>NZ_JAHDTI010000022.1 GCF_018531495.1 Nonomuraea sediminis
GACTCCGGGATACCGGGGCCTGTGAAGCGTCAAGCATCCTGTCCCACAGTCTCGCCCGCGCCCGCGCTGCGAGCTGCTGCGTAAGCAGCACAGGAATCCTCCACATTCATGCGGAGGAGCACGTCAAGAGAACGGCCCTGACCTGACGAGCTTCCTGGCCTCGTCGGCGCCCGTGGGGCCGGTGCCGAACGACGGGCACAGCGCGGCCAGCGGGCAGACGCCGCAGGCGGGCTTGCGCGAGTGGCAGATGCGCCGCCCGTGCCAGATCACCCGGTGGGAGAAGACCGTCCACTCGCGCTTGGGGATCAGCTCGCCCACGATGTGCTCGATCTTGACGGGGTCGGTCTCGTCGGTCCAGCCGAAGCGCCTCACCAGGCGCTGGAAGTGGGTGTCGACGGTCAGGCCAGGGACGCCGAAGGCGTTGCCGAGCACCACGTTGGCGGTCTTGCGGCCCACGCCCGGCAGTTTGACCAGGTCCTTCAGCTTGTCGGGCACCACGCCGCCATGCTGGTCGCAGACGGCTTGGGCCATGCCGATGATGCTGTTGGTCTTGGCGCGGAAGAACCCGGTGGACTTGATGATCTCTTCCATCTCGGTCCTGTCGGCCGCGGCGTAGTCCTCGACCGTCGGATACTTCGCGAACAGGATGGGGGTCACCATGTTGACCCGCTTGTCGGTGCACTGGGCCGACAGGATGGTCGCGACCAGGAGCTCGAGCGGGCTGCCGAAGTCCAGCTCGCAGTGGGCGTCGGGGTAGGTGTCCGCCAGGATCCGATTCATCCGGCGTGCTCGCCGTACCAAACCCAGCCGTGTCTCGGGCTTCGCCATGTGGCCAGAGTAGAGCCTCCGGCGATCCGAGCGACCGTCCACTCGGCCGCGCCTGTCGCTCCTAGAATTCACAGCCATGTCGCCTGTATGGCCGATCGCGGGACGGGCGGCGGAGATCGGGCGCATCCGCGGCTGGGCGGCCACGGCCGTACGAGACGTGGCGGGCAGCGCACTGGTCGTCGACGACGCGCACCTGCTCGACGCGGCGTCCGCCGCGTTGCTGCCCCAGCCGGCCGAGGGCGGGACGCGGCTGCTCGTCACGGTCCGCACAGGCGAGCCGTGCCCCGACGCGGTCACCTCCCTCTGGCGGGAAGGCGGGGCGGAACGCATCGAGGTCGGCCCCCTCGACCGGGACGCGATCACGACCGTGCTGGAGTCGGCGCTCGAGGGCCCGGTGGCCGAGCCGGCTCCACCCGACCGAGCACACTCCGGGCCACGCGTCAGTGCCCGGGGTAGCCGGGGATCTGGCGACGCTGCGAGACGTTGGCCGCCCAGTGCGCCAAGTCGAAGCAGACGGCGAGGATGATCCAGAACCAGTCCCAGCCACGCAGGCCGAACCCCGGGGTGTAGAGGATCACGTAGATCAGGGTCGTGAACGGCAGGAAGATGATGCCGAGCACCGTGAAGAACCAGCTGGAGAAGGCGGCGTTGACCAACGCGGGTCGAGCGATCCAGATCATGACTACCGCGATGCGAGGAAAGAACCCGGCGAACGCTGCGAACAGGCAACCCATAACCGCTATGTGCCTGGATGTGCGGCTTCATAGCTCCATGGGACTGCAAAGTGTCCGGCGCGGGCAGCCCATCGGAGGCCCGGGGCGGCCTGGGTCTGCGCGCTGAGAAGCCCGCGTCCCTGTGGGGGACGCGGGCTTCGGGTGGCTCGCCGTACTAGTCCTCGGACTTGGCGGAGGGGAGCTTCTCCGAGATGAGGTTCATCACCGTGCTGTCGGCCAGCGTGGTGACGTCGCCGACGCTGCGGTTCTCCGCGACGTCGCGCAGCAGGCGGCGCATGATCTTGCCGGAGCGGGTCTTCGGCAGCTCGGGCACCACCAGGATCTGGCGCGGCTTGGCGATCGGGCCGAGCGTCTTGGCCACGTGGTTGCGCAGGTCGGTGGCGATGTCGTCGCTCTCCTCCGCTGTGCCGCGCAGGATCACGAAGCTGACGATCGCCTGGCCGGTGACCGGGTCGGTGGCGCCGACCACGGCCGCCTCGGCGACCTTGGGGTGGCTGACCAGGGCCGACTCGACCTCAGTGGTGGAGATGTTGTGGCCGGAGACGAGCATGACGTCGTCGACGCGGCCGAGCAGCCACAGGTCGCCGTCCTCGTCCTTCTTGGCGCCGTCGCCGGGGAAGTACATGCCGTCGAAGCGCGACCAGTAGGTGTCGATGTATCGCTGGTCGTCGCCCCAGATCGTGCGCAGCATCGACGGCCACGGCTCCTTGACCACCAGGAAGCCGCCGCCCCCGTTGGGGACGCTGTTGCCCTGGTCGTCCACGACGTCGGCGACGATGCCCGGCAGCGGCTTCATCGCGGCGCCCGGCTTGCCGGACGTCACGCCGGGCAGCGGGCTGATCATGATGGCGCCGGTCTCGGTCTGCCACCAGGTGTCGACCACCGGGCAGCGGTCGTGGCCGATGTGCTCGCGGTACCAGACGTAGGCCTCGGGGTTGATCGGCTCGCCGACGGAGCCCAGGATCCGCAGGCTGGACATGTCGTACTTCGCGGGGATGTCGTCGCCCCACTTCATGAACGTCCTGATGGCCGTGGGCGCGGTGTACAGGATCGTGATCTTGTACTTCTGCACGAGCTCCCAGAACCGGCCGCGGTGCGGGGTGTCGGGGGTGCCCTCGTAGATGACGCTGGTGGCGCCGTTGGCCAGCGGGCCGTAGACGATGTAGGAGTGGCCGGTCACCCAGCCGATGTCGGCCGTGCACCAGTAGATGTCGCTGTCGGGCTTGAGGTCGAAGACGGCGTGGTGCGTCCAGGCGGTCTGGGTCAGGTAGCCGCCGGTGGTGTGCAGGATGCCCTTCGGCTTACCCGTCGTGCCGCTGGTGTAGAGGATGTACAGCGGGTGCTCGGCGTCGTGCGGCTCGGCCACGTGCTGGTCGCTCTGGCGCTCGACGATGTCGTCCCAGAAGACGTCGCGCTCGTTGACGGCGATCTCCTGGTTCGTCCGCTTCACCACCAGGACGTGCTGGATGCTCGGGGTGTTGGCCACGGCCTCGTCCACCGTCGGCTTGAGCGCGCTCGGGTTGCCCCTGCGGTAGCCGCCGTCGGCCGTGATGACCAGCTTGGCGTCGGCGTCCTCGATGCGGCTCTGCAGCGCGCTGGCGGAGAACCCGCCGAAGACCACCGAGTGGATCGCGCCGATGCGGGCGCAGGCCAGCATCGAGATCGGCAGCTCGGGGATCATCGGCATGTAGATCGCGACCCTGTCGCCCTGGCCCACGCCCAGCTCGGTCAGCGCGTTGGCGGCCTTGTTGACCTCACACTGCAGGTCGGCATAGGTGAGGGTACGGCTGTCGCCGGGCTCGCCCTCCCAGAAGTAGGCGACCTTGTCGCCGTTTCCCGCCTCAACATGGTGGTCGACACAGTTGTAGGCGACGTTGAGCTGCCCGCCCACGAACCACTTGGAGAAGGGGGCGTTCCACTCCAGCGTGGTGTCCCATCTCTTGGCCCAGGTCAGCCGGTCGGCAGCGCGCTCCCAGAAGGCGAGCCGATCGGCGGCCGCCTCGTCGTACGCGGCGGCGGTCACGTTCGCGGCCGCTGCCAGGTTGGCCGGTGGTGCGAACCGGCGGTTCTCCTGCAGCAGGTTGGACAGCGCCTGGGTCTCGGTGCCAGGGGTCTCCGGGGCCACTTCGTGCTCCTTCTATGGCCAGATGGGATAGGTCGTGTCTCACTTCACCAGCTCACGGGCTCCGGACACAAGAGGTCTAGACAGGTCCGTACCTGAGGGCGATCTGACCGGTTCGCTTACCAGATGGCATGACAACTGCGATTAAACCGTTGTAATCCTGAAATCCGATAAAGATGGAACGGGCCAATTGGGGTCCATTATGGGCCCCCATTGATCTGCGGTACGGCGGGCGGGTCGTAAGCGCGCTCGGATGGGTTGTCGGCGGCGTGGCGGCGGGCAAGTGTCATCGACTCGCCGGAAGCGCCGGTCGCGGGTCCCCGGCCGGAGTGCGGCGGGCGGCCGGTGGGCGTGGCCTTGCCGTACCTCTTAGGAGAGAGGTCTGTACTGGCCGGTAGGGTCGAGCTGTGAGCGATCCCCTGGCCGTCATCGCGCGGTTGCCCGGCGTCGAGGACGCGGTGGACGAGGCGCGGCAGGCCGTCGACAGGCTGTACCGGCATCGTGTGCTGCGGCGCGCGAGCCCCGCCGTCTCGGCGGAGTCGTCGCTGCGCGGCGCGCGGGCGTCGGCGGCGATCGAGGGGGCCGACGTGGCGCTCGACGCGCTGCGGCGGGACGAGGTGCGCGATCCTGTGGTGCAGGGCGCGTTGCGGGCGTCCGCGGAGCTCGGGCGGCTGGGGTCCACGTGGCGGCGCGCGCCCAGGCAGGTGCTCGCGCGGTTGCACAGCGTGGCCGCGGCGGGCCTGGTGGACGAGTCGGAGCTCGGTCGGCCCACGTCGTCGCCCGAGCGGATGAACGGCCTGTTCGAGCTGCTCGAGGCGCCCACCAAGGCGCCGGCGCTGGTACTGGCGGCGATCGTGCACGCGGAGCTGGCCGTGGTGCGGCCGTTCGGGAGCGCCGACGGGGTCGTCGCGCGGGCCGCCGAGCGGCTGACGCTGGTGGAGTACGGGCTCGACCCGAAGTCGCTGGCCGTCGTGGAGGTCGGGCATCTGGAGCTGCCCTACGAGGAGGGGCTGGAGGCCTATCGCACGGGGACGCGCGAGGGCGTGGCGCGATGGGTACAGCAATGTGCCTCAGCGGTCACCCTGGGCGTGCGCGAGGCGACGGCCATCTGCGAGGCGCTCCAGCGGGGTTGAGGGCATAGCTGACGGCGCCTCGGAGAGAGACGCCGTCTGCCGGTGCGTCACACCGGGTTACCAAGCGTGCACCTGTATTCGTCGGATCGGGTCAAGCCCGTCTCGACGCGCCTCCCGCGGCTGGTCGCGCGTGGGTGCCCGGCTGACGCACCCGGACAAGTGGTCCGTGTCACCTTTCTACGACGGATTCGCCCTGATGGGAACCCCTGGCACCAAGACCTTTACCCGGGTGTGGACCGCCACCGCGCCCATCACGCTCCGTAACCGCCTTTATGTGATCGTTATGGGGCGGCGAAAAAACTTGGCGAAAATACGAGATTGCTCCTCGACGAAACTCGAGTCGATCGGGCAGCATACGGGGGTATCTCCCGAAACTGGAGCGACTGTGCACGGGATAGCTTTGCAAGTCCCTTGCCATGCTCTGGTCAAGTGTTGAAAGCTTTCTTCTGAAACGGGACCGGCTCTACCCCCCCGGAGCCGGACCGGTCAGGCGACCCCCGCTCTCCCCCCCGGCGGGGGTCGCCCCTTTTTTCCACAGGGTCCGCGGCTGTCCACAGAACGCCGCTCGGCTCACCGCAGCCGTGCCCGGCCGGCGCATCGTGTGGGCCATGAACCGTCCACTGGTCATCACCGAGGATCGCGAGCTGCTCGACGACCTGGTCCGCATCGCCGCGGCCGCGGGCACCACGCTCGACGTCTGCGACGCGCCCGCGCACGCCCGCCCGTTCTGGAACCTCGCGCCGCTGGTCGTGGTCGGCGGCGACCAGGCCGAGGCGGTGGCCGCGGCCGCGCCGCCCGCCCGCGACAGGGTGCTGGTGGTGACCCGCCAGGGCGCGGAGCCCGACGTCTGGCGCCGCTGCGTGGCGGTGGGCGCCCAGGGCGTGGTCGACCTCCCCGAGGGCGAGCGGCGGCTGGTGGAGGAGTTCGCCGACGCCATGGAGCCCGAGCCGCGTTCCGGCGAGGTGATCTGCGTGATCGGCGGGCGCGGCGGGGTGGGGGCCAGCGTGCTGTCGGCCTGCCTGGCGCTGCGCGCCTCCGCCGACGGGCTGCGCACGCTGCTGGTCGACGCCGATCCGCTCGGCGGCGGCATCGACGCGCTGCTCGGCAGGGAGGAGTCCACCGGCGCGCGCTGGGCCGACCTGGTCTCGCGCGAGGGCAGGGTCGGCTCGTCCGCGTTGCGCGCCGCCCTGCCGTCCTTCGGCGACCTGGCCGTGCTCTCCTTCCACCGCGGCGAGGTGCACGCCATTCCCGCCCAGGCCATGCGCTCGGTGCTCGAAGCCGGGCAGCGCGGCTTCGACCTGGTCGTGGCCGACCTGCCGCGCCATCTCGACCCGGCCGCGATCGAGGCGCTCGGCCGGGCCGACGACACCTACCTCGTGGTCACCGCCGACGTCCGCGGCGTGCTGGCCGCCGCCCAGGTGCTCGGCGAGGTCAGCCGCCACACGGCCGACGTGCGGGCCGTCATCAGGCCCGGCGTGCTCGACGAGGAGGCGGTGACCGGCTCGCTCGGCATCCCGCTCGCCGGTCACCTCCCCGACCAGCCCCGGCTCACGGCCACGCTCAACCGCGGCGAGCTGCCCCGGCTCGGCCCGCGTACCGTCCTGGGCGGCCTCTGCTCGTCCCTGCTGCGCTCATGATCTCTCCCGAGCTGGTCGAGGCGGTCCGGGTACGGCTGGCCAGGGCGGGCGTCGAGCCGAGCGCCGCCCAGGTCGCCGTGGCGCTGCGGGCCGAGCGTTCTGTGTACGGCGACGCCGAGATCCTGGCCGTGGCCAGGGCGCTGTGCGCCGACCTGATCGGCGCGGGGCCGCTCGAGCCGCTGCTGGCCGAGCCTGAGGTGACCGACGTCCTGGTGAACGGGCCGCGCGAGGTCTGGGTCGACGACGGGCACGGCCTGCGGCGGACCACTGTGACGTTTCCCGACGACGGCGCGGTCCGGCGGCTGGCCCAGCGTCTGGCGGCCGCGGCCGGGCGGCGGCTCGACGACGCCTCGCCGTACGTGGACGCCAGGCTCGCCGGCGGGGTCCGGCTGCACGCGGTGCTGCCGCCTGTGGCCTCGGGGGGCACGTGCGTGTCGCTCCGGCTGCCGCCGCGGCGCACGTTCTCGCTTCCTGACCTGGTGGACGGTCCTGCTCTCGAGGTGCTGTCCGCCGTGGTGTCGGCGCGGCTGGCGTTCCTGGTGACCGGGGGCACCGGCACGGGCAAGACGACCCTGCTGTCGGCCCTGCTCTCGCTGGCCGACCCGGGCGAGCGGATCCTGCTGGTGGAGGACTCGGCGGAGCTGCGTCCCGCGCATCCGCACGTGGTCCGGCTCGAGTCCCGCCCGGCCAACCTCGAGGGGGCGGGCGGGGTGGGGCTGCGCGACCTCGTACGGCAGGCGCTGCGGATGCGGCCCGATCGGGTGGTCGTGGGGGAGGTGCGTGGGTCGGAGGTCGTGGATCTCCTGGCCGCGTTGAACACCGGGCACGAGGGCGGGTGCGGGACTCTTCACGCCAATGCGGCGGGTGATGTGCCTGCCCGGTTGGAGGCTCTCGGGTGTGCGGCCGGGCTGAGCAGGGAGGCGGTGCACAGCCAGCTGGCCGCCGCGCTGGATGTGGTGATCCACCTGTCCCGTGCGGGCGGGCGTCGGAGGGTTTCGGAGGTTTGCCTGCTGGGGCGGGGGTCGGGTGGGTTCGTTGAGGCGGTTCCCGCGCTGGCGTTCGGGGTGGATGGGGGGATGCGGGTCGGCTCCGGGTATGCGGCCCTGCGGGAGCGGGTGGGGGGATGGTGATCGTCGCGCTGCTGGCCGGGGTGGCCGTCTGGGTGTGGACGGGGCCGGATGCGGCTGCTGTGCGGTTGGCGGGGCTGGTGCCGGGACGCCGGAAATTTCGGTTTACGTCCCTGGTGCGGCGGCCGAGTCGTTCCCGGCGGGCGGAGGTCTGGCGGCGGGCTTCGATCGAGCTGTGCCAGGCGTTGTCCGCCGAGCTGGCCGCCGGCCGTACTCCCGGGGAGGCGATGGCCAGGGCTGTGGGTGCGGTCGGTTTCCCCGACCCTGCGTCCCCGCGTCCGCTGCTGGCCGCGGCCCGCGACGGCGGCGACGTGTCCGCGGCCTTGCTCGCCCTCGCCCCCGGCGCTGGCGGTGAGGGCCTGCGCCGCCTGGCCGCCTGCTGGAACGTCAGCGTGACCGCGGGAGCCGGCCTGGCGGCCCTGGTGGAACGCGTGGCGACGACCCTGCGGCACGCCGAGTCCCACCGCCAGGACGTGGCCGCCCAACTGGCGGGCCCTCGTGCCACGGCCCGCATGCTCGCGGTACTTCCGGCGCTCGGGCTCCTCATGGGGGCGGGGCTGGGGATGCATCCGCTCGGGTTCCTCTTCGGCAGCCTTCCCGGGCTGGCCTGCCTGGTCGCCGGGACGGCCCTGGACGCCTGCGGCCTGTGGTGGACCCACCGCATGACCACCCAAGCCCTCCACGACGTCACCCCCTGACCGTGGTCGGCGGTGCGTTGCCGATCGCCTCCCGCGCACTGCCCGCCCGAACGCACCCCCATTCGTGACCTGACGTGAGGAGTCGTCCCGTCGTGATCCTGCTCGCCCTGCTCTGCGCCTGTGCCGCGACCTGGCTCTGGATCCCACCTCCGATCGCTGCGGGCCGCCTGACCCGCCTTCTCCCACCTGGCGCCACCCGGCCGGATCCCACGTCCTCCGGCCCACCCGGATCTCCGGTGGCTCCGCCGTACCCCGTCGGCCCGACGAAGGCCGCGCAGAGCGCTCGCACGTTCGCCTCGCTACGCAAGCCGGACCGCCGTACGGTCACCACGGCCACCCCCATCGCCGTCGCCTGCGGACTCCTGGTGGGCGGCATCCCCGGAATCGCGGCCGCCGGGGTCGCCTTCACCGTGACCACCCTGATCCTCAGCCACCGCGAATCCCCAGAATCCAAGCAGACCCGCGCCCGCCTGACCGCCGACCTCCCTTTCGCCGCCGACCTGATGGCCGCCTGCCTCCAAGCCGGCCACCCCATCCCCACAGCCACAGAAACAGTCGCTACCGCCATCAAAGGCCCACTCGGCGAACGCCTGTCCTGGATCAGCAGCCAACTCCGCCTGGGCGCCGATCCCGCCCCCACCTGGACCTACCTGACCACAGACCCACCCACGGCCCCCCTGGGCCGAACCATGAGCCGCTCCGCCCAAACCGGCGCCCCCGTAGCCGACGCCCTCACCCGCCTGGCCAACGAATCCCGAGAAGCCTCCCGCACGGCCGCCCTCGCAACGGCCCGCACCGTGGGCATCAAGGCCGTAGCCCCCCTCGGCCTCTGCTTCCTCCCAGCCTTCGTCCTCCTGGGCATCGTCCCGGTAGTAGCAGGCCTGGCCTCCACCATCACCCTCCCGTAACCCCTCGATCCCGGCATTCAGACCTTCAGGACCTCAGAGCCCTCAGTTTCCACAGGCCCCCTCGCTCCGATGCTGTTGCCCTTGATGCCGAGTGGTCGGTCGCGGGCGGGTTATCCACAGGCCAGGCCGGTCGAGGGTGGGTTGTCCACAGAGCGGCGTTCGACTCCGCGACGCCATGGCCACGTCGACGACCCTTGGACTCCCAAACGCCGGACGACCCGGCGCCCGAGCACCCGGGAGGCACCGATGCACGACCTGCTCACCCGCACACCCAGCCCGGAGCCCCGCCCATCGTCGATGGCCACGCGCCTGCGGCACTGGTGGAAGGCCCGCCTGATCATGTACACGACCACCAACCAGGAACGAGGCATGTCCACCGCCGAGTACGCCGTGGGCACCATCGCCGCCTGCGCCTTCGCGGCCCTGCTCTTCAAGGTGGTCAGCAGTCCAGAGGTCCACGACATGCTCGCCAAACTCATCGACCGAGCCCTCAAGACCGCCGGATGACCCACCCCTCCACCAAGTCGGCCCGCCGAGCCACCCCGGCCCGGCGGCCGACCCCCACTACACACCAAGCCCCACACTCCCAACCTCCGAGAAATCCCCTACCTCCACCGCAGACGACCGGTCTGCCTCCAACACCGAGAACCTCATGCCCTCCAGCCCTGAAGACCCCATGACCTCCAACACCGAGACCGAGGCACGCTCCGGCACGAGCGCCGGCGTTGCTTCCAGTACGGAGGTCCGCGTGGGTCTCTCCGGGAGGACTGGCGTAAGGGCCACGGCGATTGCTGGGGTGGCTTCCGGTACGGAGGTCCGCGTGGGTCTCTCCGGGAGGACTGGCGCAAGAGCCACGGCGAGCGCTGGGGTGGCTTCCAGTGCTGAGGTCCGTGTAAGTCTCTCCGGGACGATTGGGGTGGGCGCCACGGCGATTGCTTGGTGGCTTCCGGTGCTGCGGCTCCCATGGGTCCTCCCATCACGACAGCTAACGCAGGCGCCATGACGATTGCTGGGGTGGCTTCCAGTGCAGAGGTCCGCGTGGGGTCCACCACGACTAACGCAGGCTTCATCGCGAGCGCCGAGGCGGCCGTGAGGACGGGGGCCCGCCATGGGTGCTGACGCGGGAGCTGTGGCGAGCGCGAGGAAGGCATCCCACGCGGAGGGCGGAGCGAGTTCAGGCGGGGTGGCTGCGGCGGCTTTCTGTGTGTCGCTTGGAAGGGCTCAGAGGCGGCGTGGGCGGGCTTCACGGGGCTCGGTGACCATGGAGACGGCCGCGGTACTTCCGGCGCTCGTGGTGGTCCTGGCGGCCGCGCTGTGGGTGATCCAGGTTGTAGGGATACGCCTCGAATGCGTCGATGCAGCCCGTACGGCAGCGCGAGCAGCGGCCCGTGGCGAGGATCTGGACCAGGTCCGAGCCGCAGCCCAAGCCGCCACCCGCCCGAACGCCCAGATCTCCATAACCCGCGACCCAGAACACACCAAGATCGAGATCAAAATCGAGGTCTACCCCGCCTGGGGCCCCACACTCCCAGCCATCCAAGTCTCAGCCACCGCCACCACCGACACAGAGCCCTAACCCCAAGCCCCAGCACCGCCAACCCCCAGGCACCGACCACCCCCAGGTCGAGACCGTCCAAGGGTCAGACAGCCGAGATAGCCCATGCACGCCCGATAGAACCAGAGCCCCGGGAGGAAGTTTGCCCACCGCCACCAAAGACCGTGGGATCACTTCCGCCGGCAGGGACCGCGTGAGCGCCTCCACCGGCAGAGATCGTGGAACCGTCTCGACTGGCGGCGGCCGTTCGATGTGCGATGGTCGTGGAACCGCCTCGACGGGCAAGGACCGTGGGACCGGCTCCGCTTGCCCGGACTGTGGCATTGGCACCGGACGTGGGGCTGCCTCGGCGGATACAGAACGCGGGTCTGCGACGCTGTGGGGCGTGGCGGTTATGGCGCTGCTGATGGCGGTTGCCACGATCACTGCCACTGTGGGTGCTGTCCGGGTTGCTCGTCACAAGGTCAACGATGCTGCCGACCTGAGCGCCTTGGCCGCCGCTCGCCTTGCGCTGGCCGATCCCGAGGGCGCCTGTGCTCGAGCCGCCCACCTCGCCCGTCGGAACGGCGTGACTCTCGACCGGTGCACCATCACCGACGAGATAGCCGATGTGTGGACCTCGATCACGATCTCCATCCCCGCCCTGGGCCCGCGAACGGTAACAGGCCGAGCAAGAGCAGGCCCCGCCCAACCAGCCCCCGCCCTCCCGCCGTAACCAGGAGACCTCACGGTCCGATCTCCGGGTCGGCCGGAGATCGGACAATTCCCTTCGGTGCTCCTGGTGCTTCGGAGTCGCCTTCTGGCGGTCTGCACGTGACGACGCAATCTGCCGTAGGCGATCAGGTGCACGGGGCTGGATGAGTGTCTGCCGAGGGACTGTCCGATCTCCGGCCCTCCGGGCGCTCCGCTCCGGGAGGTTGCCGCAAATCGCGCGGTTCGCGGCTTGTGCAGTTCGCGGGTCGTTCAGTTCTGTCGGGTGGGCATGAGGTTAGATCCACCGTTTCGGATCACTCTCGTTGTCCGGCGATCAGGTGCGGCGGTCAGCGCGTGGGGCGCGGGCTCGCATCTGGCGGCGGCGCGGAGGTTCACGCATGAGGTGTGCGTCATGGGCGAGATGGCCGCTGGAGGAGCGGCGGTGTTGGGGCTACGTCGTGACAGTTTCGCGAAGGTTGCGAAGGGGCGGCAAGGCGGGTGAGGGGTTGCGAGCTGCGGATGCATGAGTCGGACGGTCGTGGTAGGCGGGGAAAGGTGTGATCGCTAATAAGGGTGAGGGTTCGTTGGAGTTCGAGAATATGTAAGCGAACGTGAGCGAACATGTGTTTGAGTTAGCCTGTGAAGCTTGCTGAATGGGCGCGGTCGCAGGGGATTCATCCGCAGACCGCATACCGGTGGTTCCGGGAGGGCAGAATGCCCGTCCCGGCTCATCGTCTGCCCACCGGCACGATCATCGTGGACAACCCGCCTGCCGCAGCATCGGGCGCGGCCACGCTGTACGCGCGGGTCTCCTCCCATGACCAGCGCGCCGACCTGGACCGGCAGATCGCCCGGCTGACCGCCTATGCCACCACCGCCGGTCTGCCGGTGGTGGCATCGGTGACCGAGGTCGGGTCCGGTCTGAACGGCCGCCTCCCCAAGCTGATGCGGCTGCTTGCCGACCCGGCCGCCGCTGTGATCGTGGTCGAGCACCGGGACCGGCTGGCCCGGTTCGGCGTCGAATACCTGGAAGCGGCGCTGGCCGCCCACGGTCGTCGCCTGGTCGTGGCCGACGCGGGCGAAACCACCGACGACCTGGTGCGCGACATGATCGAGGTGTTGACGTCGATGTGCGCCCGGCTGTATGGGCGCCGGGGGGCCCGCAACCGGGCGCTGCGCGCGGTCACCGCCGCCACATCCGGAGACGGCGCGTGAATGTCACCCAGGCCTACCGGTTCGCGCTCGACCCGACCCCGGCGCAGGAACGGGTCTTGCGTTCGCATGCGGGGGCCTCCCGGTTCGCCTACAACTGGGGCCTGGCCCGCTGCAACGACCGGTACGCCGCCGAGAAGAAGTGTGGTCGGCGGCCGAGCTGCACAAGCAGTGGAACGCCGCCAAGAAGCAAGATCTGGCGCTTGGCTGGTGGAGCGAGAACTCCAAGTGCGTCTACCAGGAAGCCTTCCGCGACCTGGACCGGGCGTTGCGCGACTACGTCAAGTCCACGAGGGGCCGGCGTAAGGGCAGAAAGCTCGGCTTCCCTCGGTTCAAGAAGCGGGGCAAGGCCAAGGACTCCTTCAGGTTCTCCACCGGGGCGATGCGCTGCGAGGGGCGCACTGTCACCCTGCCCCGGCTGGGCACGGTCGGCACGTTCGAGTCCACGCGCAAGCTGGCCCGCCGCCTCCAGGCCGGGACGGCCCGGATCTTGTCGGCCACGGTGACGCGGACGGCGCAGCGCTGGTTCGTCTCCTTCACCGTTGAGGTGGAGCGGACCGTCCCAGCCCGGCATGCCCGTCCGGGCAGCAAGGTCGGCGTGGACCTGGGCGTCAAGACGTTGCTGACCGGCGTCGATGACACCGGTGTGGTGGTCGAGGTTCCGGGTCCGAAACCGCTGGGGGCGGGCCTGCGGAAACTCCGCCGCCTCTCGCGCGCCCACTCCCGCACCGTCAAAGGCGGCCGGAACCGGGCCAGGGCCGCCGCGCGGCTGGCCCGCCACCACGCCCGTGTCGCGAACGTGCGCGCTGATGCGCTGCACCAGGCCACCACAGTGTTGGCCGCCCGGTATGAGACGGTCGTCGTCGAAGACCTGAACGTGACCGGCATGCTGGCCAACCAGCGGCTGGCCCGGCATGTGGCCGATCAGGGGTTCGGCACCACCCGCCGCCTGCTGACCTACAAGACCACCTGGAACGGCGGACGGTTGATGGTGGCCGACCGCTGGTACCCCTCCTCCAAGACGTGTTCGGCGTGCGGGTGGCGAAAGCCAAGCCTTACCCTCGCGATGCGGACCTTCACCTGCGACGCCTGCGGCCTGGTCCTGGATCGGGACGTCAACGCCGCCCGTAACCTGCTCGATCTCGCCGCCAGTGGGGCGGAGAGCGTAAACGCCTGTGTGAGCCCCGGTAAGACCCAGCGTGCTGGGCGCGGGGCGGTGATCCAGGAACCCGGCACCACGCCTGTGGGTCAGACCGGGACCGTCACCGGGCAACCGGTGGATGCCTGACCCGGGCTCACATTTGAGCACGTTTCAGGTAACGGAGAAGGGGCTAGGTCGCAATCGAATCACGACTTCTTAGACGCAGTGTCCAAGAGTTGGATATCTCACATAAGGTGCCGCTTACCCTCGGTCCATGCCGTCTGGGGCGGAATTCCGGAGATGCCGGTGCCGGCTCGCTAGGGTGCGGAGCCGGGGGTGGTCGTTGATCGTATCGGCCGGGGGACTGCACTTCCGGTCGCCGCGTGGGTGCCCCGAGCGGGTGGCCGGGCGGCGAGGCCTTCGATGGAGGGAAGCGTCGTGACGGTGGTTGGCAGGATGACGGCTGCGACGGTGGTCGTGGCAGGGGCCATCGTGCTCGGTGGCACCGCTCACGCTGCCGTGTCGGCGCGGCAGGCCGCGCCCGGCCAGCTCGCGGTGCGCGAGGCCGAATCTGGACAGATCACCTCGCCGTCGGACGGTCAGGTGATCACGAGCGGCTCCGTGCCGATCTCCGCGCATACCGGGATGATGCAGCTCAGCATGGGCCTGTACGTCGAGGGTCCGTCCACGCCCAAGCAGAAGATCGCAAGCGGCGGCGCGAACCAGACGTTGTCGGGCACGTTCGACGCGGGCAGCGCGCCGAACGGCACCTTCACCGTGACCCTCAAGGGTGAGATCTCCGGATCGACCTACTCCACGAGCACGTTCAAGCTCAAGCGGCCCGCCACCACACCGAGTGGCGTGAACGCCGAGCTGCAGGGCAAGGACAAGATCGTCGTCACCTGGAGCAAGGGTTCGGAGCCCGACCTCCAGTCCTACGAGGTATCCACCACGCAGTCCGGCATCGTGGGCCGCCTCGGCGCCGACAGCGCGTGCTCCGGCGCCACGTGCAAGGCGACGCTCGCCGTACCGGCCAAGGCCGAAGGGCAGAAGGTCGGATTCACGGTCAAGGCGTACCGGGGTGACGGGGACGGAGGGTCGATCGCCTCGGGCAGCTCGAGCCCGGCGTACGTGACGATCCCGGCACCGGCGGCGGTGCAGCCGAAGAAGACCAAGAGTCCCACGAACCAGCAGCAGTCTCCTAAGACGACCACGCAGAACCTGCCGACCCTCCCCAACGGCAACAAGAAGGCCACGGTGCCGACGGGCATCCCGACGCACCGGGCGGTTCCCAAGAACTCCGACAAGCTGCCGGCCATGCCCAACACCGACCCGAAGGGCAACTTCCCGCTGCCGACCGCGACGGAGGGCACCAACGACGGCCTGACACCGGACTCGAGCAAGACCGGGACGACCCCGGCCGACTCGCAGGTCAAGGCGCAGTCGTCGGAGTCGCCGATGGGCAACATCGGGCAGTACGGGCTCTATGTCGCCGGTGGACTGATCCTCCTGCTGCTTGCCGCGCACGGCGGAGCCTGGGCGCGCCGCCGGGCCCTGGCCGGGAGCGGCGGTGGGTCCGCTGCCGCGCCGTCGGTGGCCGTGCCGCCCGCTGGCGACGGGCCGAAATTCGCCGAGAGCGTCCCGCCCACCACGACCGCGCCGCGCCGTCCCGCCGTCGTCCTGGCGGTCGCCAAGACCCGGACCACCGGCACCGGGCCGAGCGACGCCCAGGAAGCGCAGGCGAAGGACGAGGCGCGGACGAAGGTGCCCGAGCAGGCGCGTGTGGAGCCCGCCGCGCTCCCGCGCTACCTGAGCTCCGTCGACGTCCCCGAGGGGCGTCCTGAGCCCGTCCGGATCGCCCTGCCGAGCTCGGCGGTGACCGTGATGCCAGAAGGGTCCGTGACGCCGCCCGCCGTACGGATCGAGGACCGCTGGGACGACTACCTGCCGTCGACGCCGCGCGCGATGGAGGACAGCGGCTTCTGGGAGCGCCCCGCCCCCGGCGACTTCTGGGCCGCCGACGACGACCCCGCCTACGCCCGCCGCTCCGAGGAAAGCTAACCGCCCGCAGCGAGCATCTCACCCGGTGCCGGGTTTCCATGCGGTGCGGCTCGCGCGATGCGGGCTTCTGCGCGATGTGGGTTTCTACGCGGTGCGCGTTCCCATGCGAGGTGGGCTCGGGTGTGGTGCGGGCTTTCGTGAGGTGGTGGCTCGCGCGTGGTGCGAGGCTTCCACATGGTGCGAGTTTCGTGCGGGGTGGGCTCGTGTGTGGGCGGGCGTCCACCTAGTGCGGGGCTTTCGTGAGGTGCGGGCTCTTGTGGGGGCTGGGGTCGGGTGGTGTGGGGGTTGGGTGGCTTGAGGTGATCTTGTACGGCGAGCCGTTCTACCGCCAGTCGCCGACCAGGGTCGGGCATGTCCAGGGGGACGCTTGCTGACCCGTGCGTGGTCGGGCGCCGTGACGACGCCTCCTGGGCGGGGTTCTGCGGGTGTCTTGCGGGCTCCTGGTGCGGTTGGGGCGTGACGGGCGGGCGGGTGGCCTGCCGTACCAGGTTTGGCGGGTGGCCTGCCGTACCAGGTTGGGGGCGCCGTGGTGTGTGGAATGGGGCGGGCGGCTGCCGCTGCGATGGGGGGCCGTTAGTGGGGGGTTAAGAGGGTGGCGAGGAGGTGGAGGGCGCCTTGTTTGTCCAGGGGGTCGTTGCCGTTTCCGCATTTGGGGGACTGGATGCAGGAGGGGCAGCCGCGGTCGCACTCGCAGGAGGCGATGGCTTCGCGGGTGGCCGTGAGCCAGTCCGTCGCCCGGGCGTAGCCGCGTTCGGCGAAGCCGGCGCCGCCTTCGTGGCCGTCGTACACGAAGACGGTGAGCAGGCCCGTGTCCGCGTGCAGTTCGGTCGAGACGCCGCCGATGTCCCAGCGGTCGCACGTGGCGAACAGCGGTAGCAGGCCGATCGAGGCGTGCTCTGCCGCGTGGGCGGCGCCGCCGAGGTCGAGGCCCCGGTCGGCGAGCG
This sequence comes from Nonomuraea sediminis, assembly GCF_018531495.1. GTDB lineage: Bacteria > Actinomycetota > Actinomycetes > Streptosporangiales > Streptosporangiaceae > Nonomuraea > Nonomuraea sediminis. The sequence continues at coordinate 16,794 of NZ_JAHDTI010000022.1, forward strand.
CCGCCACCTCGTCGGCGGGCAGGGTCCACCAGACCGCGCGGGTGCGTAGCGTGCGCGGCGGGAGGTCGAGCGGCTCGTCGCCGAGCACCTCGCCGGACTGGAGGCGGCGCATGAGGTACGAGACGACCTGCCGTGTCACCTCGACCTCGCCGAAGTGCAGGCTGCCGGAGCCGAGCGGGCGCGAGCGCAGCGAGGCGAGCACCGAGATCTCCGTGACGTCCCTGGCGAAGGTGGAGTAGTCGGGCTCCGCGGCCGCCACCAGCGCGACGCCCTCCTCCAGGTCGAGCTGTTCGACCAGGAACGTCTCGCCCTGGTGCAGGTAGACGGCGCCGGTGTGCACCGTGGTGTGCGCGGACGGCTCGTCGACGCTGCCCAGCAGACGTCCGGTGGAGGACTCGACGACCTGGATGGGCGCGCCGCCTCCGCCTCGGATATCGGCCAGGTCGGTAGCCCGCTCTCGCCGTGTCCAAAACCAGCCGGCGGGGCGCTTGCGCAGCAGGCCGCCGGTGACCAGGCCGTCCAGGACCTCGCCGGTCGTGTCGCCGAAGATCGTCAGGTCGTCGTCGGTCAGGGGGATCTCGGCGGCGGCCGCGCACAGGTGCGGGCCCAGGACGTACGGGTTGGTGGGGTCGAGCACGATGGCTTCCACCGGCTGTCCGAAAAGGGCCTGCGGGTGGTGGACCAGATACGTGTCCAGGGGGTCGTCCCGGGCGATCAGTACGGCGAGCGCGTCCTGGCCGTCGCGGCCCGCGCGGCCCGCCTGCTGCCAGAGTGATGCCCGGGTGCCCGGCCAGCCCGCTATGAGCACCGCGTCCAGGCCTGAGACGTCTACGCCGAGTTCGAGGGCGTTCGTGGTGGCCAGGCCCATGAGGGTGCCCGCCCGCAGGGCCTTCTCCAGCAGCCTGCGGTCCTCGGCCAGGTAGCCGGCGCGGTAGGCGGCGACCTTGTTGGGCAACTCGACCCACTCGGGCTCGATGTACGGCGCGGCCTCTCCGGGGGCGCTCTCCGTGGGGGTACCCGGGGTGTCGCTGGTTTCCGTGGCTTCCGTGGCGGGGCGGAGCGAGGGGTTGGGCGCCGTGTGGGTTGCGCTGGGTTCCGTCGTTGGGGTGCTCGCCGTACCGGCGCCAGGGGTGCGGGTGGCATGCGAGGCGCCAGAGGTGGGGCCGGTGGGGCTCGGGAGGTTGGAGGCGTCCTCTGTGGGGGTTTCCGGTGGGTTGGCGTCGGGGGTGTCCGAGGCTTCGGTGAGGGGGGTCGCCGGGCTGGCGGGTGTTGGGGTGGCGGTGGGGGGCGCTGGGTGGGGTTGTGGGGTGGGGGTGGGTGTGAGGGGCGGGAGGGGGGCTGTGGGGGGCGTGGTGGGGGTTGTGGGGGTGTTGGAGGGGGGTGTGGAGAGGGCTAGGGCTGTGTCGGCGAGTTTGGCTCGGGCTGAGAGGGCTACCGTTTCGGCGCCTCGGCGGGAGCGGACGAAGGCGAGGGTGCGGACGTCGGCGAGGACGAGGTCCGCCAGGAGGTCGGCCGCCTCGGCGGTGGCCGTGCGGCGGACGGGGGCGCCGCCTTCGCCGCGCAGGTCCGTCAGGGGCGGCTCCCACAGGGCGATGGTGGTCGAACCCCTGGGCGAGGCGTCCTCGGTCACCTCCGCCATGTCCAGCCCCGTCAGGCGTTGCCCGAAGAGCCCGGGCTCCGACGCCGTGGCGGAGGCGAGGAAGAACACGGGACGCGTGCCGTACCGGGCGCAGACGCGGCGCAGCCGCCGCAGGATCTGGGCGACGTGCGAGCCGAAGACCCCGCGGTAACCGTGGCACTCGTCCACGACGACCAGCCGCAGCCGCCGGAAGAACGACGACCACTGGGCGTGCCGGGGCAGCACACTCCGATGGAGCATGTCCGGATTTGTCAGGACGTAGTTGGCGTGCTGGCGGACCCATGTCCGCTCCTCGAAGGGCGTGTCCCCGTCGAAGCAGGCGGCCCGCAGCTGCGTGATCCGGAGCTCCCGCACCGACCGGAGCTGGTCGGCCGCCAGCGCCTTGGTGGGCGTCAGGTACAGCACCGTGCCGCCGTCGAGGCACGCGGCAACCGCCGGGGCGAGGTACGCCAGAGACTTCCCGGATGCCGTACCTGTGGAAATGATCACGTTTCGGCCACGATGGGCGAGGTCAGCCGCTTCGTATTGGTGTGGCCACAGACCCGAGATGCCTCGGTTCGCCGAACGCGTAACGAGCAGTTCAGGGGCCCATTTGGGCCATCCCACTTGACCCGCCTGACGTGCTGGAACATGCTCCACATGAGTGACGCGCTCATGACGTGCGGGAACGCCGAGCAGGTGACGGAGGAGTGGACCTGGCCGGTGTGGGGAGGAAGCGGAAGAAGTCACTGTTTCCAGTCTGGCATCCATGGGCAAAGTCGCCGGGAATCGTGATTTCGTATAGACACAAGCCAGACGCATGGTTGAATGCCGCGCGTCAGGGTCCGACGGTCGGGAGCCCCGCTCCAGACTGCCAGGCCCGCAAGGGTACTTTCGCAGGCGAGGCGCTGGAGGATCTGTGGATCTGAAGCTGGATCACCACAACGAGGACCGACTCACCATCGTGGAGGTCGAGGGTGAGATCGATGTCTACACCGCGCCGAGATTGCGTGAGCTGCTGATCGACCTGGTGAACAAGGGCAACTTCCACCTGCTGGTGAACATGGAGAAGGTCGACTTCCTCGACTCCACCGGCCTGGGTGTGCTGGTCGGCGGCCTCAAGCGGGTGCGCGCCCACGACGGCTCGCTGGAGCTGGTCTGCACGCAGGAGCGCATCCTGAAGATCTTCCGGATCACCGGTCTGACCAAGGTCTTCGGGATCTACGCTTCGGTCGACGAGGCCAAGGAAGCTCACGGCAAAGACAAGTAGTGATGGCTACCGTCGAGCTGACGTTCAGCGCTCTCCCCGCGCACGTGCGGACCGCCCGGCTGGTGGCCACGGCGATCGCCCGCCGTACGGGGGTTGAGGAGTCATTGCTGGACGAGGTCAGGCTCGCCGTGGGTGAGGCGTGTTCCCGGGCGGTGGAGGCGCACCGCGCCCACTGCCCGGGCGAGCCGATCCGGATCGAGCTGCGCGATGACGCGGGCCGGTTCGAGGTCATCGTCAGCGACCAGGCTCCTAGCGACGAGACCCACCACGAGCAGCCCGTCGATCTCGCCCTGCTCTCCGAGTCCTTCACGTCCGGCTTCGGCATCGCGGTTATCGCCGGTCTCGCCGACGACGTGGAGGTTTTCCCCAGCCCCAAGGGCATGCGCATCCGCATGAGCTGGCCGGCCGCGCCCGCCCCGGTCTGAGCCTTCGGGCCCATGGCAAGCCGGCGGCTGCTCATATGCCTGCCGACCTCGGTTTACGGTCGACACCTAACTAGGTGTTGTCACGACCGTAAACCGAGGGAAATTACGGTTGTCAGGGTGCGATTCCACCCATAGCCAGGGCTTAACCGAACGTTCCTCCAAAAGGCCTGCTCCAGAGCCTTCATATCCACGCATGCCCTGCGTAGACTCCCGGCACCGGCCAAGGTGATCCGGCATAACTGCGGACTCAACTGGAAGCGGCACCCACAGCCCGGTTGGTGCCGCACCGCCCGCCGACATTCGCAGCACCACCGGGCAGGACGTACCAGTCTTGCCGAGGAGAACGGATGTTTAGGCACTTGCTGGCGATGACGCCGGCGCCCAATCTGGCTCTGAGTGGAAACAATCTCACCATCGTGATCGTGGTCGCCGCGGTCGCCCTCATCGCCCTCGCCGTTGCCGGCGGCCTGGTGCGCGAGGTGCTGGCCGCCGACCAAGGCACCGAGCGCATGCAGAACATCGCCCGGGCCGTCCAGGAAGGAGCCTCCGCGTATCTGGCGCGGCAGTTCCGCACACTGGCGATCTTCGTCGTCCTGATCCCCTTCCTCTTGCTCCTGCTACCGGGCGAGACCGATATCCGCATCGGCCGCTCGATCTTCTTCGTGGTGGGCGCGGTGTTCTCCGCGCTGACCGGGTTCACGGGTATGTGGCTGGCGGTGCGGGGCAACGTCCGCGTCGCCGCCGCGGCCCGCGAGTCCGGCGAGAAGCGGGCGATGCGGATCGCCTTCCGTACGGGCGGCGTGGCCGGCATGTTCACCGTGGGCCTCGGCCTGCTGGGCGCCGCGGTCGTCGTCCTGATCTACCGTGGCAACGCCCCGAGCGTGCTCGAGGGCTTCGGCTTCGGCGCGGCGCTGCTCGCGATGTTCATGCGAGTCGGCGGCGGCATCTTCACCAAGGCCGCCGACGTCGGCGCCGACCTGGTCGGCAAGGTTGAGCAGGGCATCCCTGAGGACGACCCGCGCAACGCGGCGACCATCGCCGACAACGTGGGCGACAACGTCGGCGACTGCGCGGGCATGGCCGCCGACCTGTTCGAGTCGTACGCCGTCATGCTGGTCGCCAGCCTCATCCTGGGCAAGGTGGCCTTCGGCGAGCAGGGTCTGATCTTCCCGCTGATCGTCCCGATGATCGGTGTGCTCACCGCGATCATCGGGATCTTCGTCACCCGCCTGCGCGACAAGGACCGCAATGGGATGGCGGCCATCAACCGCAGCTTCTTCATCTCGGCCGCGATCTCCGCGGTGCTGGTGGCGGGTGCCGCGTTCTGGTACCTGCCCGACAGCTTCGGCGGCCTGACCGGGTCCACCGTGCAGTCGACCGCCAGCCCCCGCCTGATCGCGATCGGCGCGGTGCTCATCGGCCTGGTCCTGGCCAGCGCCATCCAGCTGCTCACCGGCTACTTCACCGAGACCAACCGGCGCCCGGTGAAGGAGATCGCCGAGAGCTCGGTCACCGGCGCCGCGACGGTCATCCTGTCCGGCATCAGCGTCGGCCTGGAGTCGGCGGTCTACTCGGCGCTCATCATCGGCGGCGCGGTCTACGGCGCGTTCCTGCTCGGCTTCGGGAACGTGACGATCGCGCTGTTCGCGGTCGCGCTGGCGGGCACCGGCCTGCTGACCACGGTCGGCGTCATCGTGTCCATGGACACCTTCGGCCCGGTCTCCGACAACGCGCAGGGCATCGCCGAGATGTCGGGCGACGTCGAGGGCGAGGGCGCCCGGGTGCTCACCAGCCTGGACGCGGTCGGCAACACCACCAAGGCCATCACCAAGGGCATCGCGATCGCCACGGCCGTGCTGGCGGCGACCGCGCTGTTCGGCGCCTTCCGCACCGCGGTCGAGGGCGAGCTGGCGGCAGCCGCCACGGGGGTCAAGGACGCGCTCGGCTCGTTCGCGACCTTCAGCCTCAGCATCGACCAGCCCAACGTGCTCGTCGGACTGATCATCGGCGCCGCGGTGGTGTTCCTGTTCTCCGGCCTGGCGATCATGGCCGTGGGGCGCGCCGCGATGCGGGTGGTGTTCGAGGTCCGCGACCAGTTCCGCAACAAGCCCGGCATCATGGACGGCACGGAGACGCCCGAGTACGGCCGCGTCGTCGACATCTGCACCCGCGACTCGCTCCGCGAGCTGGCCACGCCCGGTCTGCTCGCGGTCATGACGCCGATCGCGGTCGGCTTCGCCCTCGGCTACCCCTCGCTCGGCGCGTTCCTCGCGGGCGCGATCGCGTGCGGCACGCTGATGGCGGTCTTCCTGGCCAACTCCGGCGGCGCCTGGGACAACGCCAAGAAGCTCGTCGAGGACGGCCACTTCGGCGGCAAGGGCTCCGAGGCCCACGCCGCCACGGTCATCGGCGACACGGTCGGCGACCCGTTCAAGGACACCGCCGGCCCGGCCATCAACCCGCTGATCAAGGTGATGAACCTGGTCGCCCTGCTGGTGGCCCCCGCCGTCGTCCTGTACGCCGGCAACCCGACGGTCCGCATCGCCGTCACCGTCGTCGCGGTGGCGGTCGTCGTGGGCGCCATCGTCATCTCCAAGCGCCGCTCGGCCGCGGTCGAGCCCGCCAACGACAACAACCGCGAGCACGCTCCGGTCGCGTCGTAACCATCCCGGAAACGCCCGCCCTCGCCTCGCGCCAGGGCGGGCGTTTTCTTTCCCGGGGGAGTTTCTGCCTACAGCGAGAGCCTCGGCACGTTGCGGCGGGTTCGGCCTGTACGGCGAGCCGCCCCAACCGGCCGCCCGCCGCACTTCGGCTCAGGGCCCGCGCCCGGCGCTTCCGGCGAGTCGGGGATCCTTCCCCGCCGTCACGGCGCTCCGTCATCGTGGCGCGAGGGGTCCCGCCTCGCCGCCGGACAGGGCGCCGGAGTGGTGGGATGGCGTCGGGGCGGCGGGACGTGGGGCGGTGGCGGCGGCATGCCGTACAAGAGCGCTCATCAAGCGGGCGCGCCGCGCAAGAGCATGCACCTTCGTAGGGGGCGGGTGGCGATGGGAGACTGGGCGGATGGAAGACAGGCCGCCGTCCGGCGGCAAGACGCTGGCGCTCATCCTCCTGGCGATGCTGGTGATCCTGGCTGCGATCGTCGCGCTCGCCATCTGGGCGTCGAAGGGTGGGTGACGGCGTGCGCAGGCTCATCGTGTTCCGGCATGCGAAGGCCGTGCATGTGCCGGGGATGGACGACCGGGAGCGTCCGCTGACCGAGCGGGGCGAGTCGGACGCCAGGCGGGCGGGGGACGAGATCCGCGGCCTGGGGCTGCAGCCCGACCTGGTGCTGTGTTCGCCGTCGGTGCGCACCAGGCAGACGGCCGAGCTGGCCTTCCCCGGAGGGCCGATCAGTTTCGAGACCGAGATCTACCAGGCCTACGCCGAGGACCTGCTCGAGCTGGTCAGGGGGACCGATCCCGGGCTCGACACGGTGGTGCTGTGCGGCCACAATCCGGCCGTCCACGAGCTGGCGATCGGGCTGGGGGGCGGCGAGTACCCGTTCAGACCGGGCGCATTTGCGGTGATCGAGGTTGATTCGGCGTGGGTAGATCTCTGGCCAGGGGAGGGACGCCTGGCGACGCGCTGGGATCCCAAGGGGGTCTAGACACATCGGGAGAAGCCCATGCGGGGGGCCGCGCTCGCGCTGCGACGTGGCTTCTCGCTGCCCGCGCGCCCGCCGTGGGGCTACGGCCTGCTGTGCGCGGTGGCGATCGCGTCGCCGCTCCTGCTGGGGGCGCTGACCCGGCAGCCGCTCATGGGCGTCTTCGTGGCCCTGGGCGCCTATTTCACCGCTTTCGGCGACCTGTACGGCAAGCCTTACGGGACCCGGGCACGGGCGCTCGTGGTGAAGCTGGTGCTGATCGCGGCGGGCTGCTGGCTGGGGCTGCTGGTGGCGCCCTGGCCGTGGGTGGGCGTCGCCGTGGTGGGCCTGGTGGCTGCGGCCGGGGGACAGTGGCGGCTGGTCGGGATGCCGCCGGTGCTCGCCACGGTCGTCGGGTTCTACGCGGGCCTGCCCGCCAGTCCTGGGCCGCCGCTGCAGATGGCGCTCGGCGGGCTGGTGTTCTGCCTGCTGGCGCTGGCGCTGTGGCCCTTCCGCAGGCTCGATCCGCTCAAGGACGCGCTCAACGAGGCCGTCGAGGCGGTCGGGGGCATGCTGGAGGGCCTGGCGCTGCCCGAGGATGAGTGGGTCGAGCGTCGCGAGCACGGTTCGAAGGCGCTGGACGCCGCCGAGACCGCCTCGGCCGCCTTCCACAGCACTGATGACAGGACGCGCTCTGCCGACGCCTTCGTGCAGACCCTGGTGCGGATCTTCCACGAGAGTGTCGCGCTGCGCGTGCTGCGGGCCGAGGCGGTCCAGGACCAGGCCGAGATCGACAAGGTGGTGTCCGCCCTGTCGGCGGCGCTGCGCGACCCGACCAGGGTCCGCGCGGCCCTGACGCAGACGGCGGCCTTCGCCGAGTGGATCTCGGGGCTGCGGGCCCGGCAGCGTGCCGATCCCGCCTCGCTGCGCAGGATCGCCGTTCTCGGGCAGGTACGGCGGTGCCTGGACCGGATCGCGGTGGCCGTGCGCACGGTCGGGCTGCTGGCCACCGACGGGGTCAGGGCGCCCGCCCGGCTGCCGCGCTTCTCGTGGAAGCTGGGCGCAGAGGAGCCCGAGCACGCCGGCAGGCTGGGCATCGCCGCGGCGGTCGCGATGGCGCTGATGGTGGGGTTCCACGAGCACTACGGCAAGTGGTTCGTGTTCACCGTGATGCTGGCCCTGCGCTCCACCTACGGCGACACGGTCGACCGGGTGGTGCTGCGGGTGGCGGGCACCATGGTGGGCGCCTCGGTGGCGGCGGTGATCCTGGCCGTGGTGCCGGGGCCGTACACGATCGTGGGGACCGTGCTGGTCTTCGCCACGCTCGGGTTCGCGCTGCGGCAGGTCAGCTACGCCTACTGGTCGGTGTTCGCGACGCCGCTGGCGATGCTGCTGGCCGACTTCGGAACCCGGCTGGACTGGAAGGCCGCCGCGGTGCGGCTGGCGCTCACGGTGGCGGGCGGTGCGCTGGCGCTGGTGGCCGCGCGGGTGCTGTGGCCCCGAGGCGAGAAGAGCAAGATCCACGGGCTCATCGTGGACCTGCTGCGCGAGCACGGCGTGCTGGTGCGGGCGCTGGCCGAGCGGGAGCTCGACCGGGTCCCCGAGCTGACCGAGACGGCGGGGCAGGCGGCCGACCGGCTGTCGGAGTCGCTCGACCGGCTGGAGAAGGAGCCCGGCGGCAGCGCTCCGCCGGACCTGCGCGAGGCGGTCACGCTCGCCCGGCAGGTGCGGGACGACGCCATCCTGGTCTCGGCCGTGCTGCGCGGGTCGGAGATCGGGCTCGACGCCACGGCGGCGGTGCTCGACGCGGTGGCGGACCGGCTGGCCACGGTGGCCCAGGCCGTACGGGACGACAAGGAGCCGCCCGAGGCCGACGAGCTCGAGGCGGGGCTGTCGGAGCTGGCCGGTGAGGTGACCTCGCTGATGGAGGTGGCGGCGGCGGGCGAGCCGAGCGCGGTGCGCAGGCAACTGCGGCACGCGGTCACGGTCCGCCCGGCGCTGAAGTCGCTGAGCAAGGACGCCCTGGCCCTGGCCCAGGCGGTCACCCGGTGAGGACGCCGTCCTCGGCGTCGGCCGCCTCGACCTCGTCGCGGGAGATGCCGAGCAGGTAGAGGATCGAGTCCAGGTAGGGCGTGTTGACGGCGGTGTCGGCGGCCTGCCGTACGACGGGCTTGGCGTTGAAGGCGATGCCGAGCCCGGCCGCCGCGATCATGTCCAGGTCGTTGGCGCCGTCGCCGATCGCCACGGTCTGGCTGATCGGCACCCGGGCCTCCTGGGCGAAGCGTTCGAGGGCGCGGGCCTTGCCCGGCCGGTCGACGATCTCGCCGAGCACCTTGCCGGTGAGCTTGCCGTCGACGACCTCGAGCAGGTTCGCCGCCGAGTAGTCGATGCCCAGCTCCTCGACCAGGGCGTCGGTGATCTGGGTGAAGCCGCCGCTGACGATGGCGAAGTGGTAGTCGAGCCGCTTGAGCGTGCGCACCAGCGTGCGGGCGCCAGGGGTGAGCACGACCTCCTGGCGCACCTGCTCGAACACCTCGGCGGGCAGGCCCTTCAGCAGCGCCACCCGGCGGCGCAGCGACTCGGCGAAGTCCAGCTCGCCGCGCATGGCCTCCTCGGTGACCCTGGCGACCTCCTCCAGGCATCCCGCGTGCGCCGCGAGCAGCTCGATGACCTCACCCTGGATCAGCGTGGAGTCGACGTCCATCACGACCAGCCGCTTGGCCCTGCGCGACAGGCCCGTGCGCTGGACGGCCACGTCGACCTGGTGGGCGGCGGCCTCGGCCACCAGCTCGGTGCGCAGCGCGGTCGGGTCGGCGCCGGAGACCGACATCTCGATGCAGGTCACCGGCCACTGCGCCAGGCGCTCGATGCGGTCGATGTTGGCGCCGGCGGCGGCGATCCGCCCGGCGATCCCCGCGACCGAGGCGGGCGACAGCGTGCTGCCGAGCACGCTGACCGACAGGCGGCCGCGGCGGCGCTGCTCCTTGGTCTGCGACCCGGTCGACAGCTCCACCTCCATCCCGAGGTCTTCCGCGACCCGCTCGACCGCGGTCCACATGGCGCCGAGCGTGCTGCCCGTGCCGGTGGACGGGCCGCCCGCGTAGGCCACGAGCACGCCCAGGGTCAGCCTGCCCCGGATGACGACCTGCTCGATGTCGGCCACGTTGACCGGGAACCCGGACAGGACGGAGAACAGGCGCGAGGTGACACCGGGTCGATCGGGGCCGGTGAGCGTGATCAGGAGCGTGCGCTGGTCCACATCAGGTCACGCTACTGTGCCCCGTCCTATGCGCGTGCAGCCGACCCCAGGATCAAGTGGGAGTCGCCGAACTCGTGCCAGAGGTAGCCCTCCCGCAGTGCCGCCTCGTAGCCCCTGGTCAGGGCGGGTTCGCCGGCGATAGCCGACAGCATCATCAGGTGGGTGGAGCGCGGCTCGTGCAACCCGGTGATCAATCCGTCGACCACACGGACACCGGCGGAAGGGGTGACGAGGTGGGTGGTCCATCCGGAGGAGGGCCCGCCGTGTGCCACGGTTTCCAGCGCGCGGACCACCGTGGTGCCCACCGCGATCACCCGCCCTGCGTGCTCCACCTGGCGCCTGGTCCAGTCGGGGACCTCGTACCACTCGGCGTAGGGCGGCTCGTCCTTCTCCGGCGAGGCGACCCCGGTGTGCAGGGTGATCGGCGCGATCCCGATGCCCCTGGCCACCAGGGCGGTCACCAGGTCCGCGGTGAAGGGACGCGCGGCGCTGGGCATCTCGGCGCTGCCGGGCACGGTGCCGAACACCGTCTGGTACTCGCCCAGCGGCCAGTCGCGGCGCACGTAGGAGTACCGGATCGGCACGCCGTACTTGTCGAGATATTTCAGGACGTCCTGGTCGAGGGAGGCCCGCCACAGCCGGGGCGTCTCCCGCGCGAGCAGCCGCAGCGTGGCGCCGCCCGGCAGCGGCAGCCACTCGCCCGCTTCGCCGCCGTGATACGGCTCGGAGGCCTTGGCCGTACGGCGGCGCAGCTCGACCAGCCACGTCCCGTCCTCCCGCGCCGTGGAGAAGTGCACGGACAGCCGGTCGAGCCGGATCGCCGCGGGAATCGTGGCGGAGTTGTTGACCACCAGCAGGTCGCCGGGTTGGAGCAGCTCCGGCAGGTCGCGGAAACGGTGGTGCGTGGGTTCGCGTTCGCCGTCGGACACCAGGAGGCGCACCCCGTCCCTGACCGGGGGCGGCTCGTGCGCCGACAGCGTGTCCGGCAGCGCGAAGTCCAGGGCTGCGGTCATTGCAGGCTCACCCTGCCGCTCGCGGGCCGCGCCCTGACCAGGTCGTACAGCGCCGCCGCCACCTTGGCTGGGTCGGCGGCCTGCGCGGCCTCCTCGGCGCCGACCGCGTCGGCCAGCATCCTGGTGTGCATCTCGCCCGGGTCCACCCACCAGACCGCCAGGTCGGGCTCCTCGGCCGACAGCACGTTGGACAGCTGCTCGAGCGCCGCCTTCGTGGCGCCGTACCCGCCCCAGCCCTCGTAGGCGACGGTCGCGGCGTCGGAGGTGATGTTCACGATCGCCCCGCGCCTGGCGCGCAGCGCGGGCAGCGTGGCCTGGATGAGCGCCAGCGGCGCGGTCACGTTGGTCTCCAGCACCACCCTGAAGGCCTCGAGGGGGTATCCGGCCAGCTTGGGCAGCGGGGTCACGCCCAGGTCGCCGGCGTTGTTCACCAGCAGGTCCAGCTCGGGCACCGCGTCGGCCAGCCGTTCTATGTGGGCGGCCTCGGTCACGTCGCCAGGGATCGCCGTGGCGCCCAGCTCAGACGCGACGCGCCGCAGATCCTCCGCCCCGCGGGCGGTGAGCACGAGGTTCCAGCCCGCAGCCGCCATCGACCTCGCCAAGGCGAGGCCGAGACCGCGGGAGGCGCCGGTGATGAGTGCGGTGTTCGTCATGTCTCGAAGCTACGAACGGCGGCGGAAAGGCACATCGGGCTGCAGGTCTGGGCACTTGGACCTAGGACCATAGAGTGGGTCCGTGACGCCCGATCGAGACGAGATCCTGCAGGCCGTCAGCTCGGCCGTGCTCGCCGTCACCCGCCACCTGTCGGTGCGCGAGGTGCTGCAGGTCATCGTGCGTTCGGCGCAGCGGCTGCTGGACGCCCGGTACGCGGCGCTCGGCGTGCCCGACGAGGACGGGTCCTTCGCCGAGTTCGTCGCCGAGGGCATCACCGACAAGCAGTGGGACGCCATCGGCCCGCTGCCCCGCCAGCACGGCATGCTCGCCGCGATGCTCCAGGAGGGCGTGCCCGCCCGGCTGGCCGACGTGCGCAAGGATCCCCGCTTCGGCTGGTGGCCGAAGGCGCACCCGGTGATGAAGGACTTCCTCGGCGTCCCGATCCGCGACGGCGAGCAGGTGCTCGGCATCATCTTCCTGGCCAACAAGCGCACGCCCGGCGGCTTCACCCAGGAGGACCAGGAGCTGCTCACGCTGTTCGCCGCGCACGCCGCGATCGCCCTCATCAACGCCCGGCTCTACGAACGCGGCCGCGAGCTGGCCATGCTGGAGGAGCGCAACCGGATGGCCCGCGAGCTGCACGACGCGGTCACCCAGAAGCTGTTCTCGCTGCGGCTGACCGCGCAGGCGGCCTCGGCGATGCTGAAGAGCAGCCCGGACAAGGCCGAGGCGGAGCTGGAGCGGGTGCAGAAGCTGGCCGGGGAGGCGCTGGCCGAGCTGCGCGCGGTGATCGTCGAGCTGCGCCCGGCCGAGCTCGACAGGCACGGGCTGGCCGAGACACTGCGCAAGCACGTGCGGATGCTCGACCGGCTCTACCCCTCGCAGGTGAGCTTCGAGTTCGACGAGCTGCCGCCGCTCGACCCGGAGATCGAGGTCGTGGTGCTCAGGGTGGCGCAGGAGGCGCTGCACAACGCGCTGCGCCACTCCGGCGCCTCGCACGTGGAGGTACGGCTGGCCTACGAGGGCGGCAAGCTCGCCCTCACGATCACCGACGACGGCAGGGGCTTCGAGCAGGCCGACAGCCGCGGGCTCGGGTTGATCTCGATGCGTGACAGGGCGGAATCCGTGGGCGGAGCGATGACTGTCGGCTCGTCCCCCGGCGCGGGGACGATGGTTCGCCTGGAGGTGGGTGTCTGATGATCAGGATCGTGATCGCCGACGATCATCCCGTGGTGCGGCAGGGCCTGCGGACCTTCCTCGACCTGCAGGACGACCTCGAGGTCGTGGGCGAGGCGAGCGACGGCGCCCAGGCCGTGGAGCTGGTCGGAGAGCTGAAGCCCGACGTGCTGCTGCTCGACCTCAAGATGCCGGTGCTCGACGGCCTCGGCGCCCTCGGCAGGCTCTCCGGCACGGCCACCAGGATCGTGGTGCTGACCTCGGTGAGCGACCGTTCCGACGTGGGTCCCGCGATGCGCGCGGGCGCCTCCGGGTTCCTGTACAAGGACGTCGACCCGCCCGCGCTGGTGCAGGCCGTCCGGGCGGTGCACGGCGGGCAGGTGCTGCTCGCCCCCGAGGCGGCCGAGGCCATGATGGGCGGCAACGGCCCCGCGCCCGCCGTGCCGAACCCCGCGCCGCTGACCGAACGCGAGCGCGAGGTGCTCACGTTGATCGCGGCGGGCCGCTCCAACAGGGAGATCGCCAGGGCCCTGTCCGTGGCGGAGAAGACCGTGAAGACCCACGTGTCCAACGTGCTGATGAAGCTGGGCGTCCAGGACCGCACCCAGGCGGCCCTGTACGCGGTCAGGCACGGTCTGGCGTAGCCGGCTCGAAGATCGAGTGGTGGGCGGCCACCAGGGCCCTGCGGACCGCGCGGTCGAGCTCGCGCAGCGCCTCGCCGCGGGCGGCGATCTGGCCCGAGGTCAGTCCGCGCTCGTCGGCCAGCCGCACCACCGCGGCCAGCCTGCCCGCCAGCTGCGCAACCCGGTGGGCGCGCCCCGGGTAGCCGGGAGCCAGCTCTCCGCCCTCGAGGCGGCCAGGACGAGCCTGGACGGGCCCGTCCACCCCGGCCAGGGCCTCGGTGGCCGAGCGCATGGTGGCCGAGAGCTCCCGCTCGGCCTCGGCCAGCGACGGTAGGTCCTGCCGCACGGGTCCCGACTCGTGTACGGCCAGCCGTACGCCGACGTAGGACGAGCCGCGCACGTCAGGCTCGGGCACCAACCCCACGCACGAGTCGGCGAGCACGGCGATCACCGCCTCCCCGGCGTCGACGGCGGCCGAGTTGAAGGCGGGCGGGCCGGACAGGCCCAGGGGGTCGCCGGGAGCCGGGAGCGCCAGGCGGAGTTCGGTGAGGCCGGCCGCGCGCAGGTCCGCCAGGTAGCGGCGCAACGGCACCTCGCCCGCGACGGTGGGGCCGCAGGCGGCCTCCACCTGGTCAACGGCCTCGTCGAGGCCGGTGTGACCGCGGAGCCAGGCGTTCCCCCAGGCGACCAGGGCGGGGGATATGGGTGATTCAGAGGGCACCGATCCACGATAAGCGCTCTCCCTGCAATAGGTTTGTTCCCAGCGGTCGCAAGGGAGGTTCGGGGATGGGTGGTCAGGTGCTGCGGCTCCAGGACGTCGCCGTCAGGCGCGACGGGGCGGCCTTGCTGCGCGGCATCGACTGGACGGTCAACGAGGACGAGCGATGGGTCGTCGTCGGTCCCAACGGCGCGGGCAAGACCACGCTGCTGCAGGTGGCCGCCACGCTGCTGTATCCGAGCGAGGGCGAGGTCGAGGTGCTGGGCGAGCGGCTGGGTCAGGCCGACGTCTTCGACCTGCGGCCGAGGATCGGGCTGGCGAGCGCCGCGCTGGCCGAGAAGATCCCGCCGGAGGAGAAGGTCATCGACCTGGTTCTCACCGCCTCGTACGCGATCATGGGCCGGTGGACCGAGGAGTACGACTCCAACGACGTCACCAGGGCCGTCGAGTTGATCGACATGATGGGCGCGGCTCATCTGATCCGCCGCCGGTTCGGCACGCTGTCGGAGGGCGAGCGCAAGCGGGTGCAGATCGCCAGGGCGCTCATGCCGGACCCCGAGATGCTGCTGCTCGACGAGCCTGCCGCCGGGCTCGACCTGGGCGGCCGTGAAGACCTGGTGCGGCGGCTCTCGCTGCTCGCCGGCGACTACCGCTCGCCCACGCTGGTGCTCGTCACGCATCACGTGGAGGAGGTGCCGGTCGGCTTCACCCACGGGCTGCTGCTGCGGCACGGCTCGGTGGTGGCCCAAGGGCCGCTGGAGCACGTGATGACGCCCGACAACCTGTCACGCACGTTCGGGGTGCCGTTGACGCTCGAGCGCAACGCTGAGGGGCGCTGGTACGCCAGGGCGTACTAGATCGCTTTTGTTCGGTTACCGGCCGCTACGGGAGAAAAGCAAATATCATTTCGGATGTCGGGCCCCCGCGACTCCGGAGTGAAGCCATGACCACCGCGCAGCTCATCGTCGCCCTCGTCGTGGTCGCCGCGGTCGTCTTCGGTGTCGTCAGGACGGTCCGCATCATCCCGCAGGCCACGGCCGCCATCATCGAGCGCCTCGGCCGCTACCACCGCACGCTGGATCCCGGGCTCAACCTGGTCATGCCGTTCATCGACCGGATCAAGGACATGATCGACCTGCGCGAGCAGGTGGTCTCGTTCCCGCCCCAGCCGGTGATCACCTCCGACAATCTGGTCGTCTCCATCGACACCGTCATCTACTTCCAGGTCACCAACCCCAAGGCCGCCACCTACGAGATCGCCAACTTCCTGGTCGGCGTCGAGCAGCTGACCGTGACCACGCTGCGGAACGTCGTCGGCGGCATGGACCTGGAGCGCACGCTGACCTCCCGCGAGGAGATCAACACCGAGCTGCGCGGGGTGCTCGACGAGGCGACCGGCAAGTGGGGCATCCGGGTCAACAGGGTCGAGCTCAAGGCCATCGACCCGCCCACCTCCATCCAGGACTCGATGGAGAAGCAGATGCGCGCCGACCGCGACAAGCGGGCCGCGGTGCTGACGGCCGAGGGGCAGCGGCAGGCGGCCATCCTGGCGGCCGAGGGTGAGAAGCAGGCCGCCGTCCTGCGCGCCCGCGGCGAGGCGGAGGCCGCGGTGCTGCGGGCACAGGCCGAGGCGGAGGCGGCCGCCATGCGGGCCAAGGGGCAGGCGGACGCGATCGGCATGGTGTTCAAGGCCATCCACGAGGGCAACCCCGACCAGCGGCTGCTTGCCTACCAGTACCTGCAGACCCTGCCGGAGATCGCCAAGGGCGACGCCAACAAGATCTGGATCATCCCGTCGGAGATGGGCAAGGCCCTGGAGAACCTCGGCGGCCTGTTCTCCCCGCCCAAGGATTCCCAAGAGCGGTAGCCGTACAAGATCTCGAAAATCGCGTCCCCTAGGGTCTTGCCCCATGGGTCCTTGGGAAGCGGTCGCGGTTGTCGCCGCGGGTGTGTTGGCGGGCGGGATCAACGCGGTCGTCGGGTCCGGGTCGTTGATCACCTTCCCCACGCTGGTGGCGGTCGGGCTCGACCCCATCTCCGCGAACGTGTCCAACAACATCGGGCTCGTCCCCGGCTCCTTCACCGGGGCGTACGGCTACCGCGCCGAGCTCGAGGGGCAGCGGGAGCGGCTGCTCAGGCTGGGCGCCGCCTCGGCGCTGGGATCGCTGATCGGCGGCGTGCTGCTGCTGTTCCTTGACCCCAAGGTGTTCCACTACGTGGTGCCCGTCCTGATCGGGATCTCCTGCGTGCTCGTGCTGGTGCAGCCGAAGCTGAACGGGTGGCTGAGGTCGCCGCACAAGACGCACGGCGGGGTGGGGCTGTGGCTGGGCGTGCTCGGGGCCGGCATCTACGGCGGTTACTTCGGCGCGGCGCAGGGCGTGCTGCTCATCGGCCTGCTCGGCAGTTTCCTCGACGAGCCGCTGCAACGCGTCAACGGTGCCAAGAACGTGCTGGCGCTGGTCGTGAACGGGGTGGCGGCCGTGCTGTTCATCCTGATCGCGCCGGTGAACTGGTGGGCGGTGCTGGCCGTGGCGGTGGGCGCCGCCGTGGGCGGGGTCCTGGGCGCCAGGATCGGCCGCAGGATCCCCGCGCCCCTGCTGCGCGGCGTCATCGTGGCCGTCGGCGTCGTCGCGATTATCAAACTGGTGTACGGATAAATATCCGCCTTTCTGGGTATAAATCTGGACATGAAGGGTGATCGCGTGGAGATCGTCATCGACGCGGGCGGCTCCCCGCGCACCTACGAGGTCGTCGCCACTCGCGCCGGTCGGCGTGTCGAGGTGACCACACGACGCGGGCTGGTCGAGGTGAGCGAGGTCACACGCAGCGGTACCTCGGTCCGCACCGCGCGTTTCATGTCCAGCCGCATCCTGGCCCTGGTCGAACATCCCGCCGACGAGAATCAGCGGAGGTCGCCCGCGTGATCCTCCGCCCACCGGCGGAACGTGAGCGCCGGCCTGCCCAGCAGGCGCTCGACGGTCTCGGTCACCTGCTCGGGTGAGGTGACGAAGGCCTTCCAGCCCTCCAGCGCGGCCTCGACGAAGCCGGGGTCGCCCCAGGCGGCCAGCAGGTGCTCGCGGGCGACCTCGGGGGACAGGTCCTCCCAGCGCACCTGCCTGCCGATCACCTCGCCGATGGTCCGCACCTGGTCCTCCTGGCTGATCACCGCCGGGCCGCTCAGCTCGTAGGCCGCGCCGCCGTGCCCTGCCGAGGTGAGGGTGTGCACGGCCACGGCCGCGATGTCCTTCTCGTGGATCAGCGACCGCTTGGCCTGCCCGTACGGCCAGCGCACCACCCCCTCGCGGATCTGCGCGGCCCACGCCAGCGTGTTCGCGGCGAACCCGCCGGGACGCAGGAACGTCCAGCTCAGTCCCGAGCGCCTGATCAATTGCTCGACGTCCTGGTGGAAAGAGGTCCCGTTCGCCGACAGGTAGACGACGCGGCGGGCATGCCGGGCGATCCGCTCGATCACCGGGGCCGCGGCGCCTGCCTCGAAACCGGGCCAGACCAGGAAGACGCTCTCGACGTCCTTGAGCGCGCCGTCGATGCTCGCGGGGTCGGTGAGATCACCTTGTACGGCTTCGCCGGGCACCTTCGAGGGGTTCCTCGCCAGCGCGCGGACGTCCAGACCCGCCTCGGCCAGGGTGGAGAAAACGTGCTTGCCGACATTTCCCGTGGCGCCGGTCACAAGAATCTTGCTCATACCCCGACGCTAGAACCTGAAGCGAAGTTCAGGTCAAGCCCGGGCGCACCTGGATGGTGCCGTCGCGCCGGACCCGGGTCTCGAAGCAGGGGGCGGGGGCGGTCGCGGGGCCGTGCTTGACCGATCCGTCGGCCAGCCGGAACGTGCTGCCGTGCCACGGGCACACCACGCAGGCCTCGCCGTTCTCCACGACCAGCGTGCCCTGGTGGAGCGGGCCCGCCAGGTGCGGGCAGCGGTCGGCCAGCACCGTGACCCCGTCGCCGGTCCGCAGCACGAACAGCTGGATGTAGCCGAGCCGCCTGGCCACCGGCCGCCCCTCGGGCAGGTCCTTGATCGGGCACAGGTCGTGCCAGCCCAGCGGCACGAGGTGGGCGACCTGGGGAGCGTGGTTGGCGCCGGCCGCCTGCCGGTAGGCCAGGATCCCGCCCAGGTAGCCGCCGACCGTGGCCGCGCCGAGCCCCGCCAGCGACAGCGCCCGGCCCCGCCCGCCGTTCAGCCGGGAGACCAGCGAGGCGGAGTACAGGCCGAGCGCGCTCAGGTTGGCCAGCAGGTGCACGAACCCGACGCGCTGCTGCTCGCGGTGGAGGGAGGACCAGTCGGTGAGTCCTGCCGCGGCGGTGGGGGCCGCCGAGGCGATCCCGGCGGCGAGCAGCACCCGGGCCGCCCGGGGATCGGTGTCGGAGAAGTCGAGCACCGTCGAGGAGACCCAGAGACCCAGGCTCACCGTGGCCAGCGGCGGGTGCAGCGGCTTTCCGGTGGGCACGCCGTACAGGAAGTCGCGGATGCGGCCCCGGGGGAGCTTCGAACGGACCGCCCTGGCCAGCACCCGGATCGGCCCGTCGAAGGCCTTGGATTTCTCGAGCCGGTCGGTCAGCCCGACCGGCCCCACGAAACGCCGCAAGTGACGACGTGTCGCTCGTACAGTCTCTTTCACGACAAGTCACCTACCCGGGACACAACCGCGTCACTCGGACAGGTGACCCCGCGCGACCGACTGCTGGACCAGCTCGCGGGCGTAGGCGCCGAGCGACGGCGAGCCCTCCTCGATGATCTGCACCTTCTCCAGCACCTGCGAGGCCCGGACCTTGAACTGGCTCCACGTGCCGCCGTCGGTGTGGTGGTTGGCCAGGATCGGCGCGAACCTGTCGAGCGCCTTGGCGAAGCGGGCCTCCTGCGTCTGCCTGGCCTCGAACTCCGCCCACAGTTCTCGCAGCTCGGCGGCCTGGTTCTCGGGCAGCAGCCCGAAGATCCGCTCGGCCGCCGCCCGCTCCGCCTCCTCCTGGGCGGCCACCAGGCTCGGATCGTAGATGAAGGTGTCGCCCGCGTCGATCTCCACCAGATCGTGCACCAGCACCATCGCGACCACCCGCTGCAGGTCGGTCCCCGGTGGGGCGTGCTCGCCCAGGACCAAGGCCAGCATGCCCAGATACCAGGAATGCTCTGCGTCGTTCTCCCGGCGCGAGCCGTCCATCAGGAGATTGCGGCGGATGACCCGCTTCAACTTGTCGATCTCTACGGCGAAGGCGATCTGGGTGTTCAGGCGGTCCTCTTCTGGCGCGATAGTCACGCGCGACACCCTAATGTGCGGTGATCACACCGGTTGGCAAAATGCTGACCGGAACGCCGTTGAACACGGCATTGCCCGAGGGCACGTCCACGGCCGATTCGTCGGTCAGGATGTTGACGCTGACCCCCGCGTGCTCGGCCGCCACGCTCTGGCTGCTGCCGCCGTGGCCCCAGCCGTGCGGCAGGCTGACCACCCCCGGCATGATCGTGTCGGTCGGTTCGAGCGGCACCGTGACCTCGCCGGTGGCCGAGCGGACCACGGCGTGGCCGTCGAGCCCGAGCCTGGCCACGTCGGCCGGGTTGATCTGCAGCGTGCAGGTGTTGCTGCCGCCGACCAGCGGGGGCACGTTGTGCAGCCAGCTGTTGTTGGAACGCAGGTGCCTGCGCCCGATCAGCACGATGTCGGGCGGCTCCTCCTCGAGCCGGTCGCGCAGCCGCTGCACGTCCTCGACGAGCTGCGGCGGGGCCAGCTCGATCACTCCCGAGGCGGTCTTGAGCACCTCGGCCAGCCGCGGCTGCAGCGCGCCCAGGTCCAGGCCGTGCGGATTGTCCAGCAGCGTCTTGAGCGACAGCTCGCCCTTGCCCGACCACTCGCCGTAGGGGCCGAGCCTGAGCATCAGGTCGAGCCTGCGTTCGGCTCCCGTCTCGCCCTCGAGGATTTCCCGCAATTCGGATATGTCACGACCTTCGATCCCTGATCCGGGGGTGTCCACGGCCTTGCGGAGCATCTGGTCGATCACGAACTCGTCCAGGTCGCCCTCCAGCCCCGAGGCGATCATCGCCAGCCTGGCCAGGATCTGCGCCTCCGACGGCCGGTCGTCGGCGAGCGGCAGCAGCGGCGGGGAGTACCTGGCGTAGTTGCGGACCGCGAAGCCGAGCAGCGCGAAGTCGTAGTGCCCCGCCTGCAGCATCCGCGGTGGCGGCAGGATCACGTTCGCGTGCCTGGTCGTCTCGTTGAGGTACGGGTCGACGCTCACCATGAAGTCCAGCGTCGCGAACGCCCGGTCCAGCCTGGCCCCGTGCGGCGCCGACAGCACCGGGTTGCCCGCCACGGTCACCAGGAACCTGATCTGGCCCTCGCCTTCGGTCTCGATCTCGTCCGCGAGCGTCGCGACGGGCAACTCGCCGTTGCACTCGGGCAGGCCTCGCACGCGGCTGCGCCACCTCCCCGTCGTGTACGGCCGGCGGCCCGCGCCGAACTCCGTGGCGGGCTTGGGGAACATGGCGCCGCCGGGGCGGTCCAGGTTGCCCGTCAGCACGTTCAGCACGTCGACGAGCCACTGGGCCAGCGTGCCGAACTCGGCGGTGCACGTGCCGATCCTGGCGTAGACGGCCGCCGTCCTGGCGCCTGCCAGCTCGCGGGCCAGCCGTACGATCGTCTCCGCGGGGACGCCCGTGCGGCGGGCGGCCACCTCCGGCGGGAAGTGCTTGGCGGCCTCCCTGACCTCGTCGAGCCCGTTGACCTCGTGGCGGATGTCGACCAGGTCCTCGGCGAGCAGCGTGTGGACCAGGCCGAACAGCAGGTAGGCGTCCGAGCCAGGGCGGACGAAGACGTGCTCGTCGGCCAGCGCGGCGGTCCTGGTGCGGCGCGGGTCGACCACGACCAGCTTGCCGCCGCGCGCCCTGATCGCCTTGAGCCTGCCGGGGAAGTCGGGCGCGGTGCACAGCGAGCCGTTGGACTCCAGCGGGTTCGCGCCCAGCATCAGCAGGTAGTCGGTGCGGTCCAGGTCGGGCACGGGGACGGCCAGCGGGTGGCCGAACATCAGGCCGCTGGCCACGTGCTTGGGCATCTGGTCGGCGGTGCTCGCGCTGAAGATGTTGCGGGTGCCGAGCGACTTGATCAGCGGGGCGGCGTAGAGCTGGCCGGCCATGCTGTGGGCGTTGGGGTTGCCCAGGTAGACGCCGACGCCCCGGCGGTCGGCGACCCTGCCGAGGGCCTGCCTGACCGTGTCGAAGGCCTCCTCCCAGCTCGCCTCGCGCCACAGGTCGCCCTCGCGGATCAGCGGCTTGCGCAGGCGGTCGGGGTCCTCGTCGAGCCTGCCGAGGCTGGCCCCCTTCGGGCAGATGAAGCCCCTGCTGAACGGGTCGTCCCGATCGCCCCTGACGCTGGTCACATGCCCGCCCTCGTCCAGGGTGAGCGTCAGGCCGCAGACGGCCTCACACAGGGGACAGGTCCGGTGGACGGTCGACGTCATCGCCACTCCTGAGTTCGTCGGCTGAACTCATCTTGTACGGCGGACCCGCAATAGTGAAGCGCCTTTTCCGCCGTACCGCGAAGCGCCGGGCGCGGGCCCTCAAGTCGCGACGGCGGGCGGCCGGGGGCGGCGGCTTGCCGTACGGGAGGAAGACGAGGACACGACGGCGGGCGGCGGCGGCTTGCCGTACAAGAAAGGGGAAGCTTGGAAGCCCCGGAGCCCCCGCGTTCTCCGGGGCTTGCTCTGGGGCGGGTCCGCGGTTGTGTGCCGGACGCGCCCCAGGTCTCAGCCGATCTGCTTCAGCAGGACTCTGGTCCGCAGATCGGGCGGCTCCTCGATGTCGGATCTGAGCGACATCCAGGAGCGGCGGCCGTAGAGCCGGTCGAGGCCGGGTGAGGTGGCCCCGGGGGCCTCGTCCCTGCGGACGATCTCGACGATCAGCAGGTGAGCGCGTCTGCGGTGGCGGTAGACGTTGACGCTCCTGGCCCAGCAGGCGGCCGCGATCTCCTCGGCGTAGGCCTCGAACTCCTCGGCGCAGATGCCCGCCCTGGTGAGGATGAGCGCCTTCTCGCCGGTCGTCGTGGGCGTGATCCAGAGCACCAGCGGGATGCGTCCGGCTCTGGTGTGCATCGTCGTCTCCAGGCAGGTGCGTTGCAGGCGGTGCCTGGACACCACGCACCAGAAGTGGGCCACGACCCAGTTACGGCCGATCCTGGTCACCGCGGGGACCGAGACCGCGCTGGTGAGCATGATGAACGGGATCCATCTGCCCTGCTGGGTGGCGGCCAGCGCGGTCATCGTGAACAGTGTCAGGCCGCCGATGAGCACAAGCTCGGTGCGGATCCGCCAGAGCCTGCCCAGCAGCCCGGTACGGCCGGCGCCGGGGAGGTCCTCGTTCGCCGGGTAAATCTGGTTACGCGGGTTTCTCGGCGACATTTCAGGACACCTCCTCGGGGACGCGGGGACCGATTTTGAGCTGGTCAAAGCGGGGATCGCGATAACGGCGAGCCCCGAATCCCGCCTTCGATACGGTCCAGCCGCGCCGGTATGCGAACTCGTCCTCCTCGGCGCAGAGTTCGCGGTCGGCCCATGCGATGAGTTCCCGGATCCGGGACTTGATTCGGCTGAGTCCCTTGGTACCTTGTGAGTACATAGAAGACCCCTTTCGCGGCATTACTCGAGGTGGCTTCTTCTGCCGGACCGATCCCGGGTCACCGGCGTCGCAGGGTGGCAGCCCTTCGTGCGACGACGGAGCGACCGGCTTCGGTCCGGCTTTTTCGTGCTCGGATGAGCGTTCAGTGACGTGCGATGTCCTTCCGGCAAGCGGCCTCCCTGGGGTAGCTCCTCTTATCGGGAACGGCGACGCTGCCGGGGGTGCGGCCCGTAAGGCCGCTCGCGATCGTGATCGGGAGAGCCGGGTTCCGTGTCATCACGGCCTCCTCTCCCTCCAGGCCTCGATCGTCTACCCGGGTCGATGATGCTGCAATAGTCTGAGCAAGAGAAGATTTAGTTTTCTTCGCACCTTGCCCGCCCGTTTGCGATGCATCTACATATGCAACTTGCACGAGAACTGTCGGAGGCGCACGAGACGGGAGGGAATCCGGGAACCAGTGGTTCTCGCCGAAGGCTTGCTTGCCTGTCACGGTCTCTCCGTGGAAGCTTTGAAGCAAGCCCAAGCGGCACTGCTCGTGCAAGTTGCAGTGTAAGATTGAGCGGAACGGCCCACAATCCCGGGCTCGAAACGACCCTTTCCCGCTACACCTTCATTCCCGACGAGGAGAGTGGACGGTGCAATCAGTGCAGGGCAGCCCGACGGTTCGCAGACTCAGGCTGGGCCTGGAGTTGCGTCTCCTCCGCGAGCGCAGGAAGCTGACCGGCGCGTCGGCCGCGCGGTCGTTGGGATGGTCCGCCAGCAAGATCAGCCGGATCGAGTCCGCCAAGACGATGCCGGCCGTCGACGACATCAAGGCGATGGGGAAGCTCTACAAGGTCGACGACGAGAAGCTTGAGGAACTCTTCAGCCTGTTGCGGGATGCGGATCAACGGGGCTGGTGGGAAGATTACGAAGACGCTCTGCCGGAGGAATACACAAGATTCCTCGGGTTGGAGGCGGAGGCCATCCTTCATCGACACTGGGAACCCCAGGTGGTGCCGGGCCTCCTGCAGACCGAGGCATATGCGCGAGAGGTCATCCTGGCCACTCGCGGCATCGTGCGTATCACGCACAGCGGTGTCCGCAGCAGGGTCGAGGCCCGCCTCGACCGGCAGCAGCGAGTCATCAGGCGACCCGACCCTCCGGCCTTTCAGGCCGTGGTGGAGGAGTCAGCTCTGATGCGTCGTTTCGGCGAGCCCTCGGTCATGCGCGAGCAGATGGAACATCTCATCGAGGCATCGCTGTTGCCGCAGGTGAGCGTGCGTGTGTTGCCGCTGGAATCACTCCATCCGGTCAACACCGGCGCGTTTATCCATCTGAGGTTCAAGGATTTCGACGATGTTGTATACCTGGAGCAGTTGTACAACGCTCAATTCGTCGAAGACCTCGCACTGGTGGCTGGATACGAGACAGCCTTCGACCACATCAGATCCGAAGCGCTCGACGAGGACGAGTCACGCGTCCTCATCCAGCGCAAGGCCATGATGTGGCGTCGTTGAAGACGGATACCTGAAAGGGGCAACGGTGCCCCTTCGCCCATTTGGGGAGAAAATGCACATCGACAGCACGGCGGCGGCTTGGCGCAAGAGCCGCTTCTGTAACGGATCGTCGGCCTGTGTCGAGGTCGCCAGCCTCGCGGACGGCAACGTTGCGCTCCGTGACTCCAAGCAGCAGGACGGCCCCGTCCTGGTGTTCACCCCGGAGGAGTGGGCCGCGTTCGTCGCGGGCGCTCGCGACGGCGAGTTCGACCTGGCCGCTCTGGCGGCCGGCGCATAAAGAACGGCCCCGAGGTGTTTGTGGACACCGGTCAGGGCCGCCCTCCAGAAGGCTTGTGACAGCCTCTTTCATCACACTTCGGCTCGCGGTCCAATTCGAGCGTCGAAGGGTTCTCATCCTTGCACCCGGCGCCATGATGATCAAGATGATCCGGCGGGGTGTCTCCATGCGGGCGTGACCGCCCAAGCTAAGAGGTTTCCACGACCCACGCCCTCATGCCATACGAAGAGTGAAATCTTCGCGACAAGGAGTTGGCATGAGTTCCCCGTTCATGTCATTCAACGAACACTGGGTGATGTCCGACAGCAAGGCGTTGAAGAGATGCCTGCTCGGCGTTGACCTTGTGTTCGACCTCAAAAAAGAGCCCCGTTCGTTCGTCGTCGGGATCGACGGGGTGGACGAGATCGCGCACAACAGCCTGCGGGCGGCGTTCAAGGACAGGCGCGCCAGGCAATGGGCGATCAAATGCAAGCGCGACGAATTCCTCCTCGAAGTGAGCGGCGAGTCCCGGCCCAGACAGGTCCGGGTGCGCGCCTACGGATCCGTTCCCCGGGAACTGCTCGAGGCCGTGGTGCAGCAGGTCCAGCAGCACTGCGCCGGGCCGGCGACAGGCTGGGGATCCTGGTTGCGGCGGGCGTGGCGGTGGTTCCACGCGCACGTGTGGGCGGAGGCGGTGGCCGGCATGATCGTCGCGGCGGTCGTGAGCCTCCCCTGGACGTGGCCCTGGGTCAGATGACGGCGCAGCCCGCGGCACCCGAGGGTGGCCGCGGGCGGGCGGTGTTTTCAGGCGCGGCGGCGGATCAGGAAGATTGCGCTGATGCCTGCCAGGACGGCGAGGAGGGCCAGGGCCGACGCGGTGGTCATCGAGGCTGAACCGGTGTGTGCCGAGCTCAGGGAGATGAACAGCGTTCCCACGGTGGCCACGCCGATGACCTGGCCGAGTTGCATCACGGTCAGCAGCGCGCCGCTGGCGTCCGCCGCGTACTCGGACTCGACCTGCTGGGTCGCCATGTTCGTCACCGCGATCTGCACCCCGAGCCCCGCCCCGATGAGCGCGCTCAGGATCGCGTACGGCAGGCCACCCCCCGAGGCGAGCCCCAACCCGAAGTAGGCCGGCGCGGCCACCACGTACCCGTAGGGCACCAGCGAGCGCTGCAGCCGGGCGGGAAGCCGCGGCCACCCCAGCCCGACAAGGGCGAAGGCCAGCGCGCACGGCACCAGCATCATGCCGGAGGCCAGCGGCGTCAGGTGTAGCTCGCCCTGCAGGTGCAGCGCCGAGGTGAACAGGAACGCGCCCCAGGTGGCGGGCCCGAACAGCAGCACCATCAACCCGGGCCGCATGCCGGGCGCCCGCAGCACCCTGGCGTCCACCAGCGGCCGCCCGCCGCGGCTGGTCACCCACCGTTCGATGCGGACGAAGGCTCCGAACACCACCACGCTCAACGCCATCGAAGCCCAGCCCCACGCCGGCCAGTGCAGGTCCCGCCCCAGCACCAGCGGAACGACCAGCAGCAACACCGCGGCGGAAAGGCTGAGGAGTCCCCACGGGTCCAATCCGGCCTTGCCGCCGCCCTGGTCGGCGGGCAGCACGCGGACCCCGGCGATCCACAGCACCACACCGATCGGGACCAGCACCAGGAACACGATCCGCCATCCGGCGCCGAGCCCGAGCAGGATCCCGCCGAGCGCCTGCCCGACCACGATCCCGCCGCTGACCACCGCCGACCACAGGCCGAGCGCCCGCCCGCGGGCGGCGCCGGTGTAGTTGCGCTGGATCAGCGTCATCACCTGGGGCATCATCATCGCGGCCCCGGCGCCCTGCGCGAAGCGGAAGGCGACCAGCGAGCCGGTGTCCGGCGCCAGCCCGGCGCCCAAGGTGGTCAAGTTGAACAGGGCCAGCCCGATCAGGAACGCCCGGCGGTAGCCGAACAGGTCCCCGACCCTGGCTCCGGTGATCAAAAGGACGGCATAGACAATGGTGTAACCGGCCACGATCATCTGCAGCCCGGCGCCTGATGAGCGCAGGTCGGCCTCGATGGTGGGGGTGGCCACGTTGACGATGTTGACATTCAGGATGGCCAGGAACTGCCCGACGAGGATGATCGCGAGAAGCAGTCCGCTGGATTTGGTCCTTTCCGGCTGTGTGACCGGAGCGGCGGTAACGGTCATGTCATAAAGGATGGCCGCATCCTGATACCAGTAACGAGTGCCCCTTTATCCTGGTATCAGCACCACCTGGATACCCTTCTTCCCGTGCCTCCATAGTGAAGGGGTGACCGTGACAGCAGACAAGCGCTCCGACCTGGCGGCGTTCCTGCGCACCCGCCGTGAGCGCATCACCCCCGAGATGGTCGACCTGGCACCGGGGCCGCGCAGGCGCACGCCTGGCCTGCGCCGCGAGGAGGTCGCCCAGCTGGCGGGCGTCGGCGTCACCTGGTACACCTGGCTCGAGCAGGGCCGCCCGATCAACGCCAGCACGCAGGTGCTCGACGCCATCGCGCGCACGCTGCGGCTGGACCACGCCGAGCGCCAGCACCTCTACCGGCTGGCCGGCCAGTCCGAGGTCCGCTCGCCGCGCGACTCCGAGCGCGTGACGGCCGAGGTCCAGCAGATCCTCGACCAGCTCGGCGGCATGCCTGCGGCCATCACCACCAGCCGCTACGACGTGCTGGCCTGGAATCCGGCCTACGCCGCGATGTTCCCCGAGGTGGTGGACGCCGAGGGCGACGAGCGCAACACGATGTGGCAGACCTTCGTCCAGCCCACCTGGCGCGCCACGCTGGTCAACCGCGAGCAGGAGCTGCCGCGGGCGGTGGCCGTCTTCCGCGGCGCTTACAGCAGGTACGCCTCCGACCCGTGCTGGCAGGACTTCGTGCGCAGGCTCTGCTCGGCCAGCTCGGAGTTCGCCCGGCTCTGGGCCAGGCAGGACGTGGCCGATCCGGGGCCCCGGGTGAAGATCTACAAGCACGACGTGGTCGGCGAGCTGCGGTTCGCCACGACCAGCTTCGCCTGGTCGGCCGCGCCGGACACCCGAATGATCGTTTATACCCCCGTCACCGACGAGACCCGGACAGCCCTCCGATGGGTGATGACTCACGCCTAATCGGTCATTTCATGGCATGCTCGACTCCTGAATCGCAGGATCGAGTGGAAGCGGCGCCAGATGAGAGTCCCCCGTCCGCTCCCGGTGCTGGCTGCCGCCGTCGTCGCGCTCACCGGGTGCACCGCGGCCAGCTCGGATACCCCGGAGAAGGAACCCCTGTCCGCGACCTCGCCGGCGCAGAAACCCACCAAGAAGCCCGTGCGGGAAAGCCGGCCGTACACGATCTCCTTCGGCGGTGACGTGCACTTCGAGGGGACGCTGCGCGGGCGGCTGAGCGATCCGGCGACCGCGCTCGGGCCGATCGCGCAGGTGTTACGCAAGTCCGACCTGGCGATGGTCAACCTGGAGACCGCGATCACCGAGGGTGGCACCCCCGCGCCGGGCAAGCAGTTCACCTTCCGCGCCCCCGCCACCGCCTTCGCCGCGCTGAAGGGCGCCGGCGTGGACGTGGCGTCGATGGCCAACAACCACGGCATGGACTACATGCAGGGTGGGCTGGCCGACTCGCTGGCCGCGATCAAGCGGGCGAAGTTCCCCGTCGTGGGCATCGGCAAGGACGAGGACGCCGCCTACAAGCCGTTCACCAGGACCGTCAACGGCAACCGGGTGGCGATCATCGGGGCCACCCAGGTGCTGGACGCGGAGTTCGTCCAGTCGTGGACCGCGGGCCCCGGCAAGCCCGGCCTCGCCTCGGCCAAGAACGAGGCGCGCCTGCTGGAGGCCGTGCAGGACGCCCGCAAGAGTGCCGACACCGTGATCGTCCACCTGCACTGGGGCACCGAGCTGCAGAAATGCCCGAACCAGGCGCAGCTCGCGCTGGCCCCCAAGCTGGTCAAGGCCGGTGCCGACGTCGTGGTCGGCGGCCACGCGCACATCCTGCTCGGCGCGGGCTACCTGAACGACTCCTACGTCAGCTACGGCCTGGGCAACTTCGTCTTCTACAACTCCACTCGCGGCACCACCGGCAGAACGGGCGTGCTTACACTCACCATCAAGGGTCGCAAGGTGCTCAAGGACAGCTGGACGCCGGCCGAGATCCAGGGCGGCCTGCCGATCCCGCTGACCGGATCCGCCGGGACCCAGGCCGTGGCAGCCTGGCGGGGGCTGCGCTCGTGCGCCGGGCTGGCCGCCAAGCCCTGAGGCGACCTATATTTGGACGTACCGTCCAATAGGAGGTCGCGATGCGCTTGATCGAGTCGGGAGACGTACGGCTGGCGCTCTTCGAGGAGGGCGACCCCGGCAAGCCGACCATCCTGCTCGTGCATGGCTATCCCGACACCCACCGCGTCTGGGACGAGGTGGCCGAGATCCTGCGCGACCGCTTCCACGTGGTCCGCTACGACGTGCGCGGCGCGGGCCGCTCGACCGCCCCGCGCGACCACCACGACTACGACTTCGACCACCTGGCCGCCGACCTGGTCGCGGTCCTGGAGGCGATCGGCAAGCCGCGCGTGCACCTGGTCGGCCACGACTGGGGCTCGCTGCAGTGCTGGGAGGCCGTCACCAGGCCGCGCGTGCGCGAGCGGGTGGCCTCCTTCACCAGCTTCGGCGGCCCGGGCCTGGACCAGGCCGCCGCGTTCCTCCGGTACGGCAAGCGGCGCGAGGTCCTGGGCCAGCTGACCCGATCCTGGTACATCGGCGCCTTCCAGACCCCGGTGCTGCCCGAGCTGGCCTGGCGCACGCTGATGCCCAAGGCGCTGGCCAGGACCATGCGCGCCGGCGAGGGCATCGAACCCCGCCCGGGCCACCCCGCCGACACCCTGTCCAGGGACGGGCGCAACGGGCTGTGGCTGTACCGGGCGAACATGATGAACCGGATGCGCGTGCCCGGCGACCCCAACGTGGACGTGCCCGTGCAGCTCATCGAGACCACCGGGGACGTCTTCGTCTCGCCCGCCCTGCTGGCCTCGGTGGGGCAGTGGGTGCGGCGCTTCTGGCACCGCCGGATCCCGGCAGGGCACTGGGCGCAGCGCAGCCACCCCGAGGTGGTCGCCCGGATGATCGCCGAGTTCGCCGGCCACCTGGAGGGCGCCCCCGCCGCCAGGGAACTGCGCAGGGCCCGCGTCGCCGAAGGCCGCAAGGCCTTCGAGGACCGGCTCGTCGTGGTCACCGGCGCGGGCAGTGGGATCGGGCGTGCCACGGCCCGGGCCTTCGCGGCGCACGGCGCCGAGGTGGTCTGCGCCGACCTGGATCCCGCCACGGCCGCCAGGACCGCCGATGAGATCGTCAAGGACTTCGCCGGTACGGCTCACGCGGTCGAGGTGGACGTGTCGTCCGCCGAGCAGATGGAGACTTTTGCAGGAAATATCGCGAAAAATCATGGGGTGCCGGACATTGTCGTGAACAATGCGGGAATCGCGATTGCCGGTGGCTTTCTCGACCACTCGCTCGAAGACTGGCGCAGAACGCTCGACGTGAACCTGTGGGGCGTGATCCACGGCTGCCGATTGTTCGCCGCCCAGATGGTCGCGCGCGGCGAGGGCGGCCACATCGTCAACATCGCCTCGATGGCCGCCTTCACGCCCTCCCGGCCGCTGCCCGCCTACTCCGCCTCCAAGGCGGCGGTGAAGATGCTCAGCGAGTGCCTGCGGGCCGACCTGGCTGGTCAGGGCATCGGGGTCACCGCGATCTGCCCGGGGTTCGTCTCCACCGCGATCGCGCGCAACGCCACCTACCGCGGCGCGCAGGCGCGGGAGGCGGCCGTGCGCGGGCTGGCGTTGCGCGGGTATCCGCCCGAGCGGGTGGCGGCTCACGTGCTGCGTGCCGTACATCGCAATGAGGCCGTCGTGCCGGTCAACCTGGAAGCTCATGTGGGATACGCGTTGTCGCGGCTGTCGCCGGGCGCGATGCGCGCCTTCGCGCGGCTGACTGGTGTGATCCGCCGGTGAGAAATACGGGCATTACTGGATGGACCGATATATCGGCGCGGTGAGAAATCCCGAAATTGGAAGGTAACGATCGCGCACTTGGGGGGAAGATGATGCTCGTGTCCTCCCCGCAGACTGATGACGAATACGACTGCGCGCATCCGAAGCCGCTACGGCGGCAGCCCACGCAGCGCCGCAGCGCGCGCCGCGTCGAGCGGATGCTCGACGCCTGCGCCGAACTGCTCGACGAGATCGGCTACGAGGCGCTGTCCACCACTCGCATCGCGGATCGGGCCGGTGTGGCCATCGGGTCGGTCTACCAGTTCTTCCCCGACAAGCGGGCCATCACCCAGGAGCTCACCAGGCGCAACGTGGAGCACTTCGTCTCGAGGGTGGGCGCCAGGTTCCTGGAGGAGGACTACCGCGGCTGGTGGGAGGCGGTCGACGCGATCATCGACGAGTACGTCGACATGCACCGCTCGGTGCCCGGGTTCCGCAGCCTGCACTTCGGGGACGTGGTCGACCTCAACCTGCTCGACTCCGACTCCGACAACAACACGGTCATCGCCGGGCGGCTGCGCGGCCTGCTGCTGAAGGAGTTCGGGCTGGCCGACAGCCAAGAGCTCGACGTGGCGGTGCTGGTGGCGGTAGAGGCCGGCGACGCGGTGCTCAAGCTGGCCTTCCGCCACGACCCTGACGGCTCGCCCGAGATCATCGAGGCGGCCAAGCAGCTGATCAGGGGCTTCCTGTCGCGCCAGCTGCGCTCCTGGTCGCCCAGGGGCACCTAGCCGGGCCGTCAGTCGGCCGTGCTGTTCTGCAGCCAGGACGGCGGCGGCGCGACGGGCAGGCGCGCGTGCTTGCGATGCTGCTTGCTCTCGGGGCTCTGCGCGAACAGCGGCTGAGGCACCTGGCCGGGGACCGACGACTGCTCGCACGGCGCGGGGAACGACACCGGCCGCGCGTGCCGGCTCTCGCGCGCCAGCCGCGCGTTGAGCCGCATCTCGGTGGCGTGCAGGCTCTGCTCGGCCGACTCGATGGCCTCCAGCCGGGCCGAGAGATAGCCCGCCACCCCGGGGACCACGGCCGACAGCGCCACGACGCAGGCCAGCGAGAAGGTCATGTGCCTGCCCATCACATCCCCCTCCGTCGCCGTCGCGCGAGGCCTATATGCCCGTCGCCCTGCGAAGACACGCTGAACGTGAGGAGCCTTGTGCGAAACGTTGCCAAACCTGTGCGGGATCGGCGATGTGCATTGGCCGGGCAAAGCGCTATCGGGCTCGGTAGTCTCGCGGTGTGGCGCATGTTACCCGTGAGCACCTTGATCGCCTGCTCGAGCAGGCACTTCTGGCAGATGACCACAGTTCGCTGGCTCGGCGGCTGGACGAGGTCGCCTCCGGCTACTCGTCGGGTGACGTCTCCAGGGCATCCATCCTGGTGCTGGCCGCCGAGGAGTGGAGGGCGGCCGGGCAGCCCGCGCGCGCCCTTGACTGCTTCCAGCGTGCCGTGGAGGACGGCGGCGAGGCCGGCATCGACCCGCGCGCCGGCATCGCCGACACGCTGTTCGAGCTCGAACGCCCCGACGAGGCGCGGCAGGTCATCGAGACCGTCCGCGCCGAGGGCGACATCAAGACCGCGACCGCGCACACGATCGCCGAGACGCTCGTCGCCTACGGCGATCTGCAGGCCGGCCACGAGTGGGCGACCCAGGCCGCCCTGGCCTGCGAAGAGGACGATCCCGAGCACCTGGCTCTGCTGCGCACCCGCTACCGCATCCGGGTCGATCTCGGCTTGCCGGAGGACGAGCTCGACGCGCTGGTCTCGTGACCGCAGGCTGCTCGGGACGCCGAAAGGGCCGCGACCTGCCGGTCGCGGCCCTTTCCACGGGAAGATCCGCGGACGGGTGGCGCGTCACGCCCGCGGATGCGATGGCTCAGCCCAGGCTGCCCAGGTGCAGGCTCCCGAGCAGCTTGCCGACGACGCCGCCGGGCTTGTCCTGAGGCACGGGCACCGCCGACTTGACGCCGTCGAGCACCTTGGGCGCCTGTAGCGTCTGGTCGACCCGGTTCTTGACCCCGCCGACCGGCTGGGGCAGCGAGATGGGCGCCTTGCCGCCGATCACGCCGGAGGCGTCGGGCAGCTCGTCCATCGCGAGCCTGCCGGGCAGCTCGGGAGCCCCGACCGGCATGTCAGGAGCGCCGGGCACGGCGAGTCTGGCTGGCATCGCGGGCAGCCCCGGCACGTCGGGGGCCGCGGGCAGGCTCGACACGTCGGGAAGCCCCGCCCGGCCGGGCTTGGTCATGGGCAGCGCGGGCATCCCCGTGGCGGCCGCCACGCCGCCCAGGTCGGCCAGGCTCAGCACCGCGGTGGCCTGGTTGAGCCCCTGTAGGTGCAGCCGCCTGGCCACCTCGTCGGTGGTCGCGGCGAGGCCGCCCGGCCTGGTGGCCAGCCTGCGGCCATAGGTGGTGTCGGCGCGGACGCTGGTGAGCTCCCCGCAGACGGGGGCGACGTTCGCCGGAAGGATCTTGCTCCGGCACACGTCGGCGGACGCGGGAGCCGTCGCCATCCAGCTCACCCCCGCGGTCAGAGCAGCCAGCGCAAGGATGCTCCGGACATTCCGAGATGACACTTCACGTCCCCCTGATCGTTTTCAGTGATCCGACGAACGCTGAAGCTAGTCAGGTGCCCAGGGCGCGACATGCCGCTTGCCCGAACGGAGAGGCTTCCTTTGCCCGGGCGCACGCGTGCCCCGGCGGTACCAAGACCGGCCGGGGCACGGGGGATGGGAACCTCAGGCGGCGCGCTCGATCGTGAGCTCGTCGTCGCCGAGATCCACCTTGACCTCGTCGCCGTCCACGACCTGGCCCGCCAGGACCGCCTTGGCCAGCTTGTCGCCGATGGCCGACTGGACCAGGCGGCGCAGCGGCCGCGCGCCGTACATCGGGTCGTAGCCCGTCATGGCCAGCCAGTCGCGGGCGGCCGGCGTGACCTGGAGCGTCAGCCTCCTGTCGGCCAGCCGGTCGGCCAGGCGCCGCACCTGCAGGTCGACGATCCGCTCCAGCTCCTCGGTGCCGAGCGCGTCGAAGAGGATCACGTCGTCGAGCCGGTTGAGGAACTCCGGCTTGAACGAGGTGCGCACCGCGCCCATCACGGCCTCGCGCTTGGCGCCGTTCTCCAGCTTGGGATCGACCAGGAACTGCGAGCCGATGTTGGAGGTCAGGATCAGGATCGTGTTGCGGAAGTCCACGGTCCGCCCCTGGCCGTCCGTCAGCCGCCCGTCGTCCAGCACCTGCAGGAGGATGTCGAAGACCTCGGGATGCGCCTTCTCCACCTCGTCAAGCAGCACCACGGTGTACGGCCGGCGGCGCACCGCCTCGGTCAGCTGGCCGCCCTCCTCGTAGCCCACGTAGCCGGGCGGGGCGCCGACCAGCCTGGCGACGCTGTGCTTCTCGGAGTACTCGCTCATGTCGATGCGGGTCATCGCCCGCTCGTCGTCGAACAGGAACTCCGCCAGCGCCTTGGCCAGCTCGGTCTTGCCCACACCGGTGGGGCCGAGGAACAGGAAGGACCCGGTCGGCCTGTCGGGGTCGGCGATGCCGGCGCGGCTGCGCCGTACGGCGTCGGAGACGGCCTGGACGGCCTGGGACTGGCCGATGAGGCGCCGGCCCAGCTCCTCCTCCATGCGCAGCAGCTTGGCCGTCTCGGCCTCGAGCAGGCGCCCGGCGGGGATACCCGTCCACGAGGAGATGACCTCGGCGATGTCGTCGGCGCCGACCTCCTCCTTGACCATGGCGTTGGCCGGCTGCTCGGCCGCCGACGCCTCGCGCAGCGCCTGCTCAAGCCTGGGCACCTCGGCGTACATGACCCGGGAGGCCTTTTCGAAGTCGCCGTCGCGCTGGGCGCGCTCGGCCTCGCCGCGGGCCTCGTCGAGCTGCTTCTTCAGCTCACCGACCTTGTTCAGCCCGGCCTTCTCCTGCTCCCAGCGGCCGACCAGGGCGTTGAGCTCCTCCTGGCGGTCGGCCAGCTCCTTGCGCAGGCGCTCCAGGCGCTGCACGGAGGCGTCGTCGGTCTCCTTGGAGAGCGCCAGCTCCTCCATCTTCATCCGGTCGACGTTGCGCTGGAGCTGGTCGATCTCGACGGGACGCGAGTCGATCTCCATGCGCAGCCGCGAGGCGGCCTCGTCGACCAGGTCGATGGCCTTGTCGGGCAGGAAACGGCTGGTGATGTAGCGGTCGGACAGCGCGGCGGCCGCCACCAGCGCGCTGTCGGCGATCTGCACCTGGTGGTGGGCCTCGTAGCGGCCCTTCAGCCCGCGCAGGATCGCGATGGTGTCCTCGACCGTGGGCTCGCCCACGAGGACCTGCTGGAAGCGCCGCTCCAGTGCGGGGTCCTTCTCGATGCGCTCGCGGTACTCGTCCAGCGTGGTCGCGCCGATCATGCGCAGCTCGCCGCGGGCCAGCATCGGCTTGAGCATGTTGCCCGCGTCCATCGCGCCCTCGGCGGCCCCCGCGCCGACGACCGTGTGCAGCTCGTCGATGAAGGTGACGATCTGCCCGTTGCTCTCCTTGATCTCGGACAGCACGGCCTTGAGCCGCTCCTCGAACTCGCCGCGGTACTTGGCGCCGGCGACCATCGCGCCCAGGTCGAGCGAGATCAGCCGCTTGTTGCGCAGCGACTCGGGCACGTCGCCCGCCACGATCCGCTGGGCCAGGCCCTCGACGACGGCCGTCTTGCCGACGCCGGGCTCGCCGATGAGCACCGGGTTGTTCTTGGTCCTGCGCGACAGCACCTGGACGACCCGGCGGATCTCGGAGTCGCGGCCGATGACCGGGTCGAGCTTGCCCGCGCGGGCCTGCTCGGTCAGGTCGACGCCGTACTTCTCCAGCGCCTGGTAGGTGTCCTCGGGCGTCTCGCTGGTGACGCGGGCGTGGCCGCGCACCCTCTCGAACGCGTCGAGCAGCGCCTGCGGCGTGGCCCCCTGCGCCCTGAGCAGCTCGGCCGCCTGACCGCCGTCAGTGGCCAGGCCGACCAGCAGGTGCTCGGTGGAGACGTAGTCGTCCTCGAGCCGCTTGGCCCGCTGCGCCGCCGTGTTGATCACGGTCAGCAGCTGGCGCGAGCTGGACGGCGCGCTCACGGTGGCGCCCTGCGCCTTCGGCAGCGCCGCGAGCAGCTCCTCGGTCTGCGCGCGCAGCGTCTTCCAGTCGGCCCCGACCGCCTCCAGCAGAGGTACGGCGGTGCCGCCCGTCTGGGCGAGCAGCGTGGTCAGCAGGTGAGCGGGGGCGATCTCCGGATGTCCCTCGGCGGCGGCGCGCCGCATGGCCCCGGAGAGCGCTTCCTGGCTCTTCTGGGTGAGCTTGTATTCCATATGTTCAGGCCCCCGGTGGAAGCTCGTAACGAATGAGCGCCTTCACCATCCGCATCTCGGCCCTGAGCCGGTGGACCTCCTCACGCAGCCTCAGGGCTTCGTTCTCGAGTTCGAGGATCCGCTTGATGCCCGCGAGGTTGATGCCTTCCTCCTGGGACAGGCGCTGGACCTCGCGGAGCATGATGATGTCGCGCGTGGAGTACAGACGCCCCCGCCCCGCGGTCCGGCCGGGGGAGACCAGGCCGAGGCGGTCGTACTGCCGCAGCGTCTGCGGGTGCAGGCCCGACAGCTGCGCGGCCACCGAGATCACGTAGACGGGGGTCTCGTCTGAGAGGTCGAAATAGTTGGCGTCCATCGGCTTACTCGCTTCTGGCTCGCTGGATGAGTTCCGCCCGCGGGTCCTCGCCCGCGGCCGCGGTGTTGAACTCCGACAGGAGCTCGCGTGACTTGTCGTCCAGCGTCTTGGGCACGACGACCTCGACACTGGCCAGCAGGTCACCCTTGGTGCCGTCCTTGCGGGCGACACCTCTGCCGCGGATACGGAACGTGCGCCCGTTGGGCGTGCCCGCCGGGATCCGCAGCGTCACCGGCATGCTCTTGAGCGTCGGGACCTTGATCTCGGCCCCGAGCGCGGCCTCGGTGAACGTGACCGGCACGGTGATGGTCAGGTTGTCGCCCGACCTGCCGAACACGGCGTGCGGCTTGACGTGCGTCTGGATGTACAGATCGCCCGCAGGGCCACCGTTCTCTCCCGGCGCGCCCTTGGCCTTCAGCTTGACGCGCTGGCCGTCGGCCACGCCGGCCGGGATCCGCGCCTGGATGGTACGGGTGCTCTTGGCCCGGCCGCTGCCCTCGCACACGGGGCAGGGGTCGTCCACGAGCAGCCCGCGGCCCTTGCAGTCGCGGCACGGCTCGGAGAAGGCGAAGTTGCCCAGGTTACGGCTGGCCGCCCCGGTGCCCTCGCAGGTGGGACAGACCCTGGGGGTCGTGCCCGCCTTGGCTCCGGTGCCGCTGCACGCGGTGCAGGCGGCCGAGCTGGTCAGCCTGAGCGACACAGTGGAGCCCTCGACCGCCTCGGTGAACGACAGCGTGACCTCGGACTCGATGTCCTGCCCGCGGCGCGGCCTGGTGGTCGCGCCGGTGGTGCGGGTACCACCGCGGTTGAACAGGCCGCCGAACAGGTCGCCGAGGCGCTCTCCCGCGCCCCCGCTGGTCTGCTGGCCCGCCGTACCGCCGAACAGGTCGCCGAAGTCGAACGGGAACCCGCCACCGCCGGGCCGCTGGCCGCCGACGCCCGTGCCGAACAGGGTGCGCGCCTCGTCGTACTCCTTGCGGCGCTTGCTGTCGGACAGGATGTCGTAGGCCTCGGAGACCTCCTTGAACTTGGTCTCCTTGGCGGTGTCACCCGGGTTCGTGTCCGGGTGATACTGCCTGGCCAGCTTCCGGTACGCCTTCTTGATCTCTTCGGCGGTGGCGGTCTTGGGCACACCAAGGACGGCGTAGTAGTCCTTCTCCAGGTAGTCCTTGGTGCTCATCTACGGCCCTTCGTCCTAGTTCTCGTCGTCATCCGCAGACGCGGGGGATGCGCTGCTGTCGGGTTCCTCGGCCGGCTCGGAGGGCTCGGTGGGCTCGGCGACCGCGACCCGCGCCGGGCGCAGGACCCGCTCGCCGATCCGGTAGCCGGGCTGCAGCACCTCGATCGCGGTGGGCTCGGTCACGTCGGGCGAGTAACTGTGCATCAGCGCCTCGTGGACGGTCGGGTCGAACGGGTCGCCCTTCTGTCCGAACGAGGTGAGCCCGAGCTTGGTGACGACCGCTTCCAGTGACTCTGCCACCTTCGCGAAGCCGCCGGTCAGCTCTCCGTGATCGCGCGCCCTGCCGATGTCGTCGAGCACGGGCAGGAGCTCGGCCAGCGTGCCGGCCACCGCCTGCTCGCGCATCGAGACCCGGTCACGCTCGACCCGCCTGCGGTAGTTGGTGTATTCGGCCTGGAGCCGCTGCAGGTCCGCGGTCCGCTCGGCGAGCAGGTCGCCGTCGACCGGTGCCTCCTCAGCCTTGGGGGCAGGGGCCTCCTGGGTGGCGGAGGCCCCACGCGCCTGCCCCGTTTCCGGGTCGATCTTGCGCTTGTCGCGGATCACCGGCTCCTCGTGCCCGTTATCACGCGGCGGCATCACTGGTCCTTCTTCGGCTGGTCTTCGTCGACGATCTCGGCCTCGACGACGTCCTCGTCGGCCTTGGCCTGCTCATCCTGCGGACCGGGCTGGCCCTGAGCGGCCTGCTCCTGCCCCTGGCTCTGGGCGTAGATCGCCGAACCCATCTTCTGGCTGACGGTGGCGAGCTTCTCGGCGCTGGTGCGGATGGCGTCGGTGTCGGTGCCCTCCAGCGCGTTCTTCAGCTCGGCCAGCGAGTCGTTGACCTCGGTCTTGATGTCGGCCGGGATCTTCTCGTCGTTCTCGCGGAGGAACTTCTCCGTCTGGTAGGCCAGGCCGTCCGCGTTGTTGCGGGTCTCGGCCTCCTCGCGGCGCTGCTTGTCCTCCTCGGCGTACGACTCGGCCTCGCGCATCATCCGCTCGATGTCGTCCTTCGGCAGCGCGGAGCCGCCGGTGATCGTCATCGTCTGCTCCTTGCCCGTGCCCAGGTCCTTGGCGGAGACGTTGACGATGCCGTTGGCGTCGATGTCGAAGGTGACCTCGATCTGCGGGATGCCGCGCGGCGCCGGGGCGATGCCGGTCAGCTCGAAGGTGGCCAGCTTCTTGTTGTACGAGGCGATCTCGCGCTCGCCCTGGTAGACCTGGATCTGCACCGACGGCTGGTTGTCCTCGGCCGTCGTGAAGACCTCCGACCGCTTGGTCGGGATGGTCGTGTTGCGCTCGATGATCTTGGTGAAGATGCCGCCCTTGGTCTCGATGCCCAGCGACAGCGGGGTCACGTCGAGCAGCAGGACGTCCTTGACCTCACCCTTGAGCACACCGGCCTGCAGCGCGGCGCCGATGGCCACGACCTCGTCCGGGTTGACGCCCTTGTTGGGCTCCTTGCCGCCGGTCAGCTCCTTGACCAGCTCGGTGACGGCGGGCATACGGGTCGAGCCGCCGACGAGCACCACGTGGGCGATGTCGGAGACCTTGATGCCGGCGTCCTTGATGACCTGGTGGAACGGGCCCTTGGTCCGCTCGAGCAGGTCGGCGGTCAGCCGCTGGAACTCGGCCCTGGTGAGCTTCTCGTCCAGGTGCAGCGGGCCCTCGGAGGACGCCGTGATGTAGGGCAGGTTGATGTTGGTCTCGGCCTGGCTGGACAGCTCGATCTTGGCCTTCTCCGCCGCCTCACGCAGACGCTGCAGGGCCATCTTGTCCTTGGCCAGGTCGACGCCGTGCGCGTTCTGGAAGCGCTTGACGAGCTCGTCGACGACGCGCTGGTCCCAGTCGTCGCCGCCGAGGTGGTTGTCACCGGAGGTGGCCTTGACCTCGACGAAGCCGTGGCCGTCCTCCTGGCCGACGTCGAGCAGGGACACGTCGAACGTGCCGCCGCCGAGGTCGAAGACCAGGATGGTCTGGTCCTTCTCCTTGTCGAGCCCGTAGGCCAGCGCGGCCGCCGTGGGCTCGTTGATGATGCGCAGGACGTTGAGGCCCGCGACCTGGCCGGCCTCCTTGGTGGCCTGGCGCTGGGCGTCGTTGAAGTAGGCGGGAACGGTGACCACCGCGTCGGTGATCTTCTCGCCCAGGTAGGCCTCGGCGTCCTGCTTCAGCTTCTGCAGAACGAAGGCGCTGATCTGCTGGGGGGAGAACTTCTTGCCGTCGATCTCCTGGGACCAGTTGGTGCCCATCTCCCGCTTGACCGAGCGGATCGTCCTGTCGACGTTGGTGACGGCCTGCCGCTTGGCGACCTCACCGACCAGGACTTCGCCGTTCTTCGCGAAGGCGACCACGGACGGCGTGGTCCGCGAGCCCTGCGCGTTGGCGATGACGGTGGGCTCACCGCCCTCGAGGATCGAGACGACGGAGTTGGTCGTCCCAAGGTCGATACCTACCGCACGTGCCATGAGTACGTCCTTGTAGTCA
The DNA here is from genome assembly GCF_018531495.1 of Nonomuraea sediminis. Lineage (GTDB taxonomy): Bacteria > Actinomycetota > Actinomycetes > Streptosporangiales > Streptosporangiaceae > Nonomuraea > Nonomuraea sediminis. The sequence continues at coordinate 56,952 of NZ_JAHDTI010000022.1, forward strand.
AAGTTGAGTCGGTTGGACTCAACCTACGAATGCCAGGTGGATCTGTCAAACGAGTTGAGCCTACTCGACTCAACCCGCCTGAGCGCCTCGACATTCCCGGCTACACGGACCTATTTCTACTTGGCTCCGTCCACGAGCTTGCGGTGGCCGAGCGGGGACTTGAGCTTCACGATCGTGGTCTTCTGAATGGCGATCATGATGCAGGAGACGTCCTTGGACTTGGCGCCCTCGTAGATCGTGAGCGTCACGCGCCTGGCGGTCTCCGTGACCTTGACGTGGTCGAGCACGGTGCACGGAGCCACCCCTGACCACCACGTCAGCTTGACGTCACGACCCTTCGCCACCGCCTTCTGCCACTGGACCTTGTGCGGGTTGATCGTGTGCCCGACCGGCTTGACCGGCTCCGGGGCCTTGGTGGGGGAGGTCGTCACCGGGCTCACGGCAGCGGGGGTCTGCGGGGACTGGGCCGTGCTCGTGGTGGCGGCGGGCGCGCCCGCGCAGCCGGCCGCCACCATACATCCGGCCATGAGGGCCACCGTCGCTGTGATAGTCCGCATATCGATAGGACGAACGAGATGGTCGCCAGGTTCAAGTTAGGGTTGTCGTGTGCTGCGTCAGGCCTTGCTGGCCATCTCAAGGAGCAAGCGCGCGGAGCGCCTCATCTCCACCTCACCGCTGACCCGCGACGTGGTCAGGCGCTACGTGGCCGACGACATCGGCGCCGTGGTCCGCGAGCTCACCCTGCACCGGCTGCTGGTCACCGCCGACCACCTGGGCGAGGAGGTGCGCGACAGGGCGCAGGCCGAACGCGGGGTCAGGGCCTACCTGGACCTGCTCGACCACCTGCCCGCCGGGGCCGACGTCTCGGTCAAGCTCACCGCGCTCGGGTTGCGGATGTCGGAGCAGCTCGCGCTGGACAACGCGGCCACGATCTGCGAGGCGGTCGCCGAGCGCGGGATCACGCTGACGCTCGACGCCGAGGAGCACGACACGATCGCGAGCCTGCACTCGGTCCACGCCACGCTGCGCAAGGAACACCCCGACGTGGGCATCGTCGTCCAGGCCTACCTGCGCGACACCGAGGAGCGCTGCCGCCGGCTCGAGGGGGCACGGGTCCGCCTGTGCAAGGGTGCCTACACCGCGCCCGGGGCCTACACCTCGGTCAGCGACATCGACCGCTCCTACGCCCGCTGCCTGCGCGTGCTGATGTCCGGCACCGCCTACCCGATGGTCGCCACGCACGACCCGCGCCTGATCGAGATCGCCTCGGCGCTGGCCGTCCTGCACGGCCGCGATCCGTCCGCCTTCGAGTTCCAGATGCTGTACGGCGTGCGGCCCGCCGAGCAGGAGCGCCTGGCCGGGCTCGGCAACCAGGTCAGGGTCTACGTCCCCTTCGGTGACGACTGGTATCCGTACCTGATGCGCCGCCTGGCCGAGCGGCCCCGCAACCTCGCCTTCTTCGCGAGGTCGCTGTTGTCGCGGCGGTAGGCTGCCTGCATGATTGCGATCCTCGGCACGGGCAAGATGGGCGAGGCCCTGCTGTCCGGGCTGCTCAGGGCGGGGTTCAAGCCGGGCGACATCCTGGCCACGACCCGCCGTCCCGAGCGGGCGCAGGCGCTCAAAGAGTCGTACGGCGTGCGCACCGTGTCCAACCCGGAGGCCGCCAAGTCCGCCGACACGCTGATCCTGGCGGTCAAGCCGCAGGACATGGCGACCCTGCTGGCGGAGATCGCGCCCTACGTGCCCGCCGACCGGCTCGTCATCACCGCGGCCGCCGGGATCACCACCGCCTTCGTCGAGCAGCGCCTCGGCGTCGAGGTGCCCGTGGTGCGCGTCATGTCCAACACGCCGATCCGCTTCGACGAGGCGATGAGCGTGATCTCGGCCGGGGCGCACGCGGGCGAGGAGCACCTGCGGCTCACCGAGGACCTGCTCAAGCCCGTCGGCAAGGTCCTGCGCATCCCCGAGTCGCAGCAGGACGCCGCCACCGCCCTGTCCGGCAGCGGTCCCGCGTACTTCTTCTACCTGGTCGAGGCCATGGTCGACGCGGGCATCCTGCTCGGCATGCCCCGCTCGGCGGCCCTCGACATGGTCACCCAGTCCATCGTCGGCGCCGCCGTGATGCTCCGCGACTCCGGCGAACACCCCGTCATCCTCAGGGAGGCGGTCACCTCGCCCGGCGGCACCACGATCGCGGCGATCGCCGAACTCGAACGCCACAGCGTCCGCGCCGCCTTCCTGGCCGCCATCGAAGCCGCCCGAGACCGCGGCCGCGAACTCGCCTCCGGCTGACCCAACCCCCAACCCACGCGCACCGCTGCGGGACCCCGGGCAGGTCGCTCTTGGCGCCGGGTCGGTGGGACGGTGTACGGCGGAAGGCGGCCTTAAGCAGCAGCCTGCGGGACACCCGAAACGGGTGACCCATACGATGTTCCGGGTGACGATTCGTCGCGGAATCACCCCGCTGCTCGTCTTACTCGCGCTGACCGGATGCTCCTCGGGGCAGCCGTCGAACATCCAGGTGGGCGAGGTGAAACGCGCCCCCGTGACCGAGGTGGTCGAGGCCCCCGCCACCATCGGCGCCCGCGCGACCGCCACGCTGCGTTCCCCCGCGCAGGGGACCGTGAAGCGCCTGTACGTCTCCGAGGGCCAGCACGTCGACAAGGGCCAGATCCTGGCCACGATCAGCTCCCCGCAGGCCAGGGACCAGCTGAAGCAGGCACGCCAGGCGGCCAAGACCCCGACCGCCAGCCTCGGCACCCCGAGCTTCCGCGTCGCCTCGCTGGACACCGGCGCGTTCGACCGGGCCCTGGGCAAGCAGTTCGAGCGGGCCAGAAAAGAAGCCAGGAAGATCGAGGACGCCCGGGCACGCAAGCAGGTCCTGCACGCCATCGACGTGGCGCAGGCGCAGCAGCGGGCCCAGTCCAAGGCACTGGCCGACATCACCGCCCAGCTCGGCCGCTCGATCAGCGGCGCGCTGTCCGGCATGACCAGCGGGCTGGCCGCGTCGATGTCCTCGCTGCAGGCCGCCTCGAAGGGCCAGGCCAAGGCGGCGATGAAGGTTGCCCAGAGCACCGTCGACGCGCTCACGATCAAGGCCCCGTTCTCCGGCGTGGTCACCCTGGGCCGCGCGTCCGGCGGCGGTGGCGGCACGGGCGGCCTGACGAGCCTGCTGAGCCAGCTGCCTGTCCAGCCGCAGCAGTCGTCGGGTACCGGCACCCAGGTCGCCACCGGCGTCCCCGTGTCGGCGGGCGACGCGATCGTCACCGTCACCGACGTCTCCAGGCTCACTCTGGCGGCCAACGTCGACGAGACCGACGTGCTGCTGGTCAAGCCCGGTACGACGGCCACGGTCGAGCTGGACGCGGTCCCCGGCGCCACCTACCAGGCCAGCGTCACCGGCGTCGGCGTCACCCCGATGGAGGGCACCACGGGCGGCGTCAGCTACCCGGTGCAGCTGCGCCTCGGCTCCGGCGCGTTCGACGACGGCGGCAAGGCGCCGACCCCGAAGCCGGGCATGAGCGCCGTGACCCGCCTCACCGTCCGCCAGGCGCCCGACGCCATCGCCGCGCCCGCCTCCGCGATCGTCACCAGTGGCCGCGAGAGCGTGGTCTGGCTCGACAGGAACGGCACGGCCGAGCGGCGCGTGGTCAAGCTGGGCGCCCAGGGCGAGGCGGTGGTGCAGGTCACCGAGGGCCTGTCGGTGGGCGACCGCATCGTCGTCAAGGGCGCGGACTCGGTACGGCAAGGCCAGGCCCTGTCGTGACACCGGCGTTGGAGTGCGTCGACGTCACCCGCCGGTACCAGCTCGACGGCGTGGCCGTGGAGGCGCTCAGGGGCGTGTCGCTGAGCATCGGCCAGGGCGAGTTCGTGGCGATCCTCGGCCCGTCGGGTTCGGGCAAGTCGACGCTGATGCACCTGCTCGGCTGCCTCGACCGGCCCACCTCGGGACACCTCAGGGTCAACGGGGTGGAGATGTCGGGCCTGTCCGACACCCAGCTGGCAGAGCTGCGCAACCGCACGATCGGCTTCGTCTTCCAGTCCTTCCACCTGCTCGCCCGCACGTCGGCTCTGGAGAACGTGGCCCTACCCCTCGTTTATCGCGGAATTTCGCGCAATGAGCGGATAAGTCGGTCGCGGGCCGCGCTGGAGTCCGTCGGGCTGGGCCATCGCATGGACCACCGGCCCTCCCAGATGTCCGGCGGCGAGCAGCAGCGGGTAGCGATCGCCAGGGCGCTGGTGGGCGAGCCCAAGGTGCTGCTGGCCGACGAGCCCACCGGCAACCTCGACACCGCCAACGGCACCGAGGTGATGGCCATCCTCGACCGGCTCAACTCCGAGCGGGGCGTGGCGGTCGTCCTGGTCACCCACGAGCCGGACGTCGCCGCCCACGCCCGCCGCCAGATCCACGTCCGCGACGGCGTGGTGGAGCTGGACACGGGGGCGGCGGCGTGAGGGGGCGCGAGGCGTTCGGCATGGCGCTGGAGGCGCTGCGGGTCAACCGGATGCGCAGCGCGCTCACCATGCTGGGCGTGATCATCGGCGTGCTGGCGGTGGTCGTGCTGGTCTCGGTGGGGACCGGCGCGAAGGACGCGGTGGAGAAGGAGATCTCCGGCCTGGGCACCAACATCATCCTGGTCGTGCCCGGCCAGCTCAGCGTCGGCGCCGCGCCCACGCAGAGCAGGATGACCCTGGACGACGTGGCCTACCTGCGCCGCGTGGTGGGGGATCCGGCGCGGGTCACCGTATCGCTGCAGTCGGGCGAGACCGTCAGGGTGGGCAGGGCCGAGTCGTTCGCCACGATCGTCGGCACCGACCAGAACCTGACCAACATCTTCGAGCGTCCTGTCGCCAAGGGCCGCCATCTGAGCGAGACCGACGTCGACACCCGGCGGCGGGTGGCCGTGCTCGGCTCGGAGGTGGCGGCCAAGCTCTTCGGCGACCTCGACCCGGTGGGCCGCCAGCTGACCATCGCGGGCGCGCGGTTCCGCGTCGCGGGCGTCTACTCCAAGATCGGTCAGACGTTCGGCGTCTCGCGCGACCAGGAGGTGCACGTCCCCGTCACGACCGCGCAGCGGCTGTTCGGCATCCCGCGCATCAACGGCGTCGCCGTCGGGGCCGCCACGCCCGACGAGATCGACTCGCTGCAGGACCGCATCGTGGCGGCGCTGCAGACCAGGTACCCGGGGGAGAAGTTCTCCGCCGTCACCCAGACCCAGCTGCTCGGCACCATCGGCAGCGTGCTGGGCATGCTCACCGGCGTGCTCGCCGCGATCGCCGGCATCTCGCTGCTCGTGGGCGGCGTCGGCGTGTCGAACATCATGCTGGTCAGCGTCAGGGAGCGGACCAAGGAGATCGGCCTGCGCAAGGCGCTGGGCGCCCGGCAGCGCGACGTGCTGGTCCAGTTCCTGATCGAGGCCGTGCTGCTGACCACCATCGGCGGGCTGATCGGCATCCTGCTCGGCGTCGGCGGCGCGCTGGCCATCAAGGCGTTCACCCCGGTGCCCGCCTCGATCACCTGGTGGTCGATCGCGCTGGCCTTCGGGGTGTCGGCCGCCGTCGGCGTCTTCTTCGGCGTGGCGCCGGCACGCAGGGCGGGACGGCTGGATCCCGTCATCGCCCTGCGCGCCGAGTGATCAGGCGTCCCGCCGCTGCAGCAGCACCGTGCCGGCCACCAGCGTGACCGCGATCCAGGCGAGGTAGACGGCGTAGCCGCCCCAGGCCTTGCCGGCGTCGGGCGAGGAGATCAGCGTCATGCCGGCGTTGGTGGTGAAGTTGTCGTGCACGAACCTGCCGACCTGCCCCGGGATCGCGTTGGTGAGCTGGGGCAGCACGGTCATCAGGGCGATCGCGGAGACGATGGCGCCCGGCGTGTGCCGGATCAGCGCGCCGAGCGCCAGCCCGAACAGCCCGCAGGCGGTCAGGAACAGCCCGGTGCCGTAGGTCATCCGCAGCACGCCGGGATCCCCGAGCGAGCCGAGATTCAGGATCGTCATCCCGGTGACCACGGTGACGAAGGCGGCGACCATGGACACCACCAGCGCGATCGCCGTGAACACCAGGACCTTCGCCGCCAGCAGCTTCGGCCGGACCGGCACGGCGAGCAGCGAGGTACGGATGCCGCCGGTACGGTACTCGCCGCTGATCACGAGCACGCCCAGGGTGGCCAGCGCTATCGCGGCGAACTGCGTGCCCTGCAGCGACAGCGCGGCGGCTTCGAGCGCGGTCGTGGCGCCGTCGACCTGGTTCCTGCTCGTCAGGGTGAGCAGCACGCAGAGGCCGAGCATCAGCAGCGCGGTGATGGCGAGGGTCCACAGCGTGGACCGCACAGACCGGATCTTGGTCCATTCGGACCTGATGACGTCGATCATGCCGAGAACTCCAGGCTGTCCTTGGTGAGCTCCATGTAGGCGGCCTCCAGCGTCGGCTGGACGAGCGTCAGCTCCTCCAGCTCCAGCCCGGCCCTGGCGGTGACCCTGCCGATGTCCAGCGGTGTCATCGAGGTCACCCGCAGGTGGTCGGGATACAGCTCGCCCACCCCGATCAGCTGCGCCACCTCCGGCAGCCGCGGCGAGCGGACCCTGACGTAGGACTGCGAGCTGCGCCCGATGAACTCCTCCATGCCGGTGTCGGCGATCAACCGGCCCTTGCCGATCACGATGAGGTGATCCGCGGTCTGCGCCATCTCGCTCATCAGGTGGCTGGAGACGAACACGGTCCGCCCCTCGGCCGCCAGCTTCCTCATGAACGTGCGGATCCACAGGATGCCGTCGGGGTCGAGCCCGTTGACCGGCTCGTCGAACAGCAGGATCTCCGGATCGCCGAGCAGCGCCCCCGCGATGCCGAGCCGTTGCGCCATGCCCAGCGAGAACCCGCCGATCCTGCGCCCCGCCACCTCGGCCAGCCCGACCTGCTCGAGCACCGCGTCGACCCTGGCCCGGCTCAGCCCGTTGCTCTGCGCGACGGCCAGCAGGTGGTTGCGCGCGCTCCTGCCCCCGTGCACGGCCTTGGCGTCCAGCAGCGCCCCCACCTTCCGCAGCGGGTGCTTGAGCTGCGCGTACGGCACGCCGTCCACGAGGACGGAGCCGTGGGAGGGCCGGTCGAGCCCGAGGATCATGCGCATGGTGGTGGACTTCCCGACTACGGATTTGAGGAGCATTATTGAAGTAGGAAGCGACGAAAGGCCAGGTCAGAGCATGAAGATTAATGGCGTGACGGTCCTGGAAGTTCCCGCGAACCGCGCGACTGCCGGGTACGCCCGGAAGAGTCTGGACAAGGCGGACACAGAGTTTGGTGTGCAGTCCCAAGCCGAGGAACACGACGAGGCCGTAGAAGGGTGGGGAATCCCAGCCATCACACACCGGTACGTAGACAACAGCATTTCGGCCCACCGTGAGGACGCGCACCGCCCTGAATACCAGCGGTTAAGGGCTGACATCGAGGCGATGCTGATCGCCACTGTAGTGATCTGGCACGCCAACCGCCTCCACCGTCGGGTGGAGGAAGCCCTCTCGTTCATGAACATGTGCATCGCCTACCGAGTGAAGGTCTACAGCGTGCAGCGAGGCACGTTCTACGACTTCACCAAGGCACAGGGCCGTAAGGATTTCATCGCCGACACCAACAACGCTGAAGCCGACTCCAGCCAGCGCGGCGACAACGTACGCGTAGCCCGCAAGCGCCAGGCCAAGCAGGGAGCATGGGGCGGAGGTGTCCGCGCCTACGGATGGGGTGTAGACACCGGCCTTGTTCACGCAGTGTGCGTCAACCCCAAGGCCCCGCCCGCACAACGCGAATACGAACACCGCCCGGTCATCGATATGACCAAGCACAACGAGCAGGAAGCCGCCGAGATCCGACGTTGGCGCGACGCCGTCCTTGCCGGTGTCCCCAATGGGAGCATCATTGCCGACCTGAACAGGCGCGGTGTGCTCACACAGGGTCAGACCGATGGACGTGTGATCAAGCGCAATGGCAAGATCATGGAGTCGTCCGGGTGGCAATGGCGAACCGTGGAGCGAATCTTGCTCAGCCCTCGCACGGCAGGGCACGGGGAACACAATGAACAGATCATCGCGCGTGATGTATTGCCGCCGATTATCACGTCGGAAGAGCAGGACCGGCTCAGGGCGATCCTGTGCGACCCCGCCCACAAGGTGACTCCCGCCGCACGTGCAGGCAACCAACCCAAGTGGCTAGGATCGCTGATCATCACATGCGGAGTGTGCCGAGACGGAACGCCCATGGTCAGCGGCATGAGAAACGGGCAGCGCCTCTACCGTTGTGACGCGAAGGGTCATGCCACGACACCGGCAGATGAGGCAGACAAGTGGATCGAGAAGGTAGCTCAGGCCCGACTGTCACGGCCGGATCTTGCCGACCTGATCCCCAGCCACGATCCCACCGTCAGCATCACCGAACTTCAAGTGAACATCGCCAAGCTTGAAGAAGGTAAGGCGGCGCTTGCAGCCTCTCACGTCCGTTACCTCACGACGGGCGCTGGCCTCACCCTGGAGATGCTAGAACAGGCAACCGCGCAGACGGATCAGTTGATCGCTGACGAGCGGGACAAGCTTGCCCGAGCTACCACGAGCAGCCCTCTGACCAGCTTCCTAGGCAGAACTCAAGATGAAGTCCGCGCCCAGTGGGAATCCCTAACCCTGCCGATCCAGCGCGAGATCGTTCGCTTGGTCATGCGTGTTGAAGCGATCGGCATCGGCAGGGGGCGGCGCTCCTCGTGGCCGCCCATCGAGGAGCGCGTGATCATTACTCCGATTACTGCCGCCGCTTGACGACCGGCGACCCATGGAGCAGCAGCGTGAGCCGGTTGCGCTGCTGCTCGGTTAGCGCAGGCCAGTCCGCGACTAGCTCCGCTGCTACACCATCCAGCCGATCCCCACTGGACGCACCCTCCTCAGTCTCGCCAGTCCCGATGTCTGACCGGGCGCGAGAGCCGCGCCGCCGACGACCCGCCGCAGACCTCACGGCCTCCGTGCCATGATCATCTTCAGGGGGGTCGCCCTGCCTCGCACTCTCATCGGCCCGCCCGCCCGCCCGAACGTCTGACGGGGCTGAGCGCCGCCCGCCCCTACCCCGCCGACCCTCCGAGCCTTCAGCCCCAGCCCCGATGTCTGACCGGGCGCGAGAGCCGCGCCGCCGACGACCCGCCGTAGCCCCCTCCGTCCCCGCGCCAAGATCATCTTGAGGTCGGCCGGCGTGCTCAGGGCCCCCAGTGGCCCTCCCACCCGCCCCCGGGTCTGACGGGGCTGGGGCTTGCGCGGCCCTACTCCGCCGCCCCCGCGAGCGTTCACGCGCAACCCCCGACCCCGATGTGGAGCCTTCGGCGCGCTCCTCTTGGGGGCGCTGCTCGTCCACCGGTGATCCCGCCGCATCGCCCGGAGTGCCCTCGCCATCGGGTACCGACTCAAACCCTGGTAGAACGCCCTGGTCAGGATGCACCTTTAACCGTGGGCGCCGCTTCACAAGGCACCGCCTACCCCCGACCCTCCGTCTCCCGGTGGCCCTTGCTCCGCCACCATGGATGCCGCCAGTCGTGCCCGCCCGGCCATCCGGTCCGCCACCAGGCGCATCAGCCGCTCCGGCAGCGGCGCGAGCTGGGCATCTGTCGCGCTGAGCTTCTGCCACACGAAGCGATCCGCATCCGCCTCTTCCAGCCCCAGCGCCTCCACCACCCAGGCCCTCCGCGCCTGCTGATACCCGCCCAGCGTCTTACCCGACCACTGTCGCGAGACCAGCACCCGCCGTCCGCCGTACCCCAACCGCTCCGCCCGGTGAGCAGCCTTCGGGCAGCGCCCCGGTTCCATCTCTCGCTTGGCGTTCTCCGGCTGTATCCCGAACCTCAGCCAGTTCGAGCACCGCGCCGAGCACGGTTCCCACCGAAGGGCTTCCACCAGCCGCCGCACGTGCACGCGTCGTGCCGAGTCCCGCGCCCCGTCGTCTGCTGCTTCGGCGACCTCCGCGACCGCTTCCCCCAGGCTCTTCGTCAGGTATTTCGCCAGGTACTTGATGCTCAGGTCAGCGTCCCGGCTCCCCGCCACGACCCCCCGAATGTCTGCCTGAGCGCCGAACGCCATCACGTGACGTGGCTCCGCGTTGCGGTCTGTCTCCAGCGTGTCTAACGCCTCTTCCCAGGTCGGCAGTATCTCCCCGGTCTCCCGGTCGACGTAGCCCACGCCGTCCTCCCATTTCGGGAGGTGATCCCCCTCGTAGCGGACCTCGTTCACCGCAGGCCACCACACTTGGTGGTATGTCGCTGCGATGACTTGGCGCAGGTCAGCACGCGGCAGCGTCCCGCGAATCGCCATGTGCAGATGTGGCGCTAACCGCCGCTGAGGCTCGACCACGGCGAAGTACTGCACATTCCAGCCAGCCGCCCGCCTCAGGTTCTGCACGAACCTGTCGATCAGCTTCCCGAAGTGGAGCGAGTCGCGTGCCGCACCAACGTAGTCGTATGTCTCCGGGTTCACCGGCAGCCCGCCGTGCACGCGACCGTAGGACGGGAGCGTCAGCGTGATGAACATTGACGGGCGCAGGATCCGTCCGTCCGGCGTCGTGAACGCCCGCCCTACTGTGGTGGGACGCATCGCCCTCTTCGGCAGAGCCGGGGCCTCCTGACGTCGCCGTGTCGATCGCACCCGACGCCGGGCCTCCAGCCCCACGCCCGCCTGTCCCATCTCCGCCTCATGACCGGCCAGCACCGCCGCCCAGTCCTCAGCCTCTCGCGTCTCACCGGCCGCCAGCGCCGCATCCCGCTTGCTTCTGACCTCGTCCCGGAACTCCCGCATCCAGGCTCGTTCGTCCCCGTCGATCACTCGCCCGCCGACCGGTCTTTCCCGCTCCGGTTCGTCCTCCAGGTGCCACCCGTCCCGGCATTGAGCGATTCGCGCTGCCCGTGTCTTCCGCGCACATGGTGGGCACCCCCGAGCCAGCCGCGCCCCGCACGCGACCTCCACCACCTGACTTGCGCCCGTCGCCCGATCCGTCACCCGGAAACTCAGAGGGCGAATGCACACCCCTGTTTGCTCCGCCAGCGCTTGGGCTGTTTCCAGATCCAGCCCGGTTGTTGCCCCCGCTTGTCTCAATCACTCTCCTTGCTCGCTGTGCTGTCGTCGTTTTGTCCGTCGCACACCACGCGGGCGGCGGCTCCGCACTCCGTGCACTCGACCCGGCCCCGGCACACGTCCAGCCGCAGCGCCGCCGCACCGCAGACCGCGCATCGAAGCCCCGTCAGTTCCTCGTTCAGTTCCTCGCTCACGCATGCTCCCCGAAGGCCGCAGCCATCGCCCGTATGACCTCATCCGAGATGAAGGCCGCCCGCACTCTCACCGGGTCAGGTGACCTCTCGACCCGCACGTAGCCCACGCCCGCGCCCTCCTCCTCCACATGGGAGATCTCGTCAGCGAGCGCCCCCCGGTCCCGTGCCCCATCGCCTAGAACCATGTCCACCTGTTCGGGCTCATCCAGGCGCAGGGCGATCCGGTCAGGGAACAGGTTCCGAATCGTGAGAACGTCCTTGCGAGGGTCTTGAAGCGCAGCCAGGACACAGAAGCCCACCGCGCGGCCCTGAGTCGTCAGCGTCGCCAGAGCCGCCATGATCCGAGCCCGAATCTGCTTGTTCGGCTGATACGCCGTCAGGAACGCCACCTCATCCACGATCACGAGGCAGAACGGCTCCTCCACCGTCGGCCTGTGCTTGCGGACCCGACCGGCGTAGTAGCGCGCGCGTTCCTGCATTTCGGCCACGGCTCGTTCCAGCAGATCCGCGCATTCCTCCGGGGACGCCGCGTACCGATCACCGAAGAGCGACCGCCCTAGCGACAGCTCCATCAGCTTGGGGTCCAGCCCCCACAGCTTTACCGTGCCCTCAGCCACTCCCGGTAGCAGCCCCCGCACCGTTGACCACAACACCGAGCCCTTGCCCGCGCCGGTCGCACCCGCCACCAGCACATGGGTTCCAGCCACCCGCAGCCGCCAGGGCTCCCCGTCCTCTTGCCACCCGATCACCGGACGCAGGGTCGCCGCAGCAGGTAGCCGCACCGCGCCGAACGCGTTCGCCAGCGGGTCTCTGCGCGGGAGAGTCAAGAGGAGCCGTCCCCCTCGCCGCACGGCCACCCGGCACGACAGCGCCCCGAACGCATGCGCCAGCGACTCCGCCGCGTCCTGCCAGTGCCGCACGGACTGTCCCCGCACCATCCGCACGGCCACCAGGTCAGCCCAGGGCGTAGACCGGACTCGCACGAGCCGTGGCCCGTACGCGCGGCCATCCACCATCGCGCGTAACCCTGCGACGGCCGTTACCCCTCGCCAGCGAGCCCCGTACACCCACAGCCCGCGCCACCACGCCACCAGCGGCCAGTAGCACCACCGCGCCCACGATCGCTGATGCACCACCCCCCAGCACACCACCAGTGCACCGGTACTCACGGCCCCCCACGCGGCCACGTGCGGCCCCCGCCACCACAGCACAGCCGAGGTGATCCCCAGAACCAGACATGCCACCGGATGCCGCCAGACGAGGCGAACCAGCCAGGCCACCAGCCGCCAGAGTCCTACTACCAGCGTGACAATCGCTGGAGTCTGCACCACGACCGGCCGGAAGACCACGGTTGTGGGTCTCGTTGTCACAATGTTCTCTGTCTCGCCCGGAAGGCGACGGAACATCAAAGATCCTTCCCGAATCTCGAATGAGTTGTGGTGGGGTCACCGAGCCGCTATCGCCCGGTGACCCCTTACGCCAGCGCTCCTAGAGCTGCTGGCCCCCGTGACACTCCTCGTACTGCTCACGGCACATGGCCAGGTAGCGGTCAGCCGCCCCCGCCAGCCGCTCCGCCAGTTCCACGTCTGCCAGCGTCACGGGACCCCCGCCCCGCGTGGACAGCGTGGCCTCAACATCGTTCGTGCCCAGCGAGACGTAGGGCCGCTGATACACGACCCCCCCGGCCCCGCGCTCGTTGATCATCCCCGTTGCGACCCGGACCGCCGAGTCGTAGAAGGAAATCCCCCGGTACGTGTGGCCACGCGCCTCACGCGTGACCACGTAGGTGTACGGCTCGTCCCCCGACGTCATTCGCCGCCCCCGCTCGCCGCGACACGCGCCCGACGAATCGCCGTTGCGCGGATCGAGTAGGCCAGCCGTCCCGTGGACTGAGCCACGTACGGCGTGACGGTCAGCCCGACGATCTCCACCGGCATGATCGGGTGCCCCTGCGGAAGATCGGGCACCTCCGGCTCCTCCGCACTGGGGATCTTGATCGACATCGTGCGCTGCGCGGCTTTCGCCGTGGGGTCGCCGTCCAGTACGGCAACCTGCCACAGCGGAAGCCCGGTGTCCTTGTCCCGGCTCTGAACGAAGGACTCCTTCGTCGAACGGTCGAAGTCCCTTACGGGCTCAACCTGCCCGATCAGGTAGCACCCACGAGGGAACACCTGATCGAAGCTCACCGCTATCGGACCCTGTAACAGGGTGACTCCTCTCCGAACGAAGCGCTCCGTGCGCTTCACCTACTTAGTACGTTAACCTACAAAGTGCGTTTGGTGTACTGTGTAGGTGAAGGAGGTTGATGTGATGTCCGCCACATACCAGTCCATCGCGGAAGGGATCGCTGAGCAGATCCGGACCGGGAAGCTCCCGCCGGAATCCAAGATCCCTAGCGAGAAGGACCTCCAGCTTCGGTATGGCGTCTCTAGCAGCGTGTCCCGCGCCGCTATCGCCCTACTCCGCTCTCAGGGCCTCATCTACTCACGGCAGGGGAAGGGCAGTTTCGTCTCCCCCAGGTGGAAGCCCGTACCCAAGAGCACCCATAACGGTCACCCCGTCGAGGCTGCCGATACGCAGCCGGGAAAGGTGATCGCCGTCGACCTGTCCGAGGGGCTGCCGCCGGAAGACGTAGCCCAACTCCTTCAGTTGCCGCCCACGGCCAAGGTTCAGAAGATCGAATACCGGGTTGAATATCGAGGCGGAGATGTCTCACATCTGATCGAGATCACCCAGCACTATGAGCTAATCTCGCCCGACGCGGAGATCGATCCAAGGGACCTGCACAATCCCGATCCAATAGCCAGGCAAGCCCGTAGTGGCGTTGACATTACCCAAGTGCACGAGACCATTTCAGCGCGGATGCCCACAGCCGACGAGGGCCACCTTATGGACATCCCACCCGGAAAACCGGTCATGGAAGTACAGCGCATCTACTACTGTCATGCCCGCGTAGTGGCTGTTTCCAAATCCCTCTTGCGATCCGATCGAGTCGTCTTGAACAACATCCACGATATCGCTCACTAACAAAAACGAGGAGCCCGCCTTCCCTGCGAAGGCGGGCTCCTTCCATGTATCACATGTTGTGTATCGGCGCTTCAGGTCCACGGAACCCTAGGAGTCCCTCAACGGTCCGCATGGCCGTGACGTTCTCCGCCACTTCGTGAACACGCACAATACGCGCGCCTAGGTATGCGCACATTGTGTTGGCCACGATCGTACCTATGTTGAGTGCGGCCGAATCGGTCTTCTCAACCCCCAGCGATTCCCGAATGAAATGCTTGCGGCTCGTAGCCACCAACACCGGATACCCGATTTCCGCTATCGTTGGTAGCCCTCGCGTAATCGCAAGGCTGTGATGGGTGTTTTTGTTGAGATCGTGTCCCGGATCGATATAGATCCGATCCGCCGCTATGCCGTTCTCTCGCGCATAATTGACCCGCGCCAGCAGGAAGTCACGAACGTCTGTGACTACGTCGTTGTACGCCGGTCGGTGCACGGGCGTGTGCGGCCCGCCCAGACTGTGAGTGATGATCACACTCGCGCCGGTTTCCCGAACTACCTCAACCATTCCCGGTGATTGCAGCCCGTGGGTGTCATTAATGACATCCGCCCCCGCGCGCACAGCCGCGAGCGCTACATCTGGCAAATGGGTATCCACCGAGATTACGACGTCGCTCTGTGCCCGGATTGCCTCAATCACTGGCACGACACGCCGGATCTCTTCGTCGCTTGATAGCTCCGGCTGGTCAGCGCGGAAAGACCGCCCGCCGACATCCACCCATTCAGCACCCTCCCGAATGGCCTTCTCTGCTGTCTGGACTGCCGCCTTCAGATCCAACGACATGTTCGGGTCCAGACCCGAATTCGGTGTCCGGTTGACGATCCCCATCAACACCACGTGCTTCCCGAAGTCGAATTCCCGTGCACCCACCGTGCGCACGGGCTCAATCAGTTCGGGATAGTACGGCTTCAGCAGGCTCATTCACGCCCTTTCTTGACGAGGGTTGTAACTGTCGAATCTCTGGGAACAACGATCCGGCGAAGAGCGAGGAGGAAGAGAAGGCACCCGCCACCGATGAGGGCCACGCTCCCGATTGCCTGCCACCACTCTTGGGTCTTACTCACCGCTACCCAAATACCACCACCTACGAATGTGATAAGCGCGACGAAAACACCGAGGATCTCCACGTTTTTCGCCATCGTGTCGCCCGCCAGCCTTTCGGCAGCGTGGACGCGCTCATTCATCCGGTGCGTTGCCTCCACCACGCGCCGCTCTATCTCCTCCTCCATCGAGGTCCGGATTTCTCGGACGACCCGTTTACCTGCATCGTCCACATGACGCATCGCGACCACTAGTTGCCATTCACGCATGTAATCCGCGTGAATATCGTTGGCGTCGGTGCCAAGCAACTCCATCGCGCGAAAGACGTCATCCTCCGCCTCCTCGTACTTACCGAGCCGTGAAAATGCACGCGCCCGCCGGAAGTAGAGATTCGGGCTCGTCTCCCCGAGGCCCACCATTTTGGAGCTTAGCGAAAGGAGCATTTCCCCCTGCTCAGGGAGGTGATTCGCCGTCCACAGTGCGGCGAGAAGGACATACCGGCTACTCCTATCGGCATCCTTCGCAGAGTCCGACTGACGATACAGCTCACGCCCATCAGGCAACCTCAGCCCGAATGCGCCCAGCGCCCCAAACGCGCGGATTAGCGCGTCATCGAACTCTCTCAACCACTTCTGAGCGCTTTCATGTAGCTCCCTGAAGAGGAAGTCAAAGCGCAGCCGTTGACCTCTCACGTACACCACGATCAGGCGATAGAGGTCAGGATCCACCACGCCATAGGGTTGTAGGTCTTCACCCGGGATGGCCTCGCCCGCAGCCCTGCTGTCCCAAGCGAGATTCGAGGTCAGGTCTCTGATCTCCGGCACCGTGAGCTTTTCCGTCTTAGCCAGAACCGCTAGCTCGCGTATCCACTCGTGATCCTCCTCGCCTACGCGCATCCGTAGGTATTCCCGGATCACGGCTGCCCATTGCCCTCTAGGGGTCCGACCTAAAGCAGTCTTTAGGTCACCCCGCAATTCACCGGAAGCGAGTCCTTCGCCCCCGGCGTCGTAGCCCACACCCATAGCTCGACTCCTTGCGAACGGCGTTGTCGTCTAGATCCTCCGACACTCTAACCGCCGCGCAATCAATCACTAGTAGCAAATCGTGCCGCTTTGGCGCATTTCACTACCGCTAGAGTCTGCTATGTCCTTTGATCGCCCCACATGGCACGAGAACGCACCAGACGTCACGTCTCGCCCATCAGCACCCGCTGTCGCGCAACTCCTGTACGCGGGCCCCTCATGCTTCGCCATCCGGGCACTTGCCGAATTGTTCTTATAAGAATCAAGGCGGGCCGCCTCCGGCGGCCCGCGCGGGCGGCCAAACCGGCCGCCCTCCCCGCCGGGCATGCGGCCTGGAGGCCGGTCCCGGCGGGAGCGGCCACGCCGCCCGCACCCCTTATCGCCGCCGTTCTCTCACAGATCAAGATCATTACGGACGCCACCGCGGACACGGTCCATGATCATCTTTCCGCCGCGTGCGCGCCGGCTGCACTCACTGCGTTCGCCCTACGGGTGACCTCCGGTCATGCGACCGGCCCCCACGCTCCCGACCCCATAGCGGCCCGTAGCGCACGGGATCGGTACACAGACGAGCCCATACGAGCCCAAGTTCGCCTTTGCGGATTCTGCTCCCCGACCCCATACCGGCCTTAGCTCCGGGAGATCCGTACACAGATGAGCCACACCGAGCCCAAGTTCGTCGGTTCTCTAGCAAGGACCAACAGATTTCGCCGAGGGTAGAGCCACCCATGCCCGAACATTCTTGTGGCAGCATGCGAATAGCGCTCTCTAACGCCAGCCCCTTCCCCCGAATATGGAGCGTTCCTGTGGCCGATCGTCATCTCCGACCGCGTCCGCATCCCTCCCCACGCCCTCACAGTCGTTGGGCATGGGTCGGCGAGCGATGGCGATGGCTGGTGGCCGCGCTCGCCGCAGCCCTTGCGGCTTCGATCACGGCGCTGATCACCAATGCTGCAACGACCGGAGTGGCCCAAATTACGGCGGCCCGAGAGCCGTTCACGTGGGTGAAACGCGTCAACCCGGTCAAGTTCTATGGCCCGTGCCCGCGGGCTTACAGGATTATCGTTGATACGCACGTTGGTGCTGTGCCGCCGCCGGACGAAGAGTCGTGGGAGCGCTGGCGCCGCGCAGCGCGAGGGATCGACCAGGGAACCACCCATGTGGAGATCACGTTACAGGGGCGTTCCGCTGCAGCGACCCTTCTCCAGGGCATGCGCATCCGTGTGGTCAAGCGCTCCCATCCCGCGGCCGGGGCAGTTTACGAGGCGGATTTCCCTGGCGATCCCGGATGCGCGAACTCCACACTGGCGGAGCGGAACCTGTACGCGAGCCTGGACGCCTCCGATCGGCCAACCCCCGTTCCCAGCAACGACGGCCCCGATTTTCCGACACCGACACCGACACCAGGAAAAGAAGCTAACGCACAGCAGGACGACAATCACCCGGACAAGAACGAGCAGGGAGAGGTCATCTACTTCCCCTACCGCATCACGGACAGCGATCCGGAAATTATCGATGTGGGAGTCGAGACCAGCAGCTGCGACTGCGCATGGGTGATCGATCTCGACTGGGCCAGCGGCGGAGATTCGGGAACAGTCACCATTGACGACGGCGGCAAGCCGTTCAGGACCAGCGCATCGGCTGTGAAGGACTCCGAGGTTCTCTTCTACGACGGACATCGGCACAAGTGGGTACCGGCGTGATCGGGACGTGAAGGGTGCCCGGTTTCTAGACTAGCCTTGCCGCGTCACAGATCCCACGCAGGCAGGGCGACCGTGCGCCCGGTCCATTCGACGCACCGCCGCCCTGCCCAACGAGGCGTGCCCGCCTTCGGTAGCTACCCGATGCCGATCTCTCCCAGACGTCACCGCTGACCGGCTTGCCTCCAGGCTCTCCACTAAAGGCAACCGCAGCGACGGGGGCTGTGACGTGTCCCCAAGATCGACAACTACCGAAGGCGGGGCCTACAGGCGGCGACACGGGAGCATCCCCTCGCCCACTCGCCCGGTTGACGAGTGCGAAAGTTCACCATGCCGCCGCCTTGTCCCATGGCCCTAGACCGCGTCCCGGCAGCCAGGACAAGCGCGGCCGAGGGACGGAGCAAAGGGCAGCACCCAGTCACCTAAAGCCATCAAGATCACTTGCTCACCGCACAGAGCCAGCATCCGCCCGCCCTCCGAATCGTCGCCGGGCCCGATCGCGTGAACCTGCTGAGAATCACCCTCGCCTGTTGTCCCCGCCCGATAGGAGCCCGACCGCTCAGCACACGACAGCGCCTCAGCCACCGGAACCAGGTCATCCCAGGCCACCACCCAGCGACGCACCCCACCCGGCCACCGCGAGAAATCACTCTCCTCCAGCGCCACCCGCGCAAAGGAGTCTCCAAGCGCCGAGGCGATCACCCGCCCACGCAACCCGATCAGCCCGCCAGCCCCCCGCGTCGCAGCCGGACTATGGTGCACACCAACGATCTCGACCTGAGTGCCGATGCTCGCGCGCTTCCTTTTCATTGCTGAGACCAACCTGCCGTTGAACGCTGGACGTCGTTGGTCCGTAGCTCCAGCTCGAACCAGACGCCCCGCTGTTTGTCCCTCTCCCAGTGCCCCCACTTGTCGGCCAGGTTCTCCACCAGCCACAGCCCACGGCCCCCGCCGCTCTCGGAGTCCGGCGTGCGCGGTGTGGGCACCGACAACGACCCGTCATCGATGACATCCACCCTCACCACGACCGCACCGAGCACGTCAGCCCACACAGCGCAGCTCTCGTTCACCTCGATGGTCAGCGTCCCGCCCGGACTGCCCGAATCCGAGTGCGTGACCGCATTCGTCGCCAGCTCAGACACCAGCAGCAGCACCTCGTCCAGATCCACGTAACCGGCCGCCGTCAGCACCCCCTCAACGCAGTGCCGCGCCACGGGCACCGCCGAGGCGACCCCCGGAACCGTGAGCAGCGCTAACCGCCACAGCCCAGTCACCGCGCCGCCTCGCAGATCACGTTGACCGCACCGGCATCCAGCGCGTCCACACGAGCCGTCCGACCCCAGGAGAAGAACCAGCGAGCATTCACGACATGAGCCCGGACACGAAGCGGATCGCCCGCCCGATGCACCACCAAGCACGGCCCCGCACCCGCGCCCATGGTCAGGCTCACCTGCATCCCCGCCCAGTGCAGGTCCCACATCAACCGCACGAGATGGATGTACTCATGCTCAGCGCCCTCCCAGTAGGCGATCACATCAGCCGCCGACAACTCGGAGGGAAGCGCCAGGTCCCCTATCGGGTGGTTGGTTCTATGCTGTTCCACGGGTCGCACCTCCACGTGCGATCAAGGCCCCGGCCGGTGGTTAGCCTCACCGTGCCCGGGGCCGCTTCACTTGCTTGACGTCCTAGGCGAGCGGATCGACTCCACCCGCGATGCCCCGGACGCTCGCTGTCGCCCTTCGTGTGTTCACATGTGGCACGCATTGCAGGCGAAGGTGCCGCCGGTCGTAATCGTCTATCGACATCGACAGCAATTCCACATACGGCGTCCGCACAAGAGCATCACTACCGATCCTCTTGGCGCACCATTCACCGTGACTACCGTCTGCTAGCAATTCGCGCCAAATTTCCCACCGTCCAGCATGTTTCGCCTGTAGTTCTTCGAGTGTGCTTGGCCATGGACCGTGCAGGGACTCCGCCCTTTCTCGTTCCGGTCTCACTTGATCCACCTCCGAAAGAACGCTTACAAGCGAACGTAAAATGACCCCTCCCTACAAAACAGAAGCGCAGCACAGTCCTTTCACTGTGCTGCGCTCGTAAGGGCTACGCTACGTGGTCCCTACTCGTAAACTCCCAGGTGATCGGCGAGCAGTCGGCGATCATCACTTAGAGCCCGCGAGCTTGACTTAAGTACCTCGCGGAACGTATCGCGTGCCATCTGCTGATATCTCAGCCATTGCGGATTTCGTCCGCGTAGATCGAGCAGCACGTCAATCGCCCGATCTGGGTCATTTGTCTGACTGTGTGCGCGTGCCACGTCTAGCAGATGTCGATCCCATTCCTCATCTGTGAGATCGTCGCCTCGCTGAAGCCCGGCAGACAGCTCCAATGCCATCGCCGGATCGCCCCCGACCAGGGCGTTCTCTGCCTGCTTCATCTGCACCGTGAGCGTGCCGAAGGTCTTCGCGTCCACGGTCTGGTGTTCACCATGGATCGGGGCAGCAGCCGCCGCCGCCATACCGTGGTAGTCCCGCGCTTCCTCCGGACGGTTGTTTCTTGCCGCCGCTGCACTTGCCCTCAGAAGCATCCAGCCCCACGCGGCAAGCTGATCGGGCGACGCCTCCGACATCCGAGGTTCGAGTGATTGCGCTGCATCGGCACACAGGCGTTCCACCTCTGCGAACCGTCCTTGGCGAAGCATGGCGTGCGCCTGCCCGCTGATCGCTGCCGCCGCGAGCGGCGTATCGTCGATCTCCAGAGCGTCCCGGAGAGATGCGTGGAGCGCCGTAAGCGCCAGGTCATGGGCGCGGATCTGGATCAAGTAGCGCCCCGTTAGCCCTACGATGTTCGCTCGCGTCCTTAGCGCGTCGTGCCGAGACCGCTCCGGGAGTCCGCCAACGTGATGATGAGCCGAGCGGACCAGCGCTGGCAGAATCCCGGCCAGGTCGTCGTAGCGGTCAGAGTGATACGCCCGCGTCATCGAAAGGACGGCCTTGTTAAGCCGGGCCAGGTCCAGGTCGTCGTAGTCGGCAGTTCCGTAGATCGGCGTTCCGTGCAGTCCGATAGGCGGATTGATGGCTGCACGGATTTCGGACAGTACTGCCGCATCATGGTCATCATCGCGCGGTTCCGGCGAGCTAGGGCCGACGAAGGTAAGTGTCACTACCCCGAGAGCCCGCGCAAGCTGGTGAAGTGTTTCTAGGCGTGCGCTTCCGCCTTGTTCAATCTTCTTGACTACCTGCAAGCTAACGTCTGCTGCGTGTGCGAGTTCTTCCTGAGTCCACCCGCGCAAGCGCCGCTTTTCCCGCAGGCGGTTGCCGATCGATTCGTCAGCCGACACGATATGCCGCCTTTCAGACGTCATTGAGTCCGCTATCAGGCTAACCGAGAAGCGTGCATATTGGGGAGAACTGCATGCACGAGAAGAGGGGGAACCGTTGTCGATTCGTTTCGGAGCCAATCTGCGGGGACCCCTACCAAGATCACAAAACGGGGGCGCGCAGGGGCAACACCGTGGGCAGGAGGCAAGCCCCTGCCATTGGCTGGCCAGCGTAATGCCCCCGTTTCGTGATCTTGGCCCCACAGATCAGCGCCACCGCAACGACTCGTCAACGGCCCCTACGTCCGCACGTGGTACGGCTGCCGCTCGTGATCACCCGGCCTGTACTATGATGCTCACAATTGCGTCACAACCCCGTTGTGGGCTTGCCGGCCCCGTTCGGCCCGAGGAACCCCGTCACCTGGCCGGGCCGGACGTCGAAGGAGAGATCGGAGACGGCGGTCGTCTTGCCGTAGGTTTTCGTCAGGTTGCTTGCCCGAATCGGGATCATGCCTCAAGCGTCGCGGCGCTCCAGCCGGTTTTCGTCCTGCCCGAGAACCGTTTCCCGGCTGGGAGCCTGGTCCTACTCGCCCGGCGAGATCAGACCTGCCTCGTACGCCACGATGACGGCCTGCGCCCGATCCCTGACCTCGATCTTGGAGAACAGGCTGGTCACGTGGTTCTTGACGGTGGAGGGCGAGACGTCGAGCTCGGCGGCGATCTCCGCGTTGGACCTGCCGCGCCCGATCAGCACGAGGATCTCCCGCTCCCGGTCGGTCAGCCCGGCCGGCTCAGGCGGCACCCGCTCCGAGCGCGGCCTGGCGGCCCGCACGAACGTGCCGATCAGCCGGGTCAGCAGCCGCGGCGCCACCGCCGACTCGCCGCGGTGCACCACGCGCACGCCCTCGACCAGCTCCTCGGGCGAGACGTCCTTGGGCAGGAACCCGTCGGCGCCCGCGCGCAGCGCCGCCACCACGTTCTCGTCCAGGTCGAACGTGCTCAGCGCGAGCACCCGCACACCCTCGAGCTCGCCGGTGATCAACTCGGTGGCCTCGACCCCGCCCATGCCGGGCATGTGCAGGTCCATCAGCACCACGTCCGGCCTGAGCCGCCTGCTCAACTGGACCGCCTCCGCGCCGTCGGCGGCCTCGCCCACGACGGTCAGATCGGGCTGAGCGTTCAGCATCAGTCTGAAGCCGGTGCGCACCAGCGCGTGATCGTCGACCAGGAGCACTGTGATCATGGTTTCTCCAGCGGGATGCGGGCGTACACACGGAAGCCGCCCTCGGGGCGCGGGCCGGTCTCGAGCTGACCGCCGCTGAGCGCCACCCGTTCGGCCATCCCGCCCAGCCCGAAGCCCGGCGTGCCTGCCGGGCCCGCGACGCCGTCGTCCAGCACCAGGACGTCCACGGCGCCCGGCTCGTAGGCCAGGCAGACCGTGGCACGCGCCCCCCTGGCGTGCTTGCGCGTGTTGGTGAGCGCCTCCTGCACGATCCGGTAGACGGCGTGGTCGACGGCGGCGGGCAGCGCCACGGCCTGCCCGGTCACGGTCAGGCTGGCCGGCAGGCCCGCGGTCCTGGCCTCCTCGATGAGCGTGGGGAGCCGGGCGGCGCCCACCCCGGTGGAGGCGTCAGCGCCGCCTCCGTCGTCGGCCCTGAGTACGTCGAGCAGCTGACGCATCTCGGCCAGCGCCTGGCGGGTGGTCTGCTCGGCGCTGGACAGCGCCTCGCGCGCGTCGCGCTGGTCCTGCGGCAGCGTCGCCCTGGCCCCGCCGACCAGTGCGTTGACGACGCTGAGGTGGTGCGCCACGACGTCGTGCAGCTCGCGGGCGATCCGCCGCCGCTCCGCGCGTACGGCGTCGTCGGCCATCTCGCGCTGCCTGCGCTCCTTGAGCTCGTGCCGCACCCGGATGAGTTGCCCCCAGCCCACCATGATCAGCGGGGCGATCACCCCGCTGATCCAGGAGCCGGGGCGGGGCATGGCGACCTGGTAGGCCACGCCGAAGACCACGGCGCCCGCGGCCGCGGCGATCGCGGTGGTGCGGCCCGAGGTGTAGCGGCCGACGCTGTAGTAGGCGATCGCCTCGGGGATGCTTTCGGTGTTCCCGATGCCCGCCACCAGGCCGATCACGTCCAGCACGGTCACGGCGCCGGCCGCCAGGAGTGGCCGGCCGCGCCGTACGAGCAGGGGGAGCGTCGTGATCAGGAACTGCGCGGCCGAGGGCAGGACCGGGCTCGGATTGACGAGCGTGACGACCACGACAGTGCCCGAGATGCCCGCGAGCACGACGACCAGCGTGGTGTCGAACACCCGCGGACGTTGGAAGAATCGCCATGCGGCCTGGAACGGACGCACGAAGCGCATGATCCGACTCTATGCGGAAATTCGCCGGAGTTAACTGGGCGGACCGTCTGGACCCCGGCCGTTGACGCTGCGGTAACGTCGGCGCAAGGGCGAGGGAACAGGGAGCACGTATGAGTCAGACGGCACGGGTCATCTGGGACGACGCTCTCATCACCTACGACTTCGGCCACGGCCATCCGCTCGCGCCCGTCCGTGTCGAGCTGACCATGGCGCTGGCCCGCGAGCTCGGCGTGCTCGAGAAGGTGGAGGTCGCGGGCTGCGTGCCGGCCACCGACGACGAGCTGGCCCTGGTGCACAAGCGCGACTACATCGAGGCCGTCAAGCGGGTGTCCGCCAACGGCGTGCCCGACCTGTCGATCGGCCTGGGCACGCCCGACAACCCCGCCTTCGCCGGCGTCCACGAGGCCTCCGCGCTCATCACCGGCGCCTCGCTCGCCGCCGCCCGCGCGGTCTTCGACGGTACGGCCGAGCACGCCGTGAACGTGGCCGGCGGCCTGCACCACGCGATGGCCAACCTGGCCAGCGGATTCTGCGTCTACAACGACCCGGCGGTGGCCATCGCCTGGCTGCTCGCCCAGGGCGTGGACAAGATCGCCTACGTGGACGTGGACGTGCACCACGGCGACGGCGTGCAGGCGCTGTTCTACGACGACCCGAGGGTGCTGACGATCAGCCTGCACGAGGGGCCGCGCACGCTGTTCCCCGGCACCGGCTTCCCCGAGGAGACCGGCGCCGACGGCAGCGCGGTCAACGTGGCGCTGCCCGCCGGCTGCGGCGACTCGGGCTGGCTGCGGGCCTTCGACGCGGTGGTGCCGCCGCTGCTGCGCGAGTTCCGCCCCGACATCCTGGTGACGCAGCACGGCTGCGACAGCCACGCGCTCGACCCGCTGGCCCACCTCATGCTCAGCCTCGACGGTCAGCGCACCGCCTACGAGGCGCTGCACCGCCTGGCGCACGAGACCGCGGGCGGGCGCTGGCTGGCCACCGGCGGTGGCGGCTACGAGCTGGTCCAGGTGGTGCCCAGGGCGTGGACGCACCTGATCGCCGAGCTGTCGGGCCACCCCGTGGATCCGGCCACGCCGACGCCGGAGGCCTGGCGCCAGTTCGCCAGAGACAGGACGGGCGAGGCGCCACCGCTGACGATGACGGACGGCCGAAATCCGGAATTCCGCGACCTATCCGGTGGTTATGACCCAGCGGACCCCATCGACCGTGCGGTCATGGCGACCCGGAACGCGGTGTTCCCCCTGCACGGCCTCGACCCCATGCCCTAGCGAGGAAATACCTGTGCTGAGCCGCGACGAACTCCGCGAGCACCTGATCAGAACCCGGATCGCCGGCGATGTCGCGACCTCGCGCGAGAACAACCTCGACCACTACAGCTCCCTGGCCAACCGCGACCCCTACTACATGCTGGGGCTGACGCTGTCGCAGCCCTGGTCCTTCCGCGACATCCTGGCGCTCATGGCCAAGTCCTGCGGCGTCGTGGCCGACCCCGGGCATCGCTGGGGCCAGGACACCATCGACCCCGAGCGGACCATCGACGCGCTCGACGCCATGGCCGACCGCATCGCGGCGGTCCTGTCCCAGGACAGCCCGAGCATCCTGTTCGCCACGGGTCACCCGACCGGGCTGCTGGCCATGCATCTGCCGCTGGCCGCGTTCGCGGCCGAGCGCGGGGCGAGGCTGCTGACGCCGGGGGAGGGCTGGACGTACTCCGGGTCCGGGTTCGGACGGGCCAGGAAGATCCGCTACCTGGGCGAGGTGGCGATGCTGGACGACAAGGGCGGCTTCGTGCACACCCACGACTCCACGCCGATGGAGCGCATGCTGACCGAGCTGGGGCCGGACCTGCCCGACCTGGTCGTGGCCGACCACGGGTGGGCCGGGGCCGCGGGCGAGGCGGGGGTGCCCACCGTGGCCTTCGCCGACTGCAACGATCCCGCCCTCTTCCTGGGCGAAGCCGAGGGCAAGATCGACGTCGTCGTCCCGCTCGATGACAATGTGCTACCACGCTATTACGCTCCGCTGACCGAGAGGCTCGTCACACGAGTCTCACGGGGCCTTTGAGTCGAATTCGGTCCTCCCGATACCGTCTTTTCGCGCCTGCATTCCAAGAGGCTCGCAGTCCCTTTGCCAACTTTTGATGCGGGTCGGGCGACTCTTATGTGTACGAAGTTGGACAGTTCCAACCTGATGGCGAGGGGCACGTCCCGGCTGCTGGCCAGCATCTTTGCTGGTTCCGCTGACAGGTGGCTCCGATAACTGGGAAAATAGGGGGTTTGCGCACTCGGAGTCCCGACTTACGCTGACGGCAGTACACGTGCGTGAGCAATGGCACCAGTGGGGATAACCCGGAAACACGTGCGGAAGAGGCGTCCGATGGGTGCAGGCGAAAGACCTCTCAGCGAGGTGAAGTTCCTGACAGTGGCTGAAGTGGCCACGGTCATGCGGGTGTCCAAGATGACGGTGTACCGACTCGTGCACTCGGGCGAGCTGCCGGCCATCCGTGTAGGACGGTCGTTCAGGGTCCCGGAGCAGGCGGTACACGACTATCTGCGGGAGGCCTACATCGAGGCAGGTTGAAGCAGGAGTAGCGGCGTGCCGGCCACGCCGTGAATACGGTCGCGGGAGGGGCCTGGTCGCCATCGTGCGACCGGGCCTTGACCCTCCGGTAGTCTGTGAGCCGGTGTGCGCTCGCACGCCGTCTCGACTTGCTACAAATACCTGGGGGTCCCGTGGGCTCTGTGATCAAGAAGCGCCGTAAGCGGATGGCCAAGAAGAAGCACCGCAAGCTGCTGAAGAAGACGCGTATCCAGCGGCGTAACAAGAAGTAAGCAGAAGCAGCTGTGAGGCGCTGATGACCCGTACCGTGCTCGTCACCGGGGTCTCGCGCCACATCGGCGCCCGGGTTGCGAGCGTTCTCGCGGCGGACCCGGGCATCGGCCGCGTCATCGGAGTGGACACCGTGCCGCCCCCCTCGCTGACCCGAGACGGCGGCGTCACACTCGGTCGCACGGAGTTCGTCCGGGTCGACCTGCGCAGTCCCGACATCGCACAGGTGATCGCGGCGGCCGACATCGACACCGTTGTGCACATGAGTCTGGTGAGCGCGCCCTCGCGTAACGCGGGGCGTTCTTACATGAAAGAGCACAACGTCATCGGCACCATGCAGCTGCTCGGCGCCTGCCAGCGGTCGGCGACCGTACGGCGCGTGGTGGTGCGTTCCACCACCGCGGTCTACGGCTCGTCTCCCACGGATCCAGCGGTGTTCACCGAGGACCTCGAGGCCCACGAAGGCCCGAGCCACGGTTACGCCAAGGACGCCGTCGAGGTCGAGGGCTACGTGCGCGGTTTCTCGCGCCGCCGCCCCGACGTCACCGTCACGCTGCTGCGCTTCGCCAACTTCATGGGGCCCGGCGTCGACTCGCCGCTCACCCGCTACTTCTCCCAGCCGCTGCTGCCGACCGTGTTCGGCTTCGACCCCCGGCTGCAGTTCGTCCACGAGGACGACGCGGTCGAGGTGCTCAGAAGGGTGGCGCTGGAAGACCACCCCGGCACGTACAACGTGGCCGGGGCAGGCGTGTTGCTGCTGTCGCAGTGCGCGCGCCGGGCGGGGCGGCTGTCGCTGCCGCTGCCCTCGCCGGCCTTCGGGCTGCTCGGCGGGGCGGCGCGGCGGATCGGGCTGGTCGACTTCTCACCCGAACAGCTGCGGCTGATGAGCTTCGGGCGGGTCGTCGACACCGGGCGGCTGGAGGCCGAGCTGGGCTGGAGGCCCAAGTTCACCACCGAGGCCGCCTACCACGACTTCCTCGACTCGCGCGGGCTGCACGCGCTGGGAGGTGACCGGCGATGAGCGCTCCCAAGGAGGAGCGAGAGGCAGAGGTGATCCCGATCGCCTCGGCGCCCTCGTTCGAGGAGCCGGACTCGCTGGCCGCCGCGCTGGCGTTCGTGCGCAGGCGGATCGCGGGCGAGTACGAGGTCGACGAGTTCGGCTACGACCCCGAGCTCACCGACAAGGTGATGCTCGAGCTGATCAGGCCGCTCTACCGCCACTGGTTCAGGGTCGAGACCGTCGAGCTGAAGAACGTGCCCGACGAGGGTGGCGCGCTGGTGGTGGCCAACCACTCGGGCACGCTTCCCGTCGACGCGCTGATGATGCAGGTGGCGTTGCACGACGAGGCGGGCAGGGCGCTGCGGCTGCTCGGCGCCGACCTGGTCTACCAGCTGCCGGTGCTCGGCCACCTGTCACGCAAGACCGGGCACACGCTGGCCTGCAGGGAGGACGCCGACCGGCTGCTGCGCAAGGGTGAGCTGGTCGGGGTGTTCCCCGAGGGGTTCAAGGGCGTGGGCAAGCCGTTCTCCGAGCGGTACCGGCTGCAGCGCTTCGGCCGGGGCGGCTTCGTGGCCTCGGCCATCCGTGCCGGGGTGCCGATCGTGCCGGTGGCGATCGTGGGCGCCGAGGAGGTCTATCCCAAGATCGGCGACCTGAAGTCGCTCGCGCGGCTGTTCGGCCTGCCGTACCTGCCGATCACCCCGCTCTTCCCGCTGCTCGGGCCGCTGGGGCTGGTCCCGCTGCCGTCGAAGTGGATGATCGAGTTCGGCGAGCCGATCAGGACCGACGAGTACGAGCCGTCGGCCGCCGACGATCCGATGCTCGTCTTCAACCTCACCGACCACGTGCGCGAGGTCATCCAGCAGATGCTCAACGAGCTGCGGCTGCGCCGCGGCCACGCCTTCCCGCCGTTCTTCTGAGAAAGCCGCAACCGGCCGGATTCCACCGGTGTTCTCGGGAACACCAAACGGAAGGAATCTCATGGACCTGCAGCTTTCTGGCCGGATTGCCATCGTGACCGGCGCCTCCAAGGGCATCGGATTGGCCGTCACGCGGACACTGGTGGAGGAAGGCGCCCACGTGGTGGCCGCCTCGCGGACCCGCACCCCCGACCTGCCGGAAAAGGCGGTGCACGTCCCCGTCGACCTCATGGACCCCGAGGCGCCCGCCCAGGTGGTGGCACGGGCCGTCGCCGAGTTCGGCGGGCTGGACATCCTGGTCAACAACGCCGGCGGGCCGCCGCCCGGCATCACGATGCCCCGGGTGGGCTTCGCGGCGCTGGACGACGCGGACTGGCAGGCGATGTTCGAGTTCAACCTGTTCTCCGCGGTGCGGGCGATCCGCGCGGCGGTGCCCGCCATGCTGGCGCGCGGCGGCGGGTCGATCGTGAACATCTCCTCCGGCTCGGCCAGGCAGCCCTCGCCGATGAACGTGGACTACGGCGCCGCCAAGTCGGCCATGAACCACGTGAGCAAGGCCGTGGCCGAGGAGTACGGCCCGCAGGGCATCAGGGTGAACACGATCTCCCCCGGACCGGTGCTGACCGCCTGGTGGACCGAGGACGGCGGCGCCGCCGACGTGATCGCCGGGATGATGGGCGCCGACCGTGACACCGTCATCAAGCAGGCGGCCCCCGAGATGATGCGCCTGGCCACGGGCAGGCTGGTGGACCCGCAGGAGATCGCCGACGCGGTGGCGCTGCTGGTCTCGCCGCGCTCCGGCAGCACGACCGGCGCCGACTTCGCGATCGACGGCGGGTTCCTGAAGGAGCTGTGAACCCAGGCGGCGGGTTGTGGCGAGACATCCGTGATTGATTCCCCACAAGAAGGGCGGAGATGATCGCGCAACCCGCCACCAGGGCCGCTGACGCGGATCTCGTCAGCGCGTCCTGGACCGAACCCGAGGCGTTCGCGGAGCTGTTCGACCGCTACGCCGGCATGCTCTACCGCTACGTCTCCAAACGACTCGGCCCCGAGCCGGCCGATGACCTGGTCGGGGAGACCTTCCTGGTCGCCTTCGCGCGCAGGAGGAGCTACGACGTGGCCTACCTGGATGCCAGGCCGTGGCTGTTCGGCATCCTCACCAAGCTCATCTCCCGCCACCACCGCACGGAATCGGCCCGGTACCGGGCCATGCTGCGCGCGCCCGTGGACGGCACGGTCGACTCGCCGGCCGACCGCGTCGCCGCGGGCGTCAGCGCCGAGGCCGCACGGCCCGAGCTGGCGGCCGCGCTGGCCGGTCTCCCGGCGAAGGACCGGGACGTGCTGCTGCTCATCGCCTGGGGCGACCTGACCTACGAGGAGGTCGCCCAGGCGCTGGGCATCCCGATCGGCACCGTGCGCTCCCGCCTCAACAGGGGCAGGCGGAAGGTCAGGGCCGCGCTGGGCGAGACGAACCCGCTGCAGGGAGAGGAGTGACGATGGACGACATGAAGCTGCTGCGCGACTTCGGCAGCACGCTCGAGCACCAGCCCCCCGCCACGCTGGCCCGCCAGCGCAACCGCCTGCTGAGCGCGCCGGCCCGCCGCCGCAGGCTGAGCTGGCTGACGATGGCCCTGGTGGCCGCCATGACCGCCGCCGCGATCGCCGTCCCGGCCACCCTGATCAGCCTCAGCGGCAACAAGAGCACCGCCGTCGGCGCCCAGCCGTCCGCGGACGTCTCGGGCGCGATGAACGTGCTGCTCATCGGCTCCGACACGCGCGATGGCCCCAACGGCGCGTACGGCAGGCCCAACGGGCGCCGCGCCGACACCATGATGATCGTTCACATCCCGGCCAACCGCGGCAAGGCGACCGTGGTCGACCTCCCGCGCGACTCGATGGTCCAGATCCCCGCGTGCCGATCCACCCCGGCGCGGATGGACATGCTCAACTCGGCCTACGGGACCGGCGGGACCTCCTGCCTGGTCAAGACGGTCGAGCATCTCACGGGACTGCGCATGGACCACTACGTGGAGCTGGACTTCACCGGGTTCAAGCACATGGTGGACGCGATCGGCGGCGTCGAGGTCACCCTCCCGCAGCCGGTGAACGACCGGCAGGCCAAGCTCAACCTCCCCGCGGGAAAGAGCGTCCTCAACGGTGAGCAGGCGCTGGGCTACGTCCGGCTGCGTCGCTACGGCGACGGATCGGACATCCAGCGGATCAAGCGGCAACAGGTGTTCATGAAGGCGATGCTGGACAAGGTCCGCGCCGACCCCACCAAGCTCCGCCCGTTGCTCGCCGAGGTCCGCAAGGCGGTCAAGACCGACCTCGACCTGGAGACCATGTACCGGCTGGCCACGCAGTTGCAGGGCACCAAGGTCACCTTCGCGGTCGTTCCGTGGGTGCCCGCGCCGCAGGACCAGAACAGAATCGTCTGGAAGCAGCCGGAGGCCCAGCGGCTCTTCGACCAGCTGAAATAGTCTTATTAGACAGAAAGTCCTATAGTCGCCCCATGGGCTTCAGTCGTGCGGCGCTGGGCGCCGGTCTGCTGGTCGGGGCGGCTATCGGGATCGCCAGGCGTCGCCGGCGACCGTACGAGCCGCTCGGCGGCCACCAGGGCAGGGCGCTCACCGTGGAGACGGACGACGGCGTACGGCTGGCGGTGGACGTCGAGGAGCCGCCGGATCCCGCCTACGCGGTGGTGTTCGCCCACGGCTGGGTGCTCAACCGGCATTCCTGGCACTACCAGCGGGAGGCCCTATCCGGCCAGGCCATCCTGGTCGCCTACGACCAGCGCGGGCACGGCGCCTCCGGCACCGGCCCCGGCGCGGGCCACACCATCGAGCGTCTCGGCGCAGACCTGCGTGCCGTCATCGAGGCCGCGGTCCCGCCGGGGCTGCCGATCGTGCTGGTCGGCCACTCCATGGGCGGGATGACGATCATGGGGCTGGCCGCGGGCCATCCCGAGCTGTTCGGCGACCGGATCAAGGCCGTGGCGCTGGTCAGCACCTCGGCGGGGCGCTTGGGCGAGGGCGGCGCGCTGCCCGGTCCCGTGCGGCGGATGACCCCGCTGGTGCTGGACCGGATGCGGGCCAGGGCGAGGCTCATCGACGGGCGCCCCGCGCTCAAGGAGCGCGCCAACCTCCCGGTGACCCGCTACGTCGCCTTCGGCCCGAAAGCCCGCCGCGACCACGTGCGGTTCGTCAACAAGATGATCTCGGACACGCCGACCGAGGTCATGGTGGGGTTCTTCCACGGCATGATGGCCCACGACAAGCTGGCGGCGCTGACGGCGCTCGGCCGGGTGCGGACCCTGGTCATGGTCGGCACCCACGACCGGCTGACCACGCCCGTGCACGCGCGCAGGATCGCCGAGGCCGTGCCCGGCGCGCGCCTGGTGGTCGTCCCCGGCGTCGGCCACATGCTGGCCATGGAACGCCCCGAGACGGTCAACAGGGAGCTCGCGGCGCTCATCGCCCACGCCATGACCTGACCCGCCGCGCCGTACAGCCAGCGGGCCGTACAGCCAGCGGGCCGTACGGCGAGCGCGGCCGTACGGCGAGCGCGGCCGTACGGCGAGCACGGTCGTACGGCGAGCGCGGCCGTACGGCGAGCGTCGCGAGCCGGTGGCTAGTCCACGGCGCGGTAGTGCTTGCGCAGGGCGATGCCCGCCGCGATGCCGCCCGCGACCGCGCCGACCCCTGCCGCGATGGGCAGCGCCGCCAGGGTCGCCTTGCGGCCGGTGCGGAAGTCCTTGATCGGCCAGCCGTGCTTCTTGGCGTGCTCGCGCAGCTCGGCGTCGGGGTTGACGGCCACCGCGTGCCCCACCAACGAGAGCATCGGCAGGTCGTTGGCCGAGTCGCTGTAGGCGCTGCACCTGGTCAGGTCGAGCCCCTCGCGCCTGGCCAGCGCCCGCACGGCCTCCGCCTTGGCAGGGCCGTGCAGCAGGTCGCCGACCAGCCGCCCGGTGTAGACGCCGTCACGCGACTCCGCGACCGTGCCGAGCGCTCCCGTCAGGCCGAGCCGCTGGGCGATGACCCTGGCCAGCTCCACCGGTGTGGCAGTGACGAGCCAGACCCGCTGCCCGGCGTCCAGGTGGCGCTGGGCGAGCGCCCTGGTGCCCGCCCAGATGCGGTCGGCCATGACCTCGTCGTAGATCTCCTCGCCGAGCCTGACCACGTCGTCGACCTTCGCGCCCGCCACGAACGCCAGCGCGGTCTCGCGGGCGACCTTGATGTGCTCGGGGTTCTCGTTGCCGCGCAGGCGGAACACCGCCTGGCCGATGGCGAACTTGAACAGGTCGGAGGTGGTGAACATGCCGCGCGTGGCCAGCCCGCGGGCGAAGTGGTAGATGGAGGCGCCGCGCATCATCGTGTTGTCCACGTCGAAGAACGCAGCGGCCTGGGTGTCGGGCTCGATGGGAACCATCTCGAGCGCGGCCGCCGCCGCGGCCTCGCCGGCAACCTCCGGCTCAGCCTCGTGCCGTCGTCGAAGTAGCCGCATGGGCCACAGCTTACCTAGCCCGGAGGGACGAGCCCTTGAATGTAGGTGAGGTATCCCGTCGCCTGGTCCTGCTGTGAAGGATTCAGCTGCTCCAGCATGGGCTCGACCATGTCCTTCTGGTCCTGGGCGAACTGGTTGATCTTGGGGGAGCGCGGCTCGGCCCGCTCCAGCATGCGGATCCCCGAGCGGGTGGAGTCCTCCATGTCCTTCAGCGTCTTGGTGACCAGCGGGCCGTCGCTGGAGGAGCCGAGCAGCTGGGCCACCTCGGCCGCCCTGGTCTTGGCCGAGTCCAGCTCGCGCTCGGCCCGCTCCACGTCGTCGGTGCTGAGCCGCACCAGGGTGCTCTCCGCGGCCCGCTTGAGCGGGTACAGGGTGTCGCCGGGGACCGCGTGGTAGGTGGCGAACGCCGAGACCATCATCCCGGCCGCCAGGCCCAGCGTGGCCAGCTGGGAGAACCACGAGATGCGCGGGGTGGGGCGGCGGTGGGAGCGGGGGGCATGCCGTACGGGCTCCTGGCCCGCGAGCAGCTCGCCGCGCAGGCGGTCGCGGAAGGCCGTGGAAGGACCGCCGCCGAGCGGAAACTCGCGCAGCTCCGTGAGGTGATGGAGTACGCGCTGGCGGGATCTGCGCGCCCTACTCATGCCTGCTCCTCGAAACCCCCGACAGATGATGCTGCCGTGACACCTGCCTAACGACGAGCCGCAGGTGGAGGTTACGCAAGGTCGTGTTTGAGCGCTCTGGCCAGCGCCTTGATCGCGCGGAACTGCAGCGCTTTGATCGCTCCACTCTTCTTCCCCATGATCAACGCGGTCTCGGCCAGTGACAAACCGTGCAGGAAGCGCAGCACCACGCACTCCTGCTGCTCCGGGTTGAGCTCTCGTACGGCACGCAGCACGCGGTCGTTGATGATGGCGGTGACCACGGCGTTCTCCGGGATGTGCGGCCCGTCGAGCGGGACGTCGATCACCTCGCCGGTGGGGATCTCCAGACGGTAGCGGCCCGACTTGAAGTGGTCGGTGACCAGATTTCTGGCGATGGTCACGAGCCAGGCGCCGAAATCACGTCCTTGCCAAGTGAAGTCCGAAATTCGGCGAAGAGCGCGCAGGAACGTCTCGCTGGTCAGATCCTCGGCAAGTGGATGGGAGCCGACACGGAAGTAGATGTAGCGATAGACAAGATCCAGATATCGGTCATAGAGCGTGCCAAAGGCATCCGTGTCGCCGGCTTTCGCACGTAACACCAGCGTACGGAGTTCGTCGGGGATCTCTTCGCGCACGGCAAGCTCGCTCGTCCGGGCGGGGCCAGCGACCGCTGGTGCAAGCAGCCCGGCGAACGGCCACGAGTCAGGCATCCGGTATCCCTGGGGGTAAGGGGTGCGGCGTGCTCGAACACTCTAGAAATCAACCGGAAATTCCACAATCCGCTTCCTGTTGGCGGGACTAGCCGTAACCGGCGGATACCGTGTGGACCGACCCGTTCCCTCTTCGGCTACCGGCTGGGAGGCATCGTCCGGCAGCATTGGAGTCACCATGGAGATCCTTGTTGCTGTCATCGCGTTCGCAGGCGCGATTCTCGCCGCGATCGCCGCCGGTGTCCTGGTCCGCCGACTGCGCGACGAGCCGGAGGGCTGGCTGATCGCGTGGAGCGCCGCCACGGCCGCCCTGTGCCTGTCGCTGGGCGCGATCGCCATCGGTTACCTCATGGGGTTCGGGCCCGCCACGTTCAAGGTCTTCCAGGTCGCCGGGTCTCTGCTCGCGCCGCTGTGGCTGGGCGTCGGGCTGATCCAGCTGCTGGCGGACAAGGCGCCGCCGAAGTTCCTGGCCTGGCTGTTCGGCCTGGCGGTCACGGTCGTGAGCGGCGTGATCATGGTGGTCGACCCGCTCATCAAGAGCGACGGCTGGGGCAAGGCGCTGCCCTCGGCGAGCGTCTACTGGGGGATCATCCCCAAGAACCTGCTGGTCGGCGTGCACGTCATCGCGGTCCTGATCATGCTGACCGCCGTCGTGATCGCCGCCGTCAGATGGCGCGGCGGCGACGAGCTCGACACCGACAACCTGCACGCCACGCTGGTCATCGCGCCGTCAGGGATCGCGCTGGTGGGTGCCATGCGCTTCGCGGTGCCGGGGATCTTCACCACCGCCCTGCTCGTGGTGGCCGCGGCGGCCGTCTGGTACGCCGTGCTGCGCCCGCTGGCGCCGTACGAGGACGACGAGGAGGACGACATCGAGCCCCAGCACGCCCCCACGGGCCGCCGCGCCAGGCAGGAGCCCGTCGCGGCCGCGCACCACGAGATGGCCCCGCCGCCGGTAGCCCCGCCGCCGATGGAGCCGCGCCGGTCGCCTAGCCCCGGCCTGGGCGACCTGGTGGCCGAGTACCGGGCGGGCGACCAGGGCGTCGACTACGCCGCGCGGATGGCCCCGCCCGCTCCGGAGACGGGTTATGTCATGAACGGCAGGCACAGCTCCGGCCCGCAGGACTTCCCCCCGGCCCCCGCCACGGGCGCGTTCTATCCGGGGGCGGAGGTGTTCACCCCGGCCCAGCAGCAGCCACAACCGCAGCCACAGCCGCAGCCGGGTTCGAGCCGTCCCTCACCCAGCATCTTCGGCCTGCTCACCGTCTTCACCCTGATCGACGGCTCGGGCGAGGCCTTCGACCGCCTGGCGGACCAGACCGTGGAGGCGGTCAGGCGCGGCGAGCCCGACACGCTCATCTACGCCTGCCACGCGGTCAAGTCGGCCCCGCTGCAGCGCATCG
Source organism: Nonomuraea sediminis (assembly GCF_018531495.1). GTDB lineage: Bacteria > Actinomycetota > Actinomycetes > Streptosporangiales > Streptosporangiaceae > Nonomuraea > Nonomuraea sediminis. Next base: position 92,752 of record NZ_JAHDTI010000022.1, read on the forward strand.
TCTACGAGCTCTACCGCGACGAGGTGGCCTTCCACGACCACCAGCGCCAGCCGCACGTCGAGCGCTTCGTCAACGAGCGCCAGGCCATGGTGCTCGCCACCAACATCATCGAGCTGAACGTGAACGCGGCCAAGGTCGTGCCGCTGCCGACCGCGATGTTCTAGGACGAGAGCGCGGCGCGCAGCCGGTCCTCCGAGACCCGCCAGAAGTCGTGCTGTACCCCGTCGACGAGTGTGACCGGAATCATCTCCCCGTATTTCTCCAGCAGCTCGGGTGACGTGTCGATGTCGATCTCCTCCCACGGCACGCCGAGCTCGCCCGCCACCCTGGCGATGACCTCGCGCGCGTCGTCGCACAGATGGCAGCCGGGCCTCCCCAGCAAGGTGATGCGATGCATACCACCCACGCTACTTTGTGCATCGGTTCACAAAGGGATTAACCTGAAAGACGGTCCGATTACAACCAGCGGCTGGAAGGCCGCCCGTTCCCTGGAGCTCTGGCACGTGAAGAGCCCGTCCCGCCCCGGTGACCGAGGCATCCCCGAAGCCACGGTCGCACGGCTCCCGCTCTATCTGCGGGCGCTGCACGGGATGGCAGAGAGGGGCATCGCGACGGTCTCCTCGGAGGATCTGGCCGTAGCGGCCGGGGTCAACTCGGCCAAGCTCCGCAAAGACCTGTCCCACCTGGGCTCCTACGGCACCAGGGGCGTCGGCTACGACGTGGAGTACCTCGTCTACCAGATCTCCCGCGAACTCGGCCTCACCCAGGACTGGGCGGTGGCCATCGTCGGGGTCGGCAACCTCGGCCGCGCGCTGGCCAACTACGGCGGTTTCGTCTCCCGTGGCTTCCGCATCGCCGCCCTCGTGGATGCCGACCCCGAAGTCGTGGGCGACGACATAGCGGGGTTGAATGTGGAGCACATCGACGAACTGGAAGCCGTGATCAAACGGCGTGGAGTTTCGATCGTGGTTCTGGCGACACCGGCTGCGGCTGCACAGGAGGTCTGCGATCGCGTGGTCGCCGTAGGCGTGACCAGCATCCTGAACTTCGCCCCTGTTGTGCTTTCCGTGCCGGACAGCGTCGATGTCCGTAAAGTCGACCTATCAATTGAACTTCAGATCCTTGCGTTCCACGAGCAACGCAAAGGTGGGGGGCCACTTATGGCCGTGGACAGCCAATGAGCGTTCTGGCGATCGGACTCAGTCACAGGACCGCTCCCGTGGCCATGCTCGAGCGCGTCTCGGTGACGGGCGACACGCTGACCAAGCTCCTGCACGACGTGCAGCAGGACGCCTGCGTGGCGGAGGCGATGGTCGTCTCGACCTGTAACAGGGTCGAGATCTACGCCGCGGTCGAGCGTTTCCACGCCGCTGTGACGGCCGTCAGCCGCCTGCTGAGCGTCCACTCGGGTGTTCCCGTCGATGAGCTGACGCCGCACCTGTACGTCCACTACGAGGACCGCGCCGTGGAGCACCTGTTCTCCGTGGTGTGCGGCCTCGACTCGATGGTGGTCGGCGAGCAGCAGATCCTCGGGCAGGTCCGCCAGGCGCTCAAGCTGGGCCAGAAGCACGGCACGGTCGGCGCCACCCTCAACGAGCTGGTCCAGCAGGCACTGCGGGTCGGCAAGCGGGCCCAGACCGACACCGGCATCGACCGCGCGGGCGCCTCCCTGGTCACCGCCGGGCTCGCCCTGGCGGGCCCGCTGGAGGGCAAGCGCGCCCTGGTGGTGGGCGCCGGCGCGATGAGCTCGCTGGCCGTCGCCACGCTGGCCCGCGCCGGCGTCACCGACATCGTGGTCGCCAACCGCACCTACGACCGAGGCGTACGGCTGGCCGACTCGGTGGGCGGGCGCGCGGTCGAGTTCTCCGCCGTTCCCCGAGAACTGGCGGAGGCCGACCTGGTGATCAGCTGCACGGGCGCGGGCCGCCACGTGATCACCCCGGACATCGTGCACGACGGGGTCTTCCTGCTCGACCTGGCCATGCCGCACGACATCGACCCCTCGGTGCGTGAAGTGCCCGGCGTCACGCTGGTCGACCTGGAGGCGATCAGGGAGTCGGGCATCGGCTCGCGCGAGGGCGACGCCGTCGCCGCGGTGCGCGCGCTGGTGGCCGAGGAGCTGACCGCCTACCTGAACGCCGAGCGCGCCTCCCGCGTCACCCCCACGGTGGTGGCGTTGCGCAGCAAGGCCGCGGGAGTGGTGGAATCGGAGTTGGGGCGCCTGCTGATGCGGCTGCCCGAACTGGACGACAAGGTCCGCGACGAGGTCACCCAGACGGTCCAGCGCGTCGTCGACAAGCTGCTTCACGAGCCGACCGTGCGTGTCAAACAGCTCGCCACCTCGCCTGGAGGCGATCATTATGCGGAAGCTCTGCGTGAGCTGTTCGATCTCGCTCCGGACAGGCCGGAAGCCGTGACGACGCCCGAGGCCGTGAGGGAGGTGGAGCTGTGACGCTGCGGTTGGGGACGCGCAGGAGCCTGATGGCCACCACGCAGTCGCAGATGGTCGCCGACGCCTACACCGCGCGTACCGGCAGGGCGGTCGAGCTGGTGGGCATCACCACGTTCGGCGACGTCACCAAGGCTCAGCTGGCCCAGCTCGGCGGCACCGGGGTGTTCGTCAGCGCGCTGCGCGACAAGCTGATCGAGGGCGAGATCGACTTCGCCGTCCACTCGCTGAAGGACCTGCCCACCAAGCAGGACGACCGCTTCACGCTGGCCGCGATCCCGGCCAGGCACGACCACCGCGACGCGCTGGTCGGCCCGCACAAGCTCGCCGACCTGCCCGCGGGCGCCCGGGTCGGCACCGGCTCGCCGCGCCGCGTGGCGATGCTGCGGATGCTCAGGCCCGACCTGGAGTACGTCCCGATCCGCGGCAACGCCGACACGCGGATCGGCAAGGTCGCCTCGGGCGAGCTCGACGCCGTGGTGCTCGCCTCGGCCGGGCTGACCAGGATCGGCCGCGACGCCGAAGTGGCCCAGATTTTCGAGGTTGAGGAGCTTCTCCCGGCTCCCGGCCAGGGCGCGCTGGCCGTCGAATGTCTCAGTGGGCGCTCTGACCTGGTTGAATTCCTCAGCGTGCTCGACGACCCGCGGACCAGGTCCGCGGTCACCGCCGAGCGCGCAGTACTGTCCGCCCTCGAGGCGGGGTGTTCAGCTCCCGTGGGTGCTTTCGCCGTCGATGACGGGCAGACTTTGAACCTGACCGCCATGGTCGTCGCGCTCGACGGCCAGCAGGCGGTCCGCAAGTCCGCCGCCGGCTCTCCTTCGGACGCCGTCAATCTGGGCCGCCTGCTGGCGGGCGAGATGATCGCCGAAGGGGCCGACAGATTGATGGGGGAGCAATCCCATTGAGCGCCGATAGTCCAACCTCCGGTCTCGTCGCGTTCGTAGGTGGTGGTCCCGGAGACCCGAACCTGCTGACGCTCCGCGGTGCCGAGCTGCTCGCCAAGGCCGACGCCGTCGTCCTGGACGAGGAGCTGTACGGGCCGCTGCTGAAGCTGTGCCGCGAAGGCGTGGAGATCGCCTCCGACGACTTCGTGGCGCGCGCCAAGAACGGGCAGCTCGTCGTTCGCGTGTGCGAGGGCGACCCGATGCTGTTCTCCTCGATCACCGAGGAGGTCGCGGCCTGTGCCGCGGCGGAGGTGGACTTCGAGATCGTGCCCGGCGTCCCGCCGGCGACCGCGGTGCTCACCTACGCGGGCATCCCGCCGGCGACAGCCGTACCCGAGTTCAGGATCGTCGACGCCGCGCAGGAGCAGGACTGGGCCTCGCACGCGGCCTGCCCCGGCACGCTGGTGATCTACAACGGCATCGCCGAGGCGGTGGCGATCGGCAAGGCGCTGATCTCCGGTGGCAAGCCCGACACCACGCCCGTCGCCGTGAGCAGCGGCGGCACCACGACCGAGCAGTACACCGTGGTGTCCTCGCTCGGGCGGCTGCAGGCCGACCTCAAGCACGCCGGCTTCACCGAGCCCGCGCTGATCGTCGTGGGCGACGTGGTGGGGCTGCGCGACAAGTTGTCGTGGTTCGAGACCAAGCCGCTGTTCGGCTGGCGGGTGCTGGTGCCGCGCACCAAGGAGCAGTCGGCGTCGCTGTCGGAGCAGCTGGTCTCCTACGGCGCGGTGCCGGAGGAGGTGCCGACGATCTCCGTCGAGCCGCCGCGCACGCCGCAGCAGATGGACCGCGCGATCAAGGGCCTGGTCACAGGCCGCTACGAGTGGGTCGCCTTCACCAGCGCCAACGCGGTCAAGGCCGTGCGCGAGAAGTTCGAGGAGTACGGGCTTGACGCGCGTGCCTTCGCCGGGCTGAAGGTGGCCGCCGTGGGCGATGCCACCGCGCGGGCGCTGGTCGAGTTCGGCGTCAAGCCCGACCTGCTGCCCTCGGGCGAGCAGTCCTCCGAGGGTCTGGTGGCCGAGTGGCCGCCCTACGACTCGATGCTCGACCCGATCAACCGGGTGCTGCTGCCGCGCGCCGACATCTCCACCGACACGCTGGTGGCCGGGCTCACCGAGCTGGGCTGGGAGTGCGACGACGTGACCGCCTACCGCACCGTGCGCGCGGCGCCGCCGCCCGCGCCGGTCCGCGAGGCGATCAAGGGCGGCGGGTTCGACGCGGTGCTGTTCACCTCGTCCTCGACCGTGCGGAACCTGGTCGGCATCGCGGGCAAGCCGCACAACGTCACCGTGATCGCGGTCATCGGCCCGCAGACCGCCAAGACCGCCGAGGAGTTCGGCCTGCGGGTCGATGTCATGGCGGACAAACCTTCGGCTTCGGCCCTGGCCGCCGCGCTGTCGGAGTACGGTGCCAAGCAGCGGCAGGCGGCCCTGGCGGCCGGCGACACGCCGCGTAAGCCCTCGCAGAACCGCCGGGGCGCCCGTAGGAGGGGAGTCAAGTGAGCGCCGAGTTTCCCGTCGCGAGGCCGCGCCGGCTGCGCCGTACGCCCGCCATGAGGCGGATGGTGGCCGGCACCAGGCTGCACGCCGCGGACCTGATCCTGCCCATGTTCGTCAAAGAGGGCCTTTCCGAGCCCTCGCCCGTGAGCTCGATGCCGGGCGTGTACCAGCACACGCGCGACTCGCTGCGCAAGGCCGCTCATGAGGCGGCGTCGGCGGGCGTCGGCGGCGTGATGCTGTTCGGCATCCCGCAGGCCAAGGACGCGCGCGGGTCGGCCGCCGACGATCCCGACGGGATCCTGCAGCAGGCGCTGCGCGACGTGGTGGCCGAGGTGGGCGACGCGCTGGTCGTGGGCGCCGACACCTGCCTGGACGAGTTCACCGACCACGGGCACTGCGGGATCCTGACCGAGGCCGGCGAGGTGGACAACGACGCCACGCTGGAGCGCTACGCCTCGATGGCCGTCGCCCAGGCCGCGGCCGGGTCCCAGCTGATCGCGCCCAGCGGGATGATGGACGGCCAGGTGGGCGTGATCCGGTCGGCGCTGGACGTCGCCGGTTACGGAAATGTACCGATTTTGGCGTATTCGGCGAAGTACGCGTCGGCCTTCTTCGGGCCGTTCCGCGAGGCTGCCGAGTGCGCGCCGCAGTTCGGCGACCGCAGCTCCCACCAGCAGGACCCGGCAGGGCCGCTGGAGGAGGCGCTGCGCGAGGTGCGGCTCGACCTCGCCGAGGGCGCCGACCTCGTGATGGTCAAGCCCGCCATGTCCTACCTGGACATCATCCGCCAGTTCAGGGACAACGTGGACGTGCCGGTGGCCGCCTACCAGGTCAGCGGCGAGTACGCGATGGTCGAGGCCGCCGCCGCCAACGGCTGGGTCGACCGTGACCGCATGATCATGGAGTCGCTCGTGTCGATCAAGCGGGCCGGAGCCGACCTGATCCTCACGTACTGGGCGACCGAGGTGGCGCGCCGTCTGTAACCGGGGGGATTCCCGCTCAGCCCTGTGGCCTGTGCGTTAGAGTGAGATGACAAGTGCTGGTGTGTCCCGCGTGTGCGGATGGCCCAGGGATCGCCTCGCGCACTTGGACATCGACGGGAGACACCATGGTGGGGGTACCGCTCGCTCGGCGTACCAGAAAACGGGCACGGCCGACACGGATCGACTCCGTGCTGGAGTATGCCGCTCTGGGCTGGCTGAGCGTCCCCGGTGCCCATCCGCTGCGCCACGGCTCGCGCGCCTGTTCGTGTGACCGGCTCGGCTGTCCGGACCCGGGCGCGCATCCGCTGTCGCCCGCCTGGCAGTTGCAGGCCACGACGGACGCCACCCAGCTCATGCGCTGGTGGCAGGCCGAGCCGGAGGCCAATGTGATTCTCCCCACGGGCCGCGTCTTCGATGTCTTCGATGTACCGGTGGCCCAAGGGCTCGAGGCCATCAACCAGATTCCCGAGGCTCATCAGGGCCCGGTCGCCGTCAACGGCGACCGGGCCCTGTTCTTTGTGGCCACCCGCGGCAACCCCGAGGACGAGGACGAGTGGTGGTCCTGCCAACTCGACTGCGACCCGGCCGGCATCGACGCCTCGCCGGGGCTGCGCTGGCACTGCCGCGACAGCTACGTGCTCGCCCCGCCCTCCCTGCTGCCCTCCGGTCAGGCGGTGTCCTGGCTGCGCGGGCCTGACGGGCGCCCGCTGCCGGATCCCGTGCGGCTGCTTGAGTGGCTGGTGGCCTGAGTACGCTTGAGGCCGTGAGCCCTACAGACAAGTCCGAGGAACTGTTCGCGCGTGCCCAGGCCGTCGTGCCGGGCGGGGTCAATTCGCCCGTGCGGGCCTTCGGGGCGGTCGGCGGGACGCCGCGCTTCATGGTCTCCGGGCAGGGCCCCTACATCACCGACGCCGACGGCAACCGCTACGTCGACCTCGTCTGCTCGTGGGGGCCGATGATCCTGGGCCACCGCCACCCCGCGGTGGTGTCCGCGGTCGAGGAAGCCGTCGCCCACGGCTTCTCGTACGGCACGGCCACACCGGGAGAGGTCGAGCTGGCCGAGGAGATCGTCGGCCGGGTCGCCCCCGTGGACAGGCTCCGCCTGGTCAGCTCGGGCACCGAGGCCACGATGAGCGCGGTACGGCTGGCCCGCGGCTTCACCGGGCGCTCCAAGGTCGTCAAGTTCGCCGGGTGCTACCACGGCCACGTCGACGCGCTGCTGGCCTCGGCGGGCTCCGGCGTGGTGACGTTCGGGCTGCCGGACACCCCCGGCGTGACGGGCGCGTCGGCGGCCGACACGATCGTGCTGCCCTACAACTCCGTCGAGGCGGTGGAGGAGGCGTTCGCCTCGTCCGAGATCGCCTGCGTGATCACCGAGGCGTGCCCGGCGAACATGGGCGTGGTGCCGCCCGCGCCCGGGTTCAACCAGTTCCTGCGGGACATCACCGCGCGCAACGGCGCGCTGCTGATCATCGACGAGGTGCTGACCGGATTCCGCGTGTCCTCCGCGGGCTGGTACGGGCTCGACCCCGTGGACGCCGACCTGATGACCTTCGGCAAGGTCATGGGCGGCGGTCTGCCCGCCGCGGCCTTCGGCGGCCGCGCGGACGTGATGGCCTACCTGGCCCCCGCCGGCCCGGTCTACCAGGCGGGCACGCTGTCGGGTAACCCGCTGGCCTGTGCCGCGGGCCTGGCCACGCTGCGCAACCTGGACGCCCCGGCCTACGAGCGGGTGGACGCCGCCGCCTCGGCCGTCGGCCGCGCCGCCTCGGAGGCGCTGTCGGCCGCGGGGGTCCCGCACCGCCTGCAGACGGCGGGCAGCCTGTTCTCGATCTTCTTCACCGACGGGCCCGTCACGAACTTCGACCAGGCCAGGACGCAGAACACGGCCGCCTTCACGGCCTTCTTCCACGCGATGCTGGACCAGGGCGTCTACCTGCCGCCGTCGGCGTACGAGGCCTGGTTCCTGTCGGCGAGCCACGACGACGAGGCGCTCAACCGCATCGCCGACGCGCTGCCCGCCGCGGCCAAGGCGGCCGCCGAAGTCAGCGGCTGAGCGCGGGCTCGGGCTGGGGGACCGCCTTGCGGCCGCGGGTGTTGGTGTACAGGACGCCCGCGACGATGAGGACGGCGGCGCCGAGCTTGAGCCAGGAGATCGGCTCGCCGGTGACCAGCGCGGCCGAGGACATGCCGAACACCGGCACGAGGAGCGTGTAGGGCGCCACGGTCGAGGCGTCGTAGCGGCGCAGCAGCCAGCCCCAGAGGCCGAAGCCGCCCAGCGTGGAGATGAAGGCCACGTACACCAGCGACAGCCAGCCCTCCGCCGAGGCGGGCGAGATGAGCGTGGCGAGCGTGGGGACGCCCTCGAGCGTCAGCGAAAGCAGCAGGAGGGGAGGCGCCGACAAGGCGCTGACCCACACCATGAAGCGCAGCGAGTCGGGCGGCGCCGCCTTGCGCTGGGCGACGTTGCCCAGTCCCCAGGCGGCCGCGGCGGCCACGCACAGCGCGAAGGCCACGACCGGCGCGGCGGCGTGGCTGGTGAGGGTGAAGTCGACGGCCACGAGGGCCAGCCCGCAGAACGCGACGGCCAGACCGGCGACGCGGCGGGCCGAGAGGCGCTCACCCAGGAGCGTCACCGCGAACACGACGGTGAACAGGGCCTGGATCTGCAGGACGAGAGAGGTGAGCCCGGCGGGCATCCCGGCCCGCATGCCCACCAGGAGCAGGCCGAACTGGCCGACTCCGATGGTCGCCGCCACCGCGAACACCCACCGCCACGCCACCCCTGGCCGTCCCACGAACAACAGCGCGGGGAACGCGGCCAGGGTGAAGCGGAGTCCTGCGTAGAGCAGGGGCGGGAAGTGGCGGAGGCCGGCCTGCATCACGACGAAGTTGAAGCCCCACACCGCCGCCAGGCCGACGGCCAGTGCCAGGTGGCGGGGTCTCACTTCTTGCGGCGGTTGCGCTGCTCGCGGGCCTGGTCGGCGAGGACCTTCAGGTAGGAGGTGGTGTCGGACTGCTTCTTGATCGCCTTAACGTTTCGCATGCATATATTTTCTATCGCTACACATTCCAGCACAAGCGAGACTTTCTACGCTAAACACTTTAGACTGGCTTACATGTTGGACCTGAATCGCCTCAAGGCACTGCACGCCGTGCACGTCTACGGATCCGTGGGCGCCGCGGCCGACGCGCTCACGGTGACCCCGTCGGCCGTCTCGCAGCAGATCGCCAAGCTTGAGCGGGAGATGGGCGCCAGGCTCGTCGAACGCAACGGGCGCGGTGTCCGGCTGACGGACGCGGCGGGCCTGCTCGCCGAGCACGCCGAGCGGATCCTCGCCCTGGTCGAGACCGCCGAGGCCGACTTCGAGGCGCACCGCGGCGAGGTCGTGGGCCGGCTCAACGTCTCGGCGTTCCCCACTGCGGCCCGCGGCATCATGCCCGCCGCCCTGACGGCCCTGCGGGGCGACCACCCCGACCTGTGGGTGCAGCTCACCGAGCGCGAGCCGGAGCGGGTCGTGCGCGAGGTCGCCAGGGGCGAGCTCGACCTGGGCATCGTGCAGGACTGGCTGGACCGGCCGATGGCGATGCCCGAGGGCCTGTCGAAGTCGGTGCTGCTCGACGACGTGGCCGACGTGATCGTGCCCGCCGACCACCCGCTGGCCGGCAGCAGGGAGATCGAGCTGGCCCAGCTGCACGGCGAGCGGTGGATCAGCTCCTCGCCCGGCACGGTCTGCCACGACTGGCTGGTCTTCACGCTGCGCGGCGCCGACCTGGAGCCGGAGATCGCCTGCATGGCCGACGAGTACCCGACCCAGCTGGCCCTGGTCGCCGCCGGGCTCGGCTGCGCGATCATCCCGCGGCTCGGGCGCGACCACGTGCCCGCGGGGGCCAGGGTGATCCCGATCCGGCCGCGCAAGACCAGGCGCATCTACGCCATCTGGCGGACCGACGCCGCCCGGCGCCCCGCGATCAGGGCCGTCGTCGAGGCGCTCGCCGACGCCAGCCGTAGCCAGGAGAACGCCTGGGCGGTCAGCTGAGCGCGATGGCCACCACGCCGCCGAGGATCACCCCGGCGGCCAGCAGGCGGCGGCGCAGGTCGCCCTCGGCCAGCAGCCGCCCGCCGAGCACGACCGCGATCAGCACGCTGACCTCCCGCGCCGGCGCCACCACGCTGATGGGGGCCATCGTGAAGGCGAACAGCACCAGCAGGTACGACAGCGGGATGAGGACGGCCGCGCCGAGCACCCTGTAGCGGTGCTCGCGCCAGATCTCCCCGATCCGCGCCCGCCGGGACCCGCCGAGCACGACCGGGGTCAGCGTGAGCGCGCGGCCGGCCTCGCCCAGGTAGTTCAGCACCATCGGCGGGATGGCCAGCGCCCCGACCACATGCGCGTCCCACACCGTGTACCCGGCGATGAACACGCCGGTGGCCAGCCCGAACGCCAGCCCCTTGACGTCGCGGCCACCGCCGCCGCTCATCATGAACACGCCCACCCCGACCAGCACGATCCCCGCCACGCCCGCGGGCCCCGGGTGCTCGTGCAGGAACAGGACCGCGACCAGGCTGGCCAGCATCGGCCCCGTGCCGCGCGCGACGGGATAGACCATCGACAGGTCACCGTGGCCGTAGCCGCGCTGGAGCAGCACGAAGTACCCCAGGTGCAGCGTCAGGCTCCCGCAGACCACCGCCACCTCCCCCCACGTCACGGGAGTCCCGGTGATCAGCAGGAAGCCGGCGAACACCGGCCCCCACATCACGGAGGAGGCCACGGCCACCAGCCAGAGGAAGACGATGCCGTCGGCCTGCGAGGCCTTCTTGCTCAGCAGGTTCCACGAGGCGTGGGCGACGGCGGCGACGAGAATGAGGACGAGAGCCCAGGGGTTCACCGGGGCGACTCCTTCCGGACAGGCGGACAGGAGCCTCCAGGCTTTTGTCCCGTCAGCTGTACGGCTCTCGCGGTCGAGGCCGGGGCGCCGCTCGGACCTGGCGTCCGCGGAAACGCGGATTCGGAACCCTAGGCGCGGTCGACCCCGACTTTACCCGCGGGCGACTTTCCGGGCGACACCGCACCCGCCTATGCGGCCCATCGAAAGAGCTAGGCTGTGCCACACCATGGCTGAAACGACCGTCGTCCACCTGCTGCGCCACGGTGAGGTGCACAATCCCGCCGGCGTCCTGTACGGCAGGCTGCCCGGATACCACCTGTCCGAGACCGGCAAGCTGATGGCGGAGACGGTCGCCAAGGCGGTGGCCGATCGCGACATCGTCGCCCTCTACAGCTCGCCGCTGGAACGCGCCCGTGAGACCGCGGCGCCCATCGCCACCACGCTGAACCTGGAGATCCAGCCGGACGAGCGGCTGGTCGAGGCCGACAACATGCTCCAGGGCCGCACAGTCGGCCAGGGGCTCGGCATCCTGCGCAACCCCCGCAACTACCGCCACTTCTGGAACCCGCTGCGCCCGTCGTGGGGCGAGCCGTACACGCGCATCGTCCGGCGGATGCGCAGCGTGATCGACGACGCCCGCGCGGCCGCCAGGGGGCACGAGGCGGTCCTGGTCAGCCACCAGCTGCCGATCTGGACGATCAGGATGGCGGCCGAGGGCAGGCGGCTCTGGCACGACCCGCGGCGCAGGCAGTGCGGCCTGGCCAGCCTGACCACGTTCACCTTCGACGGCGAGCGTCTCGTCAGCGTCGGCTACAGCGAGCCGGCGGGGTCTCTGTCGCGCGGACCGTCCGTTCCCGGGGCATAAGCGGGGCGCCGCCCCAATGGCGAAGGCGCGCGATCCCGCCGGTAGAGTTACAAGCTCTACCGGTTGTAGTACAAGGAGATCATCCTCCGTGCGCGCGACGTCCCTCTCTCTCGTCCTGCTTGCCGCGCTCGCCGCCGGTTGCGCGGGCAACCAGGGTGGCCAGCCGCAGGCCGGCGACACCCGCTTCGTCGCAGGTGACGGGACGATGCAGGTCTTCGCGGCAGCCGACCGCAAGAGCGCGCCCGCGGTCGAGGGCGCCACGCTCGACGGCTCGACGGCGTCGCTGGCCGCGCACAAGGGCAAGGTCGTCGTGCTCAACTTCTGGGCGTCGTGGTGCGGGCCGTGCCGGGGCGAGGCGCCGACGCTGAAGGACGTGGCCGCCAAGACCAAGTCCAGCGGGGTGGAGTTCCTCGGCGTCGACTTCAAGGACCGCAAGGCCGACGCGCAGGCCTTCGAGCGCACCGAGCAGACCGGATACCCGAGCATCTTCGACCAGCCGGGCAAGGTCGCGCTGTCCTTCCAGGGCACCGTGCCGCCCGCGGCGATCCCGTCCACGCTGATCATCGACAAGCAGGGCCGGATCGCGGCCAGGGCGCTCGGCGCCGTCAAGTACAGCGACCTGATGAGCACGGTGACCAAGGTCCGCGATGAATGACGTGGTCGCCTCGGGCTCGCTGCTGCTCGCCGTGCCGATAGCGGTGCTGGCCGGGGTGGTCTCGTTCCTGTCGCCGTGCGTGCTGCCGCTGGTGCCCGGCTACCTGTCGTACGTGACGGGCATGAGCGCCGATCCGCGGCGCGGGCGGCTCGTGCTGGGCACCGTGCTGTTCGTGTCCGGGTTCGCGGCCGTGTTCGTGCTCAGCGGCGCGCTGTTCGGCGGGCTCGGCTCGGTGCTGCTCGGCAACGCCGAGATCATCACCCGGGTGCTCGGCGTGCTGACCATCGTGCTCGGGCTGGCCTTCCTCGGCGTGATCCCTGGGCTGATGCGCGACGTGCGCATCCACCGGCTGCCCGCCGCGGGCCTGGCCGGCGCGCCGCTGCTCGGCGTGGTGTTCGGCCTGGGCTGGACGCCGTGCATCGGGCCCACGCTGGCCGTCGTGCTCGGCCTCGGGCTGAACGAGGGCAGCGCCTCCCGCGGCGCGCTGCTGGCCGTGGCCTACGCGCTCGGGCTCGGGCTGCCGTTCGTGGTGGCGGCGCTGGCCTATACCAAGGCACTGGCGACCTTCCGCGTCGTACGCAAGCATTCCCGGCTCATCACCAGGATCGGCGGCGGCATGATGGTCGCCGTGGGCATCCTGCTGGTGACCGGCCTGTGGGGAGAGATGATCGCCACACTCCAGGGATTCATCGGCGGATTCAGGCCGGTGATCTGATGACGGTGGACGAGCTGCAGAAGGCGCAGGAGTCACCCAGGCCGATCCCGATCGGGCTGGTGGGCTGGCTGCGGTGGGGGTGGCGCACGCTCACCGCGATGAAGACGGCGCTGATCCTGCTGTTCCTGTTCGCGCTGGCCGCCATTCCCGGCTCGCTGCTGCCGCAGCGCAGCGTCGTGCCCGACCAGGTCGCCACGTTCTACCAGAACAATCCGACGCTGGCCCAGTGGTACGACCGCTTCCAGCTCTTCGACGTCTTCACCTCCGTCTGGTTCGCCGCGATCTACCTGCTGCTGTTCACCTCGCTGGTCGGCTGCATCGTGCCGCGCACCGCGACGTACCTGCGCGAGCTGCGCCGCCGCCCGCCCGCGGCGCCGCGGCAGCTGTCACGCCTACCCCATTACGCCGAAATTTCGGGGAATCTGACGGTCGATGAGGCCGCCAAGCGCCTGCGCAAGCTGCGCTTCCGCGTCGAGGTCGGCGACGGCTGGGTCTCGGGCGAGAAGGGCTACCTGCGCGAGACGGGCAACCTGCTCTTCCACATCGCCCTGCTCGGCCTGATCGTCGCCGTCGGCATCGGCTCCCTGTACGGCTACCGCGGCAACGTGCTCGTGGCCGAGGGCGACGGCTTCGCCAACACCGTCGCCGCCTACGACCGCTTCATGCCGGGCCGGCAGGTGTCGGCGGAGTCGCTGGAGCCGTTCTCGTTCACGCTGACTGACTTCAAGGCCTCCTACCAGGTCGCGGGGGAGAAGAAGGGGCAGGAGCTCGACTACTCCGCCTACCTGAAGGTCACCGACAAGCCGGGGGCACCCGAGCACGACTACGACCTGAAGGTGAACGAGCCGCTGGAGGTCGGCGGCACCCAGACCTACCTGATCGGCCACGGCTACGCGCCCGAGTTCAAGGTCACCGACGGCAAGGGCCAGGTCGCCTTCGAGGGTCCTGTGCCGTGCCTCATCGAGATCAAGGCCACGCTCACGTCCGGATGCGTGGTCAAGGCGCCGGACGCGCAGCCCCAGCAGCTGGGATTCCTGCTGCGCTTCCTGCCCACCGCCGTACCGCTGACCGACGGCACCTACGCCTCGGCCTTCCCCGGCGAGCTCCAGCCGGGCGTGCAGGTCCTGGGGGCCTTCTCCGGTGACCTGGGCGTGCGTTCCGGCAAGCCGCAGTCGGTCTACGAGCTGGCCCCGCCCGACGTCCTGCGCAAGATGAAGCCGCTGGTGATGGGCAAGGACGTGCCCAAGCCGCTGTCGGTGGGGGACAAGCTGCCCCTGCCCGGCGGCGCCGGCACGCTGGAGTTCACCGGGGTCAAGGAGTGGATGACGCTCCAGGTCACCTACGATCCGGGGCGCATCCCCGCGCTCCTGGCCGCCGCCCTCGCCACGGTCTCCATCGCCCTGTCGCTCATGATCCGCCGCCGCCGAGTCTTCGTGCGCGTGCGTGACGGCAAGGCGGAGGCGGGCGGCCTGACCCGCACCGAGGGCTCCGCGGCGGGCTTCGCTGAGGAGTTCGCCGACATCGTCAACGTCCTATCAGCAGGAGACAAGGATGCCCGCTGACCAACTCGCCAGGATCAGCGACCTCCTCGTGGTCGCCGCCGTCCTGCTCTATCTGTTCGCCATGATCGCGTTCGCCCTCGAGTTGGCCTTCGGGCGGGCCAGGGCGGAGTCCGCGCGCAAGCCGGCTCGCGTGCCCGTGCCGGTCGGTGCTTCGGGGGTTCCCGCATCCGACGACTCCGAGAACGTCGTGACCGGGCCGGAACCGCCGAGGTGGGCGCCCGCCGCCGGGCGCATCGCCCTGGCACTGGGCTGGCTCGGCTGGGCGGCGAACCTGAGCGCCATCATCACCCGCGGCCTCTCGGTCGACCGGTGGCCGTGGGGCAACATGTACGAGTTCGTGGTCGCCATCTGCTTCGCCGCCGTGACCGCGTTCCTCGGTACCCAGATCCGGCAGAACGTGCGCTTCCTCGGCCCGTTCGTCATGGTCACCTCGGCGCTCGGCCTCGGCTTCGCCGTCAAGTTCCTCTACACCGCCGCCGGGCCCGTCGTGCCCGCGCTCAACTCCTACTGGGTCGCCATCCACGTCACGGCGGCGATCCTGTCCAGCGGGCTGTTCATCGTGGCGGGCGTGTGCGGCATCCTCTACCTGGTCCGCGGCGACGGTCTGTCGCGCCTGCCCACCAAGGCCGACCTGGAGCGCGTCGCCCACCGGCTCATCGTGCTGGCCTTCCCCGTCTGGACCTTCGCGGTCATCGCCGGCGCCCTCTGGGCGGACAAGGCGTGGGGCCGCTACTGGGGCTGGGACCCCAAGGAGGTCTGGGCCTTCATCACCTGGGTCGGCTACGCGGCCTACCTGCACGCCCGCGTCACGGCCGGCTGGCGCGGCCGCGCCGCCACGATCGTCCAGCTGATCGCCTTCGCCTGCCTGCTGTTCAACCTGGTCGGCGTCAACATCTTCATCAGCGGCCTCCACAGCTATGCCGATGTGAGTCCCTGACCCTTTCCTGCTCTCTTACGGCAAGCCCAGCCACCCGCGACCCGCCGCACGTGGCTGGGCTCCGTCATTTCCACGCCACTCCAGCGGCGCCGCCACCTCGCCGTGACGTCGCGCCCGAACCCGCCCGAGACCTCCCACCTCGGGCGCCGTCCACCTGCGCCGACCCCCACCGCACACCTCCCCGCCGCCCCGGCGCTCAGGGGACCCGTTGCGGACTCAGGTGCCCAGAGACGGTGGGCGCGACGAGGGCATCAAGGACCGTGCGCGGGACTCGGCCGCCGACGCTCGTGGCCGAGCCGGGTGCACACGGATCGTGGCTGAGCCGGGTGCGCACGGATCGTGGCGGAGGTGGGGGCGCCAGGGGTGGGAAAGGGGTTCCGTGCGCCGTGGCGGCGAGCAACCCCGTACGTCATGCGTGTCGTCCGGCACTTATGTGAGCCCGGTACGGCGGGGGGCGGTTGGTGGCTCGCCGTACAAGAAGAGGCCCTGAAAAGGAGAGAAGAAGAGTTAGTGGTCGTCGTCGCGGAGGCGGCGGTCTAGTTCGCGGAGGAAGTCGGGGTCGTCGTCGGGCCCCTTGGGGACGGGCCGGACTGGGGGGACGGGCCAGGGCTCGCGGACGTCGCGGGGGCGGCCGCGCATGAGCCAGATGATGCCGCCGAGCAGCGGCACCAGCGCGACCGTCAGGATCCAGACGCTCTTTGGTACGTTCCTGACCTCGTCCTCCGGGGTGGTGATGACGTCGAACAGCGAGTACAGCCAGAAGGCCAGCAGAGCCAGGCCGATAACGACACCTGCCATGCCCGAACTGTAAGTCATTCGCGTCGTGATCGTGCTTTACCGATGTCCTGTTTCGGGTGACTGCTGAAGATCTGCGACGTACCGTGGAACGGGTCCAGGGGCGGGATGGCGCTGAGGGGTGCGATGGCGTTTTCTAGCGACAAGGGCCGCCATCGGCGGGGTCGTTGGTGGCGGCGCGGGTCGTACCTCTTCTCCCGGCGCAACGAGGCGCAGGCCGACGCCGACCGGTCGTTCTGGGCGGACGAGCGCCCCAAACAGCGGCCTGCCGAGCGGCGCAGGCCCTGGCCCGGCGAGCTGCCCGAGCGGACGAACCGCGCCGAGCGGCTGTCGGCCTCGGTGATGGACCGCCCGCAGTACACCTGGCAGGACTTCGAGCTGGACGACGTCCCGCCGCGCGCGCAGCCGAACAGGCCGGAGGCGCCGGCGCGGGGCGACGGCTTACGCCACTGCGGCAAGCTGGAACGGATCCTGCACCGCCAGTGGGACGCCCGCTACGGCCCGCCCTCGGCCGACGCCGTCCGCGCCGTGGAGAGCCTGGCCAGGCTGCCTGACAGGCTGAAGGACATGCTCGCTGCGGGCCTGGAGGGTATCTACGTGGGCGCGGGAGGCGTCCCGGACCTTGACGACATGGGCTACCTGCGCGGCGCCCCACTGCCCTCTGGGAGGGCTACGTGGGACATCTGCGCGGGAGCCTACGGCGACAGGAAGATCGTGGTGGGCGACCGTCCCTCGCCCACGCCGGACGTGATGATGCACGAGGTGGGCCATGCCGTCGACGACCTCGACTCGGCCCACGGCGACTGGGTTTCGGACACACCGGAGTTCGTGGCACTCTACGAGCAGGTCACGCCTCTGCTGGCCTCGGCCTTCCACCGGCAGGGCGGCGGGCTGGGGCGCAAGGAGTTCTTCGCGGACGCCTTCGCCGCGATCGTCTCGCGGCAGCGTCCCGCGCTGGTCGACATGCTGGGTGGTGACACACGGATGGCGCTCAACGTCATGCTGTTCTTCAACCGGCGCTACGGAATCTAGGTGATCAGCCATGTACGTGATCCGGCTCGCTGACGGGACCCTGCGCGTGCCGGAGAGCTTGACCAGCGAAGACGGGCGCCTACTCGGGAACGCGTACGTGGAACTGGCGCCCGGCGACCCCGGCTACGAGCAGTGGCTGGCGGAGTCGATCACCGAGGAGGAGGCGGAGGAGCGCCGCCGCCGATGGCAGGCGGACAACGACGAGCTGGAACGGGAGTTCCTGGCATTCAAGGCGCAGCAGGATGACGCATGACGTAGGCCGGTGATCCGAACGAGGACCACCGACCGGTGGAACGTCACACGCGCGGGGACTCGCCTGCCGACCTCTCGGCCGTAAGGACGTCCTCGCCGCGGAGAAGGGCGTGCACTTCCGACTCGCGGAACCGCCGATGCCCTCCGGGGGTGCGGATACTGCTGATGCGGCCTGCCGCAGCCCAGCGTGTAACCGTCTTTGGGTCTACCCGGAAGAGGGCGGCAACCTCTCCTGGGGTCAGCAGACGCTCGCTGCTACTCTCCACCAATCTCTCCCCCTCGCATCCCGCTTCCTGCCAGCGGGCGGACAGGTAACCAGTGTGTCGAGCGAAGCCTGATTTATCCGTGGTTTTCTACAAAGATCACGGGTTGTTATCAGCTGACTGCCCGATTGTTATATGATAGAGCCTCTTTGGGGCTCTCGTGGGTGTTTCTTTACGAAACTCCCTGACTGGGAACAGTAGCAGCGCTCGCGCCTGATGCGAAGAGCGCCCCGAACGCCTCGGCGAGTAATCTCGACCTGTGCATCCAGTTCTCGTTTACACCGCGTCGCGGATCGGTCTGCTGATCGTGACACTCGGTGTTCTCTACCTGCTCGGCCTGCAAAACTGGCTGCTGCTGATCGTGGTGTCGTTCGTGATCAGCGGCATAGCCAGCTATGTCCTGCTGTCCAAGCAGCGAGACGCCGTAAGTAGACGCATCAGCGACAAGGTCGACCGGCCGAAGCCCAACGACCACTAGGGCAGGGGGAACATGCCAAGACGGGCATGGTACTCCCGTCCGAGTCGCGTTGTGTCGCTACCTACCAGTAGCCCGCCGCTGTACGCCAAAAAGGCTTTGACGCCGATGCCTCGCTCGCGTCCGGGATTCCAGGCGAGCGCCTTTCCCGTCCGCGGGTCGATCGCCGCGATGCCCTCCCGTGGCACCGCCCCCGGCCCCGCGGAGTCGTGGCCGAGCGGATTGTTCATCCAGCGCTGGTGCCCTCCGACGTACACCGCCGCGCCGGTGGCGCTGACCGCGTAGAGCGAGTCGCCACCCGTCTTGTTGACCCACGTCGGCGCGATCCGCTGACCCTTGGCATAGGTCTCGAACCTGACCGCGCTGTCGCACAGCCGATTGCCGCCACGCGGCCCGCCCGTGCTGACCACGACGAAGTAGCGCCCGTCGGGTGACAGGTCCAGCCCGCGCACGTAAGACGGGAACGTGTCCATGCACGTCGGGACGTAGGCCTCCGTGCGCCAGTCGGCGACCTTGCCCGTGCCCGTGTCGATCACGCCGAGCTGTGGCCTGGACCTGCCGTCGAGCGTGGTGAAGCTGCCGTCGACGACGAGCCGGTCGCCGCTCACCGCCAGCGCGTAGACCTTGGCCCTGGGCGTCAGCGGCGCGCCCGGCGTCACCGTGAAGCGCGGATCGGCCGCGCCCGTCGTGGCGTCCAGCCGCGCCAGCGCCGTGCGCGGCCGCGTGAAGTCGCCCCCGGCGTACAGCTGCGAACCGCGCCGGGCGAGCGTGGTGACCATCCCGCCGCCGATCCTCGGTTCGAAGCCGGGTACGGCGGAGCCGTCCGTGAGGCTCAGCCGGGTCAGCGAGCCGGAGAAGTCGCCGCCCACGTAGACGGTGCCACCGGGGCCGGCGGTCAGGCCGTACACAGGACCGTCGAGGTCGGGCTCGAAGCCGGTCAGGATCCGGCCGGTGGCCAGGTCGAAGGCGAACAGGTTCTCGCGGTCGAACACGGTCGTCCGCGAGGGGTCGGCCACTTCGGTGAAGGAGCCGCCGACCACGACGGTGCCGCCGACCAGCGCGATGGCGTTGACGATGCCGTCGAGAACATGAGGGGTGAAGTCCACCGGGTCGGCCGAGACGACGCGCTGCTGCGCGACGGGGGCCAGGGCGATGATCGCCGCGAGGGTGACACGGGCAAACATCCGCCAAGTTCTAGCAGACTCTCGGTAATGACGCGGCTACTTTCCGTTGATTGTGTGGATAGCCCTAGGCTTGGGGGTATGACGCGCGCTCAGCTGGACAAGCAGCCACACGAGGTCGCCGCGATGTTCGATCGCACGGCCCGGCGGTACGACCTGGTCAATGACGTGATCTCGCTGGGTCAGGTGCGGTTGTGGCGCAAGGCGACGGCCGCCGCGGTCGACGCCGGTCCCGGCGAAGTGGTGCTGGACCTGGGCGCGGGCACGGGGACGTCGACCGACAGCTTCACCGAGTTCGGCGCCAGGGCGATCGCCTCGGATTTCTCGCTCGGCATGCTGAGGACGGGGGTGGTCCGCCACGGCGGCAACTCGCTGACCGGGCCCGGCATCCCGTTCGTGGCGGGTGACGCGCTGCGGTTGCCGTTCGCCGACGACGCGTTCGACGCGGTGACGATCTCGGTGGCGCTGCGCAACGTGCACGACATCGGGCAGGCGCTGCGCGAGATGCTCAGGGTGACCAGGCCGGGCGGCCGCCTGGTGATCCTGGAGTTCTCGCACGTCACGGTGAAGGCCTTCGACGTGGTCTACCGCGAGTACCTGATGCGCCTGCTGCCGCAGGTGGCCAAGGTGTTCGGCTCCAACGACGACTCCTACGCCTACCTGGCCGAGTCCATCAGGGACTGGCCCGACCAGCCGACGCTCGCCCGCACGATCCAGGAGGCCGGCTGGGAGCGGGTCGCCTGGCGCAACCTCACGCTCGGCATCGTGGCGCTCCACCGGGCCTTCAAGCCCGAATGAGCTCCATGGTGAGCAGGTGCGGCCAGCGGTAGTGCGGGAAGATCCGCACCTCCCGGGCGAAGCAGGCGACCTTGATCTCGGGGATGTAGTCCTCGAACAGCTCCACGCTCATCCCCGACCGCAGCCAGATCAGCATCACCACGCCCTCGCGCGTGCCGCTCGTCCGGACGACCAGCGGCAGCCTGCCCGCCGCCGTCCGCAACGAGGTCCGCAGGCACAGCCCCTGGAACCTGTGCCGCACGACCAGCCGCCCCACCAGCCGTTTCAGCGGCGGCACGGCGGCGCCCGCCAGCGCGGACGTGCCGCCCACTATCGCGGCGGCCTGCGGCCCGATCCAGTCCACCAGCGCGATCGCGACCACCGGTACGGCGAGCTCGATCCGCCACCGCCACAGCATCCCGACGAACGCGACGAGATCCCGCGCCCGCGGGATCCGTGGATGGTTGCGCGGGAAGCCGTCCCCGGCGATGAACCGGTTCGGCGGCTCCGACCCGCCTCCTGCTCCTTCGGCGCGCGGGAGGGCGGGAAGGTCGTCGAAGCGGGGATCGCGGTAGCGCCGCCCGCCCCATGACCCCCTGTCGACCTGCCAGCCGCGCTTGCGGGCGAACGCGTCGTCCCTCCGCCAGATCCTGGCGTCGACCTGAGCTCCCAACTGCCTCATGGTGTGGTTCATACGCGGCTCCGATGTCCTGTCAGGTTCGCTGACGTGGGGTGCTGCGGACCCTGGGCATCGTTGCTCAGAGCCGATGTCTCATCTCGGCTTCATCGCTTGCCTGCCTGTGGGTGTGGCGGGCTACTCTCAGGATGTGCCGGAGAAAGGCCCCGCGCAATTCCCGCAGGGATGAGTAGAGGGACTCTTTCTGGGACGAAACATGCTCTTCCCGGCGAGGATTGCCACCGACGAGGAGTGGGCATACTCTCCAGGTTTCGCGAGAGGAGAACGGGTGATCGCCGAAGGCAGCCCGACACTCCGCCGCCGCAAGCTCGCCGCCGAGCTCCGGCGGCTACGCGAGGATGCGGGGCTGAACGGCGTCCAGGTGTCCAAGGCCCTGCGCTGGTCCACCTCCAAGATCTCCCGCATGGAGAACGGGCAGGTGGCCCCCAGTGCCCGGGACGTCGCCAGACTGCTCAAGCACTACGAGATCGAAGGCGACCTCGCGGCCTCGCTGCTCGGCCTGGTCCAGCCCGACAGCGCCAAGGGCTGGTGGGACTCCTACGCCGACGTGCTCGGCGAGACGGTGCTCGAGCTGATCGGCCTCGAGGCGGGCGCGACGCGGATCAGGACCTGGCACGCCGTGATGATCCCCGGGTTGCTGCAGACCCGCGCCTATGCCGATCAGATCGGCTACAACTACCAGTCAATGGAGATCATCTCGCCGCGCAAGGTGGAACGGCGGACCGATGTGCGGATGCGCCGCCAGCGCAGGATCGCCGGGGAGAATCCGCTCGTCTTCGAGGCGGTTCTCGATGAGTCGGTGCTTCGCCGCCGATTCGGCCGCAGTGACTCCGAACTCATGACCCAGCAGCTGCGGCAGCTGGTCAAGCTGAGCGAACTGCCGAACGTCTCGATCCAGATCCTCAAGCTCGACCAGTCGCATCCCACCGACGTCAACAACTTCATCGTGCTGAGCTTTCCCTCGGTGCCGGTGCTCGGTCCGCTGTCGAGCGACGTGGTCTACTCCGAGAACTATCCCCACTACACCCTCACCGAGGATCCGGAGAACGCCTACCAGTACTCCGTGGTCTTCGACCTGCTCACGGAGGCCGCGCTCGACGTCGACGCCTCCAGGGACTACATGGCGTCGCTGGCCGGGATGTAGCAATCCTGATTTTTCGGGGAATTCCACTAGGAGTTCCCCCCGAATGAGGATGCTCATGATCAGGTGGCGAAAGAGCAGTAGGAGCAATGGAGCCGGCGAGTGCGTCGAGGTCGCCCGCCTCGAGGACGGCACTGTTGCGGTGCGTCACTCCCGTGACCCCGAGGGTCCGAAGCTGGTGTTCACCCGCCAGGAATGGGCGGCCTTTCTGGGCGGTGTGCACGACAACGAATTTGAGCTCTCGGCGCTCGACGCCGAGTAGGCGATCATAGGTTACACTCAGTAGTGTCCAGATCGCATGGCGTGATCTTTCTCGTGATCGTTCTGTGCTGGGCAATTCAAGCCGACAGTGCGAGGATTCCATCCTCGAACCGCGCAGCACCTTGAAGGGGAACCATGCCTGGACCCGCCGCGACCTCGGACGGATGGCGCAAGAGCAGCTTCAGCCAGGGCGCGGGCGAGTGCGTGGAGTTTGCCAGGGCGGCCTCGGGCGAGATTCTGATTCGGGACTCCAAGAATCCGGGTGGGCCCATGCTGAGCTTCACCACGGGTGAGTGGCGAGCCTTCCTTGCAGGGGTTCGTAACAGCGAGTTCGAAGTTTGAGTCAGTGGTGCCAGGTCCTCCGTCCGATACGGGGGGCCTTATCTGTGCCTGGAGCCCGACCCCGGCTGCCACTTTGTCCTGGAAAAGCGCTAGACTGCGGCCCGACAAGTTTGTGAAGGGGTTCACAAAGGAACGAAGGCGCCACACCCCGAGGCCTTCGAGCGTGTAGGGCAGGACAGTCCAGTGACCGTGCCAGCAGCCACACAGGCTGACGCCGACGTCATCGTCGTCGGCGCCGGTCCCGCAGGTTCCGCAACCGCCTTTTATCTCGCCCAGGCCGGGCTGGATGTGCTGGTCCTGGAGAAGACCAGCTTCCCCAGGGAGAAGGTCTGCGGCGACGGGTTGACCCCCAGGGCCGTCAAGCAGTTGCTCAACATGGGCATCGACATCGACGCCCCGGGCTGGATCAGGAACAAGGGGCTGCGGGTCGTCGGCGGAGGGCACCGCTTCGACCTCGACTGGCCCAAGCTCGACCGCTTCCCCGACTTCGGCCTGGTGCGCCCGCGCAAGGACTTCGACGAGGTCATCGCCGCCAACGCCGTCAAGAACGGCGTGCGGCTGATGGAGAACGTCACCGTCACCAGCCCGATCCTGGACGACCGCAGCGGCCACATCGTGGGCGTGACCACCAAGGACGGGCGCGAGTTCCGCAGCCGCCTGGTCGTCGCCGCCGACGGGAACAGCACCAGGCTGGCCCTGGGCATGGGCCTGCACAAGCGGGAAGACCGCCCGATGGGCGTGGCCGTGCGGACCTACTACGAGAGCCCGCGCCACGACGACGACTACCTGGAGATCTGGCTCGAGCTGTGGGCCGAGGACCAGTTGCTGCCCGGGTACGGGTGGGTGTTCGGCGTCGGCGACGGCACCGCCAACGTCGGGCTCGGGCTGCTCAACACCAGCGCCCGCTTCAAGAACGTGGACTACCGCGACCTGCTGCGCCGGTGGACCAAGAACATGCCCGCCGACTGGGGGTTCACCGAGGAGAACATGACGACGCCGATCCGCGGCGCCGCCCTCCCGATGGCCTTCAACAGGCAGCCGCACTACACGCGCGGCCTGGTGCTGGTGGGCGACTCCGGCGGCGCGATCAACCCGTTCAACGGCGAAGGCATCGCCTACGCCATGGAAACCGGCGAGATCGCGGCGGAGGTCATCGCCAAGGCGTTGCGGGCGAGCACGCCCGCGCAACGAGAACGCATTCTGCGGACATATCCTCAAGTGCTGAAAGACGCCTACGGCGGCTACTTCACTCTCGGCAGGATGTTCGTCGAGGCGATCGGGAGGCCGGGGGTGATGAGCTTCGGCACGCGGCATGGTCTGCCTCATCCGAGGCTGATGCGCTTCGCGCTGAAGCTCCTTGGTAATCTCACCGACCGGCGAGGCGATGCGTCGGACAGGATCATCAACGCTCTCTCGAAGGTCGCCCCACCAGCATGAATGTCATAAACACCAGGCAAACTTATAGCTCAGACTGCGCGCCCTCGCGCGTGGCGATGCAAGAGGAGGCGTAGCGATGGACCTGTACGTGCCCATCCTGGTGCTCGCCGTTCTCGCCGGGGGCTTCGCGATCTTCTCGGTCGCCATCGCCCCTTTCACCGGTCCCAAGCGCTGGAACCGCGCCAAGCTTGACGCCTACGAATGCGGCATCGAGCCGACGCCCCAGCCTGTCGGTGGCGGACGGTTCCCGCTGAAATACATGATCACCGCGATGCTCTTCATCGTGTTCGACATCGAGATCATCTTCCTCTACCCGTGGGCGGTCTCCTTCGCCCCGCTCAAGAACGACGCCGGCAGCGTGATCTCCTCCGGCCTCGGGATCTTCGCGCTTGTCGAGATGCTGCTGTTCATCGCCACCGTGCTCGTGGCCTACGCGTACGTGTGGCGCCGCAAGGGTCTGGACTGGGACTGAAAATGGGACTTGAAGAGAAACTCCCCAGTGGGTTCATCCTCACCACGGTCGAGCAGGCCGCGGGCTGGGCGCGCAAGAACTCGGTGTGGCCGGCGACCTTCGGCCTGGCATGTTGCGCCATCGAGCTGATGGCCACCGGTGGCCCCCACTACGACCTGGCGCGCTTCGGCATGGAGCGCGCTTCGGCGTCTCCTCGCCAGGCCGACCTGATGATCGTCGCCGGCCGCGTGTCGCAGAAGATGGCGCCGGTGCTGCGCCAGATCTACGACCAGATGGCCGAGCCCAAGTGGGTCATCTCGATGGGCGTGTGCGCCTCCAGCGGCGGCATGTTCAACAACTACGCCATCGTGCAGGGCGTGGACCACATCGTCCCGGTCGACGTCTACCTGCCCGGCTGCCCGCCGCGGCCGGAGATGCTGATCGACTCGATCGTGAAGCTGCACGACAAGATTCAGAACATGAAGTTCGGCGCCCACCGCGCCAAGCAGATCGAGGAGCTCGAACTGCAGGCGCTGCGCTCGCTTCCGCTGATCGACCAGGGGGCGGCCAAGTGACCTCGCCTGACAATCTGCCCGACACTCCGGATGCCGGCGTGCCCGACAAGGCGGTGCCGGCCGTACCCGAGCCTCCTGTCGCGCGGCACGGCATGTTCGGCGCGCACGACTCGGGCGACACCTCCGGGTACGGCGGGCTGGTCGTGCGCCGGGCGCCGGAGCTGGCCACGCCGCGGCCGTACGGCGGCTACTTCGACGAGCTGGTCGACACCCTGGCCCTCGACGACGCCATCGAGCGCGTCGTCGTCGACAGGGGCGAGCTGACCCTGCACGTCAAGCGCGAGCGCCTGGTCGAGGTCTGCGGGAAGCTGCGCGACGAGCCGGCCCTGCGCTTCGAGATGTGCCTGGGCGTCTCCGGCGTGCACTACCCGCACCTGCAGGGCGAGGAGCTGCACTCGGTCATCCACCTGCTCTCGATCACCCACAACCGCCGGGTGCGCGTCGAGACCAGCTGCCCGGACACCGACCCGCACATCCCCTCGACCGTCGGCGTCTACCCGACCAACGACTGGCACGAGCGCGAGGCCTACGACTTCTTCGGCATCGTCTACGACGGCCACCCCGCGCTGACCAGGATCATGATGCCGGACGACTGGGACGGCCACCCGCAGCGCAAGGACTACCCGCTGGGTGGCATCCCGGTCGAGTACCGCGGCGCCACCATCCCCGCGCCGGACGAGAGGAGGTCGTACTCATGACCACTGGCTACGACGAGGCGACCGAGGGCAAGGTCTACTCCGTCACCGGCGCCGACTGGGACCAGGTCGTCAGCAGCGTGCGCGACACCGAGGAAGAGCGCCTGGTCGTCAACATGGGCCCGCAGCACCCGTCCACGCACGGCGTGCTCCGCCTGGTGCTCACGCTCGACGGCGAGACGGTCACCGAGGCCCGCAGCGTCATCGGCTACCTGCACACGGGCATCGAGAAGAACCTGGAGTTCCGCACCTGGACCCAGGGCACGACGTTCGTGACCCGGATGGACTACCTGTCGCCGATCTTCAACGAGACGGCCTACTGCCTCGGTGTGGAGAAGCTGCTCGGCATCGAGGACAAGGTGCCGGCCAGGGCCCAGGCCATCCGCGTGATGATGATGGAGCTCAACCGCATCTCCTCGCACCTGGTCGCGATGGGCACGTTCGGCATGGAGCTGGGCGCGACCACGCCGTTCCTGTTCGGCTACCGCGACCGCGAGCTGGTCATGGACCTGTTCGAGTACATCACCGGCCTGCGCATGAACCACGCCTACGTACGGCCGGGCGGCGTGAGCGTCGACCTGCCCGCGGGCGCGGTCGACAAGGTGGGCGAGTTCCTCAAGGTGATGCCCAAGCGGATCAAGGACATCCGCAAGCTCCTGGACGAGAACCCCGTCTACGTGCGCCGCACCAGGGACGTGGCCTACCTCGACCTGACGGGCTGCATGGCGCTCGGCGTCACCGGCCCGATCCTGCGCGCCGCCGGCCTGCCGTGGGACCTGCGCAAGTCGCAGCCCTACTGCGGCTACGAGGACTACGAGTTCGACGTGCCGACCCAGCGCGGCTGCGACGTGTACTCCCGCTATCTCGTCCGCATGGCCGAGATGGAGGAGTCCCTCAAGATCATCGAGCAGGCGCTCGACAAGCTCGCCGGACCGCTCAAGGGCGAGCCGGTGATGGTCGAGGACAAGAAGATCGGCTGGCCCGCGCAGCTCGCGCTGGGCCCCGACGGCTTCGGAAACTCGCCCGACCACATCGCGCACATCATGGGCAGCTCCATGGAGGCCCTCATCCACCACTTCAAGCTGGTGACCGAGGGCTTCAGGGTGCCGGCCGGCCAGGCCTACGCCTCCATCGAGTCGCCGAAGGGCGAGCTGGGCGCGCACGTCGTCTCCGACGGCGGCACCCGGCCCTATCGCGTGCACTTCCGCGAGCCGTCCTTCGTGAACCTGCAGAGCTTCCCCGCGATGGCGGAGGGCGGCCAGGTCGCCGACGTGATCGCCGCGGTGGCTTCAATCGACCCTGTCATGGGAGGTGTTGACCGGTGACGTACGAACCGGAGGTCCGGGAGCGTCTCGAGAGGGACGCCAAGGAGATCATCGGGCGCTACCCGAAGACCCGGTCGGCGCTGCTGCCTCTGCTGCACCTGGTGCAGTCGGAGGACGGGTACGTCTCCGACGACGGTCAGGAGTTCTGCGCCGAGATGCTGGGCCTGAGCAAGGCCGAGGTGGTGGGCGTCGCGACGTTCTACACCATGTACAAGCGCAAGCCGGCCGGCGAGTACCACGTGGGCGTCTGCATCAACTCGCTGTGCGCGGTGATGGGCGGCGACGAGATCTGGGACGAGCTGTCGGAGCACGTCGGCGTCGGCCACGAGGAGGCGACCGCCGACGGCAAGGTCTCGCTCGAGCGCATCGAGTGCAACGCGGCCTGCGACTTCGCCCCCGTGATGATGGTCAACTGGGAGTTCTTCGACAACCAGACCCCCGAGTCGGCCAAGCAGCTCGTGGACGACCTGCGTGACGGCAAGGACGTGCGGCCGACCCGCGGCCCCAAGCGCCTGTGCACGTTCAAGGAGGCCTCGCGGGTGCTCTCCGGCCTGCCGGACGACCTGGCGGGCGACGGCCCCTCGGCCGCCGGCCCGTCGCTCGAGGGCCTGAAGCTCGCCAAGGCCAACGGATGGAAGGCACCGGAAGCGTGACGACTCTTACCCCGGTCCTGACCGCCAACTGGGACCAGCCGAACTCCTTCACCCTGGAGGGCTACGGCGAGTACAGCGCGGCCCGCCAGGCGCTGGGCATGGACCCCGACGCCGTCATCCAGGCCGTCAAGGACTCCGGTCTGCGCGGCCGCGGCGGCGCGGGCTTCCCCACCGGCATGAAGTGGGGCTTCATCCCGCAGGGCGACGGCAAGCCGCACTACCTCGTCGTCAACGCCGACGAGTCGGAGCCGGGCACCTGCAAGGACATCCCGCTGATGATGGCCAACCCGCACGCGCTGGTCGAGGGCATCATCATCACCTCGTACGCGATCAGGGCCAACCACGCCTTCATCTACGTCCGCGGCGAGGTGCTGCACGTCATCCGGCGGCTGCACGCGGCCGTGCGCGAGGCCTACGAGAAGGGCTACCTCGGCAAGGACGTCTTCGGCTCCGGCTACGACCTCGAACTGGTCGTGCACAGCGGCGCCGGCGCCTACATCTGCGGCGAGGAGACGGCGCTGCTCGACTCGCTGGAGGGCTTCAGAGGTCAACCGCGACTCAAGCCCCCCTTCCCCGCCGTGGCAGGCCTGTACGCCTCGCCCACTGTGGTGAACAACGTGGAGTCGATCGCCAGTGTTCCCTCGATCATCGCCAACGGCGCCGAGTGGTTCGCCGGGATGGGCACCGAGAAGTCCAAGGGCTTCGGCATCTTCTCGCTGAGCGGCCACGTCACCCGGCCGGGCCAGTACGAGGCGCCGCTGGGCATCACGCTGCGCGAGCTGCTCGACATGGCCGGCGGCATCCGCGCGGGACACGAGATCAAGTTCTGGACCCCGGGCGGCTCCTCCACGCCGATCTTCACCGACGAGCACCTGGACGTGCCGCTCGACTTCGAGGCGGTCGGCGCCAAGGGCTCGATGCTCGGCACCCGGGCCCTGCAGATCTTCGACGACACGACCTGCGTCGTGCGGACCGTGCTGCGCTGGACCGAGTTCTACGCGCACGAGTCCTGCGGCAAGTGCACGCCGTGCCGCGAGGGCACCTACTGGCTCAAGCAGGTGCTCAAGCGCCTGGAGAAGGGCCAGGGCACCGAGGAGGACCTGTCGACGATCACCGACATCGCCGACAACATCCTCGGCCGGTCCTTCTGCGCCCTGGGCGACGGCGCCACCAGCCCGATCCACTCCTCGGTGAAGTACTTCCGCGAGGAGTACCTCAAGCACTTCGAGATCGGCGGCTGCCCGTTCGACGCGAAGAAGTCCACTCTCTGGGGTGACCAGTGACCGTAGTAGAGACAGAGACGAACCTGGTGACCCTCACGATCGACGGGTTCCAGGTGAGCGTGCCCAAGGGCACGCTGATCATCCGCGCGGCCGAGCTGCTGGGGATCCAGATCCCCCGCTTCTGCGACCACCCGCTGCTCGACCCGGCGGCCAACTGCCGCCAGTGCCTGGTCGACATCCCCGACGCCGGCAACGGCCGCGGCTTCCCCAAGCCGCAGCCGTCCTGCGCGATCGACGTCGCCGAGGGCATGGTGGTGCAGACGCAGCTCACCTCGCCGGTCGCCGAGAAGGCGCAGCGCGCGGCGATGGAGTTCCTGCTGCTCAACCACCCGCTCGACTGCCCGGTCTGCGACAAGGGCGGCGAGTGCCCCCTGCAGAACCAGGCCATGTCGAACGGCAGGGGCGAGTCCAGGTTCCAGGAGACCAAGCGCACCTTCCCCAAGCCGCTCCCGCTGTCGACGCAGGTGCTGCTCGACCGCGAGCGCTGCGTGCAGTGCGCCAGGTGCATCCGCTTCTCCGACCAGATCGCCGGTGACCCGTTCATCGAGTTCTTCGAGCGCGGGGCCAAGGAGCAGGTGGGCGTCGCCGACGGCGAGCCGTTCCAGTCCTACTTCGCGGGCAACACCATCCAGATCTGCCCGGTGGGAGCGCTCACCGGCGCCGCCTACCGCTTCCGCGCCCGCCCGTTCGACCTGGTGTCGACGCCCAGCGCGTGCGAGCACTGCGCGGCCGGCTGCGACTTGCGCACCGACCACCGGCGCGGCCGGGTCACCCGCCGCCTGGCGGGTAACGACCCGAAGGTCAACGAGGAGTGGAACTGCGACAAGGGCCGCTGGGCGTTCACCTACGCCACGCAGCCCGACCGCCTGCAGACTCCGCTGGTCCGCAACGAGGAGGGCGTGCTGGTGCCGGCCTCCTGGCCGGAGGCGCTGAGCGTGGCCGCCGAGGGGCTGGCCAAGGCCCGCGGCAAGGCCGGCGTGCTGGTCGGTGGCAGGCTCACGGTCGAGGACGCCTACGCCTACGCCAAGTTCGCCCGCATCGCGCTCGGCACCAACGACATCGACTTCCGCGCCCGCCCGCACTCGGCCGAGGAGACCCAGTTCCTCGCCCACGCGGTCGCCGGCAAGGGCATCGAGGTCTCCTACACCGACCTCGAGACCGCCCCCGCCGTCCTCCTGGTGGGCTTCGAGCCCGAGGAGGAGTCGCCGATCGTGTTCCTGCGCCTGCGCAAGGCCTGGCGCAAGCACGGTCTCAAGGTCAGCGCGATCGCGCCGTTCGCCACCAAGGGCCTGGAGAAGGTGGGCGGCACGCTCATCCGCACCGCCCCCGGCGGCGAGGCCGACGCGATCGGCGAGCTGGTCGGCTCGCTGGCCGAAGGCACGGTCATCCTGGCCGGTGAGCGGCTGGCCGCCGTCCCCGGCGCCCTGTCCGCCCTGGTACGGCTGAGCGCCGCGTCGGGAGCCAAGCTCGCCTGGATCCCGCGCAGGGCGGGCGAGCGCGGCGCCGTCGAGGCCGGCGCGCTGCCGAACCTGCTGCCGATCGGGCGCCCGGTCAGCGACGAGACCGCCAGGGCCGAGGTCGCTCGCGCCTGGAACGTCTCCTCGCTGCCCGACACCCCGGGCCGCGACATCACCGCCATCCTGGCCGGAGCCCGCGACGGCGACCTCGACGCGCTGGTCGTCGCCGGTGTCGACCCCTACGACCTGCCCGACCCGCGGGCCGCGCTGGACGCGCTGGAGAACACGCCGTTCATCGTCAGCCTGGAGATCAGGGCCAGCGCCGTCACCGACAGGGCCGACGTGGTCCTGCCGGTCGCCGCGGTCGCCGAGAAGAGCGGCACCTTCGTCAACTGGGAGGGCCGCGGCCGCACGTTCGACGCGCCGCTGCGCGTCCCCGGCCTGCAGGGTGACCTGGCCGTCATCGGCAACCTGGCCGACAGGATGGACGTCCACCTGGCCCTGCCGGACGCCAAGGCCGCCCGCCGCGAGCTGAGCGAGATCGGCGGCTGGCGCGGGGCCCGCGTGGCCGCGCCGCAGACCGCCACCCGCTCGCTGTCCGCCCCGATGTCGGGCGAGGCACAGCTGGCCAGCTGGCACCTGCTGCTGGACGAGGGCCGCATGCAGGACGGCGAGCCGTACCTCGCGGGCACCGCCCGCGCCGCCGAGGCCCTGCTGTCGGAAAGCACGGCGGCCGAGATCGGTGTCTCCGACGGCGACAAGGTCGTCGTCGGCGGTACCGTAACGCTGCCCGTCCGCGTCGCCGACCTGCCCGACAGGGTGGTCTGGGTGCCCGCGAACTCCGGCGGCTGCTCGGTCACCCGCGACCTCGGCGCGGTGGCCGGCGACATCGTCACGATCGGGAGCGCCTCATGATCCACGTTCTCGCGGCCGATCCGACCCTCGCCGACTTCGGCAAGGATCCTCTCTGGATCACGATCATCAAGGCCGTGATGCTCTTCGTCTTCCTGATGCTGGGCGTCCTGTTCGGCGTCTGGTACGAGCGCAAGCTCATCTCCTGGATGCAGAACCGCGTCGGCCCCAACCGGGCGGGCAAGTTCGGCCTGCTGCAATCGGTGGCCGACGGACTGAAGATGGGCCTGAAGGAGGACCTCTTCCCGCGGACCGTGGACAAGGTGCTCTACCTGCTGGCCCCGATCATCATGGTCGTGCCGGCCTTCCTGGCCTTCTCGATCATCCCGTTCGCCGGAATGGTCAACCTGTTCGGCGTCACCACGCCGCTGCAGCTGGTCGACCTGCCCGTGGCGGTGCTGTTCATGCTGGCCATGGGCGCCGTCTCCGTCTACGGCGTGGTGGTGGCCGGGTGGTCGTCCCGCTCGCCGTACGCGCTGCTGGGTGGACTGAGGTCGGCGGCGCAGGTCGTGTCCTACGAGATCGCGATGGGCCTGTCGTTCGTGGCGGTCTTCATCTTCGCCGGGACGCTGTCGACCTCGGAGATCGTGCACGCCCAGAGTTCGCTCTGGTACGTGGTGATGCTGATTCCGTCGTTCCTCGTCTACGTGATCTGCATGTTCGGCGAGGCGGCGCGCATCCCGTTCGACCTGCCCGAGGGCGAGGGCGAGCTGGTCGGCGGCTTCCAGACCGAGTACTCCTCCTCGCTGAAGTTCGCGCTCATCATGATGGGCGAGTACCTGCACACCTTCACCGCCTCGGCCATCGCGGTCACGCTGTTCCTGGGCGGCTGGCGGGCGCCCTGGCCCATCTCGCTGTGGGAGGGCGCCAACCAGGGCTGGTGGCCGGTGCTCTGGTTCTTCATCAAGTTCGTGCTGACCTTCAGCTTCATCGTCTGGGTGCGCGCCTCGCTGCCGCGGGTGCGCTACGACCAGCTGATGTCGCTGGGCTGGAAGGTACTGATCCCGGTCAACCTGGCGTGGATCCTGCTCGTCGCGGCCGTGCGCACGGTCACCCTCACCAGGAGCGGTGAGTTCCCCGGCAGCACGGGCGTGGCCATCGCGCTCGGCGTGATCACCGTCGTCGGCGTGCTGGCCATCTGGCTCAGGTTCGACACCGTGAACCAGCGTCAGAGGGAAGCGAAGAAGGCACAGGCCGAGGCCGAGTTCGAAGAGCTCGCCGCCGAGCCGACCGCGGGCGGGTTCCCCGTTCCGCCGCTCGATCTGCCGCACTACCACGGGGTGCAGCGCAAGGAGGTTCCCAGTGGGACTAACTGATTGGCTGAACCCGGTCAAGGGGTTCGGCGTCACCTTCCATACGATCTTCAAGCCTCGGGCGACCACGATGTACCCCGAGGTGAAGAGGCCGACCGCGCCGCGCTTCCACGGCCGTCACCAGCTCAACCGCTGGCCCGACGGGCTGGAGAAGTGCGTCGGGTGCGAGCTGTGCGCCTGGGCGTGTCCCGCCGACGCGATCTACGTCGAGGGCGCGGACAACACCGACGAGGAGCGTTTCTCCCCGGGCGAGCGTTACGGCCGCACCTACCAGATCAACTACTTGCGGTGCATCCTGTGCGGGCTCTGCATCGAGGCCTGCCCGACTCGCGCGCTCACCATGACGAACGAGTACGAGCTGGCCGACTACAACCGCGAGAGCCTGATCTACACCAAGGAGATGCTGCTCGCCCCGCTCACGCAGGGCATGGAGCAGCCTCCGCACCCGATGCGCCTCGGCGAGACCGAGGAGGACTACTACCGGTTGGGACGGACCAATGGGTGAGCAGGTCACTTTCTGGGTGCTCGCCGTCGTCTCCGTAGCCGCCGCGCTCGGGATGGTGTTCAACAGGAAGGCCGTCTACTCGGCGCTGATGCTCGGCACCGTGATGCTGTGCCTGGCGGTCCTGTACGCCGTGCAGAACGCGCCGTTCCTGGCCGCGGTGCAGATCATCGTCTACACCGGCGCCGTCATGATGCTGTTCCTGTTCGTGCTCATGCTGGTCGGCGTCGACTCCTCGGACTCGTTCGTGGAGACGCTGCGCGCCCAGCGGTTCTGGGGCACGATCGCCGC
This sequence comes from Nonomuraea sediminis, assembly GCF_018531495.1. GTDB lineage: Bacteria > Actinomycetota > Actinomycetes > Streptosporangiales > Streptosporangiaceae > Nonomuraea > Nonomuraea sediminis. Next base: position 126,364 of record NZ_JAHDTI010000022.1, read on the forward strand.
CGTCGGCTTCGGGGTGCTGTTCATCCTGGCCGTCGGCAATGCGGTGTTCTCCACTCCCGTGGGGCTGGCCGGTGCCATCGGGCAGGGCGGTTACATCCGCACGCTGGCGCTGCTGCTGTTCACGAAGTACGTCTTCGCCTTCGAGATCACCTCGGCGCTGCTGATCACCGCCGCGCTCGGCGCGATGGTGCTCGCGCACCGCGAGCGGCTCACGGCCAAGGCGACGCAGAAGGACCTGGCCCGCGCCCGCTTCCTGGGCGACCAGCCCTCGCCGCTGCCCGGGCCTGGCACCTACGCCAGGAGCAACGCCATCGACATGCCGGCCCTGCTGCCGGACGGCACGGTCTCGGAGAAGTCGGTCAACCGCTACATCGCGCGGTTCGACGTCGAGAAGGACCACCTGCCTGCCGACCCGAAGCTCGCCGAGGCCGTCAAGCACGTCGCCGAGATCGAGGAGGAGGCCAAATGACCACGCAGTACCTCATCCTCTCCGGGGTGCTGTTCGCCATCGGCGCGCTGGGCGTGCTGATCAGGCGTAACGCGATCGTGGTGTTCATGTGCGTGGAGCTCATGCTCAACGCCTGCAACCTTGCGTTCGTCACGTTCTCCCAGCAGAACGGCAACCTGGAGGGCCAGATCATCGCGTTCTTCGTGATGGTCGTGGCCGCGGCCGAGGTCGTCGTGGGCCTGGCCATCATCGTGACGATCTTCCGAACCCGCAGGTCGGCGTCCGTGGACGACGCCAACCTGCTGAAGTACTAAGAGGTGACTGGTGGAACCTGTAGGGATTCTCCAGAACACCGCCGGCGGCGTCATCGGGGTCTCATGGCTGATGATCGCCTTCCCCTTGCTCGGTGCGGCGATCCTGCTGTGCCTGGGGAAGATGACCAACCGGTGGGGCCATCTGCTTGGCGTGGTCATGTCGCTCGCCTCGTTCGTCGTGGCGGTGCTGGCTTTCTTCGAGCTCATCGGACTCGGTGAGAACCAGCGTCGGCAGGCGGTCGAGCTCTACGACTTCATCCCCGGCATGGTCAAGATGGGGCTGCTCGTCGATCCGCTGTCGATCAGCTTCGCGCTGCTGATCACGGGTGTGGGTTCGCTGATCCACATCTACTCGATCGGCTACATGTCGCACGACCCCGACCGGCGCAGGTTCTTCGGCTACCTGAACCTGTTCGTCGCCGCGATGCTCCTGCTGGTGCTGGCCGACAACTACGTCGGGCTGTTCATCGGCTGGGAGGGCGTGGGTCTGGCCTCCTACCTGCTCATCGGCTTCTGGCAGTTCAAGCCGTCGGCGGCCGTGGCGGCCAAGAAGGCCTTCGTGGTCAACCGCGTCGGTGACTTCGGCCTGCTGGTCGGCATGTTCGTGATCTGGACCTCGTTCGGCACGCTGACCTTCGCCCAGCTGGGCGAGAAGGTCAGCGGCGTGCAGAACGGCGTCACGCTGGCCATCGGCCTGCTGCTGCTCCTCGGCGCCTGCGGCAAGTCGGCCCAGCTGCCGCTGCAGTCCTGGCTCCTGGACGCGATGGAGGGCCCGACCCCGGTCTCGGCCCTGATCCACGCCGCGACCATGGTGACCGCGGGCGTCTACCTGGTGGTCCGCTCGGGGTCGTTCTTCTTCCCCGAGGGCTCCGGCGCCGCGCTCGCCGTCGCGATCGTCGGCGCGGCCACGCTGCTGGCCGGTGCCATCATCGGTACCGCCAAGGACGACATCAAGAAGGGCCTGGCCGGTTCGACGATGTCGCAGATCGGCTACATGATGCTGGGCGCGGGCATGGGCCCGGCCGGCTACGCCTTCGCGATCGGTCACCTGATCACGCACGGCTTCTTCAAGGCCGACCTGTTCCTCGGTGCCGGCTCCGTCATGCACGGCATGAACGACGAGGTCGACATGCGCAAGTACGGCGGGCTGCGCGCGTTCATGCCGCTCACGTTCTGGACGTTCTTCGTCGGCTACCTGGCGATCATCGGTTTCCCGCTGCTGTCCGGCTACTTCACCAAGGACGGCATCATCGACACCGCGGTCGAGCTCAACCCGACCCTGGGCTGGCTGGCGGTGCTCGGCGCCGGCATCACCGGCTTCTACATGTCGCGGATGGTCTTCATGACCTTCTTCGGCCAGAAGCGGTGGGCCGAGGACGCGCACCCGCACGAGTCGCCGAAGGTCATGACCGTGCCGCTGATCATCCTGTCGATCGGGTCGATCTTCCTGGGTGGTTACCTCATCCTGAGCAACAGGCTGATGCTGTTCCTCGCCCCGGCCGTCGGCCGTCCGGCGGAGCTCCCGTCGTTCCACTTCGCGAGCACGCCCGGTCTGGTGACGCTGGCTCTGGTGGCCGTCGGTGCCGCTTTCGCCTGGGTCAAGTACGGCAGGGCCGAGGTGCCCGCGGTCGCGCCGCGCGGCAACTTCCTCACCGTGTTCGCCCGGCGTGACCTGTACGGCGACGCCATCAACGAGTCGCTGTTCATGCGCCCCGGCCAGTGGCTGACCCGCCTGGCCGTCTTCTTCGACAACCGTGGTGTCGACGGCGTGGTCAACGGCGTCGCCGCGGGCATCGGCGGCTCCTCGGGCCGCCTGCGGCGGCTCCAGACCGGCTTCGCGCGAACGTACGCGTTGTTCATCCTGATCGGTGCCGCCCTGCTGACCGGCGCCCTGCTCCTCGTTGGGAACATCTGATGTCACCCTGGCTCCCGATACTCATGGCGGTGCCCGTGCTGGGCGCCATCGTGGTGGCCCTGCTCCCAAAGGGCAGTGACAAGCTGGCCAAGCAGCTCACGCTGCTGGTCTCGCTGGTCGTGCTGGTGCTGACCATCGCCATGGCCACCCAGTTCAAGCCCAACGGCGAGCGCTTCCAGTTCACCGCGGTCTACAACTGGATCCCGAGCTTCGGCGTGAAGTTCGGGGTGGGCGCGGACGGCGTCGCGCTGGTGCTGATCGCGCTGTCGGCGGTGCTGGTGCCCATCGTGGTGCTCGCCTCGTGGCACGACGCCGACGGCGTGCAGAGCACCGACGGCACGCTGATCACGCCCAAGCGGTCGGTGAAGACCTACTTCTCGCTGCTGCTCGTGCTGGAAGCGATGATGATCGGCGTCTTCGCGGCGACCGACATCTTCCTCTTCTACGTCTTCTTCGAAGCCATGCTGATCCCGATGTACTTCATGATCGGGTCGTACGGCGGGGCGCAGCGGTCCTACGCGGCCGTCAAGTTCCTGCTCTACTCGCTGTTCGGCGGCCTGCTCATGCTGGTCGCGGTCATCGGGCTGTACGTGCTGGCAGGCAAGGGCACGTTCATGTTCCCCGAGCTGATCGGGGCCATCAAGGACCCGACCACGCAGAAGTGGCTGTTCGGCGGCTTCTTCATCGCCTTCGCCATCAAGGCGCCGCTGTGGCCGGTGCACACCTGGCTGCCCGACGCGGCCGCCCAGGCCCCGGCCGGCGCCGCGGTGCTGCTGGTGGGCGTGCTGGACAAGGTGGGCACGTTCGGGATGCTCCGCTTCTGCCTGGAGCTGTTCCCCGACGCCGCCAAGGCCTTCACGATGCCGGTCGTGGTGCTCGCCGTGATCAGCATCATCTACGGCGCGATCGTGGCCATCGGGCAGACCGACATGAAGCGCCTGATCGCCTACACCTCGATCTCGCACTTCGGGTTCATCGTCATGGGCGTGTTCGCCATGTCGCAGATCTCGCAGGCGGGCGCCACGCTCTACATGGTCAACCACGGCTTCGCCACGGGCGCGCTGTTCCTGGCCGCCGGGTTCCTCATCGCGCGGCGCGGCTCGCCGCACATCGCCGACTACGGCGGCGTGCAGAAGGTCGCCCCGCTGCTCGCGGGTTTCTTCCTGGTCGCCGGTCTGGCCGGCCTGTCGCTGCCGGGGCTGTCGTCCTTCGTCAGCGAGTTCATGGTGATGATCGGCACCTACTCGAGCACCGCCTTCGGTGCCGGGGCGCTCACGGTGGCCGCGGTGATCTCCGCGGTGGCGGTCATCCTGGCCGCCGTCTACATCCTGTGGATGGTGCAGCGGGCCATGAACGGGCCGACGGTCGAGCCGGTCAAGGCGTTCAAGGACCTGAACCTGCGCGAGGTGCTCGTGCTGGCGCCGCTGGTCGCGCTCATCATCGGCTTCGGCTTCTTCCCCAAGCCGCTGCTCGACGTGATCAACCCGGCCGTGACCAAGACGCTGGTCAACGTGCATGTGGACAACCCGGCTATCGCTGAGAAGGGAGCCGGTCAGTGAACACGATCCAGGCGCCGACCATCGAGTACGGCACACTGGCGCCGATGCTGCTGGTCTTCGGCGCGGCCATCATCGGCGTCCTCGTGGAGGCGTTCGCGCCGCGCTACCTGCGCAAGGCGATCCACGTGCCGGTCACGCTGCTGTCGCTGGCCGGGGCGTTCGCCCTGGTGCTGCTGCAGGTGATCAGGGGCGACGTGCCGACCAAGGCGGTCGCCATGGGCGCCGTCGCGGTCGACGGTCCCGCGCTGTTCATCTGGGGCGTCATCCTGGTGCTCTCGTTCGTCTGCGTTCTGATGGTCAACGACGAGGGCCACTTCGTCGCCTCGGCGGCAGCCGTACCCGGCAGCGCCGACGAGGAGGAGGCCGAGACCAGCGGCGGCGCGCACACCGAGATCTACCCGCTGATCCTGTTCGCGGTGGGCGGCATGCTGCTGTTCCCCGCCGCGAACGACCTGCTGACCATGTTCGTGGGCCTCGAGGTCATGTCGCTGCCGCTGTACCTGCTGTGCGGCCTGGCCCGCCGGCGCCGCCTGCTGTCGCAGGAGGCGTCGATGAAGTACTTCCTGCTCGGCGCGTTCTCCTCGGCGTTCTTCCTGTACGGCACGGCCATGGTGTACGGCTACTCCGGCACGGTCAGCCTGGCGGGGATCAGCCAGGCGCTGGCCAAGGGCTCCCTGCTCGACCCGCTGGTCCTGGTCGGCTTCTCGATGCTGGCCGTGGGCCTGCTGTTCAAGATCGGCGCCGCGCCGTTCCAGGCCTGGAAGCCCGACGTCTACCAGGGCGCTCCCACGCCCATCACCGCGCTGATGGCCTCCGGCGTGCTGGTCGCGGCCCTCGGGGCGCTGCTGCGGGTGTTCTGGGTGGCCCTGGGCAACCTGGACTGGGACTGGCGGCCGGTCATCTGGGTCGTCGCCGCGCTCACCATGATCGTCGGTGCGATCCTGGCCATCACGCAGACCGACATCAAGCGGATGCTGGCCTACTCCTCGATCGCGCACGCGGGCTTCCTGCTGATCGGCGTCATGGCCACGTTCGGCAAGGGCTCCCAGAACGCCGCCTCGCTGTCGGCGATCCTGTTCTACCTGGTGGTCTACGGGCTCACCACGGTGGGCGCGTTCGCGGTCGTCACGATGGTGCGCGACCCCGGCGGCGAGGCAGGTCACCTGTCGCGCTGGGCCGGGCTGGGCAAGCGCTCGCCGCTCCTGGCCGGCGTGTTCGCCTTCTTCCTGCTCGCCTTCGCCGGTATCCCGCTCACGAGCGGCTTCTTCGGGAAGTACGCGGTCTTCGCGGCGGCGCTGAGCAGCGGCGCGCAGCCTGGCGACGCGCTGGGCGGCTGGATGACGGGCCTGGTCGTGGTGGGTGTCATCGCCTCGGCCGTGGCGGCGTTCTTCTACGTCCGCGTGATCGTGCTGATGTTCTTCAGCGAACCCGCGGCCGATGGTCCGTCCATCGCGGTGCCCTCTGCGGGTACCGCGGCGGTCATCGCCGTTTCGCTGCTGGTTACGGTAGGAGTGGGGCTTTTCCCGCAGCCCGTACTCGACCTGGCCAACCAGGCCGCTTCTGGCCTGTTCATCAGATAAGGGGATCCGTATGTCCGCGCCACCCGTTGTTGATCTGCCTATCAGGGACGAGCGGTTGGCGCAGGACATCGCCAACGGGCTGGCAGCGGTCGAGAAGCTGCTGCGTTCCTCGGTGGAGAGCGAGGACGCCTTCGTCACAGAGGTGTCCAAGCACGGCATCGAGGCGGGCGGCAAGCGCTTCCGTACATTGATGGTGCTGCTGGCGGCCCAGTTCGGAGACCCGTCCGCGCCCGGCATCGTGCCGGGCGCGGTGGTGATCGAGCTGACCCACCTGGGGTCGCTCTACCACGACGACGTCATGGACGAGGCCGAAGTACGGCGAGGCAGCCCGTCGGCCAACGCCCGCTGGAACAACACGGTGGCCATTCTCACAGGCGACTATCTGTTCGCCCAGGCCTCCGACATCCTGGCCGATCTCGGGGCCGACCTGATCAGGGTCCAGGCGCAGACGTTCTCCCGCCTCGTGCAGGGGCAGATCCACGAAACCGTCGGGGTCCGCGAGGGCGAGGACCCGATCGCGCACTACATCGACGTTCTGGCCGACAAGACGGGCTCGCTCATCGCCGCCTCGGGGCGGTTCGGGGCGATGCTGTCCGGGGCTCCCTCCGACGTCGAGGAGCGGCTCAGCCGGGCGTGTGAGGCGATCGGGGTGGCCTGGCAGCTCGGTGACGACCTGCTCGACGTGGCCTCCACCTCGAGCGAGTCGGGCAAGACGCCCGGCACCGACCTGCGGGAGGGGATCAGGACCCTGCCCGTGCTCTACGCCCTGGCCGAGGATCCCGGGTCCCGGCTGGCCGAACTGCTCGCTGGGCCGGTGGCCGAGGAGGACCTGGAGGAGGCGCTGACGCTGCTGCGGGCGCATCCGGCGATGGGGCGGGCCAGGGCGGAGCTCAACGCGTGGATGGACCGGGCCCGGGACGACCTGGCCGGGTTGCCTGACATCCCGGCCAAGGAGGCTTTCCTGGCCCTGTGCGACTACGTGGTCGAACGCTCCGGCTGATTCCGGATATTTGCCTTTATGGCGGTGCGGGCGGCGTGAGCCGTACGGATGCTGTCGTAGGTGAAGACGGCCAGGGCCAGCCAGACGATCGAGAAGCCGAGCCAGCGGCTGGTGGGCATCGTCTCCTTCGCGATCAGCACCCCGCACAGGAACTGCAGGACCGGCGCGATGTACTGCAGCAGGCCGATCGTGCTGAGCGGGATGCGGATGGCCGAGGCGGTGAAGCACAGCAGCGGCACCGCCGTGACCACGCCCGCGCCCGCCAGCAGCAGCGCGTGCCCGGCGCCTTCATGGCCGAACGTGGACTGCCCGGCCTGCTCGAGGTAGACGAGATAGGCCAGGGCGGGCGCCAGCAGCACCAGCGTCTCGACGGTCAGGCTCTCCGCCGCGCCCACGTTGGCCTTCTTCTTGACCAGGCCGTACAGGCCGAAGCTGACGGCCAGCACCAGCGCGATCCACGGCAGCCGGCCGTAGTCGATGGTCAGGACGAGTACGGCGAGCAGGCCGAAACCCACCGCGACCCACTGCAGCGGGCGCAGCCGCTCGCGCAGCAGGAGCACGCCGAACAGGACGCTGACCAGCGGGTTGATGAAGTAGCCCAGGGCGCTCTCGACGACGTGGTTGCTGTTGACCGCGTAGATGTAGGTGCCCCAGTTGACGCTGACCAGGACCGCGGCCAGCGCCAGCAGGCCCAGCTTCGCCGGCTGTTTGATCAGCTCTCTGAACCATGACCAGTGTCTGCGTACGGCGAGCACCGCCACCACGGCCACCAGCGACCAGGCCATGCGGTGGGCCAGGATCTCGATGGCGCCGGATGGCTTGAGCAGCGGCCAGTAGAGGGGGAACAGGCCCCACATGGCGTAGGCGGCGATGCCGAACAGCACACCGCGTCTCTGGTCAGGCATGTCTTGCATTTTTGCGCATTACCACGGTTAAACACAAACTCGTATTGCTATATGGGATTATTTAGGGCTTCTTAAGTGTTCAGGTGGTTGGTGACATAGACTGTCTCTCCTGGAGGTGGACGATGGGCTGGTTGTTCGGCAACAAGACATCGATGGTCCGGCCTGAGGACGCCCTGCCCGGGCGCGCCACGGCCATCTACACTCCCTCGGGCCACGAGGTCCTGGACGCTCCGCCGTACGTCACCGACGGGCTGGAGATCGCGGACTTCGGACTGGGGTGCTTCTGGGGCGCTGAGCGCAAGTTCTGGCAGACGCCGGGCGTCGTCTCCACGGCGGTCGGCTACCAGGGCGGGTACACGCCCAACCCCACCTACGAGGAGGTCTGCAGCGGCCTCACGGGTCACGCCGAGGTCGTGCGGGTCGTCTACGACCCGGCCAAGGTGTCCTACGAGGAGCTGCTACGCGTCTTCTGGGAGGCGCACGACCCCACCCAGGGTATGCGCCAGGGCAACGACGCCGGCACGCAGTACCGCTCGGCGATCTACTTCCACACCCCCACCCAGGAAAAGTCAGCGATCGCCTCGAGGGACGCCTACCAACGCGTCCTCACCACATCCGGCTACGGCCAGATCACCACCCAGATCGCCCCCGCCCTCGACTTCTACTTCGCGGAGGAGTACCACCAGCAGTACCTTTACCGCAACAAAAACGGCTACTGCGGCATCGGCGGAACGGGCGTGGCCTGTCCGGTGGGTCTGACGTCCGGCGAGGCGTAGACCTGCGTAGACAGCCTGAATCTGGCCC
>NZ_JAHDTI010000023.1 GCF_018531495.1 Nonomuraea sediminis
TCAAACTCTCCAAAAGATGTTTGAAACCCAGCAATACTTCGCCAAATTAGACGAGGTGTTGCATGAAAATCATGCACTGGCTTTTAACACACTGTTGAGTTCTCAAGAAACGGACGCGTACTCCCAACCTTCAGGAGGCTTGTCGTTCGTTTCGACCCTTTAACTCTAGGAGTTTCAGCGGCGTTATGCAAATCGGGAGATTTGCGGACAGCCGAAAAACTCACTGGAATTTTGGGGCGACCCCCGTAACGTACCGTCTCATTCAGGACGTGTCGAATCAACCGATTTTCCGGCGGATCGCGCGCGCCCGAGATGATGAAGGTTCTCAAGGGGCTTGCCCTGGGGCCCGTCCGCCGTGCTCGGCGTCCGACTCGCTCCCGGGGCGAAGTGAAACTCTAGGCCACTATCCGCGGTACGTCAAATCGGCCCGCGCGGCCCGCCGGTGCGGGCCGCGTCGTGCCTGGTCAGGCGGCTACTTCGACGCCGCCGACGGACTTCTTACCCCGCCGCAGCACCAGGAAGCGCCCGTGCAGCAGGTCGTCAGGACCCGGGACGTAGTTCTCGTCCGTGACCTTGACGTTGTTGAGGTAGGCGCCGCCCTCCTTGACCGCGCGCCGCGCCGCCGACTTGGACTCCACCAACCCACTCTCGGCCATCAGGTCGACCAGCGGCGCCCCCAGCGCGGGAACCGTGGCACGCGGCACCTCTTCCAGTGCGGCCGCCAGCGTCGAGGCCGGCAGCTCCTCAAGAGCCCCCTGACCGAACAGCGCCTTGGAGGCCGCCACGGCGGCGGCCAGCTCGTGGGCGCCGTGCACCAGCGTCGTCAGGTCCTCGGCCAGCGCCCGTTGCGCCTCGCGGGCGAACGGCCGGTCGGCCACGGCCTTCTCCAGCTCGTCGATCTCCTCCCGGGTACGGAAGGTGAAGACCTTGAGGAAGCGGATCACGTCGCGGTCGTCGGCGTTGAGCCAGTACTGGTAGAACGCGTACGGCGAGGTGAGCGACGCATCGAGCCACACGGCCCCGCCCGCGGTCTTGCCGAACTTCGTGCCGTCGGCCTTGGTGATCAGCTTGCCGGTCAGCGCGTGCACGTGCCCGCCCTCGACGCGCCGGATCAGGTCGACGCCCGCGGTGATGTTGCCCCACTGGTCGCTGCCGCCGAGCTGCAGCGTGCAGCCGTTGCGCCGGTAGAGCTCCAGGTAGTCGTTGGCCTGCAGGATCTGGTAGCTGAACTCGGTGTAGCTGAGCCCGTCTCCGCCGAGCCGCGCGGCCACGGACTCGCGGGCCAGCATCCGGTTGATCGGGAAGTGCTTGCCAACGTCGCGCAGGAAGTCGATGGCCGACATCTCGGCGGTCCAGTCGAGGTTGCTGACCAGCGTCGCGGCGTTGGGTGCCGGCTCGAAGGACAGGAACTTCTCCACCTGGACGCGGATCTTGGCCACCCACTCGGCGACGACGTCGGAGGTGTTGAGCACCCGCTCGGTGCTGCGGCCGCTGGGGTCGCCGATGAGCCCGGTCGCGCCGCCGACCAGCCCGATCGGCTTGTGTCCCGCCCGCTGGAAGCGGGTCAGGATGAGCAGCGTGGCCAGGTTTCCGACGTGCAACGAGGGCGCGGTCGGGTCGAAGCCCGCATAGACCGTGATCGGACCCTTCGACAGCGCCTCGCGCAGGGCGTCGATGTCGGTGGTCTGCGCGAGGACGTCGCGCCATTCGAGCTCATCGAGAATGTCGGTCACGGCCCAAAGCTTTCGGGTAGACGTTGAGTGGTTACAGCCTGCCCGATCCGTACACATGACCGCCACTTGGATACTCTCGGTGTCCATGTGGAGGGTCCGTCGCGAGCTGGCCGTTTTCAAGATCCTAGGGGGTTTGGCGTGCGCGGGTCTCGCCGTTTGGTGGTACCTCCAGGGCGACCTGCGCGGCGTGGTGCTCGCCGTCCCCGCGGCTGTGCTGGTGGGTGCGATGGGGCTGCGTGACGTGCTCCTTCCCGTACGGCTGGCCGTGGACGAGACCGGCATCACCGTCGCGCACGGGTTCCTCGGCCGCCACCACGTCGCCTGGGACGACATCCAGGACATCCGGGTGGACGTGCGCAAGAGGTACGGCGTGCGGAGCGAGATGCTCGAGGTCGACACCGGCGACGGTCTGCACATCTTCAGCCGTCACGAGCTGGGCGGCGCCTCCCTCACGGAAGTGGCCGCGACGCTGCGCCGCCGCGGCGTATGAGCCTTGTAGGGCGACACGGTCGGGTCGCCGTCGATCCAGAACCGCCACGGGGTCTCCTTGGCGGACGAGATCCCGGTCCGGGGGCCTGACCTGATGGTCGCCGGGTCGGCGGGGTCGCCTTCGAGCATGGCGGCCCCAGCTGCCGAAGGGGCGATGGCGTCGATGCCGTTGTGCTCGCGCACCAGTCCCAGCGCCACCGCGAGGCGAGCGGGCCCGCGCGCCAGGTCGCGGTCGACATGCCGCCGCGCGCCCTCCACGTGCGCGGCCCCGTTGGCGCGCCGGGCGCGGGCGATGTCCACCCCGGCGATCACCTCTCCCGCACGCAGCAGCACGGCCGCCCCGGACCCTTCCGGGAGGCACACCAGGTTGGCGCAGAAGTGCATGCCGTAGGTGAAGTACACGTACACGAAGCCCGGCGGCCCGAACATGACGGCGTTGCGCGGGGTCTTGCCGCGGTAGGTGTGCGCCGCGGGGTCCTCGCCCGGCCCGCCGTACGCCTCGACCTCGGTGAGGCGGACGGCGACCGGCCCGTGCACGAGGACGCGACCGAGCAGGTCGGGCGCCACCTCGGGCGAGGGCCGGTCGAAGAAGTCGCGCGTGAGCGGCGCGGTGGCCAGCAGGCCGTCCATGCTCAGCTGCCGCTCGCCCAGGCCGCCTGCGTGTCGACGGCCTCGCGCAGCGCGGCGAGCTGGTCGCGGACCCGGTCGGGGGCGGTGCCGCCGTGGGCCTTGCGGGCCGCGAGCGCGCCGGGCACGTTCAGCACGTCGCGCACGTCGGGCGTCAGGTGCGGGGAGACTTTGATCAGCTCGTCGTCGGTCAGCTCGCCCAGGTCCTTGTCGTGCACCTGGCACCACACGACCAGGTGGCCGACGGCCTCGTGCGCCTCGCGGAAGGGGACGCCGCGCCGTACGAGCAGTTCGGCCAGGTCGGTGGCCAGGGCGAAGCCGTCGGGGGCAGAGGCCTCGAGCCGCGCGGTGTTGACCCGCATGGTCGCCACCAGGCCGGCCATCGCGGGCAGGACGAGCAGCAGCGTGTCGACGGCGTCGAAGACGGGCTCCTTGTCCTCCTGCAGGTCGCGGTTGTAGGTGAGCGGCAGGCCCTTGAGCGTGGTGAGCAGCGACATGAGGTTGCCGATGAGGCGGCCCGACTTGCCGCGGGCGAGCTCGGCGACGTCGGGGTTCTTCTTCTGGGGCATGATCGACGAGCCGGTGGAGTAGGCGTCGTCCATCTCGATCCAGCGGAACTCCTGCGAGGCCCAGAGCACGATCTCCTCGCCGAGCCGCGACAGGTGCACCCCGATCATGGCGGCGTCGAAGAGGAACTCGGCGGCGAAGTCGCGGTCGGAGACGGCGTCCATCGAGTTCGGTGCGGCGGCGTCGAAGCCGAGCTCGGTGGCGACCGCGACCGGGTCGAGCGGCAGCGACGAGCCGGCCAGCGCGCCGGCGCCCAGCGGGGAGATCGCGGCGCGCTTGTCCCAGTCGGTGATGCGGTCGATGTCGCGGGCGAAGGCGTGCACGTGCGCGAGCAGCTGGTGTCCGAAGGAGACGGGCTGGGCGTGCTGCAGGTGCGTCATGCCGGGCGCCGGGGTGTCGGCGTGCTGCTCGGCCTGCGACATCAGCGCGGTCTCCAGCTCGACGAGCCGCGAGACGACGAGCCTGGCGTGGTCGCGGAGGTAGAGGCGCAGGTCGGTGGCGATCTGGTCGTTGCGCGAGCGTCCCGCGCGCAGCTTGCCGCCGAGCGAGCCGAGCCGTTCGAGCAGGCCGCGCTCCAGGGCGGTGTGCACGTCCTCGTCGGCGACCGTCGGCCGGAACTCGCCCGCCTTGCAGGCGCGCTCGAGGTCGTCCAGCGCGCCGATCATGCGCTCGAGCTCCTCGTCGCTGAGCAGGTTCGCCTTGTGCAGCACGCGGGCGTGCGCGCGGGACGCCGCCAGGTCGTACGGCACGAGCCGCCAGTCGAAGTGGACACTCACCGACAGCCGGGTCAGCGCGTCGGCCGGGCCACCCTCGAAGCGCCCGCCCCACAGCCGCATCGGCTTGCCTTCACTCACCGTCAGCTCCTCAATCTCCACAGCGAAGTCCTCCGCGACCATAGTGCATTCAGCCGTTCTTGGTGTCCCGGGCGGCGGCGATCTTCGCGGGAAGCGAGAACAGCTGCACGAACCCCTTGGCGAGCGACTGGTCGAACATGTCGCCCGTGTCGTAGGTGGCCAGCGAGAAGTCGTACAGCGACTGCTCGGAGCGCCGTCCGGTGACGGTGGCCTTGCCGGCGTGCAGGGTCATCCGGATGTCGCCGGAGACGTACCTCTGCGCGTCGGCGATGAGCGCGTCGAGCGCGTGCTTGAGCGGCGAGTACCACAGGCCGTCGTAGACCAGCTCGCTCCAGCGCTGGTCGGCGCCGCGCTTGAAGCGGGCCAGGTCCCGCTCGACGGTGACGTTCTCCAGCTCCATGTGCGCGGCGATGAGCGCGATCGCGGCCGGCGCCTCGTACACCTCGCGGGACTTGATGCCGACGAGCCGGTCCTCGACCATGTCGATCCGTCCGACGCCCTGCGCGCCCGCCCGCCGGTTGAGCTCGGCGATGAGCTGGTACGGCGTGAGCGTCCTGCCGTCGAGCTCGACGGGCACGCCCTGGTCGAAGGTGATGACGACCTCGTCGGGCTCGCGCGGCGTGGCGGGGTCGGCGGTGTAGGCGTAGACGTCCTCGGTGGGACCGTTCCAGATGTCCTCGAGGAAGCCGGTCTCGACCGCTCTGCCCCACAGGTTCTGGTCGATGGAGAACGGGTTCTTCTTGGTCGTCTCGATGGGCAGGCCCTTGGATTCGGCGAATTCGATGGCCTTGTCCCTGGTCCAGGCGAAGTCCCTGGCCGGGGCGACGACCTTCAGCTCGGGGGCGAGGGCGGCCAGCCCCGCCTCGAAGCGGACCTGGTCGTTGCCCTTGCCGGTGCAGCCGTGGGAGACGACCGTCCCGCCGAACTGCTTGGCCGCGCTGACCAGGTGCTTGACGATGAGCGGCCGGCTGAGCGAGGACAGCAGCGGGTAGCGGTCCATGTAGAGCGCGTTGGCCTGCAGGGCGGGAACGCAGAAGTCGGCGGCGAACTCCTCCTTGGCGTCCACCACGACGGCTTCGGCCGCGCCGCAGTCGATGGCCCGCTTCTGGATGGCCTCCATGTCCTCGCCGCCCTGGCCCAGGTCCACGGCGACGGCGATCACCTCGGCGTCCATCTTCTCGGCCAGGAACGGGATGGCCACGGAGGTGTCGAGCCCGCCGGAGAAGGCGAGTATCACTCTTTCACTCATGTGCTGCCTCTTTGTCATGAAAAGTCCGGATCTTGTACGGCGAGCCCGCTTCGTGAAGCGGGCTAACTACGTCGATCCGCGATCTTGAGCAGCGCCTCCGCGACCGACAGCCCACCCTGGGGGTCGCGGCTGATGACGAGGATGGTGTCGTCTCCCGCGACCGTGCCCAGGATGGACTCCCAGTCGGCGTGGTCGATGGCCGAGGCGAGGAACTGGGCCGCGCCCGGCGGGGTCCTGGCGATGACGAGGTTGGCGCTGGCCTCGGCCGAGACCAGGAGCTCCTCCGCGATCCTGCGCAGCCGGGCGGCCGGCGTCTCACCGCCGATGCCCAGCCTGGCCAGCGGGATGCGGCCGCCGCCCTCACCGGGCAGCGCGTAGACCAGCGAGCCGTCCTCGGCGCGCAGCTTGAGCGCGCCCAGCTCGTCCAGGTCGCGGCTGAGCGTGGCCTGGGTGACCTCCACGCCGCTCTCGGCCAGCAGCTTGGCCAGCTCGGGCTGCGACCGTACGGCCTGCCGCTCCAGCAGCTCGGTGATCTTGGCCTGCCGCGCCGCCTTCGTCATCGGAATCATGCCTGCGTCACCAACCAGTGCAGGAGCGCCTTCTGCGCGTGGAGGCGGTTCTCGGCCTGGTCCCAGACGGCACTGCGGGGGCCTTCCAGGACGTCGGCGGTGATCTCGTAGCCGCGGTAGGCGGGCAGGCAGTGCAGCACGATCACGTCGTCGGCGGCGTGCTCCAGCAGCTCGGCGTTGACCTGGTACGGCATGAGCGCCTTGACGCGTTCTTCCTTGCCGTCCTGGCCCATCGACACCCAGGTGTCGGTGGCGATCACGTGCGCCCCCTGCGCGGCGGCGATCGGGTCGGACAGGGCCACGACCGACCCGCCGGTCCTGGCGGCGATCGTGGCGGCATGGTCGAGGATGACCGCGTCGGGCAGGTAGCCGGGCGGGGCGGCGATCCGCACGTGCATGCCGGCGGTGGCGCCGCCGAGCAGGTAGGAGTGGGCCATGTTGTTGGCGCCGTCGCCGAGGTAGGTCAGCGTCAGGCCCTTGGTGGTACCGAACCGTTCGACGACCGTCTGCAGGTCGGCCAGGATCTGGCACGGGTGGAACTCGTCGGTCAGCGCGTTGACCACCGGAACCGTGGTGTCCCTGGCCATCGCCTCGATGCGCTCCTGGCCCGCGGTGCGCCAGACGATCGCGGCGACCTGGCGTTCCAGGACGCGGGCGGTGTCCTCGATGGGTTCGCCGCGCCCCATCTGGGAGGTGCCGCCGTCGATGACGAGCGGCAGCCCGCCCAGCTCGCCGATGCCGGTGAAGAAGGAGATCCTGGTCCTGGTGGACGGCTTGTCGAACAGTACGGCCACGGTCCTGGGGCCCTCGAAGGGGCGGTAGCCGTACCTGTCCTTCTTCATGGCGGCGGCGAGCTCGAGCACCTCGGCCTGCTCGGCAGGGTTGAGATCGTCGTCCCTGAGAAAGTGTCTAGGCATTGGACAGCACCCCCGGGAAGGCGTCGACGAACTGCTGGATCTCGTCCTCGGTCACGACCAGCGGCGGGGCGAGCCGTACCGCGTCGGGCTGGAGCGCGTTGACCAGGAAGCCCGCCTCGGCGGCGGCCTGCTGCACCTTGGGCGCGACCGGCTCGTTGAGCACGGTGGCCAGCCACAGTCCGCGGCCGCGCACGCCCTTGAGCAGCGGGTGGTCGATCGCCTCCAGGCCGGTCCTGAGCTGCACCGCGACCTTCTTCACGTGGTCGAGGTCCAGATTGTCCAGTACGGCCAGCGCCGCCGCGCACGACACGGGGTTCCCGCCGAACGTGGAGCCGTGGTCGCCCTTGTCGAACAGCTTCCCCGCGTCGCCGAAACCGATGCAGGCACCGATCGGCAGGCCGCCGCCCAGGCCCTTGGCCAGCGTGAGGATGTCGGGCGTGACGCCGTCGGCCTGGTGGGCGAACCAGTGGCCGGTCCTGCCGATCGCCGACTGGATCTCGTCGGCCACCAGCAGGGCGCCGGTCGAGTCGCACACCTCCCTGGCCGCCTCCAGGTAGCCGTCGGGCGGCGGGACGACCCCGGCCTCGCCCTGCGTCGGCTCCAGGAAGACCGCGATGCAGTCGCCCGTCACGGCCTCCTTCAGCGCCGTGGCGTCGCCGTACGGGACGAACTTGACCTCGACGGGGAACGGTCCGAACTGGTCGCGGATCGCCTTCTTGCCCGTCAGCGACAGGGCACCGATCGTGCGGCCGTGGAAGCCGTTCTCGGCGGCCACGAAGTAGCTGCGGCCGTCCTGCTTGCCGTACTTGAGCGCCAGCTTGTAGGCGGCCTCGTTGGCCTCGGTGCCGGAGTTGGCGAAGAAGATGCGGCCGGGGGCGTTCAGCAGGGCCAGGAGCTTCTCGGCGAGCAGCACCTCCGGCTCGTGCAGGAACAGGTTGCTGGTGTGGGCGAGCGTGGCCACCTGCTTGGAGACGGCCTCGACCAGGGCGGGGTGGGCGTGGCCGAGCGAGCTGACCGCGATGCCGCCGATGAAGTCGAGGTACTCCTTGCCGTCGACGTCCCACACGCGCGTGCCCTCACCGCGGGCGAGCGCGACGGGCGGCACGCCGTAGTTGGGCATGAAAGCTTTCTCGAACCTGTCGAACAGCGTCATGAGGGCGTCACCATGGTTCCGATTCCTTGGTCGGTGAAGATCTCCAGCAGTAGCGCATGCGGGACGCGGCCGTCCAGGACATGCGCGTGCGGCACGCCCCCGTCGACGGCCGTCAGGCACGCCTCCATCTTCGGCACCATGCCGCTGGACAGCGTGGGCAGCATCGCACGCAGCTCCTCGGAGCCGAGCTTGTCGATCACGTCGGTGTCATCAGGCCAGTTGGCGTACAGGCCCTCCACGTCGGTCAGGACGATGAGCTTCTGCGCCTTGAGCGCCACGGCCAGCGCGGCGGCCGCTGTGTCGGCGTTCACGTTGTAGATCTGCCCGTCCTCGCCCCTGGCCACGCTGGACACGACCGGGATCCGGCCGTTGTCGAGCAGCGCCTCGATCGTGCCCGGGTCCACCTTGACGATCTCGCCGACCTGCCCGATGTCCACCTGCACGCCGTCCAGTACGGCGTGCTTGCGTTCGGCGGTGAACAGGTGGGCGTCCTCGCCCGACAGGCCGACGGCGAACGGGCCGTGGCGGTTGACCAGGCCGACGACCTCGCGGTTGACCTGACCGACCAGGACCATCCTGACCACCTTCATGGCCTCGGGCGTGGTGACCCTGAGCCCGGCGGTGAACGTCGACTCGATGCCCAGCTTGTCCAGGTGCTCGCTGATCTGGGGGCCGCCGCCGTGCACCACGACCGGGCGCAGGCCCGCGTAGTGCAGGAAGACGACGTCCTCCGCGAAGCCCTCCTTGAGCGACTCATCGGTCATCGCGTTGCCGCCGTACTTGATGACGACGGTCGCGCCGTGGAACCTGGCCAGCCAGGGCAGCGCCTCGATCAGCGCCTCGGCCTTGGTGTGCGCTTCGCCGGCTCTCATGACGAGTACGCCGAGTTCTCGTGGACGTAGTCGGCCGTGAGGTCGGTGGTGTGGATCGTGGCCGAGTAGGGGCCGGCCGACAGGTCGACGGTGATCGTGACGTCCCTGGGGCGCATGTCCACCTTGGAGCGGTCGTCGCCGACGGCGCCGCCGCGGCAGATCCAGATGCCGTTGATGGCCACGTTCAGCCGGTCGGGCTCGAAGACGGCGTCTGTGGTGCCGACCGCCGACAGCACGCGGCCCCAGTTGGGGTCCTCGCCGTGGATGGCGCATTTGAGCAGGTTGGAGCGGGAGACCGTGCGGCCGACGGTGACGGCGTCCTGCTCGGAGGCGGCGCCGACGACCTCGATGGCGATGGCCTTGGAGGCGCCCTCCGCGTCCACCAGCAGCTGCCTGGCCAGGTCGGCGCAGACCTCGGTCACCTTCTGCCCGAACTCCTCGAGGTCGGGCTTGACGCCTGCCGCGCCGCTGGAGAGCAGCAGGACGGTGTCGTTGGTGGACATGCACCCGTCGGCGTCCAGCCGGTCGAACGTCACGGACGTGGCCCTGCGCAGGACCGTGTCGAGTTCCTCGGAGGTCAGGTCGGCGTCGGTGGTGATGACGCAGAGCATGGTGGCCAGCGCCGGGGCGAGCATGCCCGCGCCCTTGGCCATGCCGCCGACCATGTAGCCGTCGCCGCGTTTGAAGGAGATCTTCGACACCGTGTCCGTGGTGCGGATGGCGTCGGCCGCTGCCAGGCCGCCGTCGCGCGACAGCTGGCCGGCCGCGGTCTCCACGCCGCCGAGCAGGGCCTCCATGGGCAGCCGCTCGCCGATCAGGCCCGTCGAGCACACCGCGATCTCGCCGGCGGAGTCCTGCAGCGCCTCGGCTACCTTCTCGGCGGTGGCGTGGGTGTCCTGGAAACCTTCGGGACCCGTGCAGGCGTTGGCGCCGCCGGAGTTCAGCACCACCGCTCGGACTCGGCCGCCCCTCAGCACCTGCTGCGACCAGAGCACGGGGGCGGCCTTCACGCGGTTGGCGGTGAAGACCCCCGCGGCGGCGCGGCTGGGGCCCTCGTTCACGACGAGGGCGAGGTCACGGGCGCCGCTGGCCTTGATGCCTGCGGCGATTCCCGCGGCCTTGAAGCCGAGAGGGGCGGTTACGCTCACGGTGCGACTCCTGTCAGGGGAAGTCCGGTCTCTTCTGGCAGGCCGAGGGCGAGGTTGACGCTCTGGATGGCGCCTCCGGCCGTGCCCTTGGTGAGGTTGTCGATGGCGATGACGGCGACGAGGCGGTTCGAGCGCTCGTCGAGCGTCACCTGGAGTGCGGCGGTGTTGGCGCCGTAGGTCATGGCGGTGGCGGGCCAGGCGCCTTCCGGCAGGAGCCTGACGAAGGGCTCCTTCGCGAAGGCGGCCTCGTAGGCCTGCCTGACCGCGTTCGCGGTGACGCCGGGGGCGGCGGGGGCCGTGCAGGTGGCCAGGATGCCGCGGCTCATCGGGGCCAGCGTCGGGGTGAACGACACCCGGACGGGTCCGCCCGCGACCGCGCCGAGGGACTGCTCCATCTCGGGGGTGTGGCGGTGGACTCCGCCGACGCCGTAGGCGCTGACCGAGCCCATGACCTCGCTGCCGAGCAGGTTCGGCTTGAGCGACTTGCCCGCGCCGCTGGTGCCGCTGGCCGCGACGACCACGACGTCCGGCTCGGCCAGGCCGTACTGGAAGGCGGGGAAGAGCGCGAGGGCGACGGCGGTCGGGTAGCAGCCGGGGACGGCGATGCGCCGGGCGGTGGCCAGGATCTCGCGCTGGCCGGGGAGCTCGGGCAGGCCGTAGGGCCAGCTGCCCGCGTGCTGCCCACCGTAGAACTCCTGCCAGGCCCGCTCGTCGGTCAGGCGGTGGTCGGCGCCGCAGTCGACCACGATGGCCCCGTCGCCGATGGCGGCGGCCACCTCGGCCGAATGACCATGCGGCAGGGCCAGGAAGACCACGTCGTGGCCCTGCAGCGTCTCCGGCGTGGTCTCCAGGATGGTCCTGTCGGCCAGCTGCGGCAGGTGCGGCTGGTGCTCGCCGAGCTTGCCGCCCGCGCTGGAAGCCGCGGTGAGCGCGCCGATCTCGAGCTCCGGGTGGGACAGGAGCAGGCGAAGGAGCTCGCCTCCCGCGTAGCCGCTGGCTCCCGCGATCGCCGCTCTCATCCGACCTCCTGCATGTTCATGCACTCTACCTCATGGTCTTGCTTTCTGAAGATGATGCACTGGCCAGGATGGATATGCAAGCCCGACGATCTGGACAAAACGGTCATTCAATGCATAACCACACACAGAATGACGCTCTAGCGCGACGTACCTACCGGTCGGTACTGTGATTTATCCGGGATAGCCGTCACTGCGGGAGTTCTGCGTATGTCTCTTTCGCACGCCGAGGTCGAGGCCCAGCTCACCGGGCCGGGGCAACTCTTCGAGATGGAGGAGATCGGGGACACCGGGGTGCGAACGTGGAAACACGCGCCGCAGCACTTCCGGGCACTGCTGGAGATGAGCCGCTTCCACGGCGAGAAGGTGTTCCTGGTCTACGAGGACCAGCACATCACCTTCGAGGAGCACTTCAGGCGGGCGGCGACGCTGGCCAACCGGCTCGTCACGGAGTACGGCGTGGCCAAGGGCGACCGGGTGGCGATCGCCATGCGTAACTACCCCGAATGGGTCGTCTCCTTCTCGGCGGTGCTGGCCGCCGGGGCGATAGCCGTACCGCTGAACGCCTGGTGGACGGAGGCGGAGCTGGCATACGGGGTGAGCGACTCCGGGGCCAAGGTGCTGATCGCGGACGGCGAGCGGGCCGAGCGGCTGGCCTCGACGGGGGTGCCGCTGATCGTCGCGCGGGGCGAGGCGCCGGCTGGCGCGCGCACCCTCTCCGACGTCATGGGCGACGTTTCCGCGGATGTCACGCTTCCGGCGGTGGAGCTGTCGCCCGACGATCCGGCCACGATCTTCTACACCTCGGGCACCACCGGGCGGCCCAAGGGGGCGCTGGGCAGCCACCGCAACCTCGGGCAGTCGCCGATGACGCTGGCCTACGGGTTCCTGCGGGCGGTCGTGCTGGCGGGCAAGGATCCGGGCGCGGCCTCGTCGGTGCGGCGGGTGACGCTGCTGACGGTGCCGCTCTTCCACGTCACCGGGTGCTTCTCCGGGCTCACCTCCACGCTGTTCCTGGGCGGCGGGCTGATCCTGATGTACAAGTGGGATCCGCTCGAGGCGCTCAAGGTGATCGAGCGGGAGAAGGCGACCACGATGATCGGGGTGCCGACCAACGCGTGGCAGCTCATGTCCCACCCCGATTTCGGGAAATATGACCTTTCGTCCCTTACGACCCTCGGGTACGGTGGGGCGCCCGCGCCGCCCAAGCTGCTGGAACGGATCACCGAGAACCTGCCCAACCGGGCGCCGTCCAACGGGTACGGCATGACGGAGACCACCGCGCTGGCCATCGGCAACGGCGGGCCCGACTACCTGGCCAGGCCCGACAGCATCGGGCTGCCGTCGGCGGTCGTCGACGTGCGGGTGGTGGATCCGCTGGGCGACGCGCTGCCGCCCGGGGAGGTGGGCGAGCTGTGCCTGCGCGGGCCCAACGTGATCCTGGGCTACTGGAACAAGCCGGAGGCCACCGCGCAGACGTTCATCGACGGCTGGGTGCACACCGGGGACCTCGCCAAGATCGACTCCGAGGGTTTCGTGTACATCGTGGACCGGGCCAAGGACATGGTGATCCGGGGCGGTGAGAACGTGTACTGCGCCGAGGTCGAAGCGGCCCTCTTCGAGCACCCGGCGGTCGACGACGTGGCGGTCATCGGCGTGCCGCACGACGAACTGGGTGAGGAGGTCGGCGCGGTCATCCGCCTGACGCCCGGTCAGTCGGTCACCCCCTCGGAACTCCAGACCTTCCTCGCCGACCGGATCGCCAAGTTCAAGATCCCCAACCACTTCTGGTTCCGCGACGGCGAACTCCCCCGCAACCCCGGCGGCAAAATCCTCAAAACCCGCCTCCGCCAAGAAGTCCTCGCCACCTCCTAACCCCTCCCCGCGGGCCGCCACCCCAGCGGCCCGCCCCTCACCCCACCAACGCACCACGACCACGACACCCGGACCTCACAGCCCCGCGCCACGCCGTGACCCCACCACACGACGCTGACCGCCACCAGCGGCCCGCCCCTCACCTCCCGCCCACCAACGCGCCATGCACCCCACACGCGGGCCCCACCACCACGACCGCGACACCCGGACCTCACAACGCGCCACGCCGTGACCCCACCAATCGACGCTGACCGTGAGCAGCGGCCCGGCGGCGCGGCTCCGGATCGTGGGCGTGGTCTGCGACGATGCCTTCGCCGTCGGGCTGCGACCGCAGATCGACAGGACCGAAGGCGCCTGACCGCAGGGCCTTCCGGGCGGGGCACCCTGCTCGGCGGATTGTCCGATCTCCGGCCGACAGGGAGACCCCGTCGGGGCGTTTGCTGCAGGTCTGCGGCTTCTACTGGGCGGACAGGAGGCTAGATCCACCGTTTCCAGGACACGCCCTGCTCGGCTGCCCGGGTGGCAGCCACGACGTGGCCCCGAACGTCTGCGGCAGCGCAGCGGCCGACGGCGTGCGAGGCGACCCGCGACGCGTGCGGCGACCGAGTGCGCGGCGGCGTGCGAGGCGACCAGCGACGCGTGCGGCGATACGTGGCGCATGAACTGTGCGGTGGTGTGTGAGGTGATCAGCGACGTGTGCGGCGCTCGGTGGCGTGTGGGGTAGGCGTGTGCGGCGCTCGACGCGCCGCTCCCCCGGGCGGAAGGTCCTGTTGTGGGCGCTGGCGCGAGGTGGGTGGGTTTATGGGGTGGGGAGGGTGAGGTGTTCGGCGATGGCGGGGGTGGTGGGGGTGATCTTGGGGAGGTGGGGGGCGGTGTAGTGGGTGGGTTTGTGGGTGCGGAGGAGGGTTTCGCCGCTGCGGTCCCAGCGGAAGCCCGACCGGCCCAGGAGCTTGGCGAAGACCGCGTCGGCCTGTGCGGGGTCGCGTTCGGCCAGCCGTACGAGAGGGACAGGTGAGACCTCGTCGCCGCGCAGGTAGCCGCTGAGCAGGTCGCGGTACGGCCGGCGGTCGAGGAGGCGGGGATCGGCGAAGATCTCCTCGAGCCGCCCGAAGTCGCGGTAGTAGGCGAAGCCGTGGGTCTCGTCGAAGATCAGGGCCACGGTGTCGGCGGCCCGTACGTGCTCGGGGACCTCGAAGACCGGCTGCTCGGCCGCGGAGGGGAGCCTGTCGGACTGGTAGGCCAGGTAGCCCCGCATGCGCTCCTCGACCTCGGAACCCGGGCACACCACCTCGTCGGCACCGAAGTACGCGACGAAACAGCGGCGCTGCTCGGTCTGCAGCCGCCAGGCCGTGGCGAGCGCCTCGGGGTTGCGGAAGACGTGCGCCGGGTTGGCGAGCGCCACGTGGGCGGCCACGCTCACCAGCGTCTGCCTGGCATCGGCGGGGTGGATGGCCGGGGTGCCGCTGATCAGCCATTCCTCCCCCAGCGGGATCAACCGGCCCACAACGAACATGCCAGGACTGAGCGGCTCGAACGCGCCCGCGCCGAGGTTGGAGCGAACCTGGTAGGTGAGTTCGTCGACGAGGTTGTGCAGCGTGGCGGCGTCGTGGTCGTGGCCGCGTACCTCGAAGATGCCCTCCACCACGTCCTTCCAGCTCAGCAGCAGGTCGCGGGAGATGTCGTCGAGCCCGGGATGATCGTCGACGAAGCGGTCGATGACCGTGTCACCGCCGGGCAGGCGATGCTGGTGGGCGAAGAAGTCGACCGGCAGGAAAGCCGCCGCCTCGTCGGCCGCGGGGCCGTCGGCGTAGAACCGGTCGAGCACGGCGCTCAGCTCCCTGGCGAAACGGCCGGACGTCGCATAATGCACCAGCTCGGGCTTCAGCTCGCAGGCGCGCTCCAGCAGATCCATTGCTCACTCCTCGTAGCGTTTCGACTGCAGGGCGACAC
This sequence comes from Nonomuraea sediminis, assembly GCF_018531495.1. Classification (GTDB taxonomy): domain Bacteria; phylum Actinomycetota; class Actinomycetes; order Streptosporangiales; family Streptosporangiaceae; genus Nonomuraea; species Nonomuraea sediminis. The sequence continues at coordinate 15,020 of NZ_JAHDTI010000023.1, forward strand.
TAACGGCCCCCACCGACACTTCGCGCCCGCTTCCACCGAACTCCCGGCGTTCCGGGCAGGCCCAGTGCCTCCCTCGCATCGGCAGGGGTGGCGTTCATGACCGCAAGGCTCACGGCACTCAAAGCGCCGAGGACCACGATGCTCAGCGCCGCCCAAGCTGCGGAGGGCGGCGACGCTCAGCGCCGGTCGAGTTGCGGAGTGCCTCGATGCTCTACGGGCAACGTGCAGGCGGCGTGTACGGCGGGCGACGGGAAGCCGGGGGGCCACGACCACGAAGCGTCGTAGCGGCGGGCAAGGGGCATCGACTCGCCGGAAGCGCCGGTCACAGGCCATGAGCCGAAGTACGGCGGGCGGCCGGCGGCGGCAGCCCGCCGTACAGACCGGATAGCAGTCGGAAGGGGCAGTGGCGGCGGCGCGCCGTACAGACCGGAGAGCAGCCAGGAGAGGCCGGTGGCGGCGGCGGCTCGCCGTACAGGCCGGAGAGCGGTCAGGAGGGGCAGGTGGTGGAGTGGGCCTGGGTGGTGGGCGTAGCGGTGGAGGGGCGGGGCAGGGCCGTGAGGAGAGGTACGGCGAGCAGGGTCGTGACTGCGGCGCCGGTGAAGGCCAGGGCGGGGGCGACGGCGTAGAGCGGGAGCCAGGCCAGCGGCGCGAGCGCGCCGCCGCCGAAGCGGAAGGCGGCGACCACCGACAGCGCCCCGCCAGTGTTGCCGGGCACGGCGCGGACCGTGAGCGTCTGCAGCGCGACGATGAGCAGCGAGCCGGCGGCCCCGGCGAGCGTCCAGCACGCGGCCAGCCAGCCGGACGCCCCGGTCCAGCCGACGAGCGCGACGAGCATCGCCGTCAGTACGGTGGCCAGCACGGCACAGCGCCGGGCGCCGAAGCGTTCGGAGACGGCGCCCCACACCGAGCCGAGCACCAGCCCGGCCACCCCGAACCCGACCAGCACCAGCCCGACGGCCTCCGACGGCAGCCGCAGCCGGTCGGCGGCGTAGATGGCGACCAGGAACGCCAGCCCGGCCGACCCCGCGTACGTCAGCATGGCCGAAAGCGACAGCAGCACCACCCGCCGCCCCGCCAGCGGCCGCCACGGCGGTGACGCGGCGCCAGGACGCGGGTCGCCGGGCGGCGGCGCCAGGGAGAGCAGCACCGCGGTGACGGCCACGACGGCGAACCCGATCCGCCACTCGACGGCCGCCGCCAGCCCGCCCACCAGCGGCGCGAACGACTGGCCGGCGGCCTGGCAGCTGGAGTAACGTCCGACGGCCCGGCCGAGCCGCTCCTTGGGCACCATCCCGGCCAGGCCCGCGAGCAGCAGCGGTGAAGTGAACGCGTTGGCCGCGCCCTGCGCCGCCCTGGCCGCCAGGAACGGCAGCAGGCTCGGGGCGAGGGCGCATCCCAGTGAGGCCAGGGCGTAGAGGAGGTAGGCGATCCGCACGCTCCTGCGCCGCCCCCACCGCTCGCCTAGCGTCCCCGAGACGAGCTGTAGTGCGGCGAACGGGATGAAGTACGCGGTCAGGGCGGTGGCCACGGCGCCCGTGGTGGTCCGCAGGGATCCGGCGACCAGGGGGAGCATGGGCGCGACCACGCCACCCCCGAGCGGGCCGAGCAACCCACCCGCATAGACGGCCGCCACCCGCACGGACTTCAACGACATATCGCCCACAATAACCCCGCCTCTCACCCCCTGGTCACCCATCTCACCCACCGAAACACCTCCCCACCGCCTGAGGGCGACCATGCACTACCCGACCGCGTTGCGCGCCCCGCCACTCCCGATGCCACGCCCGCATCGCGACCTCTCACCCGCCGTACGTGCACTCCTTGCCCGCCGTAACAGGGCGCCGAGCTCCACCGCACACCACCCCGCCGACCCGGCGCAGGATGGCCTGCCGCAGGTTCCTCGTGCGCCGCGCCAGGGCGGGGCCGCCGCGGGTTCCTCGCGCTCCGTGCCAGGGCGAGGCACACGCGCCGTACGGCACGCCGAACTCAGCCGCCCATCTCATCGCTCCCCCAGCACCCCACCCGCTCCCGTTGCCGCGCCCGCAGTGCGACCTTCTGACCCGCCACGCGTGGCCCCTCGCTCGCCGTACCAAGGCGCCGAGCTTCACCTCGCCGACACGGGGCCGGGTGGCTGCGGGACGGGGGTGGTTAGAGGTCGTTGCCGGCGTAGGAGAGGTTGAAGCTTTTGTTGACCAGGGGAAAGTCGGGGACGATGGCGCCGCCAAGGGCCACCGGGAGGGCGGGCCAGTTGAAGAAGGAGGGGTCCGCGAGTTTGGCGCGGGTGATGGTGCCGTCGGGGGCGAGTTCGATCCGGTGGACGATGGTGCCGCGCCAGCCTTCGACGATGCCGACGCCCGAGCCGCGGGGTACGTCGTGGAGGCGCCACTCGGGAGTGGTGGAGCAGAGGTGGGTGATGAGGGCGATCGAGGTGGCGATCTCGTCGGCTCTGACCTGGAAGCGGGCGAGGACGTCCCCGGTGGCTCGGCGGGCGACAGGGAAAGGGCCCAGGTCGACGAAGGGGTGGTCGCGGCGAGCGTCCTGGTCGAGGCCGCTGGCGCGGGCGACGTAGCCGAGCGTGCCGAGGTCGGTCGCCGCCTGCCGGGTGAGGACGGCGGTGCCGGTGAAGCGGTCGGACACGACGCCGTGGCCGAGCGCCAGCCCGACGATCTCCTCCAGCTCCGCCCGCAGAAGGGCCAGGCGGTCGAGGTCGGGCAGTCGGCGCAGGTGGGCACCGCCGAGCCGGACGCCGCCGCGCAGCAACCTGTGCCCCGTGACCTCGGCGTTGATCCGCAGCAGCTGCTCGCGGACGCTGCCGCAGTGCGACTGCAGCACGCTGTGGGCGACGTCGTTGCAGAGCGCGCCCAGGTCGGTGACGTGGTTGTAGAGGCGTTCCAGCTCCAGCAGGATCGCCCTGCCGCGCTGCGCCTCGGGGTCGACGGGCGTGCCGGTGGCCTCCTCGACGGCCAGGCAGTACGCCAGGGCGTGCCCGACGGACGTGTCGCCGCTGACGCGCTCGGCCAGCGGCAGCGCCCCCTCGGGGCGGCGGCCCTCGAAGAGCTGCTCGACCCCCTTGTGCACGAACCAGAGCCGGGCCTTCAGCTTGAGTATCGTCTCCCCCACCACCGAGAAGCGGAAGTGCCCGGGCTCGATCATGCCGGCGTGCACGGGCCCCACGGGGATCTCGTAGACGCCGTCGCCCTCCACCTCGCGGAACGGGTAGGGCCCCTCGGGGTCGCCGAAGTCCGGCGGCGGTCCGGCGGCGGGCAGCATCGGATACCAGCCGCGCGGCCAGTGGTGGTGCCTGACCAAGCGCCGCGGCAGCGGGTGCCCCTCGGGTGTGATGCCGTAAAGGTCACGGATCTCGCGTTCGAAGCGTCCGGCGGGGAACGACAGCGCGGCCAGGCTGGGCACCGCGGGCCTGTCCAGGTGCACGTGCAGTTCGGTACGGCGAGCAGGCCCGGAACCCATGAAGAGGTAGACGAGGCGGTAACCGGCCCCGGCCACGGCCGCGGAGACCAGCGCGATCCGGTACCCCTGCCCGAACAGGTCGGCCGCCACGTCGGGCAGCTCGCCGGGCGACAGGTCGACGATCACCTGGCCACCACCCCGGCGGCGGCACTCAGCACGTGACCGAGCGGCCCCAGCGTGACCCCCAACGCCGCACACGCCAGCAGCCCCGCGACCAGCGGCACCGCCACACTCCGCAACCGCAAGCGCCTGCCCACCCCGCCGGAAGCAGCAACCGCCGAACCACCAGAAGCCGCAACCGCCGACGCACCATCAGAAGGCGCCAGAAGGCCATCGGAAGCCGCCATGTCCGAAATGTCACTGGAAGCACCAGGAGGAGCCCCGCCCGCCGTTCCCACGAGCATGCGCCCCACTCCCCCTCCGATCCCCGCGAAGACCACGAGCATGAGCGCCAGCGCGACCGCCACCACCCACCCCAGCCCCGCGCCGAACCCGGCCCTGGCGATCCCCAGCTCGCTGGAGAAGAGGCTGAACGGCGGGAACCCGAGCAGCGCGAGCGCCCCGGCCCCGAACACCCCGGCGAGCACCGGCGCCCGCCGGGCCAGCCCGCGCACGCCGCCGATGTCGCTGGTGCCCGAGGCCTGCTGGATGTGCCCGGCCCCGATGAACAGCACCGACTTGCCGAGCCCGTGTCCCAGCATGTGCAGCAGCACCGCGGCCAGCGCCAGCGCGTTCCCCACGGCGGCGCCGAGCGCGATGACGCCCATGTGCTCGATGCTGGAGTAGGCCAGCAGCCGCTTGTAGTCGCGCTGCCCGACGAGCAGGGCCGCCGCCACGAGCAGCGACGCGAGCGCCACCACGATCAGCAGCATCCGCGCGAACCCGGGCCCGAGGGCTCCGTCGGAGATCACCTTGACCCGCAGGACGGCGTAGAAGGCCACCGACAGCAGCACCCCGGACATCAGCGCGGAAACCGGCGCGGGCGCCTGGCTGTGCGCGTCGGGCAGCCAGGCGTGCATGGGCGCGAGCCCGGCCTTGGTCCCGAACCCGAGCACGAGCAGCACCACCGCGATCCGCGTCGCGCCGGGGTCGAGGGCGGAGGCGTGCCCGGCCAGCGACGCCCAGTCGAGCCCGGCGGGCGACGACAGCCCGGCGTGGACGGCGGCGTAGTGCACGATCACCAGCCCGAACAGCGCGAGCGCGATCCCGACGGAGCAGATCACCACGTACTTCCACGCGGCCTCGGTCGCCTTGCGGGTACGCCGGTGGCCGACGAGGAAGGCGGTCAGGATCGTGGTGGCCTCGACCGCGACCCAGAGCACGCCGAGGCTGGAGGCGAGCACGGCCGTGGCCATGGCCGCCACGAAGCACTGCGTGAACACCCCGTACCGCCGGGCCGCCCGGTGCCCGGTGTGCCCGGTGGCCAGCTCGGCGGCCAGGTAGGCGGGGCTGGCCAGCATCGCGAGCAGCGCCACGACCCCGATCACGATCAGCATGAACGCGCTGAGCGCGTCCACCCGCAGCAGCCCCCACAGCGCCTCGCCCGTCCCGGTGCGTGCCAGGGCCAGCGCCGCGCCGAGCACCCCGGCGGCGGCAAGCGAGCCGAGCCAGGCGGTCACCCGGTTCCAGCCGAGCAGCGCGTATCCGGTCGCCGCCAGCAGCGGCAGCCCCACCGGGGCGATCACCAGGAGGTTCATCAGTCGTGCAGCTCCCGCAGCTCGTCCAGGTCGGTGCCGCCGAACGCGGCCCGCATCCTTGTGGTCAGCACCTTCAGCACCAGTACGGCGAGCAGCACGTCGAGCGACACCCCGAGCTCCACCACGAGCGGAACCCCGCTGGTCGTCAGGAACGCCGCCGCCGTGATCGCGTTGTCCATCAGCAGGAACCCGACGACCTGCGACAGGGCCCGCCGCCGGGTCACCAGCACGAAGAAGCCCACGAGCAGCACGGTCAGCGCGATCGGGACGGCCTGGGTGGCGGGTGTGGGCGACAGCCGTACCAGGGGCTGGGAGACGGCGTAGGCGAGCATGGTCAGCACGGCCGCCACCAGCAGCGAGGTGCCGACGCCGACCAGCGGGCGCGTCTCGAGCCGCTCCTCGCCGGCGGCCAGGGCGCGGCGCATGAGGAACGGCAGCACCAGCGCCCGCAGCAGGCCGACGCCCACGCCGAGCGCCAGCAGTTCGCCGGTGCCCTCGTGCAGGCCGCGGATCACGATGATCGCCCCGAGCGCGACCCCCTGGAGTCCGAACAGCCACACGATGGCCGACAGGTCGCGCCGCCACAGCACGAGCACGCCGGTGAGCAGGAAGGCCCCGCAGGCCAGGTCGAGAGCCTTGACGTACATGGGCACCTCACGCCAGGAAGAAGGAGGCGGCGACGGCGAGCAGGGCCATGAGGAACGACCCGGCCAGCAGTTCGGGGACGCGGAACAGGCGGATCTTGGCCATGAACACCTCTCCCGCGGCCAGCGCCCCGCCCAGCACGGTGACCTTGCCGGCGAAGGCGGCGGCGGCCACGGCCAGCGGCAGCGCCCCCGCGCCCGCGGTGGCGATGCCCAGCGGCGCGAACAGGCTGGCCAGCAGCCCGAGCATGACGGTGAGCCGCATCGCCGAGGCCCATTCGATGAGCGCCAGGTCGGGACCGGAGTACTCGAGGATCATCGCCTCGTGGATCATGGTGAGCTCTAGGTGGGTCGAGGGGTTGTCGACCGGGATGCGGCCCGCCTCGGCGAGGGTGACCACACCGAGCGCGACGGCGGCCAGCAGGCTCACCGGGGAGATCACCGACAGCGGGCTGTCGGCGGTGGCGGTGACGATGGCCCCGAGGTTGGTCGTACCGACCCGCACGGACAGGGCGAACACCGACAGCAGGATCGTGGGCTCGACCAGGGCCAGGACGGTCATCTCCCGGCTGGCGCCCATGCCACCGAAGGCGGTGCCCGTGTCGATGCCGCCCAGCGCGAGCGCCACCGAGCCGAGCGCGAGCAGGGCGGTGACGGCGAACAGGTCGGCCATGTCGTCGAGCGGGGAGTCGGCGGTGACCAGCGGCACGACGGCGGCCACGACCAGCGCGGTGCCCGCCAGCAGGAGCGGGGCGGACCTGAAGACCCAGCCGGTGCCGTGGGGGGTGACGGCCTGCTTGCGGGTGAGCTTGCGCAGGTCGCGCCAGGGTTGCAGGATCCCGGCGCCGGCCCGGCCCTCGAGCCTGGCGCGGACCTGCCGCATCACTCCGACCAGCAGCGGTGCGCCGCCCGCCACCAGGACGAGCTGGATGATCAGGCCGGACCAGTTCACGAGATCACCGCCAGCACGATCAGCACCCCGGTCAGCGCGTAGAAGCCGTAGGACAGGTAGCGGTGGACGCTGCCGTCGGCCAGGCGGCGCGCCCGCCGCCCGAGCGCGGTCACGGCCGCCAGCACCGGCTCGTACAGCCGCCGCTCGACCCGGTCGGGCACGCGGGAGCGGAAGTCGACGTGCTCGACGAGGTAGCCGGACTGCTCGACGGCGACCACGTCGATGGCGCTCTCGGGCTGCAGCGCGTCGACGAAGACCCGCTGCAGCGGCTCGGCGAACGAGGTCGCGGTGTACTCGGTGCGGGCCGGCATCGGGCCGGCGCCGCAGTCCCACAACCTGGCCACGCGGCGCGGACGGCGCGCCGCCACCAGGCGGACCAGCACCGCCAGCCCCGCCACCGCGCAGCACAGCGCGAAGGCGATGAGCAGCGGCGAGATCGACGCGGTGATCCTGGTCAGCCGCACCGTCACCTCACCGGCGACGGCGCCCTCCCCCGGGATCATCCGCCCGACGGCTCCGGCCAGCGTGGGCGCGACCAGCGTCGGGTTGAGCGCGAGGAACAGGCACGCCGCGGCGGCCAGCCCCATCCCCCACACCATCGGCCGCGGGCTCTCCGCGGCCCGCTCGGCTCCCGCGCCGCGCGGCCTGGCCAGGAAGCCGATGCCGAACGCCTTGACGAACGTGGCCACGGCCAGCCCCGCCGACAGCGCGATCGCGCCCACGGCCAGCGGCATCGTGACGGCGCCCGCCACGCCGGAGGACGGCAGCGCGTGGATGAGGCCCTGCAGCAGCAGCCACTCGCTGACGAACCCGTTGCCCGGCGGCAGCGCCGAGGCGCAGATCGCCCCGACCGCGAAGAGCGCGGTGGTGTACGGCATGCGTTCCCTGAGCCCGCCGAGGGCGTCCAGGTCGCGGGTGCCGGTGGCCTGCTGGACCGAGCCGGCGGCCTGGAACAGCAGGGTCTTGAACGCGGCGTGGTTGACCACGTGCAGCAGCCCGGCGGTGAGGGCGAGCCCGGCCAGCAGGGTGGCGCCGTCGGCGGCGAAGAACCCGGCTGCTCCGACGCCGATGAGGACCAAGCCCATGTTCTCGGTCGAGGAGTAGCCGAGCAGGCGTTTCACGTCGGTGGCCATGGCTGCCTGCAGCACGCCGTACAGCGCGGACAGGGCGCCGAGGGCGAGCACGATCCACCACCACCAGCCGGGCCCGCCGCGCAGCAGGTCGAGCCCGACCCGGACGAGGCCGTAGACGCCGAGGTTGACCATGGCGCCGCTCATCAGGGCGGCGGCCGGGCTCGGGGCTTCCGGGTAGGCCCTGGGGAGCCAGACGTGCAGGGGGACGATCCCGGCCTTCGACGCGAAGCCCAGCAGGGTGGCCAGGAAGATCACGTTGCGCTCGGCGGGGCTGAGAGCCGCGGCGCGCAGCTGGTCGAAGGACTCCCCTCCGGCCTCGGCGGCCAGGTAGCACAGGCCGCACAGGATGCTCGCCAGGCCGAGCTGGGTCATCACGCCGTACCAGAGCCCGGCCCTGGCGACCTCGGGCCTTTCACGGTGCTCGGCCAGGACGAGGACGAGCGAGGTGACGGCCATCAGCTCCCAGCACGCCAGGAACGTGCTCACGCTCGCGGCGGCGGGCACCAGCAGCATGCCCGCCACGAAGAGCGGGATCACGGCTCGGCCGCGGCCCGGTCTGTGGCCGATGCCGTAGACGGCGGCGCACAGGGTGACCGCGCCGGTGATGGCGGTGAACAGCCCGCCCAGCGGGTCGAGGGCCAGCCGTACCCCTGACAGCGGCAGCAGCCAGGGCAGCCAGGCCGACCAGCCGTGCCCCAGCATGGCCTGGCAGCCGGCGACGGCCGCGCAGCCGCCCGCCGCGGCCAGGACCACGCCCGACAGTATCCGGCCGGCGGTGCCCAGCCCGCGGACGAGGCCCGGCAGGGTGGCGAACAGGCACAGCCCGAGCGCCCACGCGTACAGCGTCATCGGCCGGTCATCCCGCGCAGCGCCTCGATGATGGCCTCGGGCGGCGGCGGGCATCCGCGGACCTCGACGTCGACCGGCAGCACGTCGGACACCGAACCGGCCACGCCGTAGGCTCCCGCGAACACCCCGCAGTCGCGGGCGCAGTCGCCGAGCGCGATGACCCGGCGGGGCTCGGGCACGGCCTCGTAGGTGCGGCGCAGCGCGACCTCCATGTTGCGCGTCACCGGGCCGGTCACCAGCAGCACGTCGGCGTGGCGGGGCGAGGCCACCAGCCGCGCGCCGTACCGCTCGGCGTCGTAGACCGGGCCGAAGGCCGAGGCGATCTCCACCTCGCAGCCGTTGCACGAGCCGGCGTCGACGTGCCGGATCTGCACCGACCCGGCGAACTCGCCGGGGCCTTCCGAACGCTGCAGGGGCGGCTCGGCCAGGCGGCCCGCCCTCCTGATCCTGCGCAACAACCCCACGTATGCCACTCCTCCGCACGTGACCTGCGAAAACTATGCACCCCTCACGGGCGTCACGCAGCGTGTTCGGGTGATTACTTTTCCTTAGCTATGGAATAAATCATTCCGTTCCGCTAATCTAGAGCTAGAACAGAGCGATCCGTTCCGTAGGAAGGGAAGTCCAGTGACCGCGATCCTCGAGGCGCCCGCCGCCCCCGTAGCAGCCCCGGACAAGCGCCGTTGGCTGGGCCTGTTCGCCGTGCTGTCGGCGACGCTGATGAACCTGCTCGACTCGACCGTGGTCAACGTGGGCGGCCCCGCCATCCAGGCCGACCTGGGGGGCGGATACGCCAGCCTGCAGTGGATCGCCGCCGGCTACACCCTCGCCCTGGCTGTCGGGCTGCTGACCGGCGGGCGGCTCGGCGACATGTTCGGCCGCAAGCGGATGATGATGATCGGCACGGCCGGCTTCGTGCTCAGCTCGCTGGCCTGCGCCCTGTCCCCCACGCCCGAGGTGCTCATCGTGGCGCGCGTGGTGCAGGGCCTGTTCGGCGCGATGCTGATCCCGCAGGGGTTCGGCCTGATCCGCGACATGTTCCCGCCGAACGAGCTGGGCAAGGCGTTCGGCGCGTTCGGTCCGGTGATCGGGCTGGCCACGATCCTCGGCCCGATCGTCGCCGGGGTGCTCGTGGACGCCGACCTGCTGGGCACCGGCTGGCGGATGATCTTCCTGATCAACCTGCCGCTCGGCGCGTTCGCGCTGGCCGCCGGGGCCAAGGTGCTGCCCTCCGTGCCGTCCGCCGCCCGCTCGACCCGGCTCGACCTGGCCGGGGTGGTGCTGGCGGGCGCCGCGATGATGCTGCTGATCTTCCCGCTGGTGCAGGGTCGCGAGCTCGGCTGGCCGGCCTGGACGCTGGCGATGATGGGCGCCTCGGTCCCGCTGTTCGCCGCCTTCGGCGTCCACCAGCTGCGCCGCAAGCGGGCCGGCGCCGACACCCTGGTCGAGCCGAGCGTGTTCGCCAAGCGCTCCTACACCTCCGGCGTGGTCTTCGTGATCGTCTTCTTCGGCGCGGTGTGCGGGTTCTCGCTGGCCACCGGGATGTTCCTGCAGCTCGGGCTGGGCTACTCGGCGCTGCGTGCGACGCTGACGATGTCGAGCTGGGCGGTCGGCGCCTTCCTCGGCACCGCCTTCGCGGCCATGAGGATCGCGGTGCTCGGGCGGCGGATCCTGCACGTGGGCCTGAGCCTGATGGCGGCCGGGCTGGTCGCGATGTACGCGGTGTTCGAGCTGGCCGGGTCCGGGGTGGCGGCCTGGCACCTGATCGTCCCGATGTTCGTCTTCGGCGGCGGGATGGGCATGATCTTCGTGCCGCTGTTCGACATCATCATGGGCGAGGTCGAGGACCACGAGGTGGGCTCGGCGGCCGGGGCGCTGGAGAGCATCCAGCAGCTCGGCGCCTCCCTGGGCGTGGCCGTCCTGGGCACGGTCTTCTTCGGCCGGATCGGGGCGCACGCGCCCGGCACCGCTCCCCTGGTCGCGGTGCACGCCGCCCAGGTGACCATCCTGATCACGCTCGCGCTGACGGCGCTGGCCTTCGCGATCGGCTTCCTCCTGCCGAGGAAGGCGCGCGGCTGACCGCCGTTCCACGGCCCGCTCCCACCGGGAGCGGGCCTTTTTCGTTGTCGTTCGCGCAGGTCAGAGGCGACATAGCGGGTCGCATTACCTGGCGCGTAATCGCGCCGCCTATGCCGCGGATGACACGGTTCTCATGTCCGCAAGAACGCAACGAGGAGCCCGAGATGACCATCTTGACCGCCACCGCCGACCGCACCAAGTTCCTGCGCATCGCGCTGGCCCTCGACGCCGTCGTCACCGGCGTCAACGGGCTGGTCTACCTCGTGGCCGCCGGCCCGGTGGGCGACCTGCTCGGCCCCGCGCCCGCCCTGCTGCGCGAGATCGGCGCCTTCCTGCTGGTGTACGCCGCGGCCGTCGGCTTCCTGGCCACCCGCGCCACCATCAGCCGTGCCGGGACCAAGGCCGTCATCGGCCTCAACATCGTCTGGACGCTGGCCAGCGTCGCCGCCGTGATCGCCGGGGCGCTGGACTTCACGACGCTGGGCGCGATCTGGGCCATCGCACAGGCGCTGGTGGTCGGGGTCTTCGCCGAGGTCCAGATCATGGGCCTGCGCAGGACCCGCTAAAGAGCAGCCCTCTCTAACATCTCCTGAAATATCACTCGAAAGGACAACATCATCATGAGCATCGTTGAGCGCTACATCGCCGCCTGGAACGAGACCGACGCCGACGCCCGCGCCAAGGCCGTGGCCGAGCTGTGGACCGAGGAGGCGACCTACACCGACCCGCTGGCCGACGTCGCCGGCCACGAGGCGATCGCGGCGCTGATCGAGGGAGCGCAGGGCATGTTCTCCGGTTTCGTCTTCAGCGCCGGTGAGGTCTACGACGCCCACCACGACATCGCCCGCTTCACCTGGCACCTGGGCCCCGAGGGGCAGGAGCCGGTGGTGGTCGGATTCGACGTGGTGGAGCTGGCCGAGGACGGCAGGATCCGCAAGGTGCTCGGGTTCCTCGACAAGGTGCCCGCCGCCTGATCCCCCTCTGAGACAAGCCCCCGGGACACCCGTCCCGGGGGCTTTCTCGTTGCCGGAAAACCAGTTGCCCGGCGTCCGGATCGCACCGCACAATGTGGCCTCGTGCCCGATCAGATACGACGCCTGCTCCGCCACCTCGCGCTCGACCTCGGGCCGCTGCGTGACTCGCGCGACTTCCGGCTGCTGATGGCCTCCGGCGTGATCACCATGTTCGGCACGTTCATCACCGCGGTGGCCGTGCCGTACCAGATGAAGCAGCTGACCGGCTCCTACCTGGCGGTCGGCCTGGTGAGCCTGGCGGAGTTCGTGCCGATGGTGATCTGCGGGCTGTGGGGCGGCGCGATCGCCGACGCGCTCGACCGGCGCAAGGTCATCCTGCTGAGCGAGCTGGGGCTGCTGGTCACCTCGGGCGCGCTGATGCTCAACGCGCTGCTGCCGCACCCGCAGGCCTGGGTGCTGTACGTGGTGGGCGCGGCCTCGACCGGCATCGCCTGCCTGCAGCGCCCCAGCATGGAGGCGCTGATCCCGCAGGTGGTGCGGCACGACCAGCTGGGCGCGGCGGCAGTGCTGACGAGCCTGCGGTGGAACTTCGGCGCGATCGTGGCGCCCGCGGTGGGCGGCCTGGTGGTGACGGCGTTCGGCACGGCCACCGCCTACGCGATCGACGCGTTCACCTTCCTGCTGTCGCTGGTCCTGCTGTGGCGGATCGCCTCGGCACCGGCAGCGGAGGACGCCGAGCCCGCCTCGCTGCGGTCGCTGGTCGAGGGCGTGCGTTACGCGGTGGGACGCAGCGACCTGATGGGCACCTACCTGGTCGACATCGCGGCCATGGTGTTCGCGATGTCGACGGCGCTGTTCCCGTTCCTGGCCGACGAGCTGGGCGCGCCCGGCGCCCTGGGGTTGCTGTACTCAGCCGGCTCGGTGGGTTCGCTGATCGCCTCGCTGACCGGCGGCTGGACCTCGCGCGTGCACCGCCACGGGCTCGGCGTGATCCTGGCCGCGGCGCTGTGGGGCGTCGCGGTGGCGCTGGCCGCGCTGGCCCCGAACGTGTGGGTGGTGTTCGCCTGCCTGGCGCTGGCCGGCGCGGCTGACATGGTGAGCGGGATCTTCCGCTCCACGCTGTGGAACCAGACGATCCCGAACGAGCTGCGCGGCAGGCTGGCCGGCATCGAGCTGCTGTCCTACGCCAGCGGCCCGATGCTGGGCGACGCGCGGGCGGGCCTGATGGCCCAGCTCCGCGGGGCGCGCTTCTCCCTGGGGGTGGGCGGCCTGCTGTGCGTGGGCGCGGTGGCCGCGCTCAGCCTGGCGCTGCCGCGCTTCCGCCGCTACGACGCGCGCACCGACGAGCACGCGCTGGCCGAGAAGGCCCGCCGCGCTCAGGCGTCCCTGGAGAACGCCGCGAGCGCCTCGGAGTAGCCCGGCTCAGCCGGTCTCGACCCAGCCGTCGTGCTCCCAGGCCAGCGCCTCCACCACGGCCGGGTCGAACGCGTCGGCCACGACCACCCACTGCGCGTCCTCGGCGTCGTCCTCGCCCGCGAGCGTCTCGCGCACCACCCGCGGCGCGCCGAATTCCGGATACCGCTCCCCCAGCGCGCGCGCCACCTCTTCGGCGTCGTCCCGCTCGGGGAACACCAGCAGCTGCGTCATCCCACCTCCCACAACGACGCAGGGCTGGTACGGCGTGCCGTACCAGCCCTCTTCGGCAACCTCAGGCGCCGCGCAACTGGGCGCCGACGCGGTCGGCGGCGACCGCGACGGCGGCGTCGCGGGCCGCCGTGGTCTCCTCGACCGTCAGCGTCCTGTCGGGGGCGCGGAAGCGCAGCGTGTAGGCCAGCGACTTGTGCCCGTCGCCCACCTGCGACCCGGTGTAGACGTCGAACAACCGGATCGACTCCAGCAGCTCGCCCGCCCCGTCGCGCAGCGCCGCCGCGACGTCCGCCTCGGGCGTGAAGTCGGGCACGATGAGCGCGACGTCCTGGGTGGCGACCGGGTAGGCCGACACCTCCGGCGCCTGGACCGGGCCGTCGAGCGGGAGCCGCGACAGCTCCAGCTCCATGGCGCTGGTGCGCGGTGGCAGGCCGTAGGCCTCGATGACGCGCGGGTGCAGCTCACCGGCGTGGCCGACGAGCGTGTCGCCGACGTACAGCGCGGCGCAGCGGCCCGGGTGCCAGGGCTCGTGCTGGTCGGCGGTCACCGACAGCTCGACGCCCGCCTCGGCGGCCACCTCGCGGGCGGCCTGCACGGCGTCGGCCCAGGAGGCCTGCCGCCCCGAACCCCACCAGCCGGAGCGGCCGAACTCGCCCGCCAGCACGGCGGCGACCCGCTGCGGCTGGTCGGGCAGCGCGGCCGCGATCGAGGCCAGCTCCTCCTCGGTCGGCCTGCGCTCGACACTGAGCACCGGAGCCGTGGCGGGCGCGCCCTCGCGCGGGCGGAACACCAGGCCGGTCTCGAACAGCGCCACGTCGGAGAAGCCGCGCCCGACGTTGCGCACCAGGGTCTTCAGCAGCCCGGGCAGCAGCGTCGTGCGCATCAGCGGCTCGTCGTCGGACAGCGGGTTGGCCAGGCGCATCGCCTTGCGGCGCGCGTCGTCGGCGGGCAGCTGCAGGTTGTCCAGGTCGGCCTGCCCGACGAACGGGTAGGACAGCACCTCGACGAAGCCCGCCCCGGCCAGCGCGCGGCCGACCCGGCGGCGCAGCCGCTGCTCCTCGGTCAGCCCGGCGCCCGCGGGCGCCTTGGGCAGCACCGACGGCAGTGCGGCGTAGCCCTCGAGCCTGATGACCTCCTCGGCCAGGTCGTTGGGGTCGGTCAGGTCGGTCCGCCAGGACGGCGGCGTCACGGTGATCATGTCGTCGCCGGCGATGGCCAGCTTGGTGGCCACCTCGCCGCCGGTGATGACCGCGGTCGGCGCCACCCCGCCCGTGCGCACGGCCGGGTCGTCGCCGTCGGCCACCGCGCAGCCGAGCTGCTCCAGGCGCCGCACCACCGTCTCCTTCGGGTACGGCACGCCTGCCACCCGCCCGGGGTAGCCGGCCGGGATCGCGATCCTGGCCGGGGACACCTCGACCTCGGCGTGCGTGACGCCCGGCCGGACGGTGGCGCCACCGAGCTCGGCCAGCAGCTGGACCGCCCGCCACGAGGCGACCAGCGGCAGCTCGCGGTCGACGCCGCGCTCGAACCGCTTGGACGACTCCGAGATCAGCTTGTGCGCGCGAGACTCGCGGGAGATGCCGGGCGCCGAGAAGTGCGCCGCCTCGATCACGATGTCGACGGTGTCGTCGGAGATCTCGGTGGCCAGGCCGCCCATGGTGCCGGCCATCGAGATCGGGCCCGACTCGTCGGTGATCAGGATGTCCTCGCCGGGGTGCAGGGTGCGCACCACATGGTCGAGGGTCTCCAGGGTCTCGCCGGGCTCGGCCCGCCGTACGACGATCTCGCCGGTGAGCTTGGCCCGGTCGAAGGCGTGCAGCGGCTGGCCCATCTCCAGCATCACGTAGTTGGTGATGTCGACGGCCAGCGACACCGGGCGCATCCCGGCCCGGTTGAGCCGCACGCGCATCCACAGCGGGCTCTGCGCCTCCGGGTCGAAGCCGTGCGTCTCGCGCAGCACGAACCGGTCGCACGCGGTGGCGTCGGCGATGCGCGCCGGCCAGGCCGAGCCGTCGGAGTCGGGGACCTCGACGGCGGCCGGGTCGTGGAAGGGCACGTCGAAGGCGATCGCGACCTCGCGTGCCACGCCGCGCATGGACAGGGCGTAGCTGATGTCGGGCGAGATCTCCATCTCGATGACGTCGTCACGCAGGCCGAGCAGCTCGACCACGTCGGTGCCGATCGGGGTGCCCGCGGGCAGCACCATGATGCCGTTGTGGTCGTCGCCGAGGCCGAGCTCGCGCTCGGAGCAGATCATGCCCTCGGACATGCGGCCGTAGGTCTTGCGGGCGCCGACCTCGAACCCGCCGGGCAGCACGCCGCCGGGCAGCACCACCGGCACACGGTCGCCCACGACGAAGTTGGTGGCGCCGCAGACGATCTCGCGCGGCGTCGCCTCACCGACCTCGACCTTGCAGTGGCGGATCGGCTTCTTGAAGCCGGTCAGCTCCTCGATCTCGAGCACCTCGCCGACCACGACGTTCTTGACGTCGTGGCCGTAGGGGATGATCCGCTCGAGCTTGAGCCCTGCGGCGGTGAGCCTGTCGGCGACCTCCTGCGCGGTCACCGGCGGAAGATCGACGTACTCCCGCAGCCAGGAAAGCGGGGCCTTCATCAGATCTCCATTCCGAACGGGAGCGAGAAGCGCACGTCGCCCTCGACCATGTCACGCATGTCCTCGACGTTGTGGCGGAACATCAGCGAACGCTCGATACCCATGCCGAAGGCGAACCCGGAGTAGCGGGCCGGGTCGACGCCGCAGGCGATGAGCACCCGCGGGTTGACCATGCCGCAGCCGCCCCACTCGATCCACCCCTCGCTCTTGCAGGTGCGGCAGGGCGGGTTGCCGGGGACGGCGGAGGTGCCGCGGCAGACGAAGCACTTCAGGTCCACCTCGGCCGACGGCTCGGTAAAGGGGAAGTAGTGCGGCCTGAACCGGGTCGTGATGCCCTCTCCGAACGTCACCTCGGCGAAGCGGTCGAGGGTGCCCTTCAGGTGGGCCATCGTCAGGCCCTCGTCGATGGCCAGGCCCTCGACCTGGTGGAAGACGGGCGTGTGGGTGGCGTCGAGCTCGTCGGTGCGGAACGTCTTGCCCGGCGCGACCACGTAGACGGGCAGCTCACGGCTCAGCAGCGCGCGGATCTGCACCGGGCTCGTCTGCGTCCTGAGCACCATGCCCGACTCTGTCGACTCCACGAAGAACGTGTCGTGGTCGGAGCGGGCCGGGTGGTCCGTGGAGATGTTGAGCGCGTCGAAGTTGAACCACTCGCCCTCCAGCTCGGGCCCCTCGGCCACCTCGTAGCCCATCGCGACGAAGGTGTCGGCGATGCGCTCCTGCATGGTGGTCAGCGGGTGGCGGGCGCCGCGCGGGCGCCGGTCCCAGGGCAGGGTGACGTCGACGGCCTCCTCGACGAGCACCAGGGCGTCGCGCTCGGCCTCCAGCTCGGCCTGCCGTGCCGCCAGCGCCTCGCTGATCGCCTTGCGGGCGCCGCCGACGCGCTTGCCCGCCTCGGCGCGGGCGGCCGGCGGCAGCGCGCCGATCTCCCTGTTGGCCAGCGCGATGGGCGAACGGTCGCCGGCGTGCGCGAGCCGTACCTGCTTGAGTGCGTCGAGGGAGTCGGCCGCCTTGATCGCCGCGAGGGCGTCGGCCTCCATGCGCGACACCTCGTCGGCATGCAACGGTGTGACCTCGACGGGGTCGTAGTCAGACAAGAGTGAGCTCCGTATCCAGGGCTTGAGCGGGAAAAGTCTAACGGTGGCGGCCCACCGGGAGTCCCCTAAGCGAAATCGGGTGTGCCGGTGGGCACGGTAAATCGGAACTCCGCCCCGCCCTCGGGCGCGCGCTGCACGGTGATCGTGCCGCCGTGGGCCTCGACCAGGCCCTTGACGATGAACAGGCCAAGCCCGGTGCCGCCGCGACGGCGGCTGTTGCCCCGCCAGAACTGCCGGAAGACGCGCGGCGCCAGCTCGGGCTCGATGCCCTCGCCCTGGTCGCGCACTGACACGGCAACTCCCCATCCGACGGATTCGATGTCTATTGTCACGGTACCGCGCCCGTGCCGCACCGCGTTTTCCACCAGGTTAGCGAGGATCTGGTCAACCTTGTCCTGGTCGAGCCAGGTCTCGGGCAGGTCGTCGGCCACGGTGAGGCGGAAGCGGTCCTCGGGCTCGCCCGCCGCAACGCGTCCCGCGATGATGCGCCTGGCCCTGGCGGGCACGTCGACGACCTGCCTGTGCACCTCCAGGCGGCCCGACTCGATGCGGGAGACGTCGAGCAGTTCGGTGATGAGCCGGGTGACGCGGTCGGCGTCGTTGTTGACGGTCTCGAGCATGACCCGCTTCTGCTCGTCGGTGAAGCGGGTCCACTTGGCCAGCAGCGTGGCGGTGAACCCCTTGACGCTGGTCAGCGGGGAACGAAGCTCGTGGGCGACGGTGGAGACCAGGTCGGCGCGGCTGCGCTCGAGGCGGGCGCGGGCGCCGCCGTCGCGCAGCGTGATCGCGACCCTGACGACGTCGCCGCAGCGCTCGGGCTCGCGCACCAGCCGGGCGGCGACGTACAGCTCCTGGCCGCCGGGCAGGTGCAGCGGCTTCTCCGGGACCCTGGTGCGGGTGCGGAGCCCGCCCTCGGGGTCGAGCGCCTTCCACCATTCGCGGCCGTCGTGGTCGCGGAAGGGGAAGACCTCGTTCATGTCCTTGCCGACGGCACGCTCGGGCTGGACGCCGGTGAGCCGGGCTGCGGCGCGGTTGACGGCCAGCACCCGGCCGAATCTGTCCGCGATGATCAACCCGTCCGGCAGGTCGTCGATGGCGATCGTGCACACGGAGGCGCCCACCCGCCCATCGGTGTCCGAGCCGTGCACGACCTCGCCTCCTCCGCCTACATGGCCGACAATAGCGGGTTTCCCGCCGCCTAGGGCACCCGCTGAGAGCGGGCGGATGCGTAAAGACACACCGCGGCGGCCGTGGCGAGGTTGAGGCTTTCGGCCTTGCCGTAGATGGGAACCCTGACCACCTCGTCGGCAAGCGCGAGCACGTCGGCGGGCAGTCCCCAGGCCTCGTTGCCGAAGATCCACGCGGTCGGGCCCGACAGATCGACGTCGTCCAGCGTCTTCTCGCCGGCCCCGTCGGCGGCCAGCACCCGCAGGCCGCGCTCCTTCAAAGCCCGTACGGCGTGCGCCACCGGAGCGCCGGTGACGACGGGCAGGTGGAACAGGCTTCCCGCGCTGGCACGCACGCACTTGCCGTTGTAGGGGTCGACGGAGGCGTCGGTGAACACCACGCTGTCGGCGCCGGCGGCGTCGGCCGCGCGCAGCACGGTGCCGGCGTTGCCCGGGTCGCGCACGTGCGCCAGCACGGCGACCAGGCGGGCGGCCTCGGGCAGGCCCTCCTCCAGCGCCACGTGGACCAGGCCGCACACGGCCAGCAGGCCCTGCGGGGTGACGGTCTGCGACAGCTCGGCCATGACCTCGCCGCTGGCCAGGTGCACGGGGATGCCCTGCGCGCGGGCCTCGGCGACCAGCTCGGCGTGGCGCAGCTCGGCCTCGGCGGTGGCGAACAGCTCCACCACCACGCCGTCCAGCTTCAGCGCCTCGCGCACGGCCTGCGGGCCCTCGGCCAGGAACCTGCGGTCCTGCTCACGGAAGGAGCGCTTGGTCAGCCTGCGGGCGGCCTTCACCCGCGGCGACTTGACGTTGGTCAGCTCGGATCCCGCCATGCTCGTCTTTCCCCCTGGTTCGCCCGCCGCCGCATTCCGTGGAAGGCCGCGGCGGGCCGTACACGCGACAAAGGGCCCACCGACAGGTGGGCCCTCCAGTCAGATGCGCCTCAGCTCGCGGCCGGAGCGTTCACGTTCGCCGGCAGCGCCTTCTTGGCGGACTCGACGAGCGTGGCGAAGGTCTGGGCGTCGTTCACCGCGAGATCGGCCAGGATCTTGCGGTCCACCTCGATACCGGCCAGACGAAGGCCCTGGATGAGGCGGTTGTAGGTGATGCCGTTCAGCCGTGCCGCGGCGTTGATGCGCTGGATCCACAGGCGGCGGAAGGCGCCCTTGCGGTCCTTGCGGTCACGGTAGGCGTAGGTCATCGAGTGGAGCATCTGCTCCTTCGCCTTGCGGTACAGGCGAGAGCGCTGACCACGGTAACCCGCGGCCCGCTCGAGGACGACCTTGCGCTTCTTCTTGGCGTTGAGCGCCCGCTTCACGCGTGCCATGTTGTATCTCCCCGGGGGTTCGCGCTACTTGGCGAGCAGCTTCTTGATCTTCTTGACGTCGTTGTCGGAGACGACGACTTCGTTCTTGAGACGGCGCGTCAGCGTGGACGACTTCCACTCGTTGTAGTGCGCGCGGGCGGCACGACGGCGCTTGACCTTGCCGGTGCCGGTGAGCCGGAACCGCTTCTTCGCACCGCTGTGCGTCTTCATCTTCGGCATGTCGCCGTCTCTCCCATTCGTCCGTGCCGCATACCGGGCCGGTGCTGGCCGGCCCGGTTTCGGCGTCTTCGTCGTGCGGTGGCTGCTCGGGGTGCCGTGTAAGGCTAACCCGAACCGCGGGTCACCCTTCCTGTGCGGAAGGCTCCTCGCCTGCGGAAGGCTCCTCGCCGCCACGCTGTGCCCTGGCCGCTGCCTTTTCGGCCTTGGCCTCGGCCTTCTTCTTGTGCGGACCGATCACCATGATCATGTTTCGCCCGTCCTGCTTGGGCTGGGACTCGACGAAGCCGAGCTCCGTCACGTCCTCGGCGAGCCGCTGCAGCAGCCGGAAGCCCAGCTCGGGACGGGACTGCTCGCGGCCACGGAACATGATCGTGACTTTGACCTTGTCTCCCGCCTTGAGGAACCGCACCACGTGACCCTTCTTGGTCTCGTAGTCGTGCGGGTCGATCTTCGGCCGGAGCTTGATCTCCTTGATGATCGTGTGCGCCTGATTCTTGCGCGCCTCGCGCGCCTTCATCGCGGACTCGTACTTGAATTTGCCGTAGTCCATGAGCTTGCACACGGGCGGTCGAGCCGTGGCCGCGACCTCAACCAGGTCGAGGTCGGCCTCCTGGGCGAGCTTCAGTGCGTCGTGAATCGAAACGATACCGACCTGCTCGCCGTTCGGGCCCACGAGGCGAACCTCGGGAACTCGAATACGCTCGTTGATGCGGGGCTCAGTGCTGATGGGGCCTCCTAGGTTGCGATCCCTACGTGCTCGTCGTGCCGGGAGCTCTCTCTTATACGCGAAAAAGCCCCACACGTCGCGCATGCGGGGCCACTGAGCTCATCGGCATCAGTGGCCGTAAGCTCCCCGGAGTAAGTCCGGCGTGATCCTGGACCCGGACGCCTCTCGGCGACTCAGGTGGGAGGGAGACCTCCGCTTGCGCGTCCAGCAAGGCATGCCGGACCGATCAGGGAGCTACGATACCACAACCATCCGTGAGCCCGGAATCATCCCGCCCGCCGACGCAGCTCCTCCTCGCCCGCCGCGCGCATGTCCTCCACCGGGACGTCCGTCCTGCCTGTCATGAGCTCCACCTGCTTGACCGCCTGGTGCAGCAGCATCGAGAAACCGCTGACCACGCGCCCACCCGCCTGCTCCACCGCGCTCGCGGCCCTGGTCGGCCAGGGGGCGTAGACGACGTCGAACAGGGCGGGCACGCCCGCCAGCCGCGCGGCGAAGCGGTCGCCCGCCTCGCCTGGCAGCGTGGAGATCACCAGGTCCACGTCCAGCAGGGCGTCCAGCTTGTCGAGGGTCTCCACGCGCAGCGCCACGCCGAGCCGCTCGGCCACCTGGGCGGTCTCCCCCGCCCTCGCCGGGTCACGCACGGCCAGCGTCACCGCGCCGAGCCCCAGCTCACGCAGCGCGGCCAGCGCGGAGGCGGCGGTCGCGCCGCCGCCCAGCACCAGCGCCGAGGTGGGCCGCACGCCCGCCTCTGCCAGGGCCTGGGTGATGCCGTACACGTCGGTGTTCTCGCCATGCCTGGCGCCGTCGTGGAAGATCACCGTGTTCGCCCCGCCCACCTCGACGGCCAGCGGCGCCACCGTGTCGAGCAGGGGCAGCACGGCCCGCTTGAGCGGCATCGTCAGCGACAGCCCTGCCCACTCCTGGCCCATCCCGCCGATCACCTCGGGCAGGCGGGCCTCGTCGCACTCGATCGCCTCGTAGCTCCAGCCGTCCAGCCGCATCGCCCGGTAGGCGGCGCGGTGGAGGAACGGCGACAGAGAGTGACCGATCGGCGACCCCATGACCGCTGCCCGCATCTTCACCCTTCCTCCGTACGGCAAGCCCACCGAACCCATCCAACCAGCTTCCGCGCGGCCCGGATCCCGTCGAACCCGCCCGCACGGGTTTCCGGGGAAAGCGGATCCCGGGCGCCGTGACGGCGGGCGAGCGGCACCGACTCGCCGTCAGCGCCGGTCACAGATCCTCAGCCGGAGTGCGGCGGGCGGCCGGTGGCGGCGGCCCGCCGTACAACAGGAAACAATCACCCGCCGTTGGCGCGGTACTCGGCGAGGAGGGCCTGGAACTCGGCCTCGGTGGAGGCGAACTTGGTGACCTTGCTCTTGGGGTCGGTGGCCACGAACCACAGCCAGGTGCCCTTGGCCGGGTTGAGCGCGGCGTCGATGG
Organism: Nonomuraea sediminis; assembly: GCF_018531495.1. Classification (GTDB taxonomy): domain Bacteria; phylum Actinomycetota; class Actinomycetes; order Streptosporangiales; family Streptosporangiaceae; genus Nonomuraea; species Nonomuraea sediminis. The sequence continues at coordinate 37,062 of NZ_JAHDTI010000023.1, forward strand.
CGTGCTCGCCGGGGTTGGCGATGGGGCCGGGTGGCAGGCCGAGGTACTTGTAGGTGTTGTACTTCGACGTGGTGTTCAGGTCCGCGTGGGAGGCCTTCGTGCCGTACTTGTTCAGCGCGTACATGACCGTGCTGTCCATCTCGAGCTTCCTCGGTGGCTGCGAGGAGAGCCGGTTGTAGATGACGCGCGCGATCTTGGGCATGTCCTCGGTGCGGCCGGCCTCGGCCTGGATGATGCTGGCGATCGTGATGATCTGCGCGGGGGTGTAGCCGCCTTGCTTGGCGTTGCCCTTCAGCCCGTACTGCTCGGCGGTCTGCTTGTAGCGCTCGACCATCTGGCCCAGCATCTCGGCCGGGGTGGTCTTGGGCTGGAACTCGTAGGTGGAGGGGAAGGCGTATCCCTCCAGGCTCTTGGCGTACTGGGGCAGCTCGAGGCCCTTGATGTCCTTGGCCGCGGCCTGGAAGGCCTTCTCCGGCTTGCCCGTCGCCTTGGCCAGCAGCGTGATCGTGTCCGAGAGCCGCTTGCCCTCGGGGATGGTGACGTGGACCAGCATCCGGTTGTCCGAGCCGAGCATCGCCACCGCGGCCGCGGCGGACATGCCCTTGCGCAGCGTGTAGGTCCCCGGCTGCAGGCTGCCGCTCTTGCCGGCGTTGGTGATGGCGTTGGTGAAGGCCTTGGCGCTGGCTACGACCCCCTGCCGCTCCAGCTCCTCGGCCACGTCGACGGCGTTCTGGCCGTCCTTGATCTCGATCATCACCTCACCGGAGCCCTCTCCGGTGAAGTCCTTGGGCACCAGCGCGTCGCTGACCCACAGGTAGCCGTAGTAGCCGCCGCCGCCGAGGATGCCCGCCAGCACGATGAGGGCGAGCAACGGGGCGAGGAAACCTCCGCGGTTGCGCCTGCGACGGCGCCTGCGGCCGCGTTTCCCATTGCCGCCACGGCGCCTGGGTCGACCCTCGTCGTCCTCGGCACCGAGCAGGAAGTCCATGTCGAGATCGTTCATAGATGCGCTGGCCAATCTCCCGGTACAACCGGTCCACCGTCAAGCGGCTGTACCGAACCGGAGGGGGTTACCGAGCGGAACGGGGGGACCCGCTGGTCGTACGCAGAAAACCAGCGGCAATCACTCTGGGTAGCCATGCTAGGCGACGGGGAGAGCGCGCGTGCCCCTTCGTGGGAGCTGCGCGCGGGGGGAGGCCCGGCGAGCATCAATCTTTCCCGAGGTTTGCGTTCAACTCTTCCCGGTATCTCACGAAGTCGCTCTCTTTGTTAGTGAATTTGGTGATTCTATGCGCCGGATCCGTCGTGACAAACCAGGTCCAATCACCCTTGGCCGGGTGGAGGGCCGCCATCAGCGCCTTCTCCCCGGGATTGGAGATCGGCCCCGGCGGCAGCCCGTGGTGCAGGTAGGTGTTGTACGGCGAGCGGAAGCGCGTGTCCTTGTTCGACAGCTTCAGCGTCCCCCGTCTGCCCTGCGCGTACATGACCGTGCTGTCGATCTCCAGCTTTCGCGGCGGGTGTGCGGACAGCCTGTTGTAGATGACGCGGGCGATCTTGGGGTAGTCCTCGTCCCTGCCGCCCTCCGCCTGGACGATGCTGGCGACGGTGACCGCCTCCAGCGGCGTGAGGTGCACCTCCGCGGCGCGCTTGACCAGGTCGACCTCGGTCGCGGCGGCGTCGAACCGCTCGACCATGGCGGCCAGCAGGTCGGCGGGCTTCTGGCCCGGCTCGACCTCGTAGGTGGCGGGGAAGAGGAAGCCCTCCAGCCCGGGAGCGTACTTGGGCAGTCCCACCAGGCTCTTGTCGACGGCCTGCAGGTCCTTCAGCGGCAGACCGGTCTGCTTGGCCAGGCGCGCCAGCGTCTCGCCCAGCCGCAGGCCCTCGGGTACGGTCACCCGTTTGACGATCCGCGAGGCCGGCGACAGCAGCAGGTCGAGGGCCATGCCCGCGGCCATGCCCTTGCGCAGGCGGTAACTCCCCGGCCGCAGGCGGTCGGCGACGGAACGATCCTCGGTGACGTTGACGAAGGACCGGGCGCTGGCCACGACCCCGGCCCGGGCCAGCAGGGTGCCGATGTCGCCCGCGCTGGCCCCTGGATTGATCTTGACGGTCACGGCCTCCGTGCCTGGCCCCTGGAAGTCCTCGGGGCTCAGGAACGGCTTGAGTATCGCGTAGGCGCCCCCGCCGAGCACGATGGCCGACGCCGCGGCCCCCGCGGCCAGGAACCCGGCCTTGCGGACCGCGGACCGTTTCTGCTCGGGCTTGTCGCCCGACCCCACCGCGCGCCCGCCTGAAGCACCGTCACCAGCGGGTTCGCCGACGTCACGCGGCGCCGAACCGCTGCGGTCCGACGCGGCCGGGGCGTCGTCGTCCGGCCGGGCGGGACCGGGCGGGTCCTCGTCGCGGTCGGGCGGGGTGATGGGAAAGGGGATCAGGTCGCCGAGCGAGTCGTCGTCGTGTTCCCTGGTCATGAGGCGGACCCGCCGTCCGCCCCTGCGGGCGGATCGACGGGTCTGCCTGGTGGTCTGTCGGTGGCGCGTTCGGCGTCCAGCGCGTCCTGCAGCAGCACCACGGCCGCCGCCTGGTCGACGACGCCGCGCTGCTTCTTGGCCTTGACGCCGCTGGCCCGCAGCCCCTGCTGGGCGGCCACGGTGGTGAGCCGTTCGTCGAACAGCCGCACCGGGGTCGGCGCCAGCCGTACCGCGAGGTCCTGGGCGAAGGCGCGGGCGATCGCGGCGGCCTGGCCCTCGCGGCCGGACAGCGACGTGGGCAGCCCCACGATCACCTCGATGGCCTCGTGCTCCCGGGCGATCTCGGCGATGCGGTCGAGATCGCCCTTGCCGCGCCGGACCGTCTCGACCGGCGTGGCCAGCAGCCCGGACGGGTCGCTGCGGGCCACGCCGATGCGGACGGAGCCGACGTCCACGCCGAGGCGTGAGCCGAACCTCATGTCAGCCGAGTTGCTCCGCGGTGGCCTGCTCGACCTGACGCAGCGCGTCGTCGATCGACTCCGGCCGCGTGCCGCCTCCCTGGGCCACATCGTCCTTGCCGCCACCGCCACCCCCAAGCGCCTTGGCGGCGACGCCGACCAGTCTCCCGGCCTTGAGCCCCCGCTCGCGCCCCGCCTCGTTCACCGCGGCAACGACCACGGGCCGGTCGGAGGGGACTCCGGCGATGACGATCACCGCCGGACGGTCGGCCGGGAACCTGCCACGCACGTCAAGCGCGAGCTTACGCAGATCGTCGGCTCCGGTGCCATCAGGCGCGCGGTATGTCACCAGGGAGACTCCCTGCAGGTCACGGGCCTGCGAGGCGAGTTCGCCGGCGATCTGGAGCACCTGCGCGGAGCGCAGCTTCTCCAGCTCCTTCTCCGCCGTGCGCAGCCGGGTGACGATGCCGTCGATGCGCTCGGGCAGTTCCTCGCGGCGCGTCTTGAGCTGCTCGGACACCTGGGCGACCAGCAGCGACTCGCGGGCCAGGAAGCGGAAGGCATCGAGCCCGACCAGCGCCTCGACGCGGCGCACGCCGGCGCCGACCGACTGCTCGCCGAGCACCTTGACCAGGCCGAGCTGGCCCGAGCTGTGCACGTGGGTGCCGCCGCACAGCTCGCGCGAGTAGTCGCCGATCTCGACCACGCGGACCTCGTCGCCGTACTTCTCGCCGAACATGGCCAGCGCGCCCATCGCGCGCGCCTCGGCCTGCGTGGTGTAGAAGGCGTTGACCTTCATGTCGTTGATCAGGACGGCGTTGACCTCGTCCTCGACGTCGCGCAGCACGCTGGGCGGGACCGCGCCGGCCGCGGTGAAGTCGAAGCGGAAGCGGCCGGGCGAGTTCTCCGAACCGGCCTGCGCCGCCGTCTCGCCCAGCGCGTTCTTGAAGCCGCGGTGGACCAGGTGGGTGGCGCTGTGGCTGCGCGAGATCGCGCGGCGGCGCTCGACGTCGACCTCGGCCTGCACCTCGTCGCCGATCTTGAGCTCGCCGGTGCGGATCTTGCCGCGGTGCACGATCAGGCCCTTGAGTGGCGACTGGACGTCGAGCACGTCGACCTCGGCGCCGGAGGCGTGCAGCACGCCCTGGTCGGCCAGCTGGCCACCGCCCTCGGCGTAGAAGGGCGTACGGCCGAGCACGACCTCGACCGTGGCGCCCACGCCCGCCACCGGGACGGAGACGCCGTCGACCAGGATGCCGATCACGCTGGAGTCGGCGGTCGTGGTGTCGTAGCCGAGGAAGTCGACCTTGCCCGCCCGCTCGAGCAGCTCGCCGAAGACGGAGATGTCGAGGTTGCCGGTCTTCTTGGCCGCCGCGTCGGCCTTGGCCGCCGCCTTCTGCTCGGCCATCAGCCGGCGGAAGCCCTCCTCGTCGACCTTGAGCCCCTGCTCGGCCGCCATCTCCAGGGTGAGGTCGATGGGGAAGCCGTAGGTGTCGTGCAGCTTGAAGGCCTGGTCACCGGACAGCGTGGTGCCGGACTTGCGCTTGGTCTCCTCGACGGCCACGTCGAAGATCGCGGTGCCGGTGCGGAGCGTGCCGAGGAAGGAGGCCTCCTCCGCGTCGATGACCGCGTGGATCTGCGGCGCGTCGGCCTTCAGCTCGGGGTAGGTCTCGCCCATCGCGTCGATGGTGGTCGCGGTCAGCTCGTGCATGTAGCGCTCGTCGCCCGAGCCGAGCAGGCGCAGGTTGCGGATGGAGCGGCGCAGGATGCGGCGCAGCACGTAGCCGCGGCCCTCGTTGCTGGGCGCGACGCCGTCGGCGACCAGCATGGTGCCGGTGCGGACGTGGTCGGCGATCACCCGGAGGCTGACGTCGGCGCGGTGCTCGCGACCGTAGCGGGTCTTGGTGAGCTCGGCCGCCTTGTCGAGGATCTTGTAGGTGGTGTCGATCTCGTAGAGGTTGTCGACGCCCTGCAGGATCGTCGCCATGCGCTCGAGGCCCATGCCGGTGTCGATGTTCTTGGCGGGCAGCTCGCCGGACACGTCGAAGTCGACCTTCGAGCGCACCGCGCTGAGCTGGTACTGCATGAAGACGTTGTTCCAGACCTCGAGGTAGCGGTCCTCGTCGGCGATCGGCCCGCCGTCCCTGCCGTATTCAGGGCCGCGGTCGTAGTAGATCTCGGAACAGGGCCCGCCGGGACCGGGCACGCCCATGTGCCAGTAGTTGTCCTCCAGGCCGCGGCGCTGGATGCGGTCGGCGGGGACGCCGACCTTGCGCCAGATGTCGATCGCCTCGTCGTCGTCGAGGTAGACCGTCACCCACAGCTTCTCCTCGGGGAAGCCGAACCCGCCCTCGGACTCCGACCTGGTCAGCAGCTCCCAGGCGAAGGGGATCGCCGACTCCTTGAAGTAGTCGCCGATGGAGAAGTTGCCGAGCATCTGGAAGAAGGTGGCGTGCCTGGTGGTCTTGCCCACCTCTTCGATGTCGGGCGTCCTGACGCACTTCTGCACGCTTGCCAGCCGGGCCGCCGGAGGCTTGCGCTGCCCCAGGAAGTACGGCTTGAAGGGCACCATACCCGCGTTGACCAGGAGTAGCGTTGGGTCCTCTGCGATCAGGCTGGCCGAGGGCACGATCTTGTGCCCACGCTCCTCGAAGAAGCGCAGGAAGCGGCGGGCGATCTCTGCCGACTCCATGGTGGCCATCCTTTGCGTTAGTTGTTGTCGTCAGCGTTGTCGAGCCCGAAGCGGGCCCGCAACTCCATTTCGCGGTCGGCGGCCTCGCCGAGCGCGTCAGAGGTAAAGTCTCTCACCTGTGCGAGCACGCCTGTCGCCCTGTGCACGGTACGGCGGGCCACATGGTTGGGGTGGAGCGCCTGCAACCGACGCACCACCCACAGCGTGAGCAGGGCTCCGAGCGAGATGTAGAACAGCCGCCGGATCATGGCCTGCGCCTGGCCTTGCGGGGACGCCGGGCCTCGATGGCGCGGCGCACGCCGTACCCGAGGGACGAGACCTTGATCAGCGGGCCGGTGAAGATCGTCTGGGTGACCCCGCTGAGCTTGGCGGCGTGACCGCTGACCTGCTTGACGTCCTTGGCGATGGCCTCGACGGTGACGAGCTGCCTGTTGGTCTCGTTGACGGTGACGCTCACGTCGTCGAGCAGCGGCACCATGCGCTCGGCCAGCTCGGAGACCGCCTTGGTGGTCTCGGTGAGCAGCCTGGCGAGCTTGACGAGCACCATGGCGAGAACGCACACCAGGACCACCCAGCCTGTGGCCGCGATCAGCCCGGCGACCTCTCCAGCGGTAAGCATCCGCTCATCTCCCTCGTACGCTGGGCCGGAACGCCAAGAACCCTATCGCGTCCGGCCCGCGCCGATGGTCATCCCGTGCCGGCGCGCGGCAAATCCACGCGTCGGGCCGCGACCAGCTCCCCCTTCCTGTATCCCTCCAGGAGCAGCGTTCCCGCGGCGGGGGCGGGGAAGGTGACCTGACCGTCGGCCACGTCCTTCGAGGCGTGCGGGCGGCCGTCGGCGTACACGTCGAGCCGGTCGAGCCCGGCGACGGTGAGCGTGACGGTCCCGCCGGCGACCGAGTCGAGGTCGAGCCTGCGCCGTTCGAGGCGGGCCAGGAGCTGTCCCGCGTGTTCGATCAGGTCGGCGTTGCCGGCGAGCACGTCGCGCCTGGTGAGCAGGTGCCCTTCGTCGGCGCGCACGCCGAGTTCCTCGACCGGGGTCCCGGCCGACAGGCCGACGCGCAGCGTGCGGCGGATGGCCACGCGCATGACCGTCCCGCCGGGCAGCGACCGGTAGGGCGATTCCTCCCCGGGCTCGGGGTCCATGAACGAGGTGAGCAGTTGGTGGGGCCAGACGTTGGCGCCGCCCGCGCCGGTGACGTCGTCGGTGCCGAGGATCGGGCCGATGTCATGGTCCTTGAACCCGGCGGCGAAGATGTCGGTGGCCGAGTAGCAGCGGGCGTCGGTGATCAGCACGACGGGCCCGTGGTAGAGCTGGCCGCGGTCGTTGGCGATCTCCGGCTTGGTGAGGGGGAAGGCGGCGGAGAAGGTGCTGCCGGTCTCCAGCGCCTGCGCCATCGACGGCCGCCACGGCTCGAGGCCGTCCACCCTGTCGCAGATGAGCTTGTTGAGCGGGGTGGCGATGAACTGGATGGGTTCCGGCTCGACGCGGCGGGGGGTGAGCATCTGCAGCAGCGATTCCGCGCCGGGCCCCGAGCCGCCGCCGTTGCCGCGCACGTCGATGATGAGGCCGTTCTGCGGCAGCAACTGGATGAGGCGGGCGAACTCGTCGACGAAGCCGGGCGCGTTGCGGGTGAAGAAGCTCCAGATCCGCAGGTGGCCGAACTCGCCCGCGGCCGTGGTGACGCTCCTGGCCTTGAAGAAGGTCTTGAACTCGGGGATCACCTCGATCCCCGAGGCGTCCTCACCGGCGAACAGTTCGGCCTTGACGCCGCCCAGGACGGCGCCGTGCAGGTCGTAGGCGAGGGTGAGGGTCGCCTCGTCGAGGATGTCGGGGTCGGGCAGCGGCGGGTTCTCCGCGACCCGCCAGATCTCGCTCATGGTCCGCGGGTGCCCGTCGGCGGCGCGGTAGCGGATCGTGACGATCTCCTCGTCCGGCGGCAGGTGCCTCAGCAGCGGCCTGAGCGTGAGCGTCTCCAGCCCGCGGGCGAAGCGGGCGGCGGCGTTGCTGCCGGCGTACTTGGCGGCGTTGAGGCGGATGGCCCGCTCGATGGGGATGTCGTTCCAGTGGGTGACCTCGACGCCCGGCCTGAAGCCCTCGGGCGGCGTGTAGCCGTTGGCCAGGGCGGTCACCAGGTAGTGCGCGTCCTCCTGCTCGAAGGACTCCTCGATGAGGAACGGCAGGTAGGCGGTCACCCCGCCGTAGGGGTTGGGGACGAAGTAGTTGGTGTGCAGGTCGCGGAGCGAGGAGAAGATCTCCAGCAGCTCGGCGTGGAAGTCCCGTTCGGGGACCATGTCCTGGGTGCTCATGCGCGCGAGCATCACGCGCAGCCGCTGCAGCGGGTTGATGCCGTGCATGGCGGCCTTGAGCGGCAGGTGGACGTAGTTCTGCTCCAGCATGAGCAGGGCCTGGCCGACGATGAGCCTGCGCTCGGCGAGGCTCAGCACATCTTGCGCCTTGGCCAGGAAGTCGGCCAGCGGCCGGTCCTGTGTGGCTTCTGTCATGCCCCCACGGTTGGCCCGCCAGGGCGGGGCGGCAAGAGTAACCCCCTACTCATGCCGGGCAGGATCAGTACGGCAGGCGGGCGAAGGCGCGCACCGCCACCGGCCCGGCGAGGTCGCCCACCGGTGGCGCGGCGGTGAACCTGGCGCCGAGCGGCGGCAGGTCGTCCAGCGCCGTGAGAGCCTCGACGACCGGTATCCCCGCGGCGGTCAGCGCGGAGCCGGCGAAAAGCGCGTCGACGCCCACCAGGGCCGTCTCCTGGCCGGCCAGCCAGGCCTGCGCCTCGTCCGTGAGCGCCCGCCCGTCGGCCTCCAGCAGCACGGCCCGGCCCCGCACGTCGAAGGCGGCCAGCGCGCCCACCCCGATCTCCGTGCCGCGGGCCCCGCCCAGGCGGACGACCACGGCGGGCAGGTCCACGGCGCGGACCAGCTCGAGCCCGCCCGCGGGCAGGTGGACGCGGGTGGCGGGGGTGGTGAGGTCGACCAGGCGGCCGCCGCCGGTGACCGGCGCGCCCGCCGAGTCGGAGGGGCCGCCGCGGGTGCCCTTGTGCGGCTCGGCGAAGACCTCCACGCCGGACAGGACGACCTCGTCGGTCATCAGCAGCCCGAGCGAGGCCACGAACAGCGCGGCGATCTCCTCACGGGTCGCCTGCGCCGAGGGCAGGTCGACGCGGAAGCCGTGCACGCTCAGGTCGCCGCCGTTGGAGAAGGTGATCACGGCGTCGAAGCTGGCGCGGTAGTCGGTCACCCGTCTCCTCGCAGGAAGTCGCGGATCTTGGCCCAGCGCTCGGCGACGGGCGCCTCGGCGCCGTGCGTGGTCGGCTCGTAGTAGCGGCGCTGGCGCACCTGCTCGGGCGCGTAGTCCTGGCGGACGAGGCCGTGGTCGTAGTCGTGCGGGTACTTGTAGTCCTCGCCGTGGCCGAGCTTGGCCGCGCCCGGGTAGTGGGCGTCGCGCAGATGCCCCGGCACCTGGCCGATCAGGCCCTTGCGCACGTCGCCGATCGCGGCGCCGATGGCCTTGACGACGGCGTTGGACTTGGGCGCGAGCGAGCAGTGGATGACGGCGTGCGCCAGGTTGATCTGCCCCTCGGGGAGGCCGATGAGCTGCACGGCCTGTGCGGTGGCCACGGCGGTCTGCAGGCAGGTGGGGTCGGCCATGCCGACGTCTTCCGAGGCGAAGATGACGATGCGGCGGGCGATGAAGCGCGGGTCCTCCCCCGCTTCGATCATGCGCGCCAGGTAGTGCAGCGCGGCGTCGGCGTCCGAGCCGCGCATCGACTTGATGAAGGCGCTGATCACGTCGTAGTGCTGGTCGCCCTGCCGGTCGTAGCGGACCGCGGCCTTGTCGACGGCCTTCTCCACCACCTCAACGGTGATGTCGTCGGCCAGCAGGGCGGCGGCCTCCAGGTAGGTGAGCGATCGGCGGGCGTCGCCGCCGGCCAGCCGTACGAGATGGTCGAGGGCCTCGTCGGCGACGGCGGCGCGGCCGTCGAGCCCGCGGTCGGAGGTGACGGCGCGCGTGAGCACGGCGCGGATGTCGTCGTCGGTGAGCGACTCCAGCGTCAGCAGCAGCGAGCGTGACAGCAGCGGCGAGATCACCGAGAAGAACGGGTTCTCCGTGGTGGCGCCGATGAAGGTGACCCAGCGGTTCTCCACGGCGGGCAGCAGCGCGTCCTGCTGCGCCTTGTTGAAGCGGTGCACCTCGTCGACGAACAGCACGGTCTGGCGGCCGGTCATGCCCAGCTCGCGGCGGGCGTTGTCGATGGCGGCGCGCACGTCCTTGACCCCGGCGGAGACGGCGGAGATCTCGACGAAGCGGCGTTTGGTGACGTTGGAGACCACGTAGGCCAGCGTGGTCTTGCCGGTGCCCGGCGGGCCCCACAGGAACAGCGACATGGGGGCTTCGCTCTCCACGAGCCTGCGCAGCGGCGTGCCCGGTCCGAGCAGGTGTCGCTGGCCGATCACCTCGTCGAGGGTGCGCGGGCGCATCCTGACGGCCAGCGGCTGCGGGGTGGCCTCCTCAGCCGCCGAATCGAACAGACTCTCCACAACGCGAGATTACACGCCCCATACGGCTCTCGCTCCCGAGTCACCCGCGCGGAAGCAGTAGTAGCCGACGACCACGGCCAGCACCACCGTCACCGCGGAAAGCGCCAGCGTGGCAGGCCTGCCGAAGCGGTCGCGCATCGAGCCGCGCGACGGCTTGGTCGCGTACACCAGCACCAGGCCGGCCGCGCCGAGGCCGACGGCCGACAGCAGCAGCGGGTTGGCGAAGCTCTGGTGGGTGTCGAGCTTGGCGGCCAGCACGCCGTCGACCGAGCCGAAGCGCGCTTGTTTGAGACGCTCGCCGGTCTCCTTGGCCACGAAGACCGCGCCGGGCGCGACCACGGACAGGACCACCACGGCCCAGGCCAGGAAGGCCCGCCATCGCGCGAACAGGGCGTAGGCCACGTCCACCGCGACGAGCAACGGTGTCAGCACGACGGCGAAGTGGATGATCAAGGGGTGGGCCGGCAGGCCGAGGATCTGGTCGAACATGGCGCGCTCCTACGAAGTACTCATTTCAACTACGAATCACAGCACGAGAAGGTTCGCGATCACGCCGGGTCCCAGTGGGCCGATTCCGTCACTTACGTCCGACACATATGGAGGGCCGGTAGCATTCCGGAAGTTGTTTGGTCATATGTCGGCAAACATGGAGGACATACCGGTGAGCGGCGACGATCGCCAGAGCGAGCTGGCGCGCGAGCACAAGGCGCGGCAGGAGAAGCGCGCCGCGGAGGAGAACACCAAGGGGCGGCGCAACACCTTCATCGGCGCCGGCGTCGCCGTCGTGGTCGTGGCCGCCGGCATCTTCGCGGCCACGACGTTGACCAAGAAGGACGACGCGCAGAAGACCGCGGCCGAGAGCTCGCCGTCCGCCTCGCCGTCCGCCTCGGCCTCGGCTTCCCCCACGGACCTGCCGACAGAGCCGCCGAAGAAGACGGGCCCGGTGAGCTGCACCTACGCGCGGGACAAGAACAGCCTGCAGAAGTTCGTGGGCATGCCGCCGAAGAAGGCGAACATCAAGTTCAAGAAGTGGACGATCAACACCAACCGCGGCACCATCGTCGTCGACCTGATGCCGGACGCGGCTCCGTGCTCGATCAACTCCCTGGCCTTCCTCAACAGCAAGAAGTTCTACGACAACCAGAAGTGCTACCGCCTGGTCACTCCGGCCGTCTCCCCCGTGCACCTGCTGCAGTGCGGTGACCCGCTGGCCAAGGCCGACGGCGTGCGCGCCGAGGACGGCACGGGTACCTCGGGCTACACCTTCCCCGACGAGAACGGCGACATCCCGCTCGGCAAGGGCGTGGTGTTCCTGACCCAGCCGGGCGAGGACAAGAACCTGAGCAACAGCAACTTCGCCTTCTCCCTGTCGGACCAGAACACCCAGATCCAGGGCCCGTTCAACGTGGTCGGCATGGTCAGCCAGGGCATGGACATCCTGCTCAACCTGGCGCCCACCGAGGCCGACCTGATCGTCAACAAAGAGGACCTGGCCAACGACGGCGGCGCCACCGCGCCGCGCAAGCCCGTCATCATCAAATCGATGTCCTTCAAGTGATTCACGTCACAATCGGCTGATCGGCCGCTCCCCGGGGACAGAGTGGGTCTTGAACCCCGGTTTTGAACCCCGACGAGGAGCGGCCGATGACTGCTGAGACCCTGCCTTTCGAGTTCTTCTTCTCTCCCGAGTTCAGCACCGACCCGTACGCGATCTACGCGGATCTGCGCGCCAAGGGCCCGGTGCACGCGATCGACTTCCCGCCGGGCGCGAGCTCCTACGTGATCGTGGACTACGAGCACGGCAGGGCGGCGCTGAACGATCCGCGGCTGTCGAAGAGCCTGGCCAGCGGGCCCGACTGGTTCCGCGAGATGATGCTCAAGAACGACGCGGTGCTGGCCGACAACATGCTGATGACCGACCCGCCCGACCACACCCGGCTGCGGAAGGTCATCTCCAAGGCGTTCACGCCGCGCCGCGTCGAGGAACTGCGGCCCCGGGTGGAGCAGATCACCGCCGAGCTCGTCGACGCCATGGCCGAGAAGGGCGAGGCGGACCTGATCGCGGACTTCGCGTTTCCGCTTCCGATCATCGTGATCTGCGAGCTGCTCGGCATCCCCGCCGAGGACCGCGACCTGTTCAGAGACTGGTCAGGCGCGCTGCTGGTGCCCGCGCTCGACGAGGAGGCCGTCGCGGTGCGCGAGCGGGCCAGCCTGGCCCTGCGCGACTACTTCGGCGCGCTCATCGCCGAGCGCCGCGCCACCCCCACGGACGACCTGGTCGGCGTGCTGGTGGCCAGCCCCGAGATGAACGAGAAGGAGCTGCTGTCGACGCTGGTGCTGCTGATGATCGCCGGCCACGAGACGACCGTGAACCTCATCGGCAACGGCACCCTGGCGCTGCTGCGCAACCCCGACCAGCTCGAGCTGCTGAAGAAGCGTCCCGAGCTGATGCAGAGCGCGGTTGAGGAGTTCCTGCGCTACGACGCGCCGGTCGAGCGCGCCACGTTCCGGGTCGCGCTCGAGGACCTCGAGATCGGCGGCACGCTGATCCCGCAGGGGTCGTTCGTGAACGTGTCCATCGGTGCCGCGGGGCGCGACCCGCAGGCCTTCGACGGGCCGGAACGGCTCGACATCACCCGCTCCGACAACCGGCACGTGGCCTTCGGGCACGGCATCCACTTCTGCCTGGGCGCGCCGCTGGCCCGCATGGAGGGCCAGATCGCCTTCACCACGCTGCTCGAGCGGCTGCCCGGCATCGAGCTGGCCTGCGACGTGAAGGAGCTCAGCTGGCGCTTCAGCGGCGCGATCGTGCGCTCGCTGTCGGCTCTGCCGGTCCGTTTCTGAGCCCGAGGTACGGCAAGCGGGCAGCGGGCCCGCTTGCCGTACGGAGAAGCGCTACTCCTTGGGCTTGGCGTCGACGCCGGCTTCCTTGCGCTGCTCGGCCGTGATCGCCGTGGGCGCGCCCGTCAGCGGGTCGAAGCCGGAGGCGGTCTTCGGGAAGGCGATCACGTCGCGGATCGAGTCGCCGCCGGACAGCAGCATGCAGATCCGGTCCCAGCCGTAGGCGATGCCGCCGTGCGGGGGCGGGCCGTACTTGAACGCCTCGAGCAGGAAGCCGAACTTGGACTCGGCCTCCTCCTTGGAGATGCCCAGCACGTCGAAGACCCGCTGCTGCATCTCGGCGCGGTGGATACGGATCGAGCCGCCGCCGATCTCCATGCCGTTGCAGACCATGTCGTAGGCGTAGGCCAGCGCCTCGCCCGGGTGGTCCTGGAAGGTGTCGGCGAATTCCGGCTTGGGGCCGGTGAACGGGTGGTGGACGGCGGTCCAGCCGATCTCGCGGCCGACGTCGTCGTGCACGGGCTCGAACATGGGCGCGTCGACCACCCAGAGGAACTCCCACCTCGACTCGTCGATCAGGCCGCAGCGGTGGCCGATCTCCAGGCGGGCCGCGCCGAGCAGCTCGCGCGAGGCGTGCGTCAGGCCGGCCGCGAAGAAGACGGCGTCGCCCGGCTTGGCGCCGACCTTGTCGGCCAGGCCGGAAAGCTCCGTCTCCGACAGGTTCTTGGCCACCGGGCCGCCGAGCGTGCCGTCCTCCTGGACCAGCACGTAGGCCAGGCCGCGGGCGCCGCGCGAGCGCGCCCACTCCTGCCAGCCGTCGAGCTCCTTGCGGGTCTGCACGGCGCCGCCCGGCATGACGACCGCGCCGACGTACTCGGCCTGGAAGACGCGGAAGCTCGTCTGGGCGAAGTAGTCGGTCATCTCGACCAGCTCCTGGCCGAAGCGCAGGTCGGGCTTGTCGGAGCCGAAGCGGGCCATCGCGTCGGCGTAGGTCATGCGCGGCAGCGGCGTCGGGATCTCGTAGCCGAGCACGTCCTTCCAGACGCGGCCGATCAGCTTCTCGCCGACCGCGATGACGTCCTCCTGGTCGATGAAGGACATCTCGATGTCGATCTGGGTGAACTCCGGCTGCCGGTCGGCCCGCAGGTCCTCGTCGCGGTAGCACTTGGCCAGCTGGTAGTAGCGCTCGAGGCCGGCCACCTGCAGCAGCTGCTTGAACAGCTGCGGCGACTGCGGCAGCGCGTACCAGTTGCCCGGCTGCAGCCGCACCGGCACCAGGAAGTCGCGCGCGCCCTCGGGCGTGGAGCGGGTCAGCGTCGGCGTCTCGACGTAGACGAAGCCGAGCTCGTGCATCACCTCGTTGGCCAGGTAGGTCGCCTTGGAGCGCACCCGCATCGCGTTGGCCACCTGCTGGCGCCGGATGTCCAGGTAGCGGTACTTGAGGCGGGCCTCCTCCGACACGCCCACGTTGCCCTCGATCGGGAACGGCAGCGGCGCCGACTCGCTGAGCACCTCGACCTGGTCGGCCACGACCTCGATCGCGCCGGTCGGCAGCTCGGGGTTCTCGTTGCCCTCGGGCCTGCGCCTGACCTGGCCGACCACCTTCACGCAGTACTCGCTGCGCAGGCCGTGCGCGTCGTCCTCCTCGCGGAAGACGACTTGCGCCGAGCCGGAGGCGTCACGCAGGTCGATGAAGACCACCCCGCCGTGGTCACGGCGCCTGGCCACCCATCCCGCGAGCGTCACCTGCTGGCCGGCGTGCTCCTCGCGGAGCTCGCCGGCGTTGTGCGTGCGAATCACTGCACTTTCCCTTTCAAAACGTCCACGACCGAGTCCAGCGGCACCTCGGTCTGCTCAGCGGTGGTCAGGTCCTTCAGCTGTACGGCTCGCGCCGCCAGGTCACGCTCGCCCAGGATCAGCGCGAACCGGGCACCGGAACGGTCGGCGCCCTTCATCGCGCCCTTCAGCCCCTTGCCGCCGAAGGACATGTCGGCGCTGACCCCGGCCCGGCGGAGCTCGTCCACGAGCAGGAACATCCGCCGGCGCGCGTCGTCACCCAGCGGGACACCGTACACCTCGACGCGCGCGGCCGTGGCAGGCTGGACGCCTTCGCGCTCCAGCGCGATGACCGTGCGGTCGAGCCCGAGCCCGAAGCCGATGCCGGGCAGCGCGGGCCCGCCGATCGCCTCCGACAGGCCGTCGTAGCGCCCGCCGCCGCCGATGCCCGACTGGGCGCCCAGCAGCGGGTGGTCGAACTCGAAGGTGGTGCGGGTGTAGTAGTCGAGCCCGCGCACCAGCCTGGGCGCGTCCTCCCACGCGATCGACAGGTCGGCCAGCAGCTGCTTGACCGTGTCGTGGTAGGTCTTGCAGTCGGCGCACAGGTGGTCGGCGATCAGCGGCGCGCCCTCGAGCTGCGCGCGCACCTCGGGCCGCTTGTCGTCGAGCACCCGCAGCGGGTTGATCTCGATGCGCTCCCTGGTGGCGGCGTCGAGGTCGAGCGCGCGCAGGAACTCCTGCAGCCGGGCGCGGTAGATCGGGCGGCACTCCTTGCAGCCCAGCGAGTTCAGCAGCAGCCGCACCTGGGTCAGGCCGAGGTCCTGGTACCAGCGCCAGGCCACCGCGATCGTCTCGGCGTCGACGGCCGGGTCCTCGCTGCCGATCGCCTCCAGGTCCAGCTGGTAGAACTGGCGGTAGCGGCCCTCCTGGGGCGCCTCGGCGCGGAAGACGGGCCCGTCGGTCCACACCTTGACCGGCAGCTGACCGCGGTGCAGGCCGTACTCGAGCACCGCGCGCAGGACCCCGGCGGTGAACTCGGGGCGCAGCGTCAGCGAGCGTCCGCCGCGGTCGGTGAAGGTGTACATCTCCTTGCTGACGACGTCGGTGGACTCGCCGACGCCGCGGGCGAACAGCTGGGTGTCCTCGAAGACGGCGGTCTCCAGGTAGGCGTAGCCCGCCCGGCCGGCCGCGTCGGCGAAGGCACGGCGGATGGCGTAGAAGGTCGCCGCCTGCGGCGGCACGTACTCCTTGACGCCCTTGGGTGCTTGGAAGCTCATTACATCCCTCGTATGGGACCGGCGTGCGGCGCGGCCTCTTTCAGGTACGGGTTCGTGGCGCGCTCGCGGCCGATCGTGGTCTGCGGTCCGTGGCCCGGCAGCACGACCGTCTCGTCCGGCAGCGGCAGGCACTTGGTGGCCAGGCTGCGCAGGATCGTCGGGTAGTCGCCTCCGGGCAGGTCTGTGCGGCCTATGGAGCCGGCGAACAGCAGGTCGCCCGAGAACATGATCTCGTCTTCCGGCAGCCTGAAGCTCACCGACCCCCTGGTATGGCCAGGAGTGTGGTCGACCACGAGCTCCAGCCCTGCCAGGCGCAGCACGGCGCCGTCGGACAGCTCCCGCACGTCGTCGGGCTCGGTCAGCTTGAGATCGCCGAAGATCGGAGCCCCGATGCCTTTGGTGGGGTCGCTGAGCATCTCACGGTCGTCGGGGTGGATCCACGCGGGGATGTCGCGCGCACCGCAGACCGGGGCGACGGACCACACGTGATCGAGGTGACCGTGCGTGAGCGCGACGGCCACCGGCTTGAGCCGGTGCTCGCGCAGCAACTCGTCCACACCCGCGACGGCGTCCTGACCTGGGTCGACGATCACGCATTCCTCACCCGCGGCGGGCGCGACGACGTAACAATTGGTCTGGAACGCCCCTGCGGGGAAGCCGGCGATGAGCATCTGCCTCAGGTGATCTCGTCAAAAAAGCCAATGGGAATGTAACTGAAGGGTACCGGTGCGGGTCGCCGGGCTGCGAATCATTACCCGTTGGCCGATACGATTCGCCCACCTCAGTTGATTGACTACGGGAGGCAAAGCGGTGGCCACGGGGAAGGACCGGCAGAAGCAGCTGGCACGCGAGCACCACGAGCGGCAGATGCAGCGCCGCATCGAGCGCGAGCAGCGGGCCAAGCGCAACGCCATCATCGGCTCCAGCATCGGCGTCGTCGTCGTGGTCGGCGGCGTCGTCGCGGCCGTGACGCTGCTCAACGGCGGCGGCTCCAAGACCGAGGCGGCGGCGACGCCCTCGGCCTCGGCGCCGGTCACCTCCGCCCCGCCGTCCACGGGCCCCAAGCCCTACAACGCCGCGACCGGCACCTGCGACTACGTCAAGGACACCAACGGCCAGGTCAAGAGCGTGGGCCTGCCGCCCACCGAGGCGAAGACCACGCCGACGACCAAGACGATGACGTTCAAGACGAACCTGGGCGACGTCGTGGTCGAGCTGAACAACGCCAAGGCTCCCTGCACGGTCAACTCGCTGGAGTTCCTGGCCAAGAAGAAGTACTACGACGGCAGCAAGTGCCACCGGCTCGGCAGCGACAAGTTCCCGATGCTGCAGTGCGGCGACCCGACGGCCAAGGCCGACGGCAAGACCCAGACCGACGGCACCGGCACGCCCGGCTACGTCATGGCCGAGGAGAACCTGACGGGCGCCGCCTACAAGCGCGGCACGATGGCGATGGCCAAGACGCAGGCGCCGGGCAGCACGGGCAGCCAGTTCTTCTGGATCTACGGCGATCTGGCCGGACTTTCCCCGGATTACACCCCGGTGGGTACGATCACCAAAGGCCTGGACATCCTGGACAAGGTGAACAAGGCAGGAATCAAGGCCGACGCAGGCGACGGCACCGGGGCGCCCAAGCAAACCGTCGAAATCAAAGACGTGACAATCTCTGGCAAGAGCTGACGTAATACAACTAGGGACGGGTAGTCCCGAAGGGTCTGATGGAAAGTGCGGGAGGACACGGTGAGCACCGACCCGTGGGGCCGGGTAGACGACGACGGCACCGTCTACGTGCGTACGGCTGAGGGAGAGCGAGCCGTCGGGTCCTGGCAGGCCGGTGAGCCCGAGGAAGCGCTGGCCTACTTCCATCGCAAGTACGACGAACTGGCCGGCCAGGTCCAACTGCTCGAGCAGCGGGTGCGCGGCACGGACCTGGCTCCGGCGCAGGCCGAGGCCAGCATCGTCAAGCTGCGCGAGGCCGTCGCGGACGCGCACGCCATCGGCGACCTGGCCGCGCTGACGGCCCGGCTCGACCATCTGAGCGAGCTGGTCGCCCAGCGCCGCGAGGAGGTCAAGGTCGCCCGCGAGCATGCCCGCGCCGAGGCCAGGTCCGTCAAGGAGCGCATCGTCGGCGAGGCCGAGCGGATCGCCGAGGAGACCACTCACTGGAAGTCCGGCGGCGAGCGGCTGCGCCAGCTCGTCGAGGAGTGGAAGGCCGCCGACCGCATCGACAGGGTCACCGAGGCGGCCCTGTGGAAGCGGCTGTCGGCCGCGCGCACGGCCTTCGCCAAGCGGCGCAAGACCTACTTCGCCGGGCTCGACGAGCAGCGCGAGGGGGTGCGCGCCGCCAAGGAGCGCATCGTGGACGAGGCGGAGGCCATCGCCGACTCCACCGACTGGGGCCAGACGGCCGCCGTCTACCGCGAGCTGATGCAGCGGTGGAAGAACGCCGGCCGGGCCTCCCGCGAGGCCGAGGACGAGCTGTGGGCGCGCTTCAAGGCCGCGCAGGACCAGTTCTTCCAGGCTCGCTCGGCGGTCTTCGCCGAGCGCGACGCCTCGCTGGCCCACAACGCGGAGGCCAAGGAGGAGCTGCTCGGCGAGGCCGAGAAGATCCTGCCGGTCACCGACGTCCGCACGGCCCGCGGCGCGCTGCGCTCGATCCTGGAGCGCTGGGAGGCGATCGGCCCCGTGCCGCGCGAGCAGCGCGACCGGCTCGAGGGCGGGCTGCGCAAGGTGGACGACGCCGTGCGCAAGGCCGAGGACGCGGAGTGGAAGCGCTCCAACCCCGAGGCCCGCGCCCGCGCGCAGAGCACCGTCGACCAGCTGCGCTCCTCGATCGAGCAGCTGGAGACGCGGCTGTCCAAGGCTCAGGCCGCCGGCCGGGCCAAGGACGTCAAGGAGGCCGAGGAGGCGATCATCGCCCGGCGTTCGTGGCTGGAGGAGGCCGAGCGGACGCTGGCCGAGTTCAGCTGACATGGATCCGGTAGCCGACGCGCGCGCCCTGGTCTCGTCGCGCTTTCCCGAGGCGCTGTACGCCTTCCTGGGCGGGAGCGTGCTGACGTCACGGCGGACGGCGACGTCGGACCTCGACATCGTGGTCGTGCTTGCGGATGTACGCCCGTACCGGGAGACGTTGCGGTGGCGCGAATGGCCGGTCGAGCTGGCCGTGCACAACGAGCTGAGCCTGCTCGGGTGGGCCGACCGTGACCTGGACAGGCGGGTGCCCACGCTGCCGCGGATGTGCGCCGACGGAGTGATCCTCGTCGATCGGGTGGGGCGCGCGCCCGCCGTACAGGAGGCCATGCGGGCTCGGCTGGCCGCGGGGCCAGGTCCCGTGTCCCTGGAACGGGCGCGGTACGTTCTGTCGGACCTGCTCGACGACCTGGCGGGGGCCACGGACCCCGGCGAGCAGGCGTTCATCCGGTGGGCGGTCGTCGAGGAGACGGCCCGGCTGGCGCTGGACATCGACGCCCGCTGGCGGGGCTCGGGCAAGTGGCTGCTGCGCGAGCTGCGCGCGCACGATCCGGCGCTGGCCGCCGACCTGCTCGCCGCCCGCGAGGACCCGGTACGGCTGGCCGCCCTGGCCGCCTCGGTGCTCGAGCGGGCCGGAGGGCGCCTCTGGGAGGGGTACACGGCCTCCGGGGACGCCTTCCACCAGCGGCTCGGGCACGTGACGCCGGACGCGCTGAGCTCGGAGACGGCGCAGAGCTCGGGGATGCACCGACTGGCGGCGATCAGCGGCGGGACCGTGGGGTCGAGCAACCTCTGGATGGGGCAGACGCACGTGGCGCCGCTGACCCGATCCGCCGATCACCATCACGGGGCCTCCGAGACCGCGATCTACGTGGTCAGCGGGCGGCCGTCCTTCGTCTTCCTCCAGGACGACGACGAGGTCAGGATCGACGCCCGGCCCGGCGACTACGTCTTCGTGCCGCCCTATGTCCCCCATCGGGAGGAAAATCCGGATCCGTCGGAGGAGGCGGTGGTCGTCATCGCCCGCAGCACCCAGGAAGCCGTCGTCATCAACCTGCCGTCACTCGCGGGCTAGCCTGTTTTATGCGAACATGTGTTCGTGGTAGGTGAAGCGACGATCCTGCATGCCGACCTCGACGCGTTCTACGCCTCGGTCGAGCAGCGCGACGATCGCTCCCTGCGCGGCCGGCCCGTCATCGTCGGCTCCGGCGTGGTGCTGGCCGCCAGCTACGAGGCCAAGGCATACGGCGTCCGCACCGCGATGAACGGCCGCCAGGCGCGCCGGCTGTGCCCGCAGGCCGTCGTGGTCGAGCCCAGGATGTCGGCCTACGCCGAGGCAAGCAAGGCCGTCTTCGACGTCTTCGAACGCACCACTCCCCTGGTCGAGGGGCTGTCCATCGACGAGGCGTTCCTGGACGTGCGCGGGCTTCGCCCGCTCGGCCCGCCGGCCATCGCCGCCCGGCTGCGGCGCGACGTGCGCGAGCAGGTGGGCCTGCCGATCACGGTCGGCGTGGCGCGCACCAAGTTCCTGGCCAAGGTGGCCAGCGGCGTGGCCAAGCCCGACGGGCTGCTGGTGGTGCCGCCCGACGGGGAGCTGGAGTTCCTCCACCCGCTGCCGGTCGAGCGGCTGTGGGGCGTCGGCCCCGTCACCGCCGCGAAGCTGCACAACCTCGGCATCACCACGGTCGGCGAGGTGGCCCAGCTGGCTGAGGCGGGCCTGGTGTCCATGCTGGGCCGGGCCGCCGGACTGCACCTGCATGCCCTCGCGCACAACCGCGACCCCCGGCCCGTCCAGGTGGGCCGTCGCCGCCGCTCGATCGGCGCCCAGCGCGCCCTCGGCCGCTCCAGGCGCAACCACCAGGACCTCGACGCCACCCTGGTCGCCCTCGTCGACCGCGTCACCCAACGCCTGCGCAACGCCCGCCGGGTCACCCGCACGGTGGTGCTCCGGCTCCGCTTCGAGGACTTCGCCAGAGTCACGCGCTCCCACACGATCCCCCAAGCCACCGACCAGACGGCGCCGCTGCTGGCCACGGCCAGGCAACTTCTCAGCCAAGCTTTCCCGCTCATCGACGCCCGCGGCATCACCCTGCTCGGCGTGGCCCTGTCCAACCTCGAGGACGCCTCGGCGATCCAGCTCGCGCTCCCCTTCGACCCGCCGCCCACCCTCGACGCCGCCCTGGACGACGTCCGCAGCCGCTTCGGCAGGACGGCCATCACCCGCGCCGTCCTCCTCGACCACCCCGACCTTCCCTCGGTCCCGCTGCTCCCCGACTAGCCCGTACGGCAGGCCCCACGCTCAGCGTTCCTCAGGAGGTGCCATACGCCGTCGTCCGCCCAGGCAGGTCGCGCGCAGCACCGTCCGGCACCCGGCAGTGGCCTTGGCTGCCACCGGGTCCAGGCGCAGGGCGCCTCCTGGCGATCCCGGTGCGCACCGCGTCGACGGTCCCCCTCCCGGGGGACGACGCCGGCCTGCGACCGGATGCGCCGGCGAAGCGCCACTTCCTGGATCGAGGCGGCGCCCTTCTCCGCCGTGGTGGGTGGCGGGAACGCAGGGTTAGCCGCTGGCTCCGCTGACGCGGTAGACGTCGAAGACGCCCTGGATGTTGCGGACGGCCTTGAGGACGTGGCCGAGGTGTTTGGGGTCGCCCATCTCGAAGGTGAAGCGGCTGACCGCGACCCGGTCGCGCGAGGTCGTGACCGAGGCGCTGAGGATGTTGACGTGCTGGTCCGACAGCGTCCGCGTGACGTCCGACAGCAGGCGCGGCCGGTCGAGCGCCTCCACCTGGATGGCGACCAGGAAGACCGAGTCGTCGCTCGGCGACCAGCTGACCTCCACCAGCCGGTCGGGCTGCGACTTGAGCTGCTGCACGTTGGTGCAGTCGGCGCGGTGGACCGACACGCCGTGCCCGCGGGTGACGAACCCGACGATCTCATCACCGGGCACGGGCGTGCAGCACTTGGACAGGCGTACCCAGACGTCGG
Organism: Nonomuraea sediminis; assembly: GCF_018531495.1. GTDB lineage: Bacteria > Actinomycetota > Actinomycetes > Streptosporangiales > Streptosporangiaceae > Nonomuraea > Nonomuraea sediminis. The sequence goes on from NZ_JAHDTI010000023.1 coordinate 59,083, forward strand.
CGTCCCCCGCGACGACCACACCCGCGCCGCCGCCCCTGGGACGGCCCCTGAGGCGCGTGGGGAGCGCGGTCTCGGCGATGTCCTCCTCGGCGCTCTCGACGCCGCCGATGGAGGCCACGAGCTTCTGCACGACCGCCTGAGCGGCCACGTGCCCCTCGCCGACCGCCGCGTAGAGGGCCGACACGTCCGGGTAGCGCAGGTCGCGGGCAAGTGCCAGCAGCGACTCGCCGGACATCAGGCGCTGCAACGGCAGGCCCTGCTTGCGCATCGCGCGGCCGATGGCCTCCTTGCCCGCCTCGATCGCGGTCTCGCGGCGCTCCTTGGAGAACCACTGCCGGATCTTGTTGCGGGCGCGGCCGGACTTGACGAACTTCAGCCAGTCGCGCGACGGCCCGGCGTCGGGCGACTTGGAGGTGAAGATCTCGACCGTGTCGCCGTTGCCGAGCCTGGACTCCAGCGGCACCAGCCGCCCGTTGACCCTGGCGCCGATGCAGCGGTGGCCCACCTCGGTGTGCACGGCGTAGGCGAAGTCGACCGGCGTCGCGCCCTCGGGCAGCGACACGACCTGGCCGCGCGGGGTGAAGACGTAGACCTCGGAGACCGACAGGTCGAAGCGGAGCGACTCGAGGAACTCGCCCGGGTCGGAGGTCTCCTTCTGCCAGTCGAGCAGCTGGCGCAGCCACGCCATGTCGCTGCCCGGCTTGACCTTGCCGGGCGGCCCGCCGCCGCCGACCTCCTCCTTGTACTTCCAGTGCGCCGCCACGCCGTACTCGGCCTTGTGGTGCATCTTGTGCGTGCGGATCTGCAGCTCGACCGGCTTGCCCTCGGGACCTATCACCGTGGTGTGCAGCGACTGGTACATGTTGAACTTGGGCATCGCGATGTAGTCCTTGAACCGGCCGGGCACCGGATTCCACCTGGCGTGGATCGTTCCGAGCGCCGCATAGCAGTCGCGGACCGTGTCGACCAGGACGCGGATGCCCACCAGGTCGTAGATGTCGTCGAAGGCGACATCGCGCGCGATCATCTTCTGATAGACCGAGTAGTAGTGCTTGGGTCGGCCCTTGACCACCGCGCGCATCTTGGCCTCGCGCAGGTCGCCCGAGACCTTCTCGATGACCTCCTGCAGGAACAGGTCGCGCCGCGGCGCCCGCTCCGACACCATGCGCGCGATCTCGTCGTAGCGCTTGGGGTAGAGCATGGCGAAGGCGAGGTCTTCCAGCTCCCACTTGATCGTGTTCATGCCCAGGCGGTGGGCCAGCGGGGCGAAGATCTCCAGCGTCTCGCGCGACTTCTGGTGGCGCTTGTGCTCGGGCAGGTAGCGCATGGTGCGCATGTTGTGCAGCCGGTCGGCCAGCTTGATGATCAGCACCCGGATGTCGCGCGACATCGCCACGACCATCTTGCGCACGGTCTCGGCCTGCGCGGCGTCGCCGAACTTCACCTTGTCCAGCTTGGTCACGCCGTCGACCAGTGAGGCGATCGTCTCGCCGAAGTCGCCGCGCAGCTCCTCAAGGCCGTAGGCGGTGTCCTCGACGGTGTCGTGCAGCAGCGCCGCGCACAGGGTCTCGTCGTCAGTGCCCAGCTCGGCCAGGATCGTCGCCACGGCCAGCGGGTGCGTGATGTACGGGTCGCCCGACTTCCGCTTCTGGTCGCGGTGGTGGTAGGCGGCCATGTCGTAGGCGCGCTCGATCAGGCGCAGGTCGGCCTTGGGATGGGTGGCACGGACCGTCCTGAACAGCGGCTCCAGCACCGGATTCATGGCCCCACCCCCAAATCGCCTTCGACGTGCGGGCGCAGCGCCGGGTGCCGTCTCGGCATTCCCGGCGTCCGTTACGTCGGGCACGACCACATCACGGGGCACACAGACTCCTCACGTTCGAGTCCAGGCCCCTTAGTGTATCCAGGTGTCCAACCTGGCCTGCCGCGGGTCCGGCTCAGACGATCACGAGGGAGCGCAAATCCACTCCCGCGAGGCGCTCACGGCCCTTGAGAAAACCAAGCTCCATGAGTACGGCAAGCCCGGCGACCTCGCCGCCCGCCCGCCTCACCAGCTCCACGGCCGCCTCCGCGGTGCCTCCTGTGGCCAGCACGTCATCGACGATGAGAACCCGGTCACCCGGCGTGAAGGCGTCCTTGTGCACCTCGATGGTGGCGGAGCCGTACTCCAGATCGTAGGACTCCTCGAGAGTCTCGGCGGGCAGTTTGCCCTTCTTCCTTACCGGGACGAAACCCGCGCCTGCCCGGAGGGCGACCGGGGCGGCCAGGATGAAGCCGCGCGCCTCGATCCCGACGATCTTGTCGACCTGGAACAGACCGGACAGCTCCTCGACCACGGCCGAGAACGCCTCCGCGTCGCCGAGCAGCGGCGTGATGTCCTTGAACAGCACGCCCGGCTGGGGGTAGTCCTGCACGTCCCTGATATGGCTCAGGATCAGGTCGCTCAGGTCGCTCATCACCGCGCTCCTTCATCGCGGCGCCTCCCCCTTGGCTTCAGGAGGAGGCGCCGGCGATCGGTTCGTGCCTAGCCCTTGGCTACCGCGGTCCTTTTGGAACCGCCGCCCTTACCGCCCGTGGCCGCCACTCTGCGGGCGATGGCCTGGTACTTCGGCTCCCGCTCCTTCAGGGTGACCAGCAGCGGCGTGGCCACGCACAGCGAGGAGTAGGTGCCGACGATCATGCCGACGAACAGGGCCAGCGACAGGTCCTTCAGCGTGCCCGCGCCGAGCAGCGTGGTGCCGATGAACAGGATCGCCGCCACCGGCAGGATCGCGACCAGCGAGGTGTTCAGCGACCGGATCAGCGTATGGTTCAGGGCGTTGTTGGCCGCCATGGAGTACGTCTGCTTGGAGGCCGAGCCCAGCTTGGCGGTGACCTCCTTGATCATGTCGAACACCACGACCGCGTCGTACAGCGAATAGCCGAGGATCGTCAGGAAGCCCAGCATCGTGGCGGGCGTGACCTCGAACCCGGACCAGGCGTAGACACCGGCGGTGATCACCAGGTCGTGGATGAGCGCCACGATGGCCGCCAGGGCCATCTTGGGCTCGAACGCCATCGACAGGTACAGGATGATCGCCAGCATGAAGACGCCCAGGCCGATCCAGGCCTTGTTGGAGACCTCACCGCCCCAGGTGGCGCCGATCGCCTGCACGCTGACCTGGCTGGCCGAGACGTTGAAGTCCTTGGCCACGGTGTTCTGCACCTTGGTCAGCTCGCTCTCGGGCATCACCTCGGTGGTGACCCGCCAGCTGTTCTTGGTGGACTGCACGATCGGCTGGTGCACGCCCTCGTCGCGGAAGGTGTTGCGGACTTCCTCGATGCTGTGGCTCTGGGTGGTGCTGGGGAAGGTGAAGACCGTCCCGCCCCTGAACTCCACGCCCAGGTTGAGCCCGTTGATCAGGAGACCCGCCAGGGACACGATCAGGAGGAACCCGGACAGGCTGTACCACAGCTTCCAGCGGCCGACGAAGTCGACGTTGATCTCGCCGCGGTAGAGGCGACGCGCGAGTCCCATCTCAGGCCTCCTGCGGGGTGGTCGTGCGGCCGGTGGAGCCCGGCTCGGCGCTCATGCGCTCCGCGTCGAGGCCGGACAGCGGGTGGCCCTTGGCGAAGAACTTCAGCTTCGCCAGCAGGGCGATGAACGGCTTCGTGAACAGGAACACCACGATGACGTCGATCAGCGTGGTCAGGCCCATCGCGTAGGCGAAGCCGGCCACGCCGCCGACGGCCAGCACGTACAGCACGACCGCGGCGATGAACATGACGGCGTCGGCGATCAGGATCGTGCGCCGGGCGCGGACCCAGGCCACCTCGACGGCGGCGCGCAACGTCCGTCTGCCTTCCTTCATCTCGTCACGTATGCGTTCGAAGTAGACGATGAAGGAGTCGGCTGTGATACCGATCGAGACCACCAAGCCGATGATGTGCGGCAGCGACAACCGGAACCCGGCGTTGTGGCCCAGCACCACCACCGCCGAATAGGTCAGGATCGAGGCCACCACGAGGCTCAGCACCGCGACGATACCCAGGCCGCGGTAGTACAGCAGCGAGTAGAGGACCACCAGGCCGAGGCCGATGGCGCCCGCGATGAGGCCGCCCTGGAGCTGGTCCTGGCCCAGCGTCGAGGACACGGTCTCGATCGAGCTGCGCTCGAACTTCAGCGGCAGCGCGCCGTACTTGAGCTGCTCGGCCAGGTCGTTGGCGGTCTTCTGGGTGAAGCCGCCGGTGATCTCGGCGCGGCCGCCGGGGATCGGGCCGAGGATGTTGGGCGCGGTGATGACGACGCCGTCCAGGACGACGGCCACCCGGTTACGCGGTTCCTGGCTCTTGTAGGCGTCCGCGGTGAGCTTGCTCCACTCGCCGGCGCCCTTGCTCTTGAAGTCGAGCTGGACCAGCCACTCGGTGGTGCCCTGGCGGATGCCGGCGCCTGCCGAGTTGATGTCGGTGCCGACGACCTTGGCCACGTCCAGGACGTACTTGGCCTGGCCGTCCTTGTCACAGGCCGCGAGCTGCTTGCTCGGGTCGTCCTGCACGCCCTGGCCGCGGCTCTTCGGGTCGGCGCAGTTGAGCGCCTGGAACTGCTTGAGCACCGCCGGGTCGACGCCCTGGGTGTTGATGCCCGCGTTCTGGTCCTGGTTGGGCTGCGTGCTGGGCTGCGCGCTCGGTGTGGCCGACGGCGTGGGGGTCGCCTTGGCGTCCTTGCCCTTCTTGGTGTTCTGCGGCGTCGGCGTCGGGGTGGGCGCCGTCAGCGCCGACGACAGCGCCTTGCCGGTCGGCGTGGCCGACGGCTTCTGCTTGTGGTCGGAAGGCTTCGTGGACGCCTTGCCGGAAGGCTTCGTCGACGGGGTCCCACTCGGCGTCGTGCTCGGCTTGGGCGCCTCGGTGGGCAGGTTCTGCGGGGCCTGGGTGGCCTGCTCCACGAGCACCTGGCGGAAGCGGAGCTCCGCCGTGGTGCCGACCAGCTTGATGACCTCGTCCTGGCCCGCACCCGGGACGGAGATCACGATGTTGTCGCCGGACTTGGCGACCTCCGCGTCGGAGATTCCCGTGCCGTTGACTCGCTCACGGATGATGCTGACCGCGCGATCGAGGATCTCCTCCGGAGGCGAGCCGCCGTTCGGAGGCTTGGGGGTCAGGGTCACCGTGGTACCGCCGGCGAGGTCGAGCCCCAGCTTCGGCGTGAACGCCTTCTGCAGGAACATCGTCCCGCCCAGGGCGAGGATGAGCGCCAGAAGTACCAGGAGCGTCCGCCCCGGGTAGCTGTGGCGACTGGTCGGTCGGGCCACTGGTCGTCAGTTCTTTCGGTTAGGGGTCTGTGCAGAGCTTAGTCAGGACTTGTTGGTGCTGGTGTCCTGCTCGCCGTTGCTGGGCTCCGTCTCCTGCTTGGCGTCCGTCTCCGCCTTGGCGTCGGTCTCCGTGGCCTCGTCCTTGGCGTCGTCTTCGTCGGCGGGCTCGTCGGCCACAGGCTCGTCACCCGGCGTGACGACGCGGCCGATGGCGGCCTTGACCCAGCGGGTCTCGATGCCGGGCGCCACCTCGAGGATCACGTCCTCATTGTCCACCGCCACGACCGTGCCGAACAGGCCGGTCGTGGTCATGACGCGCGCGCCCGGGGTAAGGGAGTTCTGCATCTGAGCCGCCTCCTGCTGACGCTTGCGCTGCGGGCGGATCAGCAGGAAGTAGAACACCACCACCAGAAGAATCAGCGGCAGGATGCTTCCCAGTTGTCCCAAGTTCATAGCGGGCGACCTTCCATTGTCCGTACAAGAAGTTGACACCGGCCTTGCGCCGGAAATTCCGTGCGTTGCGTGGGGCCGCGCCGCTCAGCCCATCAGCCTACACAGCCAGCCAAGCCACGGAGTGTAGGCGCTTGTTGCGAAACGCGGCAACGAGGCAGCGTTCCGGCGCGCGGGGAAGTTCCCAATTTGAAACGGTTGCAACCGTTCTGTGATCAGTCGACCAGTGCGGCTCCGAACGCGTCGGGAGGCGGGGTCATGCCCAGATGGTGCCAGGCCGCCGCCGTGGCGACCCTACCGCGCGGAGTCCTGGCGAGCAGTCCTTGGCGTACCAGGAACGGCTCGGCCACCACTTCGACGGTCTCCGGCTCCTCCCCGACGGCCACGGCGAGCGTCGACAGGCCGACGGGGCCGCCGCCGAACTTGCGCAGCAGCACGCCGAGCACGGCCCGGTCGAGACGGTCGAGGCCTTCCGCGTCCACCTCGTACAGATTCAGCGCAGCCGACGCGATGTCACGATTTATCACGCCTTCTGCTCGCACGTCGGCGAAGTCGCGTACGCGGCGCAGCAGCCGGTTGGCGATGCGGGGCGTGCCGCGCGAGCGCCTGGCGATCTCGTGCGCGCCGTCGGTGGGCAGCGCGACGTCCAGCAGCCTGGCCGAGCGGTAGAGGACCTGCTCGAGCTCGTCGACGTCGTAGAAGTCCATGTGCGCGGTGAAGCCGAACCTGTCACGCAGCGGCGCCGGCAGCAGTCCCGCCCTGGTGGTCGCCCCGACCAGGGTGAACGGCGCGATGTCCAGCGGGATCGCGGTCGCGCCCGGGCCCTTGCCGACCACGATGTCGACCCTGAAGTCCTCCATCGCCAGGTACAGCATCTCCTCGGCGGGCCTGGCCATCCGGTGGATCTCGTCGATGAACAGCACCTCGCCCTCGGCCAGCGTCGACAGGATCGCCGCCAGGTCACCCGCGCGCTCCAGCGCCGGGCCCGAGGTGATCCTCAGCGGGGCGCTCAGCTCGGCCGCTATGATCATCGCCAGCGTCGTCTTGCCCAGGCCGGGCCCGCCGCTCATCAGCACGTGGTCCGGCGGCGTGGCCCTGCGCAGCGCACTTTCGAGCACCAGCGACAGCTGCTCGCGCACGCGCGCCTGCCCGATGAACTCGCCCAGCCGCTTCGGCCGCAGAGCCGCCTCGACCTGCAGCTCGTCTCCCCCGGCATCGGGCGACACGAGCTCCCGCTCAAAACTCACGCTCCCCCCTCACACACCCGACCCAACCCCACCAAGCCTCCCACTCCTCGCTTGCCACACTCACTCACACCCGCCCCACCCATGCCCGACACCAACACCCCGCCCACCCAGGCGCACCGCAACGACACCCCGCCCTTCCGGCGCCGCAACGACGCCCCGTCCACCCAGGCGCCGCGACGGCGAGACGCGGTACGGCGAAGCCCGGCGCCCAGCAACGGCGACCGGCCGATACTCCCCGGCCGCCGGTTGCAGCGAGACCCGGGCACGTCGTGGTGCCGCGGGACTCCCGGGTGCCGTGGCGTTGAGCTGTGGGGGCCGGAGTCCTGGTGTGGCGGTGTGGCTGGGCGCTGGGGTGCCACGGTCTCGGTGGATACCGGGACGGCGGGATGAGTGAGCAGGGACGCGGGCTTGGGGGCGCGCGTAACGGCGAGTGCCCCGTGGGCCCTCACGACCGGCCGTGACAGAGGGCGACCAGCGTCGGCGGGTGGCGGTCCCCACGGCGCCAGCCGTACGGCACGCACACCAACCCCCGACGGACAGCGCCGTACGGCCTGCACAACAACCCGCGAACGGACAGCGCGTGGGGGTCATCGGATGCTCAGGGTGCGGAGGGCGGCCTTGAGGAGGGTGGCCACGTTGGGGGTGTCGCCGGCGTCGGGCTCGACGATGGCGATGGCCTCGTCAGCGTCCTTGCTGGAGTATCCGAGCCCGACGAGCCCCGAGTGGACCTGGTCGCGCCAGAGCGTCACGCGCCGGGAGCCGTTGAGCGCGGCGTCGACGGTCTCCTCGGGCGTGCCGAGGCGGTCCTTGAGCTCGAGGACGATGCGCTGGGCGCCCTTCTGCCCGATACCCGGCACCTGCGTGAGCGCCTTGAGGTCCGCGCTTGCCACGGCGACGCGCAGCGCGTTCGGCGTGTGGACCGCGAGCATCGCCAGAGCCAGCTTCGGCCCCACCCCGCTGGCCGTCTGGAGCAGTTCGAAGACCGCACGTTCGTCGTCGGTGGCGAAGCCGTAGAGGGTCAGGGACTCCTCGCGCACGACCAGCGACGTGGACAGGCGGGCCTCCTCGCCGACGCGGAGACCGGCCAGGGTGCCCGGGGTGCAGTGGGTGAGGATGCCCACGCCGCCCACCTCGATCACGGCCCCGTCTGGGGCGATGGCGGTCACCCGTCCCGTCACTGACGCGATCACGGTGCTCTCCTTGTCGTCCGTGCCTGCTCCACGCCCTCCGGCGCCCCTGCTTCCGTACGCTCCCACGAACCGGCAGCCGGCTCCGCCGAGAACCCACCCGTCCCCGCTGACGACCGGGCGCCCACACCGGACGCCCCCTCATCACGAGGCCCCGAAGCTTCGCCGCTCCCCGCTCCTACCGCCGTCCCACGCCCGGCCGACGCCGCGCCGGATGCCGCCTCGCCACCAGGCAGCGACCCCGCACCGGTCAGCTCGCGATCCGGTGACTGCGCCCGCAGCGGGGGTCCCGAGTTCGGGTGCGAGGCAGCGGCGCCCGGCGACGATTGCATCGGGCGCGCGGCAGCAGCGCCCGGCGGCGATTGCAGGGGTGTGTCACGAGTGGGAGTGGTGCTTGTTGTTGCCGTGGCGCCCTGCGGTGCGCTCGGCCCGGCGAGCTCCGTGTCCTCAGGTGTGTCGCTCTGGGAGGCCGGCTTCGCGGAGCTCGCGCGTCGGCGGGAGATCGACGGGGCCTCGGAGTCGGCGCGCTGGCGTGTGGACCCCGGGCGCGTGCCGAGGCTCGAGGCCTTGGTGGGTGCAGGCGGCGTGCGGGCTGGGCGGCGGGCTTGGGCCAGGGCCTGGGAGAGGCGGTTCTGGGCGGCGCCGCGCCAGATGTGGCAGATGGCCAGGGCGAGGGCGTCGGCGGCGTCGGCGGGCTTGGGCATCTCCGAGAGCCGCAGCAGCCGGGTCACCATGGTGCCGATCTGCTTCTTGTCGGCCGTGCCGCTGCCGGTGATGGCGGCCTTGACCTCGGAAGGCGTGTGCAGCGCCACGGGGATGCCGCGCCGCGAAGCGCACAGGACGGCGATGCCGGCGGCCTGTGCGGTGCCCATGACGGTGCGGACGTTGTGCTGGCTGAAGACCCGTTCGACGGCGACGGCGTCGGGCCGCACCTCGTCGAGCCACTCCTCGATGCCCGCCTCGATGCCGACGAGCCGCGCACCGAGCTCGTCGTCGGCCGACGTGCGCACCACCCCGACGGCGATCAGCGACAGCGGGGCCCCGGGCCGCCCTTCGACGGCGCCGAGCCCGCACCGGGTCAGCCCCGGGTCGACCCCCATCACGCGCACCGGAACGCCTCCCCGATCCACCGGACCGTCGCCGACGCCTGTGGTGGCTGGAGGTGCATGGCCCGCCTTTCGCGACTCTGGCTGCTCGGCGCCGCGATCGCCGAACATCTGTTCGGCACGAGACTTTACCCCGGCTGACGTGCGCGTGCACCGGGAAACGCGCGTCAGAAGTAGTCGAGCATGTACGGCCGGGCCGCGAAGGCCGTGTCGAGGGCCTCGTCGTGCCGGGTATCTCCGGACATGAGGCCCGCCAGGCGCAGCGTGGCCGTGGGGATGCCCGCGTAGAGGGCGGAGAAGCCGTTGATCGTCAGCCTGGGCCCCTGGTCGAGGCTGCGGATCGCGGCGCCGGTGCCGCCGGAGACCTCCAGGCGCCAGGTGGCCGCGTTGGACTCGCGCACCGGGTCGGCCACCTCGACGGCGGCGTCGAGCGTGACGCCGGCCGGGTAGCCGCGCCGCGCGACGGCCTCGGGCACGTCCAGGACGCGGAACATCCAGCGGGTCTGCCGCACCTGCTCCTTGGAGCGCTCGCGCAGCAGCCAGAGCACCGGGTCGTCGGGCGCGAGGTTGGCGGTGACACTGTCGGCGATCGACGACGACGAGCCGACCATCGACCACAGCGCCTTGGCGGTCTCCTCAGAGGCGGCGACCAGGTTGTCCACCTCGATGTCGTGGCCGCTCCAGCGGTAGATGACGTAGCCGTCGTCGGCCAGGTAGAGGAAGTCGTCGGGCTCGTCGAGCCACCAACGCCAGCCTGCCTCGTTGGCGGAGATCGGCCCGCTGGCGCGGGCGGCGCGATGGACCCGGTCGAGGATGGCCATCACCTCGGCGGCGTCGTCGGGCCCCATGCGGCGCAGCTTGACCTGGCCTGCCGGGCGGATCGTGCGCAGCGCCTCGGCGGGCACCGTCACCGTGTGCTGCGCGCCGGCGTGCTCGAACCCGAGCGACCGGTAGATCGGCGTGGTCGCGGGGAAGAGAGCGGAGACGGCGTCGCCCAGCTCCACGGCACGGTCGATGATCGCCCGCATGATGAGCGACCCGACGCCGCGCCCCCGGTCTTCCGGGTTGACGGTGACGCCCGCCACGCCCGCCATGGACTGGGGCCTGCCGTACCACCACTGGGAGAAGGGGCGCAGCCGGGCGGTCGCGGCCAGCCGCGCGCCGTCGAAGGCGCCCAGGTAGCGCCCCTCGGGCAGGATCGGGGTCACCAGGTCACGCCAGCGCTCCACGTCGGCGGCCGGCATCGGGCCGAAGGAACGGCGGCGGACGTCGAGCACGTCGTCCAGGTCGTCAGGCGTCAGGTAGCGAAGCTCCACGCTTCGACAACCTACCTGCCGCCACCGACACTCCGGCGCGCGAGCGCGGGCGCCTCAGCCGTCGGTGGTACGGCCGGCGGTGATCCTCAGGCGGTCGAGGTAGAGGAACTGGGCCGCGACCGCCACGAGAGCGGTGAGGACGACCACCGTGACGGGAGCCGCTCCGAGGCCGGACCCGGGACGGAGGAACTGGCCGATTTCCCTGACGAGCTCGACGGGGGCGGTGGCCAGGCTCGGGTCCTGTTCGGCCAGGAGGGGCCAGAGGAGCTCCTGGGCGTTCATCAGAGCGACGGCTCCGGCGAGGACGGCGGCCATCGGCAGCGAGGGGAGCAGGACGCCGCGCAGGAAGTCGCCGGTGCCGCGCTCGGCCAGGCCCTTGCACAGCAGCGTCAGCACGAACAGGGCGGGGATGCTCACCAGGATCGGCGGGATGAGCGCGGGGGCGCTGTCGAGCAGGCCGAGGTTCCTGACCAGTCGCCAGTCGGCGATGCTCAGCGGGCCCATGCCGACGAACAGCCACGGCGCGAACGCCAGCAGCAGCCACTCGCTCCCCTTGCCAAGAGGGCGCAGGCCGCCGATGCCGAGGGCGGCCAGGTAGGCGACGCCCACCGACACGACGGCGCCCGCGACGGCCGGCCACCAGGTGGTGAGCTGCACGCCGTAGTCGCCCGCCCGCTCGGAGGGCGAGAACAGGCTTCCCAGCGCGGGCCACGAGCACAGCACCACCACGGCGGTCACCAGCACGACCGCGATCACCCCGACGGCGATCCCCGCCCCGGACGCCTGCCCGGAGGGCCCGCCCACCGTACCCGGGAAGCCAGGAGCTCCCGGGACCGGACCGGGTGCGCCCCCAGGAGCCGGAGCACCCTGAGGCAAGGGAACCGAAGCGCCCGGAGGCACCGGCACCGGAGCGTTCCGGGGCGTGGGGTCGCCGGGGGGCGGGTCGTGCGGGGCAGGAGCGTCGGCGGCCACGGTCAGGCGGAGGCGGGTGAGGACGGCCACCAGGGTGGCCGCGAGGCCGAGGACGCCCAGCAGGATGCCGAGGACGGTGGCGACGGCCGCGCCGTACCCGAGTTGGGCGCGCTGGAAGGCGCCCTCGTACTGGAGGATCGCGAGCGTGGTCGTGGTGTGGCTGGGGCCGCCCCGCGTGAGGGTGAAGGCGAAGGCGAAGCTCTGGAAGGCGACCGCGACGGCGGCCAGCGCGACGAGGGCGCCGACGGCGATGGCTGCCACCCCGGGCGTGCGGCCGCGCAGGGCGGGCAGGTACGCCATCACGGCGATCGCGCACACCGCGCCGAACGTGGCCGCGGCGACGACCAGGCGCAGGGCGCCGGGTGCCGTGGCCGGGTCGCGCAGGCCGGCGGCCAGGGCGAGGATGCCCGACGAGTCCGGCAGCAGGCCCTGGAGCCAGGCGGCGGCCACGGCCACCGGGGAGAACGTCACCAGGGCCAGCGTCAGCACGGTCATGCCGGCGCGCCGTACCCAGGACCCGCCGAACGCCAGGCCGAGCGCCACCAGCGGGGCCACCACGACCGACACCAGCAGCGGCACCACCACCAGCGACAGCGTGAAGCCGGCCGACGTCCAGAAGACCTGGTCGGCGAGCAGGCTGCTGTAGTTCTTCATGCCCACGAAGCGGCTGGGGTGCATGAAGTCGCCGGTCTGGAAGCTCATCGAGACCGTCTGGATCGTCGGGATGACCAGGGTCAGGACCGTTCCCAGCAGCGCGGGTACGGCGAGCAGCCACCCCAGGGCGCGGGGCGGCGGAGCGGTGGTCGGAGTAGGCGTCGGGGGGATCACGTCGCCCGACCCTACCAAGCCGCCCCGACACACACGGTCTTCCGCGCAATCCCGGAGCGGCCTCCACGCAGGAACGAGGCCTAGGCCTCGAGCTTCTCCATGATCTCGTCGGAGACGTCGAAGTTGGCCCACACGTTCTGCACGTCGTCGCTGTCGTCGAGCGCGTCGATGAGGCGGAACACCTTCTTGGCGCCCTCCTCGTCGAGCGGCACGCTCATCGTCGGCAGGAAGCTGCTCTCGGCCGAGTCGTAGTCGATGCCCGAGTCCTGCAGCGCCTTGCGCACCGGGACCAGGTCGCCGGCCTCGGAGACGATCTCGAAGGAGTCGCCCAGGTCGTTGACCTCCTCGGCGCCGGCGTCGAGGACGGCCATCAGCACGTCGTCCTCCGACAGGCCGTTCTTGGGGACGATGACGACGCCCTTGCGGTTGAACATGTACGACACCGAACCGGGGTCGGCCAGCGAGCCGCCGTTGCGGGTCAGCGCGACGCGCACCTCGGAGGCTGCGCGGTTGCGGTTGTCGGTGAGGCACTCGATGAGCACCGCCACGCCGCCGGGGGCGTAGCCCTCGTACATGATGGTCTGCCAGTCGGCGCCGCCGGCCTCCAGACCGCCGCCGCGCTTGCGGGCCCGATCGATGTTCTCGTTGGGTACCGACTGCTTCTTGGCCTTGAAGATGGCGTCGTACAGGGTGGGGTTGCCTTCGGGGTCAGGGCCACCGGTCCGCGCCGCCACCTCGATGTTCTTGATGAGCTTGGCGAAAAGCTTGCCGCGCTTGGCGTCGAGCGCTGCCTTCTTGTGCTTCGTCGTCGCCCATTTGGAGTGGCCGGACATTACCTAGAGCTCCCTCTCACCATGTCTACGAAGTAGGCGTGCACGCGCGTGTCACCCGTGAGCTCCGGGTGGAACGAGGTCGCGAGCAACGGCCCCTGACGGACGGCGACGATCCTATCCCCCGGCTCGGCCAGGCCCAGCACTTCGACATCCGGGCCGACGGATTCCACCCAGGGTGCGCGGATGAACACCGCTCTGATCATCTGGCCCGCGAAGTCGAGATCCTCCTCGAAGGAGTCGACCTGGCGGCCGAAGGCGTTGCGCCGTACGACCATGTCGATGCCGCCGACGGTCTGCTGGCCTGCGATGCCGTCCTGGATCCGGTCGGCCAGCATGATCATGCCGGCGCACGATCCGTAGGCGGGCATGCCGTCCTTGACGCGTATGCGCAGCGGCTCGAGCAGGTCGAAGGTCTCGGCGAGCTTCCACATCGTGGTGGACTCGCCGCCGGGGATCACCAGGGCGTCGACCGCCTCCAGTTCGCCGGGCCTGCGTACGGCCGTCGCCGTCGCGCCCGCCTCGGTGAGCATGCGCAGGTGCTCGCGCACATCTCCTTGGAGAGCGAGGACACCGATCGTGGGCACGCCTCATCCTTTCGCCAGGGGTCCGGGTTCAGCTAATTCAACACCAAGCGCGCCCCACGTCTTCCTACTGGGCCATCTTGAGCACGAGAGGCAGGTGGTCGGAAGGGGCGCCCTTGACCACCTGGCACGCGCTCACGGCGCCCTTGCGGACGAACAGGTAGTCCAGCTTCTTGCCGTTGGCGTGGGTGGCGCGGCGCCGCGCGTCGCACTCCTGGTAGGCGCGGTAGGCGGGGATCAGTGCGTGCGCGCCGGGCCGCAGGTTGAAGTCGCCGCCGAACACGGTGGTGTATCCCGGCCGGTCCGCCACGGCCATCAACTCGCGCACCTGCTTGGTGCGGTAGGGCGCCCCGGGCTGCCGGTCGTCCAGCGACCAGCCGACCGACAGGTGGCTGGTGCAGCCGCGCACCTTGATCGAGGGCAAGGTGGCGCACAGCGCGTACCGCTTGACGTACCACGGCGGCGAGGTCAGCGGGTAGCTCCTGAAGGCGGCTGCGGGGTCGGCCACGGCGACGGTGACGCTCTGCGTCCCGCGTGCCCGCCCCAGCCTGTCGGGATGGCAGCTGTACGGCCTGCCGTCCGCCCCGGTGAGCGCCACAGACCGGACACTCCACCCGTGTCCCGTCCGCGATTCCAGGAGCCCCTCGAGGGCGGCGTCGGCGCCCGTGCAGAACTCCTGCAGGAAGATCACCTGGGCGTCCCCGGCCCGCTGGACCACGTTCCAGGCCAGCTCGGACGCCGTGGCCCCGTACAGCGGGCACAAGGAGTTCGTCCCGGCGCAGGCGTTCCACGTCATCACCCAGATTGCGGCGGCCTTCAGCACGCCTTGATCATGTCATCGGGCGGGGGCGGGGGCGTCCTGGAAGGCGTGGTCGATGTCGACGCGGGCCAGCACGCGCAGGTGGTGTCGCCTGCCGTACAGGATGGCCATGCCGACGGCGCAGCAGAGGGCGCCGACGTAGTACGGCAGGGCCGGGGCGATCTCCTCGCCGAGCTTGGTGGCGATGAAGGGGGCGAGCGCGCCGCCCATCCAGCGCACGAAGTTGTAGCCGGCCGAGGCGACGGACCTGGGCGCGTCGGATACCTCCATGGCCGACTCGGTGAAGACGGTGTTGTTCAGCCCGATCGGGATGCCCGACAGGATCGTGAACACGATGATGCCGGCGTGCCCCGACAGCGCGATCCCGATCTGGAAGAGCGCGAGCAGCGCGAGCGCCAGGTGCAGCACGTTGACCGAGCCGATCCTGCGCTGCAGCGGCGGCGCGGCGAACACCGAGGCCAGCGCCACGCACACGCCCCAGCCGAAGAAGACGGCGCCGATGCCGTAGGCCGTCATGTGCAGGATGAACGGGGTGAAGGCCAGCACGGTGAAGAAGGCGAAGTTGTAGAACAGCGCGGTGAAGGCCGTGGTCGACAGCCCGCCGTGGGCCAGCGCCCTGATGGGGGCGGTGAGCTTGGTCTTGACGTCGGGCTTGGGGATGGCCTTGAGCATCGTGGTGATCAGCACGAACCCGATGGCCATCAGCGTGGCGGTGCCGAAGAACGGCGCGCGCCAGTTCCAGTCGCCGAGCAGCGCGCCGGCCAGCGGGCCGAGCGAGATGCCCAGGCCGAGCGCGGCCTCGTAGAGGATGATGGCCGACTCGGCGCCGCCGCTGGCCGCGCCGATGATGACGGCCAGCGCGGTCGCCACGAACAGCGCGTTGCCCAGCCCCCATCCGGCGCGGAAGCCGACCAGCTCGCCCACGCTGGTGGAGGTCCCGGCCAGCGCGGCGAACACGATCACCAGGGCCAGGCCCATCAGCAGGGTGCGCTTGCCGCCGATCCTGCTGGAGACCCAGCCGGTGATCAGCATGGCCACCGCCGTCACGAGGAAGTAGCTGGTGAACAGCAGCGAGACCTGGCTGGGCGTGGCCTTCAGCCCCTGGGCGATGGAGGGCAGGATCGGATCGACCAGACCGATGCCCATGAAGGCGACGACCGCGGCGAACGCGGTGGCCCAGACGGACATCGGCTGGCGCAGAATTCCGCCACCGGATGACATGAGACTCCTTACTGTGTCTTTCCGAGCTTGGCCAGGACGGGCAGCGCGTCCCTGAGGGCCGCGCGCTCCTGCGCGCTGAGCGCCGCCAACTCCTGGCTGAGGTGGCCGATCCTGGCCTGCCGTACGGCGAGCAGCCGCCGGCGGCCCTCGTCGGTGAGCTCGACCGTCCTGACGCGCGCGTCGGCGGGGTCCGAGCCGCGGGCGACCAGCCCCGCGTCCTCGAGCCGGTTGATCTGCACGGTCATGGTCGGCAGCTGGACGGCGTGCTCCTCGGCCAGCTCGGTCATCCTGCGCGGGCCGCGCTCGAGGGAGCCGAGCACCGAGTACTGCTGGCTGGTGACCGGCTGGCCGGCCGTGGTGCGGCGCAGCAGCAGGACCAGGTGCCGCAACACGGCGGAGACCTGCTCCGCCAGCTCGCCGGGATCGTCACTCATACTTAGCCAGACTAACTTAGACAAGCTAAGTAATCAAGCGTTTAAAAGCGGCACCCGGCGAGCGGGTGCCGCTTTCGCGGTGACTACGGGCGTTCGGTCTCCAGGCGGACCGTCTCGTCGACGGTGATCTCGCGTTCGGCGGCGATCGAGGGCGGCAGCGGGCGCAGGTAGGTCTGCTGCACGCCCGGCACGCGGTCCTCGACCACGAAGGTGGCCTTGGTGTACACCTCGGCGCCGGGCTGGCGCAGCTGCGGCACCACCTTGAAGTCGGCCGTGATCTGGTCCTGCTCGATCTTGGTGATCACGTAGCCGCGCTGGTTGTTGTAGAACTTCAGATGCGGGTTGATCTTCAGGTACGGGTGCTTGGCCGGGTCGGAGTCGGCGCCGTCACCCCCGGTGCTGATCGAGGTGGCCACCAGCTCCGAGCCCACCGAAGGACCCGTCGGGTCGTCGTAGTCGAGCTTGAGGTCGCTGGCCCAGTGCGCGTGCACGTCGCCGGTCAGCACGACCGCGTTGCGCACCTTGGCGTCCACCCAGCCCTGCGTGATGCGCTGCCGGGAGGCGACGTAGCCGTCCCAGGCGTCCTGGCTGGTCACCTTGGCCGGCCCCGGATTGTTGTCGCGCTGGGCGAAGAACACCTGCTGGCCGAGGATGTCCCACTGCGCCCGCGAGTGGTGGAAGCCGTCGATCAGCCACTTCTCCTGCTCGGCGCCGGTGATCGACCTGTTCGGGTCGACCGAGGCGGGGCAGTCCTTGTAGCCGTCGCCGCAGCCCTGGTCGTCGCGGTACTGCCGGGTGTCGAGCATGTGGAAGGTGGCCAGCCTCCCCCACCGGATGCGCCGGTAGAGCTGCATGTCGATCCCTTGCGGGATGGAGGTACGGCGCAGCGGCATGTTCTCGTAGTAGGCGCGGAACGCCGCCGCCCGCCGTTCCAGGAACCCGGGCGCGTCCTCCGGGTGCTCGGGGATCTCGTCGGCCCAGTTGTTGTCGACCTCGTGGTCGTCGAACACGACCAGCCACGGCGAGGCGGCGTGCGCCGCCTGCAGGTCCGGGTCCGCCTTGTACTGGGCGTGCCGCTGCCGGTAGTTGGCCAGCGTGACCGTCTCGGGGCCCTCGTGGTCGCGGACGTTGCCGCCGGGGATCGTGTAGGTGTTCTTGGTGTACTCGTACTGGTAGTCGCCCAGGTGCAGGATCAGGTCCGGGTGCTCCTCGGCAAGCCTGCGGTACGAGGTGAAGTAGCCGTGCTCGTACTGGGCGCAGGAGACGAACGCCATCGACAGCGGCCCGCTGTAGGACAGCGGGTGCGGCGCGGTCTTGGCGCGGCCGACCGGCGAGACGTACGGGCCGACGCGGAAGCGGTACCAGTACTCGCGGTCGGAGCCGAGGTCGTCGACCTCGACGTGCACGCTGTGGCCCCACTCGGGGGCGGCCACGGCCACGCCCGCGCGCACCACGCGGTGGCACCGCTCGTCGGCGTAGACCTGCCAGAGCACGGGGAAGGGCCGCTGCGGCATGCCGCCCATCCCGTCCTCGGCCAGCGGCTGCTGCGCCAGGCGGGTCCACAGCACGAAACCGCTGTGGTCGGGGTCGCCGCTGGCCACGCCGAGGGTGAACGGGTCGGTCCGCAGCCCGCGCGAGGCGAGGGTCTGCGCGGTCTCGGCGGAGGGGTCGGGGTCGGCGAACGCGGGCTTGGCCGGGATCGCGGCGGCGGCCGCTAACCCGGTGACGAGGAAGTGGCGGCGGTTGAGCTGGGGCACGGGGGTACTCCTGGGACGATCAAGCGTTCGGGACGCCTCGCAGCCTGACTGAAGATCATGACTCCTTGGTGAACACAAGGCGACATTCTTCACACCTGCCACTTTGAGTGACGATTTTCACCACATGGAACGGCATGGAACGGCCGGGAACGCCTTCTCCGTCGAGGGGTCCGGATATGTCTTCGACGATCCACAAGGAGAGGGTTATGGCTTTCAAGAGCATGCTCGCCAAGGCCGCGGGCATGGCGGCGGTCGCGGTCGGGGTTCTCGGACTCGGCCTGCCGGTCGCGGCGTCGGCAAAGGCGCCCATCAACGGTCCGACCACCTGCGCCATCCAGACCAGGAACACCGGCAACTACCTGACGGCGGTCGGCGGCGGCGGGCGCACCACGGACGTCATCCACACCGACGCCACGCGCGTCGGCTCGTGGGAGCGGTTCATGCTGATCGACTCGGGCGACGGCAGCCCGAACATCCACTACGGCTTCCTGACCACCAACGGGCACTACCTGACCGTCGTGGGCGGCGGCGGCCGCATCACCGACGTGATCCACTCGGACGCGATCCGGCTGCAGGCCTGGGAGAAGCTGTCGGCGGTGTCGCTCGGCAACGGGTTCTTCGCCATCCAGACGATCGACGGTCACTACCTGACGGCGGTCGGCGGCGGCGGCCGCACCACCGACACGATCCACTCCGACGCCACCCGCATCGGCACCTGGGAGATGTTCCGCTTCACCTGCGGCATCTGATCGCCATTCAGTGACGGCGCGGCGCGTACGGCGGGAGACGGTTCAGATCCCTGTCAGCGCCGGGCCGGCGCCGCCGCAAAAGCTCGGCCGTACGGCGGGCCCACCCTGCCGGCTGCGGAAGGGCACGGTGGGCCCGCGCGGTCGTGGCAGCCGCCTCCAGCGTCGAGACGAGCTGGAGGCGACTGTCGTCACCAGGCGCGCGGGTGTCGAGCAACGGCAGCCGCCCCCAGCTGCGCCAGTCCGTAGGCAAAGCAGGCCGCCGCCAGCCCGAACCCGTACCGGCTGTCGTCCTCTGCGATCCCCTGGCACTGGACCGGGTGTCCGGCGCCCGCCACGGCTACGGCGCCTACCACCTGGACCAGCAGCGGCGCCGGGTGCTCAAGCTCCTGGCGGCCCGCTGGGAGGCGGCGCCGCGCCTGCCGCCCATCACGCTCGGCCTCGACCCCCGCCCCGAGGCCGTCCTCCCACCCGCCGACCTGCTGCGCCCGCCGGACGGAAAGGAGGGCCGCTTCCTATGGGATTGCGTGTGAGAAGGCTGCGGCCAGGCATCCGTACCTTTCGTCACGCCGCGACGCCGACATGAACTACTGATGGCATCGCGTATTGCAGCGTCGCGAGTTCAGCAGTGTTCTCTTCGGTGAGATGCGTAGGTTGCCCAGCGGGCACCGGCTTGGATGGCGTGGTCTTCGGCGGTTATCAGGTCAATTCACCCCCGTGCTGCCGGCCGGAGCCTCCGTGATTGCCGTCGACGACGCAGAAGTCGTTGCCCTCCGGATCCCGCATCCAGGCATGCGCCTCGAACCGCTCCTTGACGGCCGCACCCAGGCCGGTCAGGCGGTCGATCTCCGCCGGCCAGTCCGCGGACACGATGTCGAAATGCACGGGTGTCTTCGACCGCGACTCGAGCTCGACCTTCTGGAAGCAGACCTCAAGGTGGGGTCCGTCGAGGATGACGCCCGGATCGGTCTCCGGCGTGTAGCCGAGCGAGGCCAGGCGGGCGATCTCCTCGTCGTCGTAGGGCCGGATGTCGAACTCGTCCAGCGCGGCCGCCCAGAACCGGTCTGCTGCGACAGCGATCGTTTCCGCTTGAAGACGATGTCGCCGAGAAGTAACAGCGCCCGATGAAAACATCGATGTGCTTCGCGGGATGGGATCACGCCGGTGATGCCGTGGTTGGCGGATGCCGTCGGACCGCTCGTGACGGGTAGGCCTTGACGCCTCTGACGCGGTCGGGTGAGTAGGTCTTCAGATTTTTCTGCGGTGATGTCGAGTGGCGTCGAGCCCGTTCGTAGCCAGGGTGAGAGGCCGGCAAGGAGCCGGTCACCACTCACCGGAGGTCTGCGATGTCCGTCATCACTACCACCGCTCCCCCCAAGCCGCTGATCATCGGCGGCCTGACCGCCGCGGTCGGCGCAGGCGCGGCGACCGCGGCCGTCGCCGCGGCGGGTGAGTTCGCCGGGATCAGTCTCGTTGTCGGCGGCGCGCCGATCCCGCTGTCCGGGTTCGCCATGCTGACCGTCATCTTCTCAGTGGCGGGCCTGATGCTGGCCGTAGGGTTGGCTCGCTGGGCTCGCCGGCCGCGCACGGCGTTCGTCCACACCACGCTTGCGCTCACCGCGTTGTCCCTGGTTCCGGATGCGCTGGTGGGCGCGTCGGTGGCCACGAAGGTGCTGCTGATGGTGACCCACGTGGTCGCCGCCGCGATCGTCATCCCGGCCATCGCCCGCCGCCTGTCCGCCTGACCCGTTTTTCGCAAGGAGTTCGCCCGTGAAGAAGTACCTGCTGGCCGTCCAGTACGACGAGAGCGCGCCATGGCCGTCCGAGGAGGACCTGCGGGAGCAGCAGGCCCGAACCGGCCAGGTGACCGCCGACATGCAGTCCGCCGGTTGCTGGGTGTTCGTCGGCGGCCTGCTGGGCTCGCACGCCACCACCGTTGTACGCCCCGGCAACGGCGCGACCACGATGACCGACGGCCCGTTCGCCGAGACCAAGGAACAGCTCGGCGGGTTCTGGGTGATCCAGTGCGACGGCCTGGACCAGGCGCTGGCCTGGGGCGAGAGATGCGCGCTGGCCTGCGGGTCCCCGATCGAGGTGCGCCCGTTCGAAGACGCGCAGTGGGCGTGAGCACCGGTGGATCTGGACGGCATCTACCGGGCCGAATACGGCCGATGCGTGGCCACGCTGACGCGCCTGCTCGGTGACATCGGCCTGGCCGAGGAGTTCGTGCAGGACGCGTTCGCGGTGGCCGTCCAGAAGTGGGATGAACTGCCACCGCCTAATCCCGGCGCGTGGATCGTGACCACCGCCCGCAACCGCGCGATCGACCGGCTGCGCCGGGAATCCACCCGCGAGGCCCGCCACGCCCAGGCGCTACTACTGCACCACGTCGACGAACCACAGGAGGTGGGACCGGTGCGCGACGACCAACTCCGCATGATCTTCACCTGCTGCCACCCAGCGCTGTCGCCGCTGGCACAGACCGCGCTCACCCTGCGCCTGCTCGGCGGGCTGGAGGTGGCCGAGATCGCCCGGGCCTACCTGGTGCCCGAAACGACCGTCTTCCAGCGGATCGTCCGCGCCAAGAAGAAGATCCGCGACGCCGGCATCCCCTACCGGGTGCCCGGCGCCGCCGAACTCCCCGACCGGCTGGCACCGGTACTCGCCGTCCTCTACCTGGTCTTCAACGAGGGATACGCCTCCACGACGGGCCGGCTGCTGCGCACCGACCTGTGCCTGGAGGCCGTCCGCCTGGCCAGGGAGCTGGCCGAGCTGATGCCTGATCAGCCGGAGGTGATAGGGCTGCTGGCCCTGCTCCTGCTCACCGAGGCCCGCCGGCCCGCCCGGGTGGGACCTTCGGGCGAGCTGGTGGTGCTCGCCGAGCAGGACCGCTCACTGTGGAACCGCGAGCTGATCACCGAGGGACACGAGCTGGTACGCCACTGCCTGCGCCGCAACCAGCCGGGACCGTACCAGTTGCAGGCCGCGATCAACGCCGTGCACACCGACGGCCCGGCAACCGACTGGACGCAGGTGCTGGCGCTGTACGACCAGCTGCTGCACCAGTCCCCGACCCCGATCGTGGCACTCAACCGCGCGGTCGCCGTCGCCGAGGTACACGGACCGGCGCAGGCGCTGGCCGCCATCGAGGACCTGGACCTGCCGGGCTACCACCTGCTGCCCGCCACCCGCGCCGACCTGCTGGCCCGCCTGGGCCGTACCGCCGAGGCTGTCGCCGCCTACGACGAGGCCATCACCCTGGCTACCAATGACACCGAACGAACCTTCCTGCAGACACGACGAGCCCGACAAGGAGCATGAGATGACAACGAAGGTCCACACCACGGAGCGGGAGAGCGTGAGCGCCACCCTGGCTTTCGCCGTGCCCGCCGCGAGGGTGTTCGCGGTGCTGGCGGACCCGACCAGCCATGCGGCGATCGACGGCACCGGCTGGGTGCAGGAAGCCGTCAACCAGGCGCCGCTGACCGGGACAGGGCAGATCTTTCGGATGGACATGCACCACGCCGACCATCCGGACGGTGACTACCGGGTGGTCAACAAGGTCGAGGTGTTCCAGGCACCGCACGCGCTCGGCTGGCTGACCGGGGTCGAGAAGGACGACGGCCGGCTGGAGCTCGGCGGCTGGCTCTGGCGCTACGACCTCGAACCGCTCGGCCCGTCCGAGACCGAGGTCACGCTCACCTACGACTGGTCGGCGGTGCCGCAGTTCCGCCGCGAATACATCCAGTTCCCGCCCTTTGGGCCCGACCATCTCATCAACTCGCTGCACCACCTGGCCGAGCTGGTCTCCGATAGGTGATGCCGCCCGACCAAGATGATCAGTACACCATCGTGCCGCTCGCAGGGGGAAGAAGAGGCTACTTCCCGCCCGCCGTGTCGCTGACCACGCTGATCTTCGCCACCGTCTTGGCCGTGGTCCAGTCCTGGGGCCGCATCCGGGGCGGCCGACCTCGGTTTCCAGTCTCAATCCACCCACCCGATCAACCGCATTCGAGGAGAGCATCATGACCGCCATCTACACCTTCGACGTCTTCACCACCCTCGACGGCTTCGGCTCCTACAACAGCATGGGCGACTGGGGCGGATACTGGGGCAAGCAAGGTCCCGAGTTTCTCGACCGCCGCCTCGCCCTGTACCGCGAGGAGCAGCGGATGGTCCTCGGGGCCAACACTTTTCGGCAATTCGTGCAGGTGCTGGGCCCGAGCACCGAGGAGTCCCAGGTGAGTGACCCCGTGAACACCCGGATGAGGAACCTGCCGACAACGGTCGTGTCGACGAGCCTCGAAGGACCCCTCAACTGGCCGGACGCGACCCTCGTGAGCGGCGACGCCGTCGACGTCGTCGCCCGGCTCAAGGAGGAGTCCGAGGTGCCGTTGCGCTCGCACGGCAGCCTGTCGATGAACCGGGCGCTGATGGCCGCCGGTCTGGTCGACCGCGTCCAGGTGACGATCTTCCCCGTGATCTCCGGTCAGACCGGAGTAGACCCGATCTTCCAGGGTGCGGCCGACTTCGACCTCGAGCTGATCGAGAGCCGGACGCTCGACGGCCACACCCAAGAGCTCATCTACCGGCCCACCCTGCATATCTGAGTCCGTCCATGCACCCTCCCTCCAAGCCATCGACCTCTTCCTCAGTGGTAGTTGTCTGATAGCGGAGGGGTAGGTGTCTGCGCCTCTGGGCGCTTCTGGCCCGATCAACCTCCGAGCGCTGTACAAACTGACCGGCAAGCGGTGCTACTGCTCACCGGCACAACCAAACGGATCAGTTTTGCTCAGCCCACGCCGAATGTCGGGCTGGATCGCGGTGGCCCGTCGGCCTTCCAGCCCATCGCATCGTCGGCACCGAATCGCCAGGATCCCGCACGGCCGCTCACGAGCGCCATCCGCTGATACGGCTAGCGCCTCACCCGTCTGTACTGATGGCATCGCGTATTGCAGCGTCGCGAGTTCAGCTGTGTTCTCTTCGGTGAGATGCGCTTCTACGTTCGGAAGCTGTCATCGGCGAATCGTGAGTTCGCAGTTGACGCGATTCGCGACGGTGGATCTTCTCAAACACGCACTTAGCTGAGGTTGCCGCTCGAGGTGGCGTCTCGGGCCATACGCACGTTCGGCAGTTTGCCTTGCCAGAGCTCTCGCTCGCCTGTGACCTTGAATCCGTGGCGTTGGTAGAAGCGGATCGCGCGCTCGTTGTAGTCGGTGACCCACAGGCGCATAGGCACGCTCCCCGCCCAGGTGAGGAACTCACCCATCAACCGGCCTCCGATGCCTCGTCCCTGGGCTTCCTCCAGCAGGTACATCGGCCCCAGGGTGACCACCTCGTCCCGGCGACCGCAGAGGAAACCGACGATCTCCGTCCCGGCGCGGACGACACGGCAGAACAGCAGATCCGGCTGCTGCCTCGCCGCCTCGATGAACTCCCGCCACTGGGCGATTCCCTCCTCTGTGGCAGAGGAGCCGCGGTGCTCATGGATCCAGTTCTCGTCGATCCCGGCGTCCTCGCAGGGATACGTCTGCAGCCAGGCCTTCAACTGCAGCGGGCCCATAGCCGCGGCGTCGTCGGCACGGGGAACTTCGATCACGTGGGTCACGAGAACCATCCTGGACGAGGCT
The DNA here is from genome assembly GCF_018531495.1 of Nonomuraea sediminis. Classification (GTDB taxonomy): domain Bacteria; phylum Actinomycetota; class Actinomycetes; order Streptosporangiales; family Streptosporangiaceae; genus Nonomuraea; species Nonomuraea sediminis. Next base: position 83,499 of record NZ_JAHDTI010000023.1, read on the forward strand.
TCCCGAGCGTCTCACGCGATTTTTCGCGATCTCGTCGCCGCCGGTCACAGCCCTGACTCCGGAACAGATCCGTTGAGCCGGACCAGATCACTTCCAGATACCGGCGTGGGCGATGTCACCGATCCGATTGAGGCTGAGCGTGACGTGCTGCTGGGTGCTCAATCGCTATTTCAATGCGGGATCTCATCATGGTCTACCACCCACCGACCCGACTTCGGGTGGCAGTCGGCCGGCCTCCCGCCGAGGTGGGAATCGCGCCGGAGGCGCGTGTGGGGTGCGGGGGCGGAGCCCCCGCATGCATCGAACACAGCCCGAGCCGCAGGCGAGGACGGCGCGGGTGCAGGGGCGCGCCCCTGCCAAGGGGGTATGGGGGAGCTTGGCTCCCCCATGAGGCCGGCCCGAAGCCGATCCGCGCAGCGGCGAAAGCGAGGACCCTGCTCTTACCAGCCGCGCTCGGCGAGGCGGTGGGGCTGGGGGATTTCGTCGACGTTGATGCCGACCATGGCCTCGCCGAGGCCGCGCGAGACCTTGGCGATGACGTCCGGGTCGTCGTAGAAGGTGGTGGCCTTGACGATGGCCGCGGCGCGCTTGGCCGGGTCGCCGGACTTGAAGATGCCCGAGCCGACGAACACGCCCTCGGCGCCGAGCTGCATCATCATGGCCGCGTCCGCGGGGGTCGCGATGCCGCCGGCCGTGAACAGGACGACCGGGAGCTTGCCGGCCTTGGCGACCTCGGCGACGAGCTCGTACGGTGCCTGCAGTTCCTTGGCCGCGACGTACAGCTCGTCCTCGGGAAGGGTGTGCAGGCGCTTGAGCTCGGCGCGGATCGTGCGCATGTGGGTGACGGCGTTGGAGACGTCGCCGGTGCCCGCCTCGCCCTTGGAGCGGATCATCGCCGCGCCCTCGGTGATGCGGCGCAGCGCCTCGCCCAGGTTGGTGGCGCCGCACACGAACGGCACGGTGAAGCGGAACTTGTCGATGTGGTTGGCGTAGTCGGCGGGCGTGAGCACCTCCGACTCGTCGATGTAGTCGACGCCGAGCGACTGCAGCACCTGCGCCTCGACGAAGTGGCCGATGCGGGCCTTGGCCATGACGGGGATCGACACGGCGGAGATGATGCCCTCGATCATGTCGGGGTCGCTCATCCTGGACACGCCGCCCTGCGCGCGGATGTCGGCGGGCACGCGCTCCAGAGCCATCACGGCGACGGCGCCGGCGTCCTCGGCGATCTTGGCCTGCTCGGCGGTGACGACGTCCATGATGACGCCGCCCTTGAGCATCTCGGCCATGCCACGCTTGACCCGGGCGGTTCCGGTGGTAGGGGTGATTTCGGGCGTGCTGCTGGACACGGTCATCCTCACAAGGGCGATCGGTAAGTTACCAAACCCATGGTAGGTCCTGAGGCATACCGCCCCGGACAGGCCACCCTGTCAGGATTTATGGTCGGATTTGTACATCACGGTGAGACGGGCTTCTTGCTGGCCAACGCGATCCACACCGGGCCCTGAGCGAAGTTCATCGGCTGGCCGTCCTCGGTGGTGTAGGTCGTGCCGTGCTCCTCGTCGGGGCGCGACCAGTTGGCCTTGTACGCCTTGCCGTCGCGCAGCACGATCGCCTTGCCCTTGCCGATGGTCTTCACCAGCGGCGTGTAGCTCTGGTGGAAGTCGTGGAACTGAGAGCGGACCGTCTGCACGTACTGGATGACGACCGTGGGCGCGCTCTGCTGCCCGCCTTCGGCGGCCATGTCCTTCTTGCCGTCCTGGGAGATCATCCACTGCTTCTTGGCGTCGGACCAGTCGAAGGTGAAGTGCGCCGCGGGCCACCGTACGGTCCAGGACTTCTTGTCCACGCCGCCGTCGGCGGGCGCGTCACCGAAGGTGAAGCCGATGTCCTTGGCCTTGTCCGCGTCCGGCGCCTTGGCCAGCAGCTTCTTGGTGCTGGCGAACAGGTTGTACGGCGCGACGCGGCCGGGCTGGCGGAAGTAGGCGCCCGGGTTCCTGGTGTCGCCCACGTCGAAGAGCGAGGCCTTGGCCATGAAGGGCAGCATCTTGGTCTGGACGCCGGAGTAGGCGAAGGCGGGCTTGCCGAACTGCGGCACGATGTGCAGGTCGGAGATGCGCGCGGACCTGACGGGGCCGACCTTGGCGGGAAGCTTCGAGGAGAAGATCGCCATCAACCGGGTCAGGCCGCCCTCGACCTGCTCGATGTAGACGATGTCCGCGCTCTTCAGCCCCATCTGCGGCTTGCCGGCCGCGGTGTTCTCGATCTTCACGGCGAGCACCGGCTTCGGCTCCTGACCGGGCTGCCCGGTGAAGGGATGTCCCTCCCCCTCAGGGGTGGGCGAGGTGGAAGGCGCGGCGGTGGCCGCCTGGGGCACCGTACCCGGCGCCGGTTTGTTCGAGGAACAGGCCGCGATGGGCAGCAGGACGGCCGCTCCGGCCAGAGATGCCGTGATCATCCGGGGTAGCCGCACCTGAGAACTCCTCCGCTCCAGCAAAAAAGGCAAGAAAACGGGAGAAGCTTACCGGCGCTCCCCAAATTAGGTCATTCAGTTGCCATAGCTTCCGGCGGATTGTCATCGATCTCGAAGAATTGCGGAAACTCGGTGTGCCCCGCCAGGCGCAGTGTCCTGGCCAGCCAGCGCCGCTGTGCCGTACGGGTGACGCCGACGGCGTTGTTGTAGAAGCGGCGCGCGTAGACCACCTTGGCCACTGCCGCGTCGAGCTCCTCGAGCAGGTCCTGACCGCCGGGCGCCTCCGACAGCTTCTCCCTGAAGCGCTCCTGGTCGACGGCCGCCCGCAGAGCCTGCGACAGGTCGCTCTCGGCGTGCTCGCGTTCCTCGGGCCCGGACATGCGGGCCTCGTGCGCGGCCGCGGCCAGCACCAGCGACGTGGCCGGATCGAGCAGCCGGGACCCGGCCAGCTCGAGCACCACGGCCCTGCGCCGCATCAGCGCGGCGTCCAGCGCCTCCTTGGCCAGCTCCAGCCGGATGTGCAGGCGGTCGAGCCGCCCCGCGCGCCAGGAGACGTACACGGCGGCCAGCACCACCACGATCCCGACGATCAGCACGACCAGGGTGGGCGTCACAGCAGGTCCTCCTCCACCCGGCCGGCGCCACTGGCGGTGACCGTCTCGTAGACGCGTACGACGTCGCGCGCCACCGTGGACCAGTCGTACTTGCGCACCGCCACCAGCGCCTCGGCGGCCAGCTTGGCCCGCCGTTCAGGAGCCTCGAGCAGCGCGGCAGCCTCGCGGGCCAGCGACTCGGGGTCGCCGTTGGCGAACAGCGCGCCCGCCTGGCCCTCGCCGAGCACCCTGCGGAAGGCGGGGATGTCGCTGGCCAGCACGGTCGCGCCGGAGGCCATGGCCTCGGCGAGCACGATGCCGAAGCTCTCGCCGCGGGTGTTGGGCGCGCAGAAGACGTCGACCGAGTGGTAGGCGCGGATCTTGTCCTGCTCGCTGACCAGCCCGAGCAGGGTCACCCTGTCGCGCAACGACTTGGGGATCTTGGCCTCGCCCGGCCCCGCGACGAGCAGTTTCACCGAGGAGGGCAGCAGCTTCATGGCCTCGAGCAGGATCGGGAAGCCCTTGCGCTCCTCGTCGAGCCGCCCGAGGAACCCGAGCGTCCGCCCGTCGGGCCCCCACCCGTCCAGGGGCGGAGCGTCGGAGTAGCGGGCGACAGTGACGCCGTTGGGGATCAGCACGGTGTCGCCGCCGAACTGCTCGACCAGGCTCTTGCGGGCCGCGTCGGAGACGGCGATGCGCCCGGTCAGCTTCTCCAGGGCGCTGCGCAGCAGCGGCTCGGCCACCGCGATCGCCCGCGAGCGGGAGAAGGAGGCGTGGAAGGTGGCCACGATCGGCCCCTTGGCCGCCCAGCAGGCCAGCACCCCCAGCGAGGGGATCAGCGGCTCGTGGATGTGCAGCACGTCGAAGGAGCCGTCGCGCACCCAGCGCCGCACCCGCGCCGCCGAGATGAACCCGAACGACATGCGCGCCACCGACCCGTTGTAGGGCACGGGAATCGCCCGGCCCGCCCCCGTCACGTACGCGGGCAGGTCGGCGTCGTCGCCGGTCGGCGCGATCACCGAGACGTCGTGCCCCTGCGCGATCAGCGCCTGCGCCAGGTCGTCGATGTGCTGCTTGACCCCGCCGGGCATGTCCCATGCATACGGGCAGACGATGCCGACCTTCATCGCGGCAGATCCTCCAGCCACAGCCGCTGCAGCATGTGCCAGTCCTCAGGATGCTGCGCGATGCCCTTCTCGAACACGTCGGCCAGCTCCTGCGCCACCGCGGCGACCTTCTCCTGCCGCGTCCCCTCCTGCGGCACCGGCAGCTCGGGGTGGATGTCGATCCCCCAGTCGTCGCCGTCGAAGTACACGATCGCCGGCAGCAGCGCCGCCCCCGTCTGTACGGCCAGCAGCGGCGGACCCGCGGGCACCTTGGTGGCACCGCCGAAGAAGCGCACCTCCACGCCGTTCTTGGTCAGGTCGCGCTCGGCGGGCAGGCACACGACGCCGCCCCGCCGTACCCGGGAGGCCAGCGTGCCGAAGTTGTGGCCGTCGCCGCCGGTGAGCGGCAGCACCTCCATGCCCAGCCCCTCGCGGAAGGCCACGTAGCGGCGGAACAGCGACTCGGGCTTGAGCCGCTCGGCCACGGTCGTGAACGGATGCCCCACCCCGACCAGCCAGGCCCCGGCCTGGTCCCAGTTGCCCATGTGCGGCAGCGCGAGCACCACGCCGCGCCCCGCGGCGACGTTGTCGTGGACGTGCTCGGCGCCGGTGACGTGGGTGCGGCGGACGACCTCGTCGACCGGCATGGACGGCAGGCGGAAGATCTCGTGGAAGTAGCGGAAGTAGGAGCGCATGCCGCGCCTGCTCAGCTCGCGCAGCTGCGGGCTGTCGGGGTCGAGCCCGGTGACGCGGGCCAGGTTGGTCTCCAGCCGGCGCACCGACTTGCCGCGCTTGCGCCACACGCGGTCGGCCGCGAACGAGAACGCCGCCGTGGTCGGCCGCTGGGGCAGCAGCGGGACGAGCTTCCACCCTGCCGCGAACCCCGCGGCCACGACCCGATCGGTGATGGACGGATCGCTCATCGCTCCCCCGGCTGCTTGCCATCGGTCTGCTTGTGTACGTGCACGACGCGCTGCACCACCGTGATGGCGCTGGCCACCGCCAGCAGCCACATTCCCACGGGCAGAATGTACGGCACGCCGAGCCCGGCGAAGCAGGCGGCCACCAGCGCCACGACGAGCCGTTCCGGGCGTTCGGCGAGGCCCACGTCGCACGTCAGCCCCAGCCCCTCGGCCCTGGCCTTGGCGTAGGAGACCAGCCCGCCGAGCACCAGGCAGGCCAGCGTCACCGCGGCCATCAGCGCGTCGCCCCGGAAGATGAAGTACATGATCAGCCCGGCGAACACGGCCGCGTCGGCGACCCGGTCGAGCGTGGAGTCGAGGAAGGCGCCCCAGGTGCTGCCCCCTCCCCCGCCGAGCCGCGCGACCACTCCGTCGAGCAGGTCGAACAGCACGAACAGCGTGATCGCCAGGGCGCCTGCCGTCAGGTATCCCAGGGGGAACAGCAGCAGGGCGGAGATCACGGTGCCGAGGGTGCCGATCGCCGTGACGGCGTTCGGGCCGATCCCGCGGCGGACGAGAGCCCTGCCCAGCGGGGTGAGTATCCGGGTCATGGCCGGGCGCAGGAGTTTCAGCATCGCGCTCAAATCGTAGGCCATCACGGGGCCGACGACTTTCTTTGCCTCACCCCTCTTGTGATATCCGCCACACGGGTATTTGGTGAACACACCGCGTCCATGTGGTTTCCATCACCTTCCGCGCGGGCGCGGTGTTGGACCTCAACCGACGGCAGGGAGAGGTAGCCGTCGCGTGGACCTCAGGGTGCCAGGCGAGGCCGGCTCGCCCATGGAGACGGAGGAATCGTGGCGGATAGGAACCCCGGCGGGGCCGCGGGAGCCGCGGGCAGGGCACCAGCGGCCGACAGCGCGGATGCGATACGCAATGTCGTACTGGTCGGCCACTCGGGAGCGGGCAAGACGACCCTGATAGAGCAGTTGCTGGCGACGACGGGCACGACGCAGCGGGCCGGCCGGGTGGAGGACGGCAACACGGTCAGCGACTTCGACGAGGTAGAGGTACGCCAGCAGCGATCGGTCAACCTGGCTCTGGCGCCACTGGTGCACAACGGCATCAAGATCAACCTTATCGACACCCCCGGATACGCCGACTTCGTGGGCGACCTGCGCGCCGGGCTGCGGGCCGCCGACGCCGCGCTGTTCGTGGTGTCGGCCTCCGAAGGCATCGACGGGCTCACCCAGATGCTGTGGGAGGAGTGCGCCCAGGTCGGCATGCCCCGAGCCGTGGTGATCACGAAGATCGACCACCATCGTGCCGACTTCGACGAGGTACTCGCCACCTGCCAGGACGTCTTCGGCGACGGCGTCGCCCCCCTCTACCTGCCGGTCATCACCAACGGGCACGTCAACGGCCTGATCGGGCTGCTGTCGCAGAAGTTCTTCAACTACGCGACCGGCACCCGCACCGAGAACGAGCCTGGCCCCGAGTACGAGGCGCGTATCGAGGAGCACAGGGGCGTCCTGATCGAGGGCATCATCCAGGAGAGCGAAGACGAGTCGCTCATGGACCGCTACCTGGAGGGTGAGCCGATCGACACCAAGGTCCTCATCGAGGACCTGGAGAAGGCCGTGGCCCGCGGCAGCTTCTACCCCGTGCTCTGCACCGGCCTGGGCGTGGGCTCGGTGGAGTTGCTCGAACTGGTCACCCAGGGCTTCCCCGCGCCGCCCGAACACCCGCTCCCCGAGATCACCGACCTGGACGGCAAGCCCGTCAAGGGCGTCACCTGCGACCCCGACGGCCCCCTGGTGGCCGAGGTCGTCAAGACCACCAGCGACCCCTATGTGGGCCGGATCAGCCTGGTGCGCGTGTTCTCCGGCACGCTGCGCCCGGACATGACCGTGCACGTCTCCGGGCACGGCCTGGCCGACCGCGGGCACGAGGACCACGACGTCGACGAGCGCATCGGCACGCTGACCAGCCCGCTGGGCAAGCAGCAGCGCCCCATCAGCAAGGGCGTGGCGGGCGACCTCGTGGCCGTGGCCAAGCTGTCGCGCGCCGAGACGGGCGACACGCTGTCGGAGGTGGACCGCCCGCTGCTGATGACGGCCTGGTCGATGCCCGACCCGCTGCTGCCGGTCGCGATCAGGGCCAAGTCCAAGGCCGACGAGGACAAGCTGTCGCAGGCGCTGGGCAGGCTGGTGGCCGAGGATCCGACGCTGCGCCTGGAGAACAACGCCGAGACCAGGCAGCTGGTGCTGTGGTGCATGGGCGAGGCCCACACCGACGTGCTGCTCGATCGGCTGGCCAACCGGCACGGCGTGGAGGTCGAGCGGATCGACCTGCGGGTTCCGCTGCGCGAGACGTTCGGCGCCAAGTGCCAGGCCATGGGCAGGAACGTCAAGCAGACAGGCGGCCACGGCCAGTACGCCATCTGCCACCTGGAAGTCGAGCCCCTGCCCTCCGGCGGGGGTTTCGAGTTCGTGGACAAGATCGTGGGCGGCGTCGTGCCCCGGCAGTTCATCCCGTCGGTGGAGAAGGGCGTGCGGGCCCAGATGGAGCGCGGCGTGGTCGCCGGCTACCCGATGGTGGACGTGCGCGTCACGCTCTACGACGGCAAGGCGCACTCGGTCGACTCCTCCGACATGGCCTTCCAGATAGCCGGGCAACTGGCGCTGAAGGAGGCCGCGTCGAAGGTGCCGACCCTGCTGCTCGAGCCGGTCGACGAGCTGTCGGTGCTGGTCGCCGACGACTACGTGGGATCGGTGATGTCCGACCTGTCCTCGCGGCGCGGGCGGGTGCTCGGCACCGAGCCCGTGGGCACGGGCCGCACGCTGGTCAAGGCGGAGGTACCGGAGCTGGAGATCACCCGCTACGCGATCGACCTGCGGTCGATGTCGCACGGCACGGGCACCTTCCAGCGCGCGTTCCTGCGGTACGAGCCGCTGCCCCCACATCTGGCCGACAAGGTGGCGGCCACGGAGTGACACGACGGTTGAGCCGGGCTCCCACCCGGCTCAACCGTTACTTTCGTCACACGAACATCACGAATCGATTTCTTTTTTTGGGCCGAACCACGACGGGGGCGATGTCACACTGAGGAACCATGCGCACTGGACGTCCCCTGCTCGCCGCAGCCGCCCTAGCCGTCCTCACCACAGGCACCGCCTACGCCTTCGGGCCGGGATCGCACAAGAACCCCGCGCCGAAGCCCGCCGCCGCTTCCGCTCGTGAGTCCTGTACGGCCGACGCGCGCTTTCCCAAGCGGCAGCTGCGGGGTGTGTGGATCTCCACGGTGCACAACATCGACTGGCCCTCCCGGACGGGGCTGTCGGTCGACCGGCAGAAGGCCGAGTACGTCGCACTGCTCGACGCCGCCGTCAAGCGGCGGCTCAACGCGGTGTTCGTCCAGGTCCGCCCCGCCTCCGACGCCATCTACAGCTCGCCGTACGAGCCCTGGTCGGTCTATCTCACGGGTACGGCGGGCAAGGATCCGGGCTGGGACCCGCTGCCGTTCCTCATCGACCAGGCGCACAAGCGTGGCCTGGAGTTCCACGCCTGGTTCAACCCCTATCGCGCCGGCTACGACGACAAGGTCAAGAAGCTGCCCGCCAACCATCCGGCCCGGCAGCATCCCGACTGGGTCGTGAAATATGACGGCAAGCTCTACTACAACCCCGGGCTGCCCGCGGTGCGCGACCACGTGATCAAGGTCATCACGGACGTGGTGCGGCGTTACGACATCGACGGCGTGCACTTCGACGACTACTTCTACCCGTATCCGGGCGGGGGCGGGAAGTTCGACGACGCCGCCGCCTTTACAAAGTACGGCAACGGGAAGAAGCTGGGCGACTGGCGGCGGGCCAACGTCAACCAGCTCATCGCCCAGGTCGACAAGGCCGTCCACGGCATCAAGCGGTACGTGAAGTTCGGCATCAGCCCGTTCGGGATCTGGCGCAACAAGTCCGACGATCCGACGGGCTCGAAGACTGCCGGCATGTCCGCCTATGACTCGATTTATGCGGATGCGCGGGCGTGGATCAAGGCGGGCACGGTCGACTACGTGATGCCGCAGCTGTACTGGCCGCGCGGCTTCAAGGTGGCCGACTACCGGGCGCTGGTGCCGTGGTGGGCCGACGAGGTCAAGGGCACGGGCGTCGACCTGTACATCGGCCAGGCGCTCTACCGGGTCGGCACCAGGGACGACAAGGCCTGGACCAAGCCGGGCGAGCTGCCCGCGCACCTGACGTTCAACCGCTCCTACGACCAGGTGAACGGCGACGTCTACTTCAGCGCCAAGCAGCTGCTGACCAACCCGCTCGGCGTCATGGACCGCCTGGCCAGGAACCAGTACCCGCGCCCCGCCCTGCTGCCGCTGCTGAAGCACCGGGACCACAACGCCCCGGCCAAGCCCGCCGCCGCCAGGGCCTCGGGCACGACGATCTCCTGGAAGGCCACCCAGGGCGCCCGTTCCTACGCGGTCTACCAGGTCCCCAAGCAGGGCTCCACCTGCCAGCCGGTCGACGCCCGCAGCCTGGTCGCGGTCGTCACCTCCCCCGCCTACACGGCGCCGGCTCCCGGCACGTACCTGGTGACGTCGCTGGACCGCCTCCAGAACGAGAGCAAGCCCACCACCGTCAAGATCACCCTGACCTAGCCGGTACGGCGCGCCACCCCCGACCGGGTCGGCGAGCACCCTAGGCGCCTGGACCGCGAGAACGCCCCAGGCGCCGGGTCGGCGGGAATCTCGGCGAGCACCCAGGCACCTGGTCCGCGGACACCCCGTGCGGCACGCGCACCAGGCGCCGGGATGAGTCACGGCAAAGGCAGGCGCCCTGTACGACGGCGAGGATGCCACCGCAACCGGGTCCCAGGGTGTCGTAACGGCGGCCGACCGGCATCCGGTCAGCAGGCGTCTCCCTGGAGGGCCGCGACCCCGTGCGGCGGTTGGCGGCACGGCGGCCTGCCGTACAGCAAAGTGTCAGGACACCTCGGCCCAAGCACGGGCGAGGCCGGCGACCGCCTGGTCGAGGAGTGCGGGCGGGAGGGCGAAGCTGAGGCGCAGCCGGTCGCGGTGCCGCCCGTCGGGCGAGAAGAGCGTGCCGGGCGCGACCGCGACGCCGTGATCGCGGGCGATCCTGGCGAAGCGTTCGGCGTCCGTGCCGAGCAGGCGGGCCCACACCGACAGGCCGCCCGCGGGAGGCGTCCAGGTCCATGAGGGCAGGTGGGCGGACAGGGCGGCGGTGAAGTGGGCGCGCCTGGCGGCGAGTTCGGCCAGCCAGGGGCCGAGCGGGTCGGTGTCGAGCAGCAGCGTCGCCAGGCGCTGCGAGACGGCGCTGGTGGCCAGGTCGGCGTCGAGCTTGGCCTCGGTGAGGCGGGCGAGCAGCGCCTCGGGCGCCTCGAGCCAGCCGATGCGCAGCCCGCCCCACAGCAGCTTGGACAGCGACCCGACGATGACGGTGCCGTGCGGGTGCAGCGGGGCGAGCGGCTCCGGCGGGGCGACGTCGTGGACGAGCCTGGCCAGCGTCCTGTCCTCGACCAGCGTGACGTCGCGCGACCTGGCCAGCTCGGCGACGTGCCGCAGGTCGGGGACCGCGCCCGTCGGGTTCTCGACGCTCACCACGTAGACGAGCGCGGGCCGGTGGCGGTCGAAGGACTCCGCCACGGCCGCCGGGTCGGCGAGGTCCACGGCGACGGCGTGGGCGCCCGCCCTGCGCAGGATCGCCAGCATGCCGCCGTAGGTCGGGTCCCCCACCACGACCCGGTCGCCCGGCCGTACCAGGACGCGGACCGCCAGGTCGAGCCCCTGCTGCGCGCCGCCGGTCACCAGCACGTCGGGAGTGCCGGACAGCCGTGCGCGCAGGCGCGGGTCGCCCAGGGGGTCGTAGCCGTGGCCGCTGGGGGTGCGCACCAGGTCGCCGGGGTCTAGCGCGGGCAGGGTCAGGTGCGACGGGTCGGGCACCACCGAGGCCGACAGGTCCGCCACGACGGGTCCCGCCTGCAGCAGGCCGGTGAAGGTCGGCTTGTCCAGCAGGTACGTGCCGCTGCCGTGGCGGCGTTCGGCCAGGCCGTCGGCGCACAGGTGGTTGAACGCGGCCGCCACCGTGCCGCGGCTGAGCTCGACCGCCTGCGCCAGGTCGCGCTCGGACGGCAGGCGGCCCGCCAGTGCGCCGGTCTGCGCCAGGTCGATCAGGGCGCCCGCCAGGCGCCGGCTGGGTGCTTCCCTGCCCTGCCGCAGCCGGTAGCGGTCGCGGAGGAGGATCGCCAACTGGTCATCCATGGCACCAATTATTGACGAAGTGGGTCGATTGAGTCATCGTTTAGGAGCCACTTGAGGAGGTTCGTGATGCGGGAGTCCGAGTACATCTGGATGGACGGCGGCCTGGTGCCCTGGGCGGAGGCGCGGGTGCACGTGCTCAGCCACGGGCTGCACTACGGCACCGGCGTGCTGGAGGGCACCCGGGTGTACGAGACCGCCGACGGGCCGGCCGTGTTCCGGCTCGACGACCACCTGGACCGGCTCTACCGCTCCGCCAGGATCATCGGGATGAAGATCCCGTACTCCCCCGCCGAGCTGCGCGCCGCCACCCTGGAGACGGTCGCCGCCAACGGGCACCGGGCCTGCTACATCCGCCACCTGGCCCACTGGGGCTACGGCGAGCTGGGCATCGCCGCGCGCGGCTGCCCCACGTCGGTGTCGATCGCGACGTGGGAGTGGGAGCCGATGCTCGGCTCCGGCGTCCGGCTGATGACCAGCTCGTGGAAGCGCAACGACCCCAACGTCGTCCCCACGACCGCCAAGGCCACCGGGCCCTACCTCAACTCGGTGCTGGCCAAGGCCGAGGCGCTGGACGCCGGCTACGACGAGGCGGTCCTGCTCAACGCGCAGGGCTACGTCAGCGAGTGCACCGGCGCCAACCTCTTCATGGTCTCCGGCGGCGTCCTCACCACGCCCCCGCACAGCGCGGGCGCCCTCGAGGGCATCACCCAGGACACGGTCGAACGCCTCGCCGCCGACCTCGGCATCCCCACGGCCCGCCGCGACCTGCACCGCCACGACCTCTACACGGCCGACGAGGTCCTCCTGTGCGGCACCGCCGCCGGCGTCGTCCCCGTCACCTCCATCGACACCCGCCCCTTCGACGCCCCGGGCCCCCTCACCACCAAACTCACCGACGCCTACACCGCCACCACCACCGGCCACCTCCCCACCACCTGGCTCACCCCCATCCCCTAACCCCGCATCGACGAGAAGACGTACGGCAAAGCCCCGCCCAACACCCGGCGCACCACCCACCAGCGCCGCGACGGCAAGCATGCGAACGGCGGAACTAGGCGCGACGCATACGGCGAAGCCCAGCGCGACGTGGTGTACGGGGAGCCACCCTGCGGACGCGAGCCCACGTCGGCGGGTGGCGGTCACGTAGGCTCGCCGTACGGGAAAGACCCGCGACCATGCGGGGAAGAAGCGCGAGCGCGGAGAGCGAGCAAGCGCGAGCGTGGAAAGGCCCCGCCGGGAGGCAAGTGGGCGCGGTCGGTGGTGGGGAGATGAGACGATGGCCTGCCACGGATGTCGAGCCCGGGAGGTCATGCCGTGAGGCGGGCGCTGGTCGCGCTGGCCGTCCTGATCGGTCAGCTGCTGCTCGCTGGGGTGGCGCAGGCCGACGGGGTGGAAGCGAGCAAGGGGCGCGTCGCGCTCATCGGTGTGCCGGGGCTGCACTGGAACGACATCACCCAGGCCGACACCCCGAATCTGTGGGAGCTCGCTCGCTCGAGCGCGATCGGTTCGCTGTCGGTGCGCACGGTCGGCGGCGTGACCTGCCCGTACGACGGGTGGCTGACCGTGGCCGCGGGCATGCGGTCCGCCTCGGGCGGCAGCTGCGGCGCCCCGCCGATCCCCGAGCAGCGGGGCGCGGGCGCCGTCGTCCCCGGCTACACGAACCTGCCCGAGGCCAAGGGCGCCGGCACCCTGGGCGAGGCGCTCAAGACCGCCGGCACCTGCTCGATCGCGATCGGCCCTGGCGCCGCGGTGGCGCTGGCCGACCGGAGCGGCGCCGTGCCGCGCTACCACGCCTCGCCGCTGCAGGTGCGCGCCGCGGACCTGACGACGTGCCCGCTGGTCGCGATGGACGTCGACGACCTGATCCGCCCCTACCTGGCGGGCGGCACGATGCCGCGCGTGCCGGAGAAGCTGACCGCCGCCCAGCGCCGTGACGCGCTACGGCTGGCCGACGCGAAGGCGGGCGCGCTGCTGTCGGTGCTGCCCGCCGACACGACGGTGCTGCTCGCGGGCCTGTCCGACCACGGTTCCGTCCCGCACCTGCGGGTCGCGATGCTGCGTCAGCCCGGCGCGCAGGGGCGGCTGCTCGGCGCCGAGTCCACCCACCGCGAGGACATCTCGATCATCCCGGACCTGACCACGACCGCGCTGACCGACATGGGCGTCGCGGTTCCCCCGACTGTCGTGGGCGTCCCGCTGCAGGTGGGCAGTCAGGGCGCGGCGTTCGATCGGCTGCAGCGGGCCGACGCGACCGCGCAGGCGATCCGCTCGATCAAGGGCATCTACTTCACGGTCGTCGCCGTGCTGCAGGTGCTGTTCTACCTGATCGCGTTCCTACTGCTGCGCCGCCGCAAGGGCCTCACCTGGGTACGGCTGGCCGCGGTGGCCCTGGCCTCGCTCCCCGCCGCCAGCTACCTGGTCAACCTGCTGCCGTGGTCGTCGGTGACCGGCCTGGTGGCCGGGGTCCTCGGCTGGGCGGCCGTGATCACCGCGGTGGCCTTCGCGGGTCCGTGGCGGCGCAGGCCGCTCGGCCCGCTGGCCGTGGTGGCGGGCGTGACCGCGCTCACCCTGGCCGGCGACCTGCTGACGGGTACGACGCTGCAGCTCAACAGCGTGATGGGCTACACCGCCGAGGTGGGCGCCCGCTACTACGGGATGGGCAACATCCCGTTCGCGCTGCTCGCCACCGGCACGCTGCTGGTGGCCACGGTCATCGCCCACCGCTACCCCGGCCGGATCGGCGTCGCGGTGGTGGCCGGGCTCGGGCTGTTCGCCATGTATCTGGACGGGTCCGGCGTCGGCAGCGACTTCGGTGGCGTGATCGCGTTCGTGCCCGGGATCGCGGTGACCGCGCTGCTGATCGCGGGCAAGCGGATCTCGCTGGTCAAGCTGGCCCTGGCCGGGCTGGCGGGCGCGGTGATCGTGAGCGGCTTCGCCATCGTGAACTACCTGAAGCCGCCGGAGGAGCAGACGCACCTGGGCAGGTTCGTCGGGCAGGTGCTCAGCGGCGAGGCGTTCGACGTGATCTTCCGCAAGCTGATGGCGATGCTGCACACCCTGCTCAGCCCGAACCTGATGCCGGTGGTCATCGCCGCCACGGCCTTCCTGGTCTACGCGATCATGCGCCCCGAGCAGGCCTCGGCGGGCGCGGTCCCCGCGGCGTTCCGCCACTCGCCCGCCCTGAAGGCCGGCCTCATCGGCACGCTGGTCAGCGGCGTCGTCGGCATGCTGGTCAACGACTCCGGGGCGGCGATCCTGTCGATGGCGCTCGCGCTGGCCGTACCTCTGCTGCTGTCAGTCGGCATCGCCGCACTACCGCACGAGGATCAGCCGACCCCTAGCCCCAAAGAACCCCTACTACCAAGCCGGGCCTAGCCAGGGACGTGCTGCTCGGCCGTCCGGGGCGTCCGGGCTCGGACTCGGCCCTCCAGGCCCGGCGGCAAGTTCCCCTGTCGCGCCCGCGGCAGCCCCTTTGGCCGCCGGGCTCAGCCTCGGCCTGACGTTGGGCACCAGAGCTAGCTCGACCTGGGCTTGAGCACCCGAGCCTGAGCCCGATCGTCCCGGCCTGACCTCGGGCATCGGGGGCCGGCCTCGGTTGTCGTGGCCTGCCGTTGAGGTCTGGGTTTGGGCTGGGCGGCCGGGTTAGTTCCAGGCGTCGGCGAGTAGTTGGCGGGTGTCGCGTAGGAGTTGGGGCAGGACCTTCGTGTGGGCGACGACCGGCATGAAGTTCGTGTCGCCGCCCCACCGCGGCACGACGTGCTGATGCAGGTGCGCGGCGATGCCCGCGCCCGCGACCTCGCCGAGGTTCATGCCGACGTTGAAGCCCTGCGCACCGCTCGCCTTGCGCAACGCCCGCAACGACCGCTGGGTGAAGTGCGCCAGCTCCGCCAACTCCTTCTCATCCAGCTCGTCATAGTCCGACACATGCCGATACGGCACGACCATCAGATGCCCCGAGTTGTACGGGTAGAGGTTCAGCACAGCGTAGACAACCTCACCCCTGGCGACGATCAGACCCTCCTCGTCACTCAACTTCGGAATCGCGCAGAACGGGCACCCATCACCCGCCTCGGACGAGGTCGGCTTGTTCTCGCCCTTGATGTAGGCCATCCGATGCGGAGTCCACAACCGCTGAAAGTTGTCCCCTGCCTGATCGTGCATACCTAGCAGCATAGGGCCGCCCTCACCCACCCCACCCCGCCTCCCAACCCTCACCCCCGCGACGCGACACTTCACTGACGGCCCGCACAGCCCTTTCCCCGCGTGCGCTCTCACCCGAGCTTCTCTGGTACGGCAGGCCGCCGCCACCGCCCGCCCCCCGTACTTCGGCTGGGGACCCGTGCCCGGCGCTTCCGGCGAGTCGATACCACTCACCCACCGCAACGACGCCCCGTTGCCGCAGCACTACGGCCTCCGCGGCCCCTTCCCAACCACTGCCGAGCCCGTCGCCGTGGTGCTCCCCACCCCACCCCTCAGCGTTTCCCCCGGAGCACCGCCGTTCCTCAAAGCGCACCCACCACGGAGCCTCGCCCCGAGCACCCCGGCTCCCCACACCCCTTGCAATGCGGGCGCCACGTTCCCATGGTCGCCGTACAGAGCACCAGGCAACTGTCGTACTTCGCCTCTGCTGCCCCGGCTGTGGGGGCTCGGCGGGATGAGGACCGCCCGGACGGGGTCAGGGTTTCAGGCGCCGGGTCGGCGGGGTGGGGAGGTCGGCGCGCTGGGCGGCGGTGAGGGTAAGGGTTGTTCCAATGTGGTGGTGGGGTGGGGGGCGAAGGGAAGGAGGAGGGCATGGGATCGGGGGCGGTTCAGGGGGAATTGTGGGGGCGGGCGCCGGGCGCGTGGGCGCGGTGGCAGGAGGCGCAGACGCGGCCGCTGTACGAGGCGGCGCTCGAGGCGATTGAGCCCCTTGATGGGATGGCGTTGCTCGACGTCGGGTGCGGGGCGGGGCTTGCGTTGGCGATGGCAGCAGAGCGGGGTGCCCAGGCCTCGGGCGTGGACGCCTCGGAGGGGCTGCTGAAGCAGGCAGAGTTGGCGGCGCCGGGGGCCGAGTTGCATGAAGGGGACCTGGAAACCTTGCCGTTCGAGGCGGATCGGTTCGACAGGGTGACTGCCTTCAATTCGCTGCAGTACGCACAGGACCCCGAGGGGGCGGCGTACGAGCTGGCGCGGGTGGTCAAGCCCGATGGGCTCGTCGCCGTGGGGAACTGGGGTGATCCGTCGCGGTGCGAGACCGAGGTGCTCTTCCAGGCGTTGCGCGCGCTCGCTCCGCCGCCACCCGGCACTCCGGGGCCGCTGGCGCTCAGCGGGGCGGGGCAGCTGGAGGCGCTTCTGGCGAGTGCAGGGCTGGAGCCGGTGGGTGGTGGCGAGGTGACGCTCACCTTCTCTTATCCGAATCTGGAGGCGGCCTGGATCGGCCACTCCTCGGCGGGCCCGATCCAGCGGGTGATCGACGTGGCCGGTGAGGACGCCGTCCGCGACGCCCTGCACGCCGTCCTCGCCCCTAAGGCTCGCCCCGACGGCTCACTCCACGACCAGAACGTCTTCCGCTACGTCCTGACCCAGCCCATCCAACCCTAGCGCCCGCCCCTCTCAGTGCTTCCGCGGACAGCCCTCCGTACAGCTCGTCCTGCCGGGACCACGGGCCGGAACGCATCATGCCCTCGCTCGGACCCCGCGTCCCCCGGAGCCGTGTAGCCCGCCGTATGAAGGCGTTGGGGTCTTGGGGAGGTGGTGGCGGAAGGGGTGGGATGGGGTGATCGGCGGGGTTAGGGTGGGCGCATGACCGAGCAGCTGCAGGCTATGCCGGAGGACTGGCAGCGGGCGTTGGCCATCGTGGCGCATCCTGATGATCTGGAGTATGGGTGCGCGTCGGCGGTGGCTGTTTGGACGGCGCAGGGGCGGGACGTGTCCTACGTCCTCGCCACCAGGGGTGAGGCCGGCATCGACTCGCTGGAGCCCGCCAAGGCGGCGCAGGTGCGGGAGCAGGAGGAGCGTGCGAGCGCCGCTGTGGTCGGTGTCTCGACGGTCGAGTTCCTCGATCATCCTGATGGTGTGATCGAGTACGGCGTGCCGCTGCGCAAGGAGATCGCCGCCGCCATCCGCCGGCACAAGCCGGAGCTGGTGATCACGCTGAACCAGGAGGACACCTGGCGCGGCACGTCCTGGAACACCCCCGATCACAGGGCCGTGGGCCGGGCCGTGCTGGACGCCGCCGCGGATGCGGGAAACCGGTGGATCTTCCCTGACACCGAGGCGCCGGCGTGGAAGGGTGTGCGCTGGGTGGCCGTGGCCGGGGCTGCGGAGCCGACGCATGCCGTGGACGTCACCGACGGCCTGGAATTAGGGATTCGGTCGCTGCTCGAGCACAGGGCCTACATCGAGGCGCTGACCGACGAGGCTCCCGAGGTGTACGTGCGGGACCTGATCGAGGGCTTCACCGGCAACGCCGCCCCGAGCTTCGGCGGCCGCCCGGCGGTGACCTTCCGCCTGTTCACCATGTGACACCCGCAAGCCGCGTGACGCACACGCGCAACGCACCGGTCGCCAGGTGACGCCCGGCACCGGCACCACGTGACCCACGCAGGAGCCAGGCGATCCACCCACCAGCCCGCCCCACGATGCGCGTGCTCGCCGTCACGCGACCCACGCGGGGGCCGCGCGGTGGAAGGCCATATGTGTGGGGCTGCGGGCGAGGGGCCGTGCAGGAGCGTCGCAGAGCGAGGGGTGTCGTGCGGGTGGCGGCCGCTTAGAAGCCACGCGGCGCAAGGAATGTCGTGCGGATGGTGACCGCTTAGAAGTCGCGCGGAGCGACGGGTGTCATGTGGGTGGTGGCCGCTTTGGAGCGTCGCGGAGTGTCGTGGAGGTGGGCCTCCCTCGGGGTGCGGTCGTTCGCGACGTGCTCGGGGCTTCGCTCGCGGACGTGGTCTTCTGGGGCTTTGGGCGATATTTGGGCATGTCAGGGGTATTTCGGGATATTGGACGCGCTGTCTGACATATGCCTCGCGGGACTTTGCAGGCCTCGTCAACCCCTTGCTAGGGTTCGGTCCCTGCGGTGATCATCTCGTCACGTCCCGCAGCCCGGGCGGCCGTTGCGCGCGCCCGATCTCATTCCCCGAAAACCGAAAGGGACTTTCCCCATGGGCTCGAAGTCATGGCTCGCCGCCGTGCTCCTGTGCTTCTTCCTCGGCGCTCTCGGCGTGCACCGCTTCTACGTCGGCAAGGTCGGCACCGGCATCCTGCAGCTGATCACGCTCGGCGGCCTGGGCGTCTGGGTGCTGATCGACTTCATCATGATCCTGATCGGCAAGTTCACCGACAAGCAGGGCCAGCCCCTGGCCCGCTAGGAAGGACCCCGGCCGCGCCATGCGGGGCGCGGCCGGGAGGGAATCAGAGCCGCTGCTCGACCGCGTTGACGATCTCGGAGATCGCCTCGTCGATCGGCACGCCGTTCTTCTGCTCGCCGTTGCGGTACCGGAACGAGACCGCCCCGTTGGCGATGTCGTCGTCGCCGGCGAGCAGCATGTACGGCACCTTGGACTTCTGCGCGTTGCGGATCTTCTTCTGCATCCGGTCGTCGGCGGTGTCGACCTCGACCCTGATGCCCCGCTCGCGCAGCTTCTTGGCCACGTCCTGCAGGTAGGGCGCGTGCGCGTCGGCGATCGGGATGCCCACGACCTGCACCGGCGACAGCCAGGCGGGGAACGCGCCCGCGTAGTGCTCGACCAGCACGCCGATGAAGCGCTCGATCGATCCGAAAAGCGCCCGGTGGATCATGACGGGCATCTGCCGGGTGCCGTCGGCCGCCTGGTATTCGAGCTCGAACCGCTTGGGCTGGTTGAAGTCGAGCTGGATGGTCGACAGCTGCCAGGTGCGCCCGATGGCGTCCTTGACCTGGACGGAGATCTTGGGCCCGTAGAAGGCCGCGCCGCCCGGGTCGTCGACCAGCTGCAGCCCGGACTCCTCGGCCGCCTGGCGCAGCGACTCGGTGGCCTCGTCCCAGTCGGCCTGGTCGCCGATGAACTTGTCGGAGTCGTCGCGCGTGGACAGCTCCAGGAAGAATTCCGACAGCCCGAAGTCGCGCAGCACGCTGAGCACGAAGGACAGCAGCGACTTGATCTCGCCGCCCATCTGCTCCTTGGTGCAGTAGATGTGCGAGTCGTCCTGCGTCAGGCCGCGCACGCGGGTGAGCCCGTGCACCACGCCCGACTTCTCGTAGCGGTAGACGGTGCCGAACTCGCACAGCCGCAGCGGCAGCTCACGGTAGGAGCGCCCGCGCGCCCGGAAGATCAGGTTGTGCATCGGGCAGTTCATCGGCTTGACGCGGTAGTCGATGCCGTCAAGCTCGAAGGCCGGGAACATGTCGTCGGCGTACCAGGGCAGGTGGCCGGAGGTCTCGAACAGCGCTGACTTGGTCAGGTGCGGCGTGTTGACGAACTTGTAGCCCGCCTCCCCCTGCCGCTTGCGCATGTAGTCTTCCATCTCCTTGCGGATCATCCCCCCCTTGGGGTGGAAGACCGGCAGGCCGCTGCCCAGCTCCGGCGGGAAGCTGAACAGGTCGAGCTCGGCGCCGAGCTTGCGGTGGTCGCGCTTCTCGGCCTCCTCCAGCATGTGGAGGTACTGGTCCTGCTTCTCGCGGGACTCCCAGGCGGTGCCGTAGATGCGCTGCAGCTGCGGGTTCTTCTCGCTGCCCCGCCAGTAGGCGCCGCCGGTGCGCATCAGCTTGAAGGCCGGGATGGACCGGGTCGAGGGCACGTGCGGCCCGCGGCACAGGTCCTTCCACTGCAGCTCGCCGTCCTTGGGGTCGAGGTTGTCGTAGATCGTCAGCTGACCCGCGCCGACCTCGACGGATTCCTCCTGGTCGGCACCGCCCTTGAGCCCGATCAGCTCGAGCTTGTACGGCTCGGCCGCCAGCTCGGCCCGCGCCTCCTCGTCCGAGACGGGACGGCGGGAGAACAGCTGACCCTGCTTGACGATCTCCCGCATCCGCTTCTCGACGCGCTTGAGGTCGTCGGGGTGGAAGGCCTGCGGGACGTCGAAGTCGTAGTAGAAGCCGTTCTCCACGGGCGGGCCGATGCCCAGCTTGGCCTCGGGGAACAGCTCCTGCACCGCCTGCGCCATGACGTGGGCGGTGGAGTGGCGGACGATGGCCCGCCCTTCCTTGCTGGAGATCTCGATCGGCTCGACCTCGTCGCCCTCGCCCAGCACGTGGGCCAGGTCGCGGGGCTCGCCGTTGACGCGGGCGGCGATGACCGTACGCCCGTCGGCTTCGAGCGCGTCGCCGGCCGTCGTGCCGGCCGCCACCACACGCTCGGCTCCGGCGAGGGTGATGTGTAGCTCGGCAGACACGGCTTTCTCCCTTGAATAGTCGGTGGACACCGATGCTATCGCGGGTGAAACCCCAGCTTTGTCAGGTCCTCCCGGCTGCCGTGGAAGATGTTCCGATCGAGAGGGCTGTGAGAGTACTGGTGGATGGTCCAGTCTCGCCACGGGCTGGGCACCACGGGCTCGCCGCGCGGCTTGTGGGGAGCGGCGATCCACAGCGGGTACTCGCTCAGTCCCGCGCAGTTGCCCGCCCTGGCGAACGCTTCGAAGGTGTAGACGAAGGGCCGCACGCCCGCCTGGCGCTCGATGTGACGGCACCAGCGACGGGCGTAGCGGGCGACCCGCTCGGGCGGCAGGCCGTCGTTGCGCTCCAGGTCGAGCGCCACGAGGTCGCCGCGGCGCAGCCCGCCCGCCGACCTGAGCGTGCTCAGGAAGTGGCGCGCGTGTTCGTGCGGATCGCCCTTGGGCCTGGCGAAGTGGTAGGCGCCGCAGACCAGCCAGCTCTCCCGCATGCCCAGCCAGTTGCGGGCGAAGTACTTGTCGGTCCAGTGGCCGCCCTCGGTGGCCTTGGCGAAGGCGAAGTTCAGCCCCGCCTCGGCGTGACCCGCCCAGTCGACCGTGCCCTGCCAGTTGGATACGTCAATGCCATGCAGCACGCGCTTCACCTTGCCGGAGTTTAGGAGAGGGGCCTCCCATCGGCCGGGCGCCGCGCCGAATCAGCCCTTTCTGCCCTTCACGCCCAGTACGGCCAGCAGGACGCCCACCGCGGCGACTCCCAGCCCGATCCAGAACCACTGGCGTGCCCCGCTCATGAAGCTGCCGCCCACGTAGCCGAGCCCCTGCAGCACCCACAGGCCGCCGACGAGCACGAGCACGCCGCCGACGACCGCCAGGGCGGTCCTCACGTCAACTCCTTGAGGAACTCCCTGGTGCGGTCGGCCTTGGAGTAGATCGAGCCGATGAAGTCGGTGACGCCGGCCTCGGCCAGTTCGTCCAGCTGGGCCCGCACGGAGGCCTCGTCGCCCACGATGGCCACGTCGCCGGGGCCCTCGGCGCCCTCCTTGTCGAGCATCGCCCGGTAGGAGGGCAGCCCGCCGTACACCTGGAAGACCTCGTTGGCGCGGGCGCGCGCGCCGGCGGGGTCGTCGGTGACGCAGATCGGCAGGCCGCAGACCACGCGCGGCTCGGGGCGGCCGGCCTGCTCGGCGGCCTCGCGGATCCTGGGCGCCACGTGCCCGGCGACCGTCTTGGGGCCGGTCATCCACAGGACGGTGCCGTCGGCCATGGCGCCGGCCAGCGTCAGCATCCGGGGCGCGAGCGCGGCGATCAGCACGGGCAGCCCGGCGCCGGGCGTGGTGAGCCCGATGTTGGCCTTGACCGTCTCGCCCTCGAACTTGACCTGCTCCCCGCGCACCAGCGGCAGCAGGACCTCCAGGTACTCCTTCATGTGCCTGGCGGGGCGGTCGAAGCTGTAGCCGAACATGTGCTCGATGACGATCTTGTGGGACAGGCCGATGCCGAGCGCGAGGCGGCCGCCGAGCGCGGCGTTGGCGGTCATCGCCTGCTGGGCCAGCGCGGCCGGGTGGCGCGGGTAGGTGGGCACGACGGCCGTGCCGTACTCGATGCCGGGGATCTGTGTGCCGGCGGCGGCCAGCGCGGTGAGGGCGTCGAGGTGGAAGATGTTGGACAGCCACGCCGAGGCGAACCCGTCGGCGGCGGCGGCGGTGAGCTGCTCGCGCAGCGCGCCGATGGGGTCGTCCCCCTGGGGGACGTCGAGGAAGAGACCGACGCGCATCCGAACTCCATTCTGGTCGATGTGCGCAGTCTAGCCGCCGCGCTCTTCCCGCCGGCCTTCCTCCGGGGCTTCGACGCGGCGGATTTGTAAGCTTGGCCCCATGAGTCACGAGCGCGCGGGACAGCCCGCCCAACCGTCGGATCTGGTCGACGTCGCCAGGCTGGTGACCGCGTACTACGCGCTTCATCCCGACCCCGGCTCGGCCGCCCAGCGGGTGTCCTTCGGGACCTCCGGGCATCGGGGTTCGTCGTTGGACACGGCCTTCAACGAGGACCACATCGTGGCCACCAGCCAGGCCATCTGCGAGTACCGCGCCTCCCAGGGGATCGGCGGGCCGCTGTTCCTGGGGATCGACCCGCACGCCCTGTCGGAGCCCGCCAGGGTCTCGGCGCTCGAGGTCTTCGCGGCCAACGACGTGTCCGTGCTGATCGACGCGCGTGACGGCTACACGCCCACGCCGTCGGTGTCGCACGCGATCCTCACCCACCCGGGTTCGGACGGGGTGGTGATCACGCCGTCGCACAACCCGCCATCCGACGGCGGCTTCAAGTACAACCCGCCCAACGGCGGTCCCGCCGACACCGACGTGACCTCGCGCATCCAGGACCGGGCCAACCAGCTGCTCGCCGACGGCCTCAAGGGAGTGCGCCGCGTGCCGTACTCCAGGGCCCTGAGTACGGCGGGCCGCTACGACTTCGTGGACGCCTACGTCTCCGACCTGCCGTCGGTCATCGACCTCGACGCGATCCGGTCCGCCGGAGTGCACATCGGGGCCGATCCGCTCGGCGGCGCGAGCGTGGCCTACTGGCAGGAGATCGCCACGCGGCACCGGCTCGACCTCACGGTGGTCAATCCCCTGGTGGACCCCACCTGGCGGTTCATGACGCTGGACTGGGACGGCAAGATCCGGATGGACTGCTCGTCGCCGTACGCGATGGCCGGGCTCATCGCCGGTCGGGACGAATACGACATCTCCACCGGCAACGATGCGGACGCCGACAGGCACGGCATCGTCACGCGTGACGGGCTGATGAACCCGAACCACTACCTGGCCGTGGCGATCTCCTACCTGTACGCCAACCGCCCCGCCTGGCCGGCGGGCGCCGGGGTCGGCAAGACCATGGTCTCCAGCAGCGTCATCGACCGGGTCGCGGCCTCACTCGGGCGGGAGCTGTACGAGGTGCCGGTGGGCTTCAAGTGGTTCGTGGGCGGCCTGCTCGACGGCTCGCTCGGCTTCGGCGGCGAGGAGAGCGCCGGCGCCTCGTTCCTGCGCCGCGACGGCTCGCCCTGGTCCACGGACAAGGACGGCATCATCCTGGCGCTGCTGGCCTCGGAGATTCTCGCCGTGACCGGCAAGTCCCCCAGCGAGCACTACCGGGGTCTGACGGCCCGCTTCGGCGCGCCCGCCTACGCCCGGGTGGACGCCCCGGCGACCCGCGAGCAGAAGGCGGTCCTGGCCAAGCTGTCCGCCTCGCAGATCACCGCGTCGACGCTGGCGGGTGACCCGATCACCGACGTGCGGACCGCTGCCCCCGGCAACGGCGCCGGGCTGGGCGGCGTCAAGGTCTCCACCGCCGACGCCTGGTTCGCCGCCCGCCCCTCCGGCACGGAGGACGTCTACAAGATCTACGCCGAGTCCTTCAAGGGGCCCGACCACCTGGCCCTGGTCCAGGAGGAGGCCAGGGCCGTGGTCAACGCCGCGCTCTCCTGACGTCACATCCTGCGCAGGAAGGCGGTCCACTGCTGCCAGAACAGGGAGCCGCTCGTGCTGACGAACGGCTCCCGCTGCAGCTTGAGGCGGTACAGCGTGTCGAAGAGCGCGTCACTGCCCTGCATGTTGCCGAAGCTCGGCCTGGTCACCAGGCCCACGTAGACCTTGACCGCGGTCGCGTGGCCCTTGGCCTCGGCGATGAACTGGAACAGCGACCAGCCCAGCGAGTAGTTGAACGAGCGGTACTTGTCATCGTAGAAGTGCTCGTTGTTGGGCAGGTCCGCGCGGAGCAGGCCCTTGGCCAGGCCGTCACGGATCACCCACCTGTCGGAGGCGGCCGGGGTCCCGCGGTTCTCGATGTAGCGGGCGAATCCCTCGACGGCCCAGCGGGGCGCGGACAGGCTCAGGGACTTGCTCTTGTCCCCGTTCACCGGGCCCAGTTCGATGTCGACTTCCTGCACCGCCGCGGAGATCGCGTGGGTGATCTCGTGCTTCATCACCAGCAGCGGGTTGTCCGACTTCAGGGCGGACTTCATGTTGACCACGATGCGGGAGCCCGCGTAGTGGCCCGTGACGTTGACCTTGTCGGCGTTGGCGCCGAGCAGGGGGATCTCCACACCCTCCGACCAGTTGGGCGTGCCCGCGCCGAACCACTTCTTGTAGCTGGCGGGCCTGCCGGTCAGGAACAGGGCGAAGCCGGCGGGCGCCGGGTTGCCCAGCCAGTCGCGGCGCACCTCGGCGCTGGCCCTGGCGGCGACCTTGGCGTAGGCGTCGAAGTCGGGCACCGACCCGTCCGTGGCCAGGACCACGTCGCCCTTCTTGACCACGGTCAGCCGGGTCAGCTCCCACGGCGAGTCGTAGGTCAGCCCGTAGTCGTCGGTGACGGGCCCGACGTCGATCATCGTGTACTGCCCGTTCAGCATCGCGAACAGGTAGATGAAGTCGCTGGCGCTGCCGTCCCTGTCGACGCCGGCGAGCTTGGACACCAGGCGCACCTTGAAGCCGTCGGCGTCCTGCGGCAGCGTCTTCGCGTGGCGCTGGGGCTTGGCGACCAGCGGGCCGTCGGAGGGGCCGCTGGACAGCTGCAGCGTCTCCCACTGGAACTTGCGCAGGTTCTCGAACTGCAGCTTCTGGGCCGCCACGAGCGCGGCGTTGGAGGTGTCGACGCCGGCCAGCCAGGCCTGCTCGTCACCGGAGCGCAGCGCGGCGTTGCGGCGGTCGATGAAGCGCTTGACGTCGGCCTGCATGTCCGTGGCGTCGCGCGTCTTCTCCACCCCGGTCAGCCTGCCGGGCAGGCGGCACCCGCCCAGCAGGAACACCGAGCCGGTGAGCGTGATCAGGGCACGACGGCGTGTCAGCACGTAGACCTTCCTCCAAGGACGCTGATGGTCGGGCAGCGGGTCATGCGGTGGCGATCTACGGCTGCGCTCGAACGACGAGAAGGCTAGCCGAGTGATCCACGACCGCACGCACCGGGTCGGGTGTTACGCATGCCACCCGACGGCGGCCGGCGATCCGAGACGGAACACCGCGCAAGGTTCGCGTATCCCCGCATAACGCGCGCATAGCGAGAAACGGTCATCTGTAACATCTGCCTCGCTGGAGGTGCAAATGGAGTTCCGCGTGCTCGGACCGGTCGAGGTCCACGTCGACGGCCGGGCCGTGCCCGTTCCCGGTCCTCGGCGGCGGGCGCTGCTCGCGGCGCTGCTGCTCTCCCCCAACCGGCTGGTCACCGTGGACCGGCTGGTGGACGCGATCTGGGGAGAGGAGCCGCCGGCCTCGGCCGCGCCCAACCTGCGCCAGCACGTGACCGCGTTACGCCGGGCGCTGGGGTCGCAGTCGTCGCGGATCTCCGGACAGCCTGGGCGCGGCTACCGGATCGAGGTCCGGCCGGGGGAACTCGATCTCGACGTCTTCACCGACCTGGTGGCCAGGGGCCTTCCTGGGCAGGCGCTCGCGGTGTGGCGGGGCGAGCCGCTGCAGGACCTCCCGCCGCATCCGGTCTTCACCTCGGCGGCCGCCCGGCTGGGCGAGCGCCGGCTCGCCGTACTGGAGGACTGGTTCGAGGCCAGGCTGGCCGCCGGCGAGCACGACGAGCTCCTTCCCGAGTTGCGCGCCCAGGTCGTCGAGCATCCGCTGCGCGAGCGCGCCTGGGCGCTGCTGATCCGCGCCCTGCACCAGGCCGGCAGGCAGGGCGACGCGCTGGCCGCCTACGCCCAGGCCCGCGGCGTCCTGGCGGACGAGCTCGGCGTCGATCCCGGCCCAGAACTCCAGGAACTGCACGCGCGCGTGCTCTCAGGGCCGGAGGTGACCTGGGTTCCCAGGCAGCTGCCGCCCGCCGCCGGCCACTTCACCGGCAGGGACGCGGCGCTGGCCTCGCTCGACCGGCTTGCCGGGGAGGGCTCGGCCGTCGTCATCGCGGTGATCGACGGCGGGGGCGGTGTGGGCAAGACCACGCTGGCCGTGCACTGGGCGCACCGGGCCCAGGCGCGCTTCCCCGACGGGCAGCTGTACGTGGACCTGCGCGGCTTCGACGCGACCTGGCCGGTCCTGGCTCCGGCCGATGCCGTACGCGGCTTCCTGGAGACCTTGGGCGTGCCCGCCGAGCGGATCCCCGCCACCCTGGAGGCGCGGACAGCGCTCTATCGCAGCCTGCTCGCCGATCGCCGGGTGCTCGTCGTGCTCGACAACGCCCGCGACGCCGAGCAGGTCAGGCCGCTGCTACCGGGCTCGCCCGGCTGCATGGCGCTGGTGACCAGCCGCAACCGGCTGCCGGGGCTGGTGGCGGCGCAGGGCGCGCACCCGCTGTCGCTGGACCTGCTGTCGGTCGACGAGTCCCGTGAGCTGCTCGCCCGCCGCCTGGGACGGGCCCGCGTCCAGGCCGAGCCGGACGCGGTCGAGGAGATCATCGCCCGCTGCGCCCGGCTGCCGCTCGCGCTGGCGGTCATCGCCGCCCGTGCCGCAGGCCGGCCGGGCTTCCCGCTGGCCGCGCTGGCCGCCGAGCTGCGCGAAACCGCCGGCCTGCTCGACGCCTTCGACGGCGAGGACGTGGCCACCCAGGTACGGGCCGTGCTGTCCTGGTCCTACCGGGCGCTGGGCGAGGACGCCGC
The DNA here is from genome assembly GCF_018531495.1 of Nonomuraea sediminis. Classification (GTDB taxonomy): domain Bacteria; phylum Actinomycetota; class Actinomycetes; order Streptosporangiales; family Streptosporangiaceae; genus Nonomuraea; species Nonomuraea sediminis. The sequence continues at coordinate 110,805 of NZ_JAHDTI010000023.1, forward strand.
GCGGCTGTTCCGGCTGTTCGCCGTGCACCCGGGACCCGATCTGGGCCTGACAGCTGCGGCCTGCCTGGCCGGGGTCCCGCCGCGGCGGGCCCGGCTGCTGCTGGCCGAGCTGACCCGCGCCCACCTCGTCATCGAGCACGTGCCCGGCCGCTACACCTTCCACGACCTGCTGCGCGCCTACGCCACCGAACTGGTGGACGTCCGCGACCCGCTCGCCGAACGCCAGGCCGCGCTGCGCCGCCTGTTCGACCACTACCTCCATACGGCCTGCGCCGCCGCCCGGCTGCTGAGCCCGCACCGGGAGCCCATCGCGCTGGCTCCGCCCGCGCCCGGCGTCACCCTGGAGGAGCCCGCGGGCCACCGGTGGGCGCTGTCCTGGTTCGCCGCCGAGGACGCCGTCCTGCTCGCCACCATCACGCGGGCCGCCGAGACGGGTCACGCCACCCACGCCTGGCAGCTGGAGTGGGCGGTCTCGCCGTACCTGGACCGTCGTGGGCGCTGGCACGAGCAGGTCGCCATCCAGAAGGCCACGCTGGCGGCCGTGCTGCAGGAGGGCGACCTGGCGGGGCAGGCGCACACCCACCGCAGCCTCGGCTGGACCTGCACGCGCCTCGACCGGCACGCCGACGCCCACGCGCACCTCAGGATCGCACTGAAGCTGTACGGCGAGCTCGGCGACCGCATGGGCCAGGCACACACCCACGGCAACCTGTCGGGCGTACTGGAACGGCAGGGCCGCCCGCGTGACGCGCTCGGCCAGGCCCAGGCGGCGCTCGACCTCTACCGCGCCGCGGGGCACGCGGCGGGGCAGGCCAGGGCGCTCAACGCCGTCGGCTGGCTGCACGCCCTGCTCGGCGACCACGCCCAAGCCCTCGAACACTGCCAGGCGGCCCTCGCGCTGCACGAGGAGACCGGTGACAGGCACGGGCAGGCCACGACGTGGGACAGCCTGGGCTACGCCCATCACCACCTCGGCGCCCACCGGCGCGCCATCGCCTGCTACGAGCAGGCCCTCGACCTGTTCCGCGAGGGCGGCGACCGCTACAACGAGGCCGACACGCTCACCCACCTGGGCGACGCCCAGCACGCGGCGGGAAACCTCGCCGCCGCCCGCCAGGCCTGGCGCCACGCCCTCGACATCCTCCACGACCTCGACCACCCGTCCGCCGCGGCCATCCACGCCAAACTCCTCGCCCCACCCGAGCAGCACTCCCGCCCCTGACCGCAGGTCACTCACCCGCCGCACCATCACCGACCGGTCCTCGGCCGAAAGCTCGGGAAACGCGCCGGGCCGTTTGCTACAAGACCGCAGGTGGGAGGGGGCGTAGCGTTTCGCGTATGGGGGAGATGCGGATCGGGATCGGGTTGCCCGCGGCCGTGCCGGGGGCCGACGCGAGCAGGTTGGGGTGGTGGGCGGGTGAGAGTGAGCGGGCCGGGTTCGCGTCCGTCGGGGTGATCGATCGGCTGGTCTACGACAACGTGGAGCCGTTGACCGCGCTGGCCGCCGCGGCTGCGTGCACGGGGCGGGTCGAGCTCGTGACGACCGTGCTGAACGTCGGGTGGCGCAACAACCCGGTGCTGCTGGCCAAGCAGCTGGGGTCCGTGGAGCTGATCTCCGGGGGACGGCTGACGGCGGGGCTCGGGCTGGGCGGATGGCCCGAGGACTTCGTGGTCAGCCACGCCCCCCGTCCCCGCAAGGCGCTGTGGGAGGCGACGTTGCGGACGATGCGCGACGTGTGGGCGGGGAAGGTCAGCGGCGCGGGCGGGCCGATGACCGCGCTGCCCGAGGGACGGCCGGCCCTGATGTTCGGCGGCATGGTGCCCGCGGCGTTCCGGCGGGCGGCCGCGCACGGGCAGGGATGGGTGGCGCCGCTGTTCGGGCTGCAGCAGTTGCGCGAGGGAGTGCAGGCGATACGGCGGGCATGGGCCCACGCCGGCAGGGCCGGGCAGCCGCGGATCATGACCGGGCGGTATTTCAGCCTCGGGAAGGACCCGGACGACTACATCCGCCACTACTACGGCGACGCCTACTTCGGGATGGTCAGGGCCGACACGCTGACCACGCCAGGGGAGCTCGCGGCCGAGCTGGCACGGCTGGAGGAGGCCGGCGCCACGGACGTGGTGCTGTATCCGACCTCGCCGGAACCGGATCAGATCGGACGGCTGGCCGAGGCGCTACCCGCCTGACGGGCCGAGGACCGGCGTGAGAACCGGGTCGACGCCAGTGCGGCCGAGATCGGCCCGGCGCCCGGCTTCGACGCCGTCGCGGTAGCCGGTGCCGCTGGTGCGCGGGACGCTGACCCGGATCCGCGGGTACTGCTCGGCCACGGCCCGGTCCACCTCGGCGCCGCGGTCGGCCAGGACCAGGGCGGTGCCGGGTGCGGCCTCGGCGACGGCCGCCGACTCCGCCGCGCGCAGCAGCCGGTAGACCTCGTCGGTGAAGCCGAGCAGCCACGAGCGCCGGTAGGCGCGCACAGTGGTCACGGAGGGCGGCAGCCGTACCCGGGTGAGGCCCGCGGCCATCTGCAGCAGCAGCGAGGTGGCGAGCAGGTCGGCGCGCTCCAGGTCGGCGGCGAAGCCGAAGATGTGCACCCGCTGGCCGCCGTCGCCGCGCCCGATGAGCAGCGGGCGGCAGCGGACGGCCTGGGCGACGAGCGAGACGAGCCTGGCCTTCTCGCGCGCCCACGGGTTGGGCAGGGTGACGATCCGGTTGGCGGGGGCCCGCCGGAGGGGCTCGGCGTCGACCGACTCGATGCCGTACTTGGCCATGAGCGCGGAGGCCGCCGCCATGAAGGTGGCGCGCTCGTGCTCGTTGTCGGTGCGTTCGGCCTTGGCCAGCAGCTTCCTGACGCGATCGAGCGTGCGCTCCCTCAACCGGCTCCCCGCCTTCAGGACTTGGTCAGCACCCGCCCGTCGTCGGAGATGGCGGGGAAGGCGCCGGTGTCGACTATGCCGTGCTGCTGGTAGAGGGCCTCGATCAGGGCGTGGGCCGCAGGCTCCAGCTTCCACAGGGCACGATACTCGCGCGCGCTGGCCAGCGAGATGCCGATCTCCTGCGCGATGTCGACGGTGCGCGGCACGATGCCCTTGGCGATCTGCCGGTCCCAGAACTCGCGGGCGGAGCGCATCAGCGCGGCCCGCTCGGCGGTGCTGACGACCTGGGGCGTGGTGTCGAACACGGCGATGTCCTCGTCGTCGTCCTTGACGAGCTCGACCAGGGCCGGGGGCAGGGCGGGCCTGGCGGGCACCGGCGCGGCCTCGGGCTCCGGCTCCCAGGGGACGCGCGGGTCGGCGTCGATCAGGGCGTTGGTGTTGTACAGGGCGGCGATCTGGGCCAGCAGCGCCTCCTGGCGCTGCTGGTCGACGGCCAGCCCCGTGTGCTCGACCGCCTGGTCCATGGCCTTGTCGAGCTTGCCGAGCGCGGCGCGGACCTTGCGCTCGGAGGCGCCGCCGTCGCGCAGCGCCTTGGCCTTCTTGGCGGCCAGGGCGACGCGGGTGAGCCTGCGGTGGGCGTCGACCTCGCTGGCCGTACGGTCGCTCACCTCGGCCAGGCCGACGCGGACCAGCAGCCGCTCGGGGGTGAGGCGCCAGTTGATGCGGCCGGTGCCGCGGATGCGGTGGCGCTCGATGGCCATGCCGCGCTCCCACAGCCAGGCCGCCACCAGCGGCGCGGCCAGACGGAAGACCGCCTCGGGCAGGCTGCGCGCGTCCATGCTGGACAGCACCGCGGTCAGGCAGGTCAGCGCCCACACGGCGATGCCGTCGATGCCGGCGGAGAAGTTCTCCCGCATGTTGCGCCTGGCCCGCACGGCGCTGGTGATGATGGCGACCTCGATGAAGGCGAACAGCAGCAGCCGCAGCGGCCCGTTCAGCCCCAGCACGTCGCCCGAGAAACGCCACATGCCCTGCGCGGACACGCCCGTCGCGATCGAGGCGGCCACGACGGTGAGGATGTCCTCGATCGGGCGCACCGCGACATAGCGGGCGATCAGCCAGGAGGCGCCGCGCCAGACGATCCTGACGGCGAAGTACAACAGGGCCAGCCCAACCAGGCCGAGCACGGCGATGACGGCGGTGGCGACGGGCTTGTCCGATACGAAGGCAGCTATTTCCTCGAATGTGGGCATCAGTCACTATCCGTGAAGTTCAATCTCCGGCCGTATAACAGCGAGATCATTGCAGAATGTCGGCTTCTTGTACGGCAAACGCTGCCCACTGCCCCATTTGCCCCAGTTTTCCCTCACGGAACACGGCGTAAGATCGTTGGCGTGCTGGAACGCTGGCTCGCGGTCGCGGGCGACTCCCCCGCCGCGGCCGCCGTGGGCGCGGAGCTGATCGCGCGCTGGTCCGAGCCGCACCGCCGCTACCACACGCTCGATCACCTGCGCGCGGTGCTCGACGCGGTCGACCTGCTGGCCGCCGAGGCCGCCGACCTCGACGCGGTACGGCTGGCCGCCTGGTTCCACGACGCCGTCTACGACGGGCGGCCCGGCTGGGACGAGGAGCGCAGCGCCGAGCTGGCCCAGGCGCGGCTGCCACGGTGCGGGATCGGCGCGGACAGGATCGGCCGGGTGGCCGCGCTGGTCAGACTCACGGCGGCCCACGACACACTGCGGGAGGGCGACGCCGACGGGGCCGTGCTGTGCGACGCCGACCTGTCGGTGCTGGGGCGCGACGGCTACGACGGCTACACGCGGCAGATCAGGCAGGAGTACCGCCACGTGCCCGACGAGCTGTTCGTGGCGGGCCGCTCGGAGGTGCTGCGCAGGCTGCTGGCCGTACCGCGGCTGTATCGGACGCCGCGCGCGAGGGAGCTGTGGGAGGCCCGCGCGCGGGAGAACATGAGCGCCGAGCTAGCGGCGCTTGCGGCGGCGCAGGCCTGAGGCGATGAGGCGGCGCAGCAGCTCCTGGGAGCTGACGAACTCGGCGCCCAGCTCGACGGCGCGCGCGTGCACCGTCTCGGGCACGTCGTAGTGGTCGCGGTCGAAGGCGCGGGTGGGCACGCCCAGCAGCACCGCGAAGTCGTGCAGCTCGGCCAGGGAGTTGTCGCTGACCAGGTGGGACCACATGAGGCCGCGCGGGCCCGGCCAGATCGGGGGATCGATGAGCACGCTCACGTGCTCAAGGGTAGGACCCTGCCCTGAACGTTCACCTCACCGAGGTCGGCGACGACCAGGTCGGCTCCCAGCTCGCTGAGCTCGGCGCCCTGGCCGAGCCGGTCCACCGCGATCACCATGCCGAAGCCGCCCTTGCGTCCGGCCTGCAGGCCCGGCAGGGCGGAGTCGACCACGGCCACCTTGGTGGCGGGCAGGTCGAGGCGGCGGGCGGCCTCGAGGAACAGCGCGGGGTCGGGCTTGCCCGGCAGGTTCATCAGCGCCGCGTCGTTGCCGTCGACGAGCAGGTCGAACAGGTACATGACGCCCGCGGAGGTCACCAGCTTGCGCCCGTGCAGGCTGGCCGACACGGCCGCGGTGCGGGCGCCGCGCCTGCGCAGCTCGTGGAGCAGCGCCACCGTGGACGGGAAGGCGGCCACGCCGTACTTGTCCACCTGTTGCATGAAGTAGCGGTCCTTGGACAGCCCGAGCCCGTGCACGGTCGGCGCGCCCGGCTCGTCGTCCGGCGCGCCCTCGGGCAGTTCGATGCCGCGCGAGGCCAGGAAGGTGCGCACGCCGTCAAGGCGGGGCCGCCCGTCGACATGGCGCAGGTAGTCGGCGCGGATGTCGAAGGGCTCGGAACGGCCGCGCAGGAACGCGTCGAAGACGTGCTTCCAGGCGGCCGCGTGCACCCGAGCAGTGTCGGTGACCACGCCGTCGGTGTCGAAGACGACGGCGCGGACCGTGGTCAGATCGATCCCACTCACATACGTGAACGTACGCGCTTTACCAGGCCACGGGTAGCTTCTCCACGCCGTAGACGATCGCGAGCTTGCGGAAGGGGACCTCGCCGTCCACGCGCAGCGTCGGAAATCGCCGCAGCAGCGCGGGATAGGCGATGCGCATCTCCATCTGGGCCAGCGGCGCGCCGACACACCGGTGGATGCCGTGGCCGAAGGCCAGGTGGGTGCCGGCCACCTCGCGGTCGGGCAGCACCTGCTCGATGCCGTCGCCCAGCTTGGGGTCACGGTTGGCGGCCGCGAGCGAGCAGAGGACCATCTCGCCCTTCTTGATGGGGGTGCCGAACAGGTCCAGGTCCTCGCGGGCGAAGCGGGGGAAGGCGACCTGCACCACGCTCATGTAGCGCAGCAGCTCCTCCACGACCTGGACCACGTAGCCGTCCTCGTCGCGGACGCGGGCGGCCACGTCGGGGTTCTCAAGGAGCCACAGGCTGCCCAGGGCCAGCATGCTGGTGCTGGTGTCGTGGCCGCCCACCAGCAGGCCGTCGGCCATCGAGGCCAGTGTGCGGTCGTCCAGCTCGTCGCCGTGGTCGCGGATCAGCTGGCCGAGCAGGCCCTCCCCCGGGTTCTGCCGCTCGCGCACCACCAGGTCGGTCAGGAACGCCATCGCGTCGTTGATCGCCTGCAGCGACGCCTCGGGCCCGGCGGTGAAGTCGAAACGGTCCTTGCTGATCTTCAGGAAGTCGGACCGCTCGTCATAGGGCACACCGAGCAGCTCGCACACCACAAGGGACGGGATCGGCAGCGCGAAGGACTCCACCAGGTCAACGGGCTTGTCGGAGGCCTCGATGCGGTCGAGGTGCTCGTTGACGATGTCCTCGACCCGCGGCTCGAGCCTGCGCAGGCGGCGCATGGTGAACTCGGGCGTCAGGAACTTGCGCAGCCTGGTGTGCTCGGGCGGGTCGCGGAAACCCAGGCCGCCCGGGTCCTCCTGGTTGGAGCCCAGGCCGATCACGTTGCCGAAGTCGTTGCTGAAGCGCTCGTGGTCGCCGAGCACGGCGCGCACGTCCTCGTAGCGGGTGACCAGGTACACGACCTGGCCGCCCGGGATCTCCATGGGGAAGACCGGCTGCTCGGTCCTGATCCGCGCGAGTTCCTCGACCGGGTCGAAGCCCTCGCGCATGAACTGGACGAGCGGGAACTCGTTATCTGACATCGAAATCCGTCCTGCTGGGGATACATCAGATGATGATGGGACAAAACCCTCCATAGATGGTCCCATCCGCGAGGACGGGATCTGGCCAGGATGCTGCCAGATCAGGGATGAACCAGGGTTGTGTTCGTCTCATCCTCGGTCAGGATCCGCTCCGCCTCAGGAGGTCCCGGCAGCGGCGCTTGTGCCGAGAGTGAAGGCGGCGCGGGCTTGGGCCTGCGCGGCTCCCTGACCCCGCCGTCACCCCCCGTCGGGTCGTCGTCGCCGGGCCCGTGCGGCTCGCCCGGCCCGTATCCCGGCATCCAGCTCGGTGCGCCACTGGTGAGTGCGCGGCGTCTGCGCGATCGCTTGCTCACGCGGGCCATTGTGCGCGTCTTTCCGCCGCTTGTCTCCTACGGCTACCGCCACACTTGCGCGCACGCGCCGCAAGCGGCCGGCCTCCGTCCTGGCCGGCCGGGATGGCCCACGGGGTCTCCCGCCGTAACGCGCGCCCTGTGGGCGTGGCCGCGGAGCTACCCGGGGATGCGGCCGACCACTCCGTAGGAGCCGGGCTCGGCCGGGTCGATCTCCGCCTCGATGGGGTCGTCTGAGCGCCAGTGCTGGACCGGCACCAGGCCGGGCTCGACGAGGTCGAGCCCGCGCAGGAAGGCGGCGACCTGGTCGCGGGTGCGCGGCGTGATGAAGCCGGTCGAGGTGGAGCGGTAGACCTCCAGGCCCTTGTCGACCACCTCGGGCGGGGTCTCGCCGCCGTGGCCGTGCGAGATCACCACGTAGCTGCCCGGGACCAGCGGCGCCCGCAGGCCCGCCACGATGGCCTGGGCCTCCTCGTCGGACTGGACGAAGTGGAGGATCCCCGACAGCAGCACGCCCACGGGCCGCGACCAGTCCAGGTGCTCGCGGACCTCGGGGTGCCCGACGATGGCACCGGGATCCCTGACGTCGGCGCCGATGACGATCGTGTCGGGGCTGTCCTCGAGCAGGGCCCGGGCGTGGACGAGCACGATGGGGTCGTTGTCTACGTAGACGACCCGCGAGCCGGGGGCCAGGCGCCGGGCGACCTGGTGCACGTTCTCCTGCGTGGGCAGGCCGGTGCCGAGGTCGAGGAACTGCCTGATCCCCTGCTCGCACAGGTGGGTGACGGCCCTGATGAGGAAGGCGCGGTTGGCCCTGGCGGCCTCGCGGGCGTTGGGCGCCAGCCCGATGATCTGCTCGGCGGCCTTCCTGTCGGCGGCGAAGTTGTCCTTGCCGCCGAGGTAGTAGTCGTACATGCGCGCGACGCTGGGCACGGTGGGGTCGATCCCGCCCGGCGCCCGCTCCTGACCACCCACGGGCGTCACTCTACCGAAGAATATTCCGTAACCAGCACAGCAGCGGGCAGTTCACGCATCCGCTCCGGAATGGTGACATATCCATCTATCACCTCAGCCGGCCCATCCCCCCAGGTCGCGATATTTCCGGACAAGTCGTCGGCTAGGCGGAACCTGCCCACGGACGGGTCGAGCACGATCACGTTGAGCGCGCCGTCCGGCCGTACCGTGTAGCGGACCGGCACCCCGGACGGCTCGGCGTGCCGCCGCCACGGCCGGGTGCCGTAGATCGCGCCGGCGTGGTCGCGCAGCCACGCTCCCAGGTACCGCAGCCGCTCCACCTGGTTCTCCGGCAGCGTCCCGTCGCCGCGCGGGCCGATGTTGAGCAGCAGGTTGCCGTTCTTGGCCACGGTGTCGGCCAGCAGGTGGACCAGCTCGACGGGCCCGATCAGGTGCCGGTCGTCCTCGGCCCTGTTGTAGCCGAACGAGCGGCCGAGCCCCCGCGTGGCCTCCCACACCCACGGCGTGGTCCGCCCCTCCGTGGTGTACTCGCGGGTCCTGAAGCCCAGGTGCGGCACGCCCCACCGATCGTTGACCACGCCGTCGGGCACCGCGTCGTAGTAGCGCTCGAACAGGGTGCTGAGGCTGTAAGGCCCGGCCGCCTTGGCAGAGTCGGGCCAGTCGATGTCGTTCCACAGCACGTCGGGCGCGTGCCGTTCGATCAACTCGGCGACCTGGTCGAAGCAGTAGCGGGCGAAGGCCTCGTCGTTGCGCCGGAAGGTGAACAGGTCGGTCGTGGAGCGGATCGGCGGGAAGTGCGAGACATGCCAGTCCAGCGCCCCCGAGTAGTACAGGCCGAAGCGCAGCCCCTCGGCCCGGGCGGAGTCGGCCAGTTCGGCCACCACGTCCCTGCGCGGCCCGCGGTGCAGCGACCCGAAGCGGGTCGTGGCGGTGTCCCAGAGGCAGAACCCGTCGTGGTGCTTGGCGGTGGGGATCACGTAGCGGGCGCCGCACTCGGCGAACAGCGCCATCCAGCCCTCCGGCGCCTTGGGCTGCCACTGGTCGGCCAGGTCCTCGTAGGAGGCGCCGACGCCGAAGGTCCGCTCGTGGTGGTCGGCGGTCGGCGAGCCGGGGATGCGGACGGTGTTGGCGTACCACTCGGCGTACTGGTGGTGGCTGTAGGCCAGCTCGACGTCCACCTCGGGCCCCGGGTAGGCCCATCCGGGCACCGAGTACAGCCCCCAGTGCACGAACACGCCGAACTTGGCGTCCCGGTACCACCCGGGCACGTCCCTGGCGGGGTAGTCCACACCCAGGTCGGGCCCGGTACGTCGATCGAAGGCGAACATGGAGTCCTTTCAACGCCCGGCGAGCCCGGCGGTGGCGATGCCCTTGACCAGGTGCTTCTGCAGCGCGACGAGCAGCAGCAGGGTGGGCAGGATGGAGATGATCGAGGCGGCCATGACCAGGTGCCACTGGTTGCCGTTCTGGCCGAAGAACAGCTGCAGCCCGAGGGGCACGGTGCCGCGCGCGGTCACGTCGTTGATCATGATGAGCGGCCAGAGGAAGCTGTTCCAGTAGGTGATGAAGGTGAACACCGCGAGCACGCCGAGCGCGGGCCTGGCCAGCGGGAGCATGATGCGCACGAAGATGCGCAGCTCGCCGGCGCTGTCGATGCGCGCGGCCTCGCGCAGCTCGCCCGGCACGCTGCGGAAGAACTGCCGCAGCAGGAACGTGCCGAACGCGGTGAAGGCCCACGGGAAGATCAGCGACTGGTAGGTGTCGACCCAGCCCAAGGCCTGCATGAGCAGGAACATGGGCACGACGAGCACCTCCTGCGGCACCATCAGCGTGGCCAGGAACAGCAGGAACACCCCGTCCCTGCCGCGCCAGCGCAGCGAGGCGAAGGCGTAGGCCGACAGCGCCGAGGCGCACAGCACGACCACCGTGCCCGCGCCGGCGACCAGCACGCCGTTCAGGATGTAGCGCTGGAACGGCACGTAGGCGAAGACGTCGGAGAAGTTCCGCCAGCGCAGCGAGGAGCCCATCAGCGAGGCCGAGCCGAACGTCTCCCCCGGCGGCTTCAGCGCCGTGGCGACCGCGAAGATCAGCGGATAGAGGAACGCCAGCGCCACCCCGGCCAGCAGCACGTGGGAGATCACGCTTCTAGCTCTCATAGTGCACCCACCGCTTCTGGCCGAGGAACTGCACGGCGGTCACCAGCAGGATGATCGCGAACAGCACCCACGCTCCCGCCACCGCCAGCCCGAGGTCGCGCGCCTGGAACCCGGCCTGGTAGATGTCCATGACCAGGGTCTCGGTGGCGTTGCCCGGGCCGCCCGCGGTCAGGATGTAGGGCTGGGTGAACACCTGCAGCGCGCTGATCACCGTCATGATCGTGGCGAAGAACAGCGCCGGCGAGATCAGCGGCAGCTGCACCCGCAGCAGCCTGCGCAGGCCGGTCGCCCCGTCGATCGCGGCGGCCTCGAGCACCGCCTTGGGCATCTCGTTGATGGCCGCGGAGAAGACGATCAGGTTGTACCCGAAGCCCTGCCAGACGCTCATCGCCACCACCGACAGCAGCGCGGTGCGCCCGTCGGCCAGCAGGTTGGGTTCCCGGCCGACCTGCTGGAACAGCAGCTTCCAAATCACCGCGTTGGCCACCATCGGCGTGATCGCCGGGATGAAGAACAGCACCCGCCACAGGTTCTGCCAGCGCGAGTGGCTGATCCAGAAGGCCAGCCCGAGCGCCAGCACCAGATTCAGCGGCACGTACAGCCCGGTGAAGACGAACGTGTTGCGCAGCGCCGCGAGGAAGTTGGGGTCCTCGCCGAACAGGTAGCGGAAGTTGTCCAGTCCGATGAACTCCTGGGTGCCCAGCATGGGCCACTGGAAGAAGCTCATCACGACCGCCATGCCGACAGGGAACAGCGTGAACAGCCCGAGCCCGAGCACGCTCGGCGTGGCGAAGCCGAGCGCGCTCCACTGCTCCGCGCGTCTGAGCCTCACTGGCCCCGCGCGCCCTGTTGCTGGATCGCGGACAGCGCGTCCTTGGGGCTCTGGGCTCCGGTGTAGGCCTGCAGGAGGTACTGCGCCATGGTCTTGTTGACCGTGTCCCAGTTCTTCGTCGTGAACAGCGGCACTCCGCCTGCCAGACCGTCCTTGATCGCGGCCATCGCCGTCTGCACGCCCTCGGCGTTGGCAGGGTTCGCCTTGACCAGGAACTGCTCGTAGTCGGCCTGCTGCGCCGTACGGGCAGGGAAGCCGCGTCCCGCTCCAGCGAGATACCCCTGCGCCTCGGCCCCTGTCAGGATCGACACCGCCTTGATCGCCTGCTCCTTGTACGGGCACGACTTGGCCACGCCGAAGCCGGAGTTGGCGACGTAGGTCTTCGACCCGTTCGGCCCTGCGGGCAGCGGCGCCAGGCCGACCTTGAACTTGGCGTCCTTCAACGTGGAGCCGACGTCCCACGAGCCGTCGACGGCCATCATGGCGTTGCCGTTGACGAACTGGGTCTCGCCCCAGCCGCCCTCGGAGGAACTGGCGGGGACGCTGCCGGCCTTGCTCTTGGCCAGTCCGGCGTACCAGGTGAGGGCGTCGACCATGGGCTGGGCGTCCATCTGCAGCTTGAGGTCGTCGGTGACCGGGCGGGCGCCGTTGTAGGTCAGCAGCAGCGACAGCGTGTGCAGGTCGGAGAACGACATGCCGAAGCCGCTCTTGCCGCCGGTCGACAGCGTCTTGGCGGCCTTGTCGAAGTCGGCGACCGTCCAGCCGGTCTTCGGCGCGGGCAGCCCGGCCTTGGCGAAGGCGTCGGCGTTGTAGTACAGCAGCATCGAGGCCAGGTCGAAGGGCAGGGCGAGCTGCTTGCCACCCATCTTCAGCGCGTCGAGCGCGGCGGGCGCGAAGCCGTCGCCCGGGGTGAGCGGCTCCATGAGGTCGGCGTAGGCGCCGAGCCGCAGGCTCTGCAGGGACACCACGCAGGCCTGCTTGCCCGCGGCGAACTCGGTCTGCAGCTTGGTGAAGTAGTCGTTGAACGGCGCCGTGCGCAGCTTGATCTTGATCTTCGGGTCCTGCTGGGTGACGAGCTGGGCGAGATGGTCCAGCTGGGCCTTCTCGTCCTCGCTGCCCGCCCACATCTCCCAGTCGAGCGTGACCGCGCCCGCCGAGTCCTTCGTGCCGCCCGCCGTGCCCGATCCCCCGCCACCGCCGCACGCCGTGGCCAGAATCGCCACTAATCCGATGGCCACCAGTTGTCGCATGTGCCTCGCCCCTAGTATTTTCGGTGACGAATTTATTGTGGTTGGCGACCTTAGGCGTGGCGGGAGCCGCCCGTCAAGAGAGGAAAATGACCACATGCCCCAGCCTCGGTACCGGGAGGACCTGGTCCGCGCGGAGATTCTCGCGCTGACCGGGTCGCAACCGCTCAACCGCTCACAGATCGCCACCCGGCTCGGCTTAGGAGCGGCCACGGTCAGCGAGCACACCCGCCGCCTGATCGAGCTGGGCTTCATGCGGGAGCTGCCGCCGCAGGTCAGCGGCCCCGGCAGGCCCCGCGTGCCGCTCGAGGTGGTCGCCGACGCCGCCCACACGCTGGGGCTGCGGGTCCACCCCGACCACCTGGTGGGGGTGGTGATGCGGCTCGACGGCAGCGAGGTGCGGCGCTTCACGCGGCCCTTCTCCCCCGCCGACGACCCGGTCGACCAGCTCGTCTCGGCCTGCTCACCGGTGCTTGAGGACTCCCGGGTGCGGGCGGTCGGGCTGGCTCTTCCCGGTCTCATCGACCCTTCCGCGGGCACCGTACGGCTCTCGCCCCGGCTGGGCTGGACCGACCTGCCGCTGCTGCCCCTGCTGGCCGCCCGGCTGCCGGTGCCCGTGCTGATCGACAACGACACCCGCGCCTCGACCACGGCCGAGCTGCTGTTCGGCACCGGCCGCGAGCACGACGACTTCCTGGTGCTGGCCATCGGCGACGGCGTCGGCATGGGCATCGTGCTCGGCCGCCGCGTGCACCGCGGCCCCGACGGCGTGGCCGGCGAGTTCGGCCACGTCCCCATCGGTCCCGGCGGGCCCGCCTGCGTGTGCGGGCGGCGCGGCTGCCTGGACGCCTACGTCGCCGACTACGCCCTGGCCGCCGAGGCGCGCGCCCGCGGCCTGACCTCCGCGCAGGCCCCCGACCTGGTACGGCTGGCCGACGAGGACGCCCCGGGCATCAGGGACCTGCTGGCGGAGACCGGCGCCATCCTCGGCAGGGCGGTGGCCGGAGTGGCCAACGTGCTGGCCGTACGGGCCCTGACAGTGATCGGCGAGAGCCATGTGCTGTGGCCCTACCTGGCGCCCGGCTTCCGCTCGGTGACCGACGGCGGCATCCTGCCCGGGCTGGAGATCGCGGTCCGCCCGTGGGACGACAGCGCCCACGCCCTCGGCGCCGCCAGCCTGGTCCTGGCCGCGAGCGTCGTCTCCTGAGCGCACAGATCGTGACGGTCTGACAAGCCTTGGTAAAGTACGTGCATCATGACCCCTCGCCTGGAGTTCGCGGTCCTCGGACCGCTGCTGGTCAGGGCGGACGGCGAGCAGCTCGATCTGGGGCCGCCCAAGGCGCGCGGACTGCTGGCGTTGCTGCTGTGCGACCCCGGCAAGCCGGTCGCGGTGCAGACACTGATCGACGAGCTGTGGGGCGAGGCTCCCCCGAAGTCGGCGGCCAAGAACATCCAGCTGTACGTGCACCAGTTACGGCGGGCGCTGGGCGATCCCGGGCGGATCGTCCGGCGCGAGCCCGGCTACCTGGTCGCCGCAGATCCCGGCGAGCTGGACGCTCACCGCTTCGCCGAACTGGCCGCCCAGGGCGCGGCCGAGACCGACCCCGCGCGGGCCGCCCGCGTGTTGCGCACGGCGCTTGAGCTGTGGCGGGGCGAGGACGCCTTCGCCGACATCCAGGACATCCCGCTGGTCCACTCCGAGGCCAGGCGCCTGGCCGAGTCCAGGGTGGTGGCCGTGCGGCACCGCATCGACGCCGATCTCCAGCTGGGCAGGCACGCCGAGCTGGTGCCCGAACTGGTGGCGCTGACCGGCCGCAACCCGCTGCGCGAGCGGCTGTGGGCGCGGCTGATGACCGCCCTGTACCGGTGCGGGCGCAAGGCCGAGGCGCTTGAGGCGTTCAACGAAGCCAGGCGCGTGCTGGCCGAGGAGACCGGGCTCGACCCAGGGCCCGAGCTGCAGGCGCTGCAGCGGGCCATCCTCACCGCCGACCCCGCGCTCGACCTGCCGGGCGGGCGCTCCCTCGTGCGACCGCGCACGCTGCCCGGCGACCTGGCCGACTTCACCGGCCGCGCGGAGGAGGTGGCCGTGGTGCGGGAGACGCTGAGCGGGGAACGCGACCCCGACGCCCCGGTGCCGGTGGTGACCGTGTCGGGGCGTGGCGGCATCGGCAAGACCACGTTCGCCGTGCGCGCCGCCCACCGCGTCTCCCCCGCCTACCCCGACGGCCAGCTCTTCGCCGACCTGCACGCGCGCGCCGACCCGATGGAGGTGCTCGGCCGGTTCCTGCGGGCGCTGGGCGTGGCCGACGCCGACGTGCCGGAGGACGGCGACGAGCGCGCCTCCCTCTACCGCAGCGTGCTGGCAGGGCGGCGGGTGCTGGTCGTGCTGGACAACGTGGCCGACGAGGGGCAGGTGCGGCCGCTGCTGCCGGGCAGCGGCACCTGCGGGGTGATCGTCACCAGCCGCCCGCGGCTCGGCGGGCTGCCGTGCACGCGCTCGATCGACCTGGAGGGCCTGTCGGACACCGAGGGGCTGCGCCTGCTCGAGGCGATCACCGGCGGGCCGCGCGTCGACGCCGACCCGTTCGCCGCACACCGGCTGCATCGGCTGTGCGCCGGGCTGCCGCTGGCGCTGCGGATCGCGGGGGCCCGGCTCGCGGCCAGGCCGCACTGGCGGGTCGCCGACCTGGTCGACCAGCTCGGCGACGAGCGCGACCGACTCGACCGGCTGCGCCACGGCGACCAGACCGTGCGGGCCAGCTTCGCGCTCGGCTACCACGCGCTGCCGGCCCGGGCGCGCCTGCTGTTCCGGCTCCTGGGGCGGCTGGACGCGCCGGACTTCCCCTCCTGGGCGGCGGCAGCCGTACTCGACACCTCGTTGAAGGAAGCGGACGAGCTGCTCGACGAGCTGGTCGAGGCGCGGCTGCTGGACGGCACCGCCCCGGCCCGCTACCGCTTCCACGACCTGATCCGGGTCTTCGCCCGCGAGCTCGACGAGCCGGGCGACCTGGAGGCGCTGCGGCGGGCCTTCGGCGGGTGGCTGGCGTTGTCCGACTCCGCGCACCGGGCCGCCGGGGCCGGGGTGTACGTGGGCGAGACGCCGCGCTGGCGGCCCGAGATCGTCACCGCAGGGCTGCGGGCGGCGGCCAGGCCCGTCGCGCTGATGCTGGCCGAGCGGCAAGCGCTGGTGCGGGCGGTGGAGCAGTGCGCGTCGCTGGGGATGGACGAGCTGTGCTGGGAGCTGGCGCTCGGCGCGATGCCGATCCTCCAGCAGGGCTACTACGTCGACGAGTGGCTTCAGGTGCAGCAGCGGGCGCTGGCCGCCTGCCAGGCGGCGGGCAACCGGCGGGGCGAGGCCGCGATGTGGCACCTGCTGGGGTCGCTGCACGCCTGGCGACGGCGCTACGCCGAGGCGGGCCAGGCCCACGACCGGGCCCTGCGGCTGTTCCAGGAGATCGGCGACCGGCACGGCACCGCGATCGTGCTGCGGCACCTGGCCGTCTACGAGCGCATCGCCGGCAACGCCGCCCGCTCGGTCGAGCTGGCGCACCAGGCCTACGAGCTGCTGCGGGAGGTGGGCGACGGCAGCGCCGCGGCCGACGCGCTGCACCAGATCGGCATCGTGCACGTCGAGAACGGCGAGCCGGAGACCGCGGTCCCCATCCTGCGCCGGGCCGTGGAGCAGGCCCAGCAGGCCGGGGCGGTGCTGATCAGGTCGCGGAGCTCCTACTGGCTGGGCGAGGCGTACCTGGCGCTCGGCCGGCCAGCGGAGGCCGAGCGGGCCTTCGAGGTGGTCGAGGAGTTCGCCAACGCCATCGGCGGCACCGCGGCCTTCGCCTACGTCCATTACGCCCGCGGGCTGCTGCACTCGGCCAGGGGCGAGCCGGAGCCCGCCCGCGACCGGCTCGTGACAGCGCTGGAGATGTCGCGGGAGCTGCGCGACCCGCTCATGCAGGTGCGCTCACTGCACGCGCTGGCACACGCCTACGTGGCCGTGTCGGCGGTGGAGGAGGCGCGCGCCTGCCTCGACGAGGCGATGGAGCTGTGCCGGCGGCTGGACATCCCGTTGTGGACGGCACGCCTGCGGCACAGCCTGGACGCGCTGGTCCTTGATCGGGCCGGGTGAGCGTTGACCGGCGGACGGTGGCGAGAGACCCTGGTCGGCGGGTTGGGTGCGCGCCCGCACCGTCGCAGGGGAAAACCGGCGAGAGGTCCGAGATGAGCGGCCACGAGCTCCTGATCATGGCCACCGCCTTCACCCGGCGTCAGGTCACCGACCTGCGGCACTCCGTCGGCGACCACGCGCGCCGATTAGGCCTGCACGGCGCGCGCCACGAGAACTTCGTCCTGGCGGTCCACGAGGCGGTCACCAACGTCGTCGACCACGCCGGCGGGCGCGGCCTGCTCCGCCTGTGGCAGGTGGACGCCCAGCTCCACTGCGAGATCTCGGACAGCGGCCCCGGGATACCCGACGGGACCCTCGACTCGCCGATGCCTCCGATGGACCACTTCGGAGGCCGCGGGCTCTGGCTCGTCCGGCTCCTCAGCGACGCCACCGCCATCGACACGGGCCCCACGGGCACCCGCGTCCGCATCACCTTCCACCTGACGCCGCTCCCCGAACCCGCCTGACCAGCGGTCTGACGCCGCTCCTCGAGCCCGCCTGACTAGGCCGACCAGGAGAAGGGCGCGGAGAAGGCGTTCTTCCCCTCGTTCGACCATTCCAGCCCGAACGCGTTGATGTCCGCCGCCAGCGCCCGCCCGGCGGCCAGAGTGTCGGCGGGGAAGCCGATGCCGCTGACCCTGACGCCTCGCCCGGTCGGATCGAGGGGAGAGACGAAGTCCTCGACCTCGATGTGGACCGCGTCACCGACGCGTACCCGGTGCAGCCGCCCGTCGTTGACGTATTCGATCGGGGCGGCCTCCATGCCCAGCATCTCGCCGATCAGCGGTGCCAGGGCCCCCATCGGCCCGCCCCGTTGCCCGGAGAACACCGCCCCCAGCGCCTCCGCCTGCTCCCGCGTGGCCGCTTCGTCCATGAACACCCCCACGCGCCAGCCGCCTTCTCCCATGACCGACGGGGTATCGGCCACGATGGCGACCGTGAGCCCGCCGACCTCGACCCCGTCGACCTGCCCTGAGTCGATGTGGAACGCGAACGCGACCCCGCACCGCTCGTTATCGGCCGGCGCCGTCAGCCCGGACGTGGAACACGGGCAGACCATGTCGCAGTTGCAGTTCTCGAAATAGGTTCCTTCCAGATGCCAGGACATCGGGACCTCCCCTCCCCCTACCTCTCCACTCAACATTTCCCCAGGTCAACAGCCCTGTCAACGCCACCACTCGACATCGATCACCCCGGCGGACCACCACGAGGTCACGCGAACCCCAACAACCGAAAAGGCCGTTCCCGACTGAACGGAAACAGCCTTTGAACTGGTGGGCGATATTGGGATCCAACCAGTGACCTCTTCGGCGTGAGGGAAACGTCTGAGGCATCCGCAAAGCGGCGGCTCCCGATATTGACTCCCTTACTCTTCCGGGCGCGTAGAGAAACCCCATGCCGATAAGATCAACGAGTACGTTCTCGGCGGCAATGACGGGTTTCCCCCTCGGGACGCTGCCGACCACATCACGTCGCACGATCTGCGGCACTCATGCGCTTCATCCCTGCTGGGAGGACCCCTCTGGCTCGGGCGGGTCAGTGACCGGCCCCGGCCGGCTCACCCCCAAGTGCGCGCCGCATCCAGCAAGGTCACCTGCACAACAACCTCACCTTCCGCGCTCGCAACGCACTTAATTGACAAGTAGGGCGAACAGCCCCAATAGCCCACGGCCTGCTTGCAAGGCATTTATCCGCAATTGACGGACACGTAACCGTTTGACGCGGCACCGCAAGCTCTTCCACACTTCGCCCTGCAGGAAGACCTTTTCCCTGAATTATGGCGAGACGGATACCCCCAACTTTAGGGATGCCAAGCTTTCCTCAAGGCATTTTATCGTGGAGCAACAAGGGAGCCCCGAACCCTCAAGAAACGCTCCGGCATGCGAAATATAGCTGCCAAGCGGGGTCGGCTCTCACCCAACCACGAAGATCCACAGCCAACCAAACCGCAGGGAGTACGACAATGTCAAAGCTGTACGCGTCATGGCAACACGGGTTCACAGCGGTAGCCGAGAACCCGAACACGAGCGCACTGCGTCAAGGATTCGGCGTCACCTTCTCGCTTCCGGCGAACGGGGGCGACTGGATCCACCTCCCCATTCCCACCCCGGTCATCGTCGAAGACCGTCGGGCCACCCTCGACAGGGTCCTGATCCTCTTCGACGCGCGAGAGACCAGCGCGCTCGTCGCCGTGCATGTGTGGGACGGCCCGGACCGCATCATGGTCAAAGAGGGCCTCAGGATCGAAGGTGATCACGCGCACGACCTGAGCGCGGACAACGTCTTTCCTGTAGGCCACGACGGCATCAGGTGGGGGTGCGGGATCTCGCTGTTCTTCAGCGCGGGCCAGATCGACAGCCACGTCTTCATCGCCGGTTTCGGCGGGGACTTCTCACACAACATCTGACTGCACCGGCGCTCCTCCAACGGCGCCTTCCCGAGATGGGCTCTGCTCCTGGTTCATGGCCAGGGCAGAGCCTGTCGCGCGTCAGCGTTCGATCCTGGAGCAAGCGGACGCACCTCTGCCGGGATAGGCGGCTGAGGTATCAGCTCAAGCCCTCCGACAAGCGGCTGAAATGCCCGCCACGCTGCTACAGGACGCCGGAAGACATCCCGGGCACGACACGCCCGCCACGACGTCGCACGGGAAGCTGAGGAGGCGCTGACGCCGATCCTGGAGCGAGCCCTCAAGGTGACCGCCAGTATCGGCGCTCTGATGCGCCCCGCCGGTATGCGCCGCACCTGGGTCCTACCAACGCCTGCAAGACGTGGGCCGTGCCCGCCAAGTCGAACAGGCAGCAGAGATGCTGAGCATCGGACGCGACAAGGTCTACTACCTTCTTCGCGCCAGGCAAAGGTTCACTCCGTGCTGAAGCGGACCATCCGGCAAGCTCAGACAGAGGAGGCTCAGGCGCTGGGATCACGTTGTGGCGTGGGTTTCCCGGCTCAAGTCCTGGCGATCCCTGACCGAGCTACGGCTCTCCGCTGATGGTGTGCCCATCGAACAGATTGCTCGCCCGGTGGGTCACGCCGGAGGATCGGCGGCCACGGGGAAAGATCTACCGTCCGCGGATCCGGCCCGTGACGCAAGAGGGGACCGCAGCTTGGACCAGGACGCCGAGGACCCGTAAGTCACCCGGAAGATCAAGAAGGCCACTTCCCTGGCTAGGGAAGTGGCCTCTGAGCTGGTGGGCGATACTGGGATCGAACCAGTGACCTCTTCGGTGTGAACCCGGTCAGATCACTTTGCCGACCTGGGCGATCAAGGATTGCCCAGGTCAGCCGCTCTCCCTCGCTCCGCC
>NZ_JAHDTI010000024.1 GCF_018531495.1 Nonomuraea sediminis
ACGTCGTCGCGAACGGCGCCGTCCCGCACGGCGGCGGCCACCAGGTCGGTGACAGCCTGCTCCAGCGCCCGGCTGCCCTCGGCGAGGGCACCCGAGCGATCGGCCATGAGCGTGGCCAACGTCCGGGCCAGACCCTCGTGGGCGTCTATGTGGTCGACCATGCCGCGTAGGAAGGTCGCCAAAGCCTCCGCCGCGGGCAGCGTGGCCTGTAGCTGGCGGGCGCGGTCGCACAGCGCGGCGACTTCCCCGTGGTAGACCGCCTCGGCCAGCGCCTCCCGGGTGGGGAAGTGGCGATACAGCGTGCCCGTGCCCACCCCGGCCAGACGGGCGAAGTCATCGAAGCGCAGGTCGAAGAAACCGCCGGCGTCGAAGACCTCCCGGGCGGTGGCGAGCAGGGCGTCGCGCTTGCGCTGGGCATCGGCCCGCAGGGGCTTGTCGGCGGTCATGCGCTACCTCGCGTTGACAAATGGAGATGACCTCCATATTTTGAAAAGTGGAGATTACCTCCAAATCGATCGTACCCCACGAGGTGCAGCGTGAAGATCCTGATGTTCGGCCGAGGCGTGATCGCCACCATCTACGGCTGGGTTCTGCAACAGGCGGGACATGACGTCGAGTTCTACGTCCGGCCGGGTCGCGCGGCGACGTACGGGGACGCGGTGGACCTCGACCTGTTCGATATGCGGCGGCGAGTGTGGGGGCAGCGCGTCGCCGAGAAGTGGCCGGTGCGCTACCGCGAGGCGCTGGAGCCTGACCACGACTTCGACCTGATCGTGCTCAGCGTGCCCCACCACCGCCTCGCGGAGGCGACGGCCTTCCTGGCCCCGCGTGTCGGCCAGGCCACGGTGCTGATCTTCGGCAACCTCTGGACCGAGCCGCTCGCCGCGATCGGCGCACTCCCCGCCGACCAGATCGCCTGGGGCTTTCCCCAGGCCGGTGGCGGTTTCGGCGCGGACGGCGTACTCCACGGGGCACTGCTACCGTCGGTCATCTTCGGCACCCTCGACCGGCCCCCGACCGACCGGGAACGGGCCGTGCGCCAGGCCTTTCGCCAGGCCGGCCTCCGGATCAAGGAGCGGCCTGACTTCCGCGGCTGGCTGTGGGTCCATTTCGCGTCGGATGCCGGCATGTTCTCGCAGGGCCTGCGGCTGGGATCCCTGTCCCAACTGGCCGGGGCAACGGGCGACCTGCGCGAGGCGCTGCTGGCCGGCCGCGAACTGCTGCCGCTCCTCCAGGCGCGCGGCCTCGACCTGCGACGACACCGGGGCGGTGTGCTGCCGTTCCGGGCGCCCACCTGGCTGACGGCACCCGTGCTCGCCTGGCTGACCGCTCATGTCGCGCCCGCGCGCGTGAGCCTCACGGCGCACTCCGACCCCGACGCCGAGGAGCCGCGCGAGGTCTGCCGGGACACCCTGGCCGAAGCACGACGGTTGGGCATCTCAGTACCGCGACTTGAAGCGGCGGAACCGAACTTCGCCCGCGAGGGGACAGGTCGAGTCTGAATTCACCGATGTCGTCGGTCCCGGTGATTCATCGCGGCTCCTTGGTCCGCCGCGTCCCAGAGCCAAACCCGGTCGCACCGGTCGAGCAACTGCCGTTCACACACGGCTTTTCGCTGTCCAGCCTCTATCGCCTGTCCGTGACGTCGTGGAAGGAAAAGTCATGACTACCGCCGAGAAGCACGAGTTCCCCATGGCCCGTACGTGCCCGTTCGCGCCGCCGCCGGCGTATGAGGAGATCAGCGAACAAGAGCATTTCGAGTTGCATCGGGGCGTAACCGTCGACAACGCACTGCTCGCTGTGGCCAACGGTATCGAGAGGGCGACCATGACCACTGATCCCACGTCGGCCTCTAGCTCGATGGCGCAGCTACAGCTTCGGCCGCATCAAGATGTCCTCTCGCATCGCCCGGTTCAACGCCCGCGACAGGCCCCGACCATCAACACGATCACCGCGCGCCGCGATTCGCGCCTCGGTCAGCTCTATATCCCTGATGCCCGCGTCGAGCACCTGCTGGCCGCAGATCAGAAACATGGCGTCCAGGGCCTGCCGCCACGCGGCCTCCTCCTTCTGAGGTGACGCCGCCCGGCGGCGACCTTGCGGCCGGCGATTGCCGCCCAGCCCGGAGCCAGCTGATCACCTCGACGGACGCCAACGGCAACGCCACCTCCTACGGCGACTACGACCCGACCGGCTACCCCAAGACGATCACCGATCCTTACTCGAACGTCACGACCACTACCTATGACGTGCGCGGCAACGTGCTGACGGTGACCGACGCGCTGGGCAAGAAGACCACCCAGACCTACGACATCTTCAAGCGGCCGCTGGAGAACAAGGCCCCCAAGGACCAGGACACCGGGAAGTTCATAGTCACCCCGGCGCCCATCTACGACGCCAACGACAACATCACCACGGTGACCGCGCCGAACGGGGCTATCTCCACCGCCACCTACGACGACGCCGACCAGTTGCTCAGCTCGATCCTGCCGGTGGACAAAGCGGGCGATCCCGAGCGGAAGGCGTCCTTCACCTGGGACCTGGCCGGCAACCTGAAGACGCAGACCGAGCCCAAGGGCAACCTCACCCCGGCCGACCTGAACGACTACGTCACCACCTATCTGTATGACGCGATCTACCAGCTGACCGACGTCGTCAACGCGAAGCAGGACAAGATCACCTACAGCTACGACAACGTCAGCAACACCACCAAGGTCATCGATCCGCGCAAGAACGCCACCGTGGACGCGAACGACTACACAGCGATCTACGGCTATGACCTGAACCATCGGGTGAAAACCGTCAAGGACGCGGCCGGCTATCAGACCTCGACGGACTATGACCTGGACGGGCTGGTGGTTGGGCAGACCGACCAGGAGAACAACAAGTCGATCACCGTCTACGACAAGCGCGGCGCCGTCGTCGAAACCCGCGTGCCGCACGCCGAGACCGACGGTGTGATCAAGTACGTCACCACCAAGTTCGTCTACGACCAGGTCGGCAACCAGACCAAGGTGATCACCCCGCGCGGGGTGGAGCGCGGCGGTGACCTGGTCGACTTCGTTCAGGAGACCAAGTACGACAAGCTGAACCGGCCGAGCGAGAAGGTCTTCCCCTACGACCGGTCCGACCCGGTCTACAACACCCCCGACTCGGTGCTGTACACCTACGACCCGGTCTCGCGGCTGCAGGAGATCTCCTCCCCGCCCTCGCACGGCCAGTCGATCCGCAACGTCTCCTCGATGACGTACTGGGACAACGGCTGGTCCAAGACCACCACCGATGCGTGGAAGATCAAAACCTCATACGACTACAACGAGCTGAGCGAGCAGACCAACCGCACCGTCACCAGCGCGGGCAACTCCAGCTAGCGGGCGCTGGACTGGAGCTACTACCCGGACGGCAAGCTCAAGACCCACTCCGACAACGGCGTCCCGCTCGGCCTGGACGTCGTCCTGGACGACAACTCCGACACTGGCCAGGTGAGTGCGACCGGCTCGTGGACCACCACCTCGGGCGGCAGCTTCGCCTCCAATGCGGTCGGCCCGCGCGTGCAGGCCGACGCGACCTCGGGGTTCGTCGGATATGACTACGCCGTCGCCCCGGCTGGCACCGGGTCGTCCGCCTTCACCTGGAACCTGACCATCCCCAGTGATGGCAGTTATAAGGTCTACGCCCAATACCCGGCCGGCGCGACTGCGACCAACGCCGGCTACCAGGTTAAGCACGGCGCCACCACCGACACCGTGACGGTGGACCAGACCAAGAACAGCGGCGACTGGGTTCAGCTGGGTACCTACACCTTCACCGCCGGCCTGGGCGACACCGACAACGCCAACGGCAGCGTCATCGCTGACGCCGTCAAGCTGGTGCGCGACAACAGCGGTCAGACCGACGGCGAGAAGAAGCACTTCACCTACACCTACGACCCGAACGCCAACCTGGTCGACATCGCCGACAACTCGGCCAACGCCAAGATCGACAACTGGGACATCTCCTACACCGGTCTCAACCAGATCGACACCATCAAGGAGACGCTGAAGGGTGTCCTGAAGAACACCACCAGCTACGGCTACAACGAAAACAGCGCCGTCACCCAGCTCACCCACGACAAGGTGCTGTCGACCTACCGCTACGACATCCGTGACCTGGTCGATCAGGTGGTCAACAAGAAGTCCGCATCGGATCCGCTGCCGAAGACGACCGGCTACACCTACACTCCGCGCGGTGAGTGGCTGAAGGAGACCAAGGCCAACGGCAACACCGTTGACTACGACTACTTCCTGTCCGGCGTCCTGCGCTACTCGGTGGAGAAGAAGCCCAACGCGGCCATCGTGGCCGAGCACACCATCGGCTATCAGGGCAACCTGCAACGCGCGAGCGACCACGCCAAACTCCAGAACGCCGACAACCCGGGTGCGTACTTAGAGAACGACTACGCCTACACCTACGACCCGCGCGACCGCATCGCCAAGACGGTGAAGACCCCGGTCGGCGGCGGTGCGGCGGAGACCGAGACCTACTCCCACGACCCCAACAGCAACGTCTGGCAGCAGCAGGTCCTGGGCAAGACCAGCACCTTCAATTTCGACCGCAACCGGCTGATGACCTCGGTCACCGACGGTGCCACCTCGACCTACACCTACGACCCGTACGGCCGGCTGCGCACCATCCAGGGCGGCGGCAAAACCCAGGAGAAGTACACCTACGACGGCTTCGACCACGTCATCAAGCACGAAAAGCTCGGCGGCGACGGCGCCACCACGGTCACCAGCTACACCTTCGACCCGCTCGACCGGACAACGTCGAAGACGGAGAAGGAAGGCTCCGCCTCGGCGAAGACCACCAACTACTCCTACCTCGGCCTATCCAGCGAGGTCCTGGACGAAGAGGTGGCCGGCCAGCTGACCAAGGCCTTCCAATACTCGCCGTGGGGCGAACGCCTGTCGCAGACGAAGATCACCGACACGGGCGCTGAGGAGTCGTCGTACTACGGCTACAACGCCCACTCCGACGTCGAGGACATCACCAAGGAGAACGGCGACACCCGAGCCACCTACGGCTACACCGCCTACGGCAGCAACGACGACAAACTCTTCACCGGTATCGACAAGCCGGACCCGGTCGACCCGACGGCCAAGGACGAGTACAACCCGTACCGGTTCAACGGCAAGCGGTGGGACAACTCCACCGGCATGTACGACATGGGGTTCCGCGACTACAACCCGGGCCTCAACCGCTTCCTCAACCTCGACTCCTACAACGGCGCTCTCGACGACCTCGGCCTCGGCCTCGACCCCTGGACCGCCAACCGCTACGCCTTCACCGGCGGCAACCCCATCAACTCCGTCGAAATCGACGGCCACTCCGGCTGCATGGAAGGCGAACCCTGCAACACCGGCCGCCGCTCCCCATCAGGCGACCACCCCGACGGCAGCCCGTTCCGTCCGATCAGGAACCAGAACGTCAATATCCCGCATCCAACGAAGTGCTACGCGGAGTGTGACGGGCCCACCAAGCTACCGACAGAACAGAAATCTGGAGGCTTTTGGGACTTCGTCGGCGGCCTAATCACGCCTTGGGGTGCGGCACACTTCCAGGATCAGTGTGACTGGTTTTATGGACTAGGGATTGATGACGATCCTAGCTGCGGCGGTTATCAGCCGCTGGGCGATAAAGGCTTGGCAGTCCGGCTACGGGAACGCAACGATGGACTGCCGTACGCCCGAAATGCCAAATCTTAGTTGCGGAGTAGTCATCCCGCCTGGCGGGCTCCCGGACGCCGGGGAAGTCGCTCTCGGTATTAGAAAAGAAGGAGGACTTCGCAATTTGCCGATAAGCGTGGACTCACCCACTTCCTGGACGGCACAATGGAGGAGGCGCTTGCCTCAGTAAGAGACGTCGCCTTCTATAAGCCTGAAACTTGGATTCATGTAAACCTCGATGGATTCGACCATGCCGCCGATCCCGCTCGCGCATTCAAGGAAGCGTATGATCGGGGTGGTGGGAATAACTGGTTTACGACAGAGCGCGAGATGAGAATCGTTGGAGACTCCGTGCGCAGGGGCTACAGGGACTGGAGTAGCATCACCTTCTATCGCGGGGGCGAGGTAGTCAACATACCTCTGCCCAGCTTCCTAGGAGGTTGAGATGACCCTGAGTGCTACCTGGTGAAGGGAGTTCCGCCTATGGCACTACGCCGTGAGCTACTCACGCCTGTTGGTGAGGAGCATCGATCCTGCTGCCTCGCCAAAACGAATCGATGTCCTCTTCAGCAACGTTGAGCGCATGAGAATCGAGGCCGAATATGGCGAACTCGTAATCCAAGAGATCACACTCCCTGCCGATCCTTCATTGGAGGCGTTCGGGATAGAATGGCCAGCCCATGGCAAGGTCTTCTTGATCAACAGCGGTCCGGACTTTGTGGCTGCTACTCACTGTCAATGGCACGAAGATGATGGAGACGCGCGCGCCCCGTCGAGATTCGGACCTTTTCATGGGACTGATTAGCACTTCAGTCCTAGATCGCGAGACTGGTTGCTTGTAGTAACTGGGCCGTACGTACGGTAGGCGGCCACCGCTGTGATCATTCACGTGTGTTGGAACTGAAGATCATGTGGTGGCCGCGCCCTACAGGTATGATCTGAATCACGATGTAATTCAGACGGCCACCAGGGATAGAGCCATCTATCAGACGCACAGTGTGGTCCACCAGAATCCAACCATGGTTGCTCGACGGTTGCTCGTATGCCATGAAACCCGGTGAGAGGGCCCGAAATACGGCGGCATCAACGAACGCCGCGAGCTGCTGTTCGGTCCAGATCGCCACCGCCGGACGCTCTCCCGACAATCGCCACCGGGCCGCCCATCCGGCGGTCCAGATCACCGGATGCCGTCGCCGAGGACGAGGCAGTTCGGCTCCGTTCGCGGGGTTGACCAGGATCAGTCGGGCACGGACCGCCGCATTCAGCGGGGTTCGCAAGGTGGCGTTGATCCGCACCGCGGTAGTGGGCGACAACCAGCGGCCGGTCGGCCAGATCCGGAAGCCACTGAGGTTGTGGATGCCCCTGAAGGCGCACGCGTCGGGGAGACGCTCGAGGACCAGTTCAAACATCTACGTCTGCGACCGTTTCGTCATCCCCGCCCTCACCTCCGAGCAACAGGCCGATATTGGCCTCGGGCCTCAGCCTGAGCCAACTGACCAGAACCCATGTCCAGGAGCATCTCGGTTACCGATATCTGATCTGCCGCGACGGGAAAGAGGTCGGCAAGGTCGAGCGCGCCGTCCGCGAGGGCGCATTGCAGGCAGGGCCTCCGCGCCTCAATCCCCAACGAGCCCAGGCTGCCCGCAGGCGACTGAGCGCTGTGCTCGGTGCGTGCTCCAACCTCCGAGCGCTCCGTTAGGTGGTTCCTTAGCAGTCATCTCTACGTAGGGGCCGGCGTGCTCTGGTGTACGGAACTCGATCAGAGGGCCCACGATGCGATGATCGAATAGGGTGTCGGCCGTGCTCGGCGCGTGCTCCTGCGCCCCGACACGCCCCGACATGACTTGGCACTGTCGGACACGCAAAGTGCGCGCGGGCGGCATGAACTACCATCAAACGGTATCGCGTGGCACTAAAAGATCTTGCTTCTAATCCGACGGTCGCAGGTTCGAATCCTGCAGGGCGCGCTTCTCGGCCAGGCGACCATGGCGTTGACCTGGCCTTTTCCATGATCGAGGTTCTCTGGGGTAGGCAGCAGGATGCCGCCGGATGCAGCTCTGTGCCACTGGTCGCGGAACATACGCGGAATGGGATCACCTCTGTTTTCGCAGGTCGGCATGCTGGTTTGGAGCATGGGATCGTGAGTCCGATGCCGTGAACGACGAAGGACCCCGGGGTCTCCCGCGGGGTCCTTCGTGCTTTTCCGATCACGCTGCCAGCGCCTCCAGGATGCGCGCGTTGGCCACCTCCTGTTGCCCGTCGATGCACTTGGCGTAGACTCTGAGCATCACGTCCACGCCATGTCCTGCGCGCTCGGCGGCCTCAGGCGCGTGCACGCCGGCGTTGAGCCAGAGTGAGACGGCCGCGTGCCGCAGGTCGTACGGTCGAGCGGCCAGGGGAGAGGCGACCTGGTCAGGTGTGAAGGCGTAGGTCCGGGCTTCCTTCCACACCTTGGCGTAGGCGGACCCCGAGATCACACCGCCCGTGCGGGTTCGGAAGAGCCGCCCGTCCTCTCCGACGCCATTCATGGCGATGTGGTCGCGAATGAAAGCCACCAGCTCCGGCGGGATGGGAACCAACTGGGTCTCTGTCTCCTCCCGATGCTTGAGACCACGTACATCGTGCGCCTCGCCAGAGTCGGTATAGCGCGTGTTGCCCTGCGGCCGGGTCTTCTCCAGCGTGAGCAACCCCCAGCCCTTCTCCGGGAGGTAGCAGTCCTCTCTCGGAGACCGGCAGCCTCAGCAGGACGCAGCCCACCGAAGTACATGCACGCGAACATGGCCGCGAGCATCGGGCCGCGTGTCCTCCCCACGTAGGTCACTGCGGTGAGCAGCCGTCGGGCTTGGGCCGGGTTGACCACAGAGCGCCGATCGATCTCGCTGTTGGTCTTTGTCTTGCGGAACTTGACCTTGTGGAGCGGATTTGCCGAAAGCTCCTGCAGCTCTACGGCGTATTCGAGCACATGGTGGAAGACAGCCCTCTTGCGGCGGTAGGTCGAGGTCGCGGCAGCCTTGCCGTCCAGGAGGAGAGCGAGGGCTTCCAGGGCGGCCCGCGCGTGCTTTGGCTCCTCCAACGCGGACAGTGGCAGGGAGGCGGACTCCAGCCACTGCACCGAGGGCAACCCCGAAGAAGCTGCCCATTTGTGATGTGCCCCCGGCGGGGTGCAGCGCAGATGGGCAGCAAGGCTCCCACGCCGTCAGTCGACAGAAACTCACGATATCCGGGAGCTTCCAGCTCGGTAGAAGCCGCTGATTATGAGTCAACGACCTATGTGTTGGGCGCGGCTTCAACGCCCGTCTTCGTATCGCTTCGCGGCATCAATGCCGGTTCCGGAATGTCAGGGAATGCCGCCCGGTGATCCGGCGTATCGGTAGCCGAAGAGCATCTGCCGAATCACAAACGCGGATATCTCACCGGTAAATGCATCTAGCAAGTGTTAATCACACCTTCTATCCTTCTATGCAGGTGACGTCATTTGCGGAGGAACCTTGGTTGACGTGAGTGCGCCCGCGGGTGCCGAGCCAGGTGCCCGGCGTGCCGCGCCGGGCACGCTGCGGCTCGTTCAGGCCTTCGTGAACACCTTCGACTGGGAGGCGCGGCGTGATGCCCTGTCCTCCCTCGACGGCCTGCACGGTTGGCTGGCGGACGAGCACCTGGTCGAGCCGGAGACCGAGATCGGCATCCTGGCGCTCCGGCAGGCCGCGGCGCTGCGGGAGGGCCTGCGTGCGATGGCCCGTGCCAACAACGGCGTGCCATTCGATCGGGAGGCACTGGCACTCATGGACATGGCGATCCAGGAACTCCGGATCGCCATGTCCCTCACCTCCGAGGGCTCGCTGACGCTCGTCGCGCCGTCACCCTTCGGGCAGGCGATGGCCGAGATCCTCGATGTCGTGCGCACCGCGATGGACGACGGCCGCTGGCGCAGGATGAAGGCGTGCCGGCGGGATGTCTGCAGGTGGCTCTTCTACGACGGCTCCAGGAACCAGTCGAGCCACTGGTGCACGATGGACATCTGCGGAAACCGGGAGAAGAGCAAAAGCGCCTATCACCGTCGCAAGGACCGGCTGGCAGGTGAGTCGGTAAAGGCTCCGAAGACCTGAGGACTTCGCAATGGCACACGACCTCGGCGATATCGCGATCATCGAGATGTCCGTCCGTCTGCCCGCCGCCCGCGACTACCGGGAATACTGGCGAAACCTGTGTGCGGGCCTCGAATCCAGCTCGTCGATCACCGCCGAGGACTCACTGAGGGACAGGTTTGATCCGGCGATGCTCTCCCACCCCAACTACGTCAACAGGAGCGCGCTTCTCGAGACCGCGGAGCTGTTCGACGCCGGCTTCTTCGACATGGCTCCGCGCGAGGCGGGTGTCCTCGACCAGCAGCATCGCCTCCTCCTGGAGTACGCCTGGGAGTGCCGGCCGGAGACCTTCGATCGCGACGTGGGCGTCTTCATCGGCTGTACGGCGAGCAACTATCTCCTCAACCACGAGGACGTGGACATGCCCAGCGCCTACTCCCTGCACCTGGCGACGGGACCCGAGTTTGCGGCGACCCGGCCCCGCGGAAGGTGGCGCGGTCCCGGACACCGAGGACGGCGTGCGCGCGCACCTCCGCTCCCTGGTCGGCAGCCTGCTCGGCGTCGGCCCGACGACGTCGACGCGCATACGTCACTGTTCGAGCTCGGGTTCACCTCCTACTCGGTGATCGAGGCGAACGAGGAGATTCAGGATCGAACTGCCGCTCAGGCGGCTGTATGAGGACGTGACCACGGTTCAGTCACTGGCCAAGCACATCGCTGCTGAGAAACAGGAGGTTGGCGCGGAATGAAAGTAGAAGTCGAGTTCAGTCGCACCCTGAACCCCGAACCCGCCGGCGCGGAGCGGGTGGCGGAGATCCAGCGCGATCCGGGGTTCGGCAGGTATTTCACCGATCACATGGTCACCATGGCCTACGACCAGGACCGCGGCTGGCACGATGCGAGGTTACGCCCGCACGAGTCGTTGGGCCTGCCGCCGGGGACCGCGGTCTTCCACTATGGCCAGGCTGTCTTCGAGGGGCTGAAGGCCTACCTCCAGCCGGACGGCTCCATCGCCAGCTTCCGGCCCGAGGCCAACGCCGAACGGTTCCGCGCCTCGGCATGGCGGCTGGCGATGCCCGAGCTGCCGGAGGAGGTCTTCCTCGCCTCGCTCAGGGAACTGGCCGAGACGGACAGGCACTGGGTGCCGGCCGAGAACGGCAACTCCCTCTATTTCCGTCCCTTCATGATCGCGACCTCCGTCGGGCTCGGGGTGACACCGTCCACCGAGTACATCTATGTCCTGATCGCCTCGCCCGTCGCGTCCTACTTCACCAGCGGGGCGAAGCCGGTGAGCGTGTGGCTCTCGGAGGAATACGTGCGGGCCGCTCCCGGCGGGACCGGCTCGGCCAAGTTCGCCGGCAACTACGGGGCCGCGTTCATTGCCCAGGAGGAGGCGGTACGGCACGGCTGCGACCAGGTCGTCTGGCTGGACGCGGTGGAACGCCGGTGGGTGGAGGAGATGGGGTGTATGAACCTCTTCTTCGTCTTCGGCTCGGGACCGACGGCGAGAGTCGTCACACCGGAGCTGAGCGGCTCGCTGCTGCCGGGAATTACCCGGGACTCGCTGCTGCGGCTGGCCAGCGACGCCGGTTACGGCGTCGAGGAGCGGAAGATCTCGGTTGACGAGTGGAAGAAGGCGAGCGCTTCGGGAGACCTCACCGAGGTGTTCGCCTGCGGGACGGCGGCCGTGGTTACACCCGTGGGCAGAGTCAGACACGCGGGGGGCGAGCTGGTCATCGGGGAAGGAGAACCCGGCCCCGTGACCACCCGGCTGCGCCGGCGGCTGACCGAGATCCAGACCGGCGTGGCACCCGACCCCCACGGGTGGATGCACACGCTGCTGCCCTGAGCCGATGGCACGAATCATCGCGCTGTGGAGCGCACCCCGGTGCCGCTCCACGGCGTTCCTCAGGATGATGCGGCAGCGCCGGGACTGCCTGGTCATCCGCGAGCCGTTCTCGCACGTCGCCGATTTCGGCGAGGCGCGGTTCGGCCTGAAGCTCAGCCGCACCGGCCGGATCGCCGAGGGCGAGCAGCGCGTCCCCCGGTACTGGGGCAGGAGCTGCATCCACCGGTGATACTTCCGGTCGGCCAGACGAGCGGCGGCTTGGTCGAAGAACTCCGGCGCGCCGACTGGATCGCCGGCTTGCAGGGCGTTGACTCCGGGTTCGAACACCGCCTCTGTCTGCTCGAGCGGATCATCGGGGCAGACCGGGTCAGCGCCGAACCGTGTGGGGCTGCTCGGAATCAGATCCCGTACTTGGCAGGCCTCCGCAGCATTGTCGCGGCGGCGGTGCCGGACACCTTCGTGGCGGTGCGCGGGGTCGGCATAGGGTGTGCGGGTGATCCACGGTAAGGCCGGAATGATCTTGGAGGTGGTGGTCGCCGACGTCGGGCTCGCGGCCCTGGAGTTCGACGACGCGCGGGCCTGGCTGGATCGGGCGCGTCGCCACCCGATGCAGGCCGACGGCGACGAGCTCTACGTCAGCTTCAGCATGTCCAAGGGATCGCTCACCTATCGCCGGTTCGCCGCGGTCGACGTGGCCGGATCGTAGCTGGGCTGGACGATCCAGAGCCATGCGCGCTGGGCGTTCCGTCCCGAGGACATGTCGCTGTGGTACGAGAACATGGAGGTCTGGGGCATGACCGAGGGCGAGGAAGACGGGGTCGTGTTCTCGGTGGCCCAGTCCGATCTCATCCGCTGACGCAGGAGCGGCTGCCGAGCGGGGTGACGGAGAATCTGACCGGCGAGGCGGTGATCGTGAAGCAGCCGCCCTGGGCGTACGCCTGATTGAGGCGTTTCCTGGCGTGCTCGTAGGTGATCTTCAGCGCGGCCGCGCAGGCCAGGGCGGCCGGACGGTGGGGGAGGCGCACGCAGATGATGTCCGCCGCCGGGCCGGCGAGCCAGCCGGCGCGATCGGCGGCCCGCTTCATCGCGGCCGTGGTCGCGGGCGGGAAGGTGTAGGAGCAGGTTCGCCTCGAGCAGTCGGTCCGGACGGGGCGGGCGTCGGCGGACATGGCGAGCAGCAGCGCGGCGACGGCCACGATCGTGATCAGCAGGGCAGGACGCACGGGACGCTCCTTGTAGGCGGGTTGGGTCACCCACCTTGTGGGAGGAGTCAGGCGTCCGGCATACAAGCCGGACGCATCCCGGCCTACCTGGGCATTCAGGGGTTCGGTGGTGTCCGGCCGGACGGCTGGCCGGCCAGATGGTCCTGGAGTTCGGCGTGGCGGAACTGGTAGATCGGGCCGACCGTGCGCAGAAGGCCGAGGCGGTGGGCGTCGTCCAGGAAGGACATCAGCGCAAGGGAGGTGCCGGTGGACAGGGCGAGGCGGAACGTGGCGATCAGGTAGGCCATCCAGGCGTGGTGACGGCCGGCGGCGAGCCCGGCGGTGACGCCGAAGACGAGGGCGTAGATCAGACCGACCGCGGCTCCGAAGGCCGGCGTGTCGGTGAGACCGGCCGCGACGCCGGCCGCCAGGCCCCCGGTGAGGGCGGCGCTGGAGCCGATGGTGGCGGCACGCACAAGGTTCAGCGTCCGGTCGGCGCGCCAGCTCGTCGGCGGCGTGCTGGCCCGACCGGCCGAGGACGGTGCCTCGGCCCAGGTGGCGAGCCCGGCGGCGAAACCGTGTGCCAGGCCGACCGCCAGGCCTGAGACGAGGGCGGCCACGATGATGGTGACGGCGGAGTCGACGGTCAGCCACATCATGGCGACCATCACCAGCCCGGTGCCGAGGCCGAACAGGAGACCGCGCAGCGGTTTGAAGCGCGGTCTGAACCGGCGGCCGCGGAACCGGAGATCGGCGAAGCCCGGCGGCTGCCGTTCCCAGGTGCGGGCCGCGTAGGCGACGAGAAGGCCGCCGCCGAGTCCGTATGCCAGCCCGTAGGCCAAGGCGTACCGGGGGAAGGGGACGAATCCCTCGGCCAGGCCGACGGCGATGACGGAGAGGGTCGCCGTGACGAGCGCGAAGGTGAGGGCCAGGACGAGGCGGATCGTGCGGGTAACGGCGTGCGTGTCGCCGGCCAGGCGCCACCAGGCCAGGTCACGCGTTCGCGGGGAGCCGTCCGGATTGCGCGGGTAGGTGAGGTGGCGGGCCAGATAGCCGAGCGCGTGCCGTACCTGATCAGGGTCGTGGTGGCGGCGCGGGCGGAACAGATCGCCCGGACGGGTGCTGGGCGGGCGCGATTCGACCAGGGCGGCGATGAGGCGGTCGAACAGGTGGGCGCGCAGCGCCGCGGCGTCGGGGAACTGGCCGGTGTCGAGCAGCGCGCCCGGGTCGGCGTCCGGGGTGATGTAGACGGCGCGGAGCAGCCACAGCCCGAGCGGAGTCGTGCTGACGGCGGCCATCGCGCCCGCCTGGCCCGACGCGGACCCGAGCTGGTCGAGCACCTGCTCCCAGGCAGGTCCGGGCTTCGGTGGCAGGCAGCGCCGCAGGTAGCCGGCGGCGGCGACGGGGGTCAGCGGATCGGGTTCGATGACCACGGCGGAGGTGAGAACGTCACCGCCGAGTTCGACGGCGCCGCGATAGTCGGGCGTGCGGCCGGTCACGACGAGCTGGTCGGCCCCGCCGAGGGAGCGGTTGAGCGTGGCGATGGCCCTGGCCTGCGCCTGCGCGGGGAGCTCGTCCAATCCATCCAGAACTGGAAGGACATGCCCCCGTACGGCCAGCGTCACCGGCGCCTCCGCCCCCAGGACCGTGGCCCGTAGCGCCGGATAGTCCTGGTCCAGCCGCGCCGCCAGCCAGTCCTGTAGCAGGGGGAAAGCCGTGGGATCCCATTCGGCGACCGGCAGCAGCACGGGGACGGGCTCGTCGGGATCGTCATGACGGGACGCCAGGAGCTCCAGCAGCAACTGGACCGCCAGGGTGGTCTTGCCGGTGCCGGGACCGCCGAGTATCACCAGGCGCTGGCGGCGCATCGCGCGGAACCGGCTGGTCAGCGCGGCGACGTCGTCGCTGGAGGCGGTCAGCCGCGCCGATCCCGGCGTGAGGTTGGCGGCGTGATCGGTCAGCCGCTCGTCGTCCGTGGGCCGCCAGCGAACCGGGATCGGATCGGGGTCGGCCAGGCTGCGGATGCGCGCCTCGGTGCGCCACTGCTGCTCGACCAGCCCGGCCAGCACGTCCTTGGCCTCGGCGACCGCGGCATCCGCCGGACCTGCCCGGCGGGGGCGCGCCACGGACTCCAGGCGCCTGACCGCCTCGCCGGCCTGACGGCGATCGCTGCGCAGGTCGGCCAGCCGTACCAGGAGGTCGTGGTAGGCCGTGTCCCAGGACTGAGGCTCACCCAGGTCGGCGGGAACGGTCCGGCCGGATTCGTCGGCGATGCGCAGGCAGGTGTCGACGAAGACCTCGACGTGTTCCTGCTCGGGCCGTACCGGGCGGGTTTCGCTGATCATCCCGGCGATGGTGCTGCGCTTCAGCCGTAACGGGGGCTGCCCGCCGCGTCGCCGGGGCGTGCGGGCGCTGGCCGACTCCAGTTCGCGAACCGACACCGCCGCGGCGTCCTTCAACGCCCGCAGGCGCCGTGCGAACGACAGCCGGGGATCAGGATCGTCGACCACTCGAGCACCTCGCCTTGCCGTGCCGCCGACTCCACATGTCCGGTGACGCCGGACGCGTGCGCATTCCGAGCGTAGGCCACCACCTCCGGCTTCGCCCAGCGAACCGGGCGGCGTCCGTGTCCATTGCCGGACAGGGATCCGGACGGGCAGCGTCGGCCCCGACCCGCTACGAAAGGACCACGCTCATGAGGAATCCAGCTCCCTGGCTCGTCGCCGGTGGCTTGGCGCAGGCCGCGGCCGGAATCGCCGCGGCCCTGATCCCGGCGCTCGGGTTCGACAGCCGCTCACCCGCATGGTGGACGGTGCTCCTGGCCCTCGTCCACGTGCCGCAGGCCGTCGGCTTCGTGCTCCTGGCGCTGCGGGTGGGCGGGTTCGGGTACTGGACCACGGCCGTGGCGGTGACCGCGTTCGTCCCGGCCGAACTGGTCGCGTTCATGTCGCTTGACGCGACGGGCACGGTCTTCGCGATCCTCACGCCGGTGGCCGGGATCGGGCTGGTCGTGGCAGGCATTTCCGATCTACGCCGCCGGGTCGGCCTCGGTCGCCACGTCACGCTCGTCGCCGGCCTCTACGTCTTCGTCGTCCTCATCCCGTGCCTGGTCGCGCTGGGTCCGGTCGCCGCCGTGCTCGCCATCGGCGGGTGGGGGGTGTGTTTCGCCCTGATCGGCGGCGCTCAGGCGTGACCGGCTACTTCCAGGACTGCGGGCGCAACGGCTCGTCCAGTCCGATCCGGCCGGCGAGGTTGTCGACCAGGCCGACCAGCGTGGCGAACGCGCACTCGGTGACCAGTTGCAGCACGTCGGCCGGTCCGAGCCCGGCGGCCGCGGCTCGCCGTACCACTGCGTCGGGGACGGCGCCGCGGCCGGTCACCAGGGCTCTGGCGAAGGCGTAGACGGGTGGGAGAATCCCGAGATCCGCGAAGTTCACCGCCGTCACCCCGTCCATCCCGGCCCCGGGGAGTCTGAGGTGGCGAGGTGCTCGTGTAGCGTGGCGCGCCGGAATTGATAGACCGCCTCGACCATGCGAAGCAGTCCAGTCGGCGGGCGTCGTCGGGGAAGTCCATGAGGCGCCCGGGAAGCCGATGTGTGCGGGCGTGCCAGGTCATCGCGATGGCGCAGATCAGCCAGGCATGGTGCCCACTCGGAGGGGTCGTGTCCGGTTTGACCTGGCACAATCCATGAACTATCACTCAAGCAAGCAGAACGTTCTCTCATGGGAGCTGGTGCCGCTGAGGGTGGCGCAGTCGTCGCAGAGAGTCTTGATCCAGGGTCTGTCCCTGGGCTGGCCAGGCGCGCCGCAGGACTCGCAGATCCGGGCTGATTCCTGCTCGGCGGCGCGGACGAGTTGTGACGGCGTCAATCCCTCGTAGCGGTCGGGCTCCCTTTCATCCGGCGCCGCGAGCGAACGCAGCAGGCCGGTCAGTAAAGAGACTCTCAGCTCGCCGTACTTCTCCTTGACCTGGTTGACTCTGTAGCCGGGGTCGACGGCCAGCAGGTCACTGTGCAGCCGCTGCAGCAGCGGATGCCAGCCATGGCCGACTTCGTCGAGGAATGCGGGAATCTGGTCGGACATACCTTCATGATCTACTACTGGCGCCCCTTTGTTAGAGGGCGGTTCGCGAGTGATCGCTTGCGCTGTCCCGGAAGACCTGGTTGCGGGCTCGTGGCTTAGCTACGGACGCGGCTGAGCGAACAATCCCGGCTCGATCTCCGCGAGGATGCTCAGGCCGACCAGGCGTTTGAGCTTGGCACGGGTGTTTTCGATGTTCTTACGGACCAGGGGCAGGTCCAGGGCCGGGCACAGATCACGCGCTCGGGTGGGCTGGCCGGTGTCGGCCAGGACAGTGAGAATCTGCTGGTAGGGCGGGTGATCGGGGAGCGCGGGACCTCCCAGACCGCGCGGACGGTGTCTGGGGCGGGGATCTGCTTGGCGAACCGCTCGGAGCGGTCGGCCAGCCCCCCCGGCGGTCCCGGTCGGTGGGCGCCTGTTCGGCGGCGGTCAGGTGGGAGATCCCCGGAGCGTGTCCGATCCGTACAAGACCGATGCCGATCTCGCTGAATATCGTCACGGCGGGCGCATGAGGACGGCCGGAAATGGACTGTCCGGATCGTTGTGCCCGTAGTGAGATCCTGGTTGAGACGGAGTGCTCGTGAATATTGGAATTGGTCTGCCGATCGCCGTTCCCGGACGTCCTGCGCGGGAGGTCAAGCAGTGGGCGGAGGACAGCGAGCGCCTCGGCTTCCACTCCCTGGGATCCATCGACCGCCTGGTCTACGACATCCTGGACCCGCTGGTCTCCCTCGGCATCGCCGCGGCGGTGACCGAGCGCGTCCAGCTGTTCACCAGCGTGCTGAACGTCGGATGGCGGGGCAACCCGATCCTGTTCGCCAAGCAGCTCGCTACCATCGACCTGATCTCGGAGGGCCGGCTCACGGCGGGCCTGGGCATCGGGGGCTGGCCGGACGACTTCACCCTCAGCGGTGCTCCCGAAAAGGGCCACGGCAAAATCTTCGACGACACCCTGACCGAAATGCGCCGTGTCTGGGACGGGGAGGTCACCAGCGTCTCCGGCCCCACCCCGCTGCCCGGCAAGGGCCGTCCCAAGCTGCTCATCGGTGGCCTGATCCCCGCGGGCTATGCCCGCGCCGCCCGCTTCGGCGACGGCTGGGTGGCGCCGACGCTGAGCCTGGACCTGCTGGTGAACGGCGTGCAGGGCGTCACCGAGGCATGGGCCACGGCTGAGCGTCCCGGCGAGCCGCACATCCTCACTGGCCGCTACTTCTGCTCCGGTTCCGAGGCCGTCCAGCTCACCGACGAGTACGTGGCTCACTACTACGGCTCCAAGGAGTCGCCGTACTACGAGCCGGTCCGCGCCGACTCGCTCGACTCCGACGAGCGCCTACTTAAGGAGCTGATCGCTTTGTCGGACGCGGGCGTCGACGACCTGGTGCTCTACCCGGTCAGCAGTTCCCTGGACCAGGTCCACCTGCTGGCCGAGGCGCTGGAGCGGGTGGGGGCCCGGCGGAACCCGACCTTCGAGTTCACCACGGGCTGACCTGGACCGGCCGACGCGCCACCTGAACGACGACACGTGAGGACATGCCAGTGATCGAGCAGATCCAGCCGACGGGTGGCCCCACTCTGACCGCCGGGGCGGTGATGAGACTCGCCGACAGCGTCAAGGGCCCGGTCTTCCTCCCCGGCGACCCGGGGTACGCCGAGGAGGCGGAGGGCTTCGACCGCTCCGTCGTACACCACCCGGCCGTCATCGTCGGCGCGGCGGGCGCCGACGACGTGGTGGCCGCGGTGCGCTTCGCCCGCGACCACGGCCTGGGCGTCGCCGTACAGGCCACCGGCCACGGTGTGGGGCTACCCGCCGACGGCGCCCTGCTCATCTCCACGCGGCGCATGGACGGCTACCGGGTCGACCCCGAGCGCCGCGCCGTGCGGCTGGAGGCGGGCGTGCTGTGGCGGGAGGTCATCCAGTCCGCCGCCCGACACGGCCTGGCCCCGCTGAACGGCTCGGCGCCGTTCGTCGGCGCCGTCTCCTACACGTTGGGCGGCGGCATCGGCGTCCTGTCCCGCCGCTACGGTTACGCCGCCGACCACGTCCGCTTCATCGAGGTCGTCACCGCCGACGGCGAACTGCGCACCGCCTCGGAGGAGGAGAACACCGACCTGTTCTGGGCGCTGCGCGGCGGCAAGGGCAACTTCGGCGTGGTCACCTCACTCGAGACGGAACTGGTGGAGGTGCCGCGGATCTACGGCGGCGGTCTGTTCTTCCCGGCCGAGTCGATCCGTGGCGTGCTGCACTTCTACCGCACATGGGTCACCGAGGTGCCCGACGAGCTCAGCTCCTCCTTCTTCATGATGCCCTGGCCCGATGTGCCCGAGGTCCCCGAGGAGTTGCGCGGGCGTTTCGCCATGCACCTGCGCCTGAGCTACCTCGGCTCGCCGCAGGACGGTGCCCGGCTCGTCAAGCCGCTGCGCGAGATCGCCACGCCGCTGGTCGACACGGTCACCGACATCCCGTACACCGAGGTCGGCACCATCCACAACGATCCGCCGACGCCCGGCTCGTACCACATCAACACCTTCCAGCTCACCCACCTCGACCATGACGCCGTCGAGGCGATCCTGGCGCTGGTGGGCCCCGGATCGAACAGCACGGTCAGCATCGAGATCCGTCATCTCGGCGGCGCCCTCGCCCGGCCGCCGCGCCTACCGAACGCGGTCGCGCACACCACCGCCCAGTTCCAGCTGTACTCCGCCGGTGTCCTCGGCATCGGCAAGGACGAGGCCGTATACGCCGGGCACGACCGGGTCATCCAGAACCTCACCCCATGGAACAGCGGGATGCGCACGCTCAACTTCATGGCAGGCGTCGCCCACACCGACCCGGAGGACGTGCGCCAGGCGTTCACACCGGAGGCGTACGAGCGACTGGTCGCCGTCAAGACGGCCCACGACCCCGGCAACATGTTCCGCTTCAACCACAACATTCCGCCAGCGGCCGGAGGGAGTCGATGATGAAGGACGTCGACACGCCCACCGAGGAGCTGAAGCGGGCCCCGGCAGCCTTCACCGACCGGGTCACCGCCGACGGCCGCTTTGGAGGGCAAGTTCCCCTGGCATTACCACGATGAGAACGAGTTGTTCTTGTGCTGGGACGGCAGCTTTGAGATCCAATCGGAGGGGCAAGACCCGGTGGTGCTGAATGCGGGCGAACTGTTCGTCGTTCCCAGGGGAATGCGGCACCGTCCCGTTGCCGACAAGACCGCTCAGGTCCTGCTGATCGAGCACCCGGACACCAAGCAGTACGGGAACTGACGCAACGCGCCCCAAGACCCGGTCTTGATCCAGCTCACCCCTCAGGGAGTCGGGGGCTGGTCAGTGGGGTTTGCCCTCGGCAGCGGCTGCGAGGGTCTTGTGGACGACACCGACGGAGACCTTCACCCCGGCGGCGATGACGCGGATGGATTCCCCGCGCCGGCGGCGGTCGAGGATCGCGGCGCGCTTGTCATCGTCGACCACGGGGCGTCGGCCGCCGACCTTGCCTTGCTGCGACCCCAACGACCCGGAGACCTGGATCGGCCCGCTGGCCACCAGTCAGCAGCGCGACCACGTCGAGTCCTACATCAAGCTGGGCCTGGAGGAGGGCGCCAAGCTGGCGTACGGCGGAGGCCGGGGCGACCAGCCGACCGGATGGTACGTAGAGCCGACGGTCTTCGTCGGGATGGACGACTCCATGCGCATCGCCCGCGAGGAGATCTTCGGCCCGGTCATCGGCGTGATCCCGTTCGACGACGAGGAGGAGGCGATCCGCATCGCCAACGACAGCGAGCTCAACGCCCCGTTCGGCGGTTTCAAGGCCAGCGGCCTCGGCCGCGAGGGCCTGGAGGCGTACGTGGAACACAAGTCGATCGCCCGCCTCGGCTGACACGCGGGAAAGCCCCCGGCGGCACGTTCCGTCCGGGGGCTTTCAGCCGCCGAAGCAGGTTGACGCAGGTTTACGACTGGGAGACCTGCTTCTCCACCCAGTCGAAGACGCCGTTGAGCGTCTGCTTGTGCCGCTCGGCGCCGAAGATGTTGAGGAAGCCCGGGATCGGGTTGACCTCGAGGATCATGTAGCCGTCCGCTGTCGGCAGGACGTCGAGGCCCGCCAGCGTGATCCCCATGACCCTGCTCGCCCGCAGCGCCAGCTCCATGAGCTCGGGCGGCGCGTCGAAGGACTCGAAGCTCGCCCCCTCCAGGGTCTTGCATCGCCACGACCCGGCGGCGGGCAACTTCAGCATGTTGATGGGCGCGACCTCACCGGCGACGGTGATGCGGTATTCGCCGTACTGGGTCGGGTAGAACGGCTGGC
Source organism: Nonomuraea sediminis (assembly GCF_018531495.1). GTDB lineage: Bacteria > Actinomycetota > Actinomycetes > Streptosporangiales > Streptosporangiaceae > Nonomuraea > Nonomuraea sediminis. The sequence goes on from NZ_JAHDTI010000024.1 coordinate 21,215, forward strand.
ACACGAGCCTGCCGTACCTGGCGAGCAGGTCGTCGGCCACGTCCGTCTGCGTGCGGAAATCGGTGATGCGCTCGACGTCGACGCCGCGGTAGCCGAAGGATGGTTTGACGATGATGTCGCCCCATTCCTCGCATGCTTTTTCGATATCGGCGGTGGTGTCGGCCGAGCGGACAGGCGGGGTCGGCAGGCCGGCCTCGGCCAGTTTCTGCGCGGTGAGGAATTTGCTGTATCCGCGTACCCACACGTCAGCAGGGTCGAACATGCGCAGGCCAGGGACATTACTCAGTACGGTCAACCGCTCCACGCGGTCCTGCCAGTCCTCGCCATAAAGCTTGGCCCTGGAGATGATGGCGTCGAAGGATTCGGCCGGCTGATCACCCGCCGTGACGTTCAGGCCACCCGTTGTTCCCGGGGTGAAGGCGAGCTCTTCCAGAGTGAACAGGGACATCTCGTGCCCTCGCTCCTTGCCGGTCTCCACCAGGGCGGGAGCGTCTGGATCCATCTCCCCGTAGTCCCAGCCGAGCACGCCGATCTTCACGATGACCCTTCCCCGAGCAGTCCGTGACAGGTGTGTGATCGACGAGCGTGGACCCCCGGCCGTTACATGTCAAACCGGGTTATTCAGGCAGTCACTGACTGCACATAACGGAAATGTCAAGAGATGTCTTCTTGGCCGGGTTTAGGACTAAGTTTCGGTCGTCCAATGATCTAGACCGGAAGAGCCGTGCAAAATGCCCATCTGGGAGACTTTGGCGACCCCTGACCCGCAAACCGCAGCCCGTTACCGCGCGGCTGGCTGGTGGCGGGAGTCCACGTTTCTCGATGATCTCGCCGGTGCCGCGGAGCGGCGTCCGAACCATCCGGCGATCATCAGTTATGAGGGTGGGGAACCGGCCAAGACCCTGACCTACGCCGAGCTGGCGGACACCGTTGCGCGCTTCGCGGGAGCACTGCGCGAACTCGGTGTCGGGCCCGGTGACGTGGTCGTGCTCTATCTGCCGAACCTGTGGATGCTCACCCCGCTCTACCTCGCCTGCAACCGGATCGGAGCGGTGAGCTCGCCGGTCATCCCGGTGCTCGGCGGGCGCGAACTCGCCCACGTCCTGCGGGCCAGCTCCGCCAAGGTCGCCGTGACCATCGACTCCTTCGACGGCGTCGACTACGCGGGCCGCCTGGTGGAGGCCGCACCGGAGACCCTTGAGCACCGAGTCGTGGTGGGCGACGCCGCGGCCACCGGCGCCATCGACTTCGAAGAGTTCTTCGTCCGCGCCGACCGCGACCCCGGCGACCCCGGCGACGTGGTGCCGCTCGGCCCCGACGACCCGGCGCTGCTGCTGTACACCTCGGGCACCACGGGCACGATGAAGGCCGTCGTGCACAGCCAGAACACCGTCTACGCGGCGGTCAGGGCGGTGTCCGAGCCGTACGGGCTGACCGAGGACGACGTCATCTCGATCCCCAACTACCTGACCCACATGGCGGGGATGAGCTACGCGGTCTACATGCCGCTGCACCTGGGCGGCACCTGCGTGATGCAGGACACCAACACCGACATGGAGCTGCTGCTCGACCTGATCGCCGCCCACCGGATCAGCTGGGCCTACTGCGCGCCTGGCTACCTGGTGAAACTCCTGGCCGGCCAGCGCAAGAACCCGCGGGACGCCGCCAGCCTCAACCGGATCGTGTCGGGCTCGGCGCCGATCCAGCCGCAGCTGATCAGCGACGTCCGCGAGGTGTTCGACATCCCGCTGCACGCCCTGTGGGGCATGACCGAGAACGGCGGCGTCACCGTCACCAGGCCGGACGACCCCGAGGGCTGGGCCGCGCACAGCGACGGGCGTTCCATGCCGTGGATGGAGATCAAGGTCGTCCCCGACGCCGAGGCCGAGGAAGGGGCGGGCAAGCTCCTGGTCCGCGGCGCCTCCCAGTGCCTGGGCTACCTGGGCCAGCGCGAGCTGTACGAGAACTGCCTGGACGCCGAGGGCTGGTTCGACACGGGCGACCTGGCCAGGGAGGACGGCCGCGGCGGCATCCGGATCACCGGGCGCAGGGTCGACCTCATCACCAGGGCCAGCGGCCAGAAGGTCTCCACGCTGGAGGTCGAGGCGGTCCTGCTGCGCCACCCGGCGGTCTCCGAGGTCGTCCTGGTCGGCTATCCGGACCCTGCCGTGCCCGGTGCCGACCTGGTCTGCGCCGTGGTGGTGTCCGACGGCCCGCCGGCCAGCCTGGAGGACCTACGCGAGCACCTGGCCGCCGAGAAGATGGCCAAGGTGCTGTGGCCCGACCGCCTCCAGTTCGTCTGGCAACTGCCCAAGAACTCACTGGGCAAGGTCCTGCGGCAGCCGCTGCGCGAGCGGCTCGAGATCGCTGCCTCGCCCCGATAATGACCCAGGACCTCGCGGAGGGACGGCGCTCACGCACCCTCGCCCTGTGGACCATATCGATCGCCCAGCTCATGTTCCTGCTGGACGCGACCGTCGTGAACGTGGCCCTGCCCAGCATCAAGGGGTCCCTCGGGTTCTCAGGCTCAGGCCTGGAGTGGGTGGTCACCGGCTACTCGCTCGCCTTCGGCGGACTCCTGCTGCTGGGCGGGCGCGCCGGTGACATCCTGGGCCGCAGGCGGATGTTCGTCGCCGGTCTCGCCCTGTTCACCGTCGCGTCCCTGCTCGGCGGGCTGGCGACCACGCCCTGGTGGCTGCTGGTCTGCCGTGCCGTACAGGGAGCGGGGGCCGCGGCGGCCTCGCCCGCGGCGCTGTCACTGATCGCGACCACGTTCCCTGAGGGGCCCGAGCGGGATCGCGCGGTCGGGATCTACTCGGCGGTGGCCACGGCGGGTGGCGGGGTGGGGCTGCTCGCGGGCGGCTTGATCGCCACATCCCTGTCGTGGCGCTGGGTGATGTTCGTGAACGTCCCCTTCGGGGTGTTCATCGTCATCGCCGCGATGCGGGTGCTGACCGAGACCGAGCGGGTGCGCGGCCGGTTCGACCTGGCGGGCGCCCTCACCGGCACCGCCGGGGTCACCCTGCTGGTGTACGGCCTGATCAACGCGGCCACCGACCAGACGGGCACCACCCACTGGGCCGACACCGACGTGCTGGTCACGCTGGGGGCGGCGGTGCTGCTGATCGCCGCCTTCGTGGCGATCGAGCGGCGCAACCCGCACGCGCTGGTCCCCTTAAGGATCTTCGTCGATCGGGTCAGGGCCGGCACCTACATCGTGCAGATCCTCACCAGCACCGCCATGTTCGGCATCTTCTTCTTCCTCACGCTCTTCCTGCAGCAGGTCTGGGACTACACCCCGCTGCAGACCGCGGTGGTCTACGTGCCACTGACCGCCCTGCTGGTGTACGGCGCGCGGCTCAGCTCACGGCTGGTCGCCAAGACGGGGGCGCGGAACCTGGTGATCGGCGGCCTGCTGAGCGCGGCGGCCGGCATGGCCTGGCTGTCGCAGATCGGTGACTCCAGCGGCTACCTCACCGGGATGCTCGTCCCCACGGTCCTCACCTATGCGGGGCTCGGGCTCACGGGGGTGCCGCTCACCCTCTCGGCCATGTCGCGGGTGCCGGCCGAGGACTCGGGCACCGCCTCGGGGGTCTTCAGCGCGGCCAGACAGGTCGGCGGCGCAACCGGCCTGGCGGTCCTGGGCACCGTGGCCTGGGCGGCGGCGTCCGCGATCACGGGTCCCAAACCGGCCAGCCGCTCGCTCGCCGACCACGCGCTGGCCGTGGGAGCGGGGCGCGGGTTCGCCGTCGCGGCGGGAATCGTGCTGCTCGCGCTGCTCGTCGCGGCCCTGACCTTACCGCGTGGGAGATCATGAACGAGTTCGTCGTCATCGGGGGTGGCATCGCCGGGGCGTCCGCCGGCTACTTCCTCGCCCAGCACGGCCGGGTCACCGTGCTCGAAGGCGAGCCGATCCCGGGGATCCACGCGACGGGACGCTCCGCCGCCTGGTTCTCCGAGTACTACGGAGGCCCAGAGGTACGCGCGCTGACCGCGGCCAGCCGGGACTTCTACGAGACCCCGCCCCCGGGATTCGGGGACGCCCCCCTGCTGAGCCCGCGTGGCGCGCTCGTGCTGGTGCCACCCGGGGCGGACGAGGAGTTCGACCAGGCGCTGGCCGAGGGCGCCGTCGAGGTGAGCACGGCCGAGTCGCAGGCGATGTGCCCGGTGCTGCGGCCGGGCTACCACGACCGGGCGCTGCTCAGGCCGCGGGCCTGCGACCTGGACGTGGCGGCGGCCCACCAGGGATTCCTGGCCGGGATCCGGCGGCGCGGCGGCCGGGTCGTGACCGGTGCGCACGTGCGGGCGATCGAGCGGGTTCCTGGTGGCTGGCGTGTCGAGACGGCCGCCGACGACTTCACCGCTCCCTACGTGGTGAACGCCGCCGGGGCGTGGGCCGACGAGGTCGCGGACCTGGCCGGGGTCGCCCCGATCGGTCTGCGGTCGCTGCGCCGTACGGCAGCGCTGGTTCCCGCGCCGGCCGGCCACGACGCGGCGGCGGTGGCGTCGTGGCCGATGGTCACCGACGTGGCCGGGACCTTCTACGCCAAGCCGGAGTCGGGCGGGCTGCTGCTCTCACCCGCAGACGCCACGCCGATGCCCCCAGGCGACCCCCGCCCCGACGACCTGGACGTCGCGCTCGCCATCGCCAGATTCGAGGAAGCAACCACCATCAAGGTGACACGTGTCACCCATCGCTGGGCCGGGCTGCGCAGCTCGGTCGCCCATGACGTGCCCGTAATCGGCGAGGCGCCCGACGACCCGGGTTTCTTCTGGCTCGCCGCTCTCAGCGGATACGGCATCCAGGTCGCCCCGGCGGCCGGACAGCTGCTGTCCGCGCTGGTCACCGGCGCGCCGCCGCGGGAACTCGCGGCCTGCGTTCCGGCGCTCGTCCCCGCATCACCCGTCAGGACCTCCTGATCCAGCGGGCACCGGTAAAGCCGGTGCCGAAGTCGCCCCACTAACCCCATGGGGCCAAGAGATCGGACAAGCATGTCGGAAATCATGTGGACCCTTCCGAATCTGGACAAAATCACCCGCACCCGGGTGCTCAACGGCCTGGCGGGCAACCAGGTCGACCACGGCCGCTACCGCCCCGTGACGAGGCTCTTCGAGGAGCAGGTCGATCGCACTCCCGACCGTCCGGCCCTGTCCTATCGAGCGACCACACTCAGCTACCGCGAGCTGGACGACCTGGCCAACGGTCTGGCCGCGGAGCTCGCCGAGGCCGGTGTCCTGCGCGGCGACGTCATCCCGCTGCTGCTGGTCAACAGCCTGGAACTGCCGCTGTCCATGCTGGCGCTGCTCAAGCTCGGCGCCGCTTTCGTGCCCTGCGACCCGGCCTGGCCCGCCGAGCGGACGCGGGCCGCGCTGGCCGTGATCTCCCCCCGGCTGGTCCTCGGCGACGGCCACCACCCCGTCGCGGCGGACCGCGTGACGCCCTCGCCCCACCGCGTGGCGATCGAGCCCGGACCGGACGAGGTGGCCTACGGGGTCTTCACTTCCGGCACGACCGGGACCCCCAAGTGCGCGCTCAACATCCACCGCGGTCTGACCAACCGGTTCAGGTTCATGTCGCGCTACTTCCACGCCGACGGGGAAGAGGTGGTGCTGCAGAACAGCAGGCACACCTTCGACTCGGCCATCTGGCAGCTGCTGTGGCCGCTGACCACCGGCGGACACGCCGTCGTCCCCGAACAGGGCGAGTTCCTGGACCTGGAGCGCACGGTCGCCACCATCGCCGAGCACCGGGTGACCATCACCGACTTCGTGCCCGCCACCCTCGCCATGATGGTGGCCCTGCTGGACAGCGAGCCCGAGGCCGTGGCCAAGGTCACCTCGCTGCGGCACCTGGTCGTGGGCGGTGAGGAAGTCGGCCCGCATGCCGTACACCGGCTCAGGACCCTCATCCCCGGTCTGCGGGTCTCCAACGGGTACGGCCCGTCGGAGGCCTCGATCGGCATGGTCTTCCACCCCATCGACTTCGCCGACGGCGACCACATCCCGCTCGGGCGGCCCATCGACAACTGCTACGCGATCGTGGTCGACAAGGAACTGGGCCTGCTGCCACCCGGCGAGATCGGTGAGATCGTCATCGGCGGCGCCTGCCTGGGCATCGGCTACCTGGGGGATCGCAAGCGGACCGACACGGTGTTCGTCGACAACCCGTTCGCCGAGATCCCCGGCGACAAGCTGTATCTGACGGGCGACCTGGGCTGGTACGACGAGGCGGACCTGCTGCGCTTCTCCGGCAGGGCCGACAGGCAGGTCAAGGTCGACGGGGTGCGCATCGAGCTGGGCGAGGTCGAGGCGGCCGCGGCCGGCTATCCGGGAGTCAGGCAGGCCAAGGCCGTCGCCGTACGGCAGGGCACCCGCACCCGGCTCGTCCTGGCCGCCGCGGCCAGCGCCGAGGTGACCCCGGCGGCGCTTCGCGAGCACCTGGCCACCCAGCTGCCGCGGACCAGCATGCCGCACCACTGTGTCGTACTGCCGGACCTGCCGCTCAACGACAACGGCAAGGTCGACCTCCGCGCGATCCAGACGCTGGTGGAAGAGCAGCTCGACAGCGGCACGCTGCCGACGGCGGGTGGGGCCGTCGACGAACGGATCGCCGAAGTCCTGCGGAGCGTGCTCGGCCTGGCCGACTTCGGCGTCCATGACGACTTCCTGGCCAGCGGAGGCGATTCGCTGACCGCGCTGACCGCGGTGCTCGGGCTGCGCGGGGTCGTGGACGTGCGGGTGGGTGTGCAGGACCTCTACGAGCTCAGGACCCCGGCCGCGCTCGCCGGACGGGTGCGCGACAGGGCGGAGCAGGCCGGGTCCGCGGCGCTCGACGAGCTCGACGAGGACGAGGCCGAGCTGATGGACCGCGACTCCCGGCTGCCCGCGGACATCGAGATCAACGCCGCCGCCCCCGGGCCCCTGCGCACCGTCCTGGTCACCGGCGCCACCGGATTCGTCGGCGCCCGGGTCGTCCACCAGCTGCTGTCGGCCACCGACCTGCGGGTGATCTGCCTGACCAGGGCCGCGGACCACGAGCACGCTCGGCGCCGGGTGATAGACGCGCTCGGTGGCCAGCGGTTATGGGATCCCGGGATCGGCGAGCGGCTTGAAGCGATGGCCGGTGACCTGTCCAAGCCCTGGTTCGGCCTGGACATCCAGGAGTGGGAGGCCCTGGCGGCCAGGTGCGACGCGGTGATGCACATCGGCGCCCTGGTGAACTTCCTGTTCGACTACCGCGCCCACCGCCCCGCCAACGTGCTGGGGACGCATGAGGTGCTGCGCTTCGCCTCGCACGGCACGGCCAAGCCGCTGCACCACGTCTCCACCCTGGGTGTGCTCGACCGGCACGCCGCGGCCGTCGGCCGGCCCCTCCCCGAGGACTTCGACCCGAGCGAGGCCATCCCCCCGCGCAGCGGCTACAGCCGCTCCAAGTGGGTGGCCGAGCGCATGCTCTGGGAGGCGAGGGACCAGGGCGCGGCCATCACCGTCTACCGGCTCGGCGAGGTGATGCCGGCCGCCGACAACGGCGTGCCCAACCCGCGTGCCCTCACCCACCTGCTGCTCACGGCCTTCCAGCGGCTGGGTATCCGCCCGGACGCGCCGATGCTCACCGACTACTCGCCGGTGGACGAGGTGGCCGCCCGGCTGGTGGCAGGCCTGACCGGACCGACCGGCACCTTCCACGTGTTCCGCGAGGAAAGCGTGGACCTCGCCGGCCTGCTGCCGGTGCGGGAGGTGCCCGCCGCCGAGTTCATGGCGGCCCTGGAAGGCGACCCCGAGCTCCACACGTTGCGCGCGATGCTGACGGGCACCGACCTGACGGACCTGCTGGTCGACAACCCTGCCCTGTTCGTCCGCGATTCCGCTCTCGACGAGGGACCGCTCGACGCCGCGATCGATGCCTACCTCACTTCGCTGAAGACTTCGCTGAAGGGAAATTGACATGCAATACCGGAAGATGGGCCGCCTTGGCTGGCAGGTCAGTGAGATCGGCTATGGAATGTGGGGCATCGGCGGTGGTCCCGGCGGGTTCACCGGATGGGACTACGACGTCGCGCCCCGATGCCTGGACCTGGCGGTCGAGCTGGGCTGCACCTTCTTCGACACGGCCTGGGTGTACGGCAGAGGCGTCAGCGAGCAACTGCTCGGCCGCCTGCTCAAGGACCACCCGGGCGCCGGGCTGAAGATCGCCACCAAGGTCCCGCCCAAGAACAGGGAGTGGCCGCCCCGCCCGACCGACACCCTCGACGACGTCTTCCCCGCCGACCACGTCAGGGAGTACGTCCAGCTCAGCCTGGAGAACCTCGGCGTCGACCGTATCGACCTGCTGCAGTTCCACGTCTGGGAGGACAGGTGGACCGCTGACGAGCGGTGGCAGCAGGTGGTCGCGGAGCTGAAGGACGAGGGCCTGATCGAGGCGTTCGGCCTGAGCGTCAACCGCTGGGAACCGGCCAACTGCCTGAGCGCCATCGACACCGGGCTCGTGGACGTCATCCAGGTCATCTACAACATCTTCGACCAGGCGCCCGAGGACGAGCTGTTCGAACGGGCCCTGCGCGACGACATCGCCATCATCGCCAGGGTGCCCTTCGACGAGGGCGGCCTCACCGGCAAGCTCACCGCCGACACCGTCTTCCCCGAGGGGGACTGGCGGGCCACCTACTTCGGGCCGGAGAACCTCGGCCCGACCGTGGACAGGGCGGAGCGGCTGGCCAAGGTGGTCCCCGACGGTATGACCATGCCCGAGCTGGCGCTGCGGTTCATCCTGCACCACCCGGCGGTCAGCACCGTCATCCCCGGCATGCGCAGGCCGGAGCACGTGCGGGCCAACGTGGCGGTCTCGGACGGGACGCCGCTCGACCCCCAGCTGCTCCAGGAACTGCGGGCGCACCGCTGGGACCGCGAGCCGACCTGGTGGTCGATGTGACCGTGATCGCGATGTGGGCGCATCCGCGGGCGGTCTCCACCGCCTTCCTGCGGATGATGATCGAACGCGGTGACGTCACCGTGGTCCACGAGCCACTGGTCACGCTCACCGACTGGAACGAGGTGCAGATCCCGGGGCTCGACGGCGACGCCGTCACGCTGCACAGCCCGTCAGAGGTGCTCGCGCACCTCGCCAAGCTGGGGGCGGACCGCCCGGTGTTCTTCAAGGACACCCTCGAATACCGCCACCAGTACCTGTTCGACCACCCCGAGGAGATCGCCGGGTTCCGGCACACCTTCATCGTCCGCGACCCGGCCAAGGCCATCGCCTCGCACTACCTGATCAAGCCCGAGGTCGCCTGCCACGAGATCGGCTACGAGCACCAGTCCGACCTGTTCGAGCTGGCCTGGCAGGTGACCGGAGACCGTCCCGTCGTCATCCGGGCCGAGAGCCTGCTGGCCCGGCCTGCCGAGACGGTCGCCGCCTACTGCGAGGCCGTGGGCCTGCCGTACCTGCCGGACGCGCTGGAGTGGGTGCCCGAGGACCGCACCGAATGGCACAGGACCCGGCGCTGGCACCTGGACGCGATCAGCAGCTCGGGATTCAGCGCACCGGCCAAGGAGTACACGGCCACCGTCGACAACGACGAGCGGCTGCGCTCCTACTACGACCACCACCGCCCCTACTACGACCGCCTGGTCGAGCACGCTCTTGTCTGAAGGGACCGCCATGACCGACACGGCACAGCACACCGAGCCCGAGCTCTCGCCCGGAGAGCTCTTCGCCCGCGCCTACCTCAAGGAGCGGGACAGCGCGGAGGTGCAGTTCGACTTCACCATCACCGACGCCTTCAAGCCCACCCAGGACCGGCCTCGGGTGACGGTGCGCAACCTGTTCAAGAAGCGCCTGATCGACACGGACACCGTGAGGATCTGGTGCGAGTCGCGTTCCACCCCCGACGAGGCGGCTCAGGTCCACGAGTCCGGGCTGCGCCGCGAGGCCGCCTTCAAGTTCGGTATGGCCGAGTTCGGCGTCGCTCCGATCAGGGGCTGGGTGCAGATTCCCGACGAGCTGGCCGACGACGAGGAGGGCCTGGCCCGCTTCCTCGACTACCGCCTGCTGGTACGGCTCGCGACCGCCGAGAACCAGGCGCTGACCATCGGCGAGAAGGGCGTGCTCAGCCACCCCGAGGTGGCCAAGCTGCCCTACCGGCACACCTACGTCGACGGCGTGCTCGCGGCCTGCGACGAGATCGAGCAGACGGGCGCCACGGCGCACGCCATGGTGGTCAACCCCCGCGACTACTACACCCACATGGTCGGCGCGGGCAGCCTGCTGGAAGACCTGGCCCGCAACGGCACCGTGATCAGCCGGACCCGCATGGTCGAGCCGGGTTGCGCCCTGGTCGGCGACTTCGCGGTCGCCGCCCAGCTCCTGGACGCGGGGCGCTCGGTCATCAAGGTGGCAGAGCCCCCGGCGGGCACCTTCGCCGCCCCTGGCGTGGCGGTCTGCGCGGAGATCTACGAAGGCGTCGCGGTCCACCTGCCGACCCACTTCTTCCACGTCGTACCCGCGTAGCCCACCTGACCGTCTCTCGCTCGGGTTTGGAGGCCGGGGTGGGCCGGCGGAGGACGCCGCCCGCCCCGGTCGACGAACGCGACGGCCGGCGCGTTGTCGCGCAGCACCTCCAGGTAGACGGCCTTGCCTGGGTGATGCGTGGCCGCCCAGGTGAAGGCGTGCCGCATGAGCTGACGGCCGATGCCCGACCGTTTGCGGGCGGGGAGCACGTGCAGGTTGTCCAGCAGGATCCGGCCGTCAGGCTGCAGGAGCGGTAGGCGAACCCGTGCAGGATCGCGTCCTCCACCGCGACCACGAGGTACGAGCCGGTCCCGGCCGCGGACTCGGGGGTGAGCGGGGTGGCCCACATGGTCTTGCGCTCCGCCAGGAGCGATCCGTTGAGGTAGGTCTGCCACGTCAGGCCCTTGGCCTTGGGAACCGTCGCCGCCACCGCTGTGATCTTCTCGACGGTGAGCTTCTGACCGAGGATGTCCAGCCGGCAGACCGCTGCCACCATGGCCTCACTCGGATTTCTCTGGCCCATCCGCCGCAGTCACGAACGTGACGCCTTGTCCGACGCTGCCGCGTCCCGATCGTCTTCCGCGCCATCGACAGGACGTTCGGCCTGGTCCTGCTCTGTCATGAGCACATCGCTTACACCCGCACAGCTTCCTCGCAGCGGAGGACACGGCGACCCTGCGGCATGTGAGTACTCGTGGAGGACGCCGCCGAGCCGGTCATGTCGGCGTATGTTCAGGTCGATGATTCGCGCGGGATCCGTGATCGGGTCCGGAACGGGACGCAGCGGGGCGGCTTGGTTCAGGCCTTGGTGAGCTCCGCGTCGCCACTCTGATCGCGGCCAGCCGTACCAACAGGACTGCCGCGTCCGAGCTGGGCGTTTCCGTCAACACCGTCGCCACCCACCTGCGTTCGATCTTCGCCAAGCTCGACATCCGGTCGCGCGTCGAGAGCTCGCCAACGAACTCCACAGGTACGGCGAGCCCGACGCATGACCCCACGTTGCGCGTCGGCTAGAAGCCCGGCACGGTCTTGGCGGCTGTCCGGATCGCTTCGAGCACGACGTCGGGGTGGGACAGCATCGCCACGTGGCTGCTCTCCACCTCGATGGTCGTGGCGCCCATCCGCTGCGCGGCGAAGCGCTGGAGCTCCGGGTTGACCGTGCGGTCCTGCCTCGCCAGCACGAACACGCTCGGCTTCGACCTCCAGGCGACGCCCGCGACCTTCTGGTTGAACAAGTCGGCCGCCGGGGCCGTGGCGGTGGCATACACGACCTGTTTGTCCGCGTCCGGCAGGTCGCCGGCGAAGGGCTCCACCCCCGACGGCAACAGCCAGACGCGGCCGTCGGCGACCTCGATGTGCTGGAAGACGTCGGTGACCGGGAACTTGTCCAGCTGGCCCTGCGACGTCTCCTCCTCATCGGGAGCCAGCGCCGCGATGTAGACCAGAGCGGCGACGCGGTCGTCGGTGCCCGCGGCGGTGATGAGGCTGCCGCCGTAGGAGTGCCCGACGAGGATGACGGGACCGCTGACCCGCCCCAGCGTACGGATGACACAGTCGTAGTCGCCCTGGTGGGAGTCCAGGCCGTGCTGGCTCGTGATCACCTCGTAGCCCTCGGCCCGCAGCGGCGGAATCAGCTTGCTGAAGCACGAGCCATCGGCCCAGATCCCGTGGACGAGCACGATGCTCGGTTTGGCCTGTGACGACATGATCCGCTCCTTCGACTCCTCAGGCCGGATGATTGCATCGTTCCCCAGGATCGGGCGGTCACTCCCTCACACGTTTGGATGAGGAACCGGCCGAAGTGGGGGTGGCCTCTACCTGCGCGGCATGCATGACGTGTGGGGTGCCAGAAGTCGTGTGCGGGGCGGTTGACCTGCTCATCTACCCTCGAAGCTCGTGTTCCCTCGGCTGTTGTATCCGATCTCTGTTCGTCTGATCGGCTGGCTGATGCTGCTGCCCCGGAGCGAAGCGTCCAGGGGCCTGGAAATCTTGGTGCTGCGCCATGAGATCTCCGTGCTGCGGCGCCAGACTGCCCGCCCACGTTCGGACTGGGCCGACCGAGCGGTCTTGGCCGCGCTGATCAGAGTGCTACCGTGTAGCGCTTCAAAACTCGCACATAGTACGTGACCTGCAACGACGTGGCAGTCCGAGACCAGTCGTTGAGCATCCGCTCAAACTTAGTTGAACGCTCGCTCAGAACAAAGTGATCAATATCCGAAAACTCCAGCTCAACGTAGGTGGACGAGTTTTTGGCACCAACAGGCTTGTCGCGACATGACCCGTAAGCAGGACACCGCCTACGCCAGGGTGCGCGCCACCAGAGATCGGGCATACCGGCGCGGTGACCGCGCTACCGCGCGGGAGTTGCGCAAGCAGTTGCGAGGCATGCCCCGGCGACGACGTCCTCGACGCCCAGGACCGCGCCGAGGCATCTGACGGCAACAGGCGGGTCACGAGGATGCGAGGGCGGCCATGGGACCAGCCGGCCGGCGCGCATGGCCAGGTAGAGGCCCGCGATCGGCACGTCCATGGACCGCTCGTACACGGTGGTCGGGTCGCCGTCATGCCCGAGGTACCGCTCGGCGGTGTCGAACCCGACCCGCCCCATGTCACCGTTCCCGACGGCGGCCACTGTCGCGCGAACCGTGACACGACGATGACATGGCGCGGACGTGGCGGGGACACGGCCGGTCGACAGTGGACGGGGCTGACAGGCGGACGGGTTACGGAGCGCGAGGCGAGACCCGGGGCATGTCGCGAGTGTTGTTGATCGGGGATGAGCCGGCCGTGCGAGAGAGCCTTGAGCCGGCCCTCGCCCGAACCGTCCACCGTGGGCGGGAAGCCGCCTCCGGACAGGCCGGGGGCGGACTGCGACACGGTGACCGTGCCGGCGGCTGGCCGAGGCCGGACGCGCCGGCCAGCCAGGTGGGACCTGGCTCGGGCCCGGCTCGGGGCTGCCGATCCGGCCGCCCGCATCGGGTTCATGCGGTGCGGCCTGGGGTGGCTCCGGCGTCGCCCTCATCAGGCAGGGCGAGTCGAGCAGGCCTGAGGCGCTGTGACCGTCCGCTGGACGGAAAGTCGCCGTGAAGGCGATCACGAAGGGGAGAAGACGTGGCTATTGACGGAGTATGGAACCGGCGTTCGCTGTTGCGGGGCGCCGTCGTGGCGGCCGGTGCCGCCGCCGTGGCGGGCGGTGCCGCCGCGACCGTCCCGCTGCTGGGCACTGCGGTCACGGCGAGAGCCAGTGGCGGTGACGCGGACTCCGCCATCCCGCCGGACGCTCTGCCCGGCGGGGCCTACGACAAGTACGTGGCGCAGCTGGCCGCCGAGGGCAAGTTCTCCGGCGTGGTGCTGCTGTCGCACAAGGGCCGAACGGTGCTGTCGCGCAGCTATGGCATGGCCGACAAGAAGAAGGGGATCGCCAACAGCGAGGGCGTCGCGTTCAGCCTCAGCTCGGCGGGCAAGCCGTTCCAGGCGGTGGCCATCTTGCAGTTGGCGCAGCAGGGCAAGCTGAAGCTGTCGGACACGGTTGGCACCTACCTGACGGGCTTCGCCAAGGAGATCGCTGAGCAGGTGACCATCCACCACATGCTCGCCAACATCTCCGGGCTGGAGACCCCGGATGAGGACGTGCAACGCATCTTCCAGAGCCGGGAGGAGGTGCAAGAGTTCTACGAGCAGTGGGCCCGCCATTCGAAGCTGGTGGCACCCGTCGGCACTCCCACCAACCACGCCGGCGCCGAGATCGTCATCCCGGCGCTGATTGTGCAGGCGGTGACCGGCAAGACGTACTGGGACTACGTGGAGGAAAACATCTTCAAGCGCTGCGGCATGACCGGCTCGGCGTTCTACACCAGGCCGCAGTGGCTCACCGATGAGCATATCGCGCACCCTTACATGACGTTGGCTGACGGCAGCGTGGTGGACGCCGTCCGCAACCTGGACAAGAGCAGCTCAAACCAGTCCACGCTGGGCAAGAACCCGGGCCGCAGCTTCATCGATGCCCCCGGGGACGGCGGCTTCGCCACCGCACCGGATCTGGTCCGGTTCGCGCACGCGCTGAGCGACGGCACGGTGCTGGAACGGCCCTACGCCGAGGTACTCACCGCGGCCAAGTCCCCCCACGGACCTCGGTCGTTCGGGGCCTACCAGATGCCGGTCCGCATCGTCAGCGGTCAGTGGGTGCACGGGCGCGCCGGTGCCAACCCTGGGGTCGGCGCCAGCTGGAACATCTACCCGTACACCGGCTGGGTTGGTGTCATCCTCAGCAACACCGATGGCGAGACGCTGCAGGAGCTGAGCGGGCGAGAGGTACAGGCTGTCACCGGAGGCACGCCCGGTGGCGGCGGCGGGGGTGGCTGAGATAGTCCGGCCGTTGACACGAAGGGAACGGATCTCCTGACGTTCTTGTGGGTGAGTTGACGCCCGGCCTGATGACCGGCTCACCACAGAGCATCCGGCTGTCATCCGGTGTCGTGGAGTGTTGTTTTGTGTCGCCGTGAGCGGGATTCTCCCCACCCGAGTGTCAGTCAGGGCCCAGGCGTACCGCGCTGTATCGCGTACACGCGAGCAACCATGCGTTCTTAACCGTCGGCATTTTGTGCCGTTTGTGTTCCCTGCCTCAGTAGGGCTGCACCGGCCCGGCCCTCGGTGGGGATGTTGCGGCGAAGTGTCAAGCGATGCGGTAGCCGACCCCTGGGGTGGTGGTGATGATCGGTGGGTCGCCGAGCTTGCGGCGGAGGCGGCCGATCGTGACCGTGACCGTGTTGGTGAGCGGGTCGGCGTGTTCGTCCCAGACCTGTTCGAGCAGGTCCTCGGTGCTGAGGAAGGCGGGGGTGGCGCGGAGGAGGGCCTCCAGGAGGGCGAACTCCTTGACCGAGAGGTCGAGCCGCTGGCCGTCGCGGGTGGCGGTACGGCGGAGTGGGTCGAGGACGATGCCGGCGGCGCGGAGCGTGCGGGCGCGGGCGGCGGGCTGGCGGCGGGCCAGGGCTCGAATCCGCAGGACCAGTTCGGGGAAGTGGAACGGCTTGGCGAGGTAGTCGTCTGCGCCGAGGGTGAGGCCGGTGACACGGTCGCCGGGGGAGTCGGCGGCGGTGAGCATGAGCACCATCACGCGGTCGTGGCGTTCGGTGATCAGCTGGCAGAGGGTGTCGCCGTGGATGCCGGGCAGGTCGCGGTCGAGCACCACCACGTCGTAGGCGTTGACGTCGAGCTTGGCCGCGGCTTCCAGGCCGTCGTAGGCGAGGTCGACGGCCATGCCCTGATCGCGCAGCCCCTCCGCCACGACGTCGGCCAGGGTGCGCGCGTCCTCCACCACCAGCACCCTCACGCGGTCACCGCCACCGGGAGCGAGACCGTGGCACGCAGGCCGCCCTCCGGCCGGGCACGCAGCTCGAGCGCGCCGCCGTGCGCCGAGGCGATGGCCGCCACGATCGACAGCCCGAGGCCAGAGCCGCTGTCGGAGCCGGTGCGGTCGGCGCCGAGCCGCTGGAAGGGCTCGGTAAGGCGGGCTACCTGTTCCGGGTCGAGGACGTCGCCGCCTGTATCCACGACGAGCAGCGCGGTGGTGTCGTCGGCGGTAGTGGCGACCTGGATCCAGCCGCCGTCGTGGTTGTGGATGATCGCGTTGTCGATCAGGTTCTGCACCATGCGGGCGAGGAGCGTCCGGTTTCCGCGCGTCCGGGCGCGGTCGTCGAGGTCGGCGTCGCGGACGGTGAGGTTCTTGTCCGCGATGTCGGCGGCCCGGGCGTCCATGGCCTCGGCCGTGAGCTCACGCAGCGAGATCGGCGTCGGCTCGGGCGGGTCGGCGTGCTGCGCGCGGGCGAGCGTGAGGAAGCCTTCGAGCAGCTGATCGACCTGGTCGAGCTCGGTGCGGATCCGTCCGGCGAGCACGACCGTCTGCCTCGGGGCGGGCTCCGGCTTGGCCAGGGCCACGTCCAGGGAGGCCCGCATGGTCGCCAGCGGGGTGCGCAGTTCGTGGGAGGCGTTGGCGACGAAGCGGCGCTGCGTGGCGAAGGCGCCTTCCAGGCGCTCCAGCAGGCCATCGATGGTGTCGGCGAGATCCTTCACCTCGTCGGCAGGCCCCGGTACGGCCAGCCGTTCGTGCAGGTTGTCGGCGGAGATCCGGCGTGTGGCCGCGGTGATCGTGCGCAGCGGGCGCAGCACCCGGCCCGCGACCAGCCGGCCAAGTACGAGCGACACGGCGGCCATGACGACGAGTGCGATCACCGAGCCGACGAGCAGCTGGCGCGACTGACGCGCTTCCACCTGCGACAGCTCGGCATGCAGCTGGGAGATGATCTGGTTGGCCGCGGCGAGCGTCGCGGGCTGGTCCGGAGAGCTTCCCACCGGGACGACCTGGGCGGACCCGAGCGTCACGAAATAGGCGATGGCCAGCAGCACGGCGCCGGACAGCAGGAACACGGCACCGTACAGCGCAGTGAAGCGCTGCCTCACGGTGCGGCCCGGTGGCTTTGTCATCGTCCCAGAATGCCTGGTCGGACCTAACAACGATGTGACAGGCGTCGTTCGGCCGATGTTAGCGGCCCATCGGTACAACCGATCGCATGCGAGCAACGATCGAAGTCAACGGCCTGCGCAAGCGCTTCGGGCCGACGCAGGCGCTGGACGGGATGACATTCACGGTGCGGGCGGGGCACGTCACCGGTTTTGTCGGGCCCAACGGCGCGGGCAAGTCCACCACGATGCGGGTGATCCTCGGCCTCGACTCGGCCGATGCGGGTACCGCGCTGGTGGGGGGCATGCCGTACAGGAGTCTGCGAAGTCCGCTGAGCCACGTGGGGGCGCTGCTGGACGCGGGCGCACTTCAACCGAGTCGTACGGGGCGCAACCATCTGCTGTGGCTGGCGCACTCGCAGGGGCTGGGAGCGCGGCGCGTGGATGAGGTGATCGAGCTGGTCGGGCTGGACTCGGCGGCACGGCGCAGGGCCGGCGGCTATTCGCTGGGCATGCGGCAGCGGCTTGGCATAGCAGCAGCGCTGCTGGGCGACCCGCCGATCCTCATGCTCGACGAGCCGATCAACGGGCTGGATCCCGAGGGGATCGTGTGGATGCGCGGCTTCCTGCGGTCGCTGGCCGCCGAGGGGCGCGCGGTGCTGGTGTCCAGCCATCTCATGAGCGAGCTGGAGGATACGGCGAGCCACCTGGTCGTGGTGGGCCGGGGCCGCGTCGTCGCGGACACCAGCGTGGCCGAGCTGATCGCGGCGGCCTCCAACGGCCGGGTCACGCTGCGGACCACCGCTGGATCGCAGGCGATGGCGGTGCTGGCGCAGGCCGGGGCCACCGTGGCCGCGACGGACCGCGACACGGTGACCGTCACCGGGCTGCCCACCGAGCGCATCGTGGCGCTGCTCGGCGCGAGCGGGGTGCCCTTCTCCGAGGTTTCCGCGCACCGGGCGACGCTGGAGGAGGCCTACATGGAGCTGACCAGGGACGCCGTCGAATACCGCGGGGTCGCCCGATGATCAGGACATTGCGCGCGGAGTGGACCAAATTCCGCACGGTCCGCGGCTGGATGATCGGCATGGTGGTGGCGGCGCTGCTCACCGTCGGGATCGGGGCGTTCTCCGCCTCGGGCAACCATGCCTCGTGCAGCGCCGGTCCAGTCGAGGTCCCCTGCCCCACGCCTCCGATCGGCCCAGAAGGGCAGGCGGTGACCGACCACTTCTACTTCGTGCACCGCCAGCTGGCCGGAGACGGCACCATCACCGCCCGCGTGAACTCGATGACCGGCAAGATCCGCAAGCCCGACGTCAAACCGGGAGCACGTAACGAGGTGGCCGGACTCACGCCGTGGGCCAAGGCCGGCGTCATGATCAAGCAGAGCGCCCGCCCTGGCTCCGCCTACGCGGCGGTGATGGTCACTGCCCAGCACGGCGTGCGCATGCAGCACAACTTCACCCACGACGTCGCGGGCCGTCCCGGCGGCGTCGCCCGCTGGCTGCGGATGACCCGCGCCGGAGACACGATCACCGGCTTCGAATCGGCCGACGGCGCGAACTGGACCAAGGTCGACACCGTACGGCTGGCAGAGCTGCCGCAGACGGTGGAGATCGGCCTGTTCGCCGCCTCCCCCGGGGAGATCACCGTGACGCAGGGTGATATCGGCGGGACCATCACCGCCGGGCGCTTCGCCGAGGCCACCGCCGTCTTCGACCAGGTCGGCATCCAGGGCAGAGTGCCGGGTGGCCAGTGGCGGCACGACGACGTCGGAGCCAGCGTCAACGGCGACGGTAGCGTCCACCACCCGGGCAGGGCCGCCGAGTCCGGTGGCACGTTCAGCGTGACCGGCGTCGGCGACATCGGTCCCGCCGACGATGGGCGGACCGTCGAGAGCACGTTCACCGGCCTGCCCGCCGGGCTGATCGTGGTGATCGTGGTCGCGGTGGTGTTCGTGACCGCCGAGTACCGGCGCGGGTTGATCCGCACCAGCCTGCTGTCAGTTCCGCGGCGCGGTCGGATGTTGGCTGCCAAGGCCCTGGTGATCGCCGCGGTGACTTTCGTCGCCGGGCTGGCCGCCACGGCCGGGTCGGCCGTGTTGGGTACGCGGATCCTGCGTGCCAACGGCAACTACGTCCTGCCCGTGAGCATGCTCACCGAGGTGCGCGTGGTGGCGGGCGTCGCCGCGTTCCTCGCCCTCGTCGCTGTCTTCGTGCTGGCCCTGGGTGCCCTGTTCCGGCGCAGCGCCGTGGCCGTCACCCTCGGCCTGGTGGCGATCGTGGTGCCGCACCTGCTCGCCACTTCCTCTGTGTTTCCCCTGACGGTGTCGCAGTGGCTGCTGCGGGTCACTCCGGCCGCCGGGTTCGCCATTCAGCAGAGCATTCCGGAATACCCGCAGGTGCTCGGCTACTACTCGCCGCAGGGCGGGTACTACCCGCTGGCGCCGTGGGCCGGGCTCGTCGTGCTCGGCGCCTTCGCCGCCCTCGCGCTAGGGCTGGCCGTCTATCGGCTGAACAGGAGGGACGCATGATGCGGGCGCTGTACGCGGAGTGGACCAAGCTGCGCACGATCGCGGGCACCGGCTGGCTGCTGCTGGCCGTCGTCGCGCTGACCGTGGGCGCCGGCGCCGCCGCCGCGGCCACCGTGTCCTGCCCGTCGACGGGCTGCCGGTACGACGCCGTCAAGGTGAGCCTCATGGGAGTTCAGGTGAGCCAGGCGGTCGTCGCCATCCTGGCCGTGCTGGCGATCACCGGGGAGTACGGCACAGGGATGGCTCGCACCACCTTTGCCGCCGTGCCGAGGAGGGTCACCGTACTGCTCGCCAAGGCGGCGGCCCTGACCGGGCTGGTGTTGGTGGCAGGGACCGTGGCGGTGCTGCTGTCCGTGCTGTGCGGGTGGCTCATCCTGCCAGGCAACGGGTTCACCGCCGCGCACGGGTATCCGGCGCTGCTCTCGCTGGCCGACGGGGCGACGTTGCGGGCGGTCGTCGGCTCGGTGCTCTATCTCGCACTGGTCGGGCTCCTCAGCCTGGGCGTCGCCACCGCCGTACGCGACTCGGCCACCGCGATCGGGATCGTGCTCGGGCTGTTGTACGTGGTGTCCGCACTGCCGTTCATGGTCTCCGATCCGGACTGGCAGCTGCTGCTGTGGCGGATCTCGCCGATGAACGCGGGGCTGGCCGTCCAGGCGACGGCCAACCTGGCAGCCCAGCCGCTCAGCCCGTGGGCGGGCCTTGGTGTCCTCGCCGCCTGGGCCGCAGCCGCCCTGCTGACCGGCGGATGGCTCCTCCACCGGCGCGACGCCTAACCGTGCGGGAGGATGCAGGAGGCCGAACCGCCCTTCATCCCGGAGGGAGCGCGCGTGATGACCGTGGTCGTCGAGTTCCCGGGCGGCGACGTCATCCACTACCAGGACGGCAACAATCGCGACGACATCCCGCTTCGCTTCACCGTCACCACGCTGTGCGAACCCGGCCAGCCGATGCTCACCCTGGTGGACGACGAAGAGCTTGCCCCGCAAGGACCGCCGCGCCCCTTGCCCATTCTGACCACATCAGCCGGGCCCGCCGCCCGGCCAGGCAGACACCGATGAGGGCCGGGACTTCCCGTCCCGATCTCGGATCATGACGTCTTCCAGGTCCATCACGAGATTCCTGATCGCCTGGACGACCCAGGCGCAGGTCGGGTGAGCGATAGTGCCCAGCACACGGACCCGCCTGCCGGCATGCTCGATGACGGCCAGGATGTACTGACGCTGCCCATTCAAGGTGACGGTCTTCGTGGCAGCACGGCTCGTCAACCTGCTCCCCAGGACCCGAAGGTGCGGCCAGGAGGTCCCGTTGGTCGACCGGGGCAATATGAGGCGAAAGCCGATAGGAAGGGGTCATGAAGTTGTACGGCCGCGCGGCGGAGCAAGAGACGGTCGGCCGGCTGCTCAACGCCGGTCCCGGTGCGCTGGTCGTGCGCGGCGAGGCGGGCATCGGCAAATCGGCGCTGCTGGAGCATGCGGCCATCGACTTCCCAGGCCGGATGCTGCGGGTGAACGGGGTCGAATCCGAGGCCGAGCTGCCCTTCGCCGCCCTGCACCTACTCCTGCGGCCGGTCCTGGATCGCATCGACGCTCTACCACGGCAGCAGGCCGACGCGCTGACAAGCGCGCTGGGGATGGGCGCGGCCCGCCCGGGAGACCGGTTTCTCATCGGCCTTGCCACGCTGAGCCTGCTCGACGAGTTGTCGGCCGACGGCCCGCTGCTCTGCGTGGTCGACGACGCCCAGTGGCTGGACCAGGAATCGGCCGACGCGTTGCTGTTCGCCGTGCGTCGTCTGCACGCCGAGCCGGTCGTCTTCCTGTTCGCGGCCAGGGATGAGGGCGGGTCCTTTCCCGCTCCTGGCGTACCTGAGCTGTGGCTGGCGGGTCTGGATCCGGAGGCGGCGGGACAGCTGCTCGCCGAGAGCTCCGCCGGCCTGGCGCTGGCCGTACGGGAGCAGATCGTCGCCGAGGCCCAGGGCAATCCGCTGGCGCTGCTCGAGCTGCCGCGCACGCTCACCGCGGAGCAGCGGGTGGGCGGGTTCACGCCGATGTCGCTGGGCGGCGCCGAGCCCGTGTCCAGCCGGGTGCTGGCCGGCTTTCGCGCACGGATCGAGGCGCTGCCCGCGGCATCGCGGCGGTGTGTGCTGGTGGCGGCGCTGGACGACCGCAGGGCCCTCGACACTCTCAGCCGCGCCCTGGGCGATCTGGACGCCTCGCTCGCCGACTTCGCACCCGCGGAGCGTGCGGGATTGCTCCAGGTCACCACGGCTGGAGTGGCGTTCCGCCATCCACTGGTGGCGACGGCCGCGCGGCTCGCGGGTGATGTGGCCCAGCGGATGGCCGCCCATCGCGCGCTGGCCGGAGCCGTCGACGACGATCGCCGCGCCTGGCACCTGGCGGCGGTGACCACGGGCCCCGATGAGCTGGTGGCCAGGGAACTGGAAGCCGTCGCCGCGCGGGCACGGCGCCGAGGCGGCCAGGCGGCTGTCTCAACCGCCTACGAGCGAGCCGCTGAGCTGTCCTCCGACTCCCCGTCGGCGGCCCGTCGCCTGGCCGCCGCGGCCTCGGCCGCTGGAGCCGCGGGACTTGCCGCTCGCGCCGCCGACCTCGCCGCCCGTGCCGAACGCCGCATCAATGATCTGTCCGGCACCGCGGTGATCGCGGACCTGGCGCTGGTGCGGGCGACGCTGGCGTTCGAGGCCGATCGACCGCTGGAGGCGATCCGGCTTCTCCACGACACCGTCGTGACCCTGGGTGATCGTGATCCGGCGGCGACGCTGTCCATGCTGGGGCTGGCCACCGTCTACACCTGGATGTCCAGCGCGCATCCCGAGCAGGTGGAACTGGCCCGCCGTACCGAGGAGCTGACTCCGTCGGCGGGGGACGGCCGGATCCTTGCGCTCAATCAGGCGGTGCGGCGGCTGCTGGAGGGCGACGTCGCGGCCGCCGTCCTCGTGCCGGACGGGCTCGGCCGGGATGAGCAGCTGCCGTTCGAGTTGCGGGTGCTGGCCGCCTACCTCGGGCTGGCGTGCGGTGGCCATCGCACGATGCTCGAGGACGCCACCCGCCTGGTCGAGGACTGCCGCAGCACGGGGCGGATCGGGCGGTTGTCGCAGGCGCTGCGGGTGCTGGCCGCGGCCCAGGTGGTCAGCGGGCGGCACCCCGCCGCGCGGGCGAGCGTCGAGGAGGGGCTGCGCGTCGCCATGGATCTGGGCCAGTCTCAGTGGGGCAGCTATCTCACAGGGCTGGCCGCGTGGCTGGCGGGCGTCGCGGGTGCAGAGGAGGAATGCCTGGCCATGGCCGCCAGGAGCGCCGGACAGGGAGGCGATGAGGTTCGGCTGCTCGGTCTGGGCTGGGCGACCTATGCGCGGTGCGTGCTGGATCTTGGACTGGGCCGCTACGAGTCGGCCCTGGCACGGCTGGACCGCGCCATCGACGGTCCCGCCGGACATGCGCTGGTCTGGCTGCATGCCTATCCCGACTATGTCGAGGCCGCGGTCCGAGCGGGCGATCCGGGGCGGTCGGAGCGGGCACTGGCCCGCTTCGCTGCCTGGGCGAAGGTGATCAAGCAGCCGTGGGCGACGGCCGTGCTGCTCCGCTGCCGGGCCCTGCTGGCTGACGGCGACGAGGCCGCAGAACTGTACGAGCGTGCGCTCGCCCTTCATCAGCGCAGCGACCAGCCCTTCGACCAGGCGCGCACCGAACTCCTGTATGGCGAGTGGCTGCGCCGCCACCAGCGCCGCGCCGAAGCCCGGCCCCATCTCCAGGTCGCCCTCGAGACCTTCGACCGGCTCGGCGCCCGCCCGTGGGCCGAGCGCGCCGCGACCGAACTGCGCGCCGCCGGCGCCAGCCAACGGGACCGTCCGCACGATTCGGACCCGCTGGCCGCGCTCACCCCCCAAGAGCTCCATGTCGTACGGCTGGCCGCCACGGGAGCCAGCAATCGCGAGATCGGTGCCCAGCTGTTTCTGAGCCCGCGTACGGTCGCCTACCACCTGTACAAGGCCTTCCCCAAGCTCGGCATCACCTCACGCGCGGAACTGGCCAAGTACGTGATGACCTAAGCGCGCGGCCGAGCCGTACCGGTCACTACGGTCACGTGACGGACGCGGCGCGTCGCCGTACATCCCTAGCGTCAGCGGCATGAACGTCCCCACCTACTCCATCGCCGAGCGGGACCGCCGCTGGGCGCTCGCCCGGGAGATCATGGAAGCCGAGGGCGTGCAGGCCCTCATCGCCTACGGCGAGCACGAATGCGTCGATCTGGCGCCCTTCGCCCCCGACGTGTACTTCACCAACGATCGGCCCGGCGCGATCGTCATCTTCTGCCGCGACGCCGATCCGATCGAGCTGACCTGGTCGACGCTGCCGGTGGCCGATCACATCCAGGCACGCAGGCGGGGCGAGAGGCTGTGGATCCCGCCGGAGCGCATCCGCGTCGCCAAGCATGCGGCGGGCGTGGTGGAGGTCCTGCGCGAGCACCGCCTCGAGAGCGCGGCGGTCGGCGTGCTGGGGCTGGACCCTTACCCGCCGTTCCACATCAACCCGATCATGCCGCACGGCTTGTGGAGCCAGGTGCTGGCCGAACTACCCGAGGTGACCTTCAAGCCCGTCGGGCTGAGTTATCTGTTCGCCACCATCTGCCAGTCGCAGGAGGAGCTGGCGGTCATCCGGCATTCGGCCGCCACCGGCGACGCGATGGCCCAGGCGATGCTGGAGGCCGCGCGGCCCGGCGTGACCGAGGCGGACGTCTACGCCGCCGGCATGGCGGCGGCCTTCCGCCGCGGGCTGGCCGCCCCCGACATGCTGCTGTCGTCCGGGCCCAACCCTATCTCCTGGGGGCCGCCCGCCTGGTCTTACCGGCCGCAGGCGCCGCGCGTCATCGAGGACGGCGACGTCGTCATGGCCGAGGTGTTCTGCCGGTTCGGCATGAAGGAGACCCAGCACCAGGTCGCCATCGCCGTCGGCGAGCCGCACCAGGCCATCGAGGCGGGCGCGAAGGTGGCGCGCGCCAGCTACGAGGCCGGCCTGGCCGCGGCCCGTCCGGGCAACACCTTCGGCGACCTGGTCGAGGCCATGCAAGGCCCGCTGCGCGACGCCGATGCCTGGAACGTCCACCCGCTGGTGCACACGCTCAACCCGATGGGCCCGGTCTGCGGCTTCGGTCCGGGCCTGCGCCGCTTGCCCGAGGCTGCCGAGTACGGCCGGCTGTTCGACCTGCCGACCATGGGCGGCGAGCTGCCGCTGGCGCCCGGCATGACCTTCGCTTTCGAGCCCAACGCCGTCATCGGCGAGCACCTGGTCAACCTAGGCGGCACCGTCGTCATCGGCGACGACGAGCCCATCGAGCTCAACCCTTTCACCGCTCAGCTGCTGAGGAGCACGTCGTGATCACCATCGACCACGTGGCCGGCTATGCGCGGCCGCCGCAGGAGATCTTCGCGGTCCTGTCCGATCTGGAAGGCTATCCCCGCTGGCAGGTCGACGTGCTGGAAGCACGGCGCACCGAGGAGGGGGTCGCCCAGGTGCGGAAGGTGATGGGGCGGCGCGCCGAGATCGACCTCAACGTCACCGAGTTCCTCCCTGGCGAGCGACTCACCCTCCAGACCGCCGCCGGCACCCGGCCCGGCGTCACGCAGAGCTACGTCGTACGGCCGGCAGGACAGGGCAGCGAGGTGGCGTTCCACCTGGAGCTCGACGGGGTGCCGAAGATGGCGGAGCACCTGGTCAAGGCCCAGCTGGGCAAGCAGGTCCCGCTGATGTTCGAGCGCCTCGGCGCGCTCCTGGAGGCATGATGCGCATCCCCGAGCGCGAAATCGCCGAGCGGCCCAGCGGCTACGCCGGCCCCAACCTCTCGCCCGTAGGCCTGCAGCTGCTCCCGCGGTCCCTGGCCGACGGCGTCCATGCGCTCATGGCCAACATCCCGCCCAAGGACAACAACGGGCTCATCGTCGGCCGCGACGCCGCCCTGATCGTCGACGCCGGGATAACCCCCGAAATTTCCCGACACATCCAGCAGGTGGCCGCCAACCTGACCGATCGGCCCGCACGCTATCTGGTCAACACGACGTACCACGGTGACCACACCTTCGGGAACATGGCCTTTCCGAGGGACACCGTCATCGTGTCGTCGCGGCTCAACAAGGAGAACATGACCGACTTCGCCTACGAAAAGCAGGTCAGGTCGGGCAACATGTACGGCGACGAGGCACTGTTCGACTCGGTGACCGCATGGCGGACCCCGGACATCGTGTTTGACACCTTCGCCGAGATCGACCTGGGCGGGCGCACGGTCCAGCTCTGGCACTTCGGCCCCGGCAACGGCCCCGGCGACACGGTCGTCTACGTCCCCGATGCGCGCGCCGCATGGACCGGCAACCTCCTGTGCCACGCGGGCATCGCCCACATGTTGCTGCAGGGCGGCCCCGAACCCTACATCGCCACCCTGCGCAGGATGAAAGAGACACTCCCCGAGTTGGCGACGATCGTGCCGGGTCACGGGCCCATGGGCGACGGCCACGCGGCCATCGACGCGCTCATCGCCTACCTCGAACGATTGCACGACGAGGTCGTCGACCGCGTGCAGGCGGGCCTCACGCCGGAGGAGACGATGGCCTCCAGCACAGACCCGTGGGACGAGGGCCTCGATCCGGTGCTTGAGGCCGCACTCGCGACCTACCGGATCCCGCAGGATCGCGCCAGGCAAGCCATGCTGGACCTGTGCAGGAACCTGCACCGGCTCAACATCCTGGCCACCTACCGCCTCTACGCAGGCGGCTAGGAGAAGAGGTGATAGCGGCACCATCTGCGAGCACGACCCGCTGATGGGTCCACCTGTTGAGCTGGGGGTGGTCTGCCGCTCCTTGCGCGCTGTTCGGTCTGGCTGTACAGCGGCGCGTCACGCCTCACCCGGAGGGCTGTCCCGGCCCCGCAGCAGGCGAGGAGTACCTCGCCAAGGAGTTGAGCTTTCCGCGCAGGCCGAGAATTCCCACTAAGGATTGATCATCCGGTCAGGCGGGGCAGAGGGACGGACGTGGAACGGCCCAGGGCGGTGGGGTACGCCCTGGGCCGTTGGGTGCTGGTGGCCGAAGAGCAACGAGCGAGCAACCAATGGCGTATCTCGGCCTCGCCAGAGATCATCCATCTCGAACACACCACCGGTGTGGTGGTCAGGCCCATGGAGGACTCGGAGGTGACGGAACTGCGATAGCTGGGGCTGCTGTGCAACACCAGATTTCGGCAGCGGGAGGTTCAGCTTCTACGGGACATGGCGGTGAGTCGTCTGGGATCTAGCACCACGATGATGCCGGGCTCGATGCGGATGGCGCCTGCCTTGGCGAGGACTCGCAGAGCGCGGTTGACCGTGACCCGCGACAGACCGATCTCCTCGCCGAGTCCTTGTTGCGCCCCTGGCAGCGTGATCCGGCTCCCTTGTTCGCGCATGGACTCGGCGACCCAGTCCGCGATCTGGACGACCGGCTGCGGCGCGGCGCGGCGGACATGGGCCCGCCGGTCACGGTTGACCTGCCCCGACAGGTGGCGCAGTACGTGGTCGCGTAGCGCTGGCACTTCGTCGATGAGACCTCGAAGGAGGCTTGCCGGCAGGAAGCGAACCCGGCAGGCGGCCGAGGCGGTCCAGGTGGCCGTGTGCGCTCCGCCGTCCAGCGCCGCGGCTTTGTCGATCACGCGGGGCCCCGTCACCGTCGCGAATCGAACTCTCGAGCCGTCGCCGGTGT
The DNA here is from genome assembly GCF_018531495.1 of Nonomuraea sediminis. GTDB lineage: Bacteria > Actinomycetota > Actinomycetes > Streptosporangiales > Streptosporangiaceae > Nonomuraea > Nonomuraea sediminis. The sequence continues at coordinate 48,446 of NZ_JAHDTI010000024.1, forward strand.
CGTAAGTGGCAGCCAGGGTCCCCCGCTCAAGAATGACCAGATGCTGAGCCGGGTCACCGAAACGCGCAACAGTGGCGCCCGTGGGGACTTCCCGCGGCGGGCACTGCTCGGCGAGCCAGTCGAGGCGCGCATCCTCGAGCATTGAGAACAGAGGTACCGCCGCCAGTTTCCCCTTGTCCACGTCTGGGAGAGTATCTCGCGATACAGCGGCGCGGGCGAGGAGTCCGTACCGTTCCCTCCGTGATCTGCGTAGAACTGTCCTTTACCAACGACCGCGCGCGTCTGGCGGCGCGGCCCGCTCACCGGGAACGGTTGCGTGCGCTGTATGAACAGGGCGCTCTGCTTCTGGCCGGCCCTTGGGAGGACGACTCGGGGGCGTTGCTGGTCTTCACCGTCGACCGTGCACGGGTGGATCGGATCATGGCCGAGGATCCGTACTACTCCACGGCGGGTGTCGACGTCGTCTCGCTGCGCGTGTGGTGTCCCATTCTGAAGCCTGAACATGGTTGAACAGAACTGATCTGGTGATATCCGCAGGTCTTCTGGCAATGCCGGTGATTGTCGTGGTGGCGGCCCTCGCTCAGGGGATCACAGGTTTTGGGTTCGCACTGGTCGCTGCGCCCTTGTTCGCGGTGGTCGCAGGCCCCAAGGAGTCGGTGGTGGCTCTGTGCTTGATCGCCCTGCCGATCAACGCCTGGTCGTCGCTACGTCATCGCCGGGTGGCCTGCCGCGGTGTCGCTGTCCGGATGGTGGCGGCTGCCGCGGCAGTCGCGCCAGTCGGAGTGTGGTTGCTATCGGTGCTGAGTGACCGGGTCATGCAGGGGGTGGTCGGGGTTGTGGTCCTCTGCTTGACGGTGACACTGATCAGGGGCGTCAGGGTCAGCAGTCGTGGAGGTCTCCTCGATCTGCTCGGCGGCGCCTGTGCAGGAATCCTGTCGACGAGCACAGGAACGAACGGGCCTCCGCTGGTGATCGCAATGCAGATACAAGGCATTTCCGGGCCTCGACTGCGAGCGACTCTCGCGTGGGTGTTCTTCGCCAGCGGGCTCGTCAGCCTGGCTCTGCTCAACGCTGCCGGGTCCGTGAATACGGAGTCCCTGATCAGTGCCGGCATCGGCTGGCCGTTCGCCTTCGTTGGTCGTCAGATCGGCGAGCGAGTAGCTGGACTACTGGCCCCTCGTTGGGGCGAGGGTTTCGTGGCCATTCTGCTGTTCGCCAGTGCTGCCACCGCGATCGTCACTGCGATGAAGAGTTGAGGGGTGTCTGGCTGAGATGGGGTCGGCGCAGCTTGGAGCACGCCGGGCCCGGCGACCGAAGGATCCACCGCCAGGAAATGGCGGCAACAAGCCCTGATGAACAACCAACAGGAGTAACCATGACCACCCTCATCACCGGCGCCCGCGGCAAGGTCGGTCAGGCGGTCATCAACCGCCACCATTCCGCTGGCCTCTCCGTCCGCGCCGCCAGCGCCAAGCCCGACGAGCTGACTGTCCCGGCCGGTGTCGAAGCTTGGTGCCTGACGGTGCTGACCAACGCGGTCATCACGTGGGTCGAGTACTACCAGCTCGCCGTCAAAAACCTGCGCGCCGGCGGCCGGGATGTGCCTGATGAGCTGCTGGCCTACATCTCCCCGGCCCACAGCGAGAACGTCAACTTCTTCGGCGTCATCACCGTCGACGTCGAAGCCGAGCTCGCCGAACTCGACGGAGGCGGCTGGCGCCCCTTGCGCCCGGCCGCTGTTGAGCCGAACCTGCGCCCATGACGGGTTCTTGGGGGGCTGGGTAAGGTTCCGGGTCTGGCCGAACGCCGAGCCGCCATGTGCGTGGGCTTGGAGGAGCGAGGCGGGGAGAGGAGTGGGCCCGCATTCAACTGCCGAGGGCGCGCTTTTGTGGGTGGATCGCCTCGCCGCGGGCGAGCATGTCAACGAACTGGGTGATACGGCGGGCTCGGGTCTCGGCGCGTTTGGCGTTCGCGATCCGATAGAGAACGGCGTAGCGGTTCTGGGAGGTGAGGATGTCGAACATCGCTTGTGCCTGGGGTTTCGCGGCCAATGCGGCGGCCAGGTCGGCTGGTACCTCGATGCCGGCTTGTCCCGCGTAGGCCGTGTCCCAGCGGCCGTCGGCTTTGGCGCGTTCGACCTCGGTCGTTCCGGCCGGATGCATCCGGCCCTCGCTGATCAGACGGGTGACGATGGAAACGTTCCGCGCTGACCAGGGACTTTGCCTTCCGCGAGGGGTGAAGCGCCGGCAGAAGGTGATCCCATCCCGCCGTCGTAGCCGACCATCGATCCAGCCGTGGCACAGGGCTTCGTCGAGCGCCTGGTCATAGGTCAGGCTGGTGGGCCGGGTCGTGTTCTGCTTGGCGAGGACCAGCCATACCCCTGCCGAGCTGTCGTGGTGCCTGCTGAGCCACTCCCGCCAGGCTCGGGAATCGGTAACGGTCAGTTCCAGTAGTTCGTTGCTCATCGTCATGTGCCCCTCATGATCATCAAAGTCGGCGGTCACCCCGAAGGTGGGAGCCCAGGACGGGGGCCTGCCGGAAAGTGGCGCTGGATCGGTCAGCGGTGGAGCTGGCCGATCACGTCCTTCGTCACGTCGCCACCGCGGCCTCTGGACAGATGACGCCCGCCCGCCTTCACCAGGTCTTGCCGGCCTGCTCCCGGATCGTGTGGTTGATCCGGTTGAAGAAGTTGGTGATTGCGATGTTCAGGATGATCACGGACATCTGGTTCTCGTCGAAGTGGGTGGCAGCACCGTCCCAGATCTCGTCGGTCACGCCCGGCGCGCCGTCCTGGATCCGGGTGGCGGCCTCGGTCAGGGCGAGCGCTGCCCGCTCCTCCTCGGTGAAGAACGGGGTCTCGCGCCAGGTGACCACGTTGTGCAGCCGCTCCTCGGTCTCCCCATGCTTCTTCGCCGACTGGACGCCGGCGAACACACACGGGCTGCAGCCGTTGATCTGGCTGGCCCGCAGATGGACCAGCTCGAGCACGAGCGGGTCGACGCCACCGGCGTGAATCGCCTTGTGGAGATGCTGGATCGCTGTGATCACGTCGGGATTCGCCACGCTCTTCATGCGTGCTTCCATGGGTCCTGCCCCTCGTCGGTTACGTGCGCCCATCCGGGCCCGTCATCTACCGCACCTTGGCGGAGGTCATCGTCGTCGTAATGGACTTTTCGGCCGAGGAGTTCTCGGTCATGCCGGCGACGTTACGGTATGACCCGGTCAGAAACGGTCCTGGTTATCGAGCAGACTGTTTGCCATGGTCAACACCTCGGCGCGGCTGCTGCGGCTGCTGTCTTTGCTGTCAACGCGGCAGTCCTGGACGTGCGCTGATCTTTCCGCCCAGCTGGAGATCACCGAACGGACGGTTCGCCGGGACATCGCTCGGCTACGTGAACTCGGCTACGGCATCGAATCGGAGATGGGCCCATGGGGCGGCTACCACCTCGGGCCCGGAACCAGCATTCCGCCACTGATCCTTGACGAGGAGGAGGCCCTCGCGGTCGCTGTCGGGCTGCGCACCGCCGCCTTCAGCGGAGTGTCCGGCAGCGACCAGGCAGCCCTGTCGGCGCTGCTGAAACTACGCCAGGTGCTGCCGGCCAGGATCGCCGACCGGCTCGGCGAGTTGGACGCTGCGTTCACCCACACCGCACGACCCGACGACAGCCAGATCTCCCCCGCGCTGCTGCTCGACTTGGCCACCGCGTGCCGGCGAGGCGAACGCACCCAGTTGACCTACCGCGAACGGGCCGGAACGACGTCCACCCGCCGAGTGGACCCCTACCGGCTCATCTACACCGGCCGCCGCTGGTATCTCCTCGCCTACGACCTGACGCGGCAGGACTGGCGCACCTTCCGTACCGATCGCATCATCGATGCCACAGCCACCGGGCAGGCCACTGCCCTGCCCGACCTGCCAGATCCAGCACAGATGGTCAGCACGGGCATCGCGCTGAGGCCCTACCCGGTGCGGGTGACCATCCGCCTGGCCGTACCGGCCGATGAGGCCGTCAGGCTGGTACCACTAACGGTCGGCGTCCACCACCCGGACGGCGATGACGCCACGATCATCGACATCGGCGGGCCAGACGCCGACGGCCTGGCCCGCTACCTGCTCAGCCTCGGCCGACCACTCCAGATACTGCACCCAGAAGAGGTCCGCCAGGCATTCCTCACCCGCACACGACAACTCCTCAAGGACAACCAGTGACACAAACACTCGCCGATAGCTGACACGGCTACCTGCGGTGACGGATGTTGTCAGCCACTATGAAGTGCGACTGCAATCTTGACTGTCTCAATCGAGGAACCTCAACCGGACACCGGGACGTGCAGCCACGGAGATCACGCAAGCCCAGCTCGACAGGCCGCGCCCGCGGCCCAGATAGGTGGTCCGCGGGCTGTCCGGTGATGGGGGGCTGAACGGTACGGTTGGCGGGTGGGAGACCTCATCGGCTACGCCAGGTGCTCGACCGCACTGCAGGACCTCACCGCCCAGCGCGAGATCCTCGCTGCCCTCGACGTCGCCGACGAACGGATCTACCTCGACAAGGGGCTCACCGGCACCAACCGGGCCCGGCCTCGAACAGGCGCTGGCGGCCGTGCGCGCCGGCGACACTCTCGTGGTCCCGAAGCTGGACCGGCTGGCCCGGTCGGTCCCCGATGCGCGCGACATCGGCGACACCCTCATCGTCCGCGGCGTACGCCTTTCGCTGGGCGGCAGCATCTACGACCCAGCTGACCCGATGTCGAAGATGTTCTTCAACATGCGGGCCGTGTTCGCCGAGTTCGAGGCCGACCTGCTCAAGATGCGCACCCGCGAGGGCATGGCCATCGCCCGCGCCCGCGGCAAACTCAAAGGCCGCCAGCCCAAACTCACTGCACGCCAGCAGGCCGAGCTCGTCCGGATGCACTCCAGCGGCGACTACACCATCGCCGAACTGATGGAGCTGTTCTCTGTCGGGCGCGCCGCCGTCTACCGCGTCCTCGATCGCGCCGCCAACGCCACCACGGAACGAGCATGAGCGCCTTTGACCCAGACAGCGACCTGTCCAGTGATGTCGCCTTCCGCCTGGTGGCCGCCTCCTTCGTCCGGCTGTTCTGGCGACATGCCCTGCTGGACCAGTCCATCGACTGGCTGCTCGACCACGGCTACCAGGTAGTCCGTCTGGACGCCTCCGCATGGACCCGTGAGGAAGATCTCCACACGGCGATCGCGCAGGCGCTGGAGTTTCCGAACTACTACGGCAGAAACCTCGACGCCCTCAACGACTGCCTGAGCGATGTCACGTCGTTCGAGTACGGCGCCCGCCGAGACGCGACAGGCCTCGTCATCGTGTTCACCGGGTACGACAAGTTCGCCGCACACTGCCCACGCGCCGCCCAAATCACCCTGACCATCATCGCTGACCAGGCGCGCAGCGCGGCGCTGTTCGGCCACCGGATGTGCTGCCTAGTGCAAACCGACGACCCTGACACCAGGTTCGACCCGGTAGGCGCGATGCCCGTCCTGTGGAACGACGCCGAGTGGCTCGACTCCAAGCGGCACCCCGACTGAGCCATCCCGGCATCAGCTGTGCAGATGACTTACTTGGACCTGCATTTTCCCGGCCGGTCAGTGGATGCCCAAGACCCCGGATGCGGCCAGGGCCCACGTGGTGCACGGGCTCTGGCTCGTTCTGGGGTGCGATTGTCATGAGGTGGCGGGCTGGAGGAGTTCGATCTCGATGGCCAGCACGCCGAGCGCCTCCATTTCCGGGCCGCAGATGCGGCGGATGTTGGCCAGCTGCTGTCACACACAGCTCAGAGCTGGTCCATCGCGTCGTCCAGCTCAACAAAGAACTTGTCGACGGCGCTCGTATCCAGGCCTGGAGAGGTGATCGAGAAGCTGGGGAAGATCTTGATCCCGTTCGAGGAGGCCCCCGCGCGGACAGTGGGGCCCCGCCCCTCCAGGCCCGCGATGATCTGGTTGATCAGGGCGTCGACCTGCCGCGCACTGTAGCCCTGGGGCACGACAGGAACGTGAGTGCCGCGGATCTTTCGTACGAGCCTCGCTTGAGGGGTGTGCGCCGCACCTCTGATCCGGCGCCATTCGCGCAGGCGCGTCATCGGGACGTCCAGGCTGCCGCGCACCAGGCCGCCGGCCAGCAGGAGCACGCCGCCCCCGGTGAGGGTCCCGCCCACCAGCAGCATTCCGGACGCTACGGCCGCGGAGTTACTCTTGGACTCCTCATAGCTCCTCGGCCCCGACTTTCTGCTTGAGCAGTACTCGCCCGGGCTCATCCGGTCGAAACCGCACCGGGGCTCTTCCGCGTCCTTGGCCACCACCAGCCAGACCAGCAATACAACTGCCCCGATGGCCAGCATCCAGGCGCCCGCCTTGGTCATGTCCACCCCCTTTTGGGTGGGCAAGATCGTATAGCGGGTGCCACCGGAATACGGCTGAGAGGGGCTACGTCCACCGAAATCCGCAGGTCAGGCGATGGGGTCGGACGCCGGGGTTTCGCCTGTGGGTGATCGTGTCCAGCGTGGGGCCGGATTGGCTCGCAGTTGCTCCACTGCGCTGACCTGGGAGTACGCCACTCCAGGAACGGGACAGAGTCAAGGTTTTGTCTGGTCAGCGCTCCGGCGCGACCCGTGTCTGCCGTATTCCGGTGGCACCCCTCGTCCAGGATCGTCCAGTGCTCGACCAGCTCGCCGATGTGTATCGGGGGTGTTTCATGACCACCCAGCATCGACCAGGCAAGTCATGGGGGGGCTTCCGGTGCATGGTGCGGATGGTGTCCCCGCCAGGGGAGGACATGGTGCCCACGGTCGCACGCGGCTAAGCGGTCTGCCAGGCTCCCGGTAGCCAGGTCCGACAGTCCGGTCAGCGCGCTGACCCGCGCCTGGTGCGCTGGCTGTGGGGGCCGAATACATGTACCCCGTCCGGCGCGTCACGGTGCAGAACCGTGCTGTAGGACGTGCGGGGTTCGCTGGCTGTGTGAGATATCCCTCTCCCGTCGTCGTGGTGCTGGTGGTCTGGGGGGGTGACCATGTAGTGATGACCTCCTCGCCGCGCCCGCCGCACGTAGGTGGCCGACCGGATCCGATAGGCGGGACTACCGCGCTCGGTGGAGAGCCCGCTCCCGCCCGCGGGTACCTGCTGGACAACGCGCGCGCCGAGGCGGGCGAGCGATTCGTTTGGCTGGCCGAGCTGTTCGACGGTATGACGCGGGGGCACTTCGATCGACTGGGGGTCGGAGTTGGCTCGCGCTGCTGGGAGGTGGGGGCCGGTGGCCGCAGTATCCCGGAGGCGCTCGCGGCGGCCGTCGGTCCGACCGGGCACGTGCTGGCCACGGACATCGACCCGTCGTGGCTGAAGGCAGGCGGCGGGTACGAGGTGCGCCGGCACGACGTCGCCGCTGATCCACCCCCGGAGCTGGGGACGTTCGATCTGGTGCACGCCCGGCTCGTGCTGGTCCATGTACCCGACCGGGCTCGGGCGTTGGCCGCGATGGTGGCGGCGCTGCGGCCCGGTGGCTGGCTGCTGGTCGAGGACGCCGATACCGCTCTGCAGCCACTGGCATGCCTGGACGACAGCGGTCCGGCGCAGCGGCGGGCCAACCGGCTGCGCGACGCGGTCCGGGAGCTGCTGACGCGCCGCGGCGCGGACCTGCGCTACGGCCGGACACTGCCGCGGGCATTGCGTGAGGCCGGCTTGGTAGATGTCGCCGCGGCGGGCTCTTTCCCGGTCGGCGGGCTGGCCTGCGACCGGCTGGAGGCGGCGACCATCCGGCACGTGCGCGGCGAGCTGCTCGCGGCCGGCCTGGCCGACGACGCCGAGATCGACGCGCACTTGGCCGCCATCCACGCGGGCAAACTCGACCTGACACTCGCGCCGCTGATCTCGGCCTGGGGACGCCGTCCAGCCGAGGACCCGCCGGCACTCGGTTAGGTGCAGATCCAGGCGTTGTCCGACCTGCCCACAGCGCTGTTCGTCGAGGAGATTTTCGGGCCGCAGGAGTAGCCCCTTACGGGGGCGGTCGTCATGCCGAGCATCGTCTCGGAAACCTCCCGCAACCCCGGTGCCGACACACCGGTCGGGTACGCCCGGGTATCCACCCGCGGTCAAGACCACCAGTCCCAGCTTGACGCCCTCGCCGGAGCGCACTGCCGCGAGGCGGTGGTGGAGACGGCGAGTACCCGCGGCGAGCAGCCGAAGCTGCGCGCCGCTCTGGACCGGCTGCAGCCCCGGCGACCGACTGCGCTCTACGGTCGCAGCCCTCGCGACTGCTGGCGCTGGCGGGACTGCGCGCGGCCGCCGACTGGATGCGGCTGGCGGCCTTCTTTTCCAGGAGCGTGCGGCTGGTCATGCCAGCTGTTCTAGCAGCCGCCGATCACTGGAAGACGCGCATAGCTGGTCAAGGAGGAGATAACAGGTTTGTGACGGGGTCTGGTGGTGGGTGACGTCGGGTTCACGCTGTGGGGGTGGGTTCATCTTCTGAGCAGTCGTCGCGGAGTGGGCGGCGGTGGCCTCGCGTTGGGGCAGGGCTGGTGCTCCTCGTTTCGCTGCTGGCCGTGGCGGCGGGGGTGGTCGGGTTCCTGCGCGGCCCGCTCCACCTACCGGACAAGCTCCTGGCGGTGCTCGATCAGCGCGCCAGCGTGGTCAGCATGGTCGTGGGTATTCTCGGGCTGCTGATGACGGGACTGGGGTTGTGGCTGCATGCCCGCGCCCCGGCCGCCGATGCCGAGACGCCACCGGGTCCGGCATCATCGGGACCCGCCTCGCCGGTGATGGGCGGAGGGATGTCAGGCGGGATGGTGGCCGGCCAGATCTCCGGTCCGGTGCGGGCGCACGGCCCCGGCGCGACGGTGGCCGAAGGGGGGCGGTCGATCGCGATGGGCGGCGCATCGTCTGGTCCGGTCATGAGCGGGGATCGCGCCATCGTGGTCAGCGGCGGTTTCGTCGGCCACATCGGCGACCTCCACCAGATGCCGCCGCCCAAGCCAGACGGCGGGCTGGTCCGGGTGGAGCAGGCCAAGCCGCGGCTGTTCGTCGGTGGGCAAGACCCGCTGCGCCTGCGAGGCGATCCGGGACCTGCTCCCGGACTGGTGGCTGTTGGGGTCCCCGTAGCAATCGCCGAAAATTCCACGGATATAGGCCTGACCTGCGTCTACTCCGGCTCTGCCGACCGATGTTGATCGCCATCACCTGGTGGAACAGCCTGTATATCGACGCTGCGGTGAAGAAGCTGGCAGGCTGGGCATCAAGGGCGGCCAGGTCACGCAAGAGATCCGCGTCCGCCTCTCACCCCCGCTGTTCGAGCACATCAACTTCCACGGGTTCTACCCGTTCAACCGTCCCGACCTGGGCGGTGAGCTGCGCGAGCTCCGTGATCCCAGCGCCGCTGACGAATAGGGGTAGCGCATGGTGAGGTACGCGAGTGCCGTTGACGGCCCCTGCCCGTCATTGTGCGCCAAAGAAATCACGCAGCGCCTGGGCCACGACGAGCGGGGCTCCGTCGTCCTCCGGCCCTGAATGGTGGAAGAAGTCGCAGGCCAACAACAGCCCTTTGGCCTGCAGGCGTAAGAATTTCCGCCAGGAGGTGTCGAGGCCTCGGGGAGCCGGTCTGTATCGGCGCGAGCCCAGGATTCTTCGCACCGTCGCTTCGCTGACCTGCAAGCCGAGCCGAACCAGCTCACCGTGTACCCGCCGATAGCCCCACCTCGGGTTCTCGCGTGCCAGAGGGAGGACCAGGTCCCGGACCTCCTTGCCCGTTGCGGGACGGCCAGGGCGGTGGGGATAGATCCATGCGCGTTTGGTCAAACGACGATGCCACGCCAACAAGGTGCCCGGGGCGACCAGCCGGTGAGCCCGCAGCATCGTCGGGAGGAAGCGGGCCAATGCCGCCGGGAGCGCTCGATCAGCCCAATCGGCTTCGGTCGGACGATTTGACGCTTCAACACGGCCACCTCATGCCGGAGCACCATGATCTCGACGTCCTTGAACGACTGACCACGTCCCAGCAACACCAGCCAGCCGAACACCCGAATCAGGGTCAGATACAGCAGACGAACCGACACAGACCGCGATCTTGCCCGCACGGTGGCTGAGGTCAAAACCACAGATCAAGTAGCCCGCGATGAATTCTGAAGTGGTACACCTTCACGGCAGATACCCGCGGCACCGCTACGTCCTCGCACGCTGGTCGAGGTGTCACCTGCTGTGGCGGATCGCCGCCCGTACAGCGGTGTAGATGACGACCCAGAGTGCCGCCAGGGGGATGAGGAACAAGATGATGATCTCGATCCAACCGATGTTAGGCATGCCTGCAACGTAAGGGGCCATGGTTGGAAAACGATCAACGATCGCTTGCCGGAGCCGGCCGAGTGATGCCGCCCACCTGCGACCGCCACCTACTCCGGGTCTGGAGCGAACACCGTCCAGAAACCTACGTCCAAGAAGTCCTGGCTCGTGCCGCCGCATACCGGTGGCACACCTTGGAACGCGCTGGAACGCCCTAAGACTGCGGGGGTGAGCACCTCCGCGGAAGGGAGAAGGATGAGAGTCCTGAACCGTTGGAGTGCGGTGGTCCTGGGCGCGGTGGCCGCCGGGGTCCTGCTGTTTCCGAGCGTCGCACAAGCTGCCCCGGGAAGCGATATCGGAGTCGTGGTCGGGCCGACCGACACCTCGCGAGGGCTTCCACCGGGGATCACATCGACACTGCCGTTCCCGTTCTCCGCCGGAGACTGTACGCAACTGGGTGGGGGTTCACCTGCCTTCCAGTCGGAGGTCCGCCTGGACAAGCCAGACGCCAGCGGCAGGTCCCGCTTCACCTGGGACGCCTTCACCTACACCCGGCACACGAACAACGCCGACATCTGGCACGGAACGTTCAGATTCAGGACGGCGTTCGGCACCCCGGTGCTAACGGTCGGCCCCTTCGACTCGGTGCCGATGCGCGCGACGTTCCACACCTACACGACCGAGCGCAGCACGCCGGTCACCATCGATCCCGCACTGTTCGACGCGATCACGCAGGTCGACTGGCTCGGCGACTGCTGAGGCGTCCAGCAGGCCGCTGACAACCCGATTGCGCCGCGACCCATCGCGAACACGGGGGTGGCGAACCCGACGGCCTGGACCTAGCGGTACCACTTGGTATTTGCGACAGGTCAGCGCATGGTGTCACACTTCCTGCCAACGGCACCCGTGTGTCCATCCGGGCCCGTTGACCTGGGACTAAGGCAGGGGAGCCGCCCGATACAAGGGCCGCTCCCCACCGCCTTCTCCGACGCGAAGCGCTGAAATCGATTCTGAGATCCAAACACCAGCCCCTCAAAGACTCGGACAACGACCAGGTATAGGAGGCGAAAGTGTAGAAGCCAAGGTCAGCCTCTGCGCACGGATTCTGGCACCCCACACGGTTGCTGTGGGGCTCTCAAAATGTCCAACAATGCCGCCCGCTGTTCCCCCGTTCCGTCTGGCGAGGAGCATGAACCGAGCATGTCGATGGTGGCGCCGGTGGCCCGAACCGATACCGATGACATGAGGGGATCCGGTCCTTCCACGGACGCTTCGAGTGCTGCGCCCGGTTCGTCGGTTGTGTTCGCTTGGCCTACACCGCGGTGACGACGATCGTCTCGCTCCTGCAGCTGCTGTCGACAACTGACGGTGTCTCCTACCTGCGCTGATTCCCCCCTGAGTAGACCGTACTCATGCGCCCGGCCCCGGACGGGGGGAATCTGTGGCAATGGCGCGCATTCCGCAGGTCCGCAGGGTTCTCTTCAACGACGAAGAGATCGGTATGGGCTTCAACAGCGACTCCGGACTGGCCGTGGGGACGGCCCTCGAAGGGTTCACCGTCTCATCCGATCCCGTCGCCACCGGTCAGACGGTGACCTCCACCATCACCATCGTCAGTACGCACGAGGAACTGCAGGAAACCCTGGGGATGTCCTTTGAGGCACAGGGCCGCTACGGCTTCTTCTCGGCGTCGGCGAAGACGACGTTCTCCGAATCGTCCAACTACAACTCCACCTCGACCTTCCTCGTGGCCCGTGTCGTCGTGGAGAACGCGCTGCGCCGGGGACGGGGATTCAAGGTCACCGCAGAGGCCAAGGCGCTGCTCGACGCGCTGCGGTTCGATGAGTTCAAGCGCGCCTTCGGCGACAGCTTCGTGCGCGGGCTGCAGACCGGCGGAGAGTTCTACGCCGTTATCCGCATCACGTCGGTGTCGGTCAGCCACCAGACCTCGCTGGCGGCCACCCTGCAGGCCGAGGCCAACGGCCTGGTCGCGTCCGGCAGCTTCAAGGCCGCCTTCGAGGAGGCCAACAAGAGCGCCAGCACCCGCTCCGAGTACACGGCGACGATGTTCCAGAAGGCCGGTTCCGGTGCGCAGATCTCCCCCACGGTCGAGATCGGCGAGGTGATCAGCCGGTTCAAGCAGTTCCCGGCCATCGCCTCCGACAGTTCGGCGGCATACGAGGCCGAGGTCGTCACCTACGACACGCTTCCCCTGCCCGTGCCCACCCCCGAGGAGCAGGAAGCCTTCCTCTTCGCCCTCGCCGACGCCCGGGAGCGCAAGCTCGGCTACATCCAGGCCAGGAACGACCTGGAGTTCGCGCTCAGGCACCCGGATTTCTTCCGCGACCCGCCCGCCGCCGAGGTGCTCATGGCCGCGATCTCGGCCTACACCAGATTGATCAACGCGGCGATGCAGCACGCGATCAAGCTCTCGCGCGGGCAGATCTCACCGCCTCGCCTCTTCGACCCCGGCGAGCTCGTCCCTCCGCTCACCGAACCCGCCCCGATCCACCTGGTGCGCGTAACCGTCGCCCCCACGGTGCAGCCGGCGACGCTCAGGCTCGTGTCGCTGGCGTGCCGGACAGCCTCCGACACCGCACCCGCCACCGACGAGATCATGATCCGAGTCGACGACGTCCCACTGCCCGGGCCGTTCCCCGTGGACATGTCCGCAGGAGATCAGCTAGGGCTGGACAACACGTTCCCCCTGGGATCGGCCGCGATGAAGATCCAGGTCTGGGATCTGGATGGCGGCCTCGGCGGCGACGATCTCATCGGAACCGTCACCGTCACAGGAGCCGAGCGCGGCACCGGCCAGAAACATGTTCAGCTGAGCGACGGCCAGGGCGTGTACGAGCTCGTGTATGAGGTGGTGTAGCCGTTCGGGGTCACCTGGTCGGGTTCGGAGGAAACTGGCGACGGGGCGTTGCTGATCGCCATTGAACCGTGCCGGTTCCGGTGGCCAGTCCCGTCGTCCCAGGCCGTCCTCCTTTCAACGAATGGCGCCAAATCCGGCTATCGGACTGCACCGTAGACTCTGTGGACGCGGTCGCCGTGATAGCGAAGTCGGCTTTAGAAACGTCAAATGGGCACACTTCAGTGCCCAATTGCATGGTGCTCCCTGCGGGGCACGACACAACAGGGCACAGGGCGGGTGGCGCCGTACTCGCGATCCACGCCGATGTTCAGCTCGGACGAACTCGCTGATCAAGGCAGTTCGCGCCGCGACACTTGCTGCCTGCCGGGCGTTTCCGACAAGGCTGTGTACGGAACGTCCACGGCGTCCACCCCGGCCTCACTCGAAGCGTCAACCACAATGGAAGGATCAGCTGGGAGGGTATGGGGTCTCAGTCTCCTGCGCCGCCGCGGCGGCGCCCGCGGTCGCCGTTTGCTTACCAAACGCGGGAGGTACGGCTCCGCGAGCGCCCTCGGCCACGAAGGCGGCTCCGAGCCAGCACATCCGGCTGTCCGCTCGAGAGATCTCGCTGACCGCCACGCACTGGTTGGAGAACCGGCCTGAACAGACGGGTGCCTACTGGCACACGGTCGGCGTGCAACGGACGCTGTTCAAGGTGGACGGCACCGAGTCCGATGACCCGATGCCGCATCTGAAGACCATCGAGGTAATCGCCGACGTCAAGGACGCGGGAGGCCGCACAGGCACCGCAATCGCGATCAAGCAGCCGGCCGAGGCGAACAGGGGCCCTCCTGCAATCACGTCTGATCATGGACGGGACAACCGGCCAGGCACTCGCCCAGGAGAAGCTCGTGGTGGAACCCGGCGGGCTCCAGGCTGATCTCGCACCAGGCACCGTCTCGAATCGGGCTGGACCGACTCCGAGCCTGCCGCCTGAGCGCTGCTCGCCGTACCCCAATGTCAGTCGCACGCTCGGGTCCACTGGAATGCCGACCTCCTGGAGGGTGATGCAAGCGGTGTTCTTTGTACATGTTTTAGTCGAATTCGTGGGCAACCGAATGCGACTGGGCAACGAAAACCTGTAAAGAGGAAGTGAGGGGAGGTCTTGTGAATCATGGCAAGGCCGGATGCGCGTCTGATGGCGATGGTCGATGCCTTGGACGCGGCCGCACCCGGAGTCCGTTGCAAGATCCGGCACTTCCCGGAAGGGCAGCCCTATCTGAGGCTGACGGCCTCTGGTAGTCACTCGATTCTGTTCGCCCAGGAGGACTGGTGGGTGTGCCTGAGTAGTGACCGGTCCGGCACGACCCGGCAGGGCATTGTGGGCGACGTCAGCGAGAGCCCTCAGACGGTGATAGGGCGTCTGGGGGAGGCCTTTGGCGTCGGGCGTTCCTCGTCGCGACGGCTGCGATCACTGGGCCAGGTCGGCGCCGCGGTTGTGGTCGCCGTGCTGGCGGCGGCCGCTGGGGGTGCGGTGCTGGCCGTGGCTGTGTCGGGGGCACCTTACAGCACCTCAGCCGATACGGTCCGGCTCGTCATCACCGTCCTGGCCGTGATGATCGGTATCGCGGCTGGTGGGTGGGCGCTCCATTGTCTGAGGGCCACCGGAGACAGGCACCCAGGAGGACGATGATGGACAGCGTGCCGAAGGCGATCGCGGCACCGTCGAGGTTCCTCGACGATCGGCTCGGGGCGGGCAACTTCCTCAAGCGAAACCTGCGCAAGATCTTCCCCGACCACTGGACGTTCCTGCTGGGCGAGATCGCGCTGTACTCGTTCATCCTGCTGCTGCTGACCGGTACGTTCCTGACGTTCTGGTTCAAGCCGGGCATGCAGGAGGTCATCTACGACGGCGTGTACGCCCCGCTCAAGGGCGTGGCGATGTCGGAGGCCTACGCCTCGTCGCTGGACATCAGCTTCGAGGTCCGCGGCGGTCTGCTCATGCGGCAGATGCACCACTGGGCGGCCCTGATGTTCGTGGCCAGCATGACGATCCACATGCTCCGGGTGTTCTTCATGGGCGCCTATCGCAGGCCCCGTGAGATCACCTGGCTCATCGGCGTCATCCTGCTGACGCTGGCGCTGGTCGAGGGCCTGACGGGCTACTCACTGCCCGACGACCTGTTGTCGGGGGCGGGCCTGCGGATCACTGAGGGGGTTATGATCTCGCTGCCGCTTATTGGCACGTACATCACGTTCTTCCTGTTCGGTGGTCAGTATCCGGGTGAGGATGTGATCGCCCGGTTCTACTCGCTGCACATCCTGCTCATTCCCGGCATCCTGCTGGCGCTCATCGGCGCCCACGTGACCCTCACCTGGGTGCAGAAGCACACGCAGATGCCCGGCAAGGAAGCCACCAACCACAACGTGGTCGGCGCGCCGTTCTACCCGGCCTTCATGGCCAAGGCCGGAGCGCTCACGCTGTTCACGTTCGCGGTGATCGCGGGTCTGGCGACCTTCACCCAGATCAACCCGATCTGGCTGTTCGGTCCCTACACCCCGGCGGACGTCTCGGCGGGTTCGCAGCCCGACTTCTACATGGGCTTCCTCGAGGGCGCGCTGCGCATCATGCCGGCGTGGGAGATCAATCTCTTCGGTACGGCTCACGCGGGCACGCTGCCGTTGAGCGTGATCATCCCGGCGCTGGTGCCGATGGGCATCGTCATGACGGGCCTGGCGCTCTATCCGTTCCTGGAACGCTGGGTGACGGGTGACAAGGGCGCACACCACATCGTCGACCGCCCGCGCAACAACCCGCACCGCACCTCGATCGGCATGTCGGCCATCGCGTTCTACGGCGTGCTGTGGGTCATGGGAGCCAACGACGAGATCTCGGCGAACTTCCACATCAGCCTGAACGCGACCACCTACGCGGGCCGCGTGGCGATCATCGTGATGCCGGTGCTGGCGTACATCGTCACCTACCGCATCTGCCTGGGCCTGCAGCGTTCCGACGCGGCGGTCATCGGGCACGGCGTGGAGTCGGGCGTCATCAAGCGCCTGCCGCACGGTGAGTTCATCGAGGTTCACACGCCGCCGGACGCCCGCGACGAGGCGGTGCTGCGGAGCAAAGCGCCGGTGCCCGCGGTCGCGGTGGACGAGGATGCCGCGGGCATCCTGCCCAAGGGCATGCGTGGGCCGCTCGGCAAGCTGCGTGGCCGCATCTCCAAGGCCTATGGCGGCGAGAAGATCCCCCTCGACGAGGGGGAGCATGGGCCCGGTGCCCTGGACGCCGAGCACGGCAGGCCGCCGGACAAACACTGACGGATCGGTAGGCGCGCCTACAGCAAGCCGAACCGCAGCGGTGTCCGTCTCGAACAGTCTCTTGAGACTGGAAAGGATCACCAGACTGCGGACCTTCAGCGCCGCTCAGCACGTCGCCAGGACCCGCGTGTATCTCAGGTCCAGCACCCCGTACCGCTTCATCGTTCATCGCAGGGGTCCAGTTGCTGATGGCCAAGTCCCGGCACAAGAAGACCGAGAACGTACGCAGGTACCGTCGCCGAGGTCACCAGCCTCTTCGCCCCTGGCGATAGCCGACGTTGAGGCACAGCTGGTTCGCCGGAAGAAGGCGCTCGCGGTCAATTCGCCTCAGGCCCGAACCGGCGCTGGTACGCCGACGGAGTGATGCCAGTCTCGCGGCGCATCAGCGTGCGCAAATTGGCCGCGGTGCCAAGCCCGCTGCGCCTCGCGACCACCTCGAAGCGGGACTCACCCCGCTCGATCAACCGGCATGCCAGGGCAAGTCGTTCGCCCGTGAGCCACCTCAACGGCGTCGTACCCAGTTGCGCCTGGAAGCGGCGATGTAGCGTTGCCGGACTGACCGCCGCACGCGCCGCAAGGTCAGACACCGTGAGCGGTGCGTCCAGCCGTTCATTGGCCCAGGCCAGGACAGGCGCCAGGGACTCGTCCGGCAGGTCGGGCATGGGGCGTTCCACGAACTGCCGCTGTCCACCGTCCCGATGGGCCGCGAAGACCAATCGCCGGCTCACAGAGTTGGCGACCTCCGCGCCATAATCGCGGCGGACCACGTGCAGCCCAAGGTCGAGTGCAGCCGCGCTCCCCGCGGCGGTGAGGATGTCACCGTCATCCACGAACAGCACGTCTGATTCGAGCCGCACAGAAGGGAAGCGGGTCCGGAAGGAGTCCGCCCACTGCCAGTGCGCGGTGGCCCGGCGCCCGTCGAGGACCCCCGCCTCTGCCAAGGTGAAGGCGCCGCTGCAGAACCCGATCAGGCGCGCACCGCGTGCGTGCGCGCGTCGGACGGCATCGAGCACAGCTGGGCGGCGGGGCACCTCGACATCGGGGCGGTTGGGGACGATCAAGGTGTCCGCCGTGTCGGCCTCCTCCAAATCGGCGACTCCCGTGAGCGTGAAGAACCCGTCCCGCATCACGATGCTGGGCTCGGCGGCGCAGAGCCTGAAGTCGTAGAGGTCACGGCCGAGCTCGGGTCTGCGCAGGCCGAAGACCTCGGTCGCGCAGCCGAGTTCGAAGGGGTTCGAATTCTCGTCCACGATCACGACCACCCGGTGTACGCCCGCCGCGCGAACCGTATGCGAGGATTCTTTCGCCATATGCAATTCCTAGCACTCACGCTGACCATACGAAGCGGCGAAGGATGAGCCCATGAGTAACGAACCCATCCTTCTCAGCAAGGCTCTGGCCTCCTTCGACGCCCTGTGGAGCCCCCGCATCGTCACGCGCGTCAACGACTACGACGTCCGCGTCGCCAAGGTTGAAGGCGAACACATCTGGCACATCCACGACGAGACCGACGAGTTCTTCCTGGTACTCGACGGGGAACTGCACATCTCCTTGCGTGAGCCCGCGGGGGAGCGCACGGTCCTGCTCCCCAAGGGCGCGGTCTTCACCGTTCCCCGGGGTACAGAGCACAAGCCGTACGCTCCGTCCGGCGCCGCAATCCTCATGTTCGAACCCGCCGGGACACCGACAGTGGGCGATCGCCACGGCGAGATCCCGGACCACGTGGACGCAACGATCGGGCACGCACTCAACTCCTGAGCGCTTCGGCTGCACGCCTCACCTGGTGACCGGCCCGTCAACGGGGCGATTCGCTCAACCGGACTGCCCCCGGCCGAAGCTGTCCGGCACTTATTACTCGGCGGCGTCCGGGTCGCGAAGGGTTCGCATTCCGCCGGGCAGGTCCATGTTGGTGTGGTGCCGCACGAACGGCGACAGGCGCGCCGCGTCCTCGTCGCGCACGTCTAAGCCAACCGCGCGGAGTTGGGCGACGACGGCGCGTGTTGAACAGAACTGGTGGAGTATGCCGATCACTACAACGGTCATCGGCCGCACCAGTCCCGTCGGAAGCTGCCACCCGATCACGACGAGCGGACCAACGTATCCCTGGAAGGCCCGATCAAGCGTCGCAAGGTGCTCGACGGGCTGATCAACGAGCCGCGTAGCCCTCCCAGAGACCTCCCAGTTCAAGCCCTATGCGATGACTTTGAAGCAGTACAGGCATCCTGCGCGAGCTGGAGAAGGCGGGGATCCTCAGTCGTAAGGGTCGTAATTTCGGGGCTCGTGCGTGCGCTGGTGGTACCTGGACTGCTCGTGCGCCCGGGGTTCGTAGGCGCGCGGCTCGTGACCGCGGGGCGGGCCGTACGAGAATGGTTCGGGGTCAGGCATCTCTTCGATCGCTGTGCGCCCGATCGACGTCAGCAGCGAGACGATGGCGATGCCGATGACCAGGTTGATTACGGCCGTGGCGATCTGCCCGATGAGGTCGGCGGAATGCATGAACGGCAGGATCGTGATCATGACGGTGAAGAGCCCGGCGATCCAGCCGAAGAACTTGGTCGGCTCCGGTGTCGACAGCATGAGGATGTAGAGCAGTAGCGTGGCGACGAGCGCGGCAGCGGCAGCCGAGATCGCGTATCCCGTGGTCGCCGAGCTGCCGTACGCGGTCGCCCCGTCGGGGGTGAGAACGCGGATGCCGAGAATCCTCTTGCTGATCATGACTCCGACCACCACGATCAGTGCCGCCACCACCGCAGCGGCCACCCCGCCTCCCCACACTCGCGCCGGGTTGACTCTCGGCCGCGCTGGTTCCGGGCGCCGGTCATGGGAGGGATATGACATGCGTATCACCTTTGTCGCGAAGGCTGATCAAGCACTTCGAGAACCTTACACGTGAAGTCAAGAGGCGCTGAGCCTCGAGCTGACTAGACGATCGCGACCGCTCGACCGCCTCAGGCGCGTGCACGCCGGCGTTGAGCCCAGAGCGACACGGCCGCGTGCCGCAGGTGGTTCGCCTGTACTCGGGCGTGATGGCATGGACGGCGGAAGGCTGGGGGATTATTCTCGACATGCATGTCGACCCTGGAGGATGCATGTCTGACGTGTCGGTGGGCCTCAAGGGCCGGGTGGCGACGGTGGAGATCTGCCGGGGGCCGCACAACTACTTAGATCTCGAGTTGGTGCGGGCGTTGGCGGACACCTATCACGAACTGGATGCGGGCGGAGAGTGCCGGGCGATCGTCCTGTGCTCGGAGGGCAAGAACTTCTGCGCGGGAGCGGACTTCGGCAGGCCGACCGGCGGTGTGACGAGCCTCTATCAGGAAGCCGTGCGGCTGTTCGAGGCCGGGATTCCGGTGGTGGCCGCGGTGCAGGGGGCAGCCATCGGCGGGGGTCTGGGGTTGGCGTGCTCGGCCGACTTCCGGGTCACGAGTCCGCAGGCGCGGTTCTCCGCGAACTTCGCCCGGCTGGGATTCCACCACGGGTTCGGGCTGACCGAGACCCTGCCGAGGATCATCGGGCCGCAGCGCGCGCTGGAGTTGCTGTATACCGGACGCCGGGTCGACGGCTCCGAAGCGGCCGCGATGGGACTGTGTGATCGTCTCGTGGACCCCGCCGAGCTCAGAGCGCACGCGCACGCCCTGGCCACCGAGATCGCCGAGTCGGCGCCCCTGGCCGTACGGGCGATCCGAGAGACGATGCGGGGCTACCTGGCCGGCCGGGTTCGGGGCGCCGTCGAGCACGAAGCCGCCGAACAAGCCCGGCTCATGCGCACCGACGACTTCGCCGAAGGCGTCCGGGCGATGGGCGAACGCCGTACACCGGCCTTCACGGGACAATGAAGCGGACCCGAGGCGGGTGGACACCCGCGGGCACCGGCGCGGCGCGGCGCGCAGGTCACGAGGAGCGCGTCACGCCGAAAGGGCAGCGCGCCCGCGCGGAGCTGCTCGAGGCCGCGCGGCGGGTGTTCGAGCGCGACGGCTACCTCGACACCCGGGTCGCCGACATCGCCGCCGAGGCCGGGGTCGCTCATGGCAGCTTCTACACCTATTTCGCGTCCAAACAGGACGTGTTTCGCTCCCTGGCGCAGGAGGTGAGTCGCGAACTGGACGCGGCGGTGGCGCCGGACCCCGCCGACCGCGGGCTGCCCACCGTGGTGGCGCTCGACCGGTCCAACCGCCGCTACCTGGAGCTCTACCGAGCCAACAGCGCGTTCTGGGCACTACTGGAACAGCTGTCGACCATGGATCCGGACGTCCACCGGATCCGCCTCGCCGGGCGACAGCGGCACGTCGAGCGGGTCGCCCGGACCATCCGCCGCTGGCAGGAGTCCGGAGTGGCCGACCCGGAGATCGACGCGCACACCACGGCCGGCGCGCTGGTGTCGATGCTGTCGAACTTCGCGTACTGGTGGTTCGCGGGCGGCGACGGCTACGACGACGAGACCGCCGCGCGGACCCTCACCGGCATCTGGGCACGTGCCGTCGGATTGAAGGAGCCGAAGTGATCAGAGAGTGGCTTCACGAGAACTGGGATCCTGAGCTGAGCCTTCGCGAGTGGCGAGAGCGCCTGGCGGATTCCGGATGGGGCGCGCCGACGTGGCCGCGCGAGTGGTGCGGTCGCGGTCTGCCGCCCGCCGCGGCGCAGGAGGTCACCGAAGAGTTCCGTCGAATCGGCGCGGTCGGACCGGCGGACGGCCTGGGCATGCACCTTGCCGCCCCGACCGTCCTCGCCCACGGCTCGGACGACTTGAAGCGGCGTTTCGTCCGGCCCACGCTCACCGGCGAGATCCACTGGTGCCAGCTGTTCAGCGAGCCCGGCTCGGGCTCCGACCTGGCCGGACTGCGGACCCGGGCGCACCTTGACGGCGACACCTGGGTGATCAGCGGTCAGAAGGTCTGGAACACCTCCGCCCATCACGCCGACTACGGCATGCTGCTCGCGCGGACCGACTGGGACGCTCCCAAGCATCGCGGCCTGACCTACTTCGTGCTTCCGATGCGCCAGGCCGGGGTCGAGGTCCGTCCACTGCGGCAGATGAACGGCCACGCGTCCTTCAACGAGGTGTTCTTCGAGGAGGCCCGGGTGCCTGCCGCCAACGCGGTCGGGGCGGTGAACGACGGTTGGACGGTGGCCCTCACGACCCTCGCGCACGAGCGCAGGATGGTCGACCTGGGCCGCAGGGCCGTCGCCGGTCCGGACGCCGGTCGCTGCCGGCGTGAGGCGGCCGAGGAGTCGGCTCGGGCGATGGAGCCGTACCGGTGGTACCCGCAACGGGCCGGACGTCCCGACCTGGTGATCGAGCGGGCGATCGCGAGTGGCCGGCACACCGACCCGGTCGTCCGGCAGGAGATCGTCAAGCTGATCACCCTGGTCTGGACGGCCCGCTGGACCTCGCAGCGGGCCGCGGCCGCGCGCGCCGCCGGGCGCCCTCCCGGCCCGGAAGGATCCCTGGCCAAGCTGGCGAGCAGCGACATCGCCCGGGCCGCCGCACGGGTACACGCCCTGATCGCGGGCCCGTCCGGCATGCTGGCCGGGTCGGACGCCCCGCTCGGCGGGACGATCGCGGAGGTCTTCCTGTCGGTTCCCGCCGCCTCGCTGGCCGGCGGGACCGACGAGATCCAGCGCACCATCATCGGGGAACGGGTCCTGGGCCTGCCCAAAGAACCCGTCGTGGATCGCGATGTCCCCTTCCGCGAGATCAGGGGGAACGCCCGATGAAGATCAACTACTCGGTTCACGGTACGGCTACCGCCCTGCCGCCCCTGCTGCTCACTCATGGGTACGGATCCTCCTCGGCGATGTGGACAGGCAACCTGGCGGCGCTCGGAGCCGATCGGCGGGTCATCACTTGGGACATCCGCGGCCATGGCCGTACCGAGTGCCCGGACGACCCGTCCTTCTACTCGCAGGACGCGTGCGTCGATGACATGGTCACGATCCTCGATGCCTGCGGGGCCGAGCGGGCGGTCCTGGGCGGGCTGTCGCTGGGCGGCTACCTGTCGCTCGCCTTCCTGCCGGCGCATCCGGAGCGGGTCGCCGCGCTGGTGCTGTGCGACACGGGACCGGGGTTCAAGGACGACCGGTCCCGCGAGCGCTGGAACGGCTACGCGGACAAGCAGGCGCGCACGGTCGAACCGCGCGGCCTGGCGCTGGCCGCACGGGGGATCCTGACCCAGCGCGACGACCGCGTAATCCGCTCCCTTCCTGATGTCAAGGTGCCCACCTTGATCGTGGTCGGCGCGGACGATACGCCGTTCCTGGCCGCCGCGGACTACATGGCGGGCAAGATCCCCGGAGCGGTCAAGGTGGTCATCCCGGGTGCCGGGCACGAGGCCAACATCGACCGGCCCGAGCTGTTCAATCGCGCCGTCGCCGGCTTTCTCGCAGCACTCCCTGCTCAGTGAGCTCCGTGATCTCCTCGTCGGTGAATCCGATCTCGGCGAGCACCTCCCGGTTGTGCTCGCCGATCAGCGGCGCGGGACGGCGGACCGAGGCGGGGGTCCGGCCGAACCGGATGGGCGGCGGGATCACCTTGTACCGGCCCGCCACCGGATGCTCGGCCTCGGGCAGCGCGTCGACCAGGTCCTCCAACCGGCCGATCGCGGCCGCGGGGATGCCGTGCCGGTTGCAGATCTCCAGCCACTCGGCGGTCGTCCGGCCCGCGATGATCTCCCGGAGCCGGCCGTACAGGAAATCGGAGTTGGCGATGCGGTCACGCCCGGTCGCGTAGCGCGGATCGCCGACCAGGTCGGGGCGGCCGCCCACGGTGAACAGAGTGTCGTAGTGCTCGCGGTCGTAGGGCAGCACGTTGATCCACCCGTCCCGGGTTCGCTGCGGGCGCCGTTCCGGCGTGAGGATCCGCTTGTATCCGGGCGGCGCCGCCGGCGGTTGGGGAATGGCGCCCGCGCCGTGCTCGACCAGGAGGAAGGCGGAGACCACGTCCACCATC
This sequence comes from Nonomuraea sediminis, assembly GCF_018531495.1. Taxonomy (GTDB): domain Bacteria; phylum Actinomycetota; class Actinomycetes; order Streptosporangiales; family Streptosporangiaceae; genus Nonomuraea; species Nonomuraea sediminis. The sequence continues at coordinate 71,861 of NZ_JAHDTI010000024.1, forward strand.
GGGACCTCGATCCGCTGGCCCTGACCGGTGCGCTCCCGGTGGAACAGCGCGGCGAGCACGGCGTAGACGATCGTGAGGCCGGACACCTTGTCGGCGACGATCGTGGGCATGAGCCCGGGCGCCTCGCCGCCCGCGCGAACGGCCAGATCGGCAAGCCCGCTCGCGGCCTGGATGATGTCGTCGTAGGCGGGCTCGTCGGCTCGGTCGCTGTCCGACGGCCACCCATGCGCCTGGCAGTAGATGACGTCCGGGCGTACCAGCGCGATGTCGGGATACGTCGCGCCGAGCCGGGCCAGCGCGCCCGGCCGGAGGTTGGTGACGAAGACATCGCAGGTCGCGGCGAGCCGGAGCAGGACCTCCCGTCCTGTCTCGCTCTTGAGATCGAGGTCAAGGTTGCGCTTGTTGCGCAGCAGGTTCAGTGAGACGCCCGAAAGGTGCGGATGCGGTCCGGCGCCCATGAAGCGATTGATGTCGCCGCGCCGGCTCTCGACTGTGATCACGTCCGCGCCTAGGTCGCCCAGGATCGCGGTCGCGAGCGGACCCATGACCACGGAAGTCAGGTCCAGCACGCGGATGCCCTCCAAGGAACCTGGATTTTCGACAACCATGTCGATATTATTTGCGGTAAATGACCTTATGGGAAGGCCACTCCAAGTGATCTTCACTGATGAGCAACGGCAGCTCGGTGCGGAAGTGCGGCGATTCCTCCGGGACTCCTCGCCGACCGCCGAGGTCCGCCGCCTGATGGAGACCGAGAGCGGCTACGACCCGCGGGTGTGGGCCACCATGGCGGGGCAGCTCGGGCTCCAGGGCCTGGCGATTCCCGAGCGGTTCGGCGGTGCCGGATGCGGGGCCGCTGAACTGGTGGTCACGCTGGAGGAGATGGGCCGCGCGCTGCTGTGCGCGCCCTACCTGGGCTCGGCCGTGCTGGCGGCGCGAGCCGTACTCGCGGTGGGTGCGGAGGAGTTCCTGCCGGGTATCGCCGACGGGACCACCGTCGCGACGGTAGCGCTGGCCGAGGACGACCGGGGATGGAGCGTGGACGGCCTACGAACCGTGGCCGTCCCCGACAGGGACACCTGGGTCCTGACCGGCCACAAGACCTACGTCCTCGACGGGCACACGGCCGACCTGCTGCTGGTGGTGGCCGCGGAAGAGTCGGGTCCGAGCCTGTTCGCCGTCGCCGCCGACGCCCCCGGGCTGATCCGCAGACCCTTGCAGACCATCGATCTGACCCGCAAGCAGGCCGCCCTGTCCCTCGACGGGGTGCCGGCCCGCCGTCTCGGGCCTGCCCGGGCGGCGATGGAGTCCGCCCTGCGGTCGGCGATCATCGCCCTGGCGGCGGAGCAGGTCGGCGGCGCCCAGCGCTGCCTGGACATGAGCGTCGAGTACGCCAAGCTGCGTGTGCAGTTCGGCCGCCCGATCGGCAGCTTCCAGGCCATCAAGCACCGGTGTGCCGACATGCTGCTGTCGATCGAACGGGCCCGGTCGGCGGTCTACCACGCCGCCCAGGCGGCCGACCAGGAGGCGGATGAGCTGCTGACGGTCGCCAGCCTGGCCAAGGCACTGTGCTCGGAGGTCTACCTCCAGGTCGCGGCGGACACCATCCAGATCCACGGAGGCATCGGCTTCACCTGGGAACACGACGCCCACCTCTATTTTCGCCGCGCCCAATCCACCCAAGCCATGTTCGGCTCCCCCGATTACCATCGCGAACTCGTCGCCACTCAGCTTCTCGGCTGACACACGGGACGTCGGTTCTCCATGGCCTTGACGACGACGCTGACCTGTGGTTTGACGGAGTCCGTGTCCGCGGACAAGGTCGTGTCTTGTGCTTCTCCGTCGAGTGTTTGGCTGGCTGATGTTGCTGGGCCGCAGTCAAGCGTCGAGGGACGCGGAGATCATGGTGTTGCAGGGTCAGCGGGTCGGAGAAGATCTCGTGCAGCTTGGCGCCATCGGCCGGGGCTCAGCTGTAGCCGAGCGGTGCGCGGCTCGGCCCGCATGGGGCGTTATCGGTCAAGGGCGGCGGTGAGGTCGAGCTCGACGAGCTGGCCGGAGAAGCCGAGTTGCGCGACGCCGAGCAGGGTGCTGGCGGTGGTGAAGCCCGGTCCGAGCGGTGAGGCCAGCAGTCGCTTCCAGACGCGTCCGAGTTCGGCGGAGTTCTCGCTGACAACGTAGATGACCGAACGGACCACCCTGTCGGGGTCGGCGTTCACGGCGGCGAGGGCGGCCAGTGCGTTGGCGATGACCTGGTCGGTTTGCGCGTCGAGATCGCCGTCGCCGACCAGGGTGCCGGTCATGTCCAGCGGACACTGCCCGGCCAGGAACGCCAGCCGCCCCGCCTCCATCACCGTGATGTGGCTGTAGCCGGGGGTTGGGTGCAGGTCGCTGGGATTGATTCGGGTGATCGTCATGCTCGGCATTGTCGTGCGAACATCCGGATGCGCGCATCTGGATTTCAGCGGGTGACCTACGGCAGCTCGAGCCAGCCGAGGGGGCCGTTCGGCGACCCAGCGGCGCGGCAGGGTGGTGAATCCTCGGCTGGTGGGGTCGCGGCGGACGCCCTCGACGTCGATGCCGAGGGCGGCTCCTCGCGGGACCAAACGCCCACTGAGGGCTTGTTGAGATCGTCGGCGTACGGTCTCATGTACCGCAACGAGGGGCATCGCCGAGATGAGCGGGGCAGGCATGGGGGGACGCATCGAGAAGGCCAAGCTCTCTTATGAGAACGCTGTCTTCGTCGGCGATGTCGGTGGGCTGGCAGCGGCGGAGCGGGAGCTGGACAAGGTCGAAGCCGATCTCGCCTTGGCCCGGGGACGGATCTTGCACGCGCGGTTCCTCGATGACCGGCGCGAGGACCCACGTGAGCTGGCGCTGTTCGAGCGTGCGACACACCTGTACCGGACGCTGGGTGATGCGGCGGGCGAGGCGGCTTCGGTGTTCTGGGAGGGCTGTTTCCACCAGGTCGTACGGAGCGACCCCGACCGCGCCATTCCTCTCCTTGAGCAGTCGTACGGCTTGGCCACTGCGGCTGGCGACCGATACACCCAGTGGGAAGTGCTCCGGCACCTGGGGATCGCGGACCATGCCGCGGGTCGGTTGGACGCCGCCCGGGAGCATCTGGAGGCATCGGTACGGCTATGCCGGGAGCTCGGGCTGCCGGCCGCTGTCGCCGCCAACCAGGTAGGGCTGATCTACATCGCCGCCGCGCAGGGGCGACGGGACGACGCGGTGGCGCTGGCCGTAGAGGCGTACGCCACCGCCGAGGCGTGCGGGGCCCGCCGCATCATGCGGCAGGTCGCGGAGGCACGTATCCAGACGATGGCGCCGGACACCGATCATGGCGAGACCCGCGATCAGAGCGCACCTTGAGCCGCTGAAGCTTCGATGTCGGAAGCTCGCGGTTGTGACGTGGGAGCCGTTGCGATCCCAGAACCCACATTTCACGCTTAGAACCAGGGGACGCTGGTCAGCACGTAAAGCCGGGCTTGCTGCGGATGACCGGCGACGGGCCCGTCCCGAGACCCCATTGTTGGCGTCGATGTGATGGCTGTCCATCGCCGCGCGCGACCAGTCGATCCGCTCGAGCAGGATCTGGTGGACCCGGTCGGCCACGCCGGCAGGTCATACCGGGGCCGACTCCGCGCATCGCGTGTCAGGCGGGTAGCAGGCGCATGAGGATGTTGCGGGGGCCTTCCCAGCGGTGGCCGGCCAACCTCGTCATCTGGCGGGACCTGGCCACGACACGTTGAGCAGGCCGTCTGCGCTGGGCGTCGTACGCGCGCAACGCCGATCTCACGTCGCCGGCGGTGTCCAGGCACGTGGTGAGGGCGGCCGCGTCCAGCAGCGCCTGGCACGCGCCTTGCCCAAGGGAGGGGGTCATGGCGTGCGCGGCATCACCCACCAGCGCCACGTTGCCGACGATGAAGGACTTCAGGCCCGGGGACAGGTCGTAGATCTCATGCCGCAGCACGGCCTCCTCATCAGCCTCGGCGAGCAGGCGCGGGATCGGGTCGTGCCAGCCGGCGAAGCGGGCGCGCAACTCATCGAGGGTCTCCCGATGACCTTCCGGTGTCGCCACCGCGGCGTACCAATTGGTTGACCCCGGTTCCTGGGGCGTGATGCCGAGCACCTGGCCGGCCCCCCAGGTCTCGCCGTACGACGGCGGGTTGAATCGTGCGACACCTCGCCAGGCCACGATCCCTGAGTAACGTGGCCGCACGGTGGCGCCGAAATAGGCCTCGCGTACTGTGCTGCGTAGCCCGTCCGCTCCCACCACCAGGTCATACTGCCCGCGCAGTGCTTCCGGATCGGTGATCTTCGTGCCGGTCTTGATCGCTGTGTCCCCCAAGGCGTCGATCAGCATATTCATCAGGGAGATCCTGGACAGCATCAGCACGGGGGAGCCGCCCTTGCGTTCGATGCGTTCCAGCGGGAGGTCCGCGATCCGCTCACCGTGCGGCGTACGGATGACGGCCTGGCGATAGGGGACCGTACGGCGGAGCAGCTCCTCGCGCAGGCCGAGCTGCGCGAGGGCAGCCTGCGCGTCGGGACGCATGCCGAGCGCCGTGCCTTCGGGATTGATCTTTGGCCAGCGTTCGAGCACGGTCACCTCCCAGCCGATCCTGCTTAGGCCGACGGCGGTCGCCAGTCCGCCGATCCCGGCTCCCACGATCGCGGCGGTTCGATTCATGTCGCTTCCTTTCGTCAACTACCCCATCTGTGGTACCACTGTTGTGGTGAATGGGCAAGCTGCGATGATGAGGGCCATGGCGGAGAACCGGGATCGGCGCGACCTGCTGCGTGACGCCGCGATCGAGGTGCTGGCCCGTCAGGGCGGCAGAGGGCTGACCCATCGAGCGGTCGACCATGAGGCCGGGCTACCCGAGGGCACGGCCAAGAACTACTTCGCCAGCCGCGACGCTCTCCTGCAGGGGGCGGCCGAGCGCTGCGTTGAGCGTTACTGGGCCGATCTTCGGTTGATGGAAGCCGCCAAGATCGAGGGGCGTGGGCACCTCGTCGCGCTGCTGCGCGAGCTGCTCGATCGTGCTCTCACGGCCAACAGGTCCAGGGTCCTGGCCTACATCGAGCTGCATGCCGAGGCCGCGCGTCGGCCGCGCGTGCAGGAGACGATGGCTGAGCTCACCCGCGCCGACCTGGCGCTGCACCTGGAGGCGCACAGGGCGGCCGGCCTGCCGGCGACCCGGCGCAGCGCCGCGATGGTCACGATGTGCGTGAACAGTGCGCTGACTTACCTGCTCGCTCAACCGCCCGAGACGCTCAAGGCGTACGGCCTCGACGACCTCGATGCGTTCCTGACCGACCTCATCGACACCGTGTATCCCCCAGCAGGCTGAGGACTCCACTCAACGACACGGCTGCAAGGGCTCACGTTGCCCGGCATCGCCGAGATGAAGCGAGGCTCTGACAGGTCTGCCGTGTGTTCTCCTCCGGGGAGAGCCAGGACGGCTTCGGGAACGGTCACCGGCTCGGTGGGGAGGGAGGCGAGTGCGCCCGGGCGGAGGCTGGACGGTGGGTCAATCCCGCACCACTTTGGTGGGCCACGAGGCCACCACAAGCTCTACTGTGTTCTTGTCGTGGCCGCCCCACGCCTCGTGCACGTACCAGGTGTCGGGGATGGTCTCCGGCCGCAGGACGTGGCTCTCGTAATCCCAGCTCTGGCTGCCCGAATCCTCGGGCTCGGCGCCGTAGTACCGCTGGATCGTGGCGTGCCGCTCCTCCACCATGCGCTTGACCTCGGCGACCGTTTTGTTCTGCAGGTCGATCCCCTCAAGAATCTCACCGCGAGCGGTTGGGTCACCTGCCAACTCATACCGTTCACCGGGACGGGCGGCCCGGCCGAAGGTGAAGTTGACGTGCTTTTTCAGGTCGACGGGAATGCTCACCCCGGCCTTGCACCACGTGTTGCCGCAGCCGGACTCGTCGTCGATCTCCTTGATCTTCGAGACGAGGTGGCCGTTGGAGGTAACGGTCGTTTCTCCCTCGATCGACGCGTTGATCATCCGGCCGACAAGGCTCGGTGACGCGGGTTCCAGCCGCAGGTCGACGTCCAGGCCTTGCGCGGCGAATTCACTGCGATAGCGCTTGGGGTCGGCGTCCGGGTCAATGATCCGGACGTCGATGTAATCGCCGTTCCTGGTGAACGCCAGCGCTTCAGCCGGGCCTACGTGCAGGGGGCCGACGTCGGCCGGCCGTACGACGACTGTCACGGCGAGCGCCGCGCCCGCCAGGATGGCGGCGGCTGGAACAGTGATGAGCCACCGCGGCCGGAAACGCCGCCGCTGCCGCCGTGTGGCCGTCGGGGAGGACCGCGGGGTGTCGATGATCTCTTGCAGGGTGGTGGAGAGCGCCGCTGAGTCCGCTCGCACCTGCCTGGCCGGGTCGTGCGCTTCGAGCATGATCTTGAGCTGCTTGAGATCGTTGTTCATATGACGCTCTCCCCATAGGACCGATGACGGGTGGTGGCAGAAGGTGGCTCGTCGGCGAGCAGGTGCCGGAGCTTTTTGCGTACGCGATGCAGTCGCATCGCAGCCACAGGCCTGGAACAACCGACGACCGCCGCGGCCTGGCGGAGGTCGAGTCCCTCCCAGCACACCAGGAGCACCAGTTCCCGGTTGGCCTCCGTCTTGGCGCTTTTCCCTTCTGATCAGGTTCATCGCGAGATTCCGGGCGGTGACGTACAGCCAAGGCAGCGCGCGATCGCGGGGGAACTGGTCGTACTTCTCCCAGGCGATCTTGAACGTCTCGGCGGCTATGTCCGGGGCGTCCGCCGGGCCGACCCGCCGTAACGCGTACCGCAGAACCGACTCGTAATGCTCGTGGAACATGCGGGTGAAACTTGCTTCATCGTTCAAGCTCCGTCTCCTGTTCAGCGTTCCGGCGCGTCTGGCACCGTCTACTGAGTAGGTGTTGGGAGCCCTCCGGATATCACCAGCCAATGGAGAAAAGGTCCCACACAGTGTCGACCTCAAGCAGCGGTGAGAGTCCGGCTATGGGGTTCAGGCGTGCCGGCGAGGGGCCTGGGTCGAGCAAACCGCTTGAGCTCGACTTCGTGGCCCAGACACCCGGTGAATGATGGTCCCCGGACCGAATTGCCCGACTTCCGGGCGTGGCTTTGTGAAGCCACGGGCAGCGTCACCGGTATGAATGGTGGAAAACGAACAAAGGCCATCATTAGCGCCCTATTCGCCGGCTCGGCCCTGCTCGCGGCTGCGGCCTGTGGGAGCGCCGGCACTCAGTCCAGTGTCAGGATGGCAGCGCCCGCACGCGACGTCATCGCCGCCCTGACGACGTCGCCGAGCGACCCCGGCCAGGAAGCCGGCGACACGGCGAGCCTCGAGAAAGCGGGTGCCGCGGCCACCGATGCCGTCCAGGGCTCCACGATCCTCTCGGTCCAGGCGGAGAACGACGGCAAGATCTGGGAGATCCAGTTGGCCGGGCCCGACGGCACAGAGCATGTGCTGGAAGTGGACGCGGCAGGAAAGGCCATCTCGGAACCCCGGGTCAAGGACACCGGCTCAAGCGAGAAGGCCAGGGTCGTCGGCCTGGTCAAGGCCGCCAAGCAAACCTTCAAGGACGCGGTGGAGAAGGTGTCCGCCGCGGTGCCGCAGGGCGAGATCACCCACATCAGCCTGGACAGGTACAACGACAACGCCCTGGTCTGGGACGCCGACGTCATGGGCCCCGGCGAGACCTGGCACGGGGTCAAGGTCAACGCCGAGGACGGCACCGTGACCAAGACCGGGGGCTGAGCTCGCGTTCGCTGCTGTGGACCTGCGGCTTCTCAGCCGCAGGTCCTTCGCCTGCAGGCGTCATCATGGGGTGGTCCCCAACCATCCTGACCGCCCGGCCGGTTCTGCGCGTCCGCGCGGGAGGAACCGGCGCGCTCTGTGGCGACCGTCCACCAGCGGGTGCGAACGCTGGGTCGCGGCGACCGGCGGGCGAGGGCGTTCCTTGGGGCTCTTGTTCTCCAGCGGCGTGACAACTCCAGGGTAATGATCTGCGTCTAACCGGCCGTGGAATCGCTGAGCTCGGGGGATCCGCAGCACATCGGTGAGTACTGGCTGGCAGGACGGCTCGGCTCGGGCGGTCAGGGCGTCGTTTACGACGCGTACGACGCCGACGGCCGCCGGGTGGCGCTCAAGATGCTTCACGCGACCGGCAATGACGGCAGCCGCGACCGCTTCGCCAAGGAGGCGACGGCCGCCGGCAGGGTGGCGTCGTTCTGCACGGCCAAGGTGCTGGCCTCCGACCTGGAGGCGCCCAGGCCGTACATCGTGTCGGAGTACGTGGCGGGGCCGAGCCTGGGACAGGCGGTGCGCGACGGACGCAGGTTCACCGGTGACGACCTGCACCGGCTGGCGACGGCCGTCGCGACCGCGCTGACGGCGATCCACGAGGCGGGCGTCATCCACCGCGACCTCAAACCCGGCAACGTCCTGCTCGGCCCCGACGGCCCGCGAGTGATCGACTTCGGCATCGCGCGGACCCTCGACATGTCGCTGACCAGGACCGGCGAGGTGTCGGGCACGCCCAGCTACATGGCGCCCGAGGTGTTCACCGGTCAGCGGGCGGGCGCTCCCGCGGACGTGTTCGCGTGGGGCGCGATCATGGTCTTCGCCGCCACAGGACAGGACCCGTTCGAGGCCGACAACCTGGGCGGCGTCATGCACCGGGTGCTGTCGCAGCAGCCCGACCTCGGCGCGCTGCCGCCCGGTTTGGCCGCGCTGGTCTCGGTCGCGCTGCGCAAGGACCCCGCGACCAGGCCGTCCTCCCGCGACCTGCTGCTCGCGCTGGTCAGCGGCGACGCCGCCGACACCCGGGGACTCCTGGCCCAGGGCAGCCGCGACGCCGAGGGCGTACGCGGGCAGGGCGATGGCGACCCGGCGCTCGGCACCATCGCCGAGGACGCCTACACCGCGCTCGGCCCCCAGGAGCGTGACCTGGCCGCCGAGGTGTTCCTGCGCCTGGTCGCCGTCGACGAGCACGGCCATGAGACCGGCAGGTCGGCCTCCCACGACGAGCTGTTCGACGGACGTTCCGAGCCCGAGGCCGCCGCTGTCCGGCGCGTCCTGCGCGCGTTCGCGTACGTGGTCACCGTGGAGAACGAGTCGGTCGCGCTGTCGCGTCCTGCGCTGCTGCGCGCCTGGCCGCGCTTACGCAGGTGGGTGGACACCGACCGCGACGGGCTCGCCGTACTGGGGCAGATCACCAGAGCGGCGCGGCACTGGACCGAGCACGGCAGGCGCGACGGCGACCTGCTGCAGGGCAGCCGGCTGGAACAGGCGCTCAGCTGGGCCGCCACCGGCCGCCGCCACGTGACGCTCACCCCGCGCGAGCGCGACTTCCTCCAGGCGGGCACAGCGCTGACCAGGAAACGCAGCAGGCGCAGGACCCTGACCACCACGGCGCTGGCAGGACTGCTGGTGGTGTCGCTGGTAGCGGGCGGGCTGGCGCTGTGGCAGCGCCAGGAGGCGACGGGGCAGCGGGACGTTCTCACCGCCAAGCAGGTGGCCGCGGAGGCGGACCGGATGCGCACCATCGACCCGGGCCTGGCCATGCTGCTCAGCGTGGCCGCCTGGCGCGTCTCCCCGCAGAGCGAGGCCCGCTCCGCGCTGACGGCCTCGTTCCAGCAGCACGAAACCGCCGTCTTCCGCGACCCGCCGGTCAAGGGCGTGGCCAGCAGGGCGCTCAGCCGCGACGGTCACACGCTGGTCAGCGTCAGCGAGGGAGGCGTCAACGTGTACGACGTCCGCACCCACAGGCGCACGGGCGGCTGGCAGGGGCTGGGGCTGAGCGGGGGCATGCGTCAGGACCCGGTGCTGAGCAGGACCGGCCGGCTCCTCATGCTGGCCACGTACGAGGAACTCGGCGTCTGGAACCTCGCCACCGGCAAGCGGCTGCTCAAGTGGAGTTTCCCGCCCGGCACCACGGACATGCACGTCACCATGGGCGAGGACGAGGCCACTCTCGCCGTCAGCTACGACAGCAGCCTCGATCACCTGGTGGACATCCGCACAGGCAGGACGTTCGGCAAGGGCGTCAACCTGCCCAGCCGAGAACCGCTGATCGACCAGACCGGCCGGCACCTGGTGCTTCCCGACGGCGGCTTCGCCGTGCGCGCCCTGCCCGGCCTGACCCCGGAGCCGCGCTACTCCCGCTGTGGCAAGTCCCACCCGGTCGCCGCGTTCTCGCCCGACGGCGCCACCCTGGCATGCGCGGGCAGCAACGTGGTGCTGGTGGATGCGGCCACCGGACGACCCCGCGACACGGGCGAATGGACCTGCGACGTCTGCGGCGACTCCTCCTTCTCGCAGCTCCGCTTCAGCCCCGACGGCCGCTACCTCGCCGCGTTCAACACGCGGAACATCCAGGTCTGGAAGGTCGCCGACCACGGGTACGGCCTGCTCTCCTACCAGGCGGAGGGTCAGCTGACCGACGTCAGGTTCGACGGCACGACGCTTCGCTACCTGGTGGACGACGGCGTCATCAGCGTCGACCTCGCCCCGCGGGCGGCCTCGACCAAGGTAGGAGGCAATGCCGTCCTCAGCCCCGGCAGCCAGTGGGCCGCGATCGGGGGCTTCGAAGCCAAACACGTCCGGCTGTGGGACGTGCGCGGGCACAAGGAGGTCGCCCGCTTCTCCCTCCAGGGCTACAGCGCATCCCAGCTGCTGGCCTTCGACCCGCCGGGCAGGCGGCTCGTCATCGGGCAGGATTCGGGCCGGATCGAGCTGATCGACGTCGGCACCCGCAAACGGGTCTGGTCGATCCTCTCGCCGCACGCCGACACCCAGCTGCCGTCACGGGTCGAGTTCAGCCCCGACGGCCGGACCATCGCGCTTGCTCTTGGCCCACGCGGCCAAGTCGACGAGTACTGGCTGGCGGTGCTCGACGCCGCCACCGGCCGCGTCCTGCACGCCAACCGCACGATCGGCGATGGCGGCCCGTACCTGCCCGACGGCAAGCGGCTCGCCACCGGCTCCGGCAGGTTCGTGGACGTCGCCACCGGCAAGCCGGTCGGGACGGGCTACGACACGTCCTGGCTCGGAGGCGCGGGCGTCGCCCTGAGCAGCCGCGGCCTCATGGCCATCGCCTACGACGAGATGGGACGCATCTCGCTCTGGGACCCCACCGGGCCGACGGCGGTGCGGCCCATGCTGGCCAGATCGGGCGGCGGGAACGGCGCGCTGGTCTTCTCACCGGGCGGCGACCTGCTCGCGACGGGCGGCGGGGGCGGTGTCCAGCTCTGGGACCCCGTCAACAGGCGGCGGATCGGCGGCTCCTTCGCCACCCAGACGATCCAGGACACCGACTCGCTGACCTTCAGCGCCGACGGAACCCAGCTGTACTACTCGGCCGACGGCGCCATCCTGGAGTTCCCCGTCGGGCCGGAGCAGGTCGCGGCGGCGGTGTGCCGGCGCGTCGGCCACGGGCTGAGCGAGTCCGACTGGAACCGCTACCTGAAGGACGTTCCATACCGAAAGGTCTGCTAGCGGTAGCCCGCTGAATCAAGGTGTAAGGCCCTGGCCTGCGATGAGCCGCGCTGTCGCCCATTTGGCTGTGGTCGAGCTCGTAGTCATCGCCTGGGGCATAGCGGCTCCAGAGGCTGCCGGCGGCAGTAGCGATGCGGCTGGTCTGCTGCCAGGGCCGCCGTGATGCGCTTATGTGCGGAGTCGACCAGCGCTTGTCAAGATGCTGAGGATATTGCCGAAGCGCCCTGTACATAGCCTCCTTGAGTGCTCTTGTTGCGCTCTCATCCTGGCGTTTGGATCTAGGGGGCCTCTTTGGCGGCTTTCGGGCGTGTCATCCGTGCCGCCGCCTGTCGTGCCCGGCCTGGTTCTCCCGTAGTGGGCAGGTCTTCGGCCTGCGTCGTTGTCCAAGAAAAGGAGTCGTGACCTTGACTGCGCTGACCTACACCATCCTCACTGACCCGGCGACCCTGGAGGCGTCAGCGGCCTGGCGGAAAGCCACGTCCAAGGGGACGGTGTATCTGGTCGTCACCAACCCTGGAAGGGCGGTGGACTGGTCCCAGATCGAGGTGAATGTGCCCTTGGGCAACGACGCCGGCGACCTCACCCCGGACAGCACGATCAATGTCAGGGGCGAGTACGTCGATCCGGTGACGGGCCGCGAAGAGGTGAATATCCAGTGGCAGGGCAACGGTAGTTTCCGGATCACCCCTCAGGTCGGTTTCACGGCCCGGTTCGACCTCGCCGGACACATGGTGCTGACACTGGAGGACTTCACCGTCGCCGCCATGGCCGGAGTGGCCGTGCTGACGGTGACCGAGATCACCCGGGACAAACGTGGGGGTCGCATCAACCTCACGGCGGTACCGCTCGTCGTCTAGCGGCCAAGCACACCGCCAGAAGTAGGGATCGAGTCCCGCCCGTCAGGGCAGGTGGGAGCCCTGGCGTAGACGCCGGTTCGAATCCGGTCGAGAGCTCAGATGAACATCATGCTCTCCGCACTTCAATGTTCCGATAGTCTTATGTCTGCGACGCGGGGTGGAGCAGTTCGGTAGCTCGCTGGGCTCATAACCCAGAGGTCGTAGGTTCAAATCCTGCCCCCGCTACAAATGTGATGTCGCGAGACATCGGAAACCCTCGAACCTACGGGTTCGGGGGTTTCTTGTTGTTTGGGTTGGTAGTCGCGGGTGGGGTCGATGGTCAGCTCGCGGAGGAGTTCTCCGGTGACAGCGTCGACGATGCGGACGTGTAGGTCGGCGACCAGGAGGATGATATTCGGCACTCGCAGGTTCACCTCCAGGTTCGCCTCGGTCGGTCGCGCCCCCGCATGCTTATCTGACAACGCCCTGCCCCCGAGTTCATGGTCGCACCCTGCCCGGATGGATCAGTCCCCGGGCGATGGGACGCGATCAGGCACCTGGCCGGCGGCTGAGCGCACCGTGCCCGCGCCGGCCACCAGCGCGACGATCGTCTGGCCGGCCGCGGCCACGCACATCAACAGGATCGGTGCTTGCCAGCCGGAGCTCACCGTGTGCAGCAGCCCGAAAACCACCGGCCCCGCGGCGGCCACCAGGTAACCGATCGACTGCGCCATCGCCGACAACGCGCCCGCTACGCTCGCGTCTTGTGCGCGCAGGCTGATGAAGGCCAACGCGAGCACGAGGCAGGCTCCGCCGCCCAACCCGAGGACAACACTCCACAGCAACGCCAATCCCGGCGCCACGAAGAGTCCAAGGTAGCCGAGGAGCATGACTGCCGAGCAGATCGCCGCCAGCACGCGCTGGTTACGCGCCCACCGCATCGCGCCGGGCACCGCCAGGCTGGTCAGCACCGCGACCGCCTGGAACAGGAACAGCAGCCATCCCGCGGTGGCCGCATTCATGCCGTTGTCCTGGAAAACCTGAGGCAACCACGTCACGACGACATAGAAGCCCAGCGACTGCAATCCCATGAACGCCGTGACCGCCCACGCCAGCCCGGAACCCCACGGCAACCGGTGTCCGCGAATCGCCTGTGCGGCACGCCGCGGAGCCCGCATTTGAGGAAGCCACAGCAGGACAGCCACCAGCGCGAACAAGACCCAGCAACCCAACGCGGTATACCAACCGCCGGGGGCGACCTCACTGATCGGCACCGCCACCCCGGTCGCCACTGCGGCGACACCGCCCATCACCGTGGCATAGGCGCTGGTCAGCAGTCCCACCTTGGTGGGGAAATCGCGCTTTATGAGGCTCGGCAGCAGCACGTTGCCCACGGCGATGCCCGCCCCGATCAGCACGGTTCCCGCGAACAGGCCGACTGCCGTCGGCACCCACCGGAGCGCGATCCCCAGCGTCAGCACCAGGAGCGCGCCCCCAAGGAGCTGCTCGGCTCCCCACCGCGCGGCCAGGTGAGGCACCAGCGGGGACAGCACCGCGAACGTCAGCAATGGCAGTGTGTTCAGCAGGCCCGCCACGGCCGGGGACAAACCCAGATCAGCCTGCACGTGATCCAACAAAGGCCCGACGCCGGTCAGACTCGCCCGCAGGTTCGCTGCCACCACAAGCAGCCCCCATGCCAGCAACGCCTGACCGGAACGCCGCGTCGACGTATTCTCCATGCACACCACGATCAAGCCGCGCCGTGGCCGAAGCCAGGCCGTGTTCAGGCTGGCCCCCGGAGGGCCACCCTCCGCACTGTGCGATCAATGGGCGGCTCGGTACCCTATCGACGTGGGGACGCCACTGGGGAATTTCATCCGGGCCAGGCGCGACAGCATCCAGCCGGAATCCTGTGGACTGCCGGACCGCGGCCGACGCCGGTCACCGGGTCTGCGCCGACAGGACCTCGCCACGTGGGCCGGCATCAGCGTCGAATACCTCACCCGCATCGAGCAGGGCCGTGACCGCAATCCATCGCCGGGGATCATCAACGCCCTCGCCGACGCGCTCCGCCTCAGCCCTTCGGAGCGCAACCACCTGCGCTACCTCGCGAAGATCACCGGCGACGAATGCTCCGTCCACATCCGGCCTGTGCCACCGTCCCGACGCGTGCAACCGTCTGTCCTGCAGACACTCCGCCTCCTCGAACCCGGCGTCGCCATCGTGACCAACCGGCTGGGCGACGTCCTCGCCCACACCAGCAGCTATCAGTTGGTCACCAGCGGAACCGGACTGCTCGACGCCGCCCATCCGAACCTCAACCGCTACCTGTTCACCGACCCCCGCGCCCGGACGTTCTTCGTCGACTGGGACGACATAGCGGACGAGCAGGCCTTCGACCTGTGGCAGGCGCCATCCCTGGAGAATCTCGAGTGGCTCACCGCGGAGCTCGCACCCATCGCGGGGCCCGACTTCACCTGCCGCCTGAAGCGTCATGTGGTGCCGCGACGTGGCATTCTCCGGCTCAACCACCCGGCCGGGCACCAACTTCGACTGCTTCGTCAGACGCTCGAACTGCTCACGGAGGCCCAACAACTCGTCGTCTTTCTCCCGGTCGACAACCAGACGGCCGAGGCCATCGACCAACTCCGGCGCCAATCCCGCGGCCGGCTCCGGTCCATCTCGTGACACATCGCGAGCTTGGCACTCTCCCACACGAAGAAGTAGGCGCCATGGTGCGTCCGTAGGATCCCGCCGTACTCGTACGCCACGGAACGCACCGTCAGGATCCGGCACGGTGTGACACCGAAAGGCGCACGATGAGGTACGAACTGTCACTGAGCCCCACAGTGCGGCACTAAAAGATCTTGCTGTCTACGGCTGATGCCGATCGTTGGCGTGTGTCTCTCCCCAATGCGTCCCACGGCTCTGGGCCGGCTTCGGATCATCGGTTGGGATCATCCTCGCTGAGTGCTGGGTATGCGGCGCTTGACGGCCTCGGCAGAGCCCCGTGGCGCCCGAGCGGGGGCAGCGGCCGCTTCCATGAAGGCGACGAGATGGACCTGCCTGCCGTTTTTCGTTCGGGCGTGCGTGAATCCGGCGAACTCGAAGTCGGTCAGGCGAGGATCGGCTGCTCCCTCGGCCCGCACCAGGACGTTTGTTGGCTTTCGGATCCCCGTTGCTCAACGCCAGGAACGGCCCGGCTCGACCAGCGCGCCGTTGGCGTGGCCGAGCATGACGTTGTCGATCTCGGCGGTCTCGAAGGCCGGGTTGCGGCATATCCGATCCCCGCCGAACCCGCGACGCGACAGCTCTCGCCCGGGCCGTACCCCCCGTGACCTGCGCCTTTCACGGCGACTCGAAGCCGTGTCAGAGCGATGTCAGGTCCGTGTAGGTTCGCGGGGCGACGATTCTCGGCATGGATAAAGCAATGCAGCCCCCGGCCGATACCCAAGGCGCCCAGCCGAAAGGCTTCGTCGCGAAGCTCCTCGCAGACCGTCACTCCGTTCCGCTCTCCATCGCACTGCACCTGGTGCCCGGCGCGGTCATCGTCGCCGTGTACGCGTTCATCGCCGCCCCTCTGGTCCGGGCGATAGCCTTCCCGATCTTCCTGGCCTGGGCCATCGCCCTCGCTGTTGTGCTCTTCCCGCTCCAGCTATTCCTGCTGTGGCTGGGCAAGAAGCAGACCGGCCGCTTCACGATGAAGGGCGTCGTCCGCTACCGCGACAAGCCGGTCTCGCGCGGCAAGGTCTTCTGGCTCGGGGCCGCGTGCCTGGTGTGGATGACCGTGGTCTCGCTCTCGCTGACCCGGCTGGACAACATCGTCTACGACTGGTTCTTCACCTGGGTGGACTACCAGGGCGCCGGCCCCGACGGCAACGCCTACCTCCAGGGCTACTCGCACGAGCTGGTGCTCACCACGCTGCTCATCTGCGCACCGTTCACCGGCTTCACCCTGCCCCTGCTCGAGGAGTACTACTTCCGCGGCTTCCTGCTGCCCCGCCTCCCGCAGCTCGGCAAGTGGGCCCCGTTCTTCAACACCTTCTTCTTCTCGGTGTACCACTTCTGGGCCCCTTGGACGGTCCTGTCGAAGCTCGTCTTCCTCTACCCGGGCGTCTGGCTGGCCTGGAAGAAGCAGGACATCCGCATCTCGATCGCCATGCACCCCGGCTCGGCGCTGCTGATGACCGTGGTCGGCGTCATCGCCCTCGCCTCCGGCGCCTACTCAATGTAAGACCGCCCGAAACGAGGGGTACCGGCCGCCGGCCGAGGGCAGGCTGTTCCGCTCCGGAGCGGGCCGCAAGCGCGCCGAGCAGGTCGACCAGCTCGGTCAAGGCGTCCGAGAGACCATCCTGCAACGACTGGAACTACTCGATCCCACTACCGGGCAACCCGCCCCAGACCCCTGCTGACATGACTTGTCGCCGCACACTGTCCTTGTCGCGCAACAACCGGACACGAAAAACCCCGGCGTTATGGCCGGGGTTGCCCGCGTATCGGTGTCGATACCTAATGACTTCCAAGCCCCTCGGTGAACGCCGGAAGAGGCTGTTTCACTCTGCTGACGTCTCGACTCGAACTGGAGCACTGACTCCTCATCGCAGGCCGTGCGCAGGAGGGCGGACTGGTGCCGAGGGGGCTTCCTTCCCTGCTGACGTGTACTTTCAACCCGGAGCGGCGACTCCCATACAGAGGCAGTGCGCAGCAGGGCGGGGCTCACGGTGGGGGGCGTCGGTCCGTACCGAGAGAACGCCTGTGTCGATACCGGGCCTGGAGCCCTCTGCTAAGGTCGGCGCCTCGGTTGGGCTCCGCCACCACCCTGGCCGAGCGGCTCACCGGAGTAGGCGTGACCGCGGCCATGTATCGACGATGCAGACTTCCTGTGTGGCACGGCCGCTGATCGCTGAAGGTTTCCCACGTTTCACTGTCATGAAATCGGCGCTTAGTGCCGACTACCCGCCGGTCCGAATCTGGGGGTGTGGGTGCAGCCCTTACCGAATTGCGGCGTTGACAGTGTGGCGAGATGTTTGTCCCCGAACGCTGTTTCGGGATAAAGGGCAGATCGTGCTGTTGTCATCGGTCAGGCGCGCGGTCTTCGAGATTGATCAACGACTGCGCTACCTCCGATGAGAATCCGCAAGGTCTGGCGAGGTCCTGTCTCGTTGAACTGAGGACATGAAACCTCCCAGAGCTGCGGTGCCTCAGAATGGATGAGACGAATTGATGAGGCAGTCAGCTGAGAGTTTCCTCCACGAGATCGAGGTAAGCGCGCCCGGCGGCGACGCTGTCGGGCAGGCCGAGCGCCGTGAATCCGCCGAGTAGCTGACGCAAAGTGGCGAGCTGATCCTTCCAGGAGGCGTCAGGCGCATGGGGGCCGCCGATGAACTCGATCATCTGGGCCGCGTCTGGTGAGCGGCGGGCGATCCGCTTGCCCGCGATCGGGACAAGCGCGAGCTGCAATGCTCGATGGTCCGTGGGGCCTTTGGGGGTCGCCTGCTCGTGGTCGCCGGCGCTGAGATGCTCGGAGAAGGTGGCCGACAGTCGGCCGAAGCCTCGCCGGTCGAAGATGACAGCACAGTCGGCAGCCCAGCTCGCCTGCGAGATCGGGTGGATGTGCCAATCGACCCAGAGCGGAAGTCCATCAATGAGGTACTGGCCACTGACCGCTCTGGTGCCCCGAGGGCCGTTGTGGCGGGCATCGAAGGCGACCGCCAGTTCTCCGGGACCGCACGGAAGACGGCCGGGTGCCGCGTAGTCGTGGATGCATGCGTCATCTACGACGACGAGCAGGTCGATGTCGCTCCAGTCGTCGGCCTGGCCGGTTCCGAGAGAGCCGACCAGGCCGGCACCGGCTACCACCGGATCGTCGTGGAGGTTGCCGGTTACGGCGCTGAGCCAACGGGACCGGATGTCAGCGAGACGGGGAGCTGGTGGCCCAGTGCTTTTGGCGCTCATCGAGACGGATCGTAGTCCGGATCAGTGCCTCAACAGGATGAGACGACGCCGGATACCTCGAATGAGTGGGGCTGCCTCGACCTCAACGAGACAGGACACACCAGCTGGTGAGCCATGCTGCTTCCCCATAGGTTCCGGGAACCGGCATTCCCGCTGGTAAACGGCCAGTAGAGCGGTGCTCCGCGCCAAGGCTAAGCGGCGGCTCGCCGTACCTTCGGGAGTTCCGGGCCATGTCAGTGGCGGCATCAGGGCGGTGACAGCCCGGTATCAGAGCGGTCGGCGAAGGTAGACGCCATGAACGGTTCAGCGATCGCGGCCTCGGGGCCGCGAACTGGGCCACACCGAACTCGAAACAACGCAGCACAGGAGCACATGATGCAGAAGTTCGACACCCCCGCCGCGATCTCCGCCGTCCTGAACATCCCCGCCGGGCGCGTTCAGTTCATCGCCGCCGACCGGGCTGACACCGTGGTCGAGGTCGTGCCCGCGAATGCCTCCAAGAGCCGCGATGTGAAGGCGGCCGAGCAGACCACGGTGGCGTACGCCGACGGTGTGCTGCGGATCGAGAGTGCCGAGGCGAAGAACCAGTACTTCGGCCCGTCCGGATCCATCGAGGTGACGGTCCAGCTGCCCGCCGGCTCCCGCGTCGAGGCCAAGGCGGCCAGTGCTGAACTGCGGACTGTCGGCCGTCTGGGCGATGTCGCCTTCGAGGGCGCCTACAGCCAGATCAAGATCGATGAGGTCGCGAGCGTCCGGCTCACCGCGGTCGACGGCGATGTCGAGGTCGGCCGGCTGGGCGGGTCCGCGGAGATCAGCACCTCCCGGGGTGACATCCGGATCGCCGAGGCCGCGGGCGGCACGGTCGTGCTCAGCACCCAGTCCGGCGACATCTCGATCGTCGCCGCCGCCGGTGTCTCGGCGGCCCTGGACGCCGGCACCAGCTACGGCCGCATCACCAACGCCCTGAAGAACGACGGGACCACCGAGCTCGACATCCGCGCCACCACCTCCAACGGCGACATCACCGCCCGCAGCCTGTGACCCGCAGCCTCCAAAGCAGAGGTAGCCCAAGCCCGGTGACGACGAACGGCCCCGGTCCATCCATGTGGACCGAGGCCGTTCTAGGAGGACGGCCGGAGTACGCCAGCAGGACACTGCAGAGCGGGGCGATGTACCGGATAAGGGGCTGATATCGCGTACATCGCCGACGTCACGGTGTCATTGATCAGCAGCGGAGTGAAGACGACAGCCGCGCGACTCGGGCGCGCTATCCGGTACAGCCCTAAAGGTCCCAGGAAGAAGAGCGTAAAAGCCGGGGGCGAAGGCGGAACCACTTCAGAGAAACGACGAGAGAGGGACCACGGACATGTCGACGCCCACCGTGCGGTACGAGCTGGACCGCGGCTTCGATGCCCCGTGTGAGGACGGCTACAAGGCATGGACCGACCCTGAGCGCTTTGTCCGCTGGTTCGGGCCGCGCGCCTACGCCACCCCGGCCGAGCGGGTGCATCTGGACGTGCGCCCCGGTGGGCGGTGGGAGGCGACGCTGGTGTCGGGCGACGGGTTTGAGGTGACGCTGCAGGGCATCTTCCGCGAGGTGCGGGTGCCCGAGCGGCTCGTGTTCACCACCGGCGACCCCGACGGCCCCGCCTCAGTGGTGACGGTTGAGTTCACGACCGCTGGCACGGGCACCCACGTGCGCTTCCACCAGTACGGCGTCAACACCACGCAGGAGCACGCCGAGGGCGCCCGCGTCGGTTGGATCGAGTTCGTCGACCGCCTGGCCGAAGAGGTGGCCTAGCCGATGCTGGCCTTGGGGAACATGGCCTGCCGGTACGGTCGGCCCCACCAGCCGCCATCTGTGGCGTCTCGGGTGGTGGCGCAGGTGATCGGGTAACGGATTTGGAAGCGGCAGGTGAGGCTGACCTGCACTACGCCCTACCTCTGTCAGTGGTGCGAGCTTCCCATAGCGTCAGCGCTTTCCCCTGGAGATGCTGCGGCGCGAGCGCCCCGGCACTCGCAGCCGGTCCATCTCGCAGCGCGGCGAGGTTTGTGGTGAGGGCAGTCCCGCAGACCAGCAGCACCGGCGCCAATCCTGCGGCCACCACCGCCACTCCGCCCATGAGCTCACCCAGAGGGATCCCAACCATGGCCAACGCGTCTTGAGGGGGTTGACCCGGCTGAACAGGCGCTGCGGAACTCGTCGTAGGAGTCCCCGTAGTCTTGGATACCGGCGATCTTGGCAACGGCTGCGCCGCTGGGTCGGGTGTGCCGCATGGTGGTGCGCGGGTTCTTGTGCCGGGTCGGGGGTCGATACTGGTGGGCTCGCCTATTCGACTGGGGAACTGCGGCGGGTGGTTCTTCATCCCCAACGGGACGCTCTCTCGATCTCCCCGAACCAGCAGGATTCAGGGTCTCAGGTGTCCAGTCCCCGGATGGAATGCCCGAGTGCCACAGGGATCTGGCTGTCTGTTCTTCATGGATCGCTGGGGCGTCGGTCGCGTCCGCGCTCGGTGTTCCGGTCGGTGATCAGGGCTTCGATGCCGGTGGTGTGCGTGCTGTGGCTGCTCGCCGTAGGGCTGCATCGAGCGTGGATGTCGGGAGATCCGCGATGACGGGGGCCGCGGCCGTGTTCGCTGTCACGAGCGCCGCATCTACGAGCAGCGGCACGATCGCTGACGAGAGCTGGGGCACCAGCCGTGGAGGATGTCGAGAATGCGGTGCCGGCTCCGTCCCAGGGACACCAGCGGCCACGAACCGGCCGCGTGATGAAGGAGGCCCAGCATGACGATCCAGCGGATGGACAACGTTCTCATCGTTGTCGACGACCTTGACGCGGCCATCGCCTTCTTCGTCGAGCTTGGCATGGAGCTGGAGGGCAGGGCGCCGATCGAGGGGCGTTGGGCGGAGCAGGCGGAGCGTGTCATCGGGCTCAACGGCGTTCGGCAGGAGGTCGCGATGCTGCGGATCCCGGGCGGCGTCGGCGGCATCGAGCTGGCGATGTTCCACACGCCGAAGGCGATCAGCGCTGAGCCGAAGGACGCGCCGGCGAACATGCTGGGCATTCGCCGCGTCATGTTCGTCGTCGACGACATCGAGGACGTCGTTGCCCGCCTGCGCCGCCACGGTGCCGAACTCGTCGGCACATTGGAGCAGTACGAGGACAGCTACCGGCTCTGCTATATCCGCGGCCCTGAGGGCATCATCGTCGGACTGGCCCAGCAGCTCGGCTGACGGTCCGTCGCGGCCGACCTGAGACCAACCAGCGCAATCCGACTCGTGTTCCGCACCTCTAGCGGGAGGTCGCCGCGGGATTACTCGGATCTGCCGTCGGAGACGTTCCCGCCCATCAGTCACCCACCGTCGAGCGGGGGAGCCCGGTGGAAGGTTAGGCGGATCAAGAAAACAATCATGGGAGATATGACCGTGCTCACGAACGAGATCACCGAGGTTCTGAACCGGCCCCTCAGCCGGGAACTGCTGGCCCGCGACGTGACCCGCCTGGCCTATGTCGCAAAGGACGGCACACCCCGCAATATCCCGATCATCTTTGCCTGGAACGGCTCGGAGATCGTCATGTGCACTCCGAAGAACGCTCCGAAGCTCCAGGCCTTGAGCGAGAACCCGATGGTCGCCATGACGATCGACACCGAGGCGCACCCGCCGAAGATCTTGCTCGTCCGCGGCCGTGCCGAGCTGGACTTCGTCGATGGCATCCCGGACGAATATCTCCAGACGACCAGCACCTACGAGATGACGCCCGAGCAACGGGTTGAGTGGGAGGCGGAGGTGCGTTCCCTCTACCAGGACGGCATGGTCCGGATCGTCGTGACCCCGACCTGGGCGAAGCTGATCGACTTCGAGACGACCCTGCCGAGTCCGGTCGAGGAATTGATCCGGCAGCGGGAGGAGCGTCAGCGCGCCTGAGCGGCGTGAGGTCGCTCGCAGTACGCGGACAAGGCCGGCCGCACCGGGTGCCGATCGAGAAGCGGCGACCCGACGCGGCTGGTTCTGGGGCACCACCGAGTCCTTGGCGCGCCATGGACGCGAAGTGGCTCTCCCCGTGCCCGTTTGTGGCCGCCTCGGAGTGCGCGGATTCGTTGAAGTCCGCCAGGAGGTAGAGGTCGAGAACCCGCGCGCGGTTTCGTCCCCGAAAAGAAGAACCGCTCCAATTCCTCCGGCGCCGGATCCGTCACGAAGGCTTCGTACCGGCGGATCTGCTCAGCCGACAGATACTCGAAAGGACACAGTCAGTGATGCGAAAGCTCATAGTCCAGCAGTGGGTTACCGTCGACAACATCGCCGCGGAGGAGGACGGCGGGCTCAGCTTCGTGTCAGGGGAGCCCTTTTCCGAGACCACCGACCCTGCGTTCAAGGCAAGCGTGATGGGGTTCATCGACGCGGTCGACACGCTGATTCTCGGCGCGAACACCTACGCCCAGGCCAAGGGCTACTGGCCGTACGCCGGCGAGCAGGGCGAGTACGGCGAGAAGCTCAACAACCTCACCAAGTTCGTCGCCTCGTCGAAGCTGGATGACGCCCCCTGGGGCGACTTTCCCGCCGCGACCGTGACGCGCGACCCGGCCGCCACCATCCGGGAGCTCAAGGAGCAGAGCGGCAAGGACATCTGGCTGTGGGGGAGCTTGAAACTCATGCACTCCCTGCTGGACGCCGGCATCGTCGACGAGATCACCCTGCTCGTCTGCCCGGCGTCACGCGGGAAGGGAACGCGCATTTTCGAGGATCGGCAAGACCTGAAGCTGATCGAGGCCACCTCGTTCGAAAACGGCGTGGCAGTTCTTCGCTACGAGATCAAGAAATAAGCGGGAAGTCCGCACTTTTGAAGAATCGGAGGCCGGCGATGCTGCTCGTTTGGGCATCGGCCGGCGTCCGCTCTCGTGAGGCCTCCAAGGAAGCCCAGTGCGTGCCGGTGCGCGAGCGCGGCCCCTCATACGGCCAGCGCAGATTGGCCTCGTTCCAGGCGTGCAGCCAGGGCTGATCGTCGTCGGAGCGGCGGGCGAACGTGTGGTCGTAGACCAGGAAGTGGCCCTTGTCTTTGCGGATCTCCTCGGGCGCGCGCCATGGGGTTGATGATGCTGGGCCGGTTGGTGGGGGAGAGGCCATGGGTCGCGGGGTGGAGGGCGACGCGCCGGGCAGTCCTCGGGAGTTCGGATGGGCGAGATTCGACGGATCACCTGGTGGCCGATGCTCCCGGGGCGGTCGACTACTTCCTGTTTGAAGACGACTACGACACTGAATGGCGCATCCCGATGGTTCCCGCCACCGGCTAGCTCGATGCCCCTGCGCGGCTGGGGTACGCGCTCGCCCTGGCAATCGAAGGCGGAGAGCCCCATGCCAGCAGCACCTGGTCCGGGTCCGGGCGCTGGATGGCATGGGTGGATGACTCTGTACTTCCAGAGGGGCTTCGGCGCGGCCAGGTCCGCGCGGGACCGGTGTGGGCCTGGCTGAGCTGGGCGGGTGGCTAGTTCAAGCCGGTGAGGAACTCGCTGAACAATCGGTTCGCTGTGGTCGACGCATACAGGCGCTCGAACTCTGCACGGGCGATCTGGTGCTGGAAGTCGCCTCGGTAGGAGGCGTCACCGCTGTCGTGCATCAGGTCGGTGAACCACGCCGCGAATGCCTGGTAGTTCCACACGTGTCGCATGCACGTCGCGGAATAGTCCTCGAGCAGGCTTGCGTCGTTGTCCTTGACCTGGCGCACCACGGCCTTGGCCAGAACGTCGGCGTCATGCAGGGCGAGATTCATGCCCTTGGCGCTCATGGGCGGCACGATGTGGGCGGCATCGCCCAGCAGGTAGAGGTGTCCGTAACTCATCGGGTCGTAGACCACGCTGCGCAGCGGGACCATCTGCTTGCTGGAGATCGGCCCCCTGGTAGCCACCGGTTCACCGAAGCGGGCCTCGATCTCATCCCAAATCCGCTCGTCGGACCACTGCTGCGTGGTGTCGTCGAGCGGGCACTGCAGGTAGAAACGGCTCGCCTGCGGGCCGCGCGCGAACTGGCCGGCAAATCCACGGGAATGGATCGCCATCATCGACTGATGGTTGGCCGGGACCTCCGCCAGCACGGTCAACCACGCGTAGCCGTACTCGCGGGTGTAGCGCGTGAGATGGCCGTCGGGAATGGCCGCCCGGCTCACCCCGTGGTCTCCGTCGCAGCCGGCCACAAGGTCGCAGGTGAGCGTCCTCGTGGCGCCGGTCGCGTCCCGGTAGCGCACGAGGGGCCGCTCACCGCGGATGTTCTCCAGCGCGACGTCCTCGGCCTCGAAGCGCAGGTCTCCGCCGTCGCTCACGAAGGTGTCGATGAGGTTGCGCACCAGGACCTGCTGCGGACAGAAGCGCCCGTCCCCGTTGTCGTCGCCCAGGAACTGGTACGGGCGCGTCTGACCGTCGATCCGGAAGTTCATGACCGGCTCGAAGGGCACGCCGCCCAGGACCCGCTCCTCAAGGCCCCACTCGCGGAACATCCGGGCTGCGCGGGTGTCGATGACACCCGCCCGTTGCCGCTGTTCCACATATTCACGACTGCGGCGTTCCAGGATGACGCAGCCGACCCCGCTGTGCAGCAGGAAGTTACCCAGAGCGAGACCGGCGACTCCCGATCCCACGATCACGACCGTTGTGTTCCCGTCCAGTACGGACATTGATGAGACTCCTTGAGTGTCCAGGCGCTGAAAGGGCGCTTTCGCGGCACTCGGTACGCGCGCCAACCCGCAATGAGGGGCATGCCGAGGAGAGTGACGCCGCCCACGTGAAGTCGGCCGCAGCCTGGCAGGCGTTGGCTGGCGAGAGGGGATTCCCATACCCTTAAACGAAGTCGCCACTACGCATCATACGTAGTCTGCACTACGGATAGCAAGGAGAGTCGTCATGCGCCGAGACGGTGCCGCCAACCGGGAGAGCGTCCTGCTCGCGGCCGAGGAGGTCTTCGGCGAGAAGGGGGCGGCGGCTTCCACGGAAGAGATCGCCCGTCGGGCGCAGGTCAGCATCGCCACCGTCTTCCGGAACTTCCCCACCAAGCAGGACCTGGTCGAGGCCACGGCCGCTCGCTATCTCGACGGGCTCACCGGCCAGGCGCGTGATCTAGCCGACAGCATCAGCGATCCCGCGGAGGCGTTCACCACCTTGCTCCGTACCCTGGTGTCCGTCGGTGCCGCGAAGATGGCGCTCATGGACCTGTTGCCGCCCCACAGTGACGACGGGCAGGGCCTGTCCCCGCAGGTGATCTCGGCGGCCGACACCTTCCTGGGCACGGTCGGACGCGCTCTTGAACGCGCCCAGGAGGCCGGAGCGGTACGAGCGGACGTCACCGTGGACGACGTGTCCCTGCTCCTGCGGGCCCTTGCCCATGTAACAACCCCTGGGGGAGACGAGGCCATCGAACGGGCCCTGCGCATCGTGCTGGACGGTCTCAAGGTTCCGCGCTAACTGATACGCAGGGCGAGCCAACACGGCCCGTCGCTACGAAGTACACGCAGTCCGTCTAAGGCAGGTCAGCGAGTCAGAAATGGCACAGCCCGGCGAGCGGACCCGCCCGCCATGAGGCGTTTCCGCACGTCGCAACTGGTAGGCCGCTATTCGACTCCGATGAGCTGCCGTCGAGGGACGCGTCCCTGGAGGACCTGGGGCGAAGTCAGGTCATGTCCCCGGCCCTGGCTGCACGTGATTGTTCGAAGAAGCAAGGAAGCGACTCCAGCACCGCGATGCAGGCCGGCGGAAACTGGTGCGGAGGATCAACGGAACCTTCCTCGTCTGCACGCAGGTGCCGGTCGATGAAGCGTTGCGTTCTGCGAAGGACCGTGGCGCACTGAGCGGCTGTGATCCGGCCCTGGTGGAGGGCATCAGCAAGCTCGTCGAGGTCCAGGACGTGGTAGCGATCGGCCCCGGGTGGCACCAGGAAGTCGACGTAGAGGTCGTGAACGACAAGTCCGGCCTCGGTCGGTTCGATCTCGACCAGGTCGACGTACCACCACCCCTCTACCGGGCCATCGAACACAGCGGGCCTGGTCAACTGGATGCCTTGGTCGAGCAACAGGAAGCTGCGATCGATGGTCGGCCGTCCGGCCACTTGATACTCGGGCAAGAGTCGCGCGTCGTAGGCGACAACCTCTCCGATCCGGCGGCCAGGGCACCGCTGACCCGTTCGGTGAAAGACCCAGACGCTCTCGGCGAGCGGCGTTGTTGTCATCCCCTGATCCCTCTCATGACTCAGCAAGGCCCAAGTGATCCATCGACGGTGATCGTCTGGCCTTCACCGCCAGGCCCTTATCTCCTCGGCCAGCCCCTTGAGTGACTCGACCGGGTGCTCGACCTCCGTCCACGGCGGCGTGAGGTCGGTGGACTCGAAGCGGGGCACCACGTGGAGGTGGAAGTGAAAGACGCTCTGCCAGGCCGTCTCGCCGCTGGCGTGCCAGAGGTTCACGCCAGGAGCCCCGAGCGCGCCGGCGACCTGCCGGGACACCGCGACCGCGGCCTGCATCACGTGTGCCGCCGTCTCCACCGGGATCTCCCCCAGGTCCCGGTGGTGCGCTCTCGGGACGACCAGCGTGTGACCCCTGGTGGCCTGGGCGAGGTTGAGGAAGGCGATGGCATGCTCGTCCTCGTGGATGGTCTGCGCGGGCTCGATGCCGGCGACGATGCGGCAGAAGACGCAACTCATGAGCGGCATGATCACAGCTCGTCCGGCCGGCACGCAAAGGCCTTTCAGCTGGTGACTCTAGCTATCCATGTCGGCGTACACGACTGCCATCCGGCTCAGTGGGGTTCTGTGCCGCCGCCTACCTTCGGTCAGCCTGCCGTCGCGCGGGTCGCGGCATGACGGATGTCTCGCTTGAGGAGCCACTCCGGCGGATGTAACCGGCTCGGTGGAGTCCTCCACGAATGCTGTTCGTGATCTTCTGCCGGTTTCTGTGCTGAACACCCTTGACGTGGGCCGATGGGCATGAGGTACATTCCTCGTCAATCGTCTGGGAAGTTCCCAGACAGTAGGGAGGTCTGGTGGAACAGCGCGCCGGAAGCCCTCAGCTGCTACGCCGGATCAACGACCGCGCGGCGCTGCTGGCCCTGCTCGACCGAGGGCCACTGACCCGGCTGGAGCTGGAATCGCAGATCGGGTTGTCGAAACCGGCGACGGCCGACCTGCTGCTCCGGCTCGAGGAGAGCGGCCACGTGCTGCGTGCCGGATTCCGGGAGGGCGGAAAGGGACCGCGCGCGCAGCTCTGGGCGGTCAACGGCGCGCTCGCCCAGGTGGCGGCCGTCGACCTCACCCCGCACGTGCTGGACGTCGCGGTGTCCGATATCTGCGGGGAGATCGTCGCAGAGTACCGATACCGTCCCGGCGAGGAAGCGGACCTCGGTGTGGAGGATCTGTGCCGTGCGGTCTCCGCCGCGGCCGGCGAGGTCGGCCTGGGCATCGAGCAACTGCGCCGGGTCGTGGTGGGGCTGCCGGGTTCGGTCGACAAGCGCACCGGGCACCTGAGCTTCGCGCCGCATCTGCCGGCGTGGCAGGGCTTCGACGTCCTGGACCGGCTCTCCGGATCGCTCGGCACGTCGGTGGCGGTCGAGAACGACGTGAATCTGGTCGCTCTCGACGAGATGGCGGTCGGGAGGGCGGTCGGGGTCGACGACTTCGTGCTGATCTGGATCGGCCAGGGCATCGGCGCCGCGGTGGTCTCCGGGGGGAGGCTACTGCGGGGCGCCTCCGGCGGCGCGGGCGAGA
The DNA here is from genome assembly GCF_018531495.1 of Nonomuraea sediminis. Lineage (GTDB taxonomy): Bacteria > Actinomycetota > Actinomycetes > Streptosporangiales > Streptosporangiaceae > Nonomuraea > Nonomuraea sediminis. Next base: position 99,903 of record NZ_JAHDTI010000024.1, read on the forward strand.
TCGATTGGATGCCCTGCCCGCAGCCCGGCGTGACCGGCGCCCAGCGGGTCGGGGACGTGCTCGGCATCAGGGCGCTGATGGCGCTGGCTCGCGCACACGGCCTCGACGGAGACGATCTGGAGAAGCTTCTCTCGGAGGATGTCCCGCGCTCGGCCTTCCTCCGTGACCTGGCCCGCCGGGTGGCGCTGGCCGTGGCGGGAGTGGTGTCGGTGGTCGATCCCGAGCTGGTGGTCCTCACGGGCGATATCGGCCGAGCCGGCGGCAGCCTCCTGTGCGACCTGGTCACCGAGGAGTTGGGCGAGCTCGTCCTTCCCCGGCCGGCGATTCGACCAAGCCTGGTGACCGGAAACCCGGTCCGCTCGGGCGCGCTGCGGCTGGCCTTGGCCGGAGCGCGCGATGAGGTGTTTGCCATCCCCTCCTGACGGCAGCCTCCAACCCTTGACCGGCCATGGCGGCGGGTCAGCAGTTCACCCCCCTTGGAGGGTTTCGATGCGACGAATCGGTGTCGCGGCGGCGTGTGTGGCATTCGCGCTGCTGGCAAGTGCGTGCGGGGCGGTAGATAAGGGGTCGTCGGGTACGGCCGCTGCTCCGAGTGCCGACGAGAAGGTGTCCCTGTCCGTGTGGAGCAAGTTCAGCGGTCGCGAGCTGGGCGTGCTCCAGAAGGCGCTGGACGGTTTCCAGGCCAAGCACCCCAACATCACCGTCAACAACCAGGGGAGCCAGGACGACGACAAGGTCGCCCAGGCGATCAGAGGGGGAAACCCTCCGGACGTCGCCATCTCCTTCTCCACCGACAACATCGGCCAGTTCTGTTCCGGCGGCGCCTGGCAGGACCTCAAGTCCTACATCGCGCGCGACAAGGTGGACCTGAACCTGCTTCCCACCGCCACCCGCGCCTACACCGAGTTCAAGGGCACACGGTGCGCGATGCCGCTGCTCGCCGACGTGTACGGCCTCTACTACAGCAAGGCGATGTTCGCCAAGGCCGGTCTCGACGGGCCGCCGAAGACGATGTCGCAGCTGTTCGAGTACGCCAAGAAGCTGACGGTCTTCAACCCCGACGGCTCCATCAAGGTCGCCGGCTTCGTGCCCACGATCGGCTTCTACGCCAACCACGTGCAGATGTGGGCGGCGAGCTGGGGCGCCCAGTGGACGGCCCAGGACGGGAAGTCGGCCATCGGCACCGACCCTCAGTGGCAGGCGATGCTGGAATGGGCCAAGAAGTTCACCGACTTCTACGGCAAGGACAAGCTGGCGAAATTCACCGCCGGCCTCGGTCAGGAGTATTCACCGGACCACGCCTTCGAGAAGGGCCAGATCGCCATGATGATGGACGGTGAGTTCCGCACCGCCTTCATCGCGGCCGAGGCGCCCACGCTGGAGTACGTCACGGCTCCGTTCCCGGTCGCGGACAACAAGCCGGAGCTGTACGGGGGCGGCTACACCACGGGCACGATCATCGGGATCCCGAAGGGCGCCAAGAACGCCGGCGCAGCCTGGGAGCTGGTCAAGTACCTGACGACGGATCCCGCGCCCCTGCAGGAGCTGGCCCACGGCCTCAAGAACGTCCCTTCCACGATTCCCGCGCTCAACGACCCGGCGTTGCAGCAGGACGCCCACTTCAAGACCTTCCTCGACATCTTCGCCAGCCCCAACCTGGCCACGAACCCGGCGAGCTCCAACGGCGGCGCCTATCTCAAGACCACCGAGGACTTCGCCATCGCCTACCAGGGCGGTGGTGTCACCGACCTGAAGGCGGGCCTGGCGAAGACGGGCGCGCAGATCGACACTGACGCCAAACTCGGCGGCTGAGCAGCGATGACTGTCACACCGCACGTGGCCGGGTCCGCCTTCGTCAGGCGGATCCGGCCCCGGCCGGGACACTGGATCCGGCCGCTGGTCTTCATGGCGCCCGCGCTGGCCGGGTTGGCGCTGTTCTTCGCCTACCCGCTCGGCGCCCTGGTCTACTACTCCTTCACCCGTTACGACCTGCTCAACGACGAGGTGTGGGTCGGGCTGCGCAACTACGTCCACCTGGTGGCGGACGATCCGCTGGCCAGGAAGGCGGCCTACAACACGGTGTGGCTGGTCGTCGTCATCACCGTGCTCCGCCTGGTCTTCTCCACCGGCGTCGCGGCCGTGCTGGCCCGCGTCAGAAGCGGCGCCGGGCTGTTCAGGACCCTGGTCTACCTGCCCGCGCTGGCCCCGCCGGTGGCGGCCACCCTGGCCTTCACCTTCCTGTTCAATCCGGGCACCGGGCCGGTGAACATCGTGCTGGGCTGGTTCGGGATCTCCGGTCCGCTGTGGTTCAGCGACCCCGCGTGGGCCAAGCCGGCGCTGACCCTGCTCACCTTGTGGGCCTCGGGCGAGCTGATCATCATCTTGCTGGCGGGGATGCTCGACGTGCCCGCCGAGCTCTACGAGGCGGCAGGGCTGGACGGCGCCGGGCCCGTCAGGCGGTTCTGGCACATCACCCTGCCCTCGATCGCGCCCGTGCTCGTCTTCGGGGTGATCAACTCCATCATCCTCGGGCTGCAGTACTTCACCCAGGCCGTGGTGGCCGCGTCGGTGGCCTCCGGGTCGGCCGACATCGCCGGGAGCCGGCGGGTCATCGGCTATCCGGACAACTCCACGCTGACCTTCCCCGTCTGGATCTACCAGCAGGGATTCCACTACTACAACATGGGCTACGCCTCAGCGATGTCGGTCGTCCTGTTCGTCGTCTCGACGCTGTTCACGGTGCTCTTCGTACAGCGTCTGCGCCGCGCGTCCCATGTCGAGGAGGCGAACTGATGGCCACCCTCACAGCCCGCGGTGTCGACTCCGGCCGCGCGTCCCCGCGCCGATCAGCGCGGCGCCGGCCGAAGGGACGCGGCGTCCTGCGCTGGGTCGCGGTGCACAGCATCGCGCTGGCGATCGGGGTGATGTTCGTCCTGCCGCTGGTCTTCGTGGCGCTCACCGCGTTCATGTCCGACCGGCAGGCGCTGACGGCCGACCTGTGGCCGAGTTCCTGGCATCCGGAGAACTTCGCGGAGGTGTTCCACACCGCGCCGCTGCTGGCGTATCTGGGCAACAGCGTGCTGTATTCGCTGCTGGCCACGGCCGGGATGCTGCTGTCGAGTGTGCCGGCGGCCTACGCGCTGGCCCGGATGCGGTGGCGGGGCCGCCAGGCGGTGTTCCTGGTGGTGATCGCCGCCATGATGATCCCGCCGCAGGTGCTGTCCGTCCCGCTGTACATCCTGTGGGCCCGCCTCCACCTCACCGGCACCCTGTGGCCGCTGATCCTGCCGTACTTCCTGGTCGACGCGTTCAGCATCTTCCTGCTGCGGCAGTTCTTCCTCACGGTGCCGCAGTCGTATCTCGACGCCGCCCGGGTGGACGGCTGCGGCGATCTGCGCACGCTGCTTCGCGTGCTGCTTCCGATGACCCGCCCTGGCATCGCCGCCGTCTCCCTGTTCTGTTTCATGTACACCTGGAACGACTATTTCGGGCCTCTCCTGTACGCCGGGGAGAATCCGGACCGGTGGACGCTCTCGCTGGCGTTGGCCTCGTTCCGGGGCGCGCACCAGGTGCAGTGGAACCTCACCATGGCCGCGACGGTGGTGGTCATGCTGCCCGTCATCGTCCTTTTCGTGTTCGCGCAGAAGTCCTTCGTCCGAGGGATCACCTTCACAGGAGTCAAAGGTTGAAACTCACCGTCGTCGGGGGCGGCTCCACCTACACCCCGGAGCTGGTCAGTGGGATCGCCGATCGTCACGCCGCCTTCGAGATCGAGGAGATCGCGCTGGTCGACCCAGACCTCGACCGCCTTGAGGTCGTAGGCGGATTCGCCCGCCGCCTCCTCGATCAAGCCGGTCACCCGGCCAAGCTGAGCCTCACCGCCGATCTGGAGGCCGGTGCCGACGGGGCGGCAGCCGTACTGCTCCAGTTGCGCGTCGGCGGACAGCGCGCCCGCGCGTCCGACGAGACGGTGCCGCTGGAGTGCGGTTGCCTCGGCCAGGAGACCACGGGCGCGGGAGGCCTCGCCAAAGCGTTGCGCACGGTGCCGGTCGTCCTCGACGTGGCCGAACGGGTGCGGCGGATCGCCGGCGAGAAGACCTGGATCGTCGACTTCACCAACCCGGTCGGCATCGTCACCCGGGCGCTGCTCGACGCCGGTCACCGCGCGGTGGGTCTCTGCAACGTCGCCATCACCTTCCAGCGCTGGGTCGCCGGGCAGCTCGGCGTCGCCCCTGACCGGGTCGCCCTCGAACACGTCGGGCTGAACCATCTGACCTGGGTGCGTGCGGTACGGGTCGACGGTGTGGACGTGCTGCCCCGCCTGCTGACGGACCACGCCGACCGGCTCGCCGAGCACGTCGGGCTGCCTGCCGCGGTGATGCGCAGGCTCGGCGCGGTGCCGTCGTACTACCTGAAGTACTACTACCGTCACGACGCGATCGTGACCGAGCAGCGGTCCCGCCCGTCACGGGCGGAGACCGTGGCCGGGATCGAGAACAGTCTCCTCGAGCTGTACCGCGATCCTGGCCTGGTCGCCAAGCCGGCGCTGCTGGAGCAACGGGGTGGCGCTTACTACTCGGAGGCGGCCGTCCAGCTCGTGGCGTCCATACTGACCGGCAGGGGAGATGTGCAGGTGGTCAACACCCGCAACGGCTCCACCCTGCCGTTCCTGCCTGCCGACGCCGTGGTGGAGGTCCCCGCGCGGATCACCGCCGCGGGTCCCGCACCGCTGCCGGTGGCCCCGCTGCCGCCGATGATCAGCGGACTCGTGGCGCACGTCACCGCGTACGAGAGCCTGGCTCTGGAGGCGGCGCTGCACGGAGGGCGGGACCGAGTGTTCGACGCGCTGATGGCGCATCCGCTCATCGGACAGATCGACCAGGCGGAGACCCTGGCCGACCGGCTGGTCTCGGTCAACCGCGACCTCCTGCCGTGGGCGGCGGCGTGATCGACGCGGTGCTGGCGCTCGACGGCGGCAACTCCAAGACCGACGTCCTCCTGGTCACGACCGACGGCACGGTCTTGTCCCAAGTACGCGGCCCGGGGGCGTCGGCGCAGCGGGTGGGTGTCGCCGCCAGCGCCGCCACTCTCGACGCGCTGGTCAAGCAGGCGGTGCGTCAGTTCGATCCAGCGGCCAGGGCGCCTTACGTTCGCCACACGGCGGCGTACCTCGCCGGAGTCGACTTCGGCCGGGAGCAAGAGGCGCTGACACAGGCGCTGGGGGAGCTGGGCTGGTCCGAAGGGATCACCGTCGACAACGACACCTTCGCCCTGCTGCGCGCAGGCACCCCGCACGGGCATGGGGTAGCGGTGGTCTGCGGGGCGGGCATCAACTGCGTCGGTGTCGCACCCGACGGCAGGACCCTGCGGTTCCCGGCGATCGGCCGGCTGTCCGGTGACTGGGGTGGCGGCCTGTTCCTGGGCGACGAGACGCTGTGGCGGGCGGTGCGGGCCGAGGATGGCCGCGGCCCCGACACCGCGTTGCGCCCCCTCGTCACCGCCCACTTCGGGGTGTCCTCGGTGGCCGAGCTCGTTGAGCGATTCCACTTCGGCGACGTCTGCAGAACCCGGCTGCAGGAGCTCAATCCCCTGCTGCTGGAGACCGCGGGGCACGGTGACACCGTGGCCAGGAAGGTGGTCGATCGGCTCGCCGATGAGGTGGTCCTGCTCGTGTCGGCGGCGCTGCGCCGGCTGGACCTCCTGGACGTCCCCGTCGACCTCGTGCTCGGGGGCGGCGTCCTTGCCGGCGGTGACCCGTACCTGCTCGACCGCATCCACACCGGCTGCGCCCGCACCGCCCCGAAGGCGACGCCTCGCGTGGTGGACGTGCCCCCAGCCGTCGGCGCCGCGTTGCTCGGCCTGGACGAACTCGGCGCGAGCGCCGTCGCGGAACACCGCCTACGCGACAGCTACCGCACCGGCACCTGCGAACCGTGTTGAGCTGGGAACCAGCAGAGGATTCACACCGGGGGCGGGACGCGGCCGGCCGGGGTCAGGGCGATCAGGACGCTGATCCGGCCCACCGGGCCGACAGCCGGCAACGAGGCGTGCATGATGTCGCTGTAGTGCAGGGAAACGTCTCCGGGCCGCAGGTCCAGCCCGACGCCTTCGTGCTCGCCGTAGGAGGGTGCCGTCAGCCACGACCCCGGCAGGACCCGCAGTTCCCCCGCCGCCGGACTCCCTCCGCGCAGGCACACGCTGGCGATGAGCATCGGGCAGCGTTCTTCGTGTCCTCCCATGCCGCAGTCCCGGTGCCACGGGATGTCGGCCAGCCCGCCCGTCACGCCCGGGGTCTTGTACAGGATCATGCCGGGTCCCGCCGGGCGCAGGCCGAAGGGTGACAAGGCGGCCATCGACAGGATGCGGGGGTCGGCCGACATCCCGGCTATGGCGGGTTCGTCGCCGCTCCACAGGATGCGGGTCAGCACCGGGGTGTCCTGAGCGTCGCGGCCCCACCAGGAACGTCCGTCTCCCTCCTTCGCCGCCTCGGCGAGCCGGAGGGCCGCGGCCAGGGCTTCGGCGGTCTCCGACGGGGTGAAGACACCCTTGAGCAGCGCGTACCCCATGACGTGCAGGTAATCGGCCAGAGCCGCGGATTCCCCGGTGAACGCCGCGAAGGGATCCAGGGGCGCGCCGTCCCGCCCGAGCAACTGGGCAGCGGGGTCGAAGGGCCGCTGCGGCGTGCTGTGGAAGTCGGTCAGGTTCACGGGGGTCACTCCTTGCAGGAATCGCGCGGTAGGCAGGCGGGGTCGAAGGGCCTGGCGGGGGTGGCAGGCCACGTGGTACGGCGGCGCCCGCCGTCCGGCGAGCGGTACACGCGGGCCTCGGCGTCCCACCAGATCTCCCTGGCGTCGGCGGGTACGGCTCGCAGCCGCATGCCCTGACGGAAGGTGCCGGGGTCGAGGGTGGGCCCGGCGGATTCGAGGCCGAGGAAGAGCAGCGCCATGCTCCAGTACGTCGGGTCGCCCCGGTCGTCGCGGTCGGGGGTGGCGAGGGTGCTGATGCCGAAGGCGCGGCGCCACTGGCTGGGCTCGAAGACGCGGGCAGCGACGTCCACGTCGTTGAAGTCGTGCCCGCCGATGATCCACTCGGGCTGGTAGCCCTGGCCGGCGGCGATGCCGGTCAGGTAGGCGAGGGGTTCGGGGGCGCACGCGCACACCAGGGTCGTGGCTCCGGCGGAGCGCACCTGTTGGATGAGGTTGGCGTAGGTGGCCACGGCGCTGGAGTCGGAGGGGTAGCCGATCGTGATCGCCGGCCGTACACCTTGCGCGCGCAGCGCGGCGGCGAGCTGCTCGCCGACGGGTGTGTCGGCGTTGTGCAGTACGGCGTAGCGGCGCTGCCTGCCCTTGAGGCCCCGCCCCGCGTAGTCGGCGCGCGGCCCGAGCCGGCGGGCGATGTAGGAGGCCAGCAGCCGGTTCACGGTGTCGGTGTCGGCCAGCAGGCTGTAGTGGTAGGGGGCGTGGGCGCGCAGGAAGTCGCCCGTCAGGTAGGCGGCGCTGAGCGAGACGATGCCGCGCCTGGCGAGCTCGTCGATCAGCGTGGGGTGGACGGCGCCGATCACGAAGTCGGCGTCGAGGTCCTCGTCGAGGGTGGTGGCGTCGCCGCGCAGGGCGGGGTCGTCGGTCGGCGGAGCCTGGGAGCGGTAGACCTTGAGCACGGGTGTGCGGCCGTAGGTCTCGAAGGCGTGGGTGAAGTAGGCGAAGGAAGTGTGCGCCTGCCGTTCGATCTCGTCGAGGCTCGCCAGGCCCATGGTGGCGCGCATGGCGGTGACGTCGGGCCGTTCCCAGGGCAGGTAGAGGACGATCACGATGGTCCCGCCGGAGCTGGGGAGCGGCCGGGCCCGGCAGGGGAAGTCCTTGCCGAGCTGGGCGCGGCGGGAGCAGTCGGCGGTCGCGACGGGCGGCCGCCAGGCCGGGTCGTCGCGCAGGTAGTCGGGCAGCGGCGGGACCGCCTGGTGCAGGAGTTGCGCGGCGGCGAGCAGCACGGCCAGGCACAGCGCTGCCAGCGCGTATCCCGGTGCCCTACGCATCCTGGCTCCCCGACCGCTGGGCGGCGCGCGGGTCGCCGCCCAGGTAGGAGGCCAGCACGGCGGGGTCGGCGAGCACGTCGGCGGTCGCGCCGCAGGCGATGACCCGGCCGGCGTCCAGGGCGAGCAGGCGGGTGGCGAGGTTGGCGAGCAGCGGCATGTCGTGCTCGACCACGATCAGGCCGGCGTCCAGCTCGGCGCGGACGCGCAGCAGCAGCGCGGCCAGCTGCTCGACCTCGCGCTGGGCCAGCCCGCTTGACGGCTCGTCGAGCAGCAGCACTCCCGGGCGGTGAGCCAGGGCGCAGGCCAGGTCGACGACGCGGCGGGTGCCGGTGGACAGCTCGCCCACCCGGTGGTCGCGATAGTCGCCGAGGTGGAGCAGCTCGATCAGCTCCTCGGCCCAGGTGCGGGCCTCCTTCTCGCTGGACCGCGCGGCGCGCAGGGCGAGCAGGTGCGCCAAGGGCTCGCGGACGGCCAGCCGCCGGTCACCGCCGACCATGATCGCCTCGGTGACGGTCAGGGCGGGGAACGAGCCCGCCGACTGGAAACAGCGGCCCAGCACCTCGGCGCACTCGATCCGGCCCGCGTCGGGACGGTCGAGACCGGACAGCAGGTCAAGAAGGCTGGTCTTGCCCGCGCCGTTCGGGCCGATCAGCCCGAGCACCTCGCCGCGCCGCAGGGTGAAGCTCACCCCGTCGACGGCGGTGATGCCGCCGAAGGAGCGGCTCAGCCCGGTCACGCGCAGCACCGCAGGGCCCGCCTGCGTGGAAACCGGGGCCGTACCGGGAGACAGAAAGATCGATCTGAGCAGGTCGGGACGCTCGCGCAAGCCGGCTGAGGGGCCGTCGTAGCGGATCTCGCCGCGTTCCATGAACACGGCGCGCGGGCACAGCTCCAGCGCCAGGTTGACCGACTGCTCCACCACCACGATGGTCGTCCCCTCGCGGTGCAGCCGCCGGATCACCGCGAGCAGTCGTTCGACGACGGCGGGCGCCAGGCCGAGCGAGAGCTCGTCGATCAGCAGCAGCCTGGGCCTGGCCACGAGCGCCTGGGCGAGGGTGAGCATGCGCTGCTGGCCCCCGGACAGGGTGGCGGCGCGGGCGTCCAGCGTGGGCACCAGATCAGGGAGGAGTTCCAGCGCCTGGGCGATGCGGTCCCCGGCCTCGCGGCGGTGCGCCCACGCGGCCAGGCGCAGGTTCTCGGCGACGGTGAGCGAGCCGAGCACGCCGCTGCCGCCCGGCGCGAGCGTGATGCCGAGCGCGGCGCGCTCGGCGGCGGGCAGCGCGCCGATGTCCCGCCCTGAGAAGACCACCCCACCCCCGGACGTGGGTACGGCACCGCAGACCGTACCCAGGAGGGTGGTCTTCCCCGCCCCGTTCGTGCCGAGGAGCGCGACCAGCTCGCCCTCGGCCACGTCGAGATCGACCGGGCGCAGCACCCGTTCCGTGCCGTAGTCGACCGACACCCCGCGCAGCGCGAGGAAGGAACCCGACAGTGCCGCCGACAGTGACCGGGCGTCACGCAGATCGGCCAGGAAGCCGTTCCCTGACATGCCCAGGACGAGCGCGCCCGTCACCAGGACCGGGGCGAGCGCGACCAGCGCGGCCCGGTATCCCCACGCCTCGCCTATCGCTCCCATGACCGGCAGCAGCGCGATGCCGGGCAGCGAGCAGAGCGCGGCGATCGCGAAGCCGACCGTGCGTGCCCTGGCGGGCATGACCAGGGAGAGCACCGTGGAGATGCCCGGGCCGAGCACCGATCCGGCCAGCGCCAGCAGACACGAGGCGGCCAGCAGCAGCCAGAGCGACGGCGCCAGCGCCATCACCACCACGCAGCCGCCGGAGACGAACCCCATCACCGACACCGCGCGGAACAGCCGTGCCGGTCGGCCGGCGAGCAGCCGCCCGGCCAGCGGCGCCCCGAGCACCAGGCCGGCGATGGCGAACGGTTGCGCCAGCGCCCCGGCAAGCCCGCGCTCGACGGCGTTCAGCCCGAAGCTCTCCTGCAGGTAGAGGGGCAGGAACAGGCCGAGCGCGGCCAGCGCGCCGACCGTGAACGGCGTGGACCACCACAACCTGCGAACCGTTCGGGCGCTCCGGCACAGGGCCACCGCTTCGGCCAGCCTGGGCCTGGACTCCTCCTGCGGGTGATCGAGGCCGAGGGCGAGGCGTTCCTGGGCGCCGCGCACCGGTTCGCGCAGGCGCAGGCTCGCCAGGCCGACGGCCAGGGCCAGGGCGCTGGTCACCAGCAGCGCCCACCGCCATCCGGCCAGCACCGCGACCGCGCCGACGGCGGCGGGGCCGAGCATCGTCCCGGCCGACCTGGCCGCCGACGTGGCCGCGTACGCGGCGGGCCGCCCGCCCACCGGCGTGTAGTCGGCCAGCACGCTGCTGCGCACCGGCCCGGTCACCCCGAGCGCGAACCCGTCGAGGAAGCAGGCCAGGCCGAACAGCACCGCGGTGGGCGCCAGCGCGCCGCCCGCGCCGGACAGCCCGGCCAGCAGGGCGCCGGCGGCCACCCAGGTGACCCGACTGGCCCGTTGGTCGATCCAGGCGGAGACCGGCAGCCCGAACAGCGTCGCGGCCAGCGTGGACAGGGTGGCCACCATGGTGATCCCGGTCAGCTCCAGCCCGAAGGCCCGCTGGATGTCCGGCAGCAGCACGCCGGTGCCCGCTCCGCCGAAGGCCAGCAGGAGTTCGGAGGCGGCGATGAGCGCGACCGCGCCGCGCGTCCTCATGCCGCTGCTCGGACCGGCCGCAGCGCCGCCAGCCCTCCCGGGGCCAGCAGCAGCACCGCGATCAGCCCTGCCCCGGTCAGCAGCAGCGAGAAGTCGGCGGGCAGGAAGAGCGTCGAGCCCCTGATCACCACCGCGCCCAGCACCGCCCCCGCGGGCGACCAGGCGCCGCCCACGACGGCCATGGTCAGCACGGCAATGCTCTCGGCCACCGGGAACGAGCTGGCGGTGACGGCGTGCTGGTGCACCGCGAGCAGCGCGCCGCCGAGCCCGGCCACCATCCCCGCCACCGCGAAGCAGGTCAGGCGGACGCGGATCGGGCTGATGCCGTACACGCGTGCGCTCGCAGGGTCGTCGCGCACGGCCAGGGCCGCGCGTCCTGTCCGGGTACGGCGCAGCCTGACCAGCCCGAGCATCACCAGCCCGAGCACGATCACCACGATCACGTACAGCACCCGGTCGGAGGCGACCAGCGCCGGCCGGGCACGCGGCGCGAGCAGCGGGATCGCCGAGTGCACGGCCACCGCGAAGCCCAGCGTGGCCACCGCGAAGCCCAGCCCGCGCACTCGCAGCGTGGCCAGCCCGAGCAGGACGGAGGCGAGTCCGGCGGCCAGCGCGCCCGCGAGCGCGGCGGTCGGGAAGGCCACCCCGGCATCGGCCGTCAACCGTCCGGCCACCACGGCGCCCACCCCGGCCAACCCGAACTGTCCCAGGCTCAGCTCGCCCGCCCACTCCGCCACCACCACGACCGAGACAACGACGATCGCGTAGATCGCCACGGTCGCCGCGCGGTTGGCCGTTCCCTCTCCCAGGAACACCGGCACCACCGCGGGCAGCGCCCACGCCGGATGCACCCGGCCGCGCGGCGCGAGCGCCTGCGCGGGCCGGAACGTCCGCCCAGGCAGCGGCTTGACCAGCAGCAACGCCACCACGATGAGCACCGCGTAGAGCACGTCGGCCGGCGTGGAGCCGCCGAACAGCGAATAGACCACCTGGTCGATCACGCCGGTGGCCAGCCCGGCGACCAGCGCCACGGGCAGGCTCACCATCCTGGCCACCACGGCCGCGGCCAGCGCGCGCAACAGCAGGCCGTGACCCTGCCCGCCGGCCAGCCCGAGTATCGGCACCTGGAGCGAGACGGCGGCCGCGGCGAGCCCGGCGGCGACGATCCAGACGAGGGTCCCGGCCCGCCGTACCGGGACGCCCAGCTGGGCGGCGCGGGCCGGGTCGTCGGCGGCGGCCCGCACCGCGAGGCCGTACCTGGACCTGGAAAGGAACAGCGTCAGCGCGGTGACGGCGGCGAGCGCGAAGAGCACGAGCAGCGCCGAGTTGGCGTCCAGGATCACCCCGCCGACGGACCAGCGGATGGTGGCCAGCGGCGTGCGCAGGTCGGTGGACTCCTGCCGGCCCGAACTCGCCCACCGGACAACGGCTTCCGCGAAGAGCAGGAGCTGGGCCAGCCCGATCGTGGCGATCGTCAGCGTGGTCCTGGGCGCGCGCTCGAACCGGCGGGCCAGCAGGTACTCCGACAGCCCGAACACCAGCGCGGCCGCCCCGGCCCCCGCGAGCACCGCCAGGCCCCAGGGCACCTGCCACGCCTGCACCAGCCGCACGCACACCAGCCCGCCGAGGATGCCCGCCCCGGCCAGCGCGAAGTTCACGATCCGGTGCGTCCGGTAGATCAGCACCAGCCCGACCGCCAGCATCGCGGGCACAACCCCGGTGCTCAGTCCCAGGAGCAGGATGCCGTTCACGGGCGCCATCTTCTGCGCGCCCGCTGAACCAGCGGCACTCAGCCCGCTGAACTCCCGCTGAACCCGCTGCTCCACAGCGGTGCGCAGGGGCACCCCGGCGCGCTGCCCGAGCCCGCGAAGACGCCGCACGCCCGGCCAGGAGGCGGCGGGAAGGCCAGCCGCGTGAGGCTCCCTGCCAGCGAGCTGGCCAGATCGGGCCAGCCGGAGTCGCAGGCGGTGCGCAGCCCGTCGACCAGCGCCGGCCCTTCCGCCGCCACCCAGCTCTCCAGGTCGAGCCCGGGCCGGTCGAGGACGCCCTCCACCAGGCGAGTGCTCCACTCCAGCACGTTGCGGACCGCGTCACGCACGTCCTGCGGCGACTCCTCGGCCACGTGCTCGCCCATGAACAGCCGCACCAGCGACGGGATGCGATACCACCGGTCGCCGAACTGGTCCGTGCGCGCCACGTCCAGCAGCCCCGCCCCGGCCAGCTCGTCGATCACGTCGTCCGCGCCGGTCCTGCCCATCGCCGCCGCCACGCACCAGCCGGGGAATTGCGCCAGCCTGATCGCCGCCATCCGCCGCAGCGTGCCCGCCGCCGCGTCGCTCAGCGCCGCGTACCGCCGGTCGAGGTCCGCCGTCCCGCCCGCGCGCCCCACCGCGGGCTTCCCCGGTACGGCCGGCAGCCCCGGACCCCGCGGCTCCAGCAGCCCCGCGTCGCCGAGCAGCACGGCCCGCTGCACCCGCCGCAGGTCCGGCCCCGGCGCCAGGCCCAGCTCGCCGAGCGCCCTGCGGGCACGGTCATAGGCGTCCAGCGCCTCCGCCTGGCGGCCCGCCCCGAACAGCGCCGTCACCAGCTGCGCCTGCAGCCGCTCGCGCAGTGGATGGGCGGCCACCAGCACGCGCAGCTCCGCCACCAGCTCCTGATAGCGGCCCCTGAGCAGCTCCGCCTCGCCGCGCAGCTCCAGCGCGACCAGCCTGAGCTCCTCCAGCCTGGCCGCCTGCGCCGCGATCACCGGCGAGTCGGGCACGTCCGCCAGCGCGGGGCCGCGCCACAACGCCAGCCCCTCGGCGAGCCGAGCCGCGGCCACCTCCGCCTTCCCCTCACCGAGCGCCCGCCTGCCCGCGGTGACCAGATGCTGGAAACGCTGCGTGTCGAGATCGTCGGCATCGAGCCGGTAGCCGGGCGTCCTCGTCACCAGCGCGTCGCCGCCGAGCAGCCGGCGCAGCCGCACGATGTACCCCTGGATCTGGTTCACCGCCCGGGCGGGCGGCGCGGTGCCCCATAACGCGCCGGCCAGCACGCTCACCGGGACGGTACGGCGCGGAGAGAGGGCCAGCACGGCCAGCAGCGTGCGCGGCTTGGCGGCACTGATCACCCGCCCATCCACCTCAACCGGCCCTAATAACCCGATCATCGCCCAAGCATACGAAAGCTCCGCCCGCGACTGCCTTTACGTGCGGGTCTGTGCCGTTTTCATGCCGTACGGCTGCCGCCGCCGTGGTTCGCGATCCCGCCCGTCCAGAGCAGGCTCGCCCCACCGGTCCGCGCGGGCGAGAAACGCGTCCTGTGGAAGAAGCCACGGTCAGTGGGTATCGCCAAATCTGTACATCCGCCCGCATGCCGACCCGGGTGATCCGGCGGACGCGAAGCACACTGCTGGCATGAACGAGCATGAAGCGGATGCGGCCCCGGAACCTGCGGATTACGCGGGCGCGGTGTACGGTTCGCTGCTGGCCGCTTCCGTGATCGTCGGCGCCGCGGCGGAGGGCCCGCCGCCGGCCGCGGGTGAGCTCATCGTCCTGCTGGTCTGCACGGGAGTGGTGTTCTGGCTCACGCACACCTATGCCGAGCTCATCAGCGGCGGATACCCGGCCAGACGCCTCACCTGGGGGAACCTGCGTGCGGTCGCCAGGAGCGAGTGGCCACTGGCGCAGGCCTCCTTCCCGCCGGCCATCGCCGCCGCCTTCACCTCCTCGCTGGGCGGGTCCAACGCGGTCGTGGCCTGGGTGGCGGTGTCCGTCGCGGTGATCAGCCAGGTCATCTGGGGCGTCGCCGCGGCGGTCAGGATCCGCTCCACCCGCAACGTCGTGATCGTCTCCGGCGTCGCCAACCTCGTCCTCGGCCTGGCCATCGTCGTACTCAAGGTCGCGGTCACCGCCCACTGACCAGCCCGGGTCACCCGTCGATCGCCCGCGGCCCTGAGCGGAGATCAGCCACCATCAGGTGATCGGGGGGACAGCACCGATCCAGAAGTTCGGCCATGCCGGCATAGATCGGCATCCTGTCCGCGTCCTTGCTTGGTGACATCGCGAGGAGGACGGGTGGATCCAGGATTTGAGGCGGACTTCCGGGAGTTCGTCATCGATCGATCAGGGGCGCTGTTCCGTACCGCGTACTTGCTTACCGGTGACCGGCACGCCGCTGAGGACTTGGTGCAGTCGGCGTTGGCGAAGACAGCGGTGAAGTGGCGCGGCCTGCGAGACTCGGCGGCCATTGAGGGTTACGTCCGCCGTGTCATGTATCACGAGCAGGTGAGCTGGTGGCGGCGCCGTTCCCGCGTCGCGGAAGTGTCCACCGGATGGCTGCCCGAACAGGTCGGCGACGGGCACGCCGAGATGGTGGATCTTCGCCTGGTGATGCGCGCGGCTCTGGCCCGGCTGACGCCTCGGCAGCGGACCATGCTCGTGCTGCGCTACTTCGAAGACCTGTCCGAGACCGAGATCGCGCGGCTGCTCGGCGTCAGGGTGGGGTCGGTGCGCAGCCAGATTTACCGGTCGTTGGAGCGTCTGAAGCAGGCTGCACCTGAACTGAGCACCGTGAGGGAGTTCGGATGAACATCGAGGACCTGCTGCGCGAGACCCTTTCCGACATGGCCCATGAGGAGCAGCCACCCCCACCGGGCTGGTTCTTCCAGTCCAACCGGAGTCGATCCCGTCGGCGCGGCCTCGCCCTGGCGGCCGCGGCGGCCGTAACCGTGATGGCGGTCGGATCCACGCTCGTGGTCCAGGGGCTGTCCTCTCGGGCCCCGGTCCCCAAGGACTTCACCGCGCAGGGCTCCGGCGAGACTCTCGCAGAGACCAAGCAGGGGCGAACCACCCTGACCGTGAAAGAAGGACAGCGGCTCGCGCAGATCTTGAAGCAGCTGTCGACCGCCACCGGCAGACCGCTGGTGGAGTTCAAGCGGGCCGCCGAGGACGGCAGGGCGCTTGGCCTTCCGGCCTATGCCAAGGGCGCGCTGGAAGGATTCGCCTTCCCCGCGACCTACGAGGTCTCGCCCACATCGAGCCCCGACGAACTCCTCGCCGCGATGGTGACACGCTTCAATCGCGCCGCGGAGGACAGCAACCTGGTGGACGGCGCCAGGCATGCCGGCCGTACGCCACTGGAGATCCTGACCGTCGCCAGCATCGTCCAGGCCGAGTCCACCAACAAGCGCGACATGCCGAAGATCGCGCGGGTTGTCTACAACCGGCTGAACCACAAGCCCGAGATGAAGCTGCAACTGGACAGCACGGTCATGTACGGCCTGAACAAGGTCGGCATCAGGGCCTCGAACGAGGATCTCAAGAGCCGGTCGCGGTACAACACCTATGCGCGCCTCGGCCTGCCGCCCGGTCCCATCTGCAACCCGGGCGCCGACGCCATCGAGGCTGCCCTGAAGCCGGCCGCTGGGTCCTGGCTGTACTTCGTGACGACCGATCCGGAGAAGGGCATCACGAAGTTCGCCGACTCCCCATCCGAGTACTTCAAGCTGATCGAGGAATACCGCAGGACCGGGTGATAGAGCGGCGCGCATCATCCGATACGGATCTTCACGCTTCCTCGGCCGAGGATGCCGTGCCCTCTAACCGCGGAACTGCTCGATGGCCGTCTCCGCGGTGGGGGCAGGTAGCCATCGCGCCGAGCTCGCTGGAACACCCGATAATGCTGAGATGATCGACAACCAGATGCCGGGACCACGCCCGTTGCTGCGCCGCCCCGAGGACGGCGAGCTGATCGACGTGGCGGGAGTGGCGCACTTCTTCCGATTGACAGGCGAGCACACCGGCGGCCGCTTCGCGTTCGAGGAGTTCACTCTGGAGGGGGGCGTGCTCGGTGCCCGCCCGCACGTGCATCACGGGCACGACGAGTATTTCTACGTCCTGCGGGGCGACCTGACCCTGCACCACGGCGACGGGGAGGTGACGGTCGGCCCCGGACACCTGCTCGCTGCGGTGCGCGGAACCCCGCACGGCTTCCGCAACGCCGGCACCGAGCCGGTCCATGCTCTGTGCCTCTATACGCCGGCCGGATACGAGGGCTACTTCCGCGAGGTGCATGCGGCCGTGGCGGCCGGCGCGGAAGTGACCGACGAGCTCCTGGCGGAGTTCCGAGCCCGCCACCGCACCAACTCGTTCTAGCCGGTGCCGGGTGCAGCCATGGCGGCACGCACGGTGAAGACGCGTACCGCGTCCTAGCTGTCGTCTTCGTCCCGGGCATCCTCGAAGACGAAGAGCGGTTTTGCGCCATGTGCGGGTGCTTCGGCGAACGAGATGGCTTCAGTGAAGCGTTCGAGCGGGAACGGCTCGCCTTGGGGGATGCTCAGCACGTCATCAACGACGAGACTGCGAACCTCGGACAGCGCGCGCAACGCATCCGCGGGTGATGTAGTGCCGAACCAGCGGTTCAGCCAGAAGCCACGGACTGTTTTGGTCTCGTAGATGACCGAGCGTGCCGGCAGCGGGATCGTCAGCGCTGCCGGGTCGGTCTGCCGATGGGTGGAGAGCGCACCGTAGACCACGACCTCTCCTCCCGGAGCCAATGCCTGGGACACCTGGGCACCCACGTGGCCCGCGACACAGTCGATGGCCTTGCGCACGCCGGCCGATCCTGCGACCTCGGCCACCCGCTGCAACAGGTCCTCCTCCTCGGTGCAAATGACCTCGTCACCACCGAGCGCCTTGATCTCGTCGACGGCATCGCGCCGCCGTACGACGTTGATCGTGCGAATGCCCAGATGCCTGGCCAGTTGAATGACGAGCCGGCCGACGGTGGAGCCCGCGGCCGTCTGCAACAACCATTCACCCGGCTGTACGTCGAGCTCGCGAGACACGAGGAGCAGCGCGGTCAACGGGTTGACGGCGAGTTGAGAGGCGCTGGAGTCGCTCAGCTGGTCGGGGACCGGCAGGAGCCTTCGTGTATCGGCAACAAGGTATTCCTGCCAGGTGCCGGCCACTTGCGGCCCCGGTATCGCCGGGACGGCAACGGCCACGACGCGCTCGCCGATATTCAGCCCTTCGGTATCCGGGCCCAGGGCCGCAATACGGCCCACGCATTCCATGTGACCCCCGACAGTGGGAAACTCGGGGGAGAAACCGTAGCGGCCACGCAGCACGTGCAGATCACTGGCGTGAATCGGAGTCGCCTTCACGCGGATCAACGCCTGACCGGCCTCTGGCGTGGGAATAGGCCGGGATTCCAGCCGCAGGACATCGGCCGGCTCGCCGACCTTTCCGGCTACGAGCGCGCGCATGGATTGTGGCATCGGCATAAGCTCGGTGTCGCCTTGTCAGTCATTTTCCGGCCGGTTCCATTAGGGAATCACCTTCTGTGAGCGACCCCAACGAGTCCGATGTAATAACCGTAACACGTTTATCTATTGATTCTTCTTGACTTTGCGATGGCTGTCGAACCTTTGTTCGATGTCGCTGCGCGCAGCTTGCCGTGCCAAGCTGCACGCGCCACCGGCGCGGCTCGTTTTCGAGGGCATGTGTCGCTATAAATGCTCCTTATGGTGATCATGCCCCTCCAGCCCGGTGACCCCGGCCAGATTGGGCGGTTCCGGTTGGCGGGGCGGCTCGGCAGCGGCGGCCAGGGAGTCGTCTTCCTCGGCGAGGACGGCTCCGGGGGCAACTTCGCCGTCAAGGTGCCGCACCCGCAGTCGCTGGCCGACCCCGAGACCAAGGCCAGGTTCGCGAGGGAGCTGGAGATAGCCCGCGGCGCGGCGCCCGCCTTCACCGCCCGGGTGGTGGAGGCGGTGCTCGAGGGCGGCCAGCCGTACATCGTGAGCGAGTACGTCGAGGGCCCGAGCCTGCGCGAGCGGGTGGAGCAGCGCGGGCCGCTCAGCCCCGACGAGGTGCACCGGCTGGCGACGGGGCTGGCCTCGGCACTGTCGGCGATCCACCAGGCCGGGATCGTGCATCGCGATGTCAAGCCGGACAACGTGCTGCTGGGCCCGGACGGGCCGCGCCTCATCGACTTCGGGATCGCCCGGCTGCCGGGCGGCACGCTCACCTCCTCCGGGCAGATCGTCGGGACGCCGCTGTACATCCCGCCGGAGGTCTTCGAGGGACAGCGGGTCACGGCCGCGGCCGACGTCTTCGCCTGGGGCGCCGTGGTGGCCTACGCGGCCCAGGGCCGGCACGCCTTCGGCGGCGGCGAGGTACCCGCGATCATGAAGCGCATCCTGTCCGGCGAGCCCGACCTCAGTGGCGTGCCGGCGCCGATCCGGCCCGCCGTGGCCGCCGCCCTGGCCAAGCAGCCTGCCGTACGGCCGAGCGCCGTCGATCTCCTCGTGCGCCTCGTCGGCGGTCTGCCGGCGCGCCCCGAAAGGGAAACGCAGCGCAAGGAGCCCCGGTCGAAGCGCCGCGTCGGCGTGCTCCTCGGGGCGGGGGCGGCGGCGGTGATGCTGGCCGGCGCGACGACCGCCGTGCTGCTCTGGCCCCGCCAGCCTGCCGTACGGCCGAGCGCCGGGCAGCCGGCGCGTGCGACCGTCACCGTCACGCCGGAGGTGCCGCCGAGCACCACCGCCCCCACCCCGGACGCGCCCGGCGACGACGATCCGAAGGCGATCACCGGGAAGGAGGTCAAGGGTCCCACCGGCCCGGTGCCGCCCGCGATCAACGAGAAGGACCTGCGCGCTTACTACCAGGTCTCCGCGGCCGAGCACGGGCGCCTGGCAAAGCGGCTCAGCGACCAGGGGTTCCGCCCGCTGTCGCTGTCGATCACCGATCAGGGCTACACGGCCCTGTGGCGCAAGGTGCCGGGCCCGGCCTATGTGACGGCGCACAACCTGTCGGCCAAGGGCTACAAGGACTTCTTCGACAAGTGGACGGCCAAGGGCTACCGCCAGGTCATCGCCGCGGCCCACGACCTGCCCGGCGGGCCGGTGTTCGCCGCCGTCATGGAGCAGCGCGAGGGCGGCTTCATGGCCTACCACAGCATGACGGCCGAGGTCCTGCGCCGCCGCAACACCGAGGCCGTGGCCAAGGGCTACATTCCGGTCTCGCTCAGCGCCCACGGCACGGCAGGGAAGGTCCTCTACGACGTCGCCTGGGTGGCCAACGCCGACCACCTCGACTGGACGATGACCATCGGCCAGGACGCCGACCGGTACCAGACCGAGTTCGACCGGCGCGCCAAGGAGTACATGCCGCTGACCACGGTGGACGAGAAGGGCCTGATCACGGCGGTGTGGACGCAGAACAACGGAGGATGGTGGAGCAACACCGCCCTGCCGGCGCAGCGGCACCGCGACAAGATCAAGGAGTCGGGCGGCCAGGGCTACCGCCCCGTCGCGATTACGGCCAGCCAGGTCGGCGACCGCGTTGTCTACTCCCTGACCGCCCGCACGGAGTCCTGACGGGTCGGGACGGTTGCGAGCTGAGTTCACATGGGAGCGCCGGCTGCCAGGGGTTCGCTCGACGACATGACGCCTGCCGGGGGAGATTCCAGATCACGGCGCCGGCGGCTGTCAGTCGATGCGCTGGCAGATCGACACCGGCAGGCGAGGGGACCACGTTCGGGTGGCCTCGTCGTAGGCGCGTGCGTATCCGTTGTTGCTTCCGGCGCAGGGCGCAGCGATCGTCGTCTCCACGTAGACGGCGCCGCCGGGAGTGACGGGGTGCGGGTGAGCGATCTCCCACTTGGAGAACGCCGTCCGGCCGGTGTCGTACTTGACGACCAGGAAGACACGGCGGTCGATGGTGAAGTTGCCGCCGGCGATCTTGAGGTGGCCGTTGAAGGTGTAGTTGAACAGGAAGGGTTGCGCCTGCCTGAGATCGTGCGCATGGCTGGTGCTGTTGATGTCCGCAGGCGACGTCGGTGACGCGTTCGCGGCGGTGCCCAGGACAGGGACGGCCAGGGCGACGATGCCGGCGGTGGCGGTGACTCCGAGCAGCGTGCGCATGATGCGGTTCATCGGGATCTCCTGTGCGATGGTGCCGACCTTGTTGGGCTTGCAGCACCATTGACGGGCAGGCCGCCTGCAGCGTGCTTTCAGCGGCCCGACGTCCGCATGCAGACCGCTGTCGATCGCCTGGCGGGCCGCGGGGACACGTCCGCTTTCGTGATCGGATGGGCGCGGCTGGAAGAGTGACCGGGCGGCCAACCGCAAGAAGCGCGGCTCCTGCGGCGGCCGCCCGGTCAGGCATGATCCAGATCTTCAAAAGCAGCGCAACATGGCCGGACGCTGCGTCAATCGGATCAAGGAGTGGCGTGGGCCGGCCTTCGTCTCGACAAGGCTCCCGACAGCTACCTCGCCGGCTTTCGTCTACGCGGCGCCATCTTGTGGATCCGAAGTCCGTACAGGCCCTAGCTCTTCTTCACCGAAGGAAGCTGGTCCGTCCACTCGGCGGACACGGAGATGAACTTGTCGCTCCCCGCCACGCCGCCGTCGCCGGCCAGGACGAGGTTGGCGCGGGTCACCCGGGCCTTCTCGGGATCGACGACCAGCTCGATGTCCTTCCTACCGCCGTCAGGATCAGGGAAGCGCAGTTGCTGGCCGCCTTCGACCGCGCCCGTATTCTCGACTCCCGGCGTCGCGGCGAGCGCCTGGAACGCAGCGGAGCGGACCTCCGCGGGCGCCGGCAGCTCGGTGATCAGCGCGAGCAAGGTGAAGGTGGGGTTGCCTCGGATTTCGGATGCGGACATGTCGTTCTCGTTGCCCTTGCGCTCGGCGATCCACGCCTTCAGCCCCTCCGGGTCCGTCGGCAGCCTTTCGAGGTCCTCAAAGGTCACTGTGGCGCCCTTGAGGTGGAGCGTGTTCCAGGCCGGGACGACGGCGTCGGGGGGATTCCCCGGCTCGCCCTTGGTCCAGCGCTTGCCGTCGCGCCTGGTCCAGCTCTCCATCGGTGGAATGTCCGTCTTGGACCACTGGCGTGTGACGTGCCAGTACGTCCCGGAGCCTTCGGGCGTACGTTCCGCGCTGACGGCGGCCATGAGCAGGACCTCCTTGCCTGTGACCCTGTTGCCCGTGACTGGTGCGCCGTCGTTCGTGGGCATCCCCGTGGTGAACACGACCGCCGCGGCGGCCCCGGCGGCGACCAGGGCGGCTCCTGGCACGAACCAGCTGACGCGCCTGTGCGCCCGGCCCGCACGTGTCCTTTGCTGCAGGCGGTTCCTGCTGCGCGCGGCCGCCGCAGCGGACGGCTCCGGCTTGGCCAGCAGAGTGGCGACCTCTTCCAGGTCATTCATGGGTCGTCTCCTTGTCGATGAGGGGGCTGTCGATGAGGGCTTGGATCTTGGCGCGGGCTCGGCTCAGTCGCGAGCTCACTGTTCCGATGGAAATGCCGAGCGCCTGGGCGATCTCGTCGTAACTGAGCTGGCTCAGCGCCAGGAGCAGCAGCACGTCACGCTCGCCGCCGTTCAGCGAGGCGAGCGCCATGGCCAGGTGCGGCTGCATGCGCTGAGCGGTCACGGACGTGACGACCCGGTTCTCGTGTCCTTCCACGACCGGCGCGGGGTCCAGCCGCGCCAGCGCCTTGTAGTGGCGGGCCTCCTTGCGGCGGTGCCGGGCCACCAGGTTCGTGGCGAAGCCGAACAGCCAGGGCCGTAATCCCCCTTTTTCCGGGTTGAACCGGTCACGCCGGTTGAACGCCAGCAGGAACGTCTCCGCTGTGATGTCCTCGGCCACCTGGGTGTCGAGGCGGCTCGCCACGTACCGGTAGATGTCACGGAAATACCGGTCATGCACGGCGGTGAACAGCTCGGGGTTCTGCCGGTAGCCGGCGACGAGGTCGGCGTCGGTCACCTGCTCGCCCACATCGGCGGTCATGTGCCCGTCTCCGTCATAAGTGCGCCTTCCGGATGGTGATCGTTGCTTTCATCCATCCTTCGCCGCACGCCGGCATCTTCTTCCCGTCCCCGGAAGGGCGTCTGGGCGCGTCTTCCGCGCGTGCCACCTCGTCCCGCCACCAGGGCGGTCGCCGCCTACATTCTCCGGCCTCGTTCTAGGCCCGGTGGTAAGAATCGCGTCACACGGCCCGAGCGAGCGGCTTCGGCCAAATCGACGGAAACAAAATCAACGCGGTTTGAGCCCTCTGGCGCGAGCCTTACGGGCACTCCATCTTGGACGCTCGACACCCGCACCGCGGGAACCGTCCCAGCCCGCAGTCACGGTACGAATTCTTGTTTTCGCAGCTAGACCGTGCCCTGTGTGTCCCACCGTGTCCCACAGGCCGCGCGCGCGACCTCGCTGCGATGGTCGAATGAGTCCTGTCATCGCGTACTGACGAAGGAACAAACAGTTCCCTGGCCAACCCGATATGAAAGGTAGTGAACATGAATCTGCGCGTCAGCGAGAACCTGCTCGGCGTCAAGGACATTGAGCAGCAGCCCAAGCGGCGCGGAACGAGGTTCACGCTCAACGGCGCACTCTGGCCACTTCAAGTGTTGTTCGGCTTCTTCTTCGCCGGCAGCGGCTTCGGCAAAGTGCTGTTGTACGACGGAGCTCTGTACGCGGCCGCGCCGCGGGCCGTGGCTTGGTACGCCGCGGTTCCGCAGCCCCTGATCGTCTTCATCGGGGTCTGTGAGGTACTTGGCGGCGTCGGCCTGATCCTGCCGGCGATGACGGGAGTCAAGCCGAAGCTGACGCCGCTCGCCGCCGTTGGCCTGACGCTGACGATGATCCTCGCGGCCGGTTTTCATATCACGCGCGGCGAATACGAACTGGTGCCTGCGAATCTCCTGCTGGGAGGCGTCGCGGCGTTCATCGCGGTCGGACGATGGAAGCTGAGGCCCATCGCACCCGCGACCATCACCACCTCACGCGCACTCAAGTCGTTCGCGGTCCTCGGCGCACTGGCCCTGCTGGTATTCGCTCCGACGTGGTACACGATGACGAACGTCCAGTTCTGATCACTCTGTTCCGCGCACCGACTACCTCGGCTACCTCGCCCAAGCGCCGAGCGGGTGCGCCCGGGGGAGAAGCGAGCCCCTGGCAGGCGCCCGATGAGAGTGGCCTGCCAGGGGCTCGGGGCTTCAGGTCTGCCTGCGGGCCTCGGCTCCTCCCCATGTCTGCAGATACGCCTCGGCTCCGGCCAGCATGTCCTGAGCGAACTCGTCACCGGCGTACTTGCGCATGTCCTCGATCCAGTCGGGGACCAGGCCGTAGTGGGCCACACCGTCGGTGTTGATGTCCCAGACCCGTTCACCGGTGCGCAGACGGTCGAGCGTGACCGCGCCGTCGAGCGAGGTGAACGGATAGGTGACCGCGCTGCCCTGACGGGGGCCCGGGAGCGGGCCCATGCCGTTGGTGTCGAGGCCGTAGCCGTACCCGGGATGACCGAACTCGTCACGCAGCGGCTTCGTCGCGCGCCAGCCCGCGGTGAAGGAGTCGGCGGGCGAGCCGTACGCGGTCACCATGCCGCCGAGCCGGTAGATGCGGCGGAAGTAGCTGGAGTCCGCCCAGCTGTGCGAGGAGATGACGCCCGGATACTTGGCGGCCTCCAGGATGTCGAGCGTCTGAGCGGCGGCCTTGACGCTCATGTGGTCGAGCTCGACGATCATGCCGCGCTTCATCAGCCCCTGGACCATGTAGGCGCCCAGCGAGGTCAGGCCTCTGGTGTTGCAGTGCGGCCCCGGGGGATAGACCGGCAGGCCGACGCCGAACGGCAGCCACTTGGCCACCTCGGGCGGCAGCACTCCGGCCGGGTCGATCGTGTTGTCGTGCTCGGGTCCCGTGCACGTCTTGGCGTTCCAGAACGAGCCGCTCGACAGGAAGTTGCCGATGTTGACGATCACGCCGGTGGTCCCGGGGTCGAACCGGACGCCGCACAGGGCGTTGTCGTACTTGTGGCAGACGAACATGCTGCGGACGCCGATCTGGTACATCTCGTCCAGGCCGCGGTCGATCTGCGCCTTGGTGCAGTGCGGGATGCCCCACGTCTGGCGGCAGCCGAACGGCTCGGAGGTCTCGATGCCCAGGACCACTGCCAGCTTGCCGGTCGCGATCACCTGCCTGGCCTCGGCGGTCGACTTCACCACCCGGAACCAGCCCTGGCCAGGACCGCCGCTCTGGGCGTCGATGTAGTCCTGCAGTTCGAAGGTGCGCTGCGCCTCCAGCTTGAGCGTGGCCATCTCGTCGCAGGTGTTGTGCTTGAGCGGGTAGATCTCGCAGAGCTGTCGGTTGGCGACCAGGTCGTTGACGAAGATCCGGAGCCCGCCGCGCCAGGCCCGTTCGAGCCACTTGTAGTAGCCCTGCTGGTGCGTGAGGGAGTCGTGGGCCGGCCAGTCCTTGAACGTCGGCCAGCCGACCGGGTCGTGCTTGCCCACAGGGGTGCCATGGCGAGTGAAGTTCTCGAACCAGGCGAGCGATCCGTCGGGCTGGTGGTCGGGGCAGTCGACCAGGGCGTGCTCGATGCCGTCGGGGTCGAACGGCTTGCCACAGATCAGGCTTCCGCCGAATGCCTCGTTCGCCATGAGATGGCTGTGGGCGTCGACGAAGCCGCGGACCGGGTTCGCTGATCCCGGTGGTTGCCCGACCGCCCCGACCTCGGATTCCGCGGCGGTCTGGGCGGTGGCGGTGGTCCCTGCCAGAGGCAGGGTGGCCAGTAAGGCCACCACCCCGATGATCCTGGTGATGCTGCGTAACATGAGCGCACCTCGCAAATCGGCTGATTCATGGTCTGCCTTTGTTACTCGCCAGTCAAGATGTGAGTTGGACTCGAATTCAGTGCGATCGGGCGCGGCCGACAGTTCGCTGATGTCAGCGAGGAACGCGCGGATGGGGTCGGTGAGTTCGCCGTCGCAGTGGGCGGCAGGGCAGATCATGGGTGAGTAGGGGATGCTTATGTCCCTCTCCTGGTTTCTCACCCACTATGGGCACATGACGCGTTACCGCCGGGTGGTCGAGGTGTACGCCGAGGGAGGATACGGATCCGGCTACGCGGTAGGCGACGACCTCGTCCTGACCGCCGGTCACGTCGTCAACGACTCCGCCCGCTGCCAGGTCCGGCTGCTCGACGGCGACGCGTGGCTCGATGCCCAGGTGGCGTGGCGCGACCAGGCGGGCCGGCTCGACGCCGCGCTGCTTCGTGTCCCCGGCGCGCCCTGGCGTGACGGCCCTGATCGCGGGGCGCTGCGGTGGGGAAGGGTCAAGGGGATCGGCGTGTCCTGCACCGCGTGGGGGTTCCCACGTTCGCAGGCCGACGACAAAGGCAACCGCGACCTGGAGACCATGACAGGCACGGTCAACGCCACCACCGCCTACCTGTCGCAGCGCTACGACGTCGACATCATCGCCCCGAAGGTCGTCACCGGCGGCTGGCACGGCATGTCCGGCGCCGCCCTGTTCGGCCCCGGCCGGGTGCTGCTCGGCGTCGTCATCGCCGACCCCGTCATGTACGGCAGCGCCCGCCTGCACGCCCTGCCCGTGCGCAGGCTCCTGAGCGACCCCGCGTTCGCCCAGCTGATCGGCCCGGTGGACGTGGAGGAGGTGGAGGACCGCGGCCGGGTCACCGACCTCGACTCCGGCAGCTACCTGCAGCCGCCGTACCTGCCGGTGGCCGACGACGCGCCCGACTACCAGCTCATCCAGGCCAGGCACGGCAAGGTCGGCTTCGTCGGCCGCGAGGACGAGCTGGCCAGGCTGGGCGCCTGGTGTGCCGCGCCGTACCTGTTCAGCGCCGCGACCGTGTCGGGCGCGGGCGGCGCGGGCAAGACCCGGCTCGGCGCCGAGCTGTGCGAGCGGCTGATCGCGGCGGGCTGGGCGGCCGGGTTCGGCGACGAGCGGGGCCTGACCGCCGACCTCGCCTCCGGCGTCCACGTCGAACCGGCCTGGCCCACGCTGCTGGTGGTCGACTACCCCGACCGGCTGACCGACCCGGTGATCGCCCTGCTCAAGCGCCTCGGCGACCGGGTACGCGGTCCGCGGGTGCGCCTGCTGCTGATCGACAGGTCGCCCGGCGGCGAGGACGTCACCTGGTGGCGCAAGCTCAACCGCGACACCGATGGGCTGCTGCGCAGGTCCACCCGCGCCACAGTGGCGCTCGGCGACGGGCGGCTCAGCCCGGAGGAAGCCCGGCGGCACGCGGAGGCCGCCGCCCGCGTGTTCGGCACCGCGATGCCGTACGAAAAGGGGCGACAGCAGGGAGAGCAGAGCCTGCCGTTCGAGATCGAGGAGGGGGTGAGCCCGCTGCTCGTGCAGCTGGCCGTGCTGGCGGGCGGCGCGCGGCGGACGCCGGAGGGGATGCTGCGCGACTTCCTGGACCGCGAGTGGCGCAGGTGGGAGGGGCGGCTCGCGGCCCACCGCGTGCAGGATCTGGACGACGAGGACGTACAGCAGGCCGTGGCGCTGGTCACGCTGACCGCGCCCACCCGGCAGGAGGTGGCCACCCTCCTCACCGCGCTGCCAGGGCTCGGCGATGCCGGCGACGGACGGCGGCGGCGTGTGTCCCGCTGGTTGGCGGAGCTGTTTCCCGGCAACCCCACGCTGGCGCCGCTCAAGCCCGACCTGCTCGCCGAGCAGCTGCTCGCCGGCACCCCCGAGCTGCCCGCGCTGGTGCTGGCCGTGCACGACCACCCGGCCCGCACGACCGCGCACCTGGTGCAGCTGTTCGACGTGCTGCGCCTGGCCGCGCCGCAGCGGCCGCAGGTGCTGGACGCGCTGCGCGACCTGCTCCGGGTACGGCTCGCGGACCTGGTCGAGGTCGCGCTGGCCGAGCCGTACTCGCAGCTGCCCGGGCTGCTGGAGGCGGCGCTGGCGCTGTGTCCGGCGCCCGACCTGGCCGCGACGGCGGCGCGCGTCCCGCTCGCGCCGGCGG
>NZ_JAHDTI010000025.1 GCF_018531495.1 Nonomuraea sediminis
GACGGCCCGATCCGGTACATGTACAACCCGTCGCAGGTGGGCGACCCCAACTGCTGGTCCTCCTCGATCCCCAGCACCGAGGTGCACGCGGCGGCCGGCCCGCTCAACCACTGGTTCTACCTGCTGGCCGAGGGCTCTTCGCCCGGCGGCGGCAAGCCGAACAGCCCGATCTGCTCCGGCGGCCCTTCCTCTGTCACCGGTATCAGCATCCAGAAGGCGGGCAAGATCTATCTGGGCGCGATGCAGCGCAAGACCTCGTCCTGGCGTTACGCCAACGTCCGGTCGGCCTCGCTGGCCGCCGCGGTCGAGCTCTACGGTGCCAACAGCGCCGAGTGCGCGGCCACCAAGGCGGCGTGGAACGCGGTGAGCGTCCCGGTCCAGTCGGGCGAGCCCACCTGCACCTCTCCCACGCAGGACTTCTCGATCTCCACCAACCCGACCTCCGGCTCGGTGACTCCGGGACAGTCGGCCACCACCACGGTCGGCACCCAGACCACCGCGGGCAACCCGCAGACGGTGAACCTCACCGCCTCCGGCCTGCCTTCCGGGGCGACGGCGTCGTTCAACCCGGCGAGCGTGACCAGCGGCAACAGCTCCACGCTGACGATCAGCACCAGCGCCTCGACGCCCGCGGGTACCTCCACGATCACCGTCACGGGCACCGGCGCGTCCGGCTCCCACACCGCCACCTACCAGCTGACCGTCGGCACAGTCACGCCGGGCAACCCGCCGGACGTGAGCGTGGCCAACGTCAAGGCGCACCTGGCGCAGCTGCAGACCATCGCCACCAACAACGGCGGCACCCGCAGATCCACCGGCGCCGGTTACACGGCCTCGGTGTCCTACGTGGAGCAGAAGCTGCAGGCGGCCGGTTTCACGACCGTCCGGCAGAACTGCGGCTCCACCTGCAGCAGCGGCGCGGGCCCCAACCTGATCGCCGATTGGCCGGGCGGTGACGCCAACCAGGTCATCATGCTCGGCGCCCACCTCGACAGCGTCTCGGCGGGACCCGGCATCAACGACAACGGGTCCGGCTCAGCCTCACTGCTGGAGGTCGCGCTGACGCTGGCCGCCAACCACCCGACGATGGCCAAGCACGTCAGGTTCGGCTGGTGGAGCGATGAGGAGCAGGGGCTCAACGGCTCCGAGGGCTACGTGGCCTCGCTCAGCTCGACCGACCGCACCAAGATCAAAAACTACATCAACTACGACATGGTCGGCTCGCCCAACGGCGGCTACTTCATCAACAACATCACCACCACCGCGGCCCAGCAGCTCAAGGCGTTCTACGACGCGCTGAACCTGCAGCCGGAGGAGAACACCGAGGGCGCCAACCGCTCCGACGACGCCTCCTTCCGCAACGCGGGCATCGCGACCTCCGGCGTGGCCGCGGGCGCGAGCGACACCAAGACGTCCGCACAGGCGGCCAAGTGGGGCGGTACGGCGGGCCAGGCTTACGACAGGTGCTACCACTCCGCCTGCGACACCACCTCCAACATCAACGACACGATCCTGGACAGGGCCTCGGACGCCGCGGCCTACGCCATCTGGAAGCTCGCGGTCGGCGGCACCCCGCCCACGCGGGACTTCTCCATCGCGGTGAACCCGTCATCCGGCACCGTCCAGACCGGCCAGGCGATCACCACGACCGTCTCCACGCAGACCACGCAGGGCACGGCCCAGACGGTCAACCTGACCGCCTCCGGGCTGCCGACCGGGGGCACCGCCTCGTTCAACCCGGCCAGCGTGACCAGCGGCGGCAACTCGACGCTGACGATCAGCACCACGAGCTCGACCCCGACGGGCAGCTACCAGGTGACGATCAACGGCGCGGGTGAGACGGGCGCCCACACCACGGTGTTCGCGCTGACCGTCCAGGGCCAGAGCGGTGGCAGGACGTTCCGCAACGACACCGACTACTTCATCGACGACTACTCGTACATCACCAGCTCGGTCACCTCCAACGCGAGCGGGACCGCGCAGTCGCCGGTGAAGGTCACCGCCACCAGCAACCACACGTGCATCGAGGACCTCGACATCTGGCTCCAGGGTCCGAACGGCTCGTGGTACCACCTGCGCTCGCCCGGTGGCTCGTCCTGCACGGTCTTCGGCACCAGGAACTGGTCGGTGCCGGTCAGCCAGCAGGCCGCCGGAACGTGGACCCTCTACATCGAGGACTACTACGCCCAGGACACAGGAACCCTGGACTGGTGGAGCATCACCGTCTAGACACCCGTGGTCCCGCCCGGCCCCTCGGGCGGGACCACCACCTCGGTCCGCGAGCGGACGCCGAGCTTGCGCAGCAGGGTGGCGACATGGGTCTCGACCGTACGACGCGACAGGAACAGCACCTCGGCGATCTCCCAGTTCGTCCTGCCGAGCGCAACGAGCCTGGCGACCTCCCACTCGCGGGCCGACAGCACCCTGTAGGACTCTGCTGGTTCGAGTCGGGCCAGGTGGCTGGTGCGTTTCCGGTCCAGGGCGGCCGTTCCACCAGGCGTCCAGGCGGATCAGGTTGACGGCGATGGCGGAGACGATGAAGGACGCGAGGCCCTCGTTCACGAGCTTTCCGACTGCCTCTGGTCTCTCTTGGTCTTGGCGCATCCCTATGACGTGGATCTTGCTGCAGATTTCCTTGCCAACCAGGACGACCTGGAGGTCAGGGTCAAGCGGGCGCTGGAGGCTTAAGGGATCAGGTCGGCTTGGTCAGATACCGGGCCAGCTCCGTGAAGAGGACGTCGTCACCCACTACTAGTCATCACACGCCGTCACCGCTTCACGGACTTTGATCCTGTCGCTAGCTTGGAAGGCGCCGCTCCCGCCCGATGGCATCAGTGTGCTTAAGTGCCAGCTCTGGTTCGTAGGGGGCGGGCCACGAAGCGATCAGGTCGTGCTCGAAAGGAGGCGGACTGGCCGATCCGTCCGTTTTAGTGTCCCGGCCGCCGGCATGCACCCGCAGCCGGTAGAACCCCTCACCGCGGTGAGCAAGGTTCGACAGGTCAGGGAGCTCCCCATCGAGCCCACACACGATCAAGGATCCTGAGGTGGACTCGATGGAGACCTCCACGATCTCTTCCCAGCCATCCAGGTCGAGAAGGCTTCATCGGCCAGCTCCACCTCGACTTCAACGACACCGATGGGATGCCGGTGAAGATCGTCGCACCATCGGGTTCGTCATCTACCACGATCAGCCCGTTGCCCGTGCTGGCAACAGGAGCCGGCCCTGCCTCGTTGGGATTGTCCGTATCTCGGCTGGACCCGAATCCGGAGATCGCCGGACGGTTGACGGTCACGGAGGAGACGGTGAAGACCCACGTGAGCCGCGTGCTGAGCAAGCTCGGGCTGCGCGACAGGACCCAGGCGGTCGTCGCCGCGTCCGAGACGGGGCTGGTCGTGCCGGGCTCACGTGGGCTTGGTTGACGTCAGGTCAGAGGCTGGGGCAGCGGGCCGGGGCCGTGCCGTAGGCGTACTGGAGGAAGTCGGTCAGATATGCGGGCCAGGATCCCCAGTCGTGGCCGCCGGTGCTGTAGCAGTACCGGTGACCGACGCCCAGGCTCGTCAGCGTGGCGTCGAAGGCGCTGGCGTAGGAGCCGAGGATGGCCTCGTTGACGGACGTGGCCTCGGTGTTGGCGGGGGAGGTGGTGCTGTAGCCGCATTCTGCAGGCGCCGGGCCGTTCCCGTCGCCCGGTTGGGCCAGCGTGGCGCAGCCCCCGGCGTACAGGGCGAGCCTGCCGCTGTAGGGGGCGTACTTGCCCCGTGTCACGAGGGTGGCCGGGTTGGCCGACGGCCAGTCGTAGACGGTGCGGCCATCGACGACGCTGGTGGTGTGCGGCCCGAACAGCGTGTCCAGCCGGTAGAGCCGCTGCTGGTCCTGGTCGAGCACCAGCACTCCGTTGGCGTCGTACTTGTTGACCCGGTACTTGCCGTTGAGCAGGTCGAGCGGCCCGATCGAGGCGCCGGCCTGCCACATCGAGTCGGACAACGTGCCCTGCGCCGGTTTGGCCCGCACGTCGATGCCCGGCGAGAGGGCACCGATGACGGAGAACACGTCGGGGTACGCCGCGGCGTACCTGAGTGTGCCGTAGCCGCCCATCGAGATCCCGGCGAGCCCGCGCCCCGAGCGGTCGGCGATCGTGTGGAAGTTGGCGTCGATCCACGGGATGAGCTGGGAGACGTGGTATGTCTCCCACCTGGGCGCGAAGAACCCGTCGGTGTGTCCTGCCCAGTCGGCGTACCAGCCGCTCATCCCGCCCGTCGGCATGACGACGATGCCGTCGTAGGGATGACCGGGCACCGACGCGATCAGGGACACGAGATCCGCCTTCGTCGTCCACTCGTCGTAGTCGTCTCCGCCGCCGTTGATGAGATAGAGCGAGCGGTAGCGGGCGCCCCTGGCGGGGTCGTAGCCGCTGGGCAGGTAGACCCGGACGGTGATCGTCCTGGTGAGCGGGTTGATCACCGGGGTGCCGCCGGACGCCTGGAAGATCGCCGTGGATGTCATGGTGATGTCCCGCAGTTCGGACCCATCGGCTTGCGGGTGCCGGTCCACCCGTAAGCAGGTGATCCCGAAGCGGTTGGGGTCGGGCAGCGTCGTGGAGCACGTTTCGGCCTGCGCCGCGGTCGCCGGGACCAGGGCCGTCCCGGCGACCAGCAGCACTCCGGCCACCGCGCGCGCGAACCAGTGTTGGAGAACTCGCATCACACCCCCTGATGTGCACAAGTGATTGCTTGTTAAGCCCCGTACTGATCATGGCACCAGCAATGCGGCCTCACGTCAACGGGGACCTTCGGCCCTACCGGCCAGGTCCGGCGCGGTCACGATGCAAGAAGGAGGACCGAAGGAGAGCACGCCATGGACGCAGCGATCCTGGTGGGGACGGACGGCTCACCCCCTTCTTCATCGCGTGCGTGGGAGCGACCGTCAACTCGCCCGTGACGACGGTGGCCGGGAGGACCTGATCAACCCGAACTGTATGTCTCGCAAGGGTCGTTGCTGGACTCCGCGATCCGGATGTTCACCAAGCTGCCACTGGATTATCAGAACACGACCGATGCACCCGATGCTTGGCCTGGGCTTTGTCGACCCGCACCAGCAGGCATGCGACGAGGCTAGAGCCCGATGTGAGCGCGGGGGCCGTTTCCCGCTGAGGTTCACAGGAGGCGTCAGGGTCGCGCATCGAGATGAAGATCCAGTGCGCGGTGCCTTGTCCTGCTCCACCGCCCGTAGGACCTCCCGACGACGCAGGTGGAGCTCCCGGCGTTCGACCTGGCGGGGGTGAATGACGTGAGCGGCGCGGGCTACAACGACGGCCCGGATCTCGTGGCGGCGCTGCAGGGCCGGGACCCGGCGCGGGCGTCGGTGCTACTGGCGCACCAGCCGGTGTTCGTGGGCAAGGCCGTACGCCACGGGGTGGACCTGCAGCTGTCGGGCCATACCCACGGCGGTCAGCCTGGCCAACCCGACGGTGGCCCGGCTGGAGCGATACGGGGACACACAGCTGTACGTCTCGCGCGAGGCTGGCGCGTGGGGCCCGCCCACCCGGGTCGGCGCGCCTTCTGACATCACGGTGGTGGAGATGGCGGCGGGCCGGGCGTGAGACCGGGTCCGGGTGCTCCCGTCAGCCGGCCGCGGCGCGCAGCCGCCTCAGCCGCTCCTCCCAGCCGGCGCGGTGGGTGCCGAGGTAGGTGGGCGGCAGGCCGCGGTGCGTGAGCACGACCATCGTGTCGTCCCCGTCGGGTGTCACGCCTCGGACACCAGCAGCGCGACCACCGAGGTGGACAGGTCCTTCATCCGGGTGGTGCCGTCCCCGAGGTGCACGAGGACGTCCAGGAAGCCGGTCCAGGCGTGGACCTCGAACAGCAGATCCGGCAGGTCGACCTTCGGGAGCATCTCCTCCGGCCTCGGGGATCAACGGGACAGCCGTTAGCGCTAAGCCTCACCCCCGGCTGAACTGCTGTCACTCCGGGGAGCCAGGCCACCGGGCAGGACGACCGGCATATTGGCGGTAGCCGGCGTTGGGGACCAGCGGTACAGCCGTTGGCGCCAAGCACTTGATCTTGGTCGTCTAGCACGGGCGATCGGGCTATTGTGGGGGTTTTCCGGAAGCTCTTCGATCGCTGGCGGGGCTGGCTACCGTCCGCCGCATGCCGGTGGAATTTCTGACTGATGAGCAGGCTGAGGCGTACGGGAAGTTCGCCGAGGAGCCGACGAGGCCCGAGCTGGAGCGGTTCTTCTTCCTCGATGACGAGGACCGGAAGCTGATCGCGAAGCGGCGTGGTGATCACAACCGGCTCGGCTTCGCTCTCAAGATGTGCCTCCAGGAGTCCCGGCACAAGCTCGCCCGCGACATCTGCCACGGCAAGAAGGGCACCATCCAGCAGGCGTACCGGGACGGGATGGAGGACCAGCTCGGCTCACTCGGCCTGGTCCTGAACGCCGTGGTGCTCTGGACGACCCGCTACCTCGACGCCGCCGTCGTCCAGCTTCGCGCGGAGGGTCATGAGATCCGTGACGAGGACGTGGCCCGGCTGCCCCCGCTCAAGCACAAGAACCTCAACGTCCTGGACCGCTGCAGCTTCACCCCTACCCAGCCGGCGGGCGGCACCCTGCGCCCGCTGCGCGACCCGGACGCGGCCGGACTCGATGACGATGAGGACGGCGCTGAGAACTGACGGCGTCAGGTGCCGACCAGGCGCACCGATCAGCTTGTGAGCCGCCGCCTTGGTCAGCCGCTTCGCAGCCCTGACGGTCTGCTCCCCCCGCGGCCCCGAGGCCACCACGGCGTGGTTGTAGCCGTTGGCGGGAGGCATGCCTCGGGGCGTACGAGGTGGCGCATCGTCACGTCCTACTCATCCGGGTCCCAGGCGCTGAGCTGCTCGAAGAGACGTCGGTCGCCGTCGAGCGTCAGGGAGTTGATCGGGATACGGTCGTGCAGGATGAGGACCAGCTCGCTGGCCGTGCCCCGAGCGGAGAAGAAGGCGGCAGCCGCGTTCGGGTCCTGGCCGGCAGCGGTGGCCGGCATGGTGCCAGGCCAGGGGAGGCGGGCGGTCCGTGCGCCGTCGGCGGAGAGCGAGAGGCGCCAGGAGCGGCCCTCGGAGGCGTGGAAGTCGACGGCAGCGGGCTTGTGCGGCCAGGCACTTGTCGTTGCGACGCAGGTGGACAGGAACTCGTCGACACCGTCGAGCGCCACCTCGTCCGGCAGCGGCTGCGGAGCACCTACGGTGATCTGGGCGTCGTACGTGTGCACCGCCATCTGCTGGAGCTGGTGCCGAGCTACGGCACCGGAGGTCTGCGGCGACTGCGACGTCCCCCACCACGTCCAGCAACCGCGATCCGGGCCGGCCTTCCGCAATGCGTCCAGCAGTTGCTCCGTGGACTCCGCCAACCAGGCCAGCAGGGCCTCGCGCTCCCGAGGCGCAGCCGGGGCGCCCTCCGCTGCGGACTTGGCCGGAGCAGGCCCTGCGGCGACGGTGGCGGCCCAGTCGCGGCGCCCATCGCCGATGTGCTGCGCCAGATCGAACAGCGTCCACTCGGGGCAGGTCGGCACCTGTACGTCGAGGCTGGGCGCGGAGGCGACCGCGGCGCGGAAGGCAGTCGACCGTTCGTCGATCAGTCGCAACAGAACGGGGAACTCGAGTGTCATTGTCACCCTGAATCTCTATCACTGCGTTTCCGACAATCGGACAGCGATTTTCACAGCCGCCATCGCGGGCGGACCCTCACCACCGCGGAGAAAAAGGCGCCGACAGCGCACCGGAGGCCTGCTGCGGTACCACCGCCTGCTGCACCCCGGACGAGGAAGCCCTCGACCCGGCCCAGAGCCCGGCCGAGGCGAAGGCCGCCGCCGGCTGCGCGTGCGGCAGCTGAGGCACAGACCGGACGGGAGGCCCTTGAGCACGGCGACGACGCCGGGCCGTGGTGCTGACCGGCGCACCGGTGTCCAGGTCAGCCCTCGACGTCCTCGCCGTCCTCCTCGGAGGCCTCGGCCGGGTCGCGCAGGTGTCGAAGCATGCCGCCGGCCGGGGCGGAGCCGCGGAAGCTGTAGCGGCCCAGCACGTTCAGGTTGGCGTGCCGCAGCGGGGAGAGCCGGGCCACGTCCTCGTCCAGCACCTGGTGCTCGCGCTGGTCGGCGGGCAGGGCCCGCAGCTCGGCGACGGCGGCGTCCAGGTAGCGGGTGGTCCACAGCACCGCGGCGTTCAGCACCAGGCCGAGCGCGCCGAGCTGGTCCTCCTGCCCCGTCCGGTAGGCCTGCATGATTTGCCCGCGCTTGCCGTGGCAGATGTCGCGGGCGAGCTTGTGCCTGGACTCCGGGACGGTGAGCTGACGGTTCATCTGCCGCCGGTAGGTGTCGTCCACCGGGTCGACCACCCGCAGCAGGTGCAGGGTCTTGCCGATCCGCCCGTACTCGGCGAACGCCTGCCCCAGCGGGGCCGGGCGGCCTTCGCGGCCGAACATCCGCAGCAGGTCGTAGGCGCGGACCTGCCCGGTCACCAGGGAGCCGGCCACCCGCAGCAGGTCCGACCAGTGCGTGACCACCTTGCCCAGGTTGACCCGGTTACGGGCCAGCGGCTCCAGCGGCCCGTACCCGCCGGTGGCCACCCCGGGCAGCTCGGCCCGCCAGAACCGCTGATCGGCCAGGTCCCGGAAGCGGGGCGAGAAGTTGTAGCCGAGCAGCGAGAACAGCCCGAACAGCATGTCGGAGTACGAGGCGTTGTCGGTGGCGACCATCTCCGGCCGCGCGCCGGCGTCCAGGTTCAGCAGGGTGTCCAGGATGTGCAGCGAGTCGCGCGGGGTGCCCGGCACGACCATCTGCCCGATCCCGGCGACCTGGCCGTTGACCGCGTTGAGCCAGGTGATCCCGCGCTTGAAGTGGTAGTACTTCGGCGGAGGCCCTGAGGGCCTCGTCGTTCGCGTCGATGACCGGGGTGTAGCCGATGTTGCACGCCTCGGCGACCAGCAGCGCCACCAGCGAGGTCTTCAGGTTCTCCATCCGGGTGCGGCCGTCGCCCAGGTGCACGAAGGCATCCTGGAACCTGGTCCACCCGTCGACCTCGAACAGCAGGTCCGGCAGGTCGATCCGGGGCAGCATCGCCGCGGTCGTCCGGCGCAGCCAGCGCAGCGACTTCAACTCCCCGAGCGCGCCGAGCCGGTCCACGTTCAGCTTGAACCGGCCGATGGGCTGCACCTCGAAGGACAGCTTCGCGTCCTGCCCGGCTTCCTCCAGCCGCTCGGCCATCAGCTGCCAGGCGGCGTCCAGGGCCCGCACCCGCTCGGCCAGGTGCTGCTCGACCGGCGCCTCCAGGCTCAGGCCGTGCAGCACGTTGGCTTGCACCGACTCCCACTGCGGCCCGTCCAGCAGCCGCGCCCGGGGTCGGACCAGCGGTTCGACGGGGAGGCGAAGACGTCGCGGCGCCCGAGCGCCCGGTAGAGCTGCTCCAGCACGCACACCACGTATGCGTCGCGGTCCACCGACCCCTGCGGCAGGTCGGGGTTGGAGAACACCGCCTTCTTCCAAGCCGGCGGCACAAGCTTCTGGTCGATCTCGCGGGGCAGCAGCGGCTTGGCCTTCACCTTGCGCCGCGACAGCGCGAGCAGCCGCTTCACCGCCTCCAGCACCCTCCGCCCGCCGGAAGCCGCCCCAACGTGCTCGACTCGCCGAGCAGGGACAGGAACGGGCGAACCGTTTTGTAGCGGCCAGCCAGCTGGCGGCGCATCTCCGCCTCGGTCTCGTCGTCGCCCGGCGGCAGCAGCTCGTCCAGCAGCCGCGCCGCGGCCTCTACCTCCGCACGCGGGCCGACCTCGGTCTCCAGCGCGACGAACATCGCCGCCGCGTCCAGGTCCGCGCCGGCCTCGGCGACCAGGTCCAGCTGCTCGGACCACAGCCGGTACACCGCTTGCACGGTGCGCGACGCCTTCGCCAACCGGGGCCGGGAGGCCAGCCATTCCTTATCCGTGGCCCGCTTCGCCACCGAGGGGTTCTCGACGCCCAGGTGCTCGGCCACGTACGCGACCACTGGCCACGGCACGTCCAGCGGGTCCTCCAGGAACAGCCCCAGGTACCGAACGGTGCACATCTGCAACGCGAAGCCCAGCCGGCTGTGGTCACCCCGCCGCTTCCCGATCAACCTCCGGTCCACGTCATCGAGGTAGAAGAACCGCTCCATCTCCGGGCGCATCGGCTCCTCAACGAACCGTCCGTACGCCTCAGCCTGCTCATCAGTCAGAAACTCCACCGGCACGCGGCGGACGGTAATCCCCGGCCGACCCGCTCATACGATCTTCCGCCGAAACCCCGCCCCGCAGGCGATCACCGTGGTAGGGCCCAAACGAGCGGCGTCGCCGCAGCTCACAGTGCGCGACGGTGTCACCTGTAGAGGGTCGGTTTCGGTCCGGGCGTTCGGGGATGAGTCAGGCGCCCTGCGGCGCGACGACGCCCACGTGCACACGACGATCCACCGCGGCATCGGCACTGCCTCGGCCTGAGGCTCGTTTCCGGGCATCAGCTCGACTCATCCTCTCCCGGCTGATCCAGCGGGCCGTCCGGGACCAACGTCAAGATGCGCTCATAGAGGCGGTGGAGGTCGTCGTCGCCGAGCGGCGGCATGATCGCGCTCGCGCCGATGGCGATCACGTAAGGGAGGAGCGCGCCGAGCCGCACCTCCTCTTCATCGTCGGTGACCTGCCGCCAGACGGAGCGGATCGTCTCCAGACGCGCCTCGTCGATGGCGGCCTGCGTCCGCGCGGCATCGGGGTCGGTGAGCGCCCAGGCGCGCAGCGCCGCCTCGAGCCGGGGGCTGCGGATCTCGGCGCGCGCGGCGGCAAGCCTCGCGATCAGGTCCGAGGAGGTCTTCAGGCCGTTGTCGGGGCTCACCTGCGTATCAATGATCGCGCCGGCGAACGCGGAGGTCTGCGTTTGTTCGAGGTGCGCGAGCAGGTCCTTCTTGAAGCCGGCCGCGCCCTGGAAGTGATGGTAGAAGGAACCTGTCGACAGCCCCAGCCTCTGGGCGAGACGGTCGATGCGGACCGCGTCGACTCCGCCCTCCTCGGCGAGCACCTCGATGCCCGCGTCCAGCCATCTCTGTCGTGCTGTGCTCATGGACCTGCTCCTTGCTCTCGGGCGTCTCGCAGAAGCACCATAACATAACCTATGTTACGGTGGCATGGAGATCACGTCCGCAACGGACCGGGAGGACTCATGACCACCATGACGATCGACCAGCTCGCCACGCCCCGCGAGGCGCATCGACAGGAGCGGGGGATCGCATGAACCCCGTGCTGCTCAACATCTGCATCGCTGTCGTCTGCACGGCTCTCAGCTTCGCCGTGCGCGCCCTGATCGCGGTCTTCCGTACGAAGGACTACTTCGACAAGCATGTCCGCGAGGCTGAGGCGCTGGGCTTCGCGGAGCGGAAGGTCCACATCCGCGAGGGGCTCAAGCTCAACGTCGCCGAGGGGCCGGCCGGCGGCGTGCCGCTGCTCCTGATCCCGGGCCAGGGGTGCGTCTGGCAGGAGTACGGCAAGGCTCTCCCGTCGCTGATCGGCACCTACCACGTGCTCGTCGTCGACATGCACGGCCACGGCAGGAGCACCTGGAACCCGGACGACTACACCGCCGTGCGGATCGCGGACGACATGGCGACGCTCATCGAGCAGACCTTCGGCGGACCTGTCGTCATCGCCGGTCACTCCTCGGGCGGGCTCGTGGCAGCGCTGATCGCCGTTCAGCGACCGGAGCTCGTGCGCGGCGTTCTCTTCGAGGACTGCCCGTTCTTCTCAACGGAGCCCGACCGGGTGGAGAAGACCTATGTGTACGTCGACGGCTTCCAGAACGTGCTGACCTTCCTCGCCCAGGACCAGGAGCGCGACTGGCTGTGCTGGTACATGCCCCGCAGCTACTGGAGGCGCTGGTTCGGGCCCCTGTGGAAGGTCCTCGCCCGCAGCGTGATCCGGCAGCGGCGGGCAAACCCGGACCGCCTGCCCATCGTCCGCTGGGTCGGAGTGGGCATCAACCGGATCTGGGGCACGATGGGCCAGCCCTACGACCCGCGCTTCACCGTCGGGTTCACGAACGACGCCTGGTTCCGCGGCTTCGACCAGGCAGAGACTCTCAGAGCGATCTCCTGCCCGACGATGTTCGTCAAGGCGACCACCCGCCACGACCGCCAGGGCACCCTCCTCGCAGCGCTCAGCGACGAGGATCTCGCTCGGGTCGAGAGCCTGCTGCCCGAGAACCGGACTGTGCATGTGCGCAGCCCCCACGACGTGCACTTCGCCCGCACGAAGGAGTACGCCGCGGCCATGATCGAGCTCGCGGAGACTGTCGAAGGGGCGCAGTCGTCGAGCGCCCCGCAGATAGAAGGAGGCGGATCCCGATGACCACGACCGGTCTGATGGAGAGACTGCACGGCCGGCCCGCCACGGGAGTCCCGCGATGAGCGATGATCACGTATACCGCCAGTGTGAGGGCTGTCGCGCTCACACAAGCGAGGAGCATACAAAGAGGGTGTAGCACGATTCTTACCACCGGGCCTACACCGTACGGTCCGCCACCACGATCCTTCCGCCGGCGTCTAGCTGGAGGGCGTGGCCGTCGCTTGACGCGGCTGCTCAGTCGTCGACGGCCTGTAGCGCGGCGGCGATTGGTTCGAGCCCCGCGATCAGCTCCTCGAGTTCGTCGGTGCTGAGCACGTCGTACACCGGTGCCGCCAGCTCATCGGTGAGGTCCTCGACCCGCTCCCTAATCTGGCGGCCAGCGTCAGTGAACTCGCCGTTGTCGTCCACGAGACCACGACCGCGCAGCCCATCGACGACCGCGGCCAGCTGCGCCTTGGGCAGGTGGTGGATCCGGCCGAACTCCTCCGCCCTCATCCCGAGGGAGAGAGCGACGAGGACATGGGCCTCCGTCCCGCCGATGTTGTGGGTGACCAGGGCGGCGTTGTGGCCGTCCCCGCGGTGTTCTCGCAGCAGCGTCGCCGCGTGCCAGAGCTTGGCCACCGGCTCCTCGGGTACGTCGAGCGCCTGGAGCCCGGCGTACAGCACTCGGCCCTCGGTCGGCGCGCTGAGCGCTGCTCGGGTGGCGAGGTCGGCGACCCGCACCAGAGCCGTGGTGGTGCTCGCAGCCGTGCAGGGTCGGGAAGAGATTTCACCGGACATGGGGCGATATCCAGCCAGGTGACGACCGACGCGTGTAGGCGCGAGGGAGACGATCCCTCCCTACTCACCTCTGCGGTGGGCTGCTAGGTACCCGAAGTACCCCTCCGAAGGCCAACGTCGCGAACGGGGCCAGCTTGCCCTTCGCGCCGTAGTACTGGAACGGAGGGCGCAACCCCACAATGGACCCTCGATTCATGGATGGGAGTGATGTTTACCAGCGAAAACACCGACGAACCGGTTCCTGCGGACATCCTCGCCAACGTGGCGAAGACCCTCGAGAGGATCGGGCGGCCCCTGGCCGCACAGGGCGCCATGGGCTGCGCCTTCCGCGGCGACCTAGAACAGCTGGCCGCCCAGCTCGACCGACTTAAGCCGGACCTGGTCGCGGAGATCTCGGCCGCCGCGCAGTTGCTCAGCTCCGAAGCAGACCTGGCGCTCGCACGCAAGGCTGCGTGATCAAGCCTCCGGCGACTGCGCGATCAGCTCCCACCGTAAGGCGTTGACCCCCACCTACAGGGCGCGCAGCCGTGTCTGCTCTGCCCGGTAGACGTCGAGGTCGTCCTCGATCGCCTCGTGCGGTACGAGGCCGCGCAGGTCCACGGCGACGCTGCGGAAGCCCACCTTGCGTGCATCCTCGTAGGCCTGCAGGTGCTTGGTGGCCATCCACGCGAGCACGCGCGGCTGGGCGACGATCTCCTGGTGGCCCGCGGTAGTCGGGCGGCAGGATGTTCAGCAGCCACGCTGTGGCCGAGCGGACCCACTCCGGGTCATCCGGGGGCAGCACGCCGGCGGGCCAGCCAGGCGGCGTCGAGCTGGTCGACGCTGGCTCCTCCGGGGTGACCTTCTCAATGGCCGCCTCGATCGCGGAGTAGTCGGTGCCCTTCATGTGGCGGATCTGGGTGATGGGCACCCACTCGGGTTCGCGGTCTCTCAGGCTGCCCGTATATCCCAGCTCGACCTCGACCCAGGAAATGAGCGCCTCGCGCGTCCCGTCCGGCAGCTCGCGGATGCGGTGCAGCCAGCCCACTTGGTCCGGCAGGATGTGCACCGTCTGGGGCTGGGGATCCGCCACCATGCCGCCTCCCGATCGAACACGCCTTCGAGAGGAGCGTAACGCACGGGGAAGATGGGGAGCGGCAGCGCGCCGCCGCTCCCTCGTGCAGACGCGGAGCCGCGAACGGGAACGTGCTGCTATTCCAATGAACCGTTCTTCCCCAGGGTGACGTATCCCAGCGTGACAAGCCCCTGCCTGGAGGAGACGCATGTGAAGGATCCACCCGCGCATGGCAAATGGCCAACCGTCCGGTTCGTCCTCGGAAGCACGTCCCGGACGGTCCACCTATGCCTCATCCTGCTGATCAGCAGCGCCCCGATCGATCTCGCAGTGGCGTGACTGCTCAGCAAGTAAGCACGCCGGGGGTCTGGCCCCCGGCACATCCCCTTCAGATACGGATGAGCGAGGCGGCTGGGTTCACGATCAGCCGACATCTCCTGCCGCGCCGTCCAGGTACGCGGACAAGGGGTTCAGCCCACATAAGGTGAAAACCCACATTCGGTGGATCATGAACGGGTGTTGGAGTGCTCTTCCTCGCACCACGCGGGGCACTGTTTCATCTGGTCGGGCCTCATTCCGGATGGATCGTCACTACGTTCCAGCGTGCTGGCATGCCGTCGGCATGGCACTCCACCGCGGTCGCTGACCTGCCGCAATCAGCATGCCGCCATAAGGGACGAGCTCTATGATCAGGTTCGTCCTGATCGTTGAGATTCGGAGAAGATGTCAACCTCATGCGCCGTGCCATGGTCCTTCTGGGTGGCGTCGCCCTCGCCGTCGGCGCGTTCACCCTCTTCTACCGGGGCCCGGGACAACCGTTCATCCGCGGTTACGTGAGCGACGTCGGCGCCACCATGCTGGTCTACGCGTTCTTGGGGCTGCTGTGGCGCACCACCGCCGCACGCCGCTCCCTGGCCACGGCCGCGATCGCCGCCGCCGTCGAGTTCTACCAAATAGTCGGCATGACCCCGCCGGGCATCGGCGGTGTCCTGGTCGGCGCGTTCCCCGACCCATGGGACCTGGTCGCCTATGCCATCGGTGTGGTCGCGGCTCTGGCCTGGGAACGCCGACTGGTCCTATCCGGTGATCAGACCGGCTGACTCTCGGACTCCACCCCACCGGCACGCTGACGGTACGGATGCCCCACAGCGGCGAGGTCATCGGGTTCGTCCTGCGCGGCGGCCAGCCGTTGCAAAGCAAGTTCGACGTCTGCTGCGCGCTGACCGTCTTCGGTATTGACCTGGAGAGCCTGACGCCCGAGGCGTTCTTGCACTACGCCCGAGTCGCGGCGGCACGGTCTGGCCGGAGAGCCGCCCAAGTCGGGCAGCTTCGCCGGCGTACTGGCCTGGCCGGTCCTGCACGAGATCGGCGTGTTCCCGGCCTCGGCCCCGCGCACGCTGCGCGCCGCGGTGACCCGGGGACAACTGCCGGTTGAGGAAGCCGTCGACCGCCACGGCCTGCGCGACCAGGAGGTACGTGGCCTGCTGGTGGAGTACATCCGTCGCCGCTCGGCAGACCTGGACTACTCCTCGCTGCGACAGCAGACCAACCTGCTGGTCAAGACGTTCTGGAAGACGATCGAAGAGATCAACTCCGATCAGAAGGATCTGCGCCTGTCCGAAGAGGTCTTCACTCAGTGGAAAGAGCGGCTCCAGACCCTGCCGAACGGCAAACCTCGGCTCGACCTGGACGGGCCGCTCATGGCGGTCCGCACGCTCTACCTGGACCTGCACACCTGGTCGGCCGCCGAACCCGAACGCTGGGCCAAGTGGGTCGCGCCCTGCCCGGTCCGAGACGAGGACCTGCGCTGGTCCCATCTTCGCCGTCGCCAGCTGCAAGAGCGGATGGCCAAGCGCACCCGTGACCGCCAGCTGCTGCTGCCCGTGCTCGTCCAACACGTCACCGACAAATGGCATCGGCTGCGCGAACTGCTGGACGCCGCCCAAAGCGTCGCCCTGGGCGAGGAGTTCACCGTCGAGGGCGCGACCTGGCTGCGGGTCTCGACCAAGGACCAGCGGCACAACCGCCCCCCGATCAACGCGATCAACCGCAAGACCGGCGAACTGGTGAAACTGTCCTGGGAAGAGAACCAGGCATTCTGGCAGTGGGCCATCGTCGAGACCCTGCGGCTTGCCGGCTTGCGTGCCGAAGAACTGACCGAGTTGTCGCACCTGAGCATCCGGCAATACCAGCGCCCCAACAGCGAGGTCGTCGCGGTGC
Source organism: Nonomuraea sediminis (assembly GCF_018531495.1). Taxonomy (GTDB): domain Bacteria; phylum Actinomycetota; class Actinomycetes; order Streptosporangiales; family Streptosporangiaceae; genus Nonomuraea; species Nonomuraea sediminis. The sequence continues at coordinate 16,428 of NZ_JAHDTI010000025.1, forward strand.
CGGTCATCAGCCCGTCCAAGAGCGACCGCGAACGAGTCATCCCGATGTCGGCCGAGCTGTTCCACGTGATCGCCCAGATCATCCGCCGGCACCGCAACGAGCACGGCACCGCCCCGGTCTGTGCCCGCTACGACCTGCACGAGAAGACCTGGAGCGAGGAGCTTCCCTACTTGTTCCAGACCCTCCGCAGCGGCACCCAACGCGCCATGTCCGTCACGACGGTCTGGCGCAAGATCCGCCAGGCATGCCAGGAACTCGTGACCACGCATCCCGAGTTCGCGACCATCAGGTTCTCGCCGCACGACTTCCGCCGCCTGTTCGCGACCGAGCTGGTCAACAACGGCCTGCCCATCCATATCGGCGCCGCTCTGCTCGGACACATGGATGTTCGAACCACACGCGGCTACGTCGCAGTCTTCGACGAAGACGTCATCAGCCACTACCAGGAGTTCCTTGCTCGCCGCCGCGCCGAGCGACCCCAAGAGGAGTACCGCAAACCGACCGACGAGGAGTCGTCCGACTTCAACGAGCACTTCGACAAACGCCGAGTCGAGCTCGGATCCTGCGGACGTCCCTACGGCACCCCCTGCCAGCACGAACACGCCTGCATCCGCTGCCCGATGCTCTCGATCAACCCCAAGATGCTGCCGCGGCTGGACGAACTCGAGGAGGACCTGCTGGCCCGCCGACGCCGCGCCGTCGATTAGGGGTGGCATGGTGAGATCGAGGGTCTCGACCTCACGCTCACCTTCCTGCGAAGCAAGCGCACCCAGGCCCGCCGGATGGCCCGTCTTGACGCTCCAGGGCAGGTTGACCTGGGTATTCCGATTCTTCCTCCGCGCGGCTGACATCGTCATCGACGACGAACACGCCGCCGTCGACGACGGCCAAGCCGCCCTGGACCACCTGCTGGAACGGCTCGCTGGCGTCCCGACTCCTTCCGGTCCGACACCCCGTGAACTCGGCGGCCGCCTCGCCACTACGCTACCGATCGTGGAGTCCGCCAAGATCTGTCCTTATTTCTGGGCGACAAGCGCGGTCGTCCGGTAGGGGCGGAGAAGAGGAGGGCATGTCCATGGCGAGAAAGCCGGCGCCGCTGAAGAACCGGCTGAAGCGGGGCCGAGCGCAGGTCGCGGTGTTGCGGCCGGAGGACTTCGGCAAGTCCATTGGTGAGATCTGTTGGGAGCTGCTCCGGCCGGTCTGCCCTCTTGATGTAGCAGATGCCGCGGAGCTGACCGAGCGTCTGGAGCGACAGCCGGCGTTTACCTCGGCGGAGGCGACTGGGTGGGTCGTCGGCGCCTTGGCCAGCGACTTGGCCTACTACGGCCGCGACGAGGACCAGAATGCCCTTATGGACGACCCCAAGCTCCGCGCGATCGAAGATGAGGTGATCGCTGCTCTCGGCCCAGAGGCGCGCTGGTATACCAACAGCACCCATCCGCTGCCGCGATTCCGTCGCGCCGGACACGGCCGGGGCTGGGTATCCATCACGCGGGCGACGTTCGACCTGGTGGTGGCTGCGCGGGGAAACGGACTGGACTTGGTGCTGTCCAGACGGCGGAGGACTGAGGCCGCCGTCCGGGGGGCGAGCACCGTCGAACCACCTGAGCCAGCTCGGCACAAGAGCCCGACCAGGCTCTGGGTAAGCATCACGAGTCCGACAGCCGCTTGGTGCAGAGAAGGTCGACGACGTGGGCCGCCGCGCCGGGACCTTTGCCGGTTTTGGAAATCCTGGGTCAGATACGCCAGTGACGCCTCGAACCAGTTGGCCGGCGCGTTGCCGCGCTGTCGGGCGTCGCAGTAGCCCGGGGCGGCCTCACGCAGCAGGTCCACGCTCAGTGGCGAGCGCGGCGCCTACGTCCTGATGGACCGCGACAGAGCCGTCATCCATGGCGGGTGGCCGATCACCGGAACGGACGTGCAGACTTACGACCTTCGCTCGGGCACCGCGCTCGTCCTGGCCGCGCTGGCGGCCGAGGGCAAGACATCGATCTCCATGGGTTACGTGAACCCTTCTCATCTGACAGCGGTCATCGTGCCCGATGGTGCATGCGACAGGATGCTGGTGCCGTGGCGCTTCCTTGCTTCCTGCCCCTCAATCCGATCCATGGGGCGCAGTAAACCTCCGCCGAGTCCGCCAAGGCATGCGCCGAACTCGGCGTGCGCCAGTCGATGGGCGCCCTCGGCACCTCCGACAACAGCGCCGAGGAGGCCTTCAACACCACCCTCAAACGCGAGACCCTCCAAGGCGCCAAGCGCTGGTCCCAGCGCGTGAGGCCCGCCTGGCGTTCTTCACATGGATCACCCGCTACAACACTCGCATAAGGCATTCCACCCTCGATTACCTCAGCCCGATCGACTACGAGCAGACCGCCGATAGAGTGCTGCACGCCGCATGACAGCCGGTGTCCACGCTTCAGGGCAAACCCCCACAGGCCTGATGCCAGTCGCAGGCCGCAGGTGTACTGGACGATCAGGAGTAGTCGTCTTCGTCGTACTGCTCCAGGTGGAGTAGCGTGCGAATCTTTCCCACCGCCGGTTTCCCGTCGTGGCGGGCGGCGTTCAGCACCTCCTCGATGAGCGCGTCGCGGGCACGGGCACGCGCGGCCAGGAGCCAGTGCCGTTGCGCCTTGAGCGATTCGGCCTTGAGCTGCCCCACCAGCCCGCGCAGCGCCCTGGGCCAGGCGGTGTCGGTCAAATGCCGGACCTGCGTCCCGTTCGCGGCGGCGACCTGCGCTGCTCGGCGGCGTAGCACCGCGACAGGCTGGCCGCCGTTGATCGCCTGCTCGAGTCGCTCGAGCGCGATATTGTACGGCCGCACGATGCCCAGATAACGCCGGGCCGACTGATCGACGGTCAGCGGCAGCGGGCTCGACGTCGCCCGCGGCGAAGGAGTTACGGTCTCCACCCGCGGCTCGGGGCTCGCGGCCATGGACGAAGGGAGCGCGAGCGCGACCGGCGGTGCCGTGTCGACGTGGTCGCTCGAGCACCCGGCGACCATGGTGGCGACCACCAATATTCCTGCAAGGATGCGCACAAGTCCGCAATTGATCCACTCAGCCGTCGGCATGTCAAGATGCTGAACCGCCCGCCGGGAGCCATTGCGCCTGCCGATAATGCCATCCGTGCAGGTCATGATTCCTTCTGGCGCGCGCCCGCTTCGGCTCTTGAAGGGCACCGAATCGCGGCCAAATGATCACTTGTGCTCTTCCGCCTGGCCTACCTGACCGTCACGAACGTCTTTGCCGCTGTCCTTGCCGATAATGTCATCCGTGCAGGTCATCCGGCTTGCCTTGCTCCTGGAACTTCCGGCAGCGAGCTGATCAACACCCAGATCGAACACCTAGGGGCAATGCCCTACCGGCGCGCTCCTAACCGTTCTCCCATGTCAAGCCTCTATCCGCACCCCTAGCAGAACGTTCATCTGTCGAATCCGAGCCCGCGCCCGACAACCAGTTTCCAGCGATCATTGTCCGCGAACACGGAGCGGGTACAGCTTCGCAGTCATTGCCGAGACAGGGTCCGGGTGATGCCGGTTGCGATGGTGGTGACCAGCACCCATCCCGTGATGACGAGGCCGTAGGCGACCCATTGGCTGCCGCCGATGGGTTGGAAAGCTTTCTCCTGGCCGAAATCGATCAGCGGGACCAATAGGTCCAACGTATAGACGACGGCGTTGAATACGGGCCCCTTGCCGGGCTCGGCGCGGGGTGGGCTATTCAGGGCGAACACGGCTGTGCCAGCGACGAGCAGCGTGAGGAACCACGTCGCGGCGCGGACCGGACGGTAGCCGTACCCGACCGTTAAATCCTGGAGCAGTCCCCAGGCGCGTGCATAGGGCGGCAGCTTGGCGCGTCGCCGCCGCTGCTTCGCCAGCAACACCGTGCGGGCGTCGGCGTCGTCACCCAGCCGCCGGTAGGTGGCGGCAAGCTGCTCGTACGGCTGCGGCACATACCTGCCCCCGTCGTTTCTCAGCCAGGCGAGCCGCTCTGCCGCGGGCAGCATCGGGTCCAAGGCGTCATATGTGAGGCCGTCCAGACGATGCCGAGACCACGTGGCAGGATCGTCACGGAGCACGCCGATGCGAGCGTGCCGCAGGTCGACCTGCCCCTCGGGCACCTGCTTGGGGCGCAGGTACAACTCCCGGGCCTCCAACTGCCAGGCAGCCAACGCCCGGCCAGCAGGCGCGGACAAGGTGGCGCCAGCGAGATAGAGACGTCGGCCAATGCGGGCGCCGATCAAGACCAACTCACCCGCAGTCGTGAAGGCGCCCCCGCACGTCATGCCCCCATCGACCGTCAGACCGCCAGCCGCCAGCGCCACACCACCTGGATTGTCCAACCGAGCGCCCTCGAAGTCGGCGGACTTGCCCACGTGCGCGTCCACCAACCGGACCTCGCCCTGGGCCCGGAAACCACCGGCACACCGCAACTCGCCGCCGATGGCCGCCCTACCGACATCGAGGGCGACAAAGTCCGCAAGACGATCGGATCCGGCATCAGAAGCATTGCCGGGGGTGGCCCCATGAAGCCTCGCTCCTGTCATGTCCAGCGATCCGGCTATGCGGGCCTGGGAGAGGTACACCCGTCCACGGGTGTGAAGTCTGCGCGCCTCGACGGTGCCCTCAACCTGCAATTCCTCCGCGTAGAGCGCATCACCGTCGGGGTGAGTCAGGCGGGCTCCGTTCAGGCTGAGCTCCCGGTCGATCCGCGAGTCGGCCAGCCGTACTGTCCCGGTCGCGGTGAACCCTCCACCCAGGTACAGTCCGCCCTCAGCGGTAATCCGCGAGCCGCGAAAGGCCATCTGGCCGGGGTGATCGATGGTGGTTCCGGTGAAGCTGAACGAGCCGACGACACGGGCGTTGCGCACGCTGACCATCCCGCTGACCGTCATCCTCCGGCAGAACACGCTCCCGTCGGCGACCAGCCCGTCCAGAGTCAGGGCCCTTCCGCCTGAATCGGCCAGGCACGCATCATCCATGATCACGGTACCGCGTGCGTTGACGTTGGCCAACCGCACCTGACCTGCAGTGCTTAGCCTGATCGCGGAAATCCCCCGCCCCGCGTGTAACCCGTCACAATCGATCGCCAAGCCGGGAACGGAAGTCCGCACGTCGGTCAGCGTGAGGTTTCCCGCGAGCTGGGTCCCGCGCAGTTCCACCAGGCCGGTGAAGACGCACTGCTCCAATCGCAGATGCCCGTCGATCTGAGCGTTGGAAGCAGACAGCCCCGGCAGGTGGGAGCCCTTGAAACTCAGCTGCGGACATCGCGCCCAGGACAGCCCAGGGACCTGCTCGAAGAAGCACGACAGCAATCGCACCGAACGACGGACGGTGGAATATGCCACGTTCAATCGCTCGGTGATCCGGGCGCCCTTGATCCGGATGGCGGGGACCCGATGCGACAGGTGCGCCTCCTCGCTCATCAGCAGGGCGGCGATCACTCTGGCGCGAACTGTCCGCTCCGCTCCCCAGCCCGCTCCAGAGGCCGGATGGTCTTCCTCCGGCTTTCCGGTCGTAAAATCCACTTCCTCCCCTCGCGGAAACGCCTCCCACACCCGACGCTCCGCCTCGGTCAGCTCCTCAACACGCACGGCATCCCCCTCGCACGAACGGTCCCCCTTTCATCGCTCAGAGCAAGGGAGGGGTTACCGTCGTCGGCAAACCTGCGGATGCCGAAAGTTCATCCGTGCAGGCCAGAGCACTGGCCGGTGACCACGCTTTCGCATCGTGGAGTCGTGTGGCCTCCACCGCCGCGGCATCATGATCTGTCGTGCTGCGTCTGGTCTACCTCACCGTGACGACCATCTTCGCGCTCCTGCGGCTGCTGCCGGGAGGTGATCGTGACAAAGAGATCGAAATGCTGGTGCTGCGGCACCAACTGACAGTCCTGCAGCGGCAGGCGGCCAAGCCCGCCTTCACTCCCGGCGACCGCTTCGTACTCGCCGGGCTGCTCGGCCACTTGTCGAGCGACAGACTGCGCCACTCCGCGCTGCTGTTACGCCCGGAGACCTGAAACCGAGCCCGGCTTGTTCACTCAGCCGTGACGACAGACCGAGCGGCGACCCATCGACCAGCAGACCTCATCCAACCGCAACGGCGAAAAGGGCGTCAGCTCACGTAACGCACTCTCAAAGTCCACGACATCGACCCCTCGCCCGAACGGCGGCACACCACATGGGTCGATTTCCTGCCCAGCCAGGCGGACGCACTTCCAGCGTGCGACTTTTTCGAGGTCCGCACCCTGACCGGGGGCACCGCTGTACGTCATGGCCGTCATCGAGCATGCGACCCGCCGGGCGCGGGGTCTTGGTGCCACCGCGCACACCGGCCAGTGGGTTGTCCAGCTCGGCCGCAACCTCGTCATGGACCTGCAGGAAGTGGGCAACGCGGCCAAGTTACTCATCCATGACCGCGACGCCTTCGACGCCGTGCTAGCCGACGCCGGACTTCGCGGTCATCAGGACCGCGTGCGGACACCCCGGACGGACGCGATCATGGAGCGGTGGATCCAGACCCTGCCGGCGTGAACTGCTCGACCGCACCTTGATCTGGAACCAGCGCCACCTCCTCCATGCCCTGCGCGAGTTCGAGACGTTCTACAACAATCACCGGCCACACCGGGCCCTCCAGCAAGCCGCTCCCCTCCGACCGCTACCCGACCCGAGCGCCTGCGTACAGCTCAGATCACCCGGCTCGACGTCCGCCGACATGATCGACTCAGTGGTGTCCTCAGAGAGGACACGCATGCCGCTTGACCTGGATGAATGAATTTTCGGCACCCGCAGAGCTCGACGCGCTGCTCCACACGGGCGCCTAGCCCATGCACGTCAGAAGCGGGGAACAGAATGGCTCAAAGTGATCTAAAGCTGGCCGCGAAGCTGTAAGGATGCGTGAACCCGGAGGGAGCCACCATGGTCATGTCCGAAAAGAGCCATAGACAACTGACGGCCAAGGCTGAGTTACTCATACAGCCTGGCGAGCGCATCGTGCACACCCTCTACGCCAAGGCGGGGACGGTGCCGATCAAGAAGAACCTGGCGTCGATCGCCGCCTCTGTCGCGGTCGGGGCGATGGTTACCGCGGTCACCGGCGGCACGGGGATGGTCATGGTGAATATGTTCGACAAAGCTCGCGTGTATATCGCCGTAACCGACCGCAGCTTGCTGATCTTCGCGGGCAGACGGAACAGGTCCGGGCCGGGTGACCTAGTAGCGCACGTGCCCCGCGAGGTCGTTACCGCGACCGTGCTCAGCAACCGCGTGGCATACAAGCTGCGGCTTGATTTCGCGGGATCCGACCAGGCGCTCCGCTTGACCTTCGCCCCGCTGCCCCGCGGTCTGAAGGACACCGGACGCTACCTCGCCGCATTGCTGCAACAACCGACCTCCACCGGCGAATCCGAATCCCGTCGACGCAGGGAGTGAGAGGTCGGGAAGCGGACGTCGCAGCCGGACTGCATGGCCGGTGAGGCCTGGGAGGAACGACGGCTCCCTTGAGGTTGATCAGCACGAGTTGAAGCCAGCCCCGTTGCCTTGAACCGTGGGTCAGGGAGGCAGCCGCCGCGGCGGGCAGCGGAGGTGATCCGTGGACGGGTTCGATTCTTCTCGAGTACTACGTGGATCCCTCCTGGTGGGCGGCCTTTGCTACGTGCGGCGGCCGCATGCTGGCGATGGCGTCGCTGTCGCGCACGCGCAGGGAGATGAGGAATCCGAGCACTGCGAGGCCGGCGGTGGTGAGGAAGATGTCGTGGTAGGCGGCGAAGAGCGCCTCCTGCCTGCTGGCGAAATCGGCGGCGCGGGAGCCGAGGTCTGCGAGCCTGGACTCGGTTCGCGTGGTGAGCAAGGTGGCGGCCATGGCGACCCCGGCGGCGCTCGCGACCTGACGTGTGGTGGAGAACACCGATGATGCTTGCGCCGTCGCCTCGAGGGTGATCGTGGCGAAGGTGGCGGCTTGCAGCGAGATGATGGTGAGTGCCATGCCCGCGCCCATGGCCAGGAGCGGCAGCCGGAGCGCCCACAGACTCGTGTCCGGGCCAACCAGGATCAGCGACACCAGGGCGATGGCGATGACGGCGAATCCGGTCGCGAGCAGGCGGCGGGGACCGAGCCGCGGATACAGGCGTCCCGCCAGCGGGAGGGCCGCCATCATGCCCAGCGCCTGGAACATCGTGACCAGGCCGGAGCCTGTCGCGTCGACGCCCATCTGGTACTGCAGAAGCAGTGGCACGACGAACAAGGCGCCCATCAGCGCCCCAGACGCCGGGAGCATCAGCAGGTTGCCGGTCCGGAACAGGCGGTCCTTCAGCAGACGCAGATCGATCATCGGCTCTGCGCGGCTCAGCTCGATCGCCGTGAACGCGGCCGCCAGTGCGAGGCCGGCTCCCAGCGGTACCAGCACGGCCGGGCCTGTCCACCCCTCTCTGGCGCCACCGTCGAGTCCGAGCAGCAGCAACGCGAGCGCGGAGCCGCCGGACAGGAACCCGGCGATGTCGAAGCGGCCAGGGTGGTCGGCGCGTTCCTCGCGAAGGGCCACCATCGCGAACAGGAGACCGAGCACGCCGATTGGCACCTTGATGAAGAAGATCCACCGCCAGCTGATGTTGTCGACCATCCATCCGCCGAGCACCGGGCCGAGGGCAGGGGCGAGGGTGGTCGGTATGGACAGCACCGCTGACGCCTTGGCCCGCTCGGAAGGCGGGAAGGCACGAAACAGCATTGCGGTGCCGACCGGGGTGAGCAGGCCGCCGCCGACGCCCTGGACGATCCTGGCCGCGATCAGCTCGCCGAGAGAGCCGGCGAGGCCGCCCCAGACCGAGGCTGCGGTGAAGACCGCGAGCGCGAACAGGAACGTGCGCTTGGTTCCGAACCGGTCGGCGACCCATCCCGAGGCGGGGATGAACACTGCCATGCTGACCAGGTAGCCGGTGACCAGCCACTGCAGTGACTCGGTCCCGGCACCGAAGTGGCGGCCGAGCGCGGGCAGCGCGGTGTTCAGGACCGTCATGTCGAGGATCTCCATGAACAGGCCGAACACGAACGCGGTGGCGACCAGCCACTTGTAGGGCACCCGTCTCAGCATGGTGTGGCTCCTGTCTGCCCGCCGACCGAGGGTCTGCCGCCGGACGGCCGGGCCAGGAAGACGTCGGTGGTGAGCACGTCGTTGGGGGCAAGGCCGGTCATGCGGTCCTCACCCGAGTGCAGGGGTGATCAGAACCCGATGGGCTCGCGGATGAGGACTACGGTGCCGCGGCCGGGGAACATCTCCTTGTCGATGATGAGGATCTTGGAGAGCAGGGCGGGGGTGCCGTAGGCTTCCCGGGCCCGGGCGTCCTCGCGCGGATAGGCGTACGTCTCGATACGCCGCAGCGCCGTGTCGAGGTCGGGCACGATCTTCTGGGCGCCGACGACCCAGATGGCCTGGCCAGCGCCGAAGCTGTAGGGGCCCAGTTGGCTTCCGCTGCCTGATGCGGTCAGCAGCCGCCCGTCCTCGGTCACCGCGTGCACGCTGCCGACGACGACATCGGGGGCGGCGCCGAGGACGCGCATCTCGTCGAATCGCCCTTCCTCGCGCAGACGCATGAGCGTGGGACGTAGCGTGTCGAACCTGCCGGACGCGTTGATGTCGTCGTCCAGCCCCGACAGTCGCAGCGTCTCGCTGGCGGCGGTGAAGATGCTCTTGTCCGTGGGCAGCAGCCGGTTGACGACAGTGCGGGCCTCGGCCGCGGTGTCGACGACCTCGACATCGTGGCCCTTCTCCCGCAGGGCCGAGGCGGTCCGCTGGAGCTGTGTCTCGGTCGCGGGCTGTTCGAAGCGGGTGTCGATGTCGAGGCCGGTTTCGGTGTTGGCGGTTGAGGTCATCACAAGTCCTTGATCGGTGTTGCGTGTAGGTGGTCGGGCTCGGTTGCCGGGCTTCGCTCAGAGAGCGGCCAGCGCCAGCGCGGCCGTGATCGCGCTGAGCACCAGCAGAACCGCCGATCCGGCGGTGTTCTTGGCGGTGTCGCGGGCCTTGATGTGGGTGGCGACGGCGCCTGCCATCAGCAGCGCCAGGCCGATCGCTGCGGCGACCCCGAGGGCTCCGATCCACAGCCCGACGATCAGGCCGACGGCTCCGAGTGCTTCGAGCGCGCCGATGACGTGCATGAACCCGGCCGATACCCCGAGGTTGTGGAGCTGGGCGGCCATGGCGTCCTTGCCGGAGAGCTTCGGGAAGGACGCTCCAGCAAAGGCGAGTGCCAGCAGCACGGACAGGACCGCGGTGGCGATGAACATGGGCGGAACCCTCTCACGATTTGTTTCAGTGACTGAACTATGTTGTAGCTGAAATTATTTCTGGACGCAAAACGGGGATCCACCCAGGTGGCCTCCACGGCGCGAGGAAGGCCGCAGGAGCGGGGGCAGCGAGGCGCCCCTACACCGCAGGCGTTGTCCGCGCCGGCGGAGAGAACGTCGTGCGCGTGAGAGGCGCCGACAAGGAGGTCACCGGGAGCAGCCGGCGCTCGACCAACGCGCATCGCATGATCCGGTGCGCGAGGAGGCAACGCTCGCCGAGGGTGAGTCTCGGCGAGCGCACGGTGATGACACCTCCAGCCGGAGTGCTTCCGGGGCCAGCCGGGGATGTGCGGTCACCTGAGGACCGTCGACGGATATGCCGCCCGGCAGGCGGCATATCCGGCCGACCGGGATCGGCGAGCCCGGGGTGTTCTCCGGGGCGCGGAGCTGGTCGTACGGCAGCGCTCAGTAACGGATGTGGAAGCTCAGCCGCCGAAGACTTCCGGGACCAGGCCAGCCTCGGAAGCTGCCGACCTGCCGGAACGCTGCTAATTGCCAATCATCGGCCGCTGAGAGCAAGCGCCCCGCACCGCGGCAGCCGGGCAGGAAGGATGAGGCCCATGGCGAGGTCGTCGATGATCAGGATGTGGTTAAGGCGTGAATTCCGGGATGGCGATCAGAGTGGAGGAGGCCATGCCGCCGCCCCGGACGGCAGCTCCGGAATGGGAAGGCCACCACCGCTTGAGCGGCCCTCGTTTGGTCATGATCGCCTATCAGCGGCGGTACGGCCTTGCCTGGCACACGGAAGTCCCCAGGACCTATGACGGAACCGGAGAGCAGGAGCCGTCACCCGCCGCAGCCGGAAACCGGCGCAAGGCCCGGTGCTCGTCGCCCGATTGGGCCATACGGAGCATCGCGAGCAGACCGGCCCGCTGCTCGGCGTCAAGCGCCGAGATGATCGGCGCCCCCTCGAACAGACGCTTCAGCAGGCGCCCTCTGAGCTCCTGCCCGGCCTCCGTGAGGACGAGCCGCTTGGCCCTGCGGTCGTCCGGATCCGGCTCCCTGCGCAGGAGGCCACCAGCTTCGAGTGAGTCGGCGATCGCGGTGACATGCGAAGGCTCACAATGCAGGTGACCGGCCATCGTCCCCATGCGCTGAGGCTCCTGCAACTGAATCACCGTGTGAGCCTGTGGCACAGTGAGCCCAACAGCAGCGGCGACCTGATCAAAATGCGCCCGCAAAGCCGCATCCGCGGCGAACAGCCGCTCCACGATCTCCTGGCCCTCCGGATCTGGCCAGTCGATGCGTATCTCCGCCATGGTCCCCACACCCCCGGGCATTACTTCGGTGAATGAACTATTCTACGGCGACGCGCGTCGGGTTCAGGCACGCACGGCGAGAGATCACGTGGGCTTCCTCGGCTTCGGCGCGCCCGCCACGACCGCTCCCTGCACGACCTCATCACCGTGGTCGGCGGCCTTCGCAACCGCGACATCGGCGGCACCAGCGTGCATGAGCAGCTCGGCACCACCGCTGACCGAGTTCATCCGCGAACTCATCGTCGCCGGCGCCCTGCGGGCCACCGCTCGGACTCCGGCGGAGTCGTAGTCCACGCCCAGGCGGGCTCGCACGAAACTACGGTGCCGCTTGGCTGACCGCTCCGCCGCCTCGGCAAGCATCACATCGTCCGGTAGGCCGAGGACACAGCGGATGTGCTGAGTCACCGTGACCGGCACATCCTCCAGCTTCGGGAAGTAGCCCAGCCGCTGGTATGCCTTCAACCACACCAGCAGCGCTAGAAGATGCTGGTCGTCTTGGCTCTTGCCGCGGGCCCACTCAACCTCATCGGCCGTGGGGGTGAACACCTCGGCGAGCTCCCGCACCCCGATGGCTCGCGCGAACCTCGGGTAGGCCGTCCGATCGATCGACGCCACCCGAACCTCCGGAAACCGTCACCAACCGGCCTGAATGCTCCAGATCCTAGTGTCGGTGATCAAGCTCGCGGCCCGTTTCTGCCGTATTCCGGTGGCACCCGATCGAGATCAGGCGGGATCTTGTTGTTTCAAGGAGAGCGTCCTGGTTTGGGGCTGCGGAGCAGGTGTCCGGGAAGGCCCAGGTGATGTCAGCCTCGTCGCCACGATCGGATCTGTTACAACTTGTGAGTGTCGGCGGTGCTTGCGCAGCGCGTGCGGCCGACCCGAATGCGTTCGCGGGCGACCATGACGACGCCGTCCCGGCTGGCGCCACCTGGTTCATAGTCCGTGGTGAAGACCGCAAAGGTCTGCCATCAGGCCCATCTGGTGGTCGAAGTATTCCCGTCGGGCTTGGATGGTCGTCTCCAGTCGGCCGAAGACTTCGAAGCTGATCAAGCCGAACAGGTGCGTCCATCCGGCGAACGCTCGGCTGAGCAGCTCCTCGGAGATGTCGGCGGAGTGTTGGTCGATCAGCTGTTGAAGGTCTCTGCGGACCAGTTCGGGCACCGGAGCGGACGGTGGAAGGGTTTGGCCCTGGGCGGCGCCCTCGGCGGCGATTTCGACGAGCAGGAGGATCACGGCGGAGGCGGGGGCCACCGTGTCCTGTGGTGCGGCGTATCCGGGCACCGGGCCGCCGTAAAGCAGGCTGTACTCGGCTGGATGGTCGAGTGCCCATTGGCGGACGGCGTGGCTTACGGCCAGGAAGCGCTTGCGCGGACGTGCCGATGGCGCCTGTGCCGCGGCCCGCCGCGCCGCCTCACCGAGCGCCTGGTAGCTCTCGGTGATCAGTGCGGTCAGCAGTTGATCCCGGCTGGAGAAGTATCGGTAGAGCGCCGACGGGACGATGTCGAGATCGCTGGCCACCCCGCGCAGCGACAGGTTGGCACCGTCGGCAGCCAGCCGTCGGCGGGCGGCCGCCTTGATCTCCTCGATCATTTCCGACCGGACCCGGGCGCGCAGTGACGGTGCAGGCATATCCCAAGTCTGCCACAGTCGAGAACAGAATTCTCCATAGAGAATGCTGTTCTTGACTTGGATCGGCGTGCTCTCTACAGTGCGAGAGAACACTGTTCTCTCAATGGAGTGCCCTATGACTTCGCACGTTGTCCTGGGAGCCGGACCGATCGGCTCCACCACCGCGCTGATACTGGCTGAGCAGGGCGAGCAGGTACGCCTGATAACGCTCAACGGAGGCGGCCCCGACCACCCTGGCATCGAGCGGGTTCAGGCCGAGGCATCCGACCCGGCCGTACTGACACCCTTGACCGCCGACGCCAGCGCGCTCTACCAGTGCGCCGGCCCGCCCTACCATCTCTGGACGACCGAGTTCCCCCCGCTGATCGAGAGTGCCATACGTGCCGCCGAGGCAAGCGGCGCCGTCCTGGTCAGCGTTGGGAACCTCTACGGCTACGGCCTGGTAAGCGGTCCGATGACCGAGGATCTGCCCGCACGCCCCAATTCCGAAAAAGGCCGCGTCCGAGCCGGACTATGGGCCGAGCAACTCGCCGCACACCAGGCCGGACGGATCCGCACAGCCGAGGTCCGCGGGTCGGACTACCTTGGAGCCCGCGCCTCAACGCCCTTCACCATGATGGTCCTGCCCGCCCTTCTACGTGGCCGGCGCGCCCTTGTTCCCGCCGACATAGACGCCCCCCACAGCTGGACCTACACCGGCGATGTGGCCCGCACCCTGATCGACGTCGCGGCCGACGAATCCAGCTGGGGCCGCCCCTGGCACGTTCCGACCCCGCCGCCTGTTTCCATTCGTGAACTGGCTGAAATGGCGGCAACCGTGGCCGGCACGCCCAAAGCACGAATCAGCCCTATGCCGAACACTCTGCTAAGGGCGGTAGGCCTGTTCAACGTCGCGGCCCGACAGCTCCCCGAAATGCGCTACCAGTTCGACCACCCCTTCGTGCTGGACTCCAGCGCAGCGCAGAAGGCATTCGGCCGCAGACCCACCTCGACCACAGACGCACTCCGCGAAACCATCTCCGCATTGCAGAACAACGCCCAGTAGGCCGCGTCCAGTCGGCGAGGCAGTGGGTCAGAGGTCTGTGCCTGCCGGCTGTTCTACCGGCCGAATCCGGATCCAGTCGGCGGGCAGGACATCCACCTTGAGTGCTGCACCTGCCGAAAACCCCGTCCACGCAGTTCAAGCGGCATGTGAGTATTCGTGGAGGACGCCGCTGAGCCGGTCTCCTCGGCGTACATCCAGGTCGACGATTCTGGCTGGATCGATGATCGGATCCGGGACGGCGCGTAGTGGAGCCGCCTGGTCCAGGGCTTGATGGGCTCGGTACTGGTTGGAGAACTCCGCATACTCGGCGTTCGTTCCAGGGCAGCCAAGGTGAACCCATGAGCCACCATGAGTCGATCTTGTGTTGAGTTTGGGCTGCTCGGAGCCGCTGCCTGGCTGGTGATCGTCTTCCTGGTACGGCCCGCGCGATCCAAGCGGGTGATCTTGCTGGTTCGGGTGGGTGGCGGCTGGTGACGCGTCACGGCGGGACGGGGTGACCACGTACCAGCCGTCGCGGACGCGTTCGGCGACGACACCCGAGAGCCTGCCGGTTCCACCGACGACCAGCGCGCGCCTCATGATGCGATTTGTGATCGTCTCGGCACCATGTGGCCACCGCACGCCGCAGGTCAACCGGATGCGGGCCGCAGATTGTTCATGAGCAGGCCGAGGGCGAACTCGAAGCGGTCGTGTCCGGTGCCGGAGATCAGCTCGGCGGCATGGCGTCGAGTCTGCGGGAACTTCTCGTCAGGCAGTCCGGTGAAGCGGTCTAGCAACTCCTCGTCGCTGAGCACCCATTCCTGATCCTGATGCTGGCGCCGTTGCTGGACCAGCGACTGCTCCAGTGCATAGGCGCTGACATAGCGGGACAGCGCGTCGCGGGCCCATCCGGCCGTCCTCGGTTCGATGCCGCCCGCGAGCAGGATCGCCAGGATTCCTTCGCCGACCCGCAGCGTTTCCAGGTTGGTCGACACCATGGCCAGCGCGGCGCGCGAGACTCCGGGGTATTTCAGGTACAGGTCGCGGATCTGCGTGTACACCCCGAGCAACTGCTCGCGCCAGGCAGCCGGGTCCGGTTCGGGGAGCACGATCTCGGCGTAGAGCCTGCCGATCAGCAGATCGTCGATGTCGTCCTTGTTGACGATGTGCGCGTACAGCGACGACGGGCCGGCGCCGAGCATGGCGGCGACCCGGCGGATGGTCAGCGCGTCATACCCCTCGGTGGCGACGACTTCCAGGGCGGCGTCGGTGATCCGTTCGACGTTGATCGGCTTCTTGCGTGGTGCCGACGTGGCAGCCTCCGCTGCGGGTTGGGCGTGGCGAGCTGCGCGGCGTTGGCGGGGATCGGCGGACATGCCAACCACCATAACTTGACACGATCTAAGTTCGTTGGGGTAGAACTTAGATCGTCAGAACGAACTAAGTTCGCATCGATGTCCTGGAGGTGTGTGATGCGCGTTTCCGTTGTCGGAGCCGGTCTGGGAGGTCTGGCTCTCGCGCAGGGTCTTCGTGGTGCCGGGATCGAGACCGACGTGTTCGAGCGCGATCCGGGGATCGTCGCACGGTTCCAGGGCTACCGGCTCGTGCTGAACCCGGTCGGTTTCCAGGCGGTGCGCAACTGCCTGCCGACGCGCTGGCACCCGCTGCTGGACGAGATCGTCATGGATGCCTCCGCCGAGCAGCTGATCCTGGACCCGCAGATGAACGAGATCGGCAAGCTCGGCGCGGCCCGGACCGGCATCGTGGTCGACCGGCAGGTGCTGCGACACCTGTTGCTGACCGGCCTCACCATGCACACCGATGCCGCGCTGACCGGCTACGACGTGCTGGCCGACGGCAATGTCCAAGCCCAGTTCGCCCGCCGCGACCCGGCCACCGCCGACCTGCTCGTCGGCGCGGACGGCGTCACCTCCGCAGTCCGCGGGGTGTTGTCACCGCAGACCACCCCGACAGACACCGGCGTCCGGTTCGTCATCGGCCGCACCCCACTGACCGACGAGTTCGCCAGCCTGTCCAAGGCCTACGGCTCGAAGATCACGGGCGACGGCGTCAGCCTGCTGCTCGGCGCGATGCGCTTCCGTACCCCGCCGAAGCAGGCCGCCGAGCAACTGGCCCCCGAAGTCACGCTGCCCGACATCGGCGACTACGTACGCTGGGCCATGATCCTGCCGCCGAACGGCTCGCTGGAGGACGTGACCGCGCAGGATGCCGTGCTGTCCAGGATGGAAGGTTGGCACCCGGAGCTGCGCGCGCTGATCGAGCAGGCCGACCCGGACAACAGCACGCTGCTGTCCATCCGGGTGGTCAAGCCCGGTGAGCGCTGGGCGTCCGGCCCGGTCACGCTGCTCGGCGACGCGATCCACGCCACCTCCCCGACCGGCGGCAACGGCGCGAACACCGCGCTGCGCGATGCCGACCTGCTGCGCCGCTGCCTGATCGAGGCCAACGAAGGCCGCCAGAATCTGCGCAGCGCGGTCGAGGACTACGAGCGGCAGATGTTCGAGTACGGCGCCGAGGCCGTGCGCAGCAGTCTCGAGAAGCTGCCCGCCTTCGCCCCCGAAGCGAAACTGTCCTGAGGCCGAAATTCACCTTGTGCGATCGATCGGACCCGCCCGGTCGTGGACATCTGGCTCGGCCCTGAATGAATATCTCGATCACTACAACGGGCATCGCCCGCATCAGGCTCGTGGGCATGAAGCAGGCCCGCCGGAGGATCGGCGGGCCTGCCTGGGGTCGGTGGTTCAGGTGGTGGTGTCTCCGATGTGGGTCGGCAGGGTGATCAGCCGTGCTGTCTGGGCGCCTCCGGCTGCGGTGTTGACGAGGGCGGCGGTGGACTCGGCGTCAAGCCCGTGCGCGGCACGCCGAACTCAGCCGCGCCTACGTGGGCGCCCGGCACCTGAAGTCACAACCAGCCGTCCTCCACGCACGCTCCCGATATTTGGTGAACTAAACCATTAATGATGGAGGGGTATCCGCGGGCAACGGGCCGGTCTCGGGGTTGAAGAGCGTCTTGGACAGGCGCTCGACGCCGTAACAGACAGCGCCGACCGCCACGCACTCGTCGCCGAGCACCGAAGCCCGCAGCTCTGGAGTGCGCAGGCACATCGTCTCCAGTTCGCCCCTCAGCGGCTCCAGGAGCACGTCGGCCGACCGGGAGAAGCCCCCGCCGAGCACCACCAGGTCGGGATCGACGGTGAGGGCCATCGCGGAGGTGGCCAGCGCGAGCACCTTGACGTACCGCAGGACGGCGCCGCGCGCGCCGGCGTCGCCGCGCCTGGCGGCCTCGAACACCGCCCCCGCGACCGCGTCGGGCGGCGTGCCGGGTTCCACGGCGGGGACGGCCTGCAGGAGCTCGCCCACGTGACCGAGGTTGAACAGCGGGTGCACGCCGATCTCGCCCGCCGCTCCCCCGCCGCCGCGCAGGGGGACCCCGTCGAGCACGACGGCGGCCCCGGCCCGCCTGCCGACGTGCAGGAAGATCAGATTCCGGGTGTCGCGGGCGATGCCCCTGCGGCACTCGGCGAGTGCGGCGAGCCGGCTGTCGTTCTCCACGAGGACCGCGCAGCCCAGCCGCGCGCCGACGTGATCGGCCAGCGGCACGCTCGACCAGTCCTGGATGGCCCGTGACAGGACGACGCGTCCTTGCAGGTCGACGTAGCCCGTGCTGCCCGCGACCGCGATCCAGACGTCGGAGGCGGAGGTGCCCGAGCCGGTCAGGCAGGCGTCGACGGCCCTGTCGACGGCGGCCAGCCGCTCGGCGCGCGGCTGCTCGGGAGTGACCGGCTCGCGCGTGGTGTGCAGGACGTTGCCGTCGAGGTCGGCCACGACCGCGAGCACCTTGTGCGCTCCTATGTCGAGCCCCAGCACTCGGCCCGCTTCCCCGCGGAACCGGTAGCGGCGCGCGGGCCTGCCCTTCTCGCCGCCGCTCGGATCCATCTGGGCCACCCAGCCCAGCTCCATCAGGTCGCTGACCACCACCTTGATGGTGGCTCTGGCCAGGTCGGCGCGCTCGGCGAGCTTGGTCAGCGTCATCGGGCCGCCGGCGCGCAGGGCGGCGAGCGCGGAGAGCGCGTTGAGCCGCCGGAGCCGCTGAAGGTCGCCGCCAGTCACGGAGTGCGTCACGGATAACCCTTCTTGACGAACCTTAATGGTGGACTTCATCATAAATCCTCATCGGGGCGGTACGCCACCGCAACGCAAGCCCGCCCAGCCCGCACGGCGACACAATCGCCGAACCCCGACCTCCGACCCCTCAGGGACCTGACTTGCTGCTGCCACGACCCGTTCACCTCACCCGAGACGGCACGGAGCCCTTCACCCTCACCACGGCCACAGTGATCGCCGCACCCCCCGAGCTCGCGCGGGTGGAAGGCTGGCTGCGTGGCGTGCTGTTCCCCGTGACCGGCCTGCCGCTGCCGCCCGGAGAGGCGCGGCCCGGGGCGATCGAGTTCACCCTGGCGGCCGGGCTCGGCCATGAAGCGTACCGCCTGACCGTGCGCCCCGGCGGGGTGCGCATCGAAGCGGGGGACGCGGCGGGGGCGTTCTACGGCGCGCAGACCCTGCGCCAGCTGCTGCCGCCCGCGGCCTTCCGCAGCGGCGCGGTCGGCGAGCGGGACTGGCTCGTCGCCCCGGTCACCGTCGAGGACCGGCCGAGATTCCGGTGGCGCGGCTGCCTCATCGACGTGGCCAGGCACTTCCTGCCCAAGCCCGACCTGCTGCGGTACATCGACCTGCTGGCCGCGCACAAGCTCAACGTGCTGCACCTGCACCTGACCGACGATCAGGGCTGGCGGTTCGAGGTGAAGGGGTACCCGAAGCTGACCGAGGTCGGCGCCTGGCGGAGGGAGAGCCCGCTGGGGTCCCGCCGGCAGGGCCTGTTCGACGGCCGCCCGCACGGCGGCTTCTACACCCAGGACGACCTGCGCGAGATCGTGTCGTACGCGGCGGACCGGTTCGTCACCGTGGTGCCCGAGATCGAGCTGCCCGGGCACTCCCAGGCCGCCATCGCCGCCTATCCGGAGCTGGGCAACCTCGACGACCCGCTGGAGGTCGCCACCCAGTGGGGCGTCTCCCCGAACGTGCTCAACGTCGAGGACGCCACGCTCGCCTTCTACCGGGACGTGCTCGACCAGGTCATGGAGATCTTCCCCGGCGAGTACGTCTGCGTGGGCGGCGACGAGTGCCCCAAGACGCAGTGGCGGGAGAGCCCGTCGGCCCAGCGGCGCATCCGCGAGCTCGGCCTGCGCGACGAGGACGAGCTGCAGAGCTGGTTCATCCGCCAGTTCTCCGACCATCTGACCGCGCGCGGGCGACGCCTGCTGGGCTGGGACGAGATCATCGAGGGCGGCCTGCCGCCGGGTGCGACCGTGGCGTCCTGGCGCGGCACGTACGGCGCGGTCGTGGCGGCCAGGGCCGGGCACGACGTGATCACGTGCCCGTTCACCCAGCTCTACCTCGACTTCCGGCAGTCGGACCGGCCCGACGAGCCGGTCCCGATCGGTAGCGTGATCTCGCTGCGCGACGTCCACGCCTTCGAACCGGTGCCGCCGGAGCTCACGGAGGCCGAGGCCGTCCGCGTGCTCGGCGCGCAGGCGAACCTCTGGACCGAGCACATCGACTCGCCTCGCGCGCTCGACTACATGGCCTTCCCCCGCCTGTCGGCCTTCGCCGAGGTCGTGTGGAGCCCCGCGGGCGGCGACTTCGACGACTTCCGAGCGCGGCTGCACCACCACGAGCTCCGGCTCGCCGCGCTGGGCGTGGAGTACCGCAAGGAGACCGGCCCCGAGCCGTGGCAGACGCGGCCGGACGTCAAGGGCTGGCCGCGCGAGCGGGCGGAGACCGAGGCCGAGGTGGCGGCCTGGACCCGCGGCATCCGACGAAACCTCAGTGGAGAGAGGCACGCATGACCAGACGCCTGTCCGTCATCCTCATCGGCTTATCCTGCCTGCTCGGCGTGATCACCCCGGCCCGTGCGGCGACTCCCGAGCTGTCGGCGTACTTCAGCAGGCCGAGCGTCGACGGCACGCTCGACGGCTCCCTGCTGACGCGGTTGCTGGGCCTGATCGACCTGGCCGCGCCGGGTTCCACTCTGCGCGTGGCGACGTACGTGCTGGAGATCAGGACCGTCAAGGACGAGCTCGTGGCGGCGCACGATCGCGGCGTCGACGTACGGGTGGTGTCCGAGGGGTCCGGTCACGACCCGCTGCTCGACGAGTTGGCCGCCGCCGGCGTGCCGGTCACGCTCTGCACCATGGGCTGCAACGGCCCGGACACCGACATCAACCACCACAAGTTCTTCGTGTTCAGCCGCCTCACAGACGGCAGGACCGACGTGGTCGCGCAGAGCTCGCAGAACCTCAGCGCCGACAACTCCCTCCACCAGAACATGCTGATCAGCTCGGGCGACGCCGGGCTGGCCGCGGGCTACCGGCAGGTGTTCGACACGCTGGTCTCCCGGGTGCGGACGACCTGGAAGGCGCCCTTCACCTCCTCCAGCGGCAAGGTCACGGTGTGGATGGAGCCCCGCGACACCGCCTACGACCAGTCCGCCTACGGCGACGCCGACCTGGTCGCGGCCATGATCAAGGACGTGGGCTGCCCCGGCACGATCCGCGTGGCGCAGTCGCAGTTCGCCACGGACAGGCCGGCCGTCATCGACGCGCTCAAGGCGAAGAAGCAGCAGGGGTGCGGCGTCCAGGTGCTCGTCGCCGAGGGCAACCAGACGGTCTCGACCGCCCAGGAACTCGCCAAGGGCGGCATCGTGGTGCACACCTTCAGGCCCGGCGGCTGCCACTATCCGGCCGGGGACACCTGCGCGCCCGACAACCTCCACTCGAAGATCATCCTGGTGGACGGGCCGTCGGCGGCGGCGGGCGGCGCGACGCGGCGCTACGTCTACACCGGCTCCCACAACCTCAACGCCGGCTCCCTGACCGCCTCGGACGACTCCTTCCTCCGTATCGACGACGCGGGGATCTACGCGGCGTACGACGCGGACTTCGCCGCGATGCTGGACGAGATGATCAAGTTCGTCCCCTCCGCCTATCCGGACGCCGCGCTCCAGATGGCCGCCAATGGCCCCGACGACCAGCGGGCGCCGAGGGCGGCCGCCATGCGCGCCGGCTACACGGCCGTGGCCTGGGAGGACGACCGTGATCGTGCCTCGGTGGACGGCACCGAGGTCTACGCGCGCATCTACCACGACGGGCAGCCGGTGACCGGCCCCGTGAAGGTCTCGATGGGCGGGGCCGGGTGCGCGACCGGCTGGAACCACGTGCAGCCGTCGGCCGGCGTCGACGACACGGGCAACGCCTACGTCGCCTGGGCCGAGGACGGCGACTGCCGGGGCGAGCACAACATCGCGGTGCGCAGGCTCTCCCCGTCGGGCACGCTGAGCTCGACGATCTGGGCGAACGACCCGCAGTGGAGCGGCGACCAGACCCGACCGAGGATCGCGGTCCGGGGCGACGGCGGGTTCACGGTGGTCTGGGAGGACGCGCCGACCAAGACCGTCCGCGCGGCCGGCTACGCCTCGCTGACCTCGCGTGCCTTCGCGCCGGTCCAGGTGGGCGCGGGCGACCGCCCGGACGTGGCCGTCGACGGCGCCGGCACCGCGACCGTGGTCTGGCAGCAGGCGCCCGACGTGTACGGCAAGCGCGTCTCGGCGACCGGCGCGACCGTCGCCGCCGCCACGAAGATCAACACCAACGCGGCCACCGAGCACCTGGCTCCCGCGGTGGCGACGACGGCGGGCGGCGACAGCGTCGTCGCCTGGAGCGACAACGTGGCGGTCACCGGAGGCGACGTGAAGACCGTCTGGCGGGTGCGGACGCGAGGTCTGACGCCCTCCCTGGGATCGAGGTTCGCGGAGAACCCCGTCGCGTTCGGGAAGTACGCACCGAACACGGTCTCCGACGGCGGCAAGGAGTACCCGCCGCTGTGCGGGAGGGTGTCGTCGGTGGACAGGTGCGCGGTCCAGGGATCGCCGTCCGTCGCCGTCGACGACAGCGGACGGTTCGTCGTCGGCTGGACCGAGTCCGACATCTGGAACGCCGGCCGTTCCTTCGAGGTGTACGCCCGCGGCTTCAACGCCGACGGGACGACGGCCGGCCGGTTCCCCTGCGAGCGCATGAACCCGAACACGGCCGGCAGCCAGTCGGCCACCGCCGTCGCCGCCGACGCCACCGGCTTCCACCTCTTCTACGCCGAGGACTTCGACGTCAACGGATACAGCGATGTCGTGGCGCGGACCGGCTTCACCAACACCGAATTCTGAGCGGAGCGCCGCCCTCCGCGCCGATCCCTCGCGATCGAGACCCTGACCACCACCCCCGACGCTTCCAGAGAGAAGGAACCCCCCGTGCGTCTGCGTATGGCATTGGTCGCCACCCTGGCCGTGACCCTGGCCGGTTGTGGCTCCGGCACCGACACCACCACCAAGTCCGGAAAAATCACGATCAACTACGCGATTTGGGAGAAGAACGACCAAGCCAGCACCCAGAAAATCATCGACGCCTTCCAGAAGCAGCACCCCGACGTCACGGTCAAGCTGGAGATCACCCCCTGGGACCAGTACTGGACCAAGCTCCAGACCGCCGCCACCGGCGGCGCGGCCCCCGACGTCTTCTGGATGAACAGCCTCAACGTCCGCCTGTACGCCAAGGGCGGCGTGCTCGCCCCCATCGCGAACGCCGACGTCAGCTCCTTCCCGCAGGCGATCGTGGACGGCTACCGCTACGACGGCAAGCTGTACGGCATGCCGCGCGACGTCGGCCTCCCCGTGCTCTGGTACGACAAGGAGCTCTTCGACAAGGCCGGCGTCAAGTACCCGACCGCCGACTGGACCTGGGACGACCTCAGGGCCGCCGCCAAGAAGCTGACCGACCCGGCCAAGAAGCAGTACGGCCTGCTGGCCCCCATGTGGGACCAGGGTGGCTTCTACCCCACGATGATCCAGGCCGGCGGCCACGTCATCTCCGCCGACGGCAAGAAGTCGGGCTTCGACGAGCCCGGCTCCATCCAGGGCCTGGAGTTCTGGACCGACATGATCAACAAGGACAAGGTCGCCCCGCCCGCCCAGGCGACGACCGACACCGATCCCATCCAGCTGTTCATGACCGGCAAGTACGCCATGTACTACGGCGGCTCCTGGCTCGCCACCGCGTTCAAGGCCAACACCGAGCGCGGCGACAAGGTCGACGTGGCGCCCCTGCCCAAGGGGCCGGCGCAGGAGGCCGTCATCCTGCTCGGCCTGGCCAACGCCGTCTCGGCCAAGAGCGAGCACCCGGTTGAGAGCGCGCAGTTCGCCACGTTCCTCTCCTCCGAGGAGGCCGAGAAGATCCTCAGCGACACCGGCGGCGCCTCGGTCTCCTCGCGGGCGGGCACCCAGGACGGCTGGTTCAACGCCTTCCCGAACTACCACCTGAAGGAGGCGTTCGACGCCTCGATCCCGCACGGCGTGCCGTACCCCGTCTCCCTGAACACCGCCAAGTGGCAGGACGTGCAGAACAAGCTCCTCGCCGAGGCGTGGGCGGGCAAGCGGCCGACCGCGGACGCGGCCAGGGAGATCGCCGCGCAGATGAACGAGATCCTGGCCAAGGAGTAGCGGATGCTGCTGACCGAGGAACGGGCCGCCGTCAAGGCGGCGGCCCGGCCGGGGCGGCGGCCGCGCCGCGACTGGCTCTGGGGTTACGGGCTGATCGCGCCCATGGCCCTCGGGCTGGCCGTGTTCTACCTGTGGCCGATCGTCCAGACGCTCTACCTGAGCTTCACCGAGTCGGGCGTGTTCGGCGGGCAGACGTGGGTGGGGCTCGACAACTTCGCCGCCCTCTTCGGCGACGAGGAGATGCTCGGCGCGTTGCGCAACACGCTGCTCTACTCCGTGCTCGTGCTCATCGGGGTGCCGCTGGCGATCGTGATCGCGGCGCTGCTCAACGTGCCGGGGCTGCGCGGGCTCGGTTTCTACCGCACGCTGTACTTCCTGCCCGTGGTCACCATGCCCGCGGCCGTCGGCCTGACCTGGCGCTACCTGTACAACGGCGACTTCGGCCTGATCAACTACCTGCTCGGCGAGATCGGGATCGACGGGCCCTACTGGGTCTCCGACCCCGAGTTCGCGATCTACGCCATCGCGGTGGTCGGGATCTGGAGCTCGCTCGGGTACAACGCCGTGCTGTTCCTGGCCGGGCTGCAGGGGATCCCGAAGCACTATTACGAGGCCGCCGCGATCGATGGCGCGGGCAGGATGCGGCAGTTCTTCCGCATCACGCTGCCGCTGCTCACGCCCACCACGTTCTTCGTCATGGTGATCACGCTGATCAACGCTCTGCAGGTGTTCGACCTGGTCTACCTCATGATCGACACCAAGAGCCCGGCGATGGCGGGGAGCCGTACGATCGTCTACCTCTTCTACGAGCAGGGCTTCGTGCAGAACAGCCGCGGCTACGCAGCCGCGATCGCGGTCGTGCTGCTGGCCCTGATCCTCGCGCTGACCGCCCTCCAGTTCAGGCTGCAGAGGCGGTGGGTCCACTATGAGTAGGCGCTGGATCGTGCACGCGGTCCTGCTCGCCGGTGGGCTGATCATGATCACGCCGTTCGTCTGGCAGCTCGTGGTCTCGCTGCAGACGGTCACCGAGTCGATGCGGGTGCCGCCCACGCCGGTCCCCTCCTGGCAGTGGCACAACTTCGCCGACGTGTTCAGGACCGTGCCGCTCGGGCGGCAGTTCCTCAACACCGTGATCGTCACGGCGGCGGTGACGGCCGGGCAGCTGCTGCTCTGCTCGCTCGCGGCCTTCGCCTTCGCGCGGCTGGACTTCCCCGGGCGCGGGCCGATCTTCATGCTGTTCCTGGCCGTGCTGATGGTGCCGGGAGAGCTGTTCCTGCTGCCCCGGTACGAGATCATGCAGGGGCTCGGCTGGCTCAACACCCTCCAGGCGCTCATCGCCCCCGGGGTCTTCGGGGCCTTCGGCACGTTCCTGCTGCGGCAGTTCTTCAAGACGCTGCCCAGGGAACTGGACGAGGCGGCGCGCCTGGACGGCGCCAACCCGCTGCAGATCTACTGGTGGATCATGCTGCCGCTGGTGCGGCCCGGGCTGCTGGCGCTCGGGCTGCTGACCGTCATGTGGTCCTGGAGCAGCCTGCTCTGGCCGCTGGTGGTCAACACCGACCCGGAGATGATGACGCTCTCCGCCGGGCTGGCCTCGCTGCGCGGCCAGTACCTGACCAATTACCCGATCCTCTTCGCCGGGTCCGTCGTCGCCTCGCTGCCCGTGATCGTTCTTTTCGTAGTCATGCAGCGACAGCTGATCGCCGGGATCGCGTTCACCGGCTCGAAGGGCTGATCCACCAGTCTTTTCTCCCGTTGTATCCCCCTATCGAGGAGTATGTGTGCATTCCCTTCGCAAGTGGATCGTCGTCGCCTTAGGCGTCACTCTGGCCTCCTCCGCCTCACCGGCACTGGCCGACCCGAAGCCTGTGGACGTGCAACTGCTGTCCCTCACCGACTTCCACGGCTACATCACCCCGCAGAACAACGCCACCGACGGGACGATCAAGGATCCGCAAGGGAACACCCTGGTGGTGGGCGGCGCGCCGTACGTGGCGACGCATCTGGACAAGCTCCGGCAAGGCCATGAGAACACGGTCACGTTCTCGGCCGGTGACAACTTCAGCGGCTGGCCGACCGAGGTGTCCTACCACGCCGACGAGCCGACGATCGAGTTCCTCAACAAGATCAAGCTCGACTTCACGACCGTGGGCAACCACGAGCTCGACCGGTCGCTGGAGTTCCTGCGCGACCACATGGGCGAGGGCGAGTGCTTCGGCGAGATCGGGGTCGACAGCTGCTTCACCGACTCCGACGGGCGGCAGTTCCACGGCGCCGACTTCGCCATCTCGACGGCCAACATCACGCGGAAGGGCGACACCCGGCCGGTGCTCCCGCCGTACGTGATCAAGCGCTTCCAGGGCATCCCCGTCGGGTTCATCAACCTGACCACGCCCACCACGGTGGACGGCTCCACCTCCTACCAGCCGTCACTGGACAACCTGCCGCTGGTGGAGACGGCCAACAAGTACGCCGCCATCCTCAAGCGGCGCGGCGTCAAGGCCATCGTCGCCAACGTGCACGAGGGCGGCAAGGCCGGAGACGACTACAACGGCTGCGCCGACCAGAAGAACGGGCCGATCTGGGACTTCGCCGCCAACGCCTCGCCCGACATCGACGTCATCGTCACGGGCCACTGGCACTGGTACTTCACCTGCTCGCTACCCGACCCGGCGGGTAACCCCCGCCCGGTCGTCGAGGCCGCCAACCACGGCCGCCTCATCAACGAGATCAACCTGAAGCTCGACCACCGTACCCGCGACGTCATCAGGTCCGAGACCACCGCGGTCAACCACCCCGTGACCCGCGACGTCACCCCCGACCCCGCCATGGTGAAGCTGGTCGACCACTGGAACGCCAAGCAGAAGGAGACCTACGCCAAGCCGTACGGGACCATCACCGGCGACCTCACCAGGACCCGCGACGCGACGGGGCAGAGCACGCTCGGCAACACCGTGGCCGACGTGGCCTACTTCGACTCGCAGCGGACCGAGGGCGGCAAGGCCGACCTGGCCATGGTGGCCGTCGCCCCGACCAAGGGCTCCAACTCCCTGCGCGGCGACCTGCTGTTCGCCAAGGGCACGAACCCCGCCGACAGCGACGGGCAGGTGCTCATGGGCGAGTCGTGGGCGGCGTGGGGTTACGCCAACCCGGTGCTCACGGTCTCGGTCAAGGGCTCGCAGCTCGAGCAGGCCCTGGAGCAGCAGTGGCAGACGCAGGCCAACGGCACCGTGAAGTTCGCGCCGCTGGCCGTGTCCAAGAACGTCCGCTTCTCCTACTCCGCGAACCGGCCCGTCGGGGACCGGGTCAACCCCGCCGACGTGATCGTGAACGGGCAGCCGCTCGACACCGGCAGGACCTACCGGCTCGCCGCGCTGGCCTACACGCTGATCGGCGCCGACGGCTACCCCGCCTTCGCCGGGTACACCGACGCCGTGCGCGGCAACCGCGACTACGAGGCCATGCGGGCCTACCTGCGGCAGGGGCCGGTGGCCCCGCCCGCCCTGAACCGGGCGGTGCCGCTGATGTAGGACTCCGGGTGCGGGGGACCCGCGTCCCCCGCACCCGCGCGGGCACTGCGCCTGCCGATAATTACATCCGCCCAGGTCACGAGCATGTTGGGCTTGGCGTGGCGTGCACCAGTTCCGGCACCAGGCAAAGCAACACGTGCGGCATGATGATCGGCCATGCTCCTTCGCCTGGCCTATCTGACCATTACCAACGCCTTCGCCGCGCTGCGGCTGCTGCCGATGGGCGATCGGGACAAGGACGTCGAGATTCTCGCCCTCGAACGGCAACTCGGCGATGAAACCAGAGTGAGATTCGGCCCGGAAGACCGAGCTTTTGTCGCCGCGCTCCTGACATCGCTGCCCCGCGAGGTCCTACGCCGGCTACGGCTTCCCGTCCTGCGCCTGGTCCAGGAGAATCCCGCCTGGGGCTACCGGCGGATACGCGGAGAGCTCGCCACGCTCGGCATCAAGGTTGCGCCCTCCACCGTCTGAGAGATCCCCAAGCAGGAAGATCTCGATCCGGCACCCCAGCGGGCCTCCAGCACATGGGCCGACTTCCTGCGATCGCAAGCCGACGCCCTGCTGGCCTGCGACTTCATCGAGACCATCACCCTCAACGGCCAGCGCCAATTCATCCTGGCCGTCATCGAGCACACCACCAGGCACGTCTGCGTGCTTGGCACCACCACTCCCCCGCCCGCCACTTGGGTCATCCAGGCCATGAAGGATCTCGTGATGGAACTCGAAGATGCGGGCTGCCGAGCCCGCTAGCTGATCCGAGACCGGGATGCGAAGTTCCCCGCTCTCATGGACGGCATCCTCGCCGACGTAAAGATCCGTGCTCACTAGTATCTGGGTGCCGCGAATGAACTCAATCATGGAGCGATGGGTGCAGTCGTGCCGCCACGAACTCCTCGACCGCTGCCTACTGTGGAACGAACGCCACATGCGGCATGCCCTACGCGAATACGAACGGTTCTACAACCAGCACCGCGCCCATCAGGCCCTGGGCCAAGCAGCCCCGCTGCGCACCACCCCCGATCCATTCACGGATCCAGAGCGAATCATCCACCTGAATGTACGCCGCCAAGACCGGCTCGGCGGCGTCCTCCACGAGTACTCACATACTGCTTGACCTGCATGGACGGAATTTTCGGCAGGCGCACACCTGAAATCTCATTGACGTGAACGATCGAGGCCGATATTATTCCCTTGCACTAGGTATGCCAATATTATTGCGAGAATCCGTCCGGCGCGTCATGCTTGACGTATTCAAGCACTGATATGAGCAGAGCATGGATTCCCCCAAGGTGTTGAGGAATCTGTTTTCGAGTCATTTGGTGCTGACATCTTATGTGCGGGTCGGCGCTGGATGAACTCGTCGGTTATGCCTAATCGAAGTGCGATAGCGAGGATTTCCATGTCTTCTCCAGCCGATGAGGCACCCGACCCGCGCGAACTGTCATTAGTCGAGGCCCATTCGGTAATTGCGAGGGAGACGCTTCGGTCCCTGACGGCGAAGACTCTGGAGATCGCTCAAGAGTTCCCAGAAAAAGTGTCCGACCCGGTCAAGGAGTCTCTGGCGGCTACAGAGCAGTCGAAATATACCGTCCGAGTGTTAATGGGTGGATTCTTCACTGTTGACCTTGACATCTGGTTCCTGGATACCGACTACATCTTCAGCGGGGTCGCCGGGGGAATTGCGCTGGGTGGGCAGGCGACGTGGGGTACCGCGTGGTTCAACTACCCGATCGAGAAGATCATCGGGTGGGATGCACGGTTCCAGGTAACCTACTGGACTGCGACCACGGTCATTAACTTCTGGGGTATGCGTGGTGAGATCATCGGGTCGATCGTCGCCGGTGGACTCGGCATCGGCGGCGGCCTTGCGGGTGGTCAAGGCACCTTTAAACGTTAGGTCCGCAGGTTAATGTGCGCAGGCGTGCCGACTATGCCGACCTGGAGCTTATGATCCGCTGTATCGATCGCAATTCCTTCACGATACGCGTCTTCAACTCTGCGCCTGCCGACAATTACATCCACCCAGGTCATGGCCTTGGGGGGTTCTGTGTGGCGTGCGCGAGCCTCGGCCGCCAGGAGAGGGAGACGCGTGCGGCAGGATGATCGGCCGTGCTCCTTCGTCTGGCCTATCTCGCTGTCACCTTCACCGCGCTGCGGTTGCTGCCGATGGGCGATCGAGATTCTCGCCCTGCGTCACCAGATCCCAGTTCTGGAGCGGTAGCTCGGTGCCGATACCAGAGTGAGATTCGCTCCCGAGGACCGAGCGTTTCTCGCCGCGCTCCTGGCATCGCTGCCGCGCGAGGTCCTGCGCCGGCTGCGGCTCATTGTCCGGCCGGATACCGTCTTGCGCTGGCACTGTGATCTGATGAAACGGCGTCATGCCCGTGTCAGCCGGCCGAGTCGGCCTGGGCGCCCGCTGACGGTCCGCTCCATCCGTGTCCCTATCTTGCGCCTGGTTCGCGAAAATCCACCACAGGATATCGGCGGCTGCACGGAGAGCTCATCAAGATCGCACCGTGCACGGTCTGGGAGATCGTCAACCAGGAAGGGCTTGAACCGGCACCCGATCGGGCGTCCACCACATGGGCCGACTTCCTGCGCTCGCAAGCCGACGCCCTGCTGGCCTGCGATTTCATCGAGACCATCACTTTGAACGGGCAGCGCCAGTACATCCTGGCGGTCATCGAGCAGGTCACCAGGCGCGCCCGCGTGCTGGGCACCACCGCGCACCCGAACGCCAGCTGGGTCATCCAGGCGATCAAGAATCTCGTGACGGATCTGGAGGATGCGGGCTGCCGGGCGCGCTACCTGATCCGAGACCGGGACGCCAAGTTCCCGGCCCTCATCGACGAGATCCTTGCCGACGCCGCATCCAGACCATGCTCACCGGTATCCGGATGCCGCGCATGAACGCGGTCATCGAGCGGTGGGTGCAGTCGTGCCGGCGCGAGCTGCTGGACCGCTGCCTGATCTGGAACGAACGTCGCCTGCGGCACGCCCTGCGCGAGTTGAACAGTTCTACAACGAGCACCGAGCCCACCAAGCCCGGGCTCAGGCGGCACCACTGCGTACTGTCCCAGATCCGATCGCCGATCCGAAGCGAATCGACGACCTGAACATTCGCCGACGAGATCGGCTCGGCGGGGTTCTCCACGAGTACTCACATGCCGCTTGAACTGCGTGGACGGAGTTTTCGGCAGGCGCAGAGCCGTGCTCGTCGAGCGTTCCTCTAACGGAACATCAATTCATGATCATGTTCGAGCAGTGAACACGACCCGCCGACCGCTCGGCCTCGCGTTGGATCGCTGCGGTCTGATCGTCGCGTTCAGCAGCCCGTCAAGCTGTGCGACAGGAAGGGCAGCAGCTGGGTGATCTCATGGTCGACTGCTTGTTGTTCGGTTGCCGAGAGGGGTCGGAAAGGCGTCAGCCGTACCTCGCCTGCGGTGAAGGACCAGGTGCCGCGGACGTAGCCGTCGACGAGGAGGGTGGGGCGGACCATGGCCTGTCCGGGGGTCACGTGTTTGCGGTCGGCGTCGGCGATGATGCGGCTGCGGTCGGCGTGGCCCAGGAGAGCGTTGTCGTAGGCGGGAAGCAGCCGCGCCGGGGCGGGAGTGTCGGGGTCAGGTAGCGGGGTGTCGGGCAGGTCGAGGAGTTGCTGTCCGTCCGGGCCGGTGTAGTGCCGCAGTTCGGTGCCCATCTCCGGGATGATCTGGTCCAGCCGGGTCAGGCCGCACCAGGCCTGGACGTCTGCCACGGTGGCGGGTCCGAAGGCGGCCAGGTAGCGGCGAATCAGTTCGTGGATGGCGGTGGGGTGGGCGCCGTCGACCGGGGCGGCCGTGACGGTGATCGATGATCGGTTGCTCCAGCCGCCCCAGGATGCGGTGGCTGGGTCGTGGATGAGTGGGGTGCGCAGTTCGATTTCACCGGCGAGAATCCTGCTGTCGCGGCCGAGGTGGCGGGCCGCGAGGTGTCTGGCGAGTTCCTTTCGGGACAGTGGTCCGTTCTCCAGCAGTGCGCGTCCGTCGGCCATCAGCGTTTCGGTGTCAAGTCCGGCGTTGTTACGCCGGAAGTACGCCGAGTCGGCGGTTCGGTTCAGGACGGGCTGCAGCACGGGCCGAAGCCGGCGGAAGTCGTCGGCTGCGGCGAGGTGCATCGTGCTGCGCAGGAAGCCGGAACGCACCACCCGCCGGTCGGCGAGCAGGGCGGTGAGTTCGGCGTGGGTGAATCGGCGGATCCGGGTCCACAGGCCGACGTAGGGCCAGTTCGGCTCCTGTGCCTGCATGGCGACCAGGTGGCCGATCACCTCCAGGGGCGTCCGGTTGGTGCGCTCCAGCAGGAACTGGCGCTGGAGCAGAGCTCGGTTGAGGGTGCGCCGGGACAGGGTGATCATGCCAGCCGTACCGAGACGTTGCCTCGGTAGTCGCCCCGGAGCATGGACAGAAAGGCGTTGGGCACGCCGTCGATGCCGGTTTCGACCACGGTCCGCGGATACACGAATCGACTCTGTACCAGCGCTGTGCGGAAGTGGTGGTGCCAGGCGGCGATCTGGTCGGGCGTGTGGTAGCAGGAGAACGGCAGCAGCTCGACCTGCCTGGTCTGGGCGGCGGCCGGGTCGGGCTCGGGGAAGCGGTCGGGTGCGGCGCCCAGCTGGGTGGACAGCGATCCGCACAGGGCGAACCGCGCGCCTGGCGCGGCGACCTCGAGCGCGGCGTCGTACAGCGCCCCGCCGACGGTGTCGAAGAAGACGGTGATGCTCTCCGGAGCCAGCTCCTTGAGCGCGGCGACCGGGTCGTGGTGGTAGTCGAAGGCGGCGTCGAAGCCGAGCTCGTTGACGAGGTAGTCCGCCTTGGCCTGGCTGCCTGCGCTGCCGATGACCTTCTTGGCGCCCAGGTTGCGGGCGATCTGCCCGGCCAATGAGCCGACGCCTCCGGCCGCGCCGGAGACGAACACGGTGTCGCCCTGGCCGACCTTGGCCACATCCGCGACGCCGTAGTAGGCGGTCGGCCCCTGGCCCAGGTGGTAGCTCGGGTCGGGGTAGGCATCCGGGTCCAGCTTGACGTAGGAAGCGGCCGGGCCCGCCGAGTGCGTGCTCCAACCGCTCATCGACTGGACCAGGTCGCCTTCTTTCAGCTCCGGGCTGGCCGAACGCAGAACAGTGCCGATCGCCATGACGCCGACCCGCTGACCCGGCTGCCACGCCGGGATTGGAAGGTGGCAGTCGGGCCGCATGAGTTCGAGGTAGGTAGCGGCAAGGCCCAGGTAGTCGGTGCGGACCACGACCTCGCCGTCGATCTGCGTCTCAGTGACGGTGAAGTGCTCGGGTCCGGGGACAGCTGCGATCTGGGCGGTCAACTGAATCTCGCGAGTCATCATGGTGACGACCCTATTCAGACTTCCGGCCAGTTTTTGACCGGAAGTGCAGGGATGATGGTGACATGGCCAACACCAGTTCCCGCACGCTCACGCTGCTGTCGCTGCTGCAGACGCACCGCCACTGGTCCGGCGCCGATCTGGCCGATCGCCTCGGGGTCTCCGAACGCACTCTGCGCCGGGACGTCGACCGGCTGCGTGAGCTCGGTTATCCGGTGCAGGCCTCCCGGGGCACCGACGGCGGCTACCAGCTCGCGCCCGGGGCTGTGCTGCCGCCGCTGCTGCTCGACGACGAGGAAGGGGTCGCACTGGCGGTCGGCATGGGCGACGCCGCGCAGAGCGGAATCGCGGGCATGGAAGAGGCAGCGGTGCGCGCGTTGACCAAAGTGGTGCAGGTCCTCCCAACTCGCCTACGCGCCCGGGTGAACGCGGTGCGCGCGATGACCGTCTCCGCGACGCCCGCCGGACCGGTCGTCCCCGCGGAGGTGCTGACCGCGATCGCCCAGTCCTGCCGGGACCAGGAACGGCTGTGCTTCCACTACACCGCGCGCGGCGGCTCGCAGACCGAGCGCGAGGTGGAACCTCATCGCCTCGTGGCGCTCGGCGGCCGGTGGTACCTGGTGGCCTACGACCTGGCCAGGCACGACTGGCGCAGCTTCCGCCTCGACCGGCTGACCCAGCCACGCAATATCGGAGCCCGCTTCCGGCAGCGGCCTCTGCCCGGCGGGGACGCCGCCGCGTTCGTGCGCGCCTCGGCACAGATTCCCAGAGCCCACACGGTCGTCGTGTTGGTCCATGCGCCCGCCGAACACATACGCCGGATGGTCGGCCAGTGGGGCGTCATCGAACCGGTCGACGGGGACCGCTGCCGGCTCACGATGGTGTCCACCAGCCTGGACTGGCCAACCCAGGCGCTGGGCAATGTCGGCGCCGAATTCGACGTGATCGAACCGCCGGAGTTCGTCGATCACCTGAGAGATTGGGGCACACGATTTCTCAACGCCGTCGGCAGATCAGCGGCCCCAGTCGAAGATCTGTCGCCACCTGAGTCCTCCATACCCCCCGGATCTAGGAATTCCTGAACGGCAAGATCCCGCCTGTATCCGGTCGCCCTCAGGCGTCTGGAAATCAAGTACAACGTCGAGGGGCTTGCCCGAAGGCGGGGAGGCTCCGCGTCAGGCACGACCGAGGACGCAGAACTCGTTGCCCTCCGGGTCGGCGAGGACGACCCACGGGACGTCTCCCTGGCCCACATCGGCCAGCCTCGCGCCGAGGGCCTGCAGCCGGGCCACCTCCGCCGCTTGATCGTCACCGCGGTACGGCAGCAGGTCGAGATGGACGCGGTTCCACACGGTCGGCACGCCGGGCGTGCGGAGGAACTCCAGATACGGCCCGACCCCCTTGGCGGAGCGCAGCGTCGCGTGATCGTCGCTCACCTCGTGCAGGGTCCAGTCCATCGCCTCGCCCCAGAACCGGGCCATGACCCGCGGGTCCGCGCAGTCGACCACCACCGCGGCGATCGGCCCGGTGTCCCGGTAGATCTCCCGAGGCTCCAGCACGCAGAACACGTTGCCCTCCGGATCGGCCAGAACCGTCCACGGGACGTCGCCCTGGCCCACATCGGCGGGCGTCGCACCGAGCTCCTTCAGACGCGCGACCAACTCCGCCTGATGGGCCGCAGAGGTGGCGGCGAGATCGAGGTGCACGCGGTACTTCACCGTTTCGGGGTCCGGGACGGCGACGACATCGACGCAGACGGCGGAGGGGTCCGGCCACACGAAACCTACGGGTTTAACGCTGGTCACACCGGGTCCCTCGCTGGAAACACCCCAGCCGAGCGCCTCCGCCCAGAACCGGCCCAGCGCCGAGTCATCTCGAGCCTTGAAATTCACCTGAAGAAGTTGCAGCGCCATGCCCCAAAACTATGCCCACCGGATGAAGCAGGATGAATCACGCATCCGGTAAGCAACACGACGACAGGCTTACCGCGGGTCGCGGACGAACGCCAGGAAGGCCTTCCCGTAGTCGGTCGTCACTGCCTGCCAGGATGCCGAGCGGGGAGAACTACGGTGAGCGACTGACAAGACTTGACGCCGACCACTGTCGCCCTCCTGATGCTCAACAGACTTTGCGGATTCCGGACTTACCTTGCGGAGTCCGCTGCCACTCTGCGCCGATGAGTTGTGAGAGGCCGGGTGGTCTAACTCCTGAGGACAACGTTCAGGAGGTCTCAATGGGTGCCGTGGTGCTGTGCAAGAGCATGTCATTGGACGGCTTCGTCGCCGGTCCAGACATCGGTGCGGAGCATCCCATGGGTAAGGGCGGCATGCGACTGCACGAGTGGATGTTCACCGACCAGCCCGACCCGCGAGACAAGGAGGTCCTCGCTACGATGTCCGCTTCAGTCGGCGCGGTCGTGGTCGGCAGGCGCACGTTCGACGTCGGCCTCCCGCACTGGCAGGACACCCCTTATCCGGCACCGACATTCGTGCTCACCCACCAGACCCGCGACGAACTCGTCATGAAAAGCGCGACGTTCACCTTCATCACCGACGGCATCGAGGCCGCCCTGAAGGCCGCGCAGGACGCGGCCGGAGACAAAGACGTGATCGTGATGGGTGCCCAGACAGGACGGCAGTTCCTGCGTGGCGGACTGCTGGATGAGTTGCTGATCAACCTGGTGCCGGTCGTGCTGGGCTCTGGAAGCCGGCTGCTGGAAGACCTTGGCCACATCGAGTTCATGCGCACGCAGGTGGTCGCCTCCGACGCGGTCACGCACCTGCGGTTCCGGGTCGTGAAGTAACGGCCTACGGCACGGAGCATGCGGGGAGCGGACACTCGGCCCACGCCCCCGAAAGTGCAGCCCTGAGGAGCCGCGGTGCGGATCGTCTACTCTCGCGTCTCCACCGCCACCCAGTCCCTGCTCCGGCATACCCGACGCGCAAGCACTACACGCTCCGCGAGATGCCCCCGGCGACATGGGCTGACCTCCGAAGTCAAGAACGCCTGGAGCGGCTATGCCCCAGGCAATGACCACCGTGAGTGATAACTGACAGCCTCAGAAGCACCATCGAATAGGCGACACCTGATTATGCGAGGTCGCCGGAGCCCGCACCCCGCAGCCGATCGCGATGCGGCACGGGCTCGCCGGGAGCATGGCGTAGTCGACCAGGCCTCCCGGGCGGCGCGGGCGGTCCGGCCCCCTTCTTCCGAAGGTGGCCTGAACCGCCAGGTAGCGGAGCGTGACCATTTCCGGAACCATCCGGTTGGTGTATGGCCTGCGGGGGGCTATACGCGCCGAAATCTCCGGCTCTGGTCATGCTCCGAGGATCGCTGTGGCCTGCTTTTCGTAGTACTCGCCTGTGGCGGCCCTGCGCAGGATCTTGGCTTCGGCGCCGAAGATCTTCAGCATGGAGTCGTTTGCGGCTGCCACCAGCGCCAGGTATTCGGCATCGTCGAGCGTGACGTCGTCGAGGAGGCTTGTTGTTGATTCCTCATGCACGCTGTGCGCTGCCTCTATTTCGATATGGCGCTGTCCGAAGTAGCGGAATCCTTTCTACTACGCCGGCTCGGCGTAGATAGGCGACCACCTGGGGAAGCACGACCTCGGCGTGCACCTCGTACAGCTCGATCAGCGCGAGCCTCTGATAGTCCGACGTCGCCGACAGCACGTCGGCCATCAGTTCGACGCATAGCCGAAGATCCTCCAGGAGGTTGGGCAGCGGGCGCAGCACCCGGGCCAGGAGTAGGGCGAAGTCGCCGCTGGTGAGGTTGGGGCGTACGGTGCCCTCGGCCTGGGCACGGCTCCACATCCGATCCAGGGCCTGCATCAGCGGACGGCGCAGCCGGACGTTCTCCCGGTCGGTGCGCAGGCCGCGGCGCCGTACAGCGGTCTCGCGATGCGTCAGCGTCGAGACGGACCAGCTTCGGGACCACACCACCTGGTCGCCCGCGCGACCAGGTGATTGATCCCTGAGCTCAGTTGAGCGCGTAAACCCAGGCAGTGCGCCCGGACCGCAGCGGTACCTCGACGCGGCGGTATGCATCCACCTCGTAGTCATCGGCCTGGGCCAACTGGTCATCGGTGAGTGTGAAGACGGTGCCGATCACCTCTGCCTCAGGGCTGTTGTCGGTAATGAGAGCAGGGTGGATCGCTGATCCGCTGAGCTCGATCACGTGAGGGTCCTCAATGATGACCTCGCCGAGACGGTGGCCGACGACGGCGTCGGCCACGCC
>NZ_JAHDTI010000026.1 GCF_018531495.1 Nonomuraea sediminis
TTCGGCTCCGAAAACCGTTCGCTGGACCTCGGGCTGCTGGAGTGTTCCGTACGAGAAAAGCAGGTGCATGATCCAAGTCAATCAGTTGCGTGTCCGCGACCAACGAGCGGCTCCGGGTGCGGGCGACCATCATCTGGATCAGTCGGCCACCGCCTCGGCGGTTGGCGCAGCGTCCGGTTCAGCCTCGGGTGTCCCGGATTTCTGATGAGGCAGCCGGTGCGGGTCGCGGCCTTCTCGCCGGGAGATCTCTTCGGGGTCGCAGAGGCTGCCGTCTGGCCAGGCCGGCGTCTTCCATCTGTGGCCGGTACTACCCGTATGCAGTGCTGGACCCGGAAGTGCTGCTCCTGACCGGCACGTCCTCCCTGATACGGATCTTCGCGGCAGATGCGCCCATGGGCTTTCGCCGGTTCCCGTGGCGGCCCTTGCTCTTCAGCCGCCGATGTCATAACGGTTGGGCAGCAGGGTGGGACGGGCGCCCTGCCGCTTCGGCTGTGCGCCGTCCGCGCCCGTCTTCTTGGATTCGCAGCTGACCGGAGACCTACTCAGGCTGCGGCGTCGCTGCGGCCAGCCTGGAGATCTCGGCGGCGACAGCGCCCGGGGCGGGCGCGACGGTGACACGGGCGATGCCGTCCAGGCTCGGGTGGGCACCGACACGGACCCCGTGCCGCGCGTTGCGCAGCAGGTCGATGTCGTTGATGTCGTTGCCGAAGGCGTTGTACTCGTCGATGCCCAGCGAGGTCAGGGCCTCCCACTTGTTCGTGGTGCCCTGGGCGAAATCGATGATCGCCTCGTCGAGGTGATGGTTGACGGTCATCCCCAGCACGCGGCCGGCCTCGGCGAGGGCCGCCATGTCGGTTGCGTTGACCACGAGGAACTTCACGACAGAGGGAAGGTCAGCGAGGTCGACCCGACGGGCGAGGCAGCCTTGGTCGACGCGGCTGAGAATCGGGTGGTCGGCCGGCCCGGTGTAGGCGTAGTCCCAGGGGCCGTCGGCGAGGTAGCCCGCCTGGTACCGCTCGGCCTCGACCAGCAGCTTGTCGAGTTCGCCGGCACCGAACGCGGCGCGCGCCCGGACCTGGCCGCCGATGGAGACGAGGCTGCCGTTCCCGCCGATCAGCGTGGCGGCGGGGAAAGCCCCGTCGAGGACAGGCAGGAGGTCGCGGACCGGCCTTGCGGAGGCGAAGACCAGCTGATGACCGGCATGTTCACATGCCTCGATGGCGGCGAGGATCCGGCTGTCGATCGCCCGTCCGTCGAAGCAGAGCGTGCCGTCGATGTCGAAGACCGTGGTGCGGGCGCTGGAAATCACGGTGAGATGGTATCGAGCCGACGCATGGCTCCCCCGGCTGCTTACAGGCACGCGAGGCACAAGGGAGACACGACCCAGAGGTCGTAGGAGCATGGCGGGTCCCTCTCTGTCAGACTCTCGTGAGACCTGGGGACGAAGTAGTCTTCTGAGGCTCAAATGGGGCGAGAACAGGATCTTTCAGGTAGCGACTTTGACGGTGGCCGACCTCCGTGGGGATCTCGCCGACGATGGTGAGGTGGACAAGGGTGACAGGCCTCGATCGGATAGGCCTAAGCGGCGCTCGTTCACGCCGGAGTACAAGCTGGCGATGGTCGAGGCCTACGACGCGGCGACCGAGCCGGGGGCCAAGGGCGCGTTGCTGCGCCACGAGGGGCTGTATCACTCGCACATCATCGAGTGGCGAAAGGCCCGTGATGCGGGAGCGTTGAACGCGCCGGCGGCTCAGCCTTCCGGCCCCAAGACGCGCAAGAGCGAGGCCGAGAAGGAGAACGAGCGGCTACGGGCACGGGCGGAGAAGGCCGAGCGGGAGTTGGCCAAGACCAGGGCCGCATTGGAGATCATGGGAAAGCGCACGCGCTCTTGGAACTGCTCTCCGAGAGCGCGGACAACGACGCGCCGCCCAAGATGTGATCGACCAGGCGTTCGCCGCGCTGGAACCCGTGCTCGGTGTGACCGCGGCGTGCGCCCTGTCGGGCAAATCGCGGACCACCGTGCACCGGCATCGCCATCCCGCGCCGGTGGTGCTCGGACCGCGCCCGGCACCTGCGCCGCACCCGGCCGCGTTGAGCCCGGATGAGCGGGCGCGGGTGCTGGCCGACCTACGCTCGGCCCGGTTCGTCGACAAGGCGCCAGCGCGTAGTTGGTCGGGACCCGAACAAGGTTCGAACCACCGACCTGGACGGCACGGTTGGCCAGCGCGACGTCCCAGCCGGAGTGGTTGGCCCGGAAGTTGGAGTTGACGTGGCACCAGGCGCACGCCTGTTCGGTCGTAGGGTTCCACAGCACCTCCCCGAAGCCAACCTCCTGACCGTGGTAATGGATGTACTGCCTGGGCATGACCTCGCGCCCGGACAAGCAGTCTGCCGCCTGGGCGGGAGCGGCTCAACGACCGTCAGCGCTGAGACGGCGGTGATCGTGGTCGCGAGCACTCCGCGGGCGATACCCGGTCGGGTTCTTCATTGGGGCACCTCTTCTGACCTCCAGACCTGAAGCGGCCAGGTGGCCGATCTAGGGTTGGGCATGCCGGTCGGAGTGCTGATCCTTTAGTTGCTGGTGGTTGGGCTAGGGGCCGGCGAACCGCCAGTTGTTGTTCACCTCGGCCCATTGTGACCCGGCCGACCCGGAGTTTTGGGTGTAGCCGATCTCCCCCGTCACCGCCGCGCGCGAACACGATGGTGTAGTTGGATGTGGGGCTGGTTACGACGGTCGGGTCACCGGCGAGTTTCCACCAGTGCTGCAGCCCGGCCCTACAGGCCGTATTCGATGGCAGTCGCGTCCGGCTGTACGACGCCCTGGACGGCGGTCGCGCTACCTGGGGCGGCTGCGACCAGGGCACCGCTGGCAGGCGCGGCGATCGCGATCGCCGTCCCTATCATCGCGGCCACCCCCGCGAGGGCGGAGGTCTGACTGAAACGCATCATGTGCTCCTTGTTCTGGGATTAGTTGTCATCGTCGCTCTGGCTATTGCGGCGGCGAGAGTTGCACAGTAGACGGCTGTCTTTACTCCGATGTTCCTTCCTGGCTGGGCCGACATGAGCCTGCGAGGGCAGTATCCGCGAGCACTCCCTCGGTGCGGTAGGACCAGGGTGTCCGGGCCGACCGGATGGAGTCACGTTTCCCGTACGAACCCGTACACCCCCATGCGGCATACCGGGCCGAGGCTCCACCGTGGTCCCACCAGTATCCTGCAGCCGACCAAGCCCCTTCTGTCACGCCGTTACAGGATGTGCCCACTCAGAGGGCGTTACGCAAGTTGATGTCCCTTCCGTCGCTTGCGCTCGGGATGACGTGCTGGTCAAGGGCTCTGCGGGGCTACGGTCGAGGCTGAGCGAACATGCGCCCCATAGCTCTGCGGCTAACGTCCCCCAAGCCACCGACAACCCACCGTCATCCAACTGACGCAGAGGACTCCGGACATCCGCGCAGAGGACTTCGGATATCGACAGGGAGTTTCGGGACGGATCGACCTGGGCGAACGCCGCCGCTCGAGGCGCTTCGCTCGACCGTCCCGGAAACGACCGTTTCCGGGACGACCCAAGGACGCGACAGTGATTGTGGCCGTATGTAGGGCGCGGTGGCCGGCCAAACTCATCGGTCATGCGGCCGGATGGGGTGCCGATGACTTTCGCTCTGCGATCGCCTCTGTATGAGTAGGAGGTGGTTGCCATGACCAGAGCGGTCGTTGTCCGGGACGAGGCACGCGGCGAAGAGGCAGGCGTGCGCGATCAGGCGCAGACCACGGCCGTGGTCACCGGAGCCAGTCGCGGTTTCGGATCGGCGATCGCCGCCGCGCTGATCGACCGGGGTCACCGCGTCGTCGGCGTCGCGCGCACCGCCGAGGCGCTGGCGGACCTGCGCCGGGAATTGGGTGCGGCGTTCGTCCCGGTGGTCGCCGACGCGACCGACGCGAAGACCGCCCGCACCCTGATCGAGCGACACCAACCCACACTGCTCGTACTCAACGCGGGCGCGATGCCCGCCACCGGCCCTGTGCACGAACAATCGTGGGAATCGTTCAGCCGCAACTGGCACGTTGACACCCAACACGCCTTCCACTGGATGCGCGCGGCGCTGCGACACCCACTGGCGCCCGACAGCCTGGTGGTGGCGATGTCCAGCGGCGCCGCACTGCGCGGCTCACCACTGAGCGGCGGATACGCGGGCGCGAAAGCGATGATCCGATTCCTCGCCTCTTACGCCGCGGACGAATCCCGCCGCGCCGCCCTCGGAATCCGCTTCGCGACCGTGCTGCCGCAACTCACGCCTGCCACCGAACTCGGTGCCGCCGGTGTCGCCGCATACGCCGAGCGCGCGGGAATCGACGCCGCCGCATTCGCGGCAGCACTCGAACCGCTGCTCACGCCCGCCATCGTCGGCGCCGAGATCGCACGGCTGTGCGGGGACACCGGCAACCGGGACGAGCTGCGGGTATACGAGCTCACCGGCCACGGACTTCACGCGCTGGCGTGAACAACAAGAAGGAGAAGGAAATGTTGCTGGAAAACAAGAATGTGGTCGTCTACGGCGCGGGCGGAGCGGTCGGCAGCGCGGTCGCCCGCGGATTCGCCCACGAAGGCGCCAGGGTCTTCCTGACCGGGCGACATCACGACAACGTCAACACCGTCGCGAAGGAAATCTCCGCCGCGGGCGGAGCCGTCGAGACCGCTGTTGTCGACGCCAGGGACGAGAAATCCGTCACCGAACACCTCGACGCCGTCGTCGCCGACGCCGGCCGCATCGACGTGTCGTTCAACGCGATCGGAATCTCACCGCGGGGACTGCAGGGAATCCCGCTCACCGACCTACCGGTCGACAATTTCATGCGACCGATCACGACATACGCTCAGGCTCATTTCGTGACCGCGAAATCCGCCGCACGGCACATGATCCCCCAAGAATCGGGAGTGATCATGATGCACACACCCGAACCGGCCCGCGTGAGCCTGCCCCTGGTCGGTGGCATGAGCGTCGGCTGGGCGGCGATGGAAGCCCTCAACCGCGCGCTGTCGGCCGAATGGGCCCAGCACGGCGTCCGCTCGATCTGCCTGCGCACCACAGGCATGGTCGAGACACCGGTCATTGATGTCGTGTACGGGCTGCACGCCGACGCGCTGGGCATCCCCAAAGACCAATTCACCGCGGCCGTCAGCACGATGACCCACCGCAAACGCCCCACCACCCTGGCCGAACTCACAGCGGTCGCGGTATTCCTCGCCTCCGACCGAGCGTCCGCGATGACCGGAACCGTCGCCAATCTGACCGGCGGAATCATCGTCGACTGACCATGACACGCCCTGGCCGCCACGCACCACACCGGCAGCCGGGGCACCCCCGACAGAGGAGCAAAACAATGAACGATCTACTCGCGAGCGCGATTGCCGCGCACGGTGGTCTGGACCGGTGGAACCAGATCCAGACGATCCGCGTCGACGCCGCCATCACCGGGGCCTTCTGGCAGGTCAAGGGCAAGGCTGACGTGCTGAGGGACATCCGCTTCGAGGTGGACACCACACGGCAACGGCTGACCATGGACTTCGTCGGTCAAGACCGACGGTCGCTCTTCCAGCCCGACCGGGTCGTCCTGCAGCAATCCGACGGCACGGTTGTCGACGCGCGCGACAACCCGGAGCAGTCGTTCGACGGCCACCAGTTCCAGACACCGTGGGACGACCTACATCTTGCATACTTCACCGGGGAAGCACTGTGGACGTATTTGAATACGCCGTTCCTGTTCACGTGGCCGGGGTTCGTCTGTGAAGAGATCGCGCCCATCGAGGCCGACGGTGAAACATGGCGGCGGCTGAACGTGACCTTCCCCGACCACATCAAGAGCCACACCCGCAAGCAGACGTTCTGCTTCGGCCCGGACGGGCTGCTGCGCCGCCACGACTTCACCATCGACATCGTCGACCCGGGCACCGAGTCACAGCTTTGCGCCGCTGACTACCACGACATCGACGGCATCATCATCCCAGCGACCCGCCGGGCCTACACCACCGTGGGTGACGACCAGATCATCTTGGTCGCCATCGACATGGCCGACATCACCGTCCGTTGATCCGAATTCCTTCCGCACAAGGACCTCACGATGAACAACACCCACCGCCCCTGGATCGTCACGGCGGGGGAATGGGAGGCCGCGCGCTTGC
Source organism: Nonomuraea sediminis (assembly GCF_018531495.1). Lineage (GTDB taxonomy): Bacteria > Actinomycetota > Actinomycetes > Streptosporangiales > Streptosporangiaceae > Nonomuraea > Nonomuraea sediminis. The sequence continues at coordinate 6,178 of NZ_JAHDTI010000026.1, forward strand.
AGCTGTTGGCGAAGGAGAAAGACCTGACTCGCGCTCGGGACGCCTTGGCCGCAGACCGCAGGCGGATGCCATGGCTGAAGGTAGACCAGGAATACATCTTCGAAGGGCCCAACGGAACAGCCCGCCTGCCCGACCTGTTCGACGGCCGCCGTCAGATGCTGCTCTACCGTGCCTTCTTCGAGCCAGGGGTGTCCGGCTGGCCCGACCACGCGTGCGTCGGCTGCTCGCTGATGGCCGACCAGGTAGCCCATCTCGCGCATCTCAACGCCCGCGACACCACGCTGGCCTTCGCCTCACGCGCGCCGCAACCCGACATCGAGCGGGTGAAAGCGCGCATGGGCTGGTCCATACACGATCACCGACGGCTTCGACGCCGACTTCGGCGTGGCCGAGTGGTACGGCACGAACGCCTTCATCCGCGACAGCGTCTACCGCACCTATTTCATCAACGAGCGTGAACACGAACCGATGGGAGGGACCTGGACTTCCCTCGACTTCACCGCACTCGGACGCCAAGAGGACTGGGAGGACTCCCCCGAAGGCTACCCACGGGTGCCGCGATACTCGTGGCTCAACCGACACGACGACTACGACCCGGCCGAGCCTCCCAGCCACCCCGCCACCGTCGACCCGAAGCGCGCCCACTGACGACCGACGCGACAATCGGCCGGACCCGCCAAAAGCCTCGAGTATCGACTCCCACGGCGGCCACAACACGTCACCCACAACAGAATCGGCGGATCATGCACGCTATGACTGAGACTAAGGCCGGCAACGATGATTTCGGACGACTGAGCGAACCGTTCCGACGCGAGCTGCTCGCCTACTGCTATCGCATGCTCGGTTCGGTCGACGAGGCCGAAGAAGTGGTGCAAGACGTCTATCTCGACGCCTGGCGGGCATACGACGGGTTCGAGGGCCGCTCGTCGTTGCGGACCTGGCTCTACCGCATCGCGACCCGGGCGTGTTTCAAAGCGCTGGAAAAAAGCAGACGCAGGCCGCTGCCCGCCGATCTCGGCGCCCCCGAGACAAACCCGGAGGCCAGGCTGGTCGAGCGAACCCCGGAGATACCGTGGCTCCAGCCGATACCCGACTTCCTGTTCGCCGCCGCACCGGTCGACCCGGCAACCGTCGTGGTGCAACGACAGACCATGCGGCTCGCCCTGATGGGGGCACTCCAGCAGCTGCCACCGCGACAACGAGCCGTGCTGATCCTGCGCGACGTGCTGCAATGGCGGACCACCGAGGTCGCGGAACTGCTGGAGATGACAACAGCGGCCGTCAACAGCGCACTCCAGCGAGCCCGAGCCCAGGTTCCGCTCAGCGAGGACCGTCTGACCGAACCGGCCGAACCACGGCAGCGAGCCCTGCTCGACCGATACGTCACCGCATTCGAAACCGCGGACGTCGATCAACTCGTCGCGGTATTGACCGAAGACGCACGATGGGAAATGCCACCAATCGCGACCTGGTTCGAAGGCCGCGACACCATCCTCGCCTTCCTTGCCAGACAGATGCGGATAATCGGACCAGCCGAACTGGTCGCCACCTCCGCCAATGGACAGCCCGCCTTCGCGGTGTACGCCCGCGGCCACGACGGTGCGCGCCACCCCCACGCACTGCACGTATTGACAACCATCGCTGAGGGCGTCAACAGAATCGTCGCGTTCCACGGCTCCGGGCTGTTTCCGCTGTTCGGACTCTGACCAGGCAACGGCATGTCCGAACAGGAAAACATCGCCCAGCACGCACAGCTGCGGCTGTTCTGCCAACTCATGCTCGGTTCAGCCGACGCCGCCGACCACATGATTCAGCAGGTCTACCGTCGTGCACTCGAATACCACGACGAGCTAGAGAATTGGCCATCGGAACGCGTTCAACTGTTCCGTATCGCAGCCGACATCTGCGGAGTCCGCCGACAAGGCCGGAACAGATACTGCTACGGCCCGGGCGACGACATCGGCGATGAATAGCTCACGGCCGGGTCGCGCTGGTGAGGGCCAGCGCGTGCAGCAGTTCGGCCAGTTCTTCGTCGAAGAGTTTGTAACGACACCAGTCCGTGCAGACGTCCGCGTATGCGCAAAGCAAGCGCCAGCGCGGCGGGTGGCAGGTCGGAAAGGCCGCGCGGACCTCGCTACGGAGGCCGGGATCGAAATCGGACCATTCGAAGCTGCCGCTTTGATGAAGATGTTCGGCGTGGGTCCACGCGACCGCGGCGAGGCCCGTCAGTCCAATGCAAATCCGCCGTGTGGCGTCGGGTGCCGGACCGCCCTTGGGCGCCTTGTAGCCCGGAACCGCGTCGCTGAAGACGAGGCGGAAGCCCTGGGGGTTGTTCAGCGATCAATTACAGCGTAACCGTCTGTTGGTCGTTCCGCACAAACAGGAGAATCATGCAAATCGGAGTTATCGGTGCCACCGGCACTATCGGCAGCCGAATCGTCACAGAGGCGCTCGAGCGCGGGCACCAGGTCACGGCGTTCAGTCGCGACGTCTCTAGCATTCAGGACAGTCGTGAGAACATCCGATGGAAGAACATCGATGTCACCGATGCCGGCAGTATCGCCGCGGTCCTACCTGGCCTCGACGTCCTGATCAGCGGATTCGGAGCCGGCAACGCGGCCAACGACCCTGCTGACGCCGTGGCGCGCGCCATCGCCAACCCCGGCATCTACGCCCGGGCAGCCGCCGCGTTGCTGAACGCACTGGAAGGCTATGCCCGGGTCCGGCTCATTGTCGTCGGCGGCGCCGCGAGTCTCGAGGTCAAGCCCGGACTGGTGTTCGCCGACTCCGACGAGCTTCTCAATGCCGCGATCGACGGCTTCGGCCTGCCCAGGGAATATGCCGGGGCGATGCGCGGTCACGGCGACGCGCTGAACCTCTTTCGCACCTCCAACCGGCTCTGGACCTACCTCAGTCCAGCCGTGGAAATCGCCCCCGGCGAACGCACCGGCCGTTTCCGGATCGGCGGTGACCAACCCGTCATGGACGCCGAGGGGCGCAGTCGCATATCCGCCGAGGACGCAGCCGTCGCCGTTCTCGACGAAGTGGAGCTTCCGCGTTTCGTACAGCGCCGCTTCACCATCGGCTATTGAGCGCGGCACCAAACGTGACGTCGACAACCGAACTAACGAACACCTGACCACGAGAGGATTTGCGAGCACACTCACCCCAGGGAGCAGGACGCGGTGCCGGCGCAGCCATGCGGCGAGGGCGCTCCGAATGGTTTCCTTTTCGAGACCCTCTTCCATTCCGCGCAGCTCGCTTCGGTACGCGTGAAGCTATTGGGTTCAGACGGCAGGAGGCTCGCGACCGTCATCAGGATCAACGAGAAGGGCGTCCATGCGTCGGGACGGCGTCGAGTATCCCGTCTGGTCCGCCGTGCATGGGATGGCCATGCTCACCCAGGCACTGACCCATGCGCGACGTACCCGAGGCCATCCGCCGTCATCTGGAGGAGCTCACCCTCGCCTTCATCGCCGAGGGCCTCGCGTAGAACCCAGACGGGAATCATCGTCACGGTCAGTTGCCAGGGCGATTTCACAGCCGCATGTTTGGGGGGATCGTCACCTGATGTCCGGATCGACTGCGGCTACGTAGCCGTGACATGTGCGGTCCGAGTTGCGAAATCGGCGCTGATGGTCACGTAGTCATTCGCCTACCGGGTGGATGCCTGCTGGGAAGCGGGCGCAGTTACGGTGTGGCCAGTGGTTCGCGCCGTACGCCGGGGCAGGAGAAGTCCGATGACCGCTCCGGCGAAGGCCAGTGCTGCCGCTGTTGCGATGGCAGACCCGAAGCCGTCGCTGAATGTTTTCGCGGAGCCGAGTCCACCCCGGGTCATGAAAACCGCTGTAGTGATCGCGATCCCGAAGGCTCCGCCGAGCTGGCGGACCGTGTTGAACGTACCCGAAGCAGCACCGATCGCCGCTATCGGTACCGCCCCGATGACGGCGCTCTGCGCCGATGGGATCGCCAACGAGATGCCGACTCCGGAGATCACGAATGGGAGGATCAGTGGCGGATAGGTCAACCCAGGCCCGGCGATCAGCGCGATCCACCCAAATGCGACAGCCTGCAGCAGCAGCCCGGCCACCACCAGCGGCCGCGCGCCGATTCTGTTTACTTGCCTACCCGCGACCGACGCGACCACGAAGAGTGCCACAGTCCACGGTGCCAGCAACAATCCTGTGGCCATCGGACCGTGCCGCAGTACGACCTGCAGAAATTGGGCAAAGAAGAACGCGCCGCTGAAGGTGGATGCGAACAAGAGGAACCCGGCAGTATTGCCAGCGGAGAAGGCGCGCGTTGCGAAGAAACGCATCGGTATCAGCGGGGCGTCGGCACGCAACTCCCAGCCGACGAATACGACGAGCGCGATCGCGCCGCCGGACAGCGCCGTGACGACCTCGACGCTAGCCCAACCGGATTCGTTTCCTCTGATCAAACCCCAAACAAGTCCGAACGCTGCTGCGCTCACCAACCCGATCCCGACATAGTCCAGACCGCGCGGGAAACCTGCGTTCTCCTCGAGCCGCACCAGAACCAAGGGGACCAGCACGGCAGCGATGGGTACGTTGATCCAGAAGATCCACTGCCATGTCAGGTACTGCACAATCGCTCCGCCGACGAGCGGACCCCCGAGCGTGGCCAGCCCGGTGATCGATGCGAACAATCCCAACGTTCGCGGCCGCTGTTCGGGTCCGAACGCCACCGACAGCACGGACAAAGCTGCTGGCGCCACTGCGGCGGCACCGACGCCCTGGATCGCGCGGGTCGCGATGAGCCAGGGCAGGCTCGGTGCCAGCGCACAACCCGCGGAGGCGATCCCGAACAGGGCCAGTCCACCTACCAGGACTCGTCTGCGGCCGTATTGTTCGCCCAGGGCCGCGCCGGCCATGAGCAGCACGGCAAACGGCAGGGTGTACGCGTTCACGGTCCATTCCAGTTCGGCAATGGAGGCATGGAGATCCAGCGCGATCGCATGTAGGGCAGTGGTGACGACCAGGGCATCCAGCAATATCATCAGCGATGCCGTCGATGTCAGCGCGAGTACCCAGCGCTGCCTTTTCGTCATGGTCATTGGCGATGCCCTTTCGAAGTGGCGGTGATGTTGGCGTGTGTCCGTATGAGCTGCGTGATTTTCCGGCCGCCTTGCCGCTGGTCATCCATGCCGGCCATGGGCAGACTGCCCGAACCGGGCGGGTCTGCCGTCGGGTCAAGCGCCTCCACCCTGCGCGCGTAGTGAGGCGCGCGGGGTGGAGGACGGTGACCCCAAGGAGGCGCTGGCCGGCCGACATCGACGATGACTCCATCGAGCGAGACGTTCTCGCTGATGACGATCTTTTCCATGGCAGTTCTCCCTTCTTTGGAGTTGTCGGCCACCACTGATCTAGACGCCGCGACGTCGGGAAAGGGGGCGCTCATCAACCGCCCCCTTCGCCCCTCGGCCGGCGTCCATACAGGATGGAAGCTCGACAAAGTGAAGGAGAGAGGTGACCGGAGTGGAGTTGGCGAGAGCCGACCTGATCAGCAGGGCGCGAGCTGGGGACGGCGAGGCGTTCCGAGCGCTGACCGAGCCGCATCTCCGTGAGCTACAGGTGCACAGCTACCGGATGCTCGGATCGTTCCAGGACGCCGAGGATGTCCTCCAGGACACCTTGTTGGCCGCCTGGCGGGGTCTTGCAGGGTTCGACGGTCGTGCCTCGCTCCGCACCTGGCTCTACCGGATCGCCACCAACCGTTGCCTCGACTCGCTTCGCTCGGCCAGCCGACGCCCGGCCAAGAAGTGGGACATCCCCGAGGTCGAACCGCCCGAGCCGACCCGACTCGGCGAAGTCGTCTGGCTGGGGCCATATCCCGACGCCCTCCTCGAAGGTGCGATCAACCATCCCCTCGGCCCGGAGGCTCGCTACGAGCAGACCGAATCCATCTCTCTGGCCTTCGTGACCGCCCTTCAGGTCCTGCCGCCTCGCCAACTCGCCGTCCTCGTCTTGCGCGACGTCCTCGGATTCCACGCGAACGAGGTGGCCGACATGCTGGACACGACCGTCGAATCGGTCAAGAGCGCCCTCAAGCGGGCGCGTGCCGGCCTACAGCGCCGCCGGTCCACGATCGCCGACCGCGAACCGCCTCCCGCCGCCGACTCACCCGCCGAGGATGCGATCGTGGCGAACTTCGTGCACGCCTGGGAGACCGCCGACATCGACGCGCTGGTGGCCCTGCTGACCGACGACGTCTTCATGTCCATGCCACCGCTGCCCCTCGAATACGAGGGCCGAGACGTCGTGGCCAGCTTCTGCGCCAGCATGTTCGGCACAGGCCGCAGGTTCGACCTCGTGCCGACGCGCGCCAACGGCCAGCCGGCGTTCGGAGCCTACCTGCGCGCTCCTACCGGCATCCGCCACGGGACCGGCCTGTTCGTCCTCACCCTCGCAGGCGACCGGATCTGCGCCATGACCCGCTTCGAGAACACCGTGCTCCCATCGTTCGGGCTACCGCGATCACTCCCCCATTTCCGGAAAATGGGATAAATCTATTCGAATACGGCAGATCATTACACAGGTTGTTGCCGCAAAACGGATATAGCAGCCCACCCGACCAGCACCGACACGACATAGCGCTACGCCCACATACTTCCCGCAGCCGCAGAAGGCTCAGTTGAGGTCCTTCGGGTCGCCAACTTCGTCCAGGTTGAGGTTGACGTGCTTGAGCGGCGAGAGCCGGGCCACGTCCTCATCCAGCACCTCGCGCCCCTCCGGGCAGCTGGCGCGGGTGTCAATGATCTTCTGTCCTTCCTGCGCGCCCAGGCCAAGCGGCTGCTGGCCGTCGATTTCTTCCACATCGACACGATTTCCTTAAGACACCTGCACGTGCTGTTCGTGATGGAGATCGCGGCGCGTTCACATCCTCGATGTGGCCGCTGGCCGACTCCTGGCGCCCCTACCGCTCCTGGGCGTCCTTCCTCTTTCGCGCCACCACCTACGGCACCCTCGACGATCAAGCCGCCAAGCCGGGAGAGTTCGCCACATGATGCTCCGATGAGCCGTTCGAGCTTGCGCTTACTCATCGCCGCCGCACTGGCGACATCCCTGGCCGGCTGCGGCCTCGTCACCCAGCTCACAGGTCGGCGGAACTTCACCGCGCAGAGCGATGCGATGGCGCCGACGCTGAAGCGAGGCCAGAGATTCACCATCCGAACAACGGATGATCATTACGCTCCGAAGCTCGGCGACATCGTGATCTACCACCCTAAGCAATGGCCGGGTATGGAGGGCGAGTACGTCTCGCGCGTCATCGGAGTGCCAGGAAGCACCGTACGCTGCTGCGACGACGGCCGGGTCGTCGTGAACGGACAGCAACTGTCGGAACCCTACGTCTCGGCCAACCCCGCCTCGGCGCGCGACTTCGACATCAGCGTCCCCCGGGGACGTATCTGGATCATGGGCGACAACCGGGACGTATCGCTGGACTCGCGTGCACACCAGGGAGACCTCGGCTCGGGCACCATAGCGATCACTGACGTCACCGGCATCGTCGAATCCTCGAAGTAAACCGCTCTTGACCGGGTTCGGTGGGCCGTCTTTCATCGGTGGGGCGCGGCCGACGACGAAGGGAAACGGACATGGGGCGGGGACTCACCACTGAGGAAGGCATCGAGCTCGCGGCGGTGCAGAGCAACGTCGCCGCGATCGTGGCCGCGGGCAGCCTCCAGGCCCTGACTGCCACGGGCATCTTGAACGGCTGGGGTGACGACCCCCTCGATTACGACGACTTCCACCAGCGATTCAGCCAGCTGCTCAAGAGGCTGAAGGAGCTGACGAAGGCCGAGAAGATCGTGGTGGACGACACACTCCCCGCGACGATGGGCGCGAACGCCGCCACCGGGACCGACGACTCCGGCAAGCTCTACGCGCGCATCGACGTGCGCGCGGAGTTCGTCAGCGCCGCCAACCCCGTCTCGCGGACCGTCCGGGCCATCGACCTGATGCACGAGGTGGCGCACACGCTCCTGGAGAAGGACACCTTCCCCGTCAGGGACTACACCTACCGGCACACCTGGGCGCAGGGCTGCCTGGCCCGCGCGGTCGGGACCGAGAACGCCGACACCTACGCCGAGGCCGCCGCACGGCTCGCCGAGACGATCGAGGAAAAGCCGCCGGGGTACTACCGGGAGATCGGACGGGTGCCAGCCCAGCGCGAGGCGCTCCGCGCGATGCCCAGCATCACCGTCGGACCGGCGCTGGCCTGGGCGGACATCGTGATCAACAGGGCGTGGCTGCGCGCCGAGGACTACCGGGACTTCGGCAAGCGGGTCGACGGAACGGTCGCCTGGTCCAACCTGGTCAAGGAGTGGGAGAGGGACCCGTCCGCCCAGTCGATGCTCTACGGCATCGAGACCTCCCTCCGGGAGCGCAAGGTCATCGGCGAGCGGGTCGGCACGCTCAAGGTCACGCTGAGCGACGACGACCGGGTGACGACCGATGCCCTCGCCGCGTTCTTCTCCGGCATCAAGGACGCACTGAAGCGGCTGCAGCCGATACTCCTCCCGGTCGGCGCGGATCTGGTGTACGACGCCGGCGCCGACGAACTCCGGATCCCGTACGGTCTCGCCGCGACGCCTCCGCTGGACCTCGGCAACCTCATCGCGCGGACGCTGGTCGCCGCATCCGCCGTCCCAGGCAAGCTGGCCTCATTCAAGGGCACCCTTGTGGACCTGCTCACGACCCATGACCGGCCGCAGGAGCGTAGCCAGGTGTTGGGGATCGCCGGTCAGATCAAGGAGATGCCCGCCGTGGCGCCGACCGCCGCCGACTGGAGCAGGGCCCAGGTGGGCCTCGACCTGGCCGCCCTCGACGGCCTTGCCGCACTGTGGAGGAAGTTCGCGCTGGTCGCGGGGGAACCGGCAGGTCTGTCCACCCAGAAGGTGGAGGAGTACCGCATCGGCCTGCCGCGGAGCGTCGCCGTGGCGCTGAAGGCCCTGCACCGCCTGTCCGGCCAGGAGACCCCGGCCGACGCCAAGCGCCGGGCCGGCGCCGTCAGGGCCATGATGGACGCGCTGGTCCCGATCTCCGCCCGCTCGGTCAACCAGCAACCGGGGTTGTCCACCCACTACGGCGCCCTCGCAGCCGGCCTGGCTCCCTACAGCTAGCTAGGCCGTGTTTCGAAAGATCACGTGTGTGAGGCGTGTCGGTGATCGTTGAACGAAGAAGTCTCCGGTAGTTGGTTCAACGACCAAGAAGAACGAAATACCGGAGACCTCGTGGCCGGCGTAGTGGTGACGAGGCGGCATGACCTCACTGACGCGCAGTGGGCGGCGCTGGAGCCGCATCTGCCTGCCGTATCGGGCAAGGGGCGTCCGCCGAAGTGGAGCAGGCGGCAGTTGATCGACGGGATCCGATGGCGGATCCGGACCGGAGCGCCGTGGCGGGACGTGCCGGCCTGCTACGGCCACTGGCTCACCGTGTACGTGTACCGCTTCAGAATTCATTGCGGGCTGCTTGATCTGTGGTTTTGACCTCAGCCACCGTGCGGGCAAGATCGCGGTCTGTGTCGGTTCGTCTGCTGTATCTGACCCTGATTCGGGTGTTCGGCTGGCTGGTGTTGCTGGGACGTGGTCAGTCGTTCAAGGACGTCGAGATCATGGTGCTGCGGCATGAGGTGGCCGTGTTGAAGCGTCAAATCGTCCGACCGAAGCCGGATTGGGCTGATCGAGCGCTCCTGGCGGTATTGGCCCACTTCCTCCCGACGGTGCTGCGGGCTCACCGGCTGGGGCACCTTGTTGGCGTGGCATCGTCGTACAGACCGGCTCCCCGAGGCCTCGACACCTCCTGGCGGACATTCTTACGCCTGCAGGCCAAAGGGCTGTTGGCCTGCGACTTCTTCCACGTCGACACGATCTTCTTGAAGCGCCTTTATGTGTTGTTCGTAATGGAGATGGCGACGCGGTTCGCATCCTGGGCGTAACCGCCAACCCCAGCGGCGCGTGGACGGCTCAGCAGGCTCGCAATCTGCTCCCGGATCTCGGGCGAAGGGCCAGCTCGTTCCGGTTCCTCATCCGTGACCGGGACGCCACGAGCCAATTCCTAGGCCGAACGCTGGGTGCGCACCCTCCGAGCTGAAGGCACGGACCGGATGCTGATCTACGACGAACGGCATCTTCGATCGGTCCTGGAGGAGTATGCCGAGCACTACAACGGGCATCGGCCTCACCAGTCCCGCCAGCAATGCCCACCTGAGCAAGACGAACAAGTCATCGTGCCGCTGGAAGGTCGGATTCGACGCCGAAGAGTGCTCAGCGGAGCGATCAACGAGTACCACCGAGCCGCCTAGATCACCCGAAGAAACACCAGTTCAGACCACGTGAACGAGTTTTGAAGCGAGACAGGGCTCTGCACCGGAGGGTTGACAAGTTTCACTGATTTCAGAAACTAGAGAAATGAACAACGGCCGAGGACTGATCGACGTACACCACCACATCGTCCCCAAGGAATACACGCAGACCCTGTCCAAGCTCGGTGTCAGCGAGGGCCTAGGAGTACGGCTGCCGAAATGGAGTGCCGGCAAGACGCTCGACGTCATGGACGAGCACGGGATCTCGACGTCGATCCTGTCGATCTCCGCGCCAGGCGTGTACTTCAAGGAGCAGGACAACGCGTTGGCCGTGGCACGGGAGCTGTCACGCCGGACGAACGAGATCTGCGCCACCCTGATCAAGGACCACCCGGGAAGGTTCGGCGCCTTCGCCACGCTGCCACTGCCCGATGCCGATGCCGCGCTGGACGAGCTCGCCTACGGCCTCGACGAGCTCGGGCTCAACGGAGTGGTGCTGCTCACCAACTACGACGGCTACTACCTGGGAGACCCGAAGTTCGACGCGCTCTTCGCCGAGCTCGACCGCAGGGCCGCGGTGGTGTTCGTCCATCCGCAGTCCCCTCCAGGTCGGGAGCACTCCCATCTGGACCTGCCGGAGGCGATGCTCGACGTGTGCTTCGACACCACGCGGACCGCGTTCTCGCTGATGGTGAACGGGGTCACCAAGAGATATCCGAACGTGCGCTTCATCCTCGCCCACGCCGGCGGCGCGGTGCCGTACATGGCGGCCCGCGTGGGCATCACGGCCTCGATGCTGGCGAACCTGAAGGGAGCCGCTCCGATCGTCGCCGACGGCATGGGCAAGATCTTCTCGGTCTCCCGCAAGCTGGAGGAGAAGATGCCCGAGCAGCTGAGCTACTACCTGAGATTCAAGAAGAACGTCCTGCCCGAGGGGCCCGACCATTTCCTGGGGCGCTTCTACTACGACACGGCCCTTTCGGCGTCGCCGCACGCCTTCGCTTCCCTGCTGACCGTGGCCCACTCTTCCCATATCGTTTTCGGGACCGATTACGTCTTCGCCACGGAGGCGGCCGTGCCCTCGACCATCGCAGGTGTTCGCGAGTACGCCGGCTTCACCCCGGAGGATCGGGCGGCGATCGAACGGGAAAGCGCCCTGGCGCTCTTCCCGACCCTGCAGTAGGACGGCGATGACCTCTTGGCAACACTCCTTCATCGAGGAGCTCGGAGCGCTGGGCCCGGAGATGGGCATCCCCCGCGCCATGATGCGCATCACCGCCTGGATGATGGTCTGCGATCCGCCCGAGCAGTCGGCCCAGCAGATCCAGGAGGGGCTGCGGCTCTCGGCCGCAGCGGTGAGCACGGGCACCCGGCAGCTCATCACCGCCGGCATGCTCGAACGCGTGTCACACCCGGGTGACCGCCGCATCTACTACCGGCTCGCCTCAGGAAGCTGGCAGGGCCCCCTGGAGGCGAAACTCCGGGCGCTCGGCCGCCTGCGCCACGTCGCCGACCAGGGCATAGCAGCGGCCGGGAACCAGGCCGACTACCGCCTCGTCGAGATGCGCGACGCCTTTGCCTGGTTCGAGGACCAACTCGACCACCTCATCAGGAACCGCCGGCGCCCCAACCCGTAGCCGCCAGCCGGACCGGGCCGAACAGGCCGCTCACGCGCTGCCCCTTCCCGATGAAGTGCGTGGGACCGGCCTCGTCCATGTGCGGTCCCAGCGTGCCGAGGACGAGGATCTCCAGGCTGCTCTCGGGGGCCTCGAGGTCCAGGTCGAAGATGTACGGCGAGCACACACGGACCCCATGGGACCGGCCGTCCACGAAGACCTCCGCCGTGCCGCGCACCCGGCCCAGATCGAGCCTGGCAGGGCCCCGTGCGGTGACGGTGATCCGGTAGCGGACGCCGCCGCTGAAGCCCGCCAGCCCCTGGAACTCCCAGTCGCCCAGCCGCATCCCCCGGACCCGCATGTGAACCGGATCGGCCCGTCAGGGTGGGCGAGCCGGGGGAAGTGGTGATCCGGAGTTCCACCCGTGCGGGGCGGGTGACCAGCGGCAATCGCAGCCTTGATGGCCCTGCTCGATGTCGGCGCCTTCGGCCTTGGCGTTGCGGATGGCCTCGGCCTAGCCATGAGGGCCGCGTAGGTCGGCCAGGGGGCCGTGGTGGCGGCGGGCCCCGAACCACGCGATCAACGCGCCCACCGCCGCCGACGCGGCTCGGCCGACTTCGCCAAATACCTGTCGGACCCGGCCTTCAGAAGGAAGATCTCGCGGCAACTCAACAAGGACGAGAGCCTGCACGCGCTGCGCCGCGACCTGCACTACGCGCAGCAGGGCACGATCACCCGGCCGCACCTGGAGCAGCAGACCGAGCAGGCGTGGCGCCTGACCCTGCTGACCAACTCCGTGATCGCGTGGACGACGGAATATTATTCTCGCGCGATGCTGGAGCTGCGCTCCCAGTGCCGGGACGTGCCTGATGAGATCCTTTCGCACATCTCGCCCGGCCACAGCGACGACATCAACTTCTTCGGCGTAATCAATGTCGACGTGGGCGAGCCGAGCAGAGCTGGGCGCCACCGCGCCGGTGGTGGCGGGAAGACGCAGGAACTGACCCAAGAACACTGCACTATCGGCCATCACACCGCCCACCGCTCCGGCAGCGCGTGTTCCAGGCGCGCCATGAATGCCGGGTCTTGCGGCCGTTGTCGCACACTGCGGTCGGCGGTGAGCCGGCCAAGCGAGCGGGGCTCCACCGGTGACCGGCCGCCCTGGGGGCTTGCGATGTCCTGCTCGAATCCGTGGGCCTCGAGCAGGTCGTAGAAGTGGGTCAGCTGCCCCGTGGGCTTGTCCGAGTCGCCGTAGGTGCCCTGGTTGGTGACGATGTTGAGGATCTTGCCCATGATGTTTGCTCTCTGAGATGGTCTTGTGGTCCTTCGATCGTGTCGACGGTGACCGCGGCTCGTGGTGTTCAGGCCTGTTCGGTGGGGCGTACGAGGAGTTCGGCGACGGCCACGTGGCGGGGGCGGGTGACGATGTAGCCGACGGTGTCGGCGACGTCGTGGCTTTGCAGCCGCTTGATGTCGCCGAGGGCGGCGGCGATGTGCTGCTGGATGGCGGCCGGGTTGTGGGTGCGCAGTTCGGTGTCGACGCTGCCCGGCTCGATGACGGACACGCGGACGTGCTGGCGCGTGAGTTCCTGGCGCAGTGCCTCGCTGAAGGCGCCGACGCCGAACTTGGTGGCGCTGTATACGGCGGACATGGCGTAGGCGTTGCGGCCGGCGAGGGAGCCGATGTTGACGATGTCGGCGACCTGACGCGGGCCTTCTGCTGCTGCCTTGACCAGGTGGGGGACGGCCGCGTGGGCGGTGTACATCAAGCCCATGAGGTTGATGTCGATCATGCGCCGCCAGTCGTTCAGGTCCGCGCCGGGCGCGGGCCCGAGCAGCATGAGACCGGCGTTGTTGACCAGGATGTCCAGGCGGCCCAGGCCCGCCACGGTCCGATCGACCGCATCCGCGGCGGCCTGGGCGTCGGTGATGTCGGCGGGCACCACCAGCGCATGTCCGCCGGCGCCCGTGATCTGCCCGGCCAGATCGGTGAGCCGGTCCTCGCGCCGACCGACCAGGGCCACCGACGCGCCCTCGCGAGCGAGTTCCAGGGCGGTGGCGTGGCCGATACCGCTGGAAGCCCCGGTGACCAAGGCGACGGTTCCTTCAAGACGACGAGTCATGGTTCAAGCCTTTCGATGAACGACCACGCTGCCGCGGGCCGTACGGGATAGGAGGTCGACGGCCCTATTGGCGGGCCGTACGGGGACGACGGCCGGTCAAGGCCGAGCCACGGGCACAATGGGGAAGTGAGCATCACTGGGCAGAACACCGACGACGCCACCAGCCAGGAGACCAAGAAGGAGGGAGAGCTGCCGCCCCGCGAACGCCTGGTCCGGGCAGCGTCGCGGCTGTTCTATTACGAGGGTGTACGCGCGATCGGCGTGGAACGGCTGATCGCCGAGGCCGGGGTGACGAAGGCGACCTTCTACCGGCACTTCGCTTCCAAGGATGACCTGGTTCTGGCGTATCTGCTGAGCAAGGACGCCTACTATCGGGCGGTGGCCGAACCGCTGGCCGCCGGGCACCCGCCCGAGGAGGCGATCGACCTGATCTTCGAGGCGATCGCCGAGCACGCCCGCGAGCGCGGATTTCGCGGATCGCCGTTCATGAACGCGGCCGCCGAGTACCCGGATGCCGCCCATCCGGTGCGCCGCCTGGTGGCGTCCCATCGGGACTGGACCCGCGCCCTCTTCCAGGAGCTGCTCACTCGGGTCGACCATGCCGACCCGGAGTCGGCCGCCGGTGCGCTGCTGATGCTGTACGACGGCGCGATGGCAGCCGGTTACCTTGACGACACGACGGCCGCCCACAAGACCCTGCTGGACGCGGTCCGGCTGATCCGATCGGGGGGCTGATCCCATCGGGGGCGCATGCGAGGCCGACCGTCAGGGCGGCGTGTACCGGTTCGGGATGGGCCGGCGGGTCGGCAACGCGCGGCGTCAGGTCGGCGAGGGACTCGGCGGCGGGGGCTCTCTGACCCTGGGGCGGATTTGGCTTCATGGAAGTTGTTCATCTCTGTTCGACGCGCACCTGGGACCTAGCGGCAGTTCTCCGCCTGGAGGCTGTCCCGCCCCGACGGGCGAGAGGCCACTCAGGCCACTACTCAAGAGGTAGGAAGACCGGTCGTTCTACCTGGTGACGATAGCCTACCTTGCGTACTGCGCGCCAGTGGGCCATCCGAGCGCGGGGTCCCTCACCGGTTCGGCGCTGGCCAGAGGGCCTCCCCAGCTTGCACGGCCCTGATTCTTCTGGCGCCGCCTTCGAACCGCATTCGATAGGAGCCCGAGTTGTCGCTCTGTGATGTCGGCGTTGGAGATCGAGGTCGCCACGTTCCTCGGCCGTGACTGCTATCGGCGCGCCGTTGCGTCCGCGAAGTTCGCCTCGCGGCTGTTCGGCAAGGTCGCCAGCATTTAAATCTCCCTGCCTGCAGGACCTTATTGAGCCCGACTCTGATTACATACATGCCCCTGCCAAGTCCACCAGGCCCGAGCATGCAGGAGGGAGATTGCCGGTCGCATCGCGTACGTGAGGTGCTGGTCATCGGCATGACTACGAAATTGCGGCACCTTGCGTCGCGCCTAGACCTCGTCCGAGGACCACGTAAGGCGTCCGGCCTAACCGCCAGGCCGACCTCAGCTCCCCGCCTGACCATACCCAGGCGCCCGCCCGGGGTAGAACGCCGAGGATTTGACACGCCGAATGATCAATCGGCACCCGCAGCCGCGCCCATGAACGCGAACTCCACCATCCCGACACGCAGCTCCGTCATAGCATCCCCAACCGCTCCGCGCCCGCCAGCCTGTCACGCACCGAGGGCCATCTGGCGAGGGCGTTCCGTACGTCCGGTCGGGTCTCGTCGCGCAGCGCCTGCGCGTGGGCCCGCTCAAGCACGTCGTCCAGGCGCTCGAGCCTGCCGCTCGTCGCAGACTGCACCGCCGCCTCCACCATCGCCAGGCTCATCACGTTCTCGTGCACCTCGCCGGACGGCAGCTCCCCGGTCCGGAGCGCCCGCACGAACACCTGCAAAGCACCCGCGATTCCGGAGTACGGCGGGCCGGCCGGTGCGCTGACGTCCACCTCGGCGTCGAGGACCGGCTCGTGGTCGCCGTCCCAGAGCGCAGTGCCCTTCTCGCCGCTGACCCGCCAGGTCCCGTTCCATGAGGTGATACCGCCGGGACTGCACCAGCTGCCGTTGTAGACATACCGGGTGCCGCCCTCCATCTCGAACACCACGGTCGCGTTGGCGTCCCCCGCGAACCAGCTCCACGGCGGGTTGTACGACTGGCAGTACGCCGTTACCGGCTCGGCCCGGAGCAGGAAACGCGCCGAGTCGAAGGCGTGGATCGCCATGTCGACGAGCAGCGGGTACGCCATCAGGTCACGAAACCCGCCGAACCGCTCGGATCGGAAGAACGCCGTACTCACCGTCCCGATCGCGCCGAGCCGCGCGACCATCCCCCGTAACGCTGCGAGTTGCGGGTTCCAGCGGCGGGACTGGCTGACCATGAACAGTTCACCGGTGACCTCGGCCGCGGCGGCCAGTGACAGCGCTCGGCTCACGTTCTCCGCGACCGGTTTCTCACCGAGCACCGGCAGGCCGGCGAACAGCGCGGCAGAGGTCACCGGGTGGTGCGCCTCGGGGACGGTCACGTTGATCAGAGCCTGGGCGCCAGTCTGCCGTGCGAGAGCCTCGGCGTCGGCGCCGACTGGAAGGTACGGCAAGCCGGCCGAGTCGGCGGCGTCCCGGGCCAGCGCCACGTTCAGGTCGGCGATGCCGGTGAGGGTCACCTCGGGTGAGTCGGCGATGGTGGCCAGCCAGGCCCGACCCATGCTGCCGGCGCCCACGAGAACCACCCGGAGCGGGTCCGCCGGGCTGGAGGGGATCGTCCTGAACCTCACTGGAGCGGTCCCGTGTAGCCCTGGCCCTGGAAGAACTCCTCGGTCGCGTACCGCAGGAGCACAGGATGGCTCCGTTCCGGCCGATCGGTGCGTGCCCAGGCGACGCCGTTCGCGATGACCCGGCGTACGTCCTTGTGATGGTAGGTGGGGTATGCCTGGTCCCCTGGCCGGAAGTAGAAGATCTTGCCGTGCCCGCGGCGGAACGTGCAGCCGCTGCGGAACACCTCCCCGCCGCTGAACGAGCTGATGAACACGATTTCGTCCGGCGCCGGGATGTCGAAGAACTCCCCGTACATCTCGTCCTCCTCGATGATCAGCGGGTGCGGCACGCCCTTGGCGATGGGGTGCGTGGGGTCGACCGTCCAGATGAGCTCACGGTCGTGCTCGTCGCGCCAGCGCAGCGTGCAACTCGTACCCATGAGCTTGATGAAGATCTTCGACCAGTGCCCGGAGTGCAGCACGACGAGCCCCATCCCGGACAGCACATGCCGGTGGACGCGCTCGACGACCTCGTCGGACACCTCGTCGTGCGCCGCGTGACCCCACCAGGTGAGCACGTCGGTGTCGGCCAGCACCTCCTCGGTCAGCCCGTGCTCCGGGTCGTCCAGGGTGGCGGTACGGACGACGCAGCCGTCGGCGAGGTTCTCCTCGATGCCCTGCGCGATCGTGGTGTGCATGCCCATCGGATAGATCTTCGCCACGTGCTCCTCGATTTGCTCGTGGCGGTTCTCGCCCCACACCGTCACACGCAGCGGGCCGGCGGCGGTTGTGTTTGTCATGTCGAATCCTTCTGTTAGGTTCACTTGACCGCGCCGGCGGTCGTACCTGCGGCGACGTAGCGCTGGGCGATGACGAGCAGGACGATGGCCGGCAGGGAGGCGAGCACGGCGGTGGCCATGACCGAGCTCCAGTCGTTCACATATGTCCCGATGTAGGTGTACAGCCCGAGCGTGACCGGGCGTACGTCCTCGGTCGTGGTGAGGGTGAGAGCGAACAGGAAGTCCGCCCAGGAGAAGAGAAAGGTGAACAGGGCCGCGGTGATGAGCGCGTTGCGGCTCATCGGCAACACGATGGAGATGAACGTCCGGATGTGTCCGGCGCCGTCCACCCGGCCGGCCTCCAGGACCGCCCGCGGGATGTTGGTCATGAAAGCGCGGACGATCAGGATCGCGAACGGGATGCCCGCGGTCGAGTCGGCGAGGATGAGGCCTGGGATCGAGTTGAGCAGTCCCAAGTCGTTATAGGCGGTGTAGAGCGCGTTCGCGATGACGATTCCCGGGATCATCTGCGAGATCAGGATCCCGAAGAGGAACGCGCCCGCGAAGCGGACCTTGAACTGCGCCAGGGCGTACGCTGCCGGCATCGCGATCAGCAGGCTGAACGCGACCGAGCCGAGGGCGACGACCAGGCTCGTGACCAGGTTGCGGCCCTGCTGGCCGAGCGCGCTGGCGTAGCCGTCGAAGCTGGGATCTAACGGCAGCCACGGGGTGCCGACCGCCGAGCCGCTCGGCTGCAGCGAAACGTTGACCATCCAGTAGATCGGGAACAGCAGGACGGCGAGGATGATGATCCCGGCGACGGTGCTGCCCCAGCCGGCCCTTGTGCGCCGACGCCGACGGGCGACGTGCGAAGGCGCGGGAAGCGTGGTGGTCATGACTGCCTCACTCGTCCACGGCACGCCGGTTGGCGCGCAGGTAGAAGACGGCGAACACCAGGGAGATCGCGATCAGGATGTTGCCGAGCGCGGCCCCCTGACCGAAGTCGAACTCCTGGAACGACAGGTGGTACGACTGCGTCGCGATGGTCTGGCTGGCGTTGGCGGGGCCGCCGCCGGTCAGTGCCAGGATCACGTCCAGCACTTTGATCGTGTAGACCACGCCGAGCACCAGCACGACACTCACCACCGGACGCAGCAGCGGCCAGGTCACGTACCGAAACCGCCGCCAGCTGCCCGCCCCGTCCAGTGAGGCGGCCTCGTACAGGTCCTCCGGGATGTCCTGGAGCCCGCCGTACAGGATGGTCAGGTTGAACGGGATACCGATCCAGATGTTCACCAGGATCACCGCCACCAGGGCCAGTGAGGTGCTGGTCAGCCAGCCGGGGTGCTCGCTCGCCACCCCGATGGCGGCGAGGAACCGGTTGAGCGCGCCGTTGTCCTTGTCGAGAATCCACCTCCAGACCGCGCCGGAGGCGATCAGCGGGATCAGCCACGGCAGCAGGATCAGCGAACGGAGCACGCCGTTGAGCGGGAAACGGCGCCGGAAGAACATCGCCAGGGCGAGACCGATGACGAACTGCCCGGCGATCGAGCCGGCGGTGAACAAGACGGTGTTCAGCATGGCCTTGCTGAACACCGGGGAGGACACCACCGCGGCGTAGTTGGCGAACCCGACCCACGGCGCCTCGCCGGTGTAGAAGGTGCTCGTCGAGTACTGCTGGAACGCCATCACGAAGTTCTTGACGATCGGGTAGCCGAAGAACGCCACCATGTAGCTCACGGCCGGGGCCAGGAACAGCACCCGCGCGGCGCGGTTCTGGAAGCGGTTCGACTGCCAGAAGGAAGGTCCGGCGACGGCCTCGTCGTCCGCCACAGTTTCCGGAGGTGGTGGATCTGTCTGCCGTTCCATCGTGGACTGTTGTCGGTGCTCAGCCATTCTGCGCCGCTTCCAGGGCCTTGGCCGGTGTGGCCTGGCCGGTCAGCGCGGACTGGAACGCGGTGTAGATCTTCGTGGCCGCCTTCGGCCAGTCCGCGCCGAGCTCACCGGTGCGGGCCCGCGCGGTCGGGATCTGGTCGACGAAGCCTGCCATGTTCGGGTTGCTCGAGCTGAACTTCGCCAGCAGCGCCGTCTTGGTGGGGATGGTCTGGTTGTCCTTGGCGAGGCTGAGCTGGTTGTCGTCCGAGTTGAGGCAGGCGACGATCTTGGCAGCCTTGGCCTGCTTGTCCTTGTTCCCGGTCTGCGGCACCGCCCACGTCTCACCGCCGAGCGGCGCGACGACCGGCCTGCCCGCTGCCGGTGCCGGGATCTTCACCACCCCGTACTTCACGCTCTTGTTCTCCTCCAACGAGGGGAACTGCCACGGCCCGTTCACCATCATCGCGGCCTTACCCGCCTTGAACTGGTCGTTGACGTCCGCCTGGGTCCAGTTCAGAGCGGATTTCGACACCGAGCCGTCGTTCATCAGGTCGACCCACAACTGCACTGCCTGCGCGGTTTCCGGCGTCGCGATGTTCTTCTCGTCGCCGCCGTTGGACCACATGAACGGCAGGAACTGCCAGGTGCCCTCGTAGTTCGCCGGCGCCGAGAACGCCAGTCCGTACGTGCCGCCGGAGGTCAGCTTCTTGGCCGCCGTCTTCAGCTCCGCCCAAGTCGTGGGTGGCGTTACGCCCGCCTTGGCGAGCAGGTCCTTGTTGTAGAACAGCCCGATGGTGTTGGTGATCGGCTGCAGGCCGTAGAGCTTGCCCTTGTACGTCGAGGCGCTGACCACGCCTTCGGCGTACCCGTCGGCCTTGAGCCCGAGGTCGTTCAGCGGGGTGAGGGCGCCGGTCTGGGCGATCTGCTGGAGATCAGGGTTGTCCAGCATCAGGACATCCGGAAGGGTACGTGAGGACGCCTGCTGGAGCACCTTCTGGATCAGGGTCGCGCCGGGCACCGACTCTCGCTGGATGGTGACACCGGCCTGTCGGCCGCACGCGTCGATGACCTTCTGCCAGACCGTCTTGCCCGGATCGTTGTTGTAGTAATCGAGCACCCGCAGGCTTGAGGAGTCGCCGCCGGTATTCGAGCCGCCGCCGGGCCCCCCGCCGCAGGCGCTGAGCGCGAGGGGCAGGGTGAGCATCGAGGCGAGCGCGGCCTGGGTCCGGGGGGAGCGGATCATGTCGTGTCCTTTCGGATACGGAAGGTTCCGGGGCGGTTTGGTGTCGATGCGCATCGACTTTGTGCGTAGCGGGTCCTGGGTCGAAGCCACCGATGATCAGTGGGCGGGAGCGGGCATCACGGTCGTACGACGAGTGAGTCGTGGCGCGACCAGCTCGATCGCGGGAGGTTCCACCGCGGAACTCGGATCGAGTAGCCAGAACAGCGTCTCCATCGCGCGCCGCGAGACGTCGCGTGGTTCCTCGGAGACATTTGTGTACTGCGGATCGGACAGTTCGGCCTCCCGGTCGGGACTGAGTCCGATGACGGAGATGTCACGGCCCGGCACGACGTCTCGCTTCCGCAGTGCGTCCAGCAGCGGCACGATCGCGTCGCTGTGCGGCACCAGCACTCCGAGACGCCCGCTGGTGCGCTGAGCGAGGAGCTGATCGGCGACCTTCGCGGCGGCCTCCCGTCCACGCTCGACCGGTTCGATCACCGTCAGCGGAAGGCCGCGCACCTGTGCCTGCCGACGCACCGATCGCAGAAACCGGCCGACGTAGTTCAGGCCACGCTTCATCGCCGAGGCCGTATAGCCCACCACGACGATCTCGTCGTGCTGGGTGTCGGCCAGCTCGTCGACGGCCATCCGAGCCGCCGCCTCGAAGTCGAGGTCGACGCAGTGCAGCCCGGCCGGGTCGGCCGGCACACCGATGAGCACCACCGGAACGGACAGTGCGGCGGCCACCGGGACCCGGTCGTCCTGCTCCTGGATGTCCATCATGATGATCGCGTCGCACAGGGCCCGTCCGGCGAGGCGCCGCAGACCCGCCGAGCCCTCGTCCGCGGTCACCAGGAGAACCTCGTGATCGTGGGCGCGAGCCGAGCTGGCGATGGTCTCTATGAACGGAAGCAACCCGAAGACCTCACCCCCGACCCCGAAGGGCACGACCAGACCGATGACCTGGGTACGACGCCCCGCCAGAGCCCGGGCACTGGAGTGCGGCTCGTAGGTGAGCTGTTCCATCGCGTCCAGGACCCGTCGCCGCGTGCGCTCAGAGATGGGTCTCTTGCCAGTCATCACATAGGACACGGTGCTCTGCGATACGCCGGCGACGCGCGCGACGTCCTTGCTGGTGAACGCCATGACACCCCTTTGGAGGAAATCGTCGATACGTATCAACCGCCAGTTCCGACACGCTACGACGGCGATCGTCCGAGCCACAAGACATCTCCGGAAATATTCTGCAATCCCTGTGGTTGCCCGAAACTCGGCCGTTGGGGCCGACCTGGGGTTCGGTCTGGCAGGCATGATCGCCGTCATGGCATTGCAGCTAGGGAGCGAAGCGAGGACTCCTTCAGGACTTCGAACGTGCCGCCGACCAGCGGGACATCTGACGAGGAGGGATGTACTCGAAGCTGACCAGCCCCAGCCGTCGCAGATCGAGTGACGGCGCATGCGTCCACCGGTGCTTCGAGGTCGTCGCGAGCGTCCACTTGGCCTAATGCCGACGCCACCGCGGCGACCGGGCCCGGTAGGAGAGCAGCGACGGGTGCGACGACACCGACCGTTGCCGGAATCCCTGCTCCCAGGTGAGCCGGGTCTCGGCTCCAAGCTCCCATCCCTTTCGGTGGACCTCGTGCCATGCCCGTGCGTCCATGCCCGCCGGGTCGTCGTGAACCAGGCGACCCCATCACGCACCAGGCGGTCGCGCACCCGGCGGACCCGCGTCCTCCTCGCGGTACCGCGCGTCGTGCTCCGCCATCGGATCCGTCGCTGGATCAGCCATGCAGACCGCCCTGGTGATGAGTTGTCGCGCCCGCACCCGTCACACCTACGACGGGACACGACGAGGCGGAAGGATGACGTGATGAGTGCGGACACGCGGCTGGATGAGCTGAGCGAGAGCGGTCTGGACGGGGTCGACGAGTCGGCGTTCTCGGGGCTGGCGGAGCGGCACCGGCGGGAGCTGCACGTGCACTGCTACCGGATGCTCGGCTCGTTCGAGGACGCCGAGGACACCGTGCAGGAGACCTTCCTCCGTGCCTGGCGGCGGCGGGAGACCTTCGAGGGGCGGTCGACGTTCCGGGCCTGGCTGTACCGGATCGCCACCAACGCCTGCCTGGACCTGCTCGCCAAGTGCCGCCCGGAGCCTGCGACCGGCGGCGAGGTGCTGTGGCTGCAGCCCTACCCAGACCGGCTGCTCGACGAGCTGCCCGCGGGCCACGCGGACGAGCCGGAGACCGTCGCCGTCGCGCGGGAGACCATCGAGCTGGCGTACCTGGTCGCAGTCCAGCACCTCGCGCCGCGCCCGCGGGCCGTGCTGATCCTTCGGGACGTGCTCGGCTGGCCGGCGAAGGACGTCGCGGAGCTCCTCGGGGACTCCGTCAACTCCGTGAACAGCGCGCTGCAGCGGGCCCGCGCCGGCATGCGGGAGCACCTGCCCGCCGAGCGGCAGGACTGGACCGGCGGCGAGGAAGACGCCGGGACGCGCGAGGTAGTGCGCCGCTATACCGACGCCAGCGTGGCCACGGACGTCGACGGACTCGCCGCGCTGCTGCGGGACGACGTCCGCTGCTCGATGCCGCCCACGCCGGGCCTGTACGTCGGCCGCGACACGGTGGTGAACGAGTGGGTCGAGAGCGGCTTCGAGGGCATGAAGCACCTGCGCGCCGTCCTCACCTCCGTGAACCGGCAGCCCGCCGTCGCCTTCTACCTCTGGCGGAAGCGGGAGGGCGCGTACCTGCCGCTGACAATCGACGTCCTCCGCGTCACCGGCGGGGCGATCACCGAGATCCTCACGTTCCACGACGACCAGTTCCCGCGGCTCGGGCTGCCGGAGCGCCTGCCGGCGGACGGCACGGAGTAGTCCCGGTGTGGACGCTCGCGCTGCGCGGTGGTCGCGGCGGTCCTGTGGAACCCCGGCCGTCGCACGGCGAGGGTGCGCATCGTCACCCCAAGGCCAGGACCGTCACATGCCGGTCAACACACCCCGTAGGCCAGTTACCGAATGATGGAGGAACGACATGAACAGCATGAATGACACCGGGGGCGTCGCAGGCCCGGCATCGGGCCAGACCAGCCACACCCACCGACTCCGCGGGCTCGCCGGCACCGGCTTGATTGCCACGCTCGCAGCGATGGTGGCCACCACCCTCGCCGCTGCGCTTGCCCAGACCGTTGGCGTCGACTTCGAGGTCCCCGATGGCGGCGAGTCGATCCCGTTGCCCGGGTTCGCCGTGGTGACCGGCTTCTTCTCCGTCGTGGGCATCGTCATCGCCGTCGCTCTTCTTCGTTGGAGCGCTCGCCCCGCCGAGCGTTTCGTGTGGACGGCAGTGTCGCTGACCGCGATCTCGTTTGTCCCGCCCCTCCTCTCCGGGGCAAACACCGCTACCACCATCGCCCTCCTCGGGCTACACCTCGTCCCTGCGGCGGTGATGATCCCCATCCTGGCGCGGAGCCTCCGTACCCGGAGCGATTGACGATCCCGCAACGGGACCACGCGCGGCGCAAGGGCGTGCGGGGTCGCTCAAGGTCGGCTCTAAAAAGCTCTGACCTGCGGAAAACGTCCGCAATCGCGATCAAGGCCGCTCCCTGCGGATATGTGAGTGCGGACACCTTGACGCGACGCCCCGTCTCGTAGAAGCCTCCGAGTGGGCAACTTCTCGCGAGGAGGTCGTACGGATGACTGGTGAAGAAGAGGCCCGGGAGCAGGATCCGGCTGCGTTAGAGCGGATGTGGCAGCACTCGCTACACCTGGACACGATGCTGTTCCAGCGGGCCAACCTGTTCTTGGTGGTGGAGTCCCTGTTGATCGTCGCCTTCGCGCTGGTGCTGGGGGTAGCGAATCAGCCGGGTAGCGCGATCACTGACATGGCTCTCGCGGTCGTGAG
Source organism: Nonomuraea sediminis (assembly GCF_018531495.1). GTDB lineage: Bacteria > Actinomycetota > Actinomycetes > Streptosporangiales > Streptosporangiaceae > Nonomuraea > Nonomuraea sediminis. The sequence goes on from NZ_JAHDTI010000026.1 coordinate 30,770, forward strand.
GGTCATCGCGGTATTCGGCATGTTGCTCACGGCGGTTTGGGGCTATGTGGGCCACCGTCACTTGCGCTACTACGAGCTGCTTCGGGCAAGACAACGAGATGTCTTTCCGGAGTACAAGGAGCTCAGGGAGCAATGGCGCCCAAGGGGCATCAGCTCTCTTCCGCTGGTCACATACTTCCTGCCGCTGCTCGCCGGCGCACTGTGGATTCTCTGCTTGCTGATCACATTGCGCTGATGCGGGCGTGTACCCGAACCCGGCTACCAGTCCTGTGAGGTGCAGAGGGGCGGGCCTGGCGGTGGCCCGTTGCCCCGTTCTTGATTGCAGGCTCTCAGCTTGCCGTTGCGTGGCGGGCATGTAGGGCATGGGGCGTTGCTGCCGCGTGATGGCCGCATCGCGAGCGGGTCGACGGGTTGGTCGCGGTTGAGCCTGATCGGATCGCTGTGGTCGGCTTCGCCCGCTCCGTCATGGCCGCAGGGCTCGGGATGGGCCGCTCGCCCAAGCTGACGGTACGGCAGCAGGCCGAACTGGTGCGCATGCATGCCACCGGCGAGTACACCGTCGCCGACCCGATGGAGGTGTTCTCCATCGGAAGGGCGACGGTGTACCGCGCTCTCGAACGCGCAGGCGTAGGCACGCCGGCCGGCGGAGCCCGGACATGAGCACGCCCGCCTCATCAGAACTGCGGCCTGGCCGCCGACGTCATCAACCCGGAACTCGAGCCGCACTCTCTGTTCTGAGGCTCACGAAGCCGTGGGGAATTGGGCCGGCAGGCCGTCCAACAACTGGCTCAGCAGCGGGTATCCGCCATCGACGCGGATCACCTGGCCGGTGACCGTGGCGAACGCGCCGTCCACGAGCGCGGCGATCGGGCGAGCCAGGTCCTGCGGCCGCAGCATCGTGCCGGTCACCGACCGATCGCGGAAGTGGCGCCGGATGCCCTCGGTGAACACCTCAGCGGTGGCATCGGTACCAACCGCGCCAGGGGCGACGGCATTGACGGTGATGCCGTCCCGTATGGCCTCGCCGGCGACCTGTTGGGCGAAGGCGTTCACGGCGGCCTTGGCAGTGGACTGGGCGGCGCTGCCGATGATCAGCTCGGCCGCGGTGGCGGAGACGTAGACGATCCGGCCGGACCGCCGTTGACGCATGACCGGCAGCACCCGCCGGGTCAGGTGGTAGACGCCGGCCAGCTCATCACTCATCTTGGCCGCGAACGCCTCCCACGGCACATGCTCCAGCGGGCCGAATGGCGGCGCCGCGGTGTGGGCGTTGGCCACCAGCACGTCGATCCGCCCGTGCTCGGCGACCACCCGGTCCACCAGCGTGGTCACCTGGGCCTCGTCAGTCACGTCGGCCTGGATCGCCTGCGCGGCGCCGATCTGCTTGGCCACCAGCTCTGCGGACTCGGCGTCGCGCAGATAGTTGACGATCACGTAATAGCCGAGCCGACCCAACTCCCCCGCGGTCGCGGCCCCGATTCCCCGGCTGGCTCCGCTGACCAGCGCCACTTGCTTGCCGTTCATCTGTCTCTCCTGACTCGTCGTACGAAGACGCGAGAGACGCTAGGTTTTGGGCTTACCTTTTGTAAGTACGCACCTTCAGGTAAGCCGTAGAGATAGCGGTAGGTGAGCAGGTGGACGAGAGCGACGCCCGGTGGATCAGTGACACGTTTCACAGCGATTGCCCCGGGCGGGAGGTGATGGAACATGTCACCGGACGGTGGGTGCCGATGATCCTGGCCGCCCTGACGCCTGGGCCAATGCGCTTCTTCGAGTTGCGCCAGCGCATCGAGGGCATCAGCGAGAAAATGCTCTCCGCCAAACTGCGGACCCTTGTCCGCGACGGGCTGGTAGAGCGCACCGTCGAGCCAACCACACCGCCGCAGGTCAGCTATGAGCTGACCGATTTGGGTCAAGGCCTGTCCCGCCCGTTCGGCCAACTGGTCCGCTGGATTTCGGCGCACACCCCGGAGGTCATCGCGGCCCAGCAGCGCTATGACCGCAGCATAAATCCTGCGGGTCAGGCGATTCCGAGTCCGTAACGCAGATCGTGGTGATCTGCACCTCCTATCATCAGCTCGCTTGCCCACGCCCTCCTGGCGTTCGACGCCAGGAGGGCGTGGTAATCGAGAGGCAAGCAACCAGCGCCGACAGCTACCGGGACCGCTCCTGCCGCGGAGTCCGACACTCCTGCCCCCGCCGCGAAGACAGAGAAGAAGAAACTCCCCAGCGTGGTCGGCATGAACCTGCAGGTCGGGCAGGACACGCTCCAGGCCGCATGCTTCTACGTCCTCGACGACCAGGACGCGACAGGACAGGGCCGATTGCTGATCTACGACCGCAACTGGGTGGTCACCAAGATGAAGCCGCCCGCAGGGAGCAAGGTGAGCGCCGACACGCTGATCACCCTGTACGCCAAGAAGTACGGCGAGTAGGTCGCCTCGCCTGTCCGCAGCCGGACAACCAGCCCGACAACCTCACGGGCACCACACGCGTCTCATGCCTGTCACGTTCCATCCCCACTCCTCAGGGGCGCGTGTTGATCAAACGTCTGCTCGTTGCAGCCACTCTCGCGGGCGTCGTTCTCGAAGCCCCCGCTGCGGCCCCTCCCCCCCTCCGCGGCCACGCTCGCGCACGCCAGCACGGCATCGTCCTGCTACAAGCAGAGCGGGAACCACTGGGGTGTGCATCACGCCCGGAGCGTTCTGCTTGAAGGCCGCCCATAACAGGTACTGCTATGCCAAGGTCACCAACAAGCGGTACAAGTGCACGTACAAGAACGCCGACCCGTACTGGCGGTGGAGAGCCTAGGAGCAGACTCCCCCTACGGAACGCGGAGAGATGCGAATGCCCCGCCGCCCCCATGGAGCAGCGGGGCAATGTCCAAACCTACGCCCAGGCGGCTACCAGGTGATGGTCGGGCTGAACCGGAAGGCATACCCGACGTACTTACCTTCGTAGTACGCATCGACGTTGAAGTACGTCTCGTAGCTGTGGCCGCCCTTCATCCAGATCACGTCGACCGGCCCGTAGCGCTTGTACCAGACCTTCGCCCGGGCGTCAGGCGTGCAATCGTAGGTGTGGCCGTTGACGTACCCCTCGGCAGTGTCGCTGACGTGAATGGTGACGCTGCAGTTCGACCAAAGGCCGGGATTCGCCGCGCAATCCAGAGTTCGGTGAACGCGTTGGCCTGCGGAGCCCGAGGTGGCGTCTTGAGGATGCCGATGCCCTTGGCCGTGAAGACTTCGTCGAACATCGTGGTGTACTTCGTGTCCCGATCGCGGATGAGGAACCTGAACCCCTCCCCCTGTCCCCCAGAGCGGCGAGTTCACCGGCGATCCGCCGGTAACCCCACAGCGGAGTCTCCCGGGCCAGACGAAGCGCCAAGGCCTGGACGGAGACGCGGATGGGAGGCCGACCCTGGCTATGGCGCTTGAAGTTCCAGCGCCGCCGTACCGGATCGGCGTGCGAGCCCAGCAGCGTGCCCGGCGTCACGAACAACCGCCGACGACCGGCTGGGGACAGCAGCCGCGCCAGCGCGCTGGTCACCGCCCGATCCGCCCACGACGGCCGAGGCCTTGCCACCTGCCGAAGCAACACCGCGAGCTGATGACGCAAGACCCGACCTCTGCGAGCGACCCAGCAGCACCACCACCCCGCGAGCCGGATGAAGATCAGATAGAGCAACCGCAGCGGCATGAACAGCGATCATGCCCGCCAGAACAGGAACGCCAAACCCAGGTCAGCCCCAACGGCTGAGGCACCCACAGGCCCAGGGCGCGCTCCCCGCCGTCGAGACGGGGCCGCCTGCTGGGCCTGCTCGGCCGCCGCACCCGCTACGGGGCCGACCCCGCGTTGCCCTCACTGGAGCTGGCCGCCAATCAGGGTGCGCAGACCGAGGTATGGACGCGCTCACTTCCTGGCCGCCTTCCTCCCGAGGGAGGGCGAGCGGGCCCAGCGTCTGCACACCGACGCCGTCGTGCTGGACACCGACATCACCACATGGGCCGGCGCGCGGGGCGTGATCCCCGAGGTGGCCGCCCGCGCGAAGAAGCGCGGTTCGACCTCGCTGACCGGGCCTGCCGGAGCCTCCACCAGTTCCTGACCTGGGAGACCTGATCGGCTCGGCGACGCCGGTGGGGCGTGCCGCCTGCCGACGGCACGCCCCACGCGCGATCCGGATCACCGGCGGCTACCCGTCAGCGGACGATGCCCTGGGTGTCAATGTGGTTGCCGTCCCAGTCGCCGGTGATGGGCAGGTCGGAGGCGTCGCCGTAGCCGATGGAGGTGGTGGTTTCGGTGCCGCTGGTCACAGGGCTGGTGCGCATGTAGAAGGTGTTGCCCATACGGACCCCGATGTTGTCCTTGCCGTCGCCGTCCCAGTCGCCCACCAGAGGGGCGGCACCGGGGTCGCCGTAGCGGAAGGTGTAGGAGGCCTGTCCGGTCTGGGGCGTGTTGGACAGGTAGAAGGTGCCGT
>NZ_JAHDTI010000027.1 GCF_018531495.1 Nonomuraea sediminis
CGCTCGTGCTCAGACCCGGGTTCCTGGCCACGCATAAGGGGGAGCCTAGCGAGAGTCAGGAGATCGTCATGCCGGTATGGGCGTTCCCGGCCGGATCGGCCACCCCATTGATACCCGTAAGGGCCCTCCTTCCGCGCGCTCCTCCCGCCGCCCCGCGCCTCGGCTCCGTCTGCCCGGGCGCCCACCTCCGGCCCCACTCCCGGCTCGCTCGCCCCTCCATCCACGCGTCATCCCCTCTCCCGGCCGCCGTCTCTGGCCTGCTGTCCGCCCCGCGTTCGCCTGTCGCGCCCTCTCTGGCCCCCGCCCCTTCGGCTCCTCTGCTGCGCGGCCGCGCCCGCCCCTGGCCGCACTTCGCTTCCTCGCACGCGAAGGCCGTGCGTCATCCCCCTCTCGGCCGCTTGTCTTCGACATGCTGTCCGCCTCGCGCGCTCTCTCCGCTCGTCGCCCCTTGCTTCGAGCTTCGTCTGCTGCCTGGCCGCCCGCCTTCCGTCCGCGTCGCCCGTCTTCTTCGCGCGCCGCTCTTCCCCCGGCCCCGTCTGCGCCGGGCCCACCAGCGGGTCCCCGCCCCTCGCACCCTTGCCGGCTCCGGCCGCGCGCCAGCTGTCTCGTGCTGGAGCCCGCTGGCCGCCTCGTCCTGGGCTGTGCGGGCGGGCTCTCGCGCGTCCATGTCCCACGTTCGCGTCCCGTGGGACCGTGCCTCGGTGTCGGTGTCGGTGTCGGTGTCGGTGTCGGTGTCGGGGGTATCTGTGTCTGGTTTTTTGGTGGCGCATCGGCGGCTCGGTGGGGTGGTGGCTGGGTGGGCGACGCGCCCGGGGTGGGGCGGCGTGTCGTCGAGGGCGGGTGTTCCGTGGAGGGCCGGTGAGCTGGGGAACGGGAGGCGTGCCGTACCTCGAGAGGTCGAAAGATCGAACCTGTGTTCGTGGAAGTGGTTGACACCGAAGGTGATCGAAATTATGTTCGACCTAGTGACCGTGAGACTCGCGGATCGCGGTCGAAGGACCTGGTCGCGGGGTTTCGCTTCCCCCAAGCGAGGCCCGCGATCAGGCTCCACGGGCGAAGGGCGTGTCCTCGTCGTCGGCGGAGACGAGTGGGCGTGTCCTGGCCGGACGGGGAGAGGGGAAGCTCCTCGTCCGGCCTGCTCGGACGGGGGGAGGTTCCTCGTCCGGCCTGCTCGGCGGAAATGTCGGTGGCGTCTGCGAATGTTGGCTCCACCGGCGGGAACGCCGGAACCTCAAGGAGGCGCGCAAGATGTCCCCACGGCTCAGTGACACGCAAGGGCCCAGGTTGTCGCCCGCGGTCCGGGCACACCTGGCGGATTCACGTTCCTGCCTGGCAGAGGCGACGACGGCTCGCACCCCGGCTTCACGATATGTGTCGGCACACCTGGCGGCCCTGCGAGCGGCCGCCGCGATCCTGGCCGCCCGGCCACGCCCCATGGAGGGCCGCCGTCGCCGCCTGCGCAGCGCCTGGGAGCTCCTGCCCGAGGCGGAGCCGCAGCTGGCGGAGTGGGCTGCCTACTTCTCGGTGAGCGCCGCCAAGCGCGCGGCCGCCGAGGCGGGCGTCGTCCGCGGCATCTCCCGCGCCGACGCCGACGAACTCCTGGCCGACGCCGAAACCTTCGTAACCACAGTCGAATCCCTCCTCGGCATCCCCACCCAACCCCAACTCCCCGTAGACGTCCCCCTAGCCGGCTAACCCCCACGGACCCGCCCCCCGCCACGCAACTCAGCCCGCTGCCCGCTCTCACCCAACCCCCGAGCCCGGCAGCCACTGACCCGCGCCCACCCGGCGACTCGAGCCGTCACCTCTGCGGCCCCACTCCCGAGCCGCCGCTGACTCGTGCCCACCCGGCGACTCGAGCCGCCCCCACCTCGCCCCCACTCATCCTTCGCGGTCACCCGTCTTCGCGGCGTGGGCCGTGTACGGGCCCCGCCGCGGTCTGCAGGGCGCCTACTCGCATCCGCCTCGCGACTCGGCCCGCTCTTGCCCCACCCATGAGCTCCGGCCACTGACCTGCGCCCACCCGGTAACTCGAGTCGCCACCCTCTCCTGCCCGCTTTGTCCTCCGCGGAGGCGTGTGCCAGCGAATTCGACCACGCTTCGGCCCTTCGGGTGCCGACTGGCGCTCGCGCTCCCGACCCGCCCGCCCACGAGCTCGGTCGCTGCCCACTCTCGCGCCGGCCACGAGCTCGGTGGTCCCGACTCGCACCTGCCCCGCGACTCGAGCCGACCCCCACGTTGCCCCTACTCGTCCTTCGCGGTCACTCGCGCCGCGCGGCCGTGCCCGCGTATGGGCCCCGCCACGAGCCATCGGGCACTGACTCGCGCTCCGTCGTGCGTTTCGGCCGCCGCCCATCCCTGGGCGCGTGCCTGCATTCGGGCCTCGCCGCTGTCTGTTGGCCGCTGACTCGCGCCCGCCTCGTGACGCGGTTCGCTGCGCGGTCTTGCCCCACCCCGAGCCCGCCGTCCACTCTCGCCCCACCTGCCTGCGAGCTCGTTGGTCCCGACTCGGATCCGGGGCGCCGGGGGAGGCGGGGGTCGTGCCGTCACGGTCGGAGTGGCGCGCAACGGCCGGATGGGCCGGTGAGCACCGGCTGCCCGCTCTTGTCCACCTACGAGCCCTGGTGGCGCTGGCTCGCGTCCATCTGGCGGCTCGAGTCGTCATCCTCTCTTGCTTGCTCGTCCTTCGCGGCCACTTGCCTTTGCGGCGTGTGCACGCGTGTAGGCCCCGTCGTGGTCCGTCGGGCGGTGGCTCGCGCTCCTGTGGGGGTTCGTCTTCCTGTCAGTGTCAGTTGGGGTGGGTCAGTCTGACGTAGCCGTATGGGTTGAAGGACAGGTCGTCCTCGGGGTGGCGGGTGCTGGTGCCGGTGTGTAGTAGCCAGCGGGGGGCGGATTCGGTCATGCGGAATCCGGCGCCATCCTCGATCTCTGGCGCGCGTGGGTCGGTCAGGAGGTAGATCGCCAGCGTGTCCAGGTGTGCGATCAGGTCGGGTAGTTGGTTCTTTGGTGGAGGGGTATTGCCGACCTCGATTTCTACCTCGGGGGCGCCGAGTAGGTGCATGCCGCAGCTGTAGAGCACCTGGCCGTCGTAGATCGGGCGGGTTACCCAGGCGGCGATGAGTGCGGCGGCCAGGGCCTCGTCCGTGGCGTGCTTTGCTTGGTCGGCCAGTTCGAGCCAGCGGGTTCGGCCGTGTGTGATGCCGCTGCTCTCGTTCTTTGCCGCTGTGGCGCCGGAACGCAGGAGAGTGGCTGTCGCCGCCAGCAGGCGCCGGGAAGTGTCGAGTGCCAGCTCTCGCATCATCGGTGCGGACAGGAAGTAGGCGACGGTGTCGTGGGACTCGACGGCGGTCCAGTCTTCCTCGTCGAACGAGGCTGCGGCCATGCTGGCCTCGAAGGCTTCGGGCATCCGAGGGTCGGGTTCGGCCTCGGAGTACTCGCGGTCGAGGACGAAGCCGCCGAAGTCGGCCGCGATCCGTTCCATCTCCGTAAGGCCCAGCCCGGAGCTGAGCACGCACAGCACGTGGCGAGGAAACGCTTCACTCATCTCGGCACGTTATCGATCATGGCCGCTGTCTCGCGGCGATTCCCGCCATCTCCTGAGATAGCGGGATGCGGCTGTCGCCGAGCTGCGTGGTTGCGTGGGCTGCACAAGCTACGGGGCTACGCGGTTGTGCGGGCTGCGCGGCTACGCGGTTGCGCGAGCTGTGCGGGCTGCGCGGTTGTGCAGGTTGCGCGGGCTACACGCGCTACGCGGTTGCGCGGCAGATGCGGTTGGTGGGTCGGTGGCGTCGGTCGTTGGCGTGTTCCCCAGGAGGTAGCTCGTCGGTGGCCTCGCTCGTAGACGTGGTTACCCGCGCTCGGTCGCGCGACAGGTCTTGGCCTCGCCTGCCTCGTGGTGGCTCGTCTGCTCGTACATGCTGCCCTTGGTTGGTGGTCGTTTGGGTTGTCGGCTCGTGGTTGGTCGTTGGGCTTTCCATCGGCGAGCTTTTGGGTGGTTTGTGCCGAGACAGGGGATGAGTCTCTGACTAAAGTCAGAGAAATGGACGAGGCCTTGGTGGAGCGGGTTCGGCGGTTCAATCGGGTGGTCGCGCAGCGGGTGGGGGCGTTGGATGAGGCGTTTCTGGCACGTGGCCGGCCTATGGGCCAGGCGCGGCTGCTCTGGGAGATCGGCCCGGAGGGTGGCGAGGTGCGGGCGCTGCGGGCTCGGCTGGATCTCGACTCGGGGTATCTGAGCCGGTTGCTACGGGCCCTGGAAGCGCAGGGGCTGGTCAGGGTCGAGGCGGGCGGCGAAGATGGCAGGGTGAGGACGGCGCGGCTGACCGGGGCGGGCCTGGCCGAGCGGGAGGAGCTGGACAAGCGGTCCGACGAGCTGGCCGCGGGAATGCTGAGCCCGCTCAGCGGGGAGCAGCGCGAGCGGCTGGTGGTCGCGATGGGCGAGGTGGAGCGGCTGCTGGTGGCGTCCATGGTGCGGGTGGCGGTGACCGACCCGCGCCATCCCGACGCCCGGCACTGCGTCCGCGAGTACTTCGCCGAGCTGGGCAGGCGGTTCGAGGCCGGGTTCGACCCGGGGCTGAGCATCTCGGCCGACGATGAGGAGCTGACGCCGCCGAGGGGGCTGCTGCTGGTGGCCACGCTGCACGACGAGCCCGTCGGGTGCGGCGCGCTCAAGCTGCACGACGACGGCGTCGCCGAGGTCAAGCGGATGTGGGTCTCCCCGTCCGTGCGCGGCCTGGGCCTGGGCCGCCGGCTGCTGGCCGAGCTCGAGGCGCAAGCCGTACGGCATGCCGCCCGCACACTCCGCCTGGAGACCAACCGCACGCTGACCGAGGCTATCGCCCTGTACAGGGCGGCCGGATTCCGCGAGGTCGAGCCGTTCAACGACGAGCCCTACGCACACCACTGGTTCGAAAAAGGTGTTACCTTGGTACCATGGTAACAATCGAGAGAGCCCAGACCGGCCTCCGCATCGAACGGAACCTGCTCAAGACCCTCAAGGGCCTGGCCGAGTACCTCGACATCTCCCTCGGCGACCTGGTCGAGGGCATCGCGCTGCACGCCTTCGAGGGCAAGGCGCCCTTCTCGGCGTCCACGATGGAGAAGATCGAGCAACTGAAGGCCGTCTATGGCCTCACGCTGACGGCCGAGGACGCGCACAAGCTGGTGGAGAAATGAGCACCCGCCACCGCCTGACGGGCGAGATCGTCGTGCCACTGCCCCCGGATGAGGCGTTCGCGCTGTTCACGCCGCGCGGCGAGGAGGCGTGGGCGCCAGGCTGGAAGCCGCGCTTCCCGCATGAGACCCAGGACGACTCGGAGCCGGGCACGGTCTTCGAGACCGACGCCCACGGCGAGCTGACGACCTGGGTGGTGCTGGAGCGCGAGCCGGGCCGCCGGATCTCCTACGCCCGCCTCACTCCCGGCTCCCGCGCGGGCACCGTATCGGTCCTGCTCAAGCCGGAGGGCAGGGTAGAGGTCACCTACGACCTGACAGCCCTGTCGGAGCACGGCGAGCACGCGCTGGACCATTTCGCGGCCGGTTACGCCGACTACCTGCGCTCGTGGGAGGAGGCCATCAAGAAGGGGACGCCCTCACCGCCGGCGCCCCCTTCAGATGCGGAGAACTAGAACGACTCCACGGCCCGGCGCGCCTCGGCGTCCAGCACGCCCCAGCTGATGAGTTCCTCCGTCAGCTCACTGGGCGACTTGTCATAGATGACGGCAAGCGAGCGCAGGTCCTCCTGCCGGATGGACAGCACCTTGCCGTTGTAGTCACCCCGCTGCGACTGGATCGTGGCCGCGTAGCGAGCCAGCGCGCCCGCCTTCTCCTTGGGCAGAGTCGCCAGGCGCTCCAGGTCGATGACAAGCTTCGGCGTCGGGCCGAGCGGCGAGGGCGCCGCACCCCCGGGCAGCAGCTCGGAAACCGGAACCCCGTAGAAGTCGGCCAGCTCGGCCAGCTTCTGCACTGTTACCGCGCGGTCGCCACGCTCGTAGGAACCCACGACCACGGCTTTCCAGCGACCCCGCGACTTCTCTTCGACCCCGTGCAGGGACAGGCCCTGCTGGGTGCGGATGGCGCGGAGTCGTGCACCCAGCGACTTTGCGTACTCAGACGGCATCCTGTGGCCCCCCGGCTCTCGTATGTATCGCTCTCAGTAGATTGTGCTCCCTTGCGGCGTTTGCCCGAGCCACCGGGGGGTGTGGTGCCGAGCTCGGCACCATCGGTAGCCATGGCTCTGGGTTTACCCCAGAACGCCGCGCGGAGTGGTTACGCACAGTGACGGTAAAGGGGTGGAAGCCTAAGGTCAAGCTGATTGGAAAAAAGATGCCGAATCCGGTCCGAGATAGAAAGCCGCAATCGCCCCTGTTGTCCCACCAGTAACAGTACTTCGTCAGAGTTTGCCGAGAGGCGCGATTGATGTCACCGCTTGGTTACGGGCTCCCGGGTGAGGATGAGCACGGGCACGGGAGCAGCGCGGACGATCTTGATCGAGATGTCGCCCAGGAAGACCCGCCGTAGCGGCCCCGAGGTGCTGGAGGAGCAGACGATCAGCTCGCCCGGCAGCCACGTGGTGGCGGCCAGCGCGCCTGACACATTACGCCCGTCGAGAACCTCCACATCGACCTGGACGCGCCGGTGCCCGCGCGCGGCCATCTTGAGGTCCGCCGCGGCCTGCTCACGCACCCGCAGCAGCATCTCGTCGTGGATCTTGGCCCTCCTGCCGGTGCTGACCACCATCGTCACCAGCCGCAGCGGCACGTCCAGCGCCGCCGCCAGCCTGGCCGCCTCGGTGACCCCGGCATCGCACGAGGGGCCGCGCCGGTAGGCGAAGGTCACGCGCTCGAACGCGGTGGGGGCGGCCTCGCCGTACCCCTTGGGGGCGAGCACGACGGGGACGGGGGAGGAGTGCAGCAGCTGGTCGGCGGTGCTGCCGAGCGAGATGCGCCCGCGCGCGCCGCGCGGCGCCGAGCCGATGACGACCAGCTCGGCGCCCTGCTTGCGGGCCACCTCGCTCAGCCCGCGCCCGCTGCCCTTCTCGAAATGGGCGATGAACGTCGCCGCGTCGGAGCCGACCTGCTCGCGCGCCTGTGCCAGCGTCGCGTCGGCCTCCTCGCGCAGGAACGCCACCCACGCGGTCTCGTCGGCCCTGCCGGGCCCCGGCGTCGTCCACGGCGGCGGCTGTACGGTCGCCACCAGCAGCTCCGCCTCGGCCTGCTTGGCCAGCAGGGTGGCCAGGGCCAGCCCGTCGCGGCCCCTCGGCTCCGGAATGAACCCGGCGAGCACCTTCGTCAGCTTCATGGGGTCACCTCGGTGTGCAGCCGGGAGTGGCGGTAGCCGTACAGGAAGTAGCAGATCAGGCCGACCAGCATCCACACGCCGAAGGCGGCCCAGGTGACCCCGGCCAGCCCGCCCATGACCAGCAGGCAGAGGAGCGCACCCAGGATCGGCGAGACGGGGAAGAGCGGCACGCGGAAGGTGCGCGGCAGCTCCGGGCTGCGGTAGCGCAGCACGATCACGCCGATGTTGACGATGAAGAAGGCGAACAGGGTGCCGATGCTGGTGGCCTCGGCCAGCTGGCCCAGCGGGATGAACCCGGCCAGGACCGAGATGAAGACCGTCACGATGAGCGTGTTGGCGACGGGCACCTGGCGGCGCGGATTGACCTTCTCGAAGATGCGCGGGATGAGCCCGTCGCGGGACATCGCGAACAGGATGCGGGTCTGGCCGTACATGACCGTGAGCACCACGCTGGCGATGGCGATCACCGCGCCGAAGGAGACGATCAGGCCAGGCCAGACCTGGCCGGTGGCCTTGACCACGATCAGCGACAGGCTGGCCTCGGTGGTCTCCGGATTGAACTCCTGCCAGGGCATCGCGCCGATCGCGGCCACGGAGACCAGGACGTAGATGACCGTCACGATCAGCAGCGAGAAGAGGATGGCCAGAGGCAGGTCCCGCTTGGGGTTCTTGGCCTCCTCGCCCGCGGTCGAGGCCGCGTCGAAGCCGATGTAGGAGAAGAACACCTGCGAGGCGGCCGCCGTGATACCGGCCACGCCCAGCGGCGCGAACGGCGTGAAGTTCCCCGCCTGGAAGGCGGTGAAGGCAACGACGCAGAAGAAGGCCAGGACCGCCACCTTGATCAGGACGAAGATCGCGTTGGCCGTGGCCGACTCCGACGCTCCGCGCAGCAGCAGCCAGCACGCCAGCACCACGATGAGGATGGCGGTGAGGTTGATCACGCCGCCCTTGTCGCCGGGGGAGTGGGTGATCGCGTCCGGCAGCTTCCAGCCGAACAGGCCCTCCAGGAACGAGTTGAGGTACTCGCCCCAGCCGACCGCCACGGCCGCGACCGAGACGGCGTACTCCAGCATCAGGCACCACCCGCACACCCACGCCACGAGCTCGCCGAGCGTGGCGTAGGCGTAGGAGTACGACGAGCCGGACACCGGGATCGTCCCGGCCAGCTCGGCGTAGGACAGCGCCGAGAACAGCGCCGTGATGGCGGCCAGCACGAACGACAACACCACCGCCGGCCCCGCCTTCGGCACGGCCTGGCCGAGGATGACGAAGATGCCGGTGCCGAGCGTGGCGCCCACGCTGAAGAGCGTGAGCTGCCACAGCGTCATCGTGCGGCGCAGTTCGCCGCCCACGCCGTGGCCGCCCTCGGCCACGATCTGCACGGCGGGCTTGGTGCGGAACAGCCGCTGCGTCATCGTCATAGGGTGCTCGCCAGTGGCCAGGTCGCGCCGGGCGTGACGATCGTGCCGGCCGAGCCCTCCAGGATCTGTTCGGCCTGGTCGAGCTTGCCGATGGCCGCCATGTCGCCGGTCGTCTCCACGAACCGGCACACCGCTTCCACCTTCGGTCCCATGGAGCCGGCGGGGAAGTCGATGGCGCGCAGTTCGTGCGGGGTGGTGTGGGCGATCTCGGCCTGCTGCGGGGTGCCGAAGTCCCTCATGACCCGCGGCACGTCGGTCAGGATCAGGAACGCGTCGCACTCCAGCGCCTCGGCCAGCATCGAGGCGGTCAGGTCCTTGTCGATGACGGCCTCCACTCCGGCCAGGCGGCCCTGCGCGTCGCGGATGACGGGCACGCCGCCGCCGCCCCCGGCGATCACGACGACGCCGTCACGGACCATCTTGCGGATCAGCCGGGTCTCCACCACGCGCTGCGGAGTGGGGGAGGGCACCACGCGGCGCCAGTACTGGCCGTCGGGCTTGACCGTCCAGCCGTACTCCTCGGCCAGCTTCTCGGCCTCGCTCTGGTCGTAGACCTGCCCGACGAACTTGGTCGGGTTGTCGAAGGCGGGGTCGACGGCCGAGACCAGCGTCTGGGTGACCATGGCCGTCACCTGGCGGCCCGGCAGGGCGTTCTGCAGCGACTGCAGCATCCAGTAGCCGATCATGCCCTGCGTCTCGGCGCCGATGGTGTCCAGCGGGTACGGCTTGGTCAGGTTCTGGTCGCTGGTGCTCTCCAGCGCCAGCACGCCGACCTGTGGACCGTTCCCGTGTGTGATGATCAGCTCGTGCTTCTCGGCCAGCTTGGCCAGCGTCTTGACCGCGACGGCGACGTTGGCGATCTGGTTCTCCGCGTCCGGCTTCTGCCCGCGCTCGAGCAGTGCATTGCCCCCCAGGGCGACGATCACGCGCATCGCGATCAGTCCCCCAGGGTGGCCACCATGATGGCCTTGATCGTGTGCATGCGGTTCTCTGCCTCGTCGAAGACGATCGAGCGGGACGACTCGAAGACCGACTCGGTCACCTCGAGCGCGTCGAGCCCGGTCTTCTCGTAGATCTCCTCGCCCACCTTGGTCTCCCTGTTGTGGAAGGCGGGCAGGCAGTGCATGAACTTCACCCGGGGGTTGCCGGTGGCCTTGATCACCTTGTCGTTGACCTGGTACGGCAGGAGCAGCTTGATCCGCTCGTCCCACACCGACGCGGGCTCGCCCATCGAGACCCACACGTCGGTGTAGAGGAAGTCGACGCCCTTGACGCCCTTGGCCAGGTCGTCGGTGATGGTGATCGTGGCGCCGGTCTCCTTGGCCAGGTCCTTGGCGGGCTTGACCACCATCTTCGCGTCGGGCTGCAGCTTCTTGGGCGAGACCAGGCGCACGTCCATGCCGAACATGGCCCCGGTGACCAGCAGCGAGTGGCCCATGTTGTTGCGCGCGTCGCCGAGGTAGGCGAAGGAGACCTGGTTCAGCGGCTTGTCGCTGTGCTCCTCCATGGTGAGCATGTCGGCCAGCATCTGCGTGGGGTGCCACTCGTCGGTCAGCCCGTTCCACACGGGCACCCCCGAGTACTGCGCCAGCTCCTCGACGTTGGCCTGCTTGCTGCCGCGGTACTCGATCCCGTCGAACATCCGCCCGAGCACCCGCGCGGTGTCCTTGAACGACTCCTTGTGCCCGATCTGCGACCCGGACGGGTCGAGGTAGGTCACGTGCGCGCCCTGGTCGTGCGCGGCGACCTCGAACGCGCACCGGGTGCGCGTCGAGGTCTTCTCGAAGATGAGCGCGATGTTCTTGCCCGTGAGCCGCTGCTGCTCGATCCCGGCGTACTTGGCCGCCTTCAGATCGGCCGACAGCCGCAGCAGGTAGCCGAACTCCGCCGGCGTGAAGTCCAGCTCCTTCAGGAAGCTGCGGTTGCGCAGGTTGAACGCCATGACGATTTCCCCCGATGGAATGTCGCTAGATGCCGGCGCGCTCGAGCGGGCAGCTCATGCAGCGCGGCCCGCCGCGGCCCCTGCCCAGCTCGCTGCCCCTGATCGTGATGACCTCGATGCCGTTGTCGCGCAGGAAGTTGTTGGTCGTGGTGTTGCGCTCGTAGGCGACGACCACGCCCGGCTCGATGGCCAGCACGTTGCACCCGTCGTCCCACTGCTCCCGTTCGGCGGCGAACACGTCCTGCGTGGCGGTCAGGACCTTGATGTCGTCCAGGTCGAGCGCCTTGGCGATGGCCTTGTGCATGTCCTCGGCCGGGTGGTCGGTGACCTTGAGCTCCTTCTCGGTGTCACCGGGCTCGATCGTGTACGACGGCAGCATCCCCAGCCCGGCGTACTTGGTGAACACGCCCACGTCCACGTTGGTCATGACCGTGTCCAGGTGCATGAACGCCCGGGCCTTGGGCATGTTGAGCGCCACGATCTTCTTGGCGCCGCCGGACCTGAACAGGTTCTGCGCGAGCATCTCGACGGCCTGCGGCTGGGTGCGCTCGCTCATGCCGATCAGTACGGCGCCGCGGCCGATGACCAGCACGTCGCCGCCCTCCATCGTGGCCGGCGCGACCGCGGTGCCGGGCATCCAGACATTGAACCCGCCCGTTTCCGGCTTGCCGAACCCCGAGGCGAACGTCGGGTGGTAGCGGTAGACGGCCTCCAGGTTCACCGTCTCGGCCTGCCGTGCCTTCTTGCGCATCGCGTTGATCGAGACACCGTTGTAGATCCAGCACGAGGTGTCGCGGGTGAACAGGTGGTTGGGCAGCGGAGGCAGGATGAAGTCCTCCGGGTCGAGCGCGTGGTAGGCCACGCTCTTGGGGTCGACGCCGTACTCCATGATCTCGGCCTTGGTGATGCCGCCGGTCAGGAACTGCTGCAGCTTGGCCGAGGGCATGGCGTCCAGCGCGTTGCGGATGGCGTCGGTGGCCAGCGGACCCATGAAGCGCTCGTCGATCACGTGCTCCAGCACGTGCTTGCGCGCATCGGGGATGTCGAGGGTCTCGCGGAGCAGGTCGGCCAGCATGTACACCTTGATGCCGCGATCGCGCAGCACCTGCTGCCACTCCTCGTGTTCCTCCAGGGCCCGCTGGACCCACAGGACGTCGTCGAAGAGGAACTCGTCCTTGTTGGTGGGGGTGAGCCGCTTGAGCGCCAGCTCGGGCTTGTGCAGCATCACCTGGTGGAGCCTGCCCACCTCGGAATCGACGTGAAAAGTCATTGCTCATTATCCCCTTTGAAGCTCTCGCGGCCCGAATTCGTTGCGCCGTGATTTCACCCAGATGTAGACAGGGACCCCGACGAGCAGCATCAGCGTGCCGCCGAGCACGGCCTCGGCCCCCGAGCCGTAGGCCATCCAGAACGCGAACAGCAGCGCGATCGTGGCGATGGTCATGTCGCGGGCCAGGCGTTTCACCTGGACCTTGCGCCCCTCGGTGACCAGCCAGAAGATCTGGGCCGCCGCGGAGAAGAAGTACGGGATGACGGTGGTGAACGAGGCGAGCAGCACGATCGTGTTGAACGCGTTCTCCGAGGCGTACCCCAGCAGCAGCATCACCGAGGTCAGGACGGTGCCGACCAGGATGCCCGCGGCGGGCACGCCACGGCCGGAGATGCGGCCGAAGGCCGTGGGGAACATGCCGTCCTTGGCCGCGGCCATCGGCATCTCGGCCACCAGCATGGTCCAGCCGTTGAGCGCGCCGATGCCGGAGGCGATGGCGCAGGCGGCCATGATGACGCCCCAGATCGTGCCGCCGAACATGTGGTTGAGCGCGTCGGCGAACGGCGCGTTCGACTTGACCAGTTGGTCGTGCGGCACGGTGCCCATGACCGCGATGGTGCTCAGCATGTACAGGACCGCGCAGGCCAGCACGCCGATGACGCTCGCCTTGCCGATGTTGCGAGCCGGGTCCTTGATCTTCTCCGCGGCGATCGCGACGCTCTCGACGCCCGAGTAGATGAACAGCGCCACGGCTCCGGCCAGGGAGATGGCCCCGATCACGTTCCCGCCGGTGGCGTTGAAGGCGCCGAAGTTGGCCCATTCGATGAAGAACAGCCCGACGACGGCCACGAACAGCAGCGGCACGAACTTCAGAATCGTGGTGACGATCTGGAAGGACGCCATGTTCCTGGCGCCCGCGAGGTTGACCAGCGCCGGGATCCAGATCCCGACGAGGCCGATGATGATGGCCGTGCCGGTGCCGCCCCAGTCCAGGCCGAAGACCTGCTTGGCGAAGTACTGCACGTAACCCACCCAGGCCACGGCGATGGCGGCGTTGCCGATCCACGCGGTCAGCCAGAACGACCAGGCGTTCCAGAAGCCGGCGAACTCGCCGAAGGCGTCGCGCGCGTAGGCGTAGGGGCCGCCGGCCGCCGGCACACGCGCCCCGAGCCTGCCGAAGACGACCGCCATCGCGATCGCCCCGATGGTGACCAGGCCCATGGAGATCAGGCTCACCCAGCCGAACGCGGCCAGCGAGGCGGGCAGCAGGAAGATCCCGGTGCCGACGACGTTCCCGATGACCAGGGCGATGGCGGCGCCCAGCCCCAGGCCGCCTTTGGCGGGTACGGTCTCGGTCGGCGCCGCGGTCGTCACGCCGCCCTCAGGCGGCCGTGGTCCCCCCATGTCTGCTCCCCCCGAACCGCATGCTGACGACAGTCGGTGAGGTGCCCATCACAGGGGGCGTTGACACGAAGCTTGTCCGGAAATTACCTGATAGCGGGGTGCGAGACGGTGCCGGATGACCCGGACATGAGCAGAGTGAGGGCGAACACGGCAAGACACAGCGCGATGAGCAGGATCGGCCAGTTTTCCCGGCCTGACGGGATGCGCTCGGCCGTCACGGCACCGCTGCCGTGCTCGGACAGATCGCGGGCCAGCGCGGGATCCTCGGAGGTGATCTGGCGCGCGATCGCGGCCAGGGCGGACTTCTCGCGTGCGGACAACGCCATGATGAACCTCCCTCGAGAGACTTGAGGGAGGTTTTATACCTTTTTGTCGTGTTTTGCCAAATCCTCAGTGATGCTTGAGCGCCTCCACGCCGCCCACGATCTCGTTGATCTCGGTGGTGATGTCCGCCTGCCGCGCCTCGTTGGCCTGCCTGGTCAGGGTCTCGATCAGCTCGTGGGCGTTGTCCGTCGCCGACGTCATGGCCGTACGGCGGGCCGCCCACTCCGAGGCCGCGGACGAGAGCAGCATGTACCAGATCCGCGACCGCACGTACTTGCGCAGCATCGCGTCGAGCACGGCCTCGGGCGTCGGGTCGAACTCGTAGGGCGCCTTCGGCGCCGCGCCCTCCTCGTCGCCCTGTTCCTCGGACAGCTCCTCCACCACCATCAGCGGCAGGATCCTGTGCACCGTCGTGCGCTGCGTCAGCATCGTCACGAACTCGGTGTAGATCACGTGCACCTCGCCCACGCCACCCTCGCGGGTCGGCGTGTCGAAGGCGTCGATGAGCGTCTGCCCGATCTCGGCCGCCGTGGCGTAGTCCGGCTGGCCGCTGACGCCCGTCCACTCCCCGGCCACGGGCCGGCCGCGGAAGCGGCACCAGTCCACGCCCTTGGTGCCGACCACGTAGAGCGTCGGCTCCTTGTTCTGCTCGCGCAGCAGCGCGCCCAGGGCCTGGCCCTGCCGGACCACGTTGTGGTTGTAGCCGCCGCAGAAGCCCCGGTCGCTGGTGACCAGCAACACCGCCACCCGCGAGGCGTCGGGCCGCACGTTCAGCAGCGCGTGGTTCATCCGCATCCGGTGGCTGAGCAGCAGCGTGACCGTCTTGGAGATCTCCCTGCTGTACGGCTCGGCCTCCGCGGCCCTGTCCCTGGCCTTGCCCACCCGCGAGGACGCGATGAGCTCCTGGGCGCGCGTGATTTTCGCGGTGGACCTGACCGATCGGATCCTCTGGCGGATCTGACGAAGTTGTGCGCCCACGGTAACCCCCCGACTACAACGTGTGCACCACACCGTAGCGCCCCGCCGTACCCCTCCGCGTTCTGGCTGGTAGCGCCTGGTACTGTGTGTCCCGACCACAGCCCTTTAAGACCCGTCCCGTGAGGCGGGAAAGGTGGTGAGATACCTCATGTCCGACTCCAGGGCCGTCCTCGAAGGCCCGGACATCCATCGCGCACTGACGCGCATCGCGCACGAGATCCTCGAGCGCACCAAGGGCGCCGACGGCGTCGTCCTCCTCGGTATTCCTACCCGCGGCGCCACGCTGGCACGCCGCCTGGGTGACCGGATCGAGCAGTTCGAAGGCGTGAAGATCCCCGTCGGCTCGATCGACATCACGATGTACCGGGACGACCTGCGCCTCAAGCCCGCCCGCCCGCTCGGCCACACCGAGCTGCCGCCCGACGGCATCGACGGCAAGACCGTGGTCCTGGTCGACGACGTCCTCTACTCCGGCCGCACCGTGCGCGCCGCGCTGGACGCGCTCAACGACCTGGGCCGCCCGACCTCCGTGCAACTGGCCACGCTGGTCGACAGGGGGCACCGCGAGCTGCCCATCCGCGCCGACTACGTCGGCAAGAACCTGCCGACCGCCAAGAGCGAGAAGGTCAAGGTCTTCCTGCAGGAGACCGACGGGCGCGACGCAGTGGAGCTGATCAAGTGAACAGGCATCTCATCTCGGCGGGCGACCTCAGCAAGGACGACGCCCTGCTCATCCTCGACACCGCCGAAGAGCTGGCGGCGGTCTCGGAACGATCCATCAAGAAGCTGCCCACGCTGCGGGGCCGCACGGTGGTCAACCTCTTCTTCGAGGACTCCACCCGCACCCGCATCAGCTTCGAGGCCGCGGCCAAGCGCCTGTCGGCCGACGTCATCAACTTCTCCGCCAAGGGCTCGAGCGTCTCCAAGGGCGAGTCGCTCAAGGACACCGCGCTGACCCTGGAGGCCATGGGCGCCGACGCGGTCGTCATCCGCCACGGCGCCTCCGGCGCGCCGCACCGCCTGGCCAACTGGGTGCGCGGCAGCGTCGTCAACGCCGGCGACGGCACGCACGAGCACCCCACGCAGGCGCTGCTCGACGCCTTCTCCATGCGCCGCCGCCTCGGCTCGCTCGAAGGCCGCAAGATCACCATCGTCGGCGACGTCCTGCACAGCCGCGTCGCCCGCTCCAACGTGCTGCTGCTGCACACGCTGGGCGCCGACGTGACGCTGGTCGCCCCGCCGACCCTGCTGCCCGTCTCGATCGACACCTGGCCCTGCCAGGTCTCCTACGACCTGGACGCGGTGCTGCCCAAGTCCGACGTGGTCATGATGCTCCGGGTGCAGAAGGAGCGCATGAACGCCGCCTACTTCCCCAGCGAGCGCGAGTACTCCCGCCGCTACGGGCTCGACCGCGACCGCTTCGCCAAGATGCCGGACGACGCCATCGTGATGCACCCCGGTCCGATGAACCGGGGCATGGAGATCGCCGCCGAGGTGGCCGACTCTCCGCGCTCGACCATCGTCGAGCAGGTCACCAACGGCGTGACCATCCGCATGGCCGTCCTGTACCTGCTCCTTGGGGGAGAGAGCGCGTGATCATCCGCAACGTACGCATCCTGGGCGGCGAGCCCGTCGACATCCACATCGAAGACGGCGTGATCGGCGCGATCACCCCCGCCGGGTCCGCGGCGGCGGGAGCCGTACAGGTCGTCGACGGCAAGGGCGCGATCGCGCTGCCCGGCCTGGTCGACCTGCACACGCATCTGCGCGAGCCGGGCCGCGAGGACGCCGAGACCGTGCTGACCGGCACGCAGTCGGCCGCCCGCGGCGGGTACACCGCCGTGCACGCCATGGCCAACACCTCGCCCGTCGCCGACACCGCCGGCGTGGTCGAGCAGGTCTACCGGCTCGGCCAGGAGGGCGGCTACTGCGACGTGCAGCCCGTCGGCGCCGTGACCGTCGGCCTGGAGGGCAAGCAGCTGGCCGAGCTCGGTGCGATGGCCGACTCCGCCGCCCGCGTCCGCGTCTTCTCCGACGACGGCAAGTGCGTCGACGACGCGGTGCTGATGCGGCGGGCGCTGGAGTACGTCAAGGCCTTCGACGGCGTCGTGGCCCAGCACGCCCAGGAGCCCCGCCTCACCCAGGGCGCCCAGATGAACGAGGGCGTGATCTCCGGCAGGCTCGGCCTGACCGGCTGGCCGGCCGTCGCCGAGGAGGCGGTCATCGCCCGCGACTGCCTGCTTGCCGCGCACGTCGGCTCCCGCCTGCACGTGTGCCACGTGTCCACGGCCGGCTCGGTGGAGATCATCCGCTGGGCCAAGTCCAAGGGCTGGAACGTCACCGCCGAGGTGACCCCGCACCACCTGCTGCTCACCGACGACCTCGTCGAGGACTCGCCGGTCGGCGCCTACAACCCGATCTACAAGGTCAACCCGCCGCTGCGCACCCGCGCCGACGTCGAGGCGCTGCGCCAGGCCCTGGCCGACGGCACGATCGACGTGGTGGCCACCGACCACGCGCCGCACCCGGTCGAGGACAAGGAGACCGAGTGGCTGGCCGCGGCCATGGGCATGGTCGGCCTGGAGACCGCGCTGAGCGTGGTGCAGGAAGCCATGGTCGACACCGGCCTGCTCGACTGGGCGGGCGTGGCGGAGCGCATGTCCATCGAGCCCGCCAGGATCGGCCGCCTCAACGGGCACGGGCAGCCGCTCGAGGTGGGCGCTCCTGCCAACATCGTGCTCTACGACCCGTCCGCGCGCACCGAGGTCGACCCGGCCGCGTTCGCGTCCAAGAGCAGGAACACGCCGTACGAGGGGATGACCCTGCCCGGCCGGGTGGTGGCCACCTTCCTGCGCGGCAAGCCGACGGTTCTGGAAGGGAAGCTGTCTTGACACACGCGGTGCTGGTCCTGGAGGACGGCAGGGTCTTCCACGGAACCCCCTACGGCGCCGAGGGTGAGACGTTCGGCGAGATGGTCTTCAACACCGGCATGACCGGCTACCAGGAGACCCTCACCGACCCGTCCTACCATCGCCAGATCGTCGCGATGACGGCCCCGCACATCGGCAACACCGGCGTCAACGACGAGGACCCGGAGTCGTCCAGGGTCTGGGTCGCCGGGTACGTCGTGCGCGAGCCGTCCCGCATCGTGTCCAACTGGCGGGCGACCGCCTCGCTCGACGACTACCTGAAGCAGCAGGGCGTCGTCGGCATCGCGCTGAAGGGCACCCGCGCGCTCACCCGCCACCTGCGCGAGCGCGGCGCGATGCGCGCGGGCATCTTCACCGCCCCCTCCGCGCCGGTCGAGGAGCTCGTCGAACGCGTACGGCAGGCGCCCCAGATGGCCGGGGCCGACCTGGCCAAGGAGGTCGCCACCGCCGAGCCGTACGTGGTCCAGGCGATCGGCGAGAAGAGGTTCACGGTCGCGGCCGTGGACCTCGGCATCAAGGGCATGACGCCGCACCGGATGGCCGAGCGCGGCTGCGAGGTGCACGTGCTGCCCGCCGACGCCACCTTCGAGGACATCATGGCCGTCCGGCCCGACGGGGTGTTCTACTCCAACGGGCCGGGCGACCCGGCCACCGCCGACGTCACGGCGCTGCGCCAGGTGCTGGAGGCGGGCATCCCGTTCTTCGGGATCTGCTTCGGCAACCAGCTGTTCGGGCGGGCGCTCGGCCTTTCCACCTACAAGCTCCGCTACGGTCACCGGGGCGTGAACCAGCCGGTCAAGGACGTGCGGACCGGGAAGGTGGAGATCTCGGCGCACAACCACGGCTTCGCGGTCGAGGCTCCGCCGGCCTTCGACACGCCGTACGGGCCCGGCGAGGTCAGCCACGTCAACCTGAACGACGGCTGCGTCGAAGGGTTGCGTTTGATCGACCGGCCTGCGTTCAGCGTCCAGTACCACCCAGAGGCCGCAGCCGGTCCTCACGATGCCGCTTACCTCTTCGACGAGTTCTGCTCAGTGATGGGGGCGGCATCATGAGTCTGGAAGCCGCGCTGTGCTCATTCACCCGGGTCTTCGACGAGTTCTGCGAGGTTATGTCCAGTGCCCAAGCGTGAGGACATCCAGTCGGTCCTGGTGATCGGCTCGGGCCCCATCGTGATCGGCCAGGCGTGCGAGTTCGACTACTCCGGCACCCAGGCCTGCCGCGTGCTCAGGGCCGAGGGCTTCCGGGTGATCCTGGTCAACAGCAACCCGGCGACGATCATGACGGACCCGGAGTTCGCCGACGCCACCTATGTCGAGCCGATCACGCCCGACTTCGTGGAGAAGATCATCGCCAAGGAGCGGCCCGACGCGCTGCTGCCCACGCTGGGCGGCCAGACCGCGCTCAACACGGCCGTCGCGCTGCACGAGTCGGGCGCGCTCGAGCGCTACGGCGTCGAGCTGATCGGCGCCGACTTCGACGCGATCCAGGCGGGGGAGAACCGGGAGCGCTTCAAGGAGATCGTGGCCAAGGTCGCGCGCGAGCACGGCCTCAACGCCGACTCCGCCCGCAGCGCGATCTGCCACTCCATGGACGAGGTCCTGCGGGCCGCAGGCGAGCTCGGCTACCCGCTGGTGGTCCGGCCCAGCTTCACCATGGGCGGCCTCGGCTCCGGTTTCGCCTACACCGAGGACGACCTGCGGCGCATCGCCGGGGCGGGCCTCGACGCCTCGCCGACCACCGAGGTGCTCCTGGAGGAGTCCATCCTCGGGTGGAAGGAGTACGAGCTCGAGGTCATGCGTGACAAGCACGACAACGTCGTGATCGTGTGCTCCATCGAGAACATCGACCCGATGGGCGTGCACACCGGCGACAGCGTCACCGTCGCACCCGCGCTGACCCTGACCGACCGCGAGTACCAGAACATGCGCGACGTGGCCATCGCGGTCATCCGCGAGGTCGGCGTCGACACCGGCGGCTGCAACATCCAGTTCGCGGTCGACCCGAGCACCGGCCGCATGATCGTCATCGAGATGAACCCGCGCGTGTCGCGCTCGTCGGCGCTGGCCTCCAAGGCCACCGGCTTCCCGATCGCGAAGATCGCCGCCAAGCTGGCCATCGGCTACACGCTCGACGAGATCCCCAACGACATCACCAAGGAGACCCCGGCCTCCTTCGAGCCGACGCTCGACTACATCGTGGTCAAGGTGCCGCGCTTCGCCTTCGAGAAGTTCCGCGGCGCCGACCAGACGCTCACCACGCACATGAAGTCCGTGGGCGAGGCCATGGCCATCGGCCGCTCCTTCCCCGAGGCCCTGCAGAAGGCGCTGCGGTCCCTGGAGAAGAAGAGGTCGTCCTTCAGCTGGGCCGGGCTCCCGGAGGACAAGCTGGAGCTCCTAGCGGCCTGCCGTACGCCCCATGACGGGCGGCTGCGCACCATGCAGCAGGCCATCAGGGCGGGCGCGACGGCCGAGGAGCTGTTCGAGGCGACCAACGTCGACCCGTGGTTCATCGACCAGCTGCTCCTGCTGCACGAGGAGGCGCTCGCGCTGGGCGCGGTCCGCGAGCTGACGCTCGAGGTGCTCGAGCGCGCCAAGCAGCACGGCTTCTCCGACGCGCAGATCGCCGAGATCCGCGGGCAGGACGAGTCGCGCGTGCGCGACCTGCGCCACGCCCTGGGCCTGCGGCCGGTCTACAACACCGTCGACACCTGCGCGGCCGAGTTCGCCGCCAGGACGCCCTACCTCTACTCCACCTACGACGAGGAGAACGAGGTCCCGTACGGCTCCCGCCAGAAGGTGATCATCCTGGGCAGCGGGCCGAACAGGATCGGGCAGGGCATCGAGTTCGACTACGCCTGCGTGCACGCCTCCTTCGAGCTGTCCAGGGCGGGCTTCGAGACCGTCATGGTCAACTGCAACCCGGAGACGGTCTCGACCGACTACGACACCTCCGACCGGCTCTACTTCGAGCCGCTCACGCTGGAGGACGTGCTCGAGGTCGTCCACGCCGAGCAGCAGACCGGCCCGGTGGCCGGAGTGATCGTGCAGCTGGGCGGCCAGACGCCCCTCGGGCTGGCCCAGGCGCTGAAGGACGCCGGGGTCCCTGTGGTGGGCACCTCGCCCGAGTCGATCCACCTGGCCGAGGAGCGCGGCGCCTTCGGGCGGGTGCTGGCCGAGGCCGGGCTGCCCGCGCCCAAGCACGGCACCGCCACCACCGTGGCCGAGGCGCTGCAGGTGGCCGAGGAGATCGGCTACCCGGTCCTCGTCCGGCCGTCCTACGTGCTGGGCGGCGCGGGGATGGCCATCGTCTACGACGACGAGACGCTCTCGACCTACATGTCGGCCCAGGAGGGCGGACATCCGGTCCTGGTCGACAAGTTCCTCGACGAGGCCATCGAGATCGACGTGGACGCGCTCTTCGACGGCGAGGAGCTCTACCTCGGCGGCGTGATGGAGCACATCGAGGAGGCCGGGATCCACTCCGGCGACTCGGCCTGCGCGCTGCCGCCCATCACGCTCGGCAGCCACGACATCAAGCGCATCCGCGCCGCCACCGAGGGCATCGCCCGCGGCGTCGGCGTCCGCGGGCTGCTCAACGTCCAGTACGCCATGTCGGCGGGCGTGCTGTACGTGCTCGAGGCCAACCCGCGCGCCAGCCGTACCGTGCCCTTCGTGTCGAAGGCGACGGCGGTGCCGCTGGCCAAGGCGGCGGCCCGGGTGATGCTGGGAGCCTCGATCGCCTCCCTGCGGGAGGAGGGCATGCTCCCGGCCGAGGGCGACGGCGGGACGCTGCCTCTGGAGGCCTCCATCGCGGTCAAGGAGGCCGTGCTGCCCTTCAACCGGTTCCGGGGCGTCGACACCGTGCTGGGGCCGGAGATGCGCTCGACCGGCGAGGTCATGGGCATCGACGAGTTCTTCGGCATCGCCTACGCCAAGTCTCAGGCGGGCGCCTACGGCGAGCTGCCGGTCAAGGGCCGGGCGTTCGTGTCGGTGGCCAACCGCGACAAGCGGGCGATGATCTTCCCGGTGAAGGCGCTCGCGGACCTCGGATTCGAGATTCTCGCCACCGAGGGCACCGCCGAGGTGCTGCGCCGCAACGGTGTCCATGCCAAGATCGTGCGAAAGCAGAGTGAGGGCGTGGGGCCGGGAGGTGAACCGACGATCGTCCAGCGCATCTTGGACGGCGAGGTCGACCTCATCGTCAACACCCCGTTCGGCAGCCCCGGGCAGTCCGGGCCGCGCCTGGACGGCTACGACATCCGCACCGCCGCGGTGCTGCGCGGCATCCCGTGCATCACCACGGTCTCGGGGCTGGCCGCCGCCGCGGCGGGCATCCAGGCCATCGGACGGGGCGATGTGGGCGTACGGTCCCTCCAGGAGCACGCACGCGCACTAGGACGGTGAGGTAAAACGGCCGGGACTCCGGTGCAGGTGACCGGCACGGTGCTGACCACGCGCCGTGTCGACGCCTACCATGCGCTCACCGTGGTGGCGCCCGGCATCGCCGAGCGCCACCGGCCCGGCCACTTCGTGTCCGTCGCGGTCGGCGGAGCCAACACCTCGATGGTGACCCGCCGCGCCCTGTCCGTGCACGACGTCAAACCCGACTACGGCGGCACGGTGGAGCTCGTCTTCACCGTGCGCGGCCCCGGCACGCAATGGCTGGCCGAACGGCGTGCCCGCGACACGCTCGACCTCGTCGGGCCGCTGGGCAGGCCGTTCCCGCTGCCGCGCGACCCCGCCCACTGCGTCCTGGTCGGCTCCGAGTACGGCTCGGCGGTCCTCTTCCCGGTGGCCGACGCGCTCATGGAACGTAGCTGCCGGATCGACTTCGTGCTCGGCGGCGCCTCGGCCGACCGGGTGTTCGGCGCGATGCGGGCACGCAGGATGGCCGCCACGACCACGCTGACCACCGAGGACGGCTCGCTCGGGCTGCGCGGCAAGGTCACCGACGCGCTGCCTTCGGTGATCGCCGACACCCGCGCCGACGCCGTCTACGCCGCGGGGCCGATGGAGACGCTGCGCGCCGTCACCGCGGTGGCGGTCGAGTTCGACATCCCGGTGCAGGTGGCCGTCGAGGAGTCGATGGCCTGCGGGATCGGCATCTGCATGACGTGCGTGCTGCCCGTGATCGGCGACGACGGCGTCACCAGGATGGTCAGGGCCTGCGCCGAGGGCCCGGTCTTCCGTGGGGAGCGGGTCCGCTTCGAGGACGTCGGAACGATCCCGTTCGACGCTCTCGGCGCGCCCGGGGGCGGGGCGCGCAATGGCTAGGGGGTGTCTCGCATGTCCGTAGATATGCGGACATTTCTGGCGCATGTGGAGCTGGCCAATCCCGTGATGACGGCCGCCGGGTGCGCAGGGTCGGGGCGGGAGCTGGCCCAGTTCTTCGACCTGCACCGCCTCGGCGCGCTCGTCACCCGCTCGATCACGATGGCGCCACGGGCCGGCAGGCCCACGCCCCGCATGACCGAGACGCCGTCCGGGCTGCTCAACGCCGTCGGGCTCCAGGGGCCCGGCATCGACGCCTTCCTCGAACGCGAGCTGCCCTGGCTCGCGCAGCGCGGCATCAGGACCGTCGTGTCCATCGGCGGCGGCACCGTCGCCGAGTACTCGGCGCTGGCCCGCAGGCTCGCCGACGCGCCCGGCGTGACCGCGCTCGAGGTGAACCTGTCCTGCCCCAACATCGAGGACCGCGGCCGCGTCTTCGCCCGCGACGGCAGCGCCGCGGCCGAGGTCATCGCCTCGGTCCGCGCCATCATGCGCTACGACGTGCCCGTGATCGCCAAGCTCGCCCCCGACGTGGCCGACATCGTCGCCGTCGCGCGCGCCTGCGTGGAATCCGGCGCCGACGCGCTGTCCATGATCAATAATCCGCTGGGCATGGCGATCGACACCGAGGCGCTGCGCCCGGCCCTGGCCGCCGTCACCGGAGGGTTGTCGGGACCGGCGATCCTGCCGCTCGCCGTACGGTGCGTGTGGCAGGTGCACGCCGCGCTGCCGGGCACGCCGATCGTCGGCGTCGGCGGCGTGCTCAGCGGCCGCGACGCCTTCCAGCTGGTGCTGGCCGGGGCGTGCGCCGTCGGCGTCGGGACCGCGCTGTTCCACGACCCCTACGCGTGCCTGCGCATCGAGCGCGAGCTCGAGGAGCTGCTGCAGGCTCGCGGCTTCCAGCGCCTGGCCGACGCCGTCGGCCTGGCCCACCGATCACCGGGCAGTAGCACCCGGCACCTGCACGAGGAGAGTTCCCTTTGAGCACGCCCGCACCGATCGCCGTCGCACTGGACGCGCCCGACCTGGAGACGGCCGCCCGCTGGGCCGGGCTGGTCACCCCGCACGTCAGCACGGTCAAGGTCGGCCTGGAGCTCTACCTGCGCTACGGCCCCGATGTCATCGCCTCCGTCCGTGGGGCCAGCGGCGTCCAGGTCTTCCTGGACCTCAAGCTGCACGACATCCCCAACACCGTGGCCGGCGCCGCCCGCGCCGTCGCGCGCCTCCGCCCCGCCATCCTCACCGTGCACGCGGCGGGCGGGCCCGCGATGATCAAGGCGGCCGTCGACTCGGCGCCGCACACCAAGATCGCGGCGGTGACGGTGCTCACGTCGCTGTCGGAGTCGGACCTCGACCGCATCGGCCTCATCGGCCCCGCCGACGAAGCCGTCCGCCGCCTGTCCTCGATGGCCGTCGAGGCGGGCGCCACGGCGCTGGTCTGCTCGCCCCACGAGGTCGCCGCGGTCCGCGCCGAAGTCGGCCCCGCCATCACCCTCATCACCCCCGGCGTCCGCCCACCCGGCGCCGACACGCAGGACCAGGCGCGCGTCGCCACCCCGGAACGCGCTCTCGCCGACGGCGCCGACCTCCTGGTCATCGGCCGCCCCATCACCGCTTCCCCCGACCCCGGCGCCGCAGCCGCCGCCATAGCCTCCGCCCTCCGCCGCACCACCTGA
Organism: Nonomuraea sediminis; assembly: GCF_018531495.1. Lineage (GTDB taxonomy): Bacteria > Actinomycetota > Actinomycetes > Streptosporangiales > Streptosporangiaceae > Nonomuraea > Nonomuraea sediminis. Next base: position 24,515 of record NZ_JAHDTI010000027.1, read on the forward strand.
CCCACCCCGAGGGTGCGCCGCACGCCAATGCCCCGCGCCCCCCGTACGGCGAGCCCCGACCTCGCCGCCCCAAGCGACACCGCACCCGCCGGCCGCTCACACCCGGCAGGACTCCGACGCCCGCACGCGGCGAGCCTCTGACGCCCGCAACTCGGGGTCTCGCCGACGCCGCACGTTGCCAGGTCTCGCCGGAGTCGCGCGTCTGCGGGTCTTCGAGGCGCCGGGTCGGCGGGATGGTGTGTGGCGAAGCTCGGCGCCCTTGTACGGCGAGCGGCCACCCCTGGCGCGCCCGGGCGCATGCATGCCGAACCCCAGCGGCCTGCCTGGCGCCCCGCAACCCCGCGGGCTTCCCAGAGCCGCACGTCGCCGGACTCGCAGGCGTCACGCGTTCGCGGCTCTTCGAGGCGCCTGACCAGCGGGCCTCGTAGCCGCGCCTCAGCGCCCCTTCCCGGGCGCCGGGGCGGCGAGGTGTCGTACGGCGTGGGTCGGCGCCCGTGTACGGCGGGATGGCCACCCTGGCGCGCCCGGGCACGAGGGCGCCGCGCTCCGGCGCGTTTGGGTGGGCCTTGAGGGTGTCGGGTCAGCGTGCACGGGGAGGCGTCCCCGAGGGATTCCCGGCGATCGTGCGGGCCTGGCGAGGCGTCCCCGGGGAGCGGGGGATTCCCAGGTGAGGCGTCCCGGGGGAGCGGGATTAAGCCGGGAGGGCGGCTAGGAAGGGCTGGAGGGCCTTGGTGACCTCTTCGGGGCGCTGCAGGGGCGGGAGGTGGCCTGTGTCCGGGAGATCGATTCTGGAGGCGTTCTGGATGCCCTGGGTGAGGATGTCGGACACCTCCTGGATCCACGGGACGTCGCTGAGGCCGTTGATGACGAGGGTCGGCACCTGGATCTCGCCGAGGCGGCTCTTGGCGTCCAAAGAACGTTCCGTGGCCCGCGTCCCCGTCCAGGAGCGAAGGAAGACCTGGCGCATCATCTCCATGACCCGCTCCCACACCGCGGGATCGAGGTCGTCACGAACCCGGTCGGGCCCGGCGACCTGCCAGAGCGCGTGGGCCGTGGCGAAAGCCTCGAGATCGGCGGGATCCACCGTCGCCACCCCGGCCCGGTAGGCGCGCAGCCGGTCGGCGGGGATCGAAGTGTGGACCCGTTCCCGAGCCTGAGCGATCATCGCCTCCGGCCAGGGATGCCCCGACAGACCTGAGCACACCAGGACGAGCCCCGACACCCGCGCCGGATCCGCCAGCGCCGCCTCGACCGCCCACGACCCGCCCATCGAGCACCCGACCAGCGCCGCCCGCTCGACCTCCAGCGCATCGAGCAACCCCAAGAGGTCCTCGTAATGCGCGAACTCGCCCTCGGCGTCCTCCGACTCGCCGTACCCCCGCCAGTCGTACCGGATCACCCGGTGATCCGCCGACAGAGCCTCGACCTGCGCGTCCCACATCCGCCGATCGGCGATCCCCGCGTGCACCAGCACCACCGCCGGCCCGCTCCCCGCCTCGTCGTACGCCAGCCCGACGCCGTTGACCCGAACCATGCTCACCCCGCCCAACCTAGGAGACACCCCAGCCCCTCACCCTCGTGTTCGCCCCCAGCACACCTCGTCAGCCACGCCAAGCACCTCGTACGGCACGCCAGGCATCTTGTACGGCACGCCAGGCACCTTGTACGGCAAGCCGCGCATCCACCCGCCACGCGGCGCCCCAGGTCGGGGTTCCCGCCCCAGGGCGGGAACCCCGACGGCCAGGCCCAGACGCACGACCGCTGAGACTCCGGCCGGCGTGCGCCAGGAGCCCGGGACGGCAGGTGGAGGCCGGCTCCAGAGGCGTCGGGGTGGCCAGCACTACGCGCGGCCCGCTCGGCCGGTGGAGAGGGAAGGAGCGCCACGCGGGTGCGATGGGGAGTCCCAGCGCCGGGTGAGGCCCCGCACGGACGGGCCTGGGCAGGGTGCCGCGCGATGGAACGACGCGCGGTGCGGTCGCGGTGAAAGCGTGGCGCGGTAGGGCGGGGGTCTGGGAGAGGAGGGCATGGTGGGAGACCCGGTGGGGGTCGGGTGGCGGGAGTGGCTGGAGATCGGCACGGCCAGGCGGCGAAGAGGCGCGGTGCGGTCGCGGTGAAGGCGTGGTGCGGACGGCGACGGGCGGTGCGCTCCAGAGGTGAAGGGGCGTGGGCGTGGCGGGGAGGCCGGGTGCGGTCGCGTGGCGAACGGGCGGTGCGCTCCGGAGCGAGGGGATGAGGGCATGGTGGGAGACGGGTGGCAGGAGGGGCTGGAGATCGCCGCGGCGGGTTCGGAGGCGGGGCCTGCCGGGCGGGTTCTCGGTGACGTGCGGTGGGGGCGGCCTGCCGTACGGGAAGTGAGGCCTGCTGGCCCCACACAGTACGGGTTTCGGGCCCTTGCGGGTGGGGGTTTCGGGTTTTGGGGTGGGGGATTGTGAGGAAGTCTCGCGTAGACCGGGGAAGCGGGAAGTGGGAGCGATTTGATCAGCACAATGTAGTTTTACGGACACGCAGAGTGATGAAGTGGATTTTGTGGCGAGAGAAACTGCTCTTGACGTTGCTTAGGTGGCGATGACCAGCTAGTTTCCCCTCTCGTCCGAGTACATCGACAGAAATTCGAGGTGACCCGGCGTGGCTCTTCCTCCCCTGACCCCTGAGCAGCGCGCCGCAGCCCTGGAGAAGGCTGCCAAGGCCCGTAAAGAGCGTGCCGAGGTCAAGAACCGGCTCAAGCATGGCGCGGTTTCTCTGGCTGAGGTGCTCAAGGATGGGCAGACCGATGACGTCATCGGCAAGATGAAGGTGTCGGCCCTGTTGGAATCGCTCCCCGGCGTGGGCAAGGTCCGCGCCAAGCAGCTCATGGAGCGGCTCGCCATTGCCGAGTCCCGCCGCGTGCGGGGTCTCGGTCAGAACCAGAGGGCCTCCCTCCAGCGCGAATTCGGTGGCGACGAGAGCTAATCTCGGTTGCACACACGAGCGCAGGTTCAACGGGGGTAGGAAGTTGACGCAGAAGTCCTGGTCCGACGATGAAAGGGCCCACGAGGCGGTCGGATCGGGAGTGAGAGTCGGCTTCCTGCCTTCGAGCGAGAGGCGGCTGACGGTCCTGTCGGGGCCGTCGGGCGTCGGCAAGTCCACGGTCGTTGCCGAGCTCCGGCGGGCGCACCCTGAGGTGTGGCTGTCGGTCTCGGTGACCACCAGGCGTCCCCGTCCCGGTGAGGTCGACGGGGTCCACTACTACTTCGTAGACGTCGAGGAGTTCGACCGGCTCGCCGAGTCGGGTGAGCTGCTCGAGTGGGCGGAGTTCGCCGGCAACAAGTACGGCACGCCGCGCGAGCCCGTGCTGCGGAAGCTCGGCACGGGAGTCCCCACCGTCCTGGAGATCGATCTCGAGGGCGCCCGCCAGGTACGGCGCAGCATGCCGGAGGCGATGCTGGTCTTCCTCGCCCCGCCGAGCTGGCAGGAGCTGGAGAAGCGCCTGCGCGGCCGCGGCACCGAGCCGGAGGACGTGATCGCCCGGCGGCTGGAGGCCGGCAGGGTCGAGTTGGCGGCCGAGAAGGAATTCGACATCACGCTGGTGAACACGAGTGTCAAAGAAGTGTGCCGCCGGCTGATAGCCTTGATGACTGACCCTCAGGGGGTCACGACAACCACCAACCGAGAGGTCTGACCATCGTGGCAGGCATTGCCCCGGCTGCCGAGGGCATCACCAACCCGTCGATCGACTCGCTGCTCGACATCGTCGACAGCAAGTACTCCCTGGTGATCATGGGTGCGAAGCGGGCGCGCCAGATCAACGCCTACTACTCCCAGCTCGGCGAGGGCCTGCTGGAGTACGTCGGTCCCCTGGTCGAGACGCACGCCCAGGAGAAGCCGCTGTCCATCGCGCTGCGCGAGGTCTCCGAGGGCCTGCTCAACGCCGAGCCCATCGAAGGCGCGGTCTGACCCGCTAGATGAACGTCGTTCTGGGCGTCAGCGGGGGAATCGCGGCCTACAAGGCCTGCGAGCTCCTGCGCCTCCTCACCGAGTCAGGTCATGAGGTGCGGGTCGTTCCCACCCGTGACGCCCTGCGCTTCGTCGGCGAGCCCACCTGGGCCGCACTTTCGCACAACCCGGTCACCACCGAGGTCTTCGAGAACGTTCACGAGGTCCCGCACGTCCGCATCGGCCAGGAGGCCGACCTTGTCGTGGTCGCGCCCGCCACCGCCGACGTGCTGGCCAAGGCTGCCCACGGGCTGGCCGGAGACCTGCTGACCAACACGCTGCTCACCGCCAGGTGCCCGGTCGTGTTCGCCCCGGCCATGCACACCGAGATGTGGGAGCACCCGGCCACCCGCGCCAACGTCGCCACGCTGCGCGAGCGCGGCGCGCTCGTCATCGAGCCCGCCGTCGGCCGCCTCACCGGCACCGACACGGGCCCCGGCCGGCTGCCCGAGCCTGAGGAGATCTTCCAGATCTGTCGGCGCGTGCTGCGCGGCACGCCCCGCGACCTGGCCGGCCGTACCGTCGTCGTCTCCGCGGGAGGCACCCGCGAGCCGCTCGACCCGGTCCGCTACCTCGGCAACCGCTCCTCGGGCCTGCAGGGATACGCCCTTGCCCGTACGGCTGTCGCCAGGGGAGCCGAGGTCGTCCTGATCGCCGCGAACGTCGCGCTGCCCGACCCCGCCGGGGTGAAGATCGTGCGCGTGGAGACCGCCAGGGAACTGCGTGACGCGGTGCTGGCCGCCTCCGCGGACGCCGACGCGGTCGTCATGGCCGCCGCCGTGGCCGACTTCCGGCCCGCCGAGACCCACGACCGCAAGATCAAGAAGACGGACGCGGAGCCCGACCCCATCCATCTGGTGAAAAATCCGGACATCTTGGCCGAGCTGGGGGAGCGCCGCCGCGCCGCGGGCGCGGCGACCCCGCGGGTGATCGTGGGGTTCGCCGCCGAGACCGACGACGTGCTGGCCAACGGGCAGGCCAAGCTCGCCCGCAAGGGATGCGACCTGCTCGTCGTCAACCAGGTCGGCGCCGACCTGGCCTTCGGCAAGCCGGACAACGCCGCGACCGTGCTGGTCGCCGGGGGAGAGCCGGTCGAGGTGCCGCGGGGTCCGAAGGAGGATCTGGCGGACAGGGTGTGGGATCTGGTGGCCGCCCGCCTCGGGTGATGAAGCGCTCCGAGGGGTTCACCACGACAGCGGGGGCGGTCGAGGTTTGCGGGGTGCGACTGTCATGGTCCGTATCGACGCGGGGAACACGGCGGCGGGTGGGTGATTGCCGGGTTCGGCCTGTAGAGCGGGCCACGCGGAGGAGCGCGCCCATTGAATCGTGATCACTTCTTGCGGCATTTCCGTCACCTGCGGATACTTAGCGACGAAGGGGGACGGAATGCCGGTGAGTTCCGCAGTCAGGGAGCGTTGCAGAACGTTCGTCGGTCACCAGGGTGATATCCGTTACGTCTTTCCCGCGGCTTCCGCCGGGCCGCCGGGAACGGCCAACTTCCTCATCGTGGTCACCGACACGGCCATCTCGGTGCTGGCCACCAGGATGCTGAGAAGCGATCGCCCGATCTCGGTCTACGCCACGTACCCGCGCGAGACCCGGCTCGGACCGATCATCCAGGCCCCTGGACCCGTCATCGAGCTGGGCCCGATGACCTTCGAGTTCGACGACGAGTACGCGGCCGTCGTGTCCGCCGCCGACGCGGAGGTCTTCGCGCCGGAGACACTCCCACCGGATCCACTTCCTGAGCTCTAACCGACGTGTGGTTTCGCGACCTGGGGGCCGGTAGGGCTAGACTTCGGCGAGACCTTGGGATCTCAAGGTCGCACATCCGTCAGCAGCCGCTGCATGAGGAGCCACTGAGTTGTCACGTCGCCTGTTCACCTCCGAGTCGGTCACCGAAGGCCACCCGGACAAGATCGCCGACCAGATCAGTGACGCGATTCTCGACACCATGCTCAAGGATGACCCCAAGAGCCGGGTCGCCGTCGAGACGCTGATCACTACCGGCCAGGTCCACGTCGCGGGCGAAGTGACGACCGAGACCTACGTCGACATCCCCGGCGTCATCCGCGAGAAGATCCTCGAGATCGGCTACGACGCCTCCCACAAGGGCTTCGACGGCGCCTCGTGCGGCGTGTCGGTGTCCATCGGCGCGCAGTCGCCCGACATCGCCCAGGGCGTCGACGACGCCTACGAGCACCGCGAGCAGGGCGTCGTCGACGAGCTCGACCGCCAGGGCGCCGGTGACCAGGGCCTGATGTTCGGCTACGCCTGCCGCGAGACGCCCGAGCTGATGCCGCTGCCGATCACGCTGGCCCACCGCCTGGCCCAGCGCCTGGCCGAGGTCCGCAAGAACGGCACCGTGCCCTACCTGCGCCCCGACGGCAAGACCCAGGTCACCATCGAGTACGACGGCGACAAGCCCGTCCGCCTCGACACCGTGGTCGTCTCCACGCAGCACGCCGCGGAGATCGACCTGAAGGAGATGCTGACGCCCGACATCAAGGAGCACGTGGTCGACCCCGTGCTCGCGGGCCTCGACATCCAGACCGAGGGCTACCGGCTGCTGGTCAACCCGACCGGCCGCTTCGAGATCGGCGGCCCGATGGGCGACGCCGGCCTGACCGGCCGCAAGATCATCATCGACACCTACGGCGGTATGGCCCGCCACGGTGGCGGTGCCTTCTCCGGCAAGGACCCGTCCAAGGTGGACCGCTCGGCGGCCTACGCCATGCGTTGGGTGGCCAAGAACGTCGTGGCCGCCGGCCTGGCCGACCGCTGCGAGGTCCAGGTCGCCTACGCCATCGGCAAGGCCCAGCCGGTCGGCCTGTTCGTCGAGTGCTTCGGCACCGAGAAGGTCGAGGTCGAGAAGATCCAGCAGGCCGTACTCCAGGTCTTCGACCTGCGCCCGGCCGCGATCATCCGCGACCTCGACCTGCTGCGCCCGATCTACTCCGAGACCGCCGCCTACGGCCACTTCGGCCGCGAGGGCTTCTCCTGGGAGTCGACCGACCGCGCCGAGGCCCTCCGCACCGCCGCCGGCCTCTAGCAACCCACCACGCGGACGCCGCACCCGCGGCGTCCGCGTGCCCTTTTCCGCCGTACGCGTTGGGATGCCCGCCTGCGGCTTTCCAGTCACCCCGTCGTGCCTGTCGGGACGCCATGCCCCTGCGGCGTCGGCGTGTCGCTTCTGCGTCACCTCGGTCGTGCCCGTCGGGACGCCACGCCCTGCGGTTTGAGGCTTTGGCGTACGGACCTTGGGTGGTCGATGCTGCATTCCATGCGTGGAGTGCGGCATTCGTGTATTTCTGAGCAAGATCCCTATAGCGTGTCCTCCGAGAATGTCGGAGAAGGCGGGAAACATGCGGTGGTCGACCAGCTTCGTGGGTCGCCGCCAGGAGGTCGGTGACGTCCGCCGGATGCTCCAGCGCAGCCGCCTGGTCACCGTCACGGGCCTGGCGGGCTGTGGCAAGACACGGGTCGCCGTACGCTCCGCCCAGCTCATGCGGCGCGCCTTCGCCGACGGCGTCCACGTCGTGGACCTTTCCTGCGTGACCGGCTTCGTATCGCTGGAGCAGGCCGTCGCCCGGGCCGTCGGCTGCCACGGCGACCTGACCGAGTACCTGGCCGACCGGCGCGCCCTGCTCGTCATGGACGACTGCGACCACACCGCCGAACCCTGCTCACAGCTGCTACGGCGACTGCTGCCCGCCGCGCCAGGCCTGCACGTCCTGGCGACCGGCAGGCAGACCCTGCGCGTGCCCGGCGAGCACACGGTCGTCATCAGACCCCTCGCGGTCCCGCACACCGGCTGCGGCCCCAGGGAGATGGCCACCGTCGAGTCGGTCGCCCTCCTGCTCGACCGGACCGCCACCGCCTTCACCCTCACCGACGCCAACGCACCCGCGATCGCCGACCTCTGCCGCCGCCTCGAAGGCATCCCCCTGGCCCTCGAACTGGCCGCAGCCCGGCTCCCCGACCACCCCGTAGAGCACCTCCTGCGCACCCTGTCCCGCCACCACCTGCCCGGCCACCCTCCCCGGACTCCTGGACAAGCGCCAGGCAGTCCTCCGGCCCGGAGAGGCCGCCTTGAGGGCCACGGCCTGGGCGGCCAGACGGCTCCGCGTGGAGGTCCGGAGGAGGCGGGTCTGGGAGGCCAGATGGCCCCGCGTGGGGGTCCGGAGGGAGCCGGTCTGGGAGGTCCTACTGACATGCGCCGGGGCCTGGAGGGGTACGGCGCGGGCGGTCAGACGACCATGCGTGGGAGCCAGGAGAGGGATGAGCCGGGCGGTACGGTCGCCAGGGGTCGGGGCCACGGCTTGGGCGGTCAGGCGACTCCGCGTGGGGGCTTGGAGGGGCACGGCGCGGGCGGTCACCGGGGTGCGAGTGATGGCCGGCAGGGGGACGGGCTGGGCGGGCAGTGGGGCAGGAGCCTGGAGGGGCAGGGGCCGGGCGGTCAGAAGGACAGGAGTGCGGGCCTGGCGGGGCGACGGTCCACGGTGTGGGACGCGATCGGGTGGAGTCTTGAGATGTGCTCGCACGAGGAGCGGCTGGTCTGGGGGCGGCTGGCAGTCCTTCCCGGCGCTTTCGAGTTGGACGATGCCGAGCAGATCTGCTCCGGGCACGATCTGCCCGGGGCGGGTGTCGGCTCGGTGCTCGCCGGGCTGGTCCGGCGTTTCCTGGTCGCACGGGAGTACGAGGCCGGCCGTACCGTCTTCCGGATGCCGCGAAGCGTGCGCGAGTTCGCCCTCTCGACCCGTCCCGCCTTGGCACGCGACCACGCCTAGGAACTTCTCGCCCCGGGGACTTCATCGGATCCCCTGCGCCGTGATGGGTCGGTAAGAGCGTCCCCGATTGCTGGGCGTACGGCGCGGCGGGAGCTTTCGAGGAGGGTCACCTGTGGGGTCTCAGGTTGCGGGGTGTACGGCTCGGAGGGGAGCTTTTCGATGAGGCAGCGGGGCGTAGCGCGCGGTGAGGGCTTTCGAGAGTTCATCTGTGGGTCTCGGGTCGCGGAGGGTGCTGCGCGGCGAGGGTTTCGAGGAGGTCGTCTGCGGGGTCTTGGGTTGACAGGTGTTCGGTGGAGGGGGCTCACCTGCGGTGTTCGGGGGGTGTGGGTGTACGGCGCAGCGCGGGCGTTCGTGGGGGCCGGGTCTGGTAGACCTATGGCGTGCCCGAGTCCGACGATGCGCTTCTTCCGCTTTCCGCTGTGCGGCCCGCTTCTGGGGAGCCGGTGGGGAAGGGGGCTCCGGTGCCCGCGGAGGAGCGTCCCGTGGCCAGGGTCGCGGTCGACAATCCGCTTCCGCACCTCGATCGGGCCTTCGACTACCTGGTGCCCGCCTCGATGGACGCGGCCGCGCAGCCGGGGGTGCGGGTCAGGGTGCGCTTCGCGGGGAAGCTCGTGGACGGGTTCCTGCTGGAGCGCGTCGAGGAGAGCGAGCACGCGGGGCGGCTGGCGGCGCTCGAGCGGGTGGTCTCGCCCGAGCGGGTCCTGACGCCGGAGATCGCCGCGCTCGTCCGCGCGGTGGCCGATCGCTACGCCGGCACGTTCGCCGACGTCCTACGGCTGGCCATCCCACCCCGCCACGCCAAAACCGAAGCCGAACCCACCACCCCCATCCCGAACGCACCTCACGCCGCCGGGGTCGTAAGCACTGGCACCGAGGAGACCACGGGCACCGCCGGGCAGGGCTCGGGTGGTGTGGAGTTGGACGCCTCTGCTTCGGAGTCTGTGGGGCCCGTTGTGGTCCCTGGTGTGCCCGCTGGGGGCGTCGCCGGGGCGGGCAGTGTGGGCGCGGAGGAGACCGGGGACAGCGCCGGGCAGATCGTGGACGCCGACGGGCCGGGGAGGGGCGCTGCGGGTCAGGTCGTGGACGTGGCTGGGCAAGGTCCGGGTGCTGTGGGGCAGGTCGTGGAGGCGGCTGGTCAGGGTGCGGGCGCTGTGGGGCAGGGCTCGGGCGCGGGTGGGCAGGGGGCAGGCGCTCGCGAGGCGGGGATGGGCAGTGGTTCTGGCGCCCCGGCTGGGGGGATTGGCGAGTCCTTGAGGGGGGGTGGTGTGGAGCGTGGGCCTGTGGGGGTGGCTTGGGGGGAGTATCCCAATGGGGGGTCGTTTTTGGAGGCGTTGGAGGAAGGGCGGCAGCCTCGGGCTGTGTGGTCGGCGTTGCCGGGGGCGCGCGGGTGGGCCAGGCCGGTGGCGGAGGCCGTGCGGGCCACGTTGGACGGTGGGCGGGGGGCCGTGGTCGTGGTGCCCGACGGGAAGGACGTGGCGCTGGCCGATGCCGAGTTCGCCCGGGTGCTGGGGCCGGGCAGGCATGTGGCGCTCACCGCCGATCTGGGACCCGCGGAGCGGTACCGGCGGTGGTTGCGGGTGCTCAGAGGGCAGGTCAGGGCCGTGGTCGGCACGCGGGCGGCCGCGTTCGCCCCGGTCGCGGAGCTCGGGCTGGCGGCCATCTGGGACGACGGTGACGACCTGCACGCCGAGCGGCTGGCCCCCTACCCGCACGCCCGCGAGGTGCTGGCGCTGCGGGCCCACCTGACCGGCGCCGGCATGCTCGTCGGCGGCTACGCCAGGACCGCGGAGGCCACCCAGCTCATCGCCTCCGGCTGGGCCAGGCCCCTGGTGGCCGCCAGGCAGGCGATCAGGGCCGCCGCGCCGCGCGTCAAGCCCGCGGGGGAGGACGCCGAGCTGGCCAAGGACCAGGCCGCCCGCGCCGCCCGGCTGCCCAGCATCGCCTGGCGGGCGCTGCGGCTCGGGCTCGAGAAGGGGCCGGTGCTCGTCCAGGTGCCGCGGCGCGGCTACCTGCCCGCGCTGGCCTGCCAGCACTGCCGCGCCCCCGCCCGCTGCATCCAGCCGCCGACCCGTACGGCGCAGCAGACGGGAGGCGCGCTGCGCCTGGAGGAAAACGCGGGGATGTGCCACGGGCCGCTGGCGCTGCGGAGCGGGCACGCCGTGCCGTACTGCCGGTGGTGCGGCAGGATCGCGGCGTACTGGCGCTGCGAGAACTGCGGCAGCCCCAGGCTGCGGGCCGTGGTCGTGGGGGCCCGCCGTACGGCCGAGGAACTGGGCAGGGCATTCCCGTCGGTGAACGTCCGCACGTCGGGCCGCGACGGCGTGCTGGCCGCGGTGAGCGACGCCAAGGCGCTCGTGGTGGCCACGCCGGGGGCCGAGCCGGTGGCCGAGGGAGGCTACGCGGCGGCCGTACTGCTCGACGGGTGGGCGCTGCTCGGCAGGGCCGACCTGCGCGCGGCCGAGGAGGCCGTGCGGCGCTGGATGAACGCGGCGGCCCTGCTCAGGCCGGCCGCCGAGCTGGTGGTGCTGGCCGATGCGACGCTCCCGGCGGTGCAGGCCCTGCTGCGCTGGGACCCGATCACCCACGCGGAACGCGAGCTGGCCGACCGCGCCGAGCTGGGGTTCCCGCCCGCCGTCAGAATGGCGACGCTGACCGGCGCCGCGAGCGCGGTCAGGCAGATGCTGGACGAGCTGCGCCTGCCCCCGGCAGCGCAGGTGCTCGGCCCGGTGCCCGTCGACGAGTCCGGCCAGGAACGTGCCATGATCCGCGTGGCGCGCGGCGGCGGGGCGGCGCTGGCGTCCGCACTCAAAGGGGCCACCGGGGTGCGTGCGGCCAGAAAGACGCCAGATGTCGTGAGGGTCAGTGTGGACCCTCTCGACCTGATTTAGACGTTATCCCCGATTCGCTCATCTGGTGGTCAGCCGTTAGCGTCTCCCTGTGTCGATCGAATGGGTGAACCGGGCCATCGACGACCTGCGCGCTTGGGGGAGGGCGCGGGACGTCGAGGTCGACGCGGACGAAGTCCGCCTGCTCTGCGACTACGCCAGCGACTACCTCAACGTCGACGAGCTGGGCGACTTCACTCCGGAGACCTTCGACGAGCTGCTGCTGTCCATCTATCCGCGCAAGGTGATCGCGCCGCCGGAGAGCGCGCCCGAGACCGTCGCCGCGGCCCGCACCCTGGTCGATTTCCTGCAGGAGACCGGGAGCGTGGACGAGGCGACCGCGGCGGCGATGCGCGAGCGGCTGGCCGACATCGAGGTGCGGATGCCCGCCGCGCTGGCCGACGAGGCGAACTTCGGCATGGCCAAGAGCCTGTTCAGCTCCATCGGGCCGGAGTCGCTCGAGCAGTCGGTCGCCATCCCCTCGGGCGAGGTGCCCGACCTGGGCGAGGCGCCGTGCGACTGCCCCGGCTGCACGCCTTTGCCCGCCGTACGGCTGGCGCCGCGCGAGGAGCTGGTGGCGGCGCTCGGGATCGTTCCGCTCCTGGCGGAACCGGGGGCGCTCAGCGGCCTGCCCGAGGGCGGCGACCCGCTCGACAGGTGGGCCCGCACGGTGAGCTTCCTGGTCGAGCACGACACGGACGGCGCGATCACCGGCTCGCCGGAGCTGGACGACGAGCTCTACGACGTCCTCGACATGCTCTACCGGCTCCAGGTGCGCGTCCCCGTGTCGGTCGTCGGCGACTACCTGGACCAGCTGGCCGAGGACGAGGTGGACGGCGAAGTCGTCGCCGGCAGGCTGGCCTGGTGCGGCCTGGTCGACCTCGACGAGGACACGGTCGGGCTGACCCCGCTGGGCGTGTGGGGCATGCGCGAGCACTACCTGGCGCTCGGCCTGGAGGCGCCCGAGGCGGGCGACCTGGCCGAGGCCGACGCCACCGGGCTCATCGAGGGGCTGCTCGAGGGCGTGCCCACCGAGGTGGCCGAGGACGACATCGGCCGCTGGCTGGCCATTCGCGACCCCGGCGCGGCGGCGGCCGAGCTGCTGGCGGCCGCCTCTGGCGCGCCGGCCGTGGCGCGCGGCATCGCGATCACCATCGTCGACCGGCTCGGCTCCGAGGCGGAGGACCAGGTCCGCGCCGGCCTGGAGGACCAGGAGCTGCGCCCGCACGCCATCCACTGGCTCACCGCCAGGGGCCTGCGCGCCCCGCAGCTGACCCAGGAGGAGCTGCTGTGGGTCAGCGTGGACATGCTCGCGCTGGCCATGCCGGGGGCCGAGGAGGACCCGGAGGTGTTCGCCGAGAACATATCCGCCTCCGGCCCGCCCGCCCACCTGATCGAGGAGATGTGGCGGGTCGACCATCCCGACGTGGTCGAGGTTCTCGAGCTGCTCGGACGCTCCGTTCCTGACGGTACGGTAGCCAAGGCGGCCCGCAAGGCGGCGTTCAAAGCACGCTCCCGTGCCATCGGATGAGTACATTCCTGTGACTGGTGTGCAGTAAGTTTTCGTGGGTGGCCAACAACGTCTTCGACCTCGCCGAGCTGCGCAAGCTGATCGATGAGCAGGCCGAGGTGCCCGTCCGGGTCCCGGTGGACCGGGAGGCGCTGACGTTCCCCCCCGTGCTCCTCGCCCCCGACGCCGAGCTGGCCCGCCAGGTGCCCGCGGTGCCCCTGGTGGCCGACGCGATCCGGCTCGCCACGTGGACCGGATCCCGCGCCGTGACGAGCGAGGGATTCCTGCCCGAGCCCGACGCCGCCGCGGCGGCCAAGGAGCTCGGCGTGATCCCGTCCCGGCTGCGCCTGGTCTGGATCGTCGCCGTCAACACCGGGCTGCTGCGCATCCAGCGCGGCACCGCCTCGCGCGGCCCGCTGTCCCCCCAGCTCACCGTCGAGGCCACGCTGGAGTTCTGGGACGGCGTCGTCATGGACGTGCTCGACCGCGCCGACACCGGCCTGACGGGCTCCGCCGTGGTCGACGGCCATCTTGCCGAGATGCTGGCCACGGTCTACTCGGTGCGTTCCGGTGTCGCCATCGCCAACCTGGCGCGCGGCCTGCTTCAGTCGCACGAGGTGGCCTGCAACCCGGGCCAGGCCACGATGCGCCGCCTGGCCGCCACGCTCCCCTCCGAGCTGCTCGAGGCGCTGTCCCTGCTGACGTACTGCGGCCTGGTCGCGCAGACCGCCGCCGGCCGTACCGCGCTCACCCCGCTGGGTGTCTGGGCCGTCCGGCGCGACCTGCTGCGCGAGGGCCACGACGCGCCGACCGCGGCCGAGGTGGAGGTCTTCGCCGACCTGACCGCCGAGCAGCTGGTGGAGGAGCTGGTCAAGGGCACCGCCACGCAGAGCGCCGTCGCGGGCTGGCTGGAGCGCCGCCCGCCCGAGCAGGCAGCCGCCGACCTCATCCAGATCGCCGCTTCCGGTACGGCGGGCCAGCGCGGCGCCGTGGGCGCCGTCCTGGAGGAGCTGGGCCCCGAGGCGGAGTCACCCCTGCGCCAGGCGCTGGACCTGCCGCTGATGCGCCGCTACGCCGCCTCCTGGCTGCACATCCGCGACCTGCAGGCGCCCGCGCTCAGCCCCGACGACCACACCTGGATCGCGGTCGACTCCCTGGCGGCGCTGCTGCACATGTCCGGCCAGGGCGCGGCCAGGATGGACCCGCACGAGCCCGGCGAGGACCTGATCAAGCTGGTGGCCGAGATGCCGGGCGTCGGCCACCCCGACACGATCGCCGTGCTCGACATGCTGGCCACCGCGCACGACGACGAGGCCGTGGTCAAGGCGGCGCGCAAGGCCGCGATGAAGGCCCGCTCGCTGGCCCACCTCGCGCCAGGCCCGGACGAGGCCCGGGGCTCCACTAAACTGAGGTGATCCCCATGCCCGTACGAACGGAGTGACCCTTGGCCATCCAGCCGATCCGGCTGTTCGGAGACCCGGTGCTGCGCACCCCGGCGGCCCCCGTCGTCGACTTCGACAAGGAGCTCCGCAAGCTGGTCAAAGACCTGACCGACACGATGATGGACGCGCCCGGCGCGGGCCTGGCGGCCCCGCAGATCGGCGTCGGCCTGCGCGTGTTCACCTACTACGTCGACGACCAGCTCGGCCACGTGATCAACCCCGACCTCGACCTGTCCAGCGACCTGGACGAGGAGGGCGAGGAGGGCTGCCTGTCCTTCCCCGGCCTGTCGTTCCCCACGCCGCGCTCGATCGGGGCGGTGGCCAAGGGTTTCAACATGCACGGTGAGCCGGTCGTGCTCGAGGGCACCGACCTGATGGCGCGCTGCTTCCAGCACGAGACCGACCACCTCGACGGCATCCTGTTCATCGACCGGATGGATCCCAAGCAGCGCAAGCTGGCCATGAAGGCCATCCGCGAGGCGGAGTGGAGCGGCCTGGCCGCCCCCACCGTCAAGTACTCCCCGCACGTCACCGGCGGGAAGGCGCTCTAGCCATGCGCCTGGTCTTCGCGGGCACGCCCGACACCGCGCTGCCGTCGCTGCGCACGCTCATCGACTCGCCGCGCCACGACGTGGTCGCCGTCGTCACCCGCCCCGACGCGCAGTCGGGCCGCGGGCGCAAGGTCCACCCCTCGCCGGTCGCCGAGCTGGCCGAGGAGTCGGGCATCGAGATCCTGCGCCCGGCCAAGGTGGGCGATCTCGCGTTCCTCGACCGGCTGCGGGAGCTGGAGCCCGACGTCTGCCCGGTGGTGGCCTACGGCGCGTTGCTGCCGCAGTCGGCGCTCGACGTGCCGCGCGTGGGCTGGGTCAACCTGCACTTCTCGATCCTGCCCGCCTGGCGCGGCGCCGCGCCCGTCCAGCACGCCATCCTGCACGGCGACGAGATCACCGGCGCGTCCACGTTCCAGATCGTCAAGGAGCTCGACGCGGGCCCCGTCTACGGGGTCGTCACCGAGCAGATCAAGCCCGGCGACACCAGCGGCACGCTGCTCGAACGCCTGTCGGTGTCGGGCGCCGAGCTGCTCGCGGCCACGCTCGACGGCATCGAGGACGGCACGCTCGAGGCCCGGCCCCAGCCGGGCGACGGCGTCACCATCGCGCCCAAGATCACCGTGGAGGACGCCAGGGTCGACTGGAGCGCGCCCGCGATGCGCGTCGACCGCCTCGTGCGCGCCTGCACCCCCAACCCGGGCGCGTGGACCGAGTTCCGCGGTCAGCGGCTCAAGCTCGGCCCCGTACGGTCGGCCTCCGACGCGTCGCTGCGTCCGGGGCAGATCGCGGCCACCAAGACGTCCGTGCTCGTGGGCACCGCCACCGGGCCGGTCGAGCTGAGCGACGTGCAGCCGCAGGGCAAGCGGCTGATGAGCGCCGTGGAGTGGGCACGCGGGGTGCGCCCCGGCGACGAAGATCGGTTCGCGTGAGCCAGGGACATGACGGCGTGAGCCGTACCGGCGACAGTGGTCGTGGCGCGGGCGAGAGGCGAGGCCGTTCCGGCGGTCAGGCCGGTGGCGGTGGCGGCCGTACCGGCGGTCAGGGCGGTGGCGGTCGT
This sequence comes from Nonomuraea sediminis, assembly GCF_018531495.1. Lineage (GTDB taxonomy): Bacteria > Actinomycetota > Actinomycetes > Streptosporangiales > Streptosporangiaceae > Nonomuraea > Nonomuraea sediminis. Next base: position 40,722 of record NZ_JAHDTI010000027.1, read on the forward strand.
TCCGGGCGGCCGGGGCCGCGGCGTGACGAGGCGCGGAACGCCGCCTACGACGTGGTCCGGGCCGTCGACGAGCGGGACGCCTTCGCCAACCTGCTGATGCCGCGGCTGCTGCGCGACCGGCGGCTGCGCGGGCGCGACGCGGCGCTGGCCACCGAGCTGGCCTACGGGACGCTGCGCGGGCTCGGCACATACGACGCGATCATCGAAGTCTGCACCGACCGGGCGCCCGACCCCGACGTGCGCGACGCGCTGCGGCTCGGCGCGCACCAGCTGCTGCGGATGCGCGTCCCGCCGCACGCCGCCGTCGGCACCACCGTCGACCTGGTACGGCTGCGCATCGGGCACGGAGCGGCCAAGTTCGTCAACGCCGTGCTGCGCAAGATCGCGGCCCGCTCGCTGGACGAGTGGATCCCGATCGTGGCGCCCAGCGACCCGACCGGCCGCCTCTCGATCGCCCACAGCCATCCGCGCTGGATCGTGGACGCTTTCCGCGACGCGCTGGGCGGCGACGAGGAGGAGACCGCCGAGCTGCTCGACGCCGACAACACCCGCCCGCTGGTGACGCTGGTCGCCCGGCCTGGCCGCAGCACCGTCGAGGAGCTGGAGGACGCGGGCGCAGAACGGGGACGGTACTCGCCCTACGCCGCCTACCTGCCCGAGGGCGACCCCGGCCAGATCAGGGCCGTGGCCGACTACCGGGCCGCGGTGCAGGACGAGGCCAGCCAGCTCGTCACGCTCGCGCTGGCCAGGGTCCCGATCAAGGGGTCGGGCGCGCCCTGGCTCGACATGTGCGCGGGCCCCGGCGGCAAGGCCGGGCTGCTGGACGCCATCGCCGCTTACGGCGACCCCGAACAGGGCTTCCCTGGCGGCGACCAGCTGCTCGCCTCCGACGTGCAGTACCACCGGGCGCGCCTGGTCTGGGAGACCACCCGCGAGGCCGTGGTGATCACCGCCGACGGCACCGAGCCCGCCTGGCGGCCGGGCACGTTCGAGCGGGTCATGCTCGACGCGCCCTGCACCGGGCTGGGGGCGCTGCGGCGCAGGCCCGAGGCGCGCTGGCGCAGGGATCCCGCGAGCGTGGCCGAGCTGGGCGTGCTGCAGCGCCGCCTGCTGGGCACCGCGCTGGACGCGCTGCGCCCCGGCGGGGTGGCGGCCTACGTCACGTGCTCGCCGCACCTGGCGGAGACCCAGGTCGTGGTCGGCGACGCGCTGCGGCACCGGGGAGACGTGGAGCAACTGGACGCCCGCGAGTACCTGCCCGAGGTCGACGACCTCGGCGAGGGCCCGCACGCCCAGTTCTGGCCGCACAGGCACGGCACCGACGCCATGTTCCTCGCTCTCCTGCGCAAGCGCTAGCTTGGTTGGCGGGCCCGGATAGGGCACGATGGCCGGGTGGACTTACTGGAGGGCCTGCACCAGGCCGAGCTCGGCCCCATCCGGTGGCTCCAGGGGCTGCCCGGCGTGTTCCTGCCCGTGATGCAGGCCCTGTCGGCCTTCGGCACCGACTCGTTCTTCCTGCTGGTGCTGCCCGCCGTGTACTGGTGCGTCAGCCCGCGGCTCGGGCTCAGGCTTGGGCTGACCGTGCTGGCCGCCGCCGGCACGAACGCGATACTCAAGCTGGCCTTCCACCAGCCTCGGCCGTACTGGATCGACCCGGGGGTCCGGCCGCTGGCGCTGGAGAACACGTACGGCCTGCCGTCAGGCCACGCTCAGGTGGCCGCCGCCTCGTGGGGCCAGGTCGCGCGCATCGCGAGCCGGCGGGGGGCGTGGTGGGCGTTCGGGGTGCTGACGTTCCTCGTCGGGCTGTCGCGGGTGTATCTGGGCGTGCACTTCGTGTCGGACGTGGTCGCCGGGTTCGCATGCGGGCTGGCCGTACTGCTGCTGGTGGTCAAGCTGGAGGAGCCCGCGACGGCGTGGTGGCTGCGGCGGCCGTTGTGGGCGCAGCTCGTGGCGTCGGCCGTCCTGCCGGGGGCGTTGATCGGCCTGGCGGCGTTGTTCCATGGCTCGGCGACCGTGGTGGCGATGGCCGGCGGGCTCTTCGGGACGCTGGCCGGGGCGTCGCTGATGAACCGGCTCGGCTGGTTCGACGCGGGCGGGCCGGTGCGGCTGCGTGTGGCGCGCTGGCTGGTCGGATCGGCCGTGGCGGGGCTGCTGTGGTACGTCACGCGGCATATCACCAGTGACCTGCTGCTGTTCGCCAGGTATGCGGTGATCGCACTGTGGGTGCAGGCGGGCGCCCCCGTGGCGTTCATCAGGCTCGGTCTCATGCCTCGCCGGGCCGTTCAATAGACTCGCTGCATCATGGCCGTACAGATCTCGCCCAGCATCCTGTCCGCCGACTTCGCCCGGCTCGCCGATGAGGCCGCCGCCGTGCCGAACGCCGACTGGCTGCACGTGGATGTCATGGACAACCACTTCGTCCCCAACCTCACCCTCGGGCTGCCCGTCGTCGAGTCCCTGCGCAAGGCGACCTCGACGCCGCTCGACTGCCACCTCATGATCGAGGATCCCGACCGGTGGGCGCCCGCCTACGCCGAGGCCGGCGCCGGCAGCGTGACCATCCACGCCGAAGCCGCCAAAGCCCCGATCAGGACGCTGCGCCAGCTCCGCTCGCTCGGCGCCCGCGCCGGCCTCGCCCTCAACCCCGGCACGGCCATCGAGCCCTACGAGGGGCTGCTGAGCGAGGTGGACATGCTGCTGCTCATGACGGTCGAGCCGGGCTTCGGCGGGCAGAAGTTCCTCGACCTCGTCCTGCCCAAGATCCGCCGCGCCCGGCACCTCGTCGACCGCCACGGCGGCGACATCTGGCTCCAGGTCGACGGCGGCGTCACCGCCGAAACGATCGAACGCTGCGCCGACGCGGGCGCCGACGTCTTCGTCGCCGGCAGCGCCGTCTACGACACCCCCGACCCGGCCGCCGCCATCGACAACCTCCGCGCCAAAGCCACCCGGTAGCCCTCTTCTTCACGTCGTCGAGCGGCTTGTCCTGTCCTGTACGGCAAGCCGCCACCACCGGTGCTCGCCGTACGAGGGAAAGTGCTGGTCAGGCCTGGAGGGCCGGGTCGAGGACCACGTCGGTGCCTTGGGTGGTGGGGTCTTCGGGGAAGTGGCAGGCGGTGAGGTGGCCGTCGTGGTTGCCCGTGAGCTGGATGAGGGGCGGTTCCTCCGTGGCGCACTTGTCCTGGGCCTTCCAGCAGCGCGTGCGGAAGCGGCAGCCCGAGGGCGGGTTGATCGGTGAGGGCACGTCGCCCGCCAGGCGGATGCGCTCGCGGGCCGGGGCTTCGATGTCGGCGTCCGGCACGGCCGACAGCAGCGCGTGCGTGTAGGGGTGGCGCGGCCGCTCGTACAGAGAGTCCCTGTCGCCGATCTCGACGATCTTGCCGAGGTACATGACGGCGACGCGCTGCGAGAAGTGCCGCACCACCGCCAGGTCGTGGGCGATGAACAGGAACGCGATGCCCATGTCCCGCTGCAGTTGCTGCAGCAGGTTGATGACCTGCGCCTGGATGGAGACGTCGAGCGCCGAGACCGGCTCGTCCGCGACGATCAGCTTGGGCTGCAGTGCCAGGGCGCGGGCGACGCCGATGCGCTGGCGCTGGCCGCCGGAGAACTCGTGCGGGAAGCGGTTGTAGTGCTCCGGGTTGAGCCCGACGATCTCCAGCAGCTCCCTGGCGCGGGCCTCGCGGCCGCCGGGCGGGTTGATGTCGTTGATGTCCATCGGGCCGCGGATGATCGAGCCGACCGTCTGCCGCGGGTTGAGCGAGGAGTACGGGTCCTGGAAGACCATCTGGATCTCGGGCCTGATCGGCTTGAGATCGCGGCGGCTCGCGTGGCTGATGTCCCGGCCCTGGTAGAGGACCTTGCCGCCGGTCGGCTCGAGCAGGCGGGCGGCCACCCGGCCCGTGGTCGACTTGCCGCAGCCCGACTCGCCCACCAGGCCGAGCGTCTCGCCCTCGTGCACGGTCAGGTCGATGCCGTCCACCGCGTGGACCGCGCCGACCTGGTGCTTGAACAGGAAGCCACCTCTGACCGGGAAGTGCTTCACCAGGCCGGACAGCTCGAGCAGCTTCTCCGTCACTTGCCTTCCTTTCCTGGGCGGCTGTCCGTCTTCTGCTTCAGCGACAGGTAGCACGCGTCGCCGTGGCCGCGGTGCGGGGAGAGCTCTGGCCGCTCACCCTTGCACAGCTCGGGCCCCGCCAGGTGCATGTAGTCGCAGCGCGGGTGGAACGGGCAGCCGGGCGGGACGTTGATCAGGCTGGGCGGTGTCCCGCGGACCGGCTCGAGCGGCAGGTCGACCGTGCGGCGCAGGCTCGGCATCGAGGCGAGCAGCCCCCAGGTGTAGGGGTGGCGGGGCTCGCGCAGCACCTCGCGCATCGTGCCGCGTTCCACCGCCCGTCCCGCGTACATGACCAGCACGTTGTGCGCGGTGTTGGCCACCACGCCCAGGTCGTGCGTGATCAGGATGATCGCCGTGCCCGTCTGCTCCTGCAGGTCGCGTAGCAGGTCGAGGATCTGCGCCTGCACGGTGACGTCCAGGGCCGTGGTGGGCTCGTCGGCGATCAGCAGGCCCGGGTCGCACACCAGCGCCATCGCGATCATCGCGCGCTGCCGCATGCCGCCGGAGAACTGGTGCGGGTAGTCGTCCACGCGGATCTTCGGCTGCGGGATGCCGACCCGGTCCAGCATCTCGATGGCCCTGTCGCGGGCGGTCGACTTCGACACGCCCTTGTGCTTGCGGTAGACCTCGGCGATCTGCGCGCCCACGGTGTGGTACGGCGACAGCGAGGTCAGCGGGTCCTGGAAGATCATCGCGATCTGGTTGCCGCGCAGCCGCTCCATCGTGGTGCGCGGCGCGCCGAGGAGCTCCTGGCCGTCGTGCCTGATGCTGCCGGAGATCTGCGCGGTCTCCCTGTTGTGCAGGCCGAGGATGGCCAGGTTCGTTACCGACTTGCCCGAGCCGGACTCGCCCACGATGCCGAGCGTGGTTCCCCGCTCGACCTCGAACGACAGGCCGTCCACCGCGTGGACGACGCCGTCCTCGGTGTGGAAGTCGACGGTGAGATCGTTGACCTCGAGGAACATCAGCTCAGCCTCACGCGTGGGTCGATGACGGCGTACAGGGCGTCGACGATGACGTTCATCACCACGATCGCGGCCGCCGCCAGGACCACGGTGGCCATCAGCATCGGCAGGTCGGAGTAGGTGACCGCGCGCACCGACAGGCGTCCGATGCCCTGGATGCCGAACGTCGTCTCGGTGATGATGGCGCCGCCGATCAGCGTTCCCAGGTCGACGCCGAAGATGGTGATGATCGGCGTGAGGGTGCCGCGCAGCGCGAAGCGCAGGATGACGGTGCGCGCCGGCATGCCCTTGGCCCTGGCGGTGCGGACGTAGTCCTCGCTGAGGTTCTCGACCATGGTGGAGCGGGTCATCCTGGTGTAGTTCGCGGTGAAGATGATCGCCAGCACGATCCAGGGCAGCAGCAGTCCGGCGAACCAGCCGACGGGATCATCGGTGATCGGCACGTACTTCGGCTGGGCGAAGATGTGGTTCTGGTAAACGAAGAAGTACAGGGCCAGGGTGCCGACGAAGAAGATCTGCACCGAGGCGCCGACCAGCGAGGACACGCTGGCGATCTTGTCCAGGGGCTTGCCCTGCCGCAGGGCGGCGATGATGCCGGTTCCCACGCCGAAGATCAGGAAGATCACCGCCGCGCCGATGGTGAGCGAGATCGTGGCGGGCATCCGGTCGAGGATCGTGTCGAACACCGGCGCCCGGTTGACGAAGGAGTATCCGAGGCAGGGGGCCGGGCAGTGCCCCAGGCCGGGATAGTCGCGGCCGACGACGATGCCGGCCAGCCACGAGACGAACTGCGTCATGAGCGGCTGGTCGAGGCCCAGGTTGTGACGGGCCAGCGCCAGCGTCTCAGGCGGGCAGACCTTGCCGCAGGCCAGCCGGGCGGGGTCGGCGGGGATGGCGAAGAACAGGAAGAAGGTCACCGCGGCGACGACCACCAGGGTGACCAGCGCGCCGAGTGTGCGGCGGGTGAGGAATCGAAGCACGAGGTCTCCATGGGATGCTCCGGGCGCCGGTCAGGCGCCCGGAGCGGCGTGCTACTGCTTGACGAAGATGGTGTTGGGGGAGACGATCCACTGCTGCGGGTCGATCTCCGCACCGCCCACCTTGGAGCCGTGCAGGAGGGTCATGATGTCGTTCTCGGCGACGACCAGCGGAGTGATGGTCTCCTGGATCTTCTTGTCCAGCTCCATCCAGGCCGCGTTGGCCGCGTCGATGTCCGACATCTCGGTGATCTTCTGCATCTCCGTCTTGACGCCCGGGTCATTGAGGTGGGACATGTTCTGCCCGCCGTCGGAGATCGGGCCGAAGATGACCGGCATGACCGTCGAGCCCGACGGCCAGTCGGCGCCCCAGCCGCCCCAGTACAGGTCGAACTGGTTCTTCGTCTGGCTGATCGAGTCGTAGTACGTCTTCCTGTCCAGCGGCTTCGTCACGACCTTGATGCCGGTCTTCTCCAGGGCGTTCTTGATCACCAGGGTGACCTTCTCCTGGGTCGGCGTCTGGTTGTAGGCGTAGACGATGGTCGGCGTCGGGTTGCTCGACTGGGCCAGCAGCTGCTTGGCCTTGTCGATGTCGCCGTCGGGCTTGGACGCCTTCTCGAACAGGTCGTAGGACTGGTAGCCCACGGTGGTGTTCTCGTTGAGGATCGTCGTCGGAAGCGATACGGCCTGCGGGCCGCCCAGGGTCTGCTGGATCTGCTTCGACGGCCACGCGTAGTTGATCGCCTGGCGAACCTTCTGGTCCTTCACCCGGTCGAGGTTGAAGTAGTAGTAGTCACCGTACGGCGACGGGCTCTGCATCCTGCGGTCGGTCAGGCTGTCGTCGGTGATCACCTGCTGCAGGCGCTCCGGAGGCGTCCTGGCGTAGAAGGAGAACGCCGTCTGGTCGGGGCCCGCGTCGGCGATGAGCCGGTCGGTGATCTGGAGGGCCTCCTGGCCGAACTCCATCTTCCACGTGTCGGGGTAGGCGCCGCGGATCGGGTCGGTCGCGGGGTCCCACTGCGGGTTGCGCGCCAGCTCGATCGACTTGTCCACCACGTGCGACTTGATGATGTACGGCCCGGACGCCACCGGCTCCTTGTCGTACTTCTCCTTGGTGTCCTTGGCCTTGGGCACGATGCTGTAGCCCGCCATGGCGAAGGCGTAGTTGGCGTCGGCGTGCGCGGTGTTGAACTTGAAGACGATGGTCTTGTCGTCGGGGGTCTCGATGTTGCTGAGTTCCTTGCCGCCGTACGGGCCGGGGTACGCCTTGCGGTAGTTCTCGTTGGTGAGCCACTGCTGGACGTAGCTGGGGCCGAAGGTGATGAACGGGGCGAACATCCGCTCCATCGTCCACTTGACGTCGGCGGAGGTGATCGGGGAGCCGTCCTGCCACTTCACCCCGTCCTTCAGGGTGAACTTCCAGGTCTTGCCGCCGTCGCTCACCGTGCCCGGGTCCGTGGCCAGGTCGCCGACCAGCTTGTAGTCGCCCTTGGCGACCCGCTTGTAGCCGGTCAGGCCGCGGTTGATCAGCAGGCCGAAGTTGGCCTCGGTGTTGACGTAGACCTGGGCCGGGTCGAGGTGCGCGAAGTCGTCACGATCGATCATCGTGACCGTGCCGCCCTTCTGCACGCCGTCGGGCGGAATGGCGGGGCCCTTGGAGTCGTCGGCCGTGCCAAGCGTGATCTTCGGCGGGGTGTACGCCTGGGCTGACGGCTTGGCCGAGGCACCCGTGCTGGCCTGGCCAGTCGGTTGGGCACCCTGGTTACCCGGCGCGCAGGCGCCCACCAACGCCAGCGAGGCCGCGGCCAGAACCGCGAATGCCGACCGTTTGCGGTGTCTCATTTCTCTCCTCTAGCGCTTGATCTTGGGGTCGAAGGCATCGCGGATCGAGTCGCCGAGCAGGTTGAAGGCGATCACGAACACCAGCAGGGCGACGCCCGGGAAGATCAGGTAGGTGATGTCGTCCCGGTAGATCTCTGTCGCCCGAAGGAACATGCGTCCCCAGTCCGGGATCTCCTCGCCCATCCCCACGCCCAGGAACGACAGCGCGGTCTCGGTCGTCACCAGCGCCGGCAGCAGCAGGCTCGACTGGATGATGATCGGCGTCCACAGGTTGGGCAGCAGTTCCTTGAACACGATCCGCGCGGGGGAGGCGCCGGTGACCCTGGCGGCCTCGACGAACTCGCGTTCCCGCATGGACAGCACCTGGCCGCGCAGGAGCCTGGCCAGCCCGGCCCAGCCGAAGACGGTCAGCATGATGGTGAGCGTGACCGCCTGGAACAGCACCGGGGCGTTCTCGTCCGGACTGACGAACAAGCTGGTCAGGACCGGGGTGAACGCGATGATGAAGATCACCTGGGGGAACGCCAGCGTCAGGTCGATGATCCGGCCGACCAGGTAGTCGGTCCTGCCACCCGCGTAGCCTGCCACGATGCCGATCACGATGCCGATGGCGGTGGTGAGGATCGTGGCCGCCACGGAGATCGCCAGCGAGGTCCGGATACCATAGACGAGCTGCGTGAATACGTCGCGGCCCAGGCCGGGTTCGATGCCGAACCAGAACTCCGAGCTGATCCCGCCGTTCGGTAGGATCGGGTTCCCGGCGTCGTTCAAGAGACCAGGATTGTCCTGTCCATAAAGGGCATATGGGTTCTTTCCGTATATAGCGGAAATAACGGGCGCGAAGATCGCGACCAGGAAGAAGAAGATCACGACGATGGCCGAGAGGACGCCCGTACGGTCGCGGCGGAACCGCAGCCACATGAGCTGTCCCGGGGAGCGGCCGACCGCTTCCGGGGTTTCGGTCACGGACGTCGCGTCGATCGCGGGTGCTGTGGACGTCGGTGTCGTCATCTAACGGGGCCCCCAAGCAGCGAGCGCAAATCCTGATGGCACATTCGCAGTTTGCTCCTGTCTGAAGCAATGGTCTGGGGTGCTTTCACTAATTCGTTGTGCAATATCGATCCGCCTGTGCCTTCACATGCGTTGACCCGATCTACCGGGCGGTGTCACTATGCCGTCGGGTATGACCGGGTAAATCACGGAATCGGGGCATAAACGAGACGGCCTCGTGACATGAACACCCGGCAAACGGGGTAACCGATCACTTATGAGGGACGATGGCCTCTTCGGCCCCGAATCGGTGACCTGGCGGGTGATGGGCGAGCCGATCCTCCTCATCGGCGGATTTCGAGCCCTCCTCATGCAGGGGCTGCACCCACGCGCGATGCGCGGCGTGCTGCAGAACTCCGCGCTCATGGACCCCAACGAGGCCTGGGCCCGCTTCATGCGCACCACGGAGTTCGTCCGGGTCCGCACCTACGGCACGCGGGCGGAGGTCGAACGCGCGGGGCGCCGGGTCCGTAAGATCCACTCGATGCTGACCGGGTACGACCCCGACACCGGCGAGACCTTCCGCCTCGACGATCCCGACGCGCTGCGCTGGGTCCACGTGGGGGAGGTGGACTCCTACCTTTCGGTCGCCCGGCGGGCCGGGTTGCGGCTATCCGACTCGGAGGCCGACCAGTTCGTCCTGGAATGGCGGCGCGCGGCCGAAGTCGTCGGGCTGCGGGCCTCCGACGTTCCCGGCAGCGTGGCCGAGCTGCGCGACTACATCGAGGCGCAACGCCCCGGCCTGCGCTTCGTCCCCGAGGCCGCGCACCCGCTGCGGCAGTCGCTCAACGTGCCCCTGCCGCTCTACCTCATACCCCTCAAACCGGTCGTCCCGGCCATCGCGCTGCTGGCCTTCGCGTCCCTGCCGCGCTGGGCGCGCCGCCTCTACGGCCTGCCCGCCACCCCGGTCGGCGACCTCTGGGCCACCGCCACCCTCCGCGCCCTCCACACAGGCCTCGCCCCCGTCCGCTACGCCCCCAAAGTCCTCAACATCCGCCACCGCGCCGCCTAACCCCCTTCCGTACGGCGAGCCGCCGCCGCGGCTTCTTCTGTACGGCGAGCCGCCGCCGCGGCCTCTTCTGTACGGCGAGCCGCCGCCACCGGCCGCCCGCCGTACTTCGGCTCAGGACCTGTGACCGGCGCTCCCGGCGAGTCGAGCCCCCTTCCCCACCGCCACGACACCCGTTACCCGGGCACCACGGCCCCCCTTGCCCGCCGTACACAGCGCCGGCCAACCACCGCACCCCACCTCGCCGACCCCGGCGCGGCGTACAGGTGCTCGCAGCCCCGGTACTGCGTGACCCGAGCGTCACGGTTCCCCGGGCGCGTGGTGTTGGGGCGGGGAAGTTGAGTAGGGCGTACTCATGTGGGGGCGATCATCGTGGGTGAGCATCGGCGGCATGAGAATGATCGTCACCAAGCGACTGCTCGCCGTGGGCGGTGCCGTTGTCGTGCTGTCGGCTACCGGGGCGGTGGCGTACGCGGCCGGGTCCTCCTCCGGGGTGATCACCGCGTGCGTGTCGTCCGGCGGTAGCGTGCGCGTGGTCTCCGCCTCGACCAAGTGCAAGAAGGGCGAGCGCCGCCTCGACTGGAACCGTGAAGGTCCCCAAGGTCCTCAGGGCGCCGAGGGCGCGCGTGGTCCCCAAGGCTCCCAGGGCGCCGAGGGCGCGCGTGGTCCGCAGGGCGAGCGCGGCCCTCGCGGCGCGCAGGGTCCTGCCGGGCCCGCGGGCTCGGGGGGTGGGGGCAAGGTCGTGATGCGCAAGGTCGACTCGACCCTCCAGCCCAACGACGCCAACACCATCAGAGTCAAGTGCGAGTCCGGCGAGACGGCCACCGGAGGCGGCTTCGGCGCCGCCGTCAACGGGTCGGTCCGCGCCTCCTTCCCCGGCCTGGACAACTCCGACCGCAACGGCGGCCCCTTCCAGGGCTGGATCGTCTTCGCCGAAAACCCCTCCAAATCCCCCATCCAGGTCGTCGCCTACGCCCTGTGCACCTCCTGACCCAAGGGCGGGGACCCTCACCTCCCCGCCCTTCTCACCCGGCCGGCCATGAGAGTCGCCGCCCGCCCTTCTCCTATGTCAGGCCGCGTGTGCAGACCTCTCGGGCTTCTCGCATGGCGGCTCGCGCGAGCCGGCTGCTCACACTTCTCGTACGATCGGCCGTGGATATCGGTCGCCTGCTCTTCTGTACGGCCGGCCGCGGGTATCGGCCGCCCGCACTTCTTGTACGGCAGGCCGTCGCCACCGGCCGCTCGCCGTACTTCGGCTGAGGGCCCGTGACCGGCGCTTCTGGCGAGTCGGTGACAGTGCCCGCCGCAACGCCGCCCGTCACCCGGATACCGCGCCCACCGCTCCCCGCCGCACGGGGGCGCCGACGTCCGCCATACGTCTCCTCGCCGACCCGGCGCCCGGGCCGCAGGGCCGTGGTCGTGACTCCCCGCTGCACCGGGGCGCGGGCTTCGCTATCCCCCTTCCCGCCGACGCGGCGCTGGGGTCGCGGTGTCGCGGTCTTGACCGTGCGCGGCACGTTGGCGCCAGGCTTCGCCGTCCCCCTTGGATGGGGTGGCCTGGGGGAAGGGGATTGTTGAGCGAGCGCTTGGTTGGTAGCGTGGGGGGTGGTCGCGCCTTGCGAAACGGGCATGGCAGACTGTAGGTAGAAAAGAGCTAGCGTGCTCCGGGGTCGGTGAAAGTCCGAACCGGCGGTTACAGTCCGCGACCCGGCCGATGCCATCGGCCGGTTGACCCGGTGAAATTCCGGGACCGACGGTTAAAGTCCGGATGGGAGGCAGCGCGCGGGCGTCCGGTGTCCAAAGCCGGGCGCCATTGTGGTGCATGACGCATCACGTCCCCCCGGGGCCCGCCGTGGCTATGAGCTACTGGCGAGTAGGAGGTCCGGGGTGGAGTACCCGACCCAGCCCGGCGACGACGTCGCGCACATGCGCCGCGCCGTGGAGCTGGCCGCCCGCGGATGCGGCACCACCAGCCCGAACCCCGTCGTGGGCTGCGTGATCACCGACAAGCAAGGCGCCCTGGCCGGCGAGGGCTTCCATGCCTACGCCGGGGGTCCGCACGCCGAGATCGTGGCGCTGGCCCAGGCGGGAGAGCGGGCCCGTGGCGGCACCGCGTACGTGACGCTTGAACCCTGCGACCACACCGGCAGGACGGGCCCGTGCAGCCGCGCGCTTCTCGAGGCCGGTGTGACCCGGGTCGTGGTGGCCGTGGCCGACCCCAACCCGGCGGCCGCCGGGGGAGGCGCCCGGCTGCGGGCGCACGGCGTGACCGTGGAGACGGGGCTGCTGGCCGAGGAGGCCGAGCGGGTCAACGTCGAGTGGCTGACCTACGTCCGCCTCGGAAGACCCCACGTGACCTGGAAGTTCGCCGCCACGCTTGACGGCAGGTCCGCCGCCGAGGACGGCACCAGCAAGTGGATCACCTCCCCGGAGGCCAGGGCGGACGTCCACCGCCTGCGGGCCGCGTCCGACGCGATCATGGCCGGCATCGGCACGATCCTCGCCGACGACCCCCACCTGACCGCCCGCATCCCATCAACCCCCACGGATGCCCCTGAGGGAACGGGTCCGCAGCCAGGAACGGAGTCGCGAGCCGCGCAGCGGGGCGGCGTGCCCAGGCGGAGGGTTCCGTTGCGGGTGGTGGTGGATTCCGATGGTAGGACGCCGCGGGGGGCGCGGGTGCTTGACGGCGCGGCCCCGACGCTGGTGGTCGTCGCGGATGACGCCGTCACGGACCTGGAGGCCGACGTCGTACGGCTGCCGCGCCACGACCCGCACGCCGTACTCAAGGAACTGGCCAGGCGCGACGTGGTGAGCGTGTTCCTGGAGGGCGGCCCCACGCTGGCGGGAGCGTTCCTGGCCGCGGGCCTGGTCGACCGGGTCGTGGCCTACCTGGCCCCGGCACTGCTCGGCGGCGGCGCAGCGGCGCTCGGCGACGCGGGCGTGCGCACGATCGCGCACCTGCACCGCCTGACTTTTGACGACATCTCACAGATCGGCCCGGACCTGCGGCTGACGGCCAGGCCCGCGGCACCCCCAACACCCAGCAGGGAGCAGTGATGTTCACGGGAATCATCGAGGAACGCGGCGAGGTGGTCTCCATCGAGCCCAAAGGCGGCGCGGCGCTCCTGAGACTGAGAGGCCCGATCGTCACCGAGGACGCCAAGCACGGCGACTCGATCGCGGTCAACGGCGTCTGTCTCACCGTGGTCGAGGTGGACGGCGACGTGTTCACCGTCGACGTCATCAAGGAGAGCCTCGACCGCAGCTCCCTGGGCGACCTCGAGGAGGGCTCGCGGGTCAACCTGGAGCGCTCGGTCAGGGTGAACCAGCGCCTGGACGGTCACATCGTCCAGGGCCACGTGGACGGCACCGCCGTACTGCTGTCCAGGGACCCGGGCGAGAACTGGGACGACCTCCGCTTCTCCCTGAGCCCCGAGCTGAGCAGGTACGTGGCGGAGAAGGGATCGATCGCGATCGACGGAATCAGTCTCACGGTGACGACGGTTGACGATGAAAGCTTCGGCGTGAGCCTCATCCCCACCACGCTGAAGCTGACCACGATGGCCGAACGCCGGGTCGGCGACCGGGTGAACATCGAGGTAGACGTGATCGCGAAGTATGTCGAGAGACTGGTGGTACAGGCATGAACTGGGCAGAGGCCGGATTCAACGTCTTCGGCGTGCATGTGCTCTGGACCGACCTGGTGGGGAGCATCGCCGCCCTGATCCCGGTGGTGCTGGCCATGCGCAAGTCGATCTGGAACTGGCCGATCCAGTTCATCGCCGCCGTGCTCCTGATGTTGGCGTATGCCACGATCCCGGCCACGGGCAGCGTGCTGAAGAACGCGATGATGGCGCTCCTGGCGGTCTACGGCTTCTGGAAGTGGCAGCGCGGCATCCGCGACGAGGGCGGGCTGGTCGTCCGCCGGGGGACCACCCGCGAGCGGCTCGGAATGCTGGCCGCCATCGTCGCGGGCACCGCTGTCTTCTGGGTCTTGTTCTACGTGACGGGCTGGTCGTGGGGCGAGTACTCGCAGCCTCCTGAGAAGTACTTCCTGATCGCGGCCGACGCCTACATCTTCGTCGGCGGCGCGGTGGCGACCTGGGCGATGAGCAAGGCGCTGGTGGAGTTCTGGATCATCTGGATCCTCGTGGACCTGGTCGGCGTGCCGGTCGCGTTCCGCGGCGGCATCTACTTCAACGGCTCGGTCTACGTCGTCTTCTTCGTCCTGGCACTGGTCGGCTTCGCCAACTGGCTCAAGCAGTCCCGACGTCCGGAGGTGGTCCATGTTTGACCCCATCGAGCGGGCCGTAAGCGACATCAAGAACGGCAAGCCTGTCGTGGTCGTCGACGACGAGAACAGGGAGAACGAGGGCGACATCATCTTCGCCGCCTCGAAGGCGACCCCCGAGCTGCTCACGTTCACGATCAGGTACACCAGCGGCGTGATCTGCGTGCCCATGGAGGGCAAGGAGCTCGACCGCCTGGGCCTGCCGCTCATGGTCACCCAGAACCGCGAGCGCATGCGCACCGCCTACACGATCAGCGTCGACGCCCGCGACGGCGTCACCACGGGCATCTCGGCCGCCGACCGGGCCAAGACCATCCGCGCGCTGGCCGACTCCGCCACCGAGCCCAACGAGCTGGTACGGCCGGGCCACATCTTCCCGCTGCGCTACCACGAGGGAGGTGTCCTCGCACGGCGCGGCCACACCGAGGCGGCGGTGGACCTGGCCCGCCTGGCCGGGCTCACCCCGGCGGGCGTGCTGGCCGAGGTGGTCAACGAGGACGGCTCGATGGCCCGCCTGCCGCAGCTGCGCGACTTCGCCGACGAGCACGGCCTGGCCCTGATCTCGATCGAGCAGCTGGTCGAGCACCGCCGCAGGACGGAGTCCATGGTCACCCGCGTGGCCGAGACCCGCGTGCCCAACGCCCACGGCCAGTGGCGCGCCTACGGGTTCGCCAGCGCGCTGGACGGCGGCGAGCACATCGCGCTGGTGCTCGGCGACATCGGCGACGGCGAGGGCGTGCTGGTGCGCGCCCACTCCGAGTGCCTGACGGGAGACGTGTTCGGCTCGCTGCGCTGCGACTGCGGCGTCCAGCTGGACAACGCGATGGCCGCCATCGCGGAGGAGGGCCGCGGCGTGGTGGTCTACCTGCGCGGCCACGAGGGCAGAGGCATCGGCCTGCTGGCCAAGCTGAAGGCCTACAGCCTGCAGGACAACGGCCACGACACCGTCGACGCCAACCTGGAGCTGGGCCTGCCGGTGGACGCCCGCGAGTTCTCCAACGCCGCCCAGATGCTGGCAGACCTGGGCGTGAAGTCGGTGCGGGTGCTCACCAACAACCCGGCCAAGCTGCGCGGCATGGACGGCTACGGCATCAAGGTGCTCGGCCGCGAGCCCATGCCCGTCGCCGTCAACCCCCACAACGAGCGGTATCTGCAGGCCAAGCGGGACCGGCTCGGTCACCACATCTCGGAGGCGTCATGAGCGGAGAGGGCCGGCCGGTCGCCGCGCCCCTGGAGGGCGCGGGTCTCACGGTCGGGATCGTGGCGGCCAGCTGGCACGCCAAGATCACCGACCAGCTGACGGCGCGAGCCGTACAGGCCTGCGACGACAGCGGGGCGGCGGCGACCGTGGTCAGGGTCGCCGGGTCGCTGGAGATCCCGGTGGTGGCGCAGGCGCTGGCCCGCAGATGCGACGCGGTCGTGGCGCTCGGCGCGGTCATCCGCGGCGAGACCGCCCACTTCGACTACGTCTGCGACTCGGTGACATCGGGGCTGACCAGGATCTCGCTGGACGAGGAGACCCCGGTCGGCAACGGCGTGCTCACCTGCGACACGCTGGATCAGGCGCTTGACCGCTCGGGATTGCCGGGCAGCAAGGAGGACAAGGGCTACGAGTCCGCCGTGGCGGCGATGGAGACGGCGCTGCTGCTCAGGAGCCTGCGATAGGTTGATTGATCGTGTCTGTGAGCCCTCCCGACCTGCCCGTCACCTGGCGACCGAGCCGGGGCAGGATCGTCCCGTACGGCTTCGCCGCCGTCATCGTGATCGGCGCGATCGTCATGGCGATCTTGATCGACGAGCCGTTCCGCCTGCCCGACCGGGTGGGGCTGGTGGTGTTCGGGCTGCTGGTGGCCTTCGTCCTGCACCTGCTTGGGCGGGTGCGGGTCGAGGCCGACGCGGAGGGCATCACGGTGGTCAACGCCCTGCGCACCCACCGCTACACGTGGCCCGAGGTGATCGACGTGACGCTCATCGAGGGCGAGCCGTGGCCGAAGATCGACTTCTCGGACGGCAGGACGATCGGCGCCATGGGTATCCAGGGCTCGGAGAAGGCACGTGCCAGGAAGGCCACGGCCGAACTGGCGGCTTTGATCCATGCCCGGGGTGAATTTCACGCGTAGCCTGAAAGCGTGCTGCGGCGGACATTCAAGGCAACGGACATCGAGTCCCCGGAGAAGCTGATCGAGCTGCTCGACCGGCACGCCTACCTTGCCGATCCGGGGCTGGCCACGGCCGCGTTCCTGGCGATGCGCATGGGCAGGCCGCTGTTCCTGGAGGGCGAGGCGGGCGTCGGCAAGACCGAGCTGGCCAAGACGCTGGCCGAGCTGCTCGAGGCGCCGCTGATCCGGTTGCAGTGCTACGAGGGGCTCGACGCCGCCCAGGCGCTCTACGACTGGGACTTCGCCCGTCAGCTGCTCCACCTCAAGGCCGCCGAGGCCGCCGGCATCACCGACGTGAACAGGCTGGAAGGCGAGATCTACGACCGGCGCTTCCTCATCGCCCGCCCGCTGCTGAAGGCGATCGAGACCCAGCCGAGCGTGCTGCTGGTGGATGAGATCGACCGGGCCGACGACGAGTTCGAGGCGTTCCTGCTCGAGGTGCTGTCGGACTTCACGATCTCCATCCCCGAGCTCGGCACCGTCAAGGCCGCCGAGCCGCCCGTGGTCGTGGTCACCTCCAACCGGACCCGCGAGGTGCACGACGCGCTCAAGCGCCGCTGCCTGTACCACTGGCTCGAGCATCCCGAATTCGACCGCGAGGTGGCGATCCTGCTGCGCCGCCTGCCGTCCTGCACCGAGACGCTGGCCAGGCAGGTCGCCAGGGCCGCGGAGCGGCTGCGCCAGGCCGACCTGGTCAAGCCGCCCGGCGTGGCAGAGACGCTGGACTGGACCGAGGCGCTGCTCACGCTGGGCGCCACCGAGCTCGACCCGGACAAGGCCGCCGCCACGCTGGGCGCCGCGCTGAAGTACCGCGAGGACGTGCAGAACGTCCTGGGCAACGGGCTGCTCCCGCATGGATGAGCTGGCCGCGACGATGACAGGGTTCGCCAGGACGTTGCGGGCCGCCGGGGTCGGAGCCGACCACGAGCGCACCCAGAACCTGCTGCGCGCGCTCGACCACCTCGACGTCACCGACCGCGCCGAGGTCTACTGGGCCGGGCGGCTCACGCTCTGCGCCACACCCGACGACCTGCCGCGCTACGACCGCTGCTTCGCCGCCTACTTCGGCGGGGTCAGGGGACGCGAGAGCCGTACCGCCATGACGACCGTCACCCGCCACACCACGACGCTGGACGTCGAAGGCGACGGCGAGCAGGGGGAGGGCGAGCCGATCCAGGCCGTGGCCAGCAGGCGCGAGGTGCTGCGGCACCGGGACGTGGCGCGGCTGACCGAGGACGAGCGGGCCGAGGTGCACCGGATGCTGTCCCTGCTGGAGGCGGGACGGGCACAGCGGCGCTCGCGGCGCTACCAGAGCGCCCACCGGGGCGTGCTGGACCAGCGGCGCACCATCCGCGAGGCGTTGCGCAGGGGCGAGGTGGCGCGGCTGCGGCGCAAGGCGCACACCACCAGGCCGCGCAAGGTGGAGCTGCTCGTCGACATCAGCGGGTCGATGGCCCCCTACAGCGAGACGCTGCTGCGTTTCGCCCACGCCCTGGTCAGGAGCGAGCCGCGGGCCACCCGCGTCTACTCGGTCGGCACCCGGCTCACCGCCATCACCGCCGAGCTGCGCCACCGCGACCCCGGCACCGCGCTCAACGAGGTGTCCAGGGCGATCCCCGACTGGAGCGGCGGCACCCGGCTGGGCGAGGAGCTGCGCGAGTACCTGACGCGTAACGCCGCCCGCGGCGCCATCGTGGTGATCGCCTCCGACGGGTGGGAACGCGGGGACCCGGCGCTGCTGGGGGAGCAGATGGCCCGGCTGGCCAGGCAGGCGCACCGGGTGATCTGGGTGAACCCGCACAAGGGGTATGAGGACTACCAGCCGCTGACCGGCGGCATGCGGGCCGCCCTGCCGTACCTCGACGACCTGGTCGCCGGGCACAGCCTGGCCGCCTACGAGGAACTCAGCGAAAGGCTCGCCGATGCGTGACGTGTTGCCGGAGATCATGCGCTGGTGGCGGTCGGGGCACAGGTTCGGGCTGGCGACCGTGGTGGCCACGTGGAGCAGCGCGCCGCGGCCGCCCGGCGCGGCCATGGCGGTGCGCGGCGACGAGGTGGTCGGCAGCGTGTCCGGCGGGTGCGTGGAGGGGGCCGTCTTCGAGCTGGCCGCCGAGGCGGACCGGCCCGTGCTCCAGCGGTACGGCGTGAGCGACGACGACGCCTTCGCGGTGGGTCTGACCTGCGGCGGCATCATCGACATCCTCGTCGAGCCCGTCTCGAGCGAGTCGTTTCCCGAGCTGGGGGAGATCGCCAAGTCGGTCGAGGAGCACGAACCGGTCGCGGTCGCCACGATCGTGGCGGGGCCGGGGCAGATCGGGGCCAGGCGCGTCATCTGGCCCGCCAGGACCTCAGGATCCCTCGGGCTGGAACGCCTGGACGAGGCCGTCGACGACGACGCCCGCGGCATGCTGGCCCAGGGGCTGACCGGCATCAGGCACTACGGCGCGCAGGGCGAGCGCCGCCTGGACGACCTGTCCGTCTTCGTCCAGTCGTTCGCGCCGCCGCCGCGGATGCTGGTCTTCGGCGCGATCGACTTCGCCGCCGCGGTGGCCAGGGTCGGCAAGTTCCTCGGCTACCACGTGATCGTCTGCGACGCCCGGCCCGTCTTCGCCACCGCCAAGCGCTTCCCCGACGCCGACGAGGTCATCGTCAAGTGGCCGCACGACTACCTGGCCTCGGTGCGGGTGGACGAGCGGACCGTGATCTGCGTGCTGACCCACGATCCCAAGTTCGACGTGCCGCTGCTCGAGGTGGCGCTGCGCACGCCGGCCGGGTACGTGGGGGCGATGGGCTCGCGCCGCACCCACGACGACCGCCTGACCCGGCTGCGGGAGGCCGGGCTGACGGAGGAGGAGCTGGCGCGACTGCGCTCACCGATCGGGCTCGACCTCGGCGCCCGCACGCCCGAGGAGACGGCCGTGTCCATCGCGGCCGAACTCATCCAGCTGCGCTGGGGCGGCTCGGGGCAGCCGCTCACCAAGACGGCGGGGCGCATCCACGGCGAAGGCATGGGGTAAGAGGCGGAGATGAACGGATCAAGGGTGGCCGGGCTGCTGCTGGCCGCCGGTCGGGGGACCAGGCTCGGCACGCCCAAGGCGCTGCTGGAGTACGAGGGCGAGCGGCTCGTCGACCGCGGGGTCCGGCTGCTGGAGGAGGGCGGCTGCCATCCGGTGGTCGTCGTCCTCGGCGCGGTGACGGTGCAGGTGCGCCGAGCGGTGGCTGTGCGCAACCCCGAGTGGCGCATGGGCATGGGCTCCTCGCTGCGCGTCGGCCTGGCCGCGCTGCCGCCGGAGGCGGAGGCGGTGGTGATCGCGCTGGTGGACCAGCCCTTCATCAAGCCCGCCGCAGTGCGCGCGCTCATCGAGTCCGACGCCGAGGTCGCGGTCGCCACGTACGGCGGGCAGCGGCGTAACCCGGTGCTCATCACCCGCCCGCACTTCGCCGAGGTGGCGGAGATGGCGGTCGGCGACGTCGGCGCCCGCCCGTTCCTCAAGGCCTACCCGGAACTCGTCACCGACGTCGCCTGCGACGGCCTCGGCGACCCCACCGACATCGACACCCCGGAGGACCTCACCCTGCTGCGCTGACGAACTCCGCTCACATGCGGAGCGAGGCGACGGCGGCCCGGTGGTCGCTGCCGGTGGCGGGGGCGACGCCGGCCCGGGTGGCGGTCATGCCGCGATAGAGGATGTGGTCGGGGCGGGTGATCGGGAACTGGGACGGCCAGGTGAACCCGAACCCGTCGCCGGCGGCGCGCTGGGCGTCGGTGAGCGGGGGAGTCAGGCCGTTCATCCCGCGGTCGGTGGTGGCCGTGTTGAGGTCGCCGAGCAGCAGCAGCCGCTTGCTGGGGTCGGCGTCGACGAGCTTGCGGGCGTGCGCGAGCGACGCGTCGCGGGAGGCGGTCATGCCGGGCCTGGCCGAGGCCAGGTGCATGACGTACACGGTGAGCTTGCCCTTGGGCGTGGTGACGACGGCGCGCAGGGCGCGGGGCCAGCCGAGGCCGACGTCGAGCGGCTGGGTGTCGCTGATCGGGTAGCGGCTCCACAGGCCGACCGTGCTGACCGGGTAGTGGTACTTGAACATCTTGTTGAGCTGCTTGGCCGCGGGCCCGCCGGGGGTGAGCTCCTCGGCCGCCAGCAGGTCGAGGTTGTCGGCGATCGTGCGCACCGCCTCGCCGGAGGCGCTGTTGCGCACGCCCACGTTGACCGTGCCGACCCTGAGGTCGCTCGGCCCGCCGGGCGGCGACATGACCAGGGTCGAGCCGAACATGGCCGCCCACACCACGCCCGGCAGCAGCGCGGCCACGGTGGCCGCCTTCGAACGGGCGGCCACGGCCCCGGCCAGCAGCAGCGGAACGCTCCAGCCGACCCACGGCAGCAGGCTCTCCACGACCGGCGTGACCCCGCCGAGCGCCGGGATCAGCTGGTGACCGGCGAGCACGACGGCCACCAGGCAGGACACGACGATCACGACCCGTTTCAGCACTCGAACCAGGCTAGCGAGCTTTCCCACGCCGCGCGGCGCACTACGACGGCGCGACCGGGAAACCCGCGCCCAAGAGATCGCGAAGGCCCAGCGTGGCATGGTCATCCCGGTCACGGTAACCTGTAGCCCACAAAACGGAACATCATTCGGTTTCGATGGGAGCCCGGGATGCGCATCGGTATGGGTCTCAACTACGCGGGCGGCTTCAAGGAGACGGTCTCCGAGCTGGCCGACTACGAGCGGGCGGGGCTCGACATCGTGTTCATCCCCGAGGCCTACAGCTTCGACGCGGTGAGCCAGATGGGCTACATCGCGGCCAAGACCGAGCGGCTGGAGATCGCCTCCGGCATCCTGCCGCTGTACTCGCGCACGCCCACGCTGCTCGCGATGACCGCGGCGGGCATGGACTACGTCTCCGACGGGCGCTTCACGCTCGGGCTCGGCGCCTCGGGGCCGCAGGTCATCGAGGGCTTCCACGGGGTTCCCTACGACGCGCCGCTCGGCCGTACCAGGGAGATCATCGAGATCTGCCGCAAGGTGTGGCAGCGCGAGCGGCTCACCTACGAGGGCAAGCACTACACGCTGCCGCTCCCGCCCGAGCGCGGCACCGGCCTGGGCAAGGCCCTGAAGATCATCAACCACCCGGTACGGCCGCGCATCCCCATCGTGATCGCCGCCATCGGGCCGAAGAACGTCGAGCTCACCGCCGAGCTGGCCGAGGGCTGGGAGCCGATCTTCTACGTGCCGGAGAAGGCGGGCGAGGTGTGGGGGCCGTCGCTGGCCGCCGGCAAGGCCCGCCGTGGCGAGGAACTGGGCGAGCTGGACGTCATCGCGCAGGCCCCGCTGGCGATCGGCGAGGACGCGGCAGGGCTGCGTGAGCTCGGCAGGGCGATGGCCGCGCTGTACATCGGCGGCATGGGCGCCAAGGGCCGCAACTTCTACAACGAGCTGGCCAGGCGCTACGGCTACGAGAAGGAGGCCGAGCAGATCCAGGAGCTCTACCTGTCGGGCAAGAAGGACGAGGCCGCCGCGCTCGTGCCGGATGAGCTGCTGGAGAAGACGTCGCTGATCGGGTCCGAGGGCTTCGTGCGCGACCGGATCCAGGCGCTGAAGGAGTCGGGCGTCACCACGCTCAACGTGGCGCCGCTTGCCCACACCCACGAGGAGCGGGTCAAGCTCATGGAGCGGGTCAAGGAGCTCGCTTCGTGATGTAGATCACCATTTGCGAGGGAATACCTACCTTTTTGCAGGGTGTTGAACCGACCTGTGAGGTTCTCTGTCGTGTTCGTGCTGCTCGTCGAGCGGCTGCACATCGACCTGTGCCGGGTGACCGGCACCAGCTGTCTCTGACTCCGAATCCCCTCGTCACCTTTTCCACAATTTCATTCGGAGTCTTCCTCACCGTGAAGAGATTCAACTTCTCCCTGCAGTTGCTGCTGGGCCTCGTCGTCGGCATCGCGCTCGGGTTCGTCGCCAAGATCTGGGACGTCGCCTGGCTCGCCGACACGCTCACCCAGGTCGGCAAGATCTTCGTCAACCTGCTCAAGCTCGCCGTCCCGCCGCTGGTGTTCACCGCCGTGCTCGTCAGCGTCGCCAACCTGCGCAACGTCAACGGCGCCGCCCGCCTGGCGAGCAAGACGCTCGGCTGGTTCCTGGCCACCGCAGCGATCGCCGTGGCCATCGGCATCGTGCTCGGCCTGGTCATCAACCCGGGCCAGGGCGTCACGCTCGACCTGAGCGGCGCCAAGAAGATCGACACCGAGGGCGCGGGCACCTGGCTCGACTTCCTCACCGGCATCATCCCGACCAACATCTTCACCGCGTTCACCGAGGTGAACGTCCTGCAGATCGTCTTCCTCGGCATCGTGCTCGGCGCCGCCGCGCTCGCGCTCGGCTCCAAGGCCGAGCCGTTCCTGTCGCTGAGCCGCTCGGTGCTCGAGCTCGTCCAGAAGGCCCTGTGGTGGGTCATCCGCCTGGCCCCGATCGGTACGGCCGGCCTCATCGGCAAGGCCGTGTCCACCTACGGCTGGGAACTGCTCGCCCCGCTGGCCAAGTTCAGCGTCGGCGTCTACGTCGGCTGCTTCATCGTGCTGCTCGCCGTCTACCCGACGCTGCTCGCGGTGTTCGGCAAGGTCAACCCGATCCAGTTCTTCCGCAACGCCTGGCCCGCGATCGAGCTGGCGTTCGTCTCCCGCTCGTCCGTCGGCACGCTGCCGCTGACGCAGCGGGTCACCATCGAACGCAACGGCGTCGACCGCGACTACGCCTCCTTCGCCGTGCCGTTCGGGGCCACCACCAAGATGGACGGCTGCGCCTCGATCTACCCGGCGCTGGCCGCGATCTTCGTGGCCCAGGTCTACGGCATCCACCTCGGCATCGGCGAGTACCTGCTGATCGCGTTCGTCTCCGTCATCGGCTCGGCCGCCACGGCCGGACTGACCGGCGCGATCGTCATGCTCACGCTCACGCTGAGCACGCTCGGCCTGCCGCTCGAGGGCGTGGGCCTGCTCATCGCGATCGACCCGATCCTGGACATGATCCGCACCGCCACCAACGTGGCCGGTCAGCTGGTCGTCCCCGTGCTGGTGGCGCGTGGTGAGAACCGTCTCGACGAGACGGTCTTCAACGCCGCGCCGCAGCCCCTCGACGACGACGCCCCGGCCCGGCCGGCCGTCGGCTCCCCGGAGCCGGCGACCGCCTGACCTTCCACCTCACGAAGGGCGGGGAGCGGAGGCTCCCCGCCCTTCGTGCTGTCCGGACCCGGGTGGTTGTGGGGCGCGTGGGGTGCGGATGGCCCTATGGTGGGTCGGAAATTGCCGTTTCTGTAGATATGGCGGGGATATGTCGGACTCCATGGTCGCTGGTCGCTATCGGCTGGACGAGCGGATCGGCGGGGGCGCTGGCGGTGAGGTGTGGCGCGGGTACGACCTGCGCGCCGACTGGACCGTGGCCGTGACGATGCTGGCGAGCGCCAGCGAGGGGCTCACCGAGCGGGTCAGGGCCGTGGCCAAGGTGGTGCATCCCAACGTGGCGATGGTGCTGGACGTGGGCGACGTGGACGGCAGGCCGTTCCTGGTCGTGGAGTTCCTGACGGGTGAGAGCCTGGGGGAGGAGCTCGCCTCGCGCGGTCCTGTGCCGGTCGTGGAGGCCTGCGACCTGATCGGCCAGGCGGCCGGCGGGCTCGACGCGGCACACCGCGAGGGCGTCGTGCACGGCCGGGTGGACCTGCAGAGCCTGCGCCGCGCCGGCAGCGGCGTCCTGAAGGTCGTCGGCTTCGCCCTGGAGGAGCCGGGCCTGGAGGCGGCGGACGACCTGCGCGCCCTGGGCCGCGTCGCCTACGAGATCCTCACCGGCCGGCCACCCGCAGACGCCCCCGCCTCACTGCGCGAACTGCGCCCCGAGATCCCCGAACGGCTCGACCAGCTGGTCCTGGGCCTCATCGCGGGCCAGAGCGCCGACCACCCCAGCGGCGAGTCGGTGCGGCGAGCCCTCTCCGCCATCGCCCGCCCCCAAGCCGCGGCGGCCGCGGTCCCTTCGACCGGCGACTCCATGCCCGTCCCGGGCGCAGGAGCCGCGACGGCCATGCACCAGGACGGGATGCGGCACACGCAGGTCATGCCGGGCGAGCCGTTCCCGCGTCCGGGGGACACCGTCGTCTACGACCAGCCCCTGCCTCCGGCGTCGAACAAGAAGCTCTTCATCCAGCTGGGCGCGGCCGTGGCGGTGATCGCCGTCGTCACCATCGGCCTGATCATCTGGGGGAACTCGAAGGGCGGCACCCCGGTCGCGCAGCCCAGCCCCACCATCGTCGCCAGCAGCACCCCTACGCCCACGCCCACGCCGACCCGCACGCCGACCCCGTCGGCCACGCTCGGCCTGGACACCGAGGACCCCGGCCACATCGTCACGACCGGCGGCCCGCCCAAGGGCTCGCTGAAGGACACCCCGCAAGGTGGGTGGCAGCACTTCCTGGCGCAGTTGGACAGCGCCGTCGCGGCCGAGGGGGAGAACGTCAACCCGGCGGTCGCCCGCCAGGTTCACGAGAAGATCCAGAAGGCCGGCGAGAAGTTCCGCCGGGGCCAGGAGAGGCAGGGCCGCAAGCAGCTGGAGAGCCTCGGCAAGGACATCGCCAAGGCGATATCCAACGGCGACATCCCCAGCTCGGGTCCTCTGGTCAACTTCCTCAACGACTGGCCACTCTCCACCTCCGTCGAGGGCTACTGACATCAGGTCGCGGTGGGGCGCAGGGCGTACAGGGCGATGGCGGCGAAGTCGTCGGCGGGCTCGGAGGCCTGCCACGACCGGACGTCGTCGACGAAGCGGCTGCCCCGCCCGGTGAAGGCCGCGTAGCGGTCCACGCCGTCCGCCGGGCAGGGCGTCATGCCGTCGAGGTGGTCGCCCAGCCCTTCGTCGAAGAGTGAGGCCTTGTTCGGGCCGTTGACCACCGCGCCCGTCGCGGGCCGGCCGGTCAGGTTCGAGATCTGGTAGTGCGGGCACCGGATCGAGTCACGGCCCACGCCCGCCACGAACGACACACCCCACGCGTTCGCGCCGAACACCCAGCCGCGCTGGCGCGTCGCGAACGCGTCGTAGGTCCTGTCGCCGCTCACCTCGCGATAGAGGCAGGCCGTCGCCACCAGGCCGAAGGCGTGGGGCACCGCGTCGAACTCGTCGTAGGCCGCCCCGGCCATGAACGGGTCCTTGCCCGCCCGCGCCGCCCCGATCTCCAGCTGCGCCCGCAGGTCGGCGATGAGCTGCTCCTCGGAGACGGCGACCCGCAGGCCCGGGATCCGCGCCTCGGACGACCCGTTTTCCTGGGCCGTGCCAGGGAGAGGGGCGACGGCGGCCGGCCGGGTGCCGGAGGCCGCGACGCGGATGGCCTTGACGAGGTCCGCGTGTGCCAGGGCGCTGACGTCATAGAGGTTGAGCGTGTCGCCGCCCGCCTCGTGCCGCAGGTACTCCCCGGCCCAGTGCGCCGCCTGCTCCAGCCAGTCGCCCGCGCGCGGGTCGCCCAGGCGCTGCGCCGCCAGCGCCAGCTCCGCGCCGCCCAGCTCCATGTCGTCCCGCCAGGCCTTCTCCGGGTAGAAGGAGTACGGCAGGCTCGTCACCAGCTGCCCCACCTGGGAGGTCTTGGCCAGGGCGTAGACCGCCGCCGCCTTGTCCAGCAGCTGCGCGGCTCGGTCGGGGGAGGGCTCCATCTGGGCGGCCACCGCGAACGCGGCAGCCGTACGGCCCGCCAGGTTGGGGCTGATCGGGTGGCCGGGCGGCGCGGCGCGGAAGACGGGGCGGTGGCGCAGGTACCGGTGGGAGGAGCCGTCGTCGGCCTCGGGCAGGCGCCAGACGTCGTGGTCGCCGGCGAACGTGCCCGCCTTGTCGCCCGCGCCGATGCCCACCTGGATGTAGAGGGTCTTCCCGTCCCACATCTTGTCCAGATATTTCAGGCCATGGGAGGCCTCGCGGGCCAGCGCGGCGGAGTGACCCGCGTCCCGCAGCGAGGCCCACAGCAGCGTGTCCACGTAGGCCAGGATGTGGGTGAACTTGAGGTAGTCGCCCGCGTCGAACCAGCCGCCCTCGACGTCCACCGGGCCGCCGATCCGCCGCAGCCCGCCCTTGATCTCGTCCGTGTCGGGCCCGGTGAACTCCGGCCAGTCGTAGACCATGGCGGCCTTGTCGTTGCCGTGCCGCCGCCCGCCGTCGCGCTGGCCCTGGAAGAACCGCACGATCTTGGGGGCGGGGGAGGCGGGATCCACCTGGAAGGGCGGTGAGAGCAGGGATCCGGACTTGACCCGGTACGTGCCCGGTTGCCGCAGGTCCGTCAGGTCGAGCGCGTACACGTGCGGGAAGGTCCCGTTCCAGCGGCCCAGGTCGCGGCCCGCCGTACCGTGCAGCACCTCGCGGCCGTCGCGGGCGACGATGCTGAAACGCGCGCCCGCCGAGCCGCCGCGCGACATGAGGAAGGCCTGCTTGGACTCGCCGGGCGCGAAGCCGACCTGGTCGACGCGGATGTATCCGGACGGCTCTGCCACGGCGGGGCTCCCCATCGTCAGGACGGCCAGCGCGACCGCGAGGACTGCTCTCATCTAACGCTCTCCGGAGTTAGGAAGGATTCCTTACCATCCTGGATGCGGGGCACGAAGGTCAAGACGCGTACATTGACGAAATGACCGTCGAACACCAGCAGCGCCGGGCACGGCTCGCCGAACTCCTCCAAGTCCCCGCGATCCTGGTCACCTCCCCCGTGAACGTCCGCTACCTGACCGGTCTCGACAGCTCCAACGCCGCCGTCCTGGTCCGCGCCGACGGGACTGCGAAGCTGGCGACCGACTCCCGCTACATCGAGATGACCCGCGAGCTGGACATCGAGACGGTCGAGGCGGGCGACGTGGCCGCCGAGCTCGCCGAGCCCGGCGTCGGCATCGAGGCGGCGCACATGACGGTCGCCGTGTACAACGGCCTGGGCGGGGAACTGGTGCCGCTCGAGCCGCTGGTCGAGCGACTCAGGGCGGTCAAGGACGAGGGCGAACTCGACCTGCTCCGCACCGCCTGCGCCATCACCGACGCCGCCTTCGCCGACGTCACCGGCAAGATCACGGCGGGGATGACGGAACGGACCGTCGCCCACCTGCTCGAGGCCCGCATGGTCGAGCTCGGCGCCGACAAGCCCGCCTTCGACAGCATCGTCGCCGCCGGCGAGAACGGCTCCGTCCCGCACCACTCGCCCACGGACCGCGAGCTGCGCGCCGGCGACCTGGTCACGATGGACTTCGGCGCGCTCTACCGCGGCTACCACGCCGACATGACGCGCACGGTGTGCCTGGGCGAGCCCGCCGCCTGGCAGCGCGACCTGTACGACCTGGTGGCCACGGCGCAGGCGGCCGGCCGTACGGCACTGCGGCCAGGAGCACTGGCCAGCGAGGTCGACGCGGCGGCGCGCACGGTCATCGCCGAGGCGGGGCAGGGCGAGAACTTCAGGCACGGCCTCGGACACGGCGTCGGCCTCGAGATCCACGAGGAGCCGTTCCTGGGTCCCTCCAGGACCGGTAGACTAGAGGATCGAGTTCCGATCACCGTCGAGCCCGGGGTCTACCTCCCCGGCCGGGGCGGGGTCCGCATCGAGGACACCCTCGTGACACGTAAGGGCGGGCCGGAACTCCTCACGAAGACGACCAAGGAGCTGCTCGTCCTGTAGAGCGGCCGCATCCGGGAGAAGAACGCGTGGCGACGACCAACGACCTCAAGAACGGCATGGTGTTGAAGCTCGACGGCGGTGAGCTCTGGGCCGTTGTGGAGTTCCAGCACGTCAAGCCGGGCAAGGGCGGCGCGTTCGTGCGCACCAAGCTCAAGAACGTCCTGTCCGGCAAGGTCGTCGACAAGACCTTCAACGCCGGCGTGAAGGTGGACGTCGCCAACGTCGACAAGCGCGAGATGCAGTTCTCCTACAAGGACGGCGACGACTTCGTCTTCATGGACACCGAGACCTACGACATGGTCACCGTGCCCAGCAACACGGTCGGCGACGCCGCCAACTACATGCTGGAGAACACGCTGGCGACCGTGGCCTTCAACGAGGGCTCCGCGCTCTACGTCGACCTGCCCGCGGCAGTCGAGCTGCTCATCTCCGAGACCGAGCCCGGCCTGCAGGGCGACCGCTCCACCGGCGGCACCAAGCCCGCCACGCTGGAGACCGGGGCCGAGATCAAGGTCCCGCTGTTCATCACCACCGGTGAGAAGGTCAAGGTCGACACCCGCAGCGGCGAATACCTCGGCCGGGCCTGAGGTGTCCGCACGCGGCAAAGCACGCAGGCGCGCCCTCGACATCCTCTTCGAGGCCGAACTCCGCGACGAGGACCCGCTGAGGATCCTCGCCGAGCGCCAGGAGCGCCAGGAGCCCCCGGTCAACGAGTACACCGCGGCCATCGTCGAGGGCGTGGCTCGCCACCACACCCGCATCGACGAGTTGATCACCACCTACGCCGAGGGCTGGACGCTCGACCGCATGCCCGCGGTCGACCGCAACCTGCTGCGCGGCGGCACCTACGAGCTGCTCTGGATGCCGGACGTCCCCGAGGGCGTGGTCATCAGCGAGTGGGTCCACCTGGCAGGGGAGCTGTCCACGGACGAGTCGCCCCAGTTCATCAACGGCCTCCTGGCCCGCTTCAAACAACTCAAGCCCAGCCTGTCCCTGTGACATCTCCGGGCTTTCCGCTCGGGTTCGCATGATCTTGTACGGCGAGCCGCCGCCACCGGCCGCCCGCCCTACTCCGGTCGCGGGCCCGTCGGCGGCGCTTCTGGCGAGTCGATGACAGTTGCCCGCCGTCACTGCGCTTCGTATTCCTGGCGCCACGGTCTCCCCGGCCCGCCGTACAAGGGGCGGCCGCCGCACGCCCTCGCCGACCCCGGCGCGGGAAGGCGTGGCCGTCGGCATGACCGGGACGTCAACGCCGCCAAGAACATCCTGGCCGCTGGTCGAGCGGTGACGGCCTGTGGAGGTGAGGTCAGACACCCGGGCAACCGGATGCACTCGCCAGTGAAGCAGGAATCCCAGCCTGCGAAGGTTGGAATCCCCCTGCTGTAGCTGTGGGAAGGAAGCCAAGGAGCATGGTCACTGAGGACGACGTCCGCAGGGTCGCCCTGTCCCTGCCGGAGACGGGCGAGAAGCCCATGTACGGCACGCCGGGCTTCTACGTAAAAACCCGCTGGTTCGCCAGGATCAGGGAGGCGGGCGACGTGCTCGTCGTCTTCTGCCCCACCGAGGAGGACAAACTCGCCCTCATCGCCGCCGAGCCCGCCAAGTTCTTCACCACCCCCCACTACGACGGCTACCCGACCGTCCTGGTGCGCTTCCATGCGATCGACGCCGGCGAGCTGAGAGAGCTGCTGACGGACTCGTGGCGGCTGCGCGCCCCCAAGCGCGTCCTGGCGGCCTTCGACGGCTAGGCACGCCACGACAACTTCCGCGGTACGGCACGCCCGATCCCGGACGAGCACGGCGCGCTCGACCGGGAGAGCGGGTTGTCGGGGGTTCGGCGTAGGCTGGGCCGCATTCGCGGAGGGGGACTTCGTGAAGGGTGAACTACAGGGGAGGCGAGCCGACGTTGCGTGCTGAAGGCGCCACGAGGACCACGACGGCCAGGACGGCCGTCGTCTGGGGCGCGCTGCGCGAGGTCCTGGCCGAGCGGGCGGCGTCCACAGGGCGGGAGACGCTCGACATCGTCGACGCCGGCGGCGGTACGGGCGGCTTCGCCGTACCCCTGGCAGTGCTCGGACACACGGTCACCGTCGTCGACCCGAGCCCCGACTCGCTGGCCGCGCTGGAGCGGCGGGCCAAGGAGAAGGGCGTGGGCGTGCGCGCCTTGCAGGGCGACGCCGCCGACCTGGGCGAGCTGCTCGACCGTGACAGCGCCGACCTGGTGCTTTGCCACAGCGTCCTGGAGTACGTCGACGACCCGATCAGCGCGCTGACCGCCGTGTCCGGGCTGCTGCGCAGGGGCGGCGCGGTGAGCGTGCTGGCGGCCAACCCCGTGGCCAGCGCCATCCACCGGGCGCTCGCGGGTCACTTCGACGAGGCCAGGGCGGTCCTCGACGACCCGGAGGGCCGCTGGGGCGACCGCGACCCCACGCCGCGCCGCTACACCGCCGAGGCGCTGTCGGAGCTGCTCGCCGCGACGGGCTTCACGGTGGGCGCCGTGCACGGGGTGCGGGTCTTCGCCGACCTGGTGCCCAACCGCCTGGTCGACGGCGAGCCCGGCGCCGCCGAGGCCCTGGTCGCCCTCGAGCAGGCCGCCGCCACCCACCCCGCGCTGCGCGCCGTCGCCACCCAGCTCCACCTCATCGGCCACAAGGGGTAACCCGTGTCCCCGCCCGGAGGAAACGCCTCGGGGTGGGGCGTTCCAGCCAAGCAATAGAACGCGTGTTCGGATAGAATCGACGTCGTGGCCCGTAAGCAGATCACCGGCATCGGCCCCGCACCGCGGACGGGCGCCGACGACAGCGCCTGCCCGATCCTGCACGTCGACATGGACGCCTTCTTCGCCAGCGTGGAACTGATCGAGCACCCCGAGTTGCGGGGCAAGCCGATGATCGTGGGCTCGCCTGCGGGCCGCGGGGTCGTGCTGAGCGCGACGTACGAGGCCCGCGCCTTCGGGGTGCACTCGGCGATGCCGATGAGCCGGGCGCGCAGGCTGTGCCCGCAGGCGGCGATCATCCCGCCGAGCCACGGGAAGTACTCCGAGGTCTCCAAGGGTGTCATGGAGATCTTCCACGCGGTCACCCCGCTGGTCGAGCCGATCGCCTCCGACGAGGCGTTCCTCGACGTGGGCGGGGCGCGGCGCAGGCTCGGGTCGCCGGCGGAGATCGCCGCCATGATCAGGTCCCAGGTTCTTGAGAGGTACGGCATCACCTGCTCGGTCGGCGTGGCCGGCAGCAAGTTCGTGGCAAAGCTGGCGTCAAAGCAATGCAAACCCAACGGCATGCTGGTGGTGCCTGCCGATGAGGTGGTGGCGTTCCTGCACCCGCTGCCCGTGTCGGCGCTGTGGGGGGTCGGGGAGCGCACCGAGCAGTCCCTGGTACGGCTGGGCATCAGAACGGTAGGCGATCTGGCCAGGGTGCCCGTCAACACCCTCCAGCGCGAGCTGGGGGCCGCCGCGGGCGGCCACCTGGCTGCCCTGGCCTGGGGGCGCGACGAGCGGCCCGTGAGCGCCCACGTGCCCGACAAGAGCATCGGGAACGAGGAGACGTTCGCCACGGACGTCGACGACCCGGAGACGATCAGGCGTGAGCTGCTGCGGCTGTCGGAGAAGGTGGCCGCGCGGATGCGTAAGGCCGGATACGTGGGCAGGACCGTGAGCGTGAAGCTGCGCCGGGCGGACTTCACCACGATCACCAGATCGCGGACGCTGAGGGAGGCCACCGACATCGCCCAGGAGATCTACGCCACAGCCTGCGAGCTGTTCGCCGCCGCCGGTCTCGAACGGGTGCGCCTGCGCCTGGTCGGCGTCCGGATGGAGAACCTGCGCCCGGCCGAGGAGGCGTCCAGGCAGCTCAGCCTGGGTCAGCGGGAGACCGGCTGGCGCGAGGCCGAGCAGGCGATGGACCGGGCGATCCGCCGCTTCGGCCCCGATGCGGTGGTCCCGGCGTCGCTGGTGCGCGGACGACTTGATGAAATGGACGAGAAGTAGCCGAACCGGACATCTGGGGGCCGATTGCGAAGATCCAGCGCCAGGTGTGGCGGGCTCGACCAAGACATGCGAGAAGCAGCCGAACCGGACTCCAGGAGGTCCCAGTGCGAAGATCGAGGCGGACGGTGGGGCGGGCCCGGTCGGAAGAGGCGAATCGCATGCTATGGATGGGGCGTAATCGGGCAGGAAAGCCATCATGACGTCTATGTCGCGACTAGGACCAAGGACGGGGAGAATGCCCCATTATGGAGCTATGACGTCACCTCCGGTTTGGTCTGCGTTGGACGTTTGCTTTCGCCTACGTCTACAGCCTCGTATTCTGGGGATAACCGACCGCGAGGTTCGGACACCCCGTGTCGTCCGTTGCCGTCTTCCCCGTCCTGGGGCCGTCCTTGGGAGGCGCCGTGCCGCTCTCTGAGCACGAGCAGCGCTTGCTCGACCAGATCGAGCAGGCCCTCTACGCCGAGGACCCGAAGTGGGCCAACACCGTAAGGATCAGTGACCCGCGCAGCCATTACAAGCGCCGCCTGATCAAAGCCTCCATCGGCTTTGCCCTCGGCGTCGTCATCATGATGGTCGGCGTGGTGATGAGTGGCACCGCCCTGATCCCGCTCGGCGTCGGCGGTTTCGTGGTCATGCTCGCCGCGTGTCTGTGGGGCTTGTCCAGCTGGAAACGCATGAACGGGTTCGGTGACTCCGCACCCTCCTCCGGCTCATCGGTGAGCGGCAAGCAGGGCCGCAAGGCCAACCGCGGCAGCTTCATGGAGCGCATGGAAGAGCGCTGGCGCCGTCGCCACGACGACCGCTAGCAGATCTGCTTTCTGCTGTACGGCAGGCCGGCAAGACGCGACCCGCCGACCGGGGTTGAGGGCCTCCAGGCAGACGCCCGCTGACCCGCACATGGCTGAGCGCCGTGACGACGTCCTCGTCGGCCGCCTGGGGTGCTGTTGGTGACCCGGCGGTCGACCAAGAGGCGGAGCTCGGGAAGAACGCGACAACGTGAGCACACGGCAGAGTGCGGCCGTCCCACCCGGGACGGCCGCACTTCGTCGTTCCCGATCGGCCGCGCCGAAAGAGAAGGGCCCGGCCGATCCACAGGGGATCGACCGGGCCCGGGCGTGGGGTCAGGCGGAGCGGCGGCGGAGGCGGATGTTCTCCAGGCGGTCGAAGCCGTCGAGCAGCCTCTCGCCCATGCGCCGCATCCGGTGCAGCGTCGAGGGCGGGAAGAGCACCGCCCGGACCCGCCGCCCGCGGGGAACCGTGGCCGCCAGGGCCCGCCGTACCTGGCGCAGGTCCTTGCGCAGCGGACCGATCGTCCCTGGGTCGCGGGCGAACAGGACCCGCTCGACCGCCGAGGCGATGGCCGCGATCGCCGCGGCCGAGCCGGAGTCGAACTCGTACTGCTCCGTCAGCCGCCGGGCCAGGGCCCGCGGCGTCTCACTGGCCTGGCGCGCCAGCCCGTAGTCGAACAGCGCGTCGTCGAGCTCCGCCCAGGCGGCCGCCACCGACGGCTCGTGGTCCACCACCTTGGCGGTGAGCGCGTCGGCCGGTTGCGACACCTTCCAGCCCAGCGCCCTGATGCGCCGGCTGCGCGTCCCCAGGCGTACCACGGCGGGGACGAGCAGGAGCAGCAGCAGGATCCCCGCCCCGATGCCGACCTTGCCGATCAACGGCATCGAGGTGTCCTTCGGCAGCCCGCCACCCAGGAACAGGCCGTCCTCACGGTCGAGTTCGCGCGGGTTGCGGCGGTTGGACGGGTTCAGCGGGGTGTCGTCACCCGAGGTCGTCGCGCCCGGCGTCGGCGTCGTGGAGCGGCCGGTCGAGCGCGGCGGCGGCTGGGTGTAGGCGGGCACCCGCGCGCTGCCCTGGCCGAGCGAGCCCGTCGGCGTCGGCTCGAACGGCAGCCAGCCCACGCCCTCGAAGTACAGCTCCGGCCAGGAGTGCGAGTCGTTGGTGCCGACCGTCCACCTGTCGCCCACCTTGGTGCCGCCGGTGTAGCCGATGGCGACCCTGGCGGGGATGCCGACGGCCCTGGCAAGCACCGCCATCGACGCGGCGAACTGCTCGCAGTAGCCGGCCCTGCTGTGCAGCAGGAAGTCCTGCAGCGCCGAGTTGCCGCTCCCCTGGGTGCGCAGGCTGTAGGTGAAGTTGCCGGTCTTGGAGAAGAACTCCTGCAGCTTGACCGCGGCCTCGTAGTTGTTGCGCGTGCCCTC
The DNA here is from genome assembly GCF_018531495.1 of Nonomuraea sediminis. GTDB lineage: Bacteria > Actinomycetota > Actinomycetes > Streptosporangiales > Streptosporangiaceae > Nonomuraea > Nonomuraea sediminis. Next base: position 75,010 of record NZ_JAHDTI010000027.1, read on the forward strand.
GGTGACCTTCAGCGCCAGGTTCCTGATCTCCATGGGGAAGTTGTCGGGCAGCTTCAGGTAGCGCTGGTCGGCGCCGGGCGACGGCTGCGCGAGCGACTCCAGCAGGTCGGGGGTGACCTGCGGCTCGGCGGTGCTCACGTCGTAGTCGAGGCCGGCCGCCTCGTCCCTGGTGGAGAAGACCATGAGCGTGCCCACGTCGGCCCGCCAGTCGCCGTCCACCCTGATCTGGTGCGGCGGGTAGGGCAGCGGCAGGAACGACAGCTTCGACACCTCGTCGCTGATCTTGATCCTGGTGATCACGTTCTGCGTCTTGACCGACGGCGACAGGCCCGGCGGGGCCGGCAACGGGCCGTTCTCGGTCTTGTTCTCCGGCGTCCCCTTGGGCTCCGACATGCCGAACTGCTCGCCGTCGAAGGTGTCGAGCGCGTAGATGCGCAGGTACCGAGGCCTGTCGTCGCTGTTGGTGTACGACAGCACCTCCCGGCGGTCGGGTAGCTCCAGCTGGCCTCTGAGACTGGCGATCGGGTTGGAGATGCTGATGGAGTTGCCCTGGCCCTTGCCCTTGCCGCCCACGCCGAAGGTGAAGAACGACACCGGCTCCATCGCCGGCATCATCGCGCCGAGCAGCACCGCCAGCACGATCGCGGCGAACCCGATGCGCTTGCCCGACAGGCGCAGCCCGCGGGTGTCGGCCGTCTCGCGAGGGTTCGGGTTCGTCGCCGCCCGCGTGCGGCGCACCAGCACCGCTCTGCCCCAGTGGGTGACCCGCTCGCGCCCGTCGGCGATCAGCAGGCTGGTGAACCCGAGCGCGGCCAGGATGAACGCCGGCCAGCTGATCGGGTCGGGCAGGATCGTGGCGGGAACCGTGGCCAGCGCCAGCATCGGCAGCCCGGCCAGCGCCGCCCTGCGCAGCCGCGTGGCGAACAGGTCGACCAGGATCGCGATCAGCCCGACGCCGCCGGCCGTGAGCAGCGCGATGCCGGTGTTGGCGGGCACGGGCGCGGCGAAGCGCTGGATGTCGGTCCATCCGGCGGCCAGCAGCTTGGCCAGCGCCACCACCGAGCCCTTGGTCGGGATGACGAGCACCCACGCCTTGCTCGCGGTGAACGACGCCGTCAGGTAGAGCCACAGCGCGGCCAGCCCCACGATCGAGGCCGCCCACGCGGGCAGCGACAGCCGCCCGCTCAGCAGGCTGGCCACCATGACGGCCAGCACCGCGCCCAGCGAGGCCCAGAACCAGGCGCCGCCGCTGAACAGCGGGTAGAGCAGGATCGCGGCGGAGAACGTGGCCACCGCGGAGGCGAGCGACAGTCTCATGCGGCGCCTCCGAACCTGCCGCGGCTGGCCGCGTGCTGCCACACCGAGGCGACCGAGACGCCCACGGGCAGCCGCACGATCCGCCAGCCGTATCCGGCCAGCACCGCCTCGACCGCCAGATGGGCCGCCGAGGTGCCGGGGTCGGCGCCCTCCCAGCTGTCCACGTCGAGCAGGACGGCCACGCCCGTGATGCCGCTGTGCCTGAGCCTGGCCAGTTCCCTGGCCTCGTCGGGGTCGAGCGCGCCGAGCACGGCCACGATCAGCCCGTCGCCGCCGCCCTGGCGCAGCGCCGTGATCCCCATCTCCAGGGAACGCGCGGGGCTGTGCCGTACCACTGCCAGCGTGTCGAGCAGCGACCAGCTCAGGCCCGTGTCGGTGAGGTGCTCGGCGCCCTGGTCGGTGACCAGGCGCAGGCCCAGCCCCTCGTGCGCCAGGTGGACCCCGATCGAGGCCGCCGCGGAGACCGCCACCTCGAACGACGAGCGCGGCCCCTCACCCCGGTGCGCGTGCCTGCGCGTGTCGAGCAGCAGCGCGCCGCGGCTCTGCCACTGCTGCTCCTCGCGTCGCACCATCAGCTCGCCGTAACGCGCGGTCGAGCGCCAGTGCACCCGCCGCAGGTCGTCGCCCTGCCGGTACTCGCGCGGGGCGACGTCGTCGTCTCCGGCCGCCGCCACCGACCTGGTACGGCTGTCGCCGCCCCCGGTCCACTCGCCGCTCAGCCGTACGTGCGGCAGGGCCACCACCTGCGGCGTCACCACCAGCGTGTCGCTGATCGTGAACGAGCGGGTCAGCTCGACCAGGCCGAAGGGGTCGGCGATACGGACCGACAGCGGGCCGATGGTGTAGCGGCCGCGCAGGTCGGAGCGGACCCGGTAGTCGATCTCCCTGATGCCGCGCGACTCGACGCGGTCAAGCACGAACCTGGGCCGCACGCCCAGCGCGTAGGGCACGGTGTCCTCGACGAGCAACAGGCCCGTCGGCAGCCGGGTGACGTTCTCCAGGCGGAGCGTCACCGTCGACTCGCCGCCCACCTCGGCCCTGGCCGGGTCGAGCCGCCTGGCGCAGCTGAGCCGGTAGCGGGTCCTGGCCACCACCATCGCGGCGAGCAGCGGCAGCGCGGTCACCAGCACGCCGATCCTGAACAGGTCGTTCTCGCCCAGGAGCAGGGCCATCAGCAGCGCCGCGAGCCCCGAGGCGAGGAAGGACCTGCCGCGGGAGGTCAGTGCCCGAAGTCCAGCCCTCACAGTGCCTTCACCGGCCTCGGGTCTCCGGCACCGGGACGCGCCTGACCAGGTCGGTCACCACCTGCTCGGGCAGGCGCCGCTGTCCCTGTGCCTCCACGCTCGGCAGCAGCCGGTGCGCCAGCACGGGCACGGCCAGCTCCTGCAGGTCGTCGGGGATGACGTAGTCGCGCCCGGTCAGCGCCGCGTGTGCGCGGGCGGCCCGCACCAACTGCAGCGTGGAGCGCGGAGAGGCGCCCAGGCGCAGGTCGGGGGAGTGGCGGGTGGCCACGACCAGGTCGATGGCGTACTTCTTGACCGCCTGCGAGACGTACACGCCGCGCACCGCCTCGATCAGCGCGCGCACCTCCGCCGTGGTCGCCACCGGCTGCAGCTTGTCCAGCGGCGGCGTGCCGCCATGCACGTCGAGCATCTCCAGCTCGGCCGCGGGCTCGGGGTAGCCCATCGCGACGCGCGCGGTGAAACGGTCGCGTTGCGCCTCGGGGAGGGGATAGGTGCCCTCCATCTCGATGGGGTTCTGCGTGGCGATCACCATGAACGGGGCGTCGAGCTCATAAGTCTTGCCGTCGACGGTGACCTGGTGCTCCTCCATGCACTCCAGCAGCGCCGACTGGGTCTTCGGCGAGGCACGGTTGATCTCGTCTCCCACCACGATGTTGGCGAAGACGGGACCAGGCTTGAACTCGAACTCGCGCGACTGCTGGTTGTAGGCGCTCACCCCGGTGATGTCGCTGGGCAGCAGGTCGGGGGTGAACTGGACACGCCTGACCGGGCAGTCGATGGAGCGCGCCAGCGCCTTGGCCAGCATCGTCTTGCCGACGCCCGGCACATCTTCGATGAGAAGATGGCCCTCCGCGAGCAGGACCGTCAGCGTGAGGCGCACGGCGTCGCTCTTGCCCTCGATCACCGACTCGATCGCTTCCCTGATCCGATGCGCGGTGGTGACCAGCTCATCAAGCTGGGGAGGGACGTCATGGGTTACTGCCACCAGGCCTCCATGAGAAGTGCGACGGCTGTCCCGCGGCAGGGTGCCAAAGCGGGAGCCATGCCATTCCTTTTCCATTGTGTGTACCGACCCTACGACGCTGCGGGTTCTCGGGCGACTTTTGTGGATATTCCAGGGAAGCGCGCCAGTGTTCCCGTTCATGTCGCATAGCGGTGCGAATCCCGTGACAGTGGTCCTCCACTTTCCTCCACGCCCGCGTTCCCGAAGCCCCGGATCCCTGGAATTCACGGGTCTTTAGAACCCTCGACACGCCCATGAGGGTTGACGGCGCCGCCGCGGCGCTCCACCCTGCACCATCGCTCTGACCTGCGGCAACGCGAAGGAAACGGCAGATGAAGAGGGTTGGAATCAGTTGACGGTGGGGAGAAGTGGAGTATGGTGGTGCGCAGTGGAGAGCCCGGGGCACACCAAGCGCTGAGCTGTTCACGAGGCACGGGAGGTGGGGCCGGTGTTCCTCGGCACCCATCAACCGCGTCTGGACGACAAGGGACGGCTGTTCCTGCCGGCTAAGTACCGTGAGGAGCTGGCGGAGGGTCTTGTGATCACCAAAGGCCAGGAGCGATGCCTCTACGTCTTTCCCGTGGAGGAGTTCCAGCGCATAACCGAGGCTCTCAGCACCGCCCCGGTCACCGCCAAGGCGGTGCGTGACTACAGCCGAGTGTTCTTCGCCAGCGCGTCCGACGAGACTCCTGACAAGCAGGGGCGCATCACGATCCCGCAGAGCCTGCGTGCCTACGCGGGCTTGGAGCGTGACTGCGTGGTCATCGGGGCCAACACCCGCCTGGAGATCTGGGACGCGCAGGCCTGGGACACCTACCTCAACGCACAGGAGCAGGCTTTCGCCGATCTGTCGGAGGAGGTGCTGCCAGGGATTCTGTAGAGAGCCACGGTCGACAAGGCCTTTCGGTGTGGTCGTTCGGCGAGGTCTCCACCCGCAACCACTGCATGCCAGCTGATGCACCTTCCCCGGTGTCAGATGGCAGGCTTCCACGAAGAGGGTGCGGATGGGGACCTGGCCGGACGGCACCGGGTGGGGACCCAGAACAAGGCCGGCGATCGGCCGGACGCGTCATCCGCGAGCATGAGACGCGCGAGAGGGGGGTTGGAGATGCACGACAACGCCGGCATGGGCGGTCACGTTCCGGTGATGCTTGACCGCGTTCTGGAGCTGCTTGCTCCAGCGTTGTCAGGACCGGACCGCGTCGTCGTCGACGCCAACCTCGGTCTCGGAGGCCATACGGAGGCCCTGCTCGCGGCTCATCCATCACTGCATGTGATCGGCATCGACCGCGACCCTTTCGCGATCGACTTCTCCACGCGCAGGCTCGCGCCCTACGCCGAGCGGATCACCCTCGTACACGGAACCTCCGACCAGCTCGCCTCCGTGCTCGCGCAGGCGGGCCGCGATACGGTCGACGGCGTGCTGTTCGACCTGGGGGTCTCCTCGCCTCAGCTGGACGAGACCGAGCGCGGTTTCGCCTATTCCCAGGACGCTCCACTCGATATGCGCATGGACACCGAGCAGGAGCTCACGGCGGAGAAGGTGGTCAATACCTACTCGGCCGCGGAGCTAACTCGCATCCTCCGCGATTACGGAGAGGAACGGTTCGCACCGCGTGTCGCGGCCCTAATCATCAAGGAAAGGGCCAAGGAGGCCATAACGTCGACTAAGCGGCTTGCGGACATCGTTCGCCAGGCGATTCCCGCCGCGACCCGGCGTACCGGGGGAAACCCCGCCAAAAGGACTTTTCAGGCGCTTCGCATCGAAGTGAACGCTGAGCTCGCCGCCTTCGAGGCGGCGCTGCCCGCGGCCCTCGACGCGCTCGCGCTCGGCGGGCGAGTCGTCGTGCTCGCCTACCACTCCCTGGAGGACCGGCTCGCCAAGCAGGCCCTCACGGCGCGAACCAGGGACACCAGCCCCCCAGGGCTGCCCGTCCCCCTTGAGGCACACCAGCCGCGGTTCCGCCTGCTGACGAGGGGAGCAGAACTCCCCAGCGAAGAGGAGGTGGCCCGCAATCCGCGGGCGGCCTCCGCCCGGCTAAGGGCGGCAGAGAGGATACGTGTTGACCACCAGGACTGAGCAGGAGACCAGGCGGGGCGCGCCCGTTCGCGGAGCGGCGCCCAAGACCGGGCAGCGCAGGCCGGGCGTCCCGCACCAGTCCAAGCCCATCCCGCGCCCGCGCCCCGCCGACGACGCGGCGCGCACGGCGCCCGAGACCTCGGCCACGGGCCTGCGCCAGGCTCCCGCCAGCGAAGGCGCGCGCCCCGCGGGCGGACGTGTCCGCTCGGTACGGCCGGCGGTGCGCCGCGTGCCGTCCGGGCGGCGCCAGCGCGCGCCGTTCGTGCTGCTGATCGTGGGCCTGCTCTGCGGCGGCCTGGTGAGCCTGCTGCTGCTCAACACCGTGCTGGCGCAGGACTCGATCAAGGCAGGTCAGCTGCGCGACCAGATCGCCACGGCCCGCCAGCAGAACGAGGCGGCCCAGCACCAGATCGAGATAGACACCCAGCCGCAGAAGACGGCCAAGCAGGCCGAGCTGCAGGGCATGCACCGCGACTGGGACAACGTCAACCAGCTGCGCGGCGCCAGCCAGGACGCGACCAAGGTGAGCCAGGGCCGGTGAGGGATTCGGGCGGCAGGGGACAGGGTCCCGGCCGCGGTTCGGGCGGCGCCGGCTCTCAGGGAGGGCACGGCGCCGCTCGCCGTACCCCCGGCAACGGCGGGGGCCCGGGGCGGGCGGGACGTCCGGCGCGTTCGGAGGGGGCGGGCCGGGCGGACGACCCGCCCCGGGAGCCGCGCAAGCGCCAGGACCCCTTCGACCTGCCGTTCGGCCGCGACGACGACGGGCCGCGCAACCGGCCGCCCCAAGACCCGGCCGACGAGCCTCGCAGGCGCCCGTCCCAGGATCCGGCCGATGAGCCCCGCAGGCGCCCGTCCCAGGATCCCGCCGATGAGCCCCGGCGGCGCCCGCCGCAGGACCCGGCGGGCGGCCCGCGCAGGTCGCCGCGCCGTGACCCGGCCGACG
>NZ_JAHDTI010000028.1 GCF_018531495.1 Nonomuraea sediminis
GACTCCGGGATACCGGGGCCTGTGAAGCGTCAAGCATCCTGTCCCACAGTCTCGCCCGCGCCCGCGCTGCGAGCTGCTGCGTAAGCAGCACAGGAATCCTCCACATTCATGCGGAGGAGCACGTCAAAAGCGGCAACTGCTGTCCATGCTGGACGTCCACCCCGGGCACGCGGTGCTCGACGTCGGCTGCGGGCCCGGCACCGACCTGGGCGAGCTGGCCGACGCCGCCGGCCCGACGGGTTCGGTGATCGGGGTCGACCACGACCTGGTGTCGGCGGAGACGGCCCGCGAGCGGCTCGCCGTACACGAGATCGTCGATGTGCTCGTGGGTGACGCGCACGCGTTGCCGCTGGAGGACGGGTCGGTCGATCGGGCGCGGACCGATCGGGTGCTGCAGCACGTGGCCGATCCGCGGCGGGTGCTGTGCGAGATCGGGCGCGTGGCCCGGCCGGGGGCGCGGATCGCGCTGGCCGAGCCGGACTGGGACGGGCTGCTGATCGACTCGGCGAACCTGACGGCCGGCCGTACGCTGACGGGCTTCATCACCTCGCAGGTGGTGCGTAACGCCACGATCGGGCGGGCGCTGCCGCGCCTGTGCGCGGAGGCCGGGTTCTCCGTCACCTCGGTGGTGGCCTCGGCGCCGGTCATCACCGACTTCGACGCCGCCGACCAGCTCCTCGGCCTGCGACGCAACGCCCGGCGCTGCCTGGGCGCCGCGGCGGAGGACTGGCTGACCGAGCTGGCCGCCGGACCGTTCCTGGCAAGCTGCCTGATCTTCCTGGTGGTCGCGGTCAAGGCCTGAGGCCGCGGACAGGCGAAGCAGGTGATCTCCGCCATAGCTACTTTCCCATGAGGAAAGTGGCATGCTACTTTCCTCATAGGAAAGTACTTCGACGCTCAGGGGAGCTCATGCACCCGCACGATGCCCAATCCGCGCTCGATGACATCAACAGGCTCCAGGGCAGGACTCGCGACGAGATCGTCCACCACTACTTCGCTCTCCCCTACGTGCTTCTCAGCGCGCTCATCTTCTTCATCACCTACGCGTCGTTCGACTTCCCTCGGCCTTGGCACGACATCACCATGGTGGTGGGGCTGGGACTGTGGGCTGCGACGGCGATCCTGCAGCGCCGCCGATCCTCCGTCCGCAGGAAGTCGCCGATCTCCGACCTCGAGTTGGTCTTCTACATCGGATGGGGGCTCGCTTTCGCCGGCCTCTTCTTCGCTTTCCGTCTCGGCGCCGAGGCCGTCGGCCTGCCGTTCCACAACACCATCGGCGCCGCCGCGGCTGCCGCGGTATGGGTCCTGGCGATCCCGCCCTCCCGTCGCATCCTCACCGTGATCATGAACAGGAACAGGGGAAGTTGAGGGTTCAGGGTAGGAAGGCGTGCGCGTTCTCGGTCGCCCACTGGGCGAAGGTGAGTGCCGGTCGACCGGTGACCTTTGTCACCGCGTCGGTCACGGTCCGGCCGATCTCCTGATCGCCGCCGTACACCCGTAGCAGGAACTCCACCTTCGTCCGTGCGTCGACATCGCCCATCACCTGGAGCAGCAGCAGGTCCGGCGGCGTGCCCTCCTCGATCCACTCCCGCCGCGTCTGCTCCGGCGTCAGCTCGACGAAGGCCAGGTCGCGGCCCGTGGCCTCGGCCAGGATCCGGATCTTGTCACGCGGGGTCAGCACCTCGGGCCCCGAGATGCGGTACGCCTGCCCGCCGTGCCCGCCCTCCGCCAGTGCCACCGCCGCGATGGCCGCGATGTCGGACTCGTGCACCGGCGCGCTCTTCCGCCCGCCGTACGGCTCGCGGATGACGCCCTCGGCGCGCAGCCTGGGCGCCCAGTCGTTGAGCGTGTTGCTCATGAACTCGATCGGCTGCAGCTGCGTCCACTCCAGTTCGCTGGCCCGTACGGCAGGCTCCAGCGAACCCTCCTCCCAGCCGCCCAGTATCGTGACCCGCCGGATCCCGGCCCGCACGGCGGCGTCCGCGATCTCCTGCCCGATGCCGAGCGGCCGGTACCCGTCGCCGAAGTTGATCAGATGGGCGGCGGTGACCCCCTCGAACGCCTCGGCCATGCGCGCCGCGTCCGTCATGTCCCCCGCGACGACCTCCACCCCCTCGGGGAACCGCGCGACGTCCGGCCGCCGGGTCACGGCCCGCACCTTCTCCCCCGCGTCGAGCAGATGCCGCACGACGAACCGCCCCACGGTCCCTGTCGCGCCGGTAACCAGAATGGTCATCTCGAACTCCTCTTGGTCGGTGACACATCCCAAGAGAGCCGCCCGCCGCGAAGTGTGACGCGTTGAGACCTAAGTCACATGAAGCAGCCGGCAGGTCGGTCCTTCGGCCGATACTCATGATCGAGTTCGCGGGGCATCGTTGCCTGGCATGAACCATGCCCTCCTGGCACTTCTGCTGGCGTTGTCTCCGACTCCGGCGCCCGCCTCGCCGTCCATCGCGTGGCACGCCTGTGGCGAGCATCAGGCGGAGTGCGGCGCCGTCGAGGTCCCGCTCGACTGGGACTCTCCGACTGGCCCCACGATCAAGCTCTCCGTCGTTCGCCACAAAGCCACCGGCGAACGCCTCGGCACCCTCTTCTTCAATCCCGGCGGCCCCGGCGGCCAGGCCGCGATGGTGGTGCGCGACTACCCGGCCTACGCGGTGAGCAGCGAACTACTCCGCCGGTTCGACGTCATCGGCATAGACCCGCGCGGAGTCGGCGAGAGCTCGGCCGTCACCTGCAAGCTGCCGGTCCACGACCCGGCCGTGTCAGAGTTCCCCAAGACCCCCGCCCAATACCGCGAGCTGGTGGCGCACAACCGGGCCGTCAGCTCCAGCTGCCTGGCGGGGACCGGTCCCCTGCTCGGCGAGATCGACACCACGAGCGTGGCTCGTGACTTCGACGCGGTCAGAGCCGCGTTGGGAGAGTCGAAGATCAGCTTCCTTGGCAAGTCGTACGGCACCATGCTGGGCGCCGAGTACGCGCGGCTGTTCCCCGGCAGGGTCCGGACGATGGCGCTCGACGGCGCCGTGGACCACAGCCTCGACTCCGAGCGGCTGGTCACCGACGCCACCGTAGCCGTGGAGGACTCCTTCGAACGCTTCGTGGACTGGTGCGCCCAGGAGCAGACCTGCGCGCTGCACGGCCGCGACGTGGCGCGGGTGTGGGACGACCTGGTGGCCGAAGCCGAGCGGGAGCCGATCCCGGTCAAGAACGGTCGTCCGATGACCGCGGAGGAACTGCGCTACGTCGCTTACGTCTTCCTCGATCAGCTTCCCGAGTACGGCGGAGGCCTGGCCACCGGCATCGTCCAGGCCGAGAACGGCGACGCGCAGATCCTCGCCTCAATGCGTGGCGCCGCCCTCGACGACGCGGCGAGCACCGCGGCCTATCGGTCCATACTCTGCCTCGACATCGCCCACGGCATCGACGGCTATCGTGACCTCCGCGCCAGGCTCGACCGCGTCAGGAAGCTGTCGCCACACATGAAGGGCACCTCGGAGTTCTGGGACATGACGGCAGGCTGCCTCGGCTGGCTGATCCCGCCGACGAACCCGCAACGCCCGCTGGAGGTCCGCGGCGTGCCGCCGGTGCTCGTGGTCGGCAACACCCACGACCCTGCCACTCCGCTGTCATGGGCGAGGAGCCTGTCGTCCCGCATCCAGGGCTCCGGGCTGCTGACGAACGACGAGAACGGCGGCAACGGCCACAGCTCCTACCTCAGGGCACCGTGCGCCACGGCCCGCATCGACGAGTACCTGGTGTCGGGCAAGCTTCCCCCTACCGGCACCGTCTGCCGATAGAAGGGCGGCCGGCACAAGGCTCCCTAACCGTCTCTTCAAAGGTCAGTGTCGCTTTCCGAAGTCGCCTGCACGGATGCGCGAAGTGGTCTGGTGATCTTCGGCTAGCGGGACGGGCGTGGGCCCGCCCGCGCGGAAATGCTCTTTGGTCGAGAAGCTGCAGATGCCTGGAGCGTTCAGCGTCCTCTACGCATGTAGGCGCGGAGCGACAGCGGGACGAAGATCACCAGCAGCGCGGCCGACCAGAGCAGGACGGCGGTCACCGGATGCGCGAGTGGCCAGGCCGCGTTTCCGGACGGGGCGCCAGGGTTGCCGAACAGCTCCCGTGAGGCGGCGGTGAGCGCGCTGACCGGGTTCCAGTCGGCCAGGAAGCGCAGCCAGCCCGGCATGCCGCCGGTCGGGACGAACGCGTTCGACAGCATCGTGAACGGCAGGCCCAGCGGCACCATCGCGTCGGCGACCTGATCGTTCTTCACCGCCAGGCCCACATAGACGCCCACCCAGCTCAGCGCGTACCGCAGCACGATCATCAGCAGGAACGCCTGGGCCGTGGGGATCAGGCCGCGGTGCGGCTGCCAGCCCACCAGCAGGCCCGTGCCCACCATGATGGCCAGCATCAGCAGGCCGGTCAGCAGGTCGGCGCCGGTCTGCCCGAACGGCACCGCCAAGCGCGCCATCGGCATGGAGCGGAACCGGTCCATCACACCGCGGGAGGCATCGTTGGCCATCCGCGTCATGACCCCCAACCACGCTGAGAAGGTCACCATCGCGAACAGGCCGGGCATGAGGTACTCGCGATAGTTGCCGCTGTCCGGCACCTGGATCGCGCTGCCGAAGACGTACCCGAACAGCACCACCATGACGGCCGGGAAGACCAGCGCGGCGACAATCTGCCCCGGTTCTTGCCGCAGCCGTCCCAGCTCGCGGCCGACCAGGGTCAGCCCGTCGGTGAACGTCCAGCCCAGGCGACGCAGTGGTGAGGTGAGGGCGGTCATCGGACGGGCTCCTTACGGTCGGTGAGGCGCAGGAACACCTCGTCGAGGGTGGGGCGGCGCAGCCGCACGTCGGCCGCGGCGACTCCCGCGTGGTCAAGCTCACGCACGATGTCGGCGAGCCGGAGCCCGCCGACGGGCAGGACGACGCTGAGCCCGTCGGCGCCCGTCGGCGCGGGATCGGTGCCGGCGAGGGCGTTCAGGACGGTCATCGCCGCAGACAGCGCGGCGGGGTCTTCGAGGGTGACGTCGAGGCGGTCCCCGATCGTGGCCTTCAGCTCGTCGGGCGTGCCGGTGGCGATCACCTGCCCGTGGTCGATGACGGCGATGTCGTCGGCCAGGCGGTCGGCCTCGTCCAGATACTGCGTGGTGAGCAGCACCGTGGTGCCATCGGCCACCAGCTCGCGGACGCTGTCCCAGATCTCGCCGCGGCTGCGCGGGTCCAGGCCGTTGGTGGGCTCGTCCAGGAAGAGCACCTTGGGGCGCAGGATGAGGCAGGTGATCAGGTCGAGTCGGCGGCGCATGCCACCGGAGTAGCCGAGAACCGGGCGGTCGGCCGCGTCCATCAGGCCGAAGCGCTCCAGCAGCTCGTCGGCCCGCCGGTGCGCCTGGCGGCGGGATAGGTGGTAGAGGCGCCCGAACATGCGCAGGTTGCCGCGGCCGGTGAGCTTCTCGTCCACGGCGGCGTACTGGCCCGCGAGCCCGATCTGCTCGCGTACTTTGCCGGCCTCGCGGACGACGTCGTATCCGGCGATGCGGGCGTGCCCGGCATCGGGATCGGACAGGGTAGCCAGGATGCGCACTGCGGTCGTCTTCCCGGCGCCGTTCGGCCCGAGCACGCCGCAGACCCTCCCTCTCGGGACACTCAGGTCCAGGCCCCGTAGCGCATGGGTGCCGCCGAAGGACTTGTGCAACCCCTCGGCGACCACGATCGGATCCGTCATGATCCCTCCATTGAGTACCTTGTACGCGATATCGGGAAGGCTAAGCGATTGGGTACCATGTACGCAACCGAGGGGGTGAAGCGGTGACCGACGCCGAGTACGTGAACATCTGGATGCGGCCAGAACGCCTGACCTACGGGCGGAAGCCCTCCTACAGCCGCGCGCAGATCACCGAGGCGGCGATCCGGATCGCCGACGCCGAAGGGCTGGAGGCCGCCACCATGCGGCGGATCGCCGCCGAGATCGGCGCGGGCGCGATGTCGCTCTACCGGTACGTCCCGAGCCGCGACAACCTGGTCGAGCTCATGGCCGACCGGGTGATGGGCGAGATCGACGTCACGGGCATGCCCTCGGGCGACTGGCGCGCCGACCTGACCCGCTACGCCGACGGGCTGCGGGCCATGTGGCTGAGGCACCCGTGGATCGCCACCGTGCAGCGGTCACTCCCCAGCCTCGGCCCCAACCAGCTGCTCTTGATCGAACGGCTGATGGGAGTGCTCGACGCCTTCGTCTCCATCGACGAGAACCTCGGCCTCATGGCCGTGCTGAACGGCTACATCGAGGGCACCGTCCGCGAGGAGATCAGCTCGGCCGAGGAATTCCGCCGCAGCGGGCTCAGCGAGTCGGAGTGGATGGCGCGGAGCTACCCGTACGTCGACCAGCTGGTGAAGAGCGGGGATTACCCGATCTTCACCAAGATCGTGATGGAGGCGCGCCAGCCGCACCTGAGCCGCGACGACCAGTTCCGGTACGGGCTCCAGCGCGTCCTCGACTGCATCGCCGGGGCCCTCCCATCAATGGCTGAGTCTCCGATGTCGGCACACGGAGAGGGGCGGGAAGGTCAGGACGGGCCAGGGCAGAGTCGTAGTCGACCACCCAAGAGGGCATCAAGAGCGAAATAGACTGTCCGCGCGGCAGTGTGACGGCCGCGGTGGCGATGCCTTCGAAGGTGAACCGGTCCAGCGCGGCGACAGCGTCAGGGACCGGGCGAGGGGTTATGAGGGGGTTACTCGGGTTCGCCGATGAGCTCGATCTCGATGGCGAGCACGGCCAGGCCATCGCGACCGGGTGACCACCGCCCCGGACGGGAACGGGCCCTAGCGCGAACTCGCCCGGAGGGGTTTGCGCGTCCTCAGAAGAGCTAGGAGCTGGGCAGTCTTGCGTCATGTCGTGATCAGGTGCGCGGGGCTCACGGGTGGGGCGCCGTGGCCGAGTAGTGCTGGAAGGTCCACCAGGAGGACGTCGCCTCTGCGGCGTGCTGTACTGATCAGATCGGGGTGGAAGCCCTCGAGCGAGAACACCGCCAGGATGGCGTCAGCGGTGTTGTGCTTCTGCTGAGCCAGCAGCGTCTTGACCTGGTCCAAGCGGTCCAGGTCGGCCACGCCTCTCTTGGTGATCGTCGCCTTGGCCTCGCCTAGCAACCGGATCCGTCCGGAGCCCTTGTCGACCGCCACCACGTCGACCTCGTGCCTGGCCTGGCCGCGACCGTCGTTCACAACCGTCGAGGCGACTCGGGTCGCGCCGATGCGCGGGCGGAGCCACTCCCTGGCGCACTCCTCGAAATGCGGTCCGAGGATGCGTGAGGTGAAGGTCGGGCGGCTGTTGAGCCAGGCCTGTCCAGGCAGTCCCGCCTCGACCAGGTCCCGCTGGGCGACCGTGACGAGGTTGTGGAAGCGGACGATGGGGTCTGCCACCGTGATGAGCGGCCGCCGATCCCACAGAGGATCGCTCTCGTATCTTAGGAAGCCCGCGCTGACCAGCGCCTCGATGGGGCGGGCCAAGGAGGTCCTGTCACGTTCGACAAGCCCGCCGATCTTCGCAGGGCTGGTCGCGCCGCCGGCGACCGCGTTGATGATCGCGTAGTGCAGGGCGCTGCCGGTGAACCTCGGGTCCTCCCTCAGCAGGTATTCGGTCTCGCTGCGCGAGTAGAGCGCCTGGCTCGGATCCATGACCGTCGCAGGCACCCACTCGTCCAGCCCGGTGAGGCTCTGCGGCGGCGGGACGTTGGCCAGGTTCCGATAGCCGGGCGAGCCACCGAGAATGGCGTGCAGGCGCAGCGCGGTGCCGGCGTCCTCGATCCCCCAATGGCGAGCCGTCGTGGCCGGATCGAAGGGCTGCAGGCGCAGATCGACGGCCGCCCGCCCACGCAGCGCCTTGGCGCCGGACAGCAGCTCGTTCATGACCGACATGGCCGACCCGCACACGATCACCCGCCCGCCGCCGTCCCTGGCCCTCGACTGCGACCCGTCGTAGAGGTACTGCAGGAGCCCGGGCAACTCCGGGGAGTGCGCCATCCAGTACGGCAACTCGTCGATGACCAGCAGCCCACGGGAGCCCGATCGTCGGACGACCAGATCGATCGCGGTGCTCAGGAGCGTCTCCCAGTCGGCGTCGCCGACGAGCTCGGTCCCGATCCCGGCATACCTGGCGATGTCAGCAGCGAACCGCCGCCGCGCGACGGCGACCCCCTCCTCGGCGACCGCGGTCACATACAGGCCGTCGCTCTCCTGCGCCAGAGCACGCAGCAGATAGCTCTTCCCGACCCGCCGCCGCCCCGACACCACACCCAGCCGCAACTGCGGGTCGACATGGTTGACGAACTGAGCGAGAGCGGCCCACTCGGCATCTCTGGCCAGGACCTGGGCAGGCTTCTGTGCGGGTGTCACCTAATTAGTATGTCACCAAGCATACAAATTAGGTAGCACGCAAGCAGACATGAAATCACCGCAGGTCACGAAGCAAATGCATGTTTCCCACAGTCCGCAGTGGCCTCGCATGTTCGCGCGCCATGCCCACCCCAGCGGCGCCCATCTAGGTGACCGAGGTCAAAGCCCCCGCCAACCGCTACCAGCGGGAACTCGCTGACGCCCCGGGAATCGATCTCGTATCTAGAGCCTGTCTCAAAGTGAGGTCAGCCAGTCGTTGAGAACGGTGATGTGTACGGTGGCCTCGTAACGAACGGCGAGTTTGTCGTAGCGGGTGGCCACGGCGCGGTGCCTCTTGAGGCGGTTGATACCGCACTCCACAGCGTGCCTCAGGCGGTAGTCATCGCGGCTGAAGGCCGGTGGCCGTCCGCCGTGACGGCCTCGGTTCCTGCGGTGCCGGGCTTGGTCGACCTTCACCGGGATCGTGCAGCCGATACCCCGTTGACGCAGATAAGCGCGGTTGGCATGGCAGCTGTAGGCCTTGTCGGCGCGGACCCGATCCGGAATAGTCCGTGCTCGGCCCGCTCCCATCCTCGGCACGTTGATCCTGTTCAGGACGGGCTGGAACTGCGGGCTGTCACCCCGCTGCCCGGCGGTCAGGAGCAGGGACAGCACCTTCTGCCGCTGCTCACACGACAGGTGGATCTTCGTGGTCAGACCGCCCCGCGACCGCCCGAACGCCTGGTCGGCGGTGACGCCGCCCGCCGATTCCTTCTGCGCGAGCAAGCGTGCTCCGGCCGCGTGCTGATGGGCCCGCACGATCGTGGAATCCACACGGACATCCCAGGCGATCAGGCCGACCACATCCGCCCGGACCTGTAACGCGGTGATGATGTGCTGCCACACCCCGCTGCGCTGCCCAGCGGCGAACAACGAGTAGAGCGCCTGCCAAGACCCGTAGCACTCCGGCACGTCCCGCCATGGCGACCCGACCCGCACCCGCCGCCGGATCCCGTCGATCAGCTGACGCTTGGTCCACTGCGATGGCCGCCCCGGACCTTTGGGTGTGGGCAGCAGCGGTTCCAGCCGCGCCCACTGCGCATCGGTCAGGTCGAACCGCCGCGTCACCGCTACGGTGGCCACGAGGTCTCCGGATATGAGGTTCGTCTTGGTCGATGAACCCTCTATCGGAGACCTCCCTGCCTATCCGGCTATGACACGCCGTTGATCGCCTTTGAGACAGGCCTAGGCGCGCTTGGGCCAGATGAGGCCCTGGTCGGTCCAGACGACACCCTTGTTGCGGCAGAGGCAAAAGGGGTGGCCGACGGGGTCGGTGTAGACGCGCCAGCCGTAGCCGTCGGGGCCGATGGAGTCCTGCTGCAGGGACGCGCCGAGGGCCAGGACGCGGCTCTGTTCGGCCTCGATGTCGTCGACTTCGAAGTCGAGGTGGAACTGCTTGGGGTGCTCGCTGTCGGGCCACTGCGGGGCGCGGTAGTCCTCCACCGGGTTGAAGGCCAGTTCGATCTCGCCGAACTGGATACCGGCCCAGTTCTCGTGGCTGCCCTCCTTGACCGGGCGACCCGTCACCTCGGAGTAGAAGGCCGCCAGTTTCATCGCATCCGGGCAGTCGATGATGAAGTCGGTGAGTCGCAGCATCCCGCGATCCTGTCACAAGATCAAATAAGCTGGACTTTGAGACAGACCCTAGGCGTCGCCGTACAACTCTCGCATGCATTGAGCGATTCGGGGCAACCTTCGCGAGCTCTCCTCGTCATCGTCCAGTTCCCATTCCTCGTCGCCCGGGTCGGGGAGCGCACACAACTCGTACCCACGAGCCATGAGGACCTCGGCGAGACCTTCCTCGGCTGTTCCTGTCACTCGTTCCCAGGCTTCGTCAGCCACGTAGTCCAAGCATTCGAACTCCGGCCAGTCATCGTTGGTCCATGTGTGATGCTGCCGCATGATGGCCAGCAGGCGGTGGACCTCCGGTACATCGGCCAGGGCATCTGGATCTTCAGCCACCCGCTCGAACACCTCACGACCCAGGCCCACGAGCCACATCTGGAAGTACCAGAAGCCGTCCCCGGAGCCGCCTCCAAACAAAGCGCGCATGGCGCCCCACATCAACCACGTGTCCACCCGACGCCTGGCCACGAGCAGCCACGACGCGAAATCCACGATCTCCTCGGCTGAACGGCGCTCCAGCCGCTCCCTAAGCCACGCCAGGCGTGCTTTCTTCCCATCCGTCTCACGCCCGGACTGCTCGATCAGGTTCCAAAACTCATCGATGTCCACGCCGAGCGATCATGGCAGTCAACCACCCACCGGCCAAGAGGCCCCGTGACCGCAAAACTCGCCATGATCCGCGCGGGTCAAACCGGCCTTTCTTTACAGGCGGCCAGCCGAGCTGAGCGAGCTTGGCCTGGCCCAGTTCGCGCTCTACCTGATCCACGACCGGAAGGAGTCTGGTGCTCAGCGCTGTCTACTGAGCCGGCAGGCCGCGTCGGCCGATCCAGCCTGCTCGCCGCAGAACACCTCCTTGACGAGCCTCTGCGTCGCCTTCTGGAACGTTTCTGCCAGGGGCAATGCGGCGTCGTCCACATAGTTCAGCGAGGCGGTCAGGGTCTTGTTGCCGTCGGGCGTGCTGTACATCAGCGCCGGACGCCGACCGGGTCAGATTCACAACTGGCCAGGTCCGCGTGAACTCAGCGCGTTCAGCGACCAGACGGCCGACCAGTTGGGAGCCTGTTAGCGAGCGGTTGGGCAAGGGTGGTTCACGTGCCGATTGGGGCAGCAGATCATGCCTACCGTGATGAAGTGGCCACCGCTCAGCCACTCACCCCACTGCACATCCACGCCGCGCGGCAGCAGATCAGTTGCCAGTGCTTCGCGGCTGTCCAGCGGGATCGAATCGCCAGATCCAGCGGGCGGGGCATACTCGCGCGTCATCCATTCCACGGCCTTGTTCAGGTCATCGAACGTCTCCGCGATCCGGCTTGCCGGTTTGGCCAGCCATTCACCGGTCCGCATCGGCGGCAGGAGCGAGGTTATGAAGTCCGGTGAGGTGGGCCGTCGTTCAGCCTCACGAGCCAGGTCAGCACCGTGCCCGAGCCAGGTGTATGCGTGCCAGTGCAACGGTCCCCCGTACAGTCGAATGTGGGACGGCTCCCTGCCTGATTCAGGCGGGCAGGGAGCCGTCTGCGGGTGGCGGTACTAGATGGTCCTCAACCCGGCGGCGCGAAGCTCGGCACCGGTGAAGCGGAGAGTCCCGGCACCGGGGTTCTTCGAGTCACGCAGCGCGAACGCGTCGTTCTCCCCCGGAAGCGGGGCGATCTCCACGCAGGATTCGCCTTCGCCGTCCTCGTTGTTGTTGCCGCCGCACATGCGGCGGAACTCCAGCGGGCCGGGGTCCTTTGTGTACAGGTCCATCTGTCTGCCCTCCTTCACGCTCGGGCCGGATGGCCCGAGGTGGTGGCACGGCTGTGGCCGCGTCCGAGTGCAGCAGCCAGCCGTGCGTCTAGGCGCGCGGCGGACGAGCACGCGCCGCCTGCTCGTCCAGTCGCGCTATAAGTCCGTTCAAGTCCCCCGCGAGAAGCACCGGAAGTAGACCCCGCGCATACTCGTCGGATGACGGGACTCTCCAGCGCGCCGCCGCAACCCCTATGGCCAGGTCGGGGAAGAACTCCCACTGTGAGCCGTACTTCACTTTCAGCTCTTCGAGCGTCACGGCTAGCTCACCGCCCTAGGATGTGCGCGCCCGCGTGGCTGACGGGTGACTAACTGGAGTGGGGTGATCCCCTCGACGCAGGCAATCCGCCGACGCAATGCCTGGGCATCCTTAGCGCATACCACGTTGACCCTGTCGGCTTGGGCGGCGATCCGCATCGCGATGTAGCCCCCACCGGCTCCATCCATCACGATCCAGCCCTCGATCACGAAGGGTTGCGGGTTGTCCCACCGCATCCTCGGATCACCGCCTTGCCCTCGACCTGACGCGAGCCCTTCCGGCTCCTGGTTGGTCATGCACTGGGCTCACGCTGGCGGGCCATCGGCAGGGGTGCCGTGTTAGGCCGCTTCTCCAAGACGCCGAACTCTTCGGCCAGTTCCAGAAAGCCGTCTATACCCAGCGCGGTAGGCGCCGTGGAATCGACGACACCACGGGCGATCAACTGCTCTCGGTACTGCTCCCGAGTCCACGATGGCCGGGGAAGAGACTCAGCGGACGGACCGATCTCGTCCAGCTCGGCGGGCGTGAGGTGACCCACGTAGATCTCAGGGGCTCGAGAAACGGCTGGTGTCGTGTCTCCAGGGGGCATGCATCGACGGTAGGAGCAGGCACTTCGGTGGCTCTACGAACTTGTACGAACTTGCGTGTGTCAGCCCAGACCGGCGATTGCCGCCGTGATCAAAGCGCGCGCCTTTCTCCCATAGACAGCACTGGCCGCCAGTTCAGTGAACCCCTTGATGTAGAGCCCGATCTCGTGTGGTTGGGTGACCGTCACACCCGCAGAAAGGAGCTCAACGAACACCCGCTGGTCGTCGTAGATCGAGAAGGTTTCCATGGTCCAAAGCCTCCGACGTACGTCAGAGGGAATGATCCCCAAGGAGATGGAGGGCAGAGACATTCCCTCCAGGAGCTGGCCAAGCTGACCCGCCATGACATCGTCACCAGCGATTCGATCGTGGAGGACGGACTCCTCCAGGAGGATGGCGAACCGGTGGTCTCCCTCGTACAGGAGACGGCTTCGGGCCGTCCGTGCGGTGATGGCTTCGTCGATGTCGCGGGGAGCATCGTGGAACTCGGCGAAGGCCGTGAGTACGGCCCGCATGTAGCCGGGGGTCTGAAGGGGCCACGGCATGAACTGTGAGCAGTAGAAGCGGAACAGTCGGGTTTGCTCGTACAGGGACACCCGCGTCTCTTGCAGGCGCTTCATGCCGCTGCGCTGTAGCCGCTTCCACTCGACATACATGCTGTCGGCGCTGCGGCTGGCCGCTATCAGATCGGGGATCTCTTCCTCAACGCCGCAGATCTGGCACCACACGCGGATATCGGCGTCGGAAGGGAGCGTGCGGCCGTTGATCAGGCGTGAACACTTGGACTCGTCCCACCCGGCCGCCTGAGCCAGCGCCCGAGCAGTGATGCCGGAGTCACGAAGGATCTCCCGAAGCCGCTTTCCGATTGCCAGGCGGGCCTGCTGGGCGCTGGACGACGGTGAGGTTGCCACGTGCCGAGATCAGCTGGGTTGGTACTCGACGTGTTCGATGCCGCGCTCCCATACGGCCTCGAACGCTGTGGCGCACAGCTTGACCACGGCGGGATCATCAGAGAGTTCGTAACCGGTGGCCTCTCCATTTCCGGAGTGAAGGCCGAACCGCACAAGCTGTTCGTCGAACAGCCAGAAGTCGTTCCCTGGGAGCGCGAGGTCTGAGGCCCGCTGACGGGGGAGCCAGCGAACCAGCTCACCACCGGCCAGATTGGCATGCGGTGTCGCGGAATGCTCGTATCGGACGTAGTCGCTGACGGGCTCTGAAACGATCCGCGCGCGCCGAACTCCTACACCGCGTTCCACTGTCCTCCGGATCAGATTGACCCACGGAGCGTCGAACTCGGTTCTGTCGAAGGGTTTCCCTTCCAGCCAGGCGCGATACCCGGGGCTTGAGTAGCCGTACCCGTCGCGCATTTCGAGGTGCAGCGCCGAGCGCGTGCAGCGCCCGAGCAACTCATCCAACGTCGGGGCCGCGTTCACCACACGCCTCCAGGAGGTAGCCACGCATATGCGCTGGAAGCCTAACGATCATTTCGCCCGGCGCGAGCGGACTTCGTGCGACGACTTGCTCCACCTCAGACGGATCGGTGACCACGATCCCTTGGATGACGAAGCTGCCGTCTTTGTCGTCGACCCAGACCGAGGGGCAACCTCCGTGCTCGCTGGTGCCGTCGATGCCGATGAACCGTAGCGCCATGATGGCCTCCACTGCTCCGGATGTGTGCGAGCTTGCACACAGGCGAGCTTGAACGGCGTTCGCGAGGTCGTCAAGGGCGAGACCTGGACTCGGGTCATCGCGGGTCAGCACAACGTCAGCCCCGGTGCTGACAACAGCCCTGATCAAGCCAGAACAACAAGAAGGGGTTCAGTGGCGGGGTCCGATGTCCTGGACCACCCGGACGTAGGCGCCGGAGGGGCGGCGCCAGCGGTTTGCGCGCCGGCAGGCGCGCCATCAGAAGGGCGCCTGAGCGAAGCGAAGACCTGCAGGGGTCGGGGCTGGGCCCGACTGGAGACACGCCTGAGCAACAAGCGCGAAGCGCCGACCGCGATGACCACGCCTTTGGGAAGAGCGCCTGAGCGAAAGCGAAGACCTTGCCCTTGGGAGTTGTACGGCGGGCCACCCCGGCCCGCCGTACCGGGTGCTACTTGGCGTTGGACTTGAGGTAGTCGGCGTTCATCTGGGCGATCGTGTCCAGGGGGATGCCCTTGGGGCAGACCGCGGTGCATTCGCCGGTGTTGGTGCAACCGCCGAAGCCTTCGGCGTCCATCTGGTCGACCATGGCCTTGGCGCGCGAGAGGCGCTCCGGCTGGCCCTGCGGCAGCAGCGACAGGTGGGTGATCTTGGCCGCGGTGAAGAGGGAGGCCGAGCCGTTGGGGCAGGCCGCCACGCAGGCGCCGCAGCCGATGCAGGTGGCCGCGTCGAAGGCGCTGTCGGCGTCCTCCTTGCGGACCGGGATCGAGTGGGCGTCAGGCGCCGAGCCGGCAGGGACCGAGACGAAGCCGCCCGCCTGGATGATGCGGTCGAAGGCGGACCTGTCCACGACGAGGTCCTTGACCACGGGGAAGGGGGCCGCGCGCCAGGGTTCGATGGTGACGGTGGCGCCGTCCTCGAAGTGGCGCATGTGCAGCTGGCACGTGGTGGTGGCCCGCTGCTCGCCGTGGGCGACGCCGTTGATGACCATGCCGCACATGCCGCAGATGCCCTCGCGGCAGTCGTGGTCGAAGGCGATCGGGTCGTCGCCCTCGAGGATTAGCTGCTCGTTGACGACGTCCAGCATCTCCAGGAAGGACATGTCGGGCGAGACGTCCTTGGCCTGATATGTCACCATCCGACCGGCATCGGATGGGCCGTTCTGGCGCCAAACGCGAAGGGTCAGATTCATCCCAGGGCTTCCTTGTCGTTCGTGCGGTCGGGAAGGGCGGTCACTTGTAGCTCCGCTGGCTCATCTTGACGTACTCGTACTCGAGCTGCTCCTTGTGCAGCACCGGCCCCTCGGCAGAGAACTCCCAGGCCGACACGTGGGCGAAGTGCTCGTCGTCGCGCAGGGCCTCGCCATCGGCGTCCTGGGACTCGGCGCGGAAGTGGCCGCCGCAGGACTCGGTGCGCACCAGCGCGTCCAGGCACATGAGCTCGGCCAGGTCGAAGAAGTCGGCCACCCGGCCGGCCCGCTCCAGTACCTGGTTGAGCTCCTCGGAGGTGCCGGAGACCTTGACGTTGCGCCAGAACTCCTCGCGCAGCGCGGGGATGAGCTCCAGGGCCTTGCGCAGCGACTCCTCGGTGCGCTCCATGCCGCAGTAGTCCCACATGATCTTGCCCAGCTCGCGGTGGAAGGAGTCGGGCGTACGGTCGCCGTTGACGGACAGCAGCCGGTCGATCTTGCGCCGGACCCGGATCTCCGCCTCGGCGATGGCCTCGTCGTCGACCTCACCGTAGGGACCGTTCGCGAGATAGTCCCCAACAGTGGTCGGAAGCACGAAATATCCGTCGGCGAGCCCCTGCATCAGAGCCGAAGCCCCGAGCCGGTTGGCCCCGTGGTCGGAGAAGTTGGCCTCACCGATCACGAAAAGTCCGGGAATAGTGGACTGGAGGTCGTAGTCCACCCACAGCCCGCCCATCGTGTAGTGGACCGCAGGGTAGATCCGCATCGGCTGCGAGTACGGGTCCTCGCCGGTGATGCGCTCGTACATCTCGAAGAGGTTGCCGTACTTGGCCGCGACGGCGTCGCGACCCAGCCGGGAGATCGCGTCACGGAAGTCCAGGTAGACCCCGAGCCCGCCGGGCCCGACCCCGCGCCCCTCGTCACAGACGTTCTTGGCCGCCCGCGAGGCGATGTCCCGCGGGACCAGGTTCCCGAAAGCCGGATAGATCCGCTCCAGGTAGTAGTCGCGCTCCTCGTCAGGGATGTCGCCCGGAGCCCGGGAGTCCCCGGCCGCCACCGGCACCCACACGCGCCCGTCGTTGCGCAGCGACTCCGACATGAGCGTCAGCTTCGACTGGTACTCCCCCGACACCGGGATACAGGTCGGGTGGATCTGCGTGTAGCAGGGGTTGGCGAGGTACGCCCCCCGCTCGTGCGCCCGCCAGATCGCGGTGGTGTTGCACCCCTTGGCGTTCGTGGACAGGAAGAACACGTTGCCGTACCCGCCGGACGCCAGGACCACGGCGTCGGCCAGGTGCCGCTCGATCTCGCCGGTCACCATGTCTCGCACGATGATGCCGCGCGCCCGCCCGTCGGAGACGATCAGGTCGAGCATCTCGTGCCGGGTGTACATGGTCACGGTCCCGGCCGCGATCTGCCGCTCCAGGGCCTGGTAGGCGCCCAGCAGCAGCTGCTGTCCCGTCTGGCCGCGGGCGTAGAAGGTACGGGAGACCTGGGCGCCGCCGAAGGAGCGGGTGTCGAGCAGCCCGCCGTACTCGCGGGCGAACGGCACGCCCTGGGCCACGGCCTGGTCGATGATGTTCACCGAGACCTGGGCCAGGCGGTAGACGTTGGACTCGCGGGCGCGGAAGTCGCCGCCCTTGACGGTGTCGTAGAACAGCCGGTAGATCGAGTCGCCGTCGCCGCGGTAGTTCTTGGCGGCGTTGATGCCGCCCTGCGCGGCGATGGAGTGGGCCCGGCGCGGCGAGTCCTGGTAGCAGAAGGACTTGACGTTGTAGCCGAGCTCGCCCAGCGTCGCGGCGGCCGAGCCGCCGGCCAGGCCGGTGCCGACCACGATCACGTTGAGCTTGCGCTTGTTGGCGGGGTTGACCAGCTTGGCGCCGAACTTCCGCTTCTCCCACCGCTCCTCGATCGGACCGGCGGGTGCCTTGGTGTCCCGGATCTCAGGACCCTCGGTGTAGTTCACTTGATCACTCCGAACGTGACGGCCAGCGGCGGGGCCAGGAAGCCGAGGACGAGGACCGCGGAGATCAGCGCGGCACTGGCCTTCAGCGCCTTGTAGCGGGCGCGGTTGGCCCAGCCGACGGTCTGGAAGACGCTCCAGATGCCGTGCCGCAGGTGGAGGCCCACCATGATCACGGCCGCGATGTAGATGAGGGTCACCCACCAGCGCGCCGGCTCGAACCCGGCGACCATCCGGTCGGCGGGCGCGGCGTCATACCCCTTCGGGTTGACCACGCCGAAGCTGAGGTCGAGCAGGTGCCAGACCAGGAAGAGCGCGATGGTGACGCCGCCCCAGCGCAGGATGTGCGTGGAGTAGCCGGAGGCCTGCGACTTCTTGGCCACGTACTTGACCGGCCTGGCCTTGCGCGCCTGGCGGGTGAGCGAGATGGCCGCCCACACGTGCAGGACGACCGAGGCGACCAGCACGGCCTCGATGATCGTCAGCACCGTCCGGTAGGGCAGGATCGGCTCGAGCAGCGTGCGCAGCGCGTCGGCGTAGTCGTTGAAGGATTCCTTGCCCAGGAAGATCTTCAGGTTGCCGAGCATGTGGAGCAGCAGGAAGGCCACCATGACGGCGCCCGTGACGGCCATCACGACCTTCTTGCCGTTCGACGAGCTCAGGAACCCACGGCGCTTGTGAGGCGTTGGAGCCTTGGCGACAGGTGTCGCCTTCTTGGGGGAGGTAACCGGCGCGGTTGCGTGCCCGCGCTCAATCGTGGCTGTCACATCTTCCGACGCTAGATATCCAGGCATGATCCCGTCCAAGTCATCACACGCCTGGTTTCCATAGCCTCCGGCTATGATGCTTGGTTTGTACGGCCAGCCGTACCAAACCCACCTGGGAGATTGCGACCAAAGTCACATGCAGTTGCAGCAACTCGCCTACTTCGTGGCCGTGGCGGAGGCCCGGCACTTCACGCAGGCGGCCGAGCGCATGCGGGTCGCCCAGCCGTCGCTGAGCAAGCAGATCAAGGCGCTGGAGACCGAGCTGGGCGCCCCGCTGTTCTCGCGGGCCAGGGGCAACGTGATGCTGACCCAGGCGGGCGAGGCGCTGCTGCCGCTGGCGCGCAGGATGCTGGCCGACGCCGACACCGCCAGGCAGGAGGTGGCCGAGCTGGCCGGGCTGCGCAGGGGCCGGGTGCGGCTGGGCGCCACGCCGTCGCTGTGCGCGGGGCTGCTGGCCGACGCGCTGGCCCGCTTCCACAGCGACTACCCGGGCATCGAGCTGCTGGTGGAGGAGGGCGGCTCGCGTGACCTGGTGCGGGCGCTGGCCCGCGGGCAGCTCGACCTGTCCCTGGTGATCACCCCGTTGCAGCACGACGACCCGTCCCTGGTGACCGAGGAGATCCTGCGCGAGAGCCTCGTGGTCGTCGCGCCCACCGGCGGGCAGGAGCCGCGGCGCAAGCACCTGCACGTCGAGGACCTGCGGGGCAAGTCCCTGGTCATGTTCAGGCGCGGCTACGACCTGCGCGAGGCGACGCTCGCCGCCTGCCGCAACGCCGGGTTCGAGCCCCGGTTCGCGGTGGAGGGCGGCGAGATGGACGCCGTGCTCCGCTTCGTGGAGGCTGGGCTGGGCGTGGCGGTGGTCCCGTCGATGGTGCTCGAGGGCCGGCCGGGGCTGCGCGGCACCCCGCTGGCGGGGCTGAACCGCACGATCGCGCTCGCGCATCGCAAGGACGTCGAGCCGACCCGCGCGGCGCAGGCCTTCCGCACGGCCTTGCGGTCATTTCTGGTCGAGGCCGGTAACGACGGCACGCTTCCGGAAGGCGTGGAGCTCATCGCAGAATGACTCCAACGGCGAAATCTCTCTGAAGAGGCGCATGTGACGTCAACCCTTTCCGTACCGCTCACACTGCTCCTCATCGAGGACGACGCCGGTGACGCGTTCCTGGTCGAAGAGCTGCTCAAGGAGGCCGAGGCGCCGCCCAGGATCGTCTGGGCACGCACCCTGACCGAGGCCAGGCCCAGGCTGACCAGCGAGATCCAGTGCGTGCTCGTGGACCTGTCACTGCCCGACGCCAGCGGGCTCGAGGCGCTGGAAGAGGTCCTGCGGCTGGCCCCGCACGCGGCCGTGCTGGTGCTGACCGGCCTGCGCGACCTGCACATGGGCGTGGCGGCGGTGCAGGCAGGTGCCCAGGACTACCTGGTCAAGCAGGACGTCGACGCGCGATTACTGGCGCGCGCCATCCGCTACGCCATGGAGCGCAAGCGGGCCGACTTGGCTCAGCTGCGCCTGGTGGAGGCCGAGCTGACGGCCAAAGAGAACGCGCGGCTGGAGAGCGGCCTGCTTCCGGTGCCGCTGCTGCACACAGGCGCGCTCGAGCACATCACGCGCTACCTGCCGGGCAGCCAGAGCACGCTGCTGGCCGGCGACTTCTACGACACCGTGCAGACCCCCGACGGCTCGGTGCACATCGTGGTCGGCGACGTGTGCGGCCACGGCCCGCAGGAGGCGGCGCTCGGGGTGGCGCTGCGCATCGCCTGGCGCACGCTCGTCCTGGCCGGGCAGACCGGCGACCTGCTGCTGCACACCCTGGACGCGCTGTTACGGGTCGAACGCAAGGCGCCGGAGATCTTCACCACGCTGTGCATGGCCACGATCTCTCCCGACCTGCGCCACGCCAGGATGCGGGTGGTCGGCCATCCGCCGCCGGTGCTGGTCCGCGACGGCGCCGTGGACGTGGTCGCGGAGGCGCCGTCGGGCCCGCCGCTGGGCATCTTCCCCGACGCGGGGTGGAAGGTGCTCGACGTACCGCTGGGCGAGCGGTGGTCGATGCTGCTGTACACCGACGGGCTGATCGAGGCCGCCATGGGCGAGAACGCCGAACGGCTCGGCGTCGAGGGACTGGTCGGCCTGGTGCGCGAACACGGCACGATCGATCTCGACCGGCTGATCCGGCATGTGGGAACGTTGAGCGACGATCTCGCCGCGGTACTCGTGCGCAGGAGTTCACCATGAGCATCGGCCCGCTGCCCCCGCCCAAGGAGCCGACCGGGCTGGGCAGGCTGCCCCTCGCCCGCTGGTTCATCGTCACGGGCGCCCT
Organism: Nonomuraea sediminis; assembly: GCF_018531495.1. Classification (GTDB taxonomy): domain Bacteria; phylum Actinomycetota; class Actinomycetes; order Streptosporangiales; family Streptosporangiaceae; genus Nonomuraea; species Nonomuraea sediminis. The sequence goes on from NZ_JAHDTI010000028.1 coordinate 20,574, forward strand.
CGTGCTGGTGGCCTACGCCGTCGGCGTGGTGGTCACGCTGATGATGGTCGGCCGGGTCCGCGACGTCGGCCCGCGCCCTGAGGTCGCCGCCGCGCTCGACCAGGTCACGGTGACGCTGGTCGTGCTGTTCTCGGTGCTGCTGGTGGCCGGGGTGGGGGTCGCGGTGGTGGTGCGGCTCGCCGTACTGAAGCCTCTCAAGCAGCTCACCGAGCAGGTGCGCGCGGTGGCCGCGGGGGACTTCGACCACCGCCTGGACGTCGACAGGCCGGCCGAGCTGGCGGAGCTGTCCAGCCACATCGACTCCATGCGCAGGCGCATCCTCACGGGCTGGCGGCACGCGGAGGAGCAGTCGGACGAGCTGCGCCGCTCCAACGGCGAGCTCGAGCAGTTCGCCTACGTGGCCAGCCACGACCTGCAGGAGCCGCTGCGCAAGGTCGCCAGCTTCACCCAGATGCTGGAGCAGCGGTACGGCGAGCAGCTCGACGACCGGGCCCGCCAGTACATCTCCTACGCCGTCGACGGGGCCAAACGGATGCAGGGCCTGATCAACGACCTGCTCGACTTCTCCCGCGTGGGCAGGGTGACCGGCGAGCGCGTGGTCACCGACACCAGCCAGGCGCTGGCGACGGCCCTGGAGAACCTGTCGGCCAGGATCGACGACACGGAAGCCGTGGTCACCTGGCACGACCTGCCCGAGGTGATCGGCAACCGGGTCCAGCTGACCCAGCTGTTCCAGAACCTCGTCGAGAACGCCGTCAAGTTCCGTTCCGAGCTGCCGCCGCGCATCAGCATCGCGGCCAGGCAGGTGGACGGGATGTGGGAGTTCAGCTGCTCCGACAACGGGATCGGCGTCGAGCCGAAGTACGCCGACCGGATCTTCCTGATTTTCCAGCGGCTGCACCCGCGGGACGTGTATCCAGGCACGGGGATCGGCCTGGCGCTCTGCCGCAAGATCGTCGAGTATCACGGCGGGCAGCTGTGGCTCGACCGTGAGGCGGAGGGCCCGGGCGCGACGTTCCGCTGGACACTGCCTGCCGCAGGAGACGAACGATGAACGACTGGCGCCCGATCGAGGTGCTGCTGGTTGAGGACGACCAGGGCGACATCCTGCTGACCAAGGAGGCCTTCGACCTCAACAAGGTGCGCAACCGGCTGCACGTGGTCAACGACGGCGAGCAGGCGATGGCGTTCCTGCGCCGCGAGGACGGCTACGCCGACGTGCCGCGGCCCGATCTGATGCTGCTCGACCTGAACCTGCCCAGGATGGACGGGATGGAAGTGCTCGAGGCGGTCAAGGCTGACTCCGAGCTGCGCACGATCCCCGTGGTGATCCTGACGACCTCCGAGGCGGAAGAGGACATCATCCGCAGCTACCGCCTGCACGCGAACGCCTATGTCTCCAAACCAGTGGACTTTGAACAGTTCATACGCGTTGTCAGGCAAATAGATGACTTTTTCGTAACAGTGGTAAAGCTTCCGAGTCACCATGATGGTGGGACGTGACAGGAATCACAGTGGGTCATCGAAAAAGTGAGTGACCCTTCTCACAAATACCCATGCCATCGTCGTAACGTATCCCCCACCAACGCGCGCCGGAACCGCTGTGCCGTACGCGCATTCACAGAACGAACCCGGACCCACCCCAGCGCAGGGTCCGCGGGAGGTGGAGAGGTCCGCGATGACCCAGACGACGCCCGAAGCTTCGGTCAGAAGGCAGCGAGCACAAGTCAAGGTGCGCACGCTGCGGACGGACAGATGGTGGCTGGCACCGCTCTTGACATTCCTCGGGCTCAGCTCGTTCCTCGTCTACGGCGTGTGGGCGATCATCAACACGAACTACTACATCGATCCTTATATCGCCCCGTTCTCGTCGCCGTGTCTGGCGACATCCTGTCCCGAAGGGGCGCGCCTGTTCGGCCTGGCGCCCTTCGGTGACTGGTACACGCTGCCGCCGGGACTGCTGATCCTCGGTCTGCCGGGCGGCTTCCGTCTGACGTGCTACTACTACCGCAAGTCCTACTACCGCTCGTTCTGGCTGTCGCCGCCGGCGTGCGCGGTGCAGGAGCCGCACGGCAAGTACTCCGGTGAGACCCGCTTCCCGCTGATCATCCAGAACATCCACCGGTACTTCTTCTACGCCGCGATCGTCATCGGCGCGATCCTGAGCTACGACGCGATCCTCGCGCTCATCCACAAGCCGATCGGCCTGGGCACCTGGATCCTGATCATCAACGCGATCCTGATCGTGACCTACACGATCTCCTGCCACTCCTGCCGGCACATCACCGCGGGGCGGCTCAACCACTTCTCCAAGCACCCGCTGCGCTACAAGGCCTGGACGTTCGTCTCCAAGCTCAACGCCAAGCACCAGCCCCTCGCGTGGGCCTCGATGTTCTCGGTGATGGGCGCCGACCTGTACGTCCGGCTGGTCGCCATGCACGTCATCAACTTCCCGTACGCGTAAGGAAATTCAGGACAGTGGACATCGAGCGTCACGAATACGACGTCGTCGTCATCGGCGCGGGCGGGGCAGGGCTTCGGGCCGCGATCGAGGCACGCCAGCAGGGCAAGCGGACGGCCATCGTCTGCAAGTCCCTGTTCGGCAAGGCGCACACGGTCATGGCGGAGGGCGGCGCGGCCGCCGCGATGGGCAACGTCAACCCCGACGACAACTGGATGGTGCACTTCCGTGACACCATGCGGGGCGGCAAGTTCCTCAACAACTGGCGTATGGCCGAACTGCACGCCAAGGAGGCACCCGACCGCGTCTGGGAGCTGGAGGCCTGGGGCGCGCTGTTCGACCGCACCAAGGACGGCAAGATCAGCCAGCGCAACTTCGGCGGTCACGAGTATCCGCGCCTGGCGCACGTCGGCGACCGTACCGGCCTGGAGCTGATCCGCACCCTGCAGCAGCGGGTCGTCGCGCTGCAGCAGGAGGACTACGAGACGCACGGCGACTACGAGGCCTACATCAAGGTCTACGCGGAGTGCACGGTCACCCGGCTGCTGAAGGATGGCGACAAGATCGCCGGCGCGTTCGGCTACTGGCGCGAGACCGGCAACTTCGTGGTCTGGGACGCGCCCGCGGTGGTGCTTGCCACCGGCGGCATCGGCAAGTCCTACGTGGTCACCTCGAACTCCTGGGAGTACACGGGCGACGGGCACGCGCTGGCGCTGCTGGCCGGGGCCAACCTGATCAACATGGAGTTCATCCAGTTCCACCCGACGGGGATGGTCTGGCCGCCGTCGGTGCGCGGGATCCTGGTCACCGAGTCGGTCCGCGGTGACGGCGGCGTGCTGCGCAACTCGCTGGGCGAGCGCTTCATGTTCAACTACATCCCCGACGTCTTCAAGGACAAGTACGCCACCACCGAGGAGGAGGGCGACCGCTGGTACACCGACCAGGCCAACAACCGGCGCCCGCCGGAGCTGCTGCCGCGTGACGAGGTGGCCCGCGCGATCAACTCCGAGGTGAAGGCCGGGCGTGGATCGCCCCAGGGTGGCGTCTTCCTCGACGTCTCCTCCCGGCTCCCCGCCGAGGAGATCAAGAAGCGGCTTCCGTCGATGCACCACCAGTTCAAGGAGCTGGCCGACGTCGACATCACCGCCGAGCCCATGCAGGTGGGCCCGACCTGCCACTACATCATGGGCGGCGTGGAGGTCGACGCCGACACCGGCGCGGCGGCCGTGCCCGGGCTGTTCGCGGCCGGCGAGGTGTCGGGCGGCATGCACGGCTCCAACCGGCTGGGCGGCAACTCCCTGTCGGACCTGCTGGTCTTCGGCCGGCGCGCCGGGCTGGGCGCGTCCGAGTACGTCGACTCGCTGGCCGCGCGCCCGTCGGCCTCCTCGGAGGACGTCGAAGCCGCGCACGCCGAGGCCCTGGCCCCGCTGGGGCGGACCGGCGAGAACCCGTACGAGGTGCACCACGAGCTGCAGCGCTCGATGAACGACCTGGTCGGCATCATCCGCAAGGCCCCGGAGATTTCCGAGGCCATGGAGGTCATCGAGAAGCTCAAGGAGCGCGTGCAGCTCGTCGGCGCGGCCGGCTCGCGGATCTACAACCCGGGCTGGCACCTGGCGATCGACCTGCGCAACATGCTGCTGGTGTCGGAGTGCGTGGCCCGCGCGGCGCTGCTGCGCGAGGAGAGCCGCGGCGGCCACACCCGCGACGACTTCCCCGGCATGAATCCGGAGTGGCGGCGCAAGCTGCTGGTCTGCTCCACGGCCGACGGCTCGTCGATCGAGGTCGAGGAGAAGATCCAGCCGTCCATGCGTCAGGACCTGTTCGACCTGTTCGACGTGGCTGAGCTGAAGAAGTACCTCACCGATGAAGAGCTGGGGAACGAGAAATGAGTTACAAGGCGAAGTTCAAGGTCTGGCGCGGTGAGGGCGGCGAGGGCAAGCTCGAGGACTTCACCGTCGAGGTGAACGAGGGCGAGGTCGTCCTCGACATCATCCACCGCCTGCAGGCCACGCAGGCGCCCGACCTGGCGGTGCGCTGGAACTGCAAGGCCGGCAAGTGCGGCTCGTGCTCGATGGAGATCAACGGCAAGCCGCGCCTGGGCTGTATGACCCGGATGTCGACCTTCACCGAGGACGAGACGATCACGGTCACGCCGATGCGGACGTTCCCCGTCATCAAGGACCTGGTCACCGACGTCTCCTTCAACTACCAGAAGGCGCGCGAGGTCCCCTCGTTCACCCCGCCCAAGGACGTGCGTCCCGGCGAGTACCGCATGCAGCAGATCGACGTCGAGCGGTCCCAGGAGTTCCGCAAGTGCATCGAGTGCTTCATGTGCAACAACGTCTGCCACGTCATCCGCGACCATGAGGAGAACAAGCCCGCCTTCTCCGGGCCGCGCTTCCTCATGCGGATCGCGGAGCTGGACATGCACCCGTATGACGTGGCCGACCGCCAGGAGTCCGCGCAGAAGGAGCACGGCCTCGGCTACTGCAACATCACCAAGTGCTGCACCGAGGTCTGCCCCGAGCACATCAAGATCACCGACAACGCCCTCATCCCGATGAAGGAACGCGTCGTCGACCGCAGGTACGACCCGTTGGTGTGGCTGGGCAACAAGATCTTCCGCCGCCCCAAGTAACCACCCCGCCGGCGCCTCCTCTCCGCGGAGAGGGGGCGCTTCTTCATGCCCGTACGGCAGGCCCAGCGCGCCCGCTCCGTACGGCGAGCGCCACGAGCCCCCAGGGCCCGCTCCCAGGCGCCGCGTCGGCGGGAAGGTGTACGGCGGGAGCCCGGCGCCCTGTACGGCGGCGAGCCGAGGCCTGAGGGCCACGACAAGCGGGCGGCGTGACGGCGAGCAGGTGGCACCGACTCGCCGGAAGCGCCGGTCTCAGGCCCTCATCGCACGACGGCGGGCGGCCGGTGGGGCGGCCTGCCGTACAGAGGCTTCAGGAAAGATCCTGCGGGCGTTCGGCGACGATTGTGGAGTCGTGCTCGCCGATCGTCGGGCGTTCGGCGACGATCGTGGAGTCGTGCTCGCCGACCGACTGCCAGGGCTCGGAGTCGCCGGATTCGGCGGCGGAGGCGGGGCCGAAGGGGTGGTCGTCCCAGGGCTCCTGATCGGCGGGGATCAGCGGCTCGAACGGCGCCCGGTACTCCGGCTCGGCGGCCGGCTGGGTCGGGGTCTCGTGGCTGTAGGAGTCGAACTCGTCCGGGTGCAGCACGACGGGCGGCTCGGTGGGCGCCGGCGGGTAAGGGTCCGGATAGGTCGGATACTGCGGCGGCTGCGCCGGGTAGGTCTGCACGGGCACGAAGCTGATGATCGGCGCGTAGGCCGTGCCGCCCGGGTAGCCGGGCGCCTGGAAGCCGGCGGTGGTGTAGCCGGGCCCGGCCGGGTAGCCGTTGGGCTGCTCAGGTCCCGGGTAGTGCGGACCCGCCTTGCGGATCGCCGCCGCGTGGGCCATACGGCGCAGCCGGCCCTCGAAGATGAGCACCGCGAACAGCACCAGCAGGACCAGCACCAGCGCCGGGATGCTGAGCTTCTGCGCCAGCGTCCGCTGGTCGAACTCCGGCGTCGCCGCGTGCAGTTCGAGCTGCACGGAGTCGCTGGCAGGGCTGCTGCCGGCGGGCGAGGCGGGCGGCGTGGAGCTGAAGCTGTCCTCGGGCGCCACGGTGGGCAGCTGCACGCTCTGTTCGGGAGTCGTCGGCGGCGCCGTGGTGGCAGGAGGTACCTGGACGTTCTGCGACGGGAGCGGCTGCAGGGGCGGCGCGGTCGTGGACTTGGTGGTGGCGGGGGCCGGGTTCGTGGACTTCTTCGGCGTCGGGGTCTTCGTCTTCTGCGTCGGCGTGATCGTCTTGGTGATCGTCGTCTCGGGGTCCGGCTCCTGGGTGATGGTCGTGGTGACCGTCACCTCGGGCGTTTCGCAGACCTGGTCGGCGTCGCAGGGCGGGACGCTCGGGTCACGGGCGAGCACGGCGGAGCTGGCGTTCGCGCTCTGGGCGACGAACGGGGCAGACACCACACCCGCTAACCCGACGGCGAGGACAAGCGCGGACACGGCCGTCGCTCGCGTGCGTGCCACCGGTGCCCTCCGCGCAGTTCCGAAAGCAAGGTCAAGGGAATAATAGTCGGGTCAAAGTAACAGTAAAGTCGGAATTACAACACCTTTCCGCGAATCCGCGATCTCTGCGCCCTGACCACCAGCCACAGCGCCCCGAGAAGTACGGCGATGCCGCCCGCGGCCACCGGAAATCCCTGGGCGGGCGTCATCAGGTTGAACTGCTGGTCGGCCTCGGGTCGCGCGGCGGCGACGATGGAGATCTGCATCGGCAGCGGGTCCCCCTCGCCCTGCGTGGCCGGCCCGCCGGGCGCGATCCGGGGCAGGTCGAGCGTCTTCATCGCGCCCCCGATTCCCGGCACCTGCGTGTCGGCGGGCTCGCCCTGCGGTGCGTCCGCATCCGCGCGCACGCTCGGAGCACGCAGGTGGTGCGACCCGAGCCTGCCCAGCGGCGCGGGCGCATGGAGCGGCGCGGGCGCGGCGACCGGGGCGGGCGCGGTGATGGGGGTGCGGGGTCCGGCCGGGACTCTGTGGCTCGAGGTGGCGGCGGTGTGAGTGGTGTGCTCGCGCGCCTGATGCCGGTGTTCGGCCGTGCGGGGGGTCACGGGGTCGCAGGTGCTCGCCGTATCGGTGAGGTCCTGCGGGTCGAGGAGGGTGGCCGTGCCGCTGATCGTGTACGGCGAGACCTCGGCGGGAGCCCTGACCAGCCGGGTCACCACCGGCAGCGTGGCGCTCCTGCGCAGCGTGTCGACACCGGAGCCGTCGCGTACCTCGGCGGTGGCCGCCAGCATGACCTCCGTCGCCCCCTGCGGCACGGTCAGGTCGACGTCCACGGTCCGCTCGCCCGAGAGATCGCCGAGCCTGCACACCCGGGTCTGGTCTGCGGTCGCCGCGGCCTGGCTCGTGTCAGCCGTAGCGTCAGGCGGGGCGTCGGGCGCGCAGCTGACCGTGGCCAGCGCCTGCTCCGGCTGGGCCGCCAGGGACAGGCTGGCGTCCTGCCCCGTGCCCTCCAGCCGTACCCGGAACCGCAGCACGTCCCCCGTGCGGGCCCACTGGCCCAGGTCGTCCGGATTCCCGATCCGGTCGAAGAACAGAGACACGCCGTCGTCGTCCGCGCCCGCGGGCACGGCGGGCGCCCCCGTCAAGATCAATGCTCCGACAGCGACCGTGAGCCAGCCGTCTCTGAACATGCCGCTTCCCCCCGAACGCGGACACACTTAGTAGTGGTTATGTCACGCTTCGCGGTCACCTAATCCTCAGAAAGGAGTTTCTCCACCGCGGCCATCACAGGAAGGTCCCCGGTCAGCCAGTCCACCGAGTAGTACTCCCCCGGCGCCAGCCACCGCACCGCCAGGTGCTCCTTGGCCTCCGGCTCCCCCGACACCACCCGGGCCAGCCAGACCCGCATCAGGTACCCGGGGGCCAGCGGCCACTCGCCGCCCACCCGCTCGCCCACCTCGATCTCCACGCCGAGTTCCTCGCGGCACTCGCGCACCAGCGCCTCGACGTCGCTCTCGCCCGGGTCCACCTTCCCGCCAGGGAACTCCCAGCCGCCGGCCAGCGCGGGCGGCTCGCCCCGCTGGGCGGCCAGCACCCGCCCGCCGGAGGCGACGATCACTGCGGCCACCACGGTCTGCGTCATAGGGAAGCATTCTCCAGCTTCTTGAGCTGCTCCAGCACGTCGGGGTTGGCCAGCGGCCGGGTGTAGCCGACGATGTTGTCACGCTCCTGGTACGTGGTGACCTTGATCGGGCCGCACAAGGTGCAGCGCGCCTCGATCATCTTCCCCTTCGCCACGATCATCCCGACGTGCCCGGGACTGTTGGGGCCCGTGCCGGGTCCCGCGTTGAAGAAGACCAGGTCCCCGGGCTGCTCGCTGCCCGCGTCGATCTTCACGCCGAACGGCCACTGGCCGAACGTGGTGCGCGGGATCGACAGCCCCGCCGCGCGGTAGGCCGCGTAGATGATCCCCGAGCAGTCGAACGCGTCGGGCCCCGTGCCTCCCCACAGGTACGGCTTGCCGCGCTGGGCCAGCGCGAAGGCCAGGATCTTGGCCACCACGGTGCTCGGCGCGGCCTCGACCAGCGGGTCGTCGCAGGAGGAGTCGGCCTGCGGCGGCACCGGGACGTCGCCGTTCTTGGCGTACTTGCGGGCGATCTCGATCACCTGGTCGACGTACCACCAGGCCCGGTTGTAGACGAACAGGGCCCGCCGGACGTTCTCGGGGGCTCCGTTGCGCTTGAGCATCTTGGCGGCGCCCAGGATGGCGTCGGCCGGGTTGTAGATGTCGCCGATCCCGTCGCCGTCGCCGTCGGAGGCGTAACCGCTGAACGTGGAGTCCATCCTGATCTGCGGCTTTCCGCCCCAGGTGCTGATCAGGAACTGCATGGGCCCGGCCGCGCCCGCCTCGTTGGTGCCGCTCTGCACGCCCGGCATCGTGGAGCGGCCGTGGTCGGTCTCCCGCTTGCCGACCCCGGCCAGGATGTTCCACTGCACGCCGATCTGCTTGCCGAACTTCTTGTACAGGTCCAGGTACTTGGGCGGGATGTCCGATCCGGCGGTGTCCGAGGCCTCCTCGACCGGCGTGCCGTTGCAGTCGGTGGAGCTCCCGCCGCCGCCCAGGATCGAGGGGACGGCCGTCATCAGCATCGGCGAGATGATGATCAACGCCAGGAAGAGCGCCCCGACGACGCCGATCACCAGGGCCGTGCGCGGCTGGGAGACCTTCACCCCTGGGTGTCCCCGTCTTGCCCGTCGTCGGCGGGCTGCATGTCGAAGACCCGCCAGTCGTTGCCCGCCTCGGAGACCGTCACCGCGTAGTCGTCGGCGAGTTGCTTGGTGCCGCTCTTGGCGGTCAGCTGCTGGGTGCCGGTGACCACGAACACCACGGAGGTCTTGCTGACCTGCCTGATCTCCTTCATCTTGGCCGTGGAGGTGGCCACGACCTGGTCGGCCCGGTTCTGCTCGACCGTGCCCGGCGAGGTGAGCGTCCTGGCCAGCACGTTGCCCAGCTCGGGCGTGGTGAACACCTTCACCCTGGCCAGGTAGGCGGCCGGGTCCTCGTCGTAGCGGAACGTTCCGTAGCTGGCGGTGAACCGCTCGGCCAGGTCGGCGGCCGCCGCCAGCTCCTGCTTGGACATGGGCAGGTAGGAGTAGATGTCGAAGGGCGCGCCGCTGGCGGTGGCCAGCGGCTTGCTCGGCGGCGCCGCCGAGGAGCTGGTGGTACGGCCGGCCGCCGGCTGCTCCGTCGACGGGTCGTCCGAACTCGGCCACATCGTCAGGTAGATCCCGACGGCCGCCACGATCACCACGATCGCGGCGAAGGCCACCCCTCGCTTGTCACCTGCCTGGGCCATGATCAGTCCTTGTCGGGATTGCTCGGCTTGAGCCAGAACGGCACGGCGGGGTCGTCACCGCCCCCGCCGTTGCTCTCACGCGAGGGCAGCCACAGCGGCGGCGGCTCCGCGGAACGCGGCGACGGCACGTCCCTGCTCCCGCCGCCGCCGAAGAGCCCGCCTCCTGAGCGCGACCCACCGGAGTTCCCGGACCGCGACCCGCCGGACCCGCCCGAGCCGCCGAACAGCCCGCCGGACCGCCCCGACCCGCCGGATCCCGAGCCCGACCCGGACCCGCGCCCGCCCGAACCACCGGACCGCCGCCCGGACGACCCGCCTGAACCGCCTGAACCGCCTGAGCCGCCGAACAACCCGCCCGAACCGCCGGACCCGCGCGAGCCCGAGCCGCCGAAGAGCCCGCCGGACCCACCGGATCCGCCGGAGCGCGTCCCGCGGGATCCCGAGCCGGCCGAGCGCGTGCCCGAGCCGCCGCGCGAAGCCCAGCCGCCGCCCGAGCGGCCGCCGAACCAACCGCTCCTGACCGTGCCGCCACCGGACCCGCCGGACGCGGAGCCCGCCCCCGCACCGGCGCTCGGACCGGCCGGCCCGCCGGACGCGCCCGCGGCCGTCCTGGTGCCGCCGAGGTTGAGCGGTGGCGCGGCGCCTGTCCGTGGCGCGGCGGTGGCCCTGGTGCCCGACTTGCCGTCGGGATTCAACGGCGCGGGCGTGGCGGGAACCCTGGTGCCTGAGGGCGTGCCCTGCTCGCCTTCCTCGCCACGCATCCGGCCCTGGGCGACCGCCGCAGCCGCGGCGCCTGCCGTACCGCCTGTAGCGGCGGCGGCGACCAGCGGTTCGGCCTTGCGCATGCCCCAGCGGCCGATCCTGGCGGCCGCCACCGGCGGCAGCGAGACGGCCGAGCGCTCGAGCACCGGCGAGGAGGCCGCCTCGCCCAGCATCCGGGTGGTCAGCGTGTGCCCGCTCATCGAGGCGAACAGGTGCTGGAACGGCCTGCGGTAGAAGAACACCGCGATCGTCAGCAACGCCATGAACAGGATCTGCAGCCCCCACGGCATGGCCGTGGAGATGATCAGCGCGTAGCCGTACACCAGCACGCTCAGGACCAGCGCCAGCACGGCCTGCCGCAGCAGCGTGCCGACCAGCATCTCCACCCAGCGCATCGCGATGATCCGCCCGGAGCCCGGATGCACGCCGATCAGCAGGAACACCGGACCCAGGATCAGCAGCAGCAGGAAGCCCACCTTGAGCACCAGCAGCGACACCGCGACCAGGAAGATGAGCACGCCCGCCACGCAGGCAGCGATCAGCGCCCCGATGGCCACGCCCAGCCTGCTGGTCCAGTCCTTGCCCTGGAAGATGGCGAAGCGCGGGTCGTTCTTCAGCTTCTCGGCCAGCGCCGCGTACTTGGCCTGCGCGGCGGCCGGGTCGGGCGCGCCGCCCTTGGCCACCTCGGCGGCGGGGATCGACTGCATCTCCAGCATGGTGCGGCCGAAGTCGCGCACCACGGGCTGGTTCGGGTCGGCGGTGCCGAACTCGCCCATCAGCCACGGCTTGCACACCAGCGTGGACCACAGGGCGTCGGAGTTCTGCGCCACGGTGGGCGTGCCGACCTGGGCGTAGCCGCCGGCCTTGACCTGCGGGCTGGTCTGGCCCGGCGGCGGCAGGCAGGAGGCGCCGCCGGCACCGGGCAGGCCGGAGAAGGCGGAGTTGACCACCTCGCCGGTCTTGTCCGTGACGAGCTTGCCCAGCCCGGTGAAGTCCTGCGGACGGCTGAAGAACCAGGTGGCCACCGTGACCGCGAGGACCATCCAGATGACGCCCTCGGCGGTGGTCGTGGCCCGTTTGCGGAGCAGGCCGTACCAGGCCAGCCAGATGGCGCCCAGGATCACGATCGGCCGCAGGTACGGCCAGTACATGGCGTCCGACAGCCGCTGGACCATCGTGTCGACCACGTCCTTGATGGACTGCAGCGGCCCCTCCGTCGCCGCGGCCTGGTACGTGGTGATCGTGAGCCGGTCGATGGCCTTGGCCCACAGGAAGATCGTGTTGGCCCAGGAGTTGCCCAGCACCGCCCCGATGTCGGAGCAGCCCAGGTCGTAGGTGTGCCAGAACTGGCCGGACATGCCGAACTGCTCGTAGTTCGTGGTCGGCGCCTGCGGCGTGCCGGGGGCCGTCGGCGCCTGCATGAGCCCGTCGACGCCGCTGCCGATGAGCTCGGGCGCCAGGTCGGGTGACAGGTCACATGGCCCGGCCGAGGCCGGTTGGATCCCTCCGATCACGATCGGGACGATCAGGATGCCCGCCAGCAGTGCCAGGGCGAGCGCCAGCCGCCTGGGTAGCCGGACCTTCATGACCGCACCTCCTGCGCGCTGCCCACTCCCCCTCGATGATCATCATGCCTGCTGTCGTCAGGTTTGTCGTGCGTCGGGTTCGTGTCCAGCCAACGGAGCAGCTCCTCGGAGATCAGGTCTACTCCGATGCGCCCCGCTCTGCCATCCAGATCGCGGAAAATGCATTCCCCGTTGCCGAGCGAGCGCAGCACGGCCTGATGCTCTTCCGAAGCGTCCACCCCGAGTAGCGACATCACGTGACCCACCTCGACCCGCTCGGTCGAGCGGAACGCGAACACCGACGACAGACAGTTGGTGACCTGCTCGTTCAGCAGGTCACCCGCGTTCTGGGAGACCAGCACGAGCGCGGTGTTGCGGGAACGGCCCATCCGGCTGACCTCGGGCACCAGCTTGGCGCCCTCAGGCGTGGAGGTGATGGCCCAGGCCTCGTCCAGGAAGATCGCCTTGGGCGCGCGCCGGTCGAGGCCGTTCATCAGGCGGCGGGCGAACTGCGAGACCAGGTAGAGCAGCGCCACGGACAGGCGCTGCTCGTAGGAGTAGTCGTCGCGGCCGGTCGCCACGTCGGGCAGCGTCAGCCCGCCCAGCGTGAACACCGTCGTCCAGCCCTCGCTGTCGATCTGGTCGCCGCCCGAGGGGTCGAAGCAGAGCGTGGCCAGGTGCATCTCCGACATCGAGCGCAGCACCGCGCCCAGGTTCTTCGAGGCGGGGTCGTCGGCCTGCTCCAGGTGGTCGACGACCTTGCCCAGGGATGGGTCGTCGCCGTTGGAGACCGCGGCGACGGCCTGGATCATGGCCGACTCGCGTTCCTCCGACATCCTGGGCAGCAGCAGCCGCAGCGTCTCGGTGGCCATGGTCTTCTTGGCCGCGATGTCGTCGCCGAAGGAGAACGGGTCGAGCAGCCCCGGCGCGGCCGAGCCGAGCGGGATGATGCGCGCCTTGCGCTCGCGCTTCTGCAGCAGCTGCACCAGCGACTCGGCGTCGCCCTTCGGGTCGATGACGGCCACGGTGACCCCGCGCAACGCCATCTGGTAGATCATCAGCAGCGCGAGCGTGGTCTTGCCGCCACCCGGCTCGCCGGTGATCGCGATGGCCGTCGGCCGGTTCCTGGTCGCGGCGACCAGCGGGTCGAAGTGGACGATGCTGCGGGCCCTGCCCACGGTCTCGCCGATGTACGGCCCGCGCCACCCCTCGGTGCCGTCGCCGAGCGTGTCGCCCAGCTCCACCGTGGCGGTGGCCATGCCGCCCGCGATGGTCCGCAGCGGCTGGCGCTGCGCGTAGGCGTTGACCCGGACCTTCTCGCCCGGCAGCGCCTCGCAGAACAGCGAGAACTGGTCACCGGTGGAGTTGACCACGTCGATGCCCATGTCCCTGTAGTGCTCCACGACCGCCTCGACGCGCTGGACGCAGATCTCCTCGGTCGGCGCGGCCACGATCAGCCTGTGCCAGCCGTACACGAAGGGCAGGCGTTCCTTGGTGATGCCGTGCTCCAGCATGCGGGCGGCGTCGATCTGCTCGGCCAGCGCGATCGGGGCCTCCGCGCCCGCCTCGCGGATGTGGATGTCCATGTCGCGGGCGTGCGCCAGCTTGCGCGCCACGTCCTTGGAGGCCTTGACCGGCGGGATGAGGCGCATCCTGCTGGAGATCTCGACCGGGAAGGGCAGCTGGTCGGCGAAGTGCATCCACGGCTCGCCGTCGGGGAACGGCATCAGGTCGGGGAAGCGCGCGAACGACAGGTGCGCCACGTAGGAGTCGCCCTGCGGCTGCACGATGCGCAGCAGCGACCTGCCGTTCTGGATCTCGCCCTCCACCAGCGACTCGATCTCGCCCTTGCCCCAGCGGCGGCGCGGGCTCGCGCTGGGCGGCGGGTCGCCGAGCGCGCCGTTCGTGGCGTGCTGGAACAGCCACGCCACCTCGACCGAGGTGGCGTGACGGGCGTAGAGGGCGCTGGAGGCCAGAGCCCGGCCCAGCCGTTCCGCCTGTTCGGTCCAGCGGGTGATCTCACCGTCGGGGACGTGGTCGTCGTCGATGCCGAGCGCCTTCTCGGTGCGCTGGTAGAAGCCGAACAGCTGGGAAAGGACGCCCGCGCCGAGCTGCTTGCCACGAGGGCCGAGCCGTACGCCCAGGTAGACCTCCTTGGACCAGAAGTCCTTGGACCAGACGTGGCGGTACATCTCCTCCAGGTAGTCGCGCCAGCCGGGGCCCTCGTCGGAGGTGGCGTTCAGCGCCATCGCCCACTCGGCGGCCGGGTAGGTGCGGTGCGCGACCCGCAGGTGGACCTCCGCGTCCGGCATGCGGATCGCCGCCAGCGCGATCGTGATGTTGGTGGCCAGCGCCTCGCGTTCCTCAGGGGTGACGAACTCGTAGCTGACCGTCGGCAGACGGAAGTACGCCCACGCCGAAGTCTCGGTGAGCAGGATCCGATCGTCGAAGTAGCGGACCGCCAGCCGCTGGTGCGTGCGGGACGCCCTGCTCATGCCTTACCGCTCACCGATTCGGGTCCCCGGGGGATCACTGGCCAACTCCTCTTCACTCGCACGGGAAGACCTACCTGCCGTCTGTGCTGCGAATCCCGCGACCACGACCCCGGCGAGGGCGAGATAGGCCCGCCGCCCGGCCGCGCGCAACTGCCCTGGCTCGACCACGTCCGCGCCGCCCGGCGCCAGGTCGTCCTCCCAGGGCACCCGGACGATGGCCCTGCACCTGCCGCTGGCCACCGACTCGGCCTGCTCGACGTCCGACATGCTGCGCCTGCTGACTCCGTTGACCACCATGACCGCGCGCCTGCGCAGGTCGGCGCAGCCGTGGCCGTCGAGCCACTCGTAGGTCATGGCGACCGCCTCGGCCGCCTCCTCGCTGGCCGGCACGACCAGGACCAGCTGGTCGGCGTACGGCAGGACCCTGGCGGCCAGCGCGGGCGCCGGGTCGACGACGGCCAGCTTGTAGTACCGGTCGATCAGGTGTACGGCCTGGCCGAGGCGGTCGTCGGAGAACAGGCTCCGGTCCGCCAGCCGGCGCTCGGCCTCGGCGTCGGAATCGGAGCCGATGACCTCGAGCCCCGAGGGTGTCCTGGTGGTGTAGCCGCGCATCGTCAGATAGCCGCTGACCCGGTCGAGCCCGGACAGCAGTGAGGTGAGCGTCTCGGGGGACTCGGGCTTGACCCGGTTGGACAGCGTGTGCGCGCCCGCGCTGGCGTCTACGGCCAGCACCCGGTCGTCGCGGTAGCGGGCCAGCGTGTGGCCGAGCATGAGCGTGGTCGTGCTCTGGCCCGCTCCTCCTGTGCAGCCGAGTATCACGATCCTGCGGCTGCCGCTGAAGACGGCCCTGGCTCGGGCCTCGTCGATCTCGGAACCGTCGCTGCGCACGCCGCTGCCGCCGACCACGACCTGGGCGATGCGCCGCCATCCGCCGGAGTCGCGCCCGACCACGGACTCGACCCGCCGCACGCGCGCCTCGCGCTCGGCGCCCGGGCGGGGCCCGGGTACCTGCCCCGAGCCGCCCTCCAGCACCAGCGGCGGCGCCTCCCCGGACCGCTGCCCTGACCGCTGCGGGGCCGCCGCGCGGGGTTGCGTCTCCGCGCCCGTCCCAGCCCGGGAGTCGGCCCGTGTCTCCGTGCTGGTCCCGCCTGGTGTCTCCGCGCCGGTCCCCGCCCGGGAGTCAGCCCCTGTCCCTGCCCGCGGTTCCGCGTCCTCGTGTGTCCCGGGGCGTGCGTCCTTGTTCTCGGTCTCGACGCGCGCGGCCTGGCCCTGCGTGCCGTCGCCTCGCGGCTGTCCGGTGCGCGCCTCGTCGTGGGCGGTCGGGGTGGCCTCGAGGGGGTTCGCCGCCTCGCCCGTCCTGCTCGTGCGGGTCGGCTCGTCGCTTCCGGACGGGCGGGAGATGGGCTTGGCGTCAGGCCGCAGGATCGGCCACACCGGGCGGGCGTCCGGAGTGGCGCTCTGGCGGGGTGGCTGGCCCTTGCGGTGCTGCAGGCGCGCGGCCTCTTCCTCGCGCGAGGACGCCTCGGTCTCGGCCTCCGGAGCGTCGGCGCTGGCCGCGAGCCGCCGCAACCGCCGCAGCGCCTCGGTGTCGATCGGCTTGCCTGTCCGCTCGCCCTTGCGCCCGCGCTCGGGCCCCTTGCCCTCGGCACCTTCCGGTACGGCAGGCGTCTCCTGTACGGCGGGCCGCTCCACACTCCGACGCGCCGCAGGCACCGACGCAGCCCCCGCCTCGCCCTGGGAAGCGCGGGCCGCCTCGACCTGAGACGCGGATCCCGCCTCGACCTGAGACGCGGATCCCGGCTCGGCCTGAGACGCGGATCCCGCCTTGGCACGGGAGGCCGTGACCTCCTCGGTCTGGAAGGAGGCGGATCCCGCCGCGGTGACCGCCTCGGCCTGGGAAGCGGTTCCTGGCTCGGTCTGAGACGTATGGCCTGGCTCGGCGCGGGAGGCGGTGTCCGGGGCGGACTGTGGAGCGGGGGTGACCGGCTCGTCGTGGGAGATGGGGGTCGGTTCGAGCTGGGGCAGGGAGAACGGCTTGGACCGGGAGGCGGTGTCCGGGGCGGACTGTGGGGCGGGGGTGACCGGCTCGTCGTGGGAGGCGGGGGTCGGTTCGAGCTGGGGCAGGGAGAACGGCTTGCGCCGGGAGGCGGGGGCCGGGTCCGCCGGGGAGGCGGTGGTCGGGGGGGCCTGCCGTACCGGGGAGTCCGGGTCGGATCGCCGTGTCCGGCGGGCGGGGCGGTCTGCGGTGGGCGGGTGGTCCTCGGCGGGGCGGCGGACACGGCGGTCCGGGGAGGCCGGCCGTACCGGGGAGTCCGTGGCGTGGGCCTTGGAGGTGCCGAGGGCGGGGGCGGCGCCGCGGCGGGGAGCGCCCCAGGTGGTGGGCTCGGCGAGGGGTGCCTGGACGGCGGCGGCAGCGGCGGCCGCGACCGCGGGGCGGACCTCGCGCACCGCGGGGGCGGCGACCCGCTCGCGCTGGGAGTGGCGGGCCTTGCGCGGCTGCTTGGCCTTGACGCGGACCTTGGCGGGCGTGGCGCGCCAGACCCGGCCGGAGAAGGTGATCGACTCGGGCTCGGAGCGGGGGGCCAGGCGGTACCAGGCGCGCGGCTCGCCGAGGTAGCGCAGCTGCGACTCGAGCAGCTCGGTCAGGCGCTTGCCCTCGATGACCGGGCGGGTGGACAGCCACGTGACGATGCCGGGCGGTACTAGGAACAGCACATGCCAGGGCATCGCCACGGGCACGTGCAGCAGCAGGAGCAGCAGCGACCACGGGACGAACACACCCACGAAGACACCGATCCAGACGATCGGAAGCGGCATCGGCAGCCGTAGGTCGTACAGCTTGTAGAGCCGCTTCTCAATTCGCCAGATATTGGTATACGTGGGCAGGTCCACGCAGTCCTCCTCTCCACCGCTCGCTCGTTCAATGACCGCCGGGGAGCGGTCTCAACCCTTACTTGATGCCTAGAGCACCGGCGATCGCCTTCGCCGTCACCTCGATGATGTTGGGAACGTAGAAGATCACGCCGATCGCCACAGCCAGTATGAGGAATTGCACGAATCTCGTGATCTCGCGGGTGAAGAGGAAGAAGAGCGCGACCACGGAGACCACGACGAGGAAGAGGGGCGCGAAGAAGGCGCGCAGGAAGTTGGCGAGCCCCTCGGTGTTGACGCCTGTCGGGACGGGCGACGGCGACAGCTCGATCAGGTTGAGCACTAGGGTTTTCAAGATCACTTCGGGTCCTCCCGGGGGGTACCGATCAGCAGCGCGGCCGCGACTCTAGCCAATGGCGCGTCCAGCGCCGCGGATGTCGTGGACGTACCATTTGTCGCCCTGCTTCTCGACGGTGAGGCGGTAGGCCTGCTCGAGGTGGCCGCCGGCCGCGCTCTGGTCGGAGGCGGTCGGGTCGGTGGATGGCACCGCGCCCGTGGGCACGGCCCAGACCACGACAGCCTGGATCTCTCTTGTGGCACCCCCCACAGGCACCACGACGCTCTTGAGCTGTCCGAAGGTGAGGGCACCGCCGAAGTTCGGCGGCAGGCTGCTGCCCGGGGCCATGTAGCGCTGCAGCCTTACCGTGTCACCCTCGGCGTAGGCCTTGAAGAAGTCCTCGAGTTGAGGCTTGATCTCGGCGGCCGCCGCGTCGTCACCTTCCGGCTCGGCGACCTGAGGGAGGTCGGCCGCCGAGGGAGCGGGCAGGAGGGCGGGACGGCCTGAGACGACGAAGCGCCTGCCCGCGTCCTTGCCCGAGTAGTAGATGGGCACCGACAGCAGCAGGCGGCGGTTGCCGGTCTGGAACGCCACCGAGACGACGGCGTTGCGGGAGTCGATGATCTCGATGTCGTAGGGCTGGATGGCGGAGGCGCCCATCTTGCCGTAACCGTCCCAGCCGAACTGCCGGTCGGCGCCGTCGGGGAGGAAAGCAGCCAGCTTTCCTGCCCTGCTCTCGGCGGTGGTGGCGTCGAATCCCAGGTAAACGCCCGCGAACTGGGCGGCGAACGCCATCCCGCTCTCGCTGGGGAATCCCTCGCTCGCCTTCTCCGCGCCATTCGCACTCGGCGCACTGCCCTGCGTAAACCGCTCAAATGGTGCACGGACCCCATTAACCACGATAACCAGAATAAGCGCCCAAAGAATGACTCGGCCGGTCCACACCAGCCAGCGTCCTCCACCGCCCGACCAGCCCCCTCGGCGGGGTCTGCGCGAGGACGGTGGGTCGTCGAAGTCGGCCGGGTCGAGGCGTGCCGAAAGCTCGGGGTCGCCAGCGATCCGAGGACCGTGCTGGACGGTTGACCTACGAGCCATCACGCCTCCGCTCGCGCCGATCCCCCCGGCTGGCGCGGTGTCGTCCGTTGTCGATCCCCATCATCCGGTGAAGCAGTCACCTTATCCGGTCTCGTCATTGTTCCAGGAAAGCCACGCCCATGCTGCAGGCATCGCCGCTCCCGGGCAAACCGAGTCCGCATGGCGGACCCGAGCGACCTCCTTCTGCCATCGTCAGTCGAATAACCATTTGACCAGGGCAAATGCGGACGAACGGATAACCTGGCGGCCAGGGATTGGTGTCCAAATAGCGCAGGGACTGTCCCGACCCACGCATTTGGTATATGACCCGCCCCTCAACCTGCACCTCCACCACGCCCCGTACGGCCCGCCCTGCCACCCCCACGCGACCTGCTGGAACGCCGGACACACGCAGGTGAGCAACCACCCACCCACCTCCAGCCCCACCCGGGAAAGCCCTGCACGGCCCGGCCACCACAGACCGGGACACGCACGCCCCCCGCCGCCACAGACCGGGCACACGCACGCCCCCGCCGCCACAGACCGGGCGCACACTCGCCCCGGCCGCCACAGGACTGGCACGCAGTCGCCTGGACACCGCGGGCCTGGCACACACCACCCCCCTGGCCTAGCCACCGCAGGCCAAGCACACCAACCCCTGACTCGGCCACCGCAGGCCGGGCGCACACCACCCCCTGGCCTGGCCACCGCAGGCCAGGCACGCCAACCCCTGACCCAACCACCGCAGGCCTGGCACGCACCGGCCACGGTCTGCCACAGGCGCACCCATCGAGCTGCCCGACCTGTTGCAACGGCGACGCGCAAGAGGACGGCCCGCCGCACACATCCAAACGCCCCATAGGCGTACAACCCGCCCACCACCGTGCGATCGGGGCACGCCGGACACGGCTTCGGGATCGTGGAGTGCCGGATGCGGCCTTGGAGGCGGCACACATCGGGGTGCTGCCTTGGATCTGGGGAGAGCCGGTTGGGGCGCTGTGGAGCGGACTGTCGGGCCGCGCCGGGGGATCTTGCTGGGGGGGCGCCGCCCGATGGGTCAGGCGGGCTCTGGGTCCTCGGGGGGCGCGGGGCGGCGGCTCTGGAGGTCTACTACCGGGGCCGGGGCGCCGGACTTCACGGCGCGCTCCAAGGAGCCTCTCAGGTCGGCGAGCATCGTCGTGGTGTCACGGCCGCGCAGGCGCGTGACGACCTCGTTGCGCTCGTCCACCTTCCTGCGCAGGTAGGCCTCGCGATTGACGCGCAGGCCGTACATGAGCTCAACCCGAAGCAGGGCGAGCTCCTCCTCGAGGCTGATACCCGCGAGCGTGGGTGCGGGACGTCGTTTCCGGATGATGCGACGGATCATGAGGCCCTCCCGAGTCAGCGTGAACGCCGTGACGATTCGACGCGTAGGGGAGCAAAGTGGTTGACGCAGCAGACATTGAAGCCGAACCTATTCCCGCTCCCTCCCCCGAATGCCCGCCGTACACGCCCCTCCCGGGTCGCCGTACGCGGGGCGCCGGACTCCGCCGTGCGGGTTCTCGCCGACCCGGCGCTGGGGGCGCGGGTTGGGGTTCGGGGCTTGTTGAGGTTGTCCGGACGCGACGGTCTTAGCCTCGGCGGGTACGGCACTTGTGGCCCGCCGTACGCAGGCGTGGCCCGCCGTACACGAGCCCGCATCGCCGTACACGAACGTGACCCGCCGGACGCAAAGCTGCGCCGCCGAGCATGGCCGCCCTACACGAGCCTGCCGTACGCGAGCCTGCCGTACGTGTGCCCGCCGTACGCGAGCCCGCCGTACGCGAGCCCGCCGTACGCGAGCCCGCCGTACGAGTCCTCGCCGCACACGAGCGTGAGCCGTCGTGCGTGGGTGTGGGGCGTCGGGTGTAGGTGTGAGGGGTTAGACGTTGAAGCGGAATTCGACGACGTCGCCGTCGCGCATGATGTAGTCCTTGCCCTCGATGCGGGCCTTGCCGGCCGCGCGGGCGTTGGCGATGGAGCCTGCTTCCATGAGGTCGTCGAAGGAGACGACCTCGGCCTTGATGAAGCCGCGCTGGAAGTCCGTGTGGATGACGCCGGCCGCTTCGGGGGCCGTGGCGCCCTTCTTGATCGTCCAGGCGCGCGTTTCCTTGGGGCCCGCCGTGAGGTAGGTCTGCAGGCCGAGCGTCTCGAAGCCGACCCTGGCCAGCTGCGACAGGCCCGACTCATCCTGGCCGACGGACTGCAGGAGTTCGAGGGCTTCGGCGTCGTCCAGCTCGACGAGCTCCGACTCGATCTTGGCGTCGAGGAAGACCGCCTCGGCGGGGGCGACCAGCGAGGAGAGCTGGGAGCGCAGGGCCGTGTCGACGAGTTCGTCGGCGTCGAGGTTGAAGACGTACAGGAAGGGCTTTGCCGTCAGTAGGTGCAGCTCGCGCAGTTCGGCCCCGTCGAGGCCGGACTCGAAGATGGTCTTGCCGGTCTCCAGCACGCTCTGCGCCGCCTCGGCGGCCTCGAGCTGGGCCTTCTTGTCCTTGTTGTTGCGGGCTTCCTTCTGCAGGCGCGGGATGGCCTTCTCGACCGTCTGCAGGTCGGCCATGATGAGCTCGGTGTTGATCGTCTCGATGTCGCGCTTGGGGGAGATCTCGCCGTCGACGTGGGTGACGTCGGGGTCGGTGAAGACCCGGATCACCTGGCAGATGGCGTCGGTGTTGCGGATGTTGGCCAGGAACTGGTTGCCCCGCCCCGCTCCCTCGGAGGCGCCCTTGACCAGGCCGGCGATGTCGACGAACTCCACCTTGGCGGGCAGGATGCGCGCGGACCCGAAGACCTCGGCGAGCTTGGGCAGCCGGTCGTCGGGTACGCCCACGATGCCCACGTTGGGCTCGATGGTGGCGAACGGGTAGTTCGCGGCCAGGGCGTTGCCCGTCTTGGTCAACGCGTTGAAGAGCGTGGACTTGCCGACGTTGGGCAGGCCGACGATGCCGATGCTGAGACTCACGTCCAGGGAGTTTACTTGCTCACGAGGTGCAGACAGGTCACGGGACGGTAGGCGCCTCTGGCCTCGAGGTAGCTGTCGGAGTTACGAGGGCAGCGCTCGACCGAGGATTCGAGCGAGGTCACCCGGGCCCAGGCCAGGGAGGACGAGCAGGCGACCTGGGTGATGGCGGAACGCGTGGTCGAGGCGTGGGGCGGGCGGGCCACGCAGGCGCCGCGGGCCAGCACGTGGCCGCCGCTGCCCAGGCAGGCCTCCTCGTGGTCGACCAGCGAGAGCGCGTCCAGGGTGCCGCGCGGGCAGTCCTCCGCGCGCCGGACCACCGCGACGGCCCTGCCGTACCAGCCGCTGCTTGCGCAGGGGCGCTCGCCGCCGTCGAGAGCGATGCAGTCACCCGGCCTGACCACCCCTCCACCGCCGCCGGGCTCGCCGGGGTGCGGGTCGAGGAAGTTGCGCACGCAGGCCGTACGGCTGCCGCCGATGCGCAACACGTCGTCCGAGTCCGGCGGGCAGGCACTGTCCGTCACGGCCAGGACCTCGGCGACGCCGCCGTTGCAGGGGGTCAGGTCGTAGCGGGACCCGGTCCTGCTCACGCAGGCGCCCGGCGACCACAGCAGCGTCTGCCGGGACACCGCGATCGTCTGCCCGGGCGGCGCGCTCCTGGAGGCGACGACGAGGCCCGTCAGGGCGACCACCGCGGTCAACACGACGAGGGTGGCCGCGACGGCCGCGACCACTTTCGGCCCGGTAGTCATATGGACACTGTGAGTGATGGCCGACGCGCCGCACAAGCGGAATGCGCAAGCGTGCCGGGAACATCCTGCAATCATCGATGGAGTGGACGTCGTCTCGCTTCTCATCGGGCTCGTGATCGGTGTTGCCATCGGTTTCCTACTGGCCAAGACCAGGACGGCGGAGGCGGGCGCCCGCGCCAGAGCGGCCGAGGAGAAGCTGGCCTTCGTCGAGGAGCAGCTGACCGAGCGCTTCCAGGCGCTGTCGACCCGCGCGCTCGACGTCAACAACCTGCGCTTCCTCGAGCTGGCCGAGTCCCGGCTCGCCGCCAGCAGGGCGGAGGCCACCGGCGAGCTCGAGCAGCGCAAGCAGGCCGTGGAGCACCTGGTCGGGCCGCTGAAGGAGGCCCTGTCCCGGGTGGAGGAGCAGCAGCGGGTGGCCCGCACCGAGCTGGCCAAGCAGGTCGAGTTCGTACGGCAGAGCAACCAGGAGCTCCGCTCGCAGACCAACGCCCTGGTCAGGGCGTTGCAGCGGCCGGAGGCCAGGGGCCGGTGGGGCGAGCTGCAGCTGCGGCGCGTGGCCGAGATCGCCGGCATGCAGCGCCACTGCGACTTCGACGAGCAGGTCACCGAGGGCGCGATGCGGCCCGACATGGTGGTACGGCTGGCGGGCGGCAAGAACATCGTGGTCGACTCCAAGGTCTCGCTGGCCGCCTACCTGGAGGCCGCCGAGCAGTCCGACGAAACGCTGGCCACGGTCCGGCTCGACGCCCACGCCCGCCACCTGCGCGAGCACGTGGACAGGCTGGCGGCCAAGGCGTACTGGCAGGGGTTCAACCCGTCGCCCGAGTTCGTGGTGCTGTTCATCCCCGGGGAGGCGTTCCTGGCTCCGGCGCTCGAGCGCGATCCCGGGCTGCTGGAGTACGCGATGGGCAGGCGGGTGCACATCGCCACCCCGACCACGCTGATCACGATGCTGCGCACCGCGCACTACGCCTGGCAGCAGGCTGCGCTGAGCGAGAACGCCCGGGCGGTCTTCGAGCTCGGCAAGGAGCTCTACGAGCGGCTGTCGTCGCTGGGCAGGAACGTCGACGCGCTGGGCAAGTCGCTGACGCGCGCGGTGGAGAACTACAACAAGACGGTCGGATCACTGGAAAGCCGGGTCATGGTCACCGCCAGAAAGCTCAACGAACTGGGCGTAGTGGACGGCGACCTCGACTCCCCCGAATCGCTCGACGGTCTCCCGCGGCCGCTCGCCTCCCCTGAACTGCTGGAAACCACGTCTCTGATTTCGCACGCGAACGGTAAGTTGGCCAACGGGTCGCAGTAAGGGGGGCGGGGCCAGTGAGTGAGAAAGGCAGGCGGTCAGCCGTGCGGTTGACGGCCCGTGGTGCCATCGCGCTCTCCCTTGTCATCACTTTGGCGGGATATATCCTCGCGGACCGGCTGGGCCTGCCGTGGCTGGTCGGCGTGCTGTTCCTGCTCGCCTCGCTGGTGGGGGCGCTGCTGGTCAACCGGCGGGAGCTGCTGTCGCTGGTGGTGACGCCGCCGCTGGTCTTCTTCGTGGCCACGCTGTTCGTGGAGCTCGGGCGGGCGATCGGCGCCTCCTCGATCGCCGGGTCGCTGGCCCTGGGTTTGTACACGTCGCTGTCAGGCGGCGCGCCGTGGCTGTTCGCGTGCTCGGCCGTGGTGCTGGCGGTGGCCTGGCGGCGCGGGCTCCGTGACAACGTGCGCGACCTGCGGGAGGAGCTGCGGGTCGACGCCGAGGTGCCGCGGCCGCGCAAGGAGCAGCAGCCCGTGTACGCGCCCGAGCCCGAGGGGTACTTCGAGTCGCGCGTCTACGGCACGGCTCGCACGGAGGAATAGGGCTTTTCCGGTGTACGGCCGGCGGTGCCACGGTCAGGGGCGCCGTGACGGCGGGCAACCGTCACCGACTCGCCGCAAGCGCCGCTCGCGGGTCCTCAGCCGGAGTACGGCGGGCGGCCGGTTGGGCGGCCTGCCGTACCACTCTTCAGACCCGTTCCTTTCGGAGTACGGCGGGCGGCCTGCCGTACTTCTCTTCAGACCCGAAGGTCCTTGCGGAGTACGGCGGGCGGCTGCCGTACCACTTTTCAGACGCGGAGGTCCTTGCGGAGCTCGTGGGGCAGGGCGAAGCGCATGCGCTCGTCGACCGGCTGGACCTCGCGCACGTCCTCGAAACCGTGGCGGGCCAGGTGGGCCAGCACCTCCTCGACCAGCTCCTCGGGGACCGAGGCGCCGCTGGTCACGCCGACCGTGGTGACGCCCTCGAGCCACTCGTCGCGGATGTCGGCGGCGTAGTCGACCAGGTAGGAGGCGTCGGCGCCGTAGTCCTTGGCGACCTCGACCAGGCGCTTGGAGTTCGAGGAGTTCTGCGAGCCGACCACGATGACCAGCTGCGACTCCGAGGCGATCTCCTTGACCGCGATCTGGCGGTTCTGCGTGGCGTAGCAGATGTCGTCGCTGGGCGGGTCGATCAGCGTCGGGAAGCGCTCCTTGAGCCGGGAGACCGTCTCGTTGGTCTCGTCGACCGACAGCGTGGTCTGCGACAGCCACACCAGCTTGCTCGGGTCCTTGACCTGGATGCGGTCGACCGCGTCGAGGCCGTCGACGAGCTGGATGTGGTCGGGGGCCTCGCCGGAGGTGCCCTCCACCTCCTCGTGGCCCTCGTGGCCGATGAGCAGGATGTCGTAGTCCTGGCCGGCGAAGCGGCGGGCCTCGTTGTGCACCTTCGTCACCAGCGGGCAGGTGGCGTCGATCGTGCGGAGGCTGCGCTGCCTGGCCTCGTCGTGGACGGCCGGCGAGACGCCGTGGGCGGAGAACACCACGATCTCGCCCTCGGGGACCTCGTCGGTCTCCTCGACGAAGATGGCGCCCTTGGCCTCGAGCGTCCTGACCACATGGGTGTTGTGGACGATCTGCTTGCGCACGTAGATCGGAGCGCCATACTGCTCCAGAGCCTTCTCGACCGCTACCACGGCTCGATCGACTCCGGCGCAGTAGCCGCGCGGCTTGGCTACGAGGACGCGTCGGGTGGTGGGGGTCTTGGACTCCATACCTCCTTATGCTACGTGGAGCGGCTGACAGGACCGCGCGTGCATCGCTGCTCGCGCTTTGCCAGACTGGCCGTCCAATACTGACCTCCCAGGGAGACGTCATGTCCCTCAGCGACGTGATACGCAACATCGCCAAGACAGTCACCGACAAGGACGAACTCAAGGAGAAGGCGAAGGACCTTCCCATGTTCGTCGTCCAGACCACGCTGAACGCCGCGGGCCAGGCGCTGCTGCTGGTCGACAGGGTGAAGAACTCCATCAAGGGCCTGGCGGCCAAGGACGAGGAGGAGGTGCACGAGACCGAGCTGGAGGCGCCCGAGGAGAAGCCGGCCCGCCGCGAGCCCGTCATCTTCGCCCCCCGCCCGTCCGACGCCGAGCCGAACGGCACCGCCAAGGCCAAGCCCGAGCCGGTCATCTTCTCCCCCGCGGGCAAGCCCGCTCCCGCCGAAGAGACCAAGCCGCTGGTCACGGAGACCCCCGCAGCCCCCGAGCCCGCAGCGGTCGCCACCGAGCCCGTCGTGGCTGAGGAGCCCGCCCCGGCTGCCACCGTCGTGGCTGAGGAGCCCGCCCCCGCTGCCGCCGTCGCGGCTGAGGAGCCCGCCCCCGCCGTCGCCGCCGACGAGCCTGCCGCCTCAGTCGCCGAGGAGCCCGCTGTCGCGGTCGCCGACGAGCCGAAGCCCGCTGCCAAGCCGAAGGCCGCCGCCAAGCCCAGGGCGGCTCGCAAGCCCGCGGCCAAGAAGGCGCCCGCCGTACAGGAGGAGCCGCTGCCCGGCTACTCGGAGCTGACCGTGGCGTCGCTGCGGGCCAGGATGCGCGGCAAGACGGCCGAGCAGATCAAGGACTTCCTGTCCTACGAGCAGGCGACGACCGCGCGGCCCGAGGTGATCAAGATGTTCGAGAACCGCCTGGCCAAGCTGGAAGCCGGAGAATAGTCGGCCGTTCCCCGTAGTCTCGGGCCATGACCTCGAAGACCTCGCCCGAGTCGCCGCTGCCGATCCGCACCGTCCTGCAGATGGTGGGCGGCTGGATCGGCAAGCTCGGCACGGTCTGGGTCGAGGGCCAGATCACCGAGCTCAGCGCGCGCGGCGGCACGGTGTTCCTGACGCTGCGCGACCCGGTGGCCAACGTCTCGGCCAGGGTGACCGCGCCGCGCGGGGTCTACGAGGCGACCGTGCCGCGTCCCGTCGACGGCGCTCGCGTGGTGATGCACGTCAAGCCCGACTTCTGGATCAACAGGGGCTCGTTCGCCTTCACCGCGCTCGAGATCAGGCCCATCGGCGTGGGCGAGCTGCTGGCTCGCCTGGAGAAGCTGCGGCAGTTGCTGGCCGCCGAGGGGCTCTTCAACGCCGACAGGAAGCGGCGCCTGCCCTTCCTGCCGGGCACCGTCGGGCTCATCTGCGGCCGTGACTCGGCCGCCGAGCGCGACGTGCTCGACAACTCGCGGCGCCGCTGGCCCGCCGTACGGTTCAAGGTCGAAGAGGTGGCGGTCCAGGGGCCCTACGCGGTCGGCGAGGTCACCGAGGCGCTGCGCAAGCTCGACGGCGACTCCTCCGTGGACGTCATCGTCATCGCCCGGGGCGGCGGCTCGCTCGAAGACCTGCTGCCGTTCTCGGACGAGACGCTGGTGCGGGCCGTGGCGGCCTGCCGTACCCCCGTCGTCAGCGCCATCGGGCACGAGCAGGACAGCCCGCTGCTCGACCTCGTCGCCGACGTGCGCGCCTCGACGCCCACGGACGCGGCCAAGAAGGTCGTCCCCGACGTCGGCGAGCAGCTCACCCTCGTCCGCCAGCTGCGCGACCGGGGGCGCAGGGTGCTCGGCGGCTGGCTCGACCGCGAGATGTCCTGGCTCACGTCGACCCGCTCGCGCCCCTCCCTGTCGGACCCGGTCCGCGAGCTCGAACGCCGCGCCGAACAGGTCGACGCCCTCCGCGACCGCGGCCGCCGCTCGCTCACGAGCTCGCTCGA
This sequence comes from Nonomuraea sediminis, assembly GCF_018531495.1. GTDB lineage: Bacteria > Actinomycetota > Actinomycetes > Streptosporangiales > Streptosporangiaceae > Nonomuraea > Nonomuraea sediminis. The sequence goes on from NZ_JAHDTI010000028.1 coordinate 48,294, forward strand.
CCGCGCCTCGGACTCCCTCACCCACCTCCGCGCCCGCCTCGTCTCCCTCTCCCCCGCCGCCACCCTCGAACGCGGCTACGCCATCGTCCAGTACCCGTCGGGCGAGGTCGTCCGCCTCGCCAAGGACGTCCCCCCCGACTCCCTGCTCACCATCCGCCTGGCGGACGACCGCCTGACCGTCCGCACCGAACCTCCCACCCCGTAGCCCCACCCTGTCGTCAACACCACGTACGGCAAGCCCCCGCGCAGGGGAAGACCTACGGCTCGCCACCAACTGCGCCGGGTCGGCGAGAAGAGGTACGGCGGAGCCCGGCGAGACGACTTATGAGCACACGTGGCAACGTCTGGGCGGTGCGGGACCGGTCGAGACGATGGCAGGACGCCCCTGCAGGGGCGGCCTGGGATCCAGAGGCGCGCCTGCTCGCTGGCCGCCGCACGCCGCCCCTGCAGCGGGCGGGCTTGGCAACGCGGCGGCGAGAGGGTGTACGGCGGGCCGCCGCGCCACATGTGAAGCGCGACAACCACAGAGGCCGGGAGATGTCGCGGCAAGGCAGCAGCGAGGCTCGACCACGGCGAGGCATGGCGACCGCCGGAACGATGCACTCCTCGTGTTCACCCACGTCACGCACAAAGACCCGCGACCCTGCACGGGGTCGGCGGAAAGGCGTACGGCGGGACACAGACCGCGACTCTGCGCGAGGTCGACGGAAAGGCGTACGGCAGGGCACATACCCGCAACCCTGCGCGGAGTCGACGGAAAGGCCTACGGCGGGACACAGACCCGCGACCCTGCGCTGGGTCGGGGGGAAGGCGTACGGCGGGGCTTCGGCGGTCCGCGCCGGCGGGTTGGGGGTTGGTTAGGGGGCGGTCCAGGTGAGGCCGGGGTATGGGGAGGTGAAGCCGTAGGAGCGGTAGAGGGGTTCGCCGTCCGAGGTGGCGTGCAGGTCCACGCGGGAGACGCCGTTGTCGCGGTACCAGGTCATGAGGGCGTCCATGATGGCCCTGCCGTGGCCTCGCCTGCGGTGTGCCGGGTCCGTCGTCATGCCGAGGATGTAGCCGAAGCGGCCGTCCGGCAGACGCGGGCCCGGGAAGCGTTCGAAGATGAAGCCGATGCCGCAGGCCGCCAGCGTCCCGCCCGGGGCGTCGATGACGTACACCGCCACGTCCGGGTCGCCAAGCCGGTTCTCAAGGCTCGCCGCGTACGCCTCCTCCCACCCTTCCCGAACGCCCGCCATCCCCGCCTCGGCCTGATCGCCCGCCATCCCCGGCTCTACCTCCACGCCCGCCATCCCCGGCTCGGCCTCCATCCCCGCCATCCCTGGCTCGGCCTCCATCCCCGCCGTCGCGGGCTCGGACGAGCCGCCCGCCGTACCAGCAGCCTCGGACGAGCCGTCCGCCGTGGCGGCAGCCTGAGACGAGCCGCCTGCCCCGGCAGCATCGGACGAGCCACCCGCCGTAGCGGCAACCTGGGACGAGCCGCCTGCCCCGACAGCCTCGGACGAGCCGGCCGCCGAACCAGCAGCCCCGGACGAGCCGTCCGCCGTGGCGGCAGCCTGGGACGAGCCGTCTGCCGTGGCGGTCTCGGAGGGGCCGTAGGAGGGGGTGCCTGCCGTACTGGGTGAAGGGGTGTCGGCTGACATGCGGACGGCGAGGAGTTGGCGGAGGCGGACCAGTTCGGGGATGTCGGCTTTGGTGGCTGGGCGGACGGGCATGCTCCTCCTCCGGCGGGCCAGGGCGCGGTTGTCGGATCCTGACTCTATGGTGGAGCGCGTGGCAGATGAGAAGGCGCCCTCGTACGAGCAGGCCCGCGAGGAGTTGACCGAGGTGGTGCGGCGGTTGGAGACCGGCGGGCTCACCCTGGAGCAGTCGATCGAGCTGTGGGAGCGGGGCGAGAAGCTGGCCGCCATCTGCGAGGAGTGGCTCCAGGGCGCCCGCGTCAAGCTCGCCGCCGCCATGGCCCGCCGCTCGGAGCCCACCACCCAGGACGACGACGCCCCCTTCTAGCACCAGACCGCATACGAGCGGCCTGGCTTCCTGGGGCGCGCCCTGCAAAGGGCGAGCGGGCGATGCCTACGCGCCACGAGAGGTGCGTGCCGGCGGCTCCCCGATGGGCCGGGCCGGTGACGCAGGATCAGTGGGTGTGCGTCGAGCCGAGCTCGGGTGCTTGAAGTCAGCGCAAGCCAGTGAAGGCGTCAGAGCTGGCCGGACCGGTGACGCGGCCGGACGGGTCCGGGGAGCGCGTCGCTAGGCCTCGGCGTACCTGGAGTGCGCGGCGCGAGCCGGTGAAGGCGTCAGAGCCGGCCGAGCCAGTGACGCAGGCTGGACGAGCCCGGGGACGCAGGCTGGACGAGCCCGGGGACCGCGTCGCGGCGGCGTACCTGGAGTGCGCGGCGCGAGTCAGTGAAGACGTCAGGGGCGGCCGGGCTGGTGACGTGGGGTGGACGGGTTCGGGGAGCGCGTCGGGCAGGGCTTGAGTGTAGGCGCACGGTGTGGAGAGCGCGTGGTCCGAGGGGCGTGCGGTGCGGGACAGGGTGGGATGGGCGCCGCGGTGGGCTCGGGGGCGCGGCGCTCGGGGCGGGGTCAGGCGGCTCGGTGGAGGGCCAGGACCGGGATGTGGCGGGTGGTCTTGGCCTCGTATTCGGCGAAGCCGGGGGCGATGGCGACCATGCGGGCGTAGAGCTGGTCGCGCTCCTCGCCGTCGATGAACTCGGCCTTGGCCTCGAAGGTCTCCGTGCCGATCTCCGCCGTGGCCGACGGGTGGGCGCGCAGGTTGTGGTACCAGGCCGGGTGGTGGTCGGCGCCGCCGTTCGAGGCGATGATCACGTACCTGTCGCCGTCGGGAAGGTACATCACGGGCGTCGTGGTGGGCTTGCCGCTCTTGGCGCCCTTGGTCGTCAGCAGCACCAGCGCGGAGCCCTCGAAATAGCCGCCGACCTTGCCGTCGTTGGCCCGGAACTCGTCGATGACCTGCTGGTTGAAGTTGTCTGCCATGCTCGACTCCTTAAGCGGAGGGTTCTCCGATTCAATGGAGACTCTAACCGGAGAATCCTCCGGTTACAACCGCTATCCTCGTACCCGAGGGGAGAGGGATGCCGAAGCGCCAGCCGCTGCCGATCGTCGGGCAGCCACAACCGGAGCGCGCAGACGCCGCGCGCAACCGGCAGAAGATCATCGAAGTGGCGGCCAGGATCATCGACGACCGCGGCGCCGAGCAGCTCTCGCTCGACGAGGTGGCCCGCGAGGCCTGCGTCGGAGTCGGCACCGTCTACCGCAGGTTCGGCGACAGGAGCGGCCTGGTCTACGCGCTGCTCGACGAGCGCGAACGCCGCTTCCAGCAGGCGTTCCTGAGCGGCCCGCCACCGATCGGCCCCGGCGCGCCGCCCGCCGACCGCGTCAGGGCCTTCCTGCCCGCCCTGGTCGACCGCGTCGTGGACCAGCTCGACATGTTCCTGCTGCTGGAGTCGGGCGACGGCAAGAGCAGGTACGGCGGGCCGTACCGCGTCCACCACACGCACCTGGCCACGCTGCTGGCCCAGGCCAAGCCGGGATGCGACCCCCACTTCCTCGCGGACGCGCTGCTCGCGCCGCTGAACGCGAGCCTGATCTGCTTCCAGCGCGACGAGCGCGGCATGACGGTCGACGACATCAAGCGCGGTTTCGCGACGCTGGCCGAAGCGGTCACGTCCTAGGTCATCAGCAACAGCAGGTTGCCCTCCGAGTCACGGATCGCGGCCATCCGGATCTCGGCGCCCGGGCTGCCGAACGTGCCGTCGTCGGTGAAGATCAGGTGCGGCTCCTCCACGATCTCGACGCCGCGCTCCCTGAGGCGGGCGATGTCGCCGTCGAGGTCGTCGGTCCGCAGGTAGAGCAGGGCCGGCGGCGCGCCCTTCTCGATCAGCAGCCGCGTGCCGTCCAGGTCGAGGAAGACCAGCCCAGGAGGGTCGAACGTGGCGATGTGCCGCAGCCCCAGCACATCTCGATAGAACGCGGTCGCCCGCGCCAGATCCTCCGCATGCTGCGCCACCTGCCGCAGTCCCCTCATACCGCGAAAGTAGACTCAATTTTCTGCCTCTGTACGGCAAGTTCCTACTTCTGTACGGCAAGCCACCGCCACCGACCGCCCACCGCACTTCGGCTGAGGACCCGCGCCCGGCGCTTCCGGCGAGTCGGCGCCACTCACCCACCGCCACGGCCCCCGGAATCCACCTCCCGCGGCCATGGTTCCCCGCCGCACAAGGCGCCGCCTTCGCCGTCCCACGCCCCGCCGACCCGGCGCCCGGGAACCGGCTCGGGCCCACTCCAGACGGGCCCCGTCCGCCACGGCACCCGGATCCGCGTCCCGCAGTCATGGTCCCCCGCCGCACAAGGCGCCGCCTTCGCCGTCCCACGCCCCGCCGACCCGGCGCCCGGGAACCGGCCTGGGCCCACTCCAGACGGGCGCCTTGCGCTGTGACGATGAAGAAGCGTCACCGACCCGCCAATCCGGCGCCTGGGAAACGGCCTGGGCTCCACTCCAGGCGGGTCCCATCGACGAGAAGCGGCACCGACCCGCCGACCGGGCGACCGGGGCTTGGGCCCACTTCAGGTGGGTCCTGTGCGCCGTGACGGTGAGAGAGCGTCATCGACTCGCCGGAAGCGCCGGGCGCGGGTCCTCAGCGCACGACGGTGGGCGGCCGGTGGGGTGGCCTGCCGTACAAGAGAAATGCCTGGCGTCTGAACAGAGAGTGCCTGGCGTCTGAGAAAGGGTGCCTGGCGTCTGAAGAAAGAGTGCCTGGCGTGTGAGAGAGGTCAGCTTCGGGGCTGGAGGGCGGTGGCCAGGTCGGTGAGTTCGGGCCAGTCGGCGGTGCCGGTGATGACCAGGGTGACGTCGGGGCGGGTGAGCACGAGGCTGCGCTGGTTCTTGTCCTCGCGGAACCGCTTGTCCCACGTGGCCCCGTTGATCTGCGCGGTGCCGACCGACTTGTCGCTGTTGGCCATGCGGTTGGCGAAGTCGGCCGCGGGCTTCTCGTCGCTCTGGACGAACATGGCATGCTGGCGCTTGGCCGTGGCATACCCCAGGTAGAGCACCTGCGCGCCGTTGGCCCCCTTGGCGATGCGGTTGCTGTTGGGCACCCACCCCGCGGGATCCTTCGTGGGGGCCCAGACCTTGTACGGCACGCTGTGGCCGAAGTTGGCGACGGTGATCGAGTAGTCAAGCTTGGGGATGTGCTCCTCCCTGCTCTGTGGCGTGACGAGCAGGAAAAGGGCGGCCGCAGCCACGCACACGAACAGGGCTACCGCATAGCCCCAGAATCCCTCGGTGAACCGTCGCACATCTGGCGAGGTTACCCGCTGGCAGGGCCGCCTGCCGAAGCGACCGGTCGGATCTGGCCGATGATCGTGAGCACTTCCTCGGCCAGAGCGCGGTTGCCGGTCGGCACGACCTCGTTGACGGCGGCCGCCAAGGCGCCGGTGATGACCAGGACGAGGGCCGGGTCGTCCTCGAACAGCACCGCGTTTCGCCTGGCCCAGGTGCGCAGCCGGTCGCGCATTACGACCTCGAACCCAGGGGGCCCGTCGCCGCGTAGGAACAGCGCGGCCACGTCCTGCTCCTCCAGGCATCCTTCGAGGTAGGCGCGGGCGGCGTCGATGAACACCCGCATCGGGTCGGTCTCGCCCCTGGCGCGGGCCTCGCGGGCGGCGTCCTTGGTGCGCCGCGCCTGGCGGGCCTGGAACTCCTCGAACAGCGTCAGGTAAAGATCGGCTTTGCCGGAGAAGTGGTGGTAGAGGCTGCCGACGCTGGCGTCGGCCTTGGCCACCACGTCGGTCACGCCGGCCTCGGCGAATCCCTTGCGGATGAAGACTTCGCGGGCAGCCGCGAGGAGCGCGGCGCGGGTGGCGGCCCCCCGCCCCGTAACCGCCTGATCCACGTCGCTCATTCGATCTCCTTTGTGCCGGACACGAACCTGATCGCGCACTGTGTATCGACCAAAACCCGCGCCGGGAAACGGGAGTAAGCCAAGGCAGGCACATTATCCTCCGCTGACCGGGAAAGAGGGGACAACTACCATCGACTTCAGTTGTCCACTTGGGAGGCCGCATCATGTCCGATCAGACGTCCGTACCCGCAGCCCTGGCCACAGGCGAGCACGCCCCTGATCGCAACCTGGCACTGGAGCTGGTTCGCGTCACGGAGGCGGCCGCGATGGCGGCGGCCCGCTGGGTCGGCAGGGGTGACAAGAACGGCGCCGACGGCGCCGCGGTCAACGCCATGCGCCAGCTGATCAACACGGTGTCCATGAACGGCGTGGTGGTCATCGGCGAGGGCGAGAAGGACCACGCCCCGATGCTCTACAACGGCGAGCGCGTGGGCGACGGCAGCGGCCCCGACTGCGACGTCGCGGTCGACCCGATCGACGGCACCCGCCTGACCGCGCTCGGCATGCCCGATGCCGTGAGCGTGATCGCGGTCAGCGAGCGCGGCTCGATGTACGACCCGTCGGCCGTGTTCTACATGGAGAAGCTGGTCACCGGCCGGGCCGCGGCCGACGTGGTGGACATCGACGCGCCCGTGGCCGACAACATCAACGCCGTGGCCAGGGCCAAGGGCTGCTCATCCGCCGACGTCACGGTCGTCGTCCTGGACCGGCCCCGCCACGAGCGGCTGGTCAAGGAGATCAGGGAGACCGGCGCGCGGATCAAGTTCATCCCTGACGGCGACGTGGCCGGCGCGATCATGGCGGCCCGCGAGGGCACGGGCATCGACCTGATGCTCGGCATCGGCGGCACCCCCGAGGGCATCGTGGCCGCGTGCGCGCTCAAGTGCCTGGGCGGCGTCATCCAGGGCAAGCTGTGGCCGCGCGACGAGGCCGAGCGCCGCAAGGCCCTGGACGCCGGGCACGACCTCGGCCAGGTCCTCACCACGAACGACCTGGTCACCTCCGACGACGTCTTCTTCGCCGCCACCGGCATCACGCAGGGCGAGCTCATGCAGGGTGTGCGCTTCCGCAGCGGCGTGGCGGTCACGCACTCGCTGGTGATGCGCGGGCGCTCGGGCACGATCCGCAAGGTGGAGAGCGAGCACCAGCTCTGGAAACTGCGGGCCTACAGCGCGATCAACTTCGACAGCGCCGGTTAGCGGCGGCGCTTGCGGCGGGGTGGCTCCTTGACCTTGACCTCGCCGGCGAAGTTCGTCGTGCGGACCTCCACCACCGGGGCGTCCGGCGCGGTGGGCTGCTTGGTCAGGCGCTTGGTCTCGCCCTTGGCGACCCGGATGACCTCCAGGTCCTCGGGCACATGGATCTCCAGCCCGCCGAAGACCAGCGTGGCGTTGATGATGATGCGCCGGTTCTGCAGGATCGCGTCGCGCAGGTCGAGCGTGGTCGTGCCGAACATGGCCGTGACGCTGAGCTCGGCGGGCACGACCCAGCGCCCGCCGCGCTGCTCCTTCTTGAAGATCGCCGAGACGGGGCGGCCGTCGAGGTTGAGCGGCTGCTGGTCGGCGGGCAGCAGGTCACCGGTGAGCTGGGCGAGGTCGCCGAGGGTGCGGGCGGAGTACAGCACGCCCAGGCGCTCCTCGAGCTCGTCCAGCGTGATGCGCCCGTCGGCGTGCGCGTCCTGCAGCACCTGAGCGATGCGCTCGCGGTCGTCGTCCGAGGCCCGCAGCTCGTGCGGCGGCGGCACGGCTCCCTCCTTGGGACGGCGCGCCGCGACCAGCTCCTCGGCCAGCCGCTCTCCAACTTCTTGCAGGCGGGGTAGCCAGGATCCCGGGCGTTCATTCACACTTCCGACGATATCCGGCAGGCGGGGGATTCGCTGACTCTGACGGCGTGTCAGGCGATTCGCGCAAGCAGGTCGTCCACTTCCTCGGCCAGCGAGCGGTCCACCGGGGCGTGCCGGTTGAGCAGCCGGTACCACATCACCCCGAAGATCATGTCGACCACGAGCTCGGGATCGATCCCCTCGGGTAGCACGCCCCTCTCCAGCACCTCGCGCAACGCCTGCCTGCGGTGCCCTATGAGACGTTCACGCAGCTTGGCGGCGAAGACGGGATCGGCCTGGGCGTCGGCCATCAGCCCCACGATGATCGGGCCCGTGGGGCCGCCCGCCACGGTGAACGTGCGGTCGAGGAAGGCCACCAGGTCCGCCCGGGCGTCGCCGCTGCCGGGTGGGGGCTCCACCTTGGGGCCGACCAACTCGGTGACCGCCTCGAGCAGCACCTCGGCCTTGGTCTGCCACCAGCGGTAGAGGGTCTGCCTGCCGGTGCCCGCGGCCTCGGCGATGCCCTTGAGCGTGACGTTCTGGTAGCCGTCACGGGCGCACAGCTCGAGCGCGGCCTTGAGGATCGCTTTCCTGGACTCCTCGCTGCGCGGTCTTCCCACCATGGACGGTCACTTTACAAGACACCGTGCCTCGTTTTATAGTTTCGAGGCAAGATGTCTCGTATTTAGGAGTGCGTGATGCGCGTAGTGATCGTGGGCGGCACGACAGGTATCGGCCTGGCGACGGCCGCCCTGCTCGAGAAGGGCGGCGCCGAGGTGGTCATCACCGGGCGGTCGGCCGAGCGAGTCGAGTCGGCGTTGAAGGAGCTGGGCGACCGCGCCTCCGGGCAGGCCGTTGACGCCACCGACGTGGAGGTGACCAGGGAGTTCTTCGCCGGGCTCGGCACGGTCGACCATGTGGTGATCACCGTGACGGCCCGCGGTGGTGCCGGGCCGTTGCGTACGCTGACCAGGGAGGACCTGGTCAGGGGTATCGAGGGCAAGCTGATCCCGCATCTGCTGACGGCTCAGGCGGCGCTGGAGGTGCTGAGCCCGCAGGGCTCGATCACGTTCGTGACCGCGGCCTCGGCCGGGGCCGCGTACCCCGGGGTGTCGGCGCTGGCGGCGGTCAACGGCGGGCTCGAGGCCACCGTGCCCGGGCTCGCGCTCGAGCTGGCGCCGGTCCGGGTGAACGCGGTCTCCCCCGGCGTGATCGACACCGAGTGGTGGTCCACGCTCGACCCGTCGGTCCGGTCCGCGGTGCTGTCGAGCTCGGCGGCGGCGACGCCCGTCGGGCGGGTGGGCAGCGCCGAGGAGGTCGCGGCCACGATCGCGTTCGTGGTGAACAACGGGTTCGTGACCGGGACCGTGCTGACCGTCGACGGCGGCGGGCGCCTCAAGGCGTGATTCTTCGGGTACGGCAGGCGCCTGCCGTACCCGTCAGTGCCCGAGCTTGTGGAGGTCGGCGAACTGGGCGTCGGTGAGCTGGAGCGCCAGGGACCCGATCTTCATGTCAATCACTCCCTGATTAGGTGTCGCGAGCTCGTAACCAGGGAAAATTCGCCGTTTGTTCCCCGTTGTCGGGAGGCCTCATGCGCACCATCCTCATCACCGGCTCCACCCAGGGTCTCGGCCAGGAACTGGCCCACCGTCTGACGGCCGCCGGCGACCGCGTCATCGTGCACGGCCGCTCGGAGATACGGCAGGCCGACGGGATCCGCGCGGACCTGGCGGACCTGCACGCGGTCGACGCCATGGCCACCTGGGTCCTCGACCGCTACGACCGGCTGGACGTCCTGATCAACAACGCCGGTGTCGGCGGCGGCAAGCCGGGCTCGGGCCGCGAGCTCAGCAAGGACGGCATCGAGCTCCGCTTCGCGGTCAACTACCTCGCGGGCTTCCACCTGACGCGCCGCCTGCTGCCGCTCCTGACGGCCTCCTCCCCCGCCCGCGTGGTCAACGTCGCCTCGGTCGGCCAGCAGGCGATCGACTTCTCCGACCCCATGCTCGAGCACGGGTACGGCAGGCAGCGCGCCTACAGCCAGAGCAAACTCGCGCAGATCATGTTCACCATCGACCTGGCGGAGGAACTCGCCTCCCAGGACGTCACGGTCAACGCCCTCCACCCGGCCACCTACATGGACACCACCATGGTCAGGGAAGCCGGAGCGCCCGTGCTGAGCACCGTGGCGGAAGGCGCGGACGCCACGATGAGCCTGGTGAACGGCCATGCCGGGGTGACGGGCCGCTACTTCAACGGCCATCACGAGGCGCGGGCCGACCCGCAGGCCTACGCCCCGGACGCCAGGCGCCGCCTGCGGGAGCTCTCGGACGCCCTGATCGAGCGCGCCCTGGGCCGGTAAACCCGGAATCCCGGGGCCGGCCGGGGCGTTGTTGTGATCAACGAGATGAGGCGGGGTGAGGGCGGGGTGCACCGGGGCGCTGGATGGGGTTTGGGCGCGGTCGGCGTGGGAGCGGCGGTGATCGTCGCGTTGGACCTGCTCCGGCTCGACCAGGTCGACCCGATCCGGCGGACGATCAGCGAGCACGGGCTCGGGCCGGAGGCCTGGGTGTTCGGGCTCGGGGTCGGGATCCTGGCCGCCGGGTCCGCGCTGATCGGGCTCTCCCTGGCGCACAGGAAGCTGGCCGGGCCCGTGGGGACGCTGGCGATGATGGTGTGGTCCATCGGACTGCTGGTGACCGCCACGTTCCACAAGCACGACTGGTCGGTGGGGCCCAGCCTGAGCGGCAGCATCCACCGCACGGGGAGTTTCGCCGCGTTCCTCGCGCTGCCCGTCGCGGTGCTGATCATCGCCCGCCCCTGGCGCCGCGTTGACGGACGGCGTCCCGCGGTGGCGGCGTTCCTGTTCGGGGTGGTGTCGGTGGTCTGGGTGATCGGCATCGCGACCATGGTCTACCTCGGCGTCCGCAGCGGGACGGCTTGGTGGCAGGTCATGCCTCTCGGGCTCGTCGAACGCGGTCTCGCGGTCACGGAGCTCGCCTCGCTGACCGCGCTGGGCATCTGGGCGGCCCGCCATACGCCTGTCCCCGAGCCCGTGAGATAGGCCGTCCGGTCGTCGGAGACTCCCGGCGACCGGACCCGCACCACAGTGGCACCAGTGGGCACTCTTCTACATACCCGGACTTCGATGAACAAACGTCGCAAACGGGTCAGAGCGTGGGAGGGCCCTGTTCGACGCGGCGCAGGACGGGTTCGAGCTTGTCGAGGTCGGGGCCGGTGATGAGCTGGCGCTCGTCCCACCAGGTGGCGCCCGCCTCGGCCAGGGAGCCGATCACGTCACGGGCCTTGGCCGGGTCGCCGGGGGTGAGGCCGCCGAGGACGATCTCGAAGGGCCGCCCGTCGTCACCGCGCTCCTGCCGCAGGAACGCCACCAGCTCCCGCACCTCCTCGATCGGCGGCAGGAAACCGTGGGTGGCCGAAGCGAACAGGGGCACTGCGCCGTCCCACCGTACGGCCCGCCGCATCGGCCTGCGGTGCGGCCAGAACCCCGCCACCCACACCGGCGGGCGCGGCTGCTGCACCGTGGCGGGCAGCAGGGTGACGTCGTCGACCCGGTAGTGCTCGCCCTCGAACGTCACCGGCTCGCCCGACCAGTAGCGCTCCAGCAGGCCGAGCCCCTCGTCCAGGCGCCCGGCGAGGACGGCGGGGTCGGTGGGCTCGCCGAAGCTGCCGAACTCGTCCTCGATCGGGCCGCCGAGCCCCGCGCCGAAGACGACCCTGCCGCCGGTGAGCGCGTCCAGCGTGGCGACCTGCCTGGCCAGCTGCTGCGGACGCCGCCGCGCCACGGGGGTGACCATCGTGCCCAGCCGGATCCGCGACGTCGCCAGTCCCGCGGCGGTCAGCAGCATCCACGGGTCGGCGAAGGTACGGCGGAGCCGCTTGTGATGCACGACGTGATCCCACACGAACAGCGCATCCCACCCCGCCTCTTCAACGGCCACGGCCAGCGCCGCCACGACCCTCGGATCCGCGAAGTCACCAAAATTCGGAACATTAACCGAAAAGCGCATCCCCACATCCTCCCCTACCCCTCGTTGGGGTTACGGCTGGAGGGCGGTGATCACGTCGGCTATGTAGGTACGGAAGACGCGGGGCATGTCGACGTTGTCCGGGTCGAGGAGCCACTGGGTCTGCAGGCCGTCCATCATGGCGATCAGCCGGTCCGCGTGCGCCTCCGAGTCCAGGTCGGCGCGGAATTCACCGGCCTCGGCGCCGCGGCGCAGGGCCGAGGCGAGGCTGGCGCGCAGCCGGCGGTAGCGGGTCCTGGCCCAGTCGTGGCCCGGATGGTCGGCCGTGACCGCCTCGCCGTTGATGACCGAGAAGAGCTGGACGAGGCCGGGCACCCGGGAGTTGTAGTCGACCACGTCCGCGAGCGCGTCGAGCGCCGCGATCCCCGTCAGGTTGCCGAAGTCGAAGCGGCGCGTGTCGGCCTCGTCGCGGTAGTCGAGGACCGCGATCAGCAGCCGCTCCTTCGACTTGAAGTGGTGGAGCAGCCCGGCCTGTGACAGCTCGACGCGCTCGGCGATGCGGGCCAGCGAGGCACCGCGGTAGCCGTTCTCCGCGAACTCCAGCAGTGCGGTGGCGAGGATGCGCTCCCGCCGCGCATCGCCCGTGGCGTATCCCCGGCGTGTCACCCCGGCACCTTATCAGGTAACAGAAGAGCAACAAACCTACCGAGCGCTCGGAAGAGAATCCTCAAGTCCGCGCCCATGAACCTCACGTGGGCGGCGCCCAGGCGGGGACCGGCTGTAACGACGCTGGTGACCGTACTGATGATCTGGGACAGGACCTATCTCGGCGCGCACTGGCTGTCGGACACCGCGGCGGGGGGCCTGCTGCTCTGGCGGGCGTTCGCGCCCGCCCTGGCGAAGGAGCAGGCCAAGAGGCTAACCTGACAGCGCCTCATGTTTCATCCCCCCACTGGAGGCCATCGTGCCATCCCCTCGTGATCGCCAGGCGCGCATCGCCACGTTCGTCGTCTACGCCGTGCAGGGCCTGTCGTTCGCGACGCTGCTCACGCAGGTCGCCTCGATACAGAACAAGCACCGGCTCTCCGACCTGGCCCTCACGATCCTGCTGCTGATCGTGCCGGTCTTCGCGGGGGTGGGCAGCGTGAGCGCGGGCGCCTTCGCCGCCCGCCTCGGCAGCAAGCTGCTGCTGCGGATCGCGCAGCCGCTGGTCGCGGCGGCCGTGGTGCTGGCCGGTCTGGCGCCGAACGTCCCGCTGCTGGTCCCGGCGCTGCTGCTGTTCGGCCTGGCGGTCGGCGGGGTCGACGCCGGCATGAACATGCAGGGCGTCGCCGTCGAACGCCGGTACGGCAGGCCGGTGCTGAACGGCTTCCACTGCCTGTGGAGCGTGCTCAGCCTGGTGGGAGCGCTGTGGGCGTCGGCCGTCGGCAAGGATCTGCCGCTGGCGGTCGTGATGGCGGTGCCGATGGTGTTCGCAGTGGCGGGCTCGCTCTACGCCGGGCCGAAGCTCTGCACGATCGAGGAGGAGAAGGCCGAGACGGTCGAGGCGGCCACCGGCCGCTTCCCGTGGGGCCCGATCATCCCGCTGTGCCTGGCGATGGGCTTCCTGTACATCGGGGACTCCTCGGTGTCCAACTTCAGCACGGTCTTCATGGACAAGATCATGCACGCGAACGACAACGTGATCCCGCTGGCGTTCGCGGCCTACCAGGCCACCACGCTGGTGGTGCGGCTCGGCGGCGACGTCGCCGTCAGGCGGTACGGCCCGGCGGCGATCGTCAGGATCGGCGGCGCGATCGCCACGCTGGGTTTCCTGGGCGTCGTCCTGGCCCCGACGCAACCGCTGGCGATCATCTCGTTCGGGCTCACCGGGGTGGGACTGTCGGTCGTGGCGCCGCAGTCGTTCTCGGCGGCCGGGCGGCTCGACCCCGCGGGCACCGGGGTGGCCATCGCCAGGGTCAACCTGTTCAACTACGTGGGCTTCATCGTGGGCGCCGCGCTGATCGGCCCGATCGCGGACGCCAGCGGCTACCGGGTGGCCTTCGCCGCCCCGCTGGTGCTGGCGGGCGCGATCATCGTGCTGGCCCGCGGCTTCGAGCCCGCCGTCAAGGTGAGCCGAGCATAGCCACGGCGGTGTCGACGGCGGCGGCCACGTCGTCGTCCGGCGGGTACAGCAGCGCCCTGCCCACCACCAGCCCGCGCACGCCCGGCAGCCGCAGCGCCTTGCGCCAGGCGGCGTAGGCCAGGTCGGGCGTGTCGCCGGGATCGCCGCCGAGCAGCAGCGTGGGCAGCGTGGTGGCCTGCATGACCCGCTCCATGTCGTCCACGACGGGGATCTTCAGCCAGGTCCTGGCCGAGGTGGCGCCGAGTCCCTGGGCCACGCTGATCGCCTGGATGACGCCCTCGGCCGACAGGTCGTGGCCCGTGCGCCGTGACCAGAACGGCTCGATCATCGCCACCAGCCCGCGCTCGGCCAGCTCGGTGATCGCCCGGGCGCACGCCTCGAGCGTGACGGAGGTGCCCGGCTCGTCGAGGGCGATCCGGCAGAGCATCTTGCCGCCGTCCAGCCGCATGCGGGTGATCGTGCCCGTGTCGTAGGCGGTGAAGCGGTCGTCGAACTCGAAGACCGCGCCCTGCAGCCCGCCCCTGTTCATCGACCCGATCACGATCTTGTCGTCGAGGTGGCCGAGCAGCAGCAGGTCCTCGACCACGTCGGGGGTGGCGAGCAGCCCGTCGACGCCCGGCCTGGCGAGCGCCACGGCGAGCCGGTCGAGCAGCTCGACCCTGCTGCCCATGGCCAGCGGCCGGCCGCCGACGCCCAGCGCGCCCCTGGCCGGATGGTCCGCGGCGATGATCATGAGCTGGTCGCGGTCGCCGAGCAGCGGCCTGCGGCGGCGGGCGGCCGCCGCCTCGGCTATGCGCTCGGGGTTCCTGGCCCTGATCCGGCGCAGCTCGCCGTAGTCAGCCAACCCCCACTCCGTCCAGGTAGGCCAGGCTCCGCCGGACGTCGTCGACCGGCTGGTCCCGCGGGCCCGACAGGATCACGTCCTGCTCCATCACGTACCAGCCTTGATACCCAGCCCGCTCGAGTTCGTGCACGATGGTGGCCACGTCCACGTCGCCCTGGCCGAGCGGGCGGTACATGCCGCGCGCGACCGCCTGGGTGTAGGTCAGCTCGCCCTTCCTGACGAGCCCGGCCAGCAGGCCGTCCACGTCCTTCATGTGGACGTGCGCGATCCGTCCCGGCACGGCCGTGGCCAGCTCGGCCGGGTCGGTGCCGCCGATCAGCAGGTGGCCGGTGTCCAGGCACAGCGGGACGGCGCTGCCCCGGAGCACCCGCTCGACCTCCTCGCGGTTCTCGATCATGGTGCCGACGTGCGGGTGGAGGCAGACGTGCGGCACCGCGGCGGCGATGCGGTCCAGGTTGGCCAGCAGCGTCGCCCAGCCCCGCTCGTCCAGCGTGGGGCGGTGGTCGTAGCCGTCGGTGCCGGTGGCGGCGGCCAGGACCAGCATCTCCGAGACGCCGGGCGACAGGTCCGCCAGCGGGTCGTGCCCGGGGTCGTGCAGGACGACCGGCACGAAGGCGCCGACGTTGCGCAGGCCGTACTCCTCGATCTGTGCCTGCGTCAGGAAACCGTCGGGGCCCAGCTCGGTGGCGGTGAGACCGAGCTCGTGCATCTCGCTCAGCACGCGGTCGGCGGGCAGCTGGTAGCCCCAGCCGGGCACCTCGCAGACGCCCCACGAGATCGGCGCACCGGCGATCTTCATCGTTCCACCTCCACCGGGCGGCCCTCGCGTCGCGACCGCTCGCATGCCTCGGCCACGCGCAGCGCGGCCAGCGCGTCCTCGATCGTGCACAGGCTGGAGGTGCTGCGCAGGAACGCGTCGATCTCGTTGACGTAGGCGGTCTCGAAGCGGGTCACGAAGTCCGGCCACGGTTCGCCGTCGGGCTGCAGGCCTTCCGTGCTGGTCAGCGGCGCGCGCGGGCCGAGCCCGACGGCGCGGGTGCCCTTGGTGCCGGCCAGCTCCATGCGCACGTCGTAGCCGGCGCCGTTGTAGCGGGAGCCCTGGACGGTGACCAGCGTGCCGTCGTCCATGGTGAGCAGCGCGACACTGGTGTCGACGTCGCCCGCCGCGCGGAAGAAATCGGCGCCCCGGTTGGCGCCGGCGGCGTAGACCGACACCACCTCGCGCCCGGTCACCCAGCGCAGGATGTCGAAGTCGTGGATGTGGCAGTCGCGGTAGATGCCGCCCGACAGCGGGATGTACTCGGCGGGAGGCGGCGCCGGGTCCGCGGTGATCAGGTGGACGCGGTGCAGCTCACCCAGCTCGCCCGCGCGCAGCGCGGCGGCCGCGGCGACGTAGCCGGGGTCGAAGCGGCGCTGGAAGCCGATCTGCACGTGCTTGCCCCTGCCCGCCTCGAGCACCTTCAGGGTCTCGGCGAGCGTGATGGCCACCGGCTTCTCGCAGAACACCGGGATGCCCCGGCCGATCGCCTTGAGCAGCAGCTCGGCATGGGTGCTCGTGGGCGTCGCGATGACCACGGCGTCCGTCTCGAAGGGGTCACCCGGCCTGCCGTACGGCGAGCTGCGCACAGGGTCGGCCACGATCAGCTCGTCCACCAGCGGATGTGCCGCGAGCGTCGCGGCGTGAAAGGCTCCGATCCTGCCCAGCCCGAGCAGTCCCACGCGCATGGTGCCTCCAATGGGGTGGGGATTTCTTTCTAAGCGAGACCTTCCACCTCAGTCAATAGTTTGTCCTGACATTCTGACTTTTAGACCTTGTACGGCGGCCGCGGTCCGGTGGGCGGGCATGCGGGCGAAGCCGACCACGATCGCGGGCGGGCCCGGCGCGTACCGCATCGGGCCGACGGCCTCGGCCGGCAGCCCCAGGTCGCGGGCGGCGGCGACCACCGTGTTCTCGTCCCAGCTGGCGGGCAGTTCGAGGCAGGCGTGCAGGCCCGCCTGGATGCCGCGGACCCGGACCTCGGGCAGGTGCTCGGCCAGCGCCCTGACCAGGACGTCCCTGCGGATCCGGTACTCGCGGCGCATCCTGCGCAGGTGCCTGTCGTAGCCGCCGGTGTGCATGAAGTGCGCGAGCGCGTACTGGTCGATGACGGGAGAGCCGAGGTCGAACTCGGCCCTGGCCCGCTGCAGCTGCGCGGCGAGATCGGCCGGGGCGACCACCCAGCCGAGCCTGAGCCCGGGCGCCAGCGACTTGCTCGTGCTGCCGGCCAGGATGACCCGGTCGGGCGCCAGCCCCTGCAGGCAGCCGACCGGGTCGCGGTCGAACCTGAACTCGGCGTCGTAGTCGTCCTCCAGCACGAACGCGTCATGCGCGTGCGCCCACTCCACCAGCGCGGTACGGCGCCGCGGCGACAGCACCACGCCGGTGGGGTACTGGTGCGCCGGGGTGACCAGCACCGCCCCTGCCGCGGGGAGCCGGTCCACCCGCAGGCCCTCGCCGTCCACCGGCACGGGCACGAGCTCGGCGCCCGACCTGCGCAGCAGCGGGACCTGGCGGACGCTCGTGGGGTCCTCGATGGCCAGCTTCAGCCCGGCGCCGAGGACGGCGAGCACGAGACTGAGCGCCTGGGCCACGCCGCCGACGATCACCAGGTTCTCCGGGCGCACGTCGGCGGCCCTGACTCTGCGCAGGTAGCCGGCCAGCTCCTCGCGCAGCTCGTAGACCCCCGCGGGGTCGGCGTAGTCGAACGCGTCGGACGGCAGCGTGGTGAGCACGTGCCGCACCGAGGCCATCCAGCGCTGCCGGGGGAACCCGCTGAGGTCGGGGCTGGTGGGGCGGTGCCCGTAGTACGGGCATTCCGTCTCGTCCCCCGGCTCGACCACGGGCCGCGGCGGGGCGGGTTCGAGCGCTCGTGCCACGTGGGTGCCCGAGCCGACTCTGGAGACCAGGAAGCCCTCGGCGACCAGCTGCTCGTAGGCCTCGACCACGACGCCGCGCGAGACCTGGAGATCCGCGGCGAGGTCGCGGGAGGCGGGCAGGCGGGTGCCCGGCTCGAGCCGCCCGAGCCGGATGGACTCCCGCAGCTCGCAGGCGATCTGCCCGGCTATCGCGCCCTTGGCGCGATCTATCGTGACGTGGAGGTCGGCCACATTGGACCTCCCTTTCCTGTGCTCATTGGCCTGATCAGGGGAACCATTCTCTCAATACCATCCCTGACGTGAGAAACGGAGTCATCGGCGCGGCCTGCGCCATGTTCCTTGTCGGGACGCTCGCCGGGGTCTCGGGCCTGGTCAAGGACTATCCCGTGTACGGCGGGCAAGCCGTGCGCTACCTGGTCGCGGCCGTCATCCTGCTGGTCGCCACCCGGGTCCTCGGGCTCCGCTTCGTCCGGCTGACCGCCAGGGAGACGCTCTTCCTGGCCGGGCTCACGCTCTTCGGGCTGGTCATCTTCAACGTCTGCGTCGTGGAGTCCACGCGGGCCTCGGGTCCCGCCCTGGTCGGGACCGTGCTGGGGACCGTGCCGCTGTGGCTGGCTCTGTTCGGCGGGCGGCCGGCGCCGCGCCTGCTGGTGGGCGCCGCGATCGTGGTCGCGGGGGCGACGCTGGCCACCGGGCTCGGCTCGGGCAACCTGCCGGGGCTGCTGTGGGGACTGGGTGCGCTGGTGGGCGAGGTGTGCTTCTCGATGCTGGCCATCCCGCTGCTGCCCAAGCTCGGGGCGATCCGGGTCTCCGCCTACTCCACGGCGCTCGCCGTACCGCTGCTCGCCGTGATCGGGCTGGTCAAGGAGGGGCGCGGGATGTTCAGGGCGCCGACGGGACCGGAGGTGCTCGGGTTCGGGTACCTGGCGCTGGTGGTGACCGTGGTCGCCTTCTTCCTGTGGTACTCCTCGCTGCCCAGGCTGGGGCCCGGGCGCGCGGGGCTGTTCGCCGGGCTCATCCCGGTGGGCGCGATCGTCACGGGGCTGGTGCTGGGGATCGCGACGCCTTCGGCCTACGACCTGCTGGGCGCGGGCGCGGTGATCGCGGGCATCCTCGTGGGGCTCACGGCTGAGCGAGCCCCCGAGGCGGTTCAGGCCGGCGTCACTTCGTCGGCCACTGGCCGTTCTTGATCCCGTACAGGACGACGGCCACCGTGGTGATCCCGATGCCGGCTACCACGAGGAAGCCGATGATCATGGCCATGATCTGTCCGATACTCATACCTGGGAAACGTCTCCGACGTGCCGCCCCGTGTCCGAATATTCGCCCATTTATGTAGATATTGCATGGTGTGCGCCGTACCTTAGCGAACCGACCTGATGGGGAGTACGGCGAGCGCGCCCGCCAGGCAGACCACCACAGCCACCCCGAACAGCGGCGCGTAGCCGCCGCCGATCTGGATCACCGCGGAGGCCACGAACGGCGCCGCGATCTGCGGTCCGGCGGCGGCGACGTTGAGCACGCCGAGGTCCCGCGCGGCGTCCTCGGGATTCGGCAGCACCAGCGTGGCCAGCGCGATGTCGACCGCGAAGTACAGGCCGAACGCCGAGCCGTGGATCACCGCGAACACCATCACCAGGCCCCAGCTCGGGGCCAGCAACGGGATCAGCAGCGCGAGCGCGGCCACCACGCCGGCCACGGTGACGAACGCCTTGCGGCGGTTGAGCTTGTCCGACAGCGGGCCGCCGATCAGCGTGGCGACGATCGAGCACGCCGTCGAGATCAGCGTGATCCTGGCCACCGCGTCGGCCGGCTTCAGTCCCGGCGGGAGGCCGATGTAGTCCTTGAGGATGTACAGCAGGAAGCTCAGCACCATGAAGTAGCCGAGCACCATGAGCGTCCGGCCGATGAACACCCACATGAAGTCCCTGTGCCGCATGGCCGACAGGAACCTCGGGCGCTCACGCCGCTCTTCCACCGAGCCCGAATCCCTGGTGAACACCGACGCGAGCACCGCCGCGCCGACGACCAGCGCGCCGAACACCAAATAGCCGAGCGGGATGTTCGCCGCGAACCGGGCGGCGAGCAGGGTCCCGATCACGCTGCCGAGCGACAGCATGATCCCCAGCACCGCGGAGGCGGTCCCCCGCCTGTCCTCCGGCACCCGGTCGGGGACGATCGCGGTCAGCGCGGCCTGGAACAGGTTCATCGTGGCCTGTCCCAGGCACCACCCCACGGCCAGCGCGAACAGCGACCGCGCGCCGGCCATCAGCGCCATCGCGCCCAGCGCCGCCACCGAGCCGCCGATCATCCACGGCACCCGCCGCCCGAACCGCGACCGCGTCCTGTCGGATAACGCGCCGCCGACGGGGTTGAACACGGTGGCGAACACCGCGCCGATCCCCGAGATCAGCCCCAGGCTGGACACCTTGCCCGCCGGGTCGAGCTGTTCGACGTTGAGCCCGAGCAGCACGCCCACGCCCGCATAGAGGGCGAACATCACGGCGTTCGCAACTCCGAGAACCGGCAGCAAGCGCCCCAACCGCACCGGGGCCGCGACCTCAGCCATAGCCGAACCATAACTTCCCAACCGACCACTCGGTAGGCCCATTTCTTCCCTACCGTCTTTCTGGTACAGCAGGGCCACGCTCTTTCTGGTACGGCAGGCCCCCCGCCACCGGCCGCCCGCCGCACTTCGGCTGAGGACCCGCGCCCGGCGCTCGCGGCGAGTCGGTGACGGTTGCCCGCCGCCACGCCGCTTCGTCTACCGGGCACCGCGGCCCCCTCGCCTCGCCGACCACGGCGCACCCTCCCGAGCCCGCCGGCGCGAAACCGGGGTGGAGGGCTTGCCGTACAGGTGTGCTGGACGAGGACGAGCTGGTCGGGAACAAACCCCGCCGGGGTCAGGATCGGCCGGTCGGCGCCGGTGTTTCGGTGATCGCGATTGCCTCGATGGAGATGAGTATGCCGCGAGGCAGGATCACGTTGGCCGGCGCCGACCGGGCGGGCGCGGGGTCTGGCATGTGCCGGGCGTAGATCGCGTTGATGGTCGCGAAGTCCGCCGGATTCGTGTAGAAGATCGTCGTCTTGACGAGTGTGGACAAGGATGCGCCGGCCGCGGTGAGGATGGCGTTCAGGTTGCGCAGCGCCTGCTCTGTCTGTGCTTCGATGCCCTCGCCGAGTGCGCCGGTGGCCGGATCGATGCCGACGGTGCCGGAGCAGAAGACGAACCCGTTGGCCACGACGGCTTGGCTGTAGGGGCCGATCGCGGGCGGCGCGGCATCGGCGGAGACCGCGGTTCTGATCATGGACGGGCCTCGTACACGATGTTGAACGGCGTCTCGGCGACGCGGCGGAACCGGGTGAACCCCGCATCGGCGGCCAGACGGCGGATCGGCTCCTCGCCCGCCTGGGCGCCGAGCGAATACCCGCCCTCCTGCGACAAGGCGCTGGGCACGCACAGGAACGTCGAGAAGGAGTAGTACACCCGGCCGACAGGGTTGAGGTTGTCGGCCACCGACGCGCCCGCGGCGGGCTCGACGATCAGCCAGGTGCCGTCGCCGGCCAGCTGGGCGCGGACATTGATGGCCGCGCCGAGCGGGTCGCCCATGTCGTGCAGCGCGTCGAAGGTGGTGACCAGGTCGTACGGACCATCGTCGAAGCTCTGCGCGGGCGCCACGGTGAAGCTCACCGAAGCTCCGAGCCCCAGGTCTTCCGCTCGCTTGCAGGCTTGATCGATCGAGGCGTCGTGGTAGTCCGATCCGGCGAACGTCGAAGCCGGGAACGCTTGTGCCATCAGGATGGTGGACGCGCCGTGGCCGCAGCCGACATCCGCGACGCGGGCGCCACGGCGCAGCTTGTTCTCGACGCCGTCGAGCGCGGGCAGCCAGGCGCTGACCAGGTTGGCGCCGTAGCCGGGGCGGAAGAAGCGCTCGCAGCCGGTGAAGACGTCCCCGTCATGCCGGTGCCAGCCCACCCCGTCGCCGCTAAGGAACGCCTCGGTGATCTCCGGCTCCGCCTTCAGCGCGCCGAGCGCGAGCTGGAACGCGCCCGGAACGAAGACGGGCCCGTCCGGGTCGGTCAGCGCGAACGCCTGCTCCTCGCTCAGCCGGTAGGTGCCCGTCGGCGCGTCGTACTCCACGTAGCCGCCCGCGGCCTGCCCGCGCAGCCATTCCTCGACGTAGCGCGGCCAGGTACCGGTGGCCGCGGCCAGCTCATGCGGCGAGTGCGCCCCGCCGGCCAGCGCCTTGTACAGCCCCAGCTTGTCGCCGACCACGACGCTGCCGGCGGCCATCGTCGCGCCGAGATCTCCGGCGAACGTGTTCAGGAAGGCCATGAGGCGGTCCTCGTCCAGTGCCATGAAATCCTCCTCGGTTTCGGTCTGCCCCCGTTCTACGAGGCTTCCGAGGCCTGTCGCCTCGGTAGTCGCTACCGAGATCGGGGCAGGCGCTACCGATGCTTGAGGTCAGGCTGGTGGGGCGAGGATCCCTAGCCCGGCGGCGCGTTCGGCGGCGCCCTGGCGGGTGTGGGTGCCGAGTTTGGCCAGAACCGCCGCGACGTGGCTCTCCACGGTGCGTACCGACACGACGAGCCGGCGGGCGATCTCCGCGTTGCTCATGCCCTGGGCCAGCAGCTGGACGACCTCGACCTGGCGCTCGGTCAGGCCGGCCGGGTTGACCCGGGTCGAGGGAGCCGGACCACGTGGCACCCGGGTCACTCCGAGGTCCCGCAGGCGTGCCCGGACCAGCCGGGCTAGCGGCTCGGCACCGAGCGAGTCGAGCACGGCCAGCGCGGTCAGCTGCTCGCCGGCCTCGGTGCTGGCGGCCAGCGCCGCGGCGTACTCGTACCGGCAGCCTGCCACCCGCCACGCCTCGGCTGCCTCGGCCCACCGGCCGTCGGCCAGCAACGCGTACGGATGGTTCAGCTCCTGCCCGCCGACGGGCCGGCCCGCGCGGCCCAGCCAGTACGCCAGCTCTGCCCGCTCGGCGACGGTGCCGAACCGGCCTGCCAGCTCGTACGCCTCGGTCAGCTCCGCGATGGCCGAACCGGCGTCGGGGTCGAGCATGCTCGCCTCGGCCAGGGCCGCGGCCGCCGGTGCGATCCACTGGCTTTCGCCCTGGCGTACGGCCAGCTGCCACGCCTCGCGCAGCGTCCGTACCGCAGACGGTTCTCCGCGGCGCAACTGGGTGCGGCCGATCACGGTTAACGCGGCGCATCGCACCGGCGGGGAGGCGGCATCGAGGGCGTACGCCGCGGCCGGCAGCACCTCGTCCCAGTCGCCGGTCATGAAGTGCAGCGTCGCCGCCGCCACCTGCAGGTACTGGAAGTACATCAGGAACTCTGAGCGTTCGGCGAACTCGATGCCTTCGGCGAGGCGGCCCCGGGCGAGGTCGAGACGCAGATTGGCGAGGCTGACCAGGATCAGGTTCACGTAGGCCCGGCACGCGTGCTCGGGCTCGTCCGCGTCAAGCGCGACGCGCAGGCACTCCTCGAAGGTGGGCAGCGTTCTCGGGTCGCCGAGCCGGTCACGCGCCATGGCCAGGTTGTTGAGCGCGTGCGACAGGATCGCCGGTGTGTCCCTGCCGAGCGCGATGGCCCGCTCGGCCAGGTCGGCGGCCTCGGTGTCCCGCCCCGCCAGCGCATGCAGCTGAGCCTTGTTGCTCAGCGCCATGGCGAGCAGCTGGTCGTCGACGGCACCGAGAACGGCGACCGCCTCGTCCGCCGCCGTATCCGCCTCGTCCGGGTTCCCTGCCCACCAGCAGATCCGCGACAGCCAGCGCAGGGAAGCGCCCAAAGCGCGCGGGTCGTCACCGCGTCGCAGCTCGACCGCGCGTCGCTGGGCCGCCACCGTCTCGCCGGCGGGGGCACCGATGGTGTAGCTCTCGACGGCCAAGCGTTCCCACAGCTCCGCCTCGTCCTGCCGGGCGAGTACCGGCTGCTGGTCGAGGACCAGCCGCAGGTGGGCCGCCGCCTGCCGGTGCGCCCCGGCGTCGGCCGCCTCCCGGGCCGCGGCCGGCCCGTACTCGAGGATGACGTCGCGGGCACCCGCCTGCGCCGCGTGGTGCACCACCCTGGACACCTCGATCCCGGGCCGAGCCAGGAGCGCGGCGAGCACGCCGCGGTTGGCCGCCTCCCGGAGCACCGCCGGCATCGAATCCACCACCGCGCGGCGAGTCAGTTCGTGGCGGAAAGTCACCCGGCGCGGCGTGACATGAAGCAGGCCTCGCTCCTCGGCCGGGGCGAGCACGGCCGCACCTTCCGGCACGAGGGCTTCGACGAGCCATCGCTCCACCGCCGACGGCACGACGGCGAGCCGTTCCAGGACCGCCGAAGTCGCCGGGTCGAGCTGCGCGACCCGGGCCGAGACCGCGTCCGCGATCGTCAACGGCACCGCCGCGGCGTCCCCACCGGCCAGCAGCTCGGTGACGAAGTAGGGGTTGCCGGAGGTCACCGCGAAGACCTCGTCCGCGTCGACGTCGGTGGCCTCGCTCAGCTGGCGCACCGCGGCCAGGCTGAGCCGGGCCAACCGCAGCCGGCGCACCCGCTCGGCCCGGGAGGCCACCCCCAGCAGGTGCCGCAGCGGGTGATCGCCGGCCAGCTCGTCGTCGCGGTAGGTGAGCACCAGGACCAGCGGCAGCCGCCCCGCCCGGCGGACCAGGTAGCGCAGCACGTCGAGGGTCGCCTCATCGGCCCAGTGGACATCTTCCACAACCAGCACCGTCGGCTGCTCCACCCGGTCGAGCTCGGCGCGCAGCGCCTCCAGCACCTCGCCTCGATCGCCGCGCTCCAGCGCCCGGGTCAGCGCGGTTCCGATGCTGCCGATGAGATCACGCAGAGGGCCGAGCACCCGCGGCGTCGCGAGGTCGTCGCAGTACCCCACCAGGAGCCGCCCATCCGCCGGCAGCACCGCCCGAATGCCGTGAACCAGGCTTGACTTCCCGATCCCCGCCTCGCCGGACACGAGGATCACCGAGCCGGATCCGGCGCCGGCCTCACGCGCGGCACCGGACAGAACGGCCAGCTCGGCTTCGCGCTCCAGGATGGTCGCGTTCACCCGGCACATT
This sequence comes from Nonomuraea sediminis, assembly GCF_018531495.1. Classification (GTDB taxonomy): domain Bacteria; phylum Actinomycetota; class Actinomycetes; order Streptosporangiales; family Streptosporangiaceae; genus Nonomuraea; species Nonomuraea sediminis. The sequence goes on from NZ_JAHDTI010000028.1 coordinate 72,972, forward strand.
CTGACAGAGCGCCTTCGCCCCACGAGCGATCGCGAGCCGCGGTCACTCGACCAGGCGCAGCCAGGCCGCCGCGAGTGCGGCGTGACCGGCCGGCGTCGGGTGCACGCCGTCCTCGGACCAGTACTCCGGCCCGGTCGTCGCGGCGAGTTCGGCGAACATGCCGTCGGCGGGAAGCAGCTGGGCACCGTACTTGCCGGCGAGTTCCCGCACGGCCTGGATCTTCGGGTTCAGATCGGCGCGCCATTCCTTCCGCTCTGCCTCTCCGATGACCGCGGCACCGGCCTCGACGACGCCGTGGATCGGCAGGAGGAACGGCTCGATGAGGATCAGCTCCGTGCCCGCCTCGGCGAGGGGCGCGAGCAGGCGGTCGTAACCCGCCTCGAACTCCTCCACGGGGATCACGTACCCTTCCGGGTCCAGCGTGTGCCAGCCCATGTCGTTGACCCCGACGAGGATCGACACCACATCCGGGCGCGCGTCGAGCACGTCCGCCTGCCAGCGGGCTTCGAGGTCCATCACCTTGTTGCCGCCGATCCCGGTGTTCAGCCAGGTCACGGGGCGGTCCGGATGCCGGAGTCCCCACTCGCCCGCGATGCGCAGCGGGTAGCCGAACCCGAGGCCGTCTTCGCTCTCCATCCGCTGGCTGTCGGTGATCGAATCGCCGGTGAACACCACGGTGCTTCCCGGTCGGAGGGTGATCGTCATATGTGCTCCTTGAACTTGGTTGAGGAGGATGTCAACGTTGACATTCAGGCCGCGGGGCCTGGAAAGCTCGCCGGACTACCGAACCAACGGCCGGCGGCCCGCTCGAACGCTTCACGATCAGGGTCGCGATCACCGGCCCAGGCGACTATGCCGTCAGGTCGGACAAGCACGGCGCCAGCTCCGAGGTCGTCTATCGCCGGCCCCGCCGCATACCTCATCCGGCTCTCCCAGCCCATCGCTGAACCGTGCAGATACCGGTCGATGCTGAAATCGAGCGCGACGCCTCGTCCGTCCTGCAGCAGGTCGCCGAGGCGAGTGCCGTCCTCAAGACAGAAGTCCGGGGCGTTGCGGCCGACCAGCGGATGCTCGCTGCCGAGGTCGTAGCGGATCGACGACCCCGACACCTTGTCGGCCACGTAGGTCGTTCCGTCACGGGTCCCGATCAGGTCGCGGATCACTCCTTGGAGCGCCTGGGCATGCGGGTCCGGCCTCATCACCGCCGCCTGGGCGCGCGTCCAGTCGAGCACCCACGCGCCGATCTGATGGCGCTCGCGGGTGTAGGTGTCGACAAGCCCGTCCGGCGCGTACCCGTGCACGGTCGCCGCGAGCTTCCACCCCAGGTTCATGGCGTCGCCGAGGCCGAGGTTGAGTCCCTGCGCCCCGAGGGGAGAGTGGATGTGAGCGGCGTCGCCCGCGAGCAGGACCCGCCCCTGCCGGTAGGTCGTCGTCTGCATCGCCCGATCGGTGAAGCTCGAGGCGAGATGGACGTCGCTCAGCGTCACGTCGGTGCCGGATACCCGGCGCAGAACCGCCTGGAGATGCTCGCGAGTCGGCCGCTGCGAGCGATCGAACGCGCCGCCGTCGAACTCCATCACCCCGAGGTGCCCTTTCGCGGGCATCTGCAGGTACATGCCGGTCGGCGTCAGATTGAACCCCGGGCGCAGCTTCTCGGGATCGGCGATGGTGGCGAGCACGACGTATCCGGTGAACTGCGGATCAGTCCCCGCGAAGTCGAAGCCCGCGAGCCCGCGCACCGCACTGCGCCCGCCGTCGCAGCCCACGAGCCAGCGCGCCGCGAACTCGTGCTCGCCGGCTCGCGCGACCACAGTCTCGTCGTCCTGCGCGATGGCCGAGACCGTGACGCCGCGCCTGACCTCCACGCCGAGCATGGCTGCCCGCTCGGACAGCACCGTCTCGACCGCCTCGAGGTTGGTCATCACGCCCTCTGTCGCCGGGCTGGGAAGCCGGTACGGCAGGGCGGCGAAGTCGACCTTGGCCGGATCGAGCATCATGCCGGCGAAGTGGCCCCCACCACGAGAGCGCGTGCCGGGATGCGACGCCTTCAACAGCGGGTCCAGCATCCCGCGGCGGTAGAACGCCTCGACCGACGCGGCGGACAGTCCCCGCATCCCGAGCGGGGCCGCCCTCCACGGAGAGCTGGTCTCCGCCTCCCGCTCAAGCACGAGGACAGAGCAACCCGCGAGGCCAAGCTCGCAGGCAAGGAACAGACCAACCGGGCCGGCGCCCACGATCACTACGTCATGCATGAGAACTCCCCTTCCGGAGCTCGCTGTCCTGTTCTCCGCAAAGACTGGAACGGGCCGCTCACACGGGGCACACACGGCGCTGACACGCCCGTCCTGCGACCGCTCAGCGTGTGAGCGTGATTTGGGGACTCGAGAGTGCGTGCGCGAGGATCGCGAGATGGACGGGGATGCGCGGCTTCGCGTCACGCTGCTCGGCGCCTTTCAGGCGTCTCGCGGTGACGCCGCCCTGCCCGTTCGGGGTGCGCGGTTGCAGGGTCTGGTCGTACGGCTGGCGCTCGCCGGCGGACGCGCGGTCGAGCAGGGCGTCCTGGTCGACGCGATCTGGGCCGAGGACCCGCCGGCCGGTCCCGCCCACGCCCTGCAGGCCCTCGTCTCGCGGCTGCGCCGTACCCTCGGCTCGGCCGGCGACGTCGCGCAGGTCGCGGGCGGCTACCAGCTGGACGTGGACGCGGCCGACGTGGACGCGCTGCGGTTCGAGCAGTTCGCCGCCGCCGGCCGTGAGCGCCTGCGCGCCGGCGACCCGAACGCCGCGGCGGCCGTGCTCGGCGAGGCCGTGGCGCTGTGGGGCGACCGTCCCGGCGCCGAGCCCGCGGTCGTC
>NZ_JAHDTI010000029.1 GCF_018531495.1 Nonomuraea sediminis
CCGCGCTTACGCCACGTCGGCTTGCGGTGGGTCTTGCCGAAGAAGTTCGCCATGGCCTGCGCGAAGTCCTTCAGGGCTTGCTGTTGGACGGTGATCGACCCGGCTCGCAGCCATTCGTTGTCTGCTCGCGCTTCGGTCAACTGGCGGCACTGCTCCGCGAACCCGGGCGCGGACTTCAGGCCTGGACGCCAGTGGGCGTGCTGCTCGACCGCGAGGTTCCAGACAAAACGCGCATGCCCGCAATGCTCCAGCAGCACCCGCTCCTGGACAGGCGAGACGCTGGCCGAGGAGCTGCACTTCGGCCGGGCCGCGGAGCGGATGTACCTGTCCCAGTCGCGGGTGAGCCAGACCATCCGCGCCATGGAGACGCGCGTGGGCGGGCGGCTGTTCGAACGCACCTCCCGTCGCGTGCGGCTGACCCCGCTGGGTGAGCGGCTGCGCGACGGGCTGCGCCCCGGGTTCGACCAGATCCACCTGGCGCTGGCCGAGGCCAGGGAGATCGCCTCGGGGATCACCGGCGAGCTGCGGGTCAGCCTGCTCAACTTCGCCGCCGGCGGCCCGTCGTTCTCGCAGGTCGTCCGGGCCTTCACCACGGCTCACCCGGGGTGCGAGGTCGTGGTGTACGAGGCGTTCCCCGGCGAGGCGCTGCCCCGGCTGCGCCGCGGCGAGCTGGACGCCGTCGCCCACTGGCTGCCGATCCGGCAGCCCGACCTGGTCGTCGGCCCCGTCCTCATGCGCGAGGAGCGCGCGCTGGCGGTGCGGGACGGCCACCCGCTGGCCGAGCGCGGCTACGCCACCCTCGAGGACCTCGGCGGCGAGCACGTGATCGACGCCACCGGCATGCTGCCGCCCGAGACGCTGGAGGTCGTCTACCCGCTCCCGGCCAGGCGCCGCGGCGCGGAGGGGCGGATGATCGAGGTGCTGTCGCTGGTGGCGCGCGGCGAGATCGTCCACCCGACGGTGGCCTCGCTGGCCGACTACTACACTCATCCCGGCGTCCGCGTGATCCCGCTGCGTGGGCTGCCGCCGTTGGAGAGCGCGCTGATCTGGTCCGCCGAGCGCGAAACCGCCGCGGTCCGCGCGTTCGCCTCCATGGTCTGGCCGGACACCGGCTCGCCCAGCTGAAGCACCAGCCAGATCCGCGCGCGATCGCGCAGAACGCCCGGGTCGGCCAGCGGGTCGCCGTCCACCACGACCAGGTCCGCGAGCTTCCCGGGTTCGACGGTGCCGAGCCGGTCGTCCAGCCCGAGCGCGCGTGCCGCGGTCGCCGTCGCCGCGACCAGGGTCTCGGCGGGGCTCATCCCGTGACGGACCATGCGCACGATCTCCGTCGCCGCGTCGGAGAACGGCTGCCAGTCGTGGCCCAGGGCGATCGGGACGCCCGCCGTACGGGCCGCTTCGAGCGTACGGCAGGCCTCGTCGAGATTCCGTCTGGCCAGGTCGGCCAGCCGCGGCGTCCACCCGGGCTCCTCGGCGACGCCGTAGTAGCACGACAGGGTGGGCACCAGGACCTGGCCTGCGGCGGCCATCAGGTCCAGCAGCTCGGGGCGCTGGTGCAGGTACATCCCGTGCTCGATGGTGTCCGCGCCGAGCCTGACGGCCAGCTCCGTGCCCGCGAGCCCCTCCGCGTGCGCGGCCACCCGGTAGCCGAGGCGGTGCGCCTCGTCGACCACCGCGGCCACCTCCGCCTCGGTCAGCTGCGCGGGTAGCGGGTCCTCCAGCTCGACCGAGCGCGCCCCGGTGGTCATCACCTTGACGAAGTCAGCGCCGCGCCGCAGCTGCTCGCGCACCGCCTTGCGCACCTCGTCGGGGCCGTCGGCCTCGCGGTACATCCCGTCGAAGAACCGGCCGCCGGGCGCGGTCGCCGACACGATCCGGCCGCACGTCAGCAGCCGCGGCCCGCGGAAGGCCCCGTACCGCATCGCCTGCCGCGCCGCCACCACCGCGTCGCCGTACGACCCGACGTCGCGCAGCGTGGTGAACCCCATCCGCAGCGTCTCCCGCAGCCGCGCGCCCAGGAAGTGCGCGCTCGTCTCCGGCCACAGCGGCTCCGCCCCCTCCTCCGGCCGCGGCGGCTTCACGAACACGTGCGCGTGCGCGTCGATCATCCCCGGCATGACGGTACGGCCGGCCACGTCGATCACGTCCGCCCCGGGTGGCACCGCATCCGCGGCACGCCCCATCCGGGTGATCACCCCGTCCTCGATCAGGATCCCCGCACCCGCGCGGACCGGCCCGCCGGTGCCATCGAACAGCCGGGCATTCGTCAGCCAAAGGTTCATGCCCCTCATCGTCGGCGGCCGGGCCGGCCGGAACAACGGCGCTCTGCTCACGGCATCGATGCGTGAGGCTCATCGCTGGCATGACGAGAACGTCGTTGCTGCCGCTGTGTGACCCCGATCACGATGGCCCCTGACAGGCAACTTCCTGGACAAAGGAGCTCCAACGATGAGAGTCAACTACTGGGCCGTGGGGGCGGCGGCGGTGACGACGCTCGTGGCCAGCGCCGTGTACTACATCGTCTTCGGCGGGGTGTGGGCCTCGCTCCGCGGTGTTGCCCCCGCGCCGCCGCACGCCTGGGAACTCGTCGCCCAGCTCGGCAGGAACGTCCTGGAGATCGTCATCCTGGCGGTGCTGCTCAACCGGCTCCAGGCCGGCACGCGCAGGCAGGCCTTCGGGTACGCGCTACTGATCTGGCTCGGCTTCCAGGCGATGATGATCGCCGGCTCGGTGCTCCACGAGGGCTACCCGATCGGCCTCTACCTCCTGCACGTCGGCGACGCCCTCATGACCACCCTGCTGGCCACCTTCATCCTCACCCTCCGCTTCCGCCGCGCCGGAGCCGCCCCAGGCCGCGCGGCTGTCATTGACGGTTGACAGCAATTTATCCACGCGAATAAATTTATTCGCATGGATAACAAACTGCGGAACCTGTTCGTCGCGATGCTCGTCGTCTCGGTGGCGGCCCTCGGTGTCGCCGCGGTGCTCGGCGCGGAATGGCCCGTCTGGGTGCGCGGGGGAGCGGTGGCCGCCGCCTCGGCCTGGCTGATCTCGCTGACCGGTCAGGCCAGGCGCGGCAGCAGGTCGGCCTACCTGCGGATCCGGTGGATATCGATGATCGCGCCGCTGGGCATCGTGCTGATCATCGTCGCGCCCGACAGCGGGTTCCCCGTCTGGATGAAGGCCGAGCAGGGCGTGGTGGGCCTGCTGCTGATCGCCGTCGCCGTCCTGGTCAACCGCCCCGCCGTACGGCAGGCCTATGCCAGGCGTGGCAAGCTGGGGTGATGCGCGCGGCGACCAGGGAGGCGGCCACTCAGGCCCGCAAGGCCCAGATCATGGAGGCGACCATCGCCGTCCTGGCCGAGCGCGGCTACGCCGCGACCACGTTCGAGGCGATCTGCGAGCAGGCGGGGCTGAGCAGCAAGCGGCTCATCTCCTACCACTTCTCCAGCAAGGACGAGCTGATGGCGGCCATCTCCGGCCAGGTGGTCGCGGACGCGGCGGCGTTCATGCGGCCCGCGCTCGACGCCGCGGAAGGCGCCCGCGAGCAGCTGGTGGCCTTCATCCGTTCGAACGTGGCCTTCCTGGCCGCCTATCCCGGCCATGTGCGGGCGCTCCAGCAGATCGTCCTCAACGGTGTCCCCGGATGGGACTCCGAGAGCGACGCGGCCGCGGACAGGCTGGCCGCGATGTTCGACCACGGCCAGCGCAGCGGGGCGTTCCGGCGCTTCGACAGCCGGCTGATGGCCATGACCCTGCGGGCCGCCATCGACGCGGCGGCATCCCGGCTGCTCGACGAGCCGGACCCGGAGGCCTGCGCGGACGAGCTGGTCGAGACGTTCGACAGGGCGACCAGGCCCGACTAGCCGATCACCGGCTTGAGGTCGACGATGGGGGTGCCGTCCAGTGCCTCCAGGTCGTTGACCAGGAGGGTCGTGCCCGAGACCGCCAGCACCGTGACCGGGTGGAGGCCGATCGGGTTCGGGCGGTGGGGAGAGCGGGTGCTGAAGACGCCAGTGAGCGGCTTGGCGGCGTCGCCGCGCGGGCGAACGGCGAGCACGCTCCTGTCGGCGCGGTCCAGCCAGGTCAGCACGATCAGGCGGTCGCCGGGGCGGATGTCCTTCAGACCCTCGCGCACGGACTCCTCGAACTCCAGCCTGGCCTCGGGACCGCCTTCCGTGCCCTGCTTGGGGGCCGCGGACGCGTCCGTGAGCGGGGAACGGACCACCCCGATCGGGGTCAGTTCGAAGTCCATGAAAGCGATCTTTCTCCCACAAGAACGGGCTTGGCAAGTTCAGGTAGTGCTGGCACTACCCATGAACCCTCGTCCTGGCGCCAATGTGGCGGGGACGCCGCGACGGTTGGATTTCCCGCATGAACACAACTTCTGTGCCGGGGCGCTGGGTCGAGGGTGTGGGGCTGCTGCTCGGACCGCTCTTCCTGCTGGCCGGCGTGCTGACCCGGGTCGACGTGGGTGGGGACTTCTTCCCCTATCAGCTGGCCGCCTACGCCAGGGAACCTGAGCGGATGGTGGTGTCCTACAGCCTGTTCGCGGTGGGCGTGGTGCTGCTGTGGCCCGCGGCCACCGCGGTGGCCAGGCTGTGCGGGCCGGGATGGGGGAGGTGGGGGCTGACGCTGGTGGTGCTCGGGCTGTTCGGCCGGGCGTTCCACCTCGGGGTGAGCCATCTGGCCTTCCACCTGGTGGACGTGCTCGGGCTCGCCCAGGCCACGAAGGTCGTGGAGTCGACCTACGGCGCCTTCCACGTCTTCAAGGCGGTCAACGTCGCGATCATGGGCGGGTGGCTGGTGCTGGCGATCGGCGCGTTCAGGGCCAAGGCGCTGCCCGTCTGGCGGTGCGCGGCACTGGCGCTGGGGCTCGGGCTGCCGCTCGGCGTGCTGAAGGGCAGCAGCGACCCGATCTCGTTCGTGGCCGTCGCCGGCCTGATCGTGGCCATGGCACCGCTCGGGATCAGGGTGCTGCGGGAAGGGCCCGCACCGCGCTGGTGGGCCGTCGGCCTGGTGGTCGCCTTCATCCCCGCGGCGTTCTGGCTCGGCCTGCAAGGCTGAGCCGCGGCCGGTTCATCCCTGGAGGTGAGATCGGGCCTCCTCGATCTGGCGGGTGATGGCGTCGGCGCCCGAGGTCGAGGCCAGGTCCGTCGCCTCGTCGAGGATCTTGGCGGGGTCTCCACCTTCGGCGGCGGTGATGTAGGCGAGACCGACCAGGTTCGCGGCGACTCCTGGGAGGAAGCCCAGCGAGCGGCGCAGCCGTACCGACTCCTCGAGCAGTTCGCGGGCCTGCGGCAGGTTGCCCGCGTGGTGCTCGGCGATGCCGAGGTGGCGCAGCGCGTAGGAGGCGGTGAGCTCGTCGCCCGCCCGGCGGGCCAGCTCCAGCGACCGTGTCAGCTCCTCCGAGCCGGTCTCCCCGCGGACGACCTGCTGGAAGCAGCCGATCCAGAACCGGGCCTCGCCCTGGCCGCGCACGTGGCCGAGCCGCCGGTAGAGCTCAAGGGCCCGCTCGAACAGCGGCAGTTCGTCCGGGCTCTCGCCCTCCCCGGCGACGAAGCGGGCGTGCGCCACCCGCCCCCGCTTCATGCACAGGTCGGCTTCCATCGCGTCGAGCCGCCGGTCGGCCTCGTCAAGAGCCGCGGCGTCGCCGCCGAAGACGGCCCGCTCGTACAGGTGCTCCATGCCCGACACCCTAGCCAGCCGCGGCGTCGTAGGCCTCGCGGGCGGCCGCGACCTCGGCCAGGTGCTCCTCCGACCAGCCGTGCAGGGTGCGGAAGACGGGCACGAGGGTCCTGCTCAGGTCGCTGATCTCGTACTCCACCCGGGGCGGGATCTCGGCGTGGTAGGTGCGGACGACCAGCCCGTCGCGCTCCAGTTGCCGCAGCCGCTGCGTGAGCACCTTGGGCGTGATCGACGGCAGCAGCCGGTGCAACTCGTTGAAGCGCAACCGCCCGTGGTGCTCAAGCACCCAGATGATCGGCGTGGTCCACCGGCTGAACAGCAGGTCGACCACCGGGCTGATGGGGCAGGCGTCCTCGGTCACGCGAACTCCTAGGCACTATCCTCTAGGTAACTACTATACCTGGGAAAGTACCGTGGAGGCATGGAGCTTCCCGAGCGCACAGGGGACAGGCCCGAGACGGGCCCCGAAGTGCCCCACATCCAGTTCACCCAGACCAGCCCGCCCGAGATCCGCGAGAGCGTCAGGCAGTGGCTGTCCGCGCTGCCCGGCACCGTCACGGGCCGCAGCGAGATCTCCGTGCCGACCAGCTACGCGGTGTTCACGCCCGCGGCGGCCCGGGACGCCGTCCTGATGCCGCCGCGCCAGAGCGCCGAGTTCGTCCACGTGCACGCCGACGGCAGCCTCCACCTCAGCCTGGATCCGGCCGACCACGCGGCGTTCCTGGCCTCGGGGTGGGGCGAGAAGCACCCGCTGTACGACCGGGGCGTCAACGTGGTGATGTTCTACGCCCCGCGCGACGAGGCAGAGGTGGAGGTGGCCAAGACCGTGGTGGCGGCCTCCTACGCGTACGCGACGGGTCACATGTTGATCATGTGACCGGCCAGGCCGTGGATCGCCTCCTTGACCGCTTCGCCGAGGGTCGGGTGGGCGTGCACGTTGCGGGCGACCTCGTGCACCGTCAGGTCCCACTGCTGGGCCAGGGTCAGCTCGGGCAGCAGCTCGGTCACCTCGGGCCCGATCAGGTGGGCGCCGAGCAGCTCGCCGTACTGCTCGTCAGAGATGATCTTGACGAAGCCGTTGGCGTCGCCCAGGCCGTGGGCCTTGCCGTTGGCGGTGAAGGGGAACTTGGCGACCTTGACGTCGTAGCCGAGGTCACGGGCCTGGGCCTCGGTGTAGCCGAAGCTGGCGATCTGCGGCTGGCAGTAGGTGGCCCGCGGGATCATCACGAAGTCCACCTCCATGGTCTCCGCGCCGCCGATCGTCTCCGCAGCGATGATGGCCATCGCCTCGGCGGCGTGGGCCAGCATGAGCTTGGCCGTGACGTCGCCGATGGCGTAGATGTGCGGCACGTTGGTCCTGCCGCGGCCGTCGACGGCGATCGCGCCGCGGTCGGTCAGGGCGACGCCGGTCTTCTCCAGACCGTAACCGTCGACGCGCGGCGCGAAGCCGATCGCCTGCAGCACCTTGTCGGCCTCCAGGACCTGCTGCTGCCCGTCACGCGAGACGGTGACGCGCACGTTCGAGCCGGTGTCCTCGATGCCCTCCACCTTGGTGGAGGTGAGCACCTCGATGCCGAGCCGCTTGTAGCGCTTGGCCAGCTCGGCGGAGACCTCCGCGTCCTCGGTCGGCACGGCCCGGTCGAGGAACTCCACGATCGTCACCTTGACGCCGTAGTTGTGCAGAACGTAGGCGAACTCGACGCCGATCGCGCCCGCGCCGGCGATGATGATCGAGCCGGGCAGCTGGTCGCTGAGGATCTGCTCCTCGTAGGTCACCACGCGATCCGACAGCGAGGTGCCGGGGATCAGCCGGGTCGTGGCGCCGGTGGCGATGATGCAGTTGTCGAACGTGATCGTCTCGCCGTTCACCTGGAGGGTGTTGGCGTCAAGGAAGGTGCCGCGACCGTCGTACTCGGTGATGGCGTTCTTCTTCATCAGGTAGTGGACGCCCTTGACGCGGCCGTCGGCCACCTTGCGGCTGCGGTCGAAGGCGGCGCCGTAGTCGAAGCTCACCTCACCGGAGATGCCGAAGGTCTTGGCCTCCTTGGTGAAGATGTGCGCCAGCTCGGCATTGCGCAGCAGCGCCTTGGAGGGGATACATCCCACGTTGAGGCAGACGCCACCCCAGTACTTCTCCTCGATCACCGCGGCGCGGAGACCCAGCTGGGCGGCGCGGACGGCGGCCGTGTACCCGCCGGGCCCAGCGCCGAGGACGACTACGTCATAGTGAGTGCTCATACCCCGGAGATTACTGGGGTCAGACCTCTACCTTGTACGGCAGGCTCAGCTCCTCCGCGGGCACGCCGCGGATCCCCCAGTTCACCATGGGCATCTCGATGACGGTGATCTCGACGTCGTCGAACACCTCGGAGATCGCCCGCACCAGAGCGCGCTTGGCCTCGTCGCTGCGCCCGGTGAAGCAGACCACCTCGACGATCAGGTAGCGCTCGGAGCGCTGCGGGCAGACGAAGTCGTCGGGATCCATCAGGAAGAAGCGGTGGAAGCGCTTGTCCTCGGGGATGCCCCACGCGCTGACCAGGCACGCCTGCAGCGCGTCCGAGATCTCCCGCTGCCGTCCCGCCCACACCTCACGCCGGCCGTACACCTTCACCTGTGCCATGTCGGCCAATATAGAGGGCGTGATCCGACTGCTGCTGGCTGACGACGAAGCCATGATCCGCGCCGGCGTCCGGGCGATCCTGGCCGCCGACCCCGAGCTGGACGTGGTGGCCGAGGCGGCCGACGGCCGGCAGGCCGTGGATCTCACCCTGAGCCACCACCCGGACGTCGTCCTGCTCGACATCCGCATGCCCAAGCTGGACGGCCTGTCCGCGGCGGCGGAGCTGAAGCGGGTGGCCCCGCGCACCGCCGTGGTGATGTTGACCACGTTCGGCGAGGACGACTACATCGCCAAGGCGCTCGACGTGGGCGCGAGCGGCTTCCTGCTGAAGTCGGGCGACCCGCGCGAGCTGCTGGCCGGCATCCACGCCGTGGCCGACGGCGCCGCCTACCTGTCGCCGAAGGTCGCCCAGCGGGTCATCAGCCAGCTGGCCGGTGGCCGGATGGCCCGCGGCGCCCAGGCCCGCGACCGCATCGAAGGCCTCACCGAGCGGGAACGGGAGGTGCTCGCCCTGCTCGGCGCCGGGATGTCCAACGCCGAGATCGCCCGCGAGCTGCACATCGTGGAGGGCACGGTCAAGGCCTACGTGAGCGCCATCCTCACGCGGCTCGACGTGCGCAACCGGGTGCAAGCCGCGATCGTCGCCCATGAGGCGGGATTGGTAACCTGAACCCCTGATGTACCGCATGCTGTTCGCGCTGGTCCTGCGCCGTTTCGACGCCGAGACCGTGCACCACCTCACCGTACGGGCGTTCGCCGTCCTGTCCACGCTGCCGCTGGTCAAGCGGTGGCTCTACAAGGCGTTGGCGCCCCAGGACCCCGCCCTGCGCGTCAGCGCGTTCGGCGTGCACTTCCCCGGGCCGCTCGGCCTGGCCGCCGGCTTCGACAAGGACGCCGCCTGCGCCGAGGGCGTGGCCGCGGTCGGGTTCGGCCACGTCGAGGTCGGCACGATCACCGCGCACGGCCAGCCGGGCAACCCGCGCCCCCGCCTGTTCCGCGAGGTGTCGCAACGCGCGGTCATCAACCGGATGGGCTTCAACAACTACGGCGCCGCGGCCGCCGCCAGGCGCCTGCGCCGCACCCGCGGCCTGCCCGTGGTGGTCGGCGTCAACATCGGCAAGACCAAGGTGGTGCCCGAGTCCGAGGCCGCCGCCGACTACGTGACCAGCGCCAAGATCCTCGCCCCGCTGGCCGACTACCTGGTCGTCAACGTCAGCTCGCCCAACACGCCGGGCCTGCGCAACCTGCAGGCCGTCGAGCTGCTGCGCCCGCTGCTCAAGTCGGTCAAGGACGTGGCCGACGCCACGCCCCGCCGCACCCCGCTGCTGGTCAAGATCGCCCCCGACCTGGCCGACGAGGACGTGGACGCGGTCGCCGACCTGGCCATCGAGCTCGGCCTCGACGGCATCATCGCGACCAACACCACGATCAGGCACGGCGGCCAGGCGGGCGGCCTGTCGGGCCGCCCGCTGAAGGCCCGCTCGCTCGAGGTGCTGCGCCGGCTGCGCGCCCGCGTCGGCGACCGGCTCACCCTGGTGTCCGTGGGCGGCGTCGAGGACGTCGACGACGTCTGGGAGCGCCTGCTCGCCGGCGCCACCCTGGTCCAGGGCTACACCGGCTGGGTGTACGGCGGGCCGCTGTGGGCCTCCCGCATCCACCGCCAGCTGTCCCGGCGCCTGCGCCGCCACGGCCACAAGTCCGTCACCGAGGTGATCGGCAAGACCGCCTAGCCAGGGGCTACATGCTCGGCCTGGTCGACTCGGCGCTGCGGGTCATCTGCTCCAGATGGTTCATGACGTCGGAGACCCGGACCACGCCAGGGCGGTGCGGGCGCCTGCGCTGCCACGGCTTGGGGCCGTCGAGCGGGCGGTATTCGACGCCGATCGCGTCCAGGCGGCCCAGGTGCTCGGCCAGCCGTACGTCGAAGTCGTCGCCGGCCGCGCCGGACCAGGCGACCTCGGCCAGCGCGCAGGCGCGCGGCCAGGCGCGGTAGTCCAGCACCCGCGGGTCGGTGATGCGCTCGCTCCACAGCTGGGCCTGGGCGCCGACCACGCGCTCGCGCTCCTGCGCGGCCCAGCCGGCGGGAGCGGGGGAGAAGGCGGCCACGTCGGCGACCGTGATCGTGTCGCCGATGGCCATCGGTTCGTCGGGCGTGGCGGACTCGGCGTAGTCGAAGTACAGCGGGAAGACTGACGTGGCGATGACGTCGTGGCCGGCGGCGGCGGCCCTGCGGCCCACGCCCATCCCGCGCCAGGGCATCACCAGCGTGTCGGGCCGCAGCTCGCCGCTGACGAACGCCTCGTCCCACACCACGGCCCTGGTGCCGCGTTCGGCCAGCACATCGGCCAGCCGGCGCAGGAACCACGCCTGCAGCTCGGCCGCCGAGCCCAGGCCGAGCGACTCGCGGTAGGCGGTGATCTCCCGCGAGGCGGCCCAGTCGTCCAGCACCACCTCGTCGCCGCCGATGTGCACGTACGGCGTCTCGCCCAGCGCGCCGAGCAGCTCGTCGAAGATCGTGGTGAGGAACTCCACCGTGGGCGGCAGCGGCGACAGGATGCCGGGGGAGATGCCCCACCGGTCCAGCACCCGGTACTCGCCCGGCCGGGAGGCGAACGACGGGTAGGCCGCCAGGATCGCCGAGGCGTGCCCCGGCACGTCGATCTCGGGCACGATCGTGACCGCCCTGGCCCGCGCGTAGGCGGCGATCTCGGCCAGGTCCGCCAGCGTGTAGTGGCCGCCGTGCGGCACGTCGTCGTAGGTGTCGGGCTCGCGCCAGTGGTTGGTGGCCGTGCGCGGCCGGTGCGAGGCCACCTCGTGCAGCAGCGGGAAGGCCGGGCTCTCCACCCGCCAGCCCTGGTCGTCGACCAGGTGCAGGTGCAGACGGTTCAGCTTGTGCACCGCCATCAGGTCCACCATCCGGAGCACCTCCCGTTTGGGCAGGAAATGCCGGGCCACGTCCAGGTGGAGCCCCCGCCAGGAGAAGCGCGGCGCGTCCTCGATCCGCACGCCGGGAACGTGCCACGGCCCGCCGGGCACGGCACGGAACGACTCGTCGGGCAGCAACTGATGCAGCGACTGGGCCGCGTAGAAGGCGCCCGCGGGACCGCCCGCCGCGATCTCCACGCCGCGGGAGCCGGCCGTCAGCCGGTAGGCCTCGGGCCCCAGCTCCTGGTCGAGCCGCAGATCCACCGCCCCGGCGTCACCCGGGCGCAGGTCCAGGGCGGGCAGCGCCAGCCGTACGGGATCGATCAGGTCGGCGGGGCCGGAGACGATCGCGCCGGTGGACAGCTCGTAGGAACCTGACAGGTCGCTGCGCAGCCGAGGGCGAGGGATCATGCCTTCAGATAGTGCTGCAAACCATTCGCGAGCGCCATTGCGATCTTCTGCCGGAACCGCGGGTCCTGGAACTTGGCCGCGTCACCGGGGTTCTTCATGTTGCCGCACTCCACGAACACCTTCGGCACGGTCGACAGGTTGAGCCCGCCGAGGTCGTCGCGGAAGTTGAGGGCGTTCTTGCCGATGTAGGTGGAGTAAGGGATGCCGGTGCCCTGAATGAAGGCGTCGCGGACGGCCAGGCCCAAGGTGCGGGACTTGCCCACCACGGCGTCGACCGGGCCGTTGATCCTCTTCGGCATGATCACGTGGAAGCCATGGTCCTTCGGGGCGGCGCCGTCGGCGTGCACGGACAGCGCGGCGTCGGCCTTGGCCCTGTTGCCGATCGCGGCACGCTCGGTGATGCACGGGCCCACGCTGTCGTTGTCGGACCTGGTCAGCTTCACCGTCGCGCCCCGGTCCTGGAGGATCTTCTTCATCCTGTTGGAGACGTCCCAGGAGAAGGCGGCCTCGGTGTAGTGGCTGACGGTGTCGGTGCCGGTCGTGTCGCAGGGCTTCTTCTTGGTCAGCACGTCGACCAGCTGGTTGATCTGCTTGGGCGCGCGATAATTGCCCCCGTTGTGCCCGGGGTCGATGACGATGACCTTGCCCTGCAGCGGCTTGGCCGCGAGCTTGGCCACCGGCTTGGCGGCGGGCTTTCCTGCCTGCGCGGCGGGTGCCTGGAGGGGGGCTCTACCCGGCGCGGCGGCGTCACCCTCGGCGACACCACCGCACGCGGCGGCGGTCAGGGCGCAGAGAGTCAGGACGGAGGCTGGGAGTGCACGCATGCACCCCACGTTACGTCATCGTGACCGTTCACCAGACGTGTTCGCCAACCTCCTGGCGCTGGAGCAGTGCCGCCAGCTCCCGTGCGTCCTCGGCGTCGAGCCCGAGTACCACGCGCGGGCGACCCCACGGGTGGTCGAGGGAGTGGGCGACGTAGCTGGCGACGGATTCCGCGCCGACGTCCGTGCCCCTCCCTCGGCCCGCCCGATAGTGCGCCCAGGCCCGCTCGAGCTCGGCGGCGGCTCGCTGGGCGCACGACACCAATTCAGGATCACGCATGACTGTTCCCCCGGATCAGACGTAGTGACCCTGAGTAGTTAACTCCCGGGAGTCCAGGGGGCCGAGGGTGTTGACCAGGCCTTGGCGCGCTATTGGGCGGGTCCCGTGCTGCGTCGCACGATCAGATCAGGAGTCACCTGCCGCAGCCGCGCGACCTTGCCGGGATCTCCGATCCGGTCGCTGAGCAGGGCGGCAGCCGACCGGCCCATGGTGCGGCGGGGCTGGTCGACGGAGGTGAGCGAGACGTGGCGGGATGACGACAGGAGGGTGTTGTCGTAGCCGACCACTGACAAGTCTTCCGGCACTCGCAGGCCCAGTTCGCCGGCGGCCGAGAGCACGCCGAGCGCTACCACGTCATTGGCGGCGAAGATCGCCGTAGGCCTGGGTTCGCGGGTCAGCAGGGCGATGGCCGCCTGCCTGCCGCCTTCTTCGGTCGACTCCGCGTGCTCGACCATGATGTACGGAGCCAGGGCGTGCCTGCGCATCGCCACGAGGTAGCCCTCGCAGCGGGAGGAGCGCACGCCCTCGATGTGCGCGATCCGCTTGTGGCCGAGTTCGACCAGGTGGTCGATGGCCAGGCGGGCGCCGAGCTGGTCGTCGTCGACCACGACGTCGACGCCGTCGAGCTCGATGTCACGTTCCCCGACGACGACCGTCGGGGTGTAGCTGGTGGCCTCGATCAGCGTCTCGCTGGTCGGCGCGATGCCTAAGAGCACCAGCCCGTCGACCCTGAGCTCGAGGAACGCCTCCACGGCCTCGTCCTCGAACGCCGGATCCCACTGGCTGTTGCCGATCAGCATGCGCAGGCCGTCGCCGTGCAGGCTCTCCTGCAGTCCGTCGAGCAGCTCGGCGTAGAACGGGTTGTGCAGGTCGGCCACCAGCGCGCCGACGAGGTGCGTGCGGCCCTCGACGAGGCTGCGCGCCACCGCGTTCGGCCGGTAGCCGAGTTCGCGTGCGGCCTGCAGCACGGCTTGGCGCCGGTGCTCGCTCACGTGCGGCGAGCCCCGGAGCACGAGAGATACCAGCGATTTGGAGACGCCGGCACGCTCGGCGACGTTACGGATGGTGGGTCTGGGCCGAGGCAAACCGTCTACCTCTCGGAGCTCGGCGATAGTTGAAGTGTTGACGGGCGGTCCTGACATGTGTCTCCCCCGCGATGCGAAGTTGGGCACCTGTCTCACCAAACGATCGAGTCCGCCGCAGGGTACGGCCTCGGTTCGGGTAAAGCTGATATTGACCGCGCCCCCACAGGTCAGCTATCGGGTTCGGCGTCGGCTACTGTGCAGATGTGACACCAGGTACCCGGGCTCCCCGGCGGCGGCTGAGTGTTGATCGCCGGCGTGAGGAGCTCATGACGGCCGCCCTGGAGCTCTTCAGCACGCGGGATGCGGAAGACGTCTCGATCGACGACGTGGCCTCGGCGGCCGGAGCGTCCAGAGCCCTGGTCTACCACTACTTCGGTGGCAAGCAGGAGCTCTACGTGGCCGCGTTGAAGAGCGCGGCCGAGCAACTGGAGTCGCGGCTGCGGCCGCAGGAGCACGGCAGGCCGCTCGACGAACTGGCCTCCGGGCTGAGGCGGTACTTCGACTTCGTCGAGGAGCACGCCGCGGGATTCGCCGCGCTGCTGCGCGGCGGGCCCGCCAACAGGGCGGGCGAGGTCGGCGAGATCGTCGACGGGGTACGGCGGCGCCTGTTCCGCATGATCCAGAAGCAGATGCGGGTCGAGGCGCCGAGCCCGGTGCTGCGCACGACCCTGCGCTCGTGGATCGCCTCGGTCGAGACCGCGGGCCTCGACTGGCTCGAACATCGCGACATCGAGCGCCCCACGCTCGAGAAGATGCTCGTCGACCACATGATCGCGCTACTGGGTGTCGCCGCGAACTACGATGAGGACGTCCGCCGGCTGTTCGAACTGCTGGTTCAGGAGCAGCTCGGCTGAGCGGCCACCTGAGGTGAGGAAGGATGGCGCCGGGCGGGCGGCGCCAACTCCCCATTACGACACGACGTCGTTCAACCCCCCTGAGGCAGGGGGGCTCTACTCCGAGCGCTGCTGCGGAATCCCCGCGAGCAGTGCGCGAACCTCGGTCTCCCGGTAGCGCCGGTGACCGCCGAGGGTACGAATCGACGTCAACTTGCCCGCCTTCGCCCACCGCGTAACGGTCTTGGGGTCGACCCTGAACATGGTCGCGACCTCAGCGGGCGTGAGCAGTGGCTCGGCCTCGGGTGTACGAGCTGACATTTGTGCGGCCTCTCCTCCGTGTGGACCGGCTTCGCGATCCTGCGACTGCCTTTGCGCGTGTCACGGATGTCCCCCTATGGCCCGTAGCGTGCGGCTTTTCTGAGCCATATGCGGCATCACCCGAAGTGACCATACCGCCACGCAGAGCGATTGGCGAGTCCTTCTTTGACCCAACTGCCCGCCCACATGGCGATGTCACGCTCGGTGATTCTAGCGACACGTTTCGTGGTATCGCAGTGAAAACGGCAAACTACTCAGTTCGCAGAAGCCAGCAGCCGCGACGCTTGACCTACTCATGCAGGTCAGACGGTCGTAATGGGGCTCAGTTGGCAGATTCCAGAAGTTGCATTGACTTCCAACGCAAGATCACCCGTTGGTACATGGCGAAGGCAAGTTCTTCTTGACCCGTGTCCAACCCCGTCAGAGCCGCCGAAAGCTCCGCCACGGACTGATCCGCCTGCAGCGCGTCGTCGTTCATCAGGTGCACCAGCCCGCCGTAGTCGAGCTCGACCAGCGAGTGCGGGTGGAACTCCTCCAGCCAGCGCGCCACGTCCTCCACGTCGAGCGCGGCCGAGAGCTCCTCGCCCAGATGCCTGCGCAGCACCTGCAGCGCCCTGGCGGCCCGGCGCCTGGCCTGCGCCATGGAGGTGACATAGATCAGGTTGCGCCCGGTGGCCGTCGTCACGTCCTGACCCAGCGTGGCCGAGCCCAGCACCAGCCAGCGCTCGTTGCCGTCGAAGGGCACGAACCAGGACGGGGGCACGTGCCAGGCCGTGGTGCGGATGTGGGTGCGCAAGGAGGACGAGCCGCCGGTGCGCTTGAAGCGGTCGAAGTCGTCGGCCGTCTGTTCCGCGATCGCCTTGGGCACGAGACGGTCCATCAGCTTCACGGGAGTGCTGCCACGCAGCCTTGAGAAGGCCAGCCACGAACGAAGACGGGTCTGCCAAGGACAGACGTACAAGCGATCCTCAACGCGCCGTAGATAGGCGTTGGGGCTCTCCTGTGCGGGTGCGGGGTGCGGGGGCACGCCGAGCAGGCGCATGACGGACTCGCCGTGCTCGGCTTGCAGGGCGTTGGCGCGGCGGGGGCGGTCGCGCGATTCGGCGTAGTCGGCCCACATCTTGCGGTCGGTCTCGGCGAACGCGGTCAGCGGCTCGTATACGCGGAGGTACGCGGCATAGGGCAGCACGGAGGCATCGTGTCATGAAGACACCCTGCTTGCACCGTTGTGACTACGCTGAGAGGCGATCTCCGCCGCAAAGGGGCGGCGGACCGGACAGGGAGTCACAACAGTGACCGACGTCTTTGGATCGTCCCACAAGGACGTACATGAGCAGGTCGTGTTCTGTTCCGACGAGCAGAGCGGCCTACAGGCGATCATCGCCATCCACAACACCGCACTCGGGCCCGCGCTCGGGGGCACCCGGTTCTATCCCTACGACAGCGAGCAGGCGGCCCTGGCCGACGTGCTCAACCTCGCCAAGGGGATGTCCTACAAGAACGCGCTGGCCGGGCTCGACCTCGGCGGCGGCAAGGCGGTCATCATCGGCGACCCCGCCACGATGAAGTCCGAGGCGCTGCTGCGGGCCTACGGCCGCTTCGTCGAGTCGCTCGGCGGCCGCTACATCACCGCGTGCGACGTGGGCACCTACAGCGAGGACATGGACATCGTGGCCCGCGAGTCACGCTTCGTCACCGGGCGCACGCTGGCGCACGGCGGCGCGGGAGACTCCTCCATCCTGACCGCCTTCGGCGTCTTCCAGGGCATGCGCGCCTCCGCCGAGCACGCGTACGGCACGCCGTCCCTGCACGGCAGGCGCGTCGGGGTCGAGGGCGTGGGCAAGGTGGGCCACCGCCTGGTCGACCACCTGATCGAGGACGGCGCCGAGGTGGTGATCTGCGACGTCAGCCCCGAGGCCGTGGCCAGGGTCCGCCAGCGCCACCCCCAGGTGGAGGTGGTCGCCGACGCGCTCGAGCTCACCGCGGCCGACATCGACGTCTTCGCCCCCTGCGCGCTTGGCGGTGCGCTGGACGACGAGACGGTGGCCAGGCTCCGTGCGAAGGTCGTCTGCGGTGCGGCCAACAACCAACTGGCCCACCCGGGCGTGGAGAAGCAGCTCGCCGACCGCGGGATCCTCTACGCGCCCGACTACGTGGTCAACTCCGGCGGCGTCATCCAGGTCGCGGACGAGATCGAGGGCTTCAGCATGGAACGCGCCAGAGCCAAGGCGACCCAGATCTATGACACGACTCTGAAGATCTTCGGAATAGCCGCTGAAGAGGGAGTACCGCCGGCGGTCGCAGCCGATAGGCTGGCAGAGCGCAGAATGTCGGAAGTCGGGCGAATTAGGGCCATTTGGCTGGGCCGCTGACGCCCCGCGCCCATACGACGTACCGAGCTGGGCACAAAACAGGTACGGTAATAGGCGAACGATAGGCTGACGCCCGAAGTCAGGTGGCGTCAGTGTGTGGTGCGTTAGCGACGAGGGGTCGGGGACGACCCCACACGAGGGGGTCGAGCCAATGGGGCGCGGCCGAGCAAAGGCCAAGCAGGTCAAGGTTGCTCGCCAGCTGAAGTACAACAGCGGTGGCACAGATCTTGACCGTCTTCGCGATGAACTCGGGGTCGGAGACTCCAACAGCAACGACGACGCCGACGACCTCAACGACGAGCTGGCGGATCGCTACGCCGATTACGCCGACGACTACGGCGCCGAGGACGACGACGACAACCGTCGGCCCGGCCGCCGATAGCCGCTTTCAGGTTGATGTAGACCCGCACCCGGTGTGACCCGCACACCGGGTGCGAGTCTGCGCGCCCACGTTGAGGTCTCAAGCGATGTTCGCCGTTGCGGCAGGTCTTCCATTGCCGTACGGCAGGCCGCCCAGCCGCCAGTCACCGAACTGCGGCTGGGCCCTGTCCAGGGAGACGCTCCTGCGGCGATGCGGGCTGCCCGCCGTTACGACGCCCCCTACCCGGCGTAGCGGGCCTGGCCCGAGCCGGGCACGATCTCACCGAGAACCCAGGCGGGCACGTCACGCCCGGCGAGGAACCGGATCGCCGCGTCGGCCACGTCGGCGGGGACGATCGCGGCCATGCCGACACCCAGGTTGAACGTGCGGTCCATGGCCTGCTGCGCGATGTCGCCGTGCCCGGCGAGCACCTCGAAGATCGCCGGAGGAGTCCACGAGCCGCGGTCGAGAACCGCGTCCAGGTCCGACGGCAGGGAACGCGACAGGTTGCCCTCCAGGCCGCCGCCCGTGATGTGCGCGTAGGCGTGCACCTCGAGCTCGCGGGCCAGCGCCAGGCAGTCGAGCGAGTAGATCCTGGTGGGCTCGAGCAGTTCCTCGCCCAGCGGGCGGCCCAGCTCGGGCAGCACCACCTCCAGCGACAGGCCCGCCTGCTTCAGCACGTGGCGCACCAGCGAGTAGCCGTTGGAGTGGATCCCGGAGGAGGCCAGGCCGAGCACGGCGTCGCCCTCCCTGACCCGGGACGGGCCGAGCATCGCGTCGGCCTCCACCACTCCGGTGCCGGCGCCGGCCAGGTCGTACTCGTCGGGACCCATGGCCCCCGGGTGCTCGGCCGTCTCGCCGCCCACCAGCGCGGCGCCCGCCAGGCGGCAGCCCTCGGCCACGCCGCCCACGATCTCCGCGATCCGCTCGGGGACCACCTTGCCGCAGGCGACGTAGTCGGTCATGAACAGCGGCTCCGCGCCGCACACCACGAGGTCGTCCAGGACCATGCCGACCAGGTCGATGCCGATCGTGTCGTGCTTGCCGTACTGCTGGGCGAGCATGACCTTGGTGCCGACGCCGTCGGTGGAGGTCGCGAGCAGCGGGCGCCTGTAGCGCAGCAGCGCCGAGGCGTCGAACAGGCCGGCGAAGCCGCTGGCGTCGTCGACCACCTCGGGCCTGCGCGAGCGGGCCACCTTGGACTTCATCAACTCGACGGCCCGCTCACCGGCCTCGATGTCGACGCCGGCTGCTTCGTAGGTACTCACTGACTGTTCTCCAGCACGTACTTGCCCACGTTGTCCTGGTCGACGGGGATCGGGTACGAGCCGTCGAAGCAGGCCCGGCACAGGCGCTCCGCCGGGATCGTGGTCGCCGCGGTCAGGCCCTCGAGGGAGATGTAGCCGAGCGAGTCGGCGCCGAGCGAGGCGCGGATCTCCTCCACCGACAGCGACCCGGCGATGAGCTCGGCCCTGGTGGCGAAGTCGATGCCGTAGAAGCACGGCCAGGCCACCGGCGGCGAGGAGATGCGCACGTGGACCTCGCGGGCGCCGGCCTCGCGCAGCATCTTCACGATCGCGCGCTGGGTGTTGCCGCGCACGATCGAGTCGTCCACGACGACCAGGCGCTTGCCCTCGACGACCTCGCGCAGCGGGTTGAGCTTGAGGCGGATGCCGAGCTGGCGGATGGTCTGCGACGGCTGGATGAAGGTGCGGCCCACGTAGGAGTTCTTGACCAGGCCCTGCCCGTAGGGGATCCCGCTCTCCTCGGCGTAGCCGACGGCGGCGGGGGTGCCCGACTCGGGCGTGGGGATGACCAGGTCGGCCTCGACCGGGTGCTCGCGGGCCAGCACGCGGCCGACCTCGACCCTGGTGACCTGCACGCCGCGGCCCGCGATCGTGGTGTCGGGGCGGGCCAGGTAGACGTACTCGAACAGGCAGCCCTTGGGCTCGGCCAGCGCGAAGCGGCGCGAGCGCACGCCGCGCTCGTCGATGGTGAGCAGCTCGCCCGGCTCGACCTCGCGCACGAACGTGGCGCCGACGATGTCGAGCGCCGCGGTCTCGGAGGCCACCACCCAGCCGCTGGACAGGCGGCCGAGCACCAGCGGGCGGATGCCCTGCGGATCGCGGGCGGCGTAGAGCGTCTTCTCGTTCATGAAGACCAGGCAGTAGGCGCCCTTGACCTGCGGCAGCAGCTCGGCCGCCGCGTCCTCGATGGACCGTGAGCGGTCCTGGGCGAGCAGCGTGGTCAGGACCTCGGTGTCGGTGGTGGCCCTGATGACCCCCGGAGCCAGCCGCTCGGCCAGCTCGGGGGTGTTGATCAGGTTGCCGTTGTGCGCGAGCGCGAGCCCGCCGACCTCGGTGGAGCTCAGCGTGGGTTGCGCGTTCTCCCACACGCTCGAGCCGGTCGTGGAGTAGCGGCAGTGGCCGACGGCCAGGTGGCCGCGCAGGGTGCCGAGCACGGACTCGTCGAAGACCTGGGCCACCAGGCCCATGTCCTTGTAGACGAGAATCCGGCTGCCCTCACTGACCGCGATGCCCGCGGACTCCTGGCCGCGGTGCTGCAACGCGTACAGCCCGTAGTAGGTGAGTTTGGACACTTCCTCGCCTGGCGCCCACACTCCGAAGACGCCACAGGCGTCCTGCGGTGCGCGATCGTGGGGGTCCAGGTCATGGCCGAGTCGGCCGTCGCCCTTCAGCACGTGGTTCAGTCTAGGTCGGCGACCTCACTACTTGCACACCCGGGTCCGGGCTGGTCACACGTGGACGCTGCGGCCCGCGTTGGAGCCGTCCCTGACGATCTCGCCGGTCAGGTTGCGGTTCTGCTCCGAGCCGAGGAACAGCAGCAGCGCTGCCGCGTCCTCGGCCGTCGACAGCCTCCTGCTCGGCGTCTTAGCGGCGATCCCGTCGAGCACCGCCTGGGGGAGGAAGTCGCGCTCCGTGATCGTCAGCCCCGCGGCCAGCACGTTGACCAGGACACCGTCGCCTCCCGCCTGCCAGGCCAGCGTCCGTGCCAGGCCGTGCAGCGCCGCCTTGGCCGAGCCGTACGGCCCGGATCCGGGGGTGCCCTCCTCGGCGATACCCGAGGAGACCAGCACGATCCGGCCGAAACCCTTCTCCCGCATCCCCGGCAGCACGGACTGGACGAGCACGACGTTGCCCACGACGTTGGCGTGCAGCATCTCCGTCCAGTGTTCCGCGGGGACGTCCTCGAAGGCCTCCTGCGAGGGCCCCGTGCCGCCCCACAGCACCGCGTTGGCGATCAACGAGTCGAACGGCCCCGCCTCGGCGACCACCGCCCTGATGCCGTCATGGTCGGCCAGGTCCAGATGTACGGCTCGCGCCTGGCCGCCCGCCTGCTCGATCTCCTTGACCACCCGCTCGGCCCTGTCGGGACCGGTGTTGTAGGTGAGGGTGACACGGTGTCCCGCCCGGCCGAAAGCGCGAGCGGTGGCGGCCCCGATGCCCGAGGAACCGCCGGTAACCAGAACGTGCATGATGCACTCCCTTTGAATTAGCCAACTAATTAGCCAGCTAATCGCAGGGGGTCATCTTCGGCAAGCCGTGTTCGCCCTCAGCGGACGGGCAGGCCCACAGCGCACCGATGAGGCGGGTCATGGTCCGGCGGTCCTCCGGGTCGAGCTGGGCGAGCAACTCCTCGTCGGTCCTGCGCCAGATCTCCTCGACCGGACGCTGCAGCGCCTTGCCCGCCTCGGTGAGGTGCACGTGGCTCAGCCTGGGGCGCTTGGGATCGGGGGTCCTGTGCACGAAGCCGGAGCGCTCCAGCCGCTGCAGGGCCTTGGTCACCGTGGGCGGCTCGACGCCCAGGCGGGAGATCAGCTCGCTCTGCGACAGGCCGTCCTCGCGCCACAACTGGTTGAGCAGCATCTCCTGGCCCACGTGCAGGCCCAGCTCCGACAGCTCGGACGCGATCCGGTACCGGTGCACCTTGGTGATCTTGATGAGGGCGTAGGTGAGGGTCTCGTCGAGCATGCTCCCATCTTGCCTTTCGCCAGCGATTTTGGCGCATGGTGACCCAAGCCTGGACGGGGTCTTACCGTGTCGTCCGGCTTGGTCGGCGGGTCGCGCGAAAAGGTGGGGTATCCGGCTTGTAGACCCGTCCGGGAGAGCGACGTGACCACACCTGGGGACCCGAACCAGCCTCCTCCCTTCA
This sequence comes from Nonomuraea sediminis, assembly GCF_018531495.1. GTDB lineage: Bacteria > Actinomycetota > Actinomycetes > Streptosporangiales > Streptosporangiaceae > Nonomuraea > Nonomuraea sediminis. The sequence continues at coordinate 21,891 of NZ_JAHDTI010000029.1, forward strand.
ACGGCGAGCCCACGCCGCCGCCGCGGGAGCCCGCTCCCGACGCGGGATCCGCCTCGCCGGGGTGGGCGGCGAGCGGGTGGCCGGTGGACGATCCGTCAGGCAGCGGTCCCGCGGGCTCCGACTGGACGCCCGGCGAGTGGTCGACCGCGGAGCCGCCGTCGTGGAGCGAGCCGTGGCCGTGGGACAAGCCCGCCCAGGCCTCCGCCCAGGACCGGCCCTCGGACACCCCTTCTGAAGAGCCCGAGCAGCCTCCGGCCCAGCAGCCGCCGACCACCCCCGAGTCCCAGCAGCCTCCGGCGCGGGCCCCTGAACCCGAGCAGCCGGGGTGGCAGGAGCCGGCCGGGCCTCCCGGGCAGCCCGACAGCGACGCGGAGCGGACCGCCGCGTTCCCGGCTCCCGGATCGACCCCGTCGTACCCGGGCTGGGACCGGGACGCGACCGAACCCGAGCAGCCGCCCACGACTCCCACCCCGTCGCGCTACGAGCCGCCGACGCCTCCTCCCGCGGAGCCGTACCGCTCGCCGTACGAGGGCGGGCCGAAGGAGTACGGCCCGTCGGACACCTACGGCGAGGGCCGGCCGCCGGAAGGCCAGGGCCAGCCGGGCTGGCCGGGCCAGCAGCCGGGAGGCCAAGGACAGCCCGGAGGCCAAGGACAGCCGGGAGAGCCGCAGCCGGGTGAGCAGCCCGGGGCGCCGCAGCAGCCGCAGCAGCCGCAGCAGCCCGGTCCGTCCGGCGGGACCGAGGAGGGTCGCCCGACGCCGGGAGCGCAGCCGTACGGCGGCCCCGAGCAGGCCGTCCCCGGCACCACCCCGTCGAGCCCGTACGGCGGCCCCCCGGGATACGGTCCGCCCGCCGGGGGAGCCGTCTACCAGCCGCCGCCTGGCGGCGCGGGACAGTATCCGCCGGACTGGCAGCCCGCCAAGGCGGGCAACGGCCTGGCCACGGCCGCGCTGGTGCTGGGCATCGTGAGCATCTTCCTGGTCTTCGTCTGCGGCATCGGCGTGATCACCGCGATCGTCGCGATCATCCTCGGCTGCGTCGCGCTGGCCAGGGGCGTCGGCAAGGGCAAGGCCATCACCGGCATCGTCATCAGCGTGCTCTCGCTCATCGTGGTGACCGTCGGCGCCGTGTGGTTCTTCAACATCGTCCAGGAATGCAGCCGCCTGCCCGGAGAGCTGGCCAACAGGTGCATCGAGGACCGCCTGCCCTGGATGCGCCGCTAAATCCCGCTAACGGGCAGGTGGTCGGACAGGTCGGCCCGGGCGCCGCTCGCCGAGACGGCGCCCGAGGCCACCGCCTCGTCCCAGGTGATCCGCCCGAGGGCCAGCCAGATCCACGTCCGCGCGTCGGTCTCCACCACGTTGGGCGGCGTGCCCCGCGTGTGCCGGGGACCCTCGATCGCCTGCACCGCCGCGTGCGGCGGCACCCGCACCTCCACCGTGCGCCCCGGCGCCGCCCCGGCCAGCCGCTCGAGCAGGTGCCGTACGGCCAGCCGTACAGCCGCCCGCTCGGGCTCGAGCCCGCGGTCGTAGGCCGCGACCACCGCGGCGATCAGGGCGTCGGCCAGCGCGGAAGCCGGCCCGTCGTAGGCCGGGGAGTCGAGCGCGATCAGCTGCGCGTCCAGCGCGGCCCGCAGTTTCTCCGGGTCGATCTTTCGAGGTGCCACCCGAGGATCCTAAACCCCTTGACCTGAAGTTAAGTTGAGCTTCTAGGCTTCCATGCCATGAGCATGGAAGTGACCGCGTGGCATCAGCTGTACTCGTTGAACAACCAGACCGAGCGCCGTTCCCTGTCGAAGCAGACGCTGCGGCGGATCGCGGCCTTCGCCCGGCCGCACAGGAAGCGGATCTCCGCGTTCCTGCTGTTGAGCCTGGTGATGGCGGCCCTGGCGGTGGTGGCGCCGCTGCTGGCGGGCAGGGTGGTCGACGCCATCGTGAAGGGTGAGCCGTTCGGCGTGGTGGGCTGGCTGGCCGCGCTGATCGCGGGGCTGGCGATCGCCGAGGCAGGGCTGGGGCTGCTGACCAGGTGGATGTCGGCGAGCCTCGGTGAGGGATTGATCCTAGACCTGCGCACCGCCGTGTTCGACCACGTGCAGCGGATGCCGGTCGCGTTCTTCATGCGGACCAGGACCGGCGCGCTGGTCAGCCGGTTGAACAACGACGTGATCGGCGCTCAGCGGGCCTTCACCGACACGCTGTCCGGCGTGGCGGGCAACGTGGTGACGCTGGTGCTGACGCTGATCGTGATGATCGGGATCTCGTGGCAGATCACGCTGCTCGCGCTGATCCTGTTGCCGATCTTCGTGCTGCCCGCCCGCCGGATGGGCGTCAGGATCGCCCGGCTGCGCCGCGAGGCCGCCGACCACAACGCGGCGATGGGCAACCAGATGACCGAGCGGTTCTCGGCGCCCGGCGCGACGCTGGTGAAGCTGTTCGGCAGGCCGGCGCGGGAGTCGGCCGAGTTCGAGGCCAGGGCGCGCAGGGTGCGCGACATCGGCGTGCGCACCGCCATGAACCAGTCGGTCTTCGTCACCGCGCTCACGCTGGTCTCGGCCCTCGCGCTGGCCCTGGTGTACGGCTTGGGCGGCTTCTACGCGCTCACCGGGCGGCTGGAGGCCGGCTCGGTGGTGGCTCTCGCGCTGCTGCTGACCCGGCTGTACGCGCCGCTGACCGCGCTGGCCAGCGCCCGGGTCGACGTGATGAGCGCGCTGGTCAGCTTCGAGCGCGTCTTCGAGGTGCTGGACCTGGAGCCGCTCATCAAGCAGCGGCCGGGCGCCCGCGCGGTGCCCGAGGGCCCGGTCTCGGTCGAGTTCGACGACGTGCGCTTCGCCTACCCCTCGGCCGACAAGGTCTCGCTGGCCTCGCTCGAGGAGGTCGCCACGCTCGACTCGCGCGGTGGCGAGGAGGTGCTGCACGGCATCTCCTTCACCGCCGAGCCCGGCCAGATGGTGGCGCTGGTGGGTTCCTCGGGTGCGGGCAAGTCCACGATCGCCCAGCTCCTGCCCCGTCTCTACGACGTCGACTCGGGCGCGGTACGGCTGGCCGGGGTGGACGTGCGTGACCTGACGGCCGACTCGATCCGCGACACCCTCGGCATGGTCACCCAGGACGGGCACCTGTTCCACGACACGATCAGGGCCAACCTGCTGCTGGCCAGGCCCGAGGCGGCCGAGGCCGAGCTGTGGGACGCCCTGCACAGGGCCCGCCTGGCCGGGCTGATCGAGTCGCTGCCCGACGGGCTCGACACCGTGGTGGGCGAGCGCGGCTACCGCCTGTCGGGCGGGGAGCGGCAGCGGCTGACGATCGCCCGGCTGCTGCTGGCCAGGCCGCGCGTGGTGATCCTGGACGAGGCCACCGCCGCGCTCGACTCCACCAACGAGGCGGCGGTCCAGGCGGCGCTGGCCGAGGCCCTCGACGGACGGACCGCGGTGGTCATCGCCCACCGCCTGTCCACGATCCGCGCCGCCGACGCCATCCTCGTGATCGAGGACGGCCGCGTGGTCGAGCGCGGGACGCACGCGGAGCTCCTCGCCGCGGGTGGCCGCTACGAGGAGCTCTACCGCACCCAGTTCGACGACCCCGCGGAAGCCGCTGTCGCCTGACCCCTGCCGGGGGTCAGGCGACGGGGGCGGGGGCGGGCAGCTCTTCCTCGGCGCTTCGCGCGGGCGTACGGCTCGCGCGGAGCGTGACGATGGCCACCGGGATGCCGAGCAGCACGATCACCGCCGCGATCACCAGCGTGAACTGGTAGGCGTCGAGGAAGGCGATGAGCGGCGGCTGGTGGCTCGCGCTCTGCCGCCCGCTCAGGATCGCGCCCAGGACCGTGATCCCGAGGAGCCCGAACACCTCGCGGGAGACGTTGAGCACCCCGGAGGCGATCCCGGAGCGGCCGGCGGGCATGCCGTTCAACGTGACCGCCGTCAGCGAGACCAGCATCCCGCCGCCGACCCCGTAGAGCAGGAACCAGGGCAGCACGTCACCGTAGGTTCCTGAAGCCCCGACACCGGACAGCATGTAGATCGCCACGCCCATCAGCGCCAGCCCGAGCGCCACGGACCGCCCGACGCCGAAGGTCGCCGAGATCCGCTGCGAGAGCATCGCCATCACGGCCATGACCAGCGCCATCGCACGAACGACGCGCCCGCCTCGGTGGGAGAGAACCCGAGCACGTTCTGCAGCCAGAGCGCGCTGAAGAAGTAGATCCCGAACACCCCGAACGACCAGACGCCCATCGTGGCCAGTCCGCCGGAGAACACCCGGGCACGGAAGAGCGACAGGTCGATCATCGGCTCCGCCGCCCGCGACTCGATCAGCAGGAACGAGGCCGCGCCCAGCCCGGCGATCCCGAAGGCGGCGAGGATCTCGGGCGAGGTCCACCCGGCCGACGACCCCTCGATGAGGGCATAGGTCAGGGCGAACAGGGCCACCGCCGAAGCCACCAGCCCGGGCACGTCGAGGCTGTGCCGTACCCGGGCGAAAGTCGGACGGACCGCCCAGAACGCCAGCCCGAAGGTGGCGACGCCGATCGGGACGTTGATCAGGTAGATCCAGCCCCAGTGCAGGTTCTCACTGATGAATCCGCCGGTCACCGGGCCCAGCGCCATCGACAGCGCGCCTGCGGAGCTCCAGATGCCCACGGCCCTGCCGCGTTCTGCGGGATCGGGGAAGATCTGCGCGAGCAGCGACAGCGCGGTCGGGGTCAGCAGTGCGGCGCCGACTCCCTGTGCCGCCCTGGCGGCGATGAGCACCCCGGCGCCCGTGGAAAGCCCGGCGGCCAGCGACGAGATCGTGAAGACGGCGAGGCCTGACAGGAGCAGGCGGCGCGCACCGAACAGGTCCGCCAGCCGGCCGCCGACCAGCATGAGACCGGCGAAAACCAGGATGTAGCTGGAAGTGATCCACTCCAAGCCCGAGATCGTCAGCCCGAGATCCCGCTGGATCGTCGGGAGGGCCACATTGGCCACGTTGTTGTCCAGGTAAGTCATGAACGTGCCGAGGGTCACCGCGGCCAGCGCCCACCATCTCATCAGTCACTCCTATACGTCGTACTTGTACGTCGTATAGTTCAACTTGTACGGCGTATAGTTGTCAACCGTGATGGGAAAACTGACCGCGGAGGCCATCGTCGAGCGGGCACTGGAGATCGGTGACGCCGAGGGGCTCGACGCGGTGACGATCCGGCGCCTGGCCACCGAGCTCGGCGTGACCCCGATGGCTCTCTACTGGCATTTCAAGAACAAGGAACAACTGCTCGTCGGCATGGCCGACCACCTGGTCGACGGCTTCGCCGCCAAGCCCGCCGACGAGCGATCGTGGCAGGAGCAACTGCGCGACCTGGTCGAGGGCCTGATCAGGACGCTGCGCAGCTACCCCTGCGCCAAGAACGTGCTCGAGCAGGTCGACCAGACCGAGGTGCCCAGCTTCCTCAAGGTCTGGGACCAGGCGCTCGGCCTGGCCAGGACGGCCGGGTTCTCGACGGAGGAGAGCTGCCTGATCTCCAAGTACCTGCTGCAGAGCGCGATCGCGATCGCCGACGCGCCGGTGCACCTGCGCCCGGGCCGTACTCCCGACGAGGTCCAGGAGATCGTGCGGGTCAAGCGGCTCGGGCTCCAGTCGCTGCCGGTGGACAGGTACCCACACCTTGTGGAAATGGCGGGGCCTATGGTCGAAGGCATGGATCCTGATTTCTACGACTCGTTCGGAGTCGATCTGGTCCTCAGTGGCATCGAGGCGCTGGCGAGGTCCCGGGCATGAGCTTCGAAGTGGTGTGCGAGATCGAGCCGCCGACCACGCCGGACCTGAAGCACGTCAGGCACCAGATCGGCACGCTGAGCAAGGTCGCCGACGCCTTCCTCATCCCCGACAACCACATCGGGCGCGCCACGGTGTCGAGCGTGGCCGTCGCGCACGAGGTGGAGGCGATGGGCGGGCGCAGCATCGCCTGCCTGAACTCGCGCGACCGCAACCTGCTCGGCTTCCGCCGGGACCTGCTGACGGCCGCCGCCTACGGGGTGGACCAGTTCTTGTTCGTCTACGGCGACAAGCCCTCGGTCGGCAACAGGACCAGCGACCTGACCGTGCGCTCGATGATCGACGAGGCCAAGCCGGACTTCCGCGTGGGCGCCGCCGCCGGGCTGCGGCCGCTGCCGTCGTGGAAGCGGGCGGCCGACTTCCTGTTCGTCCAGGTGAGCTTCTCGCTGGAGGCGCTGCTGCGCTGGCGGGAGGCCAATCAGGTCGAGGTGCCGGTCTACGCCGGGGTGATGGTGCTGGCCAGCGAGGGCCACGCGCGCCGCCTGGCCGCCGCCATCCCCGACATCGCCATTCCCGAGGACCTGGTCGAGCGCGTCGCCGCCGACCGCATGGCCGGCGTCGAGGCGGCCTGCGCCCAGGTGCTGGCGATCCGCGACTCAGGCGCCTTCGACGGCGTCCACCTCATCCCGGTGACGCGCTACCGCGACGTGGAGCCCCGGCTGGCCGCGCTGCTCTGACGATCCCTGGCCAGCGCCGCCAGCACGGCGCCCGCCAGGGCCACCGCGAAGAGCATGCCGTACGTCCGCTGGAAGCCGCCCATCAGCTGGTCCACCGCGACGGGGGAGAGCTTGGCCAGCGTGGCCGCGTACACCTGGTCGCGCAGCTGCGGCCCCACCGACGAGGTCAGCACGCTGAGCGACAGGCCGACGCTGATCACGATGCCCACGTTCATCACCATGAGCCGGAACCCGTTCACCACGCCCAGGCTCCCGCTCGGCAGCGCCCGCATGACCTGCGTGGTGTTCCCGGTCAGGAACGTGCCACCCCCGCACCCGGCCACGAACAGCCCCACCCCGATGATCCAGTACGGCGTGCCGGGGTCGGCCGTCAGCATCAGCGTGCCGAGCCCGGCGGCGCTCATCAGCATGCCCCCGACCGACAGCGCGTACGGCGAGACCCGCTGCCCCAGGGATCCCGCGAGCGGCGAGGCGAGCGCCATGCCGACCGGCACAGGCAGCACGCTCAGCCCGGCGGTGAAGGCGTCCACGCCCCTGGCGGCCTGGAAGTACAGCGCCACCACCAGGATGAGCGCCGAGCGGGCCAGCGCGGCGCAGAAGGAGGCCAGGTTCGCGCACGCCAGCATCCGCCCGCCGAACAGCCGCAGGTCCAGCACAGGATGCGAGGCCCGCCGCTCCACCAGCAGGATCAGCGGCACCAGCACGACGAAGAGCCCGAAGCCGATCAGGACCACCGGGCTCGTCAGGCCGAAGGACCCCGCCTCCGACAGCGCCAGCATGAAGGCCGACAGAGCGGCGAAGATCAGGGCGTTGCCCAGGAAGTCGACCGGCGTCCGCGGGCCCGGCGGCACCTTGCGCAGCGTCAGCCAGCCCCACACCAGCGCGACCAGCCCGGCGGGCACGTTCACCCAGAAGATCCACTGCCAGCCGGCCGCCTCGGCGATCAGCCCGCCCAGCGTCGGCCCGGCCAGCTGCGCCACCGACAGCGTGCCGATGTAGACGCCCATGCCCTGGCTGAGCCGGTCGGGCGGGAAGGCGTCGGTGATGATGACCGTGCCGTTGGCCAGGATCATCGCCGACCCGATCGCCTGCAGCACCCGCATCCCGACCAGGAACCAGACGTTCGGCGACAGCCCGGCCGCCAGCGAGGCCACGGTGAACAGCGCGAACCCGGCCAGGTAGACCTCCCGGCGCCCGAGCAGGTCGGCGACCCGGCCGAAGAACACCAGCGAGGCCGTGTTGACCAGCAGGAACGACAGCAGGATCCAGCCGGACTGGAACGGGGTCGCGTGGAAGTGCCGGACCACGGCGGGCAGCGCGACGTTCAGCGTGCTGCCGGCGATGCCGATGAGGACGAGTCCGAGGCTGGTGACCGAGCAAACGCGCCACGCGTAACGGAGGCGGTCAGCGTAATCGGGGGAGACCGCGACCATATGTCCTACTATGCCCGCCCGCTATCTGGCGCGCTTACGCAGCCCCTCCAGGTCGTGGATCACCACCCGGCGCCGCCCGGTCTCGATCAGCCCGCGGTCACGCAGCGTGCGCAGCGCCTTGCTCACGGCCTCGCGCGAGGCGCCGGTCCATCCGGCCAGCTCGTCCTGCGACAGCGGCAGCGCCACCCGCAGCCCGCCGTTGGTCTTCTCGCCGTACCGCTCTGCCAGCTCGATCAGCCGGGTCGCCACCCGGCCCGTGGTGTCGAAGGCGCCGTACTCGATCCGCTTGCGGTCGGCGTCGCGGATCTTCCCGGTGATCAGCTGCATGAGCAGCACCGCGATCCGCCCGTGAGCCTGCAGGAAGGCGGCGAACTCCGGCACCACGATGCCCGCGATCGGCTCGAGCGCGGTGACCGTGGCCGAGCGCGGGGAGCCGTCGATCGCCGAGAACTCGCCGATCAGCCCGCCGGGCCCGCGCACCGCCAGCACCACCTCGGTGCCGCTCGAGGTGTGCGAGGAGACCTTCACCCGGCCCTCGGTCAGCGCGAGCACCCAGTCGGAGGTGTCACCCTCCGTCATCACGGTCGTCCCGCGATCCCATCGCCGGGGTCGTCCCGCCGCGCGCAGCGCCGCGATCTCGTCTTCCGTCAGCAAGGAGAGGAACTCACCTGGCTCTGGATTCATGAGCCGATTACATCGCGGTCAGCACGTACGCGTCGACCCGCTCTTGTTTTCCCTTCAGACTCAGCTTCCCCAAGGGTGTGACCGTGACACCGCCGTCCAGCTGCTTCAGCGTGTCCGAGCCGATCACCACCGTGCCCGGCTCGGCCATGGCCTGGAGCCTGGCGGCCACGTTCACGCAGTCGCCCATGGCGTTGAAGCCGCGCAGCTCGGGGCTGCCGATGTTGCCGACCAGGGCGAGCCCGGTGTTCACGCCCACGCGGAAGGTCGGCCAGGCCACCGAGTCGGTGCGCTGCCAGGACACCTCCTCGGCCACCTCGGCGGCGGCCCGCTGCATGGCCAGCGCAGCCCGGCAGGCGGCCGCGGCGTGGTCGTCCTGGGAGGCGGGCGCGTTGAACAGCGCGAGCAGCGCGTCGCCGACGAACTGCACGATCGTCCCCTTTTCCTGGAGGATGCACGGCACCGCGGCGGTGTGGTAGCGGTTGAGCATCTCCACGATCTCGCCCGGCGCGACCTTCTCCGAGAACGTGGTGAACCCCTTGAGGTCGGCGAACAGCGCCGTCAGCACCTTCAGCTCGCCGCCGAGCGCGGCCTGCGCGGGGTCGGCGAGCAGCGCGCTGGCCACGTCGGGCGACATGTACTGCCGGAAGAGCGTCTCCAGCTCCTGGTAGAGGCGGGCGTTCTCCAGCGAGATCGACAGCTGCCCGGCCAGCGTCGCGGCCAGCGCCTCGTCCTGGGTGGTGCCGCCGACCGGCACCTCCAGGGCGCCCGCCAGATGTCCCTTGACGGTGAGCGGGAAGGCCACCAGGTTGCCGCGCCGGATCGGGGCGTCGCCGTCGAAGGCGTACTCGCGCGAGCCGATGTGCGTCCTGCCCTCCGACACCAGCCCGATCTTCACGTCTCCGTAGGCCTGCCGTACGCGCTCGAGAGCCGTGGCGAGCAGCTCGTTCTCGGCCAGGCCGACGCGTGTCTGCGCGCTGACGTCCACCAGGGCGGCCAGGCGCTGCGACAGCTCGCGCTCGTTGGCCAGGGCCCTGCCCGCGCTGTCCAGGACCGCGCTCTGGCCCTCGTTGAGCCGGAACTTGCCCGACAGGCGGGTGGCGGCCAGCGGCTCGCCCCGCCGTACGTGCTCGACCAGCTCCTCGAGCGCGCGCTCGTAGTCCTGCCTGATGCGGCGTACGGTCGCCGAGAGCGCGACCGAGTCGAACAGCCCCGCGCTCGAGCCCTCGCGCCTGAACTGCAGGTAGGCGCTGTAGGCCACGAACACGAAGGCCAGCGTCAGCAGCAGGTGCCACTCCCACCACGACAGGTGCCAGTTGAGCTGCGACATCCCCGCGATCATGGCCTCGGCCAGCAGCGCGTAGGCGGTGATCAGGCTGATCAGCATCGCCGAGGGCCGCCGCCGGTGCAGCAGGAACATCATCACGCTGCCCGCCCCGTACAGCGCGAGCCCGGGGATGGACAGCCACGCCAGCCAGTCGACCGGCGTGGCCAGCGGCGGCCGGCTGAGCGGCGTCAGGTCCGGCACCAGCGAGGCGACCCCCCACAGCACCAGGAACCCGAACAGGATCCCGCGCACCAGATGCTGGGAGTCCAGTACGGCTCGCGCTGCCTTCTCACCCAGCGGCAGCGCGGAGGCGAACGCGAACACCGCCGCGATCGTCAGCCCCACCTGCTGGCCGATGTCGAAGCCGAGCGACCCCGTGGGCAGGAGGATCTTCGGCGTGGCCAGACCGTGCAGGAAGAAGAAGCCGGCGCTGGTCAGGAAGACCATCGAGACCAGCCAGAGCCGGGCGTCGTGGCGCCTGCGGGAGGCCTCGCTGATCAGCGTGCCGAGCACGACGTTCAGCCCGGCGACCGTGACGATCATCCAGAAGTGGCTGGGGTTGTGCTGCCAGGGGATGTTCAGCTGGTCGTTGGCCAGCAGCAGCCAGAGCCCGAGCATGGGCAGGATCAGGTGGATCGCCCAGACCACGCCCCGCACCGGCTGCGTGGCTGGGGGCAGGTAGGGAGCGGACACGCCCTCGATTATCCATCGGGCGCCCCTCCAGCCAATGCGTCCTTTTACTCAGTGCGAATCTTCTTGACCCGTCAAGTAACGTCAACCCGGCCTGTCACCCTGTGCATCGTGACAAATGCGTTATGTCACCACTGCCAACCGCTGGAACGTTTGAAACGTGAACCTCTTGCTCAACATGAGCACCAGAGGTTTCGTGGAAGGAAAGCCGTGGCTATCAAGGTTCGTGGTGGGCGCACGCTCACCCTGGCCACTGTCGGGGCGCTGGCCGCCGCGCTGCTCACCGTCGGTGGGGTCGCCACCGCATCGTCGGCCGGCGGTGAGGTGCATGCCTGCGTACACAAGAAGACCCGGTACGCGCGCATCGTCAACCCGACCACCCCGTGCAGGAAGACCGAGGAGCGGGTGCTGATCGGCGGCGGCGGGGGCCAGACCCAGACCGCCGTCACGGCCGGGCCCAGGGGAGACCAGGGCCCCGCGGGTCCGAAGGGCGAGATGGGTCCCGCCGGGCCCCAGGGTCAGCAGGGCAAGCCGGGCGCGCAGGGCCCGAAGGGCGAGACCGGACCTGCCGGACCGGCGGGCCCGCAGGGCAAGCCGGGGGAGCAGGGCGCGCAGGGCAAGCCGGGCGCGGAAGGCCCGAAGGGTGACACCGGTCCCGCCGGCCCGCAGGGGCCCAAGGGCGAGACCGGCCCGGCAGGTCCCGCGGGCAAGACGGGTGGGGACGGGCCGAAGGGCGACACCGGTCCGGCTGGACCTCAGGGGTCCAAGGGCGAGACAGGCAAGACTGGTCCGGAAGGGCCGAAGGGCGACACCGGTCCCGCCGGGCCGCAGGGTCCCAAGGGTGACCCGGGCGGCGCGGCCAGCACGTACGTGAAGTTCGCTTCCCTGAGTGGCGTGGGCTCGGTGACCGCCTCCTGCAAGAGCGGCGACGTCGCCTCCGGCGGTGGCTTCAGCTTCACCACGCTCAAGAACGCCGTCGTCATGGGCAGCGCGCCGAACGGCGCCGGCACCGGGTGGACCGTCACTGTGGCCAAGGACGACAACGGCGGCGGCAACAACCTTTCCAGCAACGGCGCCAGCGTGAGCGGCACCGCCTACGTGGTCTGCCTCGGCAAGGCCTGAGACATGAGAGGGGGCGGGTACCCGCGTACCCGCCCCCGACGAATCAGCCGAAGATGGCCGGCAGCGTGCCCTGGTGGGTGGCGCGGAGCTCGGCCACCGGGACCTCCAGGACGTCCTGGACGACCAGCGCGTCGCCGCCCGTGGTGCCCAGGCCGTAGCAGGGCACCTCGTGGCGGGCGCACAGCGCGGCGAGCTCGTCGAAAGCCTCCGGCTTGACCGTCACCAGCGCCCTGGCCGCCGACTCGCTGAACAGGTCGGTGAACGCGTCGCCGCTGAGCGAGACGCGCGCGCCCACCCCCTGAGCCAGGCACGACTCGGACAGCGCGATCGCCAGGCCGCCGTCGGACAGGTCGTGCGAGCCCTCGAGCAGCCCCAGCCTGGCCGCCTCCACCAGGACCGTGGCCAGCGCGCGCTCGGCCTCCAGGTCGGCCTCGGGCGGCAGGCCGCCGAGGTGGCCGTGGGCCACGTGCGCCCACTCCGAGCCGCCGAACTCGTTCTTCGTCTCGCCCAGCAGGACCACCTTCAGGTCCGGGGCGACAAATCCGGACTTGACCCGCTTCGAGACGTCCTCGATGACCCCGAGCACGCCGACCACCGGGGTCGGGTGGATCGCCGTCGAGCCGGTCTGGTTGTAGAAGGACACGTTGCCGCCGGTCACCGGGACGCCCAGCGTGCGGCAGGCGTCGGCCAGGCCGCGCACGGCCTCGGCGAACTGCCACATCACCTCGGGGTCCTCCGGCGAGCCGAAGTTGAGGCAGTTGGTCACCGCCAGCGGCTCGGCGCCGGTGACGGCCACGTTCCGGTAGGCCTCGGCCAGCGCCAGCTGCGCCCCGGCGTACGGGTCGAGCCTGGCGTAGCGGCCGTTGCCGTCGGTGGCCAGCGCGATGCCCCTGGTCGTGGGCTCGGCCCCGGCCATGACCTCGGAGATCCGCACCATGCCCGCGTCGGCAGGCTGGGCCAGCACGGTGTTGGAGCGGACATAACGGTCGTACTGCGAGGTCACCCACTCCTTGGAAGCAAGGTTGGGCGAGCCGAGCAGTTCGAGCAGCGTGCCGCGCAGGTCGACGGGACGGTCGAGCTTGTCCGGAGTGTCGGCGTTCAGCGCGGCCTGGCCGACCGGCTCGTGGTACGGGCGCTCGTAGACGGGGCCCTCGTCGGCGGCGGTGCCCGGCGGGATGTCGACGATCGTCTCGCCGTTCCACGTCATCACCAGCCGGCCGGTGTCGGTCACCTCGCCGATCACGGTCGCCGGGACATCCCACTTCCTGCAGATGTCCATGAAGGCGGAGATGTCGGACGGCCGGACGACCGCCATCATGCGCTCCTGCGACTCGCTCATGAGGATCTCCTCAGGCGTGAGCGAGGGGTCGCGCAGCGGGACCAGGTTGAGGTCGACGCTCATGCCGCCGGTGCCCTTGGCGGCCAGCTCCGTGGTCGCGCACGACACCCCGGCCGCGCCCAGGTCCTGGATGCCCACGACCACGTCGGCCGCGTACAGCTCCAGGCAGCACTCGATGAGCAGCTTCTCCATGAACGGGTCGCCCACCTGTACGGCGGGCCGCTTGGCGTGCGACTCGTCCTCGAAGGTGGCCGAGGCCAGCACCGACGCCCCGCCGATGCCGTCAGGGCCGGTGGAGGCGCCGAAGAGCACCACCTTGTTGCCGGGCCCAGGAGCGGTGGCCAGCTTGATCTGGTCCTTGCGCAGCAGGCCCACGCAGAGCGCATTGACCAGCGGGTTGCCGATGTAGCAGGGGTCGAAGACGACCTCGCCGCCGATGTTGGGCAGCCCCAGGCAGTTGCCGTAGGACGAGATGCCCTCGACCACGCCGGGCAGCACCCGCTTGGTGTCGTCCTGGCGGGCCCCGCCGAAGCGCAGCGCGTCCATGACGGCGATCGGGCGGGCGCCCATCGACATGATGTCGCGCACGATGCCGCCCACGCCGGTGGCCGCGCCCTGGTGCGGCTCGACGTACGACGGGTGGTTGTGCGACTCGATCTTGAACGTGGCGGCCCAGCCGTCGCCGATGTCCACCACGCCGGCGTTCTCGCCCATGCCCACGAGCAGGGCCTCGGACTTCGGCGCCTTGGTGCCGAACTGGCGCAGATGGACCTTGGAAGACTTGTAGGAGCAGTGCTCGGACCACATGACGCTGTAGATGGCCAGCTCCGAGCCGGTCGGACGGCGCCCGAGGATCTCCTTGACCCGGTCGTACTCGTCCTGCTTCATCCCGAGCTCGGCGAACGGCATCTTCTCGTTTGGCGACTCCGTCGCCAGCTTGACGTTGTCGGTGCTGTGTTTGATGGTTCGCTCGCTGCGCTCGCTCACGTGTTCACCAGCTTCCTGAGAATGGAGGTGAAGAAACCGCGGCCATCGGTCGAAGGCGCACCGACGAGGTCCTCGACGGCATGCTCCGGGTGCGGCATGAGGCCGACGATGTTGCCCGCCTCGTTCGAGATGCCCGCGATGTCGTTCAGCGAGCCGTTCGGGTTGCCGTCCAGATAGCGGAAGACCACCTGCCCGTTGGACTCCAGCGCGGCGAGCGTGTCGTCGTCGGCCACGTAGCGGCCCTCGCCGTGCTTGATCGGCAGCACGATCTCCTGGCCGACCGCGAAGTCGCTCGTCCACGGCGTGTCCGTCGAATCCACCCGGATCCGCTGGTCACGGCAGACGTAGTGCAGCGAGCCGTTGCGCGTCAGCGCGCCGGGCAGCAGGTGCGCCTCGCACAGGATCTGGAAACCGTTGCACGTCCCCAGCACGGGCAGCCCCGCCCGCGCCGCCGGGACCAGCTCCTCCATCAGCGGCGCGAACCGCGAGATCGCCCCGCACCGCAGGTAGTCGCCATAGGAGAAGCCACCTGGCAGGAAGACCGCGTCGACCCCCTTCAGATCGTGATCGGCGTGCCACAAGGGCACCGCCTCGGCCCCCACGAGCCGTACGGCCCTGGCCGCATCCTGGTCGTCGAGTGTCCCTGGAAACGTGACCACGCCCACCCGGGCAGCGCTCATGACCCTTTCCCCTCCGAGGAATCCCGCCCGGATCGCATCCCATCGCCCGGCGGTGCCCCCAACGATATCTGCTGGTCCCCGCTGCTCACCCACGGGCCACTTCTTGCTCCTGATCCAGCGGTCTTGCTCCTGGTACGGCAGGCCCCCGCCACTGGCCGCCCGCCGTCGCGGGTTGACGGCCCGCGCCCGGCGCTTCCGGCGAGTCGGTGACGGTTGCTCGCCGCCACGGCGCTTCGATCTCCGGGCACCACGGTTCCCCTTGCCCGCCGTACAGCGCGCCGGACCACCGCCGTACGCCTCCTCGCCGACCCCGGCGCAGTGAACCCCCGGCGCAGGCGAGAAGACCCAGGCGGGTTCCGGCGCCCACCCGCGTTCCGGGGCCCACCCGTGTTCCGGCCCCCGAGGGTTCTCAGGCGCCGGGTCGGCGGGGTGTGGGTCGGCGGAGGGCGGCGCCGTGTGCGGTGGGGGACCAAGGGCCGTGGGATGCGGGTTCCGGAGCGGCGTAACGGCGTGCAACCCCGTGTCGCCGGAGGAGCGTCTCCCTGGACAGGGCCGAGCCGAAGTGCGGCGACTGGCGGAAGGGCGGCCTTGCCGTACAGGAATGAGACAGCCTTGCCGTACGGGAATCAGACAGCGCGGAACAGGAATCAGACTGCTGCCAGCTCTCGATGCGGAGCGTCGTCCCAGGCGAGGTTCTTGCGCAGGTGGACCGTGGTGCCACGGGGGCCGGCGGCGAAGGTCAGCTCGTCGACCACGGAGCGCATGATGAGCAGGCCCCGGCCGTTCTCGGTCTCCGGGGGCGGGAAGTGCTGCGGCATGGCGGGCACGCCGCCGCCGTTGTCGGTGATGCGGACGTCGCAGTGACCGTAGCCGATCGACGCCGCGACCTCGTAGCGGTTGGCAGGACCCCCGTGCCGCACCGCGTTGGAGCACGCCTCGGAGACCGCGAGCAGCAGGTCGGAGATGCAGGTCTCGCTCACGTGGAGCGAGCGCATCGCATCTCCGAGCACTCGCCTGACCATCGGAATGCCGATCGCATCCCGAGGCAGTGCCAACGAGAACTCAATATCCACCGGACTCCTCCGGGCGCCGGAATGTCACCTGGAGTAGGTTTCCCCGTGAAATCAGGGCTAACCGCAAAATCACGTTGTTGTTATTTACTGTTGGCACAGCCGTTGCATTGTGGCACGTGAGAGCTCCCCTTTAACCACCCGCGGGGATTTCCAGTCAGGAAAATGTGACCTAGCTCTCAACACGCACGGTGAAGTCCTCGATCACGGTGTTGGCCAGCAGCGTCTCGGCCATCTTCCGAACCTCGGCCAGGGCCGCCTCGTCGGCGGGCCCGTCCAGTTCGACCTCGAACCGCTTGCCCTGACGGACCGCGGACACGCCGGAGAAACCGAGCCGGGGAAGCGCGCGGGCGATGGCCTGCCCCTGCGGGTCGAGAATCTCGGGCTTCAGCATGACGTCGACGATGACGCGCGTCACTGGGTCCTCCTGGTCTAGCGGCCTAATACCGTCACTCAGCCTAGTGCCAGCCGACATGGTGGCAGTGCCCAGGCGGTCTTTACCCTCGGGGTGCCGGTGCCGGTAGGTGTCGGCGGTATCACACAGGGAACGGGGAGGACATGGGGCTTGCGCGGAGGACTGTGAGGTCTGCCACGATGTTCCAAACGCGTGCTCCCAAACCACCACCACTTGGGATGTACGCACGTAAGGCTGGCCTAAGGTGGCAACCCCACCAGCACCGGCCCCTACCGCACAGGAGTGGCAAGTGACAGTCGACGCCTCTCTAGGTGCTGCAGACGCACCTCCGGAGCTCGTCCAGCTGCTTACCCCGGAAGGGGAGCGAGTCGAGCACCCCGACTACGACATCGACCTGACATCGGAAGAGGTCAGGTCGCTCTATCGCGACATGACGCTGGTCCGTCGCATCGACTTCGAGGCCGTGGCGCTCCAGCGGCACGGCGAGCTCGGCATCTGGGCCTCGCTGCAGGGCCAGGAGGCCGCGCAGATCGGTTCCGGCCGTGCGCTGACCGACGCGGACATGGCCTTCCCCACCTACCGCGAGCACGGTGTCGCCTGGTGTCGCGGCGTCGACCCGGTGAAGCTGCTCGGCCTGTTCCGTGGCGTCAACCACGGCGGCTGGGACCCGAAGGAGCACAACTTCCACCTGTACACGATCGTGATCGGCAGCCAGACGCTGCACGCGGTCGGCTACGCGATGGGCGTGCAGCGCGACCTGGCCAGCGAGGCCACGATCGCCTACTTCGGCGACGGCGCCAGCTCCCAGGGCGACGTGAACGAGTCGTTCGTGTGGGCGAGTGTGTTCAACGCCCCGATCGTGTTCTTCTGCCAGAACAACCAGTGGGCCATCTCCGAGCCGCTGGAGAAGCAGTCGCGCATCCCGCTCTACCGGCGTGCCTCCGGGTTCGGCTTCCCTGGCATCCGGGTGGACGGCAACGACGTCTTCGCCTGCCTCGCCGTCACCCGGCAGGCGCTGAAGAACGCGCGCGAGGGCCAGGGCCCGATGCTGATCGAGGCCTTCACCTACCGCATGGGCGCCCACACCACCACCGACGACCCCACCCGCTACCGCGTGGCCAGCGAGCTGGAGGCGTGGAAGCTGAAGGACCCGATCGAGCGCGTCAAGGCGTACCTGTTCAAGACCGAGCAGGCCGACCAGGCCTTCTTCGACGACGTCGAGGCCGAGGCCGACCAGCTCGGCGCCGACCTGCGCCGCCGCTGCCTGGAGATGCCCGACCCGGGCCCGCTCGACATGTTCGAGCACGTCTACCGCGAGCCGCACGCGCTCGTCGCCGAGGAACGCGCCCAGTATGCCGCCTATCTGGAGGGCTTTGAGTCATGACGGTTCTGAGCCTTTCCAAAGCGCTCAACGAGGGCATGCGCAAGGCCATGGAGGACGACTCCAAGGTCCTGATCATGGGCGAGGACGTCGGCAAGCTGGGCGGCGTCTTCCGCGTCACCGACGGCCTGCAGAAGGACTTCGGCGAGGACCGCGTCATCGACACCCCGCTGGCCGAGTCCGGCATCATCGGCACCGCGATCGGCCTGGCCCTGCGCGGCTACCGGCCCGTGTGCGAGATCCAGTTCGACGGGTTCGTCTTCCCGGCCGCCGACCAGATCATCACGCAGCTTGCCAAGATGCCGATGCGCTCGCTCGGCGCGATCAAGCTGCCCGTCGTGGTCCGCATCCCGTGCGGTGGCGGCATCGGCGCGGTCGAGCACCACAGCGAGTCGCCCGAGTCGTACTTCACCCACACCGCGGGCCTGCGCGTGGTGGCCTGCTCCAACCCCGCCGACGCCTACACGATGATCCAGCAGGCGATCCGCAGCGACGACCCGGTCATCTTCTTCGAGCCCAAGCGCCGCTACTGGGAGAAGGCCGACATCGACACGACCTCCACCGACTGGTGGACGCCCTTCGACAAGGCCAAGGTCGTACGGCAGGGCACCGACGCCACCCTGATCGCCTACGGGCCCATGGTCAAGACCTGCCTGGAGGCGGCCACCGCCGCCCAGGAGGACGGGCGCTCGCTCGAGATCGTCGACCTGCGCTCGCTCAACCCGCTCGACGCCCCGCTGGTCATGGACTCGGTCCGGCGTACGGGCCGCGCCGTGATCGTGCACGAGGCGCCCGTCTACAGCGGCTTCGGCGCCGAGCTGGCGGCCAGGATCACCGAGCAGTGCTTCTACCACCTGGAGTCTCCCGTGCTGCGGGTCGGCGGTCCCTCGACGCCGTACCCGCCGTCGAGGCTCGAGGACTACTACCTGCCCGACCTGGACAGGGTCCTCGAGGCGGTCGACCGGGCGTTCGGGTTCTGAGGGAGAGACATGCGACGTGAATTCAAACTCCCCGACGTGGGCGAGGGCCTGACGGAGGCGGAGATCGTCCGCTGGCACGTCAAGCCCGGCGACCAGGTCAAGGTCAACCAGATCGTCGTGGAGATCGAAACCGCCAAGTCGATCGTCGAGCTGCCGATCCCGTGGGACGGCGTGGTGGCCGGGCTCATGGCGGACGAGGGCCAGACCATCGACGTCGGCGTCCCCATCATCGCCATCGACGAGCCCTCCGACGGTACGGCTCCCGCCCCCGAGAACCACCTCGAGGCGCTCGCCGACGACATGGTCCCCAGCCCGCCGGCGGAGGGCGCCGTCGAGCCCGGCGCCCACGGCAGCCCCGCCCCCAAGGAGGAACGCCAGGCCGTCCTCGTCGGCTACGGCGTCAAACAAGGCCCCTCCAAACGCCGCCCCCGCAAATCCACCACCCCCACCGGCCCCAGCAGGGCGCCGAGCGCGGGAGTGGCGGAAGCGCCCGCCGAAGGCGGCGCGACGCCCTCCCGAGGCGCCCCCTCAGGCGCCGGGTCGGCGGCACGTGGTACGGCGGAGCCCGGCGCCCCGCGTACGGCGGCCGGCCCTGCGGCACCCGTCGGCGTGTCGGGTGCTGCGGTACTGGCCAAGCCCCCGGTGCGGAAGCTCGCCAAGGATCTCGGCGTGGACCTCAGGACCCTGACGGGTACGGGCCCTCAGGGGTCGATCACGCGGGATGACGTGCACGCCGCCGCGGAGGGCGCCCCGGTGGCGGCCCCGCCGGCCGTACGGGAGAGAGAAGAGCGGATCCCCATCAAGGGCGTCCGCAAGCTGACCGCCCAGAACATGGTCGCCAGCGCCTTCACCGCCCCGCACGTCAGCGAGTTCCTCCAGATCGACGTGACCGAGACGATGGAGGCCGTCAAGCGACTGAAGGCGGTGCAGGACTTCGCGGAGCTCAGGGTCTCCCCGCTGCTCCTGGTCGCCAAGGCCGTGCTGGTCGCCGCCAGGCGCTACCCGATGATCAACTCGAGCTGGGACGAGGCCGCCCAGGAGATCGTGGTCAAGCACTACGTGAACCTGGGCATCGCCGCCGCGACCCCGCGCGGGCTGGTCGTGCCGAACATCAAGGACGCGCACGAGCTGTCCCTGCCCGAGCTGGCGAGGAAGCTGGGCGAGCTGACCGACACCGCCAGAGCGGGACGGACGCAGCCCGCCGACATGGCGCACGGCACGATCACGATCACCAACGTGGGCGTGTTCGGTGTCGACACCGGCACCCCGATACTGAACCCCGGCGAGTCGGCGATCCTGGCCTTCGGCCAGGTCAGGGACATGCCGTGGGTGGTCGACGGTCAGCTGGCGGTCAGGAAGGTGACCACGCTGTCGCTGTCGTTCGACCACCGGATCGTGGACGGCGAACTGGGCTCGCTGTTCCTGCGGGACGTGGGGGCGATGCTGGAGGATCCGCTCAGGATGCTCGCCTGGAGTTAGCAGCCGAGAGGGCCCGCGAATCGCGGGCCCTCTTTACGTGATGCGCCTTGGCTGTTAAGAAGGTTTACTAACGAACCCCCCAGCGGCCTTGCGAGGAACCATGGCGCGTTCCCGGCTCATCCTGCTTCTGTTATCCCTGCTGCTTCCCTTGCTGATCTCGACGAACGCCGCGAAGGCTGCCACGCAGCCCATCGTGATCCCCGGCTACAAGATCCAGTCATCGGCCAAGGTGTCGGACACCGGCGCCACGATCTCCACCCCCGGCTACGCCGCGAGCGGCTGGTACCCGGTCGGGCCGCGCTCGACCGTGCTGGCCGGGCTGCTGCAGAACGGCGTCTACCAGGACCCGTTCTACTCCACCAACATGAGCTCGATCCCCACCGCGGACTTCGACGTGGCCTGGTGGTACCGGGCGGACTTCACGCTCGACAGCCAGACAGGCCTGCGCACGTTCCTCGACTACAGCGGCGTCATCTCCGGCGCCGACGTCTGGGTGAACGGCACCAAGGTGGACACCGTCACCGGCGCCTACGCCCACCACGAGCTGGACGTCACCGCCCAGGTCCACCCGGGCGTGAACTCGGTCGCCTTCAAGGTCAACCCCAACGACCCCAAGGCCAACCTCACGATCGGCTGGATCGACTGGGTCCAGCTGCCCCGCGACGACAACATGGGCATCTTCCGCGACGTGGTGGTCCGCCGCAGCGCCGATGTCTCGCTCCGCGACGCGCACGTGATCACCAACCTCAACGTCCCCGCCCTGGACAGCGCCGCCCTCACGATCAAGGCCGACGTCCGCAACGGCACCTCGAGCGCGGTCACCGCCACGGTCAAGGGCACGATCGGCTCGCTGGCCTTCCAGCAGGACGTCTCGCTGGCCGCCAACGAGACCAAGCGCGTCACCTTCACCCAGACCATCGCCAACCCGCAGGTCTGGTGGCCGTACACGATGGGCGCCCAGCCGCTCTACGACCTGGGCCTGTCCGCCACGGTCGGCGGCGTGGAGACCGACTCGCTGACGCAGAAGTTCGGCATCCGCAAGGTCGAGTCGGGCAAGAACGCCAGCGGCAAGCGGTTCTACAAGATCAACGGCAGGAACCTGCTGATCCGAGGCGGCGGCTGGTCGCCCGACATCTTCCTGCGCAAGGACCTGACCTACCTCGAGAACAAGATCCGCTACGTCCGTGACCTCGGGCTCAACACGATCCGCATCGAGGGACACCTGGACACCGACGAGCTCTACGACCTGGCCGACAGATACGGCATCCTGACGATGCCCGGCTGGGAGTGCTGCAACAAGTGGGAGGGCTCCTTCGGCAGCGCCGACTACCCGATCGCCAAGGCCTCCATGCAGGCCGAAGCCGTACGGCTGCGCAACCACCCGAGCGTGATCTCCTTCCTGATCGGCTCGGACAACCCGCCCACCGGCCAGAAGGACACCACCTACCGCGACGCGCTCAGCGCCGCCGAGTGGGACCTGCCGATCATCACCGCCGCCTCCGACGACGGCAACTCCGGCATGAAGATGACCGGGCCCTACGACTGGGTGCCGCCGAACTACTGGTACAACAAGCGCGAGGGCGGCGCGTTCGGCTTCAACTCCGAGACCTCCGCGGGTCCCGACGTGCCGACGCTCGACTCGCTCAAGCGGATGATGACGCAGGCGCAGATCGACTCGCTCTGGCAGAGCCCGAGCGCCACCCAGTACCACCGCTCCCCGGCCGCCGAGTTCAACAACCTGAAGATCTACCACAACGCCCTCAGGGGCAGGTACGGCGTGCCATCGGGGCTGGCCGACTACGTGAAGAAGGCGCAGCTGGCCCAGTACGAGGCGGTCCGCGCCCAGTTCGAGGCCTACGGCCGCAACTTCACCGACTCCTCCAACCCCTCCACCGGCGTCGTCTACTGGATGCTCAACAGCGGCTGGTCGTCGCTGCACTGGCAGCTGTTCGACTACTACCTCGACCAGGGTGGCTCCTACTGGGGCGCGCGCGAGGCCAACAAGCCGCTGCACGTGCAGTACTCCTACGACAACAAGTCCGTCGTCGTGGTCAACTCCGGCACCCAGGCGGCCTCCGGCCTGACCGTCAAGACCGACGTGTTCAACACGGACGGCACGTCCAAGTACACCAACACGGCCACGGTCACCGCCCCCGCCGACGGCGGCAAGGCCACCGCGGTCACCATCCCGGCCATCTCCGGGCTCTCCACCACCTACCTGGTACGGCTGTCGCTGCTCAGGAACGGCGAGGAGATCGACCGCAACGTCTACGCCCTGTCCACCTCCGACGACGTGATCGACTGGGCCAACAACACCTGGTACTACGTGCCGACCACCTCCTACGCCAACCTGACCGGGCTCAACGGCCTGGCCCAGGCCCCGATCACGGCCACCGCGACCTCGCCCTCCCCGGGCACGGTCTCGGTCACGATCAAGAACACGGGCACCGGCAAGATCCCCGCGTTCATGCTCGACGCCCACGTCGTCGACGCCGCCGGCAAGCCGATGCTGCCGGCGCTCTGGTCCGACAACGCGATCTCCCTGTGGCCAGGCGAGTCGAAGACGCTCACCGCGACCTACCAGGGCAGCGGGACGCCCAGCGTGCGCGTGTCCGGGTGGAACACCGCCACGGTCACCGTGCCGACGGGGCCGCCGGACACCGAGAAGCCGTCCGTGCCCGCGAACCCGCACGCCACCGGGCAGACGTCCTCCAGCGTGTCGCTGGCGTGGGACGCCTCCACCGACAACGTCGGCGTGACCGGGTACGACGTGTACAACGGCGCCGACCTGGCCACCACGGTCACCGGGACCGCCGCCACCGTCACCGGGCTCGCGCCGGCCACGCCGTACACCTTCACGGTCAAGGCGCACGACGCGGCGGGCAACTCCTCGGACGCCTCCGCGCCTGTCACGGCGACCACCGACGCCGGGTCAGGGCTCTACGAGGCGGAGGACGCCACGATCTCGCAGGGCGTGGTCGAGTCCAACCACACGGGCTTCACGGGCACGGGATTCGTGAACTACGACAACGTGACCGGCAGCTACGTCGAGTGGACCGTCAACGCGGCCACCGCAGGGCCCGCCAATCTGGTGCTCCGCTACGCCAACGGGACGACCACCAACCGTCCGATGGCGATCACTGTGAACGGCGGAAGCGCGATAAATCGTGACTTCAACGGCACGGGCAACTGGGACACCTGGCAGACCGCCACGATCCCCGTCCAGCTCCAGGCGGGCACCAACAAGATCAGGGCCACCGCCACCACCGCCAACGGCGGGCCCAACGCTGACAGCCTCGCGGTGAACCCGCAGGCCCCGACCACGGACTACCAGGCCGAGGACGCGACGATCTCGCAGGGCGTGGTCGAGTCCAACCACACGGGCTTCACGGGCACGGGGTTCGTGAACTACGACAACGTGACCGGCAGCTACGTGGAGTGGACGGTCAACGCGGCGACCGCGGGACCCGCCTCGATCACGCTGCGCTACTCCAACGGCACCACGACCAACCGTCCCATGGCGATCACGGCGAACGGCGGCACCGCGGTCAACCAGGACTTCCCGGGCACCACGAACTGGGACACCTGGCAGACCGCCACCATCACCGTGCAACTCCAGGCCGGAGTCAACAAGATCAGAGCCACGGCCACGTCCGTGAACGGAGGACCGAACGTCGATAAGCTGACCCTATGATCCGCCACGTCGTGCTGTTCACCTGGACCGAGGCCGCCACCGCAGAGCAGAAGGCCACGGTCGCCGCGGAGCTGCGCAAGCTCCCCGGGCTCATCCCCGAGATGCGCGCCTACACGGTGGGGCACGACGTGGGCATCAACCAGGGCAACTACGAGTTCGCGGTGGTCGCCGACTTCGACTCGGTCGACGACTACCTGGTGTACCGCGATCACCCCCTGCACCGGGCGGTGATCGCGGAACACATCAGCCCCATCGTGGCCACCCGCGCCGCCGTTCAGTACGAGCTGTAAGGGTAGAAATCAGGGTCCATCCCCGATGCGGCCAGGGGGTCGGAAGAGGCACGCTGAGGCCATGAACGAAATCACCCGACGCGACGAAGTCTCCCTTTCCGCCGCCGCCCTGCGCGGCGCCCCGTGGAAGGCGGCCGCCATCGGCGGTGGTGCCGTGGCCGCCGTCAGCTACGGCCTTGGCGTGCTGCTGCCCGGTCCCGCCGACCTGGTGTGGGCCCTGGGGCTGGGCATCAGCCTGTTCGCCCTGATCGCCGCGATCGGCGCGGTGGCCAAGCCCAATGAGGGCGACCGGGTGACTCGCCAGGCCCGGCTGTGGTCGCTGCAGCACCCGGCCAAGTTCGCGCTGCTGCCCGCCGGCATCACCGCGGTGCTGGACTACCCGGTGCAGCTGGTGCTGGACGGCGAGGGCGTGTTCGGCTCGGCCTTCCAGGCGCTGTGGCACGGCGCGCTGGTCTACGTGATCGCTGCCATCCTGACCATCACGATGCGGGGACGAGCACAATCTTCCCGGTGACCCGCCTGTTGATGAGATCGTCCATGGCCTGCCCGGCCTCCGCCAGCGGCCTGGTCTCCGGCGCCAGCGGATCGATGCCCGGCATCGCGAGGAGCTCTTCGAGCATCGCCCGGTTCTCCATCGCGTGCGACATCGACCACGCGCCCCAGTCCAGGCCCACGACCGACCGGCTGCGCAGCAGCACCTGGTTGGCCGGCAACCTGGGGATCTCCCCTGAGGCGAACCCGACCACCAGCAGCCGCCCGCGCTCGCGCAGTGCCCGCAACGCCTGCTCCGACAGCTCGCCGCCCACCGGATCCACCGCCACGTCGACGCCCCACGCCCTGGCCGCGTCCTTCAGCCCCGCGTAGCCGACTGCCTCGTTCGCACCCGCCCGCAGGGCGCGCTCCCGCTTGTCCCGCGTCGAAGCGGCCGCCAGCACGTCCGCGCCCAGCGCTCTGGCCACCTGCACCGCCGCGAGCCCGACCCCGCCGCCCGCGCCGAGCACCAGGACCCGCTCGCCCGGCCGCAGCCCGGCCCGCTCCCTGAGCGCGAACAGCGCCGTGCAGTAGCTCTGCGCGAACGCCGCCGCCCTGGCCGAGTCCAGCCTGTCGGGAATCGGTACGGCCTGCGCCCGGTGCACCACGACCTTCGAGGCGAACCCGCCCAGCCCGGTGATCGCCAGCACCCTGGTCCCGTCCGGCAGCCGCCCGGCCACCTCGTAGCCCGGCGTGAACGGCAGCGGCGGCTTGATCTGGTAGCCGCCCCTGGCCATCAGCCCGTCGACGTAGTTGACGCCCGCCGCCTCGACGTCGATGACCACCTGGCCCTCCCCGGCGACGGGATCGGGCCGCTCCACGACTTCGACCGGCTTGCCGTACTCGGTGCAGACGACGGCCTTCATCGGGCCTCGACCAGGCGCTTGAGCCCTTCGAGGGTCTTGTGCATGTTGGCGGCGTTGTGAGTGTCGCGGTCGGGCACGTTGGTCGTCCAGGCGCCCACGACGCGCATGAACGCGCCGCGGGTGTCCCAGGTCTTCTGCTCGACGCGGCAGCCGCCGGCGGTCGGCGTCAGGTCGAAGCGCCAGATGGCCACGTCGAGCACGCCGGCCGCGCGCACGTGGTAGGCGAAGATCCGCCCCGGCTCGGCCTCGGTGACCGTGCACCGGGTGGACCAGCGGCGCCCGCCGTTGCGGTTGCTGCCCACGAAGCGGGCGCCCCGCCTGGCCTCCTTGACGGGGCCGATCCAGTGCGCGCTCAGGCACTCGGCGTTCCAGCTCGCGAGGTTGGCCAGGTCGGTGACCACGTCGTAAACGCGCTCGGCAGGGGCGGCGATCTCGATGCTCGCGGTGGCGTTCGGCTCGCTCATGCCGCCAGCTTGCCGGACCGAATATTATTCGGGCAACCCCTTCTCCGCCTGGCTGCGGCAGACGCAGAACTCGTTGCCCTCGGGGTCGAGCATGGTCACCCAGCCGGTGCCGTCGGGGTTGCGGAGGTCGTCGTGAATGGTCGCCCCCATCTTGAGCAGCCGCTCGACCTCCTCGTCGCGGGTGCGGCCATCGGCGCTGTTGACATCGAAGTGCACCCGGTTCTTCACCGCCTTGCCCTCGGGCACGCGGATGAACAGCAGGAACGGGTCGGCCTCGGTGCGCAGCATCACCTCGTCGTCGCCCGGCTCGTCCCCCTCGCCCAGCGGCAGCCCCATCGCCTCGCTCCACCAGGTCGCGATGGCATACGGGTCGACGGCGTCAATCGTCACAGCGTGAATCTCAATCATCCGGCCACCCAACCACAGACGGCCTCTGTCGTACGGCAGGCCGCCCCACCGGCCGCCCGCCGTACGCCGGCTGAGGGCCCCTGACCGGCGCTTGCGGCGAGTCGGGGACGGTGGCCCGCCGTAACGGCGCGCTCCAGCCGTGGCATGCGCGACCAGGCGCCGCGTCAATGCGACTTATGTGGACTTTATGCGGAAAGTAATGCACCTTCACGGAACGGTGTGTTTATCGGCATCCGAGTAATGAATCGCCTCTCATATCGGAGCTGGTTGAACCGTGCACTTCTTAACCTCGTTGAACTGGATAAATGCCGATAGATCGACCTTCGCACCAAAGCCTCACCAAAGCTCCCTATATCCAGGGATGTAGAGAGATTTGAGTGTTAATGTCGCATTTGTCGGCATGTAGGTGCTCCCGCGACGGGAGCTAGCTCATGAGGAGGGGAATCATGGCACGTGTCGGCTTCCCCGGCTGGCAGAGCTGGGGTAACTGGGGCTGGGGCCACCGGCGCTGGCGTCGCTGGGGCTGGTGGGGCCACCGGCGCCACTGCGGCTGGGGAGGATGGTGGTGGTAGACACCTCATCCGAGAGCCGGCGGCCTGTCCGCCGGCTCTCCTTCGCCGCCAGGGCAGGAAGGATGTCGGCGACGCCGGGCGTCGTGGAGCTCGCGCCGACGGTCATGCTCCGCAAGGCCTTCAGGGAGTTCTGGCCCGTCACCCGCGGACTCCGCCTGCTCTTCGTCGTCGGCGGTGTGCTGGCGATCGTGGCCGCGCTGTGCGAGGTCGCCGCGATCGCCCTGTTCGCCGTCATCACCGACCAGGTGCTCAGCCTGGGCGACCTGAACGCGTTCTGGGCGCCCGCGCTGGCCTGGCTCGGCCTTGCCATCCTGGCCGGAGTGGTCACCTTCGGCGGCTCCTATCTCACCGCGCTCGCCGCCGAGCGGTTCCTGCTCAAGCTGCGTGACCGGGTCTTCGCGCACCTGCAGACCCTCACGCCCGACTTCTTCAACAACCGGCGCCTGGGCGACCTGATGGCCAGGCTGACCGACGACATCGAGGCCATCGAGGAACTGGTCGGCTCCGGGCTGGTCAGGGCGTTCACCACGGTGATCTCCGTGATCGTCTTCGCCGGCGCCGCCTTCTTCGTCCGCTGGGACCTGGCACTGATCACCTTCGCGCTCGTCCCCGCGTTCCTGGTGGTATCCAAGATGTTCGCGTCCAGGTTCAGGGTCGCGGCCGGCCGAGAGCGGCTCAGCAACGGCCTGATGAACAGCGTCATCGAGGAGAGCCTGTCCAACCAGAGCCTGGTGCAGGCCTACAACCGCCAGGAGACCGAGGCCGGCCACCTGCACACCCAGGGCATGAGCTGGCTGCGGGCCAACATGTCCCAGGCCGTGCTCTCAGGGCTGTACAGCCCTGTCGTCCAGGTGCTGCAGACCATCTGCATGATCGTCATCCTCGGCTTCGGCGCCTGGGAGATAGCCGCGGGCCGCCTCACCATCGGCGGGCTGCTCGCCTTCGCCGCATACCTGGCCTACCTCTATCCGGCGATCCAGGGCCTGGGCCAGCTCGCGCTCAACATCTCAGAAGCGCTGGCCGGCTCCGACCGCGTCATGGAGGTGCTCAACGCCAAGCCGAGCGTCACCGACGGGCCCACCGCCGAGCCTCTGACGACCCGCGCCGAGGGCAGGATCGAGTTCGAGGATGTCGGCTTCACCTACCTGAACAGGAGCAGGCCGGCACTGGCCGACCTGTCCTTCACCGCCGAGCCCGGCGAGCTCATCGTCATCACCGGACCCAGCGGCGCGGGCAAGTCGACCCTGGCAAAGCTGCTGCTGCGCTTCTACGAGCCCACCAGCGGCCGGATCCTGCTCGACGGCACCGACATTCGCGACATCACCCGCGACTCCCTGCGCGACAACATCACGCTCCTGCAGCAGGAGAGCATGCTGTTCTCGGGGACCGCGCGCGAGAACATTGCGTATGGCAAGCCAGGCGCCGGCCTCGACGAGATCGTCGAGGCCGCCAAGCTCGCCGACGCGCACGACTTCATCATCCGGCTGCCGGGCAAGTACGACACGCTGCTCGGACAACGCGGACGGCTGCTGTCGGGCGGACAGCTCCAGCGCATCGCCATCGCGCGCGCCCTGCTGCGCAACGCGCCCGTGCTCGTCCTGGACGAGCCGATGACCGGGCTGGACACCGTCACCGCCGCGCGCGTCATGGAGCCGCTCAAGCGACTCATGGCCGGCCGCACGACGATCCTCATCACCCACGACCTGCGGCACGTGCCGGAGACGGCCCGCACGATCGTGCTGGAGCCGGTACCGCGCACGCACCGCATCCGCATCAAGCACATGACGGCGTTGCTGCGCTGAGAAGTGGAGCCGCAGCGGGGGCTCGAACCCCGTCCTGCTGGTTGGAAGCCAGCTGCCTCACCCGTTCGGCCTCTGCGGCGGGTCTCGTGTTCCGTAGCGATGGCAGGAGTCGAACCTGCGACCTTCCCGTTATGAGCGGGATGCTCCGCCGCTGAGCTACATCGCCTCGTCCAGGTGGCAGGATTCGAACCTGCGGTACTCGTGCTCCCAAGGCACGCGGGCTGGCCAAGCTGCCCCACACCCGGTGGATCGTTGTGCGAGCCGAAAAGAAAAAGCCGCCGGGGAAATCCCTGGCGGCTTCTCGGGGTCGTGACGGTTACCCGGAAGCCTGCCGTGACATGGGTCCCTGGCCAGGCTGCGTGCCTCGCTTCGGCATGGTGTTCACGGCTGTCCTCCTTTCGACTCGCGTTCAAGGTAGCCCGCTCGTACGGCGGGCGGCCAATGGTTTTCCTGCCGCCCGCCGTACGGGAAATTCAGTGGGAGCCGGCGAGATTGAGGCCGACGACGCCGATGAGGATGAGGGCGATCGAGCCGATGCGCGCGAAGGAGACCTCGTCCCCCATCGCGAGCATGCCGAGCGCGGCCGTCCCGACGGCGCCGATGCCCGTCCACACGGCGTAGGCCGTGCCGACCTCCAGGCTCTTGAGCGCGTAGGCGAGCAGGCCGAAGCTGAGTGCGGCGGTGGCGAGGAAGGACAGGGTCCACCACAGGTGCGAAAGGCCGTCGCTCATCTTGAGCGAGTAGGCCATGGCGACCTCGAACAGACCGGCGACGATGATGATGATCCAGGCCATTGCTGGGAACTCCTCGGGACGAGCCGACAGGGTCGTGCGTCGTCTTGGCGTTCCGGGTACGGCGCGTCTCGTCCGGGAGCTGTCGCTCACCACCTACAACATCACGAAATTTCGGGTCATTCCCGGACGTCCCACCAGATCGTGACCCAGCGCTCGCGAGGCAGCGGCCACATCCCGAGTTCGAGCGCCGTCGCGCCGACCTCCTCGGCGCGCGAGGGCGGCAGGCAGATGCGGTGGCAGGCGCTCTGGGCGAGCTGCTCCAGGCTGCTGAATCGTTCCAGCGGGGCTTCCCGTTCCTCCACGTGCACCCCGAAGCCGAGCGCCGCGACCAGGGAGACGGCGTCCTCGGCGATGGGCCTGACGGGCCGGTCGATGTCGTGGAAGTGCTTCCAGAGCGGCGCCATCCAGCTCATCGGATGGCGGTGCGACAGCTCGAGCACCACGCGCCGGCCGGCGTGGGCGTTCAGGGCACGGAGGAAGCCGGCCAGATCGGGCACGTTGTAGGCGACGTGGGCGGAGATCGCCACGTCCACCTTGGGGACGCGGACCGACACGTCGGGCCAGCGCCCTTCGACGGTCGTCACCTTGACGCCGAGCTTGTCGGCCCTGACCGCGAGCTCGGCCAGCATGGCCGCGGAGGTGTCGACCGCGTACAGCTCGGTGATGCGCTCGCGCAGCGGGAGCGAGGAGGCTCCGGCCCCGCTGCCGACGTCGAGCACGGTGCCCGGCTCGGGCAGCGCCTCGGCCAGCCGGGCCATGGTCGGGCCGTCGTCCGGGTCGGCCAGCGCCCTGTCGGTTCGTACGGCGAAGCGGGCCGGCGAATGGCCGAACGGGTCGCCCGTGGCCCCGGCGAGGATCTCGTCGGGGATGGCCCAGGATTCCAGGCGGTCGCGCCAGCGGGCGGCGAGCTCTTCGGCATCCATGCAGACGAGCATGCCATGCATATCCATGGTTACCCGCGGGTAGCATTCCTAGTAAGGTTACTCACCAGTACACCTATCCCTCGGTTCAAGGAGATCGGCAGCCATGGGCCACTACAAGAGCAACGTGCGTGACCTGGAGTTCAACCTCTTCGAGGTGTTCGGCCGGGGCGAGATCCTCGGTGCGGCGCCCTACGCGGACGTGGACGAGGACGTGGCCCGCAGCCTCCTTGACGAGGTCAACCGGCTGGCCACCGGCGTGCTCGCCGAGTCCTTCGAGGAGGGCGACCGCACTCCTCCGGTGTTCGACCCGGCCACCAGCTCGGTGACCGTTTCCGACGGCGTGAAGAAGTCGTTCAAGGCCCTGATGGACGGCGGCTGGGCGCACCTGGACCTCCCGGCCGACCTGGGCGGCCCCGGCATCCCGCGCAGCCTGGCCTGGGCGACCGCGGAGATGGTGCTGGGCGCCAACCCCGCGCTCTACATGTACGCCGGCGGCCCCAACTTCGCCTACACGCTGTGGAAGCTGGGCACGGACGCGCAGAAGCGCTTCGCCGAGCTGGCCATCGAGCGCAACTGGGGCGCCACGATGGTGCTGACCGAGCCTGACGCGGGCTCGGACGTGGGCGCAGGCCGCGCCAAGGCGGTACAGCAGCCCGACGGCACCTGGCACATCACCGGCGTCAAGCGCTTCATCACCAGCGCCGAGCACGACATGGCCGAGAACATCTTCCACCTGGTGCTGGCCCGCCCCGAGGGCCACGGAGCCGGCACCAAAGGCCTGTCGATGTTCCTGGTGCCCAAGTACCACGTGGACCTGGAGTCCGGCGAGCTGGGCGAGCGCAACGGCGCCTACGTCACCAACGTCGAGAAGAAGATGGGGCTCAAGGTCTCCACGACCTGCGAGCTCACCTTCGGCGACAAGCACCCGGCGATCGGCACCCTGGTCGGCGACGTGCACGAGGGCATCAAGCAGATGTTCATGGTGATCGAGCACGCCCGCATGATGGTCGGCACCAAGGCCATCTCCACGCTGTCCACCGGCTACCTGAACGCGCTTGAGTACGCCAAGTCCCGCTTCCAGGGCGCCGACCTGACCAGGATGGCCGACAAGTCCGCCCCCCGCGTGACCATCGCGCACCACCCCGACGTGCGCCGCGAGCTCATGCTGCAGAAGTCGTACGCCGAGGGCATGCGGGCCCTGGTGCTCTACACGGCCACCTGGCAGGACACCATCCAGATGAACCCGGGCGACGAGCACGCCCACGCGATGAACGACCTGCTGCTGCCCGTGGTCAAGGGCGTCGGCTCCGAGCGCTCCTACGAGCTGCTCGCCCGCTCCCTGCAGACGCTCGGCGGCTCGGGCTACCTGCAGGACTACCCGATCGAGCAGTACATCCGCGACTCCAAGATCGACTCCCTGTACGAGGGCACGACCGCGATCCAGGGCCTGGACCTGTTCTTCCGCAAGATCCTGCGCAACCAGGGCGCCGCGATCGGCTCGCTGATGGCCGAGATCAACGCCTTCGCCGGCTCCGAGGCGGGCAACGGCAGGCTGAAGGAGGAGCGCAAGCTGCTGGCCGAGGCGGCGGCCGAGGTCAAGGCCATGGGCGACACGATGGCCGGCTGGGCGCTCGGCTCGCTGGAGTCGCCCACCGAGATCTACAAGGCCGGGCTGAACACCACCCGCCTGCTGCTCGCCCTGGGCGACCTGATCATCGGCTGGCTGCTGCTGCGGCAGGCCGAGGTGGCCCTGGCCAAGCTCGCCGAGGGTGAGGACCCCTTCTACCAGGGCAAGGTCGCGGCGGCCTCGTTCTTCGCCACGACCGTGCTGCCCAGGCTCGCCGCCGAGCGCCGGGTGCTGGCCGCCACCGGCCTGGAGCTGATGGAGCTGCCGGAAGAGGCCTTCTGAATCTCTGACACCATGGCGTGATGAACGTCGCATCCCCCCGCGTCGAGGAGGTCTCGGCGGGCGTCTACGCCTACGTCCAGCCCGACGGGAGCTGGTGGATCAACAACACCGGTTTTCTCGTCGGGCGGCGTGGCGTGATCAGCATCGACACGTGCGCGACCGAGCGCCGCACGCGGGCCTACCGCGAGGCCGTGGCCAAGGTCACCGACCGGCCGATCACCACGCTGGTCAACACCCACCACCACGGCGACCACACCTTCGGCAACTACCTGTTCCCCGAGGCCACGATCGTCGGCCACGAGCGCGTGCGCGAGCAGATCCTGGCCGACGGCATCCCCGGCTACCGCTCCGCGTGGTCGGCCTCCGTGGAGTGGGGGGACCTGGAGGCGGTGCCGCCCTTCCTCACCTACACCGACGGGGTCACGCTGTACTCCGACGAGCTGCGCTGCGAGGTCAGGCACTTCGGGCTGCCCGCGCACACGACCAACGACTCGATCGTGTGGATCCCCGAGCGGCGGCTGCTGTTCGCCGGCGACCTGGTCTTCAACGGCGGCACGCCGTTCGTGCTGATGGGGTCGGTGACCGGCGCGATCGAGGCGCTGGACCTGCTCAGGGAGCTGGGCGCGGAGACGATCGTGCCCGGCCACGGCGGGGTGTGCGGGCCAGAGGTGATCGACCGGACGCAGGCGTACCTGCGCTTCGTCCAGCTCACCGCGGAGCGCGGGCGGGCCGCCGGGCTGACGCCGCTGGAGGCAGCCCAGGAGACCGACCTCGGCGAGTGGGCGG
This sequence comes from Nonomuraea sediminis, assembly GCF_018531495.1. Lineage (GTDB taxonomy): Bacteria > Actinomycetota > Actinomycetes > Streptosporangiales > Streptosporangiaceae > Nonomuraea > Nonomuraea sediminis. The sequence continues at coordinate 55,001 of NZ_JAHDTI010000029.1, forward strand.
GGCTGCTCGACCCCGAGCGCATCGCGGGCAACCTGCACCGGGCCTACGCAGAGCTCGACGGGCTGCCCAGGGGCGCGCCGATCGATCTGGCGGCCGCCGTACTCGACATGATCACGCTGAACGGCGGGCAGCCGCTGACCTGCCACGCCTGAACGTCAACCGGATGTCAAACCGCCGGCGCCAGGCTGTGGGCGTGGCCCGGCGGGTTGACGCCCCCGCAATGCCCTGCCGGGTCGGACCGCCCGTCCCCGTCCCCAGGACGGGCGGTCCTTTTCCCGTCGGGGGTGTGATCGCGCATACTCGGGTATGACCGTGGGCGTACTCGCTCTTTGCCTCTGGAGGTCGTCATGGGTGTCGGGGTCAGCATCTTCTTCCTCACGCTCGGCGCCATCCTGAGATTCGCCATCGAGCCTGACGTGTTCGGGAAGAGCGTCCACATGGACATCATCGGGTTGATCTTCATGATCGTCGGTGGCATCGGCGTGGTCCTGAGCATCGTCCTTGCCCCGAAGCGCGGCCGTACCTCCGACGACCGCCTCATGCACCGTGAGAACAACCCGCCGGAGATCTGACGCCCAGGGTGTCCTGGCATTATTCGGGCATGCAGGAAATCGTCATCGAGCAGTTGGGGCCCGGCGAGGGCGAGCGGCTTCGCGGCGTGCGGTTGCGCGCGCTGGCGGAGTCGCCGGACGCGTTCGCCTCCACGCACGCCGCCGAGATCGGCTTCCCGGCCGACAAGTGGCTGGAGAGGTTGAAGAACCCCTGGTGGGTGGCCCGACGGGGCGGCGAGGACGTGGGGCTGGTGGCCGTGCGGGCCGAGGAGGGCACCGCCCACCTGCTGTCCATGTGGGTGGCTCCGGAGGCCAGGGGGAGCGGCATCGGGTCCCGCCTGGTCGACGAGGTGATCGCGTGGGCGCGCGCCGAAGGGCTCGACCAGGTCGGCCTGTGGGCGGTGGACGCCAACCAGGCCGCCAGGTCGCTGTACGAGCGCAGGGGGTTCGAGCGGAGCGGGAAGGTGATGGCGCTGCCGTCCAACCCGGCGCTGATGGAGTCGCACTACGTGCTGTCGCTGCTGTTCCGCCGGGCCCGCAGGCAGGACGTGCCGGCGATCGTGGCCATGCTGGCCGACGACCACCTAGGCGCCTCCCGCGAGGGCGACCCGAACGACGAGCGCTACCTGGCCGCCTTCGAGCGGATGGACGCCAACCCCTTCGACGAGCTGATCGTGGCCGAGCAGGACGGCAAGGTGGTCGGCACCATGCAGCTCACCTACCTGGCGGGCCTGTCACGCCTGGGCGCCGAGCGCTGCCAGATCGAGGCCGTGCGGGTCGCCGCCTCCACCCGAGGACAAGGGCTCGGCCGCAAGATGATGGCCTGGGCCATCGACAGGGCCAAGGCGCGCGGCTGCGCGATGGTCCAGCTCACCTCGGACAACTCGCGCACCGACGCGCACCGCTTCTACGACTCGCTCGGCTTCACCGCCTCGCACGTCGGCTACAAGCTGTCGCTGAGCTGACTCAGCATCCAGCGGCACCAGTCGGCCCTGTGCCGCTCGTAGCTGAGCCCGCAGCGCAGCGTCGCGTAGTTGCCGAAGTGCGGGTCGCCGAAGCCGGGCGGCCCGTCGAAGGACGCCTCCGCCCGCTCGTACTCGGCCAGGCGCTGCTCGTGCGCCGCGAGCTGGTCGATGAACAGCTGCCTGACCAGGTCGCGGTCGGCCAGCCATGACGCGTACGTCTTGAGCACCAGCTCGTCGCGCTCCGGCCGCTCGCGCGGCGGCCGGGTCACCCACTCACGCAGCTCCCGCCTGCCCGGGCCGGTCAGGTGGTAGACCTTCTTGTCCTGCGGACCGGGCCCGTGCGCCGTCCGGAAGCCCACCAGCCCCGCCTCGTCGAGCTTGCGCAGCTCGGTGTGGATCTGGCTGTGGCCCGCCGTCCAGAAGTAGCCGATCGGCCGCCGCATGCTCGCGGCCAGGTCGTAGCCGGTGCGGTCACCGCGCGCCAGCACCGCCAGGATCGCGAACCCCAGTGTCGATGTCATTGTGCTCCCGTTCTAACTATGTCAGTTTAGACATACTTTGGAAGGAGCAGTCGTGCGGAAGATCGTCGGCTTGGCGTGCCTCGCGTTGGCCCTGACCGCCTGCGGGGGCGCTGTCAGAGAGAACGCGGCGCCTCCCAGCACCCCGCCGCCCACGAGCGCGGCACCGGTTACCACGGCGCCCGTGACGCCCTCGCAGGTCCCCACGGGACCCAACGTGTCGGGGTGCTTCACCGAGAAGGACGGCAAGATCTTCACCTACGGTGACGACCTGCCCGGCGTGATCACGGGCAAGGGCCCGGTCGGCGTGGTGATCTCCTACGAGCGTGGCGGCAACGTGTGCACCTGGCGCCCGCTGTCCGACCGCCTGGTCGCCGCCGGCTACCGGGTGCTGCTGTACGCCAGGGCCACGACGGCCTACCCCGAGGACGCCACGGTGGCCATGGCCAAGCGCCTGGCCAAGGAGAAGGGGGTCAAGAAGCTGTTCCTGGTGGGCGGCTCGATCGGGGCGACCACCGCGGTCCCGGCCGCGGAGAAGCTCGGGCAGGGCAGGGTGGCGGGCGTCGTGGCGCTCTCGGGCGAGATCGACGCGGGCGAGGCCGCCAAGCTGACCGTCCCGCTGCTCCAGGTGGGCAGCGAGAACGACACCTACGGCGGCGCCGCCTCACTGCAGGCAGCGCACGACGCCGCGACGAAGGCGCCGGACAATCAGCTCCTGGTCATCAAGGGCGGCAGCAGGCACGCCTCGGCGCTGTTCCCCAGCCCCGACGGCCAGAAGGTGCTGGACACGATCGTGGCGTTCATGGACCGGCACAAGGGCTGAGCTCCACCTGGTTGTCGTGGTAGACGGGGCCGCGGCCCATGTCGGCGTCGCGCTCCTCGACCACGGCGTTGGTGGTGGCCCCGCCCGGGCTGTGCTTGCGCCAGCGGCCCTTGGTCGAGGCCACCACGCCCCGCGCCACCCGATCGCTGATCTCGACGTCGGCCAGGAACTCGCCGCCGGCGTTGTGCACCCTGACCCGCTGCCCGTCCTGCAGCCCGCGCGCCCGGGCGTCGTCGGGGTGCACGAGCACGACCGGATCCTTGGCGCGCCGCCGCAGCTCTGGGTTGTTGCCGAAGATGGTGTTCAGGAACGTGTGCGAGGCAGGCGTGAGCAGGGTCAGGCCGCCCGCCGTACGCGCCGACTGCGAGGGGACGTAGGCCTTGCCGGCCGGAGGGAAGCGCAGGCGGCCCGAGGGCGTCGGGAAGCCGTCGGCGAACGGGGCGAAGGGCTGCGGGTAGTTCATCCGCACCCAGCCCTCCTTGCGCAGCCGGTCGAGCGTGACACCCTCAAGCGACGGGTGGCCGCCGGACAGCAGCTGCTCGGCCAGCTCCAGGTCGGAGTCGTACAGCGAGGGCTCGGTCAGGCCCATGTGCCGGGCCAGGCGGCGGAACGTCTCGGCCGTCGTCAGGCACTCGCCCGGCGGCTCCACGGCCTTCTCGTTCCACATCAGGTACAGGTGGCCGTAGCCGGCGTGCAGGTCGTGGTGCTCGGTCTGCATGGTGGCGGGCAGCACGATGTCGGCGTAGTCCACGGTGTCGGTCGGGAACTGCTCCATCACGACCGTGAACAGGTCCTCGCGCTCCAGCTGCGCCCGGATCCCGTTGCTGTCGGAGGTGGAGGCCATCGGATTGGCGCCGTAGACCCACAGGCACTTCACCGAGTCCAGCTGGGAGGCCAGCTTGGTCATCGTCAGCGTCCTGACCCTCTTGGGCAGCAGGTCGTCGCGCATGTCGATGTCGAGGTGGACGTGGCCGCTGGTGGAGTAGACCAGGCCACCGCCCGGGTGGCGCCAGTCGCCGGTGACGCCGGGGATCGCGGCGATCGTGCGCAGCGCGGTGCCGCCGCCCTCGTGCCGCTGCAGGCCCTGGGTGGCGCGGATCGCGGTCGGGCGGGTGTGGGCGACCTTCATCCCCAACCTGTGGATGTCCTCGGCCGGGATGCCGGTGATCTCGGCGGCGATGCTCGGCGGATATTTCCGGATCTCCGCGGAGAAGTCCTCCCAGCCCTGCGTGTGCTGGGCGATGAACTCCTCGTCCTGCGTGCCCTCCGACAGCACCACGTTGAGCAGGGCCAGCGCGAGCACCGCGTCGGTGCCCGGCCGGATCGCCAGGTGCTCGTCGGCCTGGTCGGCCGTGCGGGTGCGGATCGGGTCGATGGCCACCACGTGGGCGCCGTTGGCACGGCCGTCCTGGATGAACTTCCACAGGTGGTGGCCGCTGGTCAGGGTGTTGGTGCCCCACAGCAGGATCAGCTTGGACTGGGCGAAGTTCTCCGGGTCCATGCCCGCCGCCGTGCCGTTGGTATGCGTCAGCCCGGTGTTGCCCGCGGTGGAGCAGATGTTGAGCGCGTGCTTGGAGGCGCCCAGCACGTTCCAGAACCTGCGCCCCGCCACGCCCTCGCAGCCGTGGATGTAGCCGAGCGAGCCGGTGCCCTGGTAGGGCCAGATGGCCTCGCCGCCGTGCTCGTCGATGATGCGGCGCAGCCGTACGGAGATCTCTTCCAGTGCCTCGTCCCAGCTGATGCGCTCGAACTGGCCGGAGCCCTTGGGCCCGGTGCGGCGCATCGGGTAGAGGATGCGGTCGTCAGCCTGGGTGTGTTCGAGATAGCGGTTCACCTTCACGCACAGGGCGCCCCGCGTGTAGGGCTGGTCGGGGTTGCCACGCATCTTCACGGCCTTGCCGTCCTGGACGGTGACAACCCACGAGCAGCCATCCGGGCAGTCCAGTGGACACGCCCCCAAAACCCTCAATTCACCCGCCATGTCCTCTAGATTACGATTTCGGCCAGGCATAGTGGCTCACGAAATTCGCCAGCGCCGCCGAGTTCACCTCCAGCGCCTTGCGGTCGACGTTGCCCAGCGAGTCGCAGGCCTGGTGGTAGCAGCCGTCCAGCGGCTCGCCCGCCACCCCGCCGAACGTCTCGGCCTCGTCCTCGGTCTTGAGCTGCTCCGCGCCGGTCGACAGCCCGCCCGCAGGGATGCCCGCCGCGATGAACGGCCCGTAGTCCGACCGCCCGTCGAAGGCCTTGCCCGCGTACGGCAGGCCGTGCCCGACGAAGTACCGCTGCAGGGTCCGCTCCACGCCCGCCGAGCCCTTCGGGAATGGACCCCCGCCGAGGCCGTCGGAGTTGTCGCCGTCGTAGATCTGGAACTTGTAGTTCGGCGAGGCGATCATGTCCAGGTTCACGTAGAACCGGATCTGCTTGCGCTCGGCGGGAGTCAGGCTCGCCACGTAGTGCTGCGACCCGAGCAGCCCCAGCTCCTCCCCGCCCCACCAGGCGAAGCGCACCGGCCGCCGCGGGTGCAGCCTGGCGGTCCGCAGCGCCACCTCGAGCACCGCCGCGCTGCCCGAGCCGTTGTCGTTGATGCCGGGCCCCTCCTGCCGCGAGTCGAGGTGGGAGCCGACCATGAACACCCTGCCCTCGCCCGGGGTCTGCGCGATCACGTTGTGCGTGATCCGCTGCTCACTCTCGGTCCTGGTCATGACCCGCAGCCGCCTCAGCCCGCCGAGCTCCTCGCCGGTGTCCGGGCCCACCGCGACCACGGGCAGGTGCTGCGGGTGGCCCGCGCTGCCGTCGAAGGTCTCCTTCGGGTCGATCACCACCAGCGCCTTGGCGCCGGCGGCCGTGGCGGCCTTCGCCTTCTCCTCGAACGTGCAGGTGCCCCGATCGGCCAGCGCGATCCGCCCCGGGACGAATCCGGTGAAGTCGCTCGCCGTACAGCCGAGACCGGCGCGCTGGGGGCGGGCCGTGACGTCGCCGCTCCCGGAGAAGTGCATGGTCCTGGCGTCCTTGTAGGCGTGAGAGCCTCTCACGAGGGCAGGGGCGAGCTCACGGTAGAAGTCGAATGCGAAGGGTTGGAGCTCCACGGTGTAGCCTGCGTCGCGCAGCTTGGATGCGACGTATGCGGCCGATGCGTCGTAACCGGGCAGCCCGGCCGCGCGGTTTCCGCCGTGCGCGTCGGCGATGGCCTGCAGAGCCTTGAGATGCCCGAACACGTGGTCCACGGTGACCGCGTCACCCAGCCGGTCGCCCGGCGCGCCCGGCGTGACGAGGGCCAGCAGGAGCATCGCATGAGTGATCATGCCAGGAGAGTCCCAAGCAGCCTCGCGCTCCGGGGAAAAGGCGCGTCCACATGGTCGAGTCCTTACCCGGTGCGACGACTCAGGTGACGATTGGGGACACTAGAGGCTAAAGATCGTACGGTCCGGCCGGGAAGGTGCAGAATCGCTGTCGGTGGCGGAAATCAGGGAACGCGATGACGCGGCAGACCTCTCGGAGGGGGATTCAGCCGTGGATGCCGCGCGCTCGGAACCTGACGTCTATGTAGTCGAGCCGCTCCTGCCGCAGCGCCTGCGCCGGCCCTCGGACCTGCTGCGGTTCTTCGCCACGCTGCTCGTGCTCGGCGCGGTCATCCTGCTGTCGCTGGTGGCCAAGCAGACGCTCAACGGCCTGGAGGCCGACGTCACCTCGGGCACGCGCCTGCTGCCCGAGCTGTTCTCCAGGATCGCCACCTTCCTGGGTGGCGCCGCGGTGCTCGTCGTGCCCGTGGCCTTCGCCGTGGAGCGCGTCTTCCACCGCGACGGGCTGCGCGTCGCCGAGGGCCTGATCGCGGCCATCATCGGCATGGTCGTCTCGTTCCTCATCGGCCAGTGGCTGGTCTCAGGCGCCGCGCCGGACCTGCACCAGCTGCTGACCGGCGGCCGCGCCATCGAGCCGCTCAACACGCTGCTCACCTCGGTGATCGCCTACGCCACCGCCGTCCGCATCTCGCGCCGCCCCACCTGGCGGATGCTGATGTGGACGATGATCGCGCTCGACGCCTTCGCGCTGTTCTCCGGCCGCCAGGTCACGCTGCCGAGCGCGCTGGTCACGATCCTGGTCGGCATGGCCATCGGATACGGCACGCTGTACGGGATCGGGTCTCCCAACACCCGCCCTCCGGGCAACGCCGTGGTCGCCGCGCTGCGGAAACTGTCGTTCAGCCCGGTCTCGGCCCGCCGGATCGAGGACGACCACCAGGGCAGCCGCCGTTACGCCATCGGATTGAAGGACGGCGCCTCCCTCGACGTCACCGTGCTCGACCGCGACCGGCAGGTGGCCGGCCTGCCGTACCGGCTGTGGCGGCGCATCAGGCTCAACTCCGAGACCAGGCGCAAGGCGATCCGCTCGCTGCGCGCCGAGCTCGAGCGCGAGGCCCTGATGGCGTATGCGGCCCAGGCCGCGGGCGCCTCCACGCCGCGGCTGCTGGGCACCAGCGAGATCGGCACAGAGGCCGCGCTGCTCGCCTACGAACACCTGGAGACCAGGCCACTCGACGACCTGACCGACGCCGAGATCGACGACGACCTGCTGGCCCAGATCTGGGAGCAGGTCGAGCTGCTGCAGATCCAGCGCCTGGCGCACCGCCGGCTGACCGGCGACAGCATCCACCTCGACCGGGCGGGACGGGTCGTGCTGACCGACGCCCGCAGCGGCGAGATCGCCGCCGGCGACCTGCTGCTGCGACTGGACATCGCCCAGCTGCTCACCTACCTCAGCCTGCGGGTCGGCGCGGAGCGGTCGGTGAAGGCCGCGGCCGGCGTGCTCGGGCCTGACGCGCTGGCCACCGCGATGCCGCTGCTGCAGCGCATCGCGCTGGTCCGCGAGACGCGGTCGGCGCTGTCGAAGGACAAGGGGCTGCTGGCCGCCATCCGCGAGCAGATCGTGGCGCTCAAGCCGGAGAGCAAGGTCGAGGAGATCCGGCTGGAGCGCTTCCGGCCGCGCACGCTCATCACGATCATCGCCAGCACCCTGGCCGCCTACTTCCTGCTGTCGCAGCTCAGCCGCGTCAACGTGGTCCAGGTCGTGACGACCGCCAACTGGGCCTGGTCGGGGCTGGCGCTGGTGGCCTCGTTCATCAGCTTCGTGGCGGCTGCGCTGATGCTGCGCGGCTTCGTGCCGGAACATCTGCCGCTGTGGCGGACCGTGCTCGTGCAGTTCTCGGCCTCGTTCGTGAAGCTGGTCGCGCCCGCGGCCGTCGGCGGCGTCGCGATCAACACCCGCTACCTGCAGAAGCGCGGCATCACCCCGGCTCTCGCGGTGGCCAGCGTGGGCGCCTCGCAGCTGGTCATGATGATCTTCCACATCGGGCTGCTGCTGCTGTTCGCCTACATCACCGGGTCCAGCACCGCCACCTCGTTCACGCCGTCGCGCGGGCTGGTGCTCGTCATGCTGGCGGTCGCCGTGCTGGTGGTGGTCGTGCTCGGCGTGCCACCGCTGCGCAGGCTCATCACCGGGCGGATGCGGCGGTTGTTCTCCAACGTGCTGCCCCGGCTGCTGGACGTGCTGCAGTCGCCGCGCAAGATGATCGAGGGCTGCTCCGGCACCCTGATGATCACGCTGGCGTTCGTGGCCTGCCTCGACGCCTGCCTGCGCGCCTTCGGCGCCGACCTCGACTTCACCGCCGTGGCGGTGGTCTACCTGACGGCCAACGCGATCGGGTCCGCCGCGCCCACGCCTGGCGGCCTGGGCGCGGTGGAGGCCTCGCTCACGCTGGGGCTGACGGTGGCGGGCGTGCCCGCCGAGCTCGCCACCTCCGCCGTCCTGCTCTACCGGCTGCTCACGTTCTGGCTGCCGGTCCTACCCGGTTGGGCGTCCTTCACTTACCTGCAGAAGCATGAAGCTCTTTGAGCTTGTCGATCTGAGCGAGTTCGTCCTCGGTGAAAGCCGGGCCGTGCACGCAGGCCAGGTTGTCCTCCAACTGCTTGACGCTTGAGGCGCCGATCAGCACGCTCGTCACCCGCGGGTCGCGGATCGTCCACTGCAGGGCCATCTGCGCCAGCGTCTGCTTGCGCGTCTTGGCGATCTCGTTGAGGTTGCGCGCCAGCTCGACCTCGACCTCATCCGCGCTGAGGTACTTGCTGGTGGCCGCCCGCGAGTCCGCGGGGATCCCGTTGAGGTAGCGGTCGGTCAGGATGCCCTGGGAGAGCGGGGAGTACACGATGCACCCCATGCCCTCGTCCTCCAGCACGTCCAGCAGCCCGTGCTCGATCCACCGGTTGATCATCGAGTACGACGGCTGGTGGATCAGCAGCGGCGTGCCCAGCTCCTTCATGATCCGCGCCGCCTGCGCGGTCTGCTCGGCGTCGTAGTTGGAGATGCCCGCGTACAGCGCCTTGCCCGAGCGGACCGCGTGGTCCAGCGCGCCCATCGTCTCCTCGAACGGCGTGTTCGGGTCGGGACGGTGGCTGTAGAAGATGTCCACGTAGTCGACCTGGAGCCGCTTGAGCGACTGGTCCAGGCTCGAGAGGACGTACTTGCGCGAACCCCACTCCCCGTACGGGCCGGGCCACATGTCGTACCCGGCCTTGCTGGAGATGACCAGTTCGTCCCGATACTTCGCGAAATCCTGCGAGAAGATCTGACCGAAGTTCCGCTCCGCGGAGCCGTACGGCACGCCGTAGTTGTTGGCCAGGTCGAAGTGGGTCACACCCAGGTCGAAGGCGCGTCGCAGGATCGCACGTGAGTTCTCGATCGGCCGGTCGTCGCCGAAGTTGTGCCACAGCCCCAGCGACACGGCGGGCAGCTTGAGCCCGCTCCGCCCGCTGCGGTTGTACGGCATGCCGGCCTCGTAGCGGTTCTCGGCGGCTGTATAGGTCATGCGGTGCCTCTTTCGATGATCCAGGACAGCGCGAAGGCCTCTTCGCGCCAGGCGTCGTAGCGCCCGCTGCGGCCGCCGTGTCCCGCGCCCATCTCCGTCTTCAACAGGAACGGCCCACCGCCGGCCGTCGCACGCAGCCTAGCGATCCACTTCGCGGGCTCGTGGAACAGGACCCGGGTGTCGTTCAGGCTGGTGATCGCCAGGATCGGCGGGTACGGCCTGCCGTCCACGTTCTCGTAGGGCGTGTAGCTCTTCATGTAGGCGTAGACGTCGGCGTTGTGCAGGGGGTCGCCCCACTCGTCCCATTCGATCACGGTCAGCGGGAGCGACGGGTCGAGGATGGTGTTGAGCGCGTCGACGAACGGCACCTCCGCCACCACGCCCGCGAAGTCCTCGGGAGCCAGGTTCGTCACCGCGCCCATCAGCAGGCCGCCGGCCGAGCCGCCCCTGGCGACGAGGTTCGTGCTCCAGCCGCTGGACTTCAGGTGCCTGGCGGCGGCCACGAAGTCGGTGAAGGTGTTCCGCTTCCGGGTGAGCTTGCCCTCCTCGTACCAGCGGCGGCCCATCTCCCCGCCGCCCCTGACGTGCGCGATGGCGAAGACGAACCCGCGGTCGAGCAGGCTCAGCCTCGGCACGCTGAAGCCCGGGTCGATCGAGGTCTCGTAGCTGCCGTAGCCGTACAGGACCGTGGGCGCGGGCCTGGCCGTGTCCTTGCGCTTGACGATCGAGATCGGCACCTTCGTGCCGTCCTCGGCCGTGGCCCACTCGCGGAACTGCTCGTAGTCGGCCGGGTCGTAGCCGCCGAGCACGGCGCGCTGCTTCAGCAGGATCAGCTCGTGGGTGCCCAGGTCGTAGTCGTAGACGCTGGGCGGGGTGATCATGCTGGTGTACGCCAGGCGGAGGCGGTTCGTGTCGAACTCGGGGTTGCCCGCGGGGCTGACGTCGTAGAGCGGTTCGGGGAACTCGATCTCGTAGGCGCCTTCCTGGCTCTCCTTGTCGGGAAAGATCCGCAGGCCCGTCAGGCCGTTGCGGCGGAAGTGCACCACGGCGTGGCTCTCGAACGCGTCGATCTCCAGGAGCCGGGTGTCGTCACTGTGCGCGATGAACGGCGTCCAGGTGGCCGGGTCGTCCAGCGGGGCCGTGGCCAGCTCGAAGTTCTCGGCGTTCTCGTTGTGCAGGATGTAGAAGAAGCCGCCGGCGTGCTCGACCCCGTACTCCACGCCCGTGGTGCGCGGGCGGACCATCGCGAACTCGCCGGTCGGGTCGGTGGCGTCGAGGATGCGGATCTCGCTGGTGATCTTGCTGCCCGCGCCCAGGACCAGGTACTTCTCGCTGCGGGTCAGGCCGATGCCGACCCAGAAGCGCTCGTCGTCCTCCTGGTAGACGAGGGTGTCCTCGCTGGTGCCCAGGGTGTGTCGGTAGACCTGGAACGGGCGCCAGGCGTCGTCGACCCGGGTGTAGAAGAACGTCGAGCCGTCGGCCGACCAGGCGCCGCCGTAGAAGATGCCCTCGATCTCGTCCTCGAGGATCTCGCCGGTCTCGAGGTTCTTGAAGCGGAGAGTGAAACGCTCGTCGCCCTTGTAGTCCGTGGAGTAGGCCAGCATCGTGCCGTCCGGCGAGACGGCGCTGGTGCCGATGGAGAAGAACGCGGAGTCGCCCGCCAGCTCGTTGCCGTCGAGCAGGACCTGCTCGCCGGGGAGGATCGCCTCGGGAGTCACCACCGGGGGCTGCTCGTCGGTCGCCGGGACCCTGATGGAGATGGCGTACTGCTTGCCCTCCTGGGTGCGGGTGAAGTACCACCACTTGCCCTTGCGACTGGGCACGGACAGGTCGGTTTCCTGCGTTCTTCCCTTGATCTCCTGGAAGACCTTCTCCTGGAGTTCTTCGAGGTGAGCGGTCTCCTGCTTGAGATATGCGTTCTCGGCCTCCAGATAGGTGACCGTGTCGGGATCTTCCTTGTTGGTCAGCCAGGCATACTCGTCGATCACGGTGTCGCCGTGATGGATACGCTCAGTCGGGACCTTCTTCGCCACTGGCGGCATGTTGCTGCTCACGGGTGGAGTCTATGTTCGGCCGTGATCGATCTGTGGCCGTGATTCGGTCGGAGTAGTCCCGGGCGCTGCTAATCTTTGAGAGCGGACGCAATGCGGCGCAACCAACCTCCTCCACTTCGGTGGCTTCGGCATGGCTTGCACCTCTGGTCGTCTGCACCTCCTTTGTACGAGCACTTCCGAAGATCGGTTTGCCAACCGGCCGGAGGACGGGTAAGTTAGAAGGGTTGCTCCGGAGACGGGGCAGGATCCCATTCCTGCAGCTAGAACCAGCTGGTGTCAATTTGACACTGACCGGGACGGCGGTAAGGTTTAGGAACAAGAACAAAGACGAAATGAACGCCTCTCGCGGTTCCGGGGAGTACGCGTCCGTTTCTTGAGAACTCAACAGTGTGTTAAAAGCCAGTGCATGATTTTCATGCAACACCTCGTCTAATTTGGCGAAGTATTGCTGGGT
>NZ_JAHDTI010000030.1 GCF_018531495.1 Nonomuraea sediminis
AGCGCCGCGACAGGGCCCCGCGCGCGGCGCCGACACGCTGCCGCCCCGGCCTTTCCGCAGGCCGCCAGGGCCGCCGCGGCCGCCCAGGCCGCCGCTGATCCTGCGGCTGGGCAACCCGCGCAGGCGCATCAACGTCGGCCTGATCGGGATGGCGTTCATCCTGTCGATCTTCGCGGGCCGGCTCATCCAGATGCAGGGCCTGGACTCCAAGGTCTACGAGGCCGCTGCCGCCCACTACCGCGTCCGCACGGAGAACATCCCGGCCAAGCGCGGCAAGATCACCGACGTGAACGGCCACACGCTGGCCACGACCGCCGAGGCGCGGGAGCTGGCCATCGACCCGTCCAAGGTCCCCGCCGCGGCCCGCGCCAAGATCGCGCAGCTGCTGGCGACCGAGCTGGGCAAGCCGGTCCAGGACATGGCCGCCAAGCTGGCCAGGGTCGACACCCAGTACCAGCTGCTGGCCAGGGACGTCGACCCGCTCGTCGCCGGCAAGCTGCTCAAGGTGGGCATCCCCGCCCTGACGGCCAAGAAGACCTACAAGCGGCTCTACCCGGCCGACGACCTGGCGGGCAGCCTGGTCGGGTTCGTCGGCGACGACGGCACCGGCCTCGGCGGCATGGAGCAGGCCAGGAACACGCTGCTGGCCGGGCGCGACGGCACGCAGCGCGTCGAGATCGGCCGCGACGGCCAGCCCATCCCGATGACCAGCCGCGCGAAGCAGACTCCGGTGGAGGGCCGCGACGTGCGGCTCACCATCGACCGCGACATCCAGTGGGCCGCTCAGCAGGCCATCGGCGACCAGGTGCGCAAGTCGGGCGCGACCAGCGGCACGGTCGTTGTCATGGACGTGCCCACGGGCCAGATCCTGGCCATGGCCAACGCGCCGGAGCTCGACCTGAACAACTGGCGCAAGGCGCCGCCCGCCGACTACGTCAACCGGGCGGCGGCCGACGTGTTCGAGCCGGGCAGCACCAACAAGGTGATCACCGCGGCCGCGGCCATGGAGGCCAAGCTGGTCAACCCCGACACGGTGTTCAAGGTCAAGGACAACATCAGGTGCGCCGACCGGGTGCTGCACGACGCGCACCCGCACCCGCCGGAGAACATGACCTACCGCGAGGCGGTCGCCAAGTCCAGCAACGTGGCCACGATCATGGCGGCCCGCAAGGTGGGCTCGGCGAGGCTGTACCAGATGCTCAAGGCCTTCGGCTTCGGCTCCGTGCCCGGCGGCGGCGTGCCCGGCGAGGAGGCGGGACTGCTTCCCGACTACAAGACCTGGTCGGGCAGCCAGAGCTGCACGGTCGCCTACGGGCAGGGCGTGTCGGTGACCGCGCTGCAGATGGCCAGCGTCTACCAGACCATCGCCAACGGCGGCGTCAGGATCCAGCCGCAGATCGTGGCGGGCACCACCGACGCCTCGGGCAAGTACGTCGCGGCGCCCGCGGGCAAGCAGACCAGGGTGGTCAGCGCCGAGACGGCCAGGGAGATCACCACGATGCTCGAGGCCGCCGTGAGCGCCGAGGGCACGGGTACCCTGGCCGCAATCCCCGGCTACCGGGTGGCGGGCAAGACGGGCACGGCCAACCGCTACGACCAGAAGCTGGGTCGCTACGACGGGTACACTGCCTCATTCGTCGGTTTCGCCCCCGCGGACGCGCCACGCGTGGTGGTGCTGTCGGTCGTGCAGAACCCGACCGAGGGGCATTTCGGCGGTCAGGTGGCCGCGCCGGTCTTCAAGGACGTGATGACATTCGCGATCAAGAGCAGGAAGATTCCTCCCACGGGCTCGACCGCACCGCCGGTGCGGATGGGCACCGGACAGTGACCAGGGAAGGTACGCTCTCGCCGTGCGTCCCCCGTCGTCGAAACCCATTGTCGCCGCGTCCGCGACAACACCCGTAGTCGCCGAGTCCGCGATCATGCGTCCCACGACCAATCCGCCCCGCCCGCTGACCGGGCTGGCGAGCATGCTCGACGCCGACTCGGGCACCGCGCGCTCGCCGCACGCCGCGCTGACCGGCGTCACCATCGACTCGCGCGCCGTCCGGCGCGGCGACCTGTACGTCGCGCTGCGCGGCGAGACCAGGCACGGCGCGAGCTTCGCCGCCCAGGCGATGGCCGGCGGAGCGGTGGCCATCCTGACCGACCCCGACGGGCGCGCCGAGGCCGCCGCGACCGGCCTGCCGGTGCTGGTGGTGCCCGAGCCGCGCCTGCTGCTCGGGCAGATCGCCGCCTGGGTGTACGGCCAGCCGGCCCACGACCTGACGATCCTCGGCGTCACCGGCACCAGCGGCAAGTCCACCACCACGTTCCTGCTCGAGGCGGGGCTGCGCGCGGCGGGTCACACCACCGGCCTGGTCGGCGGCGTGGAGATCCACGCGGGCGGGCTGCGGTTCGAGCCGCGCCTGACCACGCCGGAGGCCACCGAGCTGCACGCGCTGTTCGCGCTGATGCGCGAGCAGGGCGTCACCGCCGCCGCCATGGAGGTCTCCAGCCACGCGCTGGCGCTCGGCAGGGTCGAGGGGCTCTTCTACGACGTGGCCCTGTTCACCAACCTGTCGCAGGACCACCTCGACTTCCACAAGGACTTCGACGACTACTTCGCGACCAAGGTGCGGCTGTTCCAGCCGGAGCTCAGCCGCGCGGGCGTCACCAACATCGACGACCCCTACGGGCGCGAGCTGCTGACGCTGGCCAAGGTGCCGATGACCACGTTCTCGGCGCTGGGCGACCCCGCCGCGCAATGGCGGGCCGCCGACGTCCGGCTGGGCGCCGACGGCAGCACCTTCCGCGTGGTCGGGCCCGGCGGCGTCGAGGCCGACGCGCGGATCTCGCTGCCGGGGCCGTTCAACGTCTCCAACGCGCTCGGCGCCGTCGTCACGCTCGTCGAGGCCGGCGTGCCGCTGCAGGCGGCCGTGCACGGCGTGGGCACGCTCGCCGGTGTACCGGGACGCATGCAGCGCGTCACGGGCCCTGAGCACGACTTCCAGGCCGTCGTGGACTATTCGCACAAGCCGGGCGCGGTCGAGTCGGTGCTCCGCTCGCTGCGCCAGGTGACCGCCGGCCGGCTGACGATCGTGCTCGGCTGCGGCGGCGACCGCGACGCAGGAAAGCGGCCGCTCATGGGCGAAGCGGCGGCGCGGCTGGCGGATGTGGCAATATTCACCAGCGACAATCCGCGATCCGAAGACCCCCTGGGCATTCTGGCCGCGATGATGGAGGGAGCGCTCCGCGTTCCGCAGCACGACCGCGGTCATGTGATCATTGAGCCCGACCGGGCGGCCGCCATCGAGCTGGCGATCGGCCGGGCCGGTCCGGGAGACGTGGTCGTCGTGGCAGGCAAGGGCCACGAACAAGGCCAGTACGTTGCAGGTGAGGTGATCCCCTTCGACGACTGCGAAGTGGTCGCCGAAGCGATCGATAGGAAGGTCAAATGATCCCGTTGCCACTGGCCAGGATCGCCGAGATAACCTCGGGCGCCCTGTCGGGGATGGCCGATCCCCGCGCCGTGGTGCGCGGTCCCGTCGTGATCGACTCGCGCGAGGTGGAGCCGGGCTCCCTCTTCGTCGCCTTCAAGGGCGCCCGGGTCGACGGTCACGACTACGCGGCCGACGCGGTCCGCGCCGGCGCCGTCGCGGTGCTGGCCACCAGGCCGCTCGAGTCGCCCACGGTCATCGTTCCCGACGCGGCCGCCGCGCTGGCCGCGCTGGCCTCCGCCGCGGCGCACTCGCTGCCCCAGGCCACCGTGATCGGCATCACCGGCTCGGCGGGCAAGACCACGACCAAGGACCTGCTCGCCAGGATCACCGGCAGGATCGGCCCGACGATCGCCCCCGTCAACTCCTTCAACAACGAGATCGGCCACCCGCTGACCGTGCTCAAGGCCGATCACGACACCCGCTTCATGGTGCTGGAGCTGAGCGCCCGCGAGATCGGCCACATCGGCTACCTGGCGCGCATCGCGCCGCCCTCGATCGGCGTCGTGCTCAACGTCGGCACCGCCCACCTGGGCGTGTTCGGCGGCAAGGAGGGCATCGCCAGGGCCAAGGGCGAGCTGGTCGAGGCGCTGCCCGCCGGCGGCGTCGCCGTGCTCAACGCCGACGACCCGCTCGTGCGCGAGATGGCCTCCCGCACGAACGCCCGCGTCACCTACTTCGGCCGCTCCGAGGAGGCCGCGATCCGCGCCGAGGGCGTGGTGCTCGACGAGCGCGGCCGCGCGGGCTTCACGCTGCGCACCCCCTCGGGCGCCGCGCACGTCAAGCTCAAGCTGTACGGCGAGCACGCGGTCGACAACGCGCTGGCCGCCGCCGCGGCCGGATACGAGCTCGGCCTGCCCGTGGCCACCATCGCCGAGGAGCTGTCGGAGGCCACGCCCCGCAGCCGCTGGCGGATGGAGGTCACCGAGCGCCCCGACGGCGTGACCGTGGTCAACGACGCCTACAACGCCAATCCCGACTCGATGCGGGCCGCCTTCGCCGCGCTCGGCACGCTCGGCAAGGACCGGCGTCGCTTCGCCGTCATCGCCGCGCTGCGCGAGCTCGGCGAGGACAGCGTCGCGCTGAACGAGGAGCTGGGCCGCCTGGCGGGCGGCGCGGGGCTGACCGGCCTGGTCGTCGCGGGTCCCGAGGCGGGCCCGGTGCTCGAGGGCGCCTTCGACGCCGCCCAGCGCACCGCGTCAGGGCCCGACGGGCCGGGCGGTGGCCTGCCGTACGACGGCAGCGGGGTGACGCGGATCGTGCACGTGCCCGACGCCGAGGCGGCCGCGGCAGAGCTGGGCGGCTGGCTGCGGCCCGGCGACACCGTGCTGGTGAAGGGACCCCGCGCGATGGGGCTGGAGCGCACGGCCGAGCTGCTGCTCGGGGGGGCCTCGCGGTGACCAATATCATCATCGCCGGTGCGGTGGGGTTGATCATCTCCATGCTGGGGACCCCGCTGGCGATCCGGCTGTTCGCGCGGCGCGGATACGGACAGGAGGTCCGCGAGGACGGCGTGCAGGCGCACCTCAGCAAGAAGGGCACGCCCACCATGGGCGGCACCGTCATCGTGCTGGCTTCGCTGCTGGCCTACGGCGGATCCCACCTGGCGACGCTGGAGACGCCGACCGTCTCCGGGTTGCTGGTGCTGTTCTTGATGACCGGGCTGGGCGCGGTCGGCTTCCTCGACGACTTCATCAAGATCTACAAGCAGCGCAGCCTGGGCCTGCGCAGCGGCGCCAAGGCGCTCGGCCAGTTGGTCGTGGGCGCCATCTTCGCGGTGCTGGTGACCCAGCAGGCCAACGTCTACGGCATCACCCCCGCGGAGACGCGGCTGTCGTTCCTGCGCGACTTCGGTCCCTCGATCGGCATCGTCGGGTTCACGATCTGGGTCCTGGTCATGATCGTCGGGTTCTCCAACGCGGTGAACCTCACCGACGGCCTCGACGGGCTGGCCAGCGGCGCGACCGCGGTGGTGCTCGGCGCGTACGTCCTGATCGGCAACTGGCAGCTGCGCAACAACTGCATCGATCAGCTCGGGCCCAACTGCTACTGGGTGCGCGACCCGCTCGACCTGGCGGTGGTCGCGGCCTCGGTGCTGGGCGCGTTGATCGGGTTCCTGTGGTGGAACGCCCCGCCCGCCAAGATCTTCATGGGTGACACCGGGTCGCTGGCGCTCGGCGGCGTGCTGGCCGGGCTGGCCATCGCCACCCGGACGCAGCTGCTGCTCATCATCCTGGCAGGGCTCTGCGTCATCATCACGATGTCAGTGATCATCCAGGTCGGGTTCTACAAGATGACCGGTAAACGTGTGTTCCGGATGGCGCCCTTGCAACATCATTTCGAGCTGAAGGGCTGGGCGGAGACCACGATCGTGGTCCGCTTCTGGCTGATCGCGGGGCTGTGCGCCGCCATCGGTCTCGGGCTGTTCTACGTCGAGTGGATGCCCAAGCCGTGACCCGCACCTGCGTGGCGGGACTCGGGGTCTCCGGTACGGCCGCCGCCAGGGCGCTGGCCGGGCGCGGCGAGCGCGTCGTGGTGGTGGAGGCCGTCGAGGACGAGCGCAAGCGGCTGGTCGCCGCCGAGCTGGAGCGCCTGGGCGTCGAGGTGCGCCTCGGCGCCATGGAGCTTCCCGAGGGCGTGACCCGGCTGGTCACCACGGGCTGGGCGCCGCACCACCCGCTGATCGCCGCCGCGCTCGAGGCGGGCGTGGAGGTCGTGGGGGAGGTGGAGCTCGCCTGGCGGCTGCGGCCCGTCCAGGCCGCGCCCTGGCTGGCGCTCACGGGCACCAACGGCAAGACCACCGCGGTGCGGATGCTCACCTCGATCCTGCTGGCCGCCGGGCACAAGGCCCTGGCGGTGGGGAATGTGGGCGTGCCCGTGGTCGAGGCGGTGGCCGAGCCCTACGACGTGCTGGCCGTCGAGCTGTCGTCCTTCCAGCTCCACTGGTCCTCGTCGCTTGCCCCGGCCGCCGCGGCCGTGCTGAACGTGGCTCCCGACCACCTCGACTGGCACGGTTCGCTCGAGGCCTACACCGAGGCCAAGGGGCGGATCTACGAGCGGGCGGGCGTCGTGGTGTACAACGCCGACGACCCGGTCTGCGCCGAGCTGGCCGCACCGTACCCGCGCAAGGTCGGCTTCACGCTGAGGGTGCCCAGGGCCGGGCAGATCGGCGTCGTGGAGGACCTGCTGGTCGACCGGGCCTTCGTGGACGATCCCGTCGAGGCGGCCGAGGAGCTGGCGACGCTCGACGACGTGCATCCCTTCGCCCCGCACAACGTGGCCAACGCGCTCGCCGCCGCCGCCCTGGCCAGGGCGTACGGCGTGCCCGCTGGAGCCGTCAGGCAGGGGCTGCGGGACTTCGTGCCCGACCCGCACCGGCTGAGCCACGTAGCGCGCGTGGACGAGGTGGACTACGTCGACGACTCCAAGGCCACCAACCCGCACGCGGCCGCCGCCGGGCTGTCGGCCTACCGCTCTATCGTGTGGGTGGCGGGCGGTCAGCTCAAGGGCGCGGACGTGGACGACCTCGTCCGCGACGCGGCACCCAGGCTCAGGGGCGCGGTGCTGATCGGGGTCGATCGGGCCAGGATCGCCGAAGCGCTCGCGCGACACGCGCCGAATGTCCCCGTGGTCGACATCGCCGACCAAGACACTGGGGTCATGGACCGTGTCGTCACCGAAGCCGCCAGGCTCGCCTCCGCGGGAGACACCGTGCTGCTGTCCCCGGCGGGCGCCTCGCTGGACATGTTCGCCAACTACCCGGCGCGGGGGGAGGCCTTCTCGCACGCCGTACGGAACCTGAAGCGGTGAGCACCGCCACCGAGGAGCGCACCCCCAAGCGCCGCGCGACCGACACGGGCTGGTTCACCGAGCAGCTCGGCACCTTCAGGGAACTGCTTGGCAAGCCGCTGACCACCTACTACCTGATCATCGGCTGCAGCGCGCTGCTGCTGGCGCTCGGGCTCATGATGGTGCTGTCGGCCTCCAGCATCGAGGCGCTGATCAAGACCGGCAGCCCGTTCTCCTGGTTCGTCAAGCAGTCGCTGTCGGCCGCCGTGGGCGTGCCGATCATGTGGGTGTGCTCGCGGCTGCCGCACAAGTTCTTCCGCTGGGCCGGCTACCCGCTGATGGCGCTGTCGATCATCGCGCTGGTCATGGTGCTGTTCATCGGCTCCTCGGAGCTGGGCGCGCAGCGCTGGATCTACGTGGGCCCCTTCACCATCCAGCCGTCCGAGCCCGCCAAGCTGGGCCTGGCGCTGTGGGGGGCCGACCTGCTCGCGCGCAGGGCCAGGCACGGCCGCATCGAGTGGCGCCAGATGCTGCTCCCGCTCATGCCCGGCACCGCGATCCTGGCCGTCATGGTCATGCTCGGCCGCGACCTGGGCACCACCCTGGTCCTGTTCATGATCTTCCTGGCCCTGCTGTGGGTGGTGGGGGCGCCGGTCAAGCTGTTCGGCGGGATCCTGGCGCTCGCCGTGCTCGCCGCGATCATCATGATCAAGATCGAGCCCTACCGGATGGCACGCATCGGCGCGTTCCTCGATCCGTGGGCCGACGCCCAGGGCGCGGGCTACCAGGCTGTGCAGGGGCAGATCGCGATGGGCTCCGGCGGCTGGTTCGGCCTGGGGCTCGGCAGCAGCCGCGCCAAGTGGAGCTGGCTGCCGCACGGCGAGAACGACTTCATCTTCGCCATCCTCGGCGAGGAGCTCGGCCTGATGGGCACGCTGGTGGTCGTCGCGCTGTTCGGGCTGCTCGGCTACGCGGGCCTGCGCGTCGCCGCCCGGGTCAACGACCCCTTCATACGGCTGGCCGCCGCGGCCATCACCGCCTGGATCGTCGGGCAGGCCGTGGTCAACATGGGCGCGGTGCTCGGCGTCGTGCCCATCACCGGCATCCCGCTGCCCCTGGTCTCCTACGGCGGTTCGGCCCTGTTGCCTACGCTGGCGGCGCTTGGCATGTTGTTGTCGTTCGCCAAACGCGAGCCGGGGGCGCGCGAGGCTCTGGCCGCTCGTGGCCCCGGACCGGCCGCCCGGGCCCTAAGCTGGCTTGGCCTGGGGGGAACGAGCAGAGGCCGAGTGAGACGTTAGGGAGTGACCGACATGAGGGTGGTCCTCGCCGGTGGCGGGACGGCCGGGCACATCGAGCCGGCACTGGCCCTTGCGGATGCGTTGCGCCAGCTGGATCCGAGCATCGGCATCACCTGCATGGGCACCGAGCGCGGCCTGGAGACCCGCCTGGTGCCCGCCAGGGGCTATGAGCTGGAGCTCGTTCCCGCCGTGCCGCTGCCCAGGGCGCTGTCCACCAGGCTGCTCACCGTGCCGGGGCGGCTGGCCGTGGCGATCAACGCGGCCGTCGGCATCCTCGACAAGGTCAAGGCCGACGTCGTGGTCGGTTTCGGCGGCTACGTGGCCACGCCGGTGTACCTGGCGGCCAAGCGGCGCGGGCTGCCGATCGTGGTGCACGAGGCCAACCCGCGGCCCGGGCTGGCCAACAGGCTCGGCGCCCGGCTCACCGACCACGTCTACTCGGGACATCCCGACTCGGCGCTGGCCAAGGCCGACTACATCGGCACGCCGCTGCGCCGCGAGATCGTCTCGTTGGAGCGTTTCTCCATGGGCGACAAGGCCCGCTCCTGGTTCGGGCTGCAGACCGAGCGGCCCACGCTGCTGGTGTTCGGCGGCTCCCAGGGCGCCCGCTCGATCAACGAGGCCGCGCTGGCCGCCGCCCCCGCGCTGCGGGCCGCGGGCGTGCAGGTGCTGCACGTGATCGGCCCGAAGAACACCGTCGAGGTGGAGCCGCCGCCCGGCGACCCGCAGTACGTGCTGCTGCCCTACGTCGACCGGATGGACCTCGCCTACGCCGCCGCCGACCTGGCCCTGTGCCGCAGCGGAGCGCTCACCTGCGCCGAGCTGACCGCCGTGGGCCTGCCCGCCGCCTACGTGCCGCTGCCGCACGGCAACGGCGAGCAGCGGATCAACGCAGAACGCATCGCAGCCGGAGGGGGCGCCCTGGTCGTCGACGACTCCGAGCTGTCAGCCGATTGGATCATTCAGAACGTGCTGCCCATCCTGCGCGACCCCGAGCGGGTCGCCGCCATGTCCGAGGCCGCCGCCAAGCTGGGTCGCAAGGACGCCGACCTCGTGCTGGCCAGGAAAGTGTTGGAGATCGCCCGATGAGTCTCGTCAAGCTCGTGGACCCCGTGGCCGCCGAGGAGCTGGGCAGGGTCCACTTCATCGGCATCGGCGGCGCCGGCATGTCGGGCATCGCCCGCATCCTGCTCAAGCGCGGCGTCCGCGTGACCGGCAGCGACGCCCGCAGCTCCGACCTGGTCACCGAACTGCGCGAGCTGGGCGCCACGATCCACATCGGCCACGCCGCCTCCAACATCCGCGACGTCGACACCGTGGTGGTCTCCACCGCGATCCGCGACTCCAACCCCGAGCTGGGTGAGGCGCTCAGGCAGGGGCTGCGGGTCATCCCGCGGGCCGCCGCGCTGGCCTCCGTCATGGCCGGCCGTACGGCTGTCGCGGTGGCGGGCACGCACGGCAAGACCACCACCACCTCGATGCTGACCGTGGCGCTGCAGAAGTGCGGGGCCGACCCCTCCTACTGCGTGGGCGGGCAGCTCGTCACCACCGGCCTGGGCGCCGATGAGGGCACCGGCGAGGTGTTCGTGGCCGAGGCCGACGAGAGCGACGGCTCGTTCCTCATGCTGGCGCCCGACATCGCGGTCGTCACCAACGTCGAGGCCGACCATCTGGACAACTACGGCGACCCGCGGGCGGTGCACGACAGCTTCGCCCGCTTCGTCGAGCGCATCGGGTCCGTGCTGATCGCCTGCGCCGACGACCCCGGGGCCGCCCAGGTCGCCGCCGCGGCGCGCGCCCGCGGGCTGCGCGTGATCACCTACGGCGTCTCCGGCGGCGACTACCGGCTCGCGGACGTGCGGCCCGACGGGTTCGGCACCACGTTCACCATCGAGGGGCTCGGCGAGGTACGGCTGGCCGTCCCCGGGGCGCACAACGCGCTCAACGCCACGTCCGCCATCGCCGCCGCGGTGGAGCTGGGGCTGCCCTTCGAGGACGTGCGCGACGGGCTGGCCACCTTCACCGGGGCCAAGCGGCGCTTCGAGGCCAAGGGCGAGGCGGGCGGCGTGGCCGTCTTCGACAGCTACGCCCACCACCCGACCGAGCTGGCGGCCGACCTGCGGGCCGCGCGGGACGTGGTGGCCTCCTACTCGGGCGACGGGCGGGTCATCGCGATCTTCCAGCCGCACCTGTACTCGCGCACCCGCTTCTTCGCCGACGAGTTCGGCGCCGCGCTCGCACTCGCCGACGAGGCGATCGTCCTGGACGTCTACGGCGCCAGGGAGGACCCCGAGCCCGGCGTCTCCGGCGCCATGGTGGCCAGCCGCGTCCCCCGCGGGGCCACCGAGGTCGCCTACGCCCCCGACCGCAACGCCGTCCCCGGCCTGGTCGCCTCCCGCGCCCGCCCCGGCGACATCGTCCTGACCATGGGCGCAGGCGACGTGACGGAACTGGGCCCGATGATCGTCGCCGAGCTCTCCCAGTAGGGGCCCGAGTACGGCGATCCACCCAGGTGGATCCCGTGCGCCGTGACGGCGGGCGGCGGTCATCGACTCGCCGGATCCGCCGGTCGCGGGCCCTGGGCCGAAGTGCGGCGGGCGGCCGGTGGAGTGGCTCGCCGTACAGAATCTGAAAAGCGCGTGTATGTGCGACGCCCCAGCTACGAACGGCCATAGGGTCGCTGGGTGAGCAGGGGGCGGAAGGCTTTCATCGGACTGCTGGCGGCCGGAGTCGTGGGCTGTGCGGCCTGGCTGGTGTTCTTCTCGCCCGTGCTGGGGGTCAGGAACGTGGAGATCGTGGGAAATCTCACAGTCCCCAGTGAACGCATCCAGCAACAGGCGGCGGTTGATCGATTGCACCCGCTGGCCACCGTGGACCTGGCGGGAGTGGAGAGCCGGGTCCTGGCTATCAGGCAGCTGGCCTCGGCCAAGGTCGACCGGGTCTGGCCGGGCACGCTGCGGATCGAGGTGGCCGAGCGGGAGCCCGTGGCGGTCGTCCCCGTGTCGGGCAAGGTCGCTCTGATAGACAAGGACGCGGTGGTCATCGAGATCAGGGACGTCGGGCCGCCCAGGCTGCCCGTGCTCAAGGTCGACAGGCCCGGCGCCGACGACCCCGCGACCAGGGCCGCGCTGCAGGTGATCGGGTCGCTGCCCGACGTGCTGCAGGGCAAGGTCCGCCAGGTGCGGGCGACCAGCGCCGAGGGCGTCTCGCTCGACCTGAACGACAGGCGCACGGTCGTCTGGGGCGGACCCGACAGGGGAGCCGACAAGGCACGCGTCCTGACCACGCTCCTGCGGCGCAAGGCCGACGTCTATGACGTGAGCTCGCCCGACGTGGTCACCCTCAAGTGAGGCTCGCGCGTCTACCCAGGGTGGGCAGCCAGTCGCGAATGACCTTCACGTCAAGGTGTCCTTGCCAAGCCTGTGCGGGAGGAAACGCCCGGCCTGGCCGGCGCCGGTGTCCGGGCGTGAGAACCTTTATCCCGGGCAGGGAGTGTCCGACCAGGCGTGACAGTAGAGCGAATCGGACAGCCCGCGACACGCCGGACGTGCTTGCGGCGCGGTTAGTTGACCCGCGCGGAGCGTAACTCCTACTGTCCGTATCAATCTCAGGTTGACATAAATCTGAATCTCAACTTGAGGTTGAGAGTTAAACCGAAGTGTGAAAGCGCGGAGATCATCCGCACCGAAATGGCAAGTCTAACGAGCGGAAAGGCCCCTCGTCGTGGCAGCACCGCAGAACTACCTCGCGGTCATCAAGGTCGTCGGCATTGGCGGCGGCGGAGTCAACGCCGTCAACCGGATGATCGAGGAGGGACTCAAGGGCGTCGAATTCATCGCCATCAACACCGACGCCCAGGCGCTGCTGATGAGTGACGCCGACGTCAAACTGGACGTGGGCCGCGAGCTCACGCGCGGTCTTGGAGCGGGCGCCAACCCCGACGTGGGGCGCAAGGCGGCCGAGGATCATCGTGAGGAGATCGAGGAGGTCCTCAAGGGGGCCGACATGGTCTTCGTCACGGCGGGCGAGGGCGGCGGCACGGGCACCGGCGGCGCGCCGGTCGTGGCCAACATCGCGCGCTCGCTGGGCGCGCTCACCATCGGTGTTGTCACCAGGCCGTTCAGCTTCGAGGGCCGCCGCAGAGCCTCGCAGGCCGAGGCGGGCATCGAGACGCTGCGCGACGAGGTCGACACCCTGATCGTGATCCCGAACGACCGGCTGCTGTCGATCTCCGACCGGCAGGTCAGCGTCCTGGACGCCTTCAAGGCGGCCGACCAGGTGCTGCTGTCCGGTGTGCAGGGCATCACCGACCTCATCACCACGCCCGGTCTGATCAACCTGGACTTCGCCGACGTGAAGTCGGTCATGTCCGGCGCGGGTTCCGCGCTCATGGGCATCGGTCACGCCCGCGGCGACGACCGCTCCGTGGCCGCGGCCGAGATGGCGGTCTCCAGTCCGCTGCTCGAGGCCAGCATCGACGGCGCGCACGGTGTGCTGCTGTCCATCGCGGGCGGCTCCGACCTCGGCCTCTTCGAGATCAACGAGGCGGCGCAGCTGGTGTCCATGGCGGCCGCGGTGGACGCCAACATCATCTTCGGCACGGTCATCGACGACGCGCTCGGCGACGAGGTCCGCGTCACGGTGATCGCCGCCGGGTTCGACGACGTGGCGCCGGTGGACGTAGCGGTGCCGCGGCCGCAGAGCCGTCCCGCCGCCACGCCGCCGGCCGCGCCGGTGTCGGCGCCGGTGCGCCCCTCCGGGGTCACCGCGCCCAGTGTCAAGGCCGAGCCACCGCGCCCCGAGCCCTCGCGGGCCGAGCTGCGTCCCGAGCCCTTCCGCTCGGAGCCCCCGCGCACGGACTTCCGTGCCGAGCCGCGGCCCGAGGTCAGGGCCGAGCCGCCGGCGCCCGAGCCGGTCCGTCCTGAGCCCGTGCGTCCGGAACCGGTGCGCGCGGAGCCGCAGGCCGAGATCCGTCCCGAGCCTGTGCGCCCCGAGCTGGCGCCCGAGCCGCGCGTCGAGCCGGTGCGCCCGGTCGAGGCCATCGAGGAGGACCCCGGTCCCGTCTCGATCCCGCGGCCCACGCCCGAGCCCACCAACCCGCCCACGCCCATCACCTCGCGTATGCAGGAGCCCGCCAAGCGGCGCCCGGTGGTGTTCGAGGAGCAGGAAGAGGAGCTCGACGTCCCGGACTTCCTGAAGTAGCCACACCCGCCCCGCAGCCCAGCCGCGTCTCTCCCGGCTGGGCGTCGGCATTTCCAGGGGTGTCCAGTTGTGCCGGTCGTGCGGGACGTCGAGGCTTTACGGCAGGCCGTGGGACCGCCGAGCGCCGTACTCCGGCCGGGCTCCGTCCAGGGAGACGCTCCTCCGGTGATGCGTGGCCGGGCGCCGTCACGACGCCCACGGGGGCGTGGGTGGGTGGTGTCGTTGGGAGTCGTGGGAAATGTGGGATTTCACACAAAACGCGACCTCACAGCCCTGGACTGCCTGCCCGGGTGACACCGCTTGCCGTACCAATCGTGGTGAATGACACGATGAGTGGCGTGCGCAAGGAAGAGATCGCGGGGAACCTGGCCGCTGTGGAGGACAGGATCGCGCAGGCGTGTGAGGCGGCGGGACGTGAGCGGTCCGAGGTCACACTCATCGCGGTGACCAAGACGTATCCGGCCTCTGACGTGCGGATCCTGGCCGAGCTCGGGGTCACCGACGTGGGGGAGAACCGGGACCAGGAGGCCGCGCCCAAGGCCCTCGAGTGCGCGGATCTCGGCCTGACCTGGCACTTCGTCGGCCAGCTGCAGACCAACAAGGCGCACTCGGTCGTCCGCTACGCCGACCTGGTGCACTCCGTGGACCGCGCCCGGCTGGCGCACGCGCTCAGCAAGGAGGCCGTGAAGGCCGGCAGGCGGGTCGGCTGCCTGGTTCAGGTGTCGCTCGACGACGACCCGGGCCGCGGTGGCGTGCTGCCCGCGGGCGTGCCGGAGCTCGCCGACGAGATCGCCGCGGCCGAGGGGCTGTGGCTGGGCGGCGTGATGGCCGTGGCGCCGCTGGGGGAGGACCCGGGCAAAGCGTTCGCGAGGCTGCGCGAGGTGGCGCGGGCACTACGCGAGCGGCACCCGGAAGCCGTCATGGTTTCTGCGGGTATGAGCGATGATCTGGTACAGGCCATCGCCCACGGCGCGACACATGTGCGGGTCGGTACGGCGTTGCTCGGCCGCCGCAAGCCCTTCGTCAGGTAATGTCCCCTCAAGTGGGTCTTGAAGCCCGCGTATCCAGTAGAGGTCGATCATCAGCGGTGAGTCCAGGGGGGTACGGCGACCGCGCGCTAGTGAGACCATGAGCAGGAGGACGACGTAGCGATGGCCGGCGCGATGCGCAAGATGGCGGTCTACCTCGGTCTCGTGGAGGACGACCGCTACGAGAGATACGAGACCTACACCGACGAGTACGCCTACGACGACGAGCCACCACCCAGAAGCGGCGAGGAACGGGCCGTGGCGGTCCAGGACCGCGAGGAGGAGGTGGAGGCGGGCGTGCCGGCGCCGAGACCCGCCACGACCGTCCTGGAGCGGCGTACGACCGATCTGGCGCGCATCACCACGCTGCACCCGCGCACGTACAACGAGGCGCGGACCATTGGAGAACACTTCCGCGACGGCACCCCCGTCATCATGAACCTGACCGAGATGGTCGACTCCGACGCCAAGCGACTGGTGGATTTCGCGGCAGGTCTGGTCTTTGGCCTACACGGCAGCATCGAACGTGTTACCAACAAGGTGTTCCTGTTGTCCCCTGCCAATGTCGAGGTGACCGCCGAGGACAAGGCTCGAATCGCGGAACGCGGGTTCTTCAACCAGAGTTAGAGTCTCTGTATGTCTATCGGCCCCAACCAGGTCTCGCCGAGGCCGGGAGGGCACATCGGAAGTGGAGGCGCGGCCAGGCCGTGGGGATCGTAAGTCAGATCTTGGTCGTCGTCCTGTCTCTTTATCTGGTGTTGCTCATCGGCAGGATGATCTTTGATGTGGTACAGGCGTTTGCCCGTCAGTGGCGCCCTTCGGGTGTTGTACTGGTGCTGGCAGAGGCCACATACACCGCAACCGACCCACCCCTCAAGTTCCTCCGCCGTTTCATTCCTCCTCTCCGGTTGGGTACGGTGGCCTTTGACCTAAGCTTCACGGTCCTGTTCATCGTGGTCCTGATCCTGCTCGAACTCGCGGGGACACTGGGCTAGCGGACGGGGGGCCGTGAGATATCGGTCAAGATCCAACTCGTGTCCGCGCTGAAGTGATTCGGGTACCGTCCCTCCGGACAGACTCCAAGCGCGCCAAGGAGACCAAAAGATGCCGCTGACGCCCGCTGATGTGCGGAACAAGCAGTTCAGTACCACCCGGCTGCGACCGGGCTACGACGAGGAAGAGGTCGACGCCTTCCTCGACGAGGTGGAGGCTGAGCTTGACCGCCTGATCCAAGAGAACGAGGAGCTCCGCGCCAAGCTCGCCGAGTGCCTGCGTGGGAAGGTGCCGGGCGGCATGCAGATGCCCATGGCCTCCGCCCCCGTGCAGGAGCAGCCCAAGCCTGAAATGATGCAGCCGCCGGAGCCCATGCGGGCCCCCGAGCCGCAGCCGATGCAGCAGCCGCAGCCCGTGGCCATGAGCATGCCTCCCGCCGAGGACAACATGGACACCGCCGCCCGCGTGCTCGCCCTGGCGCAGCAGACCGCCGACCAGGCGATCGCCGACGCCCGCCGCGAGGCCGACGAGACCGTGACCCGCGCCCGCCGCGAGGCCGACGAGATCCTCACCAAGGCTCGCCGCCAGGCCGAGCAGGTCATCGGCGACGCCCGCGCCCGCGCCGAGACGCTCGAGCGCGACGCTCAGGAGCGCCACCGTCAGGCCATGGGCTCCCTCGTCCAGACCCGTGACGAGCTCGAGCGCAAGGTCGAGGAGCTGCGCAGCTTCGAGCGCGAGTACCGCAGCCGCCTCAAGCTCTACCTGGAGAACCAGCTCGCGGAGCTGAACGTGTCCGCCGAAGGCAGTGGCGGGTTCCCGGTCATGCCGGGTGGCCCCGCGGCCGCTCCCGCCATGTCGCACGCCGTGCCGCAGGGTGGTCAGCAGCCTCTGCCGGGTGGTCCGAGCCCCTTCGGCGGCGAGGCTCCCCAGGGCGCTTTCCCCGGCGGAGACGGACCGCACAACGATCGCCGGTAAGGTAGCGGGTCGTTAGGCCCGTCTCTCGAGAGAGCCCCCTGTGATCTTTATCAGCGCTGGTTTGGTGCTCGCGGCGGTCGTCCTGCTGATCGCGGGCTTCGTGCTGGGAGCGCCGTACCTGATCATGTGGTCCATCGTGGTCAGCGTGCTGTCCGCGCTGTTCCTGGTGATCGGGGCGTTCCTGCGGCGACATGAGTTGTTCCCCAGCGGGGAGCGGGCAGCCACGCCGCCCGCGCCGCCCGCGGGTCTCGTGCCTCCGGCAGTCCAGCAGGGTCCGGTGGGAGCGTCGCGTGCTCAGAGCGCGACCATCCCGGCTCCCACCCCGCGCCGCCCCACGACGCGCGGGATCTCCCCGGACGCCATCGTGCTGGTCATCCCCGGCCGCAAGCGCTACCACGTCCCCGGCTGCCGTCAGCTGGCCGGGCGTGATCACGAGGAGCTCACTTACGAGGAGGCGCGCGAGGAGGGCTTCACGCCCTGCACGACGTGCCTGCCCGACGCAGCGCTCGGCGGACGGCAGCTGCCGCCTGCCGCCGACCCCGAGCCGGCCGTCACCCCCCAGTCCGGCCCCGCCGTCCCCGTGGACCCAGAAGGCGCGGTCGCATCCCCCGAGACGGTCTCCCCCCAGGAGTCGCCCTCCGAGGTGACCCAGAACCTCCGTCCCCCGGTCATCGCCGGCGAGCAGGCGCCTCAGGCCTCGCCCTCCGGCGGCTGGTTCGACGCCAAGCCCGCCGCCAAGACCGGCGACCCCGCCAAGCCCGGCACGGCCAAGCCCGGCACGGCCCCCGCCGCCTCCCAGCAGCCCGCGGGCACCTCCAAGCCCGGCTCCGCCTCCGGCCCCACCCCGGCCGCCTCCGAGCGTCAGCCCGGCTCCTCTGACCGGAAGCCCGGCGCCACTGAACGTCAGCCCGGCTCCTCAGACCGGAAGCCCGGCGCCTCGGAGACGAAGCCCGGCTCCTCTGGCCAGAAGCCCGGCACTGCCGAGACGAAGCCCGGCGCTTCTGAGAGCAAGCCCGGCGCTTCTGAGAGCAAGCCCGGCGCCTCCCGGCAGGACCCGGCCGACGAATCCGCTGCGACCGGCCCGCGCCTGGCTCCCTACGTGACCAAGGCCTCCCAGGAGAGCGCCTCGTCGCCGAAGCCCGCCCAGCGCCCCGCCCCGTCGCAGGAGAGCGGCCCCCAGCGCCCCGCACGGCCTCAGGAGAGCGACCCCCGGCGTCCAGGCCCACCCGCCCAGGGAACGAGCCCCCAGCGACCCGCTGCGTCCGCGCAGGGGCCTGCTGCGCCCTCCCAGAGCGCTCAGCGCCCGCCTTCGGAGCGCCCGGCCTCGTCCGCGGAGTCCGTGGCCAAGCCCAAGGGCCCGCTGCCCACCGGCGGCACCTCAGCCCAGCGCCCGCCCACCCCTGGCTCCCAGGGCACGACGGACAAGCCCTCCGCGGGAGCGGGCCGTACGCCGGAGAAGCCGTCGGCGGGCCGTACCGAGAAGCCGGCAACCGGTGGCAAGCCCGCGACGCCCGCGGAGACCAAGAAGCCCGAGGCCAAGAAGCCGGAGGCCGCCGAGGAGCCCGAGCCCGACGGCGAGGAGACGCGGCCCGACGTGCGCGCCCCCGGTAAGAAGACGGGCACGGTGAAGGTCATCGTGGGGACCCGCCGCTACCACAGCACCGCCTGCCCGCTGATCCGCGGCGCCGGCGACACGGGCGTCGAGACGATGACGCTGGCCCAGGCCGAGGCGGCGGGCCTGACGAGCTGCTCGGTCTGCCAGCACGACAGGGAGACCGTCGCCTGAGACCCGGGGTCACGGGTGCTGGAGCAGGTCGTGCGCGGCCAGGTCGAAGGCGAGCGTACGGGCCGTGGCGTTGTCGGAGCGCCAGAGCAGCCCCCACTCCAGGGCGGGCGCGTCCTCGACGGGGACGAAGGCCAGATCGGGTCGCGCGTGGTAGCGGCGCGCGTGCGCGCCGACGAGGAAGGCGCCCTGGCCGGCGCTCACCAGCGTGAGGATCTCGTTGAACGTCTCGGCTGAGGGCCCGTGCTCGATCGGGCGGCCCGACGGCGTCCGCGCGGGCGTGCGGTCGTCGCGGTAGGACACCGGCAGCGAGTCGGGCAGCCGCACCAGCTTGACGCGCGCCAGGTCCTCCAGGGTGATGGAGGTACGGCGGGCGAAGGGATGCCCCGAGGGTACGGCGAGCATCCTGGCCTCCCGCACCACGACCTGCCCTGTGACGAGCGTGGGGTCGCGCATCGGCAGGTCGGTGAGCGCCACGTCGACCTCGCCGTCCCGCAGCCAGGGGACGACGTTCGCGATCTGCGCCTCGCGGATCTGGACCTCGCAGCCCGGCTCCCTGGCGCGGAACAGCTGCGCGATGCCCACGAGCAGCTGCCCGGCCGCCACGTCGGTGAACGCCACCCTGAGCGTGCCAGTGACGCCCTGACCGGCCTCGACCGCCCGGGTGAAGGCGGCGTTGAGCTCGGCCCAGGCGGGGGACATCTCGTCGTAGAGGCGCCGGCCCATGGGTGACAGCTCGACGCGGCGGCTGGTGCGGTTGAACAGCGGGACGCCGACGCGGCGCTCGAGCTTGGCGATCGTCTGGCTGATGCGGGCGGTCGAGACGCGCAGCCGCTCGGCGGTGCGGCCGAAGTGGAGTTCCTCGGCCAGGGTCAGGAACGCCTCGACCTCGTACCGCTCCAGCATCCCGCCCCCATCGTCAAGCCACGATTCACGATCCTCCCACGACGCCGGCGGGCCGCCTGGGGAGGGCGGCCCGCCGTGAGGAGTCAGACGCGGCTGAGCTGGAAGCTGAGGCCGAGGTCGTCGTCCGTGTACGCGGGGACGTCGCCGGCCGTGCCCTCCGTGAGGGTGGTGGCCAGGACCTCGTCCGCGACGACCTGGCCCGACGTGCGCAGGGCCGCGGCGAGGTCGGGCGAGGTGGCCGTCCACCACAGCGAGATCCGGTCCGTGATCGACAGCCCGCTGGACTTGCGGGCATCCTGCACGAGCCTGATGACCTCGCGCAGCAGCCCGGCCTGGCGCAGCGAGTCGGTGAGCGTGAGGTCGAGCGCGACCGTCTCGCCCGTGCCCGTGTCGACGGCGCCCGTCTCGACGGCCCAGCCCGACTTGGGCTGCTCGGTGACGATCACCTCGTCGGGGCCGAGCGACACCTCGCCGAGAGAACCGGCGGCTACCGTCACCGTGCCGCCCGAGCGCAGCGTGCGCGCCAGCGACGTCGCGTCGGCCGCGCCCACGGCCTCGGCCACGAGCTTGGTCTGCGATCCGAACCGCTTGCCGAGAGCCCGGAAGTTCGGCTTGACGGTGTAGGAGACCAGGTCCGCGCTGAATCCGGACATGTCCTCGATCGCCTGCACGTTGAGCTCGTCCGCGATGAGGTCGCGCAGCTCCTGCGGCATCGACGGCCAGTCGTGCGCGCCCACGAGCGCCCGCCCGAGCGGCTGCCGCGTCTTGACCCCGGAGGAGGCCCGCGCCGACCGGCCGAGCTCCACCAGTCGCCGCACCAGCGCCATCTGCGCCGACAGCTGCGGGTCGAGCAGATTCTCCTGTACGGCGGGCCAGGAGGCCAGGTGCACCGAGGCGGGCGCGTCGACCCCCCGCAGCACGTCCCACAGGTAGTCGGTGACGAACGGCGTGATGGGCGCCATGAGCCGGGTGACGGTCTCCAGGCACTCGTACAGCGTGGCGAAGGCGTCGGTCGAGCCCTGCCAGAACCGCCGCCGCGACCGCCGCACGTACCAGTTGGACAGGTCGTCGAGGAAGTCGGCCAGCAGCCGCCCGGCCCGCTGCGTGTCGTAGGCGTCGAGCGCCGCGGTGACGTCGGCCACCGTGCGGTTCAGCTCGGCCAGCGCCCACCGGTCGAGCAGCGGCCGCTCGGAGACCGGTGTGGCGGGCGAGGCCGGGGTCCACGACTCGGCGTTGGCGTACAGCGTGAAGAAGGAGGCCGTGTTCCAGTAGGTCAGCAGGACCTTCCTGACGATCTCCTCCAGCGCGACGTGGCCGACCCGCCTGGCCGCCCACGGCGAGCCCGAGCAGGCCATGAACCAGCGCAGCGCGTCGGCCCCGTGCTGGTCCATCAGCGGGATGGGCTCGAGCACGTTGCCCAGGTGCTTGCTCATCTTGCGGCCGTCCTCGGCCAGGATGAGCCCCAGGCACAGGACGTTCTCGTAGGACGACTGGCCGAACACCAGCGTGCCCACGGCCATCAGCGAGTAGAACCAGCCGCGCGTCTGGTCGGTGGCCTCGCAGATGAAGTCGGCCGGGTAGACGCCCTCGGGCTTGCCGCGGGCGCCCCACTGGGCGAACGGCATCGACCCGGAGTCGTACCAGGCGTCGATGACGTCCGGTACCCGGTGCGCCACGGCACCGCAGGAGGGGCAGTCGAAGGTGACGTCGTCGACGTAGGGACGGTGCGGGTCGAGCGCCGACAGGTCCTGACCCGCCAGCGAACCGAGCTCCTCCAGTGACCCCACGCAGGTCACGTGCGCGTCGTCCTCGGAGCAGACCCACAGCGGCAGCGGCGTGCCCCAGTAGCGCGAGCGCGACAGCGACCAGTCGACGTTGTTGCGCAGCCACTCGCCGTAGCGGCCCCACTTGATCGTCTCGGGGAACCAGTTGGTCTTGCCGTTCTCCGTCAGCAGCTGGTCCTTGACCGCGGTGGTCCTGATGTACCAGGACGGCAGCGCGTAGTACAGCAGCGGGGTGTGGCAGCGCCAGCAGTGCGGGTAGCTGTGGTCGAAGTGGCCGCCGCGGAACAGCAGCCCGCGCCCCCGCAGGTCCTGCGTCAGCGGCTCGTCGGCGTCCTTGAAGAACTTGCCGCCGACCATCGGCACGTCGTCGAGGAAGCGCCCGTCGGGGCCGATCGGGTTGACGACCGGCATGCCGTACTTCCGGGTCACGGTCAGGTCGTCGGCGCCGAAGGCGGGCGCCTGGTGCACCAGACCGGTGCCGTCCTCGACGGTGACGTAGTCGCCGAGCACCACGTAGTGCGCGCCGGGGATGTCGACCAGCTCGAAGGGCCGGGTATAGCTGGTGTGCTCCAGGTCCCGCCCGGTGAAGCGCGCCACCTCGGTCACGTCCTCGCCGAGGACCTGGGTCAGCAGCGGCTCGGCGACCACGAGCACCTCGCCGCCGGCCGTACGGGCGGCGACGTAGGTGACGTCGGGGTGCACGGCCACCGCGGTGTTGGAGACCAGGGTCCACGGGGTCGTGGTCCAGATGAGCAGGTTGGCGCCGAGCTCGGCCAGCGGGCCGGAGGTGGCGGGCATGCGCACGTAGACCGACGGCGAGGACACGGTCTCGTATCCGCCGGGCTGGCCCAGCTCGTGGTCGGACAGGCCGGTGCCGCAGCGCGGGCAGTACGGCGTGATCCGGAAGTCGCGGAAGAGCAGCCCCTTGTCGAAGATGACCTTCAGCGACCACCACACCGACTGCACGTAGTCGGGGTCCATCGTGCGGTAGGCGTCGGACAGGTTGATCCAGTAACCCATCCGCTCGGTGAGCTCTTCGAAGGCGTCGACGTGGCGCAGGACCGATTCACGGCACTTGGCGTTGAACTCGGCGATGCCGTATTCCTCGATGTCCTTCTTGCCGGACAGGCCGAGTTCCTTCTCGATGCCGACCTCGACCGGCAGCCCGTGGCAGTCCCAGCCGGCCTTGCGCGGGACGGTGAAGCCGTTCATGGTCTTGTAGCGGGGGAACAGGTCCTTGAAGACGCGCGCCTCGACGTGGTGCACGCCGGGCAGGCCGTTGGCCGTGGGCGGGCCCTCGTAGAACACCCAGGAGGGGTTGCCCGCGTTCTGCTCGATCGAGCGCTCGAAGATCTTCCCGTCCCGCCAGCGGTCTAGGACCTCGCGCTCGAGCGCGGGCAGGTCCACCTGCGCGGGAAGAGAGCGGAAATATGGGGAAGACATCTCGGGCGGGACCTCCACGACGGTTGCCGGCAACTGGCGTGAAGGGACGAAGCCGTACGGCTCCGCGGTACCACCCTTCTTGGCCTCCTCGGGAGGCCCACTTCATTTGTGCTGCTGCCGGTTCTAGTGAGCCCCGTGGGACCGTTCTTCCGGCGGCTCCGGGGTGATATCCCTCACATTCGGGCCCCATCAACGCCTTGCAGGTTCAAACGATAACGCAGAGTGGAGCGAAAGGCTTCCAGGTTTCCCCGCCGCGTGGTCGGGTAAGCCGCAAATCCCTACAAAGCTGAGGGAATGGACGCCCCGGGGGAGGAGTTCAATCAGCGGGGCGGGATAGTACGGGAGGGGTAAACCCATCGGCGGGTCGTTTGCCGATCCGTTATCGGGCACCTAAGCTGCCCGCACCATTTACGGCCTTGATCAGCATGGAGGCAGCCATGGCGGCAGTCACGCAGACCGCTACAGAGTCGATGTGGTCGGAAGAGGAGCTGGCCGAGGTACGCGGTGCCCTGCAGAAGGAGATCGACGAACTCACCGTGGACATCCTGCGCCACGAGTCGGAGATCGCCTCCGGCGACGTCACGCAGGGCGCGGGTGACGACCAGGCGGACGCCGGCGCGAAGACCTACGAGCGGGAACGCGAGATCGCCCTTACCCTGAATGCGCGCGATCTGGTCGCGCAGAACGAACGTGCGATCGCCAGGATCGACGCAGGGACCTATGGAGTGTGCGAATCGTGCCACAAGCCGATCGGCAAGGAACGTCTTCAGGCGTTCCCGAGGGCGACGCTGTGCGTGGCCTGCAAGCAGAAGGAGGAGCGCCGGTAGGCAGGAGGCGCGGGCGGGTTCTCGCCGTCCTCATCGCTCTGGCGATCGTCGTCTACGCGGCCGACCTGATCACCAAGACGCTGGTGCTGAAGTCGCTGGAAGGCAAGGCGCCCCTGGTCGTCATCCAGGACGTGCTGCAGTTCCGGGTGATCTTCAACTCCGGCGCGGCGTTCAGCATCGGCACAGGGATGACGATCGTCTTCACCTTCATCGCCGTCGGCGTGGTGGTGGCGATCGTGCGGACGGCACGCAAGCTGCGCAGCCTGCCCTGGGCGATCACGCTGGGCCTGCTGCTGGGCGGGGCGCTGGGCAACCTCACCGACAGGCTGCTGCGCTACCCGTCGGGATTCGGCAGGTCCGTCCAGTTCCAGGGGCACGTGGTCGACTTCATCGAGGTGCTGCCCGGCCACTTCCCTGTGATCGACTACTTCCCGGTGTTCAACGTCGCCGACTCGTCGATCGTGTGCGGCGGGATCCTGGCGGTGTTCCTGGCCTGGCGGGGCTACCAGATCGACGGCACCAGGGACATGAAATGAGCGAGCACCGCAGCCTCCCCGTACCCGACGGGCTCGAGGGCGAGCGCCTGGACGCGGCGCTGTCGCGGCTGTTCGGGTTCTCCCGTACCAGGGCCGCCGAGCTGATCGCCGAGGGTGACGTCACGGTCGACGGCAGGGCTCCCGCCAAGTCCGACCGGGTGCACGCCGGCGCCTGGCTCGAGGTCGTCATCCCCCCGCCGGTCGCCACGCCGATGCCGGTGGCCGAGCCGGTGCCGGGCATGAGCGTCGTCTACGAGGACGACGACATCGTGGTCGTCAACAAGCCCATCGGGGTGGCCGCCCACCCGACGGTCGGCTGGACGGGCCCGACCGTGATCGGCGGCCTGCTGGGCGCCGGGCACACGATCGCCACCAGCGGCGCCGCCGAGCGCCAGGGCATCGTGCACCGCCTGGACGCCAACACCACCGGCGCGATGGTGGTGGCCAAGAGCGAGCACGCCTATTCCGTGCTGAAGCGGGCCTTCAAGGAGCGTACGGTCGACAAGCGCTACCACGCGCTGGTCCAGGGCCACCCCGACCCGTTCAGGGGCACGGTGGACGCGCCCATCGACCGCCACCCCTCCGGCGACGGCCGCTTCGCGGTGGTCGCGGGCGGCAAGCCGTCGGTCACCCACTACGACACGATCGAGGCGTTCCGCGCGGCCTCGCTGCTGGACATCAAGCTGGAGACCGGCCGCACCCACCAGATCAGGGTGCACATGGCCGCGCTGCGCCACCCCTGCGTGGGCGACCTGCTCTACGGCGCCGACCCCACGCTCGCCGCCCGCCTGGGCCTGACCAGGCAGTGGCTGCACGCGGTGTCGCTGGGCTTCGAGCACCCCGCGACGGGCGAGTGGATGACCTTCACCTCCGACTACCCGGACGACCTGCGCAAGGCGCTCGACATCGTCACCGCCGAGTCCTGACCCCCTGGGCCGGGTGGACTGGGGCGGGCGCCGGGTCAGCCGAAGACCATCCGGACGAGGGCGGTGACCACCGCGGCGGCGGCCAGCACCACCAGGAACGGCGCGCGCAGCAGCAGCGCCACCACCGCGGCGCCCAGCCCGGCGGTCCTGGCGGCGTCCACGTGCAGGCTGCCCTGCTGGGTGAACATCTGCACCGCGATCAGCGCCGACAGCAGCGCCACCGGCACCAGTTCGGCGAAGCGGCGCACCACCGGGTGGTCGAGCACCCGGCGCGGCGCGGCGAGCCCCGCCAGCTTCAGCACGTAGCAGCCCAGGCACACGGCCATCAGGGCCCACCACAGGCTCATCGGAACATCACCACCAGCACGGCCGCTGCCGACAGCAGCACGGGCACGCCCGGCGGGAAGAACGGGGTCGCGCACAGCGCGATCGCCGCCCCGATGGCGGCCAGCACGCGCAGCCGCCTGTCGCCGGCCAGGCGCGGCCACAGGATCGCCAGGAACGTCGCGGGACCCACCGCGTCGAGCCCGAGCACGCCCGGGTCGCCCAGCGCCGAGGTGCCCAGCGCGCCTACCAGCGTGGTCAGGTTCCACACGATGTACAGCGAGGCGAACGTGGTCACGAAGCCCGCCCTGGCCGCCTCCGGGGTCGGCTGGGCCAGGCTCACCGCGGTCGTCTCGTCGATCACGCCGTGCGCCGCCAGCAGCCTGCGCGGGCCGCGGAAGCCCAGGATGTCGGCCATCCGCAGGCCGTACAGCGTGTTCCTGCCGCCGAGCAGCAGCGCGCCGGCGGCGGCCGCCACCAGGTCGCCGCCCGCGCCCACGGCGCCGGCGAAGGCGAACTGGGAGGCGCCGGTGAAGGTCAGCAGGCTCATCGCGCACGCCTGCGCCACGCTCAGCCCGGAGGTTATCGCTGCCGCCCCGAAGGCCACCCCCGAGAGGCCGACCGCCAGGCCCACCCCCAAACCGTCCCGGATGGCCGAGGAACGGTGTGTCGTCTGTTCCATGACGCCCGAGGCTAGGTGGTGGGGGAATGTCCAGTCTTGTACGTTCCTGCGGCCCGTTGGTAGGCGGCGGGAGGGACGCCCACGATGCGCTTGAAGTGCCGGTTCAGGTGGGCCTGGTCGGTGAAGCCCACCTCGGCGGCCACGTCCGCCGGCCGTACGCCCGAATCGAGCAGGCGGCGGGCCTGCCGTACCCGCAGTTGCGTGAGGTAGGCGTGCGGCGGCAGGCCCGTGGCGGCCTTGAACGCGCGTAGCAGCGGGAACGGCCTGGCCCGCACCTCCGCCGCCAGGTCCTCCAGCGTCGGCGGGTCGACCAGGCGCTCGCGCAGCACGTCCAGCGCCTCGCGCACCGCCTGCGCGCCCGCCGCCGCCTGCGGCGCCGTCGGCCTGGGCGCGCCGTGCGAGGTCAGCAGCCGGGCGAACGAGGTGCGCACCAGCGTGGAGGCGGCCAGGTCGTCGCCGAGCTCGGCCGCCAGATGCGCCCTGCCGAGCAGCGCCGCCACCGCGGGATCACGCACCACCTGCTCGGGGAAGTACGGCGTGCCGTACGGCAGGCCGAGCTCCTCCGCCAGCGCGGCCATCGAGTCCGTGGACGGGTAGAGCATGCGGTAGGCCCAGCCGCCGGGCACGCCCGCCTGGCCGGTGTGCGGGGTGTCGGGGTTGACCAGCACGATCTCGCCCTCGGCCGCCCGCAGCAGGCTGCCGCGGTGGTGGAACTCCTCCACGCCGGTCAGGATGACCCCGATCGCGTAGGAGTCGTGCACGTGCCTGGCGAAGCGGTGGGTCACGTAGCGGGCCTTGAGCAGGTCGACTTCGGGCACCGCCGGGTGCCGCCAGAAGTGGGCCTGCTCTTTCATCGCGGTCTGAACGTCTCCGTGAAGGTGTCGAAGTAGTGCTGGTTGGCGTCCCAGTCGCTGTCGGGCGTCTCCCAGTACACCGCGTACGTGCGGCCGTCACCGGTGCGGAAGCCCCGGTTGAGCACGTGGATCAGCGTGCCCGTGGAGTTCCTTCTGGTGAACTCCCAGTCGGCGGCCTGCATTCCAAGGTATCTGACCGGGGTGATCCCGAGCCGGGTGTAGTCGACCGTCCCCTGAGCCTTGATCTGCCGCTCGACGTCGCGCCAGTGGTCGACGGCGTTGGTCCACCCGTTCTCAGGGGCGGTCCACTCCACGATCAGCGTCCCGGGCGAGCCTGACCCCTTCACGGAAATCTGGGCGCGTCTGGGGTTCTTCGTGGCCTGCCAGCCCTGCGGGATGCCGATCGAGAAGCGGCCCTCGTCGTTGGTGAGCAGCCGCCAGCCCGCCGGCAGCGGGGTGGCCGTCGGCTTGGGCGACTTCGTGGGCGTCCTCGTCGCGGACGTCGTCGCAGTCGCAGTCGGAGTCGGAGTCGGAGTCGGGGTGGTGTGCCGCTGCTGGTTGACCAGGGCGACCCCGCCCGCGCCGAGCGCGGCCACCACGGCCAGGCCGCCCACGACCGCCGGCCACTTGCCTGAACGCCTTCTGGCTGGTCGCGGCGCCTGGAGCGGGACCGTGCGGCTCGGCTCGGCCGCCACGGCCCGCAGCACCTCGGCCGCCTGCTCGGCGGGGATCCTGGCGGCAGGGTCGCGGCGCAGCAGGCCCATGATCAGCGGCTTGAGCGCGCCCGCCCGCGCCGGCGGCCTGGGCTCGTCGCGCAGCACCGCGGCCACCGTCGCCGCCCAGCTGTCACGGCGGAACGGCGGCTCGCCCTCCACCGCGGTGTACAGCGTCGCGCCCAGCGACCACAGGTCGGACTCGGGCCGCGCGGGCTCGCCGTTGAGCCGCTCGGGCGGCATGTACGCGGGCGTGCCGACCAGCCCGCCGGTGGCCGTCAGCCCCGCCTCGGCCTCGAGCGCGGCGATGCCGAAGTCGGTCAGCACCACCCGCCCGTCATCGGCCAGCAGCACGTTCTCCGGTTTGACGTCGCGGTGCAGCACCCCGGTGGCGTGCGCGGCGCGCAGCGCGTCGAGCACGCGCGAGCCGATCAGCGCGGCCTGCCCGACCGGCAGCGGCCCCTGCTCGCGGATGACCTCGGCCAGTGAGCGCGAGCGCACCAGCTGCATGACGATCCAGGGCCTGCCGTCCTCCTCGATCACGTCGTGGATGACCACCACGGACGGATGGTCGAGCCGGCCCGCGGCCCTGGCCTCCCTGATCGTGCGGGAGTTGAGCTCGGAGCGCTTGGCGTCGCCTATCCCCGTGTAACGGACCTCCTTGATGGCCACCGTGCGGTCGAGGAGCTCGTCGTAGGCGCGCCAGACCACCCCCATCCCGCCCTCGCCGAGCGGCTCGATGAGGCGGTAACGGTTGCTGACCTGCCTTTCCACGGAGAGAAAGCCTACTTGGCCGGTTTGAAGGTGGTGGCGAACGTCTCGAAGAAGTGGAGATCCTTCTTCCACCTTGCGGCCAGGTTGTGCCAGTACAGCGCGTAGCCGCGGCCGTTGTCGGTGAGGAAACCGCGGTTGCGCACGTGGGTCTTGCCCGTGTTGGTGTTCCAGGTGAAGTCCCAGTCGGCCGCGGACTTCATGTAGTCCACCCGCTTGATGCCGATCAGCTGGTAGCCGCCGAACCTGCCGTCGGCGCCCTTCTCCTGCTGCTTCCAGTCCTTGTACGGGTCGTCGCCGGGCCTGGACGCCTCCTCGATCATGAGGAAGGCGTTGGAGGCTGCGCCAGGGCCGCGGAAGAAGACCTGGTTGCCGTTGCGGTTGTACTCGTCCCAGCCCTTCGGCAGGGCCACGGAAAAGCCCATCTTCTTGTCCTTGTACATCTTCCAGCCGTCCGGCAGCGCGTCGGCCGAGGCCGTGGGCGTGGGCGTCTGCGAGGGCTGGCTGGGGGTCGTGCTCGGCGAGCCGTGCCTGGCGGTGGGCGTGGCCGGCGCCAGGGAGACGTGCTCCTTCTTGGGCGGCGGCGGGGTCGTCGACGAGCCTGAGCGCAGGCCTAGATAGCCGCCCACGCCGGCGACCAGCACGACGGCCGCGCCCACCGCCGCGATCGGCCCGAACCTGCGGCCTCCGCCGCCGCGCGAGCGGACCGTGGGCTCGGCCGGAGGCAGGTCGACGGAGTCGACGTCCTGGGCGTCGTGGAACGCCTCGTGCGGCTCGGGCTGGCGGGCGCTGAACCAGGCGGCCTCGCGGGCCAGGTCCCGCGGCGCCTCCCTGAGCGAGCCCAGGGCGTCCTCGCCGGGCGAGCCGAGCGACGGGGTGCGGGGCGCCCTGCGGGTGACGTCGGGCTCGGGCGGTTCCAGGTTCACGGCCGGGGCCAGGCGGGTCCCCGTCTGCGGCAGCCGGATGGCGCGCAGCGTGGGGTCGGTGGGCATGTCGTCCTCGTCGGACTCGGGCTCGACCCGGGTCCGCGCCATCCTGGCCCGCGCGATGGCCCGCCGTAGCAGCCGCGCCGTCTCCTCATAGGTCAGGCGCTGCACCGGCTCCTTGGCCAGCAGCCCCTGGATGACCTCGCCGAGCGGCCCCTCCTGCTCGGCCGGGTCCGGCGGGTCGGTGAGTACGGCGTGCATCGTCGCCAGCGCCATCCCGCGCTCGTGCGGAGAGCGGCCCTCCAGCGCGGTGTAGAGCGTGGCACCCAGCGACCACAGGTCCGACTCGCGGCGCGCGGGCAGCCCTTTCAGCCGCTCCGGCGCGATGAACGCCGGCGTGCCCGCCAGGCCGGTGACCGTGAGCTGGGTCTCGGTCTCCAGCGTGGCGATGCCGAAGTCGGTCAGCACCACCCGGCCGTCGTCGGCAAGCAGCACGTTCTCGGGTTTGACGTCGCGGTGCATCACGCCGGCCTCGTGCGCCGAGTGCAGCGCGTCGAGCACGGCCAGGCCGATCTCGGCCACCCGCTTGGGCGGCAGCGGGCCGTCCTGCTTGATGACCGCGCCCAGGGAGCGGGAGGCCACCAGCTGCATGACGATCCAGGGGCGGCCGTCCTCCTCGATCACGTCGTGCACGACGATGACGTTCGGGTGCTCGAACCTGGCCGCCGCCCGCGCCTCACGCATGGTCCGCCGGTTCAGCAGCTGGACCTCGTCGCCCAGGGCCGCGGCGTACCTGACCTCCTTGACGGCGACCGTGCGGTCAAGGAGCTCGTCGTGGGCCCGCCACACGATCCCCATGCCGCCCTTGCCGATGGGTTCCTGCAGCTGGTACCGACCGGCGATGCGGCGCTCGTCCCGCTTTCGATCCGACGTCAACGGCCTCAAACCCTCCTCTAGGCCAAGAAATACTCCCATAGGCAGGGATCTACGGCGACTCGCTTGAAGGTCAGTCCGCTATGTGGGAAGGGTGCTTCGGCAGGTGGACGGCTCGTGTAGGGTTCTTGACATGACTTGTCGCTACGCGTTTACCGAGCCGGCTCCGGGAGGGCCGGTCGTCAGGTAGCGACCACCTGGAGTCGGCACGAAGGCAGAGACACCCGTCTCTGCCTTTTTGGTTGTCAGCCGACTCCTGGAGAGTCGGCCCGAGTGGGGAGCCGAAGATGTCGTCGACCTTGGAACGCCGCGTGGTCACTGTGGGCGGGCTGCGCGTGGGCGATGGACCCGCCGTCGTGATCAGCAACCGGGTGAGCCTGCGCACCGCCGGCGTGCCGCAGAGCCGCTCCGGCGAGGGCGAGGTGGACCACTGGTTCGCGGAGGGTGCTCTGGTCGAGCCCGCGTCCGCGGCCGACCTGCCCGCCATCGCCGCCAGGGCCGCCGGCGTGGTCGTGGGCGCCTCGTGGACGCGTGACTTCCCGCTGGTCCGCGAGGCGGCGGCCACGAGATTGCCGATCGTGGTGGAGCGCAGGCCGGGGGCGTCGCTTGAGGAGTGGCTCGGCGTCGCCGACTACTGCGCGGCCCAGGGCAACGATCATGTCATCCTGTGCGAGACCGGCCTGGACCTGGCACTGCTGCAGCGGGCCAGGGCGAGTTCCGGCCGTCCGGTGATCGCCGACGTGTCAGGGAACGTGGCGCTCGCCGGGGCCGCGGTCGCCGCCGGGGCCGACGGCCTGATCGTCGGCGCCGCGCTGGACGGATCCGGTGACGGGGCGGCCGCGGCGCTGGAGGAGGCGGCGCTCATCGGCGCGCTCGTCAGGCCCGAGACTCCGGCCACGCTGGCCGAGTGCCGCCAGGCCATCGACCGGGTGGACGCCGCGCTGGCCACCCTGCTCGAGCGGCGCGCGGCGATCGCCGGGATCGTGCAGGGGCTCAAGCCCGTCGGCGGCTTCGCCGGCCGCGACCCCGAGCGGGAGCGGGCGCTGGTCGCCAGGATGGCCGGGTGGGCGCCCACGCTGGGGGAGGAGCGGCTGGCGCCGATCATGAACGCGGTGATCGAGGCCGGTCTCCTGCTCGCCGAGGAAGGCTAGGCGGGCGGCGCGAAGTTGTTCATCGGCCTTCCAGGACCGGTGGCGATCTGCCTGTCGACCAGCTCGGCGTACCGCTTGTAGCCGCCGGCCGTGGGGTGGAAGCTGCGGCTCTCCACCGTCAGGTCGTCCAGGTTCACATCCAGCCCGTTGACGTACGGGTCGGGCGTGCCCACCTCGTGCCCGGCGAAGGCGTCGTAGGCGTCGACGAACTCCACGCTGCCGGGGCCGCCGAAGGCCGCGACGGCCCGGTCGAACTCCTTGGCCGCCGCCCCCAGCACGTCGTCCAGCTTCCTGCTGACGCCGTTGAGCCAGCGCTGGTCGTCGACGCTGAGGTTGTTGACCCCGGCCGTGGGTTCGGCGGGGAACGGCCGCGGGTAGCCGACGACGACGATCCTGGCGAACGGCGCGCGGGTCCTGATCTCCCGCAGCACCGTGCGCACGCTGGAGCGCAGCTGGTCGATCCGGCCGCCCACCTCGGCGTCCTGGTCGGTGCAGGCGCTCGACCACGGCACCTTGACGATGCACGCCCGC
The DNA here is from genome assembly GCF_018531495.1 of Nonomuraea sediminis. Lineage (GTDB taxonomy): Bacteria > Actinomycetota > Actinomycetes > Streptosporangiales > Streptosporangiaceae > Nonomuraea > Nonomuraea sediminis. Next base: position 31,855 of record NZ_JAHDTI010000030.1, read on the forward strand.
AGCACGCCGGTGAAACCCGCGTCGTTCCCGCCGATGCTGACCGTCACCAGGCTCGCCTGCCTGGTGACCCGGTCGATCTGGGGCTGCATGCCGTACTGGCCGTGCAGCAGTTGCGTGGTGGTGGCGCCGCTGCAGGCCCAGAAGGAGATCCCGCTGCCGAAGCCGAGGGCGCCGGCGATCTGCGGCGCGTAGGAGCCCTGGGCGCGGTGGCAGCGGTCGGCGCCGCCGTTGAGCGGGCGCTCGCCCGTCCGGTAGACGCCCTCCCCTGAGGAGTAGGAGTCGCCGAGCGCCACGTAGGTCCCGCTCACGGCCACCTGGCTGGGCGTCAGCCGGGCCTGCGAGGGCAGCCCGCCCCGCGGCGGCCCGTCCGTCGCGCATCCCGCGCGTAACGCCGCGCAGGCGACGAGCCGGGGGACGCCGAGCGCGACCACGCCCACGGCGAGCAGCACGCCGAGCGCCGCCGCGACCCCCACCCGCGCGATCTGCCGCCGGTGCCGTGACAGCGCGGCTCCGATTGCCCCGTCCAGCACGCCCTCCCCCGGCCGGCGATCATCCGCAGCCAAGAGCCTAAACCGCCCTGAGGCTCAGCGCTGACAGGCTTTCCAGCCGATCGCGATCGCCACACGGAGAACGCCGGCGGTCAGAGCCCGAAGACGGCCGCCAGCTCGTCGGTACGGCGCAGCAGCTCCTGAGCCAGATCGGTTCGCCACGTGCACCGCAGCGGCTCATCGGCCACGGTGCCCGCCTCGACCGCGGCCACGGCCGCCGCCCTGGCCCGCCGTACCCGATCCGCCAGGCCCGGCGGGGGAGTGGACGGCGCGGGCACCGTCTGCGGGCGCAGGTAGTAGAGGTCGTCCACCGGCGGCACGCCCGCGGCATGGCGCAGCGCGGCCAGCTCGACCGTCGCCTCGGCGTTCAGGCGCCGGTAGGCCACGAGGAGCTCGCCGTAGCGCGTGGTGTCGAACGAGCGGCTCTGCTCCAGGCGATGCCGGGCGAGGTGCGAGGGATCGCCTGGATCGCCGTTGCCGGGATCGAGCAGCAGGGCGCGGACTCCCATAACCTCGATACGGAGGCGGGCCCACGGCGCCTGCTCGTTGGCGATCAGTTCGTCCACGCGCAGCAGCGCCGACCTCGCGGTCTGCGCCTGGTTCTCCGCGACCTCGATGTGCAACCACATCTCGGCCGCGGCACACTGGATCCAGTGGCGGTCGGCGACCTCCTCGATGCGCGTCACCCACCGGCGCGCGTCCCGTTGCCTGCCGAGCAGGAGGCAGGACTCGGCGGCGACCTCGGCATGCCAGGCCCGGTGGATGCGGCCACGGTCGCCGCGCGACCAGGCCACCTCGAAGTGCTCGAGCGCGGTCCGCCAGTCGCCCATGACCCGCGCCAGGCCGCCGCGCAACGCGGCGGAGTCGGACGACGCGCCGTCGTACAGGGCGTCGGCGCTCCTGCACGCCTCCTCCAGCAGCGACTCGAGGCGATCGGGCCGCGGGTCGTCGAGGACCACGTAGTAGCGCAGCCTGTCCGCCTCGTAGCGGACCCACGCGTTGACCGCGGCGGGCGGGCCCCGCAGGATCTCCAGCACCAGCGCCAGCGCGCGATAGCTCTTGTTGGCGTGGTACCAGGCGTAGGCGGCGTCCATGGCCAACTCCGCCGCCCGCAGCGGATCCCCCTCGCGCTCACGCGCGCGTTCGTACAGAAAGGCGGCCTCCAGCCAGCGGTTCTCCCCGCTCGCCTGGTTGGCCTCGGTGACGAGCTGATCGAGGTCCTCGATCACCGGGGCCTACCGGCCTTGCCGATGAGGATCTGGGCGAACTCCGACTCCTCGGGGCCGAGGAAGGCGGCCACCTCCTCCGCGCCCGCCTGCTGCCAGTCCTCGACCGTGGGATAGCGGTTGGCCAGGCGCTTGACGATCTCGGGCGACAGCGCCAGCGGCCTGATCTTCTCCTGCAGCCGGCCCGGCGACAGGTAGGTGGCCCACCCGTCGCCCTCCACGAGCTCGCGCAGGGCCGTGGACTTGCGGATCTCGCGGTCCAGGTACGAGGCCAGCCCGTTGCCCGCGCCGAGGGAGTAGGGGATGTAGAGCATGCCCTTCAGGTCGCTGGGGATGTCGGCGTCGCCGTCCTTACCGTCGCCCTCGCGCAGCAGGACCACCGGGCGGCCGCTGTGCGTGCCGTGCGCGACGCCCAGCTCGTACATCACGTTGGGGTTGGCGTCGGTGATCTCGGCCAGGAAGGCGTGCGCCTTGCCCATGTGCAGGCGCAGGTTCTCCAGCAGGCGCGGGTCGTCGTGGACGTCGCCGCCCACGATGAGCTGGCAGCCCCAGTGCTCCTCGACCGTCTGCCTGCACGCCTCGATCAGCGGCTGGTACCTGGCCGCGAACGGGGTGATCAGGAAGACGATGCGGTGGCGGGGCTGCGGGCCCGTCGTCGCCCTGCGGCGCTCCTCCTCGATCCGCAGCCGCGCCTGGGCCTCGCGCAGCTCGGCCTGGCCCTCGAGGAAGTCCAGGCTGCGCGACATCAGGTCGTGGAACTGGGCCTGGAAGGCGCTGAGCGTGCTCGAGGTGATCAGCTCGCCGTGGGCGATCACCGCGCTGTTGTACAGGCCGTTCATCAGCTGCCTGACGACCGGGTCGTTGAGGTCCTGCTGGGCCATCCTGCGCACCAGCGGGTTGTCGGCGTTGACGGTCAGGCGCTGCGGCGAGGCGGTCTCGGTGAGCCTGGCCAGCTCCTCGGCGATCTCGCGCACGTAGGAGGCGGCGTTCGGGTCGCGGCGCACCTCGTCGGCCTTCTGCTGCGCGGTGGTGCGGGCGTCGGCGCGCAGGATCGCGTGGATCTCGGCGGGCTTGAACCGCCTGGCCTCGGCGCTGATCTTCCCGCCGAACGGGGTGCGCAGCGTGAGCGACATCGTCTCGGCCAGCCGTAGCACGTCGCGGTCGTCCTGCTCCAGCGGACGGAAGATGTCCCTGTCCTCCTGGCGGTCGACGTGCACCAGGTCGACCGCCACGCCGGGCAGCCGCGTGTAGGCCTCGAGCAGCTGCTCCTCGTAGAAGTGGCTGGCGTCGACCACTGTGGTGCCGGCGGCGTTGGCGATCTCGAAGTACTGCGCGGCGGTGTTGAGCGTGGTGAAGCAGGCCAGCCGCTTGCGGCCGTCGTCCTCGGGCAGCCCGGCCAGGATCTCAGGGAGCGTGCGCAGCCGGTGCAGCAGCTCGGGCGTGGGCACCAGGCGCTTGAGCTCCTCCTTCTCCTGGCCCAGGTTGGTGCGCCAGAGCAGCAGGTCGGCGAACTTCTCGAAGAAGGCGGGGTAGTAGTAGCAGGCGGCGGCGAAGCCCAGGCGGTGGTAGAGCGCGATGTCGGAGAAGCGGGACGGCTCCTCCTCCCGCAGCCGCTGCAGGTGCTCGATGACCAGGTCGCCCAGCGCCTCCTGGAGCATGCGGGTGGTGTCGTCGCGGATGAAGTTGTCGCGGGCCGCGGTGGGCGTCAGGTCGGGGGTGTCGATGATGCCGTTGACGAACCTGGCCCACTGGGGCAGCACGTCGGAGGCGTTCTCGCACAGGAACATCCGGTTCTGGAACACGCGGACCGTGCGCGGCTGGTCGACGTCGATCACCCGGGTCTTGCTGATGTACAGCACGCCGTTGGCCCTGACGGGCGCCTCCAGGCGGACCGGGATCGCCTCCAGCACCAGGTCGTTGAACGTGCGCTGCACGTAGGTGTGGCAGTCGATCTGGAGCTCCTGACGGGTGAGCCCGGTCTTCTCCCACGGCATGTTCATCTGGTTCTCGGCGTGCGGCGCGCCGTTGAGGTGGATGGGCACCGCCAGCATGTCGGCGTACTTCCTGATCAGGTCGCGGACCTCGCTCTCCTGGATCAGCCCGCGGTCGGTCTCGTCCCGCAGGAAGACCGTCACCGTCGTGCCCGCCGAGGGCACCTCGCCACGCTCAAGGCGGTACTCCTTGCTGCCCTCGTTCTCCCAGAGCCAGCCCTCCTCCGCGCCCTGCTTCCTGGTGCGCACCTCGACCTTCCTGGCCACCACGAACGCCGACAGGAAGCCGATGCCGAACTGGCCGATCAGGCCCTCGATCTCGGCGCCCTCGATCTTGGTGAGCGAGCTGCCCACGTTCGACAGGTAGTCGACCAGGTCGTCGCGGTCCATGCCGATGCCGTTGTCGCGGACCGTGATGACCAGCTCCTGCGGCCGGGTCTCGATGTCGATGCGGCCGACCCCCGGATCCGCGTGCGCGCGCCGTTTGATCGAGTCGTGCGCGTTCTGGATCAGCTCGCGGATGAAGACCTTCTTCTCCGCGTAGAGGTTCTTCGCCACCAACTGGATGAGGCCGTCGAAGTCGAGCTGCATTTCCGGCATGGGGGAGCCTCCGGGAAGGAAGGATTGCCGCTCGTGACAGGCTAACCGTGAGGGACCGGGTTTCGCCCTGGAAGCTGACGGGGTGGTGTCGGCCGCCCCGCACTGTCGGTGCGGCCCACTAGGCTCTTGCCTGCACCCAACAGCAGATCGAGGAGGCGCCGCTCCATGTCGTCCACTGACTCGTTCGTTCATCTGCACGTCCACACGGAGTACTCCATGCTGGACGGCGCGGCGCGACTCAAGCAGATGTTCAAACAGGTCGGCGACCTGGGCATGCCGGCGATCGCGATCACCGACCACGGCAACATGCACGGCGCCTACGACTTCTACAAGCAGGCCACCGCCGCCGACATCACGCCGATCATCGGCATCGAGGCGTACGTGGCGCCGGAGCTGCGCCACAACAAGAAGCCCGTGCTGTGGGGCGAGCCCCACCAGAAGAGGGACGACGTCTCCGCGGGTGGCTACTACACCCACATGACGATCTGGGCGCGCAACAAGACCGGCCTGCACAACCTGATGAAGCTGTCCTCGCGCGCCTACACCGAGGGCTTCGTGCGCAAGTGGGCCCGGATGGACGCCGAGATCCTCGCCGAGCACGCCGACGGGCTGATGGCCACCACCGGCTGCCCGTCGGGCGAGGTGCAGACCCGGCTGCGGCTCGGGCAGTACGACGAGGCGCTCAAGGCCGCGGCGAAGTTCCAGGAGATCTTCGGCAAGGACAACTTCTACCTGGAGATCATGGACCACGGGCTCGACATCGAGCGCCGCGTCCGCGACGGGCTGACCAGGATCAGCAAGGAGCTGGCCATCCCGCCGCTGGTCACCAACGACTCGCACTACACCTACGAGTCCGACGCCTCCTCCCACGACGCCCTGCTGTGCATCCAGACCGGCAAGCAGCTGTCCGACCCCGACCGCTTCCGCTTCGACGGGTCCGGCTACTACATCAAGACCGCCGACGAGATGCGCGCGGTCGACTCCTCCGACCTGTGGGCCGAGGGCTGCCGCAACACGCTGCTGGTGGCCGAGAAGGTCGACACGAGCGGGTTCTTCCAGTTCAAGAACTTGATGCCGACCTACCCCATCCCCGATGGCATGACCGAGCTGGACTACTTCCGCAAGGTCGTCTGGGAGGGCATGGACCGCCGCTGGCCGGAGGGCTTCGACGAGCAGCACCGCAAGCAGTGCGAGTACGAGATCGGGATCATCGAGCAGATGGGCTTCCCGAGCTACTTCCTCGTGGTCGCCGACTTCATCATGTGGGCCAAGGAGAACGGCATCCCCGTCGGCCCCGGCCGAGGCTCGGCCGCGGGCTCGCTGGTGGCCTACGCGATGGGCATCACCGACCTCGACCCGCTGCCCCACGGCCTGATCTTCGAGCGGTTCCTCAACCCCGAGCGCGTGTCCATGCCCGACGTCGACATCGACTTCGACGAGCGCAGGCGGGCCGACGTGATCCGCTACGTGACCGAGAAGTGGGGCGCCGACAAGGTCGCCATGATCGCCACGTTCGGCACCATCAAGGCCAAGGCCGCCATCAAGGACGCCGGCCGCGTCCTGGGCTATCCCTACGCGCTCGGCGACCGGGTCTCCAAGGCGTTCCCGCCCGCCGTGATGGGCAAGGACATCCCGCTGTCGGGCATCTTCGACAAGGACCACCCCCGCTACAACGAGGCGGGCGAGCTGCGCAAGCTCTACGAGGAGGACGTCGACGTCAAGTCGACGATGGACCTCGGGCGCGGCCTGGAGGGCCTGATCAGGCAGACCGGCGTGCACGCCGCCGGCGTGATCATGTCCAGCGAGGTGATCACCGACCACATCCCGGTCATGCGCCGCGACTCCGACGGCGCGATCATCACGCAGTTCGACTACCCGACCTGCGAGACGCTCGGCCTGCTGAAGATGGACTTCCTGGGCCTGCGCAACCTCACCATCATGGACGACTGCCTCAAGATGATCGAGGCCAGTTCCGGCGAGAAGATCGACCTGCTGAAGCTGCCGCTCGACGACCGCAAGTCCTACGAGCTGCTCAGCCGCGGTGACACGCTCGGCGTCTTCCAGCTCGACGGCGGCGGCATGCGCTCGCTGCTGCGCCTCATGCGCCCCGACAACTTCGAGGACATCTCCGCCGCTCTCGCGCTGTACCGTCCCGGCCCGATGGGCGCCAACTCCCACACCAACTACGCGCTGCGCAAGAACGCCCAGCAGGAGATCACGCCGATCCACCCCGAGCTGGAGGAGCCGCTCAGGGACATCCTCGACACGACCTACGGCCTGATCGTCTATCAGGAGCAGGTCATGGCCATCGCGCAGAAGGTGGCCGGGTTCTCGCTCGGCAGCGCCGACCTGCTGCGCCGCGCGATGGGCAAGAAGAAGAAGTCCGAGCTGGACAAGCAGTACGAGTTCTACGAGAAGGGCATGCAGGACAACGGCTTCTCCGCCGCGTCGATCAAGGCCCTGTGGGACATCCTGCTGCCGTTCTCCGACTACGCCTTCAACAAGGCGCACACCGCGGCCTACGGCCTGATCGCTTACTGGACCGCCTACCTGAAGGCCAACCACCCCGCCGCCTACATGGCCGCGCTGCTGTCCAGCGTGAAGGACGACAAGGACAAGTCGGCCCTCTACCTGAACGAGTGCCGCCGGATGGGCATCAAGGTCTACCCGCCGGACGTCAACGACTCCGACTTCGACTTCACCCCGCGCGGCACCGACATCCGCTTCGGGCTGTCGGCCGTCCGCAACGTGGGCGGCAACGTCGTCGACGGGATCCTCAAGGCGCGCAAGGAGAAGGGTCGCTTCGTCGACTTCAAGGACTTCCTGCGCAAGGTGCCCGCCATCGTCTGCAACAAGCGCGTCATCGAGTCGCTGATCAAGGCCGGCGGCTTCGACTCGCTGGGTCACGTCCGCAAGGGCCTGGTCATGGTGCACGAGCAGGCCGTCGACGCGATCATCGACATCAAGAAGAACGAGGCCATCGGGCAGGACTCGCTGTTCGGCGCTGTCGAGGGCGAGGAGGACCAGACCTTCGACGTGCAGATCCCGGTCGGCGAGTGGGACAAGAACACCCTGCTCCAGTTCGAGCGGGAGATGCTCGGCCTGTACGTCTCCGACCACCCGCTGTTCGGCGTGGAGCACATCCTGTCCGCCGGGGCCGACTGCTCCATCGCCGCGCTGCAGGACGACAGCCGCACCGACGGGCAGATCGTCACGGTCGGCGGCATCCTGTCGGGCGTGCAGCGCAAGGTCACCAAGAAGGGCGACACCTGGGTGCTCACCCAGCTGGAGGACCTCGAAGGCTCCATCGAGGTGATGATCTTCCCGTCGGCCTACCAGCTGTGCTCGACGATCCTGGCCGAGGACGCGATCGTCTTCGTCAAGGGCCGCATCGACAAGCGGGAGGACGTGGGGAAGATCATCGCGATGGAGGTGACCGCGCCCGACCTCTCCCAGGAGGCGGGCGGTCCGCTCGTCGTCAGCCTCCCGATGACGCGGTGCACGCCGCCGGTGGTCACCCGCCTCAAGGAGATCCTCACCACCCATCCCGGCACGTCCGAGGTCCACCTGCAGGTGCACAGCGGGCCGAAGACCACCGTCATGCGCGTCGAGGACCGCTACCGCGTCACGCCGTCACCTGCCCTCATGGGCGACCTGAAGCAACTCCTCGGCCCGGCCTGCCTGGGCGGCTAGCGTCCTGTTCCGGTACGGCGGGCCGCTCGCCCGCCGTACCGGAGATCGGGGAGTTAGCCTCGGGGCGTTGGATCACTGACCCCCGATGGAGGGTGAACTGGACATGTCATCATTCACGAGTCACACGCTGGACGTTCCGGGCGCGCGTCTGCAGTACGACGTGCGGGGCTCGGGGCCGGTGCTGATGCTGATCGGCCATCCGATGGCCGCCGACGGGTTCGCTCCCCTCGGTGAGGTGATGGCCGAGGATCACACGGTCGTGACGTACGACCCCCGGGGCTTCGGCCGCAGCACGATCGACGACCGCGGTCAGGACGCCGAGCCCGACATGCTGGCCGACGACGTCCGCCGGGTGCTCGAGGCGGTCGGCGGGGGACCGGCGGACGTGTTCGGCAGCAGCGGCGGCGCCGTCAGCGGGCTTGCGCTGGCCACCCTGTTCCCCGGCCACGTGCGCACCCTGGTCGCCCACGAACCGCCCCTCGCCCTGCTCCTGCCCGATCCCGACCAGGCGCGCGCCGGGGTCACCGAGATCTACGACACCTACCGCACCGCCGGCATCGGCGCCGCGTGGCAGAAGTTCTTCACCTTCACCGGCATCAGCATGCCGCCCCAGGGCGAGGACGCCGCACCCCGGCCGCCGGCGGCCGAGATGCTGGCGACCAGCGAACGCTTCTTCGGCCACAGCGTGCTGCCCATCACCCTCTACGAGCCCGACGTCGAAGCCCTCCGCTCGGGCCCGGTCCGCGTCGTCCCCGCCGGCGGCACGACCTCCAAGGGCGAGTTCGCCCAGCGCACCGCCGCCGCCCTCGCCGAGCGCCTCGGCACCCCGCTGGCCGACTTCCCCGGCGACCACGGCGGCTTCCTCCACCAGGCCAAGGACTTCGCCACCACCCTCAGGTCCGTCCTCTCCTAACGCTCCTTTCCTGTACGGCAGGCCACCCCACCGCCACCCGCCGCACTTCGGTCGCCGACCTCCAGGGAGACGCCCGCTGACCGGATGACGGTCGCCCGCCGTAACGACGCACGGAAAGCACGGGAGCGGCCCCACGATCCCGCGTCCCGCAACAGCGGTGACCTCATGCGCGGGTGGCAGCGTGCGGGGTGCGCGCGCGACGGGCTACCGGGCGGGTGCGATCGCGGGCGGACGAGGTGACCCTGGGCCAAGAGGCGGGTGGCAGTGACGTGCAGCGGGCGGCGTCGGGCAGGGCGTGTGGGGATGCCCGGGGTTCATTCGATGTTTGTTAAGAAGGGTTCCTAACTTTCTTGACATGGGTTTGGCGGGTTTGCCACGATGCCGGTGAAGCGGCTTGGCGCGGCCCCCGGGTGAAAGCCCGGCGGGTGACGTGCTCAGCGAGAGATCTGCTGTCCCGGCCGCAGTAAGGGTGTGCGACGGCCGCCAGCCGCCGCGCGCCGAGCCAGTGTGCCCGGATCTCTCACCCCCTTGGAGTTCTGCCATGTCCAGAGCCCGCTTAGCCCTGGCCGCCTGTCTGTCCCTGGTCGCCTCCCTGCTCGTAGTGGCCGTCGCCACATCCGCGGGTGCCGCCGAGACCCTGCTGTCTCAGGGCAAGCCCGCCGCCTCCTCCTCGAAGGAGTCCTCCTCCTACACCGCCGCCAAGGCGTTCGACGGTGACCCCACCGGCACGCGGTGGGCCTCGCAGGAGGGCCACGACCCCGAGTGGCTGAGGGTCGACCTCGGCTCGTCGCAGCAGATCACGCACGTCAAGCTGTTCTGGGAGGACGCGTACGGCAAGTCGTACAAGATCCAGACCAGCGACGACGCCTCCACCTGGGCCACCGTCTACTCGACGACCGCGGGTGACGGCGGCCTCGACGATCTCCAAATTACCGGCGCCGGGCGATATGTCCGGATGTATGGGAGCAAGCGGGGCACGAGCTACGGCTACTCCCTCTACGAGATGCAGGTATTCGGCGGCGGCACCACCCCCACGGACCCGCCGACCACGCCCACGCCCACCCCGGGCGGCAGCTTCACCGTGGCCGCGGCGGGCGACATCGCCGAGCAGTGCACCAGCAGTGACAGCGGATGCATGCACCCGAAGACCGCCACCCTGGTCCAGAACATGAACCCGCAGTTCGTCATCACGATGGGCGACAACCAGTACGACGACGCCCGCCTGTCGGACTTCCAGAATTACTACGCCAAGAGCTGGGGCGCCTTCAAGGCCAAGACCCACCCGGCCCCCGGCAACCACGAGACCTATGACCCGGCCGGATCCGAGGCCGGTTACAAGTCCTACTTCGGCAGCATCGCCTTCCCGCAGGGCAAGAGCTACTACAGCTACGACCAGGGCAACTGGCACTTCATCGCGCTCGACTCCAACAGCTTCGACCAGTCGGCCCAGCTCACCTGGCTCAAGGCGGACCTGGCGGCCACCACCAAGGGCTGCATCGCCGCCTACTGGCACCACCCGCTGTTCAGCTCGGGTGAGCACGGCAACAACCCGGCCAGCAAGCCCGCCTGGCAGGCGCTCCAGGACGCGCACGCCGACCTGGTGCTCACCGGGCACGACCACATCTACGAGCGCTTCGCTCCGCAGAGCGCCGGTGCTCAGGCGGACCCCAACGGCCTGGTCGAGGTCGTGGGCGGGATGGGCGGCGCCTCGCCGTACAAGATCGAGAACGTGCAGCCGAACAGCCAGAAGCGCCTGACCGACACCTTCGGGGTGCTGAAGCTGACCTTCACCGACAGCACGTACGGCTGGCAGTTGATCGGCGTCGACGGCCAGGTCAAGGACACCAGCCCCACCTACACCTGCCACTGAGAGCACGACATGCGCAAGATCTTCATCGCCGTGCTGCTGGCCATGAGCGCCGGCTGTGGCGTGCAAGCCGCGAATGCCGACAACCCCTACGGCATCTCGGGATATCTGGATAAGTCATCGCAGACGCCCATCGCCAAGGAGGAGGCGCTCAAGCACCCCGAGCGCCTGATCAAGGTCGCCGACAGCCTCAAGGTCAGGGTGGTCAACGACCGGCTGCCGCTCTACCTGGACCAGGGCGCGTTCTGGCCGTCGGACGAGAACCCGCAGTGGCGCATCAGCTGCAACGAGTGGGAGAAGGACCACCCGGGCCTGCTGCGCGTTGACCTGCGGACCGGCAAGGCCGAGACGATCGTCACCGGCACCGAGTCCTGCGACCCGGTCCGCCGCACCCCCTGGGGCACGATCGTCTTCGGCGAGGAGAACGGCGGCGGCAAGCAGGGAGGCAGGCTCTACGAGCTGATCGATCCCCTGCACACCACGGGTGTCAAGCTCGACAGGAAGACCGGCCGCTTCTCCCAGGGCACCGGCGCCGCCAACCTGACCACCAGGCCGCTGCTCGGACGGCTGTCGTGGGAGGGCATGGTCGTGCTGCCCAGCGGCGTCGTCTACTACACCGACGAGAGCCGCCCGGAGAAGGGCAACCCGGGCGGCGCGTTCTTCAAGTTCGTCCCGGCCCAGCCGCCCAACGGCGAGATCTCCGCCCTCAGGGACTCGCCGCTGACCCACGGCAAGCTGTACGGCCTGCGGATCGGCAAGCACGAGGGCGGCAGGGACTACGGCCAGGGCACCCAATGGGGCCAGGGCTCCTGGATCCCTGTCGAGGACAGGTCGGATCCCGACCTCACCAAGGCCACCGCGACCCAGCACCTGACCGGCTACTACCGACCGGAGGACATGGACCTGGACCGCAAGGCGCTGGCCGAGGGCAAGGTCAGGATCTGCTCGGACGAGACGGGCAACGAGGACGAGGCGCAGTCGTGGGGCGACACGATCTGCCTCGCCGACGGCACCGTCGACCAGCCCACGGCCGGCGTCCCGCAGGTGCAGCCGTTCATCCTGGGCAGCCCGGCGCTCAACATGCCCGACAACATCGCCTACCAGCCGGGCCGCGGTAACTGGATCGTCCACGAGGATGGCGACACCGACAGCGACCTGCAGGGCTTCCACGGCAACGACCTGTGGTCGTGCAGGCCCGACGGTCCCGACGACGACCTGCAGTCCGACGGCTGCGTCCGCATCGCCACGCTGAACGACGGCAGCCCGACCGGCGGCGAGTTCGACGCCTCGGGCAGGCACTTCTACGTCGTCGTCCAGTGGAGCAGCACCGGCTACGGCGTGCTGCTCGACATCACCGGCTGGAGATAGATGTACATCTCCATCCGGGAATCGCGGCTGGTCCGCTCCGTCCCGGCCAACGTGCTCGCGCTCGGGGCGGTCAGCCTGGTCACCGACGTGTCGTCGGAGATGATCACCGCGGTGCTGCCGCTGTACCTGGTCGGCACGCTGGGGCTGAGCCTGCTGCAGTTCGGCGTGCTCGACGGCCTGTACTTCGGCGTGACGGCGCTGGTACGGCTGGCCGGAGGGCACGCCGCCGACCGGTTCAGGCGGCGCAAGCTGGTGGCCGGGCTCGGCTACGGGCTGTCGGCGGTGTGCAAGCTCGGCCTGCTGGCGACCACCTCGGTGCCGCTGCTCGGCGCCGTGATCGCGGCCGACAGGACGGGCAAGGGGCTGCGCACCGCGCCCAGGGACGCGCTGATCACGCTGAGCGCCCCCGCCGACCGGCTCGGCGGGGCGTTCGGCGTGCACAGGGCGATGGACACGGTCGGCGCGTTCCTCGGCCCGCTGGCCGCCTTCGGGGTGCTGTCGGTCACCGCCGGCGCCTACGACGCGGTGTTCGTGACCAGCTTCTGCGTGGCGGTGCTCGGCGTGCTGCTGCTGGTGCTGTACGTGCGCGACCACCGGGGTCCCGTGACCGCGGGCGTCTCGCTGCGGGCGGCGCTGCTGCGCGAGGCCGCCTTCCGCCGCATCTGCCTGGTCGCGGTGACGCTCGGCCTGGTCACGGTCAGCGACTCGTTCGTCTACCTGCTGCTGCAGAAGCGGCTCGCGCTCGCGCCCGAGCTGTTCCCGCTGTTGCCGCTCGGCACCGCGGGCGCCTACCTGCTGCTCGCCGTCCCCTTCGGCAAGCTCGCCGACCGGTACGGCAGGGCCGCGGTGTTCACCGGCGGCCACGTCGCCCTGCTGGCCGCCTACCTGCTGCTGATGGGACCCGGCTGGCTGGTCCCCGTGCTGGCGCTGCACGGCGTGTTCTACGCGGCGACCGACGGGGTGCTGATGGCGCTGGCCGGGCCGCTGCTGCCCGAGGGGGTGCGGGCAAGCGGGCTGGCGCTGCTGCAGACCGGCCAGGCCACCGCCCGCATGGTGTCGTCCATCCTGTTCGGCGCCCTGTGGACCGCGCTGGAGGCGGGGCCTGGCCTGGCGGTGATGGCGGCAGGGCTCGCGCTGTCGATCGTGGTGGCCTGGCGGGTGCTGCGCCGATGAAGCGACTGATCGTGCTGATCGTGGCCGTGGTCGTGCTGGCCGGCGGGGCGGTGGGCTACGCCACGTGGGCGGCCTCCAGGAAGACGGTCGCCGCGGTGCCAGGGTTCGACGCCGGGGTGCCGGGGCGGCTGCTGTTCCGCAGCGGCGGGCGGATCGCGGCGGTGCCTCTGACGGACCCGGGCGCCGCGCCCGCGGTGAGCGGGACGTCGTGCGACCGCTTCTACACGGCGGCGGGGACGACGCTGTGCCTGGTCACCCGGCCCGGCACGCTGCCCAAGACCGACGCGGTCGTCCTGGACCGGAGGCTGCGCGAGACCCGCAGGGTCAAGCTGGCCGGGATCCCCAGCCGGGCCAGGGTGTCGGCCAGCGGCCGGATGGCGTCGTGGACGGTCTTCGTCACCGGCGACTCCTACAGCAGCGGCGGCTTCTCCACCTGGACCGGGATCCTCGACACCCGGACCGGCTACGCGGTCACCAACATCGAGGACATCCCGCTCTACCTGGACGGCAAGCGCTACCACTCGCCCGACGTCAACTACTGGGGCGTCACGTTCGCCGCCGACGACAACACCTTCTACGCCACGGTCTCGACCAAGGGCAGGACCTACCTCGTCCAGGGCGACTTCGCCGCGTGGAAGGCCAGGACGCTGCGGCAGAACGCGGAATGCCCGTCGCTGTCGCCCGACGGCACCCGCCTGGTGTTCAAGAAACGGGTCGAGCCAGGCCCGTGGCGCCTGCACGCGCTCGACCTCCGCTCGATGAAGGAGACCCCGCTGGCCGAGACCGCCAGTGTCGACGACCAGGCCGCCTGGCTCGACGCGAACACCGTCATGTACGCCAAGGACGGCGGGATCTGGAAGGTCCCGGCAGACGGGACCGGGAAACCCCAGCTCGTGGCGGGGAACGCCTCCTCGCCCGCGGCCGTCCGTTAACGCGGGCGCCTGCCGTATGTAGAGACATATTTCCGTACGTATACCGATATCGATACGGATGTTCTTTCAGCGAGTCCGGATCTAGTGTCAAGCCGCCATCCCCCCGTACGAAAGGACCTGGCGTGAGACGCAGATCCGTTCTCGCGGCAGCCGCCGGACTGGCCGTCAC
>NZ_JAHDTI010000031.1 GCF_018531495.1 Nonomuraea sediminis
GGCCTCTGAGCTGGTGGGCGATACTGGGATCGAACCAGTGACCTCTTCGGTGTGAACCCGGTCAGATCACTTTGCCGACCTGGGCGATCAAGGATTGCCCAGGTCAGCCGCTCTCCCTCGCTCCGCCTCGCACCCGTTCGGTACGCCTCGATACCCCTCGATCAAGATCGTCTTTCCCAAACCTTTCCCAAGCACGCGCTTGGGTGAGCGCTTCGCGGTTACCGAAGCGGTCAGTCAGCCGGCGGCGGCTCGTCCCAGATCGACGTGCCATAGACGACCTGGTACTGATCAGTGGGGATCAGGATGTGTGCGGTCTCGACCGGCTGGGTGTCGGCGTAGTAGGTCCTGGTGATCGTCAGAAGGATGGCGCCGGCGGCGATGTCGAGCTGCCGGGCCTCGCCAGCTGTTGCAGGACGCGCCGAGACGGCTTCGGCCGCGTGTGTGACGTTGATGCCGATCTGCCGCATCCGCTCGACCACACCCTGGCCCGCGTGCGGGCCGTCCTCGGGCAGAACGATCGGCGTTCCGCGCGTGATGGCCAGCGGCTCCCAGGCTGTCGAGAGCATGACCGGCTCACCGTCGCCGCGGAAGACGTAGTCAGTGCGCACGACGTCCGGTTCATCACCAGACGGCTCGTCCAGGCCCAGGCGCTCGCGCACCTCCGCCGGGGCCTGGGCCGTACGGCTGTCGTAGTCCCACGAACCGATGCGGCCCTGCGTGGCCATCTCGCCGGCGAACGGGCTACCGCCGCGGGCGTTACGGTTCCAGCTCCGCACCAGCTGGCGCACCTGGGCGCGCTTGCGGACATAGGTACCAGACCCGGACTTGGCGACGGCCAGGCCGTCGGACACGAGCGTGCGGATGACGGCCTGGGCCGTGTTGGCCGAGACGCCGTAGTCCCGGGTCAGCTGCGGGATGGACGGCAGCTTGTCGCCCTCGCGCAGCTCGCCCTTGGCGATCCGTGCGGCGAGTTCGTCGGCGATCCGCAGGTATCGGGGCCGTTCCTCCTGATTCACGCGGATAGCTTGACAGGCTTATGAGTTAGCTTCAAGCTTGCTCATGCGAACGTTAAGCTTACTCATTAGCTGAGGCGGTCCCCATGTTTCAGCAGTCGCTGCCCGGCGTGGCACAGGCTGTGGCCGACGCCCGCGCGTGGATTCGCACGATTGTCACCACCAACCACCCCCACGTCCCTGCCGATCTCGCCGTGCAGGTGACCGGCGACCTGGTCAAGAACGCGGTGCGCCACACCCCGCAGGACGGACGCATCGAGATCAGCGTGATCCCCGCTCAGCGTGGGGGCTTGCGACTGGAGGTGCGTGACCCCGATCTTCCTGCCACCGGCGCCTACGAAGCGCCCGGCTGGGCCGAGGTCAGCCGCGTGGTGCGCGACTTCGGCGCGAGCTCGACCGCCGACGGGCACGTTGCGTGGGTGGAGATCCCCGAGAGCGCGGGCGCGCAGTGACCGCCCTCGACAAGCCTCCTGCCGATCCCATTCGCTGTCGGTTCTGCAAGCACACGATCGTCCGGAGGTCCAACCACGAGTACTGGACCACCCCGCTCGGGGAGCCGCCGGCGCCGGGGGTTGCGCTGCCGATCGAGTGCCCGGAGCAGCACCTATACGGCACCACGTTCGGCTTCCACGAGCCCGAGACCGACTCCTGGCTGGAGAAACTGCGGCGCGGCATCCCCGGCTACGGCCGGTCGCAGAAAAACACCCCATAGGCAGCTCGGCCGTCGCGCAGCTGGGCGCTCGCGGTGGCCGAGCGTGGCGGCCTCCTCGCCGGGAGGGCTGGCGAGGAGGCCGCAGTAAACCCGGCCGCAGGAGCTCCTGCGGCCGGGCGCGTGAACCCACTCAACAAGGAGACACCCCTCATGTACGAGGACTCGTTACCGTTCACCGGCGCCGCCCTGACGGTGGGCGGGATCACCATCGGCGTGCCGATCGTGGTCAGCATCGCGGTGGGCGCGATCCTGATCGGGATCGGGCTGTACCGCCTGGCGACGAGGGGCAGGCGTGCACAGACGCGGGACTAGGTCCGCGCAGGTGGTCCTCGCGGGCGCGACCGCGCTGCTGGTGGCGCTCGCGTGGATCATCACGTACCGGCTGTCGATCGGGCCGGTGCAAGTCGACTGGACATTCGGCCTGCACAGCCTGCCCACCGTGATGCTGATCGTGGTCCTGGCCGCGGCGACCTGGCCCCGCTCGTTCGAGCACCTGCCCGTCGCACACGGGCGCGTCGCGGTCATCGTCCCCTGCTACCAGGAGTCGGCCGAGGCCGTCCTCCGCACGATCGACTCACTTCTGGCGGGCACGGTCGTCCCTGACCGCATCTACATCGTCGACGACGGGTCGACGCAGCGCCTGGACGTCACTCGTATGCCGCCCAGGATCCGCTACGACCGGCGCATCAAGTTCTTCCGCCAGCAGAACGGCGGCAAGAGGGAGGCGCAGGCCCGCGCCCTGTACGAGCTGCGCTGGCATCGTGACCGCGGGCAGCCGCTGGCCGAGTACGTCGTGACCGTGGACAGCGACTGCGAGCTCGAGCCGCGGGCGCTCGCCGAGCTGCTGCGCGCCATGTCCGACCAACGGGTGATGGCGGCCACCGGGCTGCCGCTCACACGCAACCGGACCACCAGCTGGTTGACGCGGCTGATCGACCTGGAGATCTCCTCGATCTGCCTGACCTATCGCAGCGCCCGCTCCCGCATGGGCAGCCTCACCACGTGCTCGGGCGCGTTGGCCGTCTACCGGGCCGACGTGGTGCTCGACAACCTCGACGACTACCTCGACGGTGGCGCGGCCGCCGGCGACGATCGCCGCCTGACGCACTACGCGCTCCTGCGCGGCCAGGTCGTCAGCGTGCCCGAGGCGATCGTCTACACCGACATGCCCACCAGCCTGCGCGAGCTGTACCGGCAGCGCGTCCGCTGGTCCTCCTCGCACTGGAACTACTCCATGTGGGAAATCGCGCACCTGCCCACCGGGCCGATGCTCTGGTCGGCCTACACGCTGATCATCTCAATCGTCATCCCGATCGGCCTGCTCTGGGTGATCGTCATCGGCCCGATCCTCGGCCAGGGGTTCGGCTGGCAAGCCCTCGGCTACTGGCTGGTCCTGTCCTGGGTCTCCAGCATGGGCTACGCCGTACGCAGGCCGCGTCTGGCGGCTGCCACCCGGTGGACAACGTGGCTGCTCGGCGTTCCCGGGCTGATGCTCCTGCAGATCATCTGCATCCGGCCTGCGATGCTGGCCGCCCTGCGCGAGGTCCGGTCGACCTCCTGGCATACCCGCGAACTCGATTCCCTCGCCTGACGCGCCTCCCACACCGCGCGTCCGCCGCGCTGTACTCTCCCCGATTTCAGTCATCGGGCTGCCCGCACAACAAAGGGGCCCTTCCGGCTCAGCCAACGCCAGAAGGACCCCAGGCTGCCCGATCCCCCTTCCCCAGAGGATCGAACACATGTCCGACTCTACGAGCGCGGCCGCGGCCGCGCCAACCCGCCGCACTGTCGGCGCAGACCCGATCGAGCGCGGCGGCCTGGCCGTCGTCGTGGCCGCCGCGGTGGTGCTGTCCTTCAGCGCCCTGCAGGGCCTCGGCGAGCAGGCCGGCTTCGGCGCCTGGCGGCTGCCCCTGCTCGGCTGGGACCTCCGCCTCTCGCTGCTCCTGCCGCTGTGCATCGACGCCTATGGCGCGGTCGCGGCCCGGATCGCCACCAACCGCGCTTACTCGGCCGAGACGCGGCGGCACGCGTTCGTTCACAGCGCGATCGCGATCGGTGCCGGCGTGATCGGTAACGCCGCTTATCACTTGATCGAGGGCCATGTGCTGAACCTCGACGACGTCATCGTGGGCCTGGTCCTCGTCGTCAGCGTGGTGCCGCCGGTCGCCCTCGGCGCGCTCGTGCACCTGATGTCGGAGTGCGCCCGCGACCGCCAGGCGGCCGAAGAGGTCCGTGAACCCGATGACGTACCCGGGCAGGTACGTGAACCTGATGACGTACCCGTCGCCGCCGGCGACAAGGTGCACGCCGCCACCGATGCACCGGCCGAGCACGAGCCCGCATCCAGTGACCAGCCTGCTGCACCTGCCGATTACCAGCCACAACACGCCGCTCAGATCTCGCCCGCGCCCAAGTCGCACCCAGAACCCACTGGCGTCGAATTGCACGTACCCGCGCCCAGTCCGCTGCACCTGCGCGCGGTGCAGACGTTCGCGCCCGGCGGCCGTCTCGAGAAGGTGCCACCACTGCGCGAGATCAAGAGCGCACTCGGGGTCGGCCAGCCGAAGGCCTCCGAGGTACAGAGGTACCTGGAGCTGATCGCCAGCTGACCCAGCCGTACCCCACATACTCGCCGGGTTTGATCGCGGCGCCTCACCCATACAGGACCCGCATCAGCCGCCACAGCGGTAGATTCGGACCTCCTCGAATGGCCTGGATCCCCGGAGTGGAGCGTGGTGTGAAGGAGAAGCCTGACGCCACCTGGCAGTTCTATGTGACCGCGTCCGGGAATAACGTCGTCAGCGAAGAGATCAACGACGTCTTGGGAGACGGGCCTCCGAAGAAGGAGCTTGGCGCTCTACTGACTCGGATCCAGTTCAATAGGGCCCTCGCTCGAGACACGGGCCCGTTGGGGCGAGGTCTGTTCGAGGCGCGGTTGACCTACATCGGGAACGAGTATCGCCTCTACTTCGCATACGGACCGAGCGGGGAGCACGTCCTGTTGGGCCTGGCCTTTCACAAGAAAGGTAGTCAGGGAGCTCAAGATCGGGTCATAGATGTAGCCCGGGATCGCCTGGCCGACTGGTTGAGGAGAATATAAGGTGAACCCGATACGAGGAGGTCGAGGACTGTGATGGACCCTCACGTCGCAGAACTGCTGGGGATCGATCTCGACGATCCACAGGTTCAGCGCGAGAACGACGCGATCGAGCGCGATATGCGGCTCATCGAGACTCTCGTCACGGTTCGCAAGCAACGCCACCTCACTCAGGCAGAGGTGGCGGAGCGCATGGGCCGTAGCCAGCCCGCAGTCTCCGACTTCGAACGGCTAGGCGGCGACCCGCATCTCTCGACCATCCGCCGCTACGCGCTGGCCGTCGGCGTTGAGGTCATCCACACTGTCTCTGCTCCCGGAGGAGCCTCGAGCACGACCTCTACGCCCGCACGGATAGAGGTTGAAGGCTTCGGCCTGCCTGGCGAGCAACTGACCACGTACGGAACAGCCAACGTGGAGATGAAACGAGCACTGCCGTGATCGAAGGCTTCCTCCTGCTGGCCGATGCGGCGAGCACTGACCAGCCGTCCGGCAAGGTCAACTTGCTGGGCGCGGGATGGTCTCTGACCGGGCCCGTCGTACCGCCAGGAGCCATCGCCGGGTTCCTTCGCATCCCTTGGGATGAGGCCAAGGAACAGCTCAAGTTCACACTCCGCCTCGTGGACAACGACCGGGAAGACGTCCGGATCCCTGTCGACGAAGGAGAGATGCGTGCGATCAGCTTTAATGGCAACCTGGCGCTTCAGGAAGCCCAGCAGGACGGCTCATCCGATGAGGACGTCCCGATGAACCTCTGCTTTGCGATCTCCCTGCCGCCCTTGCCACTTACTCCCGGACATACCTATGAATGGATCTTGGAAGTAGGAGCTGCAGAGGTCGCCTCGGTGCGATTCGCGGTGCGGCCCGAGGCGTAGCCCATCCACACGGTTGTCTGCACGCAGGCAATACCTCACACAAAAGCAGCCCCCGCCCCTCCCGGAGGAGGAGCGGGGGCTGTGTGCTGCAGGGACTACCGCTGGACGTAGCCCTGTACAACGAGAGGCCGACCGTGGTCGTCGTGGGGGTCGGCCACCGGCGTGACCTTGCGCTGGGAGGTGAACCAGGCCCACGCGAAGTAGGCGCTGTCGAGGAGCTGCTCGACGCCGTTCTCGGTGAGTTCCCACTCTTTGGGGATCCAGCCGAGCGCGACGGCAAGGCGGGTGACGCCCATGAGGACCAGGGCGACCGCGCCGCGTACGAGCAGGGGGTAGCGGATGGTGAATGGGGTCTTGGGAACGGGATGCATGTGCCCCTCCTTCAGGGACGCGCCCCTCAAACCGGGGCGAAAAACAAGAACCGGGTCAGCGTCTTTGCAAGTCCGGGCCCGGCTGGTGCGCAGCAGGTATAGGCTCACCAGCGGGTCGATCATGTGATCGGCGCGGTCCAGGCCGAGCGCCAGGTGCGCTCGTCGACCACGCCCGTCTCCGGGAGGCCCTTCTCCTTCTGGTAGGCCCGGCAGACGTCTTCGTCGGCGCCGCTGTACCAGCCGTCGACGACCAGGTCCCAGCCGCGTTTCCGCATCTGCCGCTGCCAGGCGCGCACGTCGTCGCCCTTGGTGGTGGGGGGCCAGGACAGCGGCCGCTTCCAGGCGGGCGCGTCGACGTCGTCGCTGCCGCCGCCATCGCCGCCGAGCTCGTCGCGCACCAGCTGCAGCAGCACGTCCCACGGGAACGCGTTGCCGGGGTCGGTGTGGTCCGACCGGCGGTAGACGGCGCTGATGTCCGCATGACTCGTGATGCCGCGGCCGCCGGCGCGCAGCTCGGCCCGCGTCAGCTTCCGGACGGGGATCTTGTAGGCGCGCGACCAGGCGGCGACCTGGTGGGCGGCCCGGCCGAGCATCGCCTTGCCGTACGCGTCCAGCCACTCCTCCCGGGTCTGGCGGGCATAACCGGCCATCTCCAGCTGCAATCCGTCGGCGTTGCCACCGGGCGCAGCCCAAGCGGTGTCCTGATCACGCACGCACCTGACGATCGAGTTGCTGTCGACGCAGGCGTGCGCCGAGGCCTCGCGGCCGGTGGTGGCGAACATGCGGGCGCAGGCCTCAGCGGTGTCCGGCTTCTCCGGCATCTCCATGTCGTGGATGACGATCAATCGGATCGGCGCGATCCGGCCGTGGTGGTACCAGCGGGCCTGCACCAGCCTCATGGGTTTCCTCTCCTCAGGTACGGAGCAGCGTGATCAGCGCGATGGCCACGCCGGCCACGGTGACGATGACGCTGACGATCGCGATGATGTGGCGGGTGCGCTCGGCCAACTGGCTGCGCGTCACCTGGTCGCGCTCGACCGCGTCGAGCCGGGCCTCGACCGCCGCGGCACGCTGCTCGTTGGCCCCCCGGTCGGCGTCGAGCCGCTTGGCGAGTTCGTCGACCCGCCAGTCGGCGTGGTCAGCGCGCTGCAGGAGCAGAGCGATCTGCCCCTTGATCTCGGCCAGCCCGACTGCGGTGATCTCGCTGAGCTTGGCGAGGGCCAGGGCGAGATCGGTGGGCGGCAGCTGATCGGTCATCTACTCCCCCGTCTGGCCGACTCCGGCCACGGTGAACTTTCAGTCAGGTGTCCCTCGCGCCGTACGTCTCCTCACGGTCAGGGGCCGTTCATCTGGCCGCTGATCTTGAGCTCGTCCGTGATCGTGTTGATCTTGGCCGCCAAGTCGCGGAAGTTGTCGTTCAAGGTCGACTGAGAGAAGCTGCCGCCGACGTCGATGATCGCGTTGTCCGTGCTGCCCACCGTCATGGTCAACCGACTGACCGACGATGCTTTAGGGAACGTGATCTGCAGGCGCTTCTTGACGCGGGCCTCGGTCTCCAGCTTCTGGAGCCTGCGCTCGAAATCCCGGAGGATCCGCTCCAGGTTGGCCCCGTACTGGTCGGTCATGGCACCTCCACAGATTCGAGGGTGAGCACGGCTTCTTCACGGCCGCGGCCGCGGCCGGTCGGCCGGATTTCGATGCCGATGATGCGGCCGGTGATGTCGAGGCCGGCGCCGCCGTCGATGCGCTCGTGCCACACATCGGTGACCATCAAGCGGCACGTATCCCCGAGGCTGTTCAGCGACAGCGTGGTCTTCTTCGCCAGGAAGACCGTGACCGACCTGATCCACAAGCCGCCGCCGGCCATCTCGGCGTAGTACTCGGCGAGGGTGTCCAGCTCGGCCTGGACGAGGGACTGGGTGGGGTGGTCGACGACGTGGTCGATGCGTGGCCAGCCGGCGGCGCGGTGTGGGGTGGTGACCGGCGCCGAGTAGATCGGCAGCCGATCTGTGGTGGCCTCGCCTTGCGGTGTGCCGCCGCGTACCTCCCAGTCGGTGCCGCCGCGTAGCGCGTCGACGTCGACGCCGTATTCGGCGATGTCGCCGCCATGCGGGCTGCTGGAGAAGACGTGCACGATACCCGTGTCGATCTTCGGTGAGCCCCACACCCACGTTGACCGGATTCCGGTTTCGTCGACGGTGTCGGCGACGTAGTACTCGGCCTGCCCTCTCAGGGCTTCCTGCGCGCGCCGCCCGTAGGTGGTGTTGTCCTCCTTGGTGACGGCCAAGGTGTTGGAGATGCCGGCAACTCCGCTCTGGAACTGCACGCCGATGTTGGCGCCGTCGAGGGCCTGGCCGTGCTGCAGCAGCGCGCGCACGTTGGCGATCAGGTCGGAGGTGTAGGTGAGCGCCACACGGATCCGCAGCGAGAACCAGAACGAGTCCAGCTTGGAGGCGCGCAGCTCGATGCTGATCTTGCCATCGCGGCCGCGTGCGACGCGGTGGCCGGTCAGCCAGTACCGGCCGGCCAGCTTGCCGTCGCGCCAGACTCGGATCTGGACGCGGCCTGACCCGGTACTCAGGTCGCTCTTGGCCTTGGGGATGACCCGGCGGACCGCGCGAGCCACTCTCTGGTTCGGAATCGGGATGGATCCGGTGAGCGGGCCGGGCTCGTTGAGCCTCGCACCGTAGGTCCAGTCGCGCAGGTACAGATCGTCGATGTAGGCGCCGGTGAGCATGTCGTGCGCGGTCACCCGATACAGAGCGCGGCCCTTAACTGCGTAGGCGGGCACCGGCGGCGGTGGCGGCACGTAGTCGCCGGGCGGAACCACGATGGTCCAGGCCTGCCAGACGTCGACGAGCGGCGCGGTCGGGGTCACCCTCCTGCTCGGCAGGGTCGCGCTGGACAGGGTGGTCTGGGCGCCGAGGTAGGCGCCGATGTTGCCGAACACATGGTCCTCGGCGGGGTAGCCGAGCGGTCCCCAGTCGGTGCCAAAGAAGCCCTCGGCGTCGCCCACGACATAGCGGGCCTCGATTGCCGCGACCGTGCCAGCAGCCGCCGGGCACAGGGCGCCCTCGGTAGGCGAAGTGAAAATCCCGCTGGCAGTGGCGAGCACGACGCCTGCGAGGGTTGCGCCGCGCCCGTGTAGGAGGGCTACGACGCCCTGGCCGTCGAGCTCGACGGCGTAGCTGCCCGGGATCGAGGTGCCGACTTGCTGGGCGAACACGCGCGTGAACAGGCTGTTCTGGTCCTCGCGCTCAGCCAGGACCGACCATGACCCGCCGCCGCTGACCTCGATGTCGAGCGAGACGCGGGAGGTGACGATCGCGATGATGACGTCGCCGGGCGCCAGGTTGGGCGGGGCGTCGAACAGGTCGAACGGCCCGTTCACCGCGGTGACGATCGCGTTGCGCGGCTGCGCGGTTCCCGGCATGCCACCTCCCTGTCAGCTGACGGCGTGGCGCCAGAACACGTCCATCCCGGCCGTGCCGCCGCTGGCGCAGGTGAACTCCAGCTGGTTGGCGCCGGGCCCGAACACGAAGTCCCGGATCGAGGTGGAGCCCTCGATGAGGTCGTTGACGTGGTCGGTGTCACCGATCGAGGCGGTGCCCTCCTTGACGTCGATCACCAGCGTCTGCCCGGTGGCCAGCGGGGTGGAGAAGGCGATCACCAGGTCCAGCGTCACGTTGTCGATCTGCGGGCCAGTGCATGGGCCCGCGATGCGGATCTCGCCCGGAGTGGCGTCGTTGCCGTTGTTCAGGATCTCCGTGGGCGAGTTCTTGGCGATGGTCAGCGAGGACCGGACCGGGTTGTAGCGGCGCGGGTCGGAGGCGATCCACTGCAGGCCGCCCCGGAGGAAACCGAGGTGGACGGCGGTGCGGTCGATCGAGCCTGGTTTCCGGTCGCCGAGGAACGCCCGCACTAGCCAGGGCTGGGTGTCTCCGAAGTCCCAGACCACCAGCCAGCCCTCGTCCTCGGTCTGGTGCGGGCCGGTCGCCATCACCAGGTCGTGCACGATCTGGCCGACCATCTCCGGGCGGGCCTGCATCAGCGTGCTCCAGTTGATGACGCGCTCGGCGTAGTACGGCTGGCCGGGATACGAGCCGCTGCTGTCGGGTCTATCCACGTTGCCGCTGACGAACGGCGCACTGTCGATCCAGCCCTGCAGTTCCTGCCAGGAGTACGGCGTGCCATTTCCCAGCAAGAAGCCGTTCCACTCGATCTGCCCAGGCTGGAAGATCGCGTCACCAGGCAGCACCGGGACCGTCACCGACGGCGCGATCACGTCGGCCAGCACGCTGATCGTCGTGAGTCCGGCGTGCGCGTCCGCCGTGAGGGTTGGCGCGTACATCTGCACGATGGCGTCGATGCTGCTGAGGGCGGCGTGCGAGGTGGCCACCAGTTGCGGCGCGGGCATGCTGGTCGTCTCGGTGACGGTCCCGGGCGTGACGACCGTGGTGGTCTGCGTCGTCACAGAAGGATCCGGTACTCCGGTCGTGACCGGCACCGTGGTGGGGTGCGCGGTCGACCCGGCCGACACGCTCGGCGCCGGCACCGCGGTCGATTCAGTGACGGTGGCCGGGGTCGGCGAGGCCGACACCTGAACGGTGGGCGTGGGGACGGCGGTGACCTCGGCCACCGTGGTTGTGGTGATCGGCGCGTCCAGGCTGGCGGGTTTGATCTCCAGCGCCACCCAATCCCAGTCGGCTGCCGAGGTCCCCGGAGCGTCCGCGTTGAAGGTGACCGCCGTGCCTGCGGTCGGCGTGTTGGCGGACTTGCGGACTGCGATGCCGCTCACGGTGGTGACGCCGGTGCTCGTGGACCAGCCGAAGCCGGTGTCGCTCGACGTGGGCACGCCGAGTCCGGCGCCCTCCAGCGCGGCCATGAAGCCGCGGCTGTTGTCGACCGTGCTGGTGTAGCCGGTGACGTTCAGGGTGTTGTTGGTGCTGCTACCGCTTCCGCTCGCCCCGATGGGCGAGCTGGCGTGCTGGCCGGTGACCGCGTCGACCTTGACGGATACGGCACGGCCGAACGAACCGGTGAGGTTGTCGACGGTGACCGTCATCGATCCGGAGCCAGTGACCGGCGCAGTCCAGATCTCGACCTGGCCGAGCTCGACGCGCTTCGTCCAGGTCAGGCCGCCGCCGGACACGGCAGGCTCCGTGTCCGAGTAGGCCATCACCATGGCCACGAGCAGCCCACCGGCGGGCCGCGTGAAGCTGCCGGTGGTAACAGAGCTGACCGTTGTGCCGCCGCTGGTGGCGATGGCCGGGGATCCGGCGTCGATCGCGATCGCCACGTCTCACCTCCTGGGCATGGAAAAGCCGCCCCGAGGGCGGCGAGACGACGACGATGAACGGGCTGCTACGGGGTGAGGTCGAAGGTCACCAAGCCGTTGCTGTGCGGCGTGACGAGCAGCGTTCCGTCGCTCGTGTTGTAGGCGGTGACCAGGTCGATGCCGAACATGAGCGGGTCGTTCGTCGGCGTGGTCACGGACGGCGCATGGAAGTCGATCCACCGGACTCCGGACAGGGTCGAGCTCGCCCACTGGAACGCGTTGCTGCTGTACTTCGAGACGCCGGCGCCCGGCCGGGAGAAGGCCGTACCGGTGACGACCACTCCGGCGGCCGTGTAGCCCGTCCCCACGATTTCGTTCGTGCTCGAGTACGCGGTGTTGGCGTTGAAGTCGGCGGCCGAGGCCCTCGTCGCGTTGTAGAGCGCCGCCTTGTGCGTCTCCGCATCCCAATTCAGGGCAAGCACGGCCTCGAGCATGTCTTCGAAGCTCGGCAGGTACACACCAGATGCCATGTCAGATGACCGCCTTCCCGGTCTGCGGCTTGACCGTCAAGGAGGGCGCGGTGACGTCCGCGCTGCCAGGCGGCAGATCCGGCGGCACTGGGTCGCCGACCACGAAGGCGCCGAGCGCCTCCAGCTCGCGGCGCACCACGACGGCCGTGGCGTTGGCTTCCTCCAGCTCCTTGCGTGCGAGCTTCAGCGCGGCCTCGACCTGGGCGCGCGCCTCCCGGTCCTCGACGGCACCGTTGTCGCCGTGCTTGACGAGCATCGGCTTAGCCAAGATCCCCTCGAGCTTGGGGATCGTGACGGTCTGGAGCTTGACGATCTCGGCCTCCCGGCGCAGCCACTCCCGCGTCTCGTTCAGCCGGTTCGCGGTCTCCACCTTTACCTGCTTGGCAGCCCGGATGGCCTCAGGATCCCCGCTGGCCCTGGCCCCTTCGTATGCCTGCTTTGCCTGCAAATGGGCGTCCTCGATTGGTTCGAGGTCCTCGACCAGGGCGAGCTCGGCCCGCAGCGCGGCCGACCTCCGCATGACTCGTCCCGCCATTACCTGTACTCCTTGCTGATCGTGACCCCGGTCCACGGGTTGACGTTGAGGTGGGGCAGGATGACGCGGGCGTCCTGCCCCGACCAGCGCATTCGCAGCTGGTTGCCGTGCTGGTCCTTGATGACCTTGATCCAGTGGCCGGTCACCACGTCCCGGTACTCGCGCACCACCGGTTTCACCTGGTGCGACCAGCCGCGCGGCCGAGCCTGCACTGACCGGAGCTTCCGCAGGTCGGCCTCGCTGTACCCCTGCACACCCACGCGCGCCTCCCTAAACGGGCCCCTGGGCCATGACGTTGAACCCCACGGACTTGCCGATCTTGTCGATGTCGGGCTCCTCCCGGACGACCGACCCGGACATGTCGACGTTGACGGTCACCCCGCTGCTGGCTGGCGGCTGGTAGCTGCTGCCTCCAGCCGGTGTGGCCGTCGACTGCGTCGCAGGGGCTCGCGCCGCCACGGCCACCACCTTCGGGGCCGACATCCGAGCCGAGTTGTATGACCCGGTCGCCGGCTGCGACACCGCCACATAGCTGCCGCTGCTGCCGCCGAGCGGCGCCACCCGATCCCCCGACACCACCAGAGGCTTGACCACGTCCTTCGACGGAGCCGGGACGTTCCGCTCCCCCTGGGAGCCGCGGCCGGTCCCTCGAGGAGAGGGGACGCTGCGTTCTCCCTGCGAGCTGCGCCCCAAGTTGTGCGGGGCGGGCACGTTCTGACCGGCGGCCCCGCGCCCCGACCCCCGCGGGGCTGGGACGCTCCGTTCCCCCTGGGAGCCACGTCCAGTCCCGTGCGGGCTCGGCACGTTCCGCTCCCCTTGGGAGCTGCGGCCCGTCCCCTTCGACTTCGACGAGCTCGACGAGCTCTTGCTGGCGGAGGACTTGGCGGAGCTGATCGCCGAGGCGAGCGACTCCACCGCCGCCGTCAGGCTGTCGATGGCCCCGGACAGCCCGTCCACCGAGGAACCGACCGTGTCCGACAGGCCCGCCACGGAGTCGTCGAGCGCCTGGGTGCCGTCGCCCCACGCGGTGACCACCTGCTGGCCGACATTGCCGACATCGACCACCGCCGACGTGAGGGTGCCTGCCGAGCCGAGCGTGGCGGACAGCACGTTCGACGCCGACCGGATATCGCCGGTGATCACGATCCGGGACTGGTTGACCGCGTCGGTCAGGGCGGCCGTCTTCTGCTCGGCCCGCTTGCTGTAGACCTCGAGATTGAAGTCTGCCGCGACCTGAGACAGCAGGTTGATGGCGCGGGAGCGGTACTGGCTGGCGTACGGGATGTAGGCCTCTTTGCCTGCCTCGCCGAAGATGGTGGCCGAGGCAGGGATGAGCGTCGGCTGGTCACGGACCATCGGTGGCGGCGGCACGTTCGACGAGCCGCCGCGGATGCCCCCTGTGGCCATCAGCTCGTACCCGGCGGTCGTCTGGATGCCGCCGGCGGCCTTCACCTTGTTGGCGATCGCCTTCTTGCCAGAGACGGTGTTGTAGATCGAGTTGACGAAGACGTTGACCGTCTTGCCGTTCAGCTCGTTGATCTTGCGCTGGTACTCGCGGATCAGATCGAGAGCTTCCTTGCCGCCCGGCGTCTTGACGTCGGTCTTGACGTTGCCGGGGATGAGCCCGAGCGCCGTGGCGAGGTTGCTCGCCTGCGTCTTGGAGAATCCCATCTTCTCGGCCAGGCCGATGAACGCGCTTCGCTGGGCGCCGACCTTCGCCGTGACCTCTGCCAGCGGGGTACCTTGCTCGATGAGCGCCTGGCGGTACTGGTTTGCCGACTGGGCCAGACCGATCAACGCCTCGCGGTTGGCGCGGCCCTTCTCGGTGTTAGTCGAGGTGGCCTGCCCGTTCTCCTTGATCGACTTGGCGGCGTCGTCGAGCGACCTCTTGTAGTTGATCTCCGCCGACATGGCGTTCGTCGTCAGCCCGACCAACTGCCCGATCGCGCCGCGCAGGGTGTCGACGTTGCCGGCGGCCGTCGCGGCCGACGTGCCCATCTCCTTGATCGAGCCTGTAGTCGGCGCGGTGGCGGCCTGAGCGGCCTGCACGGCGGACGAGTAGCCGGGCAGCAGCGCCCGCAGCTGGTCGACCTTCCCTCCGGACAGGCCGGCCTGCTTCGCGAGCTCGTTGAACAGGCTGGCTGCCTGCTGGCCGTTCCCCGACGACACCATCTGGGTCAGGGTCTTGTCGAAGTTCTCCAGCCGCTGCCGGCCCGTGTCGATCGAGTAGAAGCTCTGCACGCTGGACGTGATGCTGTTGCTCAGCTGGGCGAACGGGTTGTCGCTGTTCAGACGGCGCACTGTGTCGCCCAGGGTTTCGAACTGGCCGACCACTGGCGCGAACCATGCCGCGCTGGAGGCAACGTCGCCCTTCAGGGTGTTGATGTTGCTGCCGAACCTGGTGAGCATTTCCGGCGCCGAGGCGCCACGCTGTGCCAGGTCGTTCATCTGCTTGGCCAGTTGGCCGATGTCCACGTTCAGCCCGGCCAGCTCGTCGCCGAAGGAGTTGACCGCGATCGCAGCTCCGGCCATCAGCGCGGCCACGCCACCGCTCGAGGACAGCGTGCCGGCCAGGCCGCCCAGCTTGCCCTTGGCGGTGTCGGCCGCGCCGCCCAACCCGCCGAGCTTGCCGGTGAGGTCGGTCCAGAAGGAGGCGACCTTCAGCCCGGCCTGGGCGCCCTTGACGGCGAGGATGGCCAGCGCGATCAGCCGGATGTGTTCCGGATCCATGCCCGCGACGAGCTTTGCCAGCAGGCTCAGCCCAGACATGCTGCCGACGCCGAGCGGGATGACCGCTTCGCCGATGTTGCCCAGCGCCTTGGCCAGGTTCTTCACCAGCTCCCACGCCTCGGGAGCGTTCTCCTTGACGTAGGCGAGGAACTGCTGAAACTCGGGCGAGTTCTTCAGGTTCTGCCCCCAGCGGGCGAAGGCCTCGCTGGCGTGCTCGATGGGGTTGACGACGTTCGGCGTGAACGGCAGGAAGGCGTCGATGACCCCGGCAACGCCCGTTCCGACCTTGAGCAGGCTGTTGCCGAACCCAGTCACGGCCTGCGGTGCCGCCACGCCCAAGTTCTGCAGGAACTGCGTCCAGAACGGCCCGTTCAACGCCCTCTCGGCGTTCTTCTCCAGGCCGACGAACGCGCTCGCCGTACCGGTCACCAGCGGCGAGATCTTCGGCAGCGCCTGCCCCATCAGCCCGAGCCCGCCGCCCAACGCCTGCGTGACTGACGGATTCACCGACCGCTGCCAGTCCAGGTAGACATTCGAGAAGGACTGCCACTGCTCGGCGAGGCGGTATTCCTCCGGGCTCAGTTTGGAGAAGTCCGCCGAGTCGACGGCCTTCTTCACCCGCTCGAAGGTGGGCACTGCGGCGGCCTTGAACGCCAGCGCACCCGCCGCGGCCGACGCGAAGGCGCCCTCCAACGCGCCGCCGGCGGCCACCAGCCCGGCCGCCGCGGGCGCGGCCACGCTGAGCGCTTGCGTGGCGGCCACGACCTTGCCGATGTTGATCAGCGCCGACTTGGTGTCGGCATCGATCTTGATCTTGACGTCACGGCCGTCCAGTCGTCGCGCCTCGGCGCCGACGGCGGCCAGGTCCTCCAGGGCCTGGCGGATGCCAGCGCGCACCTCGAAGCTGGCGCCGTCTTCCAGTGCCCGCAGCTCGCCCTGTAGGCGCTTCATCTCGGCCAGCGCCGTCGTGGCGTCGATGTCGACGCCGATCTTCTTGGCCGCCAGCGCCTCCATCTCGCGGCGGACCTGCGCCATCTTCACTTCGGCGGCCGAGGAGTTCGCATTGATCTCGATCGTGGGTAGCCGCTTGGTGGCCTCCTCGAGCTTCTTGCGGAAGCCCTGCGCGAACCCGGCCGTCTCGACGAACTTGCGGTTCAGCTTGGTCAGGGTCGACTCGGCCTCGCGGCCGCCGGCCTTGAACTGGTCGACGGCCAGCTTCAGCCGGGTGGTGACGGTGCGATCGGCCACAGCACATCACCTCCCGGGTGCAAACGGCTCGACTCGAAGACGGATCCACGGCATTCCGTGTCACGCTGCCAACCGCAGCCCAAGCCGCCGCGTCCTACGCGTGCATCTCCTACATCTCAGGAGTCACACATGACCCACTACGGGCCGCCTCAGGGCCAGCCAGATCCCCAGCAGCAGCAGCCGTTACCCGGGTATCCGCCGCAGCCTCCGGGCCAGCCCTACCCGCCCCAATCCGGCCCGCAGTGGCAAGGGCAGCCGTACCCGCCCCAGCCTCACCCGCAGTGGCAGGGCCAGCCGTACGGGTATCAGCCGCCTGCTGCCCCTCCGGCGTGGGCGACCAGGCACAACTGGGTAGGCATCACTGGCCTGGTGATTGGGATCGTCGCCTTCGTGGCCGCCGCGTTCTGGCCTACTCCCGCTCCCGGGTTCTGGCTGGCGCTCCTCGCCATCATCTTCTCGGGGGTGGGACTGACCAAGGCGCGGATCGGCACGGCATCCAACCGGAGCCTTGCTGGCGTCGGGATGGCGCTGGGGCTGCTGGCGCTCATGGCCGCGATCTACGCCGCGTTCGCGCACTAGCGTCACCGGACCTTGGCTACTCGTAGCACCCAGTCGGACGGGTCCTCGAGCGTCCGGGCCTTCGCCGTACGCGGCGCGCACCCATGGCATCTGAGCGGCTCCAACGCGACATACGCGCCCTCATTGTCGGGGTCGGTTGTCTCCTCGAGGGGCAGCCCGCACCCGGGGCAGACGCCTTCCTGCTCTTCCTGGGCGGCGCACGCCCAGTCCCGGTCGTCCTCCAGCCACTCGGGCTCGTGGACCGTGATCGCCCGCACCATCCTGCCCGCGTCGTTGTACTCGAAGGTCGTAATGCTGCGAGGCTCACGACCAAGGAGTTTCGACCGGGGTACCTGGTAGGCGCGGGCGAGCTTCAGCTCCCGCTGGTGCTGGACAGAATCACGGAGGCGGCCGCGGAGAAAGGGACCTCGCCGCTACCCCCGTTCAGCTCCAGGATCGCGTTCCACAGCAGCGACCACTGACCCTGCGTGATCCGGTCCACGACCCGGCCGGCCTTCTCCTCGGTGAGTGAGGGCTTGACGGCACAGGCAGCCAACGCCGCCACGGGGAAGCTGTCGCGGTTGAAGTCCGCCGGGGCGTCCTGCTTACGCGCCGGATGCTCCTTGACCAGGTCCGACCAGGCCTTGCGCGGCAGAGCCCGCAGCAGGAACACGCGGACGTGCTGCTGCATCTCGACCTGCAGGGCCTGGATCTCCTTGGCGATCCGCTGCGCCTCGGTTTCCTTCGAGGCCAGCGAATCGTCGGCGGGCTGGCTGCGTGCGACGTCGAGCTGCCGTTCCAGGTCCTCGAAACGTGCCTGCAGGTCACCGCGGCCGCAGATGGGAACCTCAGTCTCGGGCAGCTTCAGCCCGTCGAGGAACTCGTCGACGTCCTCCACGTACTGCTGCTCGGCCATCAGGCGACCACCGCGTCGATGTCGGCGTCGGTGTGGTTGAACAGCTTGGACTTGAATTTCTGGACCTCGTTGCGGGCGGTCTGCTGCTTCTGCCGGATGCCGGTCTCCACCGGGTAGACCTCGGCCTCGTCGCCCGCCACCCAGGGAAGTGCGTTGTCCTTGTTGCGGCGCACCGCGCAGTAGACGTCCTGCCCGGGGGCGAGCGTGTTGTATCCGACGTCCGGGGTCGGTGGCTTCTTCCGCTTCCCCATGATTTCGATCTTGTAGCTGGGAGTGCCGGCGCGTTCGGTGTCGCTCTTGCTGGCCAGGCTGGTGTTGTCCACCGATGCCTGATCGGGCTCGATGCCGAGCCCGTCCTTCATGATGTAGTCCTGGATGTCGATGCCCGCGTTGAGCTCGGAGGCGGGCGGGTTGGAGACGGACGAGAGGGTCGCGCAGATCGTGACCTTGATCATTCCGTCGCCGAGGAGGTCAGTCCCAGCCATACCTACTGTTCCTTTCCGGTGGTCGGGCTCTTGGCGGCCCGCTTGCTGGTATCAGGCTGCTCGACGGCCGGGGGCGCGTCGTCGATGCGCTCGAACGCGCCTGCGTGGTGAGGGAAGGCCTCCTCGGCCATCTCGGTGACCTCGCCGGTCTTCTTGTTGCGGACGTTGATCATGGGGACGGGCATCAGCCGATCACCGCCCAGGTGAGGGTCGCGCCCGGGGTGGCCGACCAGGACAGGGAGATGAGGTTGCTGTCCTGCGGGTCCCGGAAGGTCGGCAGGAGCAGCAGCTCGTACATGCCGACCGGGATCGTCCACACCTTGTTCGGCTTGGCCACCGCGTACTCGGTGGTTCCGGGCGGGGTCACGGTCAGAGTGACCGGGCCCGCGGTGGTGTTGGAGACGATCATCCGGGTTTCGCGGGTGACGCCGGAGACCTTGTCGGCGGCGGCCGCCTGATACATCGTCAGCGCGCTGCCGGCGACGGTCGCGACCTGGGGTGCGCGAGTGGCCACGAGGGCTCTCCTCTCAAACAGGGGTGATGGGTCAGGCAGGGTCGCAGCGGGCCAGGTACTGGGCCGTCACGAACCACACGGGGACGCTGGTGTCGTCACGGCCGACGGGCTGTGAGCCGTCCTGCAGGATCGGCCGCACCCTGCGGTCGGGAAGGCTGGCGTCCATGGTGCGCAGCAGCGTGGCGGCCTTCCCGGCGACGAGCAGAGCCTGCTCAGGGCTGGCGGCGACCGTGGTGGCCTGAAAAAGCACATCGGTCGCCACGTCGTCGTTCAGTGCCCGGTCGGCGTCGGATTCGTCGCCGAGCGGGAAGTACAGCGCGACGTACGGCGGGGTCGCATCGGCGGGGGCGCCACCGATCCCAACACCGACGTTGGCGGGCAGGCCGTCGTCGAGCAGCTCCCGAACGCGCATCGCGAGCGGGTATACCTCGAGCGGGACGTTCACAGCAGCGACCGCATGAACTCGTCGACGGCCTTGTTGAAGTCGGGCGCGATGGCCACGGTGGCGCGGGCGCCGTCCAAGTGCGGCGGCTGGTGGGCGGACCCGTATTCGAAGCCGCGTCCCATGCTGCCCTGCTTGAGTGCGCGATTCGGGCCGACCTCCCATTCGGCGGCATCCGTCCTGGGGATCTGCTCGGCGGTGATCGACCTGTGGTAGTGCTTGCCGTGGCGGCCGGCCGAGCGTTTGGCGTTGTCGCGCCACTGGTCGCGCAGCTTCAGGGCGTGCTCCTTGACCAGGGGGTAGGCGCCCTCGGCGGCGCGCTGCACGCCGTCTTCGATGTACGCGGCCAGGGCCAGGAGCTCGCTGGCGTCCAGCATGTCGTCAGCCACCGCTACCTCCCGACCGGTCCTCGACGATCAGCCGCCGTGTCACCGCGGTGGCCGAGTAGACAACGTCGACCACCTCGAGCGGCCTGCCGATCAGCCAGCTGTCCGCAGACGCAGTCACGATGGCCCGGTAGCCGGGGGTGGCCTCGATAGGGGTGGCGGCCGAGTACGGCAGCTTCACCGTGTACCGGTGCAGCACCACCTCGGCCTCACCCCACTGGGTGTCGTGGCCGCCGGTCAGCGGCTTGGCCTTACACGGCCCCTCGTACACCGTCTCCCACACGTCGACCTCGGCCGTGGTGTCCGGGTCGAGCACGGTGCCAGTGCGGTGCTCGACCCGGCACGTCTCATCCATGACGGCATCCACGATCAGCTCCCGGGGGCTGGCGAGCGCGTCCTGGATGCTCATGACGTCTCCGGGTAGAGCGGGGCGATGCTGAACGCGCGTCCGGCGGCCGCGGGGCCAGCGACCGCCGCGACCAGGTCGTCGTACTCGGAGTCGGTCAGCTCGAGCTCACCCGAGGCCTGAGCCTCATCCCGCTGGAAGTCGTAGTCGTCCCCGTAGGCCTCCCGGAACTTGCCCTCCGGGTTGCGCACCACCCTGGCCACCATCGCGTAGCAGACGCTGACCGCGATGGCGGGGACCGGACTGGCGGTGAGCAGCTGCGGCACTCGGCCGCTCATGATGGCGCTCGCGTCCTCCAGCAGCGCGCTCACCCGAGGCTCCTGCTCCAACGCCAGCGTCCGCTCAAACCGGGTGCGGAACTGCTCGAGCGTCGCGAACGCCATCAGCTACTGCTCCTTGGCCGCGGTACGGCTCTTGCGCGCCGGCGCGGCAGCTGGAGCCTGGGGTTCCGGTTCGTTGTCCTCCTCGGGCACCTCGACGATGTCGGGGTCGTTGCGCAGCCGCTCGGCCGCCTCTTCGTCGCTGGTGGTGAAGTAGCCGTCGACGAAGCGCGCCCACTCCTTCTCGCCGTCATGCATGACCAGCTGCGGGTAGCGCTCGCACTGGAATCTCGCCATCGTGGTGTTCTCCTTAGAGCAGGTCCTTGAGCAGGCCGTGTGCCTGCTCGGCGCCGTACTTGAGGCCCACCTCTCCGTACAGCTGGTACTTCTCGCTCGCGGCGGTCTTGGCGACCGGCTCGACGAACAGGCGCCCCTTGCCCGGGATCGGCAGCCAGACCGGCGCGCACTGGTCGAGGTCGACGAGCGCGATCTGGTCGGCGGGCATCCACCGGTCGAGCATCACGCCGTAGGTGCCGAAGTCGGTGACGATCGTGTCCACGGCGACGCCGGCGATGTTGCGCGACATGGGGGCCTGGTTATAGGAGCCCGACTCGGCGTACACCTTGGTCAGGGCCAGCTTCTGCTTGGAGCCGACGACGAACACCATCCGGTCCTGGGCGCCCAGGCCGCCCGCATCGAACACGGTCTGGCACAGGGAGTCGACCAGCGCCTTGGTCAGAGCCCGGCCGGTGCCGCCGTTGGCCAGCACGTTGGTGGCGATCGCATTCAGCAGGCCGCGAGTCTTGCGCGCGGTCGCGTTGGTGCCGGGCTTGGCGTAGACGCCGGACAGGAACGACTTCTCGATGTCGACGGCCATGGCCTTGAGCTCCTGCTCGACCTGCCAGTTCAGCTCGTCGACCACCGGGTTCCGTTCGGCGTTGTTGGAGCCGGACTTGAGCTGGGTGGCCGCCATCTTGGTGTAGGACACCTCGATCGCGGAGTGGTGGATCTCCACCACGTTCGTGACGTTCGCCCGCACCCGGCCGACGCCGCCCGGGGTGGAGTTGCCCTCCACGACCGTGTTGCCGGCGCTGGTGGCGCGCAGGTCGTAGTACTCCCACTCGAACTCAGTGGACTCGGCGTCCATGCCACCGGTCAGTCCGCCGATCGCGGACAGAAACGGCGTCTCGCTCGGGGAGATGCCGTAGAGCTGGCCGGTGTAGTTCGGCAGGTTGAACGTGGTGCCCTGCCCTGAAATGCCCGCCATGGGACATGCCTCCTCATCGTGATGGGGCGGGCAGGGCCCGCCGCGCTACTTGCTGCCGAACAGCTGCTGGTTCTTCAGCGCGATCGCCGTACGAACGTCGCCCGCCTTCTCCGCCTCGGCGATCCGAGACGCGAGGTCCGGGGTTCCGCCAGGCTTCGCGCCCTGCGTCGGGTCCGGCTTGGGGCCGTTGCGCTTGCCCAGGTGGGGCTTGCGCTTGAGCAGGTCCGCAAGATCGGCCTTGATCTTGTCGGTGTCGACGTCACCGGCGTCGCCCACGTACGCCGTGGTGTCGAGGAACGCCGCGGCGTCGGACGGGTCGGCGAACTGGTCGGCGGCCGCGGCTCGGATCTCGGCTTTGACGGCTCGGTCGATGAGCGCCGTGGCGCGCTGCTCGGCGGTCTCCGCCCTCGAGGTGGCCTTGTCCAGGTCGGACTTGTTGGCGTCCTCGAAGTTCTTGACCTTCTTCTCCAGGTCGCGGGCCCGCTTCTCGGCCTCTTGGCGGGCCTTGCGCTCCTTGTCAAGCGCCGCCTTGCCGGCCCCGCCGAGCTGGTCGGCTCCGGTGGATGTGTCCGTCGCGGACGTCTCCTGGCCGCCCTGGCCCTTGTCGACGTCCCCACCTTCAGCGGTGGTGGTGTCGTTGGTGGTGGTGTCGTCAGCCATCGCGGCTGCCTTCCGTGCGCGCCGTGGCGTCGCGCCGCGGCGGGTGTGACCGTGGCGATCGCCGCGGTGGTCAAGAGGGCCCGTCAGGGGCGACTGGTGTCAGGCGCCGCGGCCGCTGTGGTCGGCGTCCGTTGTCGGCGGCCGGATCGCGAGGTAGGCG
Organism: Nonomuraea sediminis; assembly: GCF_018531495.1. GTDB lineage: Bacteria > Actinomycetota > Actinomycetes > Streptosporangiales > Streptosporangiaceae > Nonomuraea > Nonomuraea sediminis. The sequence continues at coordinate 22,501 of NZ_JAHDTI010000031.1, forward strand.
CGGACCCACACGAGGGTCAGGGCCCGCCCGATGTCGTCGGTACGGCCGGCGTATGGGCAGCTGGTCATCGGCCAGGCCCGGCGCGCGGCGAAGCGCGCGTGGGTGACGGCCGCGCGGGTCTGCGCCTCGGTGAGCGTCATATGCCCGCGCCTCCGATCTCGCGTGTCGTGCGTGCCGCCCGCCGATCGCTGTCCCGTCCGAGGACCTGGGCGCGGAACTCGACCAGGGTCATTCTCGGATGATCGTTCCACCAGCGTCGCAGTTCCTCGGACGCGTACGCGGTGGCCCTGCTGGTCGGTCCCGAGAACAGCGAGATCGGATCGATGCCCGCGGCCTGGCCAGCCTTGTTGAGCATGTACCCGTTCGTGGCGTTCTCGGCCTGCAGCCACTGGGTGTATGTCCAGTCTCGATACAGCCGCGCAACGGTCTGATCGAGGGACTCACCGTCGCGCCTGTCGGCCTCGAGGGCAGCCCGCCGCTCCTCGCGGCGTAGCTGCTCGGGGTCGACCTGGTACACCTCGGCGTAGGCGTCGATGTACTCCCAGCCCTGAGCTACGAGCTCGTCGACGCGACGGTCTTCGTCGCTGATCTCCAGGTCATCCCAGGCACCCCAGCTCTCGCCGGCCACGGCCGCCGGGACATCCTCAATCACGGGCGGCGCCTCGACGGCCTGGTCGCGGCGCGCCATCTCCGCGGCCGCGCGTTCGATCTCCGCCTCGTCGCCGTGCTCGAGCGCCTGGTTGAACCTCTCGGCCAGGCTCTCGTCGCTGAGCGCCTGCAGCTGCTCGTGGGTGAGCTGCTCGAGCGGCCGCGAGGGCGTCTCCTGCTCGGCGCCGGGCTCGCCCTCCTGCCGGACCCGCTCATCGATGGGGCGGCTAGGAACGGTCTGGCTGCGCTGCGCCGGGTCGTCGAGCAGGTAGCCGAACTGCCGTAGGAGTCGGATAGCTTCTTCCCGGTCTCCGCCGGCGTCGGCGAGCAACTGCTCCGGCATCGGGCGGATCGCCGTCCGGCGTCGTGACGTGGACTGCATGCGCCGTCCGGCCACGCCGCGGCGGGTCGTCCCTTCGGAAGTGACCAGCCTGCCGCTCGCTGTCGACATGCCTCGGCGTGCGTTGACGATCTGGCCAGGGTCGGCGCCGAGCCGGATCGCCTCGGCGCCGGCCTCGGTGAAGGCCCGCTGCTGCTGCTCGGTGGTCATACTGTCGAACAGCTCGCGCGGCGAGGCCGGCGACTCATCGCCTTCCCGTTGCGGGACCATCGTGCAGTCGCAGCGCTCGTGCCGCTGGAACCCGGTCGACCACGAGTACGTGCGCCCGGCGAGGATGATGCACCGCCCGCACGCCGGCAACGACACGTGCCGCACGTAGGTGACCCATGTACGGCTGCCGGTGATGCCCACCTGGTCGGCGACGCGGGAGGCGTCGGAGATCTGCGTGTCCACGATCCGGGTCAGCGAGGCCAGCCCGGACTGCAGCGCGCTTTCGTCGTCGGCGCCGCGGGCCAGCCAGCCCGCGGTCTGCAGGGCGGGCTGCATCAGCAGGCTGGCCAGCGCCCTCCCATCGGAGGCGATGCCAGCGAGCGCGGCCGGGTTCACTGCCGCGGTGGGCTGCGGCACGCCTTGCTCGGCCGCCAGCTGGCGCAGGTACGGCGTGGTCAGCCTGGCGACCGTTAGCTGGCCGATGCTCAGCAGCCGTACGACCTGGTCCAGCAGCTCGGTCCACTGTCCGATCACCGTACTGGCCTCGAGGCCGCTCCACATCGCCTGCGCGCGCTCGGCGACATCGGCTGCGAGCTCCTGCTGCGCGCGGTAGTGGTCATCAACCAGCTGCTGCAGCGCCACCGGTCACTCCCGCCAGCTGCCCGTCGGCGGCCGCCGGCTGGTTCCCGCCGTTGTGGGCCTGTGCGTCGGGCCCGGGCTTCGGCCCGACCACGGCCGCGAGGTCGCCGGCCATCGCGCGCTCCAGCGCGCGGGCGGCGGAGGCCTTCCGCTTGCGCATCCGGTCGCGCTGGGTGGAGGTGTAGCCGAGGTCCTCCCACGCCTGCTCGTCGTCGATGATGCGCGCCTGGACCTTCTTCACCACGGCGTCGGCCTTCGCGGCTTCGGTAGGTGTGCTGGCGTCGCGCCAGATGGTCTCCAGCGATCTCGACTTCGGGTTCCACTCGCCGTCACGGATCCGCTCGGCCAGGCGCATGACGCGTTCCCACGAGCCGCCGAACGGCCGCTGGTGGCGTTCGGCTCGCTTCACCAGCCGCGCCTCGGAGCTGCGGATCCCATCGGCCGACGCCGGGTTCTCGGTGCTGTACCCGAGGTAGTGCGGCGGCAGCCCGGAGATGGACGCCACCAGGCGGGCCAGCGCGTTCAAGGTGTTGTGGAAGTTCGACAGGTCGCTCTCGGGGAACTGGCCGGCCTGGATCTCGCCAGGGCTGAGCTCGTTCGCCCACAAGCGCCCCATCAGCTGCGACCAGGTGCTCGCTGGCTTGCCGTCAGAGCCGATGAAGTCTTCCTTCTTCGCGCCGAAAACCCACCGGCGCGGGATCGCGTGATACTCGGCCGCGATCATCATGTCCGTTGCCACCTTGCACGCGGCATCGGACAGAGGGATCACGTCGGCCAGCTCGGACACGCCGAGCGGCTCCAGGAGGCGCGGCCGGTTGACGATCGGAACGACCGCGACCATGCCGAGGTTGTGGTCATCGCGGTCGATGACGTTCCATTCGCCGTCGAAGTGGTACTGAATCGTCGAGTTGGGGATCAGCAGGGTTGCGTACTGCTCGCGCACCTGTCCTTCCAGGGCGGCCTCGGTGTCGTACCACCAGCGCAGCGCGGCCCTCACTCGGCGGGTGGCCGGGTCGATGTCGGCGTGCATCTGCAGCGGCGACTCCACCGTGATCAGTGGGAACTCTTTGTCGTCCTTGTTGGTGCCGACCGTGACGAACGAGCGGCGCATCGCCATCGCGTCGACGTGACCTATCTGGCTCTGCTCGTCGAGGTCGTTGGCCTGCCACATCTCCCACAGGCCGCCGTCGGCCTCCTCGTCGGAGCTGCGGCGGAACCCCTCGACGTCGAGCCTCTCTTCCACAGCGTCCACGATCAGCCGCGGCCAGTTGATGACCACCTTCTGGATCCGGTCGCCCAGCTCGAGCAGCAGCTCGGGATGCATGTAGGCGAGCGGCTGCGTGCCCTCGTAGTAGTCGTTCAGCGCCTGCAGCACGGGGAGTTCGCCCTCGTGCCGCCGCTTCAGCCTGGCCAGCCACTCCAGGGGCTCGAGGTTCAGCGCCATATCCAACCCCCTATCCGGCGACGATCATGCGGCCGCTCTTCTTCTTCGGCCGCCGGAGGTAGCCGTCGAGCCCGAACGCCATGGCCGCGATGCCGTCGATGCGGGCCTGCGACTTCAAGCGCTCGGGCTTGATCAGCTTGTGGTTGTCCTGGCCGTCGTCCTTGACCTCGACGACCTGGGCGTTCCAGCGGGCGACCGGGTGGCCGCCGTGCCGTACGCGCCCTGCCCCGATCTGGTCACCGCTCTTACCGAGTAGGCGCTGCAGCTCCTTGATCGAGGGGCTCTGCCCGACGAACGTCTGCGCGATCGGCACCACGTCGACGCCGCGCAGCGCCGAGTCGAGGTTCTGCACCAGCTGGCCGGCGAACATCCGGTCGTAGCCCAACCGCTGCATGTCGACGTGCCGGCAGTCGGCGAGCACGTCGGCCTCCACCGCGGCGTAGTCGATGACGTCGCCCTCGGTCGCCTTCACGAAGCCCTCACGGATCCACCGTGAGAGCGGGACCTGCAGCTGCCGCTCGAGGTCCTCGACCCGGTCACTGGGCACCCAGAACCGCCAGAACATGTCCAGCTCGATGCCGGGCTGCTCGGACTCGACTCCGACCCACCAGGCGCTCAGGTCGCTCACGGCCGACAGGTCCAGCCCGCCCCACGCCCGCCGGCCGCGGGCGGCCGTCCAGTCGCACATGCCAGCGGTGGCATCCCACACCGTCAGGTTGATCAGCCGGGACCGGTCGCGCATGCGCCGGTTGAGGTGCAACCGGCAGAAGGTGGCGAAGTACGACGGCGTGACGCGCGCCTTGTTCGCCTCTTTGCGCAGGTAGCGCAACGTCGGTGACGTCCCGAGCCCTGGGTTGGCCTTGCGCCAGGTCGACTCGGCGAACGGGTCGTCGTTCTCACCGGCAGCCCAGATGACGGCATAGAACGTCGGATCGTCGACAACGCCGGAAGCGACCTTCTCGGCGTAGCTGTGCTTCTCGTCGTAGATGCTGCCTTCGGTGGCCTCGTCCGCGGTCGTGATGAAGATGATCAGCGGCTGGTCACGGGCGCCAGTCCCGGTCTCGATCGCGTCGACCAGGTCACGCTTCTTGTGGACGTGCAGCTCGTCGACCACGCCGCCGCTCACGTTGAGCCCGTGAGCGGTTTCAGCGATCTTGCTGAGGGCCCGCAGAACGCCGCCCGTGCGCGGCACCCGGATGACCTCGGCCAGCGCCTCCACCCGGGCCCGGGCCGCCTTCGCGGTCAGCAGCATCCGCTTGGCGTCCTCGAACACGCGGCCCGCCTGCTCGAGGCTGCCGGCGGCCGCGTACACCTCGGGGCCGGCCTCGCCATCAGCCAGCAGCAGCACGTTGGCGATGCCGCTGCTGATCGTCGACTTGCCGTTCTTTCGCGGGACCTCGACCAGCGCGGCCCGGATCACCCGGACGACGCGCTCGCACTCCTCGTCCCACATGACCCACCCGAAGATGGGAGCGATGATCCACACAACCTGCCACGGGTCCAGGCCCTGCCCGAGCACGAACCGCTGCCCGGCCCACCGGCCCTTGGTGTGGCTGAACGCGGACAGCGCCTTGAGCGCCTTCCGGGCCCGCGCGACGTCGTAGTACGCGCCAGGCTCGCGATCAGCCTGGAAGGCCACGACGAGCGGCCGCCGATCGGCCGCCTCCTGGATCTGCTCCGGGGTGAGGCCGAGCTCGATCAGCGCCTCGTACGGGACGGGCAGGTCGAGGTCAGTCGAAGGGGTCGTCGTCATCTCCATCGTCCCCCGGCGGTGTGATCCCCGCCCGGGCCGAGGGACTCAGTCCGAGCTCCCTGACGTACACCTTCAGCTGCGCCCGGTACTGGCTCGCGATCGTGGTCGCGCCGTTCTTCTGCCAGCCCCGCTCGCCGTACATGAGCATCCCGTCGCGGCTGATGGTGCGCTCGCACTGGTCCAGGCGGGCGACGCACCGGCAGTAGTCCAGCAGCACCGTGGCGTCGACGTCGCCCAGGCCGGCGGTCTTCGTGAGCACCGGCACGATGCGCCGCCACTCGCGTCGGGCGATGTTCCGGGCCCGGATGTTCTCTCCGCGGACCACTCGATTCCGGCTCGCGGGGAAGACCTCGCTCCAGTCCGGCTCGGCCAGGTCCCCGGGAGGAACCGCGACGCCCTGCTTGATCGGGCGCTTACCCGGGTTGCCCTCCCGCACGACCTGCAGCGCCGGCCTCTTGCGGTGCGGATCCGCCATCGCCCACCTCACCCTCGGGCTGCGGCCCATAGTCGGCCACGTACTGCGGATGCCCGGTCAGGACATGGCAATCGCACAGGAATCCACCCTCGTACCGCGCGTAGGAGCAGCGGGGATCGTGTTCCGCCGCCGGCGTGCCGCGGGCGATCGCCCACGCGGTCGGGAAGTCCACGTCGTGCTCCTTCCGCTGGTCGGCACTACCGCGCCGCCCGCGCAAAGTCGTTTAGCTGCGGCGCCAGCCGAAAGCCTCCCCCGCGGTCTCCGAATAGTTGATCAAGGGGTGGCCCCCCACCCCTCTGACCTGCGAAAACACCGATAGGGCTGTGACCTGGGGAAACGTCATTCGCCAAGCTCGCGCCCATCGAGCGAGTGGTGCACGATCAGCCATCCCATCGACCCATCCTCATGCGGCACCGGCTCGACGCGTGGACCACAGACACAGTCCGGCTCGCTCGTGCTCGTGTCATGTGCGATGCCATCACGTACGGGGTGGACGTGCACTGTAGTCACGGTGTCCGCCTTGCTCCTGCACGAGGCTGTGGCCTGGGGCGAGAACAGGTAGGTCGGCGAGTGTCTGTTCCCACGTCTCGAAGCGCAGGCCTCGGTCGTCGATGTAGATGATCGCGGGCAGCTTGCGCTGGGTGACGAGCACGTGTCCTCGGTAGTTCCAGAACTCGTGGATCTGGCCCTCGGTCTCGGGTAAGGCGGAGATGCCGTACTCGCTGAGCCACTCTGACACGGGGAGCGGGGAGCGGGACGTGTGGATGTACACCGAGTAGGAGCGCATGAGAGTGCGCAGGCCAGCGATCGCACCGGGCACGGGCTCGTCGTAGATGGTGCCGTCCGCCCAGCCACGGGAGTAGGCGTGGATGACGCCGTCGAAGTCGACCGCTACGGTCGCCATCTGTTCCTCCTGGGTGTCATCGGGCGTTCCATCCTCCGGGTTGGCGACGGGCGGTTTCCTGGCCATGGCAGCTGTCGCAGAGGCCTCGGCCTCGGCGAGGGTCGTTGGGATTGAGTCCTCGGGCTTCGAGCTGTCTGCGCGACTGGGGGTAGTGGTCGGCCACAGTGCTGGGCGCGGTGCGGCACAGCACGCAGATCGGGTCTCGCGCGAGGACTTGCTGACGGAAGGTGGTGCGGTGCTGGGTGCCGTATCCGCGCTGGGTTGCGCTGCCTCGGTATTGCTCCGCTTGGGCGCGGTGTTCGGCGCACGGGCCGCCGCTGGTGAGCTGGTCGCAGCCTGGGCGTGGGCACGGCAGCCGCTGTCGATTTGGCATGAGTACTCAGTCCAGCTGCTAGCTAATTGCGCCCCAGAAGCAGTTCGGAGTCGTGACGTTCGAGCCGGGCGTGATGGAGCTCGGCATCGACGTCAAGGAGGTGCCGTTCGTGGCCCAGCGCAGGCCGGCCGCGGACAGGTTGAGATTGGCCAACGCATTGATCATGGTGATGCTGCTCATCCTGGCCAGCGTGGGCGGGGTGCCCGCGTTGACGATGATGGCCAGCCAGTACAGCCCGGCTGTCAAGCCGAAAGCTCCGAGCGTGGCCTGAAGCGGCCCCGAACTCGTGGTGGCGGAACCGATGTCGGCGGCGCTGCCCTGCAGCGTGCCGCTGCTGTTGTAGAGGCCCATCCAGTTCTGCGAGGCGGTAGGCGAGACGGCCGCTCCGGTGATGGCGATGATCCCCTTGCGGGTGCCGGACGCGATCGTGCGGCGCACCATCATGCCGATGAGATACAGCGTGCCCGCGGTGGGCGCGACCGTGGCGGTGGGAATGACGTCGTCTGCCCAGGCGACTAGGCCGTGATCCTCAGGCAGCCACCACCCAGATCCGAACGAGAGTGTCCGGTCGATGCTGAGGTCTCCGCCGCCGGTGAGCCCGGTTCCGGCCAGGACCTGGCGTGAGGTCTGTACGGCGCCGACGATGCGGGAGTCGTTGCCCTGCGCCGCGGTGCCGCTGGTCGAGCCGTAGGAAACGGCGAGGGTCCTGTCTGTGGTCAGGTCGCCGCCGCCTGTCAAGCCGGCGCCCGCGATCACCTGGCGGCTCGTCGGCGGGACAGCCAGGTTCGTGCGCGCGGTTGCCGCGCTCGCGACATCGCTCAGGTTCGACGCGGCCTGGAGGGCGCCGGTGATCCGCGAGTCGTTGCCTGCGGCCACGGTCGAGCTCGCCGTGCCCACGGGCAGGCGGGCATACGCCACGGTGCCGGACGTGATGTCGGCGCCGGCGTGCGCGTGGCCGAGCGGCGAGTAGGCGGCGTTGCCCTCGCTGCCGGTCAGGTACTGCGGGTGCGGGTCGCTGGCAACCTCATGGGCGGTGACAGCGGCGGCCGCCGTACCGGCTGGGTCGTAGACGCCGGTGTGCGCGTGGCCCGTTGCGGCCGCGCCGATGGCCGCTGGGGTGACGGGATCTGACCCGCCTGAGGCGTGGCTGGAGGCGTGCGTGAGAGGGGTTCGCGCGTCCGACAGGCGGGCGTCGTTGCCGGCGGCCACTGTGGAGCTTGTGGTGCCGACCGGGAGCCGCGGATAGGCGATGGTGCCTGAGACGATGTCTGCTGCGGCGTGGGCGTGGCTGAGCGGCGAGTAGGCCGCGTTGCCCTCGCTGCCGGTCAGGTACTGCGGGTGGGGGTCGCTGGCAGCCTCATGGGCGGTGACAGCGGCGGCCGCCGTACCGGCTGGGTCGTAGACGCCGGTGTGCGCGTGGCCCGTTGCGGACGCGCCGATCGCTGCAGGCGTCGGCAGGGCGGGGGTGCCGTGGGTGTGGTCGCCGCGGCTGTAGGCGATCGCCGCTCCGGCCGAGGGGGCCTGGCCGTGGCTGGTCTCGGCCACGACGGTGGCCGACGGGGTGCCTCCGCCTTCCTGGACCACGACGTTGAGCTGCGTGTACCCGACCGTGACCACGTCGGGGTCGCGTTCGGCGACGGCGACCAGGTCGCGGATCTCGACGATGTCCGGGCCGCTGCTCACTGCGTCACCTCCGGCGAGAGCCTGGCCAAGCCCTCCAGGAGGCGGGTGACCTGGCTGGAGCCGTCGGTGAGCTCCAGGTCGTAGCGGCCGAGCGTCCACGTCCACGAGCTGGTGGTCGCCGCGGTGGCCAGCAGTCGGATCGTGCCGGCCGCGCCGCCGAGCGCGATGGACCCGTTGGCGCTGTCGAGGGTGGCGTAGAGCGTCCCGCCTGCGCGGTCGCGGATCTGCATCTTCGCGGTCCAGCCGGTGATGTCGTACGGGACGCCGGCGGCGTTCTTCCAGGTGATCAACCGGTCGAGGGTCGCGCCCTGGTCGATCTTCAGATGATAGGTGCCCGCCATGCAGATCACCCCCTCGTCGAGGTTGCCGCGCAGCGGCGTTGCCGGCGTCTGGTGGCATGGAGAGGGCGGCAGAGTCAGCCCCTCTACCGCCCCTGGATTCCCCTCCGGATGCCCGGTGCTCGTACCCGGGGCCAGACCTAGACGACCCCGGTGACATGGGTCTGGGCATAGGTCTGCTACCGCAGAATTAGGCCAGATAAATCGCCTGGCGTCAACCAGGGTTACCGTGGTCCGGGCCCGTTGCCGGGCCCGGGGGTGGTGCTATCTGCGGGGGTCGTTGCATCCGTTGTTCTGCACTGCGAACTCGAGGCCGTCCTCGGTGATCTCCTTGGCGTCCCAGAGGTCGAGGAGGAGGTCGTTCTTGCCCTCCTGCCGGGCCAGGTCTTGCAGGTGCTGGACGAGGTCGTCGACGGTGTCGATGTCGCCGCGCTGAGCGGCCTTAATGATCTGGTCGGTGAGCTTGATGCGCTGGTTGTCGGTCACGGCGGCCTCCCTCGTTGTTGTGTAGCTACACGATAATAAGGAGTCTTGTAGCTACGCAATACCTGTGCGAAACTTTTTGTGTAGCTACAGGATTTCTAGGGAGAACCCAAGGTGAGCGAACCCCAAGACGGCCAGTCGGCCGGCACCACCACGCCCAGGCAGGTCCGCATCGCCAAGGGCCACTGGGAGGCCTACAAGCGCGTCTGCGACGCACGCGGCATCAAGCGCGCCGAGGACCTCAACGCCTACATCCGGCAGACCATCGCCGAGCACGGTGACGAGCAGGCACAGCGCCTGGCCGCCGCGGCGGACGACGAGCTGGTCGAGCGGCGGGCGCGCATGAGCCCCGGCCGGCCGCCGAAGCACGAGAGCTAGCCGGCCTGGGCTGGGCGCGTCCCGAGGATGCCGTGCAGGAGGCCGCGCCGTACGGCGATCACCGCGGCGTGCGCGCGCAGCACGGCGGCCTGGTCGTACTCGGGGACCGGGCGGCCGCGGCCCCGTCGTCGGCCGACGACGGGCACCTGGAAGAGCAGGACGAGCGCGCGCACCTCGTCCTCGGCGAGTGTCGGGTCGAGCTGCTCGGCAGCCTCGACGATGGTCCAGTTCATGCCCAGTCCCTGCGCTTCGTGATGCGGCCGTCGGCCCAGCTGATCATGCCGTCCCCCGTGACGTCGGATCGGTCCAGATGTCCGCGCGGCCGGCGGCCGTCGCGGTCCTCACACTCCCCATTGATGCACCAGATCTTGCCGTCGCCGGGCAGGACACGCAGGCTCCAAGTACCGCAATAGGGGCAGAGGGGCGGGAGCTCGCCGGGTGGTGTGGGCACCCTGCGCGGTCGTTCCTCGAGGCCGACGTCGCCGACCTGGCGGGCCTGCCGTACCCAGCGGGCGACGATGTGCGCGGCCTGGCGGGCGTGCTCGTCGGGTACGGCATGCACGAGGTCGGTGATGGCGTGCAGCGCGGCGACGGTGTTGGCGTCGCTGCCGCCGCGGCGGCGGCCCGGGCGGCCGGTGACCTCCAGGCGGAGCGAGGCCTCGAGGCGCCGCGCCTCCTCGCTGATGGTGTACAGCGTGGGCCCGGCCTCGGCGTGCCAGGGCGCCGGCGACCCGATGGCCTTGCGGTGCGAGGTCGTGCCTGCGGTCGGATCGCCCATCGGCTCGGGGAGCAGGTCGTACAGCTTCTCCAGGAGCGGCATGAGCTCGTCGACCAGGACCGCTACCTCAAGTGCTGCGGCCGTCACGGCCCTCCTCGATCAACTTGCTACTCAATCTCAGCGGCCGTCGACGGCTTCGATCGTGTTGCCTGCCAGGTAGGCCTCCACACTGGAGGCCGGGACACGGAAACCTCGGCCGATGCGGACGGCGCCGACGAATTCGCCGCCATGCACCATCCGGTAGACGGTCATTCTGGACGTGCGGAAGCGGCGGGCGATCTCGGCCACGGTGAGGAAGGCCTCCTCGGTGGCCGCGGCGGGTGCGGTGGTCACGTGTGCTCCTGGTGCGGGATCGGGATGGTGGTCTGGCCTGGGATATCGCCGGGTGGCCGTACGGGGATGGTCATGGTGACGTGGAGGCGGCGCTGCTCGCGCGCCCGGCGCCGGTAGCAGCGGCCGCCGAGGAGCCGCCCGAACCGCTGGTGCAGGCTGGTACTGGCCCAGACGCGGCGTCCGCAGTCGGCGCATCGCGGGAGCCAGCGCCGCGGCGGGAGTGCGGGCGGGTCCCAGATGCCGAGCTGCACGGCGCCCGCGGTCATGGGTCTGCCCGGAGGGTGGCAGCGGTGTCGGGGACGTAGTCGGCAGGGCGGCCGGTGTGGCGGATGCAGACGCGTTCCCAGCCGGTGGTGTTGAACCAGCGCCAGCCGATCGAGGGGTGCGTGCCGAAGACGCACAAGCGGGTGGGGCGGGGCTTAGGCGGCAGTGGGCGTTCCGGCTTCCCTCGCCGGGGTACGGACATGGTGGGTTCAGCCACGGCTCATCACCTGGTCGAGGTCGGCGATGAGCTGCCCGTACAGGTCGGCGCGGGCGGAGGCCAGGCCGGCGGAGGGCCCGTCGGCGGTCTCCCGGGTGTAGATCTCGGCCCGCTGTCGGTCGGCCCAGGTCTGGCGGAGCGCGGTAAGGCGGTCGAGGAGCTCGGCGCGGCCCTCGGCCTTGAGGTCCTCGGTCATCCGGCGTTGAGCGGCTTGGACGAGCTCGGCGAAGTAGTGCCGGTCCGTCTCGGTCGTGAGGTTGCCTTGCACGCGCATGGGGCCGACGCCGGGGACGTCGACGATCTGGCAGGGCGTGTGGTCGGTGGTCATGGTTGGTCTCTCGAAGGTCAGCGCCATACGCGGCGCGGTGGTGCGTGGCGGGTACGGCGGCGGCCGCCGATGCCCGGCAGCGGTGGCTGATGGTTGGTGCAGGTGGCGACGTGGGGCCGGTAGGTGGATTCCCAGGGGTCTGGGGGGCGGGCGTCGGCGCCGTCGAGGCTGCGCGAGCGCCAGCGGCCGGGCCCGTCCCGGTAGACGGCCTGGTTACCCCGCTCGTCCGGCGTGGGGTCGATGGCCATGGGGCGGCCGTGCTCGGTCGTGGTCCAGAGCACGGCGGCGCCGCAGCCTGCGGGGCAGGGGTCGAGGTCGTGTTGGGTCGGGATCACCGGGGCCTCCCTATCCCGTTGGCGGGTTGTTCAACGGTGTTGAATTTCCTCCATCATGATCGCGCTCCAGCGAGTCCGGCGGTACGGCATTTGCGCCGATCAGCCGCAGTCGGGGCGCCTCGGCCAAGGCCTCGCTCACCCGCAGGAGCACGGCCGGGTCCGGCCGGTCCTTGGAGTGCGCGGCCTGCAGCAGCTTGCGTGCGTCGTCCTGGCGCAGCACCACGTACCCAGCGGCGCCGAGCACCCGGTGCAGATCCGCGGCCGCGGCCAGGGCGTAGTCGACCTGACCGGGCTCGATGTGCCGGTCAGGGGCGACGACATCGGCCAGGGCCAGGGCGACCTCGTCGGCGTCGTCAGCGTCGTCGACGGGGACCGGGCCGAGGCGCTCGGCCCGGCAGTCCGGGCACAGCCTCGGGTCGGCGCTGCTGTGTGGGCAGGGCGGCCGGGCGGTCATGACGCGCGCCGCTCGGCGTAGAGGGCGTGGGCTCGGACGACGAGCTGGCTGCGGGGGGTGTGCTCGCCGAGCTCGCGCCGCGCCGCGGCGATCCAGGGCTGGCCGAACTCGGGCAACCGCGAGAGCTCGGCGGCCGCCGCGGCGTAGGCCTCGGCCGGGTCGAGCGCGCGCAGCGTCGACAGCGTGAGGATCTTGGGCGGCGGATCGATCTCGGCCGAAGGCTCACGGCGCTGGCCCGGTACCCCTTCCACCTCAGCGCCGTACGGCGGGAAGTTGTGTGCTGGTAGGTGATTGGTAGGTGCATGTGTAGGTGGCACGGTGCTGCACCGGGTGTTTCCAGGGGCAGCACCGGGTGTTTCCGGGGGCAGCACCGGGTGTTCTTCGCCGGGCGGCGCCGCATTGGGGGCTACCGGGGACTCCTGCGGCGGGTTATCCACAGGCTCATCAGCCGGTGCAGCACCGGGTGATCCGTCCTCGGAGGTGGCCGCTCGCTTGGTCCGCGGTGTACGGACGGGCGGCGGCTCGACGCCTTCGGGCACGATGAGCTCATGCTCGTCGGGGTCGAGCATGGCCACGCGCTCGGCGAGGTCCTCGGGGATGTCCAGCTGGTACTCGTCGGACTTGCCGCCGGCGCGGCCGGCCTTGGAGCCTTCGAAGACGCGCCGGAACAGGCCCAGCTCGCGCAGCCGGGTCAGGCAGCGCCGTACGGTCTCGGGGTCCAGGCGGCACACTCGGGCCAGGCGATTGAGGCCGGGCCGGATGCGGCTGCCGTCGGGGTTGCCGTACGTGCACGCCATCATGGCGACGTGCTGGACGATGTTGCTGCCGATCCGCTTCTTGCCCGTCCCGAAGCCGAGCTCGGCGCGGCGCAGGATGCGCACCCATTCCCAGAAGATCAGTTCACCCGCTTGTGTCGCCGCTGTCATCGTCGTTACCTCCTTGCTTGGTGTCGTGGGTGGTCGGGGACGGTGCGGTATGTCGGTGCAGCCAGGCCTGCGCCGACCGGTAGGTGGGCTCGCTGGCCACGCCCTGCGAGATCTGCCACAGGCGCCTGATGGTGAGGTCGAGCTGGACGGCCAGCTGCCAGCGCAGCAGCCCGGCGGCCTTGCGCCGGGCCTCGAGCTCGGCGTGGAGCTCGAGGACCTGGCGGCGCGTCGGCCGCGGGGGCGTGGGCGTGCTCATGTGGTCAGCGCGGTGAAGAAGGCCAGCCCGACCAGCACGCCGGACACACCGGCGGCAGCCACGGCCGTGACCGGCCGGCCCCGCTCCCACAGCAGGGACCCGGTGCCGGCGGCCGCGCCGGCGAGCAGCATCAGGAAGATGACCGTGATGGCGGCCGCCATGTCACTCTGCCTGCGGGCTGGCGGGACGCTCGGTGGACAGCAGTTCCTGATGGAAGTGGGCGAGCTGGCCCAGACCGCCTTCCTGGGTGGCGATCGCCACGCACACGGCGTAGGCGGGATAGGCGCGCGCGAGAGCGCGGCGCTGCTCGGGGTCGGCCTGGTCCATCAGGCTGATGAGGGTGACCAGCCAGTCGTTGGGCTCGTCGGCCGGGTTGTTGTAGTCGTACTCCAGGACGTAGCGGACGTGGCCGGCCACCTGGGCGCTCACGAGCGAGAGGCGCGCCTCCTGGTCCTGCAGGCGGGTGACGAGGTCGTGGGCGGCCGCGTTTGGGAGCACGAGAATGCCCGCCATGAAGGTGCCGGCGAAGACCTCGACGAGTTCGGTGGCGTGAACGATGCCGGTCGTCGACGGCACGATCCTGGCGTGCAGCGCGGGCGCGGCCGCGGAAGGGGCGTCGGCGGCGGGGGTATATGTGGTCATGATCACTGGTTTCTGGTGCGGGGTGACGTTCCCGAGGGGGGCGTGATCACCGGGTTGTGGGATGAATTGGGATGGATGCGCTCGCCGTACGGCGGGCGCGGCAGGGAGGGCCTGCCGCGTCTGGGTCCCCGTCGGCCGGGGAAGTGGCCGACGGGGGCGGAGCGGTTAGGTCCACGAGCTCCAGCTGAGCGACTGGGCGGCGTCGTGCCAGCTGGCTTTCCAGCGGGCCGCCAGGCGCTGCCAGAGGCTCTCGTGGCCGTGTCGGGGGCGGTGGTGGCCTGCTAGGCGCGGGCCACCGGTGAGTGAGGGTCCGGCACCGCCTCCTCGGCGGTCTCCGGCGCGAGCGGGGCGGCGCTGAGCCCCACGACGGGCGCGACCGGCTGGTGCCGCGTGATGTAGGGGCGGACGATCGACACCTCGTCGGGCGGCGGCTGCTGGCTCGGGTGGGAGCGCTCGGCCTCCCGGCGAGCGATGTCCTCCAGCCGGGTCAGCTGGTGCGAGGCGGCGTTGATCAGGGCGAGCAGCGCACCGCGGTCGTCGAACCAGACGCTCGTGCCGCCGCCGAGAACCAGCTCGGCGCGCGCCCGATACCCGGGCACCTGCTGCACGCGGCCGGCCTCGGGCCAGCCGAGCGCGGTGGTGATCGTCTCTTCAAGGACGCTCATGTTCGATCTCTTTCGTGGGGATGGTGGCGATCAGGGTGATGCGGCAGCCGTGCACAAGCCCGGCGGCCACCAGTCGGCCGGGCGTGGACGGGAGGAGATCGAGCGCGAGTGCGCGCTGCCACTCGGCGAAGTGCAGCTCGATGCTGTAGGCGTCGACGTCGACCACGTAGCCGGTCAGGCCGCATCCGCGTGGGGCCAGGGACCAGCGCAGCGTGTCCAGCCCTCGGTGCGTTGCCAGGACCTTGTACAGCGCATTGACGGCGGCCCGCTGCAGGTGCGTGGTGTCGGGCTCGGCCGGGCGGCTGGGCCGCGTCACAGGTCACCCGCCTGGCCGTCGGGAACCTGCAGCACGATCCGGTAGCCGGGGCAACGCGGCGGATGCTCCAGCGTGCCGTCGGCGGTCCGGTAGGTGACCGACCACATCAGCGGCCCGGGCAGCGCCTCGATCACGCGGACTGGCGTGCCAGCCGCCCAGCGCGGGTGCCGTACGACCATGTCCGGCTTCAGGAGCCGCACCGGGATGGCCGCGCGGGCGAAGGCTTCGACCGCGGGCCGGTAGTAGACGCGGGCCAACCCCTCCTGCCGGAACTCGAGCAGCCCGAGTTCAGCCCAGCGGACGATGTTCCGGTAGTCGACGTCCCACAGGCGCGCCAGGTAGGAGCTGCCCATCCGGGTCGGCAGCCCGCGGGCGGGCAGCTGCAGCGGGAACTCCACCATCACGTTCCCTCCTCGGGGAGCGGAAGGTAGGCGACGCTGGCCGAGCGGTCGTATGGCGCGGCCTTGTACCAGACCGAGAACCGGTCGCGGCCGCGCTCGTCGACCAGGTACGAGCCGCGTGCGTCTTCGGCGGCCCGCCACCTCCACCCGTTCGGCAGGGTCGCGTACCGGAACAGTGGGTCGTCGGCGACCTGGTCGCCGAGCTCGAATCCGAGACCGGCGAGCAGCTGCTCGTCGCAGCCCACTAGCCGGGTCGGGATGACGTCGGAGGCGAGCAGCTGCAGCTGCCCGGCCCGCTCGATCTCCTCGATGCCGACGGCGAGCACGAGCAGCTGGTGTTCGGGGCGGCGGTAGTCGATCGGCGCGCTCACCGGGCCTCACCACTCGGCGGCTCCTCGAGGAAGACCGATACACGAGCGGTGGTGCTGCCTTGAGCGCACCCCGAGCTGCCGTACATGCCGCCGACGGGCGGGTCAGGCTTCCACGTTGGAGGTGGGAGGCTGAGCGCGGCCGCCCACCGGCGGACCGCATCGACCTCCTGCTCGTCCGTGAGCCCGCGGCCCGGATGTGCCAGCAGCGCGGGCTCCTCCGGATGGTCGCTCAGCTCCCAATCCATCACGGGCAGCTCGCGGGTCAGCAACAGGTCCGCCAGGATCGCCGCGGCGATCGCCTGCCGATGGCGGATCGAGATCATCCGGCCTCACCGCCCGGGGCGGGCTCGCCGTCGACCGCGACGTGCTCGAGCACCCAGCGCACCGCGGCGCCGCGGCTGGCCACCTGGTCGGTGGTGTGCGCCGGGCTCAGGCCGTACCTCCCGGTCCGGTAGCCGGCGCCCGCCCACCAGCGGCCCTTCAGCTGCCGGCCGTCCTTGCGGCCCTGGCCGATGATGCCGAGCACGTCGCCGGGCTCGGCCGGCGGCGCGCTGCTGGCAGTGACCACGAAGTAATCCGGGCCCTCGTCGGCCCAACTGAAGGAGACGAGCGGCGGCCCGGCGTGCAGCCACACGCCGCCGGTCTTGATCGGCGGCGTGCCGTACCCGATGCGCTCGACGGGCCCACCCTCGTAGGTACATCCCGAGCGGCGGTCGCCGCCGTCGTCGCGATCCGGCGCCAGGTCGACTGTCCACTGGTGGAAGATGCCGCAGCCCTTGGGCCGCGGGCACACCAGGCGGATCGTCAGATTCGACCGGCCGCCGAGGTCCTCGCGTGTGCGCTCCAGGACCTGCCAGCCCGCCGCGGTGCACTCCTTGGCGTGCTGGACGGTGCGGAAGTCGAGGTAGTCGGGCGCGATCACCGGCCACCCCCGGCGGTCGGCTTGCCGCGGTCGACGCCCGCGGCATGCAGGATGAGGATCAGCAAGTGGGACGCCGCGCGGGCGGTGTGCTGCGACCGGCCGGAGCGGAGGATGGACTCCTCCCAGGGCAGGATCTCGGCCGCCCTGATCGAGCCGAGGGGTCGCTCACCGAAGGCGGGCAGCAGGTAGCGCTGCAGGATCTCGCGCTGCATGGTCTCCGTGACCGGCTCCCAGTCGCGGGCCTCGAACCATGCGACCGCCCAGTCCGTGAACGGGGTCGCCGGGTCGGGGCGCGACGGCTTGCGGTTGCTGGTCATCGCGCCTCACGCTCCGTGATCCGGTGGAGCTCGGCGCGGCAAAGTGCGCACCATCTGCCGTGGCTGGTGGTCATGCCGCACCGATCGCAGGCCGTCACCGGGCCGGTGTTGGCCTGGATGGTGTCGGCCTCCAGCGAGGCGATGCAGCCTGCGCACAGGCCGTCGGGCAGCGGCTGGCCGGGCATGAGCTCGATGGGCGCCGGCGGCACGACTGCGAGTTCGGCACAGCCTGTAGGCGCGAGCGTGCCCGGCAGCGGCGGCGCCTTCAGGAAGGCGGGCACTGGGAACAGGTGCCGGACGCTCGGGTCGGCCGTCGCGTATGGGCTCGGCGGGTTCGGCGCCACGCGGGTCGTCATCGCACACGCTCCGGCAGACCGTGCTCGGCCAGCGCCTGGTCGACGCGGACGCCCGCCGAGCGCGGGCCCGGCGTGACGGCGTCGACGTACAGGAACGCGCGGTCGCCGATCTCCAGCCAGGTGGTCACGTCGGCGCGCACGTCGGGGTCGAGGTCGCGCGTCCAGTCGAAGGACTGGTCGGGCAGCGTGCTGAAGATCTCGGTCATCCCGCACCCCCGCCGTGGACGACCTTGCCGTCGCGGACGAGCGTGAGCGCGTGCGGCCCGGCCTCCATCCACGCCTCCATCAGCGGGTCGTCGACCATGCCGGGCGCGAAGCAGCCGGGGGCGGCCATGCCGGCCGAGTGGTGCAGCGGCCGCAGCACCAGGCCGCCCTCCTCGGCGGAGTCCTCAACCACGTACGTCTCGCCGCCGAGGGCCTCGTACTGGACGTGCACGATGTCGCCGGCGCGGGCGGGGTACCAGGGCGCCTCAGTCAGCTCGCCGTACCCGGCCGTCAACGCGTGCAGCTCGCCCATCAGGTCTCGGCGACGCTTCGCCTCCTCGGCCTGCGCGAGCGGGCTCGCCGCGGCGGGCGGCGTGCCGTATAGCGCCTTGCCGATGGGGTAGTGCCGCGACTCTCGGCGGATGTGCTCGGCGACGGGGGTGCCGGCCGCGGCAGGGCTGGTACGCGCCAGCTGCGTGTCGAGCTGATCGAGCGCGCGATACAGCTGACTCAACTTGTCCTTGGCGTAGGACCAGTTCCCGTCCTCGATTGCGCCGAGCATGCGGCCCGTGAAGTCGATCGCGGCGACGGTCGCCTCGGCGATGTACGTCTCGCGGGGGTTCACCGGTGGGCCTCGCTCATCCGGGCCCAGGCGGCCTCGATCTCCATCGCGCAGGGGACGCTGTCGCAGCTGGCGGGCGTGCAGGCGCCCGGCTGCTCGGCGCTCGACGCCTGGTCGAGCAGGTAGATAGGGTGGTTGATCAACGGAGTTGGTTCCTTCGCTGTGGGTCTCCCGGCTTTGCTGGGAGACCTTCGTTTTTGTCGGTGGCGGCCTGTACGGTGTCGGGCTCGTCGAGCGGAACCGTCAGGTAGGCGCGCACGCTGCCGAGGCCGCGGTTGCTGGTCCTGATGCTCCGTACGGTGGTGCCGGGATAGGTCCTCTTGAGAGAGGTGATCCCGATGCGGACCTCCGCCGGGCTGCCGATCAGGCGGACTTCCATGCCGGGCCTAGAACGGCCGGTCGGGCACGCCGAGGCTGGGCAGCGGCTCGTGCTCGATGTCGGTCGGGTCGAGCATCTCGGGCACCCACGCGGGCGGCTCGCCGGCCACGCCGAGCCCGTCGGCCAGGCAGGCCCACAGGGCCCAGGCCTCGTCGTAGGGCAGGATCAGCACGGCCGGGCTCGGCTGCGCGACGGTGATGGTGACCGGCTCGCCGGCGGCCGCCAGGCCCACGACGACGGCGACGCCGTCCGGCGTGGACAAGCGGTAGTAGCGCACACGCGAATCGATGGGGCGCTGGGGAGCGTCCTGCGTGGGCATGGTCATCGGGAACTCCTGGGGGCTTATCCGAATGCGTCGGCGCGGTATCTGCGGCCGGGCTTGGCGACGAGCGTCACGACGGTGCTCTTCTGCTCGGCGTGGCCAGAGCGGGCTGTGCCTCGGTGAGAGTCATGTGGCCGTGATGAGCCGCCCTCGCCGCGGCTCGAGGAGGGTGACTTCTCGGCGTTCGTGGCCAGATACGCGACCGCATCGCGGATCTGTTCGTCGGTCCAGAAGACGAGGCGCCCGTTCCTGGTGTGCTGGACCGACCGCTCGCGGGCCAGCCTGGAGAACGTGCGGCCGGAGATGCCAGCCCGCTTCCCCGCCTGGGCGCTGGTGTACAGCCGGTATTCAGGCACGTCGGGCGCGGCGGTCATTTCGCGATCAGCTCCCTGGCCATCAGGTCTTCGGGGTCGCACCCCAACGCCTTGGCCAGGCGTACGAGCACCGCAGGCGAGGCGGACTTCTGTCCGAGTTCGACCTGTGTCATGTGCGTCGTGCTGATCTGGGCTTTTTCGGCCAATGCCACCTTGCTTAACCCGGCTGCTATGCGGCGCCCGCGAAGAGCGTTCGGATCCTGGTTCAGCGCCCGCTCACCGGGCGCGCGAGGTGTGCTCATATGCCAGAGGATGCCAGAGGAAGCCAGAGAATATCAAGTTACATCTTTGGCGTAAGTAGCATTGCTCTGGCTCAACTTGCATTCTGATGGGCGTGACCAGGAGTCTTTTCCTGTATTCCTCTGGATTCCGCTGCACCGGAAGGGACGAGAGGCCATGGCTGCAGAGACACCGGGACCGACACCTGAAGGCGTGCTCATCAGGCGCACTCGCGAGAGCTTGAGGCCTCGACTTCCGGTAGCGGAAGCCGCTAAACGGGCAGGCATCACTGCCGATACGTGGGGGCACGTCGAACGCGGCTACCGCACACCACAGAAGGGTCAGCAGGTTCCGGTTGTTGCCACACCATCAACGCTGGCCCACATGGCGCATGCTGTAGGCCTGAAGCCGGACGATCTTGCACGACTTGGAGCCCTCGGGCGGACCAACGCCCTCGAGGCTGCGGAGATCCTTCGCGAGATGTACGGCCCCGAACGCGAGGTCATGAGCGTCCCGGTCGATCGCGGCACCATGTTGCTCACCGTCCCGCCAGCCCTTTCGGACGAGGATCGCGAGCAGGTTCGCCGACAGGCAGAAGACCTCGCCACATATCTAGATCGCCTTCGTCAAGAGAGGGACACGTGAGTCGAACCTGTCCGCAAGGAAACATTCACGTCACTTAAGACGTATTTACTCCCAATTTGCCCAGATAGCACAGATCACACCACTGTGACATAAGGGGTCGGAGATGTAACACTCCGGATTTCAGGCGTTTTCAGTCACGTCCGTAATCGACGTATGGCGCCTGCCCAGCACCAGCACAGGCCCCCGGAGGGCTCTCTCATGCTCGTCACGTACCACGCCGTCAACCGCTCCCAACTTCCCTTAGGTCAGCCAGCCGCGGTGAGACTCAGCGACGACCACACCGAAGTGGTGGTCGACCAGGAACAGATCAATCACCGCCTCCTCGTCCCCCTCGCCGGCGTGAGCAACGCCATCGTCGCCAACCTGAAGCCCAGGAACGATCCATCCCCCACCCTCTGGGGAAGAGTTCATATCGTGCGGCACGACCAGGCCGCGCCCGACCACATCGTGCCGACGATCACGCCGGGTGGCATATTCGTCCCGATCCCCGAGTACCTGATCACGGCCGATCTCGCGACCACCGTGGAACTGCTTGGCACTGAGACCATGCGGTTCTACGAGCCCCCAACAACGGTCATTGGACTAGAACTCCCTGATCAGCCACACCTCTGGACTGGAGCGTGATGCGATGCCCTGGCCCGAATTCCGCAGCGGCCATTGGACCGTCAAGTACCGCAAGCCCGACGGCAAGATCAAGCGCCTGACGTTCGACGAGAAGGGCGAGCACTTCGCCGATGAGGAGGCTGCGTACAACGCTGGCCTCTACCAGGAGGAGCTGATCCGCCGCGGCAAGTGGGTCGACCCCGACGCCCCCAAGATCACCTTCGCCGAGTGGGCGCCGACCTGGTACTCCGGGCAGGACCTGGAGCCGTCGACCATGGCGAAGATCCGATCCGTGATCGAGGGGCACCTGCTCCCCCGGTGGGGCACCCGCGAGCTGGTGTCCATTGCGGCCGAGGAGATGGCTCCCTGGGAGCGTGACATCGTGCGCGCCGGGTACGCGCCCCGCACCGCGCGCGACGCCCGCTCGCAGCTGATCACGATCCTCAACGATGCCGTTCCGCTGCACCTGGCTTTCAACCCGGCGCTACGCCGGAGAGGCAAGGGCCGCAAGGGTCTGAAACGGGTCGCGCGGCACCAGGCGAAGGCGCGCATCTGGGCGAGCCCGCTCCAGGTGATCCTGGTCGCCGAGCGCGCCGCGATCCTGGCGGGCAACCCGGATGTGTTCCTCATGCTCGTGACGAAGGCCTTCACGGGGCTGCGGTGGAGCGAGGTCCTGGCGCTCACGCCCGACAGCCTCCTGCGTCGGGAGCGCCAGCTGGACATCCAGTGGAAGCTCTACGAGCTGTCCGGGTTCTACTGGGGGATCCCGAAGGACGGGAGCATTCGCCAGCTCGACATCCCGGCCTGGCTCTGGGCCCTCCTCGAGGAGCAGGCCGAGCGCGCGCGGCCGTGCAGCTGCAGTAAGCGGTCCGAGGACCTGCCCCATGTCGACGGGATCGAGCATGTCGAGTGGTGCGTCAGCAGTGGCAAGCGCCGCCTTCTGTTCCTGACCCCCGAGGGCGCGCACTACCAGCGCGGCAACTTCGGCACGCGCATCATGCGGCCGGCGGCGGACGGCATGTACCCGGGCAAGAGCGGGGCACGGGCCCGGCCGCCGCGGCCGGTAACCGTTCAGGTCGGCGGCGGCACATGGGGAGAGGAGGACATCCCGTTCCCGGGGCAGCCGCTGCAGCCGCCCTGGCCGTACGCCGCGGTGCCGCGGGAGATGGACTGGGAGGAGTGGCCAGAGCCGCCCGAGGAGTTCGTGATTCCCCGCCAGCGCGGGCAGTGGTTCTACGACGCCGACGATCTCCGTACGCGCCAGATCGCGTCGTGGGCGCCCGTCATGTTCGGACTCACCCCGCACGGGCTCCGGTACAGCCTCCAGACGTGGATGGATGACGGCGGGATCAAGAAGGCGCTCAAGGTCGACCGGATGGGGCACGAGGACCTTTCCATGTCCGGCTTGTACGGGCAGATCACCGACCAGATGGTGACCGACCTGCTGACTCTCCTGACCGGCTTATGGGACAGCGGGGTCGCTGAGCGGTTCAAGATCCACCCGCGATCCCCGGTGCCGATCTTGGATGCGGCGATGGCCCCGTGGCGCGAGGGTAACGTCGAGATGATCTCTGTTTCCCAAATCGTTCCCAAACATGCGAGAGGCCGCCTCGCCTAACCGGCGAAACGGCCTCTGAGCTGGTGGGCGATACTGGGATCGAACCAGTGACCTCTTCGGTGTGAAC
>NZ_JAHDTI010000032.1 GCF_018531495.1 Nonomuraea sediminis
ACGTGCGCTGGTGGGAGAAGGGCGAGCACGCCCCCGGCGAGCTGTACCGAGCCCTGTACTCCAGGGCGTTCGGCATCGCCGAGGGCGAACTGTTCGCCGTCGACCAGCCGCGCCCCGCTCCCCCGGCCTCGCCGCTGGTCGAGCTGCCGCCGGTCGGTGACGTGCTGGCCAGGGTCGCCGCCCACACCGGGCGCCGCGTCGGCGCCGACACCGTGGCGACGCTGGCGGCCCGGGTGCACGCGCTCCGCCTGGCGGACGACGTGCTCGCCGGCGGCGACCTCATCGGCCCCGCCTTCCGCGAGCTCGACGCCGCGGTGCAGGTCTACCGCCGGGGCGGCCACACCGACCAGGTCGGCCGCGAGTTGCTCGCGCTCATCGGTGAGGTCGCCCAGATCGCGGGCTGGATCGCCAGCGACGCCGGGGACGTCGACCGGGCGGCCGCCACTTACCGCCTGGGCGTCAGCGCGGCCCGCGAGGCGGGCGCCGCGCTGGTGGAGTCGAACCTCCTCGGCTCCCTGGCCTACCAGACCACCAACGGCGGCGACCTGGCCGAGGGTGTACGGCTGGCTCAGGCCGCCCTCGACACGGCGGCCCCGGTGCCCTCGGGGCGGGCCCGCGCGCTCGCCTTCGACCGCCTGGCCTGGGCCACGGCCCGGGCGGGCGACAGCCAGGCCAGCATGCGCGCGCTGGGCGACGCCTCGGCCGCGCTCGATGCGGCGACCGCCGACGAACCCGCGCTCTTCTACTGGGTCGACGCCGGCGAGCTGCAGGTCATGGAGGCGCGGGTGTACACCGAGCTACGGAGGCCGCTGCGGGCAATCCCACTGCTGACCGACGTACTCGGCCGCTACGACACTGCTCACACGCGCGAGCTCGCGCTGTACCTGTCGTGGCTGGCGGTCGCCCTGGTCGACGCGGGCGAGCCGGAGGAAGCGGCGGCCGCCGCACACCGGATGCTCGACCTGTCGGCCGACCTGCCCAGCGCGCGCACCGCCGCGCGGACCCGGGACGTCATCGCACGGCTTGCCGTGCATCGTGCGGTGCCCGAGGTGGCCTCGCTGCTCGAGCGCCACCGTTCGGCGAGCTGACCGCCCCCGGCCGTACGGCCCGGGGCGGCGGGTTCACTTGCCCTTGGCCTGTTCCTGCGCGCGCTCCTGGGCGTGCTCGGTGACGAAGGTCCCGCGGCCCTGTACTGCCTCGATCAGCCCAGCCTCGCGCAGCACGCGGAGCGCCTTGCGCACGCTGTCGCGGCCGAGGTCGTGCTCCTCCATAAGGACCTTCTCCGTGGGGATCACCCGGCCCGGCCGGAGCTGCCCCATGGCGATCTGGTCACGCAGGATCACCGCGAGCTGCCGATAGACCGGCATGGCGGCGTCGTGATCCACCTTCGCGGCCTCGCGCTCCTCGGTCATGACCATGGACCGTAGATGTCCGCCAACGCGCCCCTTCGCCCGCCTACGACTGCAAACAACTACAGACATTTGCCAACCACAGAGCTACGCTGGGAAATCATGAGCAGGCTTGCCGGTGATCTCCACTACGCGCACCCGCGCACCCGGGCGTCCGCCTGGGCGATCGAATGGGGCCTGCCTGGCTGCGAGGTTCCGCGAGAGCACGTGATCGAGTGGACCTGTTCGTGCAGAACGATCCGCTATGAGCTCATCGCCGGCGCC
Source organism: Nonomuraea sediminis (assembly GCF_018531495.1). Classification (GTDB taxonomy): domain Bacteria; phylum Actinomycetota; class Actinomycetes; order Streptosporangiales; family Streptosporangiaceae; genus Nonomuraea; species Nonomuraea sediminis. The sequence continues at coordinate 1,674 of NZ_JAHDTI010000032.1, forward strand.
GGGGCGATGTGGATTCGCCGATTCGAGGGCGACCAGGTGCTCGAGACGCACCGCACGGCGGCCGCGCTCATCCGCGAACTGTGGGCCGACCTGCTCGACGGCGACGCCGCGTAAGGCGGGCTCAGCCCGCCCAGACCACCTCGTACACCGAGACGGTACGGCGGGGCCGGTCGACGTAGAACGCGGCGAGGCCAGCGTCTCCGAACTCGACCTCCCGGTAGTTCGGATCATCGCGCTGACCAGCGCTGGAGTTCTTGAACGGGTCATCGCCGACGCGGGCCAGGGCCTCAAGGAGAGACACGAACGCGGCCTCAGGCAGGCCGACGATGGCGGCTGATCCGGTCGCGTGGAAGATCACGCGAAAGTTCACGCAGCGCCCCCGGCGCGCTCAGCGAATACGTCGGCGAGCGTGCGGCCCGGGAACGGGCTCTCGATCTGGTCGGCCTCCAGCCACGGACCCCCGGAGCCGGTGCGGGCATCCTCGGCGCGCTGGTCGTGACCGGGGCGGGAGTACATGATCGCGCGCAAGTGCCAGCGCTTGAGAACCTGCTGCAGCTCGCGGTAGCGCCACGTCTCGTGCGCGGCCGCGACCATGGCGGCGCGGTAGTCGTTCAGGAACCGCTCGTGGTACTGCTGCGGCAGTGTGCTCAGGATGTCGTCAGGGTCGTACCCGGGGCCGTGGGGCTCGGCTGGCTGAGCTGACACGGTGCGCCCTCCTGATCGTCTGGTCTGTGCTGATTCAGCCTACTGCCCCTCGGTGGCGGCGTCAGGGGCCACGCTTCGGGACCGAGGCGGGTATCGAGACGAAGCGCCACGGCGGCGGGCACCTGCTCGCGGCAGGTCCAGCGGGCGCCGCACAGGCACACCACGGCGGGGGCGGCCTGGTCGTCGTCGACCAGCGGTACGGCTGCCTCGTGCGGGCAGAGGGCGGGGTCGGTCACGAGGTGCGACCGTAGCCTCGGCAGGGCCCCGGAGCTGGGCGGACGCCGGAATCGGCGGGTTCGTCCGAGGCCCTGGCGCCCGCGGGTCAGCCTGCCCCGAGAGCGGGCGGTCGTCGGCAGGACGGCCGCCGCGCCGGCGAGGCGGCCACCGGGTCGACGTCGACCCGCTCGGCATGCACCCGGTACGGCCCGGCGGTAGTGCCTCCCCACTGATGACGTAGCGCCGAGCCTGGGGCCAAAAGAGTCGTTCGTCGGTCGCGCTCAAGATCGCCTACTGGGGCCAGAAGACTCGTTCCCTTGGGGCCGGAAGGGTCGTTCAAAGCCACGCACCCGGTCGCCGTCGTCGCCCATGAGCCGGAGCTGCACCATCAGACATGCACCTCCCCCGCGCTGGCCTGGCTGTGGTCGAGCGCGCCGCCCTCGACGATCACGTACGTCACGTGCCGGTCCCCCTCTTCCCGCGCGGGCACCGTGGCGGCCGCACGCTGCAGCCGGCCCGCGCGGGTCAGCGTCTCCAGCACGCCGGTGGTCCCTGCGGCAGACCCGGTGATGGTCAGCCGCACCGCGTCCCGCAGGCCCGGCTGTACCTGATGGTCCGGCGGCGCGCTCAGCCCGGGTCGGCCCGTGGCCGAGGTGTCGGCGATCCGCCGCAGCGTCAGCCATAGCCGGTCAGCCGTCCCCGGCGGCCAGGGCTGGCGCAGCCAGCCCGTGACGGGGTCGAGTTCCCCGCGCCACAGCGCCACCCGATCCCGCACGGGTGAGGGCAACCGGTCGAACTGGCGCGGCCTGTCCGGCGCGGTGAACTGTACGGGCTGGCCGAGGGCGGCAAGGCGGTCCGTCACTGGGGCGAGCGGCCGGACATCCCAGCCGACCAGGCGGCGGCCGTCGAGCGCGGCCCGCAGCGCTCCCGCCCCCTCGGCTGCTGGTACGGCGTCCGCTGGAGCCCCGGAGGTTCGCGGACCGGCCAGCCGTACCAGGATGTCGAGCAACCGGCCGCCCGTGCCGTCAACTGCCTGCACCTGGGCGGCCAACGGCGGGCGTGCGCGCCCGGCCGCCGTTCGCGGCGCCTCGTGCAGGTTGACCCAGACCACCGCCGTGGCGTCGTCGTCGAGCAGGTCGCGCGCCCAGTCGGCCAGCGCCGTACGGCCCTCGCGCAGCCCGATCTGCTTGGCGATCAGGCGGGCGATGTGGTTGCAGGCCACGCACCGGGGCCTGAGCCCGCGCTCCGCGAGACCCTGTTGGCACTGGGCCCCACAGTCAGCGCACACCCGCACGGTAGTGGTCGCGCGCCGCCCGGCCGCCGCGAGCTGACCAGCGGTGGCCCGGGTCGGCGGGCAGTCAGTGACGCGATACAGCGGGATGTCGGCGTCCTTGCCGCGCCAGTCCTCCCCCGCCACGTAGCCGACCACCGGCCCACCAGGCTCGCGCGGCAGATCGGCGCCGGCGAGCTGGCTCCGGCTGGCCAGACCCCAGGGCACCTCAGACCACCACCGGTAGTAGACGGGCCCCGGCGACGGGGGCGCCTCCTCTGGCTCGTGCTCGGCCATCAAGGCCTCCGTTCGGCTCTCATGGGACCGCGGTCCCCTTGGGTGGTGATGGTTGCGACCGTACGCCCTGCGACCGACAGTTCGCAACCGGCTCCAGCGCGCTGACCTGCGATTTTCAAGTTTGCAAACTATTGTTCACGCCGGACTCAGTCGTGCGGGAGCGCCCGGGCGACGGCGGCCCGCAGAACGTCGCCAGGGGTGATCACCTTGGCGGCCAGCGCCTGATAGCGCTCCCAGAGCACGCCATCGGCGGGCGTGATCGGCCCGGGGTTGGCGTCCCGCAGCGCGCGAATCTCGACGATCGCGGGCATGCTCACGTTCGCGCATGCCGCCTGCAGCCGCTCGGCGAGCTCGGCGGGCAACCTGATGGGGATCACCTCCGGCCACGCCCCGTCCAGGCTGCCCGGCCAGCGGCCGGAGTGCGGCGCGGTCGGCGGGGGCGGCGGCCACGGGTGGTCCCATCCCCTCTCCCCCAGCTCGGCGCGGACCGCGTGCATCATCAGCACGTCGACCGAGTCGCACAGCTCGCCGCGCTGGCGCATGCCCTGCAGGTAGGCGCGAGCCTCGGCGCGCACCCGGGCGCGCTGGGCGGCCGGCGCCTCCGGGTCGACGGGGAACCGCTCGGCGATGAGCGCGCGCCGCGCGTTCTTCTCGGCGGCCAGGTGCTCCGCCAGGCGGGCGCGGGTGCCGTAGGAGACGCGGGCCTGAACCGGTGTGGTTGCTGCAGGCATGGGTCTATCCTGACCGGCGGCGAGTAAGTTTGCAAACTTCATTGATCCGGCTCCCGCCGGTGATGGCCGGGCGGGTCGCCTGGCCGGCGGCCTGGTGGCCGTCGAGCGGCCCGGGCTCACGTCCGGGCTTCGGGGTCAGCCTGAGCCGTACATCTGGTGGCACGCCTGGTTGCGGATAGCGAACTCGGGTTTGTGCGGCGGGAACAGCTCGTCGCACTTCTTGTCCACGAGCTCGCGGCCGCTGCTGCTCTTGCCTCGGCCGGTGCTCGTCGCGCCGGACCGGTCGGAGTCTCCCTTGCTGCGGGGCTTGGTCGTCTTCGTCGTGCGCGGCTTCTCCTGCTGCTGCTCGGCGGCTGGTCGGTCGGGCTCGACTGACAGGCGGCCGTCGCCTTCTCCGGCTTGCTCGCGCGGCTTGTGCGTGCTGCCCGGGGTGGGCGCCGGGGTGAGCGCGCCGAACGGGTCCGGGCTGGCGGTCGGCGTCTTGCCCAACAAGTTCGTGTAGGTCGGCCTCGGGGTCACGAAGAACGGCGTCCCCGAGTCGAGCGGCGTCGGCTTGGCCTCGTCGACGTAGCGCAGCGTCTTAACCGGCGTGGGTGTTGGGCTCGCCTGCGCCTGGGTGGGCGCGTCCGGCCAGGCTGCCCAGATGGCCAGGCCCACGGCGGCGGCCAGGACGCCCGCCACGGGGGCGACCGCGCGCCAGTCGATGCGTGAAGTGTCCGGGCCGTACCAAGCGCCGTCGTCCCCGTCGTCCCCGTCGTCGCCGGGGGGCATCGGCGGGGAGTACCGCCGCGGGTCCATCGGGACGTACGGCCCTCCGTCGTCGACCGGCCCCTCGTCGACGGGCCCCTCGTCGGCGCCGCGGGCATCCTCGTCGGTCGGCCCGCCGTGCGGGCTCGGCGGCGGTCCTGTGTCGGCAGGCTCTGGCGATTGGCCCATGCCGTACGGCGCGCGGCGCCACGGTCGCGGCGGGGTCGAGAGGTTGGGGTCGTCGTGCTCGTGCATGGCGTCTCCCTCGATCACTCCTGACGTGCCCCCAGCGTGGCCGAACCGATCACTGGTCGGGGCGGTACGCGCGGTGCAGAGGTAGATCTGTGACCAGCGGAAATGGCCTATATCTACGGGAATGGTGACGAGTCGGCCCGCTCCCCAGTCGTAAGATCCGGTCCGTGACCGAAGGCGACGACGACTTAGACCGCTACGACGACCCGCCCTCATCCCGGCGGCGGTCCAGCCCGCTGGGGCCACCGTCGTTCTATGAGCCAGACCCGCCGAGGCCGCCCATGGTGAAGCTGCTCGCCGGCCTCGTCCTCCTGGCGGCCGCGATCGGCCTGGTCCTAGGGGTGAAGCCGTGGCGGCTGCTCGATTCCCCGGGCGAGGCGGCCACCTCGCCCGGGCCAGTGGTCACGGTGACCGTCTCGGCCCGGGCCAGCGCGACAGCGGTGTCGTCCCCCCACGCGAGCCCGAGCGCGCGGCCGCGCTCGCCCTCGCCCTCGACGTCGCCCTCGACGTCGCCGAGGCCGACGCGTTCGCGGTCTACGCCGCGGACCACGTCGGTGCCCACGGTGACCGTGACGAAGCGCGTGCGGGTGACGGCGACCCCGCGGCCTCCGAGGCGCTGCAAGGCGGGCTTTGAGAAGGTCGCGGGGAAGTGCGTGCCGGTCGGCGGGCCGAGCGAGCCTCCCGTAACCAAGGCTGCACAGCCCACCTGCGGGCCTGGACAGTGGTATGACCCCGAGGTCGGCTCGTGTCGGCTGGACGAGCCGCCGCTCAACGGCTGAAGGCTCCTCCTCTGGCGGCCGCTGGGGCGGGCTTCACTCGTCCCACAGCGGCGGTGCCTGGCTCGGCCGGCGCGGGCTGGCCTTCCTGGCGCGGGAGAGCAGCCAGCTCGCTGCGCTGACGCCCGGTGCCCTCTCGGCGGGCTGGTCGGCGGTACGGCGGGGGCGGGCCCAAAACGGCGCGGGGGAAGGGTCGGCGGTGGGCGCGGGCCGAGGGGGACGTGCCCAGAAGGGGCGCGGCGCGGCGGCCGCCTCGCTGGGCTTGGTCCAGAAGGGGCGGGATTCGGCGCCGAGCTGCTCGGCGCGCACGCCGCGCAGGGTGCGCCCTCCTACGCGCACGGTGTAGGTGCCATCCCACGCGCTCGACTCGACCACCCCGACGGCATCGCGCCGGGCGCCGTGGTGGTTGACGCGGACCGCATCCCCTCGCTTGTAGCCCATGCCCGCCATGATCCGCGCGCACCTTGGGCCCGGCAAGCCTCACCCGTCACTCATGCATGTCTATGCACTCGGGTTGCATATTCGGACGCGAAAAACGGGATGAATCGGACTTTTCTCCTCCCTCGGCGACTCCGCTTTCCGGCGTGAAGACGTTTCCGCAGGTCAGAGCCTTGCGAAGATCGTTTTATACCGGACAGAATTGATGCACTGTCGGGTAAGACTCCGCCAGGGCGCCGATAAGAGGAATCGACGCACCCGAGGAGGCGTGTGATACAAGTCACATTTTTTCGGGTGCATGATCTCTGCGGACTTTACATCGATTCGAGGTAGTGGATATTCGGCGAGGTCAGAGTATGGAACTCTTGGTATATACAAAGGCTACCAAGACGCCTTTGACGTGCGGTGACGCATTGATGCCCGCACGCGCTATCCGCCGCCGCCGCCTACCATTTATCTCACTGCTACCAATCCATGCGGCTCTCGCAGCCGGTCAGTCGCCCCCGGGGGGGTTGACCGAACCGGGCCCTTCCCCCGGGCCCCTGAGAGAGAGGCCACCGACATGGAGCGATGGCGGAAGTCACTGCCGGACCTGCGAGAAATCGTGCCGCTCATCATCAGGGCGGTGCTGATCTGGCTGGACTGGTGGGTAAATGGCTGAGGGTCCGGGTAACCCCGGACCCTCGCACTTCTGAATAACCCGAGCGCTCCGCATCTCATCTTGGCCGGTGTCGTGCGGAGCGTTTCGGCTGTTCAGGCTATGAGCCGCTAGACATATGCCTAGTAGTCATGTGCCTAGTGGAACATTTGTAGCCTACCTCGGTTCTTGCCGAATCCGGCAGCAACGGGGACTGGATTAGCGGTGTGACGGGATCGCTCCGGGATCGCGCATCAGCTCGCGCGTTACCGCATCGATAGCCCGCGCCAGCTCAACCAGGCGCCGCCCCTCCGCCCGGTAGGTGTCGTGTACCCGCTCGATCGCCTCGGCCGACAGGTGCGGCTTGAGGTCAATGGCGGCGGAGCGGTAGCCAGCGCGGGCGGCGTCGGTGGCGAACTCGGTGTGGCGCGTCGCCATCCATGCCAGGGCGAGCGGAAAGTCTCGCAACACCGGGTGGGCGCGGAAGTCGGGCGGCAACGCCTCCAGCAGCCAGGCAACCGCGCTGGCCTGCCAGTCCGGCGCGCCGGGCGGTCGAACCTGCGGGGGCCAGGCCGGCGGGAGCGGAGCATCCTGCGCGCCTGCGTCCGCAGTCCCATCCGCGAACTGCTCGTAGGCGGGGTAGCGCTGACCGGGGAGATATTCAACCTGGTCTTCGGCGAGCCACTCGGGTCCGCGCTCGACAAGTCCGCCCGTCCAACCCTTCTCCGTCTCGACCCAAGACACGCAGACCTGGCGGGTGCCATCGGGCAGGATGCGACGGGCGTGCAGCTGGCCCGCATTGTCGGGCGGGAGCCGTACAGCGGGCAGGTCGGTCATGCTGCGCATCGTACTCCCGAGAGTCGAACTCACATTCGGGAGCGGTCGGGGTCAAGGGATCTCCGACCCGAAGGGGTCCCCCCGTTCACACCAAGACGCGGATGCCCTTTTTGTTGCCGAATGGGTCATAAGTGGAGTTGTGGCGCGACGCCGAGAATGACTTTTTCAAGATTTTTTCGGGCAGTGAAATCGACCCGAATCGGCCACTTCTTGCACTGCTCAGAGCTCGTTTTCAAAGCTCAGGCTATTAGCATGCATTTAGCGTCTGACCTGCGGTGATGCAGTCATTTAGCGTCATAGGTGCGCGCGCCATGTCCCGCCACAAACTAGAGTTTGCCATGCGAACGTTCTTGGCCTCGGCTCGTGCCGTACGGGGCTCTGTGGGTGATCCATGGAGGCCTACAGGTCCCGGGTCTCCTCCACCCCCCACCCATATCCATGGGGACCAGAGGAAAGGCGGGGAGCCGCTATGGACGAGAGCGGACGCAGGATGCGGAAGGTCTGGAAGGTGATCTACGTCGGCGTGCGAGTGGCGCTCGTGGCGGTCGAGTGGATCTCGGACTGGATCGAGCCCGGCATGTAGGCCGGGCCCGCTCCCAGAGGGTCTCGTGGTGGGACACGGCGCCAACCAACACCCCGCCGCGGGGCCCTCCCCGCATGGCGTAGCGGGATCTATTGCAATAGAACCCGCACATCCATCTAGCACTCTACCCGCGTGTACCCAGTCTCAGCGTCATCCCCGTCTCCATCGCGGCGCGAACGGCCGCGCGAACGGGTAACGCAACAGCCGCAGGAACAGCCGCAGGAACAGCAGCGGGAATGGCAGCGCGAATGGCAGCGCGAACGGCAGCGCGAACGGCAGCGCGAACGGTTTGCTGGAATCAGGCTCGATTCAGGTGCCGAACACGGCAATCGCGCCGACGCAGAGGAAGGCGAGCGCTGCCAGGCCGCCGAGCCATGCCGCCTGCTTGTGGCCTGTCGCGACCGAGAGTGCGGCGAGCAGGCCACAGCCCGCCCCGAGTGCGAGGAAGGTCCGGCCGGCGGCCGCCGGGTCTGCTGCGGCCGCGATGATGCCGACGAACACCGCGGCGGCGAGCACGAGCAGGGACAAGCAGGCGCACCCGGCCTGCGCGGCGGGGGTGGGTGGGGAGCCTTTGGCGGCTTCGGGCCCGGGGGAAGCATCAGGGTCCATCACCTGACGCTAACGGCTGCTACGTACGGTAGTCAGGCGCTTGGAGCCCCTGGCCCATCGTCGGCGGCCGCCGTACGGCGGCGGTCGCGGGCGGGGTCGAGCGCGACCCCGAACCCCTTGCGGCTGTTGAGGACCTCGACCACATCGCCGGTCCGGTAGAACCGGCGAGCTCCCCGGTCTTCATGAGCGGCGTGCTGGTCGAGCAGCGCGCGATACTGCGTGACCGTCTTGCCGTCGACGCCCAACAGCTTGGCGATCGCGCCGAGGGTCCGGTACTCCCCCGGGTCGCCGGGGACCTCGTAGCGGGCGGGAGCGTGCTTGGTCTCCCACGCCTTCAGCCACGCGTCGAGCTCGCTCTCCTCGTACTCCTCGTACGGCGTGCCGGACCCCTCCCGGGGCCTGGTCCCCTTCGGGGCGGGGAAGCCAGGGGCGTCCGTCAGATGGTTCCGGACCGCCGTCTCGGCGCGGCCGACCTTCGCCGCCCACTCGCCCAACGTCACCAAGCTCACGAGCCCCATTGTCCCGGAGCCGGCGGCCGCGCCATACAGCTCGGTCTCGACGGGCTCGGGCACCTCGAACAGGTCGCGTTGATCCCACTGCGGCCGCGCGGCCGCCTTCCAGACGCGTTGCAACCACGTCAGCGCGAAGGACTGACAGTTGGCCTCGTTCTTGTGCGTGCTCGACCCGCAAGCGGTCGGTGTTCGGCGGCCTTGAAAACTCCAGGCCATGGAGTCGGCCGAGGTGAGCCACCGGCCGTACTGCCGGAGCCCAGCGATCTTCACCCCGAACCCGTGCAATGGGAGATCGAGGCGGGCCAGCGTGCGGAAGATCTCGCCGATCTCGGCGGTGCCCTGGCGGCGGCAGACCGACCCGACCCCGACCACGGGGTAGTCCTTGGCGAGCCGTACGCCGTGCTGCTCGTACAGTTCGACACACCGCAGGTAGTCGTCAAGCTGCCAACCCTGAATGACTGGCATGACGGGGCAGTCGCCGGGGGCTCCCTGCTCTTCCCACAACGCGGTCAGCGTCACGAAGTTCTCGACGGTCCGCCGCTGGTGCTCGGCCACGGTCAAGCCGGTCTTGGCCAGTATGAAGGGCTCGCACATCCAATCCTGAGGCGCCGCCCACGCGATATCGCCGATCTCGTCGTCATAGCGAGCCAGGGCCCGCACGTACTCCTCCGGGCTCGTGCGGAACTCGCCGCCGTACAGCGATAGCTCGGTGAAGGCGCCGGAGTCTATGGCGTAGTGGCGGCCGAGGGGTGCCCGAGGCAACGTCGCCCGGCGGGCCAGCACGCGGTGTGAGATGAACAGGGAGACATCCAAGGGAGCGGTGATCAGCCACCGCTCCCGGTGGGTGCCGAGGTAGAAGTTCAGCTCTTCCTCTTCGTAGATCATGAGATCCGGCCTCGTCAGAAGAGGGTCGGCTGCTCGGACTGCTGACTCGGCTCGGCCTGCCGTACGACGATCTCGTAGCCGCCGCCGGGGGCTCCGCCGGGCCGGTGCCGTCCGTCCTCGGGGCGGTAGATGACCAGGGGGCCGCCCGAGGTGAACCACCCGGCGGGGTAGGCCCGCGTCACCTCGGCCTGCCAGCGCTCGCGGAGAACGGGCCGGTAGTCGGCGGCGGCGGCTGGCGGGCTGACGACGGGCAGGGCGCGCCACGTCGGCCAGGCGTGATCGTGCGCGTCCTCGGTGGCCTCGTTGTTCCGGCGGCGCTCGGGGCCCTCGTAGTCGCAGCCGAGGCATGCGCCGCGGTGGAGTTGGTGCCAGGTGGGCTCGTCGACCACGCGAGAAAGCACGGTCGGGCGGCAGGCATCGGTGAGCTCGGCGGGGTGCCCGTAACTGATCTCCCACATCCCCCGGCGTGCTGGCTGCGGCGCGGCATGGATGGCGGCGAGTCGGGCGCGGGTGCCGCGCGGCTCCTGGGTGTCCGTGGTGGTGCTGCCCGTGAGCATGGGCGTGCCTTTCTGGTGCTTCGCGGGTGGGGTCTCGGCTGTCCGGGCCGAGGCGAGTGCTCGAGTACGCGGTACGGCGGGAGAGGGCCGCGCCTTCGGCGGCGCCGGGGCTCGATGCCCCGACGACGGCGCGGAGGCGCCGCGGGGCCGCGCCGGCGCCCGCCCTCCCCCGGGCCCTCAGAACTCGATCGCGTTCTCGCGGGTGGTGCGGGGGCGGGTGTCCGGCCCGCCCCCTTCTATTCAACAGTCTACCCGATACTGCTTGCTTGAAACCGTGGATCACGCCTTTGAGCTGGGATTCTTCTAGATCTTTTGGCGGGTGTGGCTGGTCTGGGAGCCTTCTACGGCCCGGCGACCCAGACGGCGCACGTCGCGGGGTTCGTGCTGTGGTCGTCGGCGTCGCAGACCCAGCAGTAGGCCCCGGGCTTGGGCTCGGTGGCGTCCTCGGTGTCCGGCTTCTTGGCGGTCATGTCGTCCGTCCTTCCTTCTCCTGCTGGTTACTGGCGTTGCTAACCTGGGGCTGTGTCCTCCTTCGCGGGTGGACTCTCGGCGGCCGGTGTGTCCGACTGTCGTCCGGCTTCGGCGGGGCGGTGGTTCATCGGCCGCCTTCGTCGTGTCCAGGGGCGTGAGGGTGGCGCTCTGCGGAGGGTGGGGCCCGGCGTGGTGACCGGGCCCCGGGGTGGATCAGTTCGGCCAGCGCTCGATGTCCTCGCCTGTGACGGCCTCGACCAGGGCCGAGACGATGATCTCGGCTACCGGCGGAGTGACCGCGTTGCCGTACTGCCGTACGCGCTGGCGCTTGTTGCCGACCACGACGTAGCTCTTGCCGAACGCCATCGCCGCGCCGACTTCGTGGGGCTCCAGCATCCGGAACTGCACGTCGGCGATGTCGAGCTCGGCCGCGCCGCGCACCACGGCGTAGCGGTCGCGGGTCGACAGGGTGCCGATGGGCTCGGCGACGGGGCGGGCCTGGCCGTTGCCGTAGTAGGGCGCGAGCAGGGTTTGCCAGAGCGCTGCCGAGGTGCCGGGCGGGGTGACGAGACCGTGGTGATTGCCGCTGGCGGTGACGGTGGCCAGGGCCTCGCTGACCGGGCGGGCGTCGGAGGATCCTCCGCGCAGCTCGGCCACGAAGGGCAGGAACGCGACGCCGGTCTCGTTGCGGGCGGTCTGGGTACGGAGCGGCAGGGAGGCGGGGGCGGCCTCCTTCCCGTCGCGCCCCTCCATCGGGATCATGAGCGGCGGCACCACCAAGGCGTGATTACTGCCGTCCGCTACGACGGTCGCGAGGGGCTCGTCCATCCCGATCGTGCGCGGCCGGTCGGAGCGCAGCAACGCCAGGAAGGGCGCGGGGATGGCCAGGCCGTCGTTCTCCCGCGTCGTCCTGGTGCTCATGGGCGCGCTTACCGGCGTCGCCTCGTCGCGCCACGTGCCCCCGGCGGGCACCATGAGCGGCTGACAGCTCGCCTCGGCGAACTCCGGGACGACGGCGTAGCGGCGTAGTCCGGCCTCAATGCGGGCCATGGTCTTGTCGGCGAGCGGCCGGTCGCGGTCGCCGATGCGCTGGCCGGTCAGGCTCCAGTCGATCGCGGCGGCCGCCGGGAGCACGGGCGGCTCTAGGACCTGGTTGCGGCAGCTCACCCGGGGGCACTTGTAGACGTACTGCTGGCGGTAGCGGCCCATGTCCGCGCCGGGGGTCTTGAACACCTGGACGGCCTGCACGGTCTCCCGGCAGACGGGGCAGTAGGCCAGCGGCCGCAACCACTTGTTCCAGGCGGGATCCCGGCCGAGGGCCTCATCCCAGTAGGCCACGTACAGCCGGTCCCGGCTCTGCGGCGCGGCGGGGGTGCGCGCGGGCTGGGCGTGCATGCTGTTGATGGCGATCACGCGGGTCCGGTAGCCGAGGGCGCGAATCTCCCCGATCCACCGGTTCCATTGGTCCCACGCCCGGACGTCGACGACGTTCTCGACGACCCCGGCCCGCACGCGGCCTCCTCGGGCGATGACACCCCGGAGGTACATGGGCACCTCCTCCATCAGGGCCCGGCTGCGCTCGGCCTCCTCGTCGCGCTCGGGCCCGAACAGCTCGCCCTGCAGCGTCATGTCAAAGTCGCGCTTCTTGCCCCGGGCGGCCGACCACTGCGGGCACTCCGGCGAGGCCCAGAACAGATCGGCCACCGGCCAGCGCTCGACCGGCGCGGTCCGGATGTCGCCGAGGTAGTGGTCGGTCTCGGGGAAGTTCACCGAGTGGCTCTCGATGGCCTTCTCCCAGTGGTTGGCGGCCCGGGTGACCCGGACGCCGGGAACCGCGTGCGCGCCCTGGCTGCTGCCGCCTGCTCCGCAGAACCAGTCCATGAGGTCGAGCATGTGCGTCCTTTCGATCTTTCTTTCGCGGGTGGTGCGGGGGGCGGGTGTCCGGCCCGCCCCCCTTTCTATTCAACAGTCTACCCGATTTAACGATGCGTGAAACCCTGAAATCGGGCCACGAACAGGGGTTTTACCTTCTGCTCAGGTGTCGAGCACGAGCCTGGTTCTGGGCCCGTTCTGCGGGCTCGTCGTCCTTGGCCGTGATCAGGCCCCTGAGGGCGTGCATGAGGTCGTCGGCGGTGCTGACCGCGTCGTGCGCCTTCTCCACCAGCTCGATGTCTGCAGCGGCCCGGCGGTCGAACGACAGCGACCTGTCGACGGCAGCGGCGCTCGTGGCGTCGTAGGCGTCGAGCTGGCTCGCCAGATGGTCGAGGATGTACCGGACGCTGCGGGCGCGGTGGCCTGAACTGTTGATCTGCCGCAGGATCTCGGCGTCGTCTTCCTCGGCGTAGCGGCTGTATGCCTCAGCTACGGACTCACCAGCGTCCAGGCCGCGCGCTTCGAGGGCGTGGCACAGGTCGGCGATCAGGTCGCGGGCTACCAGCGCGAAGTCTGCACCGTCCTCGGCGCTGGCTCCCGTGTAGTGGGTGCGGCTGTAGATCGTCACGGCCTCGGTGGCCCGAATCGCTCGCTTGGCGTTCTCCACGGCGTTCTCCCTCTTCGCGGGTGGTGCGGGGGCGGGTGTCCGACTCGCCCTTCTATTCAACAGTCTACCCGATACTGACTCTGCGTAACCCTCGATCAGCCTTCTGAACTGGGGTTTTACCTTTCGGTCGCGTGCGCTGCCCTGCCCCGGTGGGGGTTTCAACCCACACAGTCCGGGGGCCTCGTGGTCATCCCGTCGCCTGATGCTCGCACTACCGCAGGGTTCCGGGGCGGCCAAGTCCCCGGGTTTGGGACTTGGGGGCCCCGGGTTCCTGTGGTAGCCCCTTGGGGTCAGGTGGCGGGATGACCACGACCCCGGACGGCACCACCTACGATCTTGCAGATCCGCCCCGGCCCCGGTCATCCTGGAGCCTGCCTCCCCGGCGAGGGGTGGGGGAGCTGGGGGCAGCGCCCCCGCATCGGCCCGCAGGGCCGACAGTCCTTCCCCTACGCGGCCGAGGCGTTGTCCCCCATGGGGGACAAGATCGCTCACGCCTTTACGATGTAGATCCGAGGTCGGCGAGCCCTGCGGCATATGGTGGCGCCGTGGTGCTGACCAAGGACCAACAGGAGTTGGTGGACACGCTGCGCGCGTGGTCGGCGCTGTCTCCCCCGATGTCCGGCGACCGGTACGGCTCGCTCTATGGCCTGTTGCTCGACCTTGGTGAGTGGTTCGCCCCGGCGGCCCTGCCGGTCGGCGTCGAGTGCGGCCCGGCTCAGTTCTGCTACGCGAACGCGGCCGAGATCGCCGCGGCGCGCGGTTGGGTGTACGTGGAGGGCCTGGCCCTCGTCGACACCGGAAGCACGCGGTTTGCAGTCCCGCACGCCTGGGCGTGCCCGGGGCCGGCGGGCAGGGCGGCTGAGGTTACCTGGCCACCCGGGCGCGGCGTCGCCTACCTCGGCGTCCCGTTGGCGGCCGCCGCCTGGTCGGCTCGCCCGTTCTGGGACTCCTCCCCTGTGCTCGACGTCCACACCCGCCGCGAGCTCCTGCGCGATGGACTGCCGACGTCCTGGCATGCCGAGGGCGCAGAAATCCCCTAGTTGATCTTGAGACCAATTGGTCTCAAGATCAACTAGGGGAGTGGGTTACGTTCCTGGCTCGATGGCCTTCTCCAGGAGGTCGGCGAGCTGGCGCATCTGCGAGATGAACGCCTGTGCCTCCTGGGGGCGCTGGCGAGCCTCGTCGACGAACCGCCTCATGCGCGCGGGCTCCTGTATCGCCAGGACCGCCGCGGTGGTCTTCCCCCATCGGTCGGGGGTCCTCGACGGGGCGGGCTGCTGCTCGCCGTGCAGATAGGCGCGGATCTGCTCAACTGCCTGTTCGGAGTCGAACGGGCCCGGCGGGATGACGCCTACGGCACCTTTGAGCATCGCCGCAGTCATCCGCGTTCCTTCGAGGACAGCAACGCTTTCAGCGACGGTTTGGCCAACCAGCAAGGCGGCATCCTGGCCGTGCTCGGCGGCCAGGGGGAGGAGTTCCCGAACCTGGGACTCGTTGGCCTTGATTCCAGCCATGGCGAGCTTCTCGGCCAGCGGCCACGCCTCGATCAACCGGTCGGCCTGCCTTCGGCCCATCTCCCACCCGGCCTCGGTGTAGTCGTCGAAGGTGGCGTAATCCTCGCGGTAGAGGCGGCCGTCCCGAACGACCTGTAGCGCCTTACCTGCAGCCCAGTAGGCCACACGGAGGTTCTCCAAAGCCGCCTCGCACACGGCGAGGTGCTCGCGCTCGACGTCCGAGAGCGGGCCGTCGTCGGCGGCCTCGTAGGGTGCGGGCAGGTGGCCAGGCCCCATGAACTCGGTCGGCGCCGGGGGAGCGGCCGGCGTGTCCTCTGGGTTCTCGCCCCAGTCTGGGGAGAGGTCGGGCAGCTCCTCGCGCATGGCCAGGAGGGCATCAAAGCCCTTGCTGTTCTTGCTCACGTGTAGGGCCCCCTTCGGCTCAACGGCGAGCGCTGGCGCGGCCGATGTTCAGCAGCAGCTCGGTATGTACGGCGGCCAGGTCCTCGCGCAGTTTGGGTGCGTAGCGCTCGTTGTACCGGGTGATGGGTATCCCGGCCTTGAGGCTGTTCGGCCAAGCGCGGTACTTGCGAACGAAGGATCTGAAGTGGGGGATGCCCTCGGCTTGGAGCGTCTCCCAAGCCTCTAGAACGTGCTGGGCGCCTACCTGAGGGTCGGCCTTGGTGACGACCGCGGCGTAGGGCACGCCCATTTCCGCCACGCGCTTGGCGGTGCGGATGGTGGGGAGCACAGACTCGAATTCGTGGTCGTAGGGGATGAGCACGAACGTGGCGTTCTTCACGATGCGAGCCAAGATCTTGTCTGCTTCGAGGCTGCCGGGGCAGTCGGCGAACACGGTGTCGATGTCGTGGAGGCTGCGAATCTCCTCGATGTGGTCCGGGTCGGTATCGAGGCGGACTTCGTAACCGGGGTCGGTGAGTACGTTCGTGACCTGGTGCGCCGTACCTTGGGGGTCGGTGTCCCAGACAAGGGCCCGGCCGTTGGCTTTGGCCGTGTGGGCGGCCAGGCCGAGCGTGAGCATGGTCTTTCCGACCCCGCCCTTGCCGTTGATGATGGGGACGAGGTAGCTGCGAGCTGCGCGAGCGGCAGTTCTGAGCGCGCCGCTCTGGGCGGTGGCGTTCATGGGAGCTTCCGATCGTTTGTGATCTTGACGCCTGCTGCGATCAAGACTGAGGATGCGGGCGGCATTAACCAAGTTGATCTTGAGACCAATTGGTCTCAAGATCAACACTCGGTGATTCCACCCTGTCAGTGGTGAGTGTCCCAGACCCGCACCTCGGCCGCCATGAACCCGGTTCCTGCACGGCACGTCGCGCTGGGGAGCGCTGCCCAACTGCGCGATGAGTCCCCGCTGAAGCGCAAGGGGCCCCGCACGCTCAGCGTGCGGGGCCCTCTATCGGGTAGGCCGGTTACTTGATCAGCATCACTGACTGCCTGTCCGGGGACGGGCGTGCGCCGAGCAGGTACGGATACGCGTGCTGCCGACCCAGATGCAGCCGCAGGAGACGTAGCGCTCCTCCACCGGGGCCCTCACTTGCGGCCCCCGGCGTGGTTGTGGTTGATCGGCGAGCTGGACTGAGCCCCACACCCCGGACAGGTGTAGATCGGCCGCTTCCGGCCGTCGTTGGACCCTTTGGGCCATGGCTGATGTGCCATGCTGGAACTCCTCGAAAGAGGGCCCCGGGGTGAACGTTCTTGGTCGGATGAGCACCTCGGGGCTTTGCTGTGTCACGGGGCGTGTTAGCGCCGCGAGACCTGATGCCTTCACGATTGCATGCCTAGTCTTGAAGTTCAAGAGTCTTGAAGTTATGATCTCGCTGTGATCTCATACAGGAGACGCAGCAGAGACGCGCTCAATTGCAGCGAGATGAAGGAGATGAGGTGTCGTGCTTCACTTCGAGAGTCCACAAGTCTTGATTCCCAAGACTCCCGAGCTTGGCTCGGGGGCTCTCGCACCTACGGAGAACTGCATGACGCCAGAAGGGCAGGGGCCCAACCTGCGGCCAAAGTATGTGCCGCTCAGCGGCGACGCCTGGACGCGCTTGGACGAACTCGCTCGAGAACTGCAGGACGCCAAGTCGCGCCGAGGCGGGGAACGCATCACCGCCAACACGTTGATCAGGGTGGGCGTGGCTGTCGTTCTCTCGTTCGGCGATTCCCTAGCTGGCGACACAGAGGAGGACCTGCGAAGAGGGCTCTTGGAGCGCCTGGGCAGGCCACAACCACCTACCGAAAACTCGGCAGATTCCTAGCACCTCAACCGATCAAGCCCGGACGACGACGCCTCAATCTTGGCGGATCAGTCGTCGCCGCCCGGGGTGGACACCAGGAAGGCAGAACCTTCTGATGTTGAAAAGAATCCTAAGGCGACGTGGGGAAGAGGAGAGCTACCACCCCGGCGTCGTCAACGGTCACGGCCTCGACTCGGCCCGATTCTCGATCGGCCCGGACGGCGTCCACGAGACGCGCGTCTACCGTACGGGGCCGGCCAAGAGGGAGCCAGGCGAGCGCCTCTCCGGGCGGCTGCTCGGCATCGCCGGCGTCCTTATCTTCGGGGCCCTGGTCGGCGCGGGCTTCGTCGGCTACGAGGCACAGCGCCTGTTCGCGCTGCTGCACAACCACACCGGCGACACCGCCACTGCCGCAGACCAGGTCCGCGCAGTCATCATCGCCGCCCTGCCCGATGTCGGCTGGGTCGCCATGGCCCTGGTCGCCCTGGTGGCCGCGCTGCGCGGTCAGTCCAGCCTGCGGGCCCGCATCGGCGTGATGGTCTTCTTCGGCCTGAGCTTGGGCGCGCAGCTCCTCTACGCGCCCCACACGATCGAGGGCATGCTCGTAGCGGTGATCGCCCCGGTCACCATGGCCTGGATGCTCGAAAGCTACATCGTGGAGGTACGCCGCCGGGTCGCCGCTCAGCGCGGCCTCGACATCGACGAAACCCCCATCCTGTCGATGGTGCTCGCCGTGCTCGGTCGCCTGATCCGGCTGCCCTTTGGTCTCCCGCTTTGGCTTCTCCGGCTCTTTCTGGACCGCAAGGGCACGTGGGCCGGTGCGCGGGAATGGGTGCTCGACGTGGCCCCGATTGCGCCCGGCAGGACGCTGGCCAGCATCCGCGCGGCCGAGGCCGAGGCGATCGCAAGCTCGGCGACGCTCACCGCTGAGCAGGTGCGCGAGGCGGCACGCGAGCAAGTGGAAGCGCTGCAGGAGGCGCACGCCCGCGAGCTGCGCGAGATCGCGGAGGCCCGCGCGGCCGAGGCGGCCGCGCGGCTGGAGGAACGCCAGCGAGAGCAGGACGAGAACGCCCAGCGGGTCGAGCAGACGGAGGCCGAGGCGCGCGTCTCACTGAGCCGCACGCAGAGCGAAGCTCAGCGCACCATCGACGGCTACGCCTCCCGCCTGCAGGAAGCTGAGCTCAAGCTTCACCGCCTGTCGGAGCGCCTGCAGCGCGCCGAGGCGGACAGTGATCGACTGCTGCAGGTCGAGCGCCAGTTGACGGAGCGCACGAACGAGCTCGGCGCCGTGCGCGCGGAACTGAAGCTCGTCACCGACCAGGCCAGCCCGCGCGTGCGCCTGGCCGCGCTGTACGAACGGCTGCGGCTCAATGGTGACCGCCGATACCGCGACCGCGCCGCGGTCCCGGAATTGGCTCGCACGTGGTTCCTGGAGATCGGCGTTCAAAGCGAGGGTACGGCGCGCAAGTATCTCCACGAGTACCTTGATGAACTCGGGGTTCCTGGGACGTCGGTGCAGGAAGGGGCGTACACGTGATGTACGGCACGATCGTCGGGGGCCCTCTGTCGGCCGCCGCTCCCGAAATCCCGATCAAGTTCATCATCCTCCTGGCCGCCATCCTCCTCGGCGGACTGGCCCTGCGCCTGCTCTGGGACTTCCTTCGCCGCGGCCACGAGACACCCCGCGCAGGCCTCTGGCGACGGCTGCGCATGCGCCGACACCCCGGGGCGGGCTTCGCGGGCCGGTGGGAGCTGTGGCGGCGGTACGGCCTCGGCCGCGCCCGGAAGATCGCCCGACACGCCCGGCCGTCGCTGGGCACCCTCGACCTGTACGGCCACGGCAAGTGGCGCAACTACGCGACCATGCTCGGCTGGGCGCAGGGCTGGGTTCACCGCTGGCGCGTCTACGCGACCCACTCTGACATCCTGCTCGTCATCGCCGCGCCGCAGAAGGGCAAGAGCGTGGCGGCCGCCGGACGCATCATCGACGCGCCGGGCCCGGTCGTGGTGACCAGCATCCGGGGCGACCTGATCGCCAACACCGCCGGGCTGCGGCAGAAGGTCGGGGCGCTGCACGTCTTCAACCCCGAGGGCGTGGGGGAGTGGGGGACCACCTTCCGGTGGAACCCCGTGGCCGGCTGCCAGCACCCGGACACGGCGCTTCGCCGTGCTGGGCACATGGTGGAGGCGGTCGAGACGCGCGGCCTGTCGGACTCGAATTTCTGGGAGTCGCAAGCCGTGATGGTGCTCAGCTCCTACATGCACGCGGCGGGCCTGGTCGGGGGCAACCTCCGGCACGTCTGGAAGTGGATCACCGAGGACGACCCGACGCCGGTCGAGATCTGCACCCGGCACGTCGCTGCAGCGCAGTTCGCCGCGAACGAGATCCGGGACTACCTCGCGCTGCACGACCGTACGCGCGACTCCGTCGAGCGGACGATTCGCCAGGTGTTGAGGTTCATGCTCTCGCCCGAGGTCGTCGAGACCCTGACGCCCGCCGGGGAGGAGGAGTTCGTCATCGCCGACTTCCTGCGCTCGCGGGACACGCTGTACCTGGTGGCGTCGGCTGAGGCGGCGAGCCCCGTCCCGCCGCTGCTGTGCGCGCTGCTGGCGGAGATCAAACACGAGGCGCTCATCGTCGGCTCGAACTCGCCCGCGAAGCGGCTCGACCCGCCACTGAGCATGGAGCTTGACGAGGTGGCCAACGTCACCCCGATCCCCGTGGCGGCCTGGGCGTCCTACGCGGCAGGCTCGGGCATCCGGATGGCGCTCTACTCCCAGAGCTGGGCGCAGCTCGCCGGGCGCTGGGGCGACCGCGGGGCCGAGACCATCTGGCAGACCGCCACGGCCAAGGTCATCATGGGCGGCTCCAGTGAGCCCGAGCTGCTGCAGCGCGTCGCGTCGCTGTGCGGCAAGGTCTACGTGACCGTCCGCCAGCACCGCGAGCGCGACGGGACAAAGACCCCCGTACAGGATTGGGTGGATGTCCTCAGCCCGAACGACGTCCGCAGGCTCCCGCCCGGCCGCGCCGTGGTGATCGTGGGAGAGGCGCTGCCGACCATCGTCCGACCCGAGGTCGTCTACAAGCGCGCCGACTTCAAAGCCTGGGCCCGATCCAGGGAACCAATCAGGCTCCCCCGGACAACCGCGCGGCCCCTGGTCGCGCCCAACCCGGCCCTGCTCACCGGGAATGGGCCGGTCCTGCAGGCCGACGAACTCGCCGCCCGCCGCAGGGCCGAGGTACGCCCCGACCCTGCGACGCAACCGCTACCGATTCAGCGGCCCCAGCAGGCGACCGGGACCGGCCCATTCCCGGTGACGACGCCCACGCCTCCCACGACCCCGGCCCGACCGCGCCGCCCATGGGACCACGCTCCCAAGGACGAGACATCCTCGTGAGACCCGACTGGGGCCCGGGCGCACCGTGCGCCCGGGCCCCTCGTACGTGCACCAGCCGCGCCGACAAGGAGATCACCCCATGACCACCGGCAAGGGGCCCACCCCACGCGACGACCTCGTGACCATGCTCGCGGTCGACGTCGGCAAGCTCGGGGCGCGGGTGGACAACATCTCAGACAAGGTCGGCGACATCGAGCGCCAGGTCGGCGAGCTCGCGCCAGTAGCCGCCGTGGTGAGCGAGCTGCGCGAACGGACCACGGCCATTGCCGACACCCTGACCCGCATGAACAACCGCACCACCGGGGGAGAACCGCAAAAGACCTGGTCCTGGACGGGGATGGGTCCCGAAGAACGCGCCGAACGCCTCGACGAACTGCAGTCGTGGGTAACCGAGGTCCTGGTCCCGCAGTACGGCGACTATCTGCGCGACCAGACGCTGAAACCGTGCTGGGCGCGCCACCCGGCGGCTGTCAATGAGCTGGCCTGGCTCTATGTCGAGTGGTTCAACGCCTACCTTGCCGAAGAACGGCGTACCCGGGATGCGGCGGACTGGCATGACCGGTGGCTCCCCGGGGTGATTACTCGGCTGAAGACCGTCTTTCGTGGCTGCCCACACGACCCCGGCGAGTAGCGCCAACAGCGAAGGGCCCGGACATGAGTCCGGGCCCTTCGGCGTACGTCGGGGTTTACGTGCCGTCGGCCGGCGGGAGACCCCGCTCGTCGACCGGGGCAACGGTGGTTCTCCCCACCAGCCATTGGATCGTCTGATAAACCCCGTCGCCGTACCCGCGAGAATGACGACGACCCGGCCCGAGCTGGTGACGAACGTCTTCAACGGGCGCAAGCTCGCCGAGGAGGTCATCCCCGGTCGGCAGGCCCGGACGAGCAGGCGGGCGGTCGCTTACGGGCGCGCCCGGACGGCGGCCGAGAACCCATTCGCAACAGGCGAGAACGCCCGCACACCAGTCGGTTTCCCACTCGATCGAGGCAACGCGAGGGCCTCGGCGCGCAAGGTCCCGCACAGCCACAACGTGCCGGGAGGTCCGCACGATGCGGCCGCGGCCGCCGACAAGGTGGCCCAAACCCTCCGGGTGGGTGCCAGGTACGGGGATGGAGTCGTCCATTCCCAGAAGCCAAGCGAGGGCGTCAGCGACGTCACCGGCCGAGGGGGACAACGCCTCTTCCGCTGCCTCTAGTTCGTTCTCGATCTCCACCCGTGTGGGCCGACCTGCTATAGGTCGGTGCGTGATCGGCGACTGCGAACCTGTTCCCAGTACCCACAGAAACGCCTCGACCTGCCCTGTAGGCGCGTGCTCGGGGTAGCGCCTCTCCCAAGCCCGGATGGCGTCGAGAACGGCTGAGACGTGCTCAGGTGGCCGCGA
Source organism: Nonomuraea sediminis (assembly GCF_018531495.1). Taxonomy (GTDB): domain Bacteria; phylum Actinomycetota; class Actinomycetes; order Streptosporangiales; family Streptosporangiaceae; genus Nonomuraea; species Nonomuraea sediminis. The sequence goes on from NZ_JAHDTI010000032.1 coordinate 23,262, forward strand.
GACAGCGGCGCCGTTGGGGTCGGTCATGGTCACCAAGGTAGGTCGTCTCCGCCGGGGGGGTCACCGTTCCAGTACGTGATCCTGATCGTGGTCGATCGAGCGGGCCCGTTCGTCCTCACGGCGCCGTTGGGGCTCCTGCCGTACGGCTTCGGGCTCTTCGATCTCGCGCGGCGTGACGTCGCGCTCTTCACGCTCGGCCTGGTCGCGCTCTTGCTCGCGCTGCCGTTCCTCTTCGCGCTCGACTGCACGCTGTGCAGCCTTCGCCGCCTCGGCGGCCGCCGTGAGGTCCTCTGCCACCTGGCGGCCGTTGAGCTCACCGATACCAAGGTCAAGTTCGGTCTGCTCTTCGCGGTCGGCCTCTTCGCGGTCGGCCTGCTCGCGGTCGACTTCCTCGCGGTCGGCCTGCTCGCGGTCGGCCTGCTCGCGGTCGACTTCCTCGCGGCCGGTCTGCTCGCGGATGCCTTCCAGCTCAAGTTCTAGCTGTCCGCGCACCTGCTCGACCCGCTCGACCTCGTCGGCCTCGATCTCCGTACGCGCGGGCTCGTCGCCGTGGATCGCGGGCATCGCCGCCTCGGGGTGGCGGCGGCGAAGTTCCTGGTCGGCCTGAAGCGCGTCGGCCCTGGCGCGCTCCGTGGAAGCGTGCCAAAGGTCGCGGGCCTCGTCGATCGCCTCCAGGTCGGTCCGGCGCATGTCGAGCGCGTCCGCCAGGGACTCGCGGGCCCGGGCCCTGGTCTCCAGCGCCTCACGCTGGGCCTGGTCGAGCTCCGCGTCGGCCTCCTCACGGGTCAGCGTCGCCTCGGCGCGAGCGCGGTCGGCGGCGATCGTCGTATCGCGCAGATCGTCGCCCACGTACGGCGGGGCCCAACGGGCGGCCCGGGCGTACGCCTCGCGCTGAACCCACAGCTCCCCATCGGTACGGCTGGCGGCCTCGCGCTCGTTCTCCGGTCGACCGAGAGCGTCGAACGCACTCCACCAGGCGGCGCGGGCCTCGGGCGTGTCCGGCGCGTGCCCGATCGCGGTGGCCTCGTCGAGCCGGTCGTACTGCTCGCGGAAGGCCTGCACGCGGCCCGCACGCCGGGTCCAGTCCTCGCGCGCCACCAGGTCGACGGGCACCGGTCCGAGATGCTCGATGGCCCACTCCGGCGCACGCTCGGCCACCCGCTCGCCGATCTCGACCACGCGGGCATCCATCACGGCCGCGAGCTCCTCTGCGAACCCGACGCGCTCGGCAGAACCTCGAGTCGGGGTCCGCTCGGCGAACGTGTCGGTCGACAACGGCGCGGGGGAGTCGGTGCCGAGCAACTTCTTGATCCGGTGGTGCAGCACGGCCGCCACGCTCTCGGCCGGACTGCCCGCGTCGTCGATCTCGCGCGCGCCTACGGCCCGGCGGACAAGCTGGCCAACATCATGGCCGGCGAGCTCGGCCGCGCGAACCAGACGCTGGAAAGTGCCGCGCGGGCCCTTCTCGCTGACGTCGGCATAGCGCGCGTACTGCTCAGCCGTAAGCGCCTCAGCCACCGTGGCGTCACACTCGCGGGCGCTGATGTCGCGGGTCACGTCGGTCCACATCACCCCGAGGTGCGCCAGGTGCGTTGACCTAAGGTGCTCGTCCCGGATGGTCTCGGTCGCAGTCAGCTCGGCCTCGTCCTCGACGATGGCCTCGGCCAGAACGGTGAAGCGGTCGCGCGGGGGCTGCTTGGCCTCCGCTGCTTCCTCAGCCGCGTTGGCGCGGGCCTCGGCGACTTCGGCGCGGGCCTGGTCCGGGGTGGGCACGGGTGCCGCGTCGCGGGCTGCTGCTCGTGCCGCTTCCGCCAGCTCGGCCGCCGCCGTGGCTCCGGCCTGAAGGTCGGCCGTGTTCACGTCGGTCACGGTGTAGGCGTAGTTCGCCTCCACACCGCGGGTCATCATGACGTAGAGCATGCTGCGGCCCACGCCGGGCGTGACCAAGCTGTGGCAGGTATCGACCGTGCGCCCCTGAGCTGCGTGCACCGTCGACGCGTAAGCGAGCTCCGCGTGATCCTGCAGGTAGGCAGCTTTCACCTTGTAGGGGGCGCTCCAGCGCTGCTCGCCGGTCGCCGAATCGCGTCCAAGGTCTCGCCGCACCAACGCACCTGACGCGGTGATCTCGTCGATCACTAGAACGTCCCGGTTGGTCAGCCTGCGCCCCTCAGAGTCCTTGATGCGCTTGGTGTTCTGCCTGGCCATGATCCGGTCTCCAACACCGGCTATGGCCTTGTCAGAGAGCGGCAGGCCATCAGCGGAGACCTTCCCCAGCGCGACGAGTTCGGCGCGGGCCCGCGCGGCGAGCTCCTGGGCCTGCTCCACGGTCGGCGCTAGCAGCAGCGAGGTTTTGCCTTCCAGATGGTCGGCGAGCCAACGACGGTACGCCTCTTCGGTCATGGCCTCGGCGTTGCCTTCGAGGAGGCGACCGTGCTTGTCGTATTCGGCAAGGCTGCTGACCTCGCCGCGTCGCATGGCGAGCGAGGCCTTGCGCTCCCACTCGGCCGACATGCGCTGAACCTTGGTGAGCTGGAAATAGCCGTGCTCGCGAGCCATCATCGCCAGCGCTCCGGAGTCGCCCACGGCGGCGAGCTGCTCGGGGTCGCCGGTCAGCAAGAGCTTGGCTCCGGCGGCCGCCGTCATGCGCTGGATCTCGGCGAGCTGGCCAGAGGTCACCATGCTCGCCTCGTCGACCACGACCAGGTCCCCAGCAATGAGGCGGGTCCGTCCTGCCCGGGCTTCAATGAGGAACTTCGCAACGTTGTGTGTGGTGTCGCATCCCTCACCCTTGAGGACCTCGGCGGCGGCCTGCGCGACAGCAACGCCGATGACCTTGCCGCCCACCTGCTCGCGCCACGTCGCCGACAGCTCGCCCATCGCGCGACTCTTGCCCGCGCCGGCGGGGCCGACCAGGACGTCAACTCGGCGGCCAGAGGTAAGCACGCCGTACACCGCGGCGGCCTGGTCGTCACGGAGACCGCCGGTCCACTGCGGCGCGGCCGCGCTCGCTGGCTGTGCCGTACCGGCCTGGCCCTGTGCCGTACCCGGCGCGCCCTGCTCGCTCGCCTTCGCCGCGTCGGCGCCGGGCGTGGCCGAACCGGCGCGGCTGCGCGCCGAACCCGCCCCGGACAGCAACCCCTCCAGGGTCACACTGTCGCCGCCCAACGCCGCGGCGGCCGCGTCCGCCTCCAGCCTCGGCGCGTCCGTCTGCGCCCCCGCGCCGATCAGTTCCTCCTCGGCGTCGAGCTGGGTCCGGGTGGTGTACAGCCCGCGCTCGTGCGGCTCCCAGACGCTCCGGCCGTCCTCGCGCTGATACTCAGCAGGCGGCCGCACCAGGTCCGGGGCGTTGACCTGGTGAATCCCGTACCCGGCACCGGGGGCCAGGGCCTCGGCCGTCAGGTCCTCCAGCACGCCGCGCACCATGCGCGCGGGCAGACCGCCGAGGGTGTCGGGCAAGTGGCGGTTGATCGCCGCCGTGAGCTGGTAGCGGGTCCACGTAGCCCCCGTGGCCTGCACTTCTGCCACCGCACCCTGTAGCACCCGGCGGAACTCGTGCTCGGCGAGCTCGGCGACGCTGCGGGCCTGCGAGAGATCGATACGTCCCTGTACGGCCTCGGGGATGTCGGCCAGGGCCCCCAGCTCAGCGGCCCTGCTCTGTGCCTCCCACCCCGCAAGACTCACCTCGCGCGGCGCGGCCTCCTTGCTCTTCCGCATCCTCGTCTTGCTGTCGAGCGTGGCGTACTGGGCCATGTTGAACAGGGCCCGCCTCGACGGCGCGTGACCGTGCTTGGCCTCGTACTCGGCGGCCAGCGCTGCGACCTGGGACGTTACCGTGGCCCGGCGCGAGCTGTAGAGGTCGCGCTGTTCCTGGGAGATACCGACGATCTCGCGAGCTTTGCCGTCCGGGCGGGTCGCGAACTTCACGCCAAAGTCCCGCGTGAGCTGCTCTTCCATCACCCGTTCGGCGATCGCGGCCGCCGCCGGGCGCGCCTTCCGCATGGCGCGGCTGTCGATCGTCCGCCACTCGCCGTCCGGACACTCCACCCGGTTCAAGATCGCGTTGTGGATGTGCAGCTGAGGATCGCCGTTACGCGAGGTGTGCTGGTCAAAGCTCGCGATGACCCATTCCTTGGCCTCGACGAACTGGCCGGTGCTGTGGTCGGTGAGCTTGCGGCCGGTCACCGGGTCACGCGGGATCGCCCCGTGATACCCCGTCCGGCTGTAGCCCGCCTCCTCCTGCAGATACTCCATCGCGGCCGCGCTACCAGCGCGAACAGCCGCCCAGACCTGCTCGGCGTAACCGTCCATCCGCTCGGCCGTCGCCACGTCGCCGGCGGCCCGCGCCTTCGCGGCCGCGGCCTGGTACCCGGCATGCATCAGGCTCACGCTCTTCGCCGGGCTGAATGTCGCGTCGTGGAACAACACCGCGCTGCGGCTGGCGTCGCTGGCCTCCAGCGTCAGCGCCTTGATCCGCTCCGGCGTGGCCTCCGGCTCGGCCGCGAGCTTCGCCGCCAACAGCTCCTCAGCGCTCTTGTAGCGGCGCGGCGCCTTCCCCAACGTCGACTTGCCGGACGGGTCCCGCGGGTCCTCCAGATGGGCGTAGATCGCCTTCATCACGTCCGGGTCAACGTTGCCCACAAGCCCCAACTTGGCGCACCCCGCACCGGTCCACCGGCCCGGCGGCTCGCCGTGCTCACCGCCCGCCGCCGACAGGTAGTAGTTCTCCGCCCCGGCCGCCGTGGCAGTCAAGTAACCCGGGTCGTACCCGGTCGACATCGAGAGCATCGGCGGCCTCCTTTCCGAGCGGATCTTGGAGCGAAGCGATCAAGATCAAGCGACCATCACATTGTAATGCCTCGGTGTGAAGGTTTGTAGATGGTGGGGCAGAGACGTGGAAAGGCGAGTTGGTGCAGAGCTGAGGTGGAGGGAAGAGGAAGCGAGAGAGGAAGGCTGAGGAGGACGAAACGGGCAAGGGCCGTGGACTGGAGACAGGTTCCGAAGATCGGCAACCGGGATCGCTGCCGGAACGCGCGCAAGATCGAAACCGCCCGAGGTGCTCCGCGCCCGGGCCCTCCTCGCCACCCTCACAACGGCCACGGCCGCGCCGGGGGCAAGCCCGCGTCTCTGCCCCTCCATCTCTCCTACGTCATCGGTGATGACCTCCTGAGATGCCCGGAATGTGTCGCCGCCGCGGCGTACCGTCGAAACTCCACCCCCTGACCTCTTGCGGAGTCGCGACATGAGCACGCCCCCGCACGACCTCCAGCCGCCCACCGCCTCAACGGCCGCACCCGCCGCGCTCGGCGACCCACCAGCCCGCGCCGGGGCCTCGGCCCGCGCCCAGTACCGCGCGGAGCTGGCCAAAGGCCGCCGCTTCCGGCTGCTGGTTCGCGCCCTCAAGGCGGCCCTGCCCGGCCTGCTGGTCGGCTACCTGCTCGGCTGGAAACTCGGCCTGGCCCTCGCGCTCATCGTCGCCCTCGTCGATCTGGGGCGCTTCTGGCGCTGGTCGAGCGTCTCGGCCTGGCGCAAGGGCGCCGCCGGCGAGCGCGCAACCGCCCGCCTGCTCGCTCCCCTGCAGGCCGAGGGGCACGTCTGCCTGCACGATCGCGCCATCCCCGGCAGCACGGCGAACATCGATCACCTGCTCGTCGGCCCTACCGGCGTCTGGGTCATCGATAGCAAGAAGTGGCACCGCCGCACGCAGCTCCACGGGCGCGGCAAACGGCTCTGGATCGGGCGGCGGCCGGCCGAGGGTGTGCTGCGCGGCATCGCCTACGAACGCTCCGCCGTCGCCCGGGTGGTCGACCGGGCCACCGGCAACATGGTCGGCGTCTGGCCCCTGGTCGCCGTGCACGGGGCCAAAGTCCCCGGGATCGGCCGCCCCTTGGTGCTCGACGGGATCACCCTCTTGAAGGCAGGTCAGGTCCGTCGCTACATCCGCCAGACCAGCGAGTCACTCTCGCCCGACCAGGTGGCCGATCTGGCGCGCACCCTCGACCGCGCGTTCCCGCCCTACACCGCATAGCCCACCCGGCCGCGCCACTGCGGCACACGCCTCGGTGACCCCGGCACGACTCCGGCACGGCCGCACGCCACTCCCGCCGAACCTGCGGCCCGCCCCTCGCCAACCTGGCGCAGACACGCAAGAGCCCGGAGCCTCCCCGGCCCCGGGCTCTTCCACGCTCGCCCCCTACTGCAGGCGGTACAGCCTCCCGTCACACGCGCTCATCGTCGCCGCTCGTCGACCAGCTCGCCGTGTTCCCAGGTCCACTCGGTCACCCCGCCGCCGCCCGGGTCGACCACAGCGACCTGCACGCGGTAGCACGGGCGAGGCGACGGCGGCATCCCCGGATGACTACCGCGCGAGTCGCGCTCGGCAGCAGCCTGGATCTGCGGCCAATAGCCGGGGGTGGTGTCGCTGTAGATGCGGCGTGGGTTCTCCACAATCCAGGTCATCCGGTAGGGGCGGTACAGGTGCCCCTCGGCCTCCCAACGGAGGATCTGTTCAGCCTCGGCCATGGCCGTTTCCTGCGCCTGGCGCCGGTAGCGCCGCAGCCACAGATAGTGCCTGACCAGCACGGTCAGCAGGAACGCGAGCGCAACTCCGGGCAGCGCCCACAACCAGTCGTCCATCTCCTATCCTCCTTCGCGGGTGGTGCGGGGGCGGGTGTCCGGCCCGCCCCGTCTGCTCACTGCTTGGAACGTGCGGGCTTGGTGACCTCGGCGCGGGCGGCGTCCAGGTCGGCCTGCAGTCGCTCGACGCGGGCGGCCAGGGCGGCGCGCTCGCTGCGCTCCTGGTCGACCTGCTGCTCGGCGCGCACGGCCCGGCCAGTGATCGCCTCGACCTGCGAAGCGTGCGCGTCGGCGAGCTCCTGGCGGCGGGTCTCGGCGTCCGCGCGAACCCGTTCCACCTCGGCTCGCACACGCTCCAGGTCGGCGCGAGCGTCCTCGGCCTGCTGCTCGGCCCGCGTCGCGCGCTGGCGGGCGTCGGCCACCTGCTCGGCCACCTCAGCGCGCACCTGTTCCAGTTCGGCGCGGGCGGTGTCCCGGTCCCGCTCGGCCCGCGCCACCTCGGCCGCGCTCGTCGCCTGGATGCGCTCGACCTCGGCGGCCGCCCCGTCCTGTGCGGCCTGCACCTGGGCGGCCGCCCGCTGCTCGGCGGCGGCCACGGCCTCGTCCCGGTCCTCGCGAACGGCCCGCACCTCAGCGGCGGCGGCCTCCTGGACGGTCCGCGTCTCCACCTCCAGCTCCACCCGGAGCCGGGCAAGTTCGTCGACCGCCTGCTCGGCCCGGGCCTCGGCCTCAGCCACCTGCTGCAAGGCCTCCTCCGCCACGGCGTCGGCCTGCACGCGCTCGGCCTGCGCCTGCCGTACCGACCCGGCCGCCACGCGCTCGGACTGCTCGGCCTTGACCGCGCGAGCCTCGGCGGCCGCCACCTGCTCGGCCGCGCTGGCGTGCGCGGCGGTCACCTCGGCCTCGGCCGCCTCCGGGTCGCCGGCGGTCCGCAGCTCCGACAGCGCACGGTCCACGGTGCCGCTGAACTGGGTGAGCAGCCCTTCGAGGTTGCGCGCGAGCTCGGCGCCGCGGGCCTGGCTCATGCTCACCGGCCGGTCGAGATCCTCGGCCATCGGCTCGGCCGACTCGCCCCGCGCGACCCGCTCCAAGCGCTTGCGCTCACGGAATGCGGTCAACGCGGTGTGCCCCGGGTCCTCGCAGTACTCCGGCGGTCGGCCCGGCCCAGTGCTGGGCTCGCGCTCGTTCTCGCATCCGGGGTAGCGGCACAGCGTCCGCTCGACGTCCTGCTCGGGGGTCTCGGTCGTCATCGTCCCTGCCCTGCCTCTCCGGTGCCCGCGCAGTGCGCGCACATCCCGTTGCCGTCCGCGTGCGCGTTGCGGCACGTCTCCAACTCGTTCTTGATCAGGCTGGCCAGCCACTCCAGTTGCCCGGCCTGGACCTCGACCCGGTGGCGCGCCCCAGTCTGGTGCTGGATCTCCACCGAGGCGACCGCCCCGCCGTCGCCGGTCGGGTAGGTCGCGCACAGCTCGGCCAGGAGGCCGGCCAGGCGCTCGGCGTGCTGGGCTCCGTCCGGCGCGGCCAGCGGCGCCGTACTCGGCCAGAGCAGCGCGTCGACCTCGGCCAGCAGCGTACGGACCGGGACCGTCAGGGGCGGGATGTCCGGGGAGCTCCACGGCCCCATCTCCCACTCGCCGCCGCTCGCGGCGATCGCCCGGTAGTCGCCGAACGCCGTCTCCGGGTCCAGCTCGATGTCGGCGAGAAACTCCTCCACGCTCAGCCTGCGCAGCGCGAAGCGGCTCGACCCGTCGTAGGTGTACAGCACCGCCGTCACCGGCGGGGAGCCCTCGGCGCCGGGGCGGACGAACAGCGCGGCCACGCCGTAGTCCTCCAGCCACTCGGCGAGCGCGGGCAGCTCACGGCCCGCGCTCGCCCCGAGGGCGCTCACGCGCGCCTCGAATTCCTCCCCGGGGAACGTCTCCGCCGCCGCCATCTCGAGCCCCTTCCTGTCGCCCGTCTCGATCTCCAACACCCCGATTCTATTACATTCATATCGTTGCGTGCAATGAATTAAAGAAATGAAATGAAACGAATTTAACTCGTTCGGTGATCTTGTCACGCTCGGCGATCTTGGCGTTCGGCTCGGGGTCAGGCTGCGGCCGCTCGGCGCGCGGCGGCGGCGAGCTGGAGGTGAACGCGCGCGGCGCGGTGGTCGGCGCGGCCGCGGTGGTCGCGCGGGTAGCGGGCCCGGTTGGCGTAGGAGGGTGCCCCGGGCAGGATGAGGCGGCCTTGTCCGGGTACGGCCCGGCCGCGTGTGGTGCGCTTGCCGCGGGTCGTCATCCAGTCGAGCTCGGCGAGCCACCAGGCGTAGAGCTGGCGGTCGAGTGCGTAGGCGCGGTGGCGTCGCTCGCGGGTGCCGTGCGCGTCGATGCGCCGGGCCGCGCCGGTCAGGCTCGCGCGGGTGCGTCGCCATCCGGCCGGTCGGTGGCTCTCGGCGGCTAGGCCGTGCTTGTCCAGGATGGCCAGGTGCCGGCGGACGGTCCGGGCGGTGTATCCGGTGGTTTGGGCGAGATCCTTTACTTTGTACACTCCGCTGCTCAGCACAGCCAGCGTGCTGGCCACGTGCCGTCCAAGCCCGGGTTGATCAGGTCCGGGGTGCGTGAACAGGTCGTGAGAAACGATCTCCCGGCGTCGGCGAAGGTCGGAGCGGTGCTGATCGCGCAGGGTGAGGGTAGGTCGGAGGTCTGCCACGGGGGGCGGGTTCCCTTGTGTCCCACCCCCCCCACGGGCTTCATCGCGAGAGGGGGGCTGCTCGCTGGCGCTCGTGTTGGGCTGCACGTCCTCCAGGACCTGGCGCAGCACCCGATAGCGGCTGGCTCGCTGGCCCTGGCCCGCCTCGACCAGGTGCAACCACTCATCCAGGCACAGCCGGTCCAGCGAGCGGGCGGCGGTGCTCTTGCCCATCCCCGTCGCCTCCGCCAGGCGCCTGCAGTCGATCTCTATCTCGGTGCTGACGGCGTCGAGCGTGAGTTCGCTCACGTACTCCAGCGCGCGCCGGTCGGAGGGGCCGGCCTGCGTGGTCCACCGGCCCGGTTCGGCGGCGATCGCTTCGCGCACCGTGACCACCACGGCGACGACCTCGGCCAGACGCGCGGCCCACGCCTGCTCGTCCTCGGCCTGGTGCTCGTCCTCGCCCCGGGAGACGCCGGGCCTGCGCACCGCGGCGGCGTACTCCACCGCCCGGTCCCACTGGCGCGCCAAGAGGGCGGCCTGCTCCCCCGGGCTGCGCGGGCGGCTGCGGCCGCCGCCCTGACGGCTCAGGTGGATCAGCCCTGGCATGTCCACGTTCGGCAGCAGCAACAGCGCGGCCTCGGGCAGCGACCAGCGCGCCAGCGCCAGCCGTACCAGAATCTTGCGCAGGTGCGCGTGCCCGCGCGCGGCCGCCGGTGCCTCGGCGAGCAGGTCGGCCACGTCGCACGGACGGCGCCGCCCGGCCAGGCGTAGCCCGCGCGGTGTCTGCTCGATCGTGCGCACCATCTCGGCCTCGACCTCGCGCGGGTCGACCTCGGCGGCGTCGAGCAGGACGGCCAGGCGCTCGAGGGCCTCGGCGTCGTTGGGCACCGACAGCACCCGGGCGGCGGCCTCGGGCGTGATCGGGGTCCACTGGTCCACCGGGGTCGAGTGCCCGCCGTGGCGGTGCGGTGCCCCCGGCGGCCGCACACACCCGGTTCCCGCGTTGGTCAGGGGCGAGATGTCCAGCGTCGGCAACAGGCGTTTGGCCGCGCGCGCGAGGGCGCGCACCACGGCGGCCGCCACCGGCTCGACGGGCACCCACACGTGCACCCCGCCGCCCGGCCCCGACTCGCACACCAGATAGCGCAGGTCCGCCTCATACAGCAGGCCCGCGAGCTCGTCGACGTCCCGCTCGACCGCCTCGCGCCCGTGCGTGCCGGGGTCCAGGTCGAACACCACGAACACGAACTCGCGCGCGCTGGTGGTCAGGTACCAGGCGAAGGGCCCGGCCGGCGGGGTGGCGCCGAGGCGAGCCGTACGGCGGTAGCTGTGCTCCCAACCCTTACTTGCCGTGTACACGTCAAAGCGCGCTCTGCCCCTCGGGGCCAAAGCGCGTAGAGCCGCGTAGAACGCGGCGGCTTGATCCTCGGCGTCACCCTCGCTGTTGGAATGAGGCGACACGCCCGGAAAAGGGCATGCTGGGCTAGCCGGCTGACCGTGCGTTATCGTGGTCACCGTCTCATCGCTTTGGTGAAGGCATGACAAGGGCCCGGCTGGTAACCGGCGTCCTTGCTGACATTCGTCAGCGTTTGTCAGGCTTTGTCTGAAGTTGTCCGAGATGCCCGTTTCTGTCGGGCGCCTTCCTCTCCTCCAGAGGGGCGGGTGGTAAGTCCGGTCCTCTGGATTGGTTTTGGTTGTTGCTGTAGCCGTTTGGTTGAGATCGCCGCTCCCTGGTTGGTAGCCCTGGCGGGATCTCTGGAGTCGTAGGCCAAGCGCCCCGGTTGGATGCCGGGGCCCTACGTATTTATGCGGTCAAAAGCGCGGGGCCCTTGTCCGCCGCCAGGGCCTCGACGGCCTCGGCGTGAGTGGGCGCCTCGGGGTCGAGCTCGATCAGCAGCTCCATGTAGAGCGACAGCGAGATTCCCCGCCGCGCTGCGGCCAGGTCGAACCGCTTGCGCAGCTCTTCAGGAACCCGGGTCTGAAGCGGCACGTTGCCGCCACCTTCCCCGTTCCTCCTGACTGATCTTCCTCGTACCGTTGGCATGCGGGCGATCATTCCGCATCCGCCGGGAGTCTGCATGCACACGTTCGGCGTGTCGCAGAAAAGTTGCCGATCATTGCTCAGCGTGCGCAGGTTTGGCGTCCGATCCTTGAGCATGCCGAGGGCGCGAGCCGTACGGCCCGCGCCCTCCCGCCCGGCTGGTCAGCCCGGCATGGTCACTCCTCGTCCTCCCCCGGCTCCTCGTCGGCGAGCTCGGGAGCCTCGAACCGCTCGCCGCACAACCCGCAGATCAGCGGCCCGTCCTCCAGGGCCTTGGGGGTGAGCTGGATACGCCGGGGCGGGGTGCATCCGCACTCGGCGGGAACGCGCCGACCGCTGCGTCGCCGCTTGGTCGTACCCGTCCCGGGCAGGCCCACCGGGGCGACCTCCCCGCCCTCCTCGCCAAGGTCGACCCCGGCGCCGGTGACGCCCACGCTGTTCAACAGCTCGTTCAGGTCCACCAGGTAGGCGAGCGCGGCCGCGTCCATCGCCTCGATGGTCGGCGCGTAGGTCGCCGCGGTGGCGTCCTCCAGCGTGCAGGCGGAGAACCCGATGCCGGTGTCAGGCTTGTCCGGCGGGGTCAGCCCCAGCTCACGCGCCAGCTCGACGAACCGGCGGTTGTGGTAGCGGCCCTCCCGCGAGGTGTCTTTGATCGTCCGGGCGTGCGCGAGCGCGTGCACCGCCTCGTGCAGGAGCGTCTGCAGGGTGCGGCGGCCGCCCTTGGCGAACAGCTCGCCGGCGATGAAGAGCTCGGGCTGACGCCCGCTGCCATCTGCCAGGACCCATCGCTCCGGCCAGTGATGGCCCCACCGGTCACCGCCGCGTTGCCCGGACGTCCCGGTGATCATCACGACGTCGGGGACCTGGGGGTGGCGGGCTTGGATGTCGGTCCACGCCTTCTCCAGTGCCGCGATGATCTTTGAGCCGTGGTCCGTCACGCGAATCCCTTTCTTGACGTGTACATGGCAACTCTAGCGTGTGGCGAGCTGCTCGACAGGAAGATGCGGCACGGCGTTCTTCTCCCGAAGCTGGCTCAAGCAGGAGGCAACAGAACGGCCCCCAGAGTGTTCCCGGCGGCCGTTCGCCGTATCACGGACTAGCGCCGACGACAGATCGTGCTGACGTAGGAGAGCACCTGCTCGTACATCGGAGTGTCGCGGGCGGCGTCGAGAATCTCGGCGGCGCGGTCGGGGGACAGCTCGTTCGAGTGTTCAAACTCGTGGTACTCGTTGCTGGCCAGCCCGAACGATCTGTCGTCGGCGTGTACCGCCCGGAGGTGCGCGAACGATCGGTCGAAGTGGGCCCGGATGAAGCTCTCGGGGTCTGAGGTGGCCGTCTGCGGCATTCCCGCAGGTAGACAGGGGATGATGGTGTGGCAGTCCTGGCAGACGAGGGTGTTCTCCTCGATGCCGGGCTCGACGTTGGCCGAGGCGCACTCGGGGCACCACAGGGCGTTCATGGCAGGGTTCCTCCAGGTCAGGCGGGTATGGCGGATGCGGCGGCCGCCGCGGCGGTGCGGGCCTCGGTCTCGGCGCACACCTTGTGGCACGGGCGGCCGTCGTCGTCGACCAGGAAGGCGGGGTTCCCGCAGACGCGGCAGGGCCGGCGCTGACCGCCGCCCCAGTGGCTGATGCCGTCCTCGCCCGACCAGTCGAGCCCGTTGCCGGTGCTCCTGGCCTTGCTTGCGCTGGTGCGGGTCCGCCGTCGAGCCATCTCGCGCCCCGTTCTTCCTGATCGGCAAAGGGTCGGTGCCGTGATCACCGGGGCGGGTGGCCTGCAGGGTGGCGCTCTTCTCCCCCCATTCCCCCCTCCCGGTGGCAAAAGAGCGAAGGTCGCCGCAAGGGACGAGCCGGTCAAGGGATCAAGAGCCAAGATGCTTGATGCTGATCGCCGTAGGCGACCCGGAGGGATGCCCGAAGGGCAGTCAGTATCAGGGATCTTGGGTCCCCTTGACCGGGGAGGAGTGGCGGCTACCATCGATCGCCACCGGGAGGGGGGAAGGACAATACGGGCCCGGCTTGCCGGGCTCCTCTGATGCTCTTCGGGCTTGTTGCCCTTGGCACCCCGTGACCTCGGGAGGGTCCTTCCCGGCGCGCTCACCCCTCTGCGAGCTGCGCGGGGATCGTCCCGAGGCCACGGGGATTCAGCCTGGCGGGCCCGATCTCGGCCGTACCGCTGGGATGTGGGCGGCGTTCGGTCCGAGGTGGGGATGGGCCCGCCAGAGTTCACGTTCGACCTGCTGCATGGCGCGGGTCAGCTCGGCGACGTCGGTCGCCTCCACGCGCTCGCACCGGTCGGGGTTGCGCAGCTCGTAGGCGGTGAACGCCTGCCAGTACGGCGCCCAGAGCACCAACCACCCTGGCGAGGTCGCCGTGAGCTGCGCGGCCTCGCCGTGGCGGTCGGTCCTGCTGTCCGCCCCGGGCGGCGGCGTCGATCCGCCGTGGTGAGGCGTCGCCGCCCGGGCCGTCCTTCGGTGGGTGGTCATACCGGCTCGCCCGCGCGCGGATGCTCGTTCTCGGCCAGGCGGGCGCGGGCCGTGCGAAGGTCTGCGTAATCGAGCGCGATCCGTACGGCCGCGGTCTCCGGCGCGTAGGCGAGCACCAGAAGGGGCGCCCCCCTGCCGCTGCGGCGGGGGCTCGTCCACCAGATCATCCGCCCGTCCGTCCGTGCGACCAGGCCGTGCCACACCGACACGACGACCTCGGGCGCGAGCGGTACGACGAAGGCGGGCAGGTCAAGCGCCTCCAGTGCGGCCCGCAGACGTTCGGCTACCTCCAGTGCCGCCGGCGTATCCGGTCCGCCGGTGACGTTGCCAAACGTCTGCAGTTGTCTGTGCATGAAACGTAGTAGATCAGCGGACGGCGGGCCTGGGCAGAGGAGAGACTGGGATACAGGCGGATATCCCCCCTGTCCGCCAGGCAATCGAGGTCTCATGGAAGATCAGGAACGCCCTGTCTGGGCGGCCCGGCTGCGAGCCGAACGCCGGGCCCGGCTCTGGGGTATCAAGATCATGGCGGTTCAGCTGATGGCGGCCGCCGACGCCCGCACCCGTGCCACGCTCCCCCACTGGACCAGCCTCGCGCGCTACGTGCGCTGGTGGGAGAAGGGCGAGCACGCCCCCGGCGAGCTGTACCGAGCCCTGTACTCCAGGGCGTTCGGCATCGCCGAGGGCGAACTGTTCGCCGTCGACCAGCCGCGCCCCGCTCCCCCGGC
>NZ_JAHDTI010000002.1 GCF_018531495.1 Nonomuraea sediminis
CTGCGGATACGCCTGCAACGCTGACGTGAACGCGGCCAGAAACATCCGATTGGCCGCCGCAGGGCATGCGGTGGATGCGCGGGGAGGCGACCGGGTTGCCGGGCCTGCGAACCGTGAACCTCAACCCATCCTCCTGTCAGCGTAGAGATGGGTTGAAATCCCCTCCTTCAGGCGGGTGGAGGATGTCAAGAGAGCGCGTCGACCACGGCGGCCGCCACCGCGCGCTGGCCGGCCGGCGACAGGTGCACGCCGTCCTCGATGAGGTCGGCGCCCTCCGCGACGACCGGGGTGGCGGGCATGACCTTGGCGACGGCGGCGACGTCGTCGTTGGCCCAGGTGAGCCTGGCCTGCTGGAAGGGCTGGTAGGCCGCCACCCGCGCCTCGTCGACCGCCGTCGGCGCGACCCACACCCAGCGCGCCGGCACGCTCGCTTCCAGAGCGCGCAGGTTGCGTTCGGTCTCGGCGATGCTGACCTGGGTCGGCCCGTGGGGGGCGGCGACGCGCATGGCGTCGTTGCCGCCCAGCATGCACAGCACCCAGTCGGGGCGCTGGAAGTACAGGCCGGGCAGCGCCGCCAGCGCCTGGGTGGTCGTCTGGCCGGATACCGCCAGGTTGACCAGGCTGATCCCGTCCCCCGGACGTCGCAGGGCCAGCAGGTGGCGCAGGATCTCGAACCACGACTGCAGGTCGGCCGTGGTGCTCTCCCCCACCGCCGCCACCCGCTGGCCCGGCTCGAAGGGCAGCCTGTCCACCTTCTCCGCGAATCCAGGTACGGCGAGCAGTTCCTCCGCCGTCTGCCGCGCACTGGCGTCAAACGCCTGGAGGATGCCTCGATAGGCCTCCAGGTCCAGCCCGAACAGTCCGGCTACGCGCTCCTCGTCGAGCCTGCCGAGGTAGCCAAGCACCTTCTGCGGCTGCTGGAAGCGAATGAGTCGTTCCGTGTTCACTTGATCTCCATCCTCTTACGTGTGCGCGGCAGCATGAATCCCGCCGCGATCAGCCATGCCAACCCCGTGAAGCGCGCCACGGGCAACAGGAACGCCGCATCGGAAACCAGCAGCGTCAAGGTGGACAACTCCGCGATCGCCGCGATGACCAGCCCCGCCAGCGCGAACACCCGCGGCAGCAGTACGGCCAGCCACCCGGGCACCGCGATCCCCGCCACCAGCAATCCCAGGAACACCACGTGCCCGGTGCCACCGGTGGCGAACGACAGGTCCTGCAGCACGGGGACCACCGCGGGCGCCTGCCCCCTGGACAGCGCCCACCCGAACATCGCGCACAGCGCCAGCAAGCCGCTGGCCAGCAGCCCTCCCGCCAGCGCGATCGTCGCCCCCGGCGCCCGGATCCCGAGGTCGCGCAGCCGTACGGAAACCGTGGCGGCGTAGATCGCCATCGGGACAGCGGCCGCGAACTGCAGGAACGCGCTCACCTGGACCGCGTCCCGGTGATCGGCGAAGTAGGCCAGGATCTGCGCCTGCTCCGCGAAGGGCGAAGGGAAGGTGACCCCGCCCGCCATGGCCGTGCTGATGCCGATCCCGGCCACGAACAGGGCCGTGAACACCACGGCGAGGATCCCCAGCGGCGGACCGCCCTGCGTGCGCGCCATCACCCGGTCACCCGCCCGCCCGTCAGGTCGAGCGTCACGCCGGTCACCCAGGACGAGGCGTCGGAGGCGAGATACAGCACCGCCTCGGCGACGTCCTCCGGCCGGCCGACGCGTCCCAGCGGGAAGGCTGCGGCCAGCTCGTCCAGCTGCTCGGCGGACATGTAGCGCCGCATGCGGTCGTTGAGCACCGCCGAGGGAGCCAGGCAGTTGACCCGGATCCCGTGCTTGCCCACCTCGTTGGCCAGGTGGCTGGTGAGCATCACCACGCCCGCCTTCGCGGCCGCGTACGCGATGTTCGCCCCGCCGGGCCTGCGTCCGGCCGAGGAGGACATCGTGATGATCGACCCGTGGTTCTGGTCGATCATGCCGGGCAGGAACGCGTTGATCGTCAGGAACGCCGACGTCAGCTCGGACTCGATGACCGCCCGCCACCCGGCGGCGTCGATCTTCATCGGCCCGCCCTGACCTCCCGCGAACGTCGCCAGGATCTGCACCGGCCCTACCTGGTCGCGTAGCCGTTGGAGGACCTTCTCGTCGGTCACGTCGCCCGGCGCCCTTACCGCCTCACCCCCTTGGCCGACGATGTCCGCCACCACCGCGTCGATCGCCGCCTCGTCGCGGCCGTTCACCGCGACCTTGACCCCGTTCGCGGCCAGTGCGCGGCAGGTCGCCGCGCCGATCCCTCTCGAGCCACCTGTGACCAGGGCGACCTTGCCCGCCAGGTCCGGATAGTGGGCCATCACAGCTCCATTCTCTCCACTGAACTATTCATAGCACAGAACTGTTCTGCCTGGGATACCATCGCTTCCATGACCATGCCACGCCCCGGATCGGCGTTCCTGCTCGCGCAGATCGGAGCCCACGCCGCGGCCCGCTTCGCCGACCGCATCGGCGAACTGGGCGTGGTGCCGTCGGACGTCGGCCTGCTGCGCATGATCGCCACCCAGCCGGGGCGTAGCCAGCAGTCCCTGTCGGAGGAAATGGGCGTGGTGCCCAGCCGGGTCGTGGCCTTGATCGACAACCTGGAACGCAAGGGCCTGGTCGAACGCCGCCGCAACCCCTCGGACCGGCGCCACTACGAACTCCACCTGACGGAGGCGGGCAGCCACGTCATGACGGAAATGCGCCGCCTCGGGATGGCCCACGAGAACGACATCTGCGCGGCTCTCGACGACAAGCAGCGCGTCCGGCTGAAGGAACTCCTGGAAGCGATAGCCGCCCAGCAGGGCCTCACCTCAGGCGTCCACCCCGGCTATCGGTGACCTTTACGGCGATGGTCATGTCCGGGGGATGAATAGATCATGCGCCGACATATCGGTGTCGTGATGCCGGAAGGCTGTCAGGGTCACTCATAGTGTTCGCCACATGGTGGCCTTCATGATCCTGCTGTTCCTGGTGCTCATCGTCGCGCCGCTCGTCCACGTGCTCGTCGACCGGAGCCCGGCCCGCCGTACTCGCCACCGAGTTGTGGAGCTGTGGCTGCTGTGGTGGGTCGGCGGCAGCGGCGCCCTGGGAGTGCTGGCGGGGCTCCAGCACATCGGCCCGTTCGCCCCGGAGATCGCGGACGGCATCGGCTTCGCGCACAGCCCCTTCCAGTGGGAGGTCGGCTGGGCCGACATCGCGGTGGGCACCATCGGCTTCCTCAGCATCTGGAACCGAGGATCATTCCTGACGGCAGCCGTCATCGCCCTGTCGATCCTCTACCTGGGCGACGCCATCGGCCACATCATGCAACTGATCGCCCACGGCAACATGGCCCCGGGCAACGTCTGGACCATCCCCACGGACATCCTCCAGCCCTTGGTCGCCATAGCCCTCCTGATCGCCTACCGCCGCACACCCCGCACGCCGTAAGTGGTGAGAGCTTGGCTGAGACGATTCGAAGGGGTCATGGTCGCGATCGCATTGGAGTTCACCATGAGTGCGGAGTTTTCGTCTGGTCGTACCGAGGCGGCCTGCCGGGCGCGGGAGATTCTTGATCGGTCATCTCGTCACCTGGGCCGAGGACAACCTCCAGGAAATCGATGCGGCACGGGTCGCCTTCGACGTCCGTGCCGAGGAAATCAGATCGACAGCTTCCGGAAATCGATGAGGGACGGCGCGGGCAGCGGATCGTCCTCCGTGCCCGGTGCCGGGCTGCGCTCGAGGAGTTGCGTTCCCACGATGCGGCCTGCGAATACGGCGTGCAGTCTGACGCTGCCACCGGATCTGTTGCGGAATCCGTGTGCCACCCCTGGCGGCACCATGATGACGGCGCCCGGGCCGACCGGCTGCCATTCCCCGTCGTAGAAGGCTTCGGCTTCACCTTCGTCGATGATGAGGACTTCTTCGTTGGTGTGGACGTGGACCGGGATTATCTCCCCTGCCGCCAGGCGCTCGAAATTCAGCACCAGATCTTTGACGTAGGTGCCGTCAGGGCGGGCGGGGTCGATGACCAAGGAATGGCGGGACTCCGGCTTGTAGTTGTGCGGGTCCGGCGGGAAGGGGACATATTCCAGGTCGCTGATAATGGTCATGAAGTCAGCTTGCACGCCGGCACTTCAAGCCGGTAGATCGCACTTTTTCGTTACCTGGTAATCCCCGGGTAACCAGGGAGGAACCGCGTGAGCAGTATCCAGGCCGAGGTCATCACCACCGAACGGCTGGACCTCCTGCCCCTGCGCGTCGAACATGCCGAGGAGATGGCCACGGTGCTGTCCGACCCCGCCCTGCACACCTTCATCGGCGGCACTCCGGACACCCCGCAAGCCCTGCGCACCCGCTACCAGCGGATGGTCGCCGGCTCCCCCGACCCCGGCGTCACCTGGCTGAACTGGGTGATCCGCCTCCGCGACGAAGCCTGCCTGACCGGCACGGTCCAGGCCACGATCAACGGTCCCATCGCCGAGATCGCCTGGGTGGTGGGAACGCCGTGGCAACGAAGAGGCATCGCCACCGAAGCCGCCCACGGCCTCGTCACCTGGCTAGCCAGCCAGCCAGTGGAATCCATCATCGCCCACATCCACCCAGCCCACGACGCATCCGCAGCCGTCGCCACAGCCCTCGGCCTCACCCCGACCGACGTACGACAGGGCGCCGAGATCCAGTGGCACCGACGCTTGACCACACCGGAGGCCTCGGAATAGGTCGGCGGTGCATACTGCTCGCTCGGCGGTCCCGGCTAGATCACCCCGTGTTCAGGTGGTGTTGGACTGCTCTTGCAGCATGTACTGCGCGTACCAGGTCGGCCAGTCCGGGTCGGGGTGGCCGAGTTGTTCCTCGTACCGGCCGTGGGCGGCCTCCGCGCGGCGTAGGGCCTCGGCCAGGTCGGCGGCGGATTCGTAGGTTGCTCGCATCTCGGTCACCGGCCCGGGAGGCGGGTGGTGACCTCCTGGAGGAGCCACCCGTTGCCGTCGGGGTCACTGAAGGAGACGTAGGAGCCGTAGCTCTTGCGGCCGGGAGCCGGACCGGACGCCCGTCCTTCGGTTCCTGCGTGGGGGAAGATCCCGCCCGCGTCGTGGAAGACCTCGCTCACGTCGACGCCGCGGTCGACGAGCTCGGCTCGCGCCGCTTCGATGTCGTTGACGATCAGGTACAGGCCTTGCGCTGATCCCGGTTCGGCCGCAGTGACCCTGGTGCCGAAGATGATCGAGCAGGGCGAGCCCGGTGGGGTCAGCTGCACCGCGCGGAAGTCGTCGCCGGTCGCGAAGTCGGCGTCCTCCCGCCACCCGAGCGCCTTGTAGAACCCCTTGGCCCGATCGACGTCGGCGACCGGTATCACCACAACCTCAAGCTTCATGTCCATGACCTGTGCTCCTCCCGTTCGATACCAGCGTCGGGGGGAACCAGGTTCCACCATCGCTCCTCTTGAGGGGCGAAGTCCAGTTGATCATCAGGCAGCCCTGAGGGCCTCCCACCTCAGGTGCGCCACAGATCACACGTGTGCGATTTATGGTGATATGTCCATTTTGGTTAGACTTCGCGGCTTGTGGAGATCTACCTGACCCAGGCGAAAATCGCCCTGTTGCTTGCCCCGCTGGCCATCGCGCTGCTGTCGCTGCCCTTCGTGTCGCGCCAGTACCAGCGTTTCGGGCGCATCGGGCGATGGTCGGGGATCGTCACGGCGATGCTCATCCTGTACGCCTGCGGCGTCGTGGCCTTCACGCTGTTCCCCCTGCCCGAGGTGACGCCGGACTTCTGCGCCATCCGGCAGAGCCTCGCCACGCCACGCATGCAGCCGCTGTCGAGCATCCACGACGTGATCAGAGAGAACGCCGGCCAGGGTCTGCTCGCCACGCTGTACAGCAGATCGATGCTGCAGATCGTGTTCAACGTCGCTCTGTTCGTACCCCTCGGCTTCATCCTGCGCTACCGCCAGCGGCTCGACGTCACGCGCACCCTGCTGTTCTCCCTGGCCGGTTCGCTGGCGATCGAGCTCACCCAGCTCACCGGCCTGTGGGGCCTGTACCCCTGCGCGTACCGGCTGTTCGACCTGGACGACCTGATCATCAATACGGCCGGCGCCGGGCTCGGCTGGCTGCTGGCCGGTCCGTCAGCCCGCCTGCTGCCGGACCCGTGGCCGTCGCCCCGCCCGGACCTCGCGCCGCCGACCACCGCCCGGCTGGCGCTCGCCATGGTGCTCGACGGGGTGGTGTGGTTCTTCTCCTCGCCGGTGTTCGGGCTGCTCGCCGTACAGGGCCATCAGCTCGTCACAGGTGGCCCGATGCCGGCGGACGCCCTGCTGCGGGACGTCCTGCCCGGCTTGTCGTACGCGATGACCGGGCTGGTCATCTTCGTCGTCATCCCGGCCGTACGGCAGGACGGCGCCACACCCGGCAGGGCGGCCGTACACGTGGCGCTCCGCGACGCGCCGACCGGCCGGCCGGCGCCTCCGCTCCGGAAGCTGGCCCGGTCCGGCGCGCCGTACCTCGCCCTCAGCGTTGGCGCGGCCGTCAGCGGCTTCCTGCCGGTCCTCGCCCTCCTCACCATCCTGGAACTGGAACGCCGCGGCCTCCTGGCACGCTGGACCCGGACGCGGTTCGTCACGCGAGGCGCGGCCGTCCAGGAGTGTCAGCTGACGTAAGCCGCGAGGTGCTCGCCCGTGAGGGTGGAGCGGGCGGCGACGAGGTCGGCCGGGGTGCCCTCGAAGACGATCCGGCCGCCGTCGTGGCCGGCGCCGGGGCCGAGGTCGATGATCCAGTCGGCGTGCGCCATGACCGCCTGGTGGTGCTCGATGACGATGACCGACTTGCCGGCGTCGACGAGCCGGTCGAGCAGGCCGAGCAGCTTCTCGACGTCGGCGAGGTGCAGGCCGGTGGTCGGCTCGTCCAGGACGTAGACGCCGCCCTTGTCGGCCATGTGGGTGGCCAGCTTGAGCCGCTGCCGCTCGCCCCCGGACAGCGTGGTGAGCGGCTGGCCGATGGTGAGGTAGCCGAGCCCGACGTCGGCGAGCCGGCCGAGGATGGCGTGCGCGGCCGGCGTGCGCGCCTCGCCCGCGCCGAAGAACTCCCCGGCCTCGGTCACCGACATCGCCAGCACCTCGCTGATGTCGCGACCGCCGAAGTGGTATTCGAGCACCGAGGCATCGAACCGCTTGCCCTCGCAGTCCTCGCAGGTGGTGGCTGTGCCGGCGACGACCCCCAGGTCGACGTAGATGACACCGGCGCCGTTGCAGCCAGGGCAGGCGCCCTCGGAGTTGGCGCTGAACAGCGCCGGCTTCACGCCGTTGGCCTTCGCGAACGCCTTGCGGATCGGGTCGAGCAGTCCCGTGTACGTCGCCGGATTGCTCCGTCGCGAGCCCTTGATCGCGGCCTGGTCGACCGAGACGACGCCCGCGGAGACGGGGATGGAGCCGTGGACCAGCGAGCTCTTGCCGGAGCCGGCGACGCCGGTGAGGACGGTGAGCACCCCGAGCGGGATGTCGACGTCGACGTCGCGCAGGTTGTTCGCCGACGCGCCGCGGATCTCCAGCTTGCCGTTGGGCTTGCGCACCGTCTCCTTGAGGGAGGCCCGGTCGTCGAGATGGCGTCCGGTGATGGTGCCGCTGGCCCGCAGTCCCTCGAGGGTCCCCTCGTAGGAGATGGTGCCGCCCGCCGTACCGGCGCCAGGGCCGAGGTCGACGACGTGGTCGGCGATCGCGATCGTCTCCGGCTTGTGCTCGACGACCAGCACCGTGTTGCCCTTGTCGCGCAGCCGCAGCAGCAGGTTGTTCATCCGCTGGATGTCGTGGGGGTGCAGGCCGATGGTGGGCTCGTCGAAGACGTAGGTGACGTCGGTGAGAGCGGAGCCGAGGTGGCGGATCATCTTGGTGCGCTGCGCCTCGCCGCCCGACAGCGTGCCCGCCGGCCGCTCCAGTGAGAGGTAGCCCAGCCCGATCTCCACGAACGATTCGAGGGTGTGCAGCAGCTTGCCGAGCAACGGCGCCACCGTCGGCTCGTCGAGGCCGCGGACCCATTCGGCCAGGTCGCGGATCTCCATCGAGCAGGCGTCGGCGATGTTGATGCCCCTGATCTTCGAGGAGCGGGCCGCCTCGTTGAGCCGGGTGCCGCCGCAGTCGGGGCAGGCGGTGAACGTCACCACCCGCTCCACGAACGCCCGGATGTGCGGCTGCATCGCTTCGACGTCCTTGGACAGGAACGACTTCTGGATCGACGGGATCAGACCCGAGTACGTCAGGTTGATGCCCTCGACCTTGATCTTGGTCGGCTCCCTGTAGAGCAGGTCGTCGAGTTCCTTCTTGGTGAACTCGCTGATGGGCTTGTCCGGGTCGAAGTAGCCGCTGCCTCGGAAGATGCGGCCGTACCAGCCGTCCGTGCTGTACCCGGGGATCGAGAGCGCACCCTCGTTGAGCGACTTGCTGGCGTCGTACAGCTCGGACAGGTCGAAGTCGTTGACCGTGCCACGGCCCTCGCAGCGCGGGCACATGCCGCCGTGGTAGACGGCCTTGCGCACCACGATCCGCTCGCCCCTGCCCTTGTCGACGTCCATCGCCCCGCTCGCCGTACGCGTCGCGGTGTTGAAGGAGAAGGCAGGGGGCGGGCCGATGTGCGGCTCCCCGAGCCGGCTGAACAGGATGCGCAGCATCGCGTTGGCGTCGGTGGCCGTGCCGACCGTGGAACGGGGGTCGGCGCCCATCCGCTGCTGGTCGACGATGATCGCGGTCGTCAGCCCGTCGAGCACGTCGACGTCGGGCCGCGCCATCGTCGGCATGAAGCCCTGCACGAAGGTGCTGTAGGTCTCGTTGATCATCCGCTGCGACTCCGCGGCGATCGTGTTGAACACCAGTGAGCTCTTGCCCGAACCTGAGACGCCGGTGAACACCGTCAGCCTGCGCTTCGGGAGCTCGATGCTGACGTCCTTGAGGTTGTTCTCGCGCGCGCCGTGCACGCGGATCAGGCCATGGCTGTCGGCAACGTGCGGCGCAGGCGACTGCGTGTCCGTCTTGGGGGTCATCGTGTCTCCATCGGTTTGTACTGTCGGCGCCGTCACGGCAGCGGTCCCCTGTCTACCTGATCGTCGGGGGGTTGCGCGACGTCGGGACAGGTACGGCATGCCGGCGTGGCTGTGCGCGGCCGGGCTTCTTCACGGCCGCCTGTGTCAGCGGGCTTCGTTGATGCGGATCTGGTTGCCCGCGGGATCGCGGAAGGCGCAGTCGCGGATGCCGTACGGCTGGTCCATCGGCTCCTGGACGACCTCGGCGCCGGCGGCCTGCACCCGCTTGAAGACGCCGTCGAGATCATCGGTGGACAGCACGAGGCTGGCGAAGGTGCCCTTGGCCATCATCTCGGCGATCATGCGGCGCTCGTCGTCGGTGATGCCGGGGTCGGCGCCCAGCGGATGCAGGACGATGGACGTATCCGGCTGGCCGACCGGGCCGACCGTGATCCAGCGCATCCCCGCGTACCCGACGTCGTTGCGCACCTCGAAGCCGAGAATGTCCCGGTAGAAGGCCAGCGCGGCATCCGGGTCGTCCTGCGGGAGGAAGCTCGCCTGAATGGTGATGTCCATGGCATTCAGGTTAGTTGCGACCCCGTGACCTGCGCTTCTCGATTCCTGACGGGTCGGGTCACCTGCTTGGCCACGCACGACGGGATCCCCTCCGTCGCGCCCGCCGCCTCGCGCCGGTAGACGCTGGGCGGGACGCCGACCAGCTCGGTGAAGCGCGTGCTGAAGGTGCCCAGCGACGAGCAGCCGACCGCGAAACACACCTCGGTGACGCTGAGGTCGCCACGCCGCAGCAGCGCCATCGCGCGCTCGATGCGCCGGGTCATCAGGTAGCCGTACGGCGACTCCCCGTAGGCGAGGCGGAACTGGCGGCTGAAGTGCCCGGCCGACATGTTCACGCCCCGGGCGAGGGCCTCGACGTCCAGCGGCTGCGCGTACTCCCGGTCCATCCGGTCGCGGACGCGACGCAGCCGCGCCAGGTCGCGCAGGTGCTGCTCGGTGGTGGGTCTGCTGGTCACCTGCTCGATCGTGCCACGTCAGACCCGCGATTGCCTAGCGCCGCCTTCGGTCAGGCACAGTACCGGTTCAGACGATTCACGATGATGAGGCCCTTCTGCTTGGTAGTCCCGCTCCAATGCTTGAGCTCGTCCAGGATCCTGTTACGGAGAACCCGCCAGGAACCACTCGACGAACGACCGACCGTTCGCAGCCAGGACCTCGCATCGGCGATGGCACTCCCGCAGGAGCTGGCGGCCACCGCCTCTGTCCTCGATACCTGAGCCCTCTCAGCTGCCTGCGCACCCGTCACCGGCAGGGTGGCGATTGCTGCGGCTACCAGTGCGGCACTCACGATGCCGGCGCGGCGAACGTTCACGTGTCGTCCTTTCACGATGGAGTCATGATCCACCCGCAAGATCGTCAAGAGCCTAGTGGCTGCAGGCCGACCGCACACGCCGATACCCGATGAAAGCGCCACACTCGGCTTTCGGGTTGAACATCACCGAGAGCGAGCAAGGCGGCCTCGGCGTGGTGCGCTCTGGGGACACGCGGTCCGCTGGGCCGCCTCGAGCGAGTGTCGGTGGTCGGTGTGGCCCTGCCGTACAGGGCGATTGTTCACGTCTGCGCGGTGAGCAGGGCGTCGGCGAGGCCGGTGCGGGCGTAGAACACCGAGCGGCCCGCTCGGTGGGTGCTGGTCAGGCCGGCGGCCCGCAGCGCGGTGAGATGCTGGGACACGCCCGCCGCGGAAAGGCCCGACCGTTGGGCCAGTTCGGTGGTCGAGGCGGGCGAGTCCAGTTCGGCCAGGATCAGCGCCCGGGATCGGCCGATCACAGCGGCGAGGGCTTCCATGCGCGCATGCGTCCGGCGCTCCCACAACGTGCCGATCCCCCGCGCCGGGTAGGCCAGCTGAGGCGGTTCCGACGCGACGGAACGGGTCAGCACCCGCGGCCAGGCGAAGACCGACGGCACCAGAAGCAGCCCGGCTCCGGTCTCGATCCTGGTGATGGCGCAGTGCCGCTGTACCAGGTGGAGGCCGCCGCTGACCCAGCGCACCGTGTGGTGCAGCTGGTCGAGCGCCTGGGCCGTACCGTGCTCGGCCACCTGGCGGCCGCGGTGGAAGACGTCCGCCTCCAGCACCGAGTGGATCCTGGCCCAGTAAGGCGCCATCGCGAGCTGCCAGTAGACCTCGATCTCCGCGACGATCCTGGGCAGATAGGTCCGAGGGTTCCGGTGAAGGCTCAGCAGCCGGGAGGACAGCCGGCCATCGCGCTCGGCGGCCAGCTGGTCGAGGTCCCGCCGTACCTGCTCGGGGTCTGTGGCCTCGATGGCGGCCAGTTCTTCGGAAAGCTCGTGGGACGCAGTCGTCGGGTTGAGGAAGTCGGGGAGATGGCCGGTGGGCGGAATCATGTCCGCCAGCCAACCGCGATCGAGACCTG
This sequence comes from Nonomuraea sediminis, assembly GCF_018531495.1. Taxonomy (GTDB): domain Bacteria; phylum Actinomycetota; class Actinomycetes; order Streptosporangiales; family Streptosporangiaceae; genus Nonomuraea; species Nonomuraea sediminis. Next base: position 11,467 of record NZ_JAHDTI010000002.1, read on the forward strand.
CGGCTGCGAGCCGAGGGCGCACCTGGTCGGCCCAGCCGCGATGCGGATCCGGCACCGCGGCGGCGGCCAGCGCTCTGCAACTGGTGACGACTTCCCACATGGGCGAGACGGCGAACCGGGTCTCGGCCAGATCGTCCACCGAAAAGGTCAGCCGCGCCTTCATGCCGCCTCCATAGCCCCCACGATTCGGTCCGAGCTTAATCAATGGACGCTCGCTCCTTCGCCCGGCAGCATCCCGTGCGCAGAAGCCGAACAACGTGAAGGGGTCATGCACATGTCCAATGCCGCGGCCAAGAGAAAAGCCGGGCTGTTCCGCACCCTGAGCACCGAGTCCGTGCTGGTGCTGCCCAACGCCTGGGACGCCGCCAGCGCGGCTGTGATCGCCGCGGCCGGCGCCACGGCGATCGCCACGACCAGCGGCGGCGTGTCGTGGTCCCTGGGCCGCGGCGACGGGCAACGGCTCAGCCGAGACCAGATGGTGGAGGCCGCACGGCGCATCGTGGACTCCGTCGACTTGCCGGTGACGGTCGACGTGGAGGGAGGGTACGGCCCGGCCCCGGCGGATGTCGCCGCGACCATCCGGGCGGTGGTCGAGGCCGGTGCGGTGGGCGTCAATCTGGAGGACTCCGCGGCCGTGGGCGGTCCTCTCTTCGATGTCGCCGAGCAGAGCGGCAGGCTGCGCGCCGCCAGGGACGCCGCGGCCGCGGTCGGCCTGCCGGAACTGTTCATCAACGCACGCACCGACGTCTTCCTGTTCGCGATCGGTCCATCCGATGAACGGCTGGGCGAGGTGATCACGCGCACCGTGGCCTACGCCGAGGCGGGAGCCGACGGCATCTTCGTTCCCGGCCTGCTCGACATCGACGTGCTGAACACTCTCTGCGCCAAGTCGCCGCTGCCGGTCAACGCGATGGCCGTCGCCGGCGGACCGAGCGTCAGCGAGCTCGCACAAGCCGGGGTCCGAAGGATCAGCCTGGGCACCGGACTGGCCCAGGCCGCCTACACCGCCACCCGCAGAGCCGCCGCGGAACTCCTCGGCACCGGAACTCTCTCAGCATTGAACGACTCACTGAACTTCGGCGAACTCGACGCCCTGTTCCGCCATTGATCGCAGGTGTCCAGCAGGCTTTTGCGCCGGCTCAGCGTTGTCAAGTCGGCTACCCGCAGCTACTGCGCCGGAGGCCGTACTCCGACCAGAGCCTCAGCTTCTGGATCAGGCATCTCTGGTCATGCACCTGGCTCACCCCCGGCATCCGCGCCAGCCGGCGGATCGGGGCGTCCCAGTCGGCCTCCGGCCGCATCGACAGCCAGTAGGACTCGGGCATGTCCGACACCCTGGTGGCGGAGACGAGCGCTTCGTTGTCCGCATACGCCTCGACGAATTTCCGGTACGCCGTCGCCTGGTCTTCATACTCGTACGACTCGAGTCCGGGGATCCGCTCGATGACGGCGACGATCGCCTTCTTCTCCTTGGCCGTGGCGACCAATCCGTTCGCCTTGCCTCGCCCCTGCCGGCAGGTACGCCAGACCGTGTCCTTCATGCAGAGGAATACGGCAATCTCCGCCTCTTCGGGTAGCACCGTGGCCTGATTTTCGGCCTGATCGACTGCGAACCCTACTCCTGGCCGCCGGTTCGCCGACGTGGCGATCCTGGCCCGGTCGGCCGCTCCCGACACCCGTACGCGGAACGACTCCGGCAGGTCCCTGGCCCGCACGCTCGCCAGCGCCTTCTTCTGGCCGGCGAACTCACGACGGAGGCTCGCATACGCCGAGGCCCGGCTCACGAAACGCACCTCGGTCACCTCGGGCGTGGACTTCAGGAACCTCTCGACGTCGCGCCGCTGCTTGGCCGTGGCGTAGCGCTTGTGACACCCGTACGAGGACGGCGTACACAGGAAGACCGCGATCTCCCAGTCGTCGCTGACGCTGGCCTCCGGCGGCGCCGCCGCGCGAGCCGGCACGACCGACCCGGTCATCCCGGAAAGTGCGACGACACCCGCGAGCATCACCCGCGATAACCAGCGCTTCACCGAACTCCTCGCTCAAGGATCAGGGGTCGCCTCGCGGGGTGCTTCACCGCCTACCGTTCCCGACCCGCATGATCGTAGCAATCGACCGCAATGCCTTTCCGGACCCGGACACCCTGGCCCCTGCATGCTCACGCCTCGCTCGACGCTGGGCGATCCGCTCGTCGGTCGAGGGCGGCGGGTGGTGCTGAACCAGGTCTCCCCGGAGCGATCTTCGCTTCGGGGCTTTCTTGCTGGTCGTAAGTAAGGATCGGAACCAGCGCCGTCTGACCCTGCGCTTTCAAGCGTGCGTCTCAACTCGAGTTCGCCGGCGAGCAGTCCCACCCTGCGCAGCCCGTCTTCGTCGTTCGCGTCGCACAGGGTCCAGAACTGTTCGGCCGCCTCGATCATCTCGATTCGCCTGCTGACGGACCAAGTGTCGATCATCTCCAGCAGCGCCAGTCCTGCCACCGCCCAGCGGTCGGGATCCCCCATCGCGGTGACCTTCGCGACCTCGGCTGGAAGCAGCGCCGCCTGGAGCCGGCGGTCGTCGGCGCGCAGGCCATTGACGGCGTCCACGAGCAGGAGTGCCTGTTTCAACGTGAGCGAGCTCATGCCGTCCACTCTAACGCACGTCACAAACATCTGTTTAAAACATGTGTATGGTTGGCGGCATGGCGCAAGCAACCATGGCCAGCGACTACAGCTGCCTGTCCAGACGCATCAGGCAAGCCGGGCTACTCGATCGGCGGCCGCTCTACTACTTCGCGCGCCTCAGCACCGTGGCCGGGCTGTTCGCCGCGGGACTGATCGCGTTCTTCGCGCTCGGCGACTCCTGGCTGCAGATTCCCCTGGCCGCCTATTTCGCGATCGTCTTCGCGCAGGTCGCGCTCGTCGCCCATGACCTGGCCCACCGCCAGATCTTTGTAATGAAGGGCCCGAGCGACGTGCTCGGGCGCCTGGCTGGGAACCTTGGCATCGGCCTCGGTTACGGCTGGTGGATGAACAAGCACACCCGCCACCACGCCAACCCCAACCACGAGGACCTCGACCCCGACGTCGTGCCCGACGTACTGGTCTGGTCGCAGGAGCAGGCCAGGAACAGCAAGGGGCTGGCCAGGTTCATCGGCCGCAGGCAGGCGTTCCTGTTCTATCCGCTGCTCCTGCTGGAAGGGCTCAACCTCCATGTGAGCGGGGTGCGGGCGTTGCGGCAGCCGTGGATGAAGCACCGCGTACTGGAGGGGACGCTGCTGTTCGCCCACTTCGGGCTGTATCTGGCGGCGCTGGCCCTGACCCTGTCGCCGGGCAAGGCACTGGTGTTCTTCGCCGTCCATCAGGGATTGTTCGGCGTCTACATGGGCTGTGTCTTCGCCCCTGGACACAAGGGCATGCCGACGCTGACCGGCGAGGCCGACCTTGACTTCCTGCGCAAGCAGGTGTTGACCACGCGCAACGTGCGGGGCGGCTGGTTCGTCGACATCGCGATGGGCGGGCTGAACTACCAGATCGAGCACCACCTGTTCCCGAACATGCCCACCCCCAGTCTCCGCGAGGCGCGGCCGATCGTGCGCGCCTACTGCCGCCAGCTCGGCCTGCCGTACTGCGAGACCGGCTTCGTCTCCTCCCACGTGGAGGCCATCAGGCACCTGCACGACGCGGGTGCGCCCATTCGAAGGGAAGCGACCTCATGACCGTCGCATCGGCCCAGCGGGCCGGACGCAAGCAGTGGATCGGGCTGGCCGTACTGGTCCTGCCGGTGCTGCTGATCTCCGTCGACCTGCATGTGCTGTCCTACGCGTTGCCGTTCATCAGCACGAGCCTGGCGCCGACCGCCGCGCAGTTGCTGTGGATCATCGACATGTATCCCTTCATCCTGGCCGGGCTGCTGCTGCCGATGGGCACGCTGGGCGACAGGATCGGCCGGAGGAAACTCCTGATGATCGGGGCGGCCGCGTTCGGCGCCGCCTCGGCCGTGGCCGCGTTCTCCCCCGACGCGGGCACCCTCATCGCCACCCGCGCCCTGCTCGGTATCGGCGGCGCGACACTGATGCCCTCGACGCTGTCGCTGATCAGGAACATGTTCCACGACGAGCGCCAGCGCCGCGTGGCCATCGCGATCTGGACCGCGGCGTTCGCCGGTGGCGCCATGCTGGGTCCGCTCATGGGTGGCGCTCTCCTGGAGTACTTCTGGTGGGGCTCGGTGTTCCTGGTCAACCTGCCGGTGATGGCGCTCCTGCTCCTCCTGGCGCCGCTGCTGCTGCCCGAGTCGCGCGACCCGCGTCCCGGCCGGTTCGACGTGCCCAGCGTGGTGCTGTCGCTGGCCGCGATCCTGCCGACGATCTACGGTATCCAGCACATCGCCGCCGATGGCCTCAGCCTGCCGTCCGTGCTCGCCGTAATGGCGGGGCTGGCGCTCGGCGCCGTGTTCATCCGCCGCCAGCGGCTGGTGCCCGATCCGCTGCTCGACGTGTCGCTGTTCCGCAGCCGCGCCTTCGCCGCCGCGATCGGCGCCAACACGCTCGGCGTCTTCGCGATGGTCGGCTCCAGCCTGTTCACCACCCAGTACCTGCAGATGGTCATGGGCGTACGGCCCTTCGTGGCCGGGCTCTACGCGTTGCCGTCCGCGGGCATGGCGATGCTCACCGCGGGACTGGCACCCGCTCTGGTACGGAAGATCCACCCCGGTCTGGTGGTCTGCGCGGGCCTGCTCGTAGGCGCCTCCGGCTTCGCGTTCCTGGCACTGCTGGACACCGGCGGGCACGCGCTGCCCCTGGTCGTAGGGATCATGCTGATGGCCGGAGGCGTCACGCTTGTGTTGACCGTTTCCTCCGACCTGATCATCGCCGCCGCCCCGCCCGAGCGCGCAGGGTCCGTCGCCGGCCTGTCGCAGGTCGCCACGGAGTTCGGCGGCGCTCTGGGCATCTCGATCCTGGGCAGCATCGGAGCCGCGGTCTTCCGTGCCCAGGCGCCTGGAAGCCAGACCCTGGGTGCCGCGCTCGAGGCCGCCAAGAACCAACCCGCCCTGGCCGCGGCAGCGCGCGAGGCGTTCGTCGCGGGGCAGCACTACGCCATGATCACGGCCGCCGTGCTATTGGTCCTGATGGCGATCCTGCTGCGAGTTCAGCGCACCTAGACCGCGGACGAGTTCCCCGGCCGTGGGCGCGTGATCGGGGTCGATCATCCACTGCACCAGCATGCCGATGACGAGGGTGAGCAGCGCCTTGGACTGCTCCCCCTCATCCCCGCTCAGCGTCTCGGCCAGCTCGGCCCGGGCGCGCGCCTGGCCCTCGGCGAGTTGGCCGCGCAGCTCGGGCGAGTGCGGCGCCTGTGCCAGGGCCACGACGTTGGCTCGCCACAGCTCAGGACGCTCGCGGAAGGATCTGGTCATTCCTTCCCAGAACGCCTCCAGGTTCTGCGGCCCCTCGGGCATCGCCTTCAGGATCTCCTGGACCGCGTCGCCGGTCGCCTCGATCATCGCCTGGTTGAGCAGGGCGTCCTTCGAGCGGAAGTGGTAATTGATCGCCGCCAGGTTGCTGCCCGAGATGGCGATGATGTCGCGTACGGTCGTCTTGGCATAGCCGCGTTCGGCCAGGCACTGCTTGGCCGCGGCCAGCAGATCCTCAGGAACTCCCACAGGGAGTACCCTATCAAACATTTGTTTCAAACAGACGTTTCGCCATTCCTGTGACGACGACAGCCAAGACGAACGCCCAGCGCCCCTTCAGCGACGTGGCCGACGTTGCCGCGACCAGTGCCAGGCGGCGATCGTCCCGGTCGTGTACGGCGGGCAGCGAAGTGAGCGATCGTCACGACCACCCACAGTCCTCTGATCCGCAGGGAAGCTCCAGCGACGTGCGACCATGCCGCAGACCAGGCGCCGATGTGCGCCTACATGCCTCGCTCGGCCGTCATGGGGCCTCACCAGTGCTCTGGGTGTCTCGCCGCAGCTTGCCTTCCTGGAGATGGCCACCGAAATACGAGAGTCCCCATCGTGGGATATCGCCGCTTGGGGCCAACAGTCTGTACAAGATCGTTACGGGAAATCACTTATCTCGTCAACATCATCCACTTACTCTTTTCCCTGCTATATCCCCCCAAACAAGGACGCTGATGAAGCTCTTCTTCGCAGGCCTCGTCGCAACGGCCGCGACCGTGTGCGCGGTGGCCTTACCCGCTCAGGCGGCATCCGTGCAGGCCGCTCCAGTGGACCCGGTGAAAACCCTGAAGGCCCAACTGGTCCCGGGCAAAGGCGTAAAGATCAACGAATCAAGCAGCATCACCGTCGATTTCACCGTCAACGACCAGTCCATGCAGGTACAGGTGAACACCCGCACGATCGGCACCCTGGCTTTCGGCAAGGGCAACGCAGCGGCTGCCGACCTCCGTATCCGCATGTCCTCACGTCAGAAAGGGCCCAACCCTCCCTACCGGGTCATCACTGAGGGCAGAAACGCCTACGTGACCAACGCCGGCATCGCCAAGGCGCTGCCTTCCGGTCGTTCCTGGATCCAGTCGAAGGCCAGTGGGCACGAAAACGCCCTCCTCAACACGGGCGTCACTCCAGCGGACCTGCAGTTCATGCTGAACAACGCATCAGAAGTGGCGACCGGCGAATATGAGGGCACCGCCACACTCGCCGCCTTCCGGCACGACAAGTCCGCCGGGGAAGGCAACGTCGAGTTCCACCTGTACTTCGATGCGCACAACCTGCTCACCCGCACGGTCGTCGACACGACGGCCTACCCGGACGGCGACAGCACGGCCTATGACCAGATGGTCTTCCACACCGATACCAAGTATTCGGGCTGGGGCGCCAAGGTGAAGATCGCAGCACCGGCGGCCGGCAAGGTCATCAGCGAGAAGAAACTCGACGCGAAGACCCGCAAGGCCGTCATCAAGGCCGGCTATCCGGAGCACGGCCCCTTCTAACCTGCGCCACGCTCCGACGTCGGCCGGGCAACCCGCGTACATCTTTCCCCGAGTCCTCCAGAGGGGCAGGGAATCCGACAGGGAGGCGCAGAGCCTTCTCATCCGTGGCTGCGCCAGCCAAGAGCACGTTCCTGAGAAGCTGGCGAAAGGCCCGGGAGACGGCTCGGAACGGCGACGACCACGCCTCTCCACGTGGCTCAACGCGGGCGTTCCGCCGAAGCAGGTAGCCGAGTGGGGGACGATCAGTCGGCATCGCCCGACAACAGCCGGACGCCGAAACGTGATCTACAAGCGAAGCCCTGGCCATCTCAGCGATGACCAGGGCTTCCGCTACGCGCGGCCAAGGGGACTCGAACCCCTGACCTTCTGATCCGTAGGGCAAGGCGGCACCGTCGGCGCGAGCCTGGATCACGTGGCTACTCGCTCCGCGCGGACCCGCCCGAGGCGACCGCGGCCGAGAAAATCTTGAGATTAGCACACGATTCGGCGGGCCATCCGGAATTCACCACGAAAAGCCGTGAGCGTAACCGCACGCACCTCTCATTACCTTGCGTGATTGACTAATCGCCGAACATGAATATTGACGGGCCCTGATGAAGATTGCTAACGTTCCGCCCACCTGTGGCCCTCCCGAACCGCACGGAGTCCTGGTTGAAATAACAACCAGACGACTTCGTCGGCCCGACGTCGTGAAATTATATCGACGACACTGGAGAATGACATCAAAACACCACTTCGCAGCGCTCCGCATAAGCGCCGCCGTTTTCCAGCCGACCGCATGATCATCCGGAGTTGCGCCTCCGCCGCTGCCGCTCTGGCGTTCATCGCGTCCACCCTCACCACCGACGTCGCCGCCAGCGCCGAGTCCCGTGTACGCACGTCGACCGGCAGCGCCTCGGCCATCGAGGCACGGCCCAACGACGGCTCCGGATATTGGCCGGACTTCTCGAACACCGGCTATGCCAGTACTCCGGCCAATGCCGGGGGTCTGGGCTTGGGGGCGTACCCGGGCCGCCTTACCAACTATGCGTCGAACATGAGTGCCAGCAAACCATTGACACTCAGATTTCCGAATAACAGCGTCATCTCCTTCAAACGCTTCCTGGCTCTGAAGACAGTCATCTACGGCGACAATCTCACGTTCGTCGGCTGCGCGTTCGAGGGCACCGATCCCAACGACAATCTCGTCCAGATCTACTCGGACCACAACGTCAAGTTCCTGTACTCGACGTTCAAGCCCAACTCCTACTCGAGGCCTCCCGGAAACAACGGCAGCGTCTCGTCATCCCATTCCAAGCCTGGCACGCCTTTCAACAAGTCCTGGCAGCTCGCGACGACGATGAAGGAAGCCGTCGTCGTCATGGACCACAACGACATCTGGGGCAACGCGGGCATGGAGATGGTGACAGGCTTCCCCGGACGCCCGTCGACCTGGACGAACAACTACATCCATGACATGGCCGATACGTCACATGACGTCTATCACCACGACGGCATAGGCCCGCAGAGCGAAGGCAACGGCGGCCCCATGATCATTCGCCACAACACCCTGGCCTCGTTGGGCAACACCAATGCCCTGGCCCTGCAGGGCAGCGGCGTCTACGATCACATCTCGTTCACGGACAACTACGTCTCCGGCTGGGGTTATGCCCTGAGCTTCGGCGTCGCCAACAACGCCACCAACATCACTGTCACCGACAATGTCTTCTCGGCCGAACTCAAACAGTTGTACGGCTTCCTGTACGGCAACGTCTGGGGCGGGTCGGCCCGCGGCTCCACCTGGCGCCGCAATCGCATCCAAGCCCGTGCGGGGGACGACAACCGAGCCTTTTCGACGGCCGACAACGGCAAGTACCTGTGGCCGACCGGCGGTAAGAGCCATACCACCGACTACAAGGGCTGAATCTCCTCCCAACGGGTAGCTCTTCTCGAAGAGCAGCGCGAGCCGTACCGCACGAGCTTGGACGGCAATGATCGAGCGCCGCAAGTGAGCGGAGATCAAGAAGGCCACTTGCGATCACCGCAAGTGGCCTTCCAGCGCCTTATTCAACACGAGGTGGACGGAAGCTCGGCACTCCTGCCCACGTAGCTCGGTGGTGCCGGACGTAGGACCGCCAAGGCCGACTTGCCTAGCCGATGTCGACCACCCGTGCCCATGAGGGCGGGGTGTCCGGCATGTAGTCGGGATCGTCCTCGTACGACCGCTTGGTCCGGGAGAACAGCCCCACCACCATGCGGGCCGCCGGCCGTTCCTGCGGCCACGGGGTGTAACCGTCGGTCAGGACCACGATGACGTCCGGCCGCGGGCTCGCCCGCAGCGCCTTGGCGATGCCCGCACGCAGGTCCGTGCCGCCGCCGCCCACCAGCGTCATCCCCTCGGCCTGGCACAGCGGTTGCGCGACCCGGGCCGCCGCGTCGCAGGACAGAACGCTGACCAGGTCTCGCCGGCCGCCCACGGCGCGGACGATCGCGGCGACCTCCAGCAACGCGCTCCCCAGTTCGGCGTCGCTGACCGACCCGGAGGTGTCGATGACCACGCTGATCCGCGGTGGCCTGCGCCGCAGGCTCGGCAGGATGACGTCGGGCAGGCCGGCCGAGCGCCGCGGCGGCCTGCCGTAGGTGTAGTCCTCGCCCACGCCGGGTCCTGACACCGCCGAGCGGATGGCGGTGCCGAGCAGTTCCCGCCACGGCTGCGGCGGGTGGAAGGCCTCCTCTGCCCACCGCCGCCATCCCTTCGGCACGTTTCCCGGATGGCCGTTGATGCCCTGCGCCACCCGGAACCGGACCGCCTCCCGCTCGTGGTCGCTGAGCCCGTTCGCGCCCTCCGGGCCGAGATCCCACTCCCGCTCGAGTCCGTCGGCGCCGCTGCCGCAGTCCAGCCAGACCAGACCCTGCGTGCACGGCCCGAGCCGGAACTGGCGCAGATAGTCCTCCATGAGCTCGCCTTCGGGCAGCCCCAGCATCTTCGGTTGGATGGCGTCCTCAGGCCAGGCCAGCCCGTCACCGTACACGTCGTCGTTGATCTCGAAGTCAGCGGCGATGTTCATCCGCAGCCGCTCTCCTGGTCCCGTCAGCTCCCGCTGCCGGGCGACCCGGTCGCTGCGGCCGTGATGGTCGCGCAGCAGGTGGGAGACCTCGTGCACCCACACGCTCGCCAGCTCCTCAACGGGGGTCCGCACGACGAACGCCGGTGAGACGTAACACCGCCAGTGCCGATCCACGGCCATCGTGGGCACGAACCGCGACTCCACCGGGTGCAGCGCGAACAGCGCCGTCGCCAGATAGGGCCGGGCTCGCACGGCGTACAACCGGGCGGTGAAGAGCTTCTCAAGGTCCATCATCCCGCCACCCGCGCCGCGACCTCATCCGCCTTCCTGCTCAAGGAGACCACCCCGGCGAGCCTCTCGATCGAGGCCGGGACCTTCCAGTCCGCGCGGCGCAGCGCGGCGAGCGTGGAGGCGGGCACGACCACCAGGTCCGGGGCGCCGGTCTCCAGCGCTCGCACCAGCAGCGCCCATGCCGCGTCCCACCGGCCCTTCTCCGGCCGCTTCCGCACGGCCGCGACCACACCGTCAAGTACGGCCTGCCGCAGGTCACCCCGCTGGGGCAGCTCGGCCGTCGCCGGGTCGGCCAGCAGCGCCTCGGGGTCGGGGAGGTCCATCCGATCCATGGCGGCAAGCAGCTCCAGCCCAGGCCCGTCCCCCACCGTGCCCCTGACCAGCATGGACAGCACGTCCTTGGACGCGTCGGCCGCAGTGGCGAAGGCGGTCAGGCACAACGCCATCTCCCAGCTGCGAGGTGAGGGCCACGGGCCACCCCGGTGCGCCTCGTTGTTCGGCAGCCGGTGCACGAGATCGGGGCGGGCGGTGAGGAGCCCGCACACCGCACGCCGGGCGAACGTCACCGCCTCGGACAGCCGCTCCGGGTCGAGCCACGGCAGGCTCGCGCGCGGCCAGGTCCCGCCGAGGCCGCGTACGACGACATCGTGATCGTGACGCCATTGCAGGTGGACGAACCGGTTCGCGAGCGGTGGGCTCAGCTCCCAGCCATCGGCGGCAGAGGAACGTGGGTTGGCGGCCGCCACGATCCGGACACCTGCCGGGAGCCGGAGGGCCCCGACCCGCCGTTCCAGAACCAGGCGGAGCAGGGCAGCCTGTACGGCGGGCGGTGCCGTGGACAACTCGTCCAGGAAGAGCAGCCCCCGCCCCGCGTGAGCCAGCCGTACGGCCCAATCCGGCGGCGCCATCGGGACGCCCTGCACGGCGGGGTCGTCACCGACCACCGGCAGGCCGGAGAAGTCGGACGGTTCGTGCACGCTGGCGATCACCGTCGTGAGCGGCAGGTCGAGCGCCTCGGCGAGTTGCTGCAGCGCCGCGGTCTTGCCGATCCCCGGCTCCCCCCACAGCAGGACGGGCAGGTCGGCCGCCACGGCCAGGGTCAGGGCCTCCAACTGCGTGTCGGTACGTGGCTCCGTGGTGGTGTCGCGGAGCAGGGAAAGCAGATCCCCGGCGACTTCAAGGCGCGAGGCGTGAACAGAAGAAAGCATGATGAATCACCTTGGAGGTCTAGGAAAGCGTCAGCGGCATGTGGCGTGGCGCGGGCGTGCCCGGCCCTTACGGGAGCGGCGGTCCGGTCGCTCGGCCGGTCCTGGCCCCGACCCGAGCCCGGCACGGAACAGCCCGTGGTCGATCCGCCGCCGCGCCGCCTCCTCCAGCACGTCGCGCAGCGCACCCTCGGGCAGCCGCGCAGCAGGTCCGAGGAGACGGTCGAGGGCGGCCTGAGCGCCGGCGGCGTCGCCGTGTTCCAGCCGCGCGCGGACGTCGGGGAGACTCTCCGGGGAGCGGCGGGCCTCCTCGATCAGTTGCAAACAGGGCATCGGGGTGCCGGTCATCTCGGCCAGCAGCTTCTCGCGCCGGATCTCGGTCGCGTCGTGGTCCAGGGCGACCAGCACGCCGTTCACGACCGCGATCCTGTGCCGGGCGCCGCGGCACTCGACCATTCGCGGCCCGTTCTCGCTCTGGTGGCCGTGTGGCTTGCCGTCCGGCGAATGGCCGGGTACGAGCGCCGCTGCGACGAGCGGGTGCAGTCTGTCGACCTCGATCAGCCCGGCACGCAGCAACGCCAGGTCGGGCAGCACCCAGGTCGCCGCATCAGGCAAGATCGCGCGTTCTTCGTTGCTGACCCGGGACGCGTCCATATCGAGGAGCACCTGACGCCGTCCGCCGACGCGGATGGCGACCGTACCCCCGTCCTGCCCTTCTGCACGGAGCAGCAGCCGGGCCTCGGCCGGCCACCGATCGACGGCCCAGCCCCGTGCGTGCGGCGCCGTTTCGGAACGTGCACGCAGCTCACCGGCCCTGCGCGCATCCCAGAAGTGGCGATGCAGGTCGAGACGGAAGCGTCGATTCGGATGGGGGTGCGGATGCGGTCCGGACCGGGAACCGTCCCAGAGCGCCAGGCTGATCCGCTGACCGGCATCCGCCCAGGCCGGCGGGGTCCTGGCCACGAGGTGAACCGTGTTGTCCTTCTCGTGGTACCGGGCCAGCGAGAGGGTCAGGCCCGGACGTAACAGGCCGTTGGGGGCGATCCTTGGCATGTGCCAGCGCAGCAGGTCAGGTGCCAGGTGGCGGAGGTCGCTTCGGAGGTGGGTGGCCAGTTCCTGGCCGTGGAGGCGCGCTATGTGGCGCAGGTTGAGATCGACGTCCACGTGTGCTGCCGCGCACGCTGCTGCCCAGTCTCCGGTGGTACGGCGGGCGGTCGCTGACTCGATCATGGAGGGCGGCACGGCGAACTCGCGTACGCGCAGCCAGAGGGCCACGCGGGGATCCTCGTTCGGGGTTGAGTGCGGCATCAGCACTCACCTTGCGTGAACGGGGCCCCCAATCTGATGTAGGAGGTATTCATCATGATCAGCGTAGCGTCTTCCGGTCCGTGCGAGAAGAGCGGCTCTGGCAGGAGCGCCTTCACCGGTGAGCCCGGTGAATGTTCTACGCGCTGTTCTGCCTGCGTTCGATGGGGCGGCGGCCCTCCAGTCGATGGAGGCATGCCAACGTCCCTGCGGTGGCCTCACCCGTCTTCGCTGCTTGAACGCCGGCCACCCACGATGACCCTGCGAACCCGCGCAGGGTCATTCGTCGTCTGGATCTGCCGGTTCCGCGGTCGGTGCGATCTGCAGCGGTGCAGCGGCCCCGCCGGCGATCTCGCGGCCTTGGTTCAGCGTGTAGTCCAGCTGCCTGGCCAGGAGTGGGAGGGTCGCCGGAGGTAAATACGCATCAGCGCCGGCGTCGAGCAGTCGTCGGACCGGGCCGTGGTACTGAACTCCGAGCTCGTGGTCCTCGATCTCGGTGACGATGACGCGAGCTTTCGGGAACATCGATCGGAGCGCTGCGATCAGTTGCGGGCTGCCTGGAGGTACCAGCAGCACATCGGTCGTCGCGGGAGCCGCATGCATGTCGAGCACTACGTAGTCGGCCCCGAGTTGGGTGGACAGCGCGACCCGAGCCGCGGTCGACAGCTCCATCGCGGTGGCCACGACTGTCACGCTCTCGTAGTCGATCGGTGCTTGATCGTCAGCCTCATCTGGCGCGTCGCGATCGACGATGGCGCCTTGGACCACGTCAATGGTGCTGGAGATCGCCGCGATCGACGCGCCGTCACGCGTGATCACCAGGTTCTCATCAGGCCCGAGGGCGTCGATGAGCGCCACGACGTCTTCGGGAAGGCGGGTCACGTCGATTCGCTGCGTGGAGCGTGGAGCGCGTTTGCGGATCACCATGACTGGGACCCGCTCACGGCTGCGAGGGCCCCTGCGTCATACGCAGCCCCGGTCGCCTGTCGAATGTCCCATGGTGGCGCTCAACCCGATGATCACATGAGTCCCTTCAGATGCTGTGATCTTGTTGGATGCCACTGCACGCTCATTGGTTCGAGGCCGCGCCGGACTTTCCTCATCGACCATGTCTGCACCCAGCAACGGCGACGCGAAGGTGGGGCCGGCGCATCAGCTCGCCAGAGATGCGAAGAGTTAGCCGATAGGGAACGATCTTCACGACCTGGAGTGCGTCCTGTCGCCCGAAAGGTTCGACAAGGTGCGCGTCTCTCGCGCACGGGCTGCACGGACGCTGTCCGGCGTCACCTGAACGAGATGCCAAGCCCAGGGGCATCTTGAAATTCGCCCTCGGCGTCGCGATCTGACGTCGCTGTCGTCGATCAAACACAAACACCCCGGAGCGATCTTCGCTTCGGGGCTTTCTTGCTGGTCGGAAGTGTTGGTCAGGGGCAGGATCGAACCGCCGACCTTCCACTTTTCAGGCAAGCTCGAACACATATTCGCCTCGCACATGAGGCTCCTAAGCTGCTTCGGGCCGTCCCCCAGCGTCCGTGATCGTTTTCTGCCGTTGTCACTCAGATAATTACTCACGCCGGAGGCCCGAAGAGGTGCTACGCCCGCCCTTCTGGCACTTCGCGCGGGAAGGCTTCGCGTCCAAAAGCGGTTGAGAACACCCTTTTTGTTGATCACGCCCTCCCCGCCGTTGCGTTTTCTGTGGTTGTTACTCAGCTAGTCGCTAATGAGCCTGGGGCCATGTTGGGGTAAGGCCACCGCTCAATAACCAGGATGATGAACCTTAGGATGACGCCTGAGCATCTCTTGTTCTTCATCTCTCTCTTGGCGCGCGTGACTCTTCCCGAAAAGCTTGTCCCTCAGCCGCCGCTGCCACGTCCACTTTTTTTCTTCCCATTCCCGCTGCTCCCGCTGCTCCCGGAGCCAATTGCGCCGGTGGCGGCATCTGGAGTCTTGGCATGCCCCCATCTTGGGAGTGTCGTCGTCGATATGGGCCTTGTGTTTGGGCTGGTCCGGTGGATTCGGGTCGTCCGGTGGGTTCAGGGTGGTCGGGCCGTTGAGTGACATCGTCGTGGCCGCTTGCGACATCCGGGCGTCAGCCGCGTTCGCCGGCACCACCGCGGCCCCACCGGCGACGGCCGCCGATATGGCAACCAACGTCAGCTTTCGCGCGCGGGCGATCTTGTCCATGTATGGTCATCTTCTTCGACGCCCGGCCGAAGACTCTTGCTCAGACGACAGACCTGGGTCAGGCAGAGGCTTGGCCAGGGCATACGTGTATGGGACCGCTCCCCGCAATGCAAGGAGACAGCGCTGTCTTCTGGTTGGTCCTACGTTGCATGCCACAACCGCAGGCTGGACGGGTCCACCCCTGGGAGTTCAAGGTTCCGGCATCATCCCGTGGTGCTGGTCTCCAAGAACTCTGAAGGCATGGACTGTCAGTCGGAACTGCGCTGATCGCGCGCGCTCATCGACAGCGCCCGAACCCAGGGATCAAGACCCTGACGCTTGGTGCGCGCGGCAACAACCACGGCGCCATCGCCCCCTACGAACGGCTCGGATTCCGCGAATGGACGAGTTTCATCCTGAATCCGCAGGTGAGTGGCCTCGTGTGAGTTCGATTGGCGGTGCTCGGGCAGATGAGACACCTGATCACGACGGGAGATCATCCGTCACCGAGTGATCTCGCTGGCGACCAGCACCAGCAGGGCGCGCAGCATCATGGCGGCCCGGGCGGCACCCAGGCGGCGGGGCAAGATCAGTTTGGGGGTGCCTTCGGAGTGCCGAACGGCTACTGCCTGATACGTGTCAGGTTTCACGTGCGTTCACGCTTCTCAGCCGCAACCCTGCGCGTGGCATGCGCCTTGCCGCTCCTGCGCAGCAGGGCGGCTTGGTCGAGAGCGACGTCCCTGGCCGTGCAGGCGAAGTCGGCGATGAATTGGAGCTGGTCGACGGTGCAGGCAGCCAGCCGCTCCTGGAGGAAGACGGCCATAGGCCGGTAGAGCTCGGCGAGCTCGGCGAGTCTGTCGGGCAGCGGGCTGATGATCACACGCCGGCGGTCGCCGGAGTCGTGCTCGCGCCGGATCAGCCGCTGTTCCTGCATCCGGTCGAGCATCTTCGTGACGGCGCCAGTGGTCATGCCCATACGCTCGGCGAGCTGCGTGGGTGTCACGGCCTGCCCCGAGCTCACCAGGTTCAGGCAGTGCAGGTCGTTGACGGGCACGCCGAGCTGGTCGGCCACGGCGTTCTGGAACAGCGTCGTCGCACTGACGAACTGCGGGATCTCCGCAAAGGCGGCGGCCTCCAACTCTTCTCGCCCTGTTGACATCTCATCCTCCCGAAACTAGCTTCCCAAAGAAGTAGTACTCTCGAGGAAGCTACTTCTTGAAGCGGGATTTCGCCTGAAGGGTAGACCATGAAAGCTGTGATCATCGGCGGCGGCGTCGCCGGGCCGGTGGCGGCCATGGCGCTGCAGAAGGTGGGCATCGACTCGACCCTCTACGAGGCCCATCCCACCGGCGCGCACGGCGTGGGCGCCACGATGGGCCTGTCCATCAACGGGCTGGCAGCGCTCCAGATCCTGGACGCGCACCGCGCCGTTGCCGACGCCGGGTTTTCCTGCCCCCGAGGCGTGATGTGGCTCGGCAACGGCCGGCGGCTCGGAGAGGACGTCCCGACCTCGCTGCCGGACGGCACGACGGCCATCCAGCTCCTGCGCGCCGACCTGTACGCCGCACTGCACGAGCACGCCGCTACCAGGGGTGTGCGCATCGAGTACGGCAGGCGTCTCGTCGAGGTCGACCACCGCGGAGACCAAGTCGTCGCGCGCTTCGCGGACGGCGGCGAGGCAGTAGGCGATGTGCTCATCGGCGCCGACGGCATGCGTTCAGCGACCAGGCGATTCGTTGCCCCCGACGCGCCCCGCCCCCGCTACTGCGGCATCTTCGGCACCAACGGATTCGCGCACAGCCTCGACCTGGACACCGAACCCGGCACCTTCCACATGGTGTTCGGCAGGCGAGCGTTCTTCGGCTACGTGCGGCGCGAGGACGGCTGCGTCTGGTGGTTCGTCAACGTCCCCGCCTCCAAGGAGCCCGCACCCGCCGAGCTTGCGGCGATCGCTGCCGAACAGTGGCAGCACCGGCTGCACGAACTCCTTGCGGTCGACGCCTCCCCCGCTGCCCGGATCATCCAGGCCACGCCGCCAGGCTACGACTGGTTCGTTTCCCATCAGATGAAGGCGCCCAGGACCTGGCACCGGGGCCGGGCCGTACTGATCGGCGACGCCGCCCACGTCACCTCCCCCAGTTCGGGGCAGGGCGCCGCAATGGCCATAGAGGACGCCATCGAGCTTGCCCGCTGCCTGCGCGACATGCCGCTGACCCTGGCCCTCCCGGCCTACCAGCAGCTACGTGAGGGGCGCCTGCGCAAGGTGCACGCCGGCGCCCAGCAGGTCAACCGGAGCAAGTCCGCCACCGGCTTGGGTCGGGTGCTCCGCGACGCAATGTTCCCGGTGCTCATGAAGCGGTTCGGCAGCCCCCAAGCCCTGGCCTGGCTGTACAACCACCGCATCGACTTCGACAGCAAGGTCACATCCGGAATGGGATGACCTGACAGTCGCACGAGCTTCCCACATGGCCCGCGAGCACCGACAGCAACACAGCGCGGGGCGGCCCGCCACGCGGCAGTTTGCCGTCACCGGACACAAAAACGCCCGGAGCGATCTTCGCTTCGGGGCTTTCTTGCTGGTCGTAAGTGGTGGTCAGGGGCAGGGTCGAACTGCCGACCTTCCGCTTTTCAGAAGTCACGATCGCCCAGTGAAGTGGGTTCGACCAGGCGCCGTACTGTAGCCGCGGGTGCTCCCGTACGGGCTCGGTGCTCGACGTCGCCGTCATTCCGTCCCTACAGACCACCGCGTCGCCCGTAGCAGAGGTCTCGTAGTAGTCCGAGGGCGGGAAAGCCAGCTTGACCTTGACCTTAGGTCAGGGTCGACGCTGTCGGCATGACGATCTCAAACGCGAGCCACTCGGGCTGGAGCGGCATGTTGCCGGTGGAAGACACCGCGCTGGCCGTGACCGACACCTGCGGGACAGGTACCCCCGTGGTCTACCTGAACGGTTCCTACGCCAGCCAGCGGCACTGGCGGCCTGTCATCAACGACCTGGGGTCCGGATGGCGACACATCACCTACGACGAGCGTGCACGCGGCAAATCGAAGAAGTCGGCGGACTACTCCTTCGAGGCCTGCATCCGAGATCTCGACGCCGTCCTGAAAGCCAGGAGGGTGGAGCGGCCGATTCTGGTGGGCTGGTCCTACGGCGCGCTGCTCGGGGTGCACTGGGCCGCTCGGAATCCGGGCCGCGTCGCCGGCGTGGTCGGGGTCGACGGCCCATATCCGACCGGCTGGACCGACGATGCCGACCACGAACGCATCCGGCAGCTGTTCCGTAAGTTCCGGTGGGCGTTGCCGATGGCGCGCCTCATCGGCAACGCCGCGCGGATGAGTGCCGCACAGCATGCCGACATCAACATCGAGGCCCACATCATCCACGCCGCCCTCGAACCGGTCCTCGACAGCGTGACCGTCCCGGTCCGATACGTGGTCGCCTCCGGGGAGGCCCTGGGCAGCAAGGATGACGAGCAAGAGCGGATGCGCACTACCCTCAACCCCGTGCTCGCCCGCAACCCGAACCTCACGATAAGCGCGAAGGTCGCCAGCAACCACGGCACGGTCGTGCGCAAGGACTTCCGCGCCATCGCCGCGGCCACCCGCGAGGTCGCCGCCCTCACCCGCGAAAGTCGCTGACGACCATGACCAGCGGCGTCACGATCGGCCAGGCGGCAGCCTTCGCCGGCGTCACGATCAAGACCATCCGCCACTACCACCGGCTTGGCCTGGTCGACGAGCCGCGCCGTGACAGTTCTGGCTATCGCCGCTACGGGTCGTCCGACCTGCTGCGGCTGGTCCAGATCCGGACGCTCGCTGAGTCCGGCGTACCGCTGTCCGAGATCGGCGCCCTGCTCGATGCCGATCCGCAGCGGTTCGCCGCCGACCTGGCCGAGGTCAAACGGCGGCTGACCGAGCGGATCGAGGAGTTGATCGCGCGCCGCGACTTGCTGGACCGGCTGGCCAACGGTGACCGGGCCCTGTTGCCCGACCGGGCCTGCGCGCTGTTGGACCGGGCTGCCGACCTCGGCTTCACCCCGGACGAGGTGGCGGCCTACCGCGAGGGCATGGTGCTGGCCAGGGCCCTGGTCCCTGACGGCTTCGACGACTTTCTCACCAAGGGCGAGCACGCCCTCGACGACACCCGGTTCGTCGCCTTGAACAAGCAATGCTGGGCCGCCAAGGACTTGGAACCCGACGACCCCCGCATCGAGGAACTCGCGACCGCCGTGGCCGACCACTTCCTCGCCAACCCCGCGTTGCTCGCCATTTCGAACGGCCTCCAGGCCCGTACTGACGCCACCCGGTACGGCCTGCTCAACCACCACGGCGAAGACCAGGGCCCGGCCATGGCCCACCTGACCGCGCTAGTCGAGACAAAACTGCGCTCCGCCGGAGTAGACATCCCACGCCAGTAATGGCAGCCCCGCAGGCGCGCTCATTCCCGAGCATGCCGGCGCCCGGCGAGCTTGCCCCACACGGATACGGCAGCGATGCAGACAACGGGCACGAGTGGTTCCCCATGATGAGCACCCATCGGGAAGATCCACGACAGCAACGCCCACCGCGGATGGGCCTGCGACGTCCTTCCCGGCGGCAGCATGAAGCCGAGAGAAGGAAGGATCACGATCAGCAGACCAGCCACCTCGACGAGCGGGGCGGGGCACCCACCCGTCCTCCATGCGAACGCGGCTGACCGGGCATGCGCGACCACGCGCGAAACCCGACTGGCGGCCACCTCACGCGGGTCACCCTAACAGTCCCGAATACCTCAGGCCGCTTTCGAACTTCGCCGCGCTCAACTCAAGGTCGCAGCCGGATCGGCATGACGAGAGGACTCGACACGTCCGCGCAGATAAACACAGCCGACGCGTCAACGGCGGAGCCGCCGAACTGTTAGATTCGGGAGTCATGATCAAGGAGAGGTGCGCGCCACGAACCATTGACGCGTAGCAGGGGACTCCTGGGTTCGAGGAGGATCGACAACCCTTCGACGGGGCTCTATTCCTGGCCGAGCGGCCGGTCACTGCAGCAAGGTCAGGACCGGTCGTGTGCCGTGTGAGCAGCCAGGCCAGCCGATCAACAATGGGGGCAATGTGCCAAGAAGAACTTCCATGCTCGCCACCGTCCTCGTGGCGATGGCGACGCTGTTATCCGGTCCGATGGGCGGGGTGGCCAACGCGACGCCGACCGGAGGGGATGCCGTCGGCAAGCGCGGCATCACCTGGGGGCCGTGCGAGGAGGAGCCCACCGTCGAGTGCGGCACGCTGGCCGTACCGATCGACTGGTCCAAGCCGAACGGACCCACCGTCGACCTGGCCCTCGCCCGGCGCAAGGCCACCGACCCCGCCGCGCGGATCGGATCCCTGCTGACCAACCCGGGCGGACCCGGCAACTCCGGCGTGAACGACATCCTTCGCCCCTCCGGCTTCAGTGAGAACGTCCAGCGGCGGTTCGACATCGTCAGCTACGACCCCCGGGGCGTCGCCCGCAGCGGCTCAGTGACCTGCTCGGCTTCGGTGTACAACGCTATGCCGTACCCGGTCATGACCAGCCAGGCCGACTACGACAAGTGGGTCGCCTTCGACAAGAAGCTGTACGCGGACTGCCGCAAGCTCACCGGCCCCCTGTACGACCACATCGACTCGGCCAACGTGGCGCGTGACATGGACGCCATTCGCGCCGCGCTCGGCGAAGACAAGCTCACCTCGTACGGCGTCTCCTACGGCACGCTCGCCCAGCAGATGTACGCCGAGCTCTTCCCGAACCGGATCCGGGCCATGGTGCTGGACAGCAACATGGACCACAGCCTGAACGTCAAGGCGTTCCAGGCGACCGAGGCGGCCACCGTCCAGGACAGCTTCGCGGAGTTCGTCGCCTGGTGCGACCGGGACACCGACTGCGTCCTTCACGGGCGCGACGTCCGGGCGCTGTGGAAGGGACTGCTCGAGAAGGCGGGTCGCGGCGAGCTGTACTGGCCTGGCGTCACCGACCGCCCAGTGAGCGCCCACAACCTCCTCTGGCTGGGCGTGGTGCTCAATGAGGCGCCCGTCTGGCGGCAGGAAGCCAAGGTGCTCCTCGCCCTGGACGGCGGGCCGGTGCCGGATGACATGCCGGGCCCTCCCGGCAACGGGCCCGTGAACGGTGAGTTCGCCGAACTCCCCACCGCGATCCTCTGCGAGGACTTCAACCTGTCGCTCCGGAACTACAACGAGTACGCCGACGTGATGCGCAGCTCCAACGCCGTGGCCCCGGACATGCGGTACAACCCGATGCCGATGGGCGACATGCCGATCTGCCAGGGCCACCCGGTCAACAACCCGCAGCACCGGCTGCGGTACACGGGTAGAGCTCCGCTGTTGGTGGGCACCTCCATGCACGACCCCGACACGCCGTACGCGTGGTCGGCCAACGTGGCCCGCCAGCTCGGCTCCAAGGCCGCGCTGCTCACGTACGAGGGTTGGGGCCATGGCGTTTACGGCATGACCCAGTGCACCACGGCTGCCATGGACAGCTACCTGATCTCGCTGACCGTGCCCGCACGGGGCACCCGCTGCCCGGCGGAAGAGCCCCAGGGGTAGGTCGAACAGCGGCAGACCGAGACGTGAACGCCGGTGCCAGGCTGACGCGGATCAGCCCGGCACCGGCCATCGGCAGACCAGCCGCCGGTCGGCCTTGGCGCCAGTCCCTCTCACGCCCGGTCGTTGATCTCTGTGCAGGCCGCCTGATCACCGAGCCCATGCGTTTGGAAGCATTCGGAGTGGACGACTCCGACCTCGTCTTCACCACCAGGAACGGCACGCCGGTCGAGCCGCATAACTTCAACCGCGCCTTCGAGGCGCGTTGCCGCAACGCCGGTGTCCCTCACATCCGTGTGCACGACACCCGGCGCACATGCGCCTCACTCCTGGCCGCCCTCGACGTCCACCCGCGCGTCGCCATGCGGCTCCTGCGGCACTCGCAGATCTCCATGACGATGGACGTCTACACGCAGATCCCGTCACCCAAAACCCGCAAGGCCCTCGACCGGCTGAACGACAGCCTCGGGAATCGGATGCCGTAGCTCGGCTCCGTTGCGCATTCGCTGCTGTACAAGATCAAAGAGCAAGCGCGGCTGGTCCACAAGGCGTCGCAGGACGACCGGTTCCACGCCCTGTACATCCTGGCCATCTGCCTCGGCCTACGTCGTGGGGAGCTCCTCGGGCTGCGCTGGGAGGACGTCGACCTCGACACGGGCACTCTAGAAGTAGTTCAGACCCTCCAGCGAGTGGACGGTGAGCTCGGCTTCGCCCGCCCCAAGACGGAGAACTCCGAGCACACGATCCCGCTACCTCAGCTCTGCCTCGACGCCCTCAAAGAGCACCACACGCGCCAGCTCGCCGAACGATCGGACGCCTGGCCGGACTGGGAGGACCACAGCCTTGTCTTCCCATCGCGCCGCCTCACACCGATGGAACCTGACAACCTCCGGCGAAGCTGGGGAGCCGTCCGCAAGGCCGCCGGCCTCGGTGAAATGCGCCTGCACGATCTGAGGCACACCCGCGTGAGCCTGCTCCTTGACCTGGCAGTTCCTCCGCACGTGGTCTGAGAGATCGTCGGACACAGCGATATCGAGGTCACGATGACGATCCACGCTCACGCCTCGCTCGACGAGAAGCGCAAGGCTCTGGGCAGGCTCGGCCAGACCTATCTTAATTCCCGCACATTTCATCAAGCACAACAATGCACTCTTGAGCAACTCGCGCGAGCCGATGCCCACCGCCCCCTGAAAGAAGGAGACTTCGAATGGCACTCGGTTCTGGACGGCGCGTCCTTGTGGTCGCGCTACTGCAAGTGCCAACGCTCCTGATCATCATGATGCTGCTGCCCTTCTGGGTAGCACAGGCGATGCGGCGAGACACGGGGGATTCCGTCTCAGCCGTGGTCTCCCAGTTGGCCGACTGGGCCAAGACCATCACCGACATGGCGAAGAAGTAACTGACGGCCGCCCCACAGCAACGCTGCGGGGCCGTTTGTTTCTATGGAGGAAGACCATGGACGTTGCCGTCAGTGGACACAAAAATGCCCCAGAGCGATCCTCGCTTCGGGGCTTTCTTGCTGGTCGTAGGTGGTGGTCAGGGGCAGGGTCGAACTGCCGACCTTCCGCTTTTCAGGCACCCGAACGCACGTTCTGATCACGGCGGCGCGCTCCTGACGTGCGTACAACCGTCCGCCAGTGTCCGCTCACGTCTGTGATCAACTCCTGTCGTTGTCACTCAGTTAGTCAGGCAGGCTGAAACACGCTGGGGGTCGGGGCAGTGCGGTGGTGTCGCCTTACCGGGTCGCTGATTGCTCGGCGGAATCCACTACCGCGACGCAATCCGCGCGTGCCCTGCGCTCGCGCGGACGTGGGTCAGATGCACGGTGTTGATGCCGCCCGCGCAGCCTATGCGCTGTCGTTTGACTCCCGCTGTGGCGGTGCTCTTCTCCGCACTGGACTCATTCAGCACTCCCACGGTCAGGCTGCCGGGCCGGGCGGCGGGTCGAGACGGGCCATGGCGAAGCGATGGATGGCGCTCATCGCGCCCGACGTGTCCCAGGTGACGTGACTCAACAGCCGCTGGGTGGCGTGGGGGCTGCTGTCGCCCGACCACTCTGCGATCGTCCAGCCGGTGCGTCTGGGCAGGTCGGAAAGCACGGTTCGGACGTGTTTGGCCACCTGCGGCCGCGGTTTGACCCTGGTGAAACGTCGGCGCCAGCGCGGTTTAGTTCCTCGGTGTTCCGCTATATCCGCGTGGCTTCTACGGTGAAGGTGGCAGCCGCCTTCGATCTTGTTCTCGTCACACAGCCATGATCAGATCACGAGCGGCCGCTCCCAGGTGCTGGAATTCTCGTCACAAGATCGTACGGGCCCAGAGCGCATCATCTCAGCTCAGCCAACGTATGGTAGCTGCCGCACTAGAATTTGCGGAGGGGTTCAGTAGCTACCTATCCGTTGCCATAGTCGATGATCCGCCAACGCTCTGACGGATTGTTCCGTCCGACGGAGAAATCGTAGAAGCATTCCCCGTCCGTTTCTGGTCCTGCTTCCTCCATGTCGACTGTGTATCTAGTGGGAACTGAGAACACACTTGTGGCGTATGCGGAGGTGTCAGCGTGAGGCTTTCCCACCCAGGTCAGCTCTAGGCGGCGATAGTAGCAACCGATGCCGTCACCGCCATGCCTCTCGAGGAAGGAGGTCGTTGCCAACGCTCGTACCGCGTTGTTATCCCTGGCCGCTACGGCGTTAAGATACGCAACGACCACCTCTTTTGGGCCAGCGTCCGAGGGGGGGACGGCGACGGTAGAGCGCTTCTCGGGAAAGAGCTTGCACCACTCCACTCGTAGCGTCGGAAGCACTTCACGTAAGATCGCGACACCCGCAACCGCCAGGGCGACGACGGTCAGTAGCCAGATCACGCGCGTCGCCCTGGCAGTCACGTTGCAGTCCTCTCAGCGGTTGATGCGAATGCCGTAGACCTTACCGTTCGGGTAATAGCTGTGCCACCAAGGGCGACCTTGCTCGAACGAACGATATGAGTGGTCTCCGTCGTGCTGAGCGTAGAAGACGCGCCCCTTCGAATCGATGTTGCTAACGATTGAAAGGTGGTGCCATGGATTGCTCGCTATCCCAGTTCCCCAGAGCAGGATGTCCCCCTGTCGCAGCTCCTTCCAGGAAGGTACCCAGGACGCGCGTTTTTTGTTGACCAACCAGTAACGATACCAGTTGTTCGCCGCCGACCACGAATACGATGTTCTGAACTTGATGGGGTCCCATCCCGGAGTTTGCCACCAATAATTGTTGTTTCCTCGCGTGAGGACAGTTGGGAACGGGTGGAAGTCCTTCGGCGCTCCGCCGCCAAGGTTAATCGCTCGTGAAGCGAAATTGGTGCAATCGTTGTCGGGGAACCGTTCTGCCTGGCTATGGGCGTTGGCGACGGCCCAGAGCTTGATACCTCTGTAGTCGATGCCGGCCAGACTGGCCTTGGCGGGCTCCTGGTCTGAGGGGGTAGGAGCGCCCGCGCTGTAGTCGGAAAACCCTACCCCGTCGACTGCGAGGGGCGTCGCCTCCGGCGGCAGCTCTATTGGCGGACTACCGGCTGGCTCGGCTGTGATTTCACCCGCGGGACTCTCGGTGTCGGAAGCGTCGGCGTTCATGGCCTGGATGAGCTGCGGCTGGCTGCCGCTCGGGCGGAAGAGGTACTCGCGTCGCTCGGTGGTTGAGTCAGTCGTGGTTTGGGTCGGAGTGGCTCCGGTTGCGTCGGCGAAGACCGAATCGCCCGTCACCGTGCCGTGTACTGTCACTGCTCCGCTGCCATCGACCGTGACCAGAGAGTCAGTGATCGATACCGTTGAACTCTGCTGACTGAACTTCCTGGCCGATGCCAACGTCGCCCATCTGCTTTGACCTGGCCCGCTTGTGTATGCGAGTGCTCGCACCATCGCAGCCTGGGGCTTGCTGGACAACGCCTGGTCAACTGTGGCGCTCTTGGCCTCCGCGAGCTCGTTGTCCACTTGGGCGAGTTGTTTGACGGCGTCAATGTACTGCTGCGCGCCACCTGGTACGGCCTGGGGCACCGCCGCACCGCTGAGCGTCCAGGGACCCGCGCCACGGGAGTTGACCGCCCGTACCTGGAATCGGTAACTGGTGCCGTTCACCAAGCCGGTGATGACAGCTTCGGTTCCCTTGACGGTGACCTGCTTGACCACCTGGTTGCCAGAGTCGAGTGCCTGGACGTCGTAACTGTCGACCCCGCTGGTCGTACCCGTATCGCTGGGAGCGAGCCATCTCACAAGGGCTCCACCGTCCCCCGGTTTAGCCTTCGGCACTGAGGTGGCGCCTGGTACTCCCGGAGGGAGATATTCGATGACGAGAGAGGTTGGGGTGACCGCGCCGGATCCGCCGAATGAGACGACTGGAACCTGGTCGCCAGAGCCGCGGATAACGACTCCATAATTGGTGCTCGGTTGTGCGAGCCAGGCGCTGACCAGGGCGGTCAGGTCGATGGTCGGCTGCGAGGCTGAGGCAGGGGAACTGGATTCCGGGTTCAAAGTCTGACGGAGGCTCGCTCCCGTTGCGTCGTCAGCTACGCCCACGTTCGGCGCGTACGCAACAACTGCGGCGTTGGCGGGGCAGGTTCCCCCTGCGCAGGAGGCGGTGCCAAGGTTTAGTGCGGCCCGAGTGATTCGGGCCCCCTCAGGAACCGAGGAGAGGTCGGGGTTGACTAGCGACAGTCGTTCCTCGGAGCCGCTGCCACCCGCCTCGATCGCTGGGCTGATTGTCAGCGGGCATGGGCTGCCCGAGCAGGCGTCGGGTGCCGTTCGGGCCGATTTCACCGTTATGGAGGTTCTACCGACAGTCACCGTGGCCGACCCGGTGGGCGGAGGAGGTGAGCTTGTAGGAACCGTGAAGGAGTTGGGCGGGCTCTGGGCAGTGCAAGCGTCCTGAACACATGACTGGAGTCGCCAGGTGTAGGACTTGCCGGACTGGACGAGGCCATCGGGTAGCCTCAGGGAGATGCGTTGACCCCCTTCGACGGTTCCCTCGCCTACGGGGCTTGGCCCGACGGGGTTTCCCGCGCTGTCATAGAGGTAGAACTTTCCGGAGACCTGTCCCCTGGACGGTCGAGAAAGCAGGCCGTACAAAACAGGGTTGGTCGGGGAGGCCAAATCGACACCCATGGCTCCGGGCGGGAACGGAGCGTCATTGCTGATCCGGTAGGCGGGCGTTTGACTGCACACGTTCAGCGCCACGCATGCTCTCACCGAGAACTTGAAGCTGTGCGGGTTGCCAAGTGTGACGCTCTGCCGTACGGCTTGGCCGCTGGGTCCGGTGACTGGAGCAGGTGTGGTGAGTTGGCCAGTGGTGTCACTGACCGTCATCGAGTACTCGATGGCAGTTCCGTCGGTACTGGTGGATGAGTAGGTGAGACCGACAGAGCCGCTGCGCACGATCGCGTCGGTGTCGTCCATCGAGTCGACGAAATCGCTGCTGACCGTCGGGATCTCGGGGGGCAGCCCGTATGTGACGCTCAGCTTGGGGATGCCTTCGCCACCCCATTCGGCCGAGTCGAAAACTCGACTGTAGTCAGGGCTAGCTGCTGACTCGTCTGCGCCTCGGAGCAGGATTCCGTAGTTCGGCGCGCCGCTCGCCCAGGCTTGTGCGATAGCCGGAACCTGCCACGTCATGGTCTGAACTTCTCCGCATGCAGCGGCATCTCTGGCTGTTACCTCTCCAGCTGTCGTGGCGGCCGGTTGGTTTGCCCACGTCAGGCTGAGTTCATTCCAGTCCGCGGTGATTCGCTGGGCCTTTATGGCGGAGTTCCCATCGCCGCAGCCTGTGGATAGGTGCTGTCGGAGTTCGAGTGCGGCATCCTTAATCGATCGACCGGCCAGCGCAGACGAGTCGAACTTCAGAAATGATCGGTCGACGAGGTTCGTACCCTCGAAGGGATCCTCATAGGCCCCGGCCCACAGCTGTATATCGCTAGACTGGGAACTGCCGTAAGCTGCGGAGTTTTCGATCCAGGTGTCGGCTTGTAGGCCCAGGCTGATGGTGGGGTCGATGGTTACCGGATATTTGGTAGTCGGCGCGCTCAAGAAACTCTCATCTGGAGCGATGACCAGGGCGGTGTCATTGTTTCCCTTGTCGACACTCACCTGCACGGTGGTGCGGTGTGCGCTGCGTTCGTGGCCGGCGTCCCACATGAGCGGCCGCTGACCATGACCAACGGTTCGCCCCTTACTGTCGGCTAGCTGAAGAGCGCCGTCTGCGGTTGTGCTTAGATCGAGACCTTTGCTATGGACCGGTAGGCGAATGGTTAATGATCCCGCCGGCCTTTCCTTCAGGACAATGTCGAACCGGAAACCAGTCGTCAGGGCAGTGACAATCAGATCAGCGCCGGATCCGACCGCACCGGCGTAGGTCGCGGTTTGTCCTTTAATTACGGGCTTTGGAAGAGGGGCGGGCCAGTCGAGCGCGAGCTGCCCGCCCTTATTTCCTTTCGTCAGGACGGCGAACGGGTGATCTGCGCCACCGGCCGAGAACTGTGCTGCAGCGGCCGCAGAAGGTGTGCGCTGTGTCAGAACGCCGTTGCGCTCGACGAGGGAGTTGTCGATCCAGGCCCATTCGCCGTTTGCCTGCTTCACACGCGCGGGCCCAGCGTAGATGTCGGATGTAAGATGGCCGTCTGGATAGGCCCAGGTCTTTCTGGATGCGGTAGCGTCCGCCGTGACCTCTACTTCTTTGCCTTGCTTCTTTGCGTCGGCGATCGCGGCTCGCAGCGCCGCATCAGGATCGTCGGGACGAGCGAATGTTTTGCTGTCTGATGCCAATGTCGTCGTGGACGTTGGTGTGGGGCTGGCTAGCGCGGCTGATCCCGGGACAACCGCCGCCGTAGCGGCCACCATGCTGCTGAGTGATAGTGCGATCATGGATTGCCGAAGGATCTTCGTGCCAGATAACGGGCGGGGAGAGGGTTCCACTTACACTCCGATCACGACAGGAGGTAATACGGCAAGAAAGAGGACACCCCACCGAATCCACCCGGTCAAGATCCACTCAGCGTCACCTGCATGTCACCCCCTCCCCTCCGCCCTTCGTCCGGCGGCTAGTCCCATCTGCGCAGACTCGACACGTGGGGAACACGCTTTCCGTCGCATATCGCCCAGTTTCGGAACCTCCTTCGATATAAAGCCGTTATAAGGAAATCTGGTGTGTCAGATTCGGCGGGCGCCGCTCGACAACGTGCTCGGCTGGGTATCCCGCCTGGTCGTAGGTGCTTGTGCGCTCACCCGTGACCGAGACGTGGCCTGTTCCGTCCTCTGTTCCGTGATGTCCGGCGCGGATTCTGTCGGGTACGGCTGTCCTGCCGCTGACCCCCCAGGTGTTTCAGCTCGCCGCGCGAAGAAGTCATGGCCCTGGCGGGGCCTCTCCGGGATGGACGAAGCTGGCGGTGCGTGCGTTACCCGCTGACGTCGCCGGCGCTTGGTCCAGTGATTGATGGCCGGAGCGAAGAACGAAGCGACCGCTTCTGCAGCGGAGTCGTTCGCGCAGGGGAGATCTGCCGGTGGTTTGTCTCCTACCCCGCCTACATTGACGTCACCTTGCGTCCACGCACTCGCGTGTCCGTAGTCAAGGTCGACGTCCAGGTCAAGGTCGAGGTCCAGACCCTCGCTAAGGAGGACCTCGACTCCGTCTGCTGCGCAACGGCCGGACCGGAGCCGGTCGAGATCACCGCCCGCGCTTAGGGTCAAGCGGGCTGAAACACTTGGGCGGGGCCGAGTCTAGATCAAGCTCCACGGAAACTTTCATGCTCGCGACGCCGTCGAGCCCTTCGGGTGATCGTTACCCAATGCCGCTATCGACCACGAAGAGTGATGATGGGGAGATCGTTGTCCAGCCCATCTGACGCCCCGCCGTCCGCCCGGATCCGATCGCTGCCCAAGAGGCCGTTGCGTCTGATGGTGCTCCAGGTCGCTGGAGGCATGTCGGTGATGTGCATGCTAGCCATTGCCGTGCTCATGGCTAGCCACAGCGCCGCCGACCCTCACCGTCCTCAGGCGGCTCGCACTAGCTCAGCCGTACCGGTCCCGGCGGGCCCGCGCCCTTCAGCCAGCCCGACTGTCACAGTCACGCGAACTGTCGTACCCACGCCAACGGCCGCGCGGAGAACGGCAACCCCAAAGGCGATCGAACGGCCGCGCGAACTGCGCCACAGCTTCGTCTCCCTGTTGTCCGCCCACGATGTGCCGATCGAGCAGATCTCACGGCTGGTCGGACACACCAACACGGTGGTCACGGAGACCGTCTACCGCAAGCAGATCAGGCCTGTCATGCAGGAGGGAGCGACGGTGATGGATGCGATCTTTCCGCTTATGCAGGAGTTGTAGTCACTCAGTTAGTCACGCACAACGAAAAACGCCCTGGTCATTCGAGGCGCATTCCAGGGGTCGTCGCAACACGATGATCAACTACTGGCGGTGAGAAGCATAGCGAGACGCTCGGCCGGTGACACGCCGCCGCACCCCGCTCGCCGCCAGTACGGTCAGCAGCCCGGCCATGCCTCTCGCGGGGGGCGCCGTCATGCGAGCCATCTTGACCCCTGACCGGTCGTGACGGTCGCCCGCCTATAGGTAGATGGCCGGTATATATTGATCACATGAGACAGATGCAGGAGCCGACCTTCCTGATCCTGACCTCGCTAGCTGCCGGTCCACAACACGGATACGGCATCATCACCGACGTGGAGCGCATCTCGGACGGCCAGGTTCGCCTTCGCGCCGGCACCCTGTACGCCGCCTTCGACCGACTCCAGGAAGAGAACCTGATCACCGAGGACCGAGAGGAGATCGTCGACGGCCGGGTGCGCCGCTACTACCGGCTGACCGGCGACGGCGCGGCGAGACTGGCGGCGGAGGCAGAGCGGATGCGCAGGCACGCCAAGACAGCCACCGCACGCCTGCGCGCGATCGGCTCGGGAGGAACGGCATGAGCCCGCTCGAAGCCCGCTACCGCCGTCTCCTGACCGCCTACCCGCGCGACCACCGGGCGCGGCACGAGGAAGAAATGATCGGCGTGCTCCTCGCCGGAGCGCAGTCCGGCCAGACCCGTCCGCATCCGACCGAGGCGGCAGACTTACTGTGGGGCGCGCTATGCGTCCACGGGCGGCGAGCCTTCGGCCCGGTCTCCGCGCCCGCCTGGCGCGCCGGGCTGGCGCTCGCCGTGGCGCTGTGGCCGTTCCTGATGCTGACAGGTGCGCTGGCGACCGGGCTGCTCCAGGGTGCCGAAGCCGTGGGGAACGCGGGGGCCGCCGCCGTGGAGCGGCCGATCTGGATCCTGTACCTGGCCGAGCCGATCGTCATCGCGGCCCTGCCGGTGCTGGCCGTGCTGCTCGGCCGACGATGGATCGCCGTGCTCGGCGTGGTCGCGTTCGTGCTGTACCAGGCCGACCACCCCCGCCTCCTGGATCTGGACACGCTGCTGTTCCCCAACCACGGCCCGGTCCTGCTGGCCCAACTCGCGACCGTCGCCATCGCCTTCGCGCCCGCGGCGCATCGCGCGATCACGGTCATTCCCCGGCACGCATTCCTGCTGTGGGGGCCGCTCGCCGTGGCCGGGCTGACCGCCAGCAAGGCCATCGTGCGCTGGGTGGACGTGATCGCCCACTACGACATCGTGACCTGGAAACCCGTGCCCTGGCTCGTCGTGGTCGGGCTGGCGGCCGGGTACGCGTGCCGGTCGGCCGTGGGGCGGCGGGCGGCGCTGCTGCTGTTCCTGCCCGCGGCGGCCCTGGGCGACCTCGGGGACCTGCCGTCGGTGCCCACCTTTACGGCCCTTGCCCAACTCGGGTGCGCGGCCCTGGCCTTCACCACCGCGGCTGCCTTGACCCGGCGGCGGAGCGACCAGAGAACGAGCCCCGGCTCCTAAAGGAAGAACGCCCAGCGGATCAACGACCAGGCAGCCTCGATGAGGTGGTGCCACCGTCGCTGAGCTTGGTACCAGAACTCACGCGTAGACCCAGGGTCTAGGTGCTTGCGGTGAGCAGCGTGGCGAGGCGCTCGGCTGGGGTGTCCCAGTCGAGCGTTTTGCGTGGTCTGGCGTTAAGTTCGGCAGCGACGGCGTCGAGCTGGTCGCGGGTGTGGACGGACAGATCCGTTCCTTTGGGGAAGTACTGGCGGAGCAGGCCGTTGGTGTTTTCGTTGGAGCCGCGCTGCCAGGGGCTGGCTGGATCGCAGAAGTAGACCGGCATGTCCGCGGCGACGGAGAACTCGTGGTGGCGGCCCATCTCGCTGCCCTGGTCCCAGGTGAGGGAGCGCCGGAGATGGGCCGGTAGCGTCGCGATGGTGTCCAAGAGGGCGTCGCGCATGCGCTCGGCGCTGCGGTCGATGGGCAGGTGGACGAGCATCACGTAGCGGGTGTTGCGCTCGACCAGCGTGCCGATCGCCGATGCCTGGTTCTTGCCAATGATGCAATCGCCTTCCCCGTGGCCGGGCACCACGCGGTCGTCGGCCTCGGCCGGCCGCTCGCTGATCATCACCATCGGCGTGCTGTAGCGGGGCTGGCGCTGCTGGGCCAGGCGGCGCGGCTTGCGCATCGCGCGGCCAGTGCGCAGCGCCCTCGTCAGCTCGCGGCGCAGCTCGCCGCGGCCCCGGACATAGAGCGCCTGGTAGATGGTCTCGTGGCACACGTGCATCTCCGCCCGCTCGGGAAAAGTCCGGCGCAGGCTCTGGACAATCTGCTCCGGGCTCCAGCACTTGTGTAGGTGCTCTTGGATGTAGGCCCGTAACTCCGGGTTCTGCCCGATCTTGCTCGGCTTGGGACGGGGCCGGCGTGCGTCGGCCCGCGCCTGGGCCGCGTGCGGCCGATACTGGCCGTTGGTGGGGTGTCGGTTGCGGCGGATCTCCCGGCTGATGGTCGAGGGCGCACGGCCCAGCTCGCGCGCGATCTCCCGGATCGACGCCTTCTCTCGCACCCGGTCAGCGATGTAGATCCGCTCGTTTTCCCGCAGGTAGCGGGAGAGGCCAGAAGGGGGCCCCGCCGGTCGTTGGACCGGCGGGGCCCCCTTCTTTTTCGCCTTGTTCGGCGCCGAGCCATTCCGCCACCGCTTCCCGGTGCGGTAGTTGATCCCGACGATCCGGCACGCTTCCATGCTGCTGAAACCTTGATCCATAAGCCGGAAGTATTCCTACCGCTCACGGGTCAGCTTCCGTCGCCCCTGAGGGGACCGGATCTCTCGGATCTCGAACTCCATCGCACTCCCCAAGCTGGGGTGTTGCGACGATCGCTAGAAGGGAGGCGATCATGACCGGGGCATTTTTGCTGTTCAGAAGAGGTGGTCAGGGGCAGGGTCGAACTGCCGACCTTCCGCTTTTCAGGCGGATCGAACGCCCTGGCGCCCGTGCCGTCGAACGAGGTCTGCGGTGGTGAGAGGTCCGTGGTGGCTCACGTTGTCGTCATGGTTGTCGTCAACTTTCGCGCGACCTCAGCCATGTCATCCGCGGGTTATGCTCGGCGAAGGACTGCGACACGCGATCGCTTCAGCCCTGTACGGCGAGCGCCAAAGTCGACCAACGTCACGACCTCTGCCATTACGCGACTTTCTGACGCTCCCATGTCAAGCGACCACTCGTTTGGCTTGCGACGGAAGGGCGAACAGGTCTTCTCGGCCGCCTGGTTTCGGCATGGGACCCGCCGACGTGGTTACGCCTTCTGTGGGCGGAGTACCGGGCTATGAGTGCAGTGACGAGTTGAGACCGGCCACGGCCAAGGGGATCAGTTCAGGTAGGTGGTGCGTTTCTCGCGCTCCTGCCGTGGATCGGGGCTGGAGTGGTTGCCCGGTACCTCCCATTGATGGCAGGGGTGTGGTGTCCGGCAGCTGTATTGGACGGGCCGGATGGATCGGACCAAGGTACGCGCGCCGGTGCGAGTGGGGACGGCACGCTGAAGCCAGGCAAACAAGCGCGAGTCTGTCGGCCGGGGAGGTATGCGTGGGCGCAGTGACCGGGGCGTTTCCCGGCGAGCCGAAGTTCCTGGGAACCTCGATGCGGACCGACCCTCCTGAGCGCGGGGCAGCCGTGCGCGACATCGACCTGGAGCGGCGCTTGGGCGGCGAGGTGGAGGTGCGCACCTTTGACGGGCGGGTGCGCGCCTTCGACCTTCCGAGGGCAGGTGTCGAGCACGGCCGGTCGATATGTAACGTTCGTTGCACGACTAACCCCTCGTCGGGCTGGGCATGACTCCCTCGCGCGACAACGGCGCACGACCGATCCAGCCAAGGGGGGACGGCTGGTCTGGCCACGGTTGCGCGTGGCCGACTGACACGAGACCCGCGACACCTTGCAACAAGGTCGCCGCCGACCCTCGCCCACCGGGACCGGGACGCACTGGAGGCCGACCCCACCCGCTGGGCGCACATAGCGCACCACAATCTGTGAGGGGATGAGCATGGTCGACCGCGAACAGTTGCCCGCGCCCGTCGAGGGGCTCGTGGTCACGCACTTCCTGGCCGTCCGGGACGTGGCCCGCTCGCGCGCGTTCTACGCGGACGTCCTGGGCGGCGAGGTCGTACTTGAAGAGAATCCGGCGATCGTGAAGGTCGCCAACACGTGGATCATCATGAACCCCGGCGGCGGCCCCACCCCGGACAAACCGGACGTCACGCTGCGGGCGCCCGAGCCCGGCGACCCGGTGACCGCGTTCATGAACGTCCGCGTCGCCGACATCGCCGCCTTCCACACGCACGCGACGTCGCTCGGCGCCCAGTTCCTCACCGCGCCGATCGACCGCAAGGCCGAGATCCGCTGCTACATGCGCGACCCGGACGGGCACCTCATCGAGGTCGGCCAGGCCACCGGCATGCTGCACGACGTCTACGCCGACCCGCCCGCCTGATCCGTCCGACCAAGACGCCTGAGTGCTGCGCCAAGAAGGGCGGCCAATGCTGCGAGTACAAGATCGAGGCCCGGATGGTCCAGTTCATCCACGCTGTTCTCAGGAACGCCCTGGGCAACGCCGTCCGGGAAGAGATCATCGCGCGGAACGTGGCGCAACTCGTCAAGATCTCTCCACCCAAGTACAAGGTCAACCGCGGACTCACAGTCCCGCAAGCCAAGGCGATCATTAAGGCGGCGAAGGATCACCGCCTCGGAGCTCTCTACATCCTGGCCGTCTGCCTCGGCCTGCGCCGTGGAGAGCTGCTCGGACTGCGCCGGGAGGACGTCGACCTCGACGACTGGAGGTAGTCCAGACCCTCCAGCGGGTCGGCGGGCGGCTCCAGTTCGTCGGACCCAAATCGGAGGACTCCGAGCGCACGATCCCGCTCCCCTCCATTTGCAGGGACTACAACTGGAGGGACTACGAAGCCGACTACTGGGAGAAGCGGCGGGCAGGCCAAACCTGAGCAGCACTGTCGTCAGCGTTGTCGTCAATACAACAAAAACGCCCCGGAGCGATCTTCGCTTCGGGGCTTTCTTGCTGGTCGTAAGTGGTGGTCAGGGGCAGGGTCGAACTGCCGACCTTCCGCTTTTCAGGCGGACGCTCGTACCAACTGAGCTACCTGACCCAGAGCGGTCCTGACGGGACTTGAACCCGCGACCTCCACCTTGACAGGGTGGCGAGCACTCCAAACTGCTCTACAGGACCTTGCTTTTGCCTCGCTTAGCTTACCAGCTTCCCGGTGGTCCTAAGACCAGCCGTTCCGCCGTGCCCCCAACGGGATTCGAACCCGTGCCGCCGCCTTGAAAGGGCGGTGTCCTAGGCCGCTAGACGATGGGGGCTCAGGAAACTCCCTGCGCCTTGCCGTCGGAGACCTCTGAAGCATAGGGGACGATTGCCCCTGATGCCAAAGTGGCTTATGACGGCGTGCCAGTGATCGTTCCCGATGGCGTCGGGGCGCTCGTCGGCACAGGAGAAATCATACGTCCCGGGTCCTGCTCCACGTGACGTTGGATGTACACCGATTGCTCCCCGAGGCCGCCGAGGGTGATGTCGTCCCACGCCTGCAGGCGGTGGGTCTTCTTGTCGAAGTACAGGACGGAGGCCATGACGGGCGTGGGTTCCGCGTGTTCCAGGGCACGCAGGCCGGCGCCGCCGGTGGAGCCCTGGACCATCAGGCGGGTGCCGCTGGGCAGGATCGTGGTGGATCTCTGGTGCTCGTGCCCGGCCAGGATCAGCGGGGTCGTGCCGGAGAACCCCCTCCCGACCACGGGATCGTGCACGCCCACGAGGTCGGCCTGCCGTACGGCATGCGAACGGCCGAAGGCCTCCAGGACGGCGGGATCCGAGTCGACGGCGACTGATTTGTCCGGGGTGAAGCGCGGATCGCCGAGACCGTAGATGGTCAGACCGGCCACGGTGCGCACGGAGTCGTCCAGCACGATGGCATTCTTCTGGGCCGCCACGGCCTTCTGGGTGGTCGCGGAGTCGTGGTTGCCGCGGATGAAGACGTACGGCACGCCCAGCCGCCCGATCTCCTCGACGAACTTGTTCTCCGGTTTGGTCCCGTGGTCGGAGATGTCCCCGGTGTCGATGACCAGGTCGGCCCTGAACTGGTCCTTGAGCGAGCGGATGACGTTCCAGGCGATCGGGTTGAGATGGATGTCCGAGACGTGCAGGACGCGGATGGATCGGGGGTCGGCGTCGTAGAGGGGCAGCGTCGACACCGTGTCGTACAGCTTTGAGACGTTCGTCACAAGCTTGGTGAGCT
This sequence comes from Nonomuraea sediminis, assembly GCF_018531495.1. Taxonomy (GTDB): domain Bacteria; phylum Actinomycetota; class Actinomycetes; order Streptosporangiales; family Streptosporangiaceae; genus Nonomuraea; species Nonomuraea sediminis. The sequence continues at coordinate 47,635 of NZ_JAHDTI010000002.1, forward strand.
GGGAGCGGTAGGACTCGAACTTGGTCACGAGCGACTCGGCGCTGCCGACCAGGGACGGCGCGGCGGCGATCAGGCCGGAGTAGCGCGGCTCGACCAGGGATGCCGGCTTGAAGGTGAGCACCGCGATCCCGGCCGTCAACGACAGGGCCGTGGCGGTGGCCACAAGGCCGACGAATCCCAGCAAGGGGCGGCGGAACACCAGCAGGACCGCGATCAGGGCCCCCGCTCCGGCGCACAGCAGCGAGCGGATGACCAGGGCGCGCACCCCGTCCAGCAGGTCGCGCTCGAGGATCTCGGGGAGCCTGTCGGCGATCTTGGGGTCCTCGATGAAGGCTCTGGCCCGGTCCTGGTCGATGTTCTCCAGCGAGATGCGCAGGCGCAGCGGCGCGTCATGGGTGCGGAAGGTGAGCGTGCCGAGCGGGCTGGCGTCCACGATGGTCTCGCCGTGCCAGGCGGGACGCAGGGACATCCCGGTCTCCACCGGACCTACCTGGGCATCCACGGTGCCGCTGAGGAAGATTCCCAGCCATGCTCCGACCGCGGCCACGAACAGGACGGCCACGGCTCTCAGCGTTCGCAGGTACTTCATACGCTTTCTTGCTTACCCGACCGACAAGGCAGAATGGCAACCGTGATCCAGGTATCCCGGGAGAAGTTCGAAGAACTCGTGGCCGAGGCATTGGACACGATCCCGCCCGACCTGACCCGGGCGATGAGCAATGTCGTGGTCACGGTCGTCGACGATCCGCCTGATCCCCATCTGCTGGGCCTGTACACGGGGGTGCCCCTCACGCAGCGCGGCGACTGGTACTCCGCAGTCCTGCCCGACCGCATCGAGATCTACCGCAATCCGATATGCCAGATTTGCGATACGGAGCAGCAAGTGGTGGACGAAGTACGCATCACGGTCATCCATGAGGTCGGCCACCACTTCGGCATCAACGACGAAAGACTCCACGAGCTCGGCTACTGACCGACATGTCGCCGATTTCTCGATCGGCGATTACAGTTTGCAAGGGGCTGGCTGCTTTGGGTTGCGGCGTGCCAGGTGTTCGGGCACCTTAGGTAACATAGCGAACACTCTGAGTCAGGCACAGCGGAGTCCAATGGGGGCCATGCGGACAGGACGGCTGCCGGGGCGACATCGCCGTGCCGTCGAACGCCAAGCCACCTATGGCGAGGTCATCGCCATCAGAGAGTTCCGCGCGCTCTGGGCTGCCCAGGGCCTGTCGCTGCTGGGCGACCAACTGGCCCAGGTGGCGCTTGCCGTACTCGTCTACGACCGCACCCACTCGCCGCTGGCGACCGCGGCCGTCTACGCCCTGACCTACCTGCCCTCGATCGCCGGCGGGCCGCTGCTGTCCGGCCTGGCCGACAGGTTCGCCCGTCGCGGCGTGATGATGGCCTGCGACGTCCTGCGCGCCCTGCTGGTGGCGGCGATGGCGCTGCCGATCATGCCGTTCTGGGCGCTGTGCGTGCTGGTGTTCTTCGTGGTGCTGCTCAGCGCCCCTTTCTCAGCCGCCAGGGCGGCGCTGCTGCCCGAGGTGCTCGAGGGCGATCGGTACGTGGCGGGCTCGGCCCTGCAGAACATGACGAACCAGGCCGTCCAGATGCTCGGCTTCGCGGCCGGCGGCGCCGTGATCGCCACCATGGGCCCCTACCGCGCGCTGGCGCTCGACGCCGCGACCTTCCTGGCCTCGGCGCTGATTCTCATCTCCGGCGTACGGCGGCGCCAAGCGGCGGCCAGGCACGACAAACCGTCCATGTGGACCATGACGCGAGCCGGAGCGCGGCTCGTGTTCGGCGACAGGAAGCTGCGGACCCTGGTGCTGTTCGCCTGGTTGTGCGGGTTCTACATCCTGCCGGAGGGGATCGCCGCGCCGTACGCGGCCAGGCTCTACACGGGCACGCTGCCGGTGCCCGTGATCACGGGGTTGCTGATGGCGGCCATGCCGACGGGCACCGTACTGGGTGCCTTCCTGTTCAGCAGGTTCGTCACGCCGTCGGGGCGGATGCGGATGATGGGCTGGCTGGCCGTACTGAGCTGCGCGCCGCTGGTGGTGACGGCGATGCGGCCGCCGCTGGCCGTGGTGATCGCGGCGTGGGTCCTGTCGGGGATCGGCGGTGCGTACCAGCTCGCGGCGAACGCGGCCTTCGTGCAGTGTGTGCCGGCCGAGCGGCGCGGCCAGGCGTTCGGGCTGGTGCAGTCGGGGCTGATGGCGGTGCAGGGCGTGGGGATCCTGGTGGGCGGGTTCGCGGCCGAGCGCGTCGGTCCAGAGCCGGTCGTGGCACTCGCGGGGGTCACCGGGGTGACGACCGCGGCCGTGCTGGCCATGATCTGGACCGAGTCGCGGGGAGACTCCTCCGCCCGGGTCCGAGCCGAGGCCACCGCCTGATCACTGCTGCGGCTTCTGCTCGTCACTCCAGGGGGACGACTGCTGCTGCTTGTTGAACAGGTCCTGGACGATCGAGGTCTCCCTGCCCTCCTCCGGCATCAGGAGCCAGCCGATCGCGTACACGCCCACGCCCACGCCGCCGAACAGGGTGGCGATGGCCAGCGCGATCCTGACCAGGTTGGCGTCGACGCCGATGTACTCGCCGATCCCGGAGCACACGCCCGCGAGGATCCTGCCGTTGTGGGTCCGACGAAGCTGCTTGGTGTTGTATTCGCTCATGCCTCAAGACTGCCCCCGGACCCGGTGTTCGCACATCAGGATTCCCCCTGGTAAAAACCCTGGTAGCCCCCTAAGCGAAGGAGAGGACCGTTATGGACGATCTGCTGCGCATCGATGAACGGCTGAGCGACGAGCAGCGCATGATCCGCGACACGGTCAAGTCCTTCGTCGCCGACCGCATCCTCCCCGACGTCGCCGACTGGTTCGAGCAGGGCGTTTTCCCAGCTCGCGAGCTCGCGCCCGTCCTCGGCGAGCTCGGGCTGCTCGGCATGCACCTGCAGGGGTACGGCACGGCCGGCACGGACGCCGTGTCCTACGGCGTGGCCTGCCGGGAGCTGGAGGCCGGGGATTCCGGGCTCAGGTCCTTCGTGTCGGTTCAGGGTTCCCTGGCCATGTTCCCGATCTGGAAGTACGGGTCGGAGGAGCAGAAGCAGGAGTGGCTGCCCCGGATGGCCTCCGGCGAGGCGATCGGCTGCTTCGGCCTGACCGAGCCCGACCACGGCTCCGATCCCGCGGGCATGCGCACGTTCGCCAAGCGTGACGGCGACGACTGGGTGCTCAACGGCGCCAAGATGTGGATCACCAACGGCACGATCGCGGACGTGGCCGTGGTGTGGGCGCAGACCGACGAGGGCGTCAGGGGCTTCGTGGTGCCCACGGACACTCCCGGGTTCTCCGCCCCTGAGATCCACAAGAAGCTGTCCCTGAGGGCCTCGGTGACCTCCTCACTCTACTTCGACGACGTACGGTTGCCCGGCTCCGCCGTACTGCCTGAGGTGCGAGGCCTGAAAGGCCCGCTCTCCTGCCTTTCCGAGGCCCGTTTCGGGATTCTGTGGGGCGTTGTGGGCGCCGCCCGGGCGTGCCTGGAGGCCGCGGTGGACTATGCGAAGACGCGGGTGCAGTTCGGCAAGCCGATCGGGGGCTTCCAGCTGACGCAGGAGAAGCTGGCCTGGATGTACGTCGGGACGGCGCAGGCCCAGCTCACGGCGCTGCACCTGGGGCAGCTCAAGGACGAGGGGAAGCTGGAGCCCCGGCAGGTCAGCTTCGGCAAGCTGGCCAACGTCCGCGCGGCCCTGGACATCGCCCGGCAGGCCAGGTCGATCCTCGGCGGCAACGGGATCACCCTGGAGTACCCGGTCATCCGGCACATGAACAACCTGGAGAGCGTCCTGACCTACGAGGGCACGCAGGAGATCCACACGCTGGTGCTCGGCGAGGCGCTGACGGGGATCGCGGCCTATCGCTAGATCTGGTGCACGTCGCCCACTTGGTCGACCACCAGCGTCACCCGGCGCTCCTTGGCCTTCACGGTCACGAACAGCCAGACGGGGAGCCACAGGCCGCAGCTCATCGCCGAGAACAGCGCGTGCATGCAGTGCCTGGGCTTCCCAGCCCTGACCAGGGTGGCCGCGTAGTTGGACTGCGCCTCCACCCGCCAGCCCCTGGCCGCCAGGTGTGCCACGGTCATGGCGAGGTTGCGCGTGGGGTCGGGATTCGGCTGGTATCTGGGTCGCATCTAAGGGTTCTGTCCGCCGGTCGCTCACTCCTCCCCGGACATGGTCCATTTATCGTGTTCCTTATGGGGTTTACGGACTTCCAGCGCGACATCTACGGGGATGCGGGGGCGCCGCCGTACAGCGTGAACCTCCCGGCACTCGAGGAGGCCGCGCGGGCCGTCATGAGCGTCGAGGCCTTCCAGTACCTGGCGGGGTCTGCGGGTGACGAGGCGACTGCGCGGGCCAACCGCGCCTCGTTCGACTCGTGGCGGATCGTGCCGCGGATGCTGACAGGTCCCGATGATCCCCCTTCGCTGAGCGTCGAGCTCTTCGGGCAGACATATCCGGCGCCTGTCGCGCTCGCGCCCGTCGCGGCTCAGACGATCATGCATCCGGACGGCGAGCGGGCGGCTGCCGCGGCCGCCGCCTCCGTCGGTCTTCCGTTCGTGCTGAGCTCCTTCGCGTCGCACTCGCTCGAGTCGATCGCTTCCGTGGGCGGGCCGCGGTGGTTCCAGCTCTACTGGCCCTTCGACGACGAGATCACGGCCAGCCTGCTCTCCCGGGCGTCCCAGTCGGGCTATTCGGCCTTGGTGGTCACGCTGGACGCGTGGGTGGTCGGCTTCCGGCCCCGGGAGCTCGACCTGGGCTACAACCCCTTCCTGAAGGGCATCGGCCTCGCCACGCCCCTTTCCGACCCGGTCTTCCGCGCCCGTACGGCCGGCCTCTCCGACGCCCGTCGAGCCGAGCTGTGGGCCAAGCTGGTGCAGGGACGGGCGCATTCGTGGGCGGAGCTGGAGTTCCTGCGCGCGAACTGGCCCGGGCCGATCCTGCTCAAGGGCATCCTGCACCCCGACGACGCCCGGCGCGCGGTCGACCACGGCATGGACGGGATCATCGTCTCCAACCACGGCGGCCGCCAGCTCGGCGGCACGGTGTCCTCCCTGCAGGCCCTGCCCGAGATCGCCCGCGCGGTCGGCTCCCAGTGCACCGTCGCCCTCGACTCCGGCCTCCGAACCGGCGCCGACGCCCTCAAAGCCCTCGCCCTGGGCGCCCGCTTCGTCCTCCTGGGCCGCCCCTACCTGTGGGGCCTGGCCCTCGACGGCGAACCCGGGGTCCGCCACGTCCTCCGCTCCCTCCTGGCGGACCTCGAGACCTCCCTGGCCCTCACAGGCCGGACCCTGTCAACGCTTACCCCCTCGGACCTCGTACGCGGTGACGGTACGTTATGGTGACCGGTTAACGGCGTCGCGGAGCGGGCGCGGATGTCGGTACCCTTCTGGGGGAACGTGAGGGGCGTTAGCTCAATTGGCAGAGCTGCGGACTTTTAATCCGTAGGTTCCGGGTTCGAGCCCCGGGCGCCCTACCTCAATAACTTGGGCGGACTCCCCGATCTCCATGATCCGGAAGCCCGCCCAGTTGCATTTCCCGTTGCAGTTGTGGCCGCGTCGTTGCGGTTACTCGTCCCACAGCGCTCGCCCCATTCGGGCCGCTGCCTCCGCGGCGAGAGTTTCGGTTATGTGGGTGTATCGCTTGGTCGTGACGCGTCCGCGCCACGGCGAGGATGTCGCGGGCCTCATCTCTGTCGAGGGGTTCGATCTCGTGGTCCTCACCCGTGGGCGCGTCGATCATGCCGCATATGTCATGTGTCGGATGTGTCGCTGTCTCCGGGTGGGTCGGTAGCCGGCCGCTGTCTTGGTGGATTGTCCAGCGTCAGGCGACCGTTACTCCGCCTTCGGTGGAGTCGGTGGAGCGGCTGAGTTTCTCCCAGGCGTCGAAGTCGTCCTGGACGCGTTGGCGCCCGGCGGTGACCAGGCGTAGCGCGTCCGAGCCGAGCAGGATATGCACGGGAGGCTTCTCCACATCCAGGAGGGTGAGGATGGCGTCGCCCGCGCGATCGGGGTCACCGATGCCCTGACCCGCGAGGGCCTGGCGGCGGGTCCGGATCGGGTCGAACAGTGCGTCGTAGTCGGCGATGCTGCGTGGTGCGCGGACCAGTGACCTACCTGCCCAGTCGGTTTTGAACGCGCCGGGAGCTACGGCGGTGACCCGCACGCCGAACTGGGTGACCTCTTGGGCGAGAGTGTCGGTGATGCCTTCCAGAGCGTGTTTGCTGCCTTCGTAGAACGCCAGTCCAGGGAAGGTGGTGTGCCCGCCCATCGAGGTGATGACGAAGATGTGGCCGCCGCGCCGTTCCCGCATGCTGGGTAGGACCGCTTTCACGGTCGCTACCGTGCCGAATACGTTGACCTCGAACTGGCGGCGCAGATCGGCCATCGATGACTCTTCGAAGGTGCCTTCGAGCCCGTAGCCGGCGTTGGCCACGAGCACTTCGATCGGGCCCAGTTCCGCTTCGGCGGCCCGCACCGTGGGCTCGATCCGGTCCGCGTCGGACAGGTCGAGGATGAAGGCCCGGGCGCGGTCGGGGTCCAGTGCCTGGAAGTCGGCCGCGTGCTGCTCGGTGCGCACGGTGCCCGCGACCCGGTGCCCGGCCGCCAGGGCTCGTCGGGCGATGGCCAGTCCGAGGCCGGTGCTGACGCCGGTGATCAGGAATGTCTTGCTCACTACGGGTGTCCTTTCGTGGATGAGTGTCAGGCCGCGGAGCGTGCGTGGGCACGGCGGCATCGACCCCCCACGGATATGGCGGGGTCGTGTCTGGGTGGTGTTGGTGCTGGATCGCCGGGATCGGGCGGGGCTCAGGACTCCCGGGTAGTCGCGGTGGCGGGTTCGCTGCCCCAGCTGGCCAGCAGTCGCAGGCGCTCCTCAGATGGCGAGCCGGACGGCGCGCAGTAGACGACGAGCGATTGGCCCGGGTCGGCGACCGAGGTGAAGATCTCGTACTGCAGTTCCAGGTCACCGGCGACAGGGTGGCGGAGGCGCTTGAGGCCGGTGCTGCGTTCCTGGACGCGATGTTCTGACCACCACGCCGGGAACTCGGGTGAGCGCATCATCAGCTCACCGATCAGGTTGGCGATGCGCTGGTTTCGCGGCTGGGCGGCGGCGGCCAGCCGCAACCCGTGTACGTAGTCGCGGGCGACGCGTTCCCAGTCGCACCACACCAGGCGAGCACGCGGATCCAGCAGCGTCCAGCGCGCCATGCTCCGTTCCCGGCGCGGCAGCTCGGCCACACCGGGAAACAGCAACGCCCACAACGTGTTCCCGCCGACGACAGTGAAGTTCCGGTCGCTGACAAGAGCACAAGCCAGATCCATCGACTCCAGCACCTGTCGCAGCGCCGGTCGTAGCCGTGACGAGTGCTCGGCCCGGTCCTTGCGCCCGGCTGTGGTGCCCGCGAGGGCGAACAGATGCCGCCGCTCGATGTCATCGAACCGCAGCGCGTCGCAGAGAGCATGCAGTACCTGCTCGGACGGCTGCCGGGCGCGGCCTTGTTCCAGACGGGTGTAGTACTCGGTACTCACCCCGGCCAGCTGCGCGACCTCACCGCGCCGCAGACCGGCGACCCGGCGACCGGCGCCGAACTCGACCGGCAGACCGATCTCATCCGGCGTGAGTCCAGCGCGGCGGGCCCGCAGGAAGTCGCCCAAGTCGTTATTGCCCATGCCCAGAGTCTGCTCTTCACCCAGCCGATCAACCAAGGGCATAGCTGGCCCTGCCAGTACTACACACCAGGTCGTGCGAGGCCGCGAGACGGGGCAAGGTCCGCCGAGAAGAGGGCGTGGTCATATTCCGACGAGACTTCCCGATAAGCGCTGAGCCGCAGGTCAGCGGCCGTAACCGGGCCGGAGCGGATCGTCGGCCGCCTCGGCGCCCTCGTAGGCGATGGCCGCGATCCGCTCGGCGCTCACGTACTGGGTGAACAGGCCGATGCCGTCATGAAGGGTCCGCTGCGCGCTCCCGTGCAGGCCAGGCACCCCACAAGTTCCCCCGCAGCCGCCGGCGCGGCCGACCAGCGACCGGAACGTGGTCCAGGCGATGTTGCCGCCGGACAAGACCACACCGATTGTGCCGGAAGAGATCTGTGCGGACATCCGCACCATTGCGGGACGCCTCGGCCGGCCGGGGAACGACTACGTTTGCGGGAATCGGACCGACACGCCGCGGAGCTGCTCGAAGAATGCCGTAGCCCGCAAGCTGCGCCCGATCAGGTTCTGCGCGAGATGACCATGATGTATTCGCAGGGAGCGTTCGTTCGGTTGGCGAAGCCGTGGTCCGCGTCGGCCTGGAAGAACAGGGAGTCGCCTGTGTTCAGGGTCTCGCTGATCCCGCCGATCGCGACGGTGAGGGTGCCTTCGAGCACCACGAGTTGCTTCTCCGTACCCGGCGGATACGCGGGCAGCAGCCCGAGAGAGACCTGCGCGGGGAGGTAGTGGACGACCATCTCGGCTCCTCCCGCGCCCGGGGCCGCTGACACCATGTGCCGCTCGAAGCCGGTTTCCGGGTCACGGAAAACGGGGCGATCGTTCTTGCGCATGACAATGGCCACACCAGACGCGGCAGCAGCCGGCGCACCGATCAGGTCCGAGAGTGACGCGTCGAGCGCGTGGGCGATCCTGGACGCGATGCCGATCGTCGGGCTCTTCTCACCGCGTTCGACCTTGGACAGCATCGCCCGGCTGACCGACGACTGTGTGGACAGCTGCTCCAGCGTCAGGCCCGCCTCCTCGCGGCGTCGCCGCACGTTACCGCCGAACGCGCCGGCCAGGTCGTCACCGTGCTGTGCTTCGGCCGCGTTTCCGTCTTGCTCGACCACCGTGCTCCTCGATCGATGGGTATCTCGCTGCCCCACAGTGTAGTGATTCTCCTAAAGAAGATATGGTCTACTATCGGAGACGCACGATGTGCGCCCAACATGACGGAGGTTCCATGCGTTTGATCTCGAGTGGCCAGCACCATGCCACGTTCGAATTCGGCGATCTGCAGGTGATCTCATTGCGAGACGGGTACATCGACATGCCGCCGACACGGCTCCGCGACGAGGATAGGCGCACGCTCGATGAGCTGCCGGCCGTCGTCCCGCTGGCCGGCGACAACTTGCGGCTGTCGGTCAACGCCTTCTTCGTCACCGACGGCACGCGGTCGGTTCTCATCGACACCGGTGCGTCCGACAACTGGCACGACCCCACCATGGGATTGATCTACGACGCGCTCGACGAAGCGGGAATCGACCGCGCGCAGGTCACCGATGTGGCCATCACCCACAACCACGAAGACCATGTGAGCGGCCTGATCGCGCCGGACGGTTCAGAGGCGTTCACCAAACTCGAGCGCGTGTGGATCGGCGCGGGCGACACCTCGGTGTTCACGGGGCGGCTCGAGCCGATCTGCGACCGGGTCGTACCCGTGTCGGAGAAGGTCGCGATCAACGACTGGACCACAGCGATCCCGACACCGGGCCACACACCCGGTCACACCGTCTACGACGTCAGGAGCGGCACCGGCCACCTTCTCGTCTGGGGCGACACCGTCCACGTTCCCACGCTCCAATTCGATCAGCCGAACGTGTCCTGGGAGCTCGACGGCAACCAGTCCCAGGCCCGCGCCGCGCGAGCGGCCCTCCTCGAACAACTGACCCGACCACACCACTTCGTAGCCGGCGCCCACCTCGACTCACCCGGCATCGCCCGCGTAACCCCCTCCGGCGACGGTTATGCGCTGGAATACCTCGCACCACCGATCGGCTGATCGAGCCTGTCGGCTCCGGACCCCGCTCGCGATGCCGGCCAAGGAGGGCAAGCTCGTCCGGCCCGGCTGGACGGCCGCCTCGATACCAGCCGCATGCGCGACGGCCTCCAGCCCATCCCGGTCGAGGAATACCGCAGCATCGGCCAGCCGTGGATCCACGGGCGCCGCCCGGCGACCTGATCAAACATGACGACCGGAGTGTACTTCCGAGAACAACGTCTTCCCGGACGTCCACTCCGGTCGCGACTTTCGAGAATCCGGTCCCAGCCAGGTCACAACCGCCGCCAGCAACTTCCGAGAACACGGATTCCGTCGAGCCGAGACGGCGGGTCGCCCGCCCCACCCCGCTACCCGCCACCTACGAGCACCTCTCGGGCCTGCATGGGGTTCACCACAGAGCGACGGTCTGTCTCGCCCGTCCTCTTGATCTTGCGGAGCTTCACCTTGTGGAGCGGATCTGCCAAAAGTTCTTCACGCGGCGGCGCTGCCTCAATCGCCAGCGAAACGGAGTTCAAGGGCGGGATCTCCCATGCACATGACTGCCAGGCGCTCCAGGCGGGCTACGCGCTCACGTTCCTCGATGCTCGCCGCCAGCCCGCGAAGGTAGCCCAGTTCAGCGAGTAGCTGCGGCATCTCCCCGGAGGTCAAGATCAGGTCCCCATAAGGATCCACGCGCTCCAGCATCGGCGCCCGACTACGGCCACGCACCCTCTCCACCAGACGCACGAAGACATCATCCGAGTCAGCCAGGTCAGGACCGACAGGAACGACCTTCCTTCGCCGAGGACTCGTCCCCACGCGAACCACCCTCATCAAGCCAACGTCGACTCCCAAACTGCTCCTCTCGTGGCACCTTGGCCGCCTCCGGCGGGGGCGCCCCGGCTCCGGGATGATCGCCGCACCGGGTGTCTGGGCCGTAAATGGCTGAGGCGAAAGTCTGATCATCCCGCCCGCCATCGACCCGAGACAAGCCGAGCAGACCAGGGCACAAGGTGCGCGCGTCGCGCGAGAAACACCAGATCGCAGGCTGATCGTCGTTCAATCAGCGCCTGCAGGAAAGCGATAGTCGGCGGCTGTAACGATCCAGGGCAATGATGGCCACCTTGACGCGGTCGCCGACCTGAAGGACCTGGTCGGGGGCCTCGGCCGGTATCGTGGCCAGCTCGTCCAGGTGAATCAGCCCCGCAACGTCTTCTGCGACGCTGACGAAGGCTCCGAAGGGGACGAGCTTGGTCACCGTTCCCCAGAGCTCTTGCCCCTCGTGGGCCGCGTCGGCGAATTCCTGAAACGGATCAGGTTCAAGTGCGCGAAGGGAGAGCCTGGCTTCGCCATTCGTGGTGTCGAAGCAGAGGACGGAACATGTGACCCGCTGCCCTACCTCGACGACTTCGGAGACATCGTCGAAATGTCGCCAGGACAGCTCAGGGATCGTGATGAATCCTACGCCCGGGTAGACAGGATGCGATGGCCCATCGTCCAGCGCCACGAACACTCCGAACCGCTGTACATCCGCCACCACACCGCTGAGCACCTCACCGGGGCGGAGTCCTTTCAAGAATGCCCAGAGTTCGGGATTCTCGGTCGCGGCCAGCGACAGGCCGATCCTTGCCTGCTCCGAATCGACAGCGATTACTTCAGCGGTGACGCGCCGGCCGACCTGTATGACCTCATCCGGCAGGCGACACCAGGAGACATCCAGGGCACCGATGTCCGCCGAGACCAGGCACAGGCGCCCATCGAGCCTCACCGAAGCCCCACGACGCCCCACCTCAGTGATCGTCCCCGAGACGACGTCGCCGATCTGAACAGCCTTCAAGATCTCAACTATGTCTTGATCGTCCGTAGCCCCATCCACGCTGCCCACGTTCTCATGATCGGGCTTGTCCCAGAAGCGGTCGCAAGCAGGACTCGTGGCAAGAGCCGCAGTCGTGACTTGGCGAAGGGGGTATCCATCCCTGTATTTCGCGACTCGACATTCCAGGTCCCGTTGACGAGCACCAGCCATGGACCACTGGGCTTGACGGCCAGAACCCTACGCAGAGAACCAGTCTCCGTGTCAGGCAGCTTGGCACATCGCCGCAGCAAGATCCGGAACATACCCGGAATGATCAACGAAGCTTAGCTCACGGCCATATGAGCTTTAGCAGCTCAGTTCCCCGAACAGTGTGTGGTGAAAGCGATCCACTTTTATCCGTAGGTTCCGGGTTCGAGCTCCAGGCCGCGACCGATCACCGATGGGCTCGCTTGCCTCTTACGACGGTCCATGCTTGCGAGCCAGGAGGCAGACATATTGGCGCTTCTGCCCCTCGCCTGGCTCTTCGAGTAGTCGGGCGGTGACGACCAACCCGGCCTCAGCGAGCAGCTCAGTGATGCGATCCGGCGGCCGTAGATAGGAACCGATCGACACCGAGTGGCCGTATGCGTGCTGGAGCTGCCGATGCTCATCGCCGACGTGAGTTCCCAGCAACAGGTGACCACCTGGTGCAAGCGTCCGATGGAACTCGGCGAACACCGTCGGCAAATGCTCCGTTGGGATGTGATGGGTCGAGTACCAGGCGATGACACCGCCCAGCTCGCCGTCCTTGAGATCCAACGCGGTCATCGAACCCACCTCGAACCGTAGACCCGAGTATCTCTCCCGGGCCACCTCGACCATCTTGGGCGACAGGTCGATGCCGAACTCCGGCACCCCCAGTGCGTTCAGGTGCGCCGCCACATGGCCAGGTCCGCACCCGATATCGGCGACCGGCCCCCGCCGGGCGGCTTGTACGAGTTCGGCGAACGCGGCCAACATCGCGCGGGTCAGCGGCATTGACGTGAGCGCGTCTCCGACGAGCTCTGCATAGTCGACGGCGATGGTGTCGTAGGACTCGCGAGTGGCTGCCAGGTAGGAGGGTTCGGTCATGCCGATTACCGTAGCCATCACCAAACGCGCAAGGACCGACGTGATCAGTACTGAGGCACTCTGTATTCAATGGGGCACGGATGCCGGTACCACCCTCACAATCGTCCGAGGGTGGCCGATCACCTCACGGGGCGGGCGCGATCGACGGTCCGGGGCTTCGTGTCTCAACCCCGGCCCACCGAGCACCAAAGCGACGAAGGTGTAGACCTTCCTCACGGTCCCGCGTGCCCGTTGCGTGCCCGTCAGGAGGGTGATCAAGAGGGACTCACAGGGAATCACGGTCACTCACACCGCTCCCCCGCACGGACGAATCCGTGCCGAGATCGATGCCCTGTTCACCGAGAGCCGTGACGTCGCGGCACTCAACGGCCACAGACTCCGAGCAGCGGCCAGTTTCTGTTCCGAGGTCAACTGGCACCAGGTCTGAGAAGCGTTGCGATCTCCGGCCAGGAGTAGATGACCTCGTCGGGTGGCACCTCGCCCGCGAGAACTCCGCCGAGGGAGGTGTAGAAGCGGCGGGCGCGTCGGTTGACGGCCCGTACCCGGATCGCCAGCGAGCCGAACCCGTCGGCGGACAGGTCGACCGCCGCTGCCCGGAGCAGGGCGCGGCCGTGGCCGTGGCCCTGATGGCCGGGACGGATCGCTAGGGCGTAGATCTCGGCGTCGAAGCCGAGCTTCGGATCCGCCGGGCCGCTCATGACCAGACCGATAACCGTCCCGTCCAGCAGTTCGGCGACTTTGGTGTGATGCGGCCGAGGCCGTTCAGCCGCCTCCACAACGAGGTTCCGGCGCCAGTTGGCGGCGGATTGCTCGCGGGTGACGTCGAAGTCCTCGAACTCGGCGAACGCGGCACAGGTGACCTCGGCCATGACGTCCGCGTCGGACGGGAGGGCGTACCGGATCGGCATGAACGGAGACTAGGCCCTCGGGGAGTAGTGGGACGATCAGTAGCACCGCAGACTCGTTTGCGTCTGGCTGCGGCTATGGGGTCGGCTGCGTCTCGGTCAACCGGGGCACCGCCGCGAGTGCGACGGCGATCAGCACCGCCGCCACAGCAAACAGCTGCGGCTCCTCGAGCAGCTCCGCCACGCGTCGGATGCGCTCGCGGGTGGACGGCGGGGCCGCCAACATCCGTCGCTTCGGAGACTTCGTCTACGACCTGGACGTGCCGCTGGAGAACATGGGGGTCTAGGACGTCGCGGAGCTGGCAGGTCGAGGCGCTCACGCCGATCGCCGCACGCACATCTGTGTTCGGTACGCCGGACAAAGTGCCTTCTTCCGTCATCCGGCCGCTGTCGACCAAACTCTAGGAGCGAACAAGAAGTAACCAGCGCACAGAAAGTGCGGTTTCATATGAACGTCAGCACTCCGCCACGCCGAATCGGCCCCCGGCCGACCACCACCGGCCTGGAAATCCCGCATGACCAGATGGACCAGTTCTCCCCGCCGGAGATCCGGGCTGCCCTGGTCAAGGAGGCAGAGTCACTGCCGGGAGTCTTCACCGGCCCCAGCCAGGTGTCGGAGCCCTCGTCCCTCGCCCTGCGGCTGCACGAACCCCGCGGTCCGTGGGAGGCGTTCCTGCATCCCAGCCGCGACGAGTTCGGGCACATCCACCGGGCCGGATTCATGCACCTCACGTTGCCCGCTCCCCTTATCGGCCCCCTGACCGAGGCCGGCTGGGTCGAGGCCCATCCGATCAGCCTGCGGCCGCAGTGGCCGGACACGATCGTGATGCTGTACGCCCCCCGCGACGAGGCCGAGCTCGCCGTCGCCGTCGCAGCTCTACGCGCCTCCTGGCAACAGGCGTCCAACCAGCTCCCCTGACCGACATCCGGGCTGCGTCGAAACCGAGTGAGCACCACGCTCGCCATCACCACTTGACCCCCGATCGCCCGTGGCCGCTTCCGGCCACGGGCGGCCCCCTCTTGGAGAGTCATGTCCGTCGCTTACGTAATCACCGCGATCCTGCTTTCGATCGCCCTGATCGGCTCCGGCCGGGCCAAGCTCGTCAAGGACGAGAAGATCACGGCGGGGCTGACCAAGGTCGGCGTGCCGGAGAGCTGGTTCCCGCGCCTGGCCGCGCTGGAGCTCGCCGGCGCCCTGGGACTGCTGATCGGTATCGCCTACCGTCCGCTCGGCATCGCCGCGGGCACGGGTGTCGTCCTGTACTTCGCCGGCGCCGTGCTCACCCACCTGCGTGCCCGCGACCTGAAGGGAGCCCCTGTGCCTGCCGTCCTGCTCCTGCTGGCCGCCGCCCCCACACTGCTCGGCATCGCGACTGCCTGAGCGGTCGGGAACTGTACGCTTGCCGAAAACTCCATCCATGCAGCTCAAGAGGAGAAATCCTGAAGCCTGCCATCGAGAAGATGACAACCCGGAAGGGACAAGGCCTGGGCATCATCGTGGACGGGGATGACTTCGTCGTCCGCGCCGTGACATGGGCCGAGGTGATCCAAGCCGTCCGTCACTGACTTGCTTTCGTCCGCCAGGCGCTCGACTACCAGAGCGCCGACGCATCCAGTATCTGCAGCGTGCTCACGGCCGATACCTTCCCGACCTGATGACCTCACCGCAGATGCCGGCCACCCGCCGAGGCGGGGCCGCTCTGCGGCCCCACAACGTCCCGCGACAGTCGGCCGTGTGCCAAGCGGCGACAGGAGGCTCGCATGGGTCAGGGCCGGTGGAAGACGAGGACGGTGATGTTCTCCTGGCCACCGTTGTCGCCCCGATTGGGGTCGTTGACCTGGAACCGGAGGCGGCCGCTCGCCGAGCCCCGGTAGATGTAGCAGGGGCTGTTGGACCCGACGGGCCGCCACGCGGTAGTGCTGAGCTCACCGTCGTCGAGCCGGATCGGCCGATTCGTCACCCGCGAGAACGCCTTCACCATCAGCATGTACGGTGCGAGCGTCGGCGCCGGCCAGCCGGACCCGGCGATCCGGCCCTCGTCGCCGTCAGGGTCCTTCGTGGTGCCCCACCAGTCGATGCGCAGGATGGAGAAGTTGTCGGTGCGCGCGGAGAAGACGTCTCCGGGGACGAGCGTGCCGACGCTCACTCCCCGCGGGTCCTCCCCGTCGAGGGTGGCGTGCAGGACGCGGTCCGGGGCGTCCCCGCCGTCGCAGTGGTCGAACGGGGTGCGGGCGGTCGCGCTCGCCGGCGCCGTGGCGAACCCGGCCGCCAGGGGCAGCGTGAGGGCGAGCGCGGCGGTGAGCAGTCGGCCTGCTTTCATGGTGATCTCCTTGTCTGTCTCAGAGAAGTCGATAAGGACGTTCGGAGCTCTGGAACGACCGCATGCCAAAACCGGGTCCTCCCGGAAGCCTGCGCCGCGCTGGGCCGAAGGTGGTCATCGCCAGGCCGGGGACGGCATGCCTCACCCGCCGACAGGGTTGGGGACGACGTCGTCGCGCAGGGACACGCAGCGGACCGAGACGTCGACCGGGTTGGAGTAGTGGACGCCGTCGTCGTAGTAGACGGCCGCGCTGATGCGCCGGACGCTCTGGTGGACGATCAGGTTGGTCTGCGGCGCCATGCGCTGGCCGCCGCCTTCCAGCTCGAAGTCGAGCTGGTGCCACCGGTAGGTGCGGTTGGCCGCGTAGAGCCGCCAGCGCAGCGAGACCGGCGCCCGCCGTACCTCGACCGAGAGCGTGAACCGGAACGGCACCCGCCGCCCGGTGCTGTCCACCGGGTAGCCGTTGACGCAGCGGCCGGTGAAAGAGGTGCGGTCGGCGCTGAGCCAGAGCCGGCTGATCGGGCTCGGGTCGGCTGTCGCCTGAGCCGGTACGGCAGGCAGCAGCACCCCCGCCGCGATCGCCGCCACCACCATCGTCGTTTTCATGGTCCCCCTTACGGAGTGAGGTGATACGACGATGAGTGAGCCGCGGGCGAAAAACCTTGAAGAATCCTTGAACGGGAGAACCGCGTGGAATTCAGGCTGCTCGGCTGGGTCGGACTGGAGGACGGTGGACGCGAGGTCGACACCGGGCACAGCCGGCAGCGCTGCGTTCTTGCCGCGCTGCTGATCGACGCCGGTGAGCCGGTGATGACCGCCGAACTGGTGTCCCGCGTGTGGGGCGGCGACCCGCCCGACTCGGCGCTCAACGTGCTGTACGGCTACGTCACGCGGCTGCGCAAGGTCCTCGCCCCTTCCGGGATCCGGCTCCTGCGCCGCGGCGGCGGCTACCTCATCGACGTCGAACCCGCCCGCGTCGACGCGCTGCGCTTCAAGCGCCTGCAGGCCACAGACCCCGCCGCGGCGCTGGAGGCGTGGCGGGGCAAGCCGTTACCCGGCATCGAGGGCGAGTGGGCGGATCAGGTCCGTGCCGGTCTGATCGCGCTCCACCTGTCGGCGCAGCTCCGGCTCGCCGAGGAGGAGACCGCGCAGGGCCGTCACACCGCCGCCGCGGACAGGCTGGGCGGCGTGCTCGCCGAGCATCCGCTGGAGGAGCGGGTCGTGGCGGTGCTGATGACCGCGCTGTTCCGCGCCGGGAACACGCCGCAGGCCCTGGACTGCTACCAGGCCTTCCGCCGGCGTCTGTCCGACGAGCTCGGCATCGGGCCTGGGCCACGGTTGCGCCTGCTCCACCAGCGCATACTCGAGGGTGACAGCGCGCTGGACCGGCTGGAGGCCGCGCCCGTTCCGGCCGGCCTGCCGTACGACGTGCCGGGATTTGTCGGGCGCGCCACGGAGCTGGCGGCGATGAACCGGGTGCTGGGCAGCCGGACGCCGCTGGTGATCTCCGCGATCGAGGGCATGGCGGGCGTCGGCAAGTCCGCGCTCGCCGTGCGCTGGGCGCACCGGGTGCGCGAGCGTTTTCCCGACGGCAGCCTCTACGCCGACCTCGGCGGCCACGCACCGACCGGCCCCGCGGACCCGGCCCGCGTGCTCGGCGACTTCCTCGCCGCACTCGGCACCGCGCCCGCCCGCATCCCCAGCGGGCTCGACGCCCGCTCGGCGCTCTTCCGCGCTCTGCTCGACCAGCGCAGGATGCTCATCGTCCTCGACAACGCCCGCTCCGAGCAGCAGGTCAGGCCGCTGCTCCCGACGGCGGACAGCTGCGCCACGGTGATCACCAGCCGCGTGCCGCTCCACGGCCTGGTCGTCCGCGAGCGCGCACAGCGCATCGTCATCGGCACGCTCACCCCGGCCGAGGCCGAGTCACTGCTGCGGACCTTCGTCCCGTACGGCGACGCCGCATCGTTACGAGAGCTGGCGCGGCTGTGCGCCCACCTGCCGGTGGCGCTGTGCGTCGCGGGCGAGAGGGCGGCGCGTGGCGACCGCCCGCTGCCTGACCTGGTGGCCGAGCTCCGATCGGCGAGCAACCGGCTGGACCTGCTCGAGGTGGCGGGAGATCCGCTCAGCAGCGTGCGGGCCGTGTTCTCCTGGTCTTATGACACGCTGCCGGAGCCGGTGGCCTCGATGTTCCGCCGACTGGGCGTACACCCGGGTCCCGACATCGAGCCGGGCGCCGCGGCGGTGCTGGCAGGCTGCTCGACCAACAAGGCCACCGAGCTGCTCGGATCGCTCACTGAGACGCGGTTGATCGAGCCGTACCAGCCCGGCCGCTGGCGCATGCACGACCTGCTGCGCGCCTACTCCGTCGAGTGCGGCGGCGAGCAGGACGAGGCCGTGACGCGGCTGCTCGACCACTACCTCGACCGCCTGTCCGCCGCCATCAGTCTCGCCCTGCCGGGAGAGGTCGTCATCCGGCCCGACGCAGAACCGTTCCCCGACCGGGCGCAGGCGCAGGCCTGGATGGAGGCCGAGCGCGCCAACCTGGTGGCGGCCGCCGACCTGGCGCTCACCCGGTCACCCGCGCTCGGCAGGGATCTCGGCCGGATGCTGGTGCGGCACCTCGACATGACCGGACAGCAGGAGGAGGCCAGGCGTCTCTACCGCAGTGCGGCACGTGCCGCGCACGCCACGGGCGACCTGATGGGAGAAGCGTCGGCCCTCACCGCGCTCGGCGTGGCACTGATCCGCAACGGCGAATTGGACGAGGCGCACGAGAGCTTCCGCCGTGCCGTTGAGCTCTGGGAGACCCTGGACGATCCACGCGGCCAGGGCCGCGCGCTGGGCAACCTCGCGATAGTCGAGGTGTTCCGGGGGCAGTACGCCGCCGCGCTGGCGAATCTGGAGCGGGCGGCCGCCCTGTTCGAGCGCAGCGGCCACCTGTCGGGGCAGGCCAACGTGCTCAACCACATCGGCGAGATCCACTGGCGCACCGGCGCCTACCGACTCGCCGTCCCCCTGCACGAGAAGGCGATGGAGATCACCGCCGAGATCGGAGACCGGGCGGGCGTGGTCGTCTCGCACGGCGGCATCGGCAACGCCCTGTTCAGGCTCGGCGAGTACGGCGAGGCCCTGGAACACCTGGAAGCCGGCCGGGACCTGGCCAGGTCGATCTCCTACGTCTACTCCGCGCTGAACTCCATGGTCAACATCGGCCGTGTGCATGCCGCGACCGGCGACCTCCAGGCCGCCTACGACCTCTATCAGGAGGTGCTCGCCGCGCTGCGCGAGACGGAGGACCGTGACATGGAGGCGGAGACCCTCGACTGTCTCGGCGAGGTCTACCTGGCCTGGGGGGAACACGAGCGCGCACTCGACCACCATCGACGCGCCCTGGAGCTGCTCCGCGCGTCCGGCAGCCACACGTTCGAGGCCAGCGCGCTCAACGGGCTCGGCGAGGTGGAGCGCGCGCTCGGGCATCCGCAGGAGGCAGGTGCCTGGCATCAGGAGGCGCTGGAGCTCACGCGGGCCATGGGTGACCGGTTCCAGCAGGCCCGCGCGTTGGTCGGCCTGGCCAGGCTCCGCGCCGACCAGAGGCTGCCGGCGCAGGAGTGGGGGGAGGCTCTGCGCCTCATGGACGACATGCAGGTCCCCGAGGCGGCCCAGCTACGAGGAGAGCTGAACGCCCCGGGGCCGCGCAGCAGCCTCTGAGAGCCGACTCGCAGATGGCCGCCGGGTGGCTCACCCATCTGCATCGAAGATCAAGCCGGTCACCGTGGAGTGTCACAGGCGGGCGATCCACTCGTGGCTCGTGAGGACGTCGGCACCTCTGGACGGGAAGACGCGGTTGATCAGGAAATCGTGCACGTCCGGTTCCCCGTCGGCGCAGGCGTCGCTGAGCACGGTCAGGCCGTAGTCGCGGTCGGCGGCATCGTAGAACGTGGCGGCCACCATCGCGCCAGTCGCAACACCGGCCAGCACGATCGAGTCGATGCCCTGGGCGCGCAGGAGCCGGTCCAGGTCGGTCCCCGCGAACGCGCTGGCGCGGCGCTTGAGGACGACATCCTCGCCCGGCAGCGGCGCGATGCGCGGGTGCACGAGCGTCTCGGGGGAATCTTCGTGGAACAGAGTCCCCACCCCGTGCAGAGCGCTGATCACCTGATTTCCCGCCGCCACATCAAGGCCTGAGGCCCGGAGCCCGAAACGTATGAAGATCACCGGGATTCCGGAGGCTCTGGCAGCCGGGAGAACCCTTTCCACGGCGGGAAGCACACCGGCGGCGAAAGAGTAGTTGTCGACAATGCCCGCCTGCAGGTCGCCAACGATGAGCGCGGTGGTGGTCATAGTGTTTCCTTGTCTGTACGGCACGCCATCGGCCATCCTCCACGGCCGCGTCCTGGCGTCGTTGTCGTCGATCTAGTACGACGATATGGGGACAGAAACGCACATAGGCCATGGGCCGCACGTGGCGACCACGGACACGCCGAGACAAGGCCGCGCGCAGAGGCCCAGCGCCGGGTACCTAGCGGCTACTCGATCACGATGGCGGCTCCGCCGGCGTGCTGGTCACTGCCGCATCCTTGGATCGTGCGTAGGGTCGGCATACCTGCGCGGGCAGCCACGATCGACGGCCTTGGGGCGCAGTTCGTAGTGCCAGGATTCGTTGCTGTAGATCTGGCACAGCCCGTACTCGGCGCCGTGCTGGGACAGCCACGCCGTGGCATTGGCGGGCCCGATGTCGACCGCGTCTCCCGACACGTGAAGAGACTTGTCCGCGGTGGCCACCCATCGGGCGGCTTCCTCTGCTGAGCCGTACTCCGAGACCGCCTTTTGGCGTAGTTGTTCCTGGTACTGGGGGGAACGCCAGCCACTGTTGACGAAGAACTCGACCCCGTCGTCCGCGGCATCGGTCGCGGCATGGCGCAGGGCACCGAGCAGATCGGGGTCGAGGTTGGCCACGGCCGGAATTTCGTCATCGAAGACCGTCACACCGTCAGGGACGGCGCCATCCGCCTCGCCGAGTGCACCACGGTGATCGCCGTGAAGGACGGCCGAGGACGCCAGCGACTGGTAAATGAGGACACCGACAAGCGCCGCGCTGACGACTGCAAGGGCAGCCAGGATGGTCGATCGGGTACGGCGAGCCGCCGTTCGTGCTGATTCCCCGTAGGTCATGCCGCCAGTCAAGGCAGCGTGGTGTTGTCAGCACGTATGAGGTTCTCGATATGCCAACGATATGCTCCGGCTCGTAACCTCGAGAGTATGCGTGTGTTGATCGTCGAGGACGAACCCTTTCTGGCAGAAGCCATCCGCGATGGCCTGCGCCTGGAAGCGATCGCCGCCGACATCGCCGGTGACGGTGACACCGCTCTGGAACTGCTGAGCATCAACGCCTACGACATCGCAGTCCTCGACCGCGATATCCCTGGCCCCTCCGGCGACGAGATCGCCAAACGCGTCGTCGCCTCCGGCAGCGGCATGCCCATCCTCATGCTCACCGCTGCCGACCGGCTCGACGACAAGGCCTCCGGGTTCGAACTCGGCGCCGACGACTACCTCACGAAGCCCTTCGCGCTCAAAGAGCTCGTGCTCCGTCTCAGAGCACTCGACCGCAGGCGCGCCCACCACAGACCACCCGTGCGAGAGATCGCCGGCCTGCGGCTGGATCCGTTCCGCCGCGAGGTCTACCGCGACGGCCGCTACGTCGCGCTCACCCGGAAGCAGTTCGCCGTGCTCGAAGTCCTCGTCGCTGCTGGAGGCGGTGTCGTCAGCGCCGAAGAACTCCTGGAGCGGGCGTGGGACGGGAACGCCGATCCTTTCACCAACGCCGTGCGCATCACCGTCTCGGCACTGCGCAAACGACTCGGCGAGCCCGGGATCATCGCCACCGTGGCCGGCGTCGGCTACCGCATCGACACAGCACCCGGCACCGGACGTGAGGGAGAGGACCGTGGGTAGGGCGCCTGGTTTGAGCGTTCGCCTCAAACTCACCCTCAGCTATGCCGGGTTCGTCATGCTCGCAGGCGCCTTGCTACTCGCGGTCGTGTGGGTGTTCCTTCTGCGTTATGTGCCCGACGGTGCACTCATGGCTCCCGGCTATGGCTCTTTCATTCCCAACCGGTCCGACCTCGTGCGCGCCTTCACTCCGGCGGCAGCCGAAGCGTTGGCGTTCCTACTGGTGTTCGGTCTCGTGGGAGGGTGGATTCTCGCCGGCCGCATGCTCGCCCCGCTGACTCGCATCACAGACGCCACACGCATGGCCGCGAACGGATCACTCTCCCATCGAATCCGGCTACCGGGCCGCAGAGACGAGTTGCGCGAACTCGCCGACTCCTTCGACACCATGCTGGCACGGCTCGAATCACACGTCGCCGAACAGCGGAGATTCGCAGCCAACGCCTCCCACGAACTGCGCACCCCGCTGGCGATCGCGCAGGCGCTCCTCGACGTGGCCCGCAACGATCCGAACCGTGACATCGGCGAACTCGTCGACCGTCTCCAGGCCGTCAACACCCGAGCGATCGACCTCACCGAGGCGTTGCTCCTGCTCAGCCGTACCGACCAGCGATCCTTCACCCGACTGCAGGTCGACCTGTCCCTCATCGCGGAAGAAGCCACCGAAACGCTCCTCCCCCTCGCGGAAAAACGCGGCCTCACCATCGAGACCTCCGGCGACATGACCCCCACCATCGGCTCACCCGAGCTCCTGCTGCAGATGACCACGAACCTCGTGCACAACGCGATCGTCCACAACCTGCCTGAACAGGGCACGGTGTGGGTCACGACCAACGTTCACCCCGAGACTGTGGTGCTCACCGTCGAGAACACCGGCGAGCAGGTCGCCCCACAAGTGATTTCCACGCTTGCCGAGCCGTTCCAGCGAGGCACCCAACGCATCCGCAACGACCATGCGGGCGTCGGCCTCGGCCTGGCGATCGTCAAGAGCATCACCCAGGCACACGACGGAACCCTCACCCTCACCCCCCGCCCCGCCGGCGGGCTCCGCGTCACGGTGCGACTACCGCTTGCGCAAGTCGCCCTTGATCGGGCCGACACCTCGGCCCAGCACACCTTGATCACTCCGTAACGGGGTGGACCAACTCGCTGTCGTTCGTGATCAGGAGCAGGCCCTCGGTGTCCACGTGGATCGCCTGCTTCGCCGATGTTCGGGCTGAAGGCATGACCTCGTGGAGCGCCTTGAGGACAAGATCGGGCTGGGTCTGCCGGACGTAGTGCTCGGGCGTAGTGGCGGCCACCAGGCGGCAAGGACTGCGTCCTCGGCGATCTCGGGTGCCAGGGTGTACGGTGAAAGCACCGAGGACTTCTCGTGCGTTGGCACTCAGGCTGGCGTCGCCCACGGCGAATCACCGCTATCGGCCCTGGTGGAGGGGCTGGATGGGCTGCCGAGCATGACGCCGACAATCCTCTCGTATCTCAAGCCGCTGAGCGCTGCTTCCCATGCCATGCCGCCGGTGGACTCCACGCTCCGGCTCAGCCTCAACCCGGTGCCGGATCGGCGCGCGACGGTCGACGGGGCGTGGTGGCCCTACTCCCGCAACGCCGCAGTAGAACTGCCCGGGCTCATCACCACTGTCGACCGGCTGCTCGATCGGACCACGGTGCGCATCGATGTGCACAGGGACGCCTGGGACCACATCCCCCGCCGCATCCCAGCTCGCGGGCGGCAAGTTCGGATCGACGTGGCCTGCCATGTCGACCCCAGGGTGATCACCCTGATCTTCGCGTTCGCCGATCCGGTCGTCCTGTTGGTCATCCCGCCGGACGCCGCGACCGGCGCCGCCAAGGCCATTCTGCGGTACACCGGGCAAGACGTCGACAGCTGGGCGGACCCGCAACCCATCGCATGGTCGTCAACCCCGTCATCCAACCGCCCGGCGCCGGAGTGAGCCGCGTGCCCCCTGCCGGGCGGATCGAGCGGTCTCGATGCCGCCCATCCCGGCGGCCGACCGATCTCCGGCCGGCAGCCTCTATCGCTTGGAGAATCTCATGACCGCAATCGACACCACCCCGCTCGGTGGGACAGGCCCACCGGCTCCCACCGTCGTCCGGCTATCCGGTCAGATCGACATCTTCACCACCAGGGCCCTGCGCCAGCGGCTGCTGAACACGCTCAGCTACAGCACCAGCCTGCTCGTCCTGGACATGTCGCAGGTGACCTTCTTCGATGCCGGCGGCCTGGGCATCCTGGTCGGGCTGCAAAACCGCGCCAAAGCGCGCGGCATCAGCCTGGCTCTGACCGGCCTCACACCGTTCATGACCCGGCTCCTGCGGATCTCGAACCTGGACCGCCGCTTCCCGATCGCGGCCTGACCGCCCAGAATCCTGTACGGCACGGCGCTGGCGAACCCCGCTCGCGGCGACACGCATCGTCGCCGCGCTCGCACGGCTGGAGCGGCTTCAGAGCTTGGTGAGCTTGGCGTAGGGAGCGGCGATGCGATACGTCTCCGCCCCGAAATCGACGAGAACAGCGACGTCGTCCTCGACGCCGACGACCCGGCCGAGGCCGTATTTGTCGTGGCTCACGAGGTCCTGTACGACGAAACGCTCAAGAGGGGGCGGAGGGGCCGCAGGAACGTTGAAGGGGCTTCCGGGCAGGAGTCGCCGGGCCGCGGCTGGTTTAGATCTCATTTGTGCCAGTATGCGCCCTGCCGTTGAATAAATCGAGCTCTGGTCATTTTCCGAGAGTTTGCAAAAAGGCGTGGGCCCGCACCCCTGCGCGGGGTGCGGGCCCATCTGATCGTGCTGTGTGCCGGGTTAGGCCGGGACGATGTTCTCCGCCTGCGGGCCCTTCTGGCCCTGCACGACGTCGAAGGACACCTTCTGGCCCTCGTGCAGCTCACGGTAGCCGCCGTTGGCGACGATGTTGGAGTAGTGGGCGAAGACGTCGGCGCCGCCGCCGTCCTGCTCGATGAAGCCGAAGCCCTTTTCAGAGTTGAACCACTTCACGGTTCCAGTAGCCATGTCGATCTCCTTGAAGATAGCTGCTGAGACGGAATTCGCTTCCTACGATTTCCGTGTCGCCGCGATGATCCCATCCGGAGGTGACCGGCAAAACGAAAACGCGCGCCCTACGAGCGAACTCCATCGGGGCGCGCACAAAGTCTTTTATGGGTACAACAACTGCAACCCTCACACGGTATCACGTAGCCGGATGTGCTCTGCCCCGTTTCCCCGGGCGGCACGTCGCCGTAGCTTGGACTGCCCCAGGTCGGGATCGAGGGCGCGTGCTCGATCAAGATGCTCGCGCCAGGTCAGCCGCCGGGGGTGAGTGTGTGCCATTCCTCGTCCCAGTCGGCTGTGGCGCGGCGGGCCGTTACCCAGATGTACACAGGGCTTGCCAGTTGGAGCCCCGCCCAGGTGGCCATGCCGACGCCGGCGCCGGCGAGTACGGAGCCGAACAGTGTCTCGGGCAGGCCGATCGACGGTTTGACCTGGGTGGTCCCGGCGGCTCGATGGGGGGCCAGGTCGGCGTTCCGCTCGTGCGACAACGAGCCGAACGCCGCCAGGGCCACGATCCAGCCGACCACGACGGCCGCGACGACCATCAGCGTCCGCGCCGACCAGGCTTGCCGCGGGCCGGCCCGGTGAAGCCACTCTCCAGTGGATCTCATGACACGCGGAACCTCATCCACCTCGGTACGGCAGCGCGGCATTCCGTCACGCTGGTGGTGAACGCACGAGCGCCGTGCGCGGCGCGCCTGGGGCCGATGCCTGCCGTTCGGACAAGGCCAGGCGATAACTCCATCCTCACCCCGCGCTGCGAGCGTTTCAGCCCATCCATACGGACACTTGACGCCGAAGCCACATATAACTACGCGAGCCGTACGGCAAAGCGCGACCTTCCGCAGGTACGTCGCGGCTACTGGAATCCGCTCTGTGACCCCCGGGCTAGGTGAAGCCACGTGGAGGTCACCGCGGCCCTACGATCTTGGGCATGTTCGACTTATCCGGGCCCTGGGGGCGCGTCCTGTCGGGTACCCGGCTGCATCACGGACCCGCCATGCAGTCGCTGGCCGTCGACCCGGTCACCCACGACCTGTTCGTCATCCAGCTCCGCGACCCCGACGTGGCGCCGGTCGAGGGCAATCTGTGCGTCAACCGGGTGAACCGCCGCACGGGGCTGGTGCTGGACTGGATGCACCTGGACGGCTTCGGCCACGGCTACCAGATCGGTGCCCAGCACCTGGGCGACCGTACCCACCTGTGGTCGGAGGCAGGGCCGGTGCGCAACGGCTTCGGCACCCGCGTCACCCGCTTCCCCTTCCTGCCCGGTCAGAGCATCGACATGAGCGCGAGCGTGCTGCTCGCGCCCTTCAGCCCCGCGGCCGGCACGCTGGCCTGCGCGCCCGCCGTGGACCCGGTCGGCAACTGGCTGACCATCCACTACCGCACCGCCGCCGGGCTCTTCTACGCCCGCTACGCCATCAACCCGGCCACCGGCAAGGCCGCCGCCACCCCGGCCGCCACGATCGCGCACCCGGCGGTCATCGCCGACACCTTCCAGGGCTTCGCCACCCTGGGCGACCTGCTCTACCTCTACACCGGCGACCCCTCGGCCTCCTACGAGACCAGCAACACCCACCTGTCGGTCATCTCCTGGTCCGCCCCAGGGACGGCGCCCCGCGTCACCCGCGTCACCGCCGTACCCGGGCTGCCCCGGCGCGAGCCCGAAGGGCTGGCCGTGGAACCCGAGGGCGAGCGGGTCAAGCTCCTGTTCGGCTTCAGCGGCGACGGGGAGCGCGGCCGGGAGGCCAGCGTGTGCGAGTACACCTCCGACCCGACCGTGCAGGGCGTGAAGGTCGTGGCCGGCTGGAGCGCGATCGCCCCCGCGGACGGGGTCGCCCCGCACGCCGACCAACGGCTGCCGCGGGCGCGGCTGGTCAGCCTTGGCGGCACCACCCAGTTGCAGTTGCGCGGCTCCCTCGGGTGCGGCCTGTCCGGGGACGGCCTGATCGGGACGCTGCCGCCCTGGCTGACGCCCAGCCGCCCGGTGCGCGCCGCCGTGCCGCGCAACATGGCCAACGGCCTGGGCGCCTGCCAGGTGGAGGCGAACGCGGCCGGTGAGCTGTGGGCGCACGACGCGGCCGCTGGCAGCCGGGTGACCTGGATCGACCTCGACTGCTTCTCGGCCCCCTGGGCCTGACCCTCCGGAGGATCACATGAACCCGCCCAGCCGCCGCGCGCTGCTGACCACCGTGCCCGTCGCCCTGGCATCCACCTTGACCTCTCCGGCATCAGCCACCTCCGCCGGTGAGGGCGTGGAGGTCGTGGCCGGGTGGAAGCCGCTCACCCTGCGCGCGGGCGTCACCCCGTTCCCCGGCGACGCGCCCCAGGCGCGTGCGGTGCGTATCGCGGGCACGACCTTCCTGCAGTTGCGTGGCGGTGCGAGCGTCGCCTTCACCGCCGACGCCGTGCTCGGCATGCTTCCCGCGGGGCTTGCCGTACCGAAACTGACCAGAGGGCTGTGCCCGCGCAACAACCTCAACGGACTGATCGTCTGCCGGGTGGAGGCCGACACGAAGGGGCAGCTCACTGTGCTGGGCGGCACCGCCGCCGGCAAGATCACCTGGGTGGCGCTGGACGGCTTCTCCTCAGTGCTGGCCTGACCGGTCAAGCTACGCGACACCCCGGCCGCGCCGACCGGCCAGAAGAGGGCGAGCCGGTATCGTCCGACGGGATAGGCCCCGAAGAGGAGGATCGCCGTGGCCGGTCGCCGGCAGGACGGTGCGCCAGGGACGGCGCGTCTCGCGTTGATGGTCGGGGCGCTAGGTGTGGTGTTCGGCGACATCGGGACCAGCCCGATCTACACCATGCAGACGGTGTTCAACCCGGCCGACCCCCATCCCGTCCCGATCAGCACGGAGAACGTGTTCGGGGTGGTGTCGCTGGTGTTCTGGTCGGTGATGATCATCGTCACGGTCACCTACGTCCTGCTGGCGATGCGCGCCGACAACGACGGTGAGGGCGGCATCATGGCGCTGATCACCTTGCTGCGGCGGTTGGGCGGGCAGCGGGGACGGCGGGCGACCGCCGTGCTGGCGGCGCTGGGCATCTTCGGCGCCGCGCTGTTCTTCGGGGACAGCATGATCACTCCGGCGATCTCGGTGCTGTCCGCGGTCGAGGGGCTCAAGGTCGTGCAGCCGCCGCTGGAAGATCTGATCGTCCCGATCACCGCGGTGATCATCGTGGTGCTGTTCATGGTGCAGCGCAGGGGTACCGCGGCGGTCGGCCGGATCTTCGGGCCGGTGATGATCGGCTGGTTCCTGGCCATCGGCGCGTGCGGGGTGGCCGGCATCGCCACGCATCCGGAGATCCTTCAGGCGTTGTCGCCGACCTACGCGCTGAACTTCCTCATCCACCACTTCGGTACGGCGTTCTTCGCGCTGGCCGCGATCGTGCTCGCGGTCACCGGGGCCGAGGCGTTGTACGCCGACATGGGGCACTTCGGCCGTCCGGCGATCACCCGGGCCTGGTTGTTCCTGGTGTTCCCCGCGTGTGTGCTCAGCTACCTCGGCCAGGGGGCGCTGATCCTCGACGATCCGGCCAACTCCAGCAGCCCGTTCTTCCTGCTCGTTCCCGGGTGGGGAAGGCTGGCGATGGTCCTGCTCGCCACGGCGGCGACGGTGATCGCCTCCCAGGCGGTGATCACCGGTGCGTACTCCGTCGCGTCGCAGGCCGCCCAGCTCGGCTACCTGCCCCGGCTGCGGATCGCGTACACCTCGGAGTCGAGGATGGGCCAGATCTACGTTCCGTGGATCAACTGGCTCCTGATGGTCTCGGTGCTCACCCTGGTCTTCGCCTTCCGCAGTTCGGCGGCGCTGGCCTTCGCGTTCGGCATGGCGGTGACCGGGACGATCACGATCACGACCTTGCTGTTCTTCGTCGTCGCCCGGTGGAAGTGGAACACGCCGCTGTGGCTGATCGGCATCGGGGCGACCGTGCTCCTGACGGTGGATCTGCTGTTCCTCGCGGCCAATCTGACCAAGCTGATCCACGGCGCCTGGCTCCCCCTGCTGATCGGGCTCACCGCGTTCACCGTCATGACCACCTGGCAACGAGGCCGCGAGATCGTCACCGCCGAGCGCGAACGGCGCGAGGGGCCGCTGCGCCAGTTCGTCGACCGGCTCCGCGGCGGCGAGCCGCCGGTGACAACCGTGCCGGGCACGGCCGTCTTCCTCAACCGCGGCAAGGCGACCGCGCCGCTGGCACTGCGGGCCAACGTCGAGTTCAACCACGTCCGGCACGAGCAGGTCGTGATCATGTCCATCGACACCGAGCCGGTGCCCCGCGTACCGGCGGCGGATCGGATCGTCGTGGACGACCTCGGCTACTCCGACGACGGGATCGCCCACGTCAGCGCGCGGTTCGGCTACATGGAGACACCTGACGTGCCCGCGGCGCTGAGGGCGCTCGACCCGGCGATGGCCGAAGGACACCTGCGGCTCGACCAGGCGTCCTACTTCCTGTCCAAGATCGAGCTGCTGCGCGGACCGGCGCCGACCATGGCGCCTTGGCGCAAACGGCTGTTCATCGCCACGTCCTACATCACCGCGGATGCCGCCGAGTACTTCGGCCTGCCACGCGACAGCACGGTGATCATAGGGTCACAGATCGACGTGTAGACGCCGCCCCGCCCGATCCGACGCGCGCTATGCTATGAACAAATGACCAGTTTGTTCATAGGGATATAGGCGGCCAGTCATGCTGAATCTGACGATCGGTGACGGACCTCCTCTGATCGTGCTGCTCTACACCCCCGAGGCCGCCAGCCCGAAGGGGCTCGCCCTCTGGTCCACCATGCGGCTGATCAAGCCGTTCACCGAGCGCTTCACCGTTCACCTGCTCAACCGCCCACCGGGTCTGCCACCGACCACCACCATGGCCGAGCTGGCCGCCCTCTACGCCGAGGCGATCGAGGGGCCCGCCCACGTCCTCGGCATCTCCACGGGCGGGTCGATCGCCCTCCAACTCGCCGCCGACCATCCCGACCTGGTGGACCGGCTGGTGCTCGGCGGCACGGCGGCCACCCTCGGCCCGATCGGCAAGCGGGCCCAGCGGGCGTACATCGACAGGGCGCGACAGGGCAGGCGTCCCAGCCCGGCACTGGCCGAGGTCGTCACCACCTCGCCAGTCGGGCAACGCCTGATGTCCGGACTGCTGTGGCTGTCGGACGGCGCCAGGGACCACACGGACGCGGCCACCGTACTCAACGCCGAAGACGGCTTCGACCTGCGCGGGCGACTGGCGGACATCAAGGCGGCCACCCTGCTCGTCCACGGCGAGAAGGACGTCGTCTACCCGCTGGACCTGGCCAGGCAGACGGCGGCCGGCATCCCCGGCGCACAGCTGATCGTCTACCCGGGCCGCAGCCACAGCGGCACGTTCACCGACAAGAGGTTCGCCACTGACGCGCTGGCGTTCCTGACGGATCGCTGACAGCGATGTACAGTTCATAAAGTACGTACTTGACGACAATCGCGGAGTTGGCGCCAGTGGAACCTGCGGAGAGTGAGTTCGTCGATCGGATGGGGCTGGTCATGGAGCGTCTGGGCGGGACGCGCACGATGGGCCGCCTGTACGCGTGGCTCATGATCTGCGACCCGCCCGACCGCTCGCTCACCGACCTGGCAGGAGAGCTCGGCGTGAGCAAGACCGCGGTCAGTACGGTCGCCAGACAACTGGAAGTGGGCGGGATGATCGAGCGCGTGCCCACTGCCGCCCGCGAGCACCGCTACCGGATGACCGGCGGCGGGTGGGCACACGTCATGCAGGTCCAGCTCGCCGGCGTGCGGATGAGCCTGGACACGCTGGACTTCGGGCTGTCGATCCTCGCCGAGGACCCGCCCGAGCGGCGTGCCCGGGTGGAGGACACCCGCGAGTTCTTCGCCTTCGTCCTGTCGGACGCCGACGGGATGTTCCAGCGCTGGGAGGAATACCGGAAGAAGTAGCGATCCTCGACCAAGGAGAGGCGATGGCAGACATCGTCGAGCGGTACGACATCCCCAAGCAGAACTTCTGGCTGCACGGGCCTCGATCGGGCCCTCCCGTCGAGTTCGACGCACAGGCCAGGCTGTGGAACGTCTACGGTTACCAGGAGCTGCAGGAGGTCCTCGGCGACCCCGCGACCTTCTCCTCCGACACGATGCGCGTGGTCCCCAAGGGCATGGTGCCGGAGGGGTTCTCACTCGAGGGCTTCATCACCCAGATCGACCCGCCGGAGCACGGCAAGCTGCGCAAGCTGGTCAGCAGCGCGTTCACCCGCAAGGTCGTCGCGGACCTCGAACCGCGGATCGCCGCGATCACCCACGAACTGCTCGACGCGGCGCGCGAGCGCGAGCGGTTCGAGCTGGTGAGCGATCTGGCCTATCCGCTGCCGGTCATCGTCATCGCCGAGCTGCTCGGGGTGCCCAGCAGTGATCGCGCCCTGTTCAAGCAGTGGGCGGACGCGCTGTTCCAGCGTGACGCCAAGGTCTCGATGGAACAGTCCGCCGAAGAAAGGGACGCCGCCCTCGACGCCACGATGAAGCCGTGGCGGGAAATGAGCGCCTATCTCGCCGGCCACGCCGCAGAACGCCGCCGGCAGCCGCGCGCCGACCTGCTCTCCAGGCTGGTCGAGGCCGAGGTGGACGGCGACCACCTGCCCGACGAGCAGGTGGTCAACTTCGCGATCGTGCTCCTGCTGGCCGGGCACATCACCACGACGATGCTGCTCGGCAACACGGTGTTGTGCCTGGACGCCTTCCCCGACCAGCAGGACAGGGTACGCGCCGACCGCGCCGCGATCCCGGCCGTCATCGAGGAGTCACTCCGGTTCCTCACCCCGTTCGCCGTCCTCGGCCGCTCCACCATGCGCGAGGTCGAGCTCGGCGGCGTGACGATTCCGGCCGATCAGATGGTCACGTGCTGGCTCGCGGCGGCCAACCGGGATCCCCGGCAGTTCGCGGATCCTGAGGTGTTCGATCCCGATCGCGACCCGAACCCGCATCTCGCGTTCGGCCGCGGCATCCACTTCTGCCTGGGCGCTCCCCTGGCCCGGCTGGAGGGGCGGGTCGCGCTGAACATCCTGCTCGACCGGTTCGACCCTCTGCGCACCGATCCGAACGACCCTGTGCTGTTCATCCCCACCCCGACGCTGACCGGGGTGCGCCGCCTTCCACTCCTGTAAAAGCGTCAGCGGCGGTGGGCGCGGGCCAGCCAGAGGTCGAGGCCGGGACTCAGCAGGCGAGCCGGTGGCTTGGGCAGCCAGGCGCACGTGGCCAGTTCGCGATGCACGACGGCCTGGGCGGACCAGCCGTGCCCGGCCAGTTGCCGCACCGGGTCGGTGAAGGAGCCGACGAACGGCGCGCCCCTTTCGCGCATCTGGTGGTGGAAGCCGGACTTCGCCGGATCGGTGAGGAAGCGGGTGTCCGGGCCGTCGAAGGTCAGCCATGAGCCCGGCGCGGACAGCTCGCTGATCGCCGACAGCAGGGCGGTGCCCTCCGCCGGGGTGAGGTAGTAGAACAGGCCCTCGGCGATCCAGTGGGCCGGCTCGGCCGGGGAGTATCCGGCCGCCAGCAGGGCCTCGGTCCAGCCGGCACGCAGGTCGGCCTCCACCACCCGCAACTCGCACCGCGCCTCGAAACCGGCTGCCCTCAGCAACTCGGACTTGCCGTCCAGCTGGCCCGGAAGGTCCAGCTCGAAGTACGCAAGGTCGGGCGGTACGGGCAGCCGGTACGGGCGCGCGTCGGTGCCCGCTCCCAGGCAGACGACCTGCTTCAGCCCGGATTCCATCAGTGTGATGTCGCCGAGCCTGCCCCTGATCGGCACGATCGGGGAGGGAAGCCCGGCGGCCTGGATGGCGTCGAGCGCCGCCTCGGACGCCGGGGTCACGAAGGCGGCGGCGCAGGGGTCGTGCAGGTAGGCGTCAGGCTGGGCGTCCTCGCGGGCGCGGATGACGGCCATCCAGTCGCTGGTGAGCTTGACCGAAGCTGGTCGTACCTCATCACTCATCGAAACGAGAACCCTCCGTTGTAGATCTACAACACAGAGTAATCATTCCTGGTCTTGCAGCGGAGTGAGGGGGCGCTGTCAGTTTCCGTGGAAGACCATGGGGCCGACGGCGTTGTAGGCCGCCTTGGAGGCGTCTTTGAGCCATACTCTCGCGCTGGCGACCCTGGTGCGGTTGGTGTAGATGGCCATGGTGTGCATCAGATAGCGGTGGGTGTACCCGGTCCAGCCGTAAGTCTGGGCCCAGCTCCAGCTGCCGTCGCACAGGCCCGCGCCCGGCCCTCTGCGGGGACACACGATGCCCCAGTCATCCGCATAGGCGTTCTTGAGCCTTGAGTACGCGGTGTCGGCCCTGCCGTCGTTCTTGAGCGGGACGACCCACACGGCCACCATGATCCGCTGGTTCTTCGACGCGCTCGGATTGACGTAGGCGCCCGTGATCATGTCGGTGCAGTTCGCCTTGCGGAGGGCGGATTTGACGTTGCTGTCGTGGTAGGAATCCGGGCAGTCGTCCACCCCGCTCGCCTTGAGGTTGTAGCGCACCCCCTTGGCGCTCGTGAAGGACTCAGGGAGCAGGGCCGACGCGGTGATCGGGGTCGAGTCGGTGGACTTGTCGTCCAGGTCCGCGGGGTCGAACGGATCCTCGGAAGGTGTCTCGGAGTACGTCTCCGTAGGCGTCTCCGAAGGTGTGTCCGAAGGCGTCGGCTCAGGGGTGTAGGTGTCGGAGGTCTCACTGGAGGAGTACGGCGAGCTGGACTCCTCGGCCGAGCTGCTCCCGCCCGAGCCCCTGAGCAGGGACGTCAATGACGTCACGACCACCAGGGCGAGCACCAGACCGAGCACTCCCGCCACGACACCGAGCCCGATCTTCGCCGGCTGGGTCAGGCCGCTCCCGGCCTGTGGCGGTAACGGGGGAAGGGGTGGAGGCGGTGGCGGTGCGAGGGTGGGCACGGTGGAGGCCGAGAGCGCCGCCTGCCTCAACTGGGTGGCCCACTGCTCGGGAGCGGGCCGGTCGGACGGAGGCTGATGGAGCCCCGCCGCCGCGAGGTCGGCCAGGGCGGGGCTGAGGGCGGCCAGCCGTACGGGATCGGTGGAGGACTGGTCGCGGGCGAAGACGCGGACGGCCAGCAGCGCGAACTTGTAGGCGTCGCTCTGCGGCGTGCCCTTCTGCTCGTCGGCGGGGATCTGCCAGTCGGGCGTCTCCACCTGGGGCAGGGCCTCGACCCCGCCCAGCCGCATCGCGTCGCAGTCGATGAGGAAGCACTCCGGCGACGCCCCCGTGGTGAACAGGAGGTTCTTGGGTGAGAGGTCGCCGACGACGATGTCCATGGCGTGCAGGCGGGTGAGCGTGTCGGCGAGGTCGGCCAGCACCAGCAGGCGGTCCCGGTCGCTGACCTGCAGGCCGATCTGGCTGACGTAGGCGTCGTCGTTGAGCAGGAACTCCATCGTCGCCAGTTTCCGTACGGTGCCCGACAGGGTCCGCAGGTCGAAGGCGTACCGCTGGGGCACGGACCTCATCAGGAACCCGGTGACGGAGCCCTCCGCCTCCACGAGCTCGGCGGGCCAGGCCGTCTTGTCGCACAACCAGGCCGCGTCCCACCCGGGGAGCCGGCCGATCAGATCCGTCATCGCGGTGAGGGCGGCGACGTCGAGGTTGGGCAGGACCCCGGGGTCGTACTCCTTGAAGGCGACGTCCCACTGGCCGTTGATCTTGCGGTTGAGCACCTCGTGGACCGTCCCCTGGCCGCCCTGGCCGAGACGCTGCCCGAGGGTGAGCGTGGCGCGGTCCGTCCGGCTCATCGGGCCTCGCTCCGTGGCCACAGGGCCAGCAGGGTCCGGTCGTCGTCGAAGGTCTCCCGGGAGAAGTCGAGCAGGTGGCCGAGCCACAGCGGGGACGGCGGCGCGACCAGGTTCTCCGCGAACAGCGCGCCGACCTGGCCGTCGCCGTCGCCGAGCGGGTCGCCGAACCCGTCGGTCCCCACCAGCAGGACCTGTCCGGGTGTCAGCTTCCCGAACCACTGCTCCAGCGTCCGCGGAACCGTGGGGAGGGCGGTGACCGAGGTGGCGACCACGTCGCCGTCGGTCTTCCCGTTGAAAACGGGGTGGAATCGGGGCCGGGCCGGGTCGAGCACCCAGGCGCTCGAGTCGCCGACCCGGAACAAGGAGACCTCGAGGCCTTCCGAGCTCGGCCGTGCCGTACCCGCGACGAGGGTGGTGGCGACAAGCTGGTCAGGGTCCTGCTGGTGCGACAGCGCCGCCGCCTGCCGGTGCAGCATGTCGGCCGCGAACGAGACGACCGCGGGGAAATCGTTGCCGGGGTGTCCCCCGTCGAGCTGTGCGTGGATGGCCCACACCGCCGCCCGGCAGGCCTCGGCCGCTCCGACCGCCGAGGCGGCGGCGCTGGACAGCCCGTCGGCCACGGCGAACACCACGGTGCCCGTCGCCTCGTGGGCCACAGCGCAGGTCGCGTCCTGCCGGGGCTGGCCGTAATAGCGGTGCCGCTCTCCTCGCACGGAGGCCGACCGAAGGGTCACCTGCGCGGTGGACCACCCGTCACATTCGACATCGGGGCACGTGCCGCCCACCACACGCGGGGGCGTCGGCTCGAACACCGGTCCGGGGATGTCGACGACGACCCGCTCCCAGACGCGCTGCATCAGACCACGTCAACGGCCAGGCGGAACTGGTCCGGGCGGTTCACGACCAGCGTCGGGTTGCCGTCGGCCATGGCCCTGCCGGACGCGACCAGGCTCGCCGTCAGCGCGTGGAAGAACTCCGCGATCGCCGTGCCGATGTCGGCGCTGGGCAGCGCGACGAACGCGAACTCCTGGCGGGTGGCCACCTCCAGCATCGTGTCGGCGCGCGCCGACCCGACCCCGCAGGCGATGATGTTGGGCGCGACCGGCAGCGCGTTCCTGTCGACGAGCGTCCCGTGCGGGCCGCGCCAGTGCTGACCGTCTGTCGGCTGGCCGTCGCTCAGGAAGAACACCACAGGACGGTGCACCTTGTAGCCGTCGTTCTTCATCATCTGCACGTCGTAGGGGATGCGCTGCAACAGGTCGCCGAAGGCCGCGCCGTAGTTCGTCGCTCCGCGCACCTCGAGTTGCGGCAGCCTGTCGACCGTCCGCATGTCGCTCATCCCCTGTCGCACCCGCACGTCGTCGGAGAACCCGAGGATGGCCAGCCGTACCTTCGCCGCGATCATCGGCTCCGCACGTAATCCGTTGCAGAGCGATGCGAGCCCGCCGGACAGGTCCTGGTGGTACGGGCCCATCGATGCCGACTCGTCCGCCACCACGTAGGCGGGCAGGAGCACGCCCCTCGTCTCGGCCATGGCGCGTACCGCCCCCTTCGACTCGCCCTCTCAGGGAGACACTAGCGTCCGGATATTGGAGATCAAAGACAATAGACGCATGATCTTGTTGAGATACTGACGGGACAAAAGCCGCAAGAAGGGGTGCGCATGTCCTGCGCTTCGATCCCGGCAGCGAAGGCTTAGAAAGGGCCGAGGGGGTGCGATCGCCGGGCTCGGCTTCATGGGCAAGGCGAGTCCCCAGTCCAAGCTGCTCACCGAGTACCTGGGCTCCCGGCTGACCACCGTCATCCTCTTGGTCGCGGGGATAGCGCCCGTCCTCAGCGCCGTGGGTGCCCGCTGGTGGGCACTCCGCGACGCCGATGTGTCGATACGGCTCGGCGACCGGGAGATCACCGGGTTCCGGAAGGACTGAGCGATCGCGGTAGGCCGAAGGACGGGAGCACGGTGTTCTCGAAGCGGGTCATGGCGCAGATCCTGTCGCCGGCGAGAGTGAGGACGTAGAGGCCGGTCCCGTGGCGGATGCCGCTGGGGGCGCGCAGGTAGGCGCCGAACGCCGGTTGGCCGTTGGCCCGCGTCGGCACCAGGTCGAACCTCCGGCCCGCACCGAAGATGGCCGCGCAGAAGCGGGCCACGACGTCCCGGCCCTCGTATTCGAAGGGCATCGGCGGCATCGACATGAAGACGTCGTCGGTGAGCAGGGCCACCAGCGCATCCAGGTCGGCGGACTCCCACGCGCGGACGAACTTCGCCACGATCGCGTCCTCGGAGGGCGAGCCGGAGGCGGGCGGCGGTTCGCGATCGCCGGTCCTGGGCAGGCCGGCGCGCGCCCGTTTGAGTGCGCTCTTGACCGACTCGACGCTCGAGTCCAGCATGTCGGCCACCTCGCCGGCGTGGAATCCGAGGACGTCGCGCAGGATGAGCACGGCGACCTGGCGGGGCGGCAGGACCTGCAGCGCGGTCACGAAGGCCAGGGAGATGGCCTCGGTCTGCTCGTACCGGGCCTCCGGGCCGACGACGCTCTCGAGCAGTGCGTCGGGAAACGGCTCGAGCCAGACGACCTCGCCGAGCCGGGTCGGTTCGGGTGGTTCGACATGGGGCACGTCCCACTCCTTGGCCTGGCGCCGGCCGGCCGACCTGCGCGCGTTGAGGCACCGGTTGGTGGCGATCCGGTAGAGCCAGGTACGCAGCGAGGCGCGCCCTTCGAACCCTCCGAAGCCCTGCCAGGCCGCCAGCAGCGTGTCCTGCAGGGCGTCCTCGGCGTCCTGCAAGGATCCGAGCATCCGGTAGCAGTGCACCTGCAGCTCCCGGCGGTGCGGCTCGGTCAGCTCCCGGAACGCGTCCCCGTCCCCCGCCCGAGCCCGGTCCATCAGATCTCCGGCAATCACCGTCGCGTCACCTCCATCGGGTACAGACACCGGCCGAGGGGCGAAGGGGGCGGTCGGCGGGCGCCTCTTTCCCGGCGTCGCGGTGTCTACCTCAGTGGTAGCCGACAACGCCGACCAGGGAGAACCAAGATGGGAAAGATCATCATCAGTCAGAACGTCTCGCTCGACGGAGTCGTCGAGGACCCGACCGGCGAGGAGGGCTTCGGACGCGGCAGCTGGTTCCTCCACATCACGGACAAGGACCGCGAGGCGTGGACGAAGCTCGAGCTCGACGAGGCACTGGGCGCCGAGGCGCTGCTGCACGGCCGCCGCACCGACGAGTGGTTCGCCTCGCGGTGGCTCGCACGCAGTGGCGAGTGGGCGGACAGGTTGAACAGCATGCCCAAGTACGTCGTGTCTTCGACCCTCCAGGAGCCCAGGTGGAGCAACTCGACGGTGCTCAAGGGCGACGTGGTGGACGAGGTGTCGAAGCTGAGGCAGGAGCTGGACGGCGACGTCGTCGTCTACGGCAGCGCTCAGCTCGTGCACACGCTGATGGAGCAGGACCTCGCCGACGAGCTGCGGCTGACCGTGTACCCGGTCGTGCTCGGGGCCGGCGGGCGCCTGTTCGGCGAGACCAGCGGCAGCAAGCCCATGCGCCTCGTCGACACCCGCATGATCGGTGACGGGCTGGTCCACCTCGTCTACCAGCCCGTCCGAGACTGATCACAGGGATCGGGGCAGGCCGAAGTAGGGGAACATGCTCGGGTCCCGGAACCAGGTGATCGCCGAGATCCCCTCCGGGCTGGTGGTGAGCACCATCAGCCCGTACGGCCGGGCGATCGCGGCGTTCTGGCCCGGCACGTAGCAGCCGAACGCCGGCTGCCCGTTCGCACGCGTGGGCACGACACGCAGCACGGCGCCCCGGCGCATCGCTCTGTAGCGCAGGAACTCGCCGATCGCGATCGGGCCCTGGTACTGGTAGGGCTCGGGCGGCATGGTGAGCCAGGCGTCGTCGGTCAGCAGGGACAGGACGCCGTCGGTGTCGCCGGTCTCCAGGGCGGTGGCGAACAAGCCTGCCAGCTCGCGCTCGCGCGGCGACGGCGGCGCGGCGACCTCGTCCCAGCCGGCTTCGAGCGTCGTACGGGCGCGCTGCAGCAGGCTCTTCACCGCGATCGGCGTGCTGTCCAGCATCAGCGCGGCCTCATTGAGGCGGAAGCCGAGCACGTCGCAGAGCACGACGGCGGCCCGCTGGCGGGGCGGGAGGCGCTGGATCAGCGTGGTGAAGGCCAGGCCGACGGTCTCGCGCGTCTCGTAGCGGGCCTCGGGCAGCACGTCGTCCAGAAGGCTGTCGGGGTACGGCTCGAGCCAGAGGGCCTCGGCCAGCCGCGTGGGCTCGGGGAGCTGGTTGGCCCCCTGCAGGGGGCGGCGGGCTTTGTCTCGCAAGGCGTTCAGGCTCCGGTTGGTCGCGATCCGATACAGCCAGCTGCGCAGCGAGGCGCGGCCCTCGAAGCTCTCCCGGCCGCGCCAGGCCGCGAGCATGGTCTCCTGCACCAGATCGTCGGCGTCGGCGAGGGAGCCGACGATCCGGTAGCAGTGCAGGTGCAGCTCACGCCGGTAGGGCTCGATGAGCTCGGCGAACGCCTCGTCGACGCGGGGCTGGACATCGTCGAACACGGGTGGCTCCTTTCCTTCCCCCGTTGTGACACCGCGCGGGGCCAGGACGGACCGGTCCGATTGCCGATCGGGTGGTGTCTCAGCCTGACATGAGCCGAACAAGCACATCACGATGGGTTCTCTGGCTGACGGCCGTCGCGGCCCTCCTGGTCGGGTTGGACGCGACCGTGGTGTCCACCGCCCTGACCTCCATCAGGGCCGGGCTGGGCGCCTCGGGCGAGCAGCTGGAATGGTTGGTCAACGCCTACACCTTGAGCTTCGCGGTCCTCATGCTGACGGCCGCCGCGTTGGGAGACCGGTTCGGGCGCAGGCGGGTGTTCGCCGCGGGGCTGGCGGTCTTCGGCGCCGCCTCGGTGGGGTGCGCGCTCGCGCCGGACGCGGACTGGCTGATCGCGGCGCGCGCCGTCCAGGGGGCGGGCGCGGCCGCGGTGATGCCGCTGACACTGGCGCTGCTCGGGGCGGCCGTCCCGCCAGCCGGGCGAGCCAAGGCGCTGGGCGCCTTCACCGCGGTGGTGGGCGCGTCGGTCCCGGTCGGCCCGCTGCTGGGCGGTGCGGTCGTGGACGGGCTCTCCTGGCGGTGGATCTTCTGGCTGAACGTACCGATCGTCGCGGTCATGATCCCGGCGATCGCGCGGCTCATTCCCGAGAGCCACGGCCCGCGAGCCAGGATCGACCTGCCCGGGCTGTTGCTGGGCACCGGCGCCGCGTTCGCCCTGGTGTTCGGGCTGGTCAGGGCGGCAGCCGTACCGCTGGTCGCGGGCGGGGCGCTGGCCGCGGCCTTCGTGGCGGTGGAGCTGCGCCGGGCCGAGCCGATGCTGCCGATGCGCCTGTTCCGTTCCCGCGCGTTCTCCGCCGGGAACGCGGCGATCTTCCTGCTGTGGGCGTCCACCTTCGGATCGCTCTACTACATGGCGCAGTTCCTGCAGCTCGGCCTGGGTTCCCGGCCGCTGGTGGCGGGGCTGCAGCTGGTGCCGTGGGGCGCGATGACGATCCTGGTCCCGCGGGTGGCGGGCGTTCTGATCTCCCGGTACGGCGAGCGTCCCTTTCTCGTGGCCGGGATGGCGCTGCACGGAGCGTCCATGCTGTGGATCGCCGCCGTCGCGGCGCCGGACCTGGAGTACTGGCGGATGATCATCCCGCTGGTGCTGTCGGGCACGGGCGTGGCGGCGGCGATCCCCGCGACGCAGAGCGCGGTGCTCGGCGCCGTCACACCGGCCGACATGGGCAAGGCGTCCGGCGCCTACAGCACGCTTCGCCAGCTCGGGGGCGCGTTCGGGGTCGCCGTACTGGTGGCCGCCTTCTCCGCCGGGGGCGGCTTCGCCACGCCGCGGCAGTTCACCGACGGATTCACCCTCGCCCTCACCTTGAGCGCCGTCCTCGCAGGCGCTTCGCTGCTCGCCGGGGTGTTCCTCGCCGGCCGACGTCCCGTCCGCGAAGAGCTCAGCGTCAGCCGCCGATAGGCGAGTGCGGCCAGGGCGTGGCTGGATGTGACAGAAGGGCGTCATTGCGGCCATTCGGCGGCTGATGTGACGATGAGGGCATGTCCACAGTCCGCCGGGTCGTCATCGCGGTCTTCCCCGATGTCGACCTGCTCGATGTCACCGGTCCGGCCGAGGTGTTCGCGCTGGCCAACCGGGAGACCGGCGGGCGGGCGGGCTACCAGGTGCAACTGGCGGGGCGAACGTCCGGCGTGGTCACCACGTCGGCCGGCGTCCGGCTGGTCACGGATCTGTCGTTCGCCGAGGTCGACGGCGTGCTGGACACGTTGCTGGTGCCCGGCGCGGTGGACCTGCACCCCGCCGGGCCGGTCGCCAGGATCGACCGGGACGTCGTGGCGTGGCTGAAGGAGGCCGCGCCGCTGGCACGCCGGGTCGCCTCGGTGTGCGTGGGCGCGCACCTGCTGGCGGAGGCGGGCCTGCTGGACGGCAAGACGGCCACCACCCACTGGTCGACCGCCGCGCAACTGGCGGCCGCCCACCCGGCGGTGACGGTGGATCCCGATCCGATCTTCGTACGGTGCGGCAACGTATGGACCGGAGCCGGGATCAGCGCCTGCATGGATCTCGCGCTGGCGCTGGTCGCCGAGGACCTGGGCGAGGAGGTCGCCCTGGCGGTGGCCAGGCAGCTGGTCATGTACCTCAAGCGTCAGGGCGGCCAGAGCCAGTTCTCCGTCCCGTTGAGCCAGCCCCCCGCCTCGCGCAGGGACATCGACGAACTGCGGATGTTCATCGCCGATCACCTGGACGGCGACCTGTCCGCGGAGGCCCTGGCAACCCGGATGTGCCTGAGCGAACGCCACTTCGCCCGGGTCTTCCGCCAGGAGACCGGCACCACCCCCGCCGCCTACGTCGAGGCCGCCCGGGTCGAGGCGGCCCGCCGCCTGCTTGAGAGCACCGACCGGCCCCTCGACCAGGTGGCCACCGCCTGCGGACTCGGCTCGGTGGAAACCCTCCACCGGGCGCTGCGCAAGCAGATCGGCACCACCCCGGCGGCCTACCGCCGCCGGTTCCGCACCAGCTGACCACCCTTCCATCGGGTACGGCCGCGCCGTACCCGCCGTTCACCCTGCCTGAAAAGGAGCACAGCTATGACCGCTTCCACGAGCCTGCGTGACGTGATCGGCCTGGACAGCGAGCTGCCCCGGCTCGCCGACGCCACCCTCGTCATGATCGACTTCCAGAACACCTACCGCACAGGCGTCATGGCACTGGAAGGCGCCGAGCAGGCCCTCGCGGCCGGGGCCCGACTCCTGGCGGCCGCGCGCGCCGCCGGCACCCCGGTCATCCACATCGTCAACGACGGCGGCGAGAACACCCCCTACGACATCCGCGCCGAGATCGGCGCCATCAGCGCCGAGGTCGCCCCCGCCGACGGTGAACCCGTCGTGGTCAAGCAGTTCCCCGACGCCTTCCACGACACCGAACTGGAGAAGACCCTGTGCGAGCTGGGTGCGGGCAAGGAACTCGTGCTGGCCGGCTTCATGACCCACATGTGCGTCGCCTTCACCGCCCAGGGCGCCTTCAATCTCGGCTACCGTCCCACCGTCGTCGCCGAGGCCACCGCGACCCGGCCGCTGGCCGCGCCCGACGGCACCGTCCTGCCCGCCGCCTCCCTCCAGACCGCCGCCCTGACCACCATCGGCGACCTGTTCGGCACCATCGCCCCCACCGTGGACGACCTCACCGCGTAGCTCCGAAGATCAGGCCCTGTACGGCCGGCCGCATGGCGCGCGCGTCAAGCTGTACGGCCGGCCGCGCGCGTCAAGCTTTACGGCCGAGGTCGCCGCGGCGGGGACGAGGGTCAGGACGGGCGGATGAGGCCCCGCTTCGTGGCGGCGGCGACCGCGGCCGTGCGGGAGTCGACGCCGAGCTTGGCGTAGATGTGCACCAGGTGGGTCTTGATCGTGGTCTCGCTGAGGAACAGCTGCTTGCTGATCTGCCGGTTGGACAGGCCCGCGGCCACGTGGCCGAGCACCTCCAGCTCGCGGGGACTCAGCGTGGCCTCCGGCGTCCTGACCCTGCCCAGCAGCCGCGAGGCCACGCTGGGCGCCAGGACGCTGCTCCCGGCCGCGGCCGAGCGGATGGCGGCGTGCACGTCCTCCGACGGCGCGTCCTTGAGCAGGTATCCGGTCGCGCCCGCCTCGATCGCGGCCACGATGTCGGCGTCGGTGTCGAACGTGGTCAGCACCAGCACGTGCGGCCCGCCCAGGGCGACGATCTGCCTGGTCGCCTCGCTGCCGTGCATGCCGGGGCCGAGCTGCAGGTCCATCAGCACCACCTCGGGCATGAGCCGCCCGGCAAGCTCGAGGCCCTCTTCCCCGGTGCCGGCCTCCCCGACCAGTTCGAAGTCGGGTTGACCGCTGATCATGGCGCGGATCCCCGACCGCACTACGGGATGGTCGTCCACGAGCACGATGCGGATCATCTCGTCGCCTCCGCGGGCAGGGGCAGCGTGGCGGCGACCGCGGTGCCCTCGCCGGGGGTGCTCTCCACGGTCAGCGCGCCGCCCAGCGACGCCGCGCGGTCACGCATCGCACGCAGGCCGTACCCCGACGTTCGGGGGTCGAAGCCGCGCCCGTCGTCGTAGACGTCCAGCACGATCATGTCCTCCAGGTAGGTCAGGGTCACCCGGGCGTGCAGGGCGGCGGAGTGCCGGCTGACGTTCCCCAGCGCGCCCTGCGCGATGCGCAGCAGCGCCAGGTCGTAGTCGGAGGGCAACGGCACCGGCGTCCCCGACACCTCGAACCGCACCCTCGTGTCCGTGCCGGCGACGGCCGACTCGCTGATCCGGCGCAGCGCGGCGGTCAGCGAGGAGCCTTGCAGGGCGGGCGGGGCGAGCGCACGGACGAAGTTGCGCGCCTCCTCCAGGTTGTCCTGCGCGGCGCGTTCCGCCTCGGCGATGCGCCTGTCCGCCTCCTCGGGCTGTTCCGCCAGGTCCCGGCGGGCGGCTCGCAGCAGCAGGATGATGCTCGACATGCCCTGCGCGAGGGTGTCGTGGATCTCCCTGGCCAGCCGCTCCCGTTCGGCCAGCCGGGCGGTGTCCGCTTCGGCTTCCACGAGCTTGCCCCGGGTGCGGACCAGATCCTCGATCAGCAGGCGGCGTTGCTCGCTCTCGGCGTACAGCGCCTTGTAGACCAGGGCCATCAGCGTGGCCACGCCCGCGCCGATGACGGGACCGATCACCCGGGAGGCGGTCAGGCCTCCTTCCTGCCAGGCGATGGCCAGCACGGCCGCGGCCGTGAGGAGCACCACGCCCGGCAGTGCCGCCACCAGCGGCAACAGGTGCAGGTAGGCGAAGAACAGGGGGAAGGCCAGCCAGATGTACTGCGGCGCGGCCAAGGCGAGCGCCGCCCATCCGAGCGTGACGGCGCCCAGCCAGATCCGGCCGAGCAGCAGATGGATCCGCCCGCCGAAGTGCGGAAGCCGGCCCTCGATCACGATCCCCGCGGCGTACAGCAGGCCGAGGAGCGCTCCTCCTGCCATCAGCGGCCATTGGCCGTGCTGGGCGACGCCGATCATCGCCACGGCGAGCAGGATGGCGAACGTGCCGTGGACGACCCATCGCAGCAGCAGG
This sequence comes from Nonomuraea sediminis, assembly GCF_018531495.1. Classification (GTDB taxonomy): domain Bacteria; phylum Actinomycetota; class Actinomycetes; order Streptosporangiales; family Streptosporangiaceae; genus Nonomuraea; species Nonomuraea sediminis. The sequence goes on from NZ_JAHDTI010000002.1 coordinate 92,014, forward strand.
AGAGCGGGCGGGAACGGAAAGTCCATCATTTCTCACCCAGCGTAGGCGACCGCCCGCACTGGCAGCATCGTTCAAAAGGTGTATTCCGGGCCGACCGATTGAGCGAGCGGGTACGGGCCTTCCTCACGATGTGCGCTCGGGGCGCCACCCCTCAATCTGGACCTCGTCACTATCGACCCAGACACAACGGGGGAATGCGCCGTGTTCGTGGCGCTCAGAGATCTGCGCTTCGCCAAGGGAAGATTCGCGCTGATGGGCGCCGTAGTCTTCCTCATCACCCTGCTCGTGACCATGCTGTCCGGCCTGACCGCGGGCCTGGCCAGGGAGAACATCTCGGCGGTGGAGAACCTGCCCGCCGACCGCATCACCTTCGACAGCGGCGCCAAGCCGTCCTTCGCCGACAGCCGGATCACCGACCGGACCTGGCAGGAGTGGCGCAACGTGCCGGGAGTCGCGGCCGAGCGCCTCGGCGTCTCGATGGGACGCCTCTCCCGCGGCGACAACGGCGTCGCCGCCGCCGTCTTCGGCGTCGAGCCCGGCGGGAAGCTCGCGCCGCGGCAGGTCGAGACCGGCAAGGTCGTCCTGTCCGCGGGGCTGGCCGAGGACAGCGACCTTTCCGCCGGCGACACGGTCACCATCCTCGGGCGCACCTTCACCGTCTCCGCGACCGGCCCGAGCGCCTCCTACAGCCACACGCCGGTCGCGTGGATCGGCATCGAGGACTGGCAGCGGATGAACCAGCAGGACGCGATCGCCACCGTGCTGGCCCTGCGCACCACCGGCGATCCCGACCTCTCCGCCGCGGACGCGCGGCTGGGCACCACGACGGTCGCGCTCGCCGACGCGCCCGCCGCCATCGGCTCGTTCTCGTCGGAGAACGGATCGCTCCAGCTGATGCGCGGCTTCCTGTTCGCGATCTCCGCGCTGGTCATCGGGGCGTTCTTCACGGTCTGGACCATCCAGCGGCGCGGCGACGTGGCGGTGCTCAAGGCGCTCGGCGCGAGCACCGGATACCTGCTGCGGGACGCGCTCGCCCAGGCCGTCATCGTGCTGCTCGTCGGGGCCGGGCTCGGCGGCGCGCTGGGAGCCGGGCTCGGTTCGCTGGCAGAGGGCACCGTCCCGTTCGTGCTGTCCGCCGGCACCACCGTGGCCCCGGTCGCGGTGATGATCGTGCTGGGAGCGGCCGGGGCCGTGCTGGCCATCCGCAAGATCACCTCCGTCGACCCGCTGATCGCACTGGGAGCCTCCCGATGACCCTCGCACTCACCGACATCGTCCTGACCTACCCCGACGGAGATCGCACGCTGACCGCGCTCGACCGGGTCGACCTGACCGTGGAGGCGGGCAGGTTCACCGCAGTGGTGGGGCCCTCGGGCTCGGGCAAGTCGAGCCTGCTGGCCGTGGCCGCCACGCTCGTCACACCGTCCTCGGGCACCGTGCGCGTGGCGGGCCGCGACGTGACCGGCCTGAGTGGGGCCGCCAGAACGCGCGTCCGGCGCGACCACATCGGGATCGTCTTCCAGCAGCCCAACCTCCTGCCCTCCCTCACCGCGCTCGACCAGCTGCTGGTCATGGCGCACCTGACGGGCGCCTCGCCTCGGGCGGCGGCCCTGCGAGCTCAGGAGCTGTTCGACGCGGTCGACCTCAGGGGCAAGGAGCACAAGCGCCCCCACCAGCTGTCGGGTGGCGAGCGGCAGCGCGTCAACATCGCCAGGGCGCTGATGAACGGGCCGGAGGTCCTGCTCGTCGACGAGCCCACCAGCGCGCTGGACCATGAGCGCGGTGAGCGGATCGTCTCGCTCCTGGCCGAGCTGACCCGGCGCAACGACCTGGCCACGGTGATGGTCACGCACGACCTGGCCACGCTCTCGATGGTGGACACCGTACTGACCATGACCGATGGGAGGCTCAGCCAGGACACTGTGGCGGGCCTGGTGCCTTGACGTCGCGTGTCCGTTTCGCGAACATCGCTGTCCGCTGTGAGCCTGTCGTGGCAGGCACCGGCTTCCTAGTGTCGAGGTCGTTCACGACAGGAGGACGCGATGACCACGACCGATCTGCCGGCCCTCGCCGGCCACTATGCCGAGCATGGCTACGTACTCGTGAAGGGGCTGCTGACCAGGGATGAGGCGGCGGACTACCGCCGGGTCGCCCATGAGCTGCTCCAGCGGCTGAACCGGGACGAGAACCCGACCTGGGGTGCGGCCGCCGAGATCGCGGCCGGTGCGCCGACCCGGCTGCAGCATCTGCACGACGCGCAGTTCCACGCCGCGGCGTTCTCCCGGCTGCTGGTGGACGAGCGGTTCACCTCGGTCGCCGCGGCCGTGCTCGGGGTGCCGAACGTGCAGCTGCACCACACCAAGCTGTTCGTGAAGCCGCCGGAGAACGGCTCACCGTTCCCTTTGCACCAGGACCACCCGTTCTTCCCGCACACCCACCACCGGGTCGCCGCGGCGATCTTCCACCTGGACGACGCGCCGGAGCGCAAGGGCTGTGTCCGGGTCGTGCCGGGCAGCCACCTGCAGGGGCCGCTCGAGCACGACCCCGAGGGCAGCCATCACCTCACCGACGTGCCGTTCGAGTCCGCGATGCCGCTGCCCGCCGAGGCGGGGGACGTGCTGTTCTTCACGTACCTGACCGTGCACGGCTCGGGGGTGAACGTCAGCGACGAGGCCAGGACCACTTGGCTGGTGCAGTTCCGTGACCCGGCCGACCCGCCGGCGACCCAGGACCACGACTGGTCGCGGGGGCAGGGCATGATGCTGGCGGGAGTGGACCCGACGGGCGGGAGACGGGATTGAGCCTGGCGGACGTGGCCGGTGCCGGCCGGCTGCCCGAGCTGGCCGGCCTGCTGGACACCTGCCAGGTCGCAGGGTTCAGGGCCGACTTCGTCAGCTGGGGGTTCTACCCGAAGCTGGCCTGGCGCAACTACTGGCACCGGCACTCCTTCCACGAGGTCTGCCTGGCCTACACCGGCGCGGGCCGGTTCAGCGTCGGCGGCGAGCACCATGAGGTCGGCACCGGTGACGTGTTCCTGGCCAGGCCGGGCGACGTGCACGAGATCGAGTCGAGCCAGGCGGACCCGCTCGGCATCGCCTACTGGGGGTTCACCCTGCGGGGCGGCCAGGACGCGCCTGGCCCGGACGAGCGTGGCTGGTGGTCGGGCCTCACCGACGCGGCCGGTCCCGTGGTGTCGCGCCGTACCGGCTCGCTGGCCGAGGTCGTCACCGCACTGGCCGGGTACGCCGACCCGGTGCGGTCCGGGTACGACGCCGGGCTGGCCGGGCTCGGCGCCGCGCTGGTGGTGGACACCGCCAGGGCGTTCGCGAGCGAGGACGACCTGCGGGTCGACCCGCCGCCCAGGGAACTGCCGTCCCGGGTGGTGACGGCGATGCGACGGCACCTCGCCGACAACCTGTGCCGGCCGGTGCGGGTCAGGGACGTGGCCGCCGCCGTCCACCTGTCAGAACGGCACGCCGAGCGGCTGTTCCGTGAGCAGACGGGCGCGTCACTGATGGCGACCCTGCGCAGGATGCGGCTCGAGCTGGCCGCCACCCTCCTGCTCGACCCCGCCCCCACGGTGACCGAGGTGGCCAGAGCCTGCGGCTATCCCGACGTCCGCGCCTTCAGCACGGCCTTCCGCCGCCTGCACGGCCACTCCCCCCTCGAACATCGCGCCCACATCGGAACCCTGCACATCTAAGGCGCCGAGGCGGGTGCTGAGGACGCTGGAGGACATGCGCTCGCATCGGCGCCCCAGTTCGCGGAAGCCCGCCGGGGGCCTGGCAGCATAGTGGTTCGAAAATCAAAGCAGGAGTACGGCATGCCGCGCATGGACCAGGAACCATTGATGAGTGAGCGCGGCCTGCCTGTCGCGATCGTCCGCGCGTGCCTGCGCGACGGCAGAGGCGGCAGCCCCACCGCGGTGATGGACGAGGCACCGCTGAGCGACGACGAGCGCCGTCGGGTGCCGGTGCTGATGGGAACATCGCACGCCGTCTTCGTCTCTGCTGACAACGCCCTGCGCTTCTTCACCGCCGAGGGCGAACTGCCCGCGTGCGGTCACGGGACCGTGGCCGCCCTGGCCTTCCTCGCCGAGCGCGCCGGGGGCGAGGAGTACCGGGCGACCCTCCACGCCTCGGGGCGCGCCTTCCCCGGCTGGTGCGTGTGGGAGAAGGAACAGGTCAACGCCACCTTCGAAGCCGGGCCCGTCGACCTGCGCGAGCCGACCGCGATCGAGCGCGACCTCGTCCTGCCCGCGCTCGGTATCACCTCCGACACTCCCGATGCCCGCGTCGCCGCGGTGGGGCGGGCGCGGATGCTGGTTCCCGTCGCCACGCGATCCGCGCTCGCCGCCCTCGACCCGGACCTCGAGCGACTGCGTGCCGCCTGTGACCGGCTCGGCTTCCTGGGCTGCTACGTCTACTCCGCGCCGACGCGCACCGGCCGGGTCGCGGCCCGCATGTTCGCCCCGTCGATCGGCGTCCCCGAGGACATCGCCAACGCCAACAGCACCGCCTGCCTGGCCGCTCACCTGGCCGGCCAGGGCATCACCCACCTCGACGTCGACATGGGCGACTCCCTCGGCAGCCCCGCCAGGATCACCGCCGGCGCCGAGCACAGTCCGCTGATCCACCTGAGCGGCACCGCGGAGATCACCCGCATCGCCCGCCTGCCGTAGCCGCCCCGGCCGGATATGTACGTCTCATACAGAAGATCCACGGTGACCTGCGTAATCCCTCCTCAGCTCATCTGCGAGAGACTGTGAAGGTACGGCCCGGTCCGCAGGCGGGGCCGACGGCTTTTGGTGGGTTTCCCACAACTGGAGCCAGGTAACGTGCGCTGACTGCTACATGGCACTGCCCGTTGTTAGACGGAAGGGTGAAGACTGCCGGGGACTGCCGTGTCGCGGCGCGTACATCGTTGATCTACAGGAGGGCTCTGTCGCGTGTTCAGTCGTGTCGCCATCGTCAATCGTGGTGAGGCCGCGATGCGGCTCATCCACGCTGTCCGGGAGCTGGCCGCGGAGACCGGGACACCGATCGAAACCGTCGCCCTGTACACCGACGTCGACCGCACCGCCACGTTCGTGCGCGAAGCCGACCTCGCCTACGACCTGGGCCCCGCGTCCGCCCGGCCGTACCTCGATCTGAACGTGCTTGAGCGTGCCCTGGTGGAGACCGGGGCCGACGCCGCATGGGTCGGCTGGGGGTTCGTCGCGGAGGATCCGGCGTTCGCGGAGCTGTGCGAGAAAGTCGGGGTCACCTTCGTCGGACCGAGCGCGGACGCCATGCGCAGGCTCGGCGACAAGATCGGCGCGAAGCTGATCGCCGAGGAGGTCGGCGTGCCGGTCGCGCCGTGGAGCCGGGGTGCGGTCGAGACCCTGGACGCCGCGCTGGCGGCGGCGGCCGAGGTCGGCTACCCCCTGATGCTGAAGGCCACCGCGGGCGGCGGCGGGCGCGGCATCCGCGTGATCACGAACGCGGCCGAGCTCACCGACGCCTACGAGCGCACCAGCCAGGAGGCCGCGCGGGCGTTCGGCAGCGGCGTCGTGTTCCTGGAGCGCCTGGTCACCGGCGCCCGGCACGTCGAGGTCCAGGTGATCGCCGACGGCGAGGGCACCGCGTGGGCGCTCGGCGTCCGCGACTGCTCGGTGCAGCGCCGCAACCAGAAGGTCATCGAGGAGTCGGCCTCGCCGGTGCTCAGCCCCATGCAGGCGGCCGAACTCAAGGCCTCGGCGGAACGGCTGGCCGTCGCGGTCGGCTACCGCGGCGCCGCGACCGTCGAGTTCCTCTACCACCCCGGCGACAAGCTGTTCGCCTTCCTCGAGGTCAACACCCGCCTGCAGGTCGAGCACCCGATCACCGAGTCCACCACCGGGTTCGACCTGGTCAAGGCACAGCTGTGGGTGGCGTCCGGCGGCAGGCTGGAAGGCGAGCCGCCGGTGGAGCGCGGCCACGCCATCGAGGCCCGGCTGAACGCCGAAGACCCCGACCGCGACTTCGCGCCCTCCCCCGGCCGCATCGCGCGGCTCGACCTGCCCGCCGGGCCGGGCATCCGCGTCGACACCGGCGTCAGCGAGGGCGACACCATCCCCGCCGACTTCGACTCGATGATCGCGAAGATCATCGCCTACGGCCGCGACCGCGACGAGGCGCTCGGCAGGCTGCGCAGGGCGATGAAGCAGACCACGGTGATCATCGAGGGCGGTGCGACGAACAAGAGCTTCGTGCTCGACCTGCTCGACCAGCCCGAGGTGATCGACGCCAGCGCCGACACCGGCTGGATCGACCGCGTCCGCGGCGAGGGCAGGCTCGTCTCCCACCGGCACTCCGGCGTCGCGCTGGCGGCGGCCGCCATCGAGGCCTACGAGGAGGAGGAGCGCGCCGAGCGGCAGCGCCTGCTGTCGACGGCGTTCGGCGGACGCCCGCAGGTGCAGCACAAGAGCGGCCGGCCGCTCGAACTCAAGCTGCGTGGTGTCGGCTACCGCGTGCGGGTCGCGCGGGTCGGCCCGCTCCGGTTCCGGATCGCCATCGAAGCGGGTGACGACGTCCGCACGGCCGACGTCGAGCTCGACCGCTTCGACGAGCACACCGGGCAGATCATCGTGAACGGCACGCGGTACCAGCTGCTCACCGCCACGCACGGGCCGATCCACCTGGTCGAGGTGGACGGCGTCACGCACCGGGTCAGCCGCGACGAGGGCGGCGTCGTCCGCTCGCCCGCGCCCGCGCTGGTCGTCGCCACGCCGCTGGAGGTCGGCGCCGAGGTCGAGGCGGGCGCGCCGATCCTGGTGCTGGAGAGCATGAAGATGGAGACGGTGCTGCGGGCGCCGTTCAAGGCGCGGCTGAAGGAATGCGCCGTGTCCGTGGGCAGCCAGGTGGAGACCGGCGCGCCGCTGCTGCGGCTGGAGCCGCTCACCGACGCCGAGGTCGAGGACACCTCGGCCGTAGGCTCCGTGGAGCTGGACCTGCCCGCCGTACCCGGGACCGCCCTGGCGCGGGAGCGCGTCAGGCGCGGGCAGGAGGACCTGCGCAGCCTGCTGCTCGGCTTCGACCTCGACCCGCGCGAAGAGCGCCGGGTGCACCACGACTACCTCACCGCGCGCCGTACGGTCATCGAGGAGGGCCACCGGCCGCTGGCCGAGGAGCTCGAACTGCTCCAGGTGTTCGCCGACCTGGCCGAGCTGAGCCGCAACCGGCCGGCGGGCGAGGACGGCGGCGGCGACGAGCACGTGCACAGCGCCCGCGAGTACTTCCACACCTATCTGCAGAGCCTCGACGTCGAGCGGGCCGGGCTGCCGGAGGCCTTCCAGGTCAAGCTCGCCAAGGCGCTCGGGCACTACGGCGTCACCGAGCTGGAGCGCACCCCCGAGCTCGAGGCCGCGGTGTTCCGGATCTTCCTGGCCCAGCAGCGCGCGGCCGCCGACGCCGCGGCCGTCGCGACGTTGCTGCGCGCGTGGCTTCGGGAGCCGCCGCCGGACGAGACGCTGCGCGAGCCCGCCGGTCTGGCGCTCGAACGGCTGCTGGCCGCGACGCAGGTCCGCTTCCCGGTGGTCTCCGACCTGGCGCGCGGCGTGGTGTACGCCTGGTTCGGCCAGCCGCTGCTGCGCCGCAACCGCGCCCGCGTCTACGCCAACGTCCGCAAGCACCTGCGTCAGCTGGACGCGAACCCTGGCACGCCGGACCGCGCCGAGCGCGTCGCCGAGATGGTGCGCAGCACCGAGCCGCTGGTGCGGCTGCTCGGCCAGCGGCTCGTCCGCGACGACCTGGACAACGCGATCATGCTGGAGGTGCTCACCAGGCGGTACTACGGCAACAAGGCCATCACCGGCGTCCGCACCAGCCAGGTCGCGGGCTGCACGTTCGTGGTCGCCGAGCGCGTGGGCTCGAGCGTGATCTCCTCCGCGGTGAGCTTCGAGACGCTGGGCAGCGCGCTGCGCGGGCTCGCGGAGCTGGCCGTCGGCGAGGAGGCCGTCGACGCCGACATCTACCTCGCCTGGGAGGGGCAGCCGGAGGACTTCGACGCGATGGCGGCCGCGCTGCACGAGGTCGTCAGCGCGCACCCGCTGCCGAGCCAGGTCCGCAGGCTCACCGCCACCGTCGCCGGGCGCGGCGGCGAGGTGATGCACCACCACTTCACCTTCCGCCCGTCCGACACCGGGATGACCGAGGATCGGCTGATCCGCGGCCTGCACCCCTACATCGCGCAGCGCATGCAGATGGAGCGGCTGAGCAAGTTCGACCTCACCCGGCTGCCGTCGTCGGATGAGGAGGTCTACCTCTTCCAGTGCGTGGCGAAGGAGAACCCGTCCGACGAGCGGCTCGTCGCGTTCGCGCAGGTGCGCGACCTGACCGAGCTGCGCGAGCACGACGGCAGGCTGGTCTCGCTGCCGACGGCGGAGGGCGCCGTCGCCGCCTGCGTCGACGCGATCCGAACCGCGCGGTCGCGGCGCCCGTCCAACAGGCGCCTCAACACCAACCGGATCGTGGTCTACGTCTGGCCGCCCAGCAACATCACCCGCGAGGAGCTGGAGCTGATCGTCCGGCGCGTGCTGCCGACGACCACGGGCGCCGGGCTGGAGGAGACCCTGTTCATCGCGCGGCAGCGCGACCCGGAGACGGGCGCGCTGTCCAAGATCGCCGTCCGCATCGCCCTCGACGCCACCGGTCGCGCCGAGGTGACCATCGGCGAGCCGTCGGACGAGCCGATCGAGCCTCTGGACGGCTACCGGCAGAAGGTGCTGCGCGCGAGCAGCCGCAACACGGTCTACCCGTACGAGCTGACCGGCATGCTCGGCGACTTCGTCGAGCACGACCTCGACGACGAGCACGCGCTGGTGCCGGTCGACCGGCCCAAGGGGCGCAACACCGCGGCGATCGTCGCGGGCGTGGTCACCACGCAGACCCCGCGCCACCCGCAGGGTGTCACCAGGGTCGTGCTGCTCGGCGACCCGACGAAGTCGCTCGGCGCCCTGTCGGAGCCGGAGTGCCGCCGCGTCATCGCCGCGCTGGACCTGGCCGAGCGGATGCGGGTGCCGCTGGAGTGGTACGCGCTGTCGGCCGGCGCCCGGATCTCCATGACGTCGGGCACGGAGAACATGGACTGGGTGGCCGCGGCGCTCAAGCGGATCGTCGAGTTCACCCAGGACGGCGGCGAGATCAACATCGTGGTCGCGGGCATCAACGTCGGCGCGCAGCCGTACTGGAACGCCGAGGCGACGATGCTCATGCACACCAAGGGCATCCTGGTGATGACGCCGGACTCGGCGATGGTGCTCACCGGCAAGCAGGCGCTCGACTTCTCCGGCGGCGTCTCCGCCGAGGACAACTTCGGCATCGGCGGCTACGACCGGGTGATGGGCCCCAACGGGCAGGCGCAGTACTGGGCGCCGAACCTGGCCGCCGCCAGGGACGTGCTGATGTCGCACTACGACCACACCTATGTGGCGCCCGGCGAGCAGGCGCCGCGGCGGGCGACGACGACCGACCCCGTCGACCGCGACATCTCCGACTTCCCGCATGTCGTGGCGGGCAGCGACTTCGCGCGCGTCGGCGAGATCTTCTCCGCCGAGCTCAACCCGGACCGCAAGAAGCCGTTCGACATCAGGACCGTGATGCGGGCGCTCTCCGACCAGGACCACCCGGTGCTGGAGCGCTGGGCGGGCATGGCCGACGCGGAGACCGCGGTGGTGCAGGACGTGCACCTCGGCGGCATCCCGGTGTGCCTGCTCGGCATCGAGTCACGGTCGGTGCCGCGGCGCGGCTTCCCGCCCACCGACGGCCCCGACACCTACACCGCGGGCACGTTGTTCCCCCGGTCGTCGAAGAAGGCCGCGCGGGCGATCAACGCGGCCAGCGGCAACCGGCCGCTGGTGGTGCTGGCGAATCTGTCAGGCTTCGACGGCTCGCCCGAGTCGATGCGGAAGCTGCAGCTGGAGTACGGCGCCGAGATCGGCCGCGCGATCGTGAACTTCCGCGGGCCCATCGTGTTCTGCGTCATCTCCCGCTACCACGGCGGCGCGTTCGTGGTGTTCTCCAAGGCGCTCAACCCCAACATGACCGTGCTGGCGCTGGAGGGCTCGTTCGCCTCGGTGCTCGGCGGCGCGCCCGCCGCCGCGGCGGTGTTCTCCGGCGACGTCAACGCCCGTACCGCGGCCGACCCGCGCGTGCGGGACCTGGAGGCCCGTGTGGCGGCCGCCTCCGGTGCCGACCGGGCCGCGTTGACCGCGGAGCTGGACGAGCTGCGCTCGTCGGTCCGCGCGGAGAAACTCGGTGAGGTGGCCGCGGAGTTCGACCGGGTGCACAACATCCAGCGCGCGGTCGAGGTCGGCTCCGTCGACGCCGTCATCCGCGCCGCCGAGCTCCGGCCGCGCATCATCGAGGCCATCGAGTCACGCCTGCGCTGACCGCGCGAAGGCCGGCCGTACGTCGTGCGGCCGGCCGGCGTGGATCACTTGCGCGCCGCCAGGACGATGAGTACCCCGGAGATGACCCCGGCGAAGAACGGGGACGGCACGAGAAGCACGCCGCCCAGCGCGCACCACGCCGCGACGGCCCAGCCGATCCAGGCGGGCACGGCCACCCCGCGTCCTGCCAGGTGCCAAATCAGGAAACCCAGGAGAATCAGGGGTACGGCGAAGCCTCCGGGACCGGCCCAGAAAGTGACCTTGTTCTGCAGGGACGCCACCGTCTGAACGGCGCCCCCGCCCGCGTCGAGCGGGACGGCCGCCCACATCCCTCGTTCCACCCAGCCGATGACGTCCTTCCAGGCGAGGAACGCCAGTAAGGCCAGGTGTCCTGATCCCAGCACGATCATGATCCCGCTCGCCCAGCGGAGCTGGAGCTTCCTGGAGTTCATCGGGTGGTCCCTTCTGCGGCGCGGTCGCGCCAGGCTTGTTCCCAGAGCCGGGTCAGGGCCGGGTAGACGATGAGGTAGCGGAAGGGCGCGATGGCGGCCATGTAGAGCCGCCCGAACCGTCCGTTGGGCTTGACGAGTACGGTCATCCGCAGTTCGTATTCGCCTTCGGCGCCTTGCACCCAGCCGAGGTGCATCACGGTGTGCACGGTCTCGTTCGCCAGCTCGCGAGCGGCCTCGCGGTCGAGCTCGTAGACCGCTTTGAGGGGCATGCTGTCGTCGTCCGCGCCGCGGGGAGCGTCGCGGAGGTCGCCGGGCAGGCGGTCGCGGAGCGAGGCGACCCGCCGGCCGACGCCCGCTGATGGCTTGTCCCAGCCGAGGAGTCCGCCGAGCTTCCATCGAAGGTCGAACAGGAACCTCACCGGCCGGGGCTGCTTCTCTATTCCGCCGGCGACTCGCAGAGCCGCGAGCATCGCGGGGAAGTCGTCGGGGCCGGCTCCTGGAGTGCGGTAGGACCACACGTCCTCGACCGTGAAATCCCGCGTGAGTTCGTGGATGCGCCACGGGCGGGAGGTGTGCGCGGTCTTCGGCAGCTTCACGACAGCCTCCTTCTATGTTGACCGACATAGGCTATATCCATCAACATCGGCCCTTCCATCCGGCATACGCGTAAATGGTTGGACAGCGCACACCCGCCGAGCCCATCGTTGGCGGCATGCCACAGGAGATCTGGGACCTCGAGGCCGCCCAGCGCTATGACACGCCGGGCACCGGCATGTTCGCGCCCGAGGTTCTGGGGCCGACCGTGGACCGGCTGGCCGAACTCGCGGGCGACGGGCAGGCGCTGGAGTTCGCCATCGGGACCGGACGCGTGGCCGTGCCGCTCGCCGAGCGAGGGGTGCGCGTCACCGGCATCGAACTGTCACCCTCGATGATCGACCGGCTGCGGACGAAGGCGGACGAGGCCACGATCCCGGTGATCGTCGGCGACATGGCCACCGCCGTCGTCCCGGGGCAGTACGCGCTGGTCTACCTCGTCTACAACACGATCTCCAACCTGCTCACGCAGGCCGAGCAGGTCGAGTGCTTCCGCAACGCGGCTCGCCACCTCGTCCCCGGCGGCCGGTTCGTGATCGAGCTCTGGGTGCCCGAACTGCGCAAGCTCCCACCGGGCCAGGAGGCCACGGTCTGGCAATGCGAGCCCGGCTACATCGGCCTGGACACCTACGACGTGCTGCGCCAGCACGTCGTGTCACACCATTTCAGGTTCGACGAGAGCAACCAGGCCCAGCTGTTCCGCAGCCCGCACCGCTACATCTGGCCTGCCGAGCTCGACCTCATGGCCCAGCTGGCCGGGTTCGAGCTGGAGGCCAGGCACGCGGACTGGTCAGGAACCGAGTTCACCGCCGAGTCCCGCTCCCACGTGTCCGTCTACCGCGTTCCCCCCGCCGGTCGCATCATGTAGACGTCGATCGGGTCCTCGGCTTCCACCACGAACCCGTGGCGCTCGTAGAGCCGGCGCGCGGCACTACCCTGCAAGACGTTCAAGCCCACGGCCACGCCCTGCGCATCGGCCCCCTCCAGCACCGTGCGCAGAACCGCGGACCCCAGCCCCTGCCCCTGCCGGTCCGGAGCAAGGTAGAAGTGCTCCAGCCACTGCCGACCTTCAACGGGCCGAACCGTGACACATCCCACGAGCTCGCGGTCGATCTCGATGATCGACGTATGCTCCGCGGAGAACGAATCCCGCAGCCGCTGCCGCACCCGATGCTCGTCATAGCGCCCAAGTCGCTCCAGATCCGCCCGCAGCACCGCGGCCCGCAACTCCGCGATCACCTCAACATCCGCCACCACCGCAGCCCGCAACCCCCAGCCATCCACGCCCGAAGTATCCCAGCCCACCCTTTTTCGAAAACACCGGGTTGACCTTACGGACTCGCCTGACAGTTTCCTGTGAATCGCCGCTGTCAGACGTGACGAATGACCCAGAGTGACCACACACAAGCCCTCGAGCGGGGCGGCATCATGCACGTAGACGGCACTTCCGACATCCGGGCGCAGCCTCGAGGCGGTTAAGCGATTACTTACCGTACAACTTGACCGAACACGCGTTCGCATGACTTGATCAACTCGTCCTGCTTCAAGCTGCGAACCACAGGAGATGACGTATGAGGCGGATGTCAGTCGTGTTAGCTGTCGGCCTGCTGAGCTCCGGCATCATCGCCACACCAGCCCAAGCGGCCAGTACAACGAACGCTCTGGCCTCTGATATACCGACCGCACAGCAGGTGGCGACGTTCTGGCTCGGAGACGGCGGGGCCAACCTGATGAACGCCACCCCGTACAGCGTCCAGACCGTCATCACCGACGGGGCCCTTCCGTCCGGCGGCATCGTGCCCGATGGCAAGCCCACCAGCGTGCCGCCCCTGGCCCCGCCCGCCTCCCGTCTCGCGAACGACAAGACGCCCGCCACCACGGGCAAGGTATTCTTCGTCGGCGCCGACGGCCAACCGCACTGGTGCACGGGCACCGCCGTGCAGTCGGCTTACCGCAACCTGGTCGCCACCGCGGGGCACTGCGTATACGACACCCAGTCCGCCCTCACCACACTCGACAAGTGGGTATTCGTTCCTGGCTACGCCGACGGCACGACTCCGTCGGGCCTTTACGTCGGGAAGCAGGTCTTCACCCACTTCGACTTCGCCTCGTACGAGGACTACGACCGCGATTACGCCTTCGTCAACGTCTACAACGGCGTCGTCTCCGCCCCATCAGGGGGGCTCACCAACCTCGGGAGGTTGGGCGACAGCGTCGGCGGACAGGGTGTGGCTTACAACCAGCCGCTGTCCACTCCGGTCGACGTTTTCGGCTATCCGGCCGGCACGCCGCCTTACACGGGCGAGAAGATTGAATCGTTCAAGGGTGAGACGTTCAGCGTGAAGATCCCCAGCTTGAAAATCGAGGAGGGCATCGGCGTCGATTCCAGGGTCCCCGGCGAAGGCTCCCTCGGCTCGTCCTGGCTGGTGTCCTACAGCGACGGCGCCAGACTCGGCTACCTCAACGGGATCACCATCAGCGTCGCCGACACCGACGGCGACCTGAGCTACGACACGAGTGTCTCCCCGTACTTCGATGGCGAATTCGGCGAGGTCTACGCTTCCGCCGCCAGGATCTGGACCGGCTCGATCGCGTAACCGGGTGGTGCGGCGGTGGGTGAGGCCGTTGTGGTCGAGGTGTTCGAGTAGGGGTGTGGCGACACGCCCAGCGCGGACGCTTGCCGTGGTCGACGTGCCCCGCGGTGGCGATCACGTGCATGCGAGCACCGCCGCGGCGAGGTCGTCGTCCTGGTCGGCGGGGACCGAACGCAGGTCGAGCAGGAGCCGCCCGCCGGTGACCCGGCCGACGACGGCGGGATCGCCCTGTCGCAGCGGCGGCCCCAGCCGTTCGGGCAGCTCCAGAGCCACGCTGGGCAGCTCGCGACCCGGCGCGCCCCCGCCGCCCACCACCGAGGTGGAGTCCACCACGGCGCAGCCGAGCCTTTCCGCCAGCCGCCGCGCCCGGAGCCGGAGTTCATTCACGCTCTGGCGCAGCGCCACCCGCGTCGGCGAATCCGCGCGCAACGCGGCTCCGAGCGCCGCCAGCGTGAGCTTGTCGACCCGCAGGGCCCGAGCCAACGGGTGCCCGCGCAGCAGGTTGACCAGGTCAGCGCGGCCGAGGATCAGCCCGGCCTGTGGGCCGCCGAGCAGCTTGTCCCCGCTGGCGGTGACCAGGGCGGCGCCTGCCCTGAGCGTGCTGCGCGCGTCCGGTTCGCCGGGCAGCAGCGGCTCGGGCTCGAGCAGCCCCGACCCGATGTCCGCGATGACCGGCACCGGCAGGCGGCTCAGCTCCGCCACCGAGGCCGCCGCGGTGAAGCCCTCGATCCTGAAGTTGGACGGGTGCACCTTCAGGATGAAAGCCGTGTCGGGGCCGATCGCGTCGCCGTAGTCGCGGGCGGTGGTCCGATTCGTGGTGCCCACCTCGTGCAGCCGCGCGCCGGTGGACTCCAGCAGATCGGGCAGGCGGAAGCCGTCGCCGATCTCCACCAGCTCGCCCCGGCTGACGACGATCTCCCGTCCCGCCGCCAGCGCGGTCGCCGCCAGCACCAGCGCGGCGGCGTTGTTGTTGACGACGTGCACCTCTTCCGCGTCCGGTACGGCTGCCGCCAGCACGGCGAGCGTCGCGCGCCCCCGCCGCGCGCGCTCCCCGGTGACCAGGTCAAACTCCACGTCGGTGCATCCGGCGGCGCCCGCGAGCGCGTCGACGGCGGCGGCGCAGAGCGGCGCGCGGCCCAGATCGGTGTGCACGAGCACGCCGGTCGCGTTGATCACCCTTCTTGACCCGGTGAGCGCCGACAGCGTGGCCGCCACCACGTCCTCGGGTGCGATCTCTCCGTCGCGGGCCCGCTGCTGCGCGGCCGTCACGACGGCCTTGACGAGGGTACGGCTGGCCCCCGCGGCGGCCCGCGCGATGCGGGGATCGCCGAGCAGCACGTCGGTGCGCGGGATACGGCGTCGAGGATCCATGCTCACCACCCCGGCCGAGCGGAGGCACACAGGAATCGAAGGTGCCCGACCGGACACCGGATGGCTCACGCTCAACGGATGCGGACGATGACCTTGGTCCGCCGCGACAGGGCGGGCGGGCCGATGAACGGGAGCGCGATCTCCAGCAGTTCGGGCACCTGAGCCAGCGACGAGACCAGCGGACCTGGATCTCCCTGCGCGAAATGGCGCCGGGTGAGCAGGGGCGCCTGGGCGGCTTCAAGCGGCCGCACGGTGCACTCCCTGGTCTGCGGCATACCAGGTAACCTCCGGATCAGCTGAATCCGTTTTCACGATAAAGCCTGGCATCGCATACCAGCACCCGCCATCCAGGCAGCGTCATAATCCTGTAAGGCTCGATCCATATATGAATTGCCGCAAATAGCGGGCTTTCGCCGCCCACCACCGCCGCCAGCACGTCCCTGCCGAGCCGCGAGGCGACGATCGCCGGCACGCCGAGCAGCACCGCGACGACCACCGTCCGCCGGCCCCGCGACCACGTCGCGCGCAGCACGCCGTCCACGCCCCGATGGCGACCGGCCGCGGTGCCGAAGATGACGAGATGGGCGAGCAGCATCAGGAAATAGGTCCAATGCCACAGGTAGAGGCCCGACTTCGGCGCTCTGCCGAAGTCGGGCGGGAGCTTCCATGCCGCGTTCTGCGCCTCCCCTCGACCTCGGTCGAATACAGGGAGTGACGCTGCCCTTTACGGAACGCGAACGCTTGACCCGGCTCTACCAGAACGAGGCATACGTGACCAGGGATGCCGTGTCGAGCCTGGTCACCGCCGTGTAGCAGGCGACGTCGCGGACGTAGGCCATGCTGGCCGAGGTGGTCCACACGGTCAGCAGGTTGCAGTATTCGGGGCCCGGGCCGTACGCGGTGACCTGCACGTTGTCAGGCAGGGTGCCGACCTTCGGGAAGGTCACCAGGCGCAACCCCGTGCCCGCGGTCTGGACGGTGTTCACCGCGCCCACGCTGTTGAAGTTGATCCCGGCAGGCACGGGAGCGTACGGGCCGGGGTTGGCAGGCACGTTGTCGAAGGTGTAGGCGAAGAGCTTGGGCGGGATCGCCGCGCCGTAAATCGCGCGCCGGCGCTGGTAGGTGAGGCTCCAACCGGTCTTGAGCGGGCCGTTCAGCGCGTCGTGGCAGACAACTTCCACCGTCTGCGCGCCCGCGACGACGGGTGCCGCGGGCCATGCCCTGACCTTGCATCTGGCGGGCTGCTGCGGGTCGGCCGCGGTCACCTGGACGCCGCCCTCCGGGCCGGGCGTGCCGAGGCCGGGAAGCACGACCCGCCAGGCGTTGACGGCGATGGGGACGACCGTGTTGATCCCTCCGGCCGAGTTGAACTGGGTGACGATCGATCCCGGCATGTAGTGCACATAGCCGAAGCCCTGGGGAGCGGGCAGGAGGCCGGTGCTCTCGTTGTACACGATCGAGAACGGCACGGCCGCCGGGCTGCCGCCGAACTTGTAGCACTTGACCGAGACGATCTCGTCCGGACCTGACGGCCACCACTTGCCCGCCTGGCACCAGACGGCGGCGTCGATGACCGCGGTCACGTGCACGACGCCGCCCGGGCCGGCGATCTGCGGGAAGCGGACGAAGGTCTCGCCCGGCACGCCGGGGCTGACCGTGACGTTGAAGCCCGCGGGCCAGCTTCCGGCCTGATGGCTGGGGTCTGGAATGCCGGAAGGGATGTTGACGTAGGCGAAGCCCCAGCGGTTGGGCACCGCTGCCGCCGCCGTGCCCGTCGCCAGGAAACCGGATCCCGCGAGCAGGACTGTCACGCATAACAGGTACAGGCACAGGGATCTGAGTCGGCGCATTGTCACTCTCCGTCCGTCTGGGGAAGTCGCCGAGCTCGGTAATATCCCGATTTTTCCTTGTTGAATAGGCCCCAAATATTCTTTTTGTTGAAGTTTGCAACACCCCGAGTTAAGGGCGAACTCTAATTCCACCTACAGCCGTTTCGGGCGACAAAGAGGAATGGCGCAGTACCAATTCTCGCTAGTCGGCGAGCACGCGGGCCAGGGCCTGCAGGGTCTCCACGGGGGTGCCGGGCGGCGGTGAGACGCGGAGCACAGGCTCGCGCAGGTCCAGCGGCGCCCGGGCGGTGGGCACGACGTTGACCAGCAGGGACGCCGCGGCAGCGCGGGCTGCGGCGTGCTCGGCCGTGTCGCCCGGCGGGGGTTCCAGCGTGACGAGGGCGGACGGCTCGTCGAGCGGCTCGGCCACGCGCCAGCCCCCGGCCCCGTCGAGCAGGCCGCGCGCCGTACGGCCCAGGTCTGCCAGGTGCGCGTGGACGGCGGACGGGTCGAGCACGTGGTGTTCGAGCGCGGCCACGCCGAGCCCGATCCGGGCCGCGATCGCCCCTTCGGAGCTCTCATAGCGAGCCGCGCCGGGCACCGGCTCAGGCAGCCCGGGTTCGTTCCAGACGTGCCCGCCCAGGGTGGGGGCCGCGGCGTCCATGCCGGGCGTGAGGCCGGGCACGATCAGGAAGCCGGCGCCGCGCGGCCCGGCCAGCCACTTGCGCGAGGTCCCCACGTACGCGCTCGCGCCCGCCCCGCGCACCTCCACTTGCCCGAGCGACTGGCAGACGTCCAGCACGAACGGGACGCCGGCCGTACGGCACAGCGTCCCGATCTCCGCCGCCGGTTGGACGACGCCGCGGTGGGAGCCGAGGTGGGAGACGATCACCAGATCCAGCCCGGCCGCCAGCCCGGCGCGCAGCCCGTCCAGGTCGAGGCGGGCGTCGCCGTCCACAGGGAGTTCGACCAGGTTCCAGCCCAGGCGGCGCAGCAGCATCAGTGTGCTGCCGTACTCGGTGCGCGCGTAGCCGACGCGGCTGCCCGGCGGGAACCGCCACCCGCCCAGCAGCGCGGCCATCGCCGCGGTCCCGCTCTCCAGGAACGCCACGTCCGCCGGGCCTGCGCCGACCAGCGCGGCCAGCGCCGACCTCGCGACTGTGAGGTCGGGGACGGCCGCATAGCCGCCGCGCTCACGTTCCAGCCGCAGGTGCGCCACGACCGCGTCGAGCACCCGGTCGCTGGGCACGTTGCAGCCGGCGGCGTCGAGATGCCCCGGCGGCGCGACGCTCCGCGCGGCCCGCCACGCCTGGCCGACGTCGCTCACACCTCGGCCAGGACCAGGGTGAAGTCTCCCGTGGGGTCGGTGTAGCGGCGGCGCACCTTGAACCCCGCGGCGACGAGCTCCTCCCGCAGCTTCTCCGGCCTGAACTTGGCGCTGATCTCGGTACGCATCTCCTCGCCCTCGGCGAAGTCGACGGCCAGGTCGAGCCCTCCGATCCGGACCCGCATGTCCCTGCTCGCCCGCAGCCGCATCTCGATCCAGTCCTGGCGCCCGTCGTACAGCGCCACGTGCTCGAACGCCTCCGGCTCGAAGTCCGCGTCCAGCTCCCGGTTGATCACCCGCAGCACGTTCCTGTTGAAGGCCGCCGTCACCCCGGCCGAGTCGTCGTAGGCCGCCACCAACCGCTCGACGTCCTTCACCAGGTCGGCGCCGAGCAGGAAGGTGTCACCCGGCCGGAGCGTGGCCCGCAGCTCCTTCAGGAACACCTCGCGGGCGACGGGGTCGAGGTTCCCGATCGTGCCGCCGAGGAAAGCCACCATCCGCCGCCCGGCGCGCGGCAGCAGCGCGAGGTGCCGCTCGAAGTCCGCGCACACCGCCCGTACGGCAAGCCCGGGAAACCGCCTGGCCAGCCGCTGCGCCGCCGCAGAGAGGGTGACCGCGTCCACGTCCACCGGCGTGTAGGCGCGCAACGTGCCCGCCGAGGCGAGCGCGTCGAGCAGCAGCACCGTCTTCTCGCTGGTGCCCGAGCCCAGCTCGACCAGGGTGTCCGCGCCGCTCTCCGCCGCCAGGTCCGCGGCCCGCGCCCGCAGGATGGCCAGCTCGCGCCGGGTCGGGTAGTACTCGGGCAGGCGGGTGATGCGGGAGAACAGCTCGCTGCCCGCGGCGTCGTAGAACCACTTGGGCGGCAACCACTTGGGCGATGCCGTCAGCCCGACCCTGACGTCGTGTTCAAGCGCCTGGCGCAGATAGTCGCGGTCAAGATGGTTGATCACATGTACGGTCGACAGGCTGACGGGCACGGTGCCTCCTGGGGTGAGATCACAACGGCTGGACGCGGACGTCGTCGTGAGTGACGGTCAGCAGGCTGTGCTCGGGTACGGCCCGCCAGCCGGGCAGGTCGTCGAGTGGCTCGCTGGCCACGAGCACGCCGTCGTGGAGTCGGTGGTAGAAGAGCGTGTCGCCCCAGACGGTCGCGGCGATCGACGCGCCGTCGCAGGCGAGCAGGTTCAGGCGGGCGCCGGGGTCCTTCTCCCCGGCCCGGACGACGACCTCGGTCAGCGCCTCCCCCAGCCCGAGCCCGGCACGCCCGCGCAGGAACACGGCGGCGGCGACCCAGGCGGCGTCGCACGCGCTCTCCGCGCGATCGGGCAGATCGTCGGCGAGATCTCGCAGCGCGTCCCTGGCGACGCGCCCGTTGTGGCTGAGCAACCACCTCCCGTCGGTGAACGGCGCCGTGGCGCTCTCCTCGATCGGCATGCCCACGGTGGCCGAGCGGACGGCCGCCAGCAGGCAGGTCGAGCGGGCGATCCGCGCGAGCGCCGGCAGGTTGGCGTCGGTCCAGATGGGTACGGCACGGCGGTACCGCACCGGCTCGGCGCGTCCCGGGTCGTACCAGCCCATGCCGTAGCCGTCGGCGTTGACCAGGCCGGCACGCTGGCGCCGGGGCGCGTACGACTGCCTGAGCAGGCCGTACTCGGGCTCATGGATGAGCCGGGTGATCGGGTGGGTGGCGCCGAGCCAGGCCGCGTGCCTGCACATGTCAGACCTGGGCCGTACGGGCGCAGCGGAAGCCGGTGAAGATCTGCCTCCGGATCGGGTAGTCCCAGTTCCTGAACGTGGTCCGCACCGCCGCCGGGTCGGCCGCCCAGGAGCCGCCGCGCAGCACCCGGTATTCGTGGCCGAAGAACACCTCGCTGTACTCCTTGTAAGGGAAGCTGCGGAAACCCGGGTAGGGCTGGAACCAGGACGAGGTCCACTCCCACACGTCTCCCACCATCTGCTCGGCCCCGTACGGGCTCGCCCCGGCGGGGTAGGCGCCCAGCGGCGCGGGGTGGGCGGCGCGGTGGCCGAGGTTCGCCCGGTCGGCGGTGGGGGCCTCATCACCCCAGGGGTACCGGCGCGCCCGCTCGTCGCGGGCGTCCCAGCCGCAGGCCTTCTCCCACTCGGCCTCGGTGGGCAGCCGTTTGCCCGCCCAGCGGGCGTAGGCGTCCGCCTCGTACCAGCACACGTGCTGGACCGGCTCGTCCATCGGGACGGGCTCGGTGCGGCCGAAGCGGGTGCGCCACCAGGCGTCGCCCTCCCTGACCCAGAACAGGGGGGCGGAGGCTCTGCTCCCCTGCCTCCACTGCCAGCCCTCAGGCGACCACCAGCGCGGGTCGTCGTAGCCGCCGGCCTCGATGAACGCCGCGTAGGCGCGGTTGCCGACGGGGAGCCGATCGATCCAGTAGGCGGGCAGGTCCACGTGGTGCGCGGGCCGTTCGTTGTCGTAGGCCCACGGCAGGGTGTCGGTGCCCATCAGGAAGCGCCCCGCGGGCACCAGCACCTCCTCGGGGCCCTCGCTGCGGCCCCGCGGCAGGTCGCCGTCGCGCACCAGGCCGGGCAGCCCGGACAGTTGCAGCGTGGCGAGCATGGTCTCGTCGTGCTGGTGCTCGTGCTGGATCACCAGGCCGAACACGAAGCCGTCGCGGTGCAGCGGGGCGGGGCCTTCCAGGTCGATCGCGTCCAGGAAGTCGAGCACCCGCCCGCGCACGCCCTCGATGTAGCGGCGGGCCTCGGCCGGGCCCAGGAAGGGCAGGCTCGGGCGGTCCTTGCGCGGCGTCTTGAACGCGTCGTAGATGTCGTCGATCTCGGGGCGGAGCGGGTCGATGCCCCCGGCCTCGCGCAGCACCCAGAGCTCCTCGTAGTTGCCCACGTGCGCCAGGTCCCACACCAGCGGCGACATCAGCGGCGAGTGCTGGCGGATCAGCAGGTCGTCTTCGGCGTCCGTGTAGGTCAGCGAGCGGTCGCGCACCGCGATGAGCTCGGCGGCGATCCGTTCCTTGATGTCGGTCATTCCCATCCCTCGTCGTTCGGCCAGTTCGGGATATCCAGCAGGTCGGCCGCCGGGGATCGGCCGGTCGCCACGTAGCGGTCGGCGAACGCGGCCACCTCGCCGACCAGGCCGGGGCCCGCACCGAGGCGAGGCAGCGCCTCGAGCGCGGCACGGAAGCACGTCTCCGCGACCCGGCCCAGCCGGGGGTCGGCCAGCCCGCACCGCGCCGCGACCCGCCACAGCTCCCGGTACGGCTCCGCCGCCGCCATGGCGGCCTCGGCGGCCCGGTCGTCGGAGATGAGAGCGTGGGTCACGGCCACGCACACCGGCCAGGCAGCCGGGTGTTGCGCGTCGAGGTAGCGGATCTCGAGCCAGCCCCGTGGTCGCACAGGGGGGAAGAGGGTGGTGGCGTGATACGCCAGGTCCGCGGCGGTGGGCCGGCGCTCGCCGCCGCCGTTCAACCAGTCGCGGAAGGTCGAGCCGTCGTGGACCGGGCGGTAGCGCTCCTCGTCCTCGCGCACCAGCATGAGCCGGGCATCAAGCAGGTATTCGGCCCAGTCCGCGGCCGGATCGCCGGAGGCGGGCACGGCCGCGGTCCTCGTACGGTCGAGGTGATCCCAGACGGCCTGGCGGCCCGACATCCAGCCGCACGGCCGACCGCCGCTCAGCGGCGAGTTGGCGAACGCCGCGAGCAGCACCGGGCCCAGCGCGTGTGCCCGCTCCCAGCGGATCTCAGGCCGCTCGCCCAGGTCCAGGTTGACCTGGATCGACGCGGTCGAGCACATCATCAACGCCCCGTACGGCACGCCGAGGAACTCGGCCATCGCCTCGTAGCGGGGCTCGCGGAGTTGGCGGTGGGCCGGCCGTACCGGATCGAGACCCACCCCGGCCAGCGTCAGCCCTGCCTTGCGCAGGGCGGCGCGCACAGCGCTCATGTCAGCACTCAGGCGGGCCAGCGCATCGGGCAGCGGGCCTGCCGGGCTGGACAGTTCGAGCTGGCCACCCGGCTCGAACGTCACCCGGCTGCCGCCCGGCAGCGCGGGCAGTGCCCGCTCGACCCTGGCCAGCGGGACGTGACTGGTCGCCGCAGCGCTGTCGAAAACCAGGAACTCCAGCTCGACACCCACCCGGTCAGCGGCGACGGGCAGGAAGCAGCGGCGCGCGAAGTCCGCCACTTCCGAGACGCCCCGCAGCGGTGTGCCCTCTGCGGTCAGGCCGATCATCCTCTGCCCTTCGCGTGGCTCATGGGTCTACAGACCCGCGAGCCGCGCGAGCGTTACACGCGGACTTTCGCGGCCGCTTCGCGCAGGGGTTATCCGGGCTGCCGCTGCGCGCGGAAGGCGGACATGAGCCGGTCGCGCACGTCGGCGGGCAGCTTCTCCGGGGGCGGAGAGCCGACGAAGCCGATGGTCATGCGGAACTGCTCGAAGTAGCGCTCGCAGCCCTCGCACGCGGCCAGGTGCGCCCGCACGCCCTCGCGAGCGGGCTGGTCGACGGCGTCGTCAAGGTAGGCGGTGATGACTTCCACCAGTTCGTCGCATGTGAACCGCTTCACGACGTGACCGCCTCTTATCGCCTCGAGATGAACCGTTTAACCTATTGTGGCCCCTACAGCGGACCGGTAGCTATTCTGGCTGCTTCACAGATTCGAAGTAATCAGCCAGCCAATCGCGGACGAACATCCGGGCACGGTGCAACAGGACCCGCTGGTTGGCCGGAGAGATCTCCAGGATCTCGCAGACCTCATCGGAGCTGCACCCCTCCACGTCGCGCAGGATGATCACGATGCGCTGCCGAGGGGGAAGCCTGGTCAACGCCTCGGCGATCAGCCCACGCACCTCCGAGGCCAGCGCCTCGCCCTCGGGCGTCGGCCATACAGCCGGGATCTCCTTCCAGCAGGCGGACGGCAGGGCGTCGAAGTCGCCGTCCGTGCCGTCGTCACGCTCGAAGGCGCTCCACGGAAGCGTCCTGCTCTCCCGAACGCCACGTTTCTTCGCGGTGTTGACCAGGATCCGGTAAACCCACGTTTTCACGGAGGAACGGCCCTCGAAGCGGTCGATCCCGCCGATCACCGCGAGCCACGTGTCCTGGACGACCTCCTCCGCGGAGTGGTCGGTGGACACATGGGACCTGGCCACCCGCAGCATGCCTCCTGACCAGGTGTCGAGCAGGGCCGCGAACATCGCCTCGTCGCGCGCGCGCAGGGCCGTGACGACGACGTCATCCGAGGGCAACCCGCCGCCCGCGAAAGACCCCACGATCGCTTCCTCCCCCGATCGAACGCCGGGACATCCATGCCATCCGGGGCCGAGCCGAGACCCGGCGTCGCCCCCGGCGGGGGGACACACCCAGGCTAATCCTCCCCACTGACGTTCTTCCCCGGCGGGTGGGACCGCATTGCGTATGCTCGTTCTCGGAGAGCAAGTCCCGGCAAATCGGTGAGGAGCATCCCATGCGCGCGGGAGTGGTGGTCTTCCAGGGCGGGCGCGTCCTGCTCCGGTGGCGGCACCACCTGGTCACCGACACGTGGGGCTGGGAGATCCCGCTCGGCGAGATCCGCCAGGACGAGGAACCCGAGGCGGCCGCCGCCCGTCACCTGGAGGAACAGACAGGCTGGCGGCCCGGGTCGCTGCTGCCGTTGATCAGGATCCGCCCCGCCGAGGACGTCGCCGACTGCGACCACCTGATCTTCCTCGCCCACCAGGCCTCCTCTGACGCCGAGCCCGCCGCCGACGAGAGCGAGCGGGCCGAATGGCTGCCGCTGCTGCGCGTCCAGCAGCTGATGGACGAGCAGTCGATCACCTCGGCCACCACCTCGGCCGCCCTGCTGTACTTCCTGGCCGATCTCCTGCAGTCCCGCGCGTCGCACTAGATCCGCGCGGCGCTGAACGCCTCCTGATGGAACGGGTTTGGAACGCCGGACTCGTAGGGGGTCAGTCCATCGATCAGGAGAGACCGGCATGAGACTTCTCGTCAGAATCGCGTCCACGCTGGGCGCGATGGTCATCGCGGCGGCCGTCTGGCTCGTCCCCGGAGCCGCCCACGCGGCCGCCCCTGTCCACATCAAGGAGGCCGAGCAGAACAAGTGCCTCGACATCCGGACGCAGGACAACATCTTCGTTCCTGGTGCCAGGCTCCAGCGCTTCACCTGCCACGACGTCAACGAGCAGCGGTGGGACATCATCCCGATCGCGGGTGACACCTTCGTGCTGCGCAATCCCCTGACCCTGCTGTGCGTCGCGGTCGACACGGCGGACTTCGGCGCGCAGGTGATCGAGCGGGACTGCGCCGACTCCAACCCCGGCGTCAAATGGTTCACTCTGGGCGGGGTGCCGTTCGTCAAGGGCTCCGGGTTCAACCAGATCCGCTCGGTCCTGGCGTCCGGCAGCTGTCTGGACACCTTCGACACGTTCGTCAAGATCTTCCCCTGCTCTCCTGGGCTGAACAACAAGGCCCAGCTCTGGGCGGCGGTCTGACCCTTCCCCAGCCGGCGGGGAAGGCGACGAACCGGCGTCTTCCCCGCCTGACCGGCGGCGGTGCCGGTGGCCAGGTCGGAGAGGAGCATGCAACCTTTCGCCTCACGGGTCGCGTTGGGAAGGGGCGAGAGGAGCGCATGTTGGATGATCACGACGGTTTCCGTGAGTTCGTGCTGGCCCGCCAGCAGGCCCTGATGCGGACCGCGTACCTGCTCACGGGAGACGCCCACCTCGCCGAGGACCTGCTCCAGAGCGTCCTGTCCAGGGTGGTCGGACACTGGCCCAAGCTGGCCAGGGGCGGCAACCCCGAGGCGTACACCCGCAAGGCGATGATCAACGAGTACATCTCGTGGAAGCGCCGCCCCCGGCCCGAGTTACCCAGCCACAGCCCGCCCGAGCTCGGCGCCTCGCATGACGAGGCCACGCTGGACCGGCTGATGCTGCGCCAGGCGCTGGCCAGGCTGCCGCGCAAGCAGCGGGCTGTCATCGTGCTGCGCTTCTTCGAAGACCTCACCGAGGCGCAGACGGCCGACGTGCTCGGCTGCTCGTTGGGCAACGTCAAGAGCCAGACCCATCGCGCGCTGGCCCGCCTGCGCGCGCTCGCCCCCCAACTGCTGGACCTGCACATCAAGGAGCTGGCCCGATGACGAGGCTGCGCAGGGCGCTGACGGGCATCGCGGAGGAGGCCCCGCTGGTGGGCGCGGGACAGAGCCTGGCCGACGCGGCCATCGCGGGCCACCGGCGCCGCCGGCGCACCAGGCTGGTGGTGGGCGCGACCGCGATGGTCGTGGCGCTGGTGGCGACCACGGCGGGCGCGGTGGCCGCCTGGCCCAGGACCGATCACACGGCCGCGCCGCACCACACCAAGAAGGTGCCGAATCTGCCTGACGGCAGGGTGGGGACGATCAGCCACGCGTACCAGACGCCGTGCGAGGTCGATCGGAAGACGCGAACAGTCGACTGCGCCGACACGGAGTGGCGGGTGGTGACCGGGACCGGCACGACGTACAGGGTGCCCGGCGCGCTCGCCAGGACCCGCGCGAACGGGAAGGTGCCCGTCGCGATCAGCCGGGACGGGCGCATGCTCGCCTACTACAGCCCGGACGCTCACGCGCACGTGGTGCGTGACCTGGAGAGCGGCGCGGTGGTGACCTCCCCCGTCACGATGGAGGAGGACGGGATCGGCTTCGGCTCCATGCTCGCCCTGTCCGACGACGGCCGGTACGTGGTCTTCGACCCGCAGGAGGGGAGCAAGGAGCCGGCCCTGCTGATCGACACGCGCACCGGCAGGAAGGTGTCGATCTCCGGAAAGTACGAGGTGATCAGCGTCAAGAACGGCGTCGTCCAACTGGTCCGTTATCGCAAGACCGACCTGTGGTTCATGCCGGTCGCCGGCGGGGGCCGGCCGGTGCGTTTCGACGGCACGTTCATCATGTTCAGCGACCTCTCACCGGACGGCCGTACGGTCGCCGCCGTCGAGTTCTCCGAGCTGCGCAAGCGCATGCTCACCCTGCTCGACACCGGGACCGGGCGGACCCTGCGCAAGCTGCCTCTGCGCGGCCTGCCGAAGGGCGGCTCGCTCGAGGGCGTCACGACCTGGCTCAGCGGGACCGAGGTCACCGTCGTCCTCAGCACCGCACGTCACCGTTACGGTTACGTGGTCGACGTCACCACCGGCCGTTCGCGACGATGGGCCGGCTACCCCACCCGTCGCCAGGCCGCCCTGGCCCTGCCGGGCGTCAGCTACTCCTGGTAGGGCGCTCGCCGTCACGGATGAAGCGCAGGACCACAGCCAGCACGAGACAGGCGGCCGCCGCCGAGCCCCACAGCCCTTCGGCACCCGCGCCCTCGAGGAGGCGGGTGCCGACGAGCGGGGCCACGACCGTGGCGATCCCCCAGCTCGTGCCGTAGACGGCCAGGTAGCGGCCCCTGGCCTCCTCGGGCGCGAGCCCCGCGACGATCGCGAACATCCGCCCCATGATCAGCACGTCGCCGACACCCAGCACCACGGTGGCGGCCACCAGCCCCGCGAACGAGTGGGCCAGGGCGTACCCGGTCAGACCCGCCGCCATGAGCACGGGCCCCAGGGTCAGGGCCACGGCTCCGGACATCCCGCGCACGCGCAGCAGGGGCTGGCCGCAGACGGTGACGACGGCCGAGACGGTGAACAGGATGCCCGCGTCCGCCGCGTCCAGGCCGCGCTGCACCAGCGACAGCGGGAGCATCATCATGATCGTCATGTAGACGAGCGCGAACAGCGTGCCGCACCCGAGCATGGCGATCAGCATGGGGTCCCGCCAGGCGCTCGCGCTCTTCCCCTCCTGTCGACGGGCGGCCGGGCGGTCCGCCGGCAGGACCAGGGCCACCACGATCGCGCAGATCAGGCAGGTCGCCGCGTCCACGACGAACAGCCAGCGCAGATCCCACCGCCCGACGGCGGCGGCGATGAGCCCCGCCCCCATGCCCGCCGCCGCCAGCGCGGCGTTGAGCAGGCCGTAGGCGCGGGCGCGATCGGCGGCGCCCACCGCGTCGGCGATGATCGCCTGGCTCGGCGGCTCATACAGCTCGAAGGCCAGCCCGAGCAGGACCGCGAACGCGGCCAGCACGGGCAGTGACCCCGCGCCCGCGATGCCGAGCTGCGCCGCCGTACAGCCGGCAAGACCGAGCACGATGGTACGGCGGCGCCCCAGGCGATCCGCCAGATGGCCGCCGAAGAGCCGGGACGGGATCGTGGCCAGCCCGAAGGCGGCCGAGACCAGCCCGGCCGTGGCCGGGCTGACGCCGAACTCGGCCGAGATCAGCACGGTCAGGAACGACAGCGAGAACGCCCCGAGCCTGTTGACCGCCCGCGCCACGATGAGCAGGCGCACGCTGGAGGGCAACCGCTCCGCCCGCTCGAGAACCCGCATCAACCCCGACCTCCGTAACCATGCCGGGCACGTACGCTAGAGCTCTACGGTGTAACCAGTCAAGTGCTTTTCAACAGTCACACCGCTCGGGGCTTTGGGCAGAGCGCGGGCTCTTCTACCCTGGTGGGGTGCACGGCCCCATTCGCTCCGTATGGAACGAGGAACGTCCCCCGGACCCTCCGCTGCGGGTGTGGCGGGACTGGGTGCTGGTCGCGTCACTGGTGCCGATCGCGGTGCTCGAAGGAGCGCTGCGGCCGGATCTTCCGTGGCGGGCCGTCTCCGTCCTGCTCACCGTCGGGCTGGTGCCCACGCTGCTGTGGCGGCGGAGCAGACCGCTGCTGATGCTCGCGATCGCCTTCGGCGCCACGAACCTGGCCCCGCTGCTGACGGGCGGCCACTCCGCGGAGACGTACACGCTGGTGTATCTGCTGCTCCTGGTGTACGCGCTGTTCCGGTGGGGGTCCGGGCGCGAGGCCGTCATCGGGTTGGCGATCATGCTGACCTCGATCTGCCTCGCGATCCTCTCCGGCCGCATCGTCCTGGCCGACGCGATCGCGGCGTGCGCCGTCATGTTCTCGGCCATCGCCCTGGGCGTGGCGTTCCGGTATCGGGCCAGGGCACGGATGCGCGAGCTCGACCAGGTCAAGCTGCTCGAACGCGAACAGCTGGCCCGCGACCTGCACGACACGGTCGCGCACCACGTCTCGGCGATGGCGATCCGCGCGCAGGCGGGAATCGCCACGTCGGCGAAGCGGCCGGACGCCGCGATCGAGGCGCTGCGCGTGATCGAGGCCGAGGCGGCGCGCGCCCTCGACGAGATGCGCGCCATGGTCCGCGTCCTGCGCCACAACGAACCGGCCGACCTGGCGCCGGGCCGGCACATCAGGGATCTCGAACAGCTCGCCGGCCGAGGCACGTCCGGCCCGGCCGTCGACGTGGAGCTCTCGGGCGATCTCGACGACCTGCCGCCATCGGTCGGGGCCGCGATCTACCGCCTGGCCCAGGAGTCGGTCACCAACGCCCGGCGGCACGCGCGTCGCGCCACCCGGATCGAGGTCCGCGTCGCCGCCGACGACACCTCGGTGCACCTGTCGGTGAGCGACGACGGAGACAGCAGCCTCATGCGCCAGACCGGGTCACCGGGCTACGGCCTCATCGGCATGATCGAACGCGCCGGCCTGCTCGGCGGCACCTGCGTGGCCGGCCCCAACCCCGATCGGGGCTGGACGGTCACCGCCGTGCTGCCACGCGCGGGGGCGGCGACATGACCATCCGGGTGATCGTCGCCGACGATCAGGAGATCGTCCGCACCGGGCTCGCGATGATCCTCGACGCCCAGCCGGACATCGAGGTCATCGGCTCGGCCGCCGACGGGCGGCGGGCCGTCGAGCTCGCGCGGCGGCTGCGCCCCGACGTGTGCCTGTTCGACATCCGCATGCCGGGCCTGGACGGCATCGAGGCCACCCGTACCCTGGCCGGTCCGGGCGTCGACGACCCTCTCGCCGTGGTCGTCATCACCACGTTCGACCTCGACGAGTACATCTACGCCGCGCTGCGGGCAGGGGCCCGGGGTTTCCTGCTCAAGAACGCCGGCGCCGAGCTGCTCTCCCAGGCCGTCCACGCCGCCGCCGACGGCGACGCGCTGATCGCGCCGAGCATCACCGCGCGGCTGCTCGACACCTTCGCCCGCACCGGGCCCGCCTCACCGCCGGCGCATCCCGTCGAGGCGCTGACGTACAGGGAGGAACAGATCCTGGCCACCGTGGCACGCGGGCGCACCAACAGCGAGATCGCCGACGATCTGCACATCTCGCTGAGCACCGTCAAGTCCCACATCGCCAGCCTGATGGCCAAGCTCGGCGCCAGGAACCGCGTCGAGATCGCCATGTGGGCCTACGAGACCAACCGCGTCTAGGACGCCCTGCGGATGACCCATTCGGCCACGGCCAGGTTGATCAGCCAGCCGGCGGCCATGAGCAGTGCCGTGGGAACCTCGCCCGGCGTCCCGAAGATCACGAACCAGGGCACCTGGACCAGCGCCTGCGTCCCCGCGCCCAGACCGATCGCGTAACCACGCGTCATCCAGGCTCGATGCCTGGCGATGTCCCGCCGGCGGATCGCGGCGAAGCCGAGCACGATGGAAAGGATCATGGCCGTGCCGAACAGCAGCCGGAACGCGGTGAGGAGATCGCCGACCCTCTCGGGGCGGGGATAGAACAGCGTCATCCACAGCCCCGTCACCCCGGCGAGGAGTCCGCAGGGAACGAGCAGCCGCCCGGCGAGGCGGTGCCAGCCCGGCCTCCGGCGGCGGAACCCGGCGGCGAACTGGAAGGCCCCCAGCACGCCGAACAGGGCGACGCTGATGATGTGCAACACCACGGGCAGCGGCGCGGCGAAGAACCGCGCGTTCTCCGGCGTGATCGCCGCGCCGCCGGTCAGCTCGCCCAGGCGGATGGCACCGGCCACCATGGGAACGACGTCCAGCAGGAGCAGCCCGGCGGGCACCAGCCACCCCGCCCTGCTGCCTCGCCGCGACCGCGACACCGGTGGGCGTGCAACCAAGCTCTCCTCGCTCATGACCCCGATCGTGACGGCTGAGGCGCTGCCCGCTCATCGGGAGAACGGCCGGACCTGAGCCCGCCGATCGTCCGGCAATCGGGCGTACTTTCGGCTGATGAGCCTGCCGCGCGGGCCTTCTACGCTGACTCACTGTGACTGAGATGAAGGCGTTCGTGCTGCGTTCGTACGGCTCGCCCGAGGCACTGGACCTCACCGAGATCGACAAGCCCGTGCCCCGCGAGGGCGAGGTGCTGATCCGGGTGCGCGCCACCTCCGTCCAGCCCTACGACTGGCACCTCATGCGAGGGGAGCCGTACGTCGCGCGCCTGATGAGCGGCGGTCCCGGGCTCCGCAGACCGAAGATCGCCATCCTGGGCGCCGACGTGGCGGGACAGGTCGAGGCGGTCGGCGGGAACGTGACGAGGTTCCGCCCCGGCGACGAGGTGTTCGCCATGTCCAAACAGGGCGGCTTCGCCGAGTACGTGTGCGTCCCGGAGAGCGAGCTGGCGCCCAAACCGGGGAACCTGTCGTTCGAGCAGGCGGCGGCGGTGCCGCTGGCGGCCAACACCGCCCTGATCGCCCTGCGCGACCAGGGACGCCTCAGGCCGGGCCAGGGGGTGCTGGTCAACGGGGCCTCGGGGGGCGTCGGGACGTTCGCCGTGCAGATCGCCAAGGCGCTCGGCGCGGAGGTCACCGGCGTCTGCGGCCCCCGGAACGTGGACCTGGTCCGATCGATCGGCGCGGACGAGGTCATCGACTACACCAAACAGGACTTCACCCGGTACGGCCGGCGCCACGACCTCCTGGTGGACATCGCGGGAAGCCGCCCGGGATCCGCCTGCCGCCGGGCGCTGACCTCCAAGGGCACGCACGTCATCGTCGGCGGGCCGGGCAGCCGGTGGCTGCAGCCCGTCGGCCGGATCTCCGGGAAGCTCGCGATGTCGCTGTTCGTGTCGCAGCGCGTGGTCATGGCCGACGTGGTCCGTTGCACGCGGAACAGGCAGAACCTGCTGGCGCTGACCGAGCTCATCGAGGACGGAAAGGTCACCCCGGTCATCGACCGGAGCTACCCCTTCGAGGAGATCCCGGAGGCCATCAGATACCAGGAGGAGGGACACGCGGCGGGGAAGGTCGTCATCACGATCTGATCGCAAGCACCTGCTGAAAGATGGCTAGGTGGACCTTCTGTACCATTTTCGCCAGTCGGTGGCGGGCCAGGAGGTTGTGAGGATGACGGGTGAACCGGCCCCCCGGGCGCGCCGCTTAGCCGCCCTGGGATGGGACTACCTGCTGATCATGGGGTGGCTGGTGCTGATGGCCGTGGCCTACCTCCTGGGGTTCAGGCCGCCGACCGGCGGGTCCCTGGTCGTGGCCGACCTGGTGATCACCGGGCTCACCGTGCTGCCCGTGTGGGTGTATCTGGTGGCGAGCGAGGCCGGCACGGCCCAGGCCAGTTGGGGGAAGCGCCGCGCGGGGCTGGTCGTGACCGCCGCCGGGGGCAGGCCGGGACTGGGCCGGATCATGGTTCGCAACGCCGTGAAGCTGCTGCCGTGGGAGCTCGCCCATCTGGCCGTCCTGCGCTTCTGGACGGTGCGCGGCGATTCGGTGATCGCGGTGCCCGCGCTGGTGCTGTGCTACGCGCTGGTCGGCGTCACCGTCGCCCTCGCGATGCTCCGCCGCGACCGGGCAGCCCTGCACGACCTGGTAGCGGGCACTCGCGTACTCGAGCGCCCGGCGTAAGGCGCCTCGTCTCCTCCTCAGCACATCTGCGGGGCGCAGGTGAACGGATTCTCCATCGGAGTCTGCTGTAGCCACCAGTACGACTGGGCGGGCTGCGAGCTGGGCTCCTTGGTGGGTTCCTGGGTGGGCTGCCTGGACGGCTCGGGCGCGGAGCTGCGGGTGGGCACGGTGGTGTTCACCGTGATCTGGTGACTCCTGGTCCTGGTCGGCTTGGCGGTCGGGGTCGTCGTGCCGCGGTGGGAGGGCCGGCCGGGGGTGGCGGCGGCCGTCCGGTCCGTCACCACGCCGGCCGTGGACGGGGTGGGCAGGGCGGACGAGGCCGCGGAGGCTTCGGGTTGCCGCAGCGCGGGGGTGGATTCGACCGGCCTGCCGTACAGGATGAACGCCACCGCGATGGCGGCCGCGGCCAGCAGCGCGCTGCCCGCCGTCAGCAGTGCGGTACGGCGCCGCCGAGGCGGCGACGGCGGCGCGGTCAGTGCCCGGACCAGCCCCTCGGCGCTGGGGCGTTTGGCCGGGTCCTTGGCCAGGCTGGCGGTGACCAGGTCGCGCAGCCTGCCCTCCAGCCCGGAGATCTCCGGCTGGGTGTTGAGGATCCGGCTGATCACCGCCGGGGTGGAGTCGGCGCCGAAGGCCGGCCGGCCGCAGGCGGCGAACACCATGGTCACGCCCCAGGCGAACACGTCGGCCGCCGGCGTCAACTCCACCCCGCGGAGCTGCTCAGGCGCCAGGTAGGCAGGTGTCCCCATGGGCGTGCTGGTCGAGGTGACGCCGGGCGCGTCCAGGGCGCGCGCGATGCCGAAATCGATCACCACCGGGCCTTCCTGCCCCATCAGGATGTTGCCCGGCTTGAAGTCGCGGTGCAGGATCCCGGCGCGGTGGATGGCCGCGAGCGCGGTCGCGGTGGCCACCGCCAGCCGTTCGAGCGCGGCGCCGCGCCGCGGCCCCTCGGCCGTCACCAGCGCCCGCAGCGACGGGCCCGGCACGTACTCGCTGACGATGTACGGCCGGCGCCCCTCCAGGTCGGCGTGCAGGACCGGCGCGGTGGAGAACCTGGCCACCCGCTGCGCGATCGCCACCTCGCGCAGGAACCTGGCACGCGCGTCGGGATCGGTCAGCAGCCCCTGGTGCAGCAGCTTGATCGCGACCTGCTCGCCCTCGGCCGTGCGCCCCAGGTAGACGACTCCCTGACCGCCCTCGCCCAGCCGTCCGACGATCTCGTAGGACCCGAGCCGTCGCGGGTCGTCCTCCTCCAACGGCTGGCTCACGCAGGGACCCCCGAGCCTTATTGACAATTTGTGCAGAAAGCTACCAGAAAGATCACAGACGAGGGCGGCCCCGGCGCCGCCCTCATCTGCGGTCGGGAGCGCTCAGTTCAGCCGGGTGATACGCCCGAGCGCCGGCACCTGCAGGGGCGAGCCACTCCTCCCCTACCGAGGTCACCCTGGGCGTCGACTCCCTCGCGGCCTTCGACCCCGCCACCCGCTTCTACCAGCCGTGCTCCTCCACCTTCTCCTTGGAACCCGGCGACGCCCGGCTGCTGCGCACGTCAGCCTGAGCCGCCCGTGAAGTGCACGGGCGGCGCAGTCTGGTTACTCGACGGCGCCCAGGCGGGTGAGCAGGTCCTGGTACCAGGTGTCGTAGGGGTGGTTGGTCGCCGGATAGTTGGCCGACGGGTCGGTCGCGTCGTCCTCCGAATCGAAGTCCCAGCCGCGTACGAGCCGTCCCGCCTGCCGTGCCGCGGTGATGAAGGAGGACTCGGTGGAGGGCGCCGCGTAGAACAGCG
This sequence comes from Nonomuraea sediminis, assembly GCF_018531495.1. Classification (GTDB taxonomy): domain Bacteria; phylum Actinomycetota; class Actinomycetes; order Streptosporangiales; family Streptosporangiaceae; genus Nonomuraea; species Nonomuraea sediminis. Next base: position 126,045 of record NZ_JAHDTI010000002.1, read on the forward strand.
CACCCTGCTTGAGTTCGGCGCTGTCGCCCTGCTGGAACTCGTCGAAGGCGGTCTGCTGGTAGCGGATGCGGTCGGCGTTGACCCTGTCGGTGTCCAGCCGCAGGGTCTGCACCGGGGTCTGGCCGTCGGCGCCGTTCCACACGTGCACGCGCGAGGTGCCGCTCGTCGACGTGGTCTTGTCGTAGCGGGCGTCGGAGGTCCTGGCGTTGCCGCTCCACGAGACCGTCATCGCGCCCGCGTCGAGCACGCCGTCCCAGTCCCAGTTCTGGCTGTTGCTCTGGCTGCGGTGGATCTCGCGTAACCGGGTGCCCGCCGCGTCGGTGAACGTGACCGTCGGCAGGACGCCGTTGTCGTACTGGTGGCTGGGCGACCAGGTGATCTCGCCGTCGGCGCCGAGGTGGCCGACGTGGTACCAGAGCGTGGTCGCGTTCTGGGACTGGTGGACCTCGACCAGGTCGCCGTTGTCGTTCAGCGCGACGGCAGGCGTCACGCCGGTGTCGTACCTGCCGTGGCGCAGCCAGGTCACGCGACCGTCGGCGCCGTAGGTGCCGGTCCAGTACCACAGGTAGCCGGCGCCCGAGTCGTGCACCTCGACGACCTGGCCGCGGCCGTTGACCGCGACGGCCGGGTTGTAGCCGATGTCACGCTTGTACAGGGTGCGGGTCTTGCCGTCGCCGGAGATCACGGGCAGTACCCGGCCGCGCAGCGCGCCCACCGTCGGCGGGTCCGCCGGGTAGTCCCTGGCCCAGAACAGCCGCGCGCCGAAGACCGAGGTGAGCTCATCGTTGAGCGCGGCCAGGTTGCCCGCGGCGTAGGAGAGGTTGTCGGTCAGGTCGTCCTTGACGTCGAGCGCGACGACGATCGGTGCGGCGGCGGGGTGCTGCGCGGACCAGGTGTTGATCACGTCGAGCCAGTCGCGCAGGTGGTTCGACGCGGGGTTCCCGTTGTGGTCGACCTGGTCGCCGGGCTCGTCGTGGCCGATGGAGTAGTCGTGGGCGGTGGCGTAACCGTTGTCGTGTATGTCGAGTTCGATGAAACGAATGCCGTGGTCGAGCTGGTAGGCGATCGAGTTCTTGGCGCCGCTGGCGTTTCCCGAGTAGCTGTTGTGCGTGGCGCGGAAGATCGCCGAGGGTAACGGCGGGTCCGCCGACGCCTCAGCGGTTCCGCTGATCAGCAGCGCGGAGGCGGCGACGGCGAGCACGGACATGATGGTCCTTGAACGAGGCATCCACTTGATCCTCACGTCGGGGAAAACTCCAGACAATACGATCACGTGCCGTCGGCCAACCCCGTCAGACCAATTATGTGAATTCGAGTGAACACCACGGTCAGTAGGGCGTGGGCTCGTTCTCCCGCGCCCAGGTCTGCTCGGTCTCGCTGCCGGAAGCGGGAGGCCACAGACCGGCGATCATCCACAGGTCCTGCGGGGTCTCGTCTATGTGGAACTCCCAGTGCAGGCCGCGGTCCCGCGTGTAGGGCAGCATGACGGCGTTCAGTTTCTCGGTCATGCGCCTTCGCAGGTGCGGGTCCTGGGTGTGGCGGGCGATGTGCTCGACAACGACGCGCACGGTGTTCCCCGTCGGCTCCCCGCCGATGAAGAACGAGGACTCGGAGATCTCGTGGAAGAGGGCGACGACGTAGAAGTCCGGCAGCCCGATGTTGGTGTAGATCTTGGTGATGTCGCGTGCGAAGTCTTGCTTGTCCTGGTCGGAGTAGGCCCCGACGGGGTGGTAGATGTGCCAGAGCGGCATGGTGTCATCCCTTCGGGCTCAGCGGCCGAGGGGGACCGTGAGGCCCTCGACCGGCCCGGCGAGCGCGGCCTTCATCCGCCTGCTCACCTCGTCGACGAGAACCTCGGTCTCGTCCTTCTCCAGACCGTCCATGACGGCCTGGGCGACCCGCTCGGGGCTGATCTTCTCCGCGTTCACGGCCTTGACCATGTCGGTGTCGGCGAAGCCGAGGTGCACGCCCACGACCTGGGTGTTCTGGCCGGACAGCTCGAGGCGGAGCGAGTTCGTCAGCGACCACAGCGCGGCCTTCGACGCGCCGTAGGCGCCCGTGCCGGCCCCCCACGACAGCACCGAATGGATGTCGACCAGGGCGCCGCCGCCGTTGGCGGCCAGGATCGGCGCGAAGGCGCGGGCGACGCGCAGCGCGCCGAAGACGTTGGTCTCGAAGGTCGCGATGACGTCCGCCATGTCGCCCTTCAGCAGCGACCCGGGGTAGAGGGCGCCGGCGTTGTTGACGACGATGCCGACATCCCCGGCCCGGGCCGCCACGGCCGCGACCGAGTCGGGGTCGGTGATCTCCAGGGTCAGGGGCTCGACGCGCGGGTCGTCGCTTTCCACGGTACGGCGGGCGGTCGCGTACACCTTGGACGCGCCACGCCTCAGCAGCTCGTGGACGAACGCGCGGCCGAGACCGCGCTGGCCGCCTGTCACCAAAGCGACCGAGCCTTCGATGGTTGTCATGTCTGCTCCAGATGGTTCTCGTGACGGCGCTCGGCGCCGCCGTACCTAAGATAGATTATGTCCATCATCTATTTGTTCGCAATACTGAGGCCGACCGACTCGAAGGAGGGGGAAGGAATGCCGCGTGCATCCCGGGCCCAGGCGGAGCAGCATCGTCAGGAGGTCCTCGACGCGGCCTCGGCGCTGGTGCGCGAGAACGGGGCCGACCGGGTGACCGTGCCCGAGGTGATGGCCGCGGCCGGGCTGACCCATGGGGGCTTCTACCGGCACTTCCGCTCGAAGGACGACCTGCTGGCCCAGGCCGGCGCGGCGGCCTTCGCCGAGCGCGCGCGCTTCATGGAGCAGATCCTCGAGGCCAGCGGCGACAGGCAGGCGGCGCGGCGGGAGTTCATCGAGAACTACCTGTCCGTCACGCACCGGGACAACGCCGGCCAGGGATGCGCGACCGCCGCGCTCGCGGTCGACGTGACGCGCGCCGAGGCCGGGAGCCCGCTACGGGACGCCTACGTGGAGGGCCTGCGCAACATGGTCGACAAGCTGGGCGAGCTCGGGGAGCGCCCCGCGGAGGGCTCCGACCGCGAGCGCGAGCTCCTCATCGAGCTGAGCGTGCTGGTGGGAGCCCTGACGCTGGCCCGAGCCTGCGCGGGCGACGACCTCTCCGAGCGCATCCTCGAGATCGGCAAGGAATTCCTGACCGGCCCGTGATCGATGACTCACACTCTATCAAACTGGTTACTATCGTGATTGATGCGATAGTTTCTGGAGCGAGGAGAGAGCGTGATCGTCATCGTGGGCGCAGGCTTCGCGGGACTCGGCACGGCCATCAGGCTGCTCCAGGAAGGCCACCGTGACCTGGTGGTGCTCGAGCAGGCGGACGACGTCGGCGGTACCTGGCGGGACAACACCTATCCCGGCTGCGCCTGCGACATCCCCTCCCTGCTCTACTCCTTCTCGTTCGCGCCCAACCCTGACTGGAGCCGCCGCTACGCCCCACAGCACGAGATCGAGCGGTACCTGCGGCGCTGCGTCCGCGACCACGGCCTCGAACCCCACCTCCGGCTGGGCATCGCCCTCCAGGACGCGTCCTGGGACGCCCGGCGGAGCCGCTGGAATCTGCGGACCAGCGCGGGACCCCTGAGCGCCAGAGTGCTGATCATGGCCCAGGGACCCCTGTCGGAACCCGCCGTCCCCACGCTCCCGGGGCTGGACGACTTCGCGGGCTGGACGTGGCACTCCGCCCGCTGGCAGCACGACAGGGACCTGCGCGGCAAGCACGTCGCGGTGATCGGGACCGGGGCGAGCGCCATCCAGTTCGTGCCCCAGCTGCAGCGGGTGGCCGAGCGGGTGACCGTCTTCCAGCGCACCCCACCGTGGATCATGCCGCGTGGCGACCGGCCGATCCCGGCCTGGCGCAGGGGGCTCTACCGGCAGGTCCCGGCCCTGCATCGCCTGGCTCGCGGTTGGGATTACCTGATCCGCGAGGCAGGCATGCCCGCGCTGCTGGGCAACAGGTCACTGGCCGCCCTGGGCCACAGGCAGGCCCTGGCACACCTGCATCGGCAGGTCGCCGACCCGGAGCTGCGCGCCAAGCTGACCCCCGACTACGAGGTGGGCTGCAAGCGGATCCTGATCTCCGACGACTACTACCCGGCGCTCGCGCAGCCCAACGTCGAGCTGGTCACCGACCCGATCTCCCGCATCACCGCCGACACGGTCGTGACCGGGACCGCCCATCCGGCCGACGTCCTGATCTTCGGCACGGGCTTCCGCGTCACCGACGCTGGCTTCGCGCAGCACATCACCGGCGTGGACCGCCAGACCCTGGAGCAGGCCTGGAAGGGAAGCCCGCAGGCCTACCTCGGCACCACCGTCACAGGCTTCCCCAACCTGTTCCTGATGGCCGGGCCCAACACGGGCGTGGGACACACCAGCCTCATCTACATGATCGAGTCGCAGATCAACTACCTGGTCGACTGCCTGCGGGTCATGGATCGGCGCGAGCTGGCCGCCGTGGAGGTGCGCGCCGAGTCCCAGGACTTCTTCAACGCCGAGGTCCAGCGGCGCGTGGCCGGCACGGTGTGGGCCACGGGCGGCTGCGCGGCCTGGTACCAGGACGCCGACGGCCGGGTCAGGGCGCTCTGGCCGGAGCCCACCTGGCGCTTCCGGGCCCGCACCCGCGCCTTCGACCTCGCCCACTACACGACCACGGCCCGCCGGCCGGTCACCGATCCCGCGACGTAGACATCCGGACCAGGGAGACCACGCCGCTCACCGCGCTGGCGAGCGTGAGGCAGAACCAGAAGCCGGTCCAGTCCGAAGGGATCGGCAGCAGGAGCACCACCAGGGCCGGATAGCTCAGCATCGCCAGCCGCAGGCGCCGGTCGTCGCGGATCTGCTGATGGAGCATCGAGCCCGGACGCAACCCGCCGACGATGACGAGCCGCCAGGTGTGCAGCGCTGTGCCGTACAGCGCCAGCAGCATCACCAGACCGGAGAGCTGCACCCAGTCCGGCACGGCGGCGCGGTCCGGAGTCGAGACAGGCAGGGTCAGCGCCGCGAACAGCAGGGCGCTCAGCGCCTGGACGGCGGCCAGCCGGCTCGCGGGCCGGGAACACACTGACACGTTCATATGCTCTACGATCGTAAATGTTCCGATAGGTTTCGTCACGACCCAAGGAGGAGTTCCGATGAGGATCCTCGCTCTCGGCGGCCCCGGCGCGATGGGCCGGGTCGCGGTCCGTGTGGCCACCGGACTGCCCGGTGTGCGCGAGATCGTGGTCGCCGACCGTGATCTGTCCGCCGCGCGACAGCTCGTGCGCGAGCTGGCCGGGTCGCGGGTACCGCTGCGCGCGCGACAGGTCGACGTCACCGACGAGGCCGAGCTCGACGGCGCGCTCGACGAGGCCGACGTCGTCCTCAACACCGTCGGCCCCTACTACCGCTTCGGCATGGGGGTGCTCAGGGCGGCGATCCGCACCCGCACCGACTATCTCGACATCTGCGACGACTGGGAGCCGACGCTGCAGATGCTCGACCTCGACGACGCCGCCCGCGAGGCGGGGGTGCGCGCCGTGATCGGCATGGGCGCGAGCCCCGGCATCAGCAACCTGCTCGCCGCCAAGGCCGTGGCCCGGCTCGACACCGTGACCGACCTGTACACCGCCTGGCCCGTGGACGTGCCGGGCTCCGGCGCCGACGACACCTCACTGAGCGGCCCCGACGGCCGCCCGATCGCGGCCGCCGTGCACTGGATGCAGCAGATCAGCGGTACGGTCGCCGTCGTGCACCGTGGCGAGGTGGTCCAGCGCCCACCCCTGCGCCCGGTCACGCTCACCCTGCCCGGCAGCCGCAAGGGCACGGCCTACACCGTCGGCCACCCCGAGCCGGTGACGCTGCACCGCAGCTACCGCCCGTCGGGAGACCTGGCCAACCTCATGGTCATCACCCCGGGGACCGTGGCCTACCTGGACGTGCTGCGCGACGACATCGACGCCGGCAAGCTCGGCAACGAGACGGCCGCCGCCGACCTGGCCAGGCCCACGATGCGCCGCGCCATGCGGGCCGCCGTCCGCGCCTCCAGGTTCAAGGCGCCCGGCTCGCTACCGCCCTTCTTCGCCACCGCCACAGGGCTCAGGAACGGCCGCCCCACCACGGTGCTGGCCCACCTGGCACACTCCGGAGAACTCATGAAGGGCATGGCCGAGGCCACCGGCATCCCCGCCGCCCTGGGCCTGGCCCAGCTCCTCGACGGCACCGTCCCCCCGGGCGTCCATCCCCCGGAGACGTCCATCGCCCCCGACCGCTTCTTCACCGCCCTCGCCGAACACGCCAAACCCATCGAGATCGCCATCGAGGAGTCCCGCGGTTAGGGTGCGAGCATGGCGTGGACCGTGCTCGCTCGCCACGCCGACTTCCGCCGGCTGTTCGCCGGCAGCAGCGTCTCCTTGCTCGGATCCAGCGTGACCACGGTGGCGCTGCCCCTGACCGCGGTCGTCCTGCTGAAGGCCTCCCCCACCCAGATGGGGTTACTGGGTGCCCTGGCCCTGCTGCCGCACCTCGTGCTCGGGTTACCGGCCGGCGTCTGGGTGAGCCTGCTGCCCTACCGCCGGTTGCTGATCCTGACCGATGCGGCCCAGGCGCTCCTGATCGGTGCCGTCCCGGTCCTGGCCGCCGCAGGCTTGCTGGAGTTCTGGCACCTGTACGTGATCGTGCTGCTCACGGGAGTCGCCGGCCTCTTCGAAATCGTGGCTGCCCAGTCGTTCACGCCCCGCCTGGTTCCCCGCGACCAGTTGCTGCCCGCCAACAGCGCCCTCATGCTCAGCAACGCCACCGTCAACACGACAGGGTCGGCGCTCGGCGGTCTGCTCGTGTCCGCGGTCGGCGGCCCGTTCGCTCTCGTCGTCGACGCCGCGTCGTTCGTGGTCTCGGCTCTGTGCAAGGCCCGCATCCGCGACCCGGGGCGCAATCCCGCTACCGCCGGACGGCACGGCGGCATGTTCGAGGGGATGCGCGCCGTCTTCGGCCATCACATCCTGCGCGCGGTGATCCTCGCGGCGGCGGTGGGCGCGTTCGCTGGGCAGGCCCAGGCCGTCGTCCTGGTGCTCTACCTGGTCCATGACCTCGGGCTGTCCTCCGGCGTGATCGGTGTCCTCATCGCGCTCAGCGGGGTGGCGGGGGTCGCCGGTGCCGGGGTGGCGACCCATGTGACCCACCGGCTCGGGCCGGGCCCCGCGTTCATCATGGGCATGCTCCTCGCCTCCGTCGGAGGGCTGGCGCTGGCCGCCGCGACCGGCCCGCTCGTCCTGGCGGCCGCGCAGTGCCTGCGCGGCGGCGCCCACTCCCTGTACGGCGTCAACCAGCAGACCTTCCGCCAGGCCCTCGTCCCGGACCGGCTGCTGGCACGCGTCAACGCCACCTGGCGATTCCTCATCTACGGCGGGATGTCCCTCGGCGCCCTGCTCGGCGGGCTGCTCGGAACGGTGCTCGGCCTCCGGCTCACCCTGGTCGTCACGAGCTGCGTGATGCTCCTCGGCACGGGAATCGCCTGGGCCTCGCCGCTACGAAGCCTGCGGAAGCTGCCCTGTTGACTTATGGTGGCCGTGACTGATCACGCTAGGTTCGGGGGGCCGGGTGCACGCCACTGATCAGGAAAGTCTGGATGCCGCGAGCGAGGATTTCGGGCATCTGATCCGGCGGCGTCCCGCAGCGGTGTACCGGCCGGGATCGGCCAGAGACGTGGCCGCCGCGGTGCGCTGGGCGCTCGAGCGGCGGATGCCGGTGGCCGCGCGCGGGCAGGGCCATTCCGTGTACGGCCGGTCGCAGGCCGAGGACGGTCTCGTGATCGACATGAGCGGCCTATGCGGCGTGCACGCCGTGGAAGCCGATCACGTGACCGTGGGAGGCGGCGCGACCTGGCAGTCGGTGCTCGATGCCGCGCTGCCGCACGGGCTCACGCCGCCGGTGCTGACCGACTATCTGGACCTGTCGGTCGCAGGGACCGTTTCCGCGGGCGGCGTGGGCGGCATGACGTTCCGCTCCGGATTCCAGAGCTGCAACGTCGTCAAGCTCGAGGTGGTGACGGGCGAGGGCGAGATCGTCACGTGCTCGGCCGACCGGCACGCCGAACTCTTCGACGCCGTGCGTGCCGGGCTCAGCCAGTTCGGCATCATCACGCGGGCCGTGCTCAGGCTCGTCCGGGCACCGGAAATGGTCCGCCTGCACACCCTGCTCTACCCGGACCACCGGACGATGACGGCCGACCAGCGCCGCCTGCTGTCCACGGGCCAGGTCGACTACCTGGAGGGCGCGATCCGCCCGCATCCGTCAGGCTGGCAGCACGTGGTCGAGGTCGGGGTCTGGTACCCGGCGGACTCGCCGCCCGACGACGACCGAACGCTGGCGGGCCTGTCCGACATCCGCGCCCAGGCGGAGAGCGTCGACCTGCCGTATCGGGAGCTGTTCCAGCGGCTGAGCAAGCTCGAGAGCCTCCTGCGGGCGGCGGGCACCTGGCAGGATCCCCACCCCTGGCTGCACTCCTTCGTCCCGGACACGGCCGCCGACGACCTGGTCACCGAACTCCTCGCCACCCTGGGCCAGGAGGACTTCGGCGAATTCGGCCGCATCGTGCTCTACCCCCTCCGCCCAGCCCACGCGAGCTCACCCCTCCTGCGCCTGCCGGACGGAGAGATCGCGTTCCTCTGCAGCCTCGTACAGTTCCCCGCCAACGATCCCGAGCTGGCCGACAAGCTCGTCAAAACCAACCGCACGGTGTACGACCGCATCCGCGGCCTCGGCGGATGCCTCTATCCCGTCAGCGCCGTCGCCCTCACCCAGCCCGACTGGAAACACCACTACGGCCCACTGTGGCCGGCCGTCGAGAACGCGAAGACCCGCTTCGACCCCCACCACCTGCTGACCCCCGGGCAAGGAATGTTCCCGACCGGCTGAGATTACGGTTTGCGGCCCAGGCCGCCCAGGACCGTCACGGGATCGTTGAAGGGGCTGTCGTCCCGCGGGTGCCACTCGTGCAGGCGGACCACTCCGGGCTCCACCAGCTCGAGCCCGGCGAAGAACGCCGCCACCTCCTCCTGGCTGCGCAGCTGGGAGGTGGCCGCGGTGTAGTCACCGGTCACTGCGCGCGTCTCGGGCGTGTCCTCGGCGTGCGTGATCGCCAGGTAGGAGCCCGCGGGCAACTGCTCCACGATCGAGCGGACCAGCTGGTACGGCTCGCGCTCCCCCGCGTCGGGGAAGAAATGCAGCACGGCCGCCAGCAACAGCAGCACGGGCTGGGACATGTCGAAGAAGGTCAGGGAGGCCAGCGTCTTGTCGAGCTCGCGCAGGTCGCCCTCCTCCAGCTGGGTGTGGGAGTTGGTGGCCAGCAGGGCTCTGCCGTGGGCCTGGACGATCGGGTCGTTGTCCACGTAGAGCACCCGGGTCTCCGGGGCGATCGACTGCGCGACCTCGTGCACGTTGGGCAGCCCCGGCCCTGAGGTGGGCAGACCGCATCCCACGTCGAGGATCTGCCGCACGCCGTTCTCGACGGCGAAAGAGACCGCGCGAATGATCCAGTCGCGATTGGCACGCGCCATTTCCGGAATCTGCGGCAAACGCTTGACAATCTTGTCAGCGAGCTCCCGATCGGAGGCGAAGTTGTCCTTGCCTCCCAACCAGTAGTCGTACACCCGGGCGATGCTGGGCCTGGTCGGGTCGATCCCCGCAGATGTCATACCGACCTGCTCTGGCTCATATGAACCAGATTAACGGACGGATCTCCACAAGGGCGCGTCTCTGGGTGACGAGCACCCAGAGACGGCCCGGAGAATTACCCGTGAGATCGGCGCCGGAATTCGTCGAACGGCGTGCGGTCGAAGACGAACCGGTTGTAGACGATCTTCCCGTCGCGGACCGTGGCGCATTCGGCCGCGGGCGCGCTCTTGGCCGGGATCGTCTCCGTGTCGTACATGAGCAGCGCCGTCGTATCGTCCCCGAACGCGGCGATCAACTCCGCCCTGATGAGCAACCCCTGGGCGAAGGGCTGGAGGAACTCCCGGTAGGCCGCGATGCCCTCGATCCGTCCCGCCGGGGCGTCGCACACGACGTCCTCGGCGAGGTAGGACATCGCCAGGTCGAGGTCCTTGCCCGTCCACGCGCTGTGGTGGGCAAGCGCGATCTGCAATGCTGAGCTGGTCATGCTGGTCGTCCTTTCTGTGTCGCTCGTTAGGACACCCAGGGCGCGCGAAACGGAACGGTCGTGACGGAAATCGCCTTCGACGAGCTGGTCGAACCGCACCGGCGCGAGCTGCTGCTGCACTGCTACCGCCTGCTGGGTTCGCTGGCCGACGCCGAGGACGTCCTGCAGGAGACCCTGCTCGCGGCCTGGCGCAGCCTGGACGGCTTCGAGGGCCGCACGACCTGGCGGTCATGGTTGTACCGCATCGCCACCAACCGCTGCCTGAACGCGCTACGCGACCGCGGCCGCCGCATCCCGCCCGCGCCGAACCCGCCCTTCCAGCCCCCGCCACCCAGCAGTGACGGCGACCAGCCGTGGCTGCAGCCGTACCCGGACGACCAGCTGCCGCCCGAGGCGCGCTACACCAGGTTGGAGACGATCGAGCTGGCGTTCGTCGCCGCGCTCCAGCGCGTCCCTCCCCGGCAGGCCGCCGTCCTGGTGCTCTGCGACGTGCTCGACTACCGGCTCGCCGAGGTCGCGCCGATGCTCGACATCACGCCGACCGCCGTCAAGGGGCTGCTGCAGCGGGCCCGCACCTCGCTCGCCCAGCATCGCCAAGACGGGTACGGCAGGCCGCCCGCCCCCGGCTCGCCCGAGGAGCAGCGCCTGGTCAGGCGCTTCGCCGAGGCCTTCGCCGCGGACGACATCGACACCCTGCTCACCCTCCTCACCGACGACGCCTGGCTGGCCATGCCGCCCGCTCCGCACGAGTACCGCGGCGCCGCGGCGGTCGCCGCCTTCCTGCGAGCGAGCGCCACCTGGCGCGCGGGAAGGCGGTTCGTCCTGGAGCCGATCCGCGCCAACGGCCAGCCGGCGTTCGAGTGCCGTTTCATGGACGGGCCGGCCGGGCAGATCGTGCTCACGCTCGCCCAGGATCGCGTGTACGGCATCACCCACTTCCTCCACAACCTGGGCGGATGAACACCGCGCTAACCCAACGCTGAGACGGCACTTCCCCGCCCGCTCCTACGGTGCTGGCATGACGCTCGGCTCATCAGCATCGCTCCTGGTCACGGCGCTGCGCGCCGCCAACAGGTACCGCTCGCTCCGCGCCGCGCCGCCCGACACGCGGCAGGTGAAGATCCTCCTGCTGCACGCCAACGGCATGGGCGGCACCATCCGCACCGTGTTCAACCTGGCCGAGAGCCTGGCGGCCGAGCGGGACGTCGAGATCGTCAGCGTCATCAGGACCAAGGAGCGCCCCTTCTTCCCCGTGCCCGCGGGGGTGCGCGTCTCCTACCTGGTCGACCGGCTCGACGGCCTGCCCATGCGCGGCGCGAGCAGGCTCATCCCGGCGGAGGAGACCGCCTACGACCGTTTCGACCTGCGCACCGACGTGGCGCTCGCGCGGTTCATCCGGCGTCTGCGCGGGGGCGTCCTGATCACGACGCGTCCCGGCCTGAGCCTGGCCGCCGCGCTGCTCGCGCCGCCCGGGGTCCTCACGGTCGCGCAGGAGCACGTCGGCTACGGCACGTTCCAGCCCGCCGTACAGAAGATGATCAGGAGGAGGTACGGCAGGCTCAGCGCGCTGGTGACGCTGACGGAGGCCGATCTCAAGGACTACCAGGCGGCACTGGGCGATGACGCGCCACCCCTGCTGACCCGGATTCCGAACGCGACTCCCGAGCTGCCCGGCGGGCCGTCGCCGCTGACCGAGAAGACGGTGGTGGCGATCGGGCGGATGACCAGGGTGAAGGGGTTCGACCTGCTGGTGCGCGCCTGGGCGGAGGCCGTGGCGACGCGGCCGGACTGGAAGCTGCGCATCGTGGGCTCCGGACCCCAGCGTGAGCGGCTGTCGCGGCTGGTGGGCGAGCTCGGGATCGGCGGGTCGGTCACGCTGCCGGGCGCCTCGCGCGACATCGGCGCGGTTCTCGACGCGGCCTCGATCTTCGCGCTCAGCTCGCGGCACGAGGGGTTCCCGATGACGATCCTGGAGGCGTTCAGCAAGGGCGTGCCCGTGGTGGCCTTCGACTGCCCGTACGGGCCCGGCGAGATGCTCACCCACGGGCACGACGGCCTGCTGGTGCCGCCCGGCGACACCGCGGCGCTGGCGGAGGAGCTGGGCCGGTTGATGGACGACCCGGCGGCACGGCTGCGGATGGGGCAGAACGCGCTGCGCACGTCCCGGCTCTACGACCGCGACCAGATCGGCGCCGAGTGGTCGCGGCTGCTCAACGGCCTCGGCGCCGCGGCCTCATGAGCCGGCGTCGCGGCCTGTGGGCGGTGTGGCGGTTGCGCTGGCTCCGCCAAGGCAAGGGCAGGTGCCCGCAGGGTGGCCGCTCCGCTAGTCCGACGTCGTGGCCAGGACCTGGGCGGGTTCCTTCGAGGCGGGGCCTGCCGTACCGTGGAGACCGAGCCAGATGAGCACGACGCTGAGCAGCGTGACAGCCACGTCGACGGCCAGGGCGAGACGGATGCCGGTCAGTTCCGTGCTCTGCGTGGCGGCGATCGAGCTCAGGATCGGGATGCCGACGGCGATGGCCACCTGCTGGGTCATCGAGGTCAGGCCGGTGGCCAGACCCTGTTCCTGGTCCGGCAGGCCCGAGGTCCCGACCACCGTGTAGGCCACTATGCAGGTGACGTGCGCGAAGAACCCGATGAACAGGGCGGGGATCAGTGCCGCGAGCGCGATCAGCTCGCCGCCGACGAACACCAGCGGGAGGGTGGCCAGACCCTGCACGGCCAGGGCCACGGCCAGTACCTTGGGGCCGCCGAAGCGCCCGATGAAGCGGCCCGCGATCACCCCCGCGGCCACGGACGCCAGGCCGGGCACGCCGAAGATCAGGCCGGTGACCAGCGGGGAGAAGCCCAGGACGTGCTGCAGGTAGAGCGTCACCAGGAAGATCATCCCGGTCTCCATGGCGAAGATCACGAGTCCGGTGTAGTTGCCCCACTTCACCGTGGGCCGCTTGAGGATGCGCACAGGGGCGAGCGGCGCGGGCGAGCGCAGCTCGATCATCCAGAACGCGGCCAGCAGCACCACGCCGACGACGGCGGCCGGGACGTTCTTCTCGACGACCGCGTAGATCACGGCCAGCAGGCCGCCGGTCACGGTCAACGCTCCCGGCAGGTCCAGCCTCACCCGTTCCGGCACGCTGCTCTCGCGGATCAGGAACGGCGTGGCCACCAGGATGACCAGGGCGAACGGCACGTTGAAGAAGAACGCGGCCCGCCAGCTCAGCAGGTCGACCAGGGTCCCGCCGACCAGCGCGCCGATCGTGAAACCGCCGGAGAGCAGTGCGCCGTTCAGCCCGAGGACGCGATCGCGCATCGCGCCCTCCTGGAATGTGGTGGTGAGCAGCGACAGACCCGACGGGATCGCCATCGCGGTGGCGAAGCCCTGCAACGCCCGGGCGGTCAGGAGCATCCCGGGGTCGGCCGCGAAGCCGCCCAGCAGCGAGGACCCGATCAGCAGGACCATGCCGGCCAGGAACAATCTGCGGCGCCCGAACAGGTCGCCCATCCGGCCGAACAGCAGCGTGAAACCGGCCGCGGGCAGGGCGTACGCCGAGGCGATCCACGGCAGCCCGGCCAGTCCGAGCCCGACGCCGGCGCCCACCTCCGGCAGCGCCACGTTCAGTATCGAGAAATCGACGGACAACATGAATCCCGCGCCGAGCAGGATCAACAGCACCAGGCGCTGCCTGGTGTCGAAAGAGGTCTTCACAAAACGGTCCCTGAGTCGTCGAAAAAAGAGCACGCCGTACGGCCGGCCTGGCCGTACGGCGTGCCGAGGAAAGAGGGCTAGCGCGATTCCCGTTCCGCCGCTTCGGCGGCGCGCTTGATGTTCTCCAGCCGGCGATCCCAGTCGGCCGCGAGCGTGGCCATCCACCGGGCCGTCGCGTCGAGCGCCGCCGGCCGTACCGCGTAACGCACCTCGCGTCCGACCCGCCTGCCGGAGACCAGGCCGGCGGCGTCCAGGACGGCGAGGTGCTTGACCACCGCCTGCCGTGAGACGGGGAGCCGCTCCGCGAGCGTCGTCGCGGTGACCTCGCCCTGCGCGGCGAGCAGATCGAGCAGCTGACGTCGCGTCGGGTCGGCCAGCGCGACAAGGACGCTGTCTACCGTGCCGCGACGTTCGTCCGTCACGCCGACGACTGTACGGCGCGCTTCTTGAACGCGTCGAGCACCTCGGGCCAGCCGCCGGTGTTGTCCTTGAACGCCTGGCTCCGCAGTTCCTCGGACCCGGCGAGCGCGGCGAACCCGCTCTCGACGACGCGCAGCCGCGTGTTGTCGCCCTCCTGGGTCAGCGTGAACTCCACGAGGGTGCTGTTGTCGTCGCTCAGCTCCTGGCCGGGGAACGCGCTGGCCCAGCGGTAGGCCAGGTACGTCGGCGGCTCGACCTTCTCCACCCGCACGGGGAAGTCGCCGTATCGCGAGTTCTTGGCCACCATCGTCTCGCCTTCCCTGGCGACGGTGCCCGCCACGCTCCCTTCCTCGGCCACCCAGAACCCCGGCTCGGCCACCATCGACCAGACCCGCTCAAGGGGCGCCTCGATCAACGTGTCCCGCTCGATCCGATCCTCACTCATGAGGTATCTCCTTCACTGTCCGTTTCTGACGCAACCCCAGAGTTGCACATCGACCCATCAACGCGCAACCCCAGAGTTGCGCGTCCCCGCGTAACATGATCCAGGTGACCGGAGCGATCCAACGCGTCCCGTTCGACGTGGCGACCTACACCCGCCGTACCCGGACAGGCCCGTGCTTCATCTGCGCGATCGTCAACGGCGACCCCGGCCAACCAGAAGAGACCGTCTACGACGACGGCGACCACATCGCGGAGTACGGCGTGGTCGAACACACCCGGGAGGCCGCCGCACTGGCCGCCGGTATAAGGCGAGCGCTGGATGCCTGAGCCGCTGTACGTCCGGTTCCAGAGTTCTCTCCCGAACAAGCGGGGGATCTATCCGGGTGTGTTCAGCCTGGTCAACAGGCTCGCTTTCGATCTGAAGCTGTCGGCGGGAGAGGAACGCTTCCGGGTGGAGAGCAACGCCTGGTATGACGCGAACTTCCTTGATCCCGCCATGGTGGATCCGGCTGTTTACAACCGCGACGTCAATCCCGGGGCGGCCGCCTGGTTCAAGTCGTCGGCCCGGCATCTCATCGACCGTGTGGCCGGGTATCTCGCGATCCTTGACGCCCATGACATCGCCTGCGTGCGGCTGGAGTCGCCGGATCCCGGCAGGGTGATCTACGAGGACCCCGATCAGATCGTCGTCGTCCCCTACGAGATCACGGCTTGAGGGATTCGAGGATTTCCGCGAGGGCTTTGCGGTCGGGGGTGCCGGTCTTCTCGTAGACGGCGTAGAGGGTGTTGGCGACCGTACGCACGGAAAGAAAGAGCCGGGCGGCTATGTCGCGGTTGGTGAGGCCCTGGGCGGCGAGCGTGGCGACCTCGAGCTGCCGTGGCGTGAGGCCCGGGAGGGTCAGTCCGACCAGGGCGGGGGTGCGGGGGCCCTGGCAGCGCTGGGTGAGGGCCCAGGCCCGGGTCTCGGCGCCGGTGGCCTTGCGGGGTTCGCCCGCGTCCAGGTAGCGGGCGGCGGCCTGGGCGGCCGCCTCCGCGGCGTAGAGGGTGAAGCCGAGCTCGGCGAACGACGCCGAGACGGCCAGCAGGTCGGGCCCGGTGCGGGCCGCGGCGTGCCGGGCGAACAGCGGTGCCAGCACACCGTCCACCCGCAGTTCGGCGAGCCGGTCCGCGACCAGGTCGGGACGGCCGAGCCTGACCACGTCGTGCAGCGCGAAGAGCGAGAACATCCTGTACGGCGAGCGGCCGATCTCCAGCGCGAGCTCGACCGCCCCCTGCAGGTCGCCGCGCGCCGCCATGGTCCACACCCGCGCGTGGTCCAGCGGCAGGTCGGTCAACGGCCCGGTGGGCAGGGCCAGCTCCCCGGCACGCGCGAGGACCGCCTCGGCGGCGTCGGCGTCGCCGAGCAGGGCGTGGGCGTGGGCCGTCTCGCCCAGGCACGGGCCCGCATAGATGGTCGGCACGGCGGGCAGCCGGACCATCGCCTCGGCACCCGCCTTCAACGCGTCGGAAAGCCGTCCGCGCAGCCGCAGCAGGTGGGTCCGCCGCACGCAGGCCTGCAGCGTGACCCGGTTCCACGAGCCGACGTACTCCTCCCCGCTGTCGAGCATCGCGGTGAGGCGGTCGGCCTGGTCCAGGTCCCCTGACATCGCGGCGGCCAGCGCGCCGTTGTCGATGATGAGACCGGTGATGCTGGGCTTGGCCTGCTGTTCCTCGGTCAGCAGCGCCATGATCTCGGCGACGCACTCGAGCGCCCTGCCGGTCTCGCCGGTGGCGACGCGCAGCGGGGCCTCCATCGTGAGCACCGACCCCCGGGCCGCGATGCTGAGCGTCCTGGTCTCCTGACGGGCCGAGGCGACCTCCGCGGCGGCCGCCTCGGGGTCGCCGACGTAGAGCTGCAGCGAGCCCACGAAGCTGCGCAGGACCTGGCGGTCGTCAGGGTCGGAGGTCTGCCGCAGACCCTCTTCGAGCAGCGAGAGGTCGTGGCGGCCGAGCCCCCACAGGCGGTTGAGCGTGCCCATCGCGGCGCATTCCATCCGGTGCACCGGGTCCAGCGTGGCGCCCCAGGCGCGGGTGAAGAACTCCTCGGCCTCGGCGTAGCGGTCCTGGAGGAACAGGATGCTGGCCAGCGCCAGCCACGCGTCCCCGGAATCGCCTGCCGCCCTGGCCAGCCGTTCCGCGAGCGGCAGGTCGCGCACCGCGCGGGCGTAGCTGCAGGCCTCGAGCAGCAGGGACGGATCCGCGGGATCTCCGGCGTCGAGCCGCCACACGGCCACGCGCATCACGTCGTCGCGCCGCCGGAGCCCGGAGGAGGACACGGCCTCGGCCAGCGTGTGCAGGATCGTCCTGGTCCGCAGGGTCCCGCACGAGGCCCGGATGACCTCGCCGTAGAACGGGTGCGCCAGCCGTACCTGCAGCCTTCGCCCATCGGCCTGTACGGTCACCAGCTGCCGATCCTCGAGCCCTTCCACCGCGGCGGACGAGCTCAGCGAGGCCAGCAGGTCGGCGCCCAGCGGCTCGCCAAGAGCCAGGAGCTCCAGCGCGGAACGTTCCGCGGCGGCCAGGTCGCCGATCCGGGCGGCGATCGTCTCGCGCATGGTCGTGCTCATCAGCAGCGGACCGTGCCACAGCCACAGCCCGCCGACGTCCCGCAGAACTCCGGAGAGCACGAGTTCGCGCAGGTAGAGCGGGTTCCCCTGGCTGGTGCGCCAGAGCCGGGTGAGCGAGGCGGACTCCACCCTGCCCCCGAGGGCACTGGCCAGGACCTCGGCCGTTTCGTCCAGGGTCAGCGCGTCCAGAGGAAGGCACGGCAGCAGGTCGTCCTTCCACAGCGCCACGATCGCGTCGGGCGGCCGCTCGCCGCCGCGGACCGTGACGAAGAGCCGGACCGCCCGCTGGGCGGCGAGGAAGTGCACGAGCGCGGCGGACGCCGGGTCGAGCGCGTGCGCGTCGTCCACCACGAGCACGTCGGCGGAGATGGAGTCCGAAGCCCATTTCAGCAGGTTGGCCGACGGCGGCGAGGCGGGAAGCAGGTGCGCGAACGCGCCCAGGGGCAGCTCGGCCGCCGCCGTCGTGGCCCTGACCCAGGCGACGTCCTGATGATCGCGGACCGCCTCGGCGACGAGCCGGCTCTTGCCTGCGCCGGCGGGCCCGAGCACCACGACGCCTGTGCGGGAAGACCTGAGTTCCGAGAGCTGATCGGCGCGTCCGGCGAAGGGCCAGGTCCTCGACATGCCGCGAGGATATTTGAGTACGAGATGCTCATGCGAGGGGAATTCGATGCCAGCATGCTCATGCCATGCATGATGATCTCACCGACCTGGTCAGGAAGACTCTCGGCGACCCCGCCGCCGAGATCGCCGAGCAGCGCGTCGAACCAGTCGAAACCACCATGAACGCGCTGTCGACCGTCGGCCTGCACCGCGTCCGCGGGACGACGACGTCGGGGGCGAGCTGGTCGTTCTTCGTGAAGTCCGTCCAGTCGCTGCGCGTGTGGGACGGGCTCGACCAGTTCCCCGAGGCGATGCGGCCCACGATGGGCGAGCTGTTCCCCTGGCGCGCCGACGTCGACGCCTACCTCGCCGACGAGCCGCTGCCCGAGGGCATGCGGATGCCGCGCCTGTGCCGGCTCGACGTGCTGGACGACGACCGGCTGGTCATGTGGCTGGAGGACGTCCAGGAGGCGCCGGGCGAGTGGGACCTGGAGCGCTACCACCGCGCGGCGCGGCTGCTCGGCGAGCTGGCCGCGATGCGTCCGGCGAACGGGCCCAACGCCTCGTTGCGGACGTTCGCCACGAACGTCCCTCCCCAGGTGATGATCCCGGCCGTCCTGGACGACGCGGTGTGGCGGCATCCGCTGGTCGCCCCGCACGCGGACGAGCGGCTCAGGGAGGACATCGCCTTCCTCGCGACGCGGATCGACACGATCCTGGAGGCGCTCGAACGGCTGCCGCACACGGGCGTCCACGGCGACGCGAGCCCCGGCAACCTGCTGGTGCCCGCCGACGGGTCGGCGGAGTTCGTCGCCGTGGACTGGAGCTGGAACTCCCCCGGCGCCGTCGGGTTCGACCTCGGCCAGTTGCTCGTCGGCCGCGCCCACGACGGCTCGCTCGCCGTCGAGGACCTGCCCGCCGTCCACGAGGCCATCACCGACGGCTACGGCAGCGTGCTCAAACACGACGGCTACCTCGGCGCGCTGGTCCTGCGCAGCCTGTGGACCGCCATCCCCGTCCAGCGCCTGACCGACGACCCCGACGACGCCATGCGCGCCTTCTTCGCCCACCGCATCGCCCTCGCCCGCTACCTGGCCGTCCACGGCCGCGCCCTCGACCTCTAGCCCACGGCGCTGGGTGCGGTCATGAGGGCGAGGTAGCCGTCTTCAAGGGTGGGGTGTTGTGGGCGTGCCTCCGGCGTCGGAGGGGTTGGAGCGATGACGCGGTAGGACATGCCCTGGTCCTCCGGCAGGGCGGAGACGACCCGGGCGCCGGGGGGTGGGGGGCCGGGGGTGTGCACGGTCCAGACCTGGCCGGCGGCCTGGGCGACGAGGTCGGCGACCGTACCCTGGAATGCCAGGCTGCCCGCGGACAGGACCGCGAGCGAGCGGCAGGTCTGCGCCACGTCCTCGACGATGTGCGTGCTGAGCAGGACCGTGCGATCCCCGGCCAGGCGGGACAGCAGGGTGCGGAAGCGGATGCGCTCCTCCGGGTCGAGCCCCGTCGTCGGCTCGTCCACGATCAGCAGCCGGGGGTCGGCGAGCAGTGCCTGGGCGATGCCGACCCTGCGCAGCATGCCGCCGGAGAACCCCTTGAGCCTGCGGTCGGCGACGTCCGACAGCCCGGCGACCTCGAGCAGCTCGGAGATCCTGCGGCGCCGCGCCGACGCGGCGTTCAACCCCTTGAGCAGCCCGATGTAGTCGAGGAAGCGCCGGGCGGTCAGGTCGGGGTAGACGCCCAGGTCCTGCGGCAGATAGCCGAGCGCCCGCTGTACGGCGAGCTTGCCCTCGGCCGTGGCCAGGTCGTACCCGCCGACGTGAACCCGGCCCGAGGTGGGTTTGAGCAGGCCGGCGAGGACGCGCATGAGCGTGGTCTTGCCGGCGCCGTTCGAGCCGAGCAGGCCGAACATCCCGGTCTCCACGCAGAGGTCGAGGCCGTCCAGGGCGCGCGTGCCGCCCTTGTAGATCTTGGTGAGGCCGGAGATGTCGATCCGCATGTCAGGACTCGCTTCGTGATGCGTGCAGGCGAACGAGGAAGAGCATGGCCACCGCCAGCGCGATCATCAGGCCGATCCACAGCAGCGCGGTGGCCTGGGTGGCCGCCGGGCGCAGGAAGTCGAAGGCGCCGGGCACGGTGACGCCGTAGGGCGGCAACGGGGCCAGCAGGCCGTCCCTGGCGTACTCGCCGGTCGCGGAGAAGATCGTGTGGGACAGGGTGGGCATCAGGTCCGGCGGGATGAGGTTGCCCCAGAACCAGTACGCCACGAACAGCACACGGAAGAGCATCGGCGGGATCAGCAGCGTCCCCGCGTAGACCAGCGCGCCGACGAAGACCAGCCCGGGCAGCACCGCGGCGAGGAAGATCACCACCGCCCACCCGAGAGCCGCGGGCTCGCCCTTGACGACCGCGTAGAGCAGCGCCCTGCCGAAGTACGCCACCGCGATCGGTACGGCGGTCGCCGCGCACGTCCCGAGGTACCGGCCCACCAGGCGCGCGGTGGCGCCGGACGGCGTGGCCGCGAGGACCGGCTCGACGCGCAGCACGCGGGCGCGCTGCGGCCGGTCGGCCAGCAGGCAGCCGTAGACGATGGGCAGCAGGGCCATGACGATGCTCGCGGCCACGACCATGGCGTGGCGCGGCACCGCCGGTCTCGACTCGCCGAGATCCAGCGACCAGTACGCCAGCTTCGTGACCATGAACGCGACGACCAGGCCGTAGATGATCCACATCGACGGTCGGCGGACCTGCATGACGAACTCGTAGCGCAGGGTCGGGATCATTCCGGTTCACCTCCGAGTACGCGCTCGGAGTCCCCGAGCCATCTCCAGGCCGCCGCACCCAGCAGTACGGCGGTGCCGAGCAGGATCGCCCTCACGACCGTGGCCTCCGCAGCGGCTCGCCCCGCCCGGCCAGCAGGATCGCCGCCGTCCCGAGGACCAGCGCCGCCCCCAGCGCCCCCGCCAGGCCACCGGCCGGCTGAGGGGTGCGCGCCCCGATGTAGGGCAGGGCGATCCAGATCCAGACGCCGAGAGTCACCCCGATCGCCCCCGCCGGATTCCAGCACACCGCCAGCAGCAGGCTGAGCGCGGCCAGCAGGGTCATGGGCCCGAGCCACGAGGCGATCAGCGCCGCCGGACCGTCCGACGCCTTCCCGGACAGCCAGAGCAGGCCGGAGACGGCCAGCGCGATCGCCAGGTCGTAGCCGTACACCAGCGTCACCCTGGCGAGCAGCACCAGCCGGGGCGAGGTCGGCGTGGCGGCGACCAGCTCGAACGCACGGTCCTGCTCGGGCCCGTACAGCCCGGCGACGCCGAGCCCGGCGACCAGCGGGGCCGAGAGCTCGAGCAGCACGTCGGGCACCACGCCGTGCATCAGCGCCAGCCCGCCGCACACCGCCATGACCAGCAGCGAGGCCGCCCACACCGCGGGGTGCACGAGCCGCGCCTCCATGCACAGCAACAGCCAGGCCCGCCGCGCCGGAGACACGGCGTGGACGCGCAGGTCCCCGAGCCCGCCCTCCAGCGCGGAGGCGGCCAGCGCGGCGGCGACGATCCGCTCAGCGGGGGGTGGTTTGTTCACCGAGACTCTCCCTCAGTTTCGCGCGGACGTGATGCAGGCGGCTCTTCACCGTGCCCAGCGGGATGTCCAGCACCTCGGCGATCTCCTGACCGCCCAGGTCGCAGAGGAAATGCAGCACGGCCACCTCCCTGTGCGCCAGGGGCAGCATCCCGAGCGCCCTCTGCAGCCAGTCGTCCCTCAGGACCCTTTCCTCGGGTCCCGGTACGGGCTCGGCCAGGTCGCGTGGCTCCGCGGCCGGCGGCGGTGGCTTGCCGCGCAGGCGGTTGTGCGCCTGCCGACGGGCCACGCCGAACAGCCAGGTGCTCACGCTCGACCGCCCCTGGTACGCCCCGGCCGACCGCCAGACCGCGAACAGCGTGTCCTGCAGGATCTCCTCGGCCGTGCCCTCGTCCCTGGCCAGGCGGCAGAGGAAGGCGTACAGCCGCTCGCCGAAGCGCTCGTACAGCGCGGTGAGCGCGACCGTGTCACCCTGCGCAATGCTGGCCAGGAGGTCGGCGTCGCTTGGCACCGTGTTCGGTCAGACGTGGGTGACCAGGAGGACCACGCCCGCCTCGCCGTCGCAGTCGCCGGTGATCGTGATCTCCTGCCCGGATCTGGTCGTGGGGTTGGGGCTGACCTGAACCACCGCCCTGGCGCCCCGCGGCGGCTCCGCCTTGTCCGCTGCCGGCGCGCTCGTGCCGCTCAGACCGATTGTCTCCACCAGCGCGACCCCGGCCAACGTTCTTCCCATCATGTCCGGTGAGTAGCGGCGGGCCCGCGCCCAGGTTCACGCCGTGACGCAGATCACAGTCGGCCTCTTTAAGCAACTTGCGTTGACTAATCTCAGGTTAGTCAACTAACGTTGCTTATACGTAACCCTCGATCCCAAGGAGCCACCATGTTCCGCGCCCTGCTCCTCGCCGCCCTCACCATGTCGGGGACCGCCATGACGACGCCCCCCGCCGTCGACCTCCAGCGCGTGCTGGAGCGGGAGGTGTCCGACGGCGGCGGCCCCGGCATCGTCGCCGACCTGCGAGACCGTCACGCGAAGCCGTGGTTCGGCACGGCCGGGGTGGCCGACCTGACGACCGGAAGTAGGCGCCGGCCAGGCGAGCACTTCCGCATCGGCAGCTTCACCAAGGCCTTCACCGGCACCGTGGTCCTGCAACTGGCGGCGGCGGGCAAGCTCAGCCTGGACGACACGGTGGCCAAGTGGCTGCCCGGCGTGGTGGAGGACAAGCTCGGCGGCGACGGCACCAAGATCAGCATCAGGCAGCTGCTCAACCACACGAGCGGGCTGCCCGACGCCGTCCCCGGCAAGCCGACCCCGCCGCCCGAGGAGCCCGGCAAGCGCTTCATCTACTCCAAGGTCAACTACAACCTGGCCGGGATGATCGTCGAACGTGCCACGGGCTCGACGCTCGCCGAGCAGATCCAGCGGCG
The DNA here is from genome assembly GCF_018531495.1 of Nonomuraea sediminis. Taxonomy (GTDB): domain Bacteria; phylum Actinomycetota; class Actinomycetes; order Streptosporangiales; family Streptosporangiaceae; genus Nonomuraea; species Nonomuraea sediminis. The sequence continues at coordinate 148,986 of NZ_JAHDTI010000002.1, forward strand.
CATCGCCGGCCCGCTGCACCTGATGGGCACCTACCTGCCGGGCGCCGACAACACCTTGCGCGACCCGCACGCCCGCCACTACTCGAAGTTCGACGAGGCCGGCCGTCCCACGGCGGTCCACGACGTGACCGACGCGGACCTGAGCTGGGCTGGGGCCGCGGGCGGCATGGTCTCGACCACCTCGGACCTGCACCGCTTCCTCAGTGCCCTGCTGCGCGGCCGCCTCCTGCCGCCCGCCCAGCAGAAGGAGATGTTCACCACCGTCTCCACGGAGGGCTCGGACTGGGTCCCCGACACCCGCTACGGCCTCGGCGTCTACTCCCAGACGCTCGGGTGCGGCCGCACGCTCTGGGGCGGCGGCGGGTACATCCAGGGCTCGGTGTCGTACGCCATGGGCGACCGCAGGGGCACCCGCGTGCTGGTGAGCAACCTGAACGGCGACTGGAACGACTTCTACAAGACCATGAAGCACCTCTTCGAACCCACCTTCTGCTAGAGAGACAGGCATGACCGGAGTCCCGCTGGAGCTGCTGGTGGCCCAGGTGGGTGAGGACCTGCTCGAGATCCTGGTGACGCCCGGACCCACCGAGCTGACCCGCACCGCCGTCCACGACCCGCTGGACGCCGGGCCGCCGCCGCCCGGCTCGCTGGTGCTGCTCGTCGGGCTGGACCCCGCGGCGCCCGAGGCGGCCGCGGCGGTGCGCGGGCTGCGCGGCGCGGCCGCCGTGGTGGCCGGTCCGTGCGCGGACGAGGCGTGCGGACCCCTGGCGGAGGCGGCCCGCGACGCGGGTCTGGCGCTGCTGCGCATGCGCTGGCCGCTGGCGTGGACCCACCTGTTCACGCTGGCTGAGGACGTCACCACGGCGCCGGACAGGGAGCAGGCGGCGGGCGACGTGGGCGGGGTCCCGCCCGGCGACCTGCAGGCTCTGGCCGGGGCCGTCGCCGTCGCCCTCGGCCGGCCCGTAGTGTTCGTGGACGCGCAGTGGCGGCTGCTCGCGTACTCGGCGCTCGATCACCGCTCCGCCGACCACCTGCAGCGGGAGACCGTGCTCAACCGTGCCGTGCCCGAGGCGGAGGCCCTGCCGGAGGCCCGCAGGGCGCTGCTGCGCGACACGCGCGCCCGCCGCTTCGGCAGCGGCGGGTCCTCGCGGGTCGGCGTGGGCATCAGGGTGGGCTCCGAGCCGTGCGGCATGCTCTGGGTGCTCGAGGGCGCGACGCCCCTTCCCGACGACCGGCTCGAGCTGGTCGAGGAGTTCGCCAGGCTCGCGGGCGCCCACGTCGGCCAGGCGCGGGCCGCCCGCAGCCGGTACGGCGAGCTGGCCGAGATCGCGCTCGAGGGCGGCGACGGCGCCGAGGCCGCCTGCCGCGAACTCGGGCTCGACCCGGGCGCGGGCCTGGCGGTGGTCGCGGTCGGCGCGCGCGAGGAACTGCTCGGCGGCGTGCTCCTGGAGAGCCTGACCGCCTACCTGGAGGCCTACCGCAGGCCCGCCGCCTGCGTGCTGCGCGGCGACACGGTCTACTTCCCGCTCGGCGCGCGCGCCAGGGAGATCGCCGACGACGCCGTGCGGCGCATCCGCGGGCGGCACCGGCTGATCGCCGGCGTGGGCGGCCGGGTGCGCGACGTGGCGGGCCTGCCGGGCTCGGCGCGCCAGGCCGGGCTGGTGCTCGAGGTCCTGCGGGAGCGCGAGGACGGCCCGGCGGTGGCGAGCGTGGCCGAGGTCCGCACCCAGGTGGCCGTGACGGAGCTGCGCCACCTGCTCGGCGACCATCCGGAGCTGCTGGTCCACCGGGCGCCGGGTGAGGACTGGGTGCTGGCCTGGCTGGAGGCCGGCGGCGACTACCGCGCCGCCGCCGACCGGCTCGGCCTCCACCCCAACACGCTCAGGTATCGCGTCCGCAAGCTCGCTGAGGCCGGCACCGACCTGCGCGACCCCGACATCCGGCTGGCGGCCTGGCTCCGGCTGCGGCTGGGCATGCCGTACAAGAGGTGACCGCCGGGGTTGTCCGGCAGGCCAGAGTGCGGAGCTCACGGCGGGGGCATGGTGGGGCTCATGAGGTTGAACGTGCTGATCGACGAGGTGCTGCGGGCGATGGCAGAGTCCGCGGCGAAGCGCGGCGGGCCGGTCCCCGCCGTGACGCCGGCCGAGCTGGCCGCACGGGTCAGGGCCGTGCTAGACGAGGCGGGCGGGGCACTGCCTGACAGCGGCACCGGCCCGCTGGAGGCGGTGTCCGCCATCACGAGCCTGCTGGTGTACGGCAGCGCCGACCCGGCAGACCCGGCGTGCGCCGCCCACCTGCACTGCCCGCCCCTCCCCGAGGCGGTCGCCGCCGACCTGGCCGTGTCCGCGCTCAACCCGTCGCTGGACTCCTGGGACCAGGCGCCCGCCGCGGTGACGCTGGAGCGCGAGCTGGTCACGGCCCTGGCCGGCCTGACCAGGTTCGACCCCGGGCGCGCCTCGGGCACGGTGACGACCGGCGGCAGCGAGTCCAACCTGATGGGCCTGATGCTGGCCCGCGACCGCGCCCCCGCCGGGCGCAGGCGCGTGTTCTGCTCGCAGGGCGCGCACTTCTCGATCCAGCGGGCCGCGGCGCTGCTCGGGCTGGACGGCGTCGAGCCGATCGCCACCGACGCGACGCACCGGATGGATCCGGCGAGCCTGGCCGCGGCCCTGACCGGCTGCGAGCGGGCGGGCGACGTGCCGGTCGCGGTGGTGGCGACGGCGGGCACCACCGACACCGGCGCCGTCGACCCGCTCGCCGAGATCGCGGACGTGGCCTCGGCGCACGGCGTCTGGCTGCACGTGGACGCCGCGCACGGCGGCGGCGCGCTGCTGTCGGACCGGCTGGCCCCGCTGGTCCGCGGCATCGAGCGGGCCGACTCGGTCGGGATCGACCTGCACAAGTTCGGGTGGGTCCCGGCCGCGGCAGGGGTGTTCCTGGTGCGCGACGCCGGGGCGATGGCCGGGCTGGAGACCCGCGCCGCCTACCTCAACCCGGCCGACGACGTGGCCGAGGGGTACGACGGGCTGCTCGGCCAGTCGCTGCGCACGACCAGGCGGGCGGACTGCGCCAAGATCCTCGTGGTGCTGCGCTCGCTGGGCAGGCGCGGGCTCGGCGAGCTGGTGGACCGCTGCCACGACCTGGCCCTGCGCGCCGCCGACCTGATCGTCGCCGACCCGGAGCTCGAGCTGGTGGCGCCGCCGGTGCTGTCCACGGTCGTCTTCCGCTACCGCGACGGCGACGAGGTCAACGCGGCGCTGCGCCGCCGGCTGCTCAGACAGGGCCGCGCCGTGGTCGGCCGTACCGAGCTGGACGGCCGGGTCTGCCTCAAGCTCACCCTGCTGAACCCGGAGACCGACGTGGCGTCCCTGTTGTCGGCCGTGGTCATGGCGGGCAGGGAGGAGAGCCGGTGACAGGGCTGGCGGAGCGCCTGGCCGTACTGGTGGCCGAGCACGAGGTGCCGGGCGCGGCGGTGGCGGTGCTGGCGGGCGGCGAGGTGCGCGAGGCGGCGGCCGGCGTGCTGAGCCTGCGGACCGGCTGGCCGGCGACCCCTGACGCGCTGTTCCAGATCGGCTCGGTCACCAAGATCTGGACCGCCGCGCTGATCATGCAGCTGGCACAGGAGGGCAGGCTGGATCTGGACGCGCCGGTGAGCGCCTGCCTGCCCGGCTTCCGCGACGGCATCACGCCACGCCACCTGCTCAGCCACACCTCGGGCCTGGAGGGCGACCTCTACGACGACTTCGGCCCCGGCGACGACGCGCTGGCCCGGTACGTGGCCGCGCTCGACGACATCGCGCCGCAGGTCTTCCCGCCCGGCGAGCTGTTCTCCTACTGCAACACCGGCTACTGCGTGCTCGGCAGGATCGTCGAGGTCGTCACCGCGACGACGTGGGAGCACGCCCTCGTCGAGCGGCTCGCGGGACCGCTCGGCCTGGGCGTGGCCACCTCGGCCGAGCAGGCGATCCTCGGCAGGCCCGCCGTCGGCCATCTGGACGGCAGCCCGGCGCCGGTGTGGGCGTTGCCGCGCTCGAACGCCGCCGCCGGCGCCTGCCTGGCGATGAGCGCCGCCGACCTGGTGCGGTTCGCCGCCGCGTACCTGGACGCCGAGTGGGCCGCCCTGCCGCAGGTGACCCTGCCGCCCGGGGTGGGGCGGCGCGGCCGGTGGTGGGGACTCGGGTGGGAGGTCTTCGACTGGCCTGGCGGGCCGGTCATCGGGCACGACGGCAACACGGTCGGCCAGACGGCGTTCCTGCGCGCCGTGCCCGCCGCCGGGGTGGCGATCGCGCTGCTCACCAACGGAGGCCGGGCCCGCGCCCTGTTCAACGAGCTGGCCGCTCCGCTGCTCGACGAGCTGGCCGGGGTCCGCATGCCGCCGCCTGCCGTACCTCCGGCCGGTCCTGTCCCTGCCGACCCGACGCGTTTCGAGGGGCGCTACGCCTCCAAGGCGATCTCGGTCGAGGTCGTCAGGGAGGGCGCGGCCTTCCGCCTGACGGTGAGCGACGAGGAGGACCGTGAGACGTTCACCGCCGTCCCGCTCGACCGCGACACCCTGATCACGCTGGAGGAGCAGGACGGCGCGCACACCTCAGTCGCCTTCGTCGGCGACGCGGGCGACGGCCGGGCCCGCTACCTGCACCTGAGCGCGCGGGCGCTGCCCCGCCGCGAGGCGCAGGCGTAGCCAGGCCAGCAGCCGCGTGTCCGGGTCGTCCAGGTCGAGGCCCAGCTCGGCCAGGCGCCGGATGCGGTAGCGGACGCCGTTGGGGTGCAGGCCCGTGCGCCCGGCCACCCCGGCGGCGTCGCCCAGGGCCTCGATCCAGGCCAGCGCCGTCTCCTCCTGCGCCAGCGGGAGCTCGTGCAGCAACAGCTCGGGCGTGGCCGCCAGCAGCTCGAGGAACTCCCGTACGGCCACGCGGGCGCGCAACGTGGCATCGTCAGGCTCGCCGCCCTCCTCGAGCACGCCGAGCACCAGGTGGGCCAGGCGCCGGGAACGGGCGAGCCCGGCGCCGTCCCGCGCGGTGCCGCCGATGCCCGCCCTGATGCCCAGGTCCGTGGCGAGCCCGGCGACCACCTCGTAGGCGGAGTCGCCGGGCAGGATGCAGTAGACGACGTCCGACCGCTGCACGCACGCGGCGGCGTGCCGCCGGGCGGCCAGCGCGGCCGAGACCGCGTCGAGCACCCGGGCCCCGTCCGCGGCCCGGACGGCCACCACCGCGCACCCCGCCGACAGGTCCAGGCCGAGCGCGCGGCAGGCGGCCGCGGCGTCCCTGCCGTCGATGGCCTGCCCCGCCAGCCGCCCGCGGCGCTCGCGGTCGCGCGTGCGGGCGGCCAGGTGCCGCGCCACGTGCGGGCCGCTCAGCCGGGCGACCTCCTCGATCACCGCCAGCAGCTCCAGCGGCAGTTGGTCGTGCCCCTCGAGGACCCAGAGCATGCCCACCGGCTGCCCGGCCGACCGCACGCCCGCGCCGATCCGCCAGACGGCCTCGTCCCCGTCCTCGTTCCAGAAGCGCAGCGCCCGGTTGCCGGCCAGCAGCAGCCGCCGGGTGGCCGAGGGCGCCTCCCGCTCCGGCACCGCCCTGGCCAGCAGCAGCTCGCGATGCAGGGCGTCGGTCCACTGGCCGAGCACGGCCGAGTAGGCCAGCAGCCGCCACTCAGGGTCGACGAACATCACCGGCCGCCCCAGCAGGGCCGCCGCGTCGTCGGCGAGCGTGTCGAGGTCCCCCGGCGCGATCCCGGCGAGCGCCTGGGCCGCCGTGCCCGGTGCCCTGTCAGCGGAGGCCGCCTCGACCAGGGCGAACACCCGCGCCCACGGCAGAGGGCAGGTCAGCAGCGCCACTCCGGCCCGCTGTGCCGCTTCGGCGACCTCGGCGCACGCCGGGGTGCGGACCACCACGGCCGCCGCCTCGACCAGGCCGTACAGGACGGCGGCCGAACCCGGCGCGGCGGGATCGACGCCGACGAGCAGGACGACCGAGCCCGAGCGGGACGAGGGCGGCTTCAGCGAGTCGTGCAGGACAGGCCCGGTGATCGCGACGTCGAGCCCGCGCGGCGCGGTCACCGCGGTGAAGTCACCCGCCTCGAGCAGCCGGGCCAGTGACGAACCTCCGCTCACGACCCCGCTCCTCACCGGACAACGAATCCTGGACAACGTTAGCCGATCGGACAGAGCCTGCCGGGCGGCGGAACTCCAGGGTGGAGGAATGGACGAACCGCTCCGTAACGTGCTGCGCGAGCACGGCCTGAGCCTCTACCCGGTCACCGCGCTGGGCGCCCTGGTGATCAGCAACTCCTTCGCCGACACCGGACTCACCGTGCTCGGTCCCGACCTGCGCACCGAGCTCGGGCTGAGCGTGGGTGACCTGGCGAGCGCGATGTCGGTGCAGTTCCTGGCGCTCGCGGTGGCCCCGCTGCTGCTGGCCGGGCTGGTCACCGGGCGTCCGCGGCGCGCCGTGCTGTCGGTCGTGACCGGGCTGGTGTGGAGCGCCGCGACCGCGGCCGTCGCGCTCACCACGGGCGCGTGGAGCCTGGCGCTGGTCGTGCTGGTCTTCGGCATGGCCAACGGCAGTACCGTCTCCCTGCACACCCCGCTGCTGGTGGACACCTACCCCGCCGCGGTGCGGGCCAGGATGCTCACCCTGTACGGCGCGGCCGGAGCACTGGCCTACCTGGCCGCTCCCCTCGTGGTGTCCGCGCTCACCGGCTGGCTCGGGCTGGGCTGGCGCGCGGCGTTCGCCGTGCTCGGCGGGCTGTCCGGGCTGACGTGCCTGTTCGCGGTGCGCCTGCGCGACCCCGGGATCGGCCGTTTCGACGCGCCCGCGGACGCTCCGCCCAGGACCGGCCTGCTCGCCGCGGTCAAGGCCATGGCCGCCACGCCGACGCTGCGGCGCGTCCTGGCCGGGTTCACCGCGTTCGGCGCCTTGCAGGTGCCCGTCTCGACGCTGGTCTCGGTCCACCTGGAGGACCGCTGGCAGCTCGGCGCCGGTGCCCGCGGGATCTTCTTCACCTGCACGGCCGGGGTCATGCTGGTGGCGCTGCTCGCGGCGGGGCGGCCGCTCGACCGCGTCTTCCAGGCCCGTCCCGGCGGGGTGGCGGTGCTGTGCGGGTCCGCGGTGACCGTGACCGCGCTCATGTACACGGCGGGCGTGCTGGCGCCCGCGCTGCCGCTCGCGCTGGCCGCCTTCGTGCTGGCCGCGGCGGCCCAGGCGCTGATCGTGCCGACCGCCCAGCTGCTGTGCCAGTCGGTGATCGCGCCCGCGCATCGGGCGCACGCGGCGGCGGTGAGCGCCTTCGCGCTGGCCGGTGGCGGCATGGCGGGCGCCGCGCTGCTCGGCTCCGCCGAACGGGCGCTGGGCGCGGCGGGGGCGGTGGTGGCCATCGCCGTGCCCGGGGTGGTGGCCGCGATGGTCATCGCCTCGGCCGGCCGTACTCTCCCCCGCGACCTGGCGCCGGCGGTGGGCCGATGAGCGGGTACGCGCGCACCCGCGACGGGCGCAGGCTGCACTACGTGACCTCGGGCGCGGGCGAGCCTGTGGTGGTCCTCGAGGCCGGGCTGGGCGCGACGCGCACCGAGTGGGCGCTGGTGACGCCGATCGTGGCGACGCGGACCGCGGTGCTCGCCTACGACCGGGCGGGGCTGGGGCTCAGCGAGCCTGACCGGGCCCGCCGCGATCACGTCAGGATGGCCGGGGACCTGCTCGATCTGCTGCGCGAGACCGGTCCCTGCGTGCTGGTCGGGCACAGCCTGGGCGGCGCGCTGGTCGAACGCTTCGCCCGGCTCCACCCGGAGCGCGTGGCGGGGCTGGTGCTGGTCGACCCGTCGGTCCCGCTCGAGGACGTCACCCTGCCGCGCAGCCCCGCCTACGCGCTGGCCAGGCTGCTCCAGCCCGTCGGCGACGCGCTGGAAGCCGCGGGCCATCTCCTGCGGCTGGCGACGGGACGACCCACGGCTGACACCCTCCGGCTGGCCGCCTACCTGCCGCCCGACCTGCGCGACCAGACGCTGGCCGAGCTCAGCGCCCGCTCCGCGCTGCGCGCCACCAGGGCCGAGAGCGCCGCCCAGCAGCGCAGCCTGCACGAACTGCACGAACTGCGCGGGACCGCAGCGCTGCCGGACGTGCCCATCACGGTGATCACCGCAGGGGTGCGCCCTGCCGGGTACGCGGAGCTGTGGGCGAGCCTGGCCGACAGCCACCGCGGGCTGGTGGCCGGCAGCCCCCTGGGCAGGCACGTCGTAGCGGACGGCGCCGGACACTTGGTCCCCCAGGACCGTCCCGACCTGGTGGCCGAGGAGATCCTGCGGGTGGTGCGCCGTGCCGCGTGAAGCCGTCCTGTCCAACGGCCTGCGCGTGCTGGCCGTGGAGCGCAGGCATACCGGGGTCGCCGCCGTGAGCATCCGCTACGCCGCCGGGTCCTGCCACGAGCCGCCGCGCAGGACCGGGCTCGCCCACGTGACCGAGCACCTGATGTACCGGCGCGGGGACGTGGCCGCGCTGGAGGGGATGGGCGCCCTCTACGACGCCGACACCTGGTTCGAGCACACCGTCTACTACCAGACCGTGCCGTCAGGGCGCCTGGAGCAGGTCCTGCGGCTCGAGGCCGGACGCGGCCTCGCCGACGCGCTCCGGGTGGAGCGGGAGGTGGTCAGGAACGAGGTCCGCCAGCGGCTGTACGGCCTGCCGTACGGGACCCACCTGCCGCACCTGATCGCCCTGTGCCACCCTTTCGGGCACACTCCGGCGGGCACGGAGGAGGACCTCGACGCGATCACACCGGAGGACTGCGCGGCCTTCGTCGCCGACCGCTACACGCCGGGCAACGCCGTACTCGCCATGGTGGGCGACTTCGACGCCGACGCGGCGCTCGACCTGGCCGATCGGATCTTCTCCGGAGTGCCGGGCAAGCCTCCGCCACCTTCCCGCCCGTACGGCACGGCCCGCGGCGGGACGCGGTTGGAGGTCTCGGAACGCCAGCCCGCCGAGGCCCTCTACGTGGCGCACCTGCTGCCCTCCGCCGGGCTCGACTCGGCCGAGGCGGCGGTGCGCCTGCTGGCCCAAGGTGAAGGGTCGCGCCTGCACCGGCGGCTGGTCGTGGACCAAGGGACGGCGCTCTCCGTCGAGGCAGACTTCCACCGCTTCTCCACGGCCTGCTCGATGGCGATCGTCAAGATCCATGCCGCGCCCGGCGCCTCGCTGGAGGCCGTCGAGCAGGCGGTCGTGGAGGAGACCGCCGAGCTCGCCGCGTCCGGGGCGCGGCCAGGCGAACTGGACCGGGTATTCGCGCTGACCCGCCGCGAGCATCTCGAGCGGGTGGCGACGGCCGCCGGGCTGGCGAACGAGCTGACGCTCCACGGCCGGGCTCCCGCCGCTCCCGTCGTGGTGGAGCCCGCGGCCGACCTGCTGGTCCGCGATCGCAATGTGCTGGCCTACCGCCTCGAGGAGTCCTGATGACCTGGTCGCTCCCCCCGATCCGCCGGACCCCGTGCACGCTGGTGTGCCCCCGGCCCGCCGGTGGGCTCGCCGCGGTACGGCTGGTGGGTGAGGCCGCCGGGCGGGAGGTGGACGCCGTCTCGCTGGAGGAGGTGGGCGCGGTGGTCCGCCGCTCGGCCGAGCTGCTGGCTTTCGAGGTGCCCGCCGAGAACCTGGGCGAGGCGCTGCGGCGGCTCGCGCCTCCCGCCGTGCCCGGACCTCAGCTCTTCCCGCGCCAGGCCGCACGCGACCGGCTGCTCGCCAGGCTCCGCGTGGAGCGGGCGGCGGGCACCCTGGTGATCGTCGGAGCCGAATCCCCCGCCGACAGCATCGCTGAGGCCCTGGGCCTGGCCGAGCCCGCGCGACCGCCCGCCCCCGCCCGTCTCGTATCCGCCGGCACCCCCGTGACGGTCCCCTGGCCGGGAGCCGTCCAGCCGCACGTCGCGATCGGGTACGGCGTGCCCGGCCGCGCCGACCTGACCACGTGGGCCGCCCTCACCGTGGCCTGCCACATGCTCGGCGGCGGCCTGTCCGCCCTCCTCAACCGGGTCCTGCGCGATCGGCACGCCCAGACCTACGGCTTCACCGCCACCCTCGAATCCCGGTCTGGCGTGGGAACCCTGCTGCTCGAAGGCGCGGTGCGCGACGCGGAGGCGGTCGACCTGGCGCTGGCCGAACTAAGGGAACTGACGACCACCGGCCTCAACGAAACCGCCTGCGCAGAGGCCGTCAGCGCCCTGCTCGACGGCGCATGGGCACGCTACGAGAGCGCCGCCGCACTGGCCGACGAACTGGCCTCCCTCGCGGCCGAGGCCCTGCCCCCCGAACACCTCCAACACCACCTGGACGCCCTACGCGCCCTCGACGCCCGCACCGTCTCCCGAGCACTCGCCCTTCACCTGTCCCACCCCACCGTCGTCACCGTCAGCCAGACGCACCTCGGGGAAGACCGGACCTGGGCAGCGCCCCCTGGGCGGGCTTAGGAGCGCAGGCCAAAGTTCGCCGCCCAGGCGTGGTCGCGCACGCCAACGGGCATCCGCGTTCGGCTGACGATACTGGCGACCATGGATCTCGAACTGGTGCAACGCGAGGTGTCCTCGCTGGCGAGCCCCGGAACGCCGGGGCTCGCGGCGGCCGTCTACCAAGGTGGCGCCCCGCTGCTCACCGCCTCGGCGGGTACGGCGTGCCTGGAGTTCGGCGTGCCGATCGACGGCGACACCCGCTTCGACATCGCCAGCGCGAGCAAGCAGTTCACCGCCGCGTGCGTGCTGCTGCTGGCCCGCGACGGCAAGCTGAACCTGGACGACGACGTGCGCACGCACGTGCCCGAACTGAGCCTGGCCGTGCCGGTGACACTGCGGCAGTGCCTGCAGCACACCGGCGGCCTGCCCGAGTGGTACGCGGTGCAGCCGCTGACCGGGCACCCGCTGGCGGAGATGACCGAGGAGCGGCTGCTCGAGGTCATCGCGCGGCTGCGGACCACCACGTTCGCACCCGGCACCGACTTCTCCTACTCCAACACCGGCTACGTCCTGGCCGCCGTGGTGGTGCGCAGGGTCAGCGGGCAGTCGCTGGCGGACTTCGCCCGCGAGCGGCTGTTCGCGCCGCTCGGGATGGACGACTCGGTCTACCGGGACGATGCGTCGGTGCCGGTGGAGCGGATGGCCTACGGCTACGACAACCACGGTCATCCGCCGCTCCGGGCCGACACGCAGGAGGGCGCGGTGGGCGACGGTGGGGTGGTTACCAGCGTGCGCGATCTGGCTCCGTGGTTCGGCTTCCTGGCCGACGGGCGGGTGCTCGGCGCGGACCTGCGCGACGCGCTGCTCGAGCGGGCCGAGCTGGCCGACGGTACGGCGCTGCCGTACGCGTTCGGCATCTACCACCACGACGTGGCGGGACGGCCGGCGTTCGGGCATGCGGGCGGCATGCACGGCTACCTGTCGAACCTGCTCTACCTGCCGGACGAGGACCTGGGCGTGGCGGTGCTGTCGAACCAGCGCGTCATCGACCCGCTCGCGCTGACCGACAGGCTGGCCAGGCTCCTGCTCGGCGAGCAGCCCGAGCCGGTGCGGGAACCCGGGCAACTGCCCGCGCCGGATCACGCCCACTGGCACGACCCGGTGAGCGACGCGACGCTGACCGTCCAGCCCACGGACGCGGGGCTCGACGTCTCGGGCATGGGCACGTTCCTGCCCCAGGCCGACGGGCGCTGGCACGGGCAGGGCGAGCAGGTCCTGCAGTGGCTGGAGTTCTCCGGCGACACGCTGGTGCTCGGCTCGGCCCTGGCGGCCCGCCGTGCGGTGACCTTCCACGCCGCGCAGCCGCCGTCGGACCAGGCCATGCCCGACGGCGAGTGGCAGTGCGAGGAGCTCGGCGTCACGGCGAGCGTGCGCGACGGCGTGCTACGAGTCGGCCGGACGCTCGAACTGCCGGCGACCCCTGCCCCCGCGGGGCTGTGGCAGGCGGGGCCGTTCACGCTGCGACTGGAGTACGGCGCGCTGCTGCTCAGCGGTGGCGGCCTGCGCAGGCTCAGGTTCGGCTGACCGCAGGCCGATTGGCCTGCGGAACGAGGCGGGGGCCGCCGGATTTGTCGGACGGGTCAGTGAACGGCGGCTTTCCGGCTTCTAGCGTCCGACTGTCCCCGCCGCTCCGCTCTCCGAGGTGGTCCATGACATCCGTGAAAGCCGCCACCGCCGCCGCGCTCCTCGTACTGGCCACCGCCTGCTCGGGCGGCGGCGGCACGTCGCCGCCGCCTTCCGACACACTGGTCTGGGCCTCGGGCGCCGCGCCCAACAGCCTGGACATCGCGCACGGCTTCAACAGCGCCTCGACCCTGATCCAGACCGCGGTGCTGGACACCATGGTCATGCTCGACGCCACCGGCAAGCCTGTCCCGCATCTGGCCACCGGCTGGACCCAGCCCGACCCGGCCACGTACCTGTTCACCCTGACACGGCGGCTGTTGGCCTGCGTACCAGCTTCAGCGTGAAATTTCATACTTCTGTACCTAGCGCCCGCGACGATGGGCAAGGAAGCCTTGCACCATGCATGACCTGCTGCTTCGCCGGGGAACCGGCCACGACGGTCTCAGCGGCGCGCCCCGGCGAGCCGACGGCGGGGCGTCCGTGGGGCCCGACGAGCGGCGGGGCGCCCGATGACGGCGCGCGGGCGGGTCACGCTCGGGGTGCTGATCGACAGCCTCGGCCCCGAGGTGGTCAGGCCGCTCGCGCTGCCGCACGGCAGGCGGGCGCTGGCCGGAGCACCCGTCATCTACGACCCCGAAGAGCCGATGACCGGGCTGGACGGCGCGGTGCTGCTGGCCACCGGCCGCCCGTCGGCCGAGACGCTGTCGCGCGCGGGCGAGAACGGCGTCGCGGTCGTCGTGGTCAAACCGGGCACCTGCGATCTGGACACCCTGGCCGCGGCTGCGCGAACGGCGGGCACCGCGCTGCTGGCGGCGCCGCCGGAGCTGTCGTGGGGGCAGCTCTACACGCTGATCGACGCGCTGCTGGCGGTCGTGGCCCCGGCGGGCGATCCCGGCGGCGCGCGGGCCGGCGACCTGTTCGCGCTGGCCAACGAGGTCGCCATCAAGGTGGGCGGCGCCGTGGCCATCGAGGACCTGGCGATGCGGGTGCTGGCCTACTCCACGGTCGAGGGCCAGCGGATCGACGAGCTGCGCAAGGAGGGCATCCTGGGCCGCCGGGTGCCCGCGCACCCGACCAACGCCGAGGAGTACGCCACCGTGCTGCGCGCGGACGGCGCGATCTGGAGCTACGAGCCGCGCGAGTACTACCCGCGCCTGGCCATCGCCATCCGGGCGCACGGCGAGGCGCTCGGCACGATCTGGGCGGTGCAGGCCGAGCAGCCGCTGGCCGCCGACGCCGAGGCGGCGCTGGCGGACGCGGCGGCCGCCGCGGCGCCCCACCTGGCCCGCATCAACCTGGCGGCCGACGAGGCCAGGCGGCGGCGCGACGAGTGCCTGGGCTGGCTGCTGCGCGGCGTCGGCTCCGTGGACGAGCTGGCCACCTCCTTCGGCCTGCCGGCCGGCGAGCCGCTGACCGTGGTGTCGCTCGGCCCCGCCACGGGCTCGGTGGACGCCTTCGCCGCCTCGCACGCGGCCGACCTGCTGCGCACCACTTACCTCGCCTACCGGATCAGGGCCGCCACCGGCGTCGTGGACGGCCGGGCGCACGCCGTCGTGGCCGCCGAGGCCTGCACGCCGCTGCTGCGCAGGATCACCGCCGACACGCTGGCCAGGGTGGGCGAACGGCTGGGCGGCGGCTGGCGGGCGGGCATCGGCAGGACCGCGCCGTCGGCCGCCGCGCTCCCAGCCAGCGCCCGCCAGGCGGCCGAGGCGCTGCGGGCCCTGTGCGGGCCGTTCGCCGGCGAGCCGGTCGGCACGCACGAGGAGCTGTCGGCGGCGCTGGTCCTCACCGACCTCGAGGCGGCGCTGCGGACCAAGGGGTCGCTGCGCGGCGAGCCGCTGGCGCTGGTCACCGCGCACGACGCGCGCCACGGCACGGCCTTCGTCCACAGCCTCGCCACGTGGATCGGCGCGCACCACGACGTGCCGCGGGCGGCGGAGCTGCTGTCGGTGCACCCCAACACGCTGCGGTACCGGCTGCGGAGGATCGGCGAGCTCGTCCCGCTCGACGACCCGGATACCCGCATGGTGCTGGCCCTGCAGCTACGGCTGAACGGCGCCACAAACCGGGACGGGTGAACTTCGGCGTCAGCGCCAACGCGCGCGCGGCCACCCGGGCACGATGCTGTGGGCCATGGCCGAACTCCTCACCACCGCTCCCGCCGGGCTGCAGGTCAGCACCCTGCATGGCACCCCCGACCTCCAGCGCGCCGACCGCCTGCTGCGCGAAGTATGGGGAAGCCGCCCGGGCGACGACCCACCGCTGGCCCTGGACCTGATGTGCGCCTTCGCCCACACCGGGAGCTACGTGGGCGGCGCCTATCTCGACGGCGAGCTGGTGGGCGTGGCGGCCGGGTTCCTGACCGCGGACCGCACCCTGCACTCCCACGTCGCCGGAGTCGCGGCCGCCGCGCGCGGACGCGGGGTCGGCAGGGCGCTGAAGGAGCACCAGCGGGAATGGGCGGCCAGGCACGGCCTGACCGCGGTCTCGTGGACCTTCGACCCGCTGGTCCGCCGCAACGCCTTCTTCAACCTGGCCAGGCTGGGCGCGGGCGTGGCCGACTACCTGCCGGACTTCTACGGCCCGATGACCGACGGCCTCAACGACGGCGGCCCCTCCGACCGGCTCTACGTCACGTGGCCGCTCTCCGGGCCCGAGCTCACGCCGGCCGACGACGGGCGGCGCCGGACGGTGGTGGACGAGGCGGGAGTCGTACACGATCCATCGGGAGCGGCTCTGATCCGGTGCGCGACGCCGCCCGACATCGAGCGGCTGCGCGCGGAGGATCCGGCGGCCGCCCGGCGGTGGCGCACGGCGCTGCGGGAAGGGCTCGGCGGCGCGCTCGCCCAGGGGTATCGCGTCACCGGATTCACCCGCGACGGCTGGTACCTGCTGGGAGGTGCGCGATGAAGCTGGAGGGCGTGGAGCTGCGCAGGATCGCGCTGCCGCTGGTCACCCCGTTCCGCACGTCGCTGGGCACGCAGAGCGAGCGCACCGCGCTGGTCCTGAAGGTCGTCGGCGACGAGGGCGAGGGCTGGGGCGAGTGCGTAGCCGAGGACGAGCCCACCTACTCCCCCGAATACCTGACCGGGGCCGCCGAGGTGATCCGCGGCTTCTTCGTGCCCGCGCTGGCCGGGCTCGACCTGAACCCCGCCTCCGTCGGCCACGCGCTGCGTCACCTGCGCGGCCACCCGATGGCCAGGTCCGCCGTCGAGATGGCGGTGCTGGACTGCTGGCTGCGCGCCCGCCGTACCAGCCTGACCGACCACCTCGGCGGAGTACGGCCGAGCGTCCGCGTAGGCGTCTCGGTGGGCATCATGGAGACCCTCGACGCCCTGCTGGAAACCGTCGACAAGCACCTGACCGCCGGCTACGCCAGGATCAAGCTGAAGATCGAACCCGGCTGGGACCTCGAACCGGTCAGAGCGGTGCGCGAGACGTTCGGCGCCGACGTGATGCTCACGGTGGACGCCAACACCGCCTACTCCCCCGGCGACATCCGGCACCTGGCCAGGCTGGACGCCTACGGGCTCGCCCTGATCGAGCAGCCCTTCGAGCCCGGCGACCTGCACGCCCACGCCACGTTCGCCGCCCGCGTCGACACCCCGGTGTGCCTGGACGAGAGCATCACCAGCGCCGCCGACGCCGCCGACGCGATCAGGCGCGGCGCCTGCTCGATCATCAACATCAAGCCGGGCCGGGTGGGCGGCTACCTGGAGGCCCGCCGCATCCATGACGTCGCGGCCGCGCACGGGGTGCCCGTGTGGTGCGGTGGCATGCTGGAGACCGGGCTGGGCCGGGCGGGCAACCTGGCGCTGGCCGCCCTGCCCGGGTTCACGCTGCCCGGCGACATCTCCGCGACCGAGCGGTACTACCACCGCGACATCACCCGGCCCTTCGTCCTGGACGACGGGACGATGGCGGTGCCCACCGATCCCGGCCTCGGCGTCGTCCCGGAAGAGGATGCTCTGGAGGCCGTCACCACCGGCTCGGAGTGGATCCCGGCCGTTCCATAGCGCCGCGATAGGGGCGAACTGGTACGACCACCTGGCGCGCACTTCCTCGTACGTTGGCCTCACCCCCCAGCACGAGGAGAGTGTCATGTCTCCAAGAAGATCAATCTCCGCGGGCGTGGCGTTAGCCGTCACGCTCCTCACGGTCCCGGCCGTCGCCCTGGCCGCGCGCACCGCCCTGGCCGACGACGACACCGCGTTCGCGGTGGCGCACGCCCAGGCCGAGGCGCACGCGGACCCGCCGGCCGCGCTGGTCGACCAGCTGGGCCGCGACCTGGGCATCTCCCCCTCTCAGGTCTCGGCCCGGCTGGTCAACGAGGCCGCGGCGGCGGGCGTCGAGCCGCAGCTCAGATCGCTGCTCGGCACGTCCTACGGCGGGGCCTGGGTGACGGGCCCGACCTCGACGTTCGTGGCGGCGACCACCGACGCGAACCGGCTCCGGGCGATCATCGGCGCCGGTGTCCAGGCCAGGCTCGTCGCCCGCTCGCTCGACCAGCTCGACCAGGTCAAGGCGGGCCTGGACCGGGCCTCGGCCCGCGCGCCCAGGACCGCGCCCGTCTGGTACGTGGACGTGGCCAGCAACAGCGTCGTCGTGCTCAGCTCCGCCCCTGACCAGGCGCGGGCCTGGGTCGGGGCCAGCGGGGTCGACGGCTCCGCCGTACAGGTGGTGCGGTCGGCCGAGCGGCCCAGGACCTTCTACGACGTCCGCGGCGGCGACGCCTACTACATCAACGGCAACACCCGCTGCTCGGTCGGGTTCTCGGTATCCAGGGGCGCGCAGGGCGGCTTCGTCAGCGCGGGCCACTGCGGCACCACCGGCAGCTCCACGACCGGCTCCAACCAGGTCGGCCAGGGCACCTTCCAGGGCTCGTCCTTCCCGGGCAACGACTACTCCTGGGTCGCGGTGAACTCCTCCTGGACGCCGCGCGGCGTGGTGAACGCCTACAGCGCGGGCGTGCTGCCGATCCACGGCTCGACGGTGGCGGTAGCGGGCTCGTCGATCTGCCGCGCCGGCTCCACCTCCGGCTACCACTGCGGCACGGTGCAGCAGCTCAACACCAGCGTCACCTACAGCCAGGGCACGGTCTACGAGGTGACCAGGACGAACGTGTGCGCCGAGCCGGGCGACTCGGGCGGCTCGTTCTTCTCCGGTGACCAGGCGCAGGGCGTGACCTCCGGCGGGTCGGGCGACTGCTCGTCGGGCGGCACGACCTACTTCCAGCCGGTCAACGAGATCCTGTCCACCTACGGGCTCAGCCTGGTCACCGAGGGCGGCGGCCCCACCCAGCCGCCGAGCAGCCCGCCGCCCGGCGGCACCTCCTGGCAGCCCGGCACCTCCTACGCGGTGGGCGCCGTGGTCACCTACAACGGCGTCAGCTACCGCTGCATCCAGGGGCACACCTCGCAGGTGGGCTGGGAACCACCCAACGTGCCCGCCCTGTGGGGCCGGACCTGAAGCCCCACTGACCCGGGGGGCGCGGAACTAGCCAGGTCCCCCGCGTCCCCCGGCCTAGGGAAAGTCCTGGACGAGGGGGAACAGGCCCTGCGGGTCCGGCGGGTCGATCAGGGATCCGCCGGCGGCCAGGAAGTCGCACACGCTCGCGGCCTTCTGCAGGCGCTCCTGTACGGTCGCCTCGTCCTCTTCGTTGTCGGTGAAGGAGTACTCCTGCAGGCGGCGCAGCCACTGGGCGGCCTGCCGCATGCGGGCCACGGCGTCGTCGGGGCGCTGGTTGAGCGTGGTGACATAGTCGTTGCCCGCGTCGAAGAGGCGGGGGAACTCGTGGAGGTAACTGACCACGGCCGCGGCGAACTGCACGTCGGTGAGGAATTGACCGGCGAACGGGTTCCCCTGCACTTCTTGGCGCACGTGCCATTCGACGTGGCGAGCGCTGATCTCTTCCATGAATTCGAGCAGCACCACCTGTGTCGGCCGGGGCATCGTGGCCGTCTGCTGCGCGGCGAGCGCCGTGTCGAAGTAGGTTTTAGAATCCGAATCCGGAGTGGCCCGGATTCCAGCCTGATTTCCTAGGTTCCGGAAATGCGTGAGCTCGTGAATGACGGTCTCGCCGACTTCGTTCGTGATGCGCTGCCCGGTCGAGGCGCGTGTCGTCACCGATTTTCCGCGCAGCAGCTCATCCGAGACCTGGATGATGCCCACGGAATCGCCGTCGGCGTTCTGGAAGGTGAAGGTGACCCCGCTGAAGCCGCGGGCCTTCAACGCCTCCTTGCGTTCCCGCTCGAACCAGTCGGCGGCGGTCTCGCCGTTGGGCTGGACCGCGGCCGCCTGCTGCAGCACCAGTTTCTTGAGGTCGCCGAACCTGCTGGTCGCCACGATGCAGGCGAGTTCGCCGCTGTTGAGCGAGTTCAGCGCGAACATCGCCGCCATGCGCCGCCACGAGCCGAACGGCGCGGCGAGGTGCCCGGCCAGCACGTTGGCCACCAGCGGATCGACCCGCTTGTCCGCCACGAGCGGGCTGAACTCCAGGAAGGCGGGGTCCAGGATCGGCGGGTCGACGAAGAAGATGTCGTCGAGCCTGGTCATCGTCCCGACGCCCACCACCGGGTCCGACGGATTGAGGCCCTGCTGTTGCTTGAAGGCGCTGACGGCGGCGCCGGTGTCGGGGCCGAAGAATCCGTCGGCGCCGTGGGAGCCGATGTCGAATCCCAGTTCGCGCAGCGCGGTCTGCACGCGCACGACAGCCAGATCCTCGTCGTTCAGCAGCATGCGGCGCGTTCCGCCGGCACAGTCCTCAAGAAACTGATCCCCGGCGAAGCGAAGGCAGCGAAGCGCCATTTCCAGTCCCCCTCCCTGGTGAGTACGTGTTATCACCGCTGTTCGCAGTGTCGGCGGCAACATGCCGGGCGGCATGAGTAGCCATTACTCATGCGCTCCGCTTTCAGACTGTTACTTTCGGTTCATGTTCCTGCTCGTGCGCCCGCATGACCTGGTCATTCTCGGAGTGAGCTGGTCGGGCTTCCACCTGGCCGGCGCCTCGATCGAGGCGATCGCGGCCGATGCTCAGGTGGTGCTGACGTTCCCGCCGCAGCATCTAGCGGAGGAGTTCTCCGACCAGCCGCTCGACCTGTTCCAGGCGACACTGTCCGGGGCGAGCCGCGTCGTGTTCTCCGTGGAGGCGGGCCGGACGATCGAGCTCAGCGTCGACGGGTTCCTCCAGGCGCTGTCGCGCGGCCGGATCCTGGGCGCGCAGACCTCGATCGAGCTGCCCTGGGGGCTGCTGCTGTCGCCGTCCGATCCTGCCTCCTGCCAGAACACGTTCGAGACGGTCCAGTCGGCGGCCGGGGACGTCGGGCTCTGGTTCGCCAGGCTGGCCACCACGTTCGTGAAGCCGGCCAACGCCAAGCTCGGCGTCGACCCCGGCTTCCTGACCCCGCTGCGCGACACGCTGCGCGACCAGATCGTCGAGAACAGCCAGCACGCATTGCCCGCCGTACGGCGGCTCGAGCTGTCGGCGCTCGGCGGCTCGCTGACGGTGCGCGGTGCATGGGACACCTTCGAGTGGGACCAGACGGTCGCGCTCGGCCGCGACCAGCGGGTCCGCTTCGCGACCCAGGGCGTGCTCTACCCGCTCGGCCACCGCGCGGTGTTCATCGAGCTGATCGAGCGCGGCTTCGACCCGCCGCCGGCCGCGTTGCGCCCAACCCGGATGATCATCGTGACCGAGCCGGTGCGCACCTCGACCGAGCCGAACGCGGTCCATCGCAGGTTCCCGTTCGACGAGATCGAGATCACTCAGACCACCTTCGCGATCCCCGCTCCGCAGTGGACGATCTTCCGCCGGCCCGTGCCGATGCTGCAGGACCAGCGAGATCAGCTGGCGGGCATGGAGAGCGAATCGGCCAGGCTCGCGGACGTGTGCGCCGGGGAGGGTGCGCGCTTCCGCCCGCCGGAGGAGCTGGCCGTCTTCATGCCCGCGGCCCAGGAGCTGCTCGACGTGAACGCCCAGCTCGCCGCGCTGGAGCCGCAGCTGGACGAGGCCGAGCAGGCCGACGCGCAACGGCAGGCCATCGAGGATCAGCTGCGCGCGGTCGAGGACCAGATCTCCCAGATCCAGATGATCGACCCGGACGACCCGTCGCTCGGGGACCTGCAGTCGCAGGCCGCCAACCTGATCGCGGAGCTGAACGCGTTCCCGCCCGTGCAAGTGGGCCCACTGCGCGCCCAGGTGAACGCTCTGCGGGCCAGATCCGAGCAGCTCTTCCCGATCGTGGACGCGGAGGGCCGCCGCTTCCGCGACATCCCCGAGCTGGCGGCCGGCGGAGTCCCCGAGGCCATCGCCTTCCAGGACCTGCAGCCGCAGATCGAGGCGGGCAGGGCCAAGGTGGCCGAGCTGGAGGCGCAGGCCACGCAGGAGTTCAACCTGTTCTTCACCCCGGACCTGGCGTTCCCTGTGCGTTGTTCAGGACCGCAGGGCGACGTCCGCATCGACCAGCCGCTCATCTTCGTCAGCGACTTCGCACTGGAGCCGACCGAGGACCTGCCCGGCTTCCACTCGCTGACCGACGACGGCACCGCCGACCAGTTGCGGGACGCCTACGCGAGCTTCGCCCGGGTGAAGCTGCCCGGCGTGGCCGTCGACCTGGTGCGCAGCCCGCAGCCGCAGCCGGCCGACGTGCACGAGGTACACGAGATCACCCTGGCCGCGGTCCCGCACGAGGGCGGCTTCCACCCGCAGCTCGGCAGCCTCATGGTGGCGCTGCCCGCGCTGCGCAGCCTGCTCGGCGAGGCCGACAGGCTCGTCCCGATCGACTTCGACCCGAAGTTCCTGCAGCAGGGGCCTGTCGGCGAGGTCGCCCTGCTGGTGAAGGATTACCCGGTCGACTTCATCACCAAGGCCGACCGCTCCGGCGGGCTGGTCTCGCCGCAGTTCATGGTCAACGCCATCTCCCGCGAACTCGGACCCGTCGACGTGGCCGCCACGATCAAGGACGCCGCGGGCACATTCGACGCCGAGCGGGTCTTCGGCCAGGCCACCACGATCCTCGGCTTCGAGCTGCGCAAGCTCGCGCCCCGGATGGACTTCCCACCCAAGATCACCCAGGTGCCGCCGAGCACGGTGAAAATGACCTGGCCGAGCGTACAGCTGAAGACCGACAAGCCGTTCGTCGCCAGAGACGGCTCCAAGCTCGACCTGAGCGTGGAACGTTCCCCCGAGCACATCACCACGACCTGCGTGATCACCAGCTTCACGCTGGCACTGCCGCTGCTTGACGTGGCCTTCGACAGCATCACCTTCACCCAGCAGGACGACAGGCCACCGCACCTGGACGTCAAGGGCGTCAGGCTCGACATGTCCGGGGCGCTCAAACTGTTGAAGGAACTGCTCGACAAGGTCGACCTCGGCACCAAGGCGCCGGACATCAAGACCACCGGGAACAGCATCAGCGCCGGATACGCGCTGCCCGTCCCCGAGGTCACGACGGCCGGGTTCTCGCTGAAGAACGTCCTCGTCGGCGTGGCCGTGGACGTGCCGTTCAACGGTGATCCCGTCTCGGTGTCACTGAGGTTCTCCAGCAGGCAGAACCCGTTCCGGCTGAACGTATTGACCTTCGCGGGCGGCGGATACATCGACATCGTCATCGACCGCACTGGGCTGCGGCAGCTGGAGGCGTCGCTGGAGTTCGGCGCGGCCGTGTCCATCGGCGTGGGTATAGCCAAGGCCGAGGTGCACGCGCTCGGCGCCATCCGCTTCCTGAAGAAGGGCGACACGGTCGAACTGTCGGCCTTCCTCCGCATCGGCGGCAGCGTCAACGTACTCGGCCTGGTGTCGATCTCGGTCGAACTGGTCGTGATGCTGACCCACCAGGAGCCCAACCGCCTGGTCGGCCGCGCCACCGTGGTCATCGCCGTCGACCTGACCCTCTACTCCGACACGGTCACCCTGGACAGCGGAGAGTTCCTGATCAGCGGCGACCCCGTGCAACCGCAGGCGATCAGCCCCGGCGAGGAGGACGCGGGGCTGGCCGACTGGATCGCCTACCGGCAGGCCTTCAGAAGGAGCGTGGCATGAGCGACAAGCTGCTGTGGATCGCCGTCCCCGGCGGGAAGGTCGAGAACGGCCAGGTCCCGCTCCGGCTGCTGATCGTGCCCAGGCTGGCGGGCCCGCTGCAGGACGGCCCGCTGCACGACTGGCCGGCCACGCTCGCCACGCGGACCTTCGAGGTGGATCTGCGGGTCGGCCAGACGATCACGACGGTCGCCCCGCAGGTGGTCTCACAGTCGCAACCCGAGGTCTGGCACGCGTTCTTCGGCGACGGCGTGCAGGTCCGGCCGTATCAGGCACGCACCTACGCGGGCACCACCGTGGATCCGACCTCAGAGCACGCCGCGAAGATCGTCCAGGCCTACGAGGCGACCGCCAAGGCGCCGGAGACCGCAGGCACGCAGCTGGCCCAGTTCGCGGGCGAGGTGCCTCCCACGGCCCCCGCGCCGCCCACCCCTGACGGCCAGGAGCCGGACTTCCACCGGATCGTCGCGATGCTGCGCGAGCACCCCACGGTGCTGCGCGCGCTCGGGCTCATCGTCGAGCTCACGGTTCCCGCCTCGGCGCTCCAGCCCGCCGGCTTCGTCCGCGTCGGCTCGCCCGGCCTCGACCTGATCCGCCCGTGGACCTCTTACGAGTTCGACGGCACGCACGTCCTGCCCGCCTCCGCGGGCGACGTCAGCAGCGGCATGCTCGACCTGAGCGGCACCGACCTGAGCGGCGCCGAGTCCGACTCCAGCTGGGAGATCACCACCTTCGACGTCGACGGCGGTCTGTCACGGCTGCGCGAGGCGGCCGACTCCGACCGCTCCAGCCTGCCGCACCTGCGCTCGGCGGGCCTGATGCTGGTACGGCGCGGCCGCCAGCAGGACTTCGACGCCCGCCACCAGACCGCCAAGGACAACGCCCAGTTCCCCGAGCTCCTCGATTTCAAGGAGTTCGCGGCCGACGAGCTGATCCTGGGCTACCGCATCGACATCAGGCCGAAGGACGGCCAGTGGTCGGGGCTGTGCCGCCGCGTCGCCAGCTACGACATCGGCGACGTGGCCATCGGCACGCCGAAGCAGGTCGAGGAGGGGCAGGTCAAACCGTACGCGGCTGTCGGGGGCGGCGACGGTGTGCTGCGCGCCGACGAGGTGGTGGCACGCTGGGACGGCTGGAGCCTGGCCGTGCCGCGCAAGCGCCCGGCCGAGCAGGGCGCGGGCTTCACCTGGTCGTTCGACGTCGAGCCCGGCTCGCTGCCGGAGCTGCGGTTCGGGCATTCCTACGAGGTCAGGGCCCGGGTGGCGGACCTGGCCGGTGGCGGGATCGGCCTCGACGATGCGGCGGCGGGCAGGTTCGTCTCGTCGCTGGTGGCCTACACCCGCTACGAGCCGGTGCCGCCGCCGGAGACCACGGTGACCGAGCTCGTCATCCGCAGTGACAGGGGCATGACGGTGGCGGAGTTCCTGGCGGCCAACCCGCGTTACGCCGCCGAGCAGCCGCGCCTGCAGCTGGAGGCGCCGTCCACGTCCCTGAGCCTGGCCGAGCAGCACGGCATGCTCGACGGCGCCGACCCGGAGACGTTCCTGGCCGCCCAGCGGCCCACCGACCCCGCCGCGGAAGGCGTCGCCGTGCACCTGCCGGGGCGGGCGACGGAGCGGCGTCCGTGGACGGGCACCTGGCCCGATCGGGAGCAGAAGACGTTCGAGCTGGCCGAGCGGCCGCCCGGAGGTGGCGGGCCGCTGGCGGAGTGGGATGAGACGGGCATGACCGCGACCGCCCGGCTGGCCCAGGGCGAGCAGGTGACCGCGGAGCTGTCGTCGTACCTGCCCGACGACTTCCTCGACCGGTTCTCCATCAGGCGCTGGCTGGAGCCGGGCGCGGAGAGCCAGGCCAGCGGCGGGCGGCATCCGATGGTGACGCCGCCGCACGCGGTCAACCTGGTGCATGCCGTACGCAAGCCGCTGCGCGATCCGGCGGGCACGCTGAAGGCGAGCCGTGAGGAGGGCCAGACGTGGACGCGGCTGCTGCCCGAGCCCGCGCTGCTGGGCCTGGACGCCAACAGCACGGTGCAGTTGCGCGTCGAGGCTGCCTGGGACGAGTGGAGCGACTCGCCCACGCCCGCTCCGGCCGTCGCGAAGGTCCAGACCCTGCCGCTGCAGGCTGCCGACGTGGCGCTGGGCGAGCTCAGGCAGGAGTTCGGCGACACCAAGCACCGGATGGTCACCTACACGCTCACCGCGGACTCCCGCTTCCGCCGCCACTTCGCCGATGACGAGCCGCCCGAGGCCTTCATCGCCACCGCCAAGCTCGCCCCCGTCGTCGTGCCCAGCTCGGCCAAGCCGGTACCGCCCGTGGTGCTCGGGGTACGGCCGGCGTTCCGTTGGACGGGCGCGGCCCAGGGCGGGGCCGAATGGGACTCCCTCGAGCGGACCCGGCTGTCCGGACGGCTCCGCGTCGAGCTGGACCGGCCCTGGTTCACCACCGGCGCGGGCGAGCGCCTGGCCGTACTGCGGGCGCGGTTCGGCCGCGACCCGATCTGGGCCACCCTCGAACCGCCCGCCGCGATCGAGCAGATGAGCACGCACGCCGTGGAGTTCGACGGCGCCCACTGGTACGCCGACGTCCCGATGCCGCCCACTCAGTCGTACGCGCCCTTCGTCCGGCTGACCGTGGCACGACACCAGCCGAACAGCCTGCCGGGGCTGGAGCTGTCCACACCTGTGGACACCGAGCTGGTCCAGGTCCTGCCGGACAGGACGCTCACCGTCCAGCGACACGACGGCAACCTGCACATCCTGCTGCGCGGCACCGGCCCCGACGGCCCGCGCCCGAACCGGGTCGAGGCGCTGTTGGAGCAGGGCACGCAGGGGACCACAACGCTCACCGCGCTCGATCCCGACGACGTGCCCGCCTGGGTCCGGGTGCCCGGCCACGCGGTCTCCGGCACGCTCAACGCCGAGCTGCCGCCGCTGGCCATCCCGCAGGTCGACGGCCTGCTGCGCGTCTACGTCAGGGAGATCGAGCAGATCGACACCGCGCCGGGGGACGGCGAGCTCTTCGAACGGGTGGTGTTCGCCGACTTCGTGCACGGCTTCTCGGTCCAGTGATCGCGGGTCACGGCGGGATCGCCTCGATCGCCTCGCGCAGGCGGCGCAGGGCGGGTGCGAGGTCCTCCAGCGCGGGCGTGCCCAGGGCCAGCCGCAGCGCGTGCGGGCGGAAGGAGCCGGTGGCGAAGGCGTCGGCGGTGGACACCAGGATGCCGTCCGCGGCGAGCGACGCCGCCACCTGGTCGGGGCGCTGGTGGGGCTCCAGCCCGAGCCACACCAGGTAGGACGCCGGATGGGCGGTGACGTCCATCCCGGCCAGCTCGGCTCTGGCGATGTCCTGCCGGGCGGCGGCGTCCGCGCGCCGGTGGTCCTCCAGCTTGGCCACCGTCCCGTCGGCGAGCCAGCCGGTGGCCACGGCGGTGACGAGTCCTGGCATGCCCCAGCCCGCCGTACGCAGGGTGCCGGTGACAGCCGCGACGTGCCGATCGGGCAGTACGGCGAAGCCGAAGCGCAGGCCGGTCGCCACGTTCTTGGACAGCCCGGCGAGGTAGCAGGTGCGTTCGGGAGCCAGTGCCTGCAGCGGGGGCGGCGCCGCGGTCTCGAGGAAGGCGTAGGTGCCGTCCTCGACGATCACGCAGTCGTGGGCGCGGGCGATCTCCACCAGACGGGCCCGCTGCCGCGCGTCCAGCACCCAGCCGAGCGGGTTGTGCACGGTGGGGATCGCGTAGATCGCGCGGACGGGCCGGAGCTCGCACAGCCGGGCGAGCGCGTCGAGGTCGGGACCGGTCGGCGTCACGGGCACGGCGGCGAGGTCGAGACCGTGCGCCCGCGCCGCGAGTTTGACCCCCGGGTAGGTGAGCGCGTCGGCGGCCAGCACGTCGCCCGGCCTGGTCAGGCCGCGCAGCACGGCGTCGAGCGCATGCTGGGTCCCGCCTGCCAGCAGGACGTTTGCCGGCACGGTGTCGATGCCGCGGCCGAGCAGGTAGGTGGCCACCACGGCACGGTCGTGGCGGCGCCCGCCCGGCGGGTGCTGGCGCAGCAGCGACTCGATCCCGCCCGAGGTCGCCAGCTCCCGCAGGGCCAGCCGCAGCAGGTCGGCCTGCCCCTGGGCCAGCGGCTGGTTGAACGACAGGTCGGCCACGCGCGCCACCGGCAGCGCGCGCGACGGCTCGAGTCCGTCGTAACCGGACAGGTCCCGCACGAACGTGCCCCGGCCCGGCTCCCCCACGACCAGCCCCATCGCGGCGAGCTCGGCGTAGACGCGGGTGGCCGTGGCCAGCGCGATCCGCCGCTCCCGCGCCAGCTCGCGGTGCGTCGGCAGGCGGGAGCCCGCCGGGAGCCCGCCCCCGCGGATCGCCGCGGCGAGCTCGTCGACGATGGCCTTGTAGCTCGGTGGTCGCATGTATCCATGACAATAAATGGATTGTCGTGGTGGCGAGTACCTAGCCTGACGCCATGACGGTCCATCTCGCCCAGGACGACCAGGTCGTCACGATCACCATCGACCGGGAACGCAAGCTCAACGCCCTCGACTACCCGACGATCGACGCGCTGCTCACGGCCCTCGACCGCGTCGACGCCGACGACTCCGTCCGCGCGGTCATCCTGACCGGCGCGGGCAGCAGGGCCTTCAGCGCGGGAGCCGACATCCCGTCCCTGGCCGGCAGCATTGCGGGCGGGCCCGAGCGGGCCCTGCGCGAGATCGTACGGCGCGGCCACGGGCTGACCCGGCGCGTCGAGGAGTTCCCCAAGCCGGTGATCGTGGCGGTCAACGGCCTGGCGTACGGCGGCGGCTGCGAGCTCGTCGAGGCCGCCCCGCTCGCGATCGCGGCCGACCACGCCAGGTTCGCCAAGCCCGAGATCACGCTCGGCTTCCCGCCGCCGTTCGGCGGCTCGCAGCGCCTCCCCCGGCACGCGGGCCGTAAGCGCGCCCTGGAGCTGATCCTCACCGGCGACCCGATCCCCGCCGCCCGCGCCGCCGAGCTTGGCCTGGTCAACGCCGTCGTGCCCGCCGCCGACCTGCTCACCGCCGCCCGCGATCTGGCCGCCAGGATCGTCCGGCACGCCCCCACCGCCGTGGCGGCCTGCCTGCGCGCCGTGACCCGCGGCATCAACCTGCCCATCGACGAAGGGCTGGCGGTCGAGGCGGCCGCCTTCGCCTCGACCGTCCCCACGGACGGTGTCAGGGACGGGTTGCACCGCTTCCTCAGCCGGTCAGCCGGTGACGGTGGCGCGGGCCAGGCGGCACAGGTCGGCGGGGCGTAGGGCGTCCCTGCGGTCCCACAGCTCGGGGGCGACGCAGTCGGCCTGCCGTACGTGCTCGGCCGTCTTGAGGCCGTGCCGGTCGAGCAGGGCCGACAGGTCGTCGGGGGTGAAGAAGGACAGCCACGGCTCGCCGCGCTCGGCGGCGGCGGGCAGGGCGAACTCGGCGTAGGCGGTGCCCTGCTCGTCGCGGAGCTCGGGCGGCAGGGCGTACTCCATGACCAGCTCGCTGCCCGGCGCGAACCGGGCGACGGAGGCGAAGGTGGCCGTGATCGCCTCCCGCGTGAGATACATGGCCACGCCGAGCCAGCTCACCAGGGCCGGGCGGCGCGGGTCGAAGCCCGCCGCGACGAGCGCCTCCATCAGGTCGCCCGACTCGAAGTCCAGCGGGACGAAGGCGAGCCCCGCCGGCACCGTGAGCCCGGCCGCGGCCAGCAGCTCCCGCTTCCACCCCTGCGTGGCGGGATGATCCACCTCGAACACTCGCGCGCCGGTCCTGAGCGCGAACGTGTCGAGCCCCGCGCCCAGCACCACGTACTGCTCGGCCCGCCGCCCCTCCACGTAGTGGCTGCGGGCGGTCACCTGGGCGCGCGTGCCGGAAAGCACGACGTGGTCACCGTGGACCCGGTGGTAGCCGATGATCTCCTCGCCTTTCTCGCCCAGCAATGCGGCGGCCAGGGTGTCGCGGAAGATGTAGGGCTCGTGATCGACGACCAGGTGAGCCGCCCGGGCGGCGGCGGTCATGACGGCGGTCTGACTGGGCTGCGTTTCCCGCATGAACGGTCGTTCCTTTCCTTGCGTCTGGAACGCCGATGCTAAAACGCATTTCCCATGAAACAATCCCATCATACTACAACAAAATAAATTCCCAATAACGCGCTAATTTCGGAATCATTCAAAAGTCATGCGACGAGTGCGTCTTTGGACGCATCGCGATTCGAGGTTTGCGGTTTCACTGAACGCCATGCTGAGGATCCGGTTCACGGCGCAGGATCTGCTGCGGTTGCGGTTCGCCACGCGGCCCGCGCCGATGGTGGAGCTGACACTGGCGCTGATGACGCTGCGCCGCCGTACGGCAGGCCCGCTCGGACCGTGGCGCGACCGGGCCAGGAAGGCGTTTCCCGAGCAGGCGAGGCCGCTGCTCGACCTGGTGTTCGCCGATTCGGGGCCCGAGTACCTGGACTCGCTCGACCCGGACTTCGACGCCGCGCTCGACGCGGTGCTGGGTTCGCCGCCGGGGCTGGTGCGGATCTCGTTCGACCGCCACTCGGCCTCCGGCTGGGTGCGGCGCCTGGCCGAGGGCGAGCGGGAGGCGCAGCGGATCCTGGAACGCGCGCTGCGCAGCGCGCACGCCGCCCTGCTCGCTCCTTCGTGGTCGCGCGTCGTGGCGGGGTTCCACGCCGACCTGGCCCACCGCAACCGGCTGCTGCACGACGGGGGCATCGTGGGCGCGCTGCCGTCGGTGTTCCCCGGGGCGCGCTGGCGGGGCGAGGTGCTGGAGGCCGAGGTGCCCGGCGAGCAGGACGTGCACCTGACCGGGGAGGGGCTGATCCTGCTGCCGGTGGCGTTCTGGAGCGGCCCGCCCACCATCAGCAGGGCCGTCCCCGGCAGGCCGCGCCTGCTGATGTACCCGGCCAGGATCCCGCTTCCCGTCGTGGACGACGCGGCGACCTCGCTGGAGTCCCTGCTCGGCCGGACCAGGGCCGCCGTCCTGGGCGCGATCACGGCAGCGCCCGCCAGCACCACCACCGAGCTGGCCCGGCGGCTCGGCATCTCACCGGGCAGGGCGAGCGAGCACGCGAGCGTGCTGCGCGGGGCGGGGCTCGTCACCAGTCACCGCCATCGCAACACCGTGCTGCACTCCCCCACCCGGCTCGGCCACGCCATCGCCGTCGGCCACGGTGAGCGACACCAAAAGCCGGGCACGGCTTCGCGGTGACGCCTCAGGTCCCGGCCGCCCCCTCCCGGGACGCCATCGGTGGCGGGTCCCGACCTGGAGAACCCAACAGCTCAAGCTGCTGGGCCCGCGCAGCGTCGAGACCCGCTGACGATCTCAGATCGCCGTAGCCCAGGCGATCTTGTCGCGGAGAGTGGTGTCGGCACCTCCTTCGTGGCCGTTGAACGGATGGACGGTGATCTCCGCCTTGCCCGCGTAGGCGTTGAACGCCGCGTACACGGTCGACGGCGGGCAGATGTCGTCCATGAGCCCGACGGAGAACAGCGCCGGCGCCCCAGCGCGCGCGGCGAAGTTGACCCCGTCGAAGTACGACAGCGTCTCGAAGACCCGGTCGACCTCCTTCCTGTTGGCCGCGCAGAAGCGGGTGATCTCGGCGTACGGCTCGTTGTCCACCAGCTCCACGGCACGCCGGTAGTGGCACAGGAACGGCACGTCGATCACCGCCCCTGACAGGTCGTCCCGCAGCCCGGCCACGGCCAGCGCGATGCCGCCGCCCTGGCTGCCGCCCGCGACCAGGACGCGGGCCGGGTCGACCCGCGGGTGGGCGCGGGCGGCGTCGACCGCGCGCACGGCGTCGGTGTGGAGCCTGCGGTAGTAGTAGCCGGCCGGGTCGAGGATGCCGTGGGTGAGCATCCCGTGGGTGGCGCCACCCGGGTCCGGGGTGGCGCCGGCGTACGCGGACGTGGTGGTGCCCTGCCCCCTGCTGTCCATGACGAGCGTGGCGTATCCCGCCGCGGGCCAGGCCAGATGGGCGTACGGCTCGCCGCGGCCGCGCCAGTACCCCAGGTACTGCACGACGCAGGGGACGGGCCCGGATCCGGCGGGCAGGAGCAGCCAGCCGCGGATGGGATGCCCGCCGTACCCGGCGAAGGTGACGTCGAAGACGTCGACCAGCGGCAGGCCCGCGTCCACCGGCGTGAAGTCCGGCGAGAGCGGACCCTGCGCGGCGAGCGTGTCCTTCCAGAAGGAGTCGAAGTCCGCGGGAGTCAGGACGTCGGGTCGGTAGGAACGCAGCGAGTCGAGCGGGAGGTCGAACAGTGGCATGCGATCACTCCTTGACCGTGACGGCGTTGCCGAGCCGCTCCTGGGTCGCCCAGATGTCGGGGATCTGGTACGGGTAGGTGATCGGCTGGCCCGGCCAGGCCTCCACCCAGGGGCCGAAGTTCATGATGGCGATCACGCTCGGGTGCCGCTTGGCGGCGTCGAAGTAGACCTGCTGGACCGCCTGGATCTTCTCCGGGGTGTCGTACTGGCCGGTGTAGGGGCCGACGACGGTCGGCGGGAACAGGTAGATCTTCTTCGTGCCGCCGGTCATCCGCTCCATCGTGTCGATCAGGTAGTCGAGCCTGGCCGCGTCCGCGCCGTAGTCGTCGGCGCCGAGCCAGTCCACCTCGGCGGGAACGTAGGTGTTCGGGTTCACCTTCCCACCGGACAGAGTCAGCAGGATGGGCAGCGACCCGAAGTAGGAGGACTTCACGGCGCTGGCCATGGTCTGCAGGTCGGCGTTGGTGACGCCGTAGTCGTGGGGCTCGTCCTTCAGATAGATCGCCCCGATCTTGTCCTGGTAGGGCTTGACCTTCTCCAGGAACGCCTTCCACCTGACCAGTCCTGGATCGATCGGGCACGTGCCGTTCTGGCAGGTCTCGTGCGGGAAGAACTCGTCACCCACGTACAGCGCGCACGAGTGCGCCGGGCAGCTGTCCAGGTCGGAGAGGGCGTATCCGGTCGAGGGGTTGTCGTAGTCGGGGGAGACGCTGATCCAGTGGAGGTTGGCGAAGCCGGTCACCTCGGGGATGTGGTTGCCCCACCGCTTCAGGATGCGCTCGGCGAAGTAGCCGTAGTACTTCAGGTTCGGGTACGGGTCGATGCGGCTGATCGCCAGGTCGTCGACGGTACTGATCTGCTTGTCGTTGCTGACGTAGGCGCCCAGGTACAGGTAGGGCTTGGGGATGGACGCGCCCAGGCCGACGGTACGGCTGGCGCCGTTCACGGTGACCGTGACCGAGGGGTCGGCCTTGGAGGCGTTGGCCACGGCGATGGTGACGTGGAAGCCGTCGGCGGCCCGGGTCGCGGTCAGCACCGGGTTGAACAGGGCGACCCCGGAGCGGAACAGCTGGACGTTACCGTTGCGGGCGACCGTCAGCCCGAGCTGGACGTCGCCGTTGGTGACGTAGCCGCTGGAGTCCTTCGACTGGGACAGCATGATCGAGTTCCAGTCGGCCGGCGCGCCCAGCAGCTTGGGGTCGGGGTCGACGGTGGCCGAGACGGTGTAGGAGCCGTCCGTGTCCGGTGCCACGGGAGCGTCGAGCCGCACGGCCGAGCGGGAGATGGCGAACAGCAGCTTGCCGGGGGTGTTGGGGTGGTTGACCTGCGAGTACCAGGTCGGCGGCGGGTCGTAGGACCACCAGTTGCCCGACACCCGGGTGTAGGTCTGGGTGGCCAGCGGAGACTGCCTGCCGCCCAGCCCGTCGTTGAGCCCGTAGCCGGGGTCGACGTCGTTGGCGCCGTCGAAGTTGTCGGCGAAGCGGGAGACGCGGCTGACGGTCAGGTCGTCGACGGTGCTGATCTGCTTGTCGTTGCTGACGTAGGCGCCCAGGTACAGGTAGGGGTTGGGCAGGGCCGTCCCGAGCCCGATCGTGCGGGCGGCGCCGTTCACCGTCACCGTGACCGAGGGGTTGGCCTGGGAGGCGTTGGCCACGGCGACGCTGACGTGGAAGCCGTCGGCGGCCCGCGTGGCGGTCAACGGCGGGTTGAACAGGGCGGTGCCGGAGCGGAACAGCTGGACGTCGCCGTTGCGGGCGACCGTCAGGCCCAGCTGGATGTCGCCGTTGGTGACGTAGCCGACGGATCCGGAGGTCCGCGACAGCATGATCGAGCTCCAGTCGCCCGGCGTGCCGAGCGACTTGGGGTCGGGGTCGACGGTGGCCGTGACGGTGTAGGAGTCGTTCAGGTCCGCCGCCACGGGAGCGTCGAGGCGTACCGCGGAGCGGGTGAGCGCGAACAGCAGCTTGCCGGGGGTGTTGGGGTGGTTGACCTGGGAGTAGTAGGGCGGGGGCGGGTTGGTGGACTCCCAGGTCCCCGCGACGCGGGTGTAGGTGACGCCGCGGGCGGTGCCGCTCTGCCGCGCGCCGAGCGAGTCGTTGAGGCCATAGGTGGGATCGGTGTCGCGGGCCTTGTCGAAGCTGTCGACGAGCTGCGGTGCGGGCGCGGCCTTGGCGGAGACCGCTGGAGAGACGGCCAGGGACGTGGCGATCATGGCCAGGCATAACAGGGTGCGCTTCATGGGCAGGCCTTTCCGAGGTCGTGACGGGCGAGCCGGGCGGCGGCCTCCGCGCCGTCGCCCGCATGGGTGATCGGTGCCGCCGGCCAGCGCTCGGCGGCGGACCGGCTGACGACTTCTCCCAGCAGGGTGCCGACGGCGAGCATGCCGCCGCCGAGCACGATCGGTGAATCCTCCTCTTGGTTCCGGACCACGCTCAGCGTGGTCACCAGGTGCGCGGCCGCGGTGACGAGGATGCGGCGGGCATCCGGATCCCCTTCCGCGGCGACCTGGTGGACCAGGGGCGCGAGCGAGGCGGGCACGGTCACCGGGGAGGCTTGCACCGCCTCGATCACCTCGCCGATGGAGGCGTGATTGAACCGCTCGAGCACGGCCTGCGCGAGCTTCGTGGTGCGTGCGCGGTCGAGGCACCGCAGCGCGTGCCTGATCGCCTCGCGCCCGATCCACACGCCGGAACCCAGGTCTCCGAGCAGCCAGCCGTGCCCGTCGGCGGTGCGGGTGACCGTACGGCCTGCGATCCGTGCGGCGGCCGCGCCCGTGCCGCTGACCAGGACGCTGCCTGAGGCGCTGTCGGTGCCGGACACGAAGGCCAGCTCCACGTCGCTGACCAGCCGGGGCGGCCTGGACAGCCCGAGCCGGGGCCAGAGCAGGGCGAAGTCGGGCGCGTAACGGCTCATCCCGCCCGCCAGCCCGAGCACCCCGGCGGCCACGCGGGCAGGATCCAGCCCGGCCAGCACCTGGCGGACGGTGCCGGCGATCTCCTCCACGGCCGCGGCGCCGTGTGCCATGGGATTGCCGCCGCCGCCCGTGGCCCTGGCGACGACCTGGCCGTCCAGGTCGGCGACCAGCGCCCTGGTGGTGCTGCCGCCCACGTCCAGGCCCAGGGTGAGAGTCACTTGAGCGCCCCTTCCGTCATGCCGGCCTGGATGTGCCGGTGGAAGAGGACGTAGACGACCAGCATCGGCAGGATGGCCATGCTGAGCGCGGCGAACAGGGCGCCCCAGTCGGCGCTGTAGCCGGTGGCGGTGGAGATGTCGGCGATGCCCTGGGTGAGCACCCACTTGTCGCGGGCGTTGCCGCTGAGCAGGACCAGCGGCAGCTGGTACTGGTTCCACTGCCCGAGCACGTTGAAGATCGTGATGCTGATCAGGGCGGGTCTCGCCATGGGCAGCATCACCCGGAGGAAGATCCGCGAGTGGGAGGCGCCGTCCATGAAGGCCGCCTCGGCCACCGAGGTGGGCAGCGTCTTGAAGAACGCGGTGAGGAAGAAGACGGTGAAGGGCAGCGAGTAGGCGATGTAGACCAGCACCAGCCCGCCGTAGGTGTCCAGGCCGATGAACTGGCCGATGAGCGGGATCGAGCCGGTGTTCTTGACCACGAAGAACAGCGGGGTGAGCGCCAGGTAGACGGGGAAGGCCATCCCCGACACGAGCAGCAGGTAGATCGCGCCGCTGCCGCGGAAGGGATAGCGGGCCAGCACATAGGCGGCCATCGAACCGAGCGCCATCGTGCCCGCCGTGGAGAACACCACGACGATCACGGTGTTGAACAGGTAGGTGCCGATGTGCGCCTGGTGGAAGGCCCTGACCCAGTTGTCCAGCCGCAGCCTGGCGGGCAGCGACCAGGCGGGCCCGAAGATCTCCGCGGTGTCCTTGAAGGACGCCAGGAGGGTCCACAGCATGGGGACGACCACCAGGATCGCCCAGAACGCCAGCGCCACGTGGGCCAGCCGCATCAGGCTCGGCCGGGTGCGCGGCGGGCTGTCGGCGCGCTGCCGGAGTGCGGGACGGACGTCGACGGCCATCGTCAGTACTCCAGTCGGTCGCGCCGGGTCAGCCGCAGCGTGAGCGCGGCGAAGGTGAGCGTGCAGAAGAACAGGGCCACTCCGATGGCCGAGGCGTAGCCGAACTTCGCGTAGCCGAAGGCGTTGCGGTAGACCTCGTTGGCCAGCACGGTGGTGCTGTAGTCGGGCCCGCCGTGCTCGGCCGACAGCACGAACACGATCGAGAAGGCGTCGAACGCGGCGACCCCCAGATACACCCAGCCGACCTGCACGGTGTGCCGCAGCAGGGGCAGGGTGACGTGGAAGAACGAGGTGGCCTTGCCCGCCCCGTCGATCTGCGCCGCCTCGTGCAGCTCCTTGGGGATGGCGGCCATGCCCGCGGAGAACAGCACGACGTAGAAGCCGACCGCCTGCCAGACCAGCACCCCGAGGATGGACCACAGCGCCAGGCCGGGGTCGGTGAGGAAACCGACAGGTTCCAGGCCGAGCTGCATGAGCAGCCCGTTGATGACGCCGCTGCGGTCGGGCCGCAGCACCGACTGGAACATCACCGCGATGATCGTGACCGACAGGACCTGGGGGAAGAAGAACACCACCCGGTAGAAGCCCGACCCGCGGATCCCCCTCCCCGGCCGGTCGCCGCCCGCGTTGAGCAGGTAGGCGAACAGCAGGGCCAGCGCGAGGGTGATGACGGGCAGGCAGACCAGCAGGATCGCGTTGTGGCTGATCGCCTTCCAGAAGATGGGATCGGCCACCAGCCGCTGGAAGTTCTCCAGCCCGACGAACTGGGGCCTGGCGTCGACCCCCCGCCAGTTGGTCATCGAGATCTGGAACGCCTGCGCGTACGGGGAGATCACGTAGACCACGTAGAGGAGCACCGGCAGCGTCAGGAAGCCGATGGCGAAGCGCATCCGTCCGTGCCGCACGGCGGGCTACCTCGAGAACTTCTTGATCGAGGAGTCCTTCTTGACGGCGTCGGCCTTCTTCTGCAGCCGCTCCGTCCACTGGTCGGCGGTGATACCGCCGGTCATGAGCTGGCCGGTGGCGGCGTCGAGCTCGGTGGCGAGCTCCTTGTACCACTCGTTGACGCGCCAGTTGACCAGGTCGGTCCCGGCCGCGGACAGCGCCGCCGACGCGCTCTTGAGCCCCGGCTTGGCGTCGGCGGGCAGCGCGGCGTCCTTGACGGTGGTGAGCGTGCTGACCATGCCGCTGTAGCGGCCCGCGCCCTCCTTGGACACCATGGCCCGCAGGTACTCCATCCCCGCCAGCGGGTTCTTGCTGCGGGCCGCGACGATGAACCCGGCGCCCGGCATCGCGTGCAGCGCGGCCTGCGAGAGCGCCTCGCTCGCCTCCAGCGCGGGGACGGGCATCATCGCGTAGCCGAAGTCGGCCGGCGCGACGTCCTTCTGCTCGTTCTCCAGCCACGACCCGTTGGGGATCATGGCGACCTCGTAGCCGTTCTGCCTGGCCTGCGACTCGGTGTGGTTGAGGCCCTCGGTGCCCTGCAGCAGGAACCCCTTGGCGTGCAACTCGCCGAAGGCCGCGGCCGCCTGCTTGAGCGAATCGACCTGCCAGGCGCCGTCCTCCAGGTTGTCGACGTTCTTCATGACGTCGACGCCGCCGTGCTTGACGGCCATGGTCAGGATCGCCTCCCAGACGTAGCCGGGATACTTGCCCGCGTAGGCGAACGGCGCGATGCCCGCCTTCTTGATCTGCCCGCACAGCGTGAGGAACTCGTCCCAGGTGGCCGCCGGCTTCCAGCCCTTCTCGGTGAACAGCTTGCTGGAGTACCAGAACCCGAAGATCATGAACACGTACGGCAGGCTGTACGGCTTGCCGTCGAACGAGCCCGCCTCGATGGCCACCGGCAGCAGCCCGTCACGCACCTTCTTGGCCGGGTCGTCCCAGGAGGGAGCGTCGAGCAGCGGGCTCAGGTCGGCCACCTGGCCACCCTGGATCAGCGCCGCCACGTCCAGCGCCTGGGCGCCGTCGTTGTTGATCACCTCGGGCGGGTTGCCGCCGACGAAACGCGGCTGCAGGGTGCCGGAGATCTCCTTGGTGGCCACGTGCTTGAGCTGCACCTTGGGATGCTTGGCCAGGAACATCGGCTCGTGGATCTTGGTCGCGTAGGCGTCGCCGAACCCGCCGTCGAAGATCACGATCTCGAGCGGGCCCGCCTCGTCCATGCCGAGCGGGTTGGCGGCGCTGCGCGCGCCTGTCACGGTGGGCTTCGGGGCGTCATCGGACCCGCCGGGGGTGGCGCAAGCCGCGGCGAGCAGGCCGACACCCGTCAGGGCGGCTCCGCGCAGGACCTGCCGCCTGGAAAGGACGTTCATGATCGTACTCCTGGATCACTTGGTGGTACGGCGGATGCGCCCGTCGTACCGGTCTTCGAGGGCCCTGTTGTGGGCGTCGCCGCCCTGGATGTTGGCCGACAGGTACACCGGCGGCCGCACCCCCGACTCCTCCATCCGGCGTGCCACCTCGGCCACGATCTGCTGGGCAAGCAGGGCGCCGGTGATGGAGGACACGCCGCACACGTGGCCGCCGTCGCGCAGCGGGATGACGGCGTCGCCGTACGGCGCGCCGTTGTCCAGCACGATGTCGGCGTGGTCGGCCAGATGAAGCCCCGACGGATGCCGGGAGGGCATCCGCCCGGAGTGCTCGGCCGACGTCACCGCGATCAGCGCATGGCCGTGCGCCTTGACCACGGCGGCCAGTTCGACGACCGAGCCGTTGACCCCCGAGTTGGACGCGATGACGAACACGTCGCGCGGGTGCGGTGCGGCCAGCTCGTAGAGCCGCTGGGCGACACCGGGATCGCGCTCCAGTGCCGGGTCGGTGAGCACGTCCGGGTCGGCGCCGCCGAGCAGCACCAGGTCGCGCAGCTCGATCCGGTTGGCCGCGACCAGCCCGCCGGCCCGGCCGGTCAGCTCCATGGCGAACGCCTCGGAGTGGCCGCTGCCGAAGACCTGCAGGATGCCGCCGGCCTCGATGGCCTCGGCGACCAGCCCTGCCGCCTTGTCCACCAGCGGCGCCTGGGTCGCGCTCACGCGGGCCATGACGTCCTGGAGCACGGTCAGATAGCCGGTCGCAGAGAGGGAAGACATCCGCACCTCATTCGCATCGCGAGCAATTTTTCTCTGTTGGCCGATAAGATGAGGCCCAGAGCGCAGATCGTCAAGGTGTTGACCCCACTAGTAGTGAATAATTATTCTCTGTGTCGCGAAGAGGAGGACCCACATGCAGAGCCCCGTGGACGGCATCGTCGATCGGCTCGCCGCGCTCGCACCCTCGATGCCCGAGGCTCAGCGCACCATCGCCGAGCTCGTGCTGACCGATCCCGGCGCGGTAGCCCGCCTGACGATCCTCGACCTGGCCGACCGGTGCGGCGTGTCCACCGGCAGCATCACCAGGCTGTGCCGCGCGCTCGGCCTGAACGGCTACGCCGAGCTGCGCCTGGCGCTCGCCTCCGACAGCGGCAGGACCCGGGCCGAGCCGTGGAGCGTGAGCATCGGCGCCGACGTCGCCGAGACCGACGACATCCACCGCATCGCCGAGGTGGTCTCCGCCGCGATCTCGCAGGGCGCCGTCGAGACCGTCGCCGGGCTCGACCTGGAGGCGGCCGACCAGGCCGCCGGCATGCTCGCCACCGCGCGCAGGGTGTGGGTGTTCGGCGCGGGCGGCAGCTCCACCATCGCCTCCGAGCTGCAGCAGCGGCTCTACCACATCGGCGTGCCCGTCTGGACGTCGACCGACACCCACGTCGCCCTCAGCGGCGCCGCGCTGCTCGGGCCCAAGGACGTGGTCGTGGGCATCTCGCACAGCGGCCGCACCAAGGAGGTCGTCGACATGATGACCGAGGCCGTCTCCCACGGCGCGGCCACCATCGCCATCTGCAACGACGCCACCTCGCCGCTCGCGTCCCGCGCCGACCTGCTGCTGCTGACCAGCGTGCGGCAGACCGGGTTCAGGACCGAGTCGCTGGCCTCCAGGCACGGCCAGCTCGCCGTGGTCGACGTGCTGTTCATCGCGGTGGCCCAGCGGACCTTCGAGCAGGCGGGCGAGACGATGGCGGCGGCGCACCAGGCCGTCCAGCCGTACAAGAACCAGGAGCGCTGATGGACCGGATCGTGGACGTGCGCGCCTACGTCGCCGACTACGTCAACCTGCCGCCCGCCCCCGCGGAGCCGGGCGACGGCGAGGCGTTACGGCAGTGGAAGCGGCGCAAGGTGGCCAGCCCCATGACCCAGCACGCCGACTTCCGCGACGACCGGATGGCCGCCATCGGCCCGAACTCCCAGCAGACCGTCGTCGTCCAGGTCGAGAGCGCCTCCGGGCACGTGGGCGTGGGCACCACCAACGGCGGCGTGGTCGTCGCCACGCTGGTCGCGCTGCATCTGGCCTACCTCGTGAAGGGCCAGAGCGCCCTCGACCACGAGCCCATCTGGGACCGGATGTTCAACAGCACCCTGCACTACGGGCGCAAGGGCCTGGCCCTGCACGCCATCTCCGCCGTCGACCTGGCGATCTGGGACCTGCACGGGCGCATCACCCAGACCCCGGTGCACGCCCTGCTCGGCGGCGCGGTCCACTCGGAGGTCGAGCTGTACGCCACGGGGCCGCGGCCCGAGGTGGCGCGCAAGCTCGGGTTCTGGGGCGCCAAGATCCCGCTGACGTACGCGCCGGTCGAGGGCGAGGAGGGGTTCCGCGCCAACGTCGCCATCGCCGAGCAGGCGCGCGAGGCCGTCGGCGAGGGGTTCCCGCTCATGTACGACTGCTGGATGTCGCTCGACGTCGACTACGCCGCCCGGCTCGGGCACGCCGTCGCGCCGCTCGGCTTCCAGTGGATCGAGGAGCCGCTGCGGCCCGACGACTACGCCGCCCACCGGCGGCTGCGCTCGCGGCTGCCGCAGGCCATGGCGCTGACCTCGGGCGAGCACGAGTACACCGCCGCCGGGTTCCGGCTGCTGTGCGAGTCGGGGGTGGACGTCATCCAGCCCGACCCCGCCTGGTGCGGCGGCCTCACCGAGCTGCGCCGGATCTCCACGGTCGCCAGGACCCACGGCGTCCGGCTCATCCCGCACACCGGCGGGCACCACGCCTACCACTTCGTCGCCACCAGGCCCGAGCCGCCGCTGGCCGAGTTCGGCATCTTCGCCGGCGACTGCGACGGGCCGGTGCCGCAGCACCCCATCTTCACCGGCGAGACTTTCCCCGTCGGTGGCAAGGTGCGGCTCGGCGACGCGCCCGGGTTCGGGCTGGAGCTCGATCCTTCGATCCGGCTCCAGCAGGTACGGTGACCGTCCGGCTCGGCGTGGTCGGGCTGGGCTGGTGGGCCCGCTTCGCCCACCTGCCCGCCATCGCCGCCTCTCCCTGCCTGGAGCTGACCGCGATCTGCGACACCGACCCGTCCCGGTTCTCAGGTACGGCCCGCACCTTCGGCGACCCTTCCGAGCTCTTCGCCTCCGGGCTCGTCGACGGCGTCGTCATCGCCACCCCGCACAGCACGCACCACACCCTGGCCCGCGCCGCTCTCGACGCCGGACTCCACGTCCTGGTCGAGAAGCCGATGGCCACCACCGCCGCGGAAGCCTGGGACCTGGTCGACGCCGCGGCGCGCGCGGGGGTGCACCTGTCGGTCGGGTACACCGGCCAGTACACGGCGGCCGCGATCCGCGTCCGCGCCGCCGTACAGGAGGAGATCGGCGAGCTGGTCTGCGTCAACGGCGACTTCTCCTCGATCATGATGGACCTGTTCACCGGCAACGCCACCTACGGCGACCCGGCCCTGGCCGCGGGCGGCCAGGGGCAGTCCCAGCTCACCCACCTCGTCGGCGCCCTGACCCGCGCCACCGGGCGCGGGGCCCAGCAGGTCTTCGCCTACATGGACAACCGCTCGCTGCCGCTCGACGTGGTGAACGCGCTCACCTTCCGCCTGGCCGGCGGCGCCATCGGCACCCTCACCGCCACCGGCACCGTGCCCGGCGGCCTGCCGACCCGCCAGCGGCTGCGCTACTACGGCACCCGCGGCATGGTCGAGCACGACATCCAGTACGGCACGGCCGCCATCCACCGCGGGGACGGCTCGCAGCTCCGCCTCGCCCCCGACCCGAGCCTGCCCGCCTGGGCCAAGCACGCGCCCGTCGAGGCGTTCGGCGACCTGATCGCGGGCCGCGGCGAGAACCACGCCCCCGGCCAGGACGCCGCCGCGGCCGTCGCCATCATCGAAGCCGCCTACCGCTCAGCCGGAACCGGCCTCCCCGTCGCCGTCACGTGACCTCGGGGGTGTCACGTGACCTCAAGGGCGTCACGTGACTTTGGGGGCGTCACCAGTCGCCGTCTCCGCCGTCGTCGCCGTCGAAGATCTCTTCGACGATCTCACCGGCCACCAGCCCGCCGACCAGGCCCGCGGCTCCCGCCGCCGCCACGGTCCCCCACCCAGGGCCGTCGTGATAGTCGTCGTGGTGACCGTAGTGGTGGCCGTGCTGGTGATGCCCGAAGCCGTGCCTGGGCAGGTCGGCCAGCCAGCGCTCGATCTCGCCCTCCCAGTCCATGTGCAGGGCCTGCTCGTGCGTGACCTGGAAACGGCCGAACGCGTCGCCGGAACCGCGCTTGTCGGCCTCCAGGACCACCTCGAGCCCGCGCGGGCTCGCCA
The DNA here is from genome assembly GCF_018531495.1 of Nonomuraea sediminis. Classification (GTDB taxonomy): domain Bacteria; phylum Actinomycetota; class Actinomycetes; order Streptosporangiales; family Streptosporangiaceae; genus Nonomuraea; species Nonomuraea sediminis. Next base: position 190,085 of record NZ_JAHDTI010000002.1, read on the forward strand.
CGAACGTCAGCTCGACCTCGTTGACGTGGCGCGCGTGGTGGTGCGGCGGGTGGAACTCGATCTCCTGGTAGAACGGCAGCTCCTGGTGCACGCCGTAGATGCGGCCGGCCTCCACGTCGGCGGACTTGAAGTGGAACCCGAGCCGCAGGAACGCCTGCATGACCCTGGCCTGCGAGGGCAACGGCTCGACCGCCACCGCGTCCAGGTCCCCCTTGTCGACGGCCTTCGCGATGGCCACCTCGGTACGCACCCCGACGGCCATCCCGGTCAGGCGCTGCCCGGCGATCACGCTGATCGGCGTCTCCCACGGAACGGGGAACTGGAAGGCGATCACCCGGTCCTCGCCCTGGCCCAGCCGGAACGGCCCGGACACCTGGACGTGGGAGAACTCCGCCAGCCCCCGCTGCTCACCCCCGCCGTACTCGGCCTCGATCCCGGCCACCAGCCCCAGCGCGATGTGGTCGATCTCGGCCTCGACGTCGCCGCCCTTCAGCCGCACCTCACCGCGCACCGTCCCGCCCGGCTGAACCCGGGGCGTGGCCAGCACGGTGTCCACGGACGGCGCGCCGACGCCCAGCGCTGCCAGCATGCGTTTGAACCCCACGGTGCCCTCTCCACTGCGATCGCGACGATCCCACCACTCCCTCGAACGATCACTCCACTCTCCGGGTTCCAGGGCGACAACGACACCTGCTCCACGACCGACGAGTCGAGCTACTACACGGTGGGCGTGCGCGCGGGTGGGCGGAAGCGGCGGGAAGGGAGCTACTCCGTCGACACGGGCAACGTCCTGTGCCGGGGAGGCACGTTCGCTCCTCCGCTCAACGCGTACGTGCAGGTGCAGGAGAACGGCGGCCCGTGGTCTCCTCGCGCGCCGATCGTCTGGCGCAGGTGCCGTGGCCGGCAGGGAGGCTCCGGCTCGGGGTGCGCTCAGCCCGTCGGGGTCGTGGAGAGCTGCGGGCTGGGTGCGGACGTCTGCGGGCTCGGGGTGCCGGAGGGCGAGGTGGACGCGCCCACCCCGACCGGGAGGTTGAAGACGTGGTCCGGCGTCACGACCTGGGTGATCGCCTGTCCGAAGAGGGTGCTGGGTTCCTGGCCGTTCTTGAGGATGTCCGTGTTGAGCAGGACCACCAGCGTCGCCTTCGCCTCCGGGAGGTAGATCACGAGCGCCTCGTAGCCGGGGAGCGAGCCGTTGTGCCCGATCCAGCCCTGCACGTTGAAGATGCCCAGCCCGTAACCGGTGCCGGGGATGCCGGACGGGGGCATCTTGAGCCGTTCTGCCTGCGTCTTGGCCGTCAGCAGCGTGCCCGTGGCCAGGACGCGGGCCCAGTTCTGCAGGTCGGGAAGGTCGGAGATCATCGCCCCGGCGGCCCAGCCCCAGGAGGGGTTCCAGTCGGTGGCGTCCTGGACGGCGCCCGTCTCGGTCTGCTTGGTGTAGCCGTGGGCGTGCGGGCTGGGGAAGGTGGCGTCCGTCGGGAAGATCGTGTGCGTCAGACCGGCCTTCTCCGCGACGTTCTTGTGGATGTAGTCCTGCAGCGGCTGACCGCCGATCTTCTCCACCACCAGCCCCAGCAGGATCGTGTTCGTGTTGGAGTACTGGAACCGCTCGCCGGGCTGGAACTGCACCGGATGCTTGAAGGAGTAGGCCAGCAGTTCCTGCGGCGTGAAGGGCCGGGTCGGATCGCTGAGGAGCGCCTTGTCGAAGCCCTCGTCCAGGGTGTAGTTGAACAGCCCGCTGCGCATCTGCGCGAGGTTGCGCAGGGTGATCCGGTCGCCGTTGGGCACCCCGTCGACGTACTTGGCGATCGGGTCGTCGAGGCCGACCTTGCCCTGGTCGACGAGCTCGAGCAGGGCGGTCACCGTGAAGGTCTTGGTCACGCTGCCGATGCGCATGTTCAGATCGGGCGTCATGGAGGTGTTGGTCGCCTTGTCCGCGACGCCGAAGGCGCGCACGTAGGAGCCCTTGCCGGGAGCCGACAGGCCGACGATGACGCCCGGCACCTCGGCCTCGCGCATGACCTTCCTGATCGCCGCGTCGAGCCGCGCCGTGACCGTGGGATTCAGGTCGGGGAAGTCCGTCTGTGCCTTCGGTACGGCCAGCAGAGCAGCCACCATCAGCCACACGATCGAGTACCTCATGGCACAGCTCTGCCCCAGAAACAGTGCAGTAACGCTATTACCTGCGTAAACATGTATAAATCACGCATCGCTGGCGTCATGCCATCATCGGTGCATGACTCTCGCCTCTGTCACCACACCCGTGCTCGACATCGCCTACGAAAGCAGTGGTGAGGGCTCTCCTGTGATCCTGCTCCACGGGTTCCCCTATGACGTCCGGGCCTACGACGAGGTGGCGCGGATCGTGGCGGCCGCGGGTCACCGGGTGCTCGTGCCGTACCTGCGAGGTTTCGGGCCGACGCGGTTCCTGGACGCGGCGACGATGCGGTCGGGCCAGCAGGCCGCGATCGCGCAGGACCTGGTGGACTTCATGGACGCGCTGGGCATCGACCAGGCGGTGCTGGCGGGCTACGACTGGGGCGGCCGGGCCGCCTGCATCACGGCCGCGACGCAGCCCGGCCGGGTGCGCGGCCTGGTCACCGTGGACGGCTACAACGTGCAGAACCTGGCCTACGCCGATGAGCCCGTCGACCCCGAGTGGGAGCGCACCTACTGGTACCAGTACTACTTCCACTCCGAGCGCGGCCGCCGCGGGCTGGAGGCCAACCGGGAGCGGCTGTGCGAGCTGCTGTGGCGCACCTGGTCGCCGACCTGGCAGGAAGCGGCCAAGGAGTTCCCTGCCAGCGCGCCGAGCCTGCACAACCCCGACTTCGTGGACGTGGTGATCCACTCCTACCGGCACCGCTTCAACCTGGCCGACGGCGACCCGCGCTACCAGCCGCTCGAGGACCTCATCGCCCAGGAGCCGCCCATCACGGTCCCCGCGATCGTGCTGGAGAGCGGCGCCGACGGCGTGGGAGGACCCGGCCCGGAAGGCGACCGGGAGTACTTCACCGGCCCCTACGAGCACCGCCTCCTGGAGAACATCGGTCACAACGTCCCTCAGGAGGCCCCCCAGGCCTTTGCCGACGCCGTCCTCACTCTGTGCACATGACCCACGGAATGTTGCCCGTTCTTTAGGTACGTCGGGGCGTCTCCGCCCGAAGCGGCGGGCATCCCGACATATACCTGGAAAGGGGGCGCAAATGGCGACGTCTGCTTCACAATATGGGGGGACCGGGACTTTCCCGGGCCGTTCGGGCTGGCTGGGATTCGCCGGGATGCTCGGCATCGTGCTCGGGATCTTCAACGTCATCGAGGGCTTCATCGCTCTGTTCAAGGAGACCTACTACGTGACGCCCGGCGGCAGGCTCCTGGTGTTCGACTACACCACCTGGGGCTGGATCTGGCTCATCATCGGCGTGATCCAGGTCGGCGTCGGCATCGGCATCCTGGCCGGCCAGACGTGGGCCCGCTGGTCCGGCGTGGCCCTGGCCGCGCTGGCGATGCTCGGGCAGTTCGCGTTCATGGCCGCCTACCCGATCTGGTCGCTGCTCTGCATCGCCCTTTCCGTCCTGATCATGTACGGCCTGATCAGCGCGCCGAAGGGCGCCACCGGCTGAGGTGAACACCATGGAAGACCTCGAAGCACTGGCGAAGGGCGACGGCGCGATTCTGGAAACACTCACCCAGATGACGGTGGACACCATGGAGCGCTCGGGGCTCGACCCCGAGACCTACATGCTGGTCCGCCTGGCCGCGCTGGTCACCCTGGACGCCTCGGAGACGTCCTACCTGCTCAACCTGGGGGTGGCGGAGCACTTCGGCATCCCGCTGGAGAAGATCCGCGGCACCCTGATCGCGCTCGCGCCGGTGATAGGCACCGCGCGCATCGTGTCGGGCGCCGCCAAGATGGGATTCGCCCTGGACGCCTCCTAGCGATCTTTGGGATTGAGGTCGCACGAACGGCCACTGCAAGATCATTCAGAGTTGGTGAAGACAACCGAAGATCGCGCAGTGGCCGTGCGACAACGGCGCCGTCGGATTCGACTCCGAGGGGTTGAACGCCGTGGCGCGCCTGGCTTACCGGATGAATTCGACCTCGAACTTCTCCCACGGCCCGATCTGGCCGGCCCGGGCACGCACCATGCCGTTGTGGTCGCCGCCCGCGCCCCACTCGGCGGAGAAGTAGTACGGCTGGGCATAGTCGTAGGGCTTCCAGGAGAAGTTGCTCGACTCGCCGGGGGCATTGCCACCCAGCACCATGTTGAAGATCTCCCACTCCTGCACGGTGTCGGCGCTGGCGCGGAGCAGGCCGTTGTAGGCGCCGCCGTAGCCCCTCTCAGACGACACCCACAGGCCGTTGGCGGCCCGGAAGGCCCAGACGCGCTCCTGTCTGCCGAAGCACTCGTAGCGCTTGAACTTCTCCCACGGCCCGATCGCGGTGGCGCGGGCGCGGATCATGCCGTAGTACGGCTCGCCATAGGCCAACTCGGCCGAGAGATACCTGCTCGGCCTGGTGCTGGTGGCCTGCGTCTTGATCGCGATGGTGTTCACGTACTGGCAGGCGAACTCCGTGGCGTGCGCTGCGGGGGCGGCGATGCCGAGCATCGCCACCCCCATGATCGTCGCAGTCGCGGCCCGTGTGATGCGGCGATAACCCATTGGTCCCCCTTGATCGAGTGCCTACTGGCAATGATCAGGGGGCGCCCGTGGGCCGGGCTTGAATATTCATGCTCAATCTCCCGCGCAGCGCGGACGGCGAGTGCGCGGTGTGCTGCCGGACGGTCCTGGCCAGGTGCGCGTGGTCGGCGAAGCCGTACTGCGTGGCGAGCTCGGCCAGGTTCCCGGTGCCCGCGGCGAGACGTTCGAGGATCGCGCGCACCCGCAGCTCGTTACGGTAGGCGGTGATCGTGCGCCCGGTCAGGCGGCGGAACACCCGGCTGAGATGGTGCGGCGAGGAGTTCACCAGGTGCGCCAGCTCCTCCAGGCTCACGATGAGATGTCCGTTGTTGAACGCCTCCTGGACGGCCGCCACGAGCGCCCGGTGCGCCCGCTCGGTCGCGGGCCGCGGTCCAGGACCGCCCCGTGCCGTACGGCGGGGCAGCAACTGCAGCAGGTTCTGCAGCCGCTCGCTGACCTCGAAGTCGTCCGTGCCCTGCCGACACACGGCCAGGAGCATGCGATGGCGCAGGTCGAACTCGGGGCTTGTGCCGATCCGCCAGCTCCCTTGGCTCTCGATGCCGGCGACGAGGTCCTGGTAGATGTCCGGCGGGAGCCTGATCACCGTGCTGGCATCGGGTCCCTTCGTGGCGTTCGCGTAGCGCTCCTCGATATCGAGTGCGTTGATGTAGCCGCCGGTGGAGTCGACGAAGTGGCGCTGGCCCTGGGCTTCACGCAGGAACCCGCCGGCGCGCACGAGAACGACAGCGCAGCTCGTGGTCTCCCGCAGGGGCGTCCACGCCGGGTCCTGCAGTTCGGCCGGCTCGCGAACGTCCTCGATGACCATCCCTCCGGCCGCGGCGAGCCGGTGCCTTTGCACGGTGTCGACCACGGGGTCATACCTTCCTGTCGGCTCCGTCGTGGACAGTGATGGGATGGCCGGTAAGGTCGTCCTCCGGTCACGGCGAAGCTCCACCAGGCCGGGGTGTCACGAGTTTAGGGGTTCACGCCTCTCCGGCGGCGACCCGGCTTGCAGTCGCCGTTCTCATGCGAGGCGTCACTGGAGTGCTAGGTGTACGCCACGGTGGCCAGTTCCAGCAGGACGAACGCCGCCACCGCGGCGAGGCGGGCGAGGTTCGGTCCGCGCACCATGGCGTAGATGGCCAGCGGACCGAACAGCATCCAAGCGATCCCCAGCAGTACTCCGACCATGAGCGGGCCCCCGATTTCCGCGTAGATGATCTGATTACAACGCGAATCGGATAACTCAGGCCACCAGCGTTAACCCAAGGATCAACCAGGAAAACCATCACCCTGAACCGCCCGGTCGAGCCCACCCAGCCCGACCCGCAACCCCGCGCCCTCGACCGAAGTCAGGCCCTCGGCCACCGCTTCCCCAGCACGGGGGCGAGGCCCTGGCCGCGCTCGCCCGGGTACCGGGCAGCGGGAACCTGCCGCCCGGGCTGCACCCGCCCGGCGCCGACAGCCCTGGACGCGGTCATCGCGCGCGGCCAGGGTGGTGCGCTTGGGCTGATGTGTCAGGGGTGGACGGTCAGGTCGTAGGTGGCCTGGGCGGCGGGCCGGCCGTCCGTGCTGCGGGCCGTGATGGTGAAGGTGGCCGGCCTGGCGCGTACCGGGGTGCCGACGATGCCGCCGGTGTCCTGGTTGAGGGTCAGCCCCTTGGGCAGAGCGCCGGCGGTCACCTCGTACCTGACGGTGGCCGGCGTGTTCGTGGTGACCTTCGCCTCGTAGAGCCGGTGCAGGGTCGCGGGCGGCAGCGAGGTGGTGACCACCTGCGGGGTCGGCACGGCGACGGGCTGCGGCGAGCCGACGGCGTTGCCGGAGGCGTCGAGCTCCTGCAGCGACCACTTCGTGCCGGACTCGACGACCGTGAGATGCCAGTTGGTCGACTGGTCGCGGAAGCGGGCCTTCTGCTCCTCGGTGAAGGCGCCCAGGTTGCGGGCGGTCTCCCACTGCTTGATCGCGTCGAGGACCCGCTTGCCGTTCTCGCCGCCCGCGTTGAGGCTGGACACCGAGGTCTGGAAGCCGGCGCCCGCGTTCAGCCCCGCGCCGCGCGCCAGCTTGCCCTCCACGCTCAGCAGGCTCTCCGAGCCGCGCAGGCTGATCCAGCCGAGCATGCCGGGCAGGAAGTTGGCCCGGTAGAACTCGTTGTTGATGAAGACCTGGTTCATGGTGGTGACGCCGACCTCGCCCCAGCTGGCCCTGGTGAGGGCGTCCCAGGTGTTGGAGGTCATCCGGCTCGTCTCGGTGATGTGGCCGTCCTTGGCGTCGGTCTGGCGGTAGGTGCCGTTGACCAGCCTGGCCTGGCCGTAGGAGCCCCAGCCCGACTCCGAGGCGGACTCCACGCCGTCGTAGGAGTTGGCCAGGATGCCGGTGCCGTTCCACGCGGTGGCCAGGCGGGTGGCGATCTCGTCGATGATGCCGACGCCGCCGGTGGCCCCGCCGTACGAGTTGACGATCACGCGAGCGGCGCGGTCGCCCTGCGCGTGCGCGGCGGCGGCCGAGCCCCACTGGGCGCGGCGCAGGCCGGTCACCACCCACTCGTTGCCGGACTGCTGGACGGACCCGTAGCCGATGAACTCGTCGCCGACCCGCAGCAGCGTGTTGTACAGCCCCGGCGCAAAGGGCGCGTTGGAGTCCAGGTAGAGGGTGGTGTCGCCGGGCGCGAGCGGGCGGGTCAGCGCGGCGCGCTGCCCGGTCGCGAGCCTCGCGTCGGCGGGCGCCGGGCTCACGTAGCGGTCGTTGGTGCTGACGAAGTCGGAGATGGTGTGCACGCCGAGCCGTACGCCGTTGGTCCTGGCCAGCTCGACCGCCTGCGCGGCGGCCGCGTCGCCGCCGCCGAGGCTGGAGTTGAACTGGTAGTGGCCGGTCGTCTGCCACGGCCCGACGGCGTTGGGCAGGGAGTACACGTAGCCGATCCCCGCCGCCTTGGCGAAGCCGGCCGCCGCGGGGATCGTGTCGGTCCGCAGGTCGCTGAGCACCAGGAAGGACTGGCTGCTCGCCTGCGCGCTCTTCTGCCACTGCCCGTTCTGCGTCGGGTACGGCAGGCCCTCCTGCTTGGCGATCTTCGACAGCACCGTGGGCGTGAGCTCGGGCGAGGCCCCGAAGAGCGCGACCTTGGATCCGGCGATGCTCCCTGTGTCACCGGGGAGCGGGCCGACCGGGATGGGGTAGCCGGCGAGGTTCCTGCGGTCGCGTTCCTTGGTGTAGTCGTAGGTGAAGGCGCGCAGCACCGAGCCCCAGCCGGTCTTGCCCGCGGCGCTCCACTCCTCGTGTGGGGCGACCTGCAGCCTGGACGGGTTGTCCTCGACCTCGCTCTCCCAGCCGAGCTGCTGGTACTCCTGCGGCCAGGCGCCCTCGGTCCTGTCGGTCAGCGGGCGCAGCCCGACGGCGAAGGCGTCGTCGCGGACCACGCCGACGGTCTCGCCGATCGTCTTGGTGATGGAGGTGGCCAGCGGGCCCCACAGCAGGGTCTGCACGTCGCCGGTCGCCTCGATCCTGGTCGCCTCCAGGGTCGTGTAGCCGGGCTTGCTCTGGACCCTGACCTCGACCGTGAAGTGCTCGCCGGTGAAGGTGAGCAGGTCGCGCCGGGTGCGGGTGACCTTGGTCGGCCGTTCCTGCCTGCCGTCGATCACCAGGCTGACGAGGGAGGCGGACTTGCCGCCGGCGAGGTAGTCGGTGCCGGTCCTGGAGTCGCGCAGGCCGGTGACGGTTCCCGCGGGGTCGAGTTCGATCGTGAGGTAGCCGGCGGCGAGGTTGCCCGCCGGGGCGGCGCTGGCGGGTGTCGGAGTCAGCGTGAGTGCCGCGGCCACCAGGACTGCTGCGGCTAACGTCCCTGCTTGGCGCACTTGTGCCTCCATTAATTTTGGAACTTCTTTAATAATTGCCGGAAGTGTGACACCCTCCATCTGTGCCGTCAAGACTTGGATCACCCATTCATCGGATCAATGCGGAGGTGCTTAACGCGCTCTACGCGGCGGCGGATTCCAGCCTCACCCTCACGGAGCTGGCCGAGCGCTCGGGCGTGTCCAGGCCGACCGCCGAGGAGGCCGCGCTCGCGATCGTCGCGGCAGGGCTCGCGATCGAGACATCCGATGAAATGGCGGGCCCTCGGCCTGTCGGCCGGCCCGCCAAGCGTTACGCGTTCCGTGCGGACGGCGCCTTCGTGGCGGGCATCGACATCGGCGGCCACAAGATCCTCGCCTGGTGCGCCGACCTGTTCGGCCGCCCGCGCGGCACGCACAGGATCGATGTCGACCCAGGGCTGCCGCCGCGGCAGCGACTCGACGCGGCGCGCGAGGCGCTGCGCCGGGCCATCAGATCGGCCCGCGTGGCGCAGCGCGACGTGGTCGCCGTCGGCGTGGCCACCACCGGCATCGTCGGCGGGGACGGCGTCGTCGCCCTCAGCGCCGACCTGCCCGGCTGGACCGGCGTCGACCTGCGTGCCGAGCTCGCGGTCATCGGCGAGGCGCCGGTCGTGGTCGGCAACGACTGCAACCTCGCCGCACTGGCCGAGCGGTGGCGGGGCGCTGCGCAGGACGTCTCGGACGTCGCCTACATCCTGGCCGGCCGGCGCATCGGCGTCGGCCTGCTGATCGGGGGCCGCATCCACAGCGGTCGCCACGGCGCCGCCGGCGAGATCGGCGTCCTGGCCGGCAGCGGCTGGTTCGCCGCGCTCGAACGCATCCAGCGGGGCACGGCGACGCGCGGCGGCGCCTACACCCCCGAGTTCATCGCCGACTTCGCCACCGGCATCGCCGCCACGGTCCTGACCGTGGATCCGGACGCGGTCGTCATCGGCGGCGGGCTCGCCCACGCCAAGGAGAGCCTGATCGAGCCGCTGCGCGCCGAGCTGGACCGCCTGTGCCTGTTCCCGGTCAGGGTGGAGGCGTCCACACTCGCCGACGAGTCGGTGGTGATGGGCGCGATCCGCATCGCCCTCGACGACGCCTCCACCCGCCTGTTCTCCGTCACCGGCAGACGACCGCCGCTACGTTAGAGGTTGGCGACCTCGCTTCCCGCGAGCAGGAAGGCGCCGACGCCGAACGCGTCGGTGTCGGCGGCGGTCCACGGGTAGTGGTCGCTGGGCCTGGCGCCCGGGCCCTGGACGTAGCCGAGGAGCCCGTCGGCGCGCAGGGCGACGGTCACCAGCCCCTGCCAGGCCCGCTCCACGACCGGCCGGTGGACGGCCGGGTCCAGCAGGCCGTGGTTGATCCCCCAGGCCAGGCCGTAGGTGAAGAAGGCGGTGCCGCTGGTCTCCGGCCCCGCGTAATTGATCGGGTCGGTCAGGCTCGCGTTCCAGAAGCCGTCGGATCGCTGCAGCGGAACGAGGGCGGCGGCCATCGCCCGCAGGGTGCCGGTGTAGTCGGGCTGGCCCGGCACCGCGCCGAGCGTCTTGGCCAGCGCGGCCATGGCCCAGCCGTTGCCCCGCGACCAGTAGGTGGAGGTGCGCAGGTAGTTCGCGTCACGCCACCACAGGCGCCGCTGCTGGTCCCACAGCCCGAGACGGCGCGTGATGCGGGACTTGGTGTAGGTGTAGGAGGAGTAGAGGTAGTCGGTGTAGCCGAGCCTGGCGTACACCGGCATCGCCATGTGCAGCGCGTCCACCCACGTCCAGTACTGGGTGGAGCCGCTGGCGATCTGCGCGGTCACCCGGCTCATCGTCGCCTCGAGATAGTGCGGCTGCGCGTCCAGCGCGTAGAGGTCCAGGTAGACCTGCGCCGCGGCCTGATGGTCGGCGTTGTACGGCTTGCCGCCGGAGTCGGTCATCAGCTGGTAGTCGTGCGCCTGCGCCCAGCTCTGCGTGAAGGCCAGGTAGCGTGGGTCCTGGGTGAGCCGGTGGCAGGCCATCATGCCGCTGTGCAGGGTGGCGTTCTGCCAGTTGTTGTCGTTGCTGTACATCGGCGGCCGGCTCATCCAGTAGTCGGCCGCCCGCCGCGTGTCGGCGATCACCTGGGCACGGCTGAGCGTCGCAGCCTCGGCCGGTCGAGCCACGATGGGCAGGCTCAGGGCGGCGGCCGCGAGGAAGCCCCGTCGGGATAACTCCACCTGAAGATCCGTTCTGTCGGCACGTCCCCCCACACATAGGATGATTAGTGCGCAGAAGAAGGTCAACAGGCGACGAGGTATCCCTTATCCCGATGATTCATCGGATGGCCAAGGCGCGGACCGCCTGTTTGGCGGCCTGCATCGCGGCCTCGAAGCCGGCGGGGTCTCCCAGGGCGCGGGCGAGGACGTAGGCGCCCTGGACCGAGGCGACCACCAGCGACGCGGCCGCCCGCGGGTCGACGTCGGGACGCAGCTCGCCACGGTCGAGGCCCTCGGCGAACACCTGGGTGATGCGCTCGACCAGCCAGGCGAAGAACTCGGCCGCGGGCCGGCGCAGCGTGTCGTCGTCGACGATGTCGGCGTCCTGGACCAGGCGACCGATCCGGCATCCGGCCATGGGGTCGCGCTCCATGTCCAGGTAGGCGATCACGCGCTCGATCGCCGTGCCGCCCGTGCTCAGCGTGGCCTCGGCCGTCTGGCAGAGCAGGTCGGCGGAGTGCGCCATGGCCGCGGTGGCCAGGTCGGCCTTGCCGGAGAAGTGGTGGTACATGCTGCCCTGGCCGGCGTGGGCGCGTTTCTGGATCATCGCCGGGCTGGTGCCGGAGTATCCCCGCTCCCACAGCAGCTCGGACGTCGCCTCGATGAGTGTGTCCCGAGTAGCCATACCCGGACTGTACCTACTAATAGGTACTGGCTGCTAGGAATGGAGGGACGCCGGGCGGGCCCCGTCCGGGTACAGGGCCGCCAGGAGCGGCCAGGTCAGGGCCGCCATCTCGGCGGGCGAGCGCGGGCAGCCACGCTGCAGCCAGTCGGTCGCCACCCCGATGAGCGCCCCCGCGGTGAAGGCGGCCGGCACGTCGTGCGGGACGTCCTCGGACGGGTCGGTGATGCCGCGGGCCCCGCGATAGCTGCCCAACATGGCGCGCCGCCGTACGTGGTCGATGACGCGCGCGCTGCCCTGCGGCCCCAGCAGGCTGCGGTAGAGGCCCGCGTGCTCGGCGAGGTGGGCGAAGAAGGCGCGCAGCGAGTGCGCGGCATCGCCGCTCGGCCTGGGCATGGAGTCGATCAGGGCGTCGATCATCGCGGTGCACGCGACCTCGGCCAGTTCGTGCACGTCGCGGTAGTGGTCGTAGAACGTGGAACGGCTCACCCCGGCCCGCTCGACGACGTCGGCGACGCTGATGCGGGACAGCTCCTGGTCCTCGACGAGCTCGATCAGCGCACGCTGCAGGGTCTCCTGGGTGCGCCGTACGCGCGGGTCTCCGCTGGTCACATCTCCCATTGTACGGTTCCCTACATGTGTAGGTTAAGCTACACATGTAGGCGAACTCTGGCTGGATCCGCACGAGGAGATTGAGGATGAGCGTTGACTACCCGATCCCCGGCGACGCGGCGCTGGACCCGCCCGCCGAGTGGGCGAGGCTGCGCCAGGAGTGCCCGGTGGCCAAGGTCAGGCTGCCCAGCGGCGACGAGGCGTCGCTGCTGACCCGCTACGACGACGTCAAGCGGGTGCTGGCCGACCCGCGCTTCACCCGGCGGCTCGACGCGGACGACGCGGCCCGCCTGTCCGACACCGACTCGGGCGGGGTGTTCAACAACGAGATGTCGAAGGTGATCCCCGACGGCGGCGAGGAGCACCAGCGGTGGCGGCGCCAGGTCGGCAGGTGGTTCACCGCCAAGCGCATGTCCGCGCTCCGGCCCGCGATGGAGCGGATGGCCGACCAGCTCGTCGACGACATGATCAAGCGCGGCCGGCCGGCCGACCTCAAGGCCTGCCTGGGCTTCCCGCTGCCGGTGTACGTGATCTGCGACCTGCTCGGCGTGCCCGCCGCCGACCGCGACAGGTTCGCCTACTGGTCCGACGCGCTGCTCAACCTCACCAGGTACGGCCAGGCCGAGGTGGAGGCCGCCCAGGCGGAGTTCGTGGCGTACATGGCCGATCACGTGGCCGCCATGCGCGCGAACCCGGGCGAGGACCTGCTCAGCGAGCTGATCAAGGACGGCGACCTGACGGACGCAGAGCTGCTGGCCACCGGGATGGGCCTGCTGGTGGCCGGGCACGAGACCACCGCCAACATGATCGGCAAGATGGTCTCGATGCTGCTGGCCGACCGCGCCCGGTGGGAGCGGTTGCTGGCCGACCCTTCGCTGGTGCGTACCGCGGTGGAGGAGTCGCTGCGCTTCGACGCCAACTCCGGCTTCGGCCTGCCGCGCTACATCGGCGAGGACATCGAGATCGCCGGGACCACCCTGCCGGGCGGCACCACCGTGATCTGCAACATGGCCGCGGCCAACAGGGACGCCAGCGCCTTCGACGGCGCCGCCGAGATGAACCTGAGCCGCTCCCCCAACCCGCACCTGGCCTTCGGTTCCGGGGCACACTCCTGCCTGGGCCAGGCGCTGGCCCGCACGGAACTGCAGGTCGTCCTGGAGGTCCTGCTCCGCAGGCTCCCCACCCTCGACCTGGCCGTCCCCGCCGACGAACTGCAGCGGGTGGACGGCCTGGTCGTAGGCGGCCTGCGCGAGATCCCCGTCCGCTGGTGAGAAAGGAGCCGCCCATGAAGATCACCGTCGACCAGGAGAAATGCTGCGGCGCGGGCCAGTGCGTCCTCATCGCCCCCGAGGTCTTCGACCAACGCGACGACGACGGCATCGTCCTGCTCCTGAACGCCACCCCCGCCGAACCCCTGCACACCGCGGTCCGCGAAGCCGCCACAGTCTGCCCCGGCGCAGCCATCGAGGTGTCATGAAGACGGAACCCCGGCACCCGAGGCTCCTTAGGACAAGATCAGTGGGGGGATCTGGCGGCTTGGAGCAAGGGGATGCCCTCGCCTAGGTCTTGGTTGAGGGGGAGGTGGACTTCTACCAGGTCTCTGCTGGCCAGTTCGATGCCCTGCATGGAGCAGCTGATGGTGGCGGTGCAGGTGCCGGCCGTCAGGCGCATGAGGCGGCCGGCGCGGATGCTGGCCTGGACCAGGGCCAGTTTCAGCTTCAGGTCCACGCCCAACGCCAGGCGGGCGACCGGTTGGCCGTTGACCTGGACCTCCACCCAGGGCTCGTGGTGGGAGACGATCTCGTGTTCAAGCAGCGGGACCACCTGGCCGGTGCCGGGGTGGTCGAGCGTCCTGCGGGCGGCGGCGCGCAGGGCGCGGTACTTGGACCAGCCGTTGAGCAGGACCGACCCCAGGTCGATGCCCTGCAGCAGTTCGCCGCTCGCCTCGGCCGCCTTGCGGACCAGCTCGCCGGGCGGCGCCTGGACCTGGCGGGTGAGCTCTTCGACGACGCGGCGGGTGTCCACGGCCCGCGCCAGTTCGTCGGCCACCTGCCTTGGCTCGGCGTTCAGCAGCAGGTCGGCCGTGCTCGGGTAGGTGGTGAAGGTTACGGTCACCGTACGATCTCCCTGATCTCCTGGCGGCCCTGGTCGTGGTGACAGACGAAGTCGATGCTGAGCGAGAGTTCGCGGACCTCCACGCGCGGCGCGGGGTCGGCGCGGGGCACGAACACCACGGAGGCCGGAGCGGTACGCCGAGCCGGACGGCGGGCACGGCGCAGCCCCCAGACGACCACGACCAAGCCCAGCAGCAGGAGCAAGAGCAGGAGCCATGGCGCCGGCAAGGAGGTCGACGAGCCGGTCTCGGAGGGGGTGATCTCGGGGATGGACGAGTCCGAGGAAGGCGTGGGCGAGGGCGAGGGCGAAGGCGAGGACTCGGAGCCCGGGGTGAGCGTGACGCTGACCGAGCTGCCACGGTCGACGACGGTGCCGGGCGACGGGTCCTGATCGCTGACGCTGCCCGACGAGCCGCTGCCGACGACGAGCGTGAGGCCCAGGTCCTCGAGCTTCCGGCGTGCGTCGCTCTCGCTGAGCCCGCTGAGGTCGGGGACCGTGACGCCGGTGGGGCTCGGGGCGCGCAGGTGGAGCGTGACCGTGCTTCCGGGGGCGACCTTGGTGCCGGCGGCGGGGTCCTGGGAGTCCACCACGTGGGGATCGGCCGCCTCGCCCGAGGCCACGGACGGCTCGAGCCCGGCGTCGCGGATCGTCTGCTCGGCCTGGTCCTGCGACTGGCCCACGACGTCGGGGACCGTCACGGTCGACGCCTCCAGGTCGATGGTCACGGTGGAGCCGCAGTCGGCCTGTTCCTCGCTGGTCGGGGTCTGGTCGTTCACCTTCCAGTCGCTGCCGGCCTCGGAAGGCCGCCACTCGGTGTCGAAACCGGCCTGCGCCAGCGCGGCGACCGCGGCGTCACGGGTCATGCCCATGACGTCGGGGACGGGTCCCCCTGCGTTGCCGTCGTGGGTGGTGCTCCGCCACTCCTCCAGCGTCGGGCACGACGGCGCGGGCGTCGGCGAGGCCCATGCGGGCGCCGACAACCCGATCACCATCGCGGCCAGCAACACGATCACGCTCGTGGCCCGCATCTCGCCTCCTGGCATCAGCCCGGACACTAGATGCGTCGCCTGGCCAGGGCATGAGTATCCCCCTACTCAATCGGCCTCTAACCGCGATGCCAGGAACGCGCGCTCGGCCTCGTTGTCCGCCAGCGCGATCGCCTTCCCGTACTCCGCGGCGGCCTCCGCCGAGCGACCGAGGCGGCGCAGGAGGTCGGCCTTGATCGCGGGCACGTACCGGTAGCCGGCCAGCCGTACATCCCGTTCGAGCGTCTCGACCTCCGCCAGCGCGGCCGCGGGGCCCGCGACCATGGTCAGCGCCACCGCGCGGTTGAGCGCGACGACCGGCGAGGGCCAGGCGGCCAGCAGTTGGTCGTAGAGGAACAGGACCTGCGCCCAGTCGGTGTCCTGGTAGGTCGGGGCGGTGGCGTGGAGCGTGGCGATGGCGGCCTGCAGGGCGAACCGCCCGTAGTCATCGGCCCGGAGCGCGGCCACGACCAGCGCGTCCGCCTCGGCGATCAAGGACCGGTCCCAGGCCGAGCGGTCCTGCTCCTCCAGCAGCAGCAGGCGCCCGTCGGGCGCGGTGCGGGTGGCGCGGCGGGCATGGTTGGCCAGCAGGAGCGCGAGCAGCCCGCTCACCTCGGGATCTCCGGGCAGCAGCGAGTGGAGCATGCGGGCCAGGTCGAGCGCGTGCGCCACGAGGTCGGCTCGGGTCAGCTCAGGGCCCGATGGAGCGGTGTGGCCGATGGTGAACAGCAGGTGGATCACGGTGAGCACGGCGTCGAGCCGGTCCGGCAGCTCGTCGGGAGCGGGCATGCGGAAGGGGATGCGGGCCTCGGCGATCTTCTTCTTGGCCCGGGTGATCCTGGCCGCCATGGTCGGCTCGGCGACCAGGAACGCCTTGGCGACGTCGGCCGTGGCCACCCCACACACCAGCCGGAGAGTGAGCGCGACCTGGGCCTCGGGAGCCAGCGCGGGATGGCAGCAGAGGAACACCAGCCGCAGCCGATCGTCGTACATCACCGGCTCCGCGGGGGTCTCGACCAGCAGATGCAGCTTGGACCGCAGCGTCCTGGTCCTGCGCAGCGCGTCCAGGGCGTTGTGCCGGGCCGCCGTGGTCAGCCACGCGCCGGGCCTGGCGGGGACGCCGCCGCGCGTCCAGTCCTCCAGCGCGGCGGCGTAGGCGTCCTGGACGCACTCCTCGGCCAGGTCGAGGTCGCGCGTGAGCCGTACCGTCGCGGCGAGCACGCCCGCCCACTCGCGCCGGTGCGCCTCGGCGAGCGCGTCGCGAACAGAGGTCACGGCGCGAGCAGCGGCCACACCTCGACGGCGCCGTCCATGATCGGCAGCAGCCTGCCGACGGCGAGCGCCTGGTCCAGGTCGGCGGCCTCGACCACGAAGAACCCGGCGATGACCTCCTTGCTCTCCAGGAACGGGCCGTCGGTGACCATGCCGCCCTTGCGGATCGTCCTGGCGCTCGCGCTGGGCCGCATGGCGTGCTCGTGCACCACCTGCACGCCCATCTCGGCGATCTTCTCCCCCGCGCGCAGGTTGGCCTCCATGACCTCGGGCGGGATGTCGGCCACGCCCCCGGGAAGCTCCTTCTCGTAGATCAGGATCGCGTACTGCGGCATCCTTCGCCCCCTGTCACCAGTTGCCGGTTTCCGGCCCCATCGCCCCGTACGTGAGTCCGCCTGCGCGTACGTACGAGCTGACGACCACACCCGTACCCGCCACGGACGACTCCGCCAACCGCAGCCCGGCGGGAATCGTCTCGTCGCCGAACAGCCGCTTGCCCGCGCCGAGGAGCACGGGGAACACCAGCAGGTGGAACTCGTCGACCAGGTCGCGCCTGATCAGGGTCTGGACCAGGTCGCCGCTGCCGTGCACCTGGATCTCACCGTCCAGGCCGCGCACCGCCTCGGCCAGGTCGCCGGTCAGCAGCGCCGAGTTCTGCCAGGTCAGGTCGCCGAGGGTGCGCGAGGCGACGTACTTGGGCACGGCGTTGATCTTCGCCCCGATAGGGTCGTCGGCCCCGGCCAGCGGCCAGGTGGCGGCGAAGCTCTCGTAGGTCTTCCGCCCCAGCAGCAGCGCGTCGGCGCGCGCGGTCAGCTTGGCCATCCGCTGGATGAGGTCCTCGTCGAAGTACGGCACAGCCCAGCCGCCGTGCTCGAACCCGCCCTCGCGGTCCTCGTCCGGCCCTCCGGGCGCCTGCATGACGCCGTCCAGGGATACGAACATGGTCACCAGAAGCTTGCGCATGGTGTGGTCTCCTCTCTCTCACCAGGTACGGCGAGCGAGACCTCACGAATTCGACAGCGTGGGGAAGAAAATCGCGCTCATCAGGTGGGGCCTGCGGCCAGGAGCGGGCTCGTTGCGCCATTTCTCGGCCAACAGGGCGCCCATCTCGGCGACCATCTCGTCGACCTCCTCGGGGCTGAGCCAGACGACGCCCTGCCGGTAGCCCACCTTGTCGGCGACCGGGTCGGCCCCCTCGGTGTCGAGGTAGGCGTTGAACTCGGCGAGCAGGCCGGCCATGGCGGCGGCGAAGCCGCGGCGGTGGTCGTCCTGGGACATCGACGCGGCGGCCTCGTTGTCGATCTTCGCGCGATCGCCGCGCAGCCGGTAGTGGCGTTCGACGGCCCCGTGCACGCGCTGCTCGTCGGCCACCTCCAGCACGTCCGCCTCCACGAGCGTGCCGACGTGCCGGTACACGGTGGTCTTGGGGACGTCGGGCAGGCGCTCGCACAGCTCGGACGTCGTGCGGGTCACGCCGCCGGACAGGGCGTGCACGATGCGCAGCCGCACCGGGTGCAGGAGCAGGTCGAGAGTGTCCACTTCCCTACGATCCCATATTTGGTACCATTCCCAAAGTTGGGAATACACGATTGGAGAGCGACATGATCTTCCCCCTGGACACGCTGGATCCGGCCGCGCCACTGGACGACCTGGCGTGGCTGGACGAGGCGATCGGCGACGCCCGCGTGGTGGCGATCGGCGAGAGCGCGCACTACAACCGCGAGTACCTGCAGCTGCGCCACCGCCTGCTGCGCTACCTGGTGGAGCGGCACGGCTTCGGCGCCTACGCGATGGAGACCGGATTCCCCGAGGCCTGGCAGGTCGACGCCTGGGTCAGGGGCGGCGCCGGCGAGCTCGGCCAGGTGCTGGCCGAGGGCACGACGTCGCTGATGGGCCTGTGGACGCAGACCGGCGACCAGCTGCGGTGGATGCGGGAGCGCGGCGATCTCGGCTTCTACGGGGTCGACCTGCCGGGCTCGATGGTGTCGATGCTGCCGGGACTGGACGCCGTGCTCGCCTACCTGGCCGAAGCCGACCCCGATTTCCAGCCCGACCCGGCCATCAGGGAGACGGCCTCGTCCACCGCCGCGCCGTCCGCGTTCTCGGTCGCCACGGCCATGGAGGGGTACGGCAAGCTCGCCCCCGAGGCCAGGGACGCGCTGACGGCGGGCCTGGCCGACCTGTCCGCCCGCCTGACCGGCCACCGCCTGGCCTATGTCCGGCGCACCGGCGCCGAGGCCTACGAGCGGGCGCTGCGAACGATGCGCGTCACGGTCGACCTGGACGCGTTCTGCCGGCGACTGCCCGACGGCGACCGCGAGTCGATGATGCTCATCCGCGACGCCGCCATGGCGGACACGATGGAGTGGATCCTGCGCAGGGAAGGCCGGATCGTGCTCGGCGCCCACAACGGCCACGTCCAGCGCACGCCCCTCGCCATGCCAGGGACGTCCCCCGTGACGATGCTCGGCGCTCACCTGGCCGACCGCCTGGGCGACGACTACCTGGTCATCGGCACGACCACCGGTACGGGCCAGATCCTCAACGCCAACCCCGACTTCTACACCGGCACCCTCTTCGCCCCCACCCAGGAGCCCGAGCCCGGCAGCTTCGACGCTTTCATGGCCGCCAGGCACGACGGCCTGTTCGCCCTGGACCTGCGCCGCCTGTCACCCGCCGACGCCGCGGCCGTCCGCGCCGTCACCAGGCAGCGGGGCGGCGCCGGCGAGCTCTACGTCGACCAGAACCCGCTGGAGGCCTTCGACGTCGTCATCCACTTCCCGCACGTCACACCCGCCGACCCCGACCCCGGCGCGCTGGCCTGCTCCTCCGGCGACGTGCGGGAGGCGTTCACGCGATGGCTTGCCGTAGCCGGTGGAGCATCTCCTGAAGGATCGGACCCGAAGTAGCGAAGTTGAGGCGGGCATAGCCCTCTCCGCCCGGGCCGAAGGAGGGCCCGCTGCTGAGTTTGACGTTCGCGCGCTCGAGGAGGTGCGCGGCCGGGTCCGGACCGAGGTCCAGGCCGCGGAAGTCCAGCCAGGCCAGGTAGGTGGCCTCCGGCAGGTGGAAGCGCACCCCGGCGGGCAGGGATTCGGCGATCAGGTGCCGGTTCCCGTCCAGGGTGGCGCGGACCTCGGCGAGCCAGTCGTCGCCGTCGCGCCACGCGGCCAGCGTGGCGAGCACGCTCAGCGAGCTGACCTCGCCGAACAGCAGCGGCGGCTGCGCGGCCAGCGCGTCGCGGACGCGCGCGTCCCCGAGGTGGGCGACCGAGCAGCGCAGCCCCGCCAGGTTGAACGCCTTGCTCGCCGACGTCATCGTCACGGTACGGCCGGCCGCCTCGGGACCCAGCGAGGCGAAGGGGATGTGCCGGTGCGGGTCGTAGGTGAGGTCGGAGTGGATCTCGTCGGAGATGACGAGCAGGTCGTGGCGTTCGGCGATCTCGGCGATGACCGCCAGCTCGTCCCTGCCGAACACCCGCCCGGTGGGGTTGTGCGGGTTGACCAGGATGAGCGCCCGGCAGCCGTGCCGTGCCACGTCGGCGGCCAGCCGCTCGGGGTCGAACCCCCAGCCGTCACCGTCGTCGAGCATCGGGATGGGGACCAGGCGCCGCCCCATGTCCTGCAGCGTCTGCAGGAAGGGCGAGTAGGCCGGGGTGTGCATGGCCACGGCGTCGCCGGGTTTGGTGGCCACGTGCAGGGTGACCTGCAGCGACTGGATCAGCTCGGTGAACAGGCGGACGTGCGCCGGATCGAACGTGGCGTCGTAGCGGCGCTTCATCCGCTCGGCGAAGGCGTCCCTGAGCGGGTTCAGCCACGGCTGGTCGTCCCAGGCGGGATAGCCCAGGTCGTCGGTGCCGGCCAGCACGTCGCGCACCGCCTGGGGGACGGGGAAGTCCATGTCCGCGATCCAGGCCGGCAGGACACCGGGGGCGACAGCCGACCACTTGACTCCGGGCCGCCGCCGCAGGACATCGGGATTGAGTTCGTCGAACATCGCATTCCGATCACTCGCCGCCGCATTTAAGGACTGATACTAGACCATTCACTCCCAAAGCGGTTAGTTCGGCGGGCGAACTATACGGTAGGGTGAGGGGATGAGCAAGGCCGAGGAGAGCATGGGGGTCGTGACCGCGCTGGTGCGGTCGTCGTTCCTGATCAACTCCGTGTACACGGAGTCGGCCCGGGAGTACGGGCTGACGCCGCAGCAGGGGCAGCTGCTGTGCGTGCTGATGGCGCAGTCGTACGGGATGAGCGAGCTCGGCGCGGTGCTGGGACTGGCCAAGTCCAGCCTCACCGAGCTGGTCGACCGCACCGCCCAGCGCGGCCTGGTCCGGCGCGAGCCCGACCCCAGGGATCGCCGCGCGGTCCGGGTCGGGCTCACCGAGCAGGGTGCCGAGCTGGCCGAGGCGTTCTACACCGAGACCTGCCGGCGCATCGACCTGCTCCCCGCCGGGCTGGACGGCGCGGAACGCGCGACGCTGGCCGAGCTGCTGGCCCGCGTGGTGCACGACAACCACGTGCCCACGGTCTTCCTCGACCCGGCTCGGTGACGGCTCACGCCGCCACTTCCCGCTCCAGGCCGAACAGCGCGGAGAAGCGGCCGGTGAACAGGTCCGCCCCCTTGTAGTCCGCGACCTCGCGCGCCGGCAGCACGATCGGCCCGTCGGGCGAGGGCAGCTGCCCGACGCCGCCGCTCGGGCCGAGCGGCAGCAGCACGAACGGCACCTCGGAGGGCCGGTAGGTCGTGCCCGGCCGCTCCCCGCGCACCTGGGCCAGGATGTTCTCCGCCACGACCTCGGCGTGCCGCATCGCGTTGCCGGCCATCTTGGCCTCCGCGAGGTCGGCGATGTCGCCGATGGCGTAGACGTGCTCGTGGCCTTCCACGTTGAGGTGCTCGGTCACCTTGAGGTGCCCCTGCGGCGTCCGTACGGTGGCCAGCTCGTCGCCCAGGTAGCCGGTCTCGACGCGGACGCCGTGGGCGCGGAACCAGATGTCGGCGGAGACGGGTCCGACGGTGAACGGCGCGGCGACGCCCGGCTCCACGGGCGGCGTGCCGTACGAGGTGCCCAGCCGCAGCTCCACGCCGAGCGTGTCGAGCTGGCCGTGCAGGTCCTGGCGCAGCTCGGCGGCGAAGCCCGGCAGCAGCTCCGGCTGCGGGTCGACGATGACGACGTGCTTGTCCGGCCAGACCGCCTTGATCTCGCCGGCCAGCTCGAGCCCGACGGGGCCCGCCCCGGCGATCAGCACCCGGCCGGCCGCCGCGAGGTCGGCGTTCAGCTCGAGCAGCCGCTGCCGGGCGTGCCCTGAGGAGTCGGTGTCGAACTTGAACGGAAACGGGTAGCCGGAGCCGGTGGCGAGCACCAGGAAGTCGGCCTCCACGCGGGCCCCCGAGGCAAGCACCACACCCTTGGGGTCGACCGAGGCGGCCCGCTCCCTGATCACCCGGCCGCGCTCCATCAACCGGTCATACGGGTAGAACAGGTTGTCCGCCCAGTCCGGCCGCACCAGGGCCCGCAGCGACACGGCGTTCTGGACGAAGGCGTCCTTGGGCTCGACGAGCACGACGTCCGTCTCACGATCCAAGGCCTTGGCCGCGCTGGCCCCGCCGTACCCACCACCAATGATCACAACTCTCATGACACGCCCCTCTTGAAGTTCGTTCCACGAACCATATTCGTTCGTGGAACGAACTTCAAGTCGATCCCTTGCCAGGGAGCGCTACTCGGGGTCCTGCGCCTCGGGACCCTGTACGTGGGAGGTGCGGTGGAGGGGGACGGGGGTGGGGAGGAAGCGGGCCGTGCGGGGGTCGCGTTCGTCGCCGAAGCGGTGGGTGAGGATGGTGTAGAGGTCGGGGCGGCGGCCCTGGAGCCAGCGGCGGCCGGTCGAGAGGGGCAGGAGGGTGAGGTCCAGGTCGGCGACGATCATGGTGTCGGCGGCGGCCCAGGTCTCCTCGATGATCCGGCCGTAGGGGTCGATGATCATGGCGTTGCCGGTGCGGATCTCGTCGTCGTCCTGGCCTACTCCGTTGCTGAAGAGAATGAACAGGCCGTTGTCGTGGGCGCGGGACGGGAGCCAGCGCATGAGCCACTCGCGTCCGTTCGGGCCGCGCAGTTCGGCCTCGATGGCAGCCGGGTTCTGGTGCCTGTCGTGCCAGAGGTGGGCGGGGATGGGACGCATGCCGTACGGGCTGCGTGAGGCGGTGCCGCCCGTCTGGTGCGGGGCGATCAGGATGGAGGCGCCGAGCAGCGCGGTGGCGCGGACGTTCTCGACGAGGTTGTTGTCCCAGCAGATGAGGATGCCGGCGCGCACGCCCCACGGGGTGTCGAAGACGGTGTAGGCGTCGCCGCTGCTGATCGCCTCGTGCTCGAAGGCGTGCAGCTTGCGGTGGCGGTGCACGGCTCCGTCGGGCATGCATACGGCGTAGCTGTTGAACAGCCTGCCGTCCGCGTCGATCTCCAGGAAGCCGGCTCCCACGGCCCTGCCGTACCTGATGGCCAGGTCGCGGACGGCGGTGATGGACGGTCCGTCGAGCGGCTCGGCGAGCTCGCGCAGGCGGTCGGCGGTGTGCCTGCGCAGGTGCCAGTAGCCCAGCAGGCACATCTCAGGAAAGGCGATCAGCTGGACGGAGGAGGCCTGGGCGACGTACTTCTCCACCTGGGCCAGGTTGTAGGCCTTGTCATCGGGGCGGTGCTCGAACTGCACCGTCGCGCATCGCAGCTGGTCCACGGGGACACCTTTCTCGTTGCCGGTCTCGGACCAGGAGAACCCCGCAATGAGCCATTCGTCCAATGAATCTTTTTGGGTGTCCGATAGATTCGTGGAATGGATATCGGGCTGCTGCGCGCGTTCCTGGCGGTGGCCGAGCACCGCAACTACGGGCGTGCCGCGCGGGAACTGCTGGTGACGCAGCCGACGCTCACCAAGCAGATCCAGTCGCTCGAGGCCAGGGTCGGCGGGCGGCTCTTCCGCCGTGGCCGGCACGGCGCGACGCTGACCGAGCTGGGGTCGAGCCTGGTGCCGGAGGCGCAGGACCTGGTGCGGCGGTCCGACGCGCTCGATCTCCGGATGGCCAGGATGGCGCGTGGCGAGGTGGGCAGGCTCTCGATCGGGTTCGGGTTGTCCAGCATCGAGCGGGCGCCGCGCCTGGTGGCGGCGTTCAGGCGGCGGTACCCGGAGGCGCAGCTCGTGCTGGACGACATGTCCTCCAGGGAGCAGCTCGACCGGCTGGCGACCGGCGAGCTCGACGTGGGCTTCATGCGCCCGCCGCCGGGCGATGCCTGGGGGTCGCTGGCGTTGGGCACCGACCGCCTGGCCCTGGCCACGACCTCGGACGTCGATCTTTCCGCCCCGGGGGACCTCGTCCAGCTACGGCGGGACAGAGGCCCTGGGCTGGTCGGGCAGATCGACCGGCTGTGCGAGGCGCTGGACATCCGGCCGCGGGTCGTCCAGGAGTCACAGGATCTGCTGACGGTGCTCGCGCTGGTGGCCGCCGGGGTCGGGGCGGCGTTCGTGCCAGCGGGTGCGGCCCGTGTGGCGCCGCACCCGGTCGTCGTCACCCCGATCGACCATCCGGCGGCCGAGTGGCAGGTGGCCGTGGTGTGGAATCCCGGCCGCGCCCACCCGATGACCACCCGCTTCCTCGACCTCGTACGGGAGACCGGCTAGGCCGCGTGGAAGTCGTAGGGCAGGTCGTCGGAGACGTAGTAGACGCAGTCGGCGCCGGGGGCGCAGCGGCCCCAGTGGACGGCCTTGCCCGGGTAGTACAGGTAGTCGCCCGCGCCGACCTGGTAGGTCTTCTTGTGTCCCTGGACGTGCCAGAGCATCGTGCCCTTGACGCCGACCACGTGCTCGGGGCTGGTGTGCCAGTGCGGTGAGAACGGCGTGCCCGCCTTGAGGGTGAACATGGCCTCGGACGGGCCCTTCTTCGGGTCGCCCTTGAGCTGGACGTAGGTGCAGCCCGCCAGCCCCTCGCACGGGGAACCCTTCTCGTGGTCGCTGTGGTAGGTGACCGGGTCCTGGCCGGCGGCCGAAGCCGAAGCCGACCCCGTCGCGATGGCCGCCAGAGTCGCGGCCGCCAAAGCCAGGAAGACCTTCTTCATCATGTGCATGCTCCTTAGAAACGGACCGGAGTCCGATTATACGGACCACAGTCCGGAAAGCAATAAACGCTCAAAATCAAAACGATCGTTTCCATGACGTAAGATTTATCGTTGTGCGTACATGGATCAAGGTCTCGCTGATGACAGTGGTGCTGCTGCTCGTGGCCGCCACGGGCTGGGTCATCTACCAGAACGAGTACGACATCAGGGAAGAGAAGGTCACGATCACCGGTGGCGCCCAGCCGCTGCACGGCGTGCTGGCCTGGCCGAAGCGGGGACGCGGGCCGTACGGGCTGGTGGTGTTCGTGCACGGCGACGGGCCGATCGACGCCACCCACGACACCTTCTACCGGCCGATCTGGGAGTCGATGGCCCAGGCGGGCTACGCGTCGCTGTCGTGGGACAAGCCGGGCGTCAACGGCGCGCCGGGCAACTGGCTGCACCAGAGCATGCAGGACCGCGCCGACGAGACGATCGCGGCGATCAACTGGGCCAGGACGCGGCCCGGCATCGACCGCGACCGGATCGGACTGTGGGGCGCCAGCCAGGCCGGCTGGGTCATGCCCAAGGTCGCCAGGCAGACGCCCGACGCGCGCTTCGTCATCGCCGTGGGAACCGCGATCAACTGGCTCCAGCAGGGCCGCTACAACCTGCTCGCCGAACTCGGCGCCAGGCACGCCTCGAAGGACGAGATCGCGGCCGCGGTCGCCAGAAGCGACGCCATGCGGCGCGCGCTCAGGAGCGGCCAGACCTACGACCAGTACAAGGCCGGGGGCGGCGATGTGAGCGATCTCTCACGCGACCGGTGGGAGTTCGTCGTCAAGAACTACACCTCCGACGCCTCCGCGGACCTGGCCGCGGTCAAGGTGCCGGTGCTCCTCGTCGTGGGAGGCCGCGACATCAACGTCGACGTCGCCGACACCGAGGCCGGATACCGCAGGCAGCTGCGAATCCCGGGGCAACTGCAGGTCAGGCGCTATCCGGAGGCCACCCACGCGCTCGTGCCCAAGGACGTCGAGGAATCGGAGTTCACCTCCACCCTGCTCGGGATCGCCGCGCCCCGGTCGCTGTTCGTGGACGGGTACCTGCGTGATCAGAAGCGGTTCCTCGAGTCGCTGGGCCACTGATGCCCGCACATAGGGCCGAAGGAAAGGAGCCTGAGGAAGGGGCGACCGCTGTGCCTGCTGCGCGCATGAGCACGACGCCGCTGCCGGGAGTGGGGGTCCGGTACGACCTGACCACGCGCGAGCAACGGCACGTGTCGGTGATCGCGCACCGCGACGGAGCCGGGCGGACACTGAACACCTACGCCGGCGACGACCCGGACGCGTGCGCGCTGTCGCTGCGGCTCACCGAGGCGGAGGCCGCGTCCCTGGCCGAGGCGCTCATGCCGTCGCACCGCAGCCCGAGCCTGCTCTCCACCACCGACCTGGGCCTGGTCGCCGAGCGGATCGAACTGCCTGCCACCTCCCACTGGAACGGCCGCCTGCTCGGCGACACCAGGATGCGCACGGATACCGGCGCCTCGATCGTCGCGGTACTGCGCAGAGCCGAGGCGATACCCTCACCGACACCCAACTTCCGCCTCGCCGGCGGCGACACCCTGATCGTCATCGGCACCCGCGAGGGCGTGGACGCCGCGGCCGCGATCCTCGGGCGGGAGTGACCTTTTGCACTCCGCGCTCTTCCTGATCGAGTTCGGCGCCATCATCCTGGGACTCGGCCTGCTCGGACGGCTGGCAGGACGGCCAGCCCGCCGACGCTCCCGAGCCCGCCGGCGCCCGCGACTAGCTCGCCGGTACGGCCTGCCGTACCGGTCAGCAGGGGCGGAGTGCCGGGAGGCGGCCAGCGAAGTAGGCCGCGGGGGTGATGCCCATCAGCGTGCGGAACTCGGCGGTCATGTGGGACTGGTCGTAGTACCCGGCCGTGACGGCGAGCTGGGCCCAGTGCCGGGTGCCGCCACGGGCGAGGACCTTGCGCAGGCGGGCGATGCGCTGGAAGCGCTTGGGCGGCAGGCCGATGCCGTCGGAGAACAGGTCGCGCAGGTGGCGTTCGCTGACGGCCAGCCTGCCGGCCAGGGCGGGCAGGGCCTCACGCCGTTCCCCGTCGAGCGCTCCGGCGGCGGTGCGCAGGAGCCCGGCGCGCTCCAGGTCGGCGGTGGAGCGGGCGGCGAGCATGGCAGGCAACGCCTGCTCCAGGCGTCCCACCACGTCCTGGCCCGGGTAGGCCGCGAGGTCGCCGTCCAGGAGCTCGCCGATGGGGACGATCCGGTCGACCAGCTCGCTCACCGGGGCCCCGAACAGCAGCCGGGCCGCCCCGGGGCGCAGCCGGAACCGCAGGCACACCGGCAGGTCCTTGCCGAGGTGGTAGGTGGCGTGGGTGCGCGGGCCGACCACCAGGAGGTCGCCGCGGCCTGCCGTACGCGCGCGGAAGACCAGGCAGGTGTCGGGGTCGGGAAGGTGGACGAGGGACGGGCCGCCGGACGTCACCTCCGTGATCTCGCTGACGAGCCACCGCAACCGCTCCGGCACCACCATGGCTCCACGCTACCCGTGCCGGAACTTCCTATAAGCGCTGGTGGGCCCGCTGGCAGGCTGGCGGCCATGATCCTGGTTACCGGTGCCACGGGCACCATCGGCGGTGAAGTGGTCCGTCTGCTGGCAGGGCGGGGCGAGCGGGTGCGCGCGATGACGCGGCAGGACGTCGCGCTGCCCGGGGTGGAGGTCGTGCGCGGGGACTTCGACGACCAGCCGTCTCTCGATGACGCGGTCAGCGGCGTGGAGGCGCTCTTCCTGCTGAGCGCGCCTGGCCCGCGGATCGCCCGGCACGACGCGGCCATGCTCGCCGCCGCCCGGGCCGCGGGCGTGCGCAAGGTGGTCAAGCTGTCGGCGATCGGCGCGGTCTCGTGGCACGAGGCGGGAGAGCAGGCGGTGCGGTCGGGCGAGCTGGAGTGGACCGTGCTGCGCCCCTCCAGCTTCGCCTCCAACGCGCTGCGCTGGGCTCCCGCGATCCGCCGCGGCGACGCCATCCAGAACAGCACGGGGACGGGTACGCAGGGCGTCGTCGATCCCCGCGACGTGGCCGAGGTCGCCGTCCAGGCGCTCACCTCCGACGCCCACGCCTCCCGCGTCCTGACCCTGACGGGGCCCGAGCTGGTCAGTGTCCCCGACCAGGTCGCCGTCCTGGCCGAGGTGCTCGGCCGCGACCTGGCGGCGGTCGACGTCTCCCCGGAGGAGTACCACGAGCAGCTGATCGCCGCCGGTATGGACCCTGCCTTCGCGGAAACGGCCGCGAACGGCTCCCGCCTCATCGCCTCGGGCGGCAACGCCCGCATCACCGACGACCTCGCCCGAGCACTCCCCCACCCGCCCCGCACCTTCGCCACCTGGGCGAACGATCACCGCGCGGCTTTCACGTGATGGCCTGATCCGCTGATCGGCGGCGTTGCCAGTAGGACAGGACCGCGGCGCCGAGCAGCGGGCCCCAGATGGGGCACGGGAACAGCAGGACGAAGAGGAACGCGTCCAGCAAGTACTTCGTCTGGGCGGCGCCCGCCAGGACGCCGGGGGCGGAGATGCACAGAGCGGCCGACACGAAGGCGCCGGGGACGACCGCGAGCATGACCGGGACCGGCCTGCCGCGCACGATCGGCATCCATCTCGGGAAGACCTCGCCCCAGCGGCTGATCAGCCCGAACGTCAGCACCACCCCCATCACCGCGCCGGCGCCGATCAGCAGCCCCTGCAGCCGGGTGGCCGGGTCGCCGCCGGGCATGACCAGCACGATGCGCTCGGTCACCGGGTCGTATCCGCCCAGCGGCCACGGCGTCGCCCAGGACAGCCGGGCCACCGCGTACGGCACGCCGCCCAGGGTGGCCAGCACGGTCACGAGCCTGCCCCAGCGCCCGACGGACCCGTGGCGGATCAGGTCGCCGAACGCCGTCCACCCCCAGGTGCCCGCCGCGATCGCCATCGCCCACGACCAGCCGACGCGCCCGCCGTACACACCGAGCCCCTTGCCGAGGTTCCCCAGGTAGGTGGTGATGACGTCGGAGCTGATCAGCCAGGCGGCGACGGCCACGAGCAGGACGGCCGCCACGTACCCGGCGGGATGCCGCCGGACGCACCCGATCACCACGAGCCCGACGACGCCCACCGCCATGACCGGGATCGCGCCGTACCCGAGGGACGACAGCACCGCGGCGTCGGACATGACGAACAGGAAGAACGCGGCCTCCACCGCCGCGACCGCCCGGAACCTGCCGAACAACAGCCCCAGCGCGCCGGATGCCAGCATCAGGCTCGCACCCAGGTCGCGCTCGATCCAGTGAGTGACGCCCACGGTCACCTTGTCGGCCGCGCCGTACGGATAGGTGCCGGGGAAGGCCAGCCACAGCGCTCCCACCGCCAGCGCCGCGAGCGAGACCAGCGAAACCTTGCTCTTCATGGCAACCCAGTCTTGGCGGCGGCGGCCTCCCGGCGATCACCCCAGGAGGCGATCCGACTCCCCCTCGAGAGGGATTGACACCTTCTAACGCGTTAACTAGTTTCAAGATATGCATCGGCCACGGAACATCGCCTATCTCGGGCTGCGGGAGCTCCCGGGCTGGCGGGTGAAGCTGTACGGCATCGCCTGGCAGGGCGCCGAGCCACGACCCGACCTGCTCCAGGCGGGCGCCGAGCTTGCCGGGCGGGTCCTGCTCGAGCAGCGGGACCATCACGGGCTGGGGTTCTGTGTGGTCCACGAGGCCCGCGGCATGACCTACGTCCTGGTCGACTGGTGGGCCTGCGAGAACGAGATCCACCAGCGCCTGTTCTCCACCTCGGACGACGCGTTCGCCCCGCACCCGAGCGACGCGATCGGCTGCGTGTGGGAGCTGGCCGTGGTCGATTTCGAACGGCGGGCCTGGCTGCGCCACGTGCTCGCCAACCCCGGCGGTCCCGACGAGGACGCCTACCTGCGTGAGACGTTCAACGGAAAGGTGTGATCGCATGGACGCCGACAGGCTGGCCGCGTTCGGGGCGGCGTGGCGTGAGAAGGACCTCGACCGGCTCATGTCGTTCATGACCGACGACTGCGTGTTCGGCGCGTCCGTCGGCGCCGAACACGGCACCGTCTTCCGCGGGCGCGACGAGGTGCGCCGCGGGTTCGAGCTGATGCTGGCCTACGACGCGGGAGCGCGGTCCAACCCGGGCACGACCTTCCTCGCGGGCGACCGGGGCGTGTCGACGTGGTCGTACACCTACCCGGACGCCGCCGAGGTGCACGGGTGCGACATCTACGAGTTCGACGGCGACCGCATCCGGGTCAAGGACGCCTACCGCAAGGTCTCCGGCGACATCACCCGCCCGTTCCCCCAGGGCGCCTAGCGTGGTGCGCCCGCCCGCGGATCCGGCGGAGGTCACGGGGCTGCCCGCCGACGTGGCGCTGGTGCACGCCTTCGTCAACTCGCTCGACCTGCGCGAGTACCGCGTGCACGGCAAGCGGATGACGCCGGGCGACGCCTGGGAGGGCGGGCCCGCGGCGCTCGCGCGCTGGCTGGACGCGCACGGGCTGCCCGCCGGCGAAGATCCGGACGCCTTCGAGCGGGCCGTGCGATTGCGCGCGGCCCTGCGTGACAGCACCCGCCAGACGCCGCCGGAGGAGCCGGCACCGCTCGCGGACCTCCCGCTGCTGGTCACGGTCGGCGTGGGGGCAGGGCCGCGGCTGGTCTCCGCCGCCGCGGGGGTGGACGCCGCGCTGGCCCGGATTCTGATCACCGCCGTCGATCTGTCGGCTCGCGGGCTCTGGGCGCGGCTGCGGATGTGCCTGGCCGACGACTGCCAGTGGATCTTCTACGACCGCTCCCGGCCGGGGCGCGGGCGCTGGTGCTCGCCGCAGCTGTGCGGGAACCGGTTCAAGATCCGCGCGCACCGGGAGGGTCGTCGTGACAGTCTCCCCACGTGAGGCAGGTCGCCTGCCCGATGGGTGGCTCGCTCGGCCCGCCGTACACCGGCTTGGGACGGGTTCTGGTGGGCTTGGGGGTGACGGTGACGCTGCTGGTGACGGTCACCGTCGCCCGCGGGGTGGGCTTCGGCGTCGGCCTGGGGCCCGGGGTGCGGCTTCTCGTGGGGCTGGGCTTGACGGGCCCGGTCGGGCGGGTCGTGAGGGTCTGGAAGATCGCGCCGGTGCCGGTGGTGGTGTGCAGCGTCAGCCGGGCGGTCGACGCGATGGGCGACGGTAGGGCGGGCGGCGGCGACCCCTGGTTCCGCCACACCAGGACGACCAGCGCCGACACCACCAGCACGGCCGCCCCGGCCAGCCACCAGCGCTCCGTGTGCCGCGGACGGACCAGCCGGACCGGCTCGTCGTCGGGCGGTTCGATCCGCCCGGGCAGCGGGTTGTACGGCATGCGCCGCCCGCCACCCGGGCCGGGAGGATCTGCCATGGGCGTCAGACGAGGATGAAGATCTCGGAGACGCCCTGGGCGAGGGTCGCGATGTCGGCGGCGGCCCCGCGTTCGGTGCTGGCGGGGTCGACGACGACGGCGAGCCGGTCACGCAGGCCCTTGCCGGTCAGCGCGGTCCACAGCAGGTTCGGCGCGAGCCCGGTGTCGAGCAGCCGGTAGGTGTCCTGGCCGGCCAGGCTCTTGTGCCCCCACAGCGTCACCGACGGCACGCCCTTGCCGATCACGTTGCCGACGAGCGTGTCGACCTGGGCGGTCGCGGTGGCCTGGTCCCACTGGGAGGTGTCGCCGGTGTGCGCCAGCCCGTACTGGCGGGAGGTGACCTGCGTCCAGGTGTCCCAGCCGAGCGCCCGTACGGCCTGCCACTGCGCCGCGCTGGCCCCGGCAGCCGTGATCTTGTACTTGCGGTAGGTCGGGCCCCAGAGCCCGTCGGCGAGCTCGACCCGGTCCAGGGTGACGGCCGCCAGGTAGTCGCCGACCGCCTTCTTGGTGGCCAGCGGCGCCTTGGCGCGCATGGCGGTCGCGCAGGGCGCGCTGGATCCGCAGCCGAGCTCGGGCACCGCGACGCCGATCGCCAGGCGCTTGCCGGGCAGGGCCGTCCTGAGCGCGGTGGCCGTCGTGGTGAGGAACTGCTTCACGTCGTCCTCGCCGGTGAACGTGCGGCCGTCGCGCGGGTAACCGAGGTAGTCGGCGAACTTCACGCCGGTGACGCCCGGCTGCTTGGCCGCCGCGATCAGCGCCTGCAACGCGGTGCGGTACTGGGGATCGCCGGTCAGGTAGTCGGCGCTGAGGTCGTGCTCGACCCAGGTCCGCAGCTTGGCCGCTCTGGCGGCGCGGATCGCGTCCGCGGTGCCGGCCGGGACCACGGCGGTCGGCTGCGGGGCCGCGCTGGTCACGGTGGGAAGCTGCGGGGGCGCGCTGGTCACGATGGGAAGCGGGGTGGCCTGCGGCTCGACCCCTGGGAAGGCCGTGGACTGCGGTCTCACCTCCGGCACGCCTGTCGTGGGCCCGTTGGTGTAGACGGCGTAAGGCTGCAGGGTGGCCACGTAGACCGAGTTCTGGTCGTCGCACACGTAGTAGGCCCGGTCTGCCTTGTTCCGGCAGGCGGGCGGGACGACGGGGACACCCTTGGCGTTCTGGCAGCGGTACTTGTGGACGGCCGGGTCCATCAGGCACGTGATCGCCTGCGAGCAACCCGTCCCCAGCCGGTACTTCTCATCCACGTACATACCGGCCTCCTTGCAGAACCGCACCGGGGCCACCCGGTCGGGCGCCTTCAGGCCCGAGGAGGGAGGAGCGGGCGGAACCACGTCCGCGCCGGGTATCAGGTTCTCCGCGCTGGCCAGGAACGGCGTGAAGATCAGGGCGCAGACGATGACGGCTCCCGCGGCGATCTTCTCCTTGCGGGACAGGCGTAGCCTGCGGAGCCGTTCGACGATCCTTTTCATGGTGAACCTCATCTCGACTCGTGGGCTAGCACTTGCCGGTGCCGGAGTTGTTAATGGGCGAACCGTCGTAGACCCGGTAGCCGCCGGTGGCCGGGTTGACCGCCTTGTAGGTGACCGTGAGCGTCAGCGTTCCCGAACCGCTGGTGGTCCCCTGCGTGGTCTTGCCGTCGCCCGTCGCGGTGCCCGTCCAGCTGACCGTCACCGTCCCCTGCTGCGTGACGAAGGAGCAGTCGGGCGCGGGAGCCTTGGCGGAGACGGAGACGCTCGTCCCCGACACCGAGACCCCGTCCGTGCCCGAGGACGAGGTCACCTGGCAGCTGGCGCCCGGGCACTCCAGCGAGAACGAACCCGAGCGGCTCAGGCCGAGGTCCAGGTGGGAGGGTGACAGGCTCGCCTCGGGCGCCGCCGGTTTGGGCAGCGCGGCCACGGCCAGCGGCTTGGAGCTCGCGCGCTTGGCGCTGGACTGGGGAGGCTCACTCGGGCCCTGGCGTACGGGCTGGTCGGACACGGGCTGCTTGGTCGGGGCGGGAGGCGGGCTCGAGGGGTGCTTGGTCGGCCGGGCGGTGCTCGGCGGCGTGGTGGGCCGTGCGGTGTTCTGCGGTGAGGCGGCGGGCGTGGTGGGCGGGTCGTCCAGGCCCACCGGCGTGGTCGTGGCGGGCAGCGTGACGACGGGCTGGCCGACCGGGAGCGTGGGCTGGCCGACCGGGACGCTGGGCTGCGGGTCGAGCGGACCGGTGGCAGTGCGGGACGGATCGAGTGGCACGCCCGTGCCGGACGGTGCCAGGCCCGCGCCGTCGCGTTCGGGGCCCGCGAGCGACGTCGGCCGCACGGCCTCCCGTCCCGACCAGGCGACGGCCACCCCGAGCACGACGGTCACCACCGTGCCCGCGATCAGGATCACCTTCACCGCCGGGCCGAGCCGCCTGGCCATGCCCATCAGCCAGAGCGGCGACAGGCGTGCCTCGGGATCGCTCTCGTCCGGGCGCTTGTCCCAGACCTCCTCCCAGGCGCGGAACGGCATGTCCTGGCGTACCTCGGTGAGCGCGTCGTCCTGCCGGGGAAAGCCGTCAGGCCGCCACTGCAGCTCGACCTCCTCGGCCTCGGCCAGGTGACCGGTCAGCGAACCGGGCGCCTCCTCGATCGGCAGGCCCTGCAGCAGCTCGGCGGCCGAGCGCTCCCGTGGCGCGGCCTGGCAGGTGGAGCAGCCCTCGATGTGGTGGCCGATCTGGGTCCTGGCCAGGCGTCTTGGCGCTCTCTCCCAGGCGGACACGAGCTCGGCAAGCACGTGGCACCCGCGGCCACCGCGGGCGAAGCTGACGGCGGCGTACCACCGTTCCAGGCTCGCGGCCGCGTCGTCGACCAGGATCTCGACCTCCACGAGCCCCGCGTCGAAGATCAGCGCGAGCTCGGGGAGTGTCAGCCCGTGCCGGTGCACCAGGTCGAGCGCCTCCCGCTGCGGTTTGCGCAGGCTCGCCAGTCCCTCGGGCAGCAGCTCGAGCGCGGCGTCCTGGCCGGGACGCACCCACGACCCGGTGCTCGTCGCGCAGGCCGCCGCGCTGCGGTGCGCGCGCAGCAGCCCGTACAGCCACGGCCGCAGGTTGTCCAGGTCGGTGAGCCTGGCGGCGTGGATGACGGCCGCGACCAGCGTGGCCGCGACCACGCGTTCGGCCTCCCCCTGCGGGAGCGTCGTGCGGGCGTAGTCGTACAGGAGGGAGCCGTACTCGCGGCCCGCGTCTTCGACGAAGTCGATCGCCTCATCGGGTAACGATTGCCACATGTGTCGGATACCTTCCGGTGGAAGCGGACAGAATCATCGGGTGGCGGACGATCGGGAACGAAACGACGGCTACCGGCCCCGGCATGGCCGCGAACTGCCGCCGCCTGACGAGACGGACGACGACGAGCCCACGCTGCGGCTGCCGGCCGTACCCGATGCCGTGCCGTTCCTGGAACAGCAGGTGGCGGCGCTGCGCAAGGTCGCGCAGGCGGCCAGGCACAGCGCCGACGTGCTGGGCGAGAAGCTCGACGAGACAAGCGACCACTGACCTCACCGCCTCCCCCGCCGCAGCGCACGGAAGGCCTCCGCCGCGTGCCCGTCCGCCCGCTCGTACGGCCGGCGTCGCACCTGCCCGCTCGCCCCGGCCAACGCCAGCCGGGGCTCCCGCTCGGTCACGGCGGGAAGGCTCGGCTGGGCGGCGAGCCCGGCAGGCCCTGAAGGGAGCGCGGGCGGACGGCCGGTGAGGGTGGCGATCGCCTGTTCGGTGCAGTCGGCGGCGATGTCGATGCCGTCGGCGAGTTCGACCAGTCGCCGCTGGACGAGCACGACCAGCGCGCGCGGCAGCAGGATCATGCGCTCACCGGACGCGAGCCGCAGGGGCACGCCCAGGCTGAGCACCGCCGAGCACGCCGCGAGCACCAGGCCGGGAGCAAGCAGCACCCGCCAGCCCACCACGGGGACCAGCCCCGCGGCCAGGGTGTGCGCCAGCAGCGCCCCGGCCAGCGCGGCCCCGCTGTTGGCCCGCAACGCGGCACCGCGCCGCGGGCCGTGGTGCAGCAGCAGCCCGAGCGCGAACGTCAGCATCACCGCGCAGCAGCACCCCTGCACCGCCCGCGCCGCCAGCAGCAGCGGCCAGGAGCCGGTGAACATCACCACGCCACAGGCGAGCGCGAACACGGCCTGCGCGAGCGCGGTGAGCACCCGCCACGACGCCACCCGGGCCAGCGGGCGGCACAGCAGCATGGCCGCCGCCCAGGATCCGACATAGGCCAGGCTCGCCCACGGCAGATCCTCGGATCGCAGCATGGGCAGCGCCGCGGTGAAGCCGACCAGGTCCGACAGCGCGGCGCCCTGAGCCATCAGGCTCACGCTCAACGCCGGCCCGGGACCGTTCATGCGACCCGCCGAACCCGCGCGGGATCGAGCCTGGCCAGCTCGTCCAGCGCCGTGTCGAGCCCGGACAGCGCCTCGACCAGCCGGTAGGTGGACGAGTGCGGGCGTCTCAGCGCGGCGGTCTGCGGGTCGGGGGCGAGGTTGAGCATCGCCACGCCCACGATGATCAGCGCGATCCCGATCATCTTCGCCGGGTGAAGCGACTCGCCGAACCCGAGGGCCCCGATGATCGCGATCGCCGTGGTCCCGACGCCCGACCACACCGCGTACGCCACCGACGCCTCCAGCTGCAGGCGCAGCGCCCCGTCCATCAGCAGGTAGGAGACGATCACCCCGGCCAGCGCCGTCGCCGTCCACCCCAGGTGGGAGTCGCTGCTCGCGGCGGCCTTGAGCGCGGTCGTGGAGGCCACCTCGACCGCGATCGCGGCGCACATCAGCAGCCAGGCCGTCACCATGGCTCGGACTCCACCAGGACGTGCCGCGCGTGGTCGATCCAGCGCTCGCACTGCTCGGCGTCGCCGCCGACGACGATCACCTCCGCCTCGCCGTCGTGCCAGATGACCGAGTCCACCCAGGCCATGCCACGCAGCCGGTCCCGGGATTCCGGCCGGTCCGGGGCCGGGACCCAGGCACGGCGGGCCGTCGTGCACCTGGTGGAGATCAGCTCCCGCGGCCCGCGTACCCCGTAGGCGAGCCAGGCGGCCTCGCGGACCAGGTCGAGCCCGGTGGCCAGGCGGACCGTCCTGCCCAGGTCGTCGCCGAGTCCCGGGCTCGCGCCGGTGATCGCGTGGGAGCGGCCGAGGTGCAGCCGGGTGATCCCGCTCTGCACGCCGAGCGCGCGGATGGCCTCGGCCGCCAGCCGGTGCACCTCCGGGTCCGCCGGCGCCGGGTCCTCCACGTCCACCAGCTCGTCGGCCCGCAGCCCCGGATGGGGCAGGAACCTCGTGACGGCCGCGACGACCGTGTGGTGCGGCGGCGCGGTCACGCACCAGGCGACCAGCTCGGCCGGTTCGCCCGGCGCGATCGGGAGGCCCGCGTTTCCCAGCCGGTCGAAGGTGCGGATCGGGTGGGCGACCACGTCGGCCGCGGCCATGCCGTACCCGGGCAGGCCCAGCTCGCTGGCCAGGCGCGTGGCCACCGCGCACAGGCGCGACTCCGGCGCCAGCACCGCGCGCACCGGCGGCAGGAACTCGCAGGTGGCCAGCGCTGCCATGATGGCCTGCCTGGTCATCGTCTCCGGCCTGATCTGCCGGTGCACGACGGTACGGCCGGCGGGTTCCGCACCGGCGAGCAGCAGCGGCCAGCGTTCCGCCAGCTCGGCCACGGCGGCCTGCTGGTGCTGGGTGAGTGTGCGGCCTGCCGTACCGATCAGCACGAGCAGTCCGCCCGGCGTGGCCGTGGCGCGGCGGCTGCGGCCCCAGGCGGCCGGTGATGCGGCGGTCGGATACATGGGAGCCTCACAGCGCCAGGGGTTCGACAGGACGCACGTCCACGGGGGCGATCTCGGGGTGGAAGGTCTCGCGGATGTAGAGCGCGGGCCTGCCGGAGACCGTGATCAGGTAGTCGCGCCAGCAGCTGGGCAGATGGCCGTGACCCGGCCAGTACCAGGAGGTGGTGCCCGCGGCGAGCTGATCGCGGTGCTGCTCCAGCCGGTGCGCGCGCAGCACCAGGCCGAGCGGCCGGTCCTGGGCGGCGAGCGCGAGCTGGGCGGCGGGGTGGAGGGGATTTCCGACCACCTTGTTGGAGGTGACGATCCAGCCGGAGCCGGTGACGAGCTGCGAGCGCCGCAGCACGACGAGGTCGGCGGGGTCGACCTGTAACCGCGCCTGCAGGCGCCTGGGCAGCACGGCGTGCGCCTCCCTGAGCGTCTGCAGCGTGGTGCGCAACGCCAGCGGCTCACGCAGCAGCTCTTCCAGCAGGCGGGTCGTGGACCCGTCATGCGACAAGATCATGCGCGTGATGGGGTGTTCCATGATCGGGCGATCCTTCCTGGTTACTGCGGTCACCCCGGAGCACCGTTGGCCGGGGTGATGAGACTGCGGTCGATGGCGGCGAGCGCCGGGCGGCCACACTGGCCCATCGCGTCGTGCAACTCGTCGGCGAGGATGCCCAGCACCTGCTCCACCCCCTGGCGGCCCGCGTACGCCAGCCCGCACAGGACCGGCCGGCCCACCAGCACCGCCCGCGCCCCGAGAGCCAGCGCGACGAGCACGTCGCGGCCGGTGCGGATGCCGCCGTCCACCAGCACGGGGACCCTGCCGGCGACCGCGTCGACCACCTCTGGCAGGGCGTCCAGGCTGGCCAGGGCGCCGTCGAGCTGGCGTCCGCCGTGGTTGGAGACGATCACCGCGGCGGCGCCCGCCTCGATCGCCTTGTCCGCGTCGCCGCCGGTGCCGATGCCCTTGCAGATGACGGGCAGATCCGTCTGCTCGGCCAGCCAGGCCACGTCGCGCCAGGTGACGGGGACGACGTCGCCCACGTTCCCCGATCTGAGGTGGTCAGGGATCCGGAAGCCGCTGCGCATGTCGCCGAGCCGGCGTCCCGTCCACGGCACGTCCATGGTGAGCACCAGGGCGGTGGCCCCCGCGGCCTGGGCGCGCCGCGCCACCGACGCGGTCACCGTGCGGTCGCGCAGCAGGTAGAGCTGCTGCCACAGCACGCCTTGCGGGCCTGCGACCGCCTCGATGGAGTAGGAGGCCAGCATGCCGAGCGTCATCGGCACCCCGGCCGCCGTCGCCGCCGCGGCGCACGCCACCTCGCCATCGCGGTGACACAGCCGCATCGGCGCCAGGGGCGCGACCGCGACCGGCATCCGCCAGTGCGAGCCGAGCAGCTTCATCTCCAGGTCGATCGCGGAGACGTCCACGCCGACGGACGGCCGTAGCCGCCACCTCGCGAACGCCGCCGTGTTGGCCCGCACGGTGTCGCCCGCTCCGCCCTGCACGAAGTCCCACACGGCACGGTCCAACCGGGCGCCGGCAGCGGTCTCGACGTCCGCCAGGGTCAGCGGCTGCATCCTGGTGTCCATGGCGGGCCTGGTGCTCGTGCGCATCTCAGCCGGCCCGCCCGAGCGCTTCGTCGATCTTCGTCATCGCCTGCGCAGACAGGTGGCGCATCCGCTGCAGCTGGTAGACGGTGCGGGCCGAGGCCGCGGGGATCCGCGGCAGCGGAGTGGTCAGCACCTCGTTCGGGTCGTTCCGCGCCTCCGCCGCGGCGTACGGGCGCCGATGCATCGGTCTGCGCGTGTCGGGCATGCTCGTCCTCCTTTGCTACGAACGCTCGAAGAGATCGCGGTTGGCCCACCCCTCGGGCAGGCGGGGCCGCGGCAGATCCACCTGCAGGCGGGCCAGCTCCAGCTCGGCCCCGTCGCGCACCTGGGCGAAGGCCTCGCGCAGCTCCACCAGCAGCCGCCGCAACACCACCACCTCCTGCTCCGCCGACATGCCCGCCTCGACTGCTCTGTCGGGCGTACGGCGGGCCGGCTCGACCGCGCTGCCGGGTGTTCGGCGTGCGGACTCGGCCGGTCTGTCGGGCGTACGGCGGGCCATCCCCTTCCGGCCGGGTGGCTCGATCGGGGTGCGGCGTGGCGCCGCCGTACTCATCGGCGTGCGGTGGGGGCGACCGCGAATGAGTACGGCGGCGCAGATCAGGGCGGCCACCGCCAGGAGCCCGGCGGCGACCGTGGCGAAGGCGGGCGTGGGGCCGATCGGCAGCGGGCGCTCCATCGCGGCGGAGGCCGCCGCGACGCCGAGCGCGCCGCCCAGCATGCGGGCGGTCGTCACCGCCCCCACCGCGGCGCCGTACTGCGCGGGCTCGGCCGCCAGCGTGCCCATCATCGACGTCGAGGCGGCCAGCGCGCCGAGCCCCAGCCCCATCACTGTGGCCACCAGCACGCTGCGCGCCCCCGGCTCGCGCTCGCCGAGCATCAGCAGCGCGGCCACACCCACGATCACCCCGCTGAGCAGGATGACCGGCGCGGGCCCGCGCCTGCGGGCGAGCATCGCCGACAGCGGCGCGGCCACGATCACGGCCAGCGACATCGGCGCGAGTCCCAGCCCTGCCTGGCGGGCGTCCAACCCGTGCGCGCGCAGGTACAGGGGCGCGACCATCAGCACGGTGAAGCTCTCCACCCCGTAGAACAGCGTCGTCAACCACCCGAACCCGAACCCGGGCCGCCGCCACAACCGCAGATCGATCGCTCCAACGCCACCGTGACGGACCGACGTGGCCACCGCCCCGCCCAGCGCGACCACGGCGAACCCGGCCAACGCCAGCGTCCGCGGCGCCGTCCACCCCCACCGTCCCCCCAGCGAGAGCACCAGCACCGCCCCACCGATCGCCGCCACCAGCAGCAACGCCCCCGCCAGATCGGGCCGGGCCGCACGCGAGCGCGCCCCCACCAGATCGGCGCGCGGGTGGCACGAGCGGGGGACTTCGGCGGTCAGGAGGAGGACGGCCAGGGCGCCTATCGCGCAGGGGATGTAGACCGCTCGCCAGCCGGCGGCCGCCAGGATCGTGCCGCCGCCCGCCTGGGCCAGGACGGCGCCGATCCCTGAGGCGGCGCTCCACCAGGCCAGCGCGCCCGTGCGGCGTCCGGGAGGAAGTTCGGCCAGCAGGAGGGCCAGTGAGGCGGGCACCATCATGGCCGAGCCCACGCTCTGCGCGAGCCGCCCCGCCAGCAGCACGGGGAACGTCGGCGCCGCGATCACCGCGCACGCGCCGAGCCCGAAGGCCGCCATCCCGAGCGCCAGCACGGCCCGCCGCCCCACCAGGTCCGCGAGCCGCCCGGCCGTGGCCAGCAGCGCCGCGATGGTGGCGAAGGAGATCGTGCTCATCCAGCTCAGCTCGGTCACCGGCAGCGCGCTGCCGATCCTGTCGTCGGCCAGCGCGGGCACGACCAGCGTGGTGGCGGTGCTGTCGGCCATCCACAGCGCCATGGTCGCCGCGGCCACCACCTTCACCAGCCCGGGCCGCCCGGAATTCCGATGCCGTGCCCCAGCCCGCCCGGGGACCGCGGGCTGAGCCCCGCCACGAACAGCGGGGGCGTGCCGTACTGAGGGCTGGGTCTGGTGGAAGAGGGTGGGGGCGTCAGGACGCAGGGCGGGCCAGGTGGTGGGCGAGGGGAGGCCGGCGGCGGTCACGCGATCACCGTCCGGGCTGCGGCAGGTCCGCCGGGTCGCGATGGGCCGTTATGGCGTGGTTCGGGGTGCTGGCGGCCACCCGCCGTTCGGTCAGGTTCATCGGCCCGATCGACGGCGGCTCAGCCTCCGAACCTGCTCCCGTCGCCGGTCTGGTGTCCGCGCCGTGCGTGGGCCACCCCTGGGCCTCGGCCAGCGCGCGTAACCGGGCACGTTCCAGCGAACCGCCGTCGGCGGCGTGCTCGCAGACCGCGCGGCTGACCCGGGCGGCCAGCGCCAGGTGCTCCTGGCAGGCGTCGGCGAGCCTGCGCTCGAGCCCGGCGATCTGGGCCAGCACCAGCTGCATGCGCTGCACCTGGGAGGTGCGCTCGTAGCGGGCGATCTCGGCCAGCCAGGCGGGCCAGCGCAGGGATCGCGCGACCAGGGCGCAGGTGCGGTCGACGACGAAGTCGCGTTCGAACTCGCTGGGCGAGGTGCACAGCCCGGCGAGCAGATCGCCGGTGAGGGTGGCCGCCCGGTACGCGGTGGGTCCGAAGCAGGCCAGCCGGCCCAGCGCGGCCTGCAGCATGCGGGCGCGATGCTTCAGCGCGGACAGGCTCCACCCGAGCACGAGCACGCGGCGCGCGTCCACCTCGGTGTGCCAGCCGACCAGGGCGAGCTGGCGGGCCATCTTGTGGTGCAGCACCCAGGCGGCGGCCTCGTCCAGCGGCCTGCCGCTGCCGGGTTCCCTGGTCCAGATCTCCACGCCGCCGAGCGGCCAGTTGCCGCTGGCGACGTCCGCGGCGGAGCCGGCGATGCGGCGGCAGATCGCGGCGATGAGCGCCTGCTGAGCGCGCGGGAAGCAGCCCTCGCAGGTGTCGTCCTGGTCGGTGTCGGGAGGGGTGATGGGCGGCGGCGCGGGGTTGAAAGCCCAGTGCCGAGGGCTTGTGGTCATCGGTACCACCACCTCCGGTGCGGCGTGGGACTCATGAGGTGGAACACGAACGCAGAGATCAGCGTGGTGGACGAGCACGCCAACTGTCAAGCCTTTGACAGTTGGCAACTAGATATTTTCTAAATAGAGAGAATGCCTGGTCAGTGGCCATTCACTTGGTCGTCGTCAAATGTTTGACATGCAGGACGATCATCCGATTCAATCGCCCCTGTGATCCCCCCGCTCAGCTCGCCCTTCCCCTCGGAGATCAGCCCCCACGTCGAGGAGATCCAGGCGGCGACGATGGCCTGGGCAGCGGCGCACCGGCTGCTCGACCCGCACCACACCCGGCAGTTCCTGCGGGCCCGCTACGGCGAACTCGCCGCCCGGGTCTACCCCTACGCCACGCGCGAGCGCCTGCAGATCGGCGCCGACCTGTGCACGTGGCTGTTCGCCGCCGACGACGTGATCTTCGAGACCTCGTGCGGGGTCTCCGACACCGCGCGGCTGATCCCCGACATGTGGCGCGTGCTCGAGGGCGGGCAGGCCCGCGAGCCGACGCCGTTCACCGGCGCGCTGGCCGACCTGCGCGAGCGCATCGACCGGCACGACCAGGGCTCCGGCGCGCTGCGCAGATGGGCCGACGCCATGATCACCTACGCGCTTTCGCAGGTGTGGGAGGCGGCCAACAGGGAGCTGGCCCTGGTGCCGAGCCTGGACGACTACCGGTGCATGCGGCGCGACACCGGCGCCATGTTCACCGTGTTCGCGATCATCCCGCTGGCCACCGGGCTGCCCCTGACCGAACGGCAGTGGACCGATCCCGACGTGCGCGCCGCCACCGAGGCGGCCGTCGACGTGGTCGTCTACGACAACGACCTGTTCTCCTACGCCAAGGAGCGCCTCAGCCCGAACGCGCCCAACAACCTGATCGCCGTGCTCGTCGCCGCGGGCCGCACCTTACGCCAGGCCATCGACGAGACCGTGGCCATGCGGGAGGCAGCCCTGGCCCGCATGGGCGAGGCGTGCGGGCGCAGCCGCGACGGCGCCCCGGAGGTCGTGGCCTACCTACGCGGGCTCGGTTGCTGGATCAGTGGATCGGTCGACTACTCAGCCTCCAGTTCCCGATATGCGGTGACGACCTAGGTGTACTACCCAGGCGGGTTCCGGCCCCATACCGCAACCGGCGGCAACCCACCCATCACCAGGTTGACCAACGTCCCTGGGCAGTACACCTAGAAGGTGCTCCCCGCCAGGTCGTCGGACATGGTTCCCAGGTCGGCGCTGTCGCCTGTGGCGTAGGCGACGGCATCGGGCAGGCTCATCGTCTTGCCGCGGGCCAGCGCCGCCTGGTAGGCGTCCTCGCCGATCAGGCGGCGTATCTCGGCCGCGCACCGGTCGTGGTCGTCGCTGAAGAACGGGCTGCCCATCAACGGCAGACCGTACTCCGTCCAGTTGACCATGGCAGCGCCCTGCAGCTGGGCCGCCATCTCCGGTGGGAAGCCCGCAGTAATCACCATCTGTGACAGGGCCTCCAGATCCAGGACTATGCCGAGCACGTCGCGGAAGTGGCGCTTGATGCGCAGTGAGGCCCTGATCGACTCGATCGCCTCGGTGATGCGGCCCAGCTGCCGGTAGGCCATCGCCCGCACGTACTCGGCGTAGGAGCGCAGCCACTGCTCCCCCGCCGCGTCACAGGTCGCAAGGCAGTCCTCCAGCGTCGGCAGCGCCTCGGCGGCCTGTCCCTGCATGACGTGGACGAGCGCCAGCTCCACGATGGCCGGCATCAGCACCGGCTCGAGCGTGGCCGGGTCCTGGCGCAGGCTCCTGATGGCCAGGCCCAGCAGCGTGTTGGCCTTGTCCAGCTGGGCGGTCAGTACCGCGGCCGTGCCGAGCATCTTCGTGCCGATGATCACCGCGTCACTGTCGCCGATCTCGGCGCCCTCCCTGCGGCACTCCTTGGCGCGTGCCACCGCGGCAGGGATGTCGCCCTGCGCACAGGCCAGGTACGCCTCCACCCACAGCGCCTTGCACCTGGCCGAGGAGGGCAGCTGGTTGGCGTGCAGGGCCCGCACCAGGTAGTGGCGGCCCTCGGCGGAGAACCCGCAGGCCACCCAGAGGAACCACAGAGATGTCACCAGCTCCAGGCCGAGCGCCGCCTGGTCGGGATGGGACAGGCTGTAGTCGATGGCGGTGCGGATGTTGGCGTTCTCGGCGCGCATGCGGTGCCACCAGCGCACCTGGCCCGGCCCCCACCAGGCCTCCTGGCCGCGCTGTGCCAGGCGCAGGTAGTAGTCGCGGTGCCGGATCCGCATCGTCTCGGTACCGGCCAGCTGCTCGAGCCAGCCCGCGCCGTACTCGCGCAGCGTGTCGAGCATGCGGTAGCGGATCGTGCGGGTGTTCTGCTGCACGGTCAGGATCGACTTGTGCACCAGCCCGTCGAGCAGGTCGTCGATCTCGTCGGGCAGCAGCCCGTCGCCCGCGCAGGCCTCGCGGGCGGCCACGCCGTCGAAGTCGGCGGCGAAGACCGACAGCCTGGCCCACAGCAGCCGTTCCGCGGGCTCGCACAGCTGGTGGCTCCAGCCGATGGCCGCGCGCAGGGTGTGATGCCGCGTGACGCCGCTGGTCTCGAAGAGTACGGCCGGCGTCCGCGGCGGCAGGATCCCGTCGGTGATGTCGTCCACGGCCCCCTGCTGGGTCAGGTGGTCGGTGGTCTGCG
The DNA here is from genome assembly GCF_018531495.1 of Nonomuraea sediminis. GTDB lineage: Bacteria > Actinomycetota > Actinomycetes > Streptosporangiales > Streptosporangiaceae > Nonomuraea > Nonomuraea sediminis. Next base: position 234,149 of record NZ_JAHDTI010000002.1, read on the forward strand.
CGACGAGGTCCAGGATCTGGTCCACCGACAGGCCGCGTAACCGTACCGCCGCCAGCTCCAGGGCCAGCGGGATCCCCTCCAGCCTGCGGCACAGCCTGGCCACGCCGGCGGCGTTGTGCGGGCCGAGCTCGTACTGCGGCAGCACGTCCCTGGCGCGGCTGACGAACAGCTCGACCGCCTCGGCCTCGCGCTCGCCGTCGCGGGTGACGCTCATCGGCGGCACGACGATCACCAGCTCGTCGGGCAGGTTCAACGTCTCGCGGCTGGTGGCCATGATCGTCATCCCCGGCGCGGCCTGCAGCAGTGTCGTGACGAGCTTGCGCACCGCGCCGATCATGTGCTCGCAGGTGTCCAGGACCAGCAGCAGGTGCTTGTCGGCGAGGAACTCGACGAGCACCTCGACGTCGGGCCGCGCCGACACGTCCGCCAGCCCGAACGACGAGCTGATCGCGCTGGCCAGCACGTCGGGGTCATCGAGCGCCCACAGCTCCGCCAGCCACACCCCGTCCGGATAGCGGCCCGCGGCCTGCAACTGCCGGGCGGCCTGTAACGCCACGCGCGTCTTGCCTACTCCCCCTGTGCCCAGGGCGGTGACCAACCGCGCCTGCCCCACCGCGGCCGAGATGCGGGCCACCAGCTCCCGCCGTCCTACGAAGCTCGTCCTCTCGGGCGGGAGGTTGCCCTCCCGACGCCAACGAAGAGATCCCAAAGTGGCACCCTTCCTACCCGAACCTGCACGTCACGGCGATGGGTGCGGTGATCGTCCTGCCGATCACACACACCGGTGAACTGTTCGTTCGCCGAGGAGGTGCGTCCGGCGAAAGTGGTGCATTCTTATTACCTTCGATCGACGAGCGATCACGGCCGGCCCTAGAGTGGGAACGGCCAGGCGGATCATCCACGGGCTGAAGGGACGTTCATGGCGCTGTCGCCGCTCGCCCAGCAGGTGGCAGGCACCCTGCGGGCGTTGATGGAGCGGACGCTCGCGCCGAACGGCCTGCCCTGGGCGGACAAGGGAAACGGCAGCAGGCGCCTGGCCGCGGCCATCAAGGAGCACAACGGCGGTACGGGACCCAGCTACCAGACGTTGCTCAACCTGCTCGATGGCACGATCATGACGCCCCTGCCGGGCACGCTGTTGCCGATCGCGCGTTTCTTCGGCGTCACCCTGGCCGATTTCGGCCTCGAAGAGGACTCCGACACCAAGCTGCTGCAGTTGCTCGATCGCGCTCCCCATCTGCGCGCGATCGCGCTGAAATTGGCCGACCTGCCTGACGAGGTCGTCGACAGGTTCGAGCAGCAGCTTCTCCACGTGGATCTCGCCGCTTCTCAGCTCGACGGTCCCGTCTCCCCACCGGCGTACGAAGAAGTCTCTGACAGCTGAGTGCTGATTGCCGGGTACGGCGTGCCGCGCCATTGAAAATGAGGCAAAAGACCAGGTCAGAGCGATTTCCAGCACGTCGCTCCATACCTCCTTCCGCCTCGAACCCCCACCTGCTGTACCCATTTTCACAAGATGACCATCGTCAATGATCCGAGTCATAGTCCACCAAAGGTGGCAAGCATCGCAATAGACGCATTTCAAAGCGGTACTTTCGTTATCAGGTCAGCGCGCTGACCCATTTATTCAAGATCACGACTTGTACCCATTTCCCGGGAATGCCTCGCCGTGGGGCGGGTCGCTCCTTACCGTGGAGCATGATCGGAGCTACGGGACAGCATCGTGGTCGAAAGGCGAGGGACCGATGCTTGAACAGCAGCCCGCGCACTTCGTGCTGGCCACCCGGCTCGCACGATTGCGTCAACAGATCGGGCTCCCCATCCGGGCTGCGGCCGCGGCGGCGGGGGTCAGCCCCACGACGATCGCTCGGATCGAGAACGGACAGGTGGTGCCCAGGCGATCCACGGTGGAAACGCTGTTGACGCAGTACGGCGTGCGCGAGCGACGTCATCGCGACCATCTGCTCAGCCTGCTGAGCGGTGAGCGGCACGCCGGCTGGTTCGACGCCGCGGAGATCCCGGTGTGGCTGTCGACGGTGCTCGCGCTGGAGGACCAGGCCAGCCAGCTGATGACCTATTCCCCCACCATCCTGCCGCCGCTGTTGCAGACGCCGGCCTACGCGCGGGCCACGATGCCGGGCGCGCAGCCGGCGCAGGTGCCCGGGGGCGTCGACGTCATCCGCAGCCGCCAGCAGGCACTGGAGCGGGAGGGCAGGCCGGCGTTGTGGGCGGTGATCGATCCCAGGGCGCTGCTCGATCCGCCGCTGGCCAGGCCCGAGGATCGGCTGGAGCAGATCGACTGGCTGATCGCGGCGGCCGAGCAGCCGTACATCACGATCCAGATCATGCGCCCGGCCTCCCAGACGGAGTTCGTGCCCGACGCGCCCCGCTTCACGATCGTGCGCCTGCCGGACCCCGAACGCTCGGACCTGCTGCTCCTGCACCTGCTGCACGGCCCGAGCCTCATCGACGACCCGCTGGTGGTGGAGAGCCACCAGCTGGCCCTGGCCAGGCTCTACTCCCGGGCCTTCATGCCGAGCGAGACGGTCGAGATCCTCCAGCAGTTCCGCGCCGTCATCGACAGGTGCGACCCCTTCGAGGCGCTGGCTACGAGACCGTCCCCGTAGCTCACCGGCGGTCCATCACAGCAGCGCGGCCTGCGCATGGGCCCCCTACTTGGTCGCGCTGGTGGCGAGGCGGTCGAAGGCGCGGTCGGTCAGGTGCCTGTCCAGGAACAGCAGCAGCTTGGCCAGGTAGCCGACCGCGTAGCGGGCCTTGGGCGCGGGCGAGTCGACGGCCTGCCTGATCGCCCGCGCGACGACCGCGGGATCGGAGGCCTTGCTGCCGGCTCCCAGCTCGGTCTCGGCCCGCTTGGCCATCAACTCGGCCATCCGGCGGTAGGCGCCGTGTCCGGAGATGTCGCGCAGCTCCTGCGCCGTGCCGTTCTCGAACTCGGTCTTGATGATGCCGGGCTGGATGATCACGACGTGGACGCCGAACCGCCCGAGCTCCTGCCGCAGCGAGTCGGAGTAGGCCTCGAGCGCGTGCTTGGAGGAGTAGTACCAGGCGCCGAGCGGCAACGCGATCTCGCCGCCGATGGACGAGACGTTGACGATCGTGCCGGACTTCTGCTCGCGCATGTACGGCAGGCAGAGCTGGATCAGCCGCGCCGGGGCGAAGAGGTTGACCTCGAACTGGTCGCGGGCCCGGTCGAGCGGCACGTCCTCGACCGCGCCGTGCAGGCCGATCCCGGCATTGTTGACCAGGACGTCGATCCTCCCCTGCTCGTCGACGACGGTGCGGACGGCGCGTTCGAGGTCGTCTTCCTTGCGGGCGTCCATCTCCATGACGTGGCCGCCGGCGGCGCGCAGGAGCTCCATCTTGGGCACGCGGCGCGCCGCGCCGTACACGGTGTGGCCGGCCCGCCGCAGCTCGAGCGCGGCGGCCAGGCCGATGCCCGAGGACGCGCCGGTGACAAGGCAGACCTTCATGGGTCACACCTCCCAGGCGACGGGCAGCGCGTGCACGCCGTAAATGATCATGTCGGTGCGCATGGCGATGTCCTGCGGCTCCGCCGCCAGGCGCAGCGTGGGGAAGCGGGTGACCAGCGCGGGCAGCGCGACCTGCAACTCCACCCGGGCGAGCTGCTGGCCCAGGCACTGGTGGATGCCGTGGCCGAAGGCGACGTGCCCGCCGGTGGCGCGCAGCAGGTCGAGCGTGTCGGGGTCGGCGAAGTGGGCGGAGTCGCGGTTGGCCGCGGGGACCGAGAGCGTGATGGACTCGCCCGCCTTGATCGTCCGGCCGTCCAGCTCGACGTCCTCGAGCGCGGTGCGGACCGTGAACGGGATGACGCTCAGGTAGCGCAGCAGTTCCTCGACCGCGTGGTCGGCGAGGCCCGGGTCGGAGCGCAGGAGCGCGAGCTGATCGGGGTGGGTCAGCAGGGCGTAGGTGCCGAGCGCGAGCATGTTGGCCGTGGTGTCCAGGCCGGCTCCGAGCAGCACGAAGCCGATGTTGATCAGTTCCTCGTCGGTGAGGTCGGTAGCCGTCAGCCCGCTGAGCAGGTCGTCGCCCGGCTGGGCGCGCTTGGCGGGCACAAGCTCGGCGATGAACCCCTGCACCGCCGTGTAGGCGGCGATCATCTCCTCCTGCGCGGTCCCCAGGCGGAACAGCTTCAGCGCGTCGGCCTGGAAGCGCGCCCTGTCGGCGTACGGCACGCCGAGCAGCTCGCAGATGACCTGGGCGGGAACCGGCTGTGCCAGCTCGGTGACCAGGTCGGCGGGCGAGCCGTGGCGCGCCATGGCGTCCAGGTGCTCGGTCGTGATCGCCTGGACCTGCTCGGTGAGCCGCCGCATGCGGCGGACGGTGAACTGGCCGGTGAGCAGGCGCCGGTAGCGCGTGTGCTCGGGCGCGTCCATCGCGGTGAAGATGCCGGGAGGGGCGGGCCTGTCGCTGCCCGGGGTGCCGGGGATGGGCACGTGCCTGATCTCGGGCCGGACGCTGAAGCGCGGGTCGGCCAGCACCTCCCTGACCAGGGCGTGGCTGGTGGCCAGCCAGCCGAGGTGGCCGTCGGGGTACTGCAGCCTGCTCAGCGGGCCCAGTTCTGCCAGACCCGCCGGCGGATCGAACGGGCGACCCGCGGGCCGCTCGGTGGGCAGCGAAGGGATCGTGTCGTTTGCCATGAACGAAACGGTAGGAATCCGTTTCTCACACTGCCAACGCTCAAAATAGGCTTCCCCTGGTAGCAGCGATATCGTCGGTGCAATGACATTGACACTGAATGCACCAGGGGTCTGAATGCCGGGAGATCGCCTCACCTACGAGGACCGCCAGCACATCGCCGCCGGGCTGTCGGCCGGGCTCGGCTACGCCGAGATCGCCCGCCGCCTGGGCAGGCCCAGGTCCACGATCAGCCGCGAGATCACCCGTAACGGCGGGCCGGGTCACTACCGCGCCAACCACGCGCAGCAGGCGACCAGCTGGCGGGCCCGGCGCAAGCCCGGCCTGCCGCACGCCGCGCCGGTCACCGCCGACACCCACGGGCGTGATCCCGAGGCGGTGCGCGCGTTCGAGGACGGCTTCGCCGAGATGATGATCCAGACGGGCGTCCCGGCGATGATGGCCAGGATCCTCGTCTGCCTGTTCACCAACGACAGCGGCGGCTTCACCGCGGCCGAGCTCGTCACCCGGCTGCAGGTCAGCCCCGCCTCCATCTCCAAGGCGGTGAACTGGCTGGAACAGCGCGGCCTGCTCAGGCGCGAGCGCGGCGACCGGCGGGAACGCTACCTCGTCGAGGACCACGTCTGGTACATGGCCTGGCAGGCCAGCGTCCGGTCGATGTCGATGTGGAGCGAGTACGCCCAGCGGGGAGCCGCGGTCCTCGGGACCACGACCCCCGCCGGAGCCCGGATGCACACGGCCGGCCAGTTCTTCCAGTTCCTCGTCCACGACATGGCCCAAGCCGCGGAACACTGGCGCCTGACCCTGTCGGCTACCAGATGACGGGCAGCCGGTGCACGCCGTAGATGCTCATGTCCGTGCGCAGCGGAATCTCCTCGTCGTGCACGGCCACCCGCAGCCCGGGGAAGCGCTCGAACAGCGCCCGGTAGCCGATGCGCAGCTCCACCCTGGCCAGCTGGTGGCCCAGGCACTGGTGGACGCCGTGGCCGAAGGCCAGCTGTCCGCCGGCCGCCCCGCCGACCAGGTCCAGGTGCTCAGGGTCGGGGAAGCGCTCGGGGTCACGGTTGGCGGCCGGGATGGAGATCGTCACCACCTGACCCTTCTTGATCGTCTGCCCGGCGATCTCCACATCCTCCAGCGCCGCGCGCAGCGGGCCGAGATGCGGGACCGACAGATACCGCAGCAGCTCCTCGACCACCGGTTCCGTCATCGTGACGTGCTGCTGCCCCATCCGCATGAGCACATAGGCGCCGAGGCCGAGCATGTTGGCGGTCGTCTCGTGCCCGGCGACCAGCAGCAAGAGGGCCATTCCCGCGATCTCGGCCGCGTCCAGCCCGCCGTCGGCCCACAGACCGCTGAGCAGGTCGTCGGCGGGCTCGGCCCGCTTGCTCGCGACCAATGGATCAGGTCGGCGGGGCGGTCACGACGGCCCGTACCCCGGCCGCGCTGTCCAGCAGGACCCTGCGCAGCTCGGGCCGCCTGGTGGCCTCCAGCGACAGCTCGTACCTGGCCAGCTGGCGGTCGCGGGTGGTGGTCAGCCACTCCCCGAGCACTTCGGCCACGGCCTCGACCTGCCCGTCGCGGCCGGGCTCGGCCTCCACTCGCGCCCGCAGCGCGGTCAGGTCGGCGGTGGTGTGCTCGGCCAGCCGTTCCACCGCCGCCTGCAGCAGCGACTGGCGGGTCCTGAAGTAGTAGGAGGTCGAGCCCTCGGCCAGCCCTGCCACCCGGTCGACCGCCCGGTGCGTCAGCCCGCGCATGCCCTCGGCCGCGAGGAGCGAGATCGCCGCGTCGGCGATCTCCTGTCGTCTGGACATCCGCCAAGTCTAGGGAGCGCTACTCGCGGGTGCCGAGGGCGTCGGCCGGGCGGGCGCGGAGGGCGAATCTGGCCGGGATCAGCGTCGCCGCCAGGGCCAGGGCCGCCACCGTGGCGATGACCGCGAGGTAGGCCTGGGGCGGCACGTAGGGCAGGAGCGAGCCGGTCATGCCCTTGCCGAAGGCGCCCAGCGTCACCAGCGCGATGGCCGTCCCGATGAGCACCGCGACCACGGTGGCCGTCACCGTCTCGGTGCACAGCATCCGCATCGCCTGCCTGCGGGTGGTGCCCACCACGCGCAGCAGGGCGAGCTCCCTGACCCTGCCCAGCGTCGACATGGCCAGCGTGTTGACCACCGCGATCGCGCTGAAGGCGATGATCAGGCCCATGGCCACGAAGGCGACCGCCGCGTTGGCCGAACCCGCCTGGGCCGCGCCCGCCTCGTCGGCCACGGTCACGCCGGGCACGCGCCGCAGCGCCTCCCGCTCGCCGCCGGAGACCAGGACGGTCCCCCGGGGATCGTCGACGTGGGCGGCCACGAGCCCGCGCGCCAGGGTCAGGTCGCCGAAGCCGAGACCCCGCGAGTAGATCGCCACCACCCGGACGGTGGCGGGCGTGCCGTCGCCGAGCACCAGCGCGATCTCGTCGCCGAGCCCGACGCCCAGCCGGTCGGCCGCGGTACGGCTGACGGCCGCCGTCGTGTCGCCGAACCCGCGCAGCGAGCCCGCCTCCACGCCCAGGTCCATCGTCCGGTCCAGGCCCTCGGGCGTGACCGCCTGCGCGCCGTACTTGTCCAGGTCGATCCTGACCGAGGTGCGCAGCACCTCGGTGACGGCGCGCACCCCCGGCACCTGGCGCACGGCCGCCGCGGGCGAGCCGGCGACGAGCACGTGGTCGGCCTTGACGCCCGCGTTCGCCTGGCCCTGCGCGGCGTGGCCCATGGTGGTCTGCGAGAACAGGATCGTGCACGTCATCGCCGTCATCAGGCTCAGCGGCACGATCACCGAAGCCAGCCGGGTCTCCCCCGCGCGCAGGTTCTTGCTCGCCAGGTAGCCACCCGCGCCGGGCGCCCGCAGCGGCAGCGCCGTCACCGCCCGCGCGATCGGCGGCCCGAGCAGCGCGACCGCCGTCGTCCACACCAGCGCGGTGAGCATGGTCACGGGGCTGGCGGCCGCCTCGGTCGACAGCGACGACAGCGACGACAGCACCACCGTCAGCCCGGCGCCTCCGGCCACCGCCACCAGCCCGGCGACCAGCCGCATCCGCGGCAGTGTGGCGGTGGGCAGCGCCATCTCACCCAGCGCCTCCACCGGTCTGATCCGCGCGGTACGGCGGGCCGAGACGCGAGCCGACACCCACGCCGCCCCCAGCGTGGCCACCACCGCGGCGATCGCCGGGAACGGGCTGACCACCAGCGGCAGGTTGGCGGGCATGGCGCCCAGCGCGACGAACCTGGTCCGCAGCCAGAACGCCAGCAGGAGCCCGGCTCCGGACCCGACCAGACCGGCGGCCACGCCGATGAGCAGGGCCTCGCCGCCGATGAGCTTCCTGGCCTGCCGCGGCGTGGCGCCCACGGCGCGCAGCAGGGCGATCTCGCGCCTGCGCTGCTGCGCGGACAGCGCGAACGTACCCACCACCACGAGGATCGCCACCAGCAGCGAGGTGCCGCCGAGCGCGCCGCCCAGGCTGATGAGCCTGGCCCGAGAGCCTTCCGCCTCGGGGAACTCGGCCGTGCCGCGCTCGTCGCCGGTGTAGGCGACGGCGCCCTTGACGCTGACGTCGACGCGCGGCCAGACGCCGATCGCGGTCAGCAGGCCGTCGTGCCCGGCCAGCCGGCGGGCCTCGGCGGTGGCGAAGAAGAGCGTGTCCTGGGTGGGCAACGCCTGCCGGGTCACGCCGACCACGCGGTAGCCGGGGATCGTCTGGCCCGCGTGGCGGGCGTCCACCACGACCTCGCCCGCGGCCCTGGGCGGGCGGCCCGAGGCGAGCGTGAAGGGGGTGAGCGCGGCCGACTCCCAGCCGTGCCCGGTGAACCCGGCGAAGCGGAAGCTCACCTCGGTGACCACCTTCGTCACGCCGGGGACGCGCTGGACCTCTCCGGCCACGGAGGCGGGGATCCACCTGCGCTCCGACAGCGGCTTGGCCTTCTGCTTGCCGCTGTCCTTGGTCTGCCTGACGAACTGGTCGCCCGCCACGATCACCGGGGCTCCGGCGTACCGCTCGGGTGCGACCGTGCCGCGCAGGCCGGTGTCCAGCAGCATGCCGCAGGCGGTCACCAGCGCGGCGGCGCACAGCAGAGCCACGAACGCGCCGGCGAAGGCGGCCTTGCGGTGCCGCAGCGTCTTCAGTGCGAAGGAGATCATCACGTCCACGCCCCCAGCCGGGTCATCCGCTCGGCCACCTTCTCGGCGGTCGGGCTCGTCATCGCGTCCACGATCCGGCCGTCGGCCAGGAACAGCACGGTGTCGGCGTAGGCGGCGGCCAGCGGGTCGTGGGTGACCATGACCACCGTCTGACCCAGCGCCGAGACCACCTCGCGCAGCAGGGTCAGCACGTCGCGGGCGGTCATGGTGTCGAGCGCGCCGGTCGGCTCGTCGCCGAACACCACCTCCGGCCTGGTCACCAGCGCCCTGGCGATCGCCACGCGCTGCTGCTGCCCGCCCGACAGCTGCGCCGGGCGGTGCCCGGTGCGACCGGCCAGGCCCACCCGGTGCACGACCTCGTCCAGCCACGCCCGGTCCACCTTGGCGCCTGCCAGCATCAGCGGCAGGGTGATGTTCTCCGTCACGGTCAACGCCGAGACCAGGTTGAAGGCCTGGAAGACGAAGCCCACGCGGCGCCGCCTGAGGTCGGTCAGGGCGTTCTCGCCCAGGCCCGTCAGGTCCGTGCCGCCCAGCCGTACCGCTCCCGAGCTGGGCACGTCCAGGCCCGCGGCGCAGTGCAGGAACGTGCTCTTGCCCGAGCCCGACGGGCCCATGACGGCGGTGAAGCTCCCCTTCGGGATGCCCACCGACACCTCGCGCAGGGCCGCGACCGCGCTCTGGCCTCTGCCGTACACCTTGCTCACCTGGTCCAACCGGACTGCTTCCGTCATGGGTACAAGCCTGCTGATCTGCGGTTTCCGTCACCAGAGAGCCGGTCACGAGCCGAACGTGACATCCTCATGATCCGGACATAATGGTCAGGTGATTCGCTTGCTGCTTGCAGAGGACCAGCACGTCATCAGGGAAGCGCTCGTGACGCTGCTCGGCCTCGAGCCCGACCTCGAGGTCGTCGAGGCGGTCGACTCGGGGGACAAGGTGGTGGCCGCCGCGCTGGTGCACCGGCCGGACGTGGCCGTGCTCGACGTCGACATGCCGGGCACCATCGACGGGCTGGACGCGGCCGGAGAGCTGCGCGTCAAGCTGCCGGACTGCCGCACGCTCATGCTCACCGGCCACGGCAGGCCGGGGCATCTGCGCCGCGCGCTGGCCTCCCAGGTGGACGGCTTCATGCTGAAGACCGCTTCGCCGGAGGAGCTGTCGGCCGCGATCAGGAAGGTGGCGCGGGGCGAGCGGGTGCTCGACCCGTCGCTGGCCGCCACCGCGTGGAACCTGGCCGACAACCCGCTCACGCCCCGCGAGGCCGACGTCCTGCGGCTGGTCGCCGGGGGCGCGGAGGCCTCCGAGATCGCCGGCGAGCTGTTCCTGAGCGCGGGAACCGTGCGCAACTACCTGACCGCGATCGTCGCCAAGCTCAACGCCCGCAACCGCACCGACGCCGTGCGCATCGCCGCCGAGGCGGGCTGGATCTAGGCGGGGACCCAGGCCCGCGTCGGGACGGTCGCCGTCAGCTCGAACCAGCCGTCCTCCAGGCCGACCTCCAGGTGCCCGTCCAGCGCCGCCAGCCGGGTGGTCAGGTTGCCGATCCCGGCCGAGCCGTGGCGTCCCTTCGACGCGCCCGCCCCGTCGTTGCGCACGCTCAGCCGTCCGGTGCCGTCGCGCGTGGTCGTGGTGATCGCGCACCGGCGGGCCGAGCTGTGCCGCAGCACGTTGGTGACGGCCTCCCTGAGCACGATGCCGAGCGTGGTGTCCACGTCGCCGCCGAGGGTGTCGTGGCCCAGGTCGAGCTCGACCTCGATCCCGGCGGCTGCCAGCAGCGAGCCCGCCGAGCGGGCCTCCGCGGTCAGCGACAGCTCCCCCTGCTCGCCCGAGACGGTGCGCAGGTCGCGCATCGCCCGTTCGGTCATGGCCAGCACGTCGTCGAGTTCCTTGCGCGCCCTGTCCTGGTCGAGCCTGCGGGCCAGCTCGCACTTGAGCAGGATCGCGGCCAGGCTGTGGCCGAGCAGGTCGTGCAGGTCGCGGGCGGCGCGCAGCCGCTCCTCGACCACGGCCGCGCGGGCCAGGCCGTCCCTGGACTCGCGCAGTTCCCTGGCCAGCTGGGCCAGCCTGAGCAGGCCGTACATGACCAGACCCGTCACCACCGTGCTGATCGCGTAGTTCAGCGTCACGGGGAACGGCAGGCCGAGCAGCACCGCGGCGGCCACGACCACGCCCACGACGGCCGCCACCAGGGGCAGCGCGAGCGCCAGCGGAAAGGCGAGCAGGATCGGCCCCGCCAGGAACCCAGCAACACCCAGCCAGGGCTGCCCGAACAGCGGGATCGGCGCGAACGTCAGTACCGCCATGATCGCCAGCGCCCACGGGTGGCGGCCCTCGACCGAGCGCAGCTGCATGAAGACGATGACGGCCAGCGGTAGGGCCGGCCACGGCGAACCGGCCATCAGCAGCGCCTTCGCCGAGAACCCGATCAGCACGGCCGCCAGCAGCGCCATCGACAGCGCGCCGTCGTGCGCCGGCTGCACGTGCGGGCGGACGGCGGGCAGTCTCGCCTCCACGGTCATCGAGGCGTCGTCCGCCAGGCCGACGGTCAGCGTGCCCCCTGCGGCTTCGACCTGGGCGGGCAGGTCGCCGAGGCTCTCGTCGCCGGCGGTGCGGGCGCCGTCGTTGGTCACGCGCAGCCGGACCGTGGCGCCCTCGGCGGAGGTCTCGATGCGGCAGGTGGTGGCGGTGCGCCGCCGTACGATCTCCGTGACCGACTCCCTGAGCACCGCCGCCAGCAGCGCGCCGGCCGGGCCGAGCGGTTCCGTGTGCCCGGCGCGGACCTCCACGGTGACGCCGGCGGCGGCCAGCATGGCCTTGGCGGTGGTGATCTCGGGGGCCAGCGACATGGCCCGGTAGTTCGCCGCCGCGGCCCTGGCCTCGGCCAGCGAGCGGCGCGCGGTCTCCACGTCGGGGGTGCCTTCTCTGGCTCCGCCGGCGATCGCGGCCAGCGCCTTGCCCAGGCCGGTGCTGAGCTCCGCGGCGATGCGGAGCCGTTCCTCCGCCGCGGCCGTCATCGCCAGGGACAGCCTGGCCGCGTTCACCTCTTCGATCCGGTCGAGCATCCTGGTCAGGCCGTAGACGACCAGGGAGATCAGGATCATGCTGATCACCGGGTCGACGGGGCCGAGCAGGACGGCGCTGACCGCCACCGCCGCGGCGAGCGGCCAGAGCCTGGTCAGCAGCAGCGACCCGCCGACGAACCCGAGAATGCCGACCGAAGTGCCTGTATTAAGCACAAGCCCGTAGACCAGGGCGGCCTGGAGGACGACCAGCCACCAGATCCGCCATCGGATGAAGGCCACCTGGACCACGAACACGACCACCGCCAGGGGCGAACCCGCTCCCACGTAGATGCTCGCGAAGCCCGCGAACGCCGCGAGAACTATGAGATTCGCCCGGTTGTGCACCCGAGCAGCCTAGACGCGGACCCGCCGCTCGCCCGCACCGGCCACCCGCTCCGACCGGCCATGACGGTCGCCGCCGCGCTCCTCGCTCCGCGCGAGCCGGCCGCTTGCGCTCCTGCGAGCCCGTGCGCGGGCCGTGACGAGCACCAGCACGGCGGCCGCCGTCACCAGCCCGGCGAGACCGGCCGCGGCCTGCAGCGTCAGGGCGTCGGGGTGGATGAGGGCCTGACCGCGCCGTGCCTGCCAGAGCGTCAGCGCGATGAGCCCGGCGTAACCGGCCGCGGCGACGACCACGAGCAGGGTGCGGGTGACCGTACCCGCGAGCAGGGTGAAGCGGCGCGACAGCAGGCGCAGGCCGATCGCGAGCAGCGGGATCACCTGCAGGGCGTGCAGGCCGACGAAGTGCGCCACCCGCAGGTCGCCGGCGCCGGTCTCCCAGCCGGTGACCGGCATCCCCGGGCCGCCGTCGGGCGCGCCGACGCTGTGCGCGCCGATCGTGGTCAGGCGCAGCCCGGCGGCCAGGCCGTGCGCCTGGTCGGGGGTGGGCGCGGTCATCAGGTAGCCGATGGACATGCCCGCCAGCGAGATGGCGAGCCCGAGCGGGATCGCCCAGGACATCGCCCGGTCCACCCGCCGCTGCGCCACCAGCAGGATCCCCATCCCGAACGTCAGCAGCCAGCCCAGGTAGGCGGCCCCGCCCATGACCATGAACACGGTCTGGTCGAACCCGGTCTCGAAGTTGAAGTGGCTGCGCACGCCGCGCGCCGCCTGGAGTGTGATGGACGCGATCTCCGGCGTGACGAACCCCGCCACGGTCACGGTCCCCAGCCACCACAGCGTCCGGCGCCACCGCCCGGCCTGCCCGATCATCCACGCCAGCGTCGCCGCGTAGAGGCCGAGCGAGACGGCGAACTTGAACGGCTTGAGCCACACGCCCTGCCCCAGCACCTCCCGCCCGTCGACCACCAGCCCGACAAGGCTGACGAGGGCCAGCACCCCCATCACCGCCGCACACCCGACAAGCGGCCCATGCCACGCCCCCGTGGCCTTCCTGCGTACCCAGGCACCCATGACGCCTCCTTCACATCGCCTGGGCACAACCCTCCCGCCCACCGGCAACGCGAACCAGAGACCCGATCACCACCCACCCATGACGTCGTCACGAACCAGACAGAAGGGGAGGGCCGGGATCTCGCACCGTCCCGGAAAAGCGGTGCGGGATCCCGGGTGTTAGAAGTATGTCCGGATTAGGTCGACGACGGTGTCGTTCTCGTCTGCCACCAGGAGGGTTCGCCATTTGTCGAAGGCGGTGCAGGGGTGGGAGACGCCGAAGCGGAGCAGGTCTCCGGGGGTGAGGGTGATTCCAGGAGGGACGTCCAGTTGGGCGTGGTGGTCGTTGACCGTTCGGACTTTGAGGTCGGGGTGGTCCAGTGAGACGGGGAGGTCGATGTCGTAGGGGGCCTCTCGTTTGCCCATGAGGGCGTAGGCGACGCCCGGTTCGGGGACCGACAGGACGGGCGCCCAGAGTTCGAGGGCCGCGTGGATCGGGCCGTGCGCGGTCAGGCGCTGGAAGGGCGTGAGGCGCTGGTAGTAGCCGTGGTCGTGGCTGACGTAGGCGCCACTGCGGATGACGAGCTGACCGTCGCCCGCGAGGTGGTCGGCCACCAGGTCGAACCAGATGCTGCCGCCCGCGCTGATGACGAACTCGTCCTCGGCGTGGGGCGCGACCGCCCTGGCCGCCTCGCGGAGCGATTTGAGGTAGCAGATCACCTCCTCGGCGTCCGCGATGCCGCCCTCGTAGCCGGAGATGCCCGCTACCCTGACCCGGCCGGCCGCGTAGGCGGCCAGGGCGGCTGCCTCCTCGACGGACCTGACGCCGGTACGGCCGCCCGGGTACCCGACGTCGATCAGCACCCGGATCCCGGTGCCCGCGAGCAGGTCGACGCCCGCCCGCGAGTCCACCAGGCACAGGAAGTCGACGGGCTCGCCGGCGATCCACGCCGCCAGGCGCCGGTCCACCAGCTCGTTGGCCAGCAGGATCCGCTCGACGCCGAAGCTGCGGCAGGCCCTGACCTGGCTGGGCGTGGCCGCGGTGATGCCCCAGGCGCCCGCCTCCAGCTGCTGCTTGAACAGGGCGGGCGCCATCGTGGTCTTGCCGTGCGGGGCGAGCAGCACGCCGCGCCGGGCGCAGAAGTCGGCCAGCGCGGCGATGTTGGCCGAGACCGCCGCCCGCCGCAGCACCATGAACGGCGGCGTGAAGGGGCCGTCGTGCAGGCTGTGGCGGGCGGCGGCGAACTCGGCGAAGCTCACCGGTTCACCCGGCCAGTGGATGCCGGTGGTCCTGGCATCCACATACTCGGTCGGGATCGTCAGTGGCATCAGCGGCAGGGGCGGTAGGGCTGGGAGAACAGGGTGGCGTCCTTGTTCTTGTGGATGGAGTTGAAGTTGAGGCCGTTGGCGGTGGCGCAGCGCCCGGAGGCGGTGTCGTTGGTGTTGCTGCTCATGGTGTACTCCACCTGGAGGACGGCCTTGCCCGCGCCGGTGAACTGGCTGTAGTCGCCGCACTCGCTGTACTGGACGCACTGCTCGTTGATCGCGAAGTCGAAGTCGCCGACCAGGTCCGAGATCTGCGAGATGTCGTTCTTCAGCGCCACGGACATGCCGTGCCGGTGCGCCATGGCCGCGAGCGCCTTGTTGTAGATCAGCTGGGTGGCGGCGGTGATGTTCCAGCCGGTCGTGTTCTGGCCGTCCTCGTAGGTGTTGACGACGTCGAACTCGACCGCGTCGAAGCCGGCCTGCTCGCAGAGCGTCACGCGCTTCTCCATGCGCTGGAGCATGAAGTCACGCTGACCGACGTTGTTGTTGATGTTGGCGTAGGACTCGTTCGTGAACCCGGGGTACGGCTTGCCGATGAGCTGGTGGTTGTGCGCGTTGTCCCAGTCGACGGCTTCCTGGTAGTCGGGGCGGAAGTTCTCGATACCCCCGGCGTCGACGTAGCAGATCGCGTGCCCGCCGTTGGCGTGGATCGCGTTGACCGCGGCCGTGTCGACGGTGTGGTTGTTGCCGGAGACCAGCTCGTCGACGTACAGGTCGATGTCGAAGACGCTCGGCTTGACGCACGAGCCCCCCGTGTACGGCACGGCACAGATGTTGACGTCGATGCCGCCGGTCGAGGCGAAGGCGGTGTCGCCCTGGAGCTGGTACTGCCAGCGGCTGTTGAGCGCCGGCTTCCACATGGTGCCGCCACCGCCGCCGGAGGTGGTGGTCGCAGTCACGGCGCTCGAGGCGGCCGACTCGTTGCCCGCGGCGTCCAGCGCCTTGACGGTGAAGCTGTAGGAGGTGGAGGCGGCCAGGCCGGTCACGGTGGCGCTGGTCGAGGTGACCGTGGCGGCCACGGCCCCGTCCTTGAGCACCTCGTAGCCGGTGACGCCCACGTTGTCGGTGGAGGCGTTCCACGACAGCGAGGCCGAGCTCGCGGTCGTGCCGGTGACGGCCAGGCCGGTCGGCGTCGAGGGCGGCGTGGTGTCGCTGGAGGACCCGCTCGTGACCGTGACGGCCTCGTAGTCCACGTCGGCGCTGTCGGAGGTGTTGTTGGCCGCCAGCCGGACCCGGATCGAGCCGGTGCTGGAGACGAACCCACCGCCGGCGCTGAACGTCAGCAGCTTCCACGAGCCCCAGGAGGGCGCGCCGGCGTTCGTGCCGATCTGCGTCCAGCTGCTGGTCGCCCAGTCGTACAGCGACCAGGTCCACGTCTGCTGGGCCGCGGCGGGGCCGAGGTAGTTGGCGTCCACCTGGATCCCGGTGACGCTCGACGGCGGCACGGAGGCGGGCACCGTGTAGGTGCGGTAACCGGCATAGGCGCTGCTGCCGGAGGGCGAGAACTCCACGTACTTGGCGTAGGTGTTCTGCGTTCCGCTCTGGTCCCTGACCGCCAGGTTGGAGACCGGTTGCCCGCTCCCGGTGACCCCCGAGGTGGTGGTCATCGAGACGGGCGCGAGCGTGGTGGTGGCGGCCTGTGCGGGGGTCGCCGAGGATAACCAGGCCGCGAGTACGGCTGCCGCTACCAGGGCGGCCTTCATCCGGGTATGGTTCACCATTGTCCTTCCATTGTGCGGAATCGGTTTCCATACAGATGGCACGGGAATCACCCCTTGAGGCCGCTGAAGGTCATGGTGGCCACGAACTGGCGCTGGGCCAGCACGAACCCGAGGATCAGCGGCATGGTGGCCACCACGTTCCCCGCCATCAGCAGCGACCAGCTGGTCCGCCGAGCGCCGTGGAAGGTGGTCAGGCCGACCTGCAGGGTGAAGGAGTCCTGGTCGCTGATGGCGATCAGCGGCCAGATCAGGTCGTTCCACGACCCGAGCAGAGTGAAGACGGCCAGCGTGGCCAGTGCGGGCTTGGCCAGCGGCAGCACGATCCGCCAGAAAACCCCGAACCGCCCGCACCCGTCGATGCGCCCGGCGTCCTCCAGCTCGGCGGGCAGCGACAGGAAGAACTGCCGCATCAGGAAGATGCCGAAGGCCGAGGCCAGCCACGGCACGAACGCGGCGGCCAGCGTGTCGACGATGCCGATCCGGGCGAACATCAGGTAGGTCGGGATCATCAGCAGCTGCGGCGGGATCATGATCGTGGCCAGGATCCCGAAGAAGCCCAGGTTGCGACCGGGGAACTTGAGCCGGGCGAACCCGTAGCCGGCCAGCGAGCACAGCACCAGGTGCGACACGATCGAGATCGTCGACACGATCACGGTGTTCAGCAGCCAGTGCAGGATCGGCGTCTCCTGGAACAGGCCGATGTACCCCTCCAGGTGCAGGCTGGTCGGGATCAGCCCCGGCGGGAAGCGGTTGATCTCCGCGTCGCTCATGAACCCGGTCAGCAGCATCTGCACCAGCGGGAACAGGAAAAGCAGCGCCAAGGGCATCAGCAGCAGGTGCCACCGGCTGAAGCGCATCAGAACGCACCCACCTTGCTCCGCCGGGAGTACAGCACCATGCCGCCCGTGATCAGCAGTGTGATCACGAACAGCGTGTAGGCCACGGCCGAGCCGTACCCGTAGCGCTGGCCCTGGAAGGCGGTCTTGTAGATGTAGTAGACGATGGTCTGGGTCGCGCTGAGCGGCCCGCCGCGGGTGGTGGTGTACACCAGGTCGAACAGTTGCAGCGCGGTGATCGTCTGCCACACGGCGGTGAAGACGGTGACGGGGCCGAGCTGGGGCAGCGTGACGTGGCGGAAGACCCGCAAGGGGGTGGCGCCGTCGACCACGGCGGCCTCGACCAGCGTCTTGGGGATGTCCTGCAGCGCGGCCAGGTAGACGACCGCGGTGAAGCCGATCTGGCCCCACAGCGCGATCACCACGATGACCGGCATGGCCTGTGCGGGACTCTCCAGGTACTGCTGGGCCGGCAGGCCGACCCTGCGCAGGACCTCGTTGGCGGCGCCGAACTGCGGGTTGAACACGAAGCTGGCCAGGATGCCGGTGGCGGCGGCCGAGGCGACGAACGGCACGAAGATGGCCGTGCGGTAGAAGCCGATCAGCCGGATCTTCCTGTTCAGCGCGACCGCCACGACCATGCCGATGATGATCGAGGCGGGCACGAACAGCGCGGTGAACAGCAGCGTGTGCTGGACCGACGAGATCACGTTGGGGTCCTGGAGCATGCGCTCGTAGTTGCCCCAGCCCACGTCGACGGGGTCGGTGATGCCGTTCCACTTCGTGCGCGAGATGAAGAACGCCCAGACCGCGGGGAACAGCGACAGCCCGGCGATGACCAGGCAGGCGGGGCCGATGAAGGCCCAGCCGGTGAGCGCGTTCCTGCCGCGCTTGCCCGTGGCCTTCCTGTGGCCGCGGACGGCGGTGCGGACGATGGTCTCCGAGGTCGCCATCACTGTGCCAGCGCTTCCGTCGACTTCTTGGCCGCCGTGTCCAGCGCCGCCTTCGGGTCGGCCGCGCCCTGCAGCACCTGGGAGACCGCGTCGCCGACGTACTGCGACAGCTCGACGTAACCGGGGACCGTCGGCCTGGGCTGCTTGGCGTTGGCCAGGTTCTCGACGAACTTCTGGGCGCCGGGGAAGTCCTTGACGAACTTCTGGTAGGCCTGGGTGGTCTTCTCCGAGTCTCGCAGCGGCAGGTTGCCGTTGACCAGGCTGTTGCGGCCGTCGGTGTCCTTGCCGGTCAGCCAGATCACGAAGTCGCGGGCGGCCTTGGCGCGGTTGGGGTCGTCGTGGTCGTACAGGGTCCACAGGTCGGGGCCCGAGATGGTCTGGTGGTCGCCGTTGACGCCGGGCAGGAAGGCCACGCCGTAGTCGAGCTTGCGCTGCTTGATGTCGTACATCTGCCAGGGCCCGGTGATCAGCATGCCTACCCTGCCGTCGAGGAACAGCGGGCCGAACTTCTCGTCGGTCTGGTCGAGGTACATGGACTTGTCGGTGACGGCCATGTCGCGCAGGAACGTCAGCGCCTGGACTCCCGCGTCGGAGTTGAACTGCGGGGTCTTGCTGTCCTTGCTGAGGATGGCGCCGCCGTGCTGCCACAGCAGCGGCCACAGCATCCACGTGGTGTTTTCGCTGCCGGAGACCGGGTAGGCCGTGCCGTACACATTGGTCGCGTGGTTGGTCAGCTTCTTGGCCGCCGCGCGGAAGTCGTCCCAGGTCCAGTCGTCCGTGGGGTAGGCGAGCTTGGCCTGGTCGAACAGCTTCTTGTTGTAGATGATCCCGAGGTTGTCCACGACCGCGGGCAGGCCGATGACCTTGCCGTCGACCGTGGCGGTGGCCCTTGCGGCCGCGGGGAACTCCTGCCAGCCGAGCTTGGGGTCGGCGACCTCGGAGCTGATGTCCTGAGTCCTGCCGCTCTGGGCGAGCTGGGTGGCCCAGCTGCCGTAGGCGTAGGAGATGTCGGGATGCGTGCCGCTGACGAAGGCCGCGGACAGCTTGGTGAGCAACTCGTCCGTGGTGGGCGCGCCCGCCGAGACCTTGATGGTCACGTTCGGGTGGGCCTTCTGGTAGTCGGCGGCGAGGGCTTCCAGCAGCTTCTCCGCGTCCTCTGCCTGCCCGGTCCACCAGGTGATGGTCACCGGGGCGTTGGGGTCCGCCGCTTTCTTCCCGCTCGAACAGCCGGCGAGAACCAGGGCGGCCACGGTCATGACGGCCAGGGGCCGCGGAAATGCCAAGGCCATTGTTCGACCTTTCCGTATGCCGGAAACCAATTCCAGTCATTAGGAAAGCAGGGCCGGATCCGCGGTGTCAAGGTGTCACTCGCCGGAGGCCAGCGGATCGTCCTGCTCGGCGACCACCCTGGCCAGGGTCTCGGCGGCGGCGGCCAGCTTCTCGGTGGGGAAGCGGCTCTTCGGCGCGGTGACGCTGATCGCGGCCAGCGGCGTGGGACGCCCGAGGAACACCGGTACGGCGGCGCAGCGCACGCCCTCCTCGTTCTCCTCCATGTCGAGGGAGTAGCCCGCGGCGCGGATGCGGCGCATCTCCTCGGCCAGCTTGGCCGGCGAGGTGATGGAGTGGCGGGTCCTGCCCTGCAGCGGCTGGTAGCTGCGCGCCCACAGGGCGATGGCCTCGTCCGTCGGGTACGTCCAGGCCAGCAGCGCCTTGCCGACGCCGGTGGTGTGCGCGGGGTTGCGCCCGCCGATCACCGAGGTCATCCGGATCGGGTGGTTGGCCTCGACCTTGTCGACGTAGACGACCTCGCCGCCGTCGAGCACGGCCATGTGCACGGTCTCCTGCAGCTCCTTGCGCAGGCGCAGCAGCAGCGGGTGGACCAGGGCGCGCAGGTCGAGGTTCTCGCTGTAGCGGAAGGCGATCGCGAGCATCTCGGTGCCCAGGAAGTAGGGCCCGTTCGGCTCCGGCTGCGCGGCGAAACCGCGATGGCGCAGCGCGCTGAGCAGGCGGTGCAGCGAGCTGCGCGGGATGCCGGAGCTGGTGGCCAGCTCCTCCAGGGTGACACCCTGGCCGTTGCCCGCCAGCAGCTTGAGGATGCGTAGAGCTCGGTCGACGCTTTCGACCGGCGAGGACTTCATCCGACTCTCCTGGTAGGGGATTTCGCTAGGCGGAATCCTATCCACGGACGGGGGAGGGTTGCTACGGTCGCGCAATGCGTGGACTGACTGGCAAGGCAGTGCTGATCTCCGGCGGGAGCAGCGGCATCGGTGAGGCGGCCGCGGCGCGCTTCATCGCCGAGGGCGCCCGGGTCTATCTGTGCGGGGTGGACGCCGAGCAGGTGGCCGAGGTGGTCGACCGGCTGGGCGTGGCGGGCGGCACGGTCTGCGACGTAAGCCTTCCCGAGGACGTCGAACGGCTGGTCGAGGCGGCCGAGGCCGCGCTCGGCGGGATCGACGTGCTCATCAACAACGCCGGCGTGGCCTGGCGCGAGCCGTTCCTGGAGATCACCGCCGAGCACTGGGACCGGCTGATGGCGGTCAACCTGCGCGGGATGTTCCTGGTCGCCCAGGCGGTGAGCAGGCGCATGGTGGACCGCGGCACGGGCGGCGCGATCGTCAACATGGCCTCGACCAACGGGTTGAAGGGCGAGGGCGACTACGCCCACTACAACGCCTCCAAGGGCGGGGTGCTGCAGCTGACCAGGACGATGGCGGTCGAGCTCGGACGGCACGGCATCCGGGTGAACGCCGTGTGCCCCGGCTACATCAGCACGCCGCTCAACGCCCAGATCGCCGCCTCGCTCGGCGAGGACTTCGTGGCCGCCTACGCCCGCGACCAGATCCCGCTCGGGCGCACGGGCCTGGCCGAGGAGGTGGCCGCGGCCTATGCCTTCCTGGCCTCCGACGAGGCCTCCTTCGTGCACGGCGCCGAGCTCGTCATCGACGGCGGGCAGCTGGCGGTCATGTAGCTCGCACCTTTGGGACACCCCTTGACCCGTTCCAATCCGTAGCCATAATACGGAATAGCATTCCGTATGATGGAAGGTGATGATGAGAGCTCTGGTCTTCACCGGTCCGGGCGTCGTCGAGCTCGACGACGTGGCCGATCCGGTGGTCGGGTCCGATGAGGTTCTCCTGCACGTGGCCGCCGCCGGGATCTGCGGCAGCGAGCTGCACGGCGTCAAGACACCCGGCTTCCGCGTCCCGCCGCTGATCATGGGGCACGAGCTGGCGGGCACGACCGACGCCGGCGATCCCGTCGTGGTCAACCCGATCCTGTCGTGCGGGCGGTGCGACCTGTGCCTGCGCGGGCTGCGCCAGATCTGCCGGGAGCGGCAGATCATCGGCGTGCACCGTTCCGGCGGGTTCGCCGAGCGGGTGTCCGTGCCCGCGACAGCCGTACGGCCGCTGCCGTCCGCCCTCGACTGGGAGCGGGCGGCGATCGTGGAGCCCGCGGCGAACGGCGTGCACGCGTGGTCGCTGTCCGGCCGGCCCGAGGGCGGCACGGTGGGCATCATCGGCGCGGGCGCGATCGGCCTGGTGTGCCTGGCGGTGGCCCTGGCCAAGGGGGCGGCCAGGGTGGAGGTCGCCGACCGGGCGGCCTCGCGCCTTGAGGCGGCCGCCCGGCTCGGCGCGCACGCGACGGGCCCCGCGCTGACCGGCGAGTACGACGTGGTCTTCGACGCCGTGGGCACGCCGGAGACCCACCGGCAGGCCGTCGAACGGCTGCGGCCGGGCGGCACCACGGTCTGGCTGGGCCTGGCGAACCCGGAGGCGGGATTCGACGCCTCGGGACTGGTGCGGACCGAGAAGCGGATCATCGGTTCGTTCGCCTACACCGACGAGGAGTTCGAGGAGGCGGTCGGCCTCGTCGCAGACTGGGAGCTGCACTGGGTGCGCAGCTATCCGCTGGACGAGGGCGCGAAGATCTTCACGAACCTGATGGAGGGCGGCGACAGTCCCATCCGGGCACTGCTTCGCCCGAATTGAGAGGAGAGGGCATGCCGAGGATTGTGTTCATGGGCGCGGGGAGCGTGGAGTTCACCAAGAACCTCCTCTCTGACCTGCTGTCGATGGAGTTCGCCGACTCCGCGACGATCGTCTTGCACGACATCGACGCCGAACGGCTCGAGACCGCCACGGCCATGGCGCGCTGGATGGTGGACAAGCTGGGCAGAGGGACGCGGATCGAGTCCCGCACCGACCGCAGGGCCGCCGTGGAGGGCTCCGACTATGTGATCAACGAGATCGCGGTGGGCGGGTTCAACGCCACGAAGACCGACTTCGACGTGCCCGCGCGGTTCGGGGTGCGGCAGACGATCGCCGACACGCTCGGCATCGGCGGGATCTTCCGTGCCCTGCGCACGATCCCGGTGATGGTCGCCCTGGGTCACGACCTGGCCGAGCTGGCGCCCTCCAGCATGCTGATCAACTACACCAACCCGATGTCGATGATCCCGCGCGCGGTCTATGAGGGCTCGCCGTTCAAGCGGGTCGTGGGCGTGTGCCACTCGGTGCGTGACACGCAGGCCCGCCTGGCGGGCCTGGTCGGGCTGCCGGTGGAGGAGGTCGCCTTCCAGACGGCCGGCGTCAACCACCAGGCGTTCGTGCTGCGCTTCGAGCACCGCGGCGAGAACCTCTACCGGCGGCTTGACGAGGTGATCGAGGCCGACCCCGAGCTGCGCCGAACGGTCCGCGTCGCGGTCTACCAGGCCTTCGGCCACTTCCCGACCGAGTCAAGCGAGCACGGCTCGGAGTACCTGCCCTGGTTCCTGCACCGTGACGACCAGATCGCCGAGCACCGCATCCCGGTGGGCGTCTACCTGGAGTGGTCGCAGGAGAACCTGGACACCTACGACGAGGCCAAGCGCGCCCTGGCGGCGGGCGAGGGCGTCGAGATCGAGCCCACCTCCGAGCTGGCCTCGGAGATCATCCACTCGATCGAGACGGGCACCCCGCGCGTGCTGCACGCCAACCTGCGCAACGGCGGCCTGATCACCAACCTGCCCGCCGACGCGTGCGTCGAGGTGCCGTGCCTGGTGGACAGGGCGGGCGTGCAGCCCACCCGCATCGGCGACATGCCCGCGCAGCTGGCCGCGCTGAACCGCAACTTCCTCAACGTCGGCGAGCTGACGCTCAGGGCGGCGCTGGAGGGACGCCGTGACCACGTCTACCACGCGGCCATGCTCGACCCGAACACCGCGGCGACGCTGTCGCTGACGGAGATCAGGCAGCTGGTCGACGCCATGATCGAGGCGCACGGCGACCTCCTGCCCGCGGGAATCCGATGAGGCTCGCCGACTACCGTCCCATCGCCCAGGTGGTGACCGAGGTCCACGAGGTGGCGCGCGCCGCGCACCCGGTCGTGGACGCGCACACCCACCTGGGCCGCTGGCTGACCGGTGACGGCCGCTGGATGGTCCCGTCGGTGGGCGACCTGCTCGCCATGCTGGACGCCGCGGGCGTCACCGCGATGGTCAACCTGGACGGCCGCTGGGGTGGCGAGCTCGAGGCCAACCTCGACCGCTACGACCGCGCCCACCCGGGCCGGTTCGTCACCTTCTGCCACGTCGACCTGACCGAGCTGAAGGTGCCCGGCTTCGGCGAGCGGATGGCCGCCTCGCTGGCCGCCTCGGCCCGCGCCGGGGCGGCGGGACTGAAGGTGTGGAAGGACCTGGGCCTGCACGCCCGCGACCACCGCGACGAGCTGGTCCTGCCCGACGACGTACGGCTGGCGCCGGTGTGGCGGGCGGCGGCCGAGCTCGGCCTGCCCGTCTGGATCCACACCGCGGACCCGGTGGCCTTCTTCGAGCCGGCCGACCAGCGCAACGAGCGTTTCGAGCAGCTGGTCGCGCACCCGGAGTGGTCCTTCGCCGACCCCCGCTTCCCGCGCTTCGAGCGGCTCATCGCCGCGCTCGAGGGCCTGGTGGCCGCCAACCCGGACACCACGTTCGTGGGCGTGCACGCCGGCTGCTACCCGGAGAACCTGGGCTGGGTCGGCCGGATGCTCGACACGTATCCCAACTTCCACATCGACATCGCCGCCCGCCTGGCCGAGCTCGGCCGCGTCCCGCGCGCCACCAGGGCCTTGATCCTCCGGCACCCGGACCGGGTACTGTTCGGGACGGACGACTTCCCGCCCGCAGCGGACACGTACGCCACCCACTTCCGCTTCCTGGAGACCGCCGATGAGGCCTTCCCTCACTCCGCCGAGGACCCTCCGCTGATGGGCCGCTGGACGATCAGCGGCCTCGACCTGCCCGCCGCGGAGCTGCGCGCGCTCTACCGCGACAACGCCGTCCGCCTGATCCCCAAGCTCCATGCGTACTGAGGTCGCCTACGAGCTCGGCGCGGAGCTCGGTGAGGGCCCGACCTGGGACGCGCGCACCGGGCGGCTGATCGTCGTGGACATCCTGCGCAGCCGGGTGCACCAGCTCTCCCCCGGCGGCGACCAGGTGCTGCAGACCGGGCAGCACGTGGGCGCCGCCAAGCCGCGCGCCGGCGGCGGGCTGGTGGTCAACCTGCGCGACGGCGTCGGCTGCTACTCGCCCGACGGCGTGTTCAGCTGGCTGGCCGAGTGGCCGGTGCCCGGCAGGCGCGGCAACGACGCGGCCGTGGACCCCTGGGGCCGGCTGTGGGCCGGGACCATGCGCTACGACGAGGGCGAGAACGGCGGCTGCCTGTACCGGGTGGGCGAGACGATCGACCTCATCACCGGCGCCACGGTCAGCAACGGCATCGCGTGGAGCCCGGACAACCGGCTGATGTACTACATCGACAGCCACACCCGGCGCATCGACGTCTTCGACGTGGACGCCGACACGGGGCTGGTGCGTGATCGCCGTACCTTCGCCACGGTGGACACCGGCTTCCCCGACGGGATGACGGTCGACGCCGACGGCTGCCCGTGGGTGGCGGTGTGGGACGGCTCCGCCGTACACCGCTACACCCCGGACGGGCGGCTCGACCGGGTGGTGGAGGTGCCCTGCGCCCGTCCGACGGCCTGCACGTTCGGTGGCGCCGACCTGCGCGACCTGTACATCACCACGGCCACGATCGGCCTGGACGATCCCGGCCCTTACGCCGGGTCGGTGCTGGTCATCCCAGGCGCGGGCCAGGGCCTGCCATCCCCCGCCTTCGCGTGGTGAGCGCGTAGGCGAGCCAGACCACCGCGGCGACCATCAGCGTGAAGGCGGGCGCCGCCCACCAGGGGCCCGCCGGCCAGGGGCGGCCGAGGAAGCCGACGCTCAGCATGCCGAGCGGCACCGCGGACAGCGCCAGGCCCGAGCCCGCCGCCAGGACCGCGATCACCAGGGCCTCCCAGCGGACCATCCGGGCCAGCTGGCCCGGGGTGGCGCCCAGGCGGCGCAGCGCGCGGAACTCCGCGCGCCTGGCCATGGTGGTCACCACCAGCCGGTTGGCCACCGCGACCAGCACGTATCCGAGCAGCACGAACAGCACGACCAGGTTGACCACGACCTCGGCGGGCACCGTCCCCGCCGACGCCCACGGCAGCCCGGGTGACGGCCGCGTGCCCGGCCAGCGGGCCAGCACGGCGTCCACGTTCGCGCCGGCCGGCCGTACCAGGATCGCGGAGGCCAGCCCGGTCGTCGTGTGGCCCGCGGCGAGGTCGCGGGAGACCACCACGGGGCCGAAGCCCAGCGCGCGCCGGTAGGTGGCCACCACGCGCGCCTTGACCGGCAGGCCGTCGCCCATGACCAGCTCGCGGGTCTCGCCGACCTGACCCAGCCGCGCGTCCAGCGCGATCGCCGGCCCGCGCAGCGCGCCCAGCGAACCGCCCGCGAGGTCCAGGCCGACCAGGCCGTCCGCGTCGGGGCCGAGCACCAGCGCCGACCGCGCGTCCAGCCCCGGCTCGTCGCCGAAGGCGAGCCCGCGCGTGAGCACGCTGGTCGTCGCCACCTCGGCCACCCCCGACACGCCAGGTACGGCCCGCAGCTCGGCGGCCAGCCCGTGCGGGATGCCGCCGAGCCCGGCGGCGGTGACGACCCGCAGCCCGCGCAGCCCCGCCGCCACCTCGTCGGCCTTGGCCGCCATCACGGTGGTCTGGCTGTAGGTGAAGCTGACGCCCAGCGAGACCACCATCCCCAGCGCGGCGATCGCCCCCGCCGTCCTGAGCGCGTAGCCACGCGTGTTCCGTACTGCCAGCCACAGCATCGCCGAGACCCGGTCGGGCAGCCGTTCGGCGAGCAGGCCGGTCAGCACCTGGACGAGCCGGGGCCCGGCGAGCGCCAGACCGATCACCGCGAGCAGCGCCGCGTTGGCCGGCCCGATCACGGCCACCTCCGCGCGCAGCAGCAGCGGCACCACCGACAGCACCCCGGCGGCCAGCATCAGCAGCAGCCCGGCCCCGGTCCGCGCCCGGGACGGCTCGCGCGGCTCGCTGCGCGACTCGGCCACGCTCGCCACCGGCGACATGCGCGAGACGCGCAGCGCGGCGGTCCACGCCGCCACCCGCACCACGCCGGCCAGCAGCAGCACGGCCGCCACGGCGGGCAGCGGGCCGTAGGTCAGCGGCAGCTCAGCGGGCAGCACGCCCTTGGCGACGAGCAGGTCGCCGAACCGTCCTGCCAGGTAGTAGCCGAGCAAGGCGCCGGGGATCATCCCGGCCCCTGCGGCCACGAACCCCTGGATCGCGACCAGCCGCCTGACCTGGCGCGGGGTGGCACCGGCCGCGCGCAGCAGGGCCAGGTCGCGGCGTTGCCCGTTGACGGCCAGCGACAGCGTGCCGCCGACCACGAAGCCGACGACCAGCAGGCTGATGCCGCCGATGGAGCCCGCCAGCGCGATCAGCAGCCCGCGCGCCGCGGCCGTGCCCGGCGCCTCGGCGTCGCCCTTGAACCGCCCCGCGGCCACCTGGTAGCGCTCGCCGAGCAGCCCGGCCAGCCGCCCGGTCACCGTCTCGACGCTCGTGCCCGGGGCGAGGCGCAGCGCGACGAGGTCGACCGTGTTCGCCCTGCCTCTCAGCTCGGCGGCGACGGCGTCGGCGAAGTACATGCCGGGCGCGTCCACCAGTGCGGTCACCCGGTAGGTGCCGGGGCGACCCGCCACGACCAGGCGCACCTCGTCGCCGACCCTGCCGCGCGGGAGTGCCACCTCACCGGGTCCACCGGGTGGCCGCCCTTCCCGTACGCGTCCGGCGAGTCCGGCCGACGACCAGCCGTGTCCGGCCGAGGCGGGATCGCCTGTCGAGGGCCCGGTGATGGCGGCGGCGGGGAAGCTGAGGTCGCCCACCGCGCTCGCCACCCCTGGCACCCGGGCCAGCCGGGTGACCAGGGACGCGGGCACCGTGGCCCGTTCGGGCAGCGCCACCGGCAGGTCCTCCTTGCGCGGCACGGACTGCCGGGCGGCGACCACGAGGTCGGCATGCTCCAGGCGCTGGGCGGTCACGCTTGACCGCAGCCCTGACTCCACGATCACGCCGGTGCCCGTGACCAGCGCCATTCCGCCCAGCAGGGCGAGGAACACCGCCACCAGCCCGCCGATCCTGGCCAGGGCGAGCGAGGTCCTGATCATGCCGGGTCCCCGAGCAGGCGCATCCCGGCCTCGCCGGTGAGGTGGGCCAGCCGTACCGCCAGTTCGTCGGCGGAGGGCTCGTGCAGGAGGTCCACCACCCTGCCGTCCACCATGACCAGCGTCTGGTGGGCGCGTGCGGCGGCGAGCGGGTCGTGCGTGACCATGATCACGGTCTGGCCCAGCTCGTCGACCAGTTCGCGCAGCAGGTCGAGCACCCGGGAGGCGCTGGCGCGGTCGAGGGCGCCGGTGGGCTCGTCGGCGAAGACGACGTCCGGGCGGGCGGCCAGGGCGCGGGCGATCGCGGCGCGCTGCTCCTGGCCGCCCGACAGCTCGGCGGGCCGGTGGTGGAGCCTGTCGCGCAGGCCCACCCGGTCGATCAGCTCCCCCAGCCAGGCCCGGTCAGGGCGGATGCCGGCCAGGCGGAGGGTCAGCGTGATGTTCTCCTGGACGTCGAGGGCGGGCAGCAGGTTGTAGGACTGGAAGACGAACCCGACGTGCCGCCTGCGCAGCTCGGTCCGTCTGGTCTCCGACAGGCGGGCCAGGTCCACGCCGCCGATCACGACCGAGCCCGAGGTGGGCGGGTCGAACCCGGCGGCGCAGTTGAGCAGCGTGCTCTTGCCCGATCCTGACGGGCCCATCACGGCCACGAACCGGCCGCGCGGGAAGTCGAGCGTGACCTCGTCGAGCGCGCGGACCCCGCCGAAGATCCTGGTGACCTTGTCCAGGGTGACGGCGGCCGTCATGGTCGGCCCGACCTGACGTGGTGGACGATGAGGCTCACGACGCAGGCGACCGCGACCAGCCCCGAGCCGAGGCCCACGAACAGGCCGCCACCGCCGATCGTGTTGGCCACGACGTTGATCGCCACGGCGACCACAAGAACGGTCCACAGCAGCGCGCGCAGCGCCCAGGGCTTGCGCGCCGGCTCCGGGCGGCGGGCTTCGATACGGTACGGGTCATTCATACCGAGCACCCTAGAAAGCCCTTCTACCTGGGGAAATCCCGTCACCTGGCCAACGGTGGTAGTGCTGGCTGGAATGTCGAGGACCTGGTCAGCCACCTACAGTGTGGGCGTGACTCGTGACGCCTTCGAGGCGCTGGACCGCCTCGCGGGCGGGCTCGGCACCGCTCTGCTCGCCCTGGGGATGCTGCTGTTGTGGCCGATCGTCGGGGCCGCGTGCCTGATCGGCGTCGGCCTGCCGATGCTGCCGCCGATGCTGTCCATGACACGTTCCCTGGCCGAGCGGGAGCGGGCCAGGCTGGGCCGCTGGGGCGATCCGGTGGTCAGCCCGTATCCGGAGGCCTGGCCGGCCAAGGGCTGGCACGCCGACCCGGCGACCTGGCGGGATCTGAGCTGGCTCGCCGTGCACGGCCTGGCCGGGCTGGTGCTCGGCCTGGTGGGGATCGCGCTGCCGATCACCGGGCTCCGCGACGTGACGTTCCCGCTGTGGTGGCGGCTGCTGCCCGCCGGGGAGGCGGGCTCGTCGCTGGGCATCCCGGTGTCCGGCTGGCCGGGGGTGCTGGCGGTGTGCCTGTCCGGGGTGGGGTGGTTGGTGGCGGCCGCCCTGCTCGGGCCGCCGATGGCGCGGCTGCAGTCGCTGCCCGGGCGGCGGCTGCTCGCCCCGCATCCCTCCGTCGACCTTTCCGAGCGGGTCGCCAGGCTGACGGCCACCCGGGCGGGCGCCCTCCGGGCACACGCGGCCGAGCTGCGCAGGATCGAGCGCGCGCTGCACGACGGGTCGCAGAACCGGCTGGTGGCGGTCGTGGTGATGGTCGCGGCGGCCAGGCGGGCGCTCGAGCGCGAACCGGCCGGCGCCGCGCCGGCGCTGGATCGGGCGCAGGCCGCGGCCGAGCAGGCGCTGGCCGAGCTGCGCGGTGTGGTGCGCGGCATCCTGCCGCCGATCCTGGAGGACCG
This sequence comes from Nonomuraea sediminis, assembly GCF_018531495.1. Lineage (GTDB taxonomy): Bacteria > Actinomycetota > Actinomycetes > Streptosporangiales > Streptosporangiaceae > Nonomuraea > Nonomuraea sediminis. The sequence continues at coordinate 263,740 of NZ_JAHDTI010000002.1, forward strand.
CGGCCTGCCCGGGGCGCTGAGCGCGCTGGCGGCCGGATGCACGGTCCCCTGCGAGCTGCGCGTCGGCGAGCTCGGGCACCTGCCGCTGTCGTTGGAGACGACCGCCTATTTCGCCGTGGCCGAGGCGCTGACCAACCTGGCCAGGCACAGCGACGCCACGCGGGCGCTGGTCGAGCTGTCCAGGCGCGGCGAACTGCTGCGGATCGTGGTGGAGGACGACGGCCGCGGCGGAGCGCGCGAAGGTGAGGGGTCGGGGCTGGCCGGGATCCGCCGCCGCGTCGAAGCGCACGACGGCGCCCTCACCGTGACCAGCCCGGAAGGCGGGCCGACCAGGATCGAGGTGGAACTACCGTGCGCATCGTGATCGCCGAGGACGACGCCCTGCTCCGCGAGGGGCTGGCGCTGCTGCTCGGGGGCGAGGGGTTCGAGGTGGCCGCGGCCGTGGCCGGGCCCGCGGAGTTCCTGGCCGCCGTGACCGAGCACCGGCCCGACGTGGCGGTGGTGGACGTGCGGATGCCGCCGACCCACACCGACGAGGGGATCAAAGCGGCGGTGGAGGCCAGGAGGGTGCACCCTGAGCTGGCCGTACTGGTGCTGTCGGCCTATGTCGAGCAGGCCTTCGCCACCGAGTTGCTGGCCGACGGCGTGCAGGGGGTGGGTTACCTGCTCAAGGAGCGGGTGGGACGGGTCAAGGAGTTCATGGACGCGCTCGAGCGCGTGGCGGCCGGTGGCGTGGCGATCGATCCCGAGGTGATCGCGCAGCTGTTCACCCGCCGCCAGGGGCCGCTCGACCGGCTGACTCCGCGGGAGCGGGAGGTGCTCGCGCTGATGGCCGAGGGGCTGGGCAACGCCGTGATCGCCGAACGGCTGGTGATCACCGAGGGGGCGGTGCACAAGCACATCAGGAGCATCTTCGACAAGCTGGACCTGGCGCCGACCGACCGGGTGAGCCGCCGGGTGACCGCGGTGCTGCGGTATCTGGAGGGGTGAGGCTACTCCCCCGTCCGGCCGTCGACGGATTCACGGATGAGGTCGGCGTGGCCGTTGTGGCGGGCGTACTCCTCGATCATGTGCAGCAGGATCCAGCGCAGGCTGGGTGAGCGGCCGTCGGGCCAGCCGCGGCGCGCGAGCCGGTCGAGGCCGCCGTCGGCCAGGGCCTCGGCGACCAGGGCGCGGGAGCGTTCGACGGTGTCCTGCCAGAGCGTGAACAGCTCCTCGGGCGAATCGTCGGCGGCCGAATTCCAGTCCCAGTCGGGGTCGGACTTCCAGTCGACGGTGTCCCACGGCGGCTGGGGGTCGTGCCCGTGCAGCCACTCGGAGAACCAGTCCTCCTCGACGAGCGCCAGGTGCTTGAGCATCCCGCCGAGGGTCATCGTCGAGGCTCCGACCGTCGCCCTGAGGCCTTCGGCGTCCAGCCCCGAGCACTTCCACGCCAGGGTGGCGCGCTGGTAGTCGAGGAAGCTCAGGATGCTGTCGACCTCGCCGGCCGCCAGCGGCGGCTCGGGACGGCCGTGCTCATCCACGTCGGTCATGACCAGCGAGTCTAGCCCGCGTCTCCCAGCTCGAGCGCGATGCCGCCGCGCAGCAGCTCGCGTGCCCGCTCCAGCGTGATCGAACCGCTGAGCCAGCGCTCGCTCAGCCCCTCCACCAGCGCGGTGAGCCGCTCCGCCGCATCGGCGGAGGCATCGGGGCGCACCCCCTTGACCAGCTCCGCGATGTCCTCGACCCATCGCCGGGTGGACAGGCTCAGCTGCTCGCGCAGGTCGGGATCGAAGATGGCGCTGGCCCGCAGCTCCCCCCAGGCGGTGCTGTTCTCCCGCACGGACGGCTCGTCCTGCAGCTCGAGCAGCAGCGTCTGCTCCAGGATCGCGCGCGGCTCCCCCGCGGGGGTCACGCCCGCGGCCGTGTAACGGTCGGCGCGGTCGTTGATGAACTCCAACGTACGGCGCAGCAGCCCGGCCCTGTCGCCGAAGTGGTAGTAGATCAGCGCCGTGGAAACGCCGGCCTCCGCGGCCAGCTCCTCGACCCGGAGCCCGCGCACGCCCTTGCGGGCGATGCACCGGGTGGCCGCTTCGAGGATCGCCGTCTGTCGATCTGACACATCGCCCCCTTGACCAAATCTTCAGTCAGCCCTCACCATAGCAGGCACGCGAGACTGACTGAAATTTCAGTCAGGAGGAGGTGCAGGAAAGATGCGAATGCCCGCAGAGTGGTCCGCGCACGAGCGCTGCCTGATGGCCTGGCCCACCCGTGAGGACCTGTGGGGAGACGTCCTGGCCGAGGCCAGGGCCGAGTACGCCGCCGTCGCCAGAGCGGTCGCCGCCTTCGAGCCGGTCACCATGGTGGCCCTGCCCGACCAGGTCGAGCAGGCACGCGCGGCCTGCGGCGAGGGCGTCGAGGTGATCACCCTGCCCATCGACGACTCCTGGCTGCGCGACTCGGGCCCGATCATCATCCGGGGCGACGACGGCCGGCGGGCCGGCGTGGACTTCCGCTTCAACTCCTGGGGCGAGAAGCACTCCCCCTGGGACGCCGACGACCGCGTCACCGCGGCCCTGCTGGACCGGCTCGGCATCGAGGCCGTCCGCTCCGAGATGGTGCTGGAGGGCGGCTCGATCACCGTCGACGGCGAGGGGACCCTGATCACCACCGAGCAGTGCCTGCTCCACCCCAACCGCAACCCCGGCTGGACCCGCGAGGAGATCGAGCGCGAGCTGAAGACCAGGCTCGGCGTGGAGAAGGTGATCTGGCTGCCGTACGGCGGCCTGGAGGACCGCGAGACCGACGGCCACGTGGACGGCGTCTGCGCCTTCACCGCGCCGGGCTCGGTGCTGGTCTCGGTCCCGTCCGACCCCGACCACCCCGACTACGCCAGGATGCGGGCCAACCTGGCCGTGCTCGAGGCCTCGACCGACGCCCGCGGCCGCGGGCTGCGGATCACGCAGCTGCCGCAGAGCGCGTTCGTGCCCGTGGACGGCGTGCGGACCGAGGTCGGCTACCTGAACTTCTACGTCGCCAACGGCGGCGTGGTCGTGCCGGTGGCCGGAGTGCCCGACGACGAGGGCGCGCTGGCCGTGATCGCCGAGGCGTTCCCCGACCGCAAGGTCGTCGGGGTCCGCACGCCCACCATCGCCTTCGGCGGAGGCGGCGTGCACTGCATCACCCAGCAAGTTCCCGCGTAAGGGGGCCAGCCGTGCGCAGATACCTGGTCGTCCCGCTCGCCGTCCTGCTGACGGCCTGCGCCGGTACGGCGGCGCCGCCCACCCCCGCCTACACGCTGTCGGCGAGCACGCCACCGCCCAAGGGGGACATCGACTCCTTCACCTGGGCGATGTACGCCGAGCCGCCCACGCTCGACTACATCTACGCCTTCGACTACCCGCAGAACATGATCCTGTCCAACGTCTGCGAGAGCCTGATGCGCTGGACGCCGCAGCTCACGATGGAACCGGGTCTGGCCTCCGGCGTGTCGAACCCCGATCCCAAGACGTTCGTCTACACGATCCGGTCCGGCGTGCGCTTCCACCGCGGCGGCGAGATGACCGCCGACGACGTGGTCTACAGCCTGCGCCGCCAGCTCGATCCGGCCCTGGGCTCGTACTGGAACAAGGCGGTCGGCAACGTCCAGTCGGTCACCAAGACAGGACCGATGCAGGTCACCGTCAAGCTGAAGCGGCCCGACGCGCTGTTCCCGCAGTGGATGGCCACCTCGGCCGGCACCGTGGTGAGCGCCAGGTCCGCCAAGGCCATGGGCAAGGCGTTCGGCGCCGCCGACGGCGGGCTTGACTGCACCGGGCCGTTCAAGCTGGGCACCTGGACCAAGGGCGAGTCGATCGAGGTGGACCGCTTCGACGGCTACTGGGGCAGGCGGGCCAGGTCAGGCAAGGTGATCTTCCGGTTCGTGCCCGACCTCAACGCCAGGACCACCACCATGGTCACCGGCGAGGCCGACGGCGGCTACCTGATCACGCCCGACAGCTACGCCAGGCTGCAGTCCAGCGGTAAGGGCAGGCTCTACTTCGGCAAGAGCCTGACGACGATCAACCTGAGCGTGACCAACCTCAAGGGCGCCATCGGCGACATCCGGGTCCGCAAGGCGCTCATGCTGGCCCTGGACCGGCAGGGCTTCATGAAGACCGGCCTGGCCGGGATCGGCTCGCTGTCGGCCGCCCCCGCGCCCCGCGACGCCTGGCAGGGCGCCACTCCCGGCGTCACGACGCCCGTCGCGCCGGACCTCGCCAAGGCCAAGCAGCTGATCAAGGAGGCGGGCGCCACCGGCAAGAAGGTCGTCGTGGCCACCAGCCCGATCGGGCCCGACGTGTCGCTGCTGGCCACCGCCGTCCAGGCGGCGGGCACCCAGATCGGCCTGCGCGTGGAGCTGAAGACCATCGCGCCCGACGCCTACACCGCGCTGTTCTCCGATCCGCAGGCGCGCGCGGCGGTGGACCTGTTCCCCAACACCTACTACCTGTCCGTCACCGACCCGCTGGCCGGATACGCGCTGTTCCGCACCGGCGACTTCGAGAACTACACCGGGTTCAGCGACCCCGCCTACGACAAGCTGGTCGACCGGGCGCTGGCCGAGTACGACCCGGCCAAGCGGGCCGCGCTGACCGCCGAGCTGGAGCGCAAGGAGGTCGACCAGGCCCTGTGGATCCCGGTGGCCGAATGGCCCACCACCATGTTCCTCGGCAACCGGATCACCGGCGCGCCGACCACGATCTCCTACATGTACTACCCGTGGGCGGCCGACGTGGGTGCGGCGGGATGAGGCTCCTGCTGCGGCGCCTGGCCTGGCTGGCGGGGACCCTGCTGGCGGCCTCGTTCCTGGTGTTCGGCGCGATCTACCTGGCTCCGGGCAGGCCGGAGACGCTGCTGCTCGGCGGGCGGGCGGCCAGCCCAGAGGCGCTGGCCGCCATCCGCGCCCGCTACCACCTGGACGATCCGTTCCTGCTGCAGTACGCCAAGTGGCTGGGCCGGGTGCTGACCGGCGACCTGGGCCAGTCCACGCAGTACCGCAGCCCGGTGCTCGGCCTGATCGAGGCGCGCCTGCCCACCACCCTGCTGCTGATCGCGATGGCCGCCGCGCTGGTCGTCGTGCTCGGGGTGGCGCTCGGCTGCGTCAGCGCGGTCCGCGGCGGCGGCGTCGACTCCACCGTGCTGGTCGTGACGACCGTCGCGCTGGGCACGCCGTCGTTCGTCGCGGCGATCGTGCTGCTGTGGCTGTTCTCCGTGCGGCTCGGCTGGTTCCCGACCATCGGCAGCGGGCGGGGCCTGGGCGACATGCTCTACCACCTGACCCTGCCAGCCGTCGCGCTGTCGCTGTACTGGACCGGTGTGCTGGCCCGGGTGACCAGGTCGTCGATGCTGGACGAGCTCGGGCGCGACCATGTCGAGGTGGCCCGCGCCCGCGGCGTCCGCGAGCGCACGGTGATCCGCAGGCACGTGCTGCGCAACGCGCTCGGCCCGATCGTCACGATGAGCGGCCTGACCGTCTCAGGGCTGGTGATCAGCACCGTACTGGTGGAGTCCGCCTTCGGCCTGGGCGGGCTGGGCGAGTTCCTGGCCCGCTCGGTGGCGGTCAAGGACTTCCCCGTCGTGCAGGCCGTCAGCCTGCTCGTCGTGGGGCTGTTCGTGCTGGTCAACCTGATCGTCGACCTGCTGTACCCGCTGATCGACCCTCGGGTGAGGCCCTCATGAGGACGCTCAACGTGGTCTGCCTGACGATCGCCTGTCTCGTGGTCGCCGTCGCCGTCGCCGCTCCGTGGCTGGCGCCCGCCGATCCCAACGCCACCGACCTGGGGGCCGCGCTGTCCGACCCGTCGCCCGCCCACCTGCTCGGCGTGGACGGCTCCGGCCGCGACACCCTGTCACGGCTGCTGCTCGGCGCGCGCACCTCGCTGCTCGGGCCGCTCGGCGTGGTCGCCTGCTCCACGGTGCTCGGCCTGGCCGTCGGGGTGACCGCCGGCTGGCGCGGCGGCTGGCTCGACTCGCTGCTCTCGCGCAGCGGCGAGCTGCTGCTGGCCTTTCCAGGCCTGCTGCTGGCCATCCTGTTCGTCGCCCTGTACGGCGAGGGCCTGGCCGCCCCGGTCATCGCCCTTTCCCTGGCGTACGCGCCGTTCGTCAGCCGCCTGGCCCGCAGCCTCACGGTGAGCGAGCGGCAGCGGCCCTACCTGGCGGCCTACCGGGTCCAGGGGTTCTCCGGGCTGGCGATCTGCCTGCGCCACCTGATCCCGAACATCGCCCCTGTCGTGCTGGCGCAGTCCACGGTCAACTTCGGCTACGCGCTGCTCGACCTGGCGGCGCTGTCGTACCTCGGCCTGGGCGTGCCGCCGCTGACGCCGGACTGGGGGGCCATGGTCAACGCGGGGCAGACCGCCCTGCTGCAGGGCAGGCCGCTGTCGGCCATCCTGCCGTGCGTCGCGATCGTGCTGACCGTGGTCGCCTTCAACGTCGTCGGCGAGCACTGGGCCGACCGGGTCGCCAGGAGGCGGTCGTGAACGTCCTGGAGATCGAGGGCCTCACCCTGCGCCTGCCCCGTACGGCACGCCCCGTCCTGGACGGGGTGGACCTGACCGTCGGCGCCGCCGAGATCGTGGCGCTGGTCGGCGAGTCGGGATCGGGCAAGTCGCTCACCCTGCGGACCGCGCTCGGGCTGCTGCCGCGCGGGGCCGTCGCGGGCGGCTCGGTACGGGTGACCGGCGACGACGTGCTGGCCATGCCGCCCGCCCGGCTGCGCGACCTGCGCTCCCACACGGTTTCGATGATCTTCCAGGATCCGCGGGCGGGCATCAACCCGGTGCGGCGGCTGGGCGACTTCCTCACCGAGGGCGGGCCGGTGGAGCGGGCCAGGGAGATGCTCTCGGCCGTCGGGCTGACCGAGCGCGTGCTGCGCCAGTATCCGCACGAGCTGTCCGGCGGCATGCTGCAGCGCGTCATGATCGCCGCCGCGCTGATGGGCGATCCCCGGCTGCTGCTGTGCGACGAGCCGACCACCGCGCTCGACGTCACCATCCAGGCCGAGATCGTGGCCCTGCTCGCCGAGGTGCGCGGCCGGTTCGGCACCGGGATGCTCTTCGTCACCCACGACCTGGAGCTGGCCGCCGCCATCAGCGACCGCGTCGCGGTCATGTACGCCGGGCGGATCGTCGAGCACGGCCAGGCCGAGACGCTGTTCGCCGCTCCACGCCATCCCTACACGGCCGCGCTGCTCGCCGCCACGCCGCGGGTGGACCTGCCGGACCAGCTGCCCGCCGCGATCCAGGGGCAGCCGCCCGGACTGGACCGCGAGCTGCCCGGCTGCCCGTTCGCCGACCGGTGCCCGCGGGTGATCGAACGCTGCCGCACCGAACGGCCGCACCTGCTCGAGGGGGTCGCCTGCCACCATGGATGAAGTCCTCAACGTGGAAGGCCTGGTCAAGTCCTACGGGACCGTTCGCGCCGTCGACGGCGTGTCCTTCACGCTGGCCCGCGGCCGGTCGCTGGGCGTGGTGGGCGAGTCGGGCTCCGGCAAGACCACCACCGCCCGCATCATCGTCGGCCTGGAACGTGCCGACGCCGGCCGGGTGACCGTCGAAGGACGCGACCGCGCCACGGCACGGCTGCGGCGGGCCCGCGAGGTGCAGATGGTGTTCCAGGACCCGTTCCTGTCCCTGGATCCCCGGATCCCGGTCGGCTCCGCGCTGCGCGAGACCCTCCGGCTGCACTTCCCCCGGCGCGACCACCGGGCCCGCGTCGCCGAGCTGCTCGACCTGGTCGGGCTGGGCGAGCGGGCCGCGGCCGCGCTGCCCCGCGAGCTGTCCGGCGGGCAGCGGCAGCGGGTGGCCATCGCCCGCGCCCTGGCCGTCGAACCCGCGGTGCTCGTGCTCGACGAGGCGGTCGCCGCGCTCGACGTGTCGGTGCAGGCGCAGATCCTGTCCCTGCTGGCCGCGATCCGCGCCGAGACCGGCATCGGATACCTGTTCATCACCCACGACCTGGGCGTCGTCCGCGCCGTCACCGACGACCTCGTCGTCATGCGGCACGGCGCCGTCGTCGAACGCGGGCCCACCGGCAAGGTGCTGACCTCGCCCGAACACCCCTACACCCGGCTGCTGCTCGACTCGGTGCCCCGGCCAGGCTGGGACCCGGGCCGTATCGCCGCAGCTCGCCGTACTCTCACCTAGGAAGAACAGATGCGTCTGACCCCGACAGAGCAGGACCGGCTGCTGCTGTTCACCGCCGCGCAGCTGGCCAGGGCCCGGCTGGCGCGCGGGCTGCGCCTGAACGTGCCCGAGGCCACCGCGGTCGTCGCCGACACCGTGTGCGAGGCCGCCAGGGACGGCGCCCGGCTGGCCGAGGCGATCGCCGCAGGCCGGGCCGTGCTCGGCGCCGCGGACGTGCTGCCCGGGGTGGCGGACATCGTCACCGAGGTGCAGGTGGAGGCGGTGTTCGACGACGGGACGCGGCTGGCCGTGGTGACCGATCCGATCGGCTCCGGCTCGCTCGGCCAGGACGCGCCGGGGGCGGTCGTTCCCCTTTCTGATGAGGAGCACGTGCCTGAGGCGGTGGCGACCGTGCGGGTCACCAACACCGCGACCGTGCCCGTCAGCGTCACCTCGCACTTCCACTTCTTCGAGGTCAACCCGCGCCTGCGCTTCGACAGGGCGGCCGCCTACGGGCTGCGCGCCGCCATCCCGGCCGGGTCCACCATGCGCTTCGACCCGGGCGCCGTCGTCGACGTGCCGCTCGCCCCGATCGGCGGCGGGCGCGTGGCCATCGGGTTCGCCGGGCTGGTCGACGGCCCGCTCGACGCGCCAGGAGCCCGCGAACGGGCGCTGCACCGCGCCCGCGAGTGCGGCTATCTGGACTCCGAGGAGAGCACCTCATGACCTACGCCGCCGTTCACGGCCCCACCACAGGCGACCTGGTACGGCTGGGCGACTCCGGGCTCGTGGTCCGGGTCGAGCACGACGCCCAGCGGCCCGGGGACGAGTTCCTGACCGGGTTCGGCAAGACCGCGCGCGACGGGCTGCACCTCAAGGCCGCCTCCGTCCGCGAGACCTGCGACCTGGTCGTCAGCAACGTGCTGGTGATCGACGCCGTGCTCGGGATCCACAAGGTCTCCATCGGCATCAGGAACGGCCGGATCAGCGCGATCGGCCGGGCCGGCAACCCCGACACCCTCGACGGCGTGGACGTGGTGGTCGGCACCGGCACCACGATCGTCTCCGGTGAAGGGCTCATCGCCACCGCCGGCGCGATCGACACCCACGTGCACCTGATGTCGCCCCGGATCATGGAGGCGTCCCTGGCCTCCGGCGTCACCACGATCATCGGGCAGGAGTTCGGGCCCGTGTGGGGCGTCGGGGTGAACTCGCCGTGGGCGCTCAGGCACGCCTTCGACGCCTTCGACGCCTGGCCCGTGAACGTCGGGTTCCTGGCCCGCGGCTCGTCCTCCGAGCCCGCGCCGCTGGTCGAGGCGCTGGCCGAGGGCGGCGCCTGCGGGTTCAAGGTGCACGAGGACCTGGGCGCCCACACCCGCGCCCTGGACACTGCGCTGAACGTGGCCGAGGAGTACGACGTGCAGGTCGCCCTGCACACCGACGGGCTCAACGAGTGCCTGTCGGTCTCCGACACCCTGGCCGTGCTTGACGGGCGGACCATCCACGCCTTCCACATCGAAGGATGCGGCGGCGGGCACGTGCCCGACGTGCTGCGGATGGCGGGCGTGCCGTACGTCATCGGGTCGTCGACCAACCCGACGCTGCCCTTCGGGCGGGACGCGCTGGACGAGCACTTCGGGATGATCGTCTCGGCGCACGGGCTCAAGGTCGACCTGCCCGGTGACGCCGCGATCGCCCGCGACCGGATCAGGGCCGGGACCATGGGCGCCGAGGACGTCCTGCACGACCTGGGCGTCATCCCCATCACCTCCTCCGACGCGCAGGGCATGGGGCGGGCAGGGGAGACCGTGCGGCGGACCCTGGCGATGGCCGCCAAGATGAAGGGCGAGCGGGGCGCCGAGGGTGCCGACGACAACGTGCGGGTGCTGCGCTACATCGCCAAGCTGACCATCAACCCGGCGATCGCGCACGGGCTCGCGCACGAGGTCGGCTCTCTGGAGGTCGGCAAGCTGGCCGACATCGTGCTGTGGCGGCCCGCCTTCTTCGGGACCAAGCCGCAGCTCGTGCTGAAGGCCGGGTTCCCCGCCTACGGCGTGACCGGCGATCCCAACGCCTCGACCGACGCGTGCGAGCCGCTCGTCCTGGGCCGCCAGTTCGGCGCCTACGGCGCCACCGCGGCCGACCTGTCGGTCGCCTTCGTCAGCCAGGCCGCGGCGGCCTCGGGCAACCTGCGCACGCGCCGCCGCGCGGTCGGCATCCGCAACACGCGCGGCATCGGCGGCGCGGCGATGGTCCGCAACACCCGCACCGGCGAGGTCCGCGTCGACGCCGCCACCGGCAGGGTCACCCTCGACGACCGCCCCCTCTCCTCCCCACCCGCCCAGACCGTCACCCTCAACCGCCTCTACTTCCTGTAGAAATCGTCCTCTCCCAGCCCCGGAGCGTCTCGTGGTCGGGCTCCGGGGCCCGATAGTGGTACGCCGCCAAGACGAGCTCTTCCCGAGGCGCTGATGGGGATCCCTGCCGAACAGGCCACCGGGGCGCGAAATGGGTCATAAGGTCGTCACGTGCATCAACTGGCGACCGAGGACCCCCGGCGGCTCGGTGACTACGTGGTGACCGGTGTGCTCGGGCGGGGCGGGCAGGGGTCGGTCTACCTGGGGGAAGGCAGCGGCGGCAGGGTCGCGATCAAGGTGCTGCACACCGCCGACCCGCAGGCTCACCGGCGGTTCCTGCGGGAGGCCGACGCGGCGCGGCGGGTGGCGGCCTTCTGCACGGCCAGGGTGCTGGACGTGGGCGTGCGGGACGGCAGGCCGTACATCATCAGCGAGCACATCCCTGGGCCGTCGCTCGACCTGCTGGTGAAGAACGAGGGGCCGCGCTCGGGGAGCGGGCTGGAGCGGCTGGCGGTGGCGACGCTGACCGCGCTGGCGGCGATCCACCGGGCCGGGGTCGTGCACCGGGACTTCAAGCCGACCAACGTGATCATGGGGCCCGAAGGGCCTGTGGTGATCGACTTCGGGATCGCCAGGGCGCTCGAACACACGGCGACCAGCACGGTGATGGGCACGCCGGCGTACATGGCGCCCGAGCAGTTCGAGGGCGGCACCGTGACGGCCGCGGCCGACATGTTCAGCTGGGCCAGCGCGATGGTCTTCGCCTCGACCGGGAGGCAGGCGTTCCGCGGCGAGACGATGCCCGCGCTCATGCACGCCATCCTCACCAACGAACCCGACCTGGCGGGCGTGCCGGAGAACCTCCGCCCGCTGCTCGCCGCCTGCCTGACCAAGAACCCGGCCGCCCGCCCGACCGCCGCCGACCTGCTCGCCACGATGACGGGAGACGTTCCTCAGACGCAGACCCGGCGGCTGCCGGAGCCGGCCACGGGACCCGTGAAGCCGCGGCAGAACCCCGTGACCACCGTGACCACCGTGGCCGCGGGGGTCGGGCTGGTGTTCGCCGTCCTGGCGGGGATCATCGCGCTGGTACAGACGGGCGCGAACCTCATGTTCCACTACAGCTGGCCGCAGTCCAGCGCCTGGGGCGCGACGCAGCTCCTACGCGACGCGGTCCTCGCCGTCGCCGCCCCCGCCCTCATCACCGCCCTGTGGCCGGTACGGCGGCCCGCGGCGATCACCATGGCGCTCCTCGCTCCCCCGGCCCTGGCCTACCTGGCCTGGGACTGGCTGGACCTCTCGCTTCGGATCGGCATCCCCGCCCTGGCCCTGGCAGGCCTGGTGATCTTCGTGGCCGGGATCCTGACCTGGCAGGCCGGCAAGGCCGCCTCCGCCGTGGGAGCCGTGGCGGGCGCGCTGGTGGGCCTGGACGCCGTGCTCTGGGCGGTGGAGAGGTCAGGCGGGTTCCGGTTCGACACGCCGAGAGGGATCGTCGACAACGCGAGCCGCGTGATGGTCGCCGCCTGGCTGATCACCCTGGCTGTCACGCTGCTGCGGCAGGCCGTACTCGCCAGAGGAGGTGGCCGGTCAAGGCCAGGAGGCTGAAAGACGCACCGAGCAGGCAGACGGCGCCCCAGCCCGCAGCCGCGTACAGGGCGGTGGAGGCCACGGCGCCGATGGCGCTGCCGGAGTAGAACATCATTTGACGCGCTCCCCGGCCTGAAGGCCGGGGATTCTGGCCTGTGCCGCTGTTCACGCGGCGGCACTTCCTCGGCTTCCTGTTTCGTCGGGCTGTGCCGGGCGTGTGTCCGGTCTTACCGGCCCTCCGCAGGCGTTTAGTCTCTCCGCCCGTCCGGCGGCGAGAATGTTGATCGCGGCGTTGACGTCCCGGTCATGGGCCGCGCCGCAGGCACACACCCAGTCCCGGACGTGGAGCGGCATGGCCACGGCTACGGCCCCGCACTCCGAGCACAGTTTGGACGACGGGAACCACCTGCTGACTTTGGCGAAGGTCCGCCCGTAAAGTTTCGCCTTGTACTCCAGCATGCCGACGAAGGATGACCATCCGGCGTCGTGCACGCTCTTGGCCAGCCTGGTACGCGCCAGTCCCTTGACCGCCAGGTCTTCCACGTACACCGCTTGGTTCTCGCGGATGATCTGCGTGGAGAGCCGGTGGTGGAACTCGCGGCGGGCGTCGGCGACCTTACCGTGCTGGCGAGCGACCTTGAGCCGGGCCTTGGCCCGGTTGTTCGATCCCTTCTCCTTACGCGATAGGGCGCGTTGAAGCTTCCTGAGCTTCTTCTGCGCCCGGCGCAGGAATCGGGGCGAGGCGACCTTCCGGCCGTCGGCGAGCACAGCGAAGTGACCAAGTCCCAGGTCGATACCGGTCTCGGCCTCCGCCGCCGGGAGTGGCTGCCCGGCGACCTCTACCACGAACGAGGCGAAGTATCGGTCACCGGCATCCTTGATGACCGTGACCGAGGACGGTTGCGCGGGCAGGTCCCGCGACCAGCGCACGGCCACATCGCCGATCTTCGGCAGCCGCAGTTGTCCGCTGCGGGTGATCGAGAACCGGGCGTTCTTGGTGAATCTGATCGCCTGCCGGTTGTCCTTGCGGGACCTGTACCGGGGCGGGGCGATCTTCGGGCCTTTCCGTGTGCCGGACACCGAGGTGAAGAAGTTGCGGAACGCGGTCGTGCAGTCCGCGAGGGCTTGTTGGAGCACGACCGCCGACACCTCGCCCAGCCAAGCCCGTTCCGGGGTCGTCTTGGCCTGGGTGATGATCTGGCGGGATAGTTCGGCGTCGTTAACGAACGGCAGCCCCGCCGCGTGGGCGTCGTTGCGCAGGCGCAGCGCGTCGTTGAACACCACGCGGGCGCACCCGAACGCCCGCGCCAGTGCGATTTGCTGGCCGGGTGTCGGGTCGATCCGGAAGGAGTACCGCAACTGCACGGGATCATCCTACGGTTGGTTTATGGCCCAGTACCGCGATATCAGAACCGGCAGGCATTGTGTTTTCGTCCTCCACGCCCATTTGGTGTTCGTGACGAAGTTCCGGCACAAGGTATTCACCGACACCCACCTGAACCGCCTGGAAGAGATCATGAGATCGGTGTGCGCCGACTTCGAGACCACCCTGGCCGAGTTCAACGGTGAGGCCAACCATGTCCACCTGCTGGTCAGCTTCCCTCCCAAAATCGCTGTGTCCAAGCTGGTCAACTCGTTGAAGGGGGTCTCCTCCCGCCGCATGCGCCAGGAGTTCCCCGAACTGGCCGCCCACTACTACCGGGCCAACAAGCTCTGGTCGGGCTCCTACTTCGCCGGGAGTGTCGGTGGCGCACCGTTGTCGATCGTGCGCCAGTACATCGAGCAGCAGAACCGGCCTGTCTGAGCTGGGTGTACGCCGGTTCGCCTGGCGGCGAATCGGCTGTTCCTGCCCCGCTACGCGGGACGGCCCGCTTCACCCCGGTCTGAAGGCCGGGGCACTGCGGGCATTTCCGGTAGCTGCCGATGATGCGACTGCCCGCTGGCCCCGTTGCGAACGCACGCGAAGGACGGCCGCCCCGTCGACCCCGACGACACCGTCGTGATCAAGGTGGATGTGAGCTGAATCACAGGAACCTCTGGGCGTCCCGGGTGCTCTTCCTGGCGTCACAAGGGAGGTTCCTGATGAACAAGAAGCTGCTCGCCGCCGCAATCGCCGGGGTGCTGGCTTTCGGGGTCGCACCGGCGGCCCACGCCGCGGGGACGGCCGAGCCGTACGTCTCGATCGGCGACGCGCACGTGCTGAAGGTGGGCGATCCCGCGGCCAGGAGGGTGGTGGTGCTGGTCTCGGGCTGGTACGGCGCGGCCAACGGGTTCCGCGAGCTGGCCAGGGATCTGGCGGCCAGGACGCCGGGCACGCAGGTGTGGGCGGTGGACCGCAGGGAGCAGCGGCTGGCCGACTTCACCGGGTTCCGGACCAAGGACCCGGCCACCTACTACCTGGACGGCCGCTACCAAAGCCCGAAAAATCCGGAAAAGGGACCGGGGCTGCGCGAGACGCTGGACGACCTGCGCACGGTGGTGTTGAAGGCCTCCGATCATGGCAGGCGGCAGGTCGTGCTCGGCGGGCACTCGTGGGGCGCGACGACCGCCCTGGCCTACGCCGCGTGGGACTTCCACGGCAGGCCCGGCTATCGGGACCTGGACGGGCTGGTGCTGATCGACGGCGGCGTGCACGGCGCGTTCGCGGGCGAGGGCGGCGAGATCCACAACTCCCCCGAGGAGATCAAGGCCCGCCTGGCCGAGCTGGACCAGGGCGAGCCGTTCGAGACCCTCCTGTCGCTGGGCACCGGTCTGGGCGCCAAGCCCGAGTCGGCGGCCATCTGGTACCAGCTGATCGCCTGGTACGCCCACCACGCCCCGCACGAGCCGTCGGTACTGGTGAACAGGCTCCCCGAGAAGCTGCGCCCGCCGCGCCCGGTGACGAACGCGGGCCTGCTCGGCTGGCTGGTCCAGGCGGCGCCCGGCACCTCGCCCGCGCTGGCCGTGGTGTCCGGGCGGCTGGGCGAGGACGGCGACTGGATCGACGACGGGATGACCCCGCTGTCGCGGGTCGCGGAGGCGATGGCGGGTCCGAAGCCGGGCACGTTCGAGTGGTACTGGCCCAAGCGGCTCACCATCGATCTGGACGCCGTCGACCCGTACGCCGACACCGAGTCCGCCAAGCTGCTGGACCTGCGGCTGTGGCACGCGCGCGAGGTGAACGTGCCGCTGTACGCCTTCGAGACCGGGCTCGACAAGGGCACCGAGCTGACGGCGGCCCGCTGGGTGGTCGAGCACTCGCGGATCAAGCGCGCCACCTACGCCGGTGACAGGACGATGAACCACCTGGACCCGCTGTTCGCCGCGCCGGACCGCAACGAGCTGACCCGGACGCTGGTCCCGTTCCTGCGCGATCTCTAATGGTCTACGTGACAGCCGATCCGGACGTCGCCACGCTGGTGCACAGCGCCCAGCGTGGCGACGCGCTGGCCATGCAGGAGCTGCTCGCCGTGCTGGCCCCCTACGTGGGGCGGCTGGCGGGCCCGATCGCGCTGGACGACGGGCAGGACGCCGCCCAGGAGGCGCTGATCGCCATCTTCACCAACCTCAAGCAGCTCAAGGAGCCCGCGGCGCTGTTCGGCTGGGCGCGGGCGATCACCGTGCGGGAGGCCGTGAAGGTGGCGCGCAAGGCGGGCCGGGCCAGGCCCGCCGAGCTGCACGAGGTGCCCGACCGCGGCGATCCGCAGCTGTCGGCCGACGTGCGCGACGTGCTCGAACGCCTCTCGCCCGAGCACCGCTGCGTGCTGGTGCTGCGCGAGCTGGAGGGGCTGGACGAGGAGACCATCGGCGCGCTGCTGGCGGTGCCCGCGGGCACCGTGAAGTCCCGGCTGTTCCGGGCCCGGCGGCGCTTCAGGAAGGAGTGGGAACGATGACGTGGCCGATCGCCGAGGTCGACAACGTCGCCCGGCTGCGCGTCCTGGCGGCGGCCCAGCCCAGCGCGCTGTTCGTGGAGGAGGTGGTGGACGCCCCCTTCGACGCGGTGTGGGCGGTGGCCGCCGACCTGGAGCGAGAGCTGCCCGAGCTGCTGCCGGACGTGCGCTCGCTCCAGATCACCAAGGAGCACGGCGAGCGCCTGGAGGCCCGCGCGCGCGGGTACGTCGGCCTGCGTGCCCGCTTCGACATCGTGCTGAGCCCCGGCTGGTGCGTCATGCAGAGCCGGTTCCTGCTCGGCGGGATGGCCGCCGTGCCGCAGGGGGATCGCACGCGGTTCGCCTTCCTCGGCGCCTTCCGGTTTCCCGGGATGAGGATCCTGGGTCCGATGATGGAGCCGCTGGTCGGTGCTTACGCGCCGAAGGTGGTGGACAGGCTGCGTGCCCGCGTCAGTGGCGGGCCGCCCACTCGGCCATGAGCGCCATCAGGGCGATCCGGTCGACCGCGGGCTGTGCGGGGTCCAGCTCCCGGTAACGCTGGTAGACGTTGACCACCACGCGCTCGGCGTCCAGCCAGGCGGCGTACTCGCCGAGGTCGATGCCGAAGGCCGCCTCCTTGAAGTCCAGCCCCTTGGCGTGCGCCGCCTCGGCCTGCTCGCTGACGTGGGCCAGGTAGCCGCGCACGTCGCGGATGCCGTCCTGGCCGGTGACGGGCCCGTGCCCGGGCACGACCACGGCCGGGTCCAGCGCCAGCATGCGGTCGCAGGCCTCGAGCCAGCCGGCGATCGGTCCCGCCCAGACGATCGGGGTGCACCCGATGAACAGCAGGTCCCCGGCGAAAAGCACCCCGGCATCGGGCACGTGCACCACCGAGTCGGCCTCGGTGTGCGCGGGCCCCAGGTCGAGTACGCGCACCTCGCGGCCGCCGACGTCCAGCGTGAGCCGTCCCCGGAAGGTCTGGTCGGGGGTGCGCAGGCGGATGCCGCTGAAGTCGAAGGGGGCGAAGCGCTCGCGCAGGTAGGGCGACATGACCGGTCCCAGGTCGGCCACCTGCAGCATCCGGGTCATCTCCGGCGGGATCTCGGTGCGCATCTCGTGCGCGGTGCCCTCGGCGGCCACCACCCGCACGTCCTCGCCCAGCAGCTGGCCGCCGTGGGTGTGGTCGCCGTTGGCGTGGGTGAGGACGGCGTGCGTGAGCGGGTCCGCCCCGGTGATGCCGCTCATCGCGGCCAGCATCTCGGCGGTGAGCGGCAGGTCGTAGAGCGTGTCGACCAGCAGCGACGCACCGCCGCCCGCGACCAGCCCGGCGTTGCTCAGCCCGTAGCCGCCGTCGGGCAGCAGCCACGCCCACACCCGGTCGCCGACCTCGTGCAGTCCCCGGGTGTACGGCACGGCGGCCCGTGCCCGGTTCACCCGCTCAGCCCGGGGCTTGGCGCCGGGGCGCGGGCGGGGTTCGAGCCGCAGGGGCGGGGCGGAAGCGCGTACGGCCTGCCGTATCTCGCCCAGGCCCGTCACGCCGAGCGTGACGACGTCGCCGTCGTGCAGCCACCCGGGGAAGTGCGACGGGTCGGCGAGGTCGAGGTGCTCGATGAGGCAGCAGCCGGGCACGGTGCCGGAGGCGATGACGTCGCCGGGACGCAGGTCGACGCCGCGCGAGGCGTAGGAGATGACCTCGCCGAAGGACCAGTCCATGGCGGCGGTGCTGCCGGAGCCGATGAGCCGGCCGTTCACCTTGGCCTCGACCCGCAGCGGCAGCTCCAGCTCGTCGGGCGTGACCAGCCAGGGGCCGAGCGTGGTCGCGCAGTCCTTGCCCTTGGCCTGTCCGATCTTGAGCTGGCCTTCCAGTGCCTGCAGGTCGCGGGCGCTCCAGTCGCAGTAGATCATGTATCCGGCGATGTGCCGCTCGGCTTCCTCGGGGCTCAGGTCCCTGCCGCCCTCGCCGATGACGGCGGCGATCTCCAGCTCGAAGTCGAACCAGACGCTTCCGGGAGCGATGTGCACGTCGTCGTAGGGGCTGATGATCGAGGAGGGACCGGCGAAGTAGAAGGCGGGGATCTGGTACCAGACCTCGTCCAGCTCGCCCGTGCCTCCGGCGGCGCGCAGGCAGTTGCGCATGTGGTCCAGGAAGCACAGGCAGTCGCGCATGGACGGCGGCTCGGGGAGCGGGGCGCGCAGCGTGGCCGCGGACAGGGGGACGGTCTCGGCGGGCTCGGCCAGGGCCCGCGCGCCCGCCTCGGCGAGCGTGCCGGACGACAGCAGGCCGAGCAGGGATTCACCGGCGGGCAGGGCGTGGATCCGGTCGCTGTTGAGGACTCCGACCCGGTCTCCGTCGACCGAGGCATAGGTGACCCAACGCATGACACCTCCAGAAGAGAGAAGTCTCTGTGTTGGCCAACATATAAGATGGTGTTGAGCATAGGAGTTTCGGTATGGGTGCGAGACGAGAACAGACCAGCCGCGAGAGCCGGGACCTGATCCTGGCGGCGGCCGCGGAGCTGTTCGCGGAGAAGGGATACCGGCAGACCACGTTCGCGGACGTGGCCGAGCGGTCGCAGATCAGCAGGGGGTCGATCCCCTGGCATTTCGGCAGCAAGGAGGGCCTGCTGCTCGCCGTGCTCGAGCATTCGGTGGAGCAGCTCAACGACCGGATGCACGAGGATTCCGCCGGGCTCGACGAGATGCTCGACGGTGCGATGGGCTACCTGCGGCTGCCCATCTCCAAGCTCTTCGTCACGCTGCTGGTGGAGGCGCTCGAGCCGGACTCACCGATCCACGACCGCTACGTGGCGATCCAGGACGCCCTGCGCGAGCGCATCAGGGTGTGGGCGGAGCAGCGCCCGCTGCCCGAGGGCGTCACGGCGGACGCGCTGTCGGTCGCGGTCATGGGCGCGCTGATCGGCATCCATCAGCAGTGGCGACTCTCCCCCGACAAGATCGACCTCGGTGAGGCGTTCGGCGCCCTTCGCGTGCTGCTGCGCTAGGCGCACACTGTGCGCTCTTGCGCACATTAATCCTCACGCGTACGCTGTTCGCATTCGAGAACTTCGTGCGCGTGAGAGGAATGCCGACATGGTGAAGCTGCCCACGGAACGCTCCGCTGGATGCCCCTTCGACCCGCCCGCCGAACTGCGCGGCTTTCCGCCGATCACGCGGATGAGCTACCCCGACGGGCACGAGGGCTGGCTGGTGACCGGGCACGCCCTGGCCCGCGCGGTGCTGGCCGACCGGCGCTTCAGCTCCAGGTACGAGCTGATGCACTACCCGCTGGCCGACATCGGCGAGATGCCGCCGGCGCCCGTGGGCGACCTGACCGGCATGGACGCGCCCGAGCACACCCGCTATCGCAAGCTGCTCACCGGCAAGTTCACCGTCCGCCGGATGAACCTGCTCACCGAGCGGGCCGAGCAGATCACCGCCGAGCACCTGGACGCGATGGAGCGCGGCGGCGGACCCGTCGACCTGGTCCAGGTCTTCGCCCAGCCCATCCCGGCGCTGATGATCTGCGAGCTGCTCGGCGTGCCGTACGCCGACCGCGAGAGCTTCCACCGCCACGTGAAGGCCCTCAGCGGGGCCGACGCCACCCAGGAGGAGCAGTTCGCCGCCTACACCGCGATCCGGGACTACGTCCGCGAGCTGGTCGAGGCCAAGCGCGCGCAGCCGACCGACGACCTGCTCAGCGACCTGACCACGACCGATCTCACCGACGAGGAGCTGGCCGGGGTCGGCGGCTTCCTGCTCGGCGCCGGGCTCGACACCACCGCCAACATGCTCGCGCTCGGCACGTTCGCCCTGCTGCGGCACCCCGACCAGCTGGCCATGCTGCGCGCCGACCCCGGGCTGACCGAGCAGGCAGTCGAGGAGTTGCTGCGGTACCTGACGATCGCCCACACCGGCGCCCGCTCGGCGCTGGAGGACGTCGAGCTCGACGGCCACCTGATCAGGGCCGGAGAGACCGTGACGGTCTCCATCCAGGCCGCCGACCGCGACCCCGCCAAGTTCCCCGACCCCGACCGGCTCGACCTGCGCCGCCAGGCCACCGGCCACCTCGGCTTCGGCCACGGCATCCACCAGTGCCTGGGCCAGCAGCTGGCCCGCGTCGAGATGCGGGTGGCCTTCCCCGCGCTGCTGAGCCGCTTCCCGACGCTGCGGCTTGCCGTGCCGGCCGAGGAGGTGCCGATGCGCCACGGCCTGGACGTCTACGGCGTCTACCGGCTACCGGTCACCTGGTGACGGCCAGCGCGGCGGCGCGTGCGGGGCGAGCTCGAACCCGTCCCAGTCGTCGCGGATCGGGGAGAACGCCTCCACCACCACCGCGCCGTGCGGCCCCGCCTCCACCTCGTGCGGCACGTCGGCCAGGATCCGCCACGTGCCGCCCGGCCCGAGCTCGCGCTTGTCGTCGCCGACGCGGAACGTCAGGCTGCCCTGCAGGCACAGCCCCAGCTGCTCGTTGGGGTGGCGGTGCTCGGGCACCACGCCGCCCGGCGGGATCTCCACCACCGACAGCGTGAGCTTCTCACCGTGCACGACGCGGGCCAGCACGTCGTTCCAGATCCGGGTGGGCTGGATGTCCTCGAGCTTGCGCAGCATTACCGTCCTCCGTACACAGGGATGGTCCATTCGTGATGCCGCCCGTCCCGGCGGCACGAGATCGCTCGCAGGGCGTCCTGTACGGCGAGCGTCACCGCACCCGCCTCCCCGCCGCCCACCGGCCGCCCGTCGACCTCCACGACGGGCGCGACCAGCGCGGCGGTGCCGCACAGCAGGGCCTCGTCGCAGGAGTACAGCTCGGAGCGCTGGACGCGCCGCTCCACGGTCGGCATGCCGTGTTCCTCCATCAGCAGCCGCATGACCTGGCCCCGGGTGATCCCGGCCAGGATGTCGTCGCTCGGCAGCGGGGTGATCCACTGCTCGCCGTACCTGAGCAGGATGTTGGACGTGGTGGCCTCGGCCACGTGGCCGTCGGCGGTCAGCATGATCGCCTCGTCGTAGCCGGCCCGGATGGCCTCGGTCTTGGCCAGGGCCGGGCCCACGTAACCGCCGATCACCTTGGCCCTGTTGGGCATCGTGGCGTCCGGGGTGCGGCGCCAGGAGCTGACCATGCAGCGCACGCCGCGCTGGTCGATGTAGTCGGCGGGCATCGGGGTGGCGGCCACGCACAGCCGGACGCCCGAGTCGTGCATCCGCACGCCGAGCTGCTCGCCCGCCTGGAGCAGCAGCGGGCGCACGTAGGCGTCGCCGCGCACCTGGTTGCGGCGCAGCAGCTCCGCCGTCACCTCGACCAGGCGTGCAGGGGTGTGGTCGAGCGCCAGTCCGAGGATGCGGGCCGAGCGGGCCAGCCTCTCGTAGTGCGCGAGCGCCTCAAGCAGGTAGAGCTCCCCCTGGACGGCGTTCCAGCCGGCCCTGATGCCCTCGAACGTGCCGGTGCCGTAGGAGACGACGTTGGCCAGCACGCTGAGCCGCGCCTCCTTCTCGGGGACGAAGGCGTCGTCGAGGTAGACCTCTTCGTAGGGTGTGCCGAATCGCATGCCGTTGACCTCGGCTTTCTTGTGATCCAAGGCCAATCTAGGAATCGCGAGCATTAAGCACAATCGACACCTTCTTAAGGCAGGATTTAGCGTCGCCGTATGCTCGACGTCTCCAGGCTCCGGGTGCTGCGCGAAGTCGCCAGGCACGGCTCGCTCACCCACGCCGCCACCGCGCTGTCCTACACGACCTCCGCGCTGTCACAGCAGATCTCGGTCCTGGAGCGCGAGGCGGGCACGCGCCTGCTCGAGCGGCACGCCCGCGGCGTGCGCCTGACGGAGGCGGGCCGCGCCCTGGTACGGCATGCCGAGCGGATCCTGGCCGAGCTGCGCGCCGCCGAGACCACCCTGGCCGCGATCTCCGCGGCGGAGGGCGGGCGGCTCAGGTTCGGCTCGTTCACCACGGCCAACGCCACGCTCATGCCGCAGGCCGTACGGGCGTTCGTGCGCGCGCACCCCCGGGTGGAGGTGGAGCTCGTCGAGGCCGACAGGGACGAGGCGATCGCCGCGGTGCAGGCGCACGAGCTGGACCTGGCGCTCGTCTACGAGTTCCCCGTCGTCCCCATGGACGTCCCCGACGGCGTCGAGGTCGTCCCGCTGATGACCGACCCCCTGCACATCGCCCTCCCGCCCGGCCACCGCCTGGCCTCACGCAGCCGGATCCGCCTGCGCGACCTGGCCGAGGAACGCTGGATCCAGGGCGTCCACCACGGCTCCACCATGGACGTCCTCCCGCGGGCGTGCAGGGAGGCGGGCTTCGAGCCCAGGATCGCCTTCAGGACCGACGACCAGATGACCGTCCGCGGCCTGGTCGCCGCCGGACTCGGCGTCGCCCTCGCCCCGTTCCTCACCCTCTCGGCGACCGGCCCCGACCTGGTCGTACGACCCCTGAGCGAAAGATCGCTGACCAGAACCGTGATGACCGCCACCCCCGCGGGCACCTACCGCCTGCCCGCCGCGCTCGCGATGATCGAACAACTCGAGGCAACCGCGCGCGATCTCCAGGACGCGTAGTTTAGGTTCGACCGAAACCGCGACAGAAGGGACGGGCACGTGCTGGACGATGCCGGCCTCCAGGCGCTCCGCGAGGCGGCCCGCCTGTCTCCCGACAACCTCCCGCTGCGCCGGCACCTCGCCCAGCAGCTGCTCGGCAAGGGGTACCTGGCCGAGGCCGAGGCTGAATACCGGGCCGCGCTCGTGCTGGCGCCCAAGGATCCCGACATCATCGCCGGGCTGGCCGAGGCGTTCGTCCGGCAGAGCGCGCACGGCGCCGCGCTGTCGGCGCTCGAGCCGTTCCTGTCCGAGCCGGGCCACCCGCCCGTGCTGGGGCTGCTGGCCGCGCGGGCGCTGCTCGGCGAGGGCGACACCGCCAGGGCCGCGCAGCGCTACCAGGACGCCGTGACCCGCGACCCGTCCCTGGCCGACCCCGACCTGGCCGCCCGCCTCACGCTGATCCCCCAGGCGGCCCCCGCACCCGTGGTCGACGACAACGTCGAGCACTCCGGCGTCCGCTTCTCCGACGTGGCGGGGATGGACGCCGTCAAGGAGTCCCTGCGGATCAAGCTGCTGCTCCCGCTCCAGCAGCCCGAGCTGTTCAAGGCGTACGGCAAGCGGGCCGGCGGCGGCGTGCTCCTCTACGGCCCGCCGGGAGCGGGCAAGACCCACCTGGCCAGGGCCGCCGCGGGCGAGCTCGGCGCCTCGTTCGTGAACGTCGGCCTGGCCGACATCCTGGACATGTACGTCGGCTCCAGCGAGCGGAACCTGCATGCCACGTTCGACCTGGCCCGCCGTAACCGCCCGTGCGTGCTGTTCTTCGACGAGGTGGACGCGCTGGCGGCCCGCCGTTCCGACATGCGGCAGGCGCACAGCCGGCAGCTGGTCAACCAGTTCCTGGCCGAGCTGGACGGCGTGGACCAGGACGCCAACGAGGGCGTGCTGGTGCTGGCCGCCACGAACGCGCCCTGGTACATCGACGTGGCCTTCCGCCGTCCCGGGCGCTTCGACCAGCTGGTGTTCGTGCCGCCGCCCGACGCCGCCGCCCGCTCGGCGATCCTGCGGATCCTGTGCCGCGACAAGCCGCTGGCCGAGATGGACTTCGACGCCGTGGCCAAGATCACCGAGGCTTTCGTCGGCGCCGACCTGAAGGGCGTGGTGGACCGCGCGGTGGAGGCCAAGCTGCAGCAGTCCATCGCCGCCGGCCGCCCGATCCCGCTGTCGACGGGCGACCTGCTGGCCGCCGCCAAAGCCGTCAAGCCCACCGCGGTCCGCGAATGGCTGGCCACGGCCCGCAACTACGTGCTGCACGCCAACGACTCCGGCGCCTGGGACGAGCTGATGCCCTGGATCAAGGGCAAGTGGTGAGCGATGCGATCCAGCGGGCCAGGGCCCTCCTGGAGATGCGCCGCCCGGCCGACGCCGAACGGGAGGCGCGCGGGGTCCTGGCCACGGAACCGCACCACGTCACCGGGCACGCGTTCCTGGCGCTCGCCCTGGTGGAGCAGGGACGCGCGGCCGAGGCGATAACGGAGGCCGACGAGGCGGTCCGGCTGGCGCCTGACGCCTGGTTCCCGCACTACGTGGCCGGGCAGGTGCTCTACCGTGCCCGCCAGACCGATCGGGCGCTCGGCGCGCTGGAGATCGCGCTGTCGCTGTCTCCCGAGTACGCGCCGACGTGGGAGTTGCTGGCTCGCACGCAGTTGCTGCGCGGTGAGTGGCCGCGGGTGGTCGAGGCCGCAGGGCGCGGGCTCGCCCTCGACCCGGAGGACAGCGACCTGGCCGGGCTGCTGGCCCAGGGCTTGATCATGCTGAGGGACCCGGGTTCGCTGGAGGCGGCGGCGCGAGCCGTACGGCTCGATCCTGAGAGCGCGACCGCGCACCTGGTCCTCGGGCGGGCACAACTCGCCTTCGGCGATGCGCGGCTCGCGGCCGACGCCTTCCGCGAGGTGCTGCGGCTGGATCCCGGGTTCGACCCGGCCAGGGATCTGCTGGTGACGGCGCTCAAGCGGCGTAACCCGGTCTACCGGGGGCTCGAGCGGCTGGCGGCCAAGTACCGGGGCGGGTGGCGGATGGTGTTCCTGCTGCCGGCGATCCCGCCGCTCATCGCGGTCTTCGTGCTGATCGCGGTGCTGCACTGGGCGGCGTGGGTGGCCGAGGGCCTGACCACGCTTCGGCTGGCCCGCAGCCACCTGCTGGAGCGCGCGGAGTCTCGCCTGGCGCTGACCTGCTGCGCCCTGCTCGCGGCGGGCGTGTCCGTGCTCGTGCTGGGCATCGCGCTCGGCCTGCCCGCCCTCGGCACCGCGGGCGTGGCGCTCATGGCCCTGGTGACGCCCGTGCAGGAGGCGGCCCACACCAGCGCCCCCGCGGGCCGCGCGATCCTGTACGCCTGGGCCGCTCTGGTGCTCCTCACGCTGACTCTGGCGGCGGTGCGCTCCTGGCCGAGCATCGCCCTGCTGGCGGTCTACGCGGCGCTGGCCACGATCTGGCCGGCGGCCGGCGTACGGCGAGCTCTGCGAGCCTAGGACGGATAGGTCCTGATCACCTTGCCGTGCGCGTCCGCGACGAGATAGCCCGTGCGGTGGTCGTCGCCCACGTAGACCATCATGAACGGGCTCTTGCCGAACAGCGGAGCGAACCCGGGATCGATGACCAGGTAGTGGGCGGTGGGCTTGCGCACGCCGAGTATCTTGTCGGCCTTGCGGAACAACGCGGGGACCGTGTTCCAGTCGAAACTGTTCAGATCCACCAGCGGATCGGTGATCTTGCCGCCGTTGCTCTGCTTGTTTGCCGTGCCGTCCCTGAAGAAGAAGGTGTCGTAGACCTCCTTGTCGGTCTTGACCGGTGCCTCGAAGGAGGCGTAGGTGGGGTAGGCGGTCAGGCTGACGACCTTGGTGCTGCCGGTGAGCCGCTTCACCTGGGCCGTCAAGGCCTGCATCCCCGCAGCCGTGTGCAGGTTGACCTGCTGCGGTTGCTCTGTCGGCTGCTCTGTCGGCTCGTCGGACGCCGACTGCTTGGGGACCGAGGCCGACGGCGGGGTGAAGGTCGGGCCGGGGTCGTGGGCCTGCGTGCGCGGGATGAAGTTCCAGCCGAGCACGCCCAGCGCCACGACCGCCGCCACACCCGCCGTGCTCACTCCGATCGCCAGCCCGCGCTTGGGCCGCGGCCGCATCGGCATGGTCACGGAGCCGGTGAGCACCCCGGCGAGCATCCGGTCCAGGCTGTCGGGATCGGGACGCTCGGCCGGGTCGCGGCGCAGCAGCGCGGCCAGCACCGGCGCCAGCGGGCCCGCCCGCTCCGGCTGCGGGATCTCGCCCTGCAGCACCGCGGCCAGCGTCGCCATCATGGTCTGCCGGCGCATCGGGTTGCGGCCTTCCACGGCCACGTACAGCAGCATCCCCAGCGACCACAGGTCGGAGGCGGGGTTGCCCTCGTAGCCGTTGACCCGCTCGGGCGCCATGTACTCGGGCGACCCGATGAACGAGCCGGTCGCCGTCAGGCTCGGCGTCTCTCGCACCGCCGCGATCCCGAAGTCGGTCAGCACCGACGAACCGTCAGGACGAAGCAGCACGTTGGCCGGTTTCACGTCGCGGTGCAGGATGCCCATGGCGTGCGCGGCCCGCAGCGCCGACAGCACCTCCCTGCCCAGCCTGGCCACCTCGTGCGGCGGCATCGGTCCGTAGCCGAGCCTGTCCTGCAGCGAACCGCCCTGCACCAGCTCCATGACGATCCACGGGAACTGGTCGTCCACGATGTGATGGATCGTCACCACATGCGGGTGGTTCAGCCGCGCCAGCGCCTGCGCCTCGCGCAGCACCCGCCCCCTGATCTGCTCGGCCATGCCGTCGGAGTCGGGCGGCCGCACTTCCTTGATCGCGACCTCACGGTGCAACGCGAGGTCGCGGGCCCGCCACACGAGCCCCATCCCGCCGCCCCCGAGCCTTTCGACCAGCTCGAACCGGCCGTCAATGATGCGCACCGGACGAGGCTACTGGTGGGGATATTTGTCAGGAAATCAATCCTGTACGGCAAGCCACCCCACCGGCCGCCCGCCGCCGTTCGCTGAGGACCCGCCCCCGGCGCTCCCGGCGAGTCGGTGCCGCTGACCCGCCGTCACGGCGCCCGATCGTCGTGGCTCCCGGGCTCCGGTCAAGGCGTTGTCATGATCCGTGGGCGCCGGGGAAGCAGGAACGGGGTCGCCAGGATGAGCACGCCGGCGATCGCGACGGCGATGCGGGGGCCGGTCACTCCGGCCAGCAGTCCCCAGAGGGCGGTCAGCGCGGCGACGGTGGCCCTGCTGGTGACCGTCCAGGCGGACAGCGTCCTGGCGACCCGGTCCGTGGCCGTCTGCTCGAGCCGGTAGGTGGCCAGGATCGGGTTGAACACGCCCGCGCAGGTGATCAGCCCGAGCTCAATGGCCATGACGAGCACCAGCCCCGAGGTGCCCGGGTGGACGAAGGCCAGCCCAAGCGACCAGCAGGCGCGCAGCGACCCGGCGACGAGCATCACCCTGTGCTGCCCGAACCGCGCGACGAGCCTGCTGGACAGCCGGGACCCGACGAGCCCACCGACACAGGGCGCCGCGAAGGCCAGGCCGTACTGCCAGGGGGTGAACCCGAGCGGGCCGAGCATCATGACCGCCAGCAGCGGCGCGGTCGCCATGATCAGCCCGTTGACCAGGATGTTGTTG
The DNA here is from genome assembly GCF_018531495.1 of Nonomuraea sediminis. Taxonomy (GTDB): domain Bacteria; phylum Actinomycetota; class Actinomycetes; order Streptosporangiales; family Streptosporangiaceae; genus Nonomuraea; species Nonomuraea sediminis. Next base: position 290,902 of record NZ_JAHDTI010000002.1, read on the forward strand.
AACAGCAACAGCCGCAGCGCCGGGTGGGTGAGGATGTAGCGCCATCCTTCGAGCAGTTCCCCGGCCCTCATCCGCTGCCCTGGTGCGGTGGCTCGCTCGGGGCGGGGCTCGCTTCCGCCGATCGCGCGGATCCCGATCGCCGAGAGCAGGTAGCTGAGCGCGTTGGCGACCACCGTCGTCACCGGGCCGAGCAGACCGATCGCGGCACCTCCCAGCGGCGGGCCGATCACGCTGGCCGTCCACATCGTGCTCTCGAACCGCCCGTTCGCGACGAGCAGGTTCTCAGACCGCACGAGCACCTTCAGGTACGCGCCACTGGCCGCGCTGAACGCGATGTCGCACGCGGCGACGATCACCGACACGACCAGGAGCTGGGCGAAGCTGAGCCGGCCGAGCACGTACGCGGCCGGGATCGTCATCAACGCCGCGAACCTCGCCACGTCCATCGAGACCATCACCGGCCGCTTGCGCCGGAACTCCACCCACGGCCCGAGCGGCACCGCCACCACGGCCCCCACCGCCAGCCCCACCGCCGCCAGCGCCGACACCTCGGCCGGCCCCGCACGCAGCACCAGAACCGCGATCAGGGGAAACGAGTCGAACGCCAGCCACGTCCCCAACGTGCTGACCGCGAACGCCGCCCACAACCACGCGAAGTCCCGCCCCAGCCCCCGCCGCACTGCCTGCCGTGTGTCCCCCATGCCCGCCCTTCGCCACAACCCCGCGTAGACCAGCGGCCATCAAAGCGAGCCACGAGCACCGAATCAAACAACCACCACCCCCCACCCCACAACCACACGTTGTAGCCCCACCCAACACGCCCTTGAACACCTCCCCCCGCCCCACAGTCAGGGCGCGGGCACACTCCCAGACGCCGGGCCCGGGGTTACCCGCAGGCGCACTCCCAGGCACAGGGATCACGCGCTCCCAGGCGCAGGACCGGGGCTACCACGCTCCCGAGCGCAGGAACGCGGCTACCACGGGCATGCCTTCAGGCGTAGCCGCGGGCACGCCTCCAGGCGCCGGGTCGGCGGGATGGTGTGCGGCGGAGGTCGGCGCCGTGTACGGCGGAGCAGCCGGGACCGTGGTGCCTGGGTTACGAAACGCCGTTGCGGCGAGGTAGTGGCATCGACTCGCCGGACGCGCCGGTCGCGGCCCCTCAGCGCACGACGGCGGGCGGCCGTTGGCGGAGGCCCGCCGTACAACAGCCAGAAGTTAGCGGAGATCAGAGAGAGAGGGTGGGACGTCGCCGCCGAGGGCGCGCCAGACCAGGGCGGCGGTGCGTTCGGGCCAGTGGGGTGGGACTTCGGCGCCGGCCAGGGCGCGGCCGTACCAGGCGCCCGTGCACATCGTCAGGGCGACCTCCAGGTCGGCGTCCGGGGAGATGCGGCCGAGCTGGCGGGCGCGTTCGAGGATGGCGAGCAGGCGGCGGCGGCGCGGGGCGATGACGCGGGCGCGGTAGCGGGCCAGGACGTCGGGGTCGGTGGTCTCCTGGAGCATCGTGCCGACCAGCGACAGGCGGCCCGGCCTGGAGACGCCCTGCTGGAAGTCCGTGAGCTCGGCGACGAGGGCGGTGAAGGGGTCGTCGGCGGGCTCGGCCTGGCGTTTGTCCTCCATGGCGGCGACCGCGGCGGCGGCGAGCTCGGCCTTGCCCGGCCAGCGGCGGTAGAGGGCCTGGCGGGTGGTGCCCGCCTCCTCGGCGACCGCGGCCAGGGAGACGCCGACGTAGCCGTACAGGGACAGGTGGCGGCTCACCACGTCGAGGATCCGGGCGTCGATGGCGGAGTCCCTCGCCCGGCCCTTCCGTGCATTAGCATCCACATCTGTATTGTATTGAAAACCGACCCCTCAGGAAAGGGACCCACCGTGGTCGTCGAATACATCCGTTACACCGTAACCGCGGACCGTGCCGCGGAGTTCGAGCAGGCCTACAAGGCGGCCTCCGCCGTGCTCGACGATGACGAGCACTGCCTGGCCTACGAGATCTCCCGGGGCGTGGAGGAGCCGGAGCACTTCGTGGTGCGCATCGAGTGGGACTCCGTGGAGGGCCACGAGCAGGGTTTCCGCCGCAGCCCTCGCTTCGGTGAGTTCTTCCAGGCCGTCAGGCCCTTTTTCGACCAGATCGACGAGATGAAGCACTACGAGGTGCGCCAGTCACACCGTCCGTAGCGCCTCGGTGGGCGACAGCCGCGCGGCCCTGATCGCGGGCAGCAGCCCCGCGATCGCGCCGATGGCGACCGCGGCGCCCAGGCCGCCCGCCCAGGCCTGGGCGGGCACCATGACGTCCCACTGCTTGGCGCTGGCGTAGGCGACGGTGGCCAGCACGCCGGCGGCGACGCCCGCCGTACCGCCGAGCACGGCCAGCACGATCGCCTCCGCGAGGAACTGCGCGCGGATCTGGCCGCGGGTGGCGCCGAGCGCGCGCCGCAGGCCGATCTCCGAGCGCCGCTCCAGCACCGAGATGATCATGATATTGGCCACGCCGACGGCGCCCACGACCAGCGCGACGGCGCCGAGCCCGAGGAAGAGGCTGTTGAAGGCGCCGCTGGCCGCCGCGCGGGCGGTCAGGGCGGCCGAGGGGCGGCTCACGTCGACCTCGTTCGGCGACTCGGGGTTGACCGCCCGCGCGAGCACCTGCTGGACCTCGCGCACCCGGCTGGTGTCCGATCGTACGTAGATCGTGGTCGGCGGCGCGTGGGTGAAGTACCGGCGCGCCGCCGGGTAGCCGATCAGCACGCTCGCGTCGATCTCCGGCGCGAGCGTCGCGGGCCGCAGGATCCCCGCGACGTAGAACCACTGGCCGCCGAGCCAGACGCGCTGGCCCGGGTGGACGCGCGCGATGCCCAGCCGCTCGGCAGCGGCCGAACCCAGGACCGCGACCGGCTGGGTGGCCGTGGCGGGGTTGAGCCAGCGGCCCTGCGCCACGGAGGTGGCCACGACCGGCGGCAGGTTCAGGCTGACGGCCCTGACCTGCAGCGCGTTGGTGTTGGCGGTCGGGATCAGCGGGCTGCGGTAGACCTTGGCCGAGCTGATCGTGCCCGTGTCGGCCACCTGCTCGACGGCCTCCACCCGCGACAGCCGCGCGGGCGCGGCGGCGGGCAGTTCGGCGCTCTCGCCGGTGATCGTGCGTCCGGTGCTCGCGGTCAGCAGGTTGGTGCCCAGCCGGTCGATCTCGGCGAGCAGCCCGGCCTGCGAGGAGGACGACAGTCCGAGCACGGCCACGATGGCCGCCACCCCGATGGCGATGCCCAGCGCGGACAGCGAGGCCCGCAGCGGCCGTGCCCGCAGCCCGACGCCTGCCACGCGGGCGTGATCGGTGAGCCTCATGACGGCATGATCCTTCCGTCGAGGACGTGCACCTGCCTGGGCAGCCCGGCGGCCAGCCCGGCGTCGTGGGTGATCATGACGATGGTGGCGCCGCCGGCGTTCAGCTCGCGCAGCAGCCGCATGATCGAGGCGCCGGTCTCGCTGTCGAGATTGCCGGTCGGCTCGTCGGCCAGCACGATCGCCGGCCGGCCCACCAGGGCCCTGGCGATCGCCACCCGCTGCCGCTGCCCGCCCGACAGCTTGCCGGGGCGGGAGCCCGCCCGGTCGGCGAGCCCGACCCGTTCCAGCGCCTCGGCGGCCCTGACTCGCCGTTCCCTGACGTGGACGCCGGCGTACAGCAGCCCGTCGGCCACGTTCTCCAGCACGCTCGAGTGCTCGGCCAGGAAGAACTGCTGGAAGACGAAACCGATCCGCCGGGCACGCAGCCCGGCCAGCGCCCGGTCGTCCAAGGCCGCCACATCGACCCCGCCGACCCGCACGGTGCCGCCACTCGGCCGTTCCAGCGTGCCCATCACGTGCAGCAGTGTGGTCTTGCCCGACCCGGACGGGCCCACGATCGCGACCAGCTCGCCCTCCTCGACCGAGAAGCTCACCCCGCGCAGCGCGGCCACCAGCCCGTAGGTCTTGGTCACCTGTTCCAGCTGAAGGACCGTGCTCATGTCGCCGGCACCACCACGCGCTGCCCGGGAGCCAGGCTCCCGATCACCTGGACGAGCCCTTCGGCGTCGTCGAAGAGGCCCAGCCGTACGGGGACGAGCCGGTGGTCGTCAGTCTCCACCGCGTATCCGCCGCCCGCCCGCACCACCAGCGCCGTCACCGGCACGATCAGCGCGTCCTTCACCCCGCCCGTGGTGATCTCCACCTGCACCGGCGCGTGGTCGAGCGCCCGCGCGTCCCGCGGTCGCCGCAGGGTGACGTACACCGGCACGGTCGAGGTCGAGGCGGCCACCGTGCCGATCCCGCTGACCGTGCCCGGCGTGACGCGACCGGACGGCAGCGTGATCCGTACCTTGTTCCCGGTCCTGACCTCGGCCTGCTGTGCCGGGTTGAGGTTCACGGTGACCTGCCGCCCCGTCGAGGTGGCCGTCGCGATCGGCGTGCCGGGCGCCGCGGTCATGCCGAGCTTGACGCTCACGGTGCCGATCCGCAGCGGCCCCGGCATGATCACCGCCTCGCCCAGCTTCAGCGTCCCGGTCACCTCCGCGCCCACGCGGTCCTGCAGCTTCCGCACCGCTGCGCGGGTCCGCCGGCCGAAGTACCCGGACGAGCCGCCCAGCAGCGCCCGGTTGAGCTGCCGCACGTCCCGCCCGCTGTCGCCCTCCGACAGGTCCCGGTACGGCGGGGCCGTCCCGCACAGCAGCACGACCGGGGTGTCGCCGACCCGGTAGAGCGGCTTGCCGCAGCCGACCTCCTGACCCGGCTCGGGCAGCTTGGTGTAGATCCCGGAGGCCCGGTTCACCACCGACCGCGGCGCGGCGTAGGACAGCGTGCCGGTCTGGTTGACCTGCGACGACAACTGCCCCTTGCGCACGGTGGCCAGCCCGGTCCGCACGCTCGCCACCGGCTGCGGCCTGGCCCGGGCGCGGAACGGGTCGGCGACGACGACCGCGGCGGCCCCCGCGATCACCACGGCCAGCACGACGAGCAGGGCCTTCACGGCCCGCCGCCCGGCATGTACTGCTTGCAGGCCGTCATCGCGGCCTTGAACTGCGGCGTGTTCGGATCGACGCCGTCGATGAGCAGGTTGCCGTCCTTGGGGTCGGGGAAGTTCTTCACGCCGTGCTCGCGCATGCAGGCGGCGAACTTCAGCATCTGCTTGACCTGCTGGTTGTCGGCCGATCCCTGCTGGGTCCCGGCGGGGGCGAGGTTCTTGCATGCCGCCTGGGCGGACTTGAACTGCGGCGAGTTCGGATCCACGCCGTCCTTGCCGTAGCGGATCTCCAGGCGGCCGTTGACCGGGTCGGGGAAGTTGGCCACGCCGTTGGAGCGCATGCACTGGGCGTACTTGACCTGCGGGTCCTCCGTGTCGCCGGATTTCGCGGCAGGTGGCGTGCCGCAGGCCGTGGCCAGGATCGCGACGGCCGCGAGCGTTCGTGTCAGGTTCATGCCGCCGTTTCTACGGATCCGGGCGTCACAGCCGGGTCCGGGATTCTGTGACCAGGGTGTGACCGGTGTCCGGCATATCCTCGTCAGGCATGAGGGTGCTGGTGGTCGAGGATCACCCGGAGCTGGCCCAGTCGGTGGCCAGGGTGCTGCGCAGGGAGGGGATGGCGGTCGACCTGGCGGGCGACGGCCGGGCCGCGCTCGACCGCACCGGGCTCATGGACTACGACGTCGTGGTGCTGGATCGGGATCTGCCCGGCGTGCACGGCGACGAGGTCTGCGCCCACCTGGTCGAGCACGCCCCGCGTACCCGGGTGCTGATGCTGACCGCGTCGGGCACGCTGGCGGAGCGGGTCGAAGGGCTCAGCCTCGGCGCCGACGACTACCTGGCCAAGCCGTTCGCCTACGCCGAGCTGGTGGCCAGGATCCGGGCACTGGGCAGGCGCTCGCAGCCCGCGCAGCCGCCCGTGCTGGTCCACGGCGACCTGCGGCTGGATCCCGCGCAGCGCTCCGCCACCCGGGCAGGGATGCGGCTGGCGCTGACACCGAAAGAGCTGGCCGTGCTGGAGTACCTGCTGGCGGCGCGCGGACGGGCGGTGCCGGCCGAGGAACTGCTCGAACGGGTGTGGGACGAGGCGGCCGACCCGTTCACCACGACGGTCAAGGCGACGATCAACCGGCTGCGGGCCAAGCTGGGCGAGCCGCCGCTGATCGAGACCGTGCCGCGCGGCGGCTACCGCATCTGATGCGCCGCAGCATCCGCCTGCGCCTGACCGCGCTCTACAGCGCCGTGTTCGCCGCCTCGAGCGCGGTGCTGCTGGGCATCACCTACCTGCTGGTGAGCCGCACGGCCGGGGTGGTGCTGTTCGGCGTCGGCGCGCCGGACCGAATGGGCGGCCCCGGCGACACCTTCCATCGGCAGGCGCCCGCGCTTACCGGCGTGGCGCAGCGGCTGCAGGCCGAGGCCGAGCGGCTGCGCGAGGCGGTGCTGCACGAGGTGGTCACGCAGTCGGGGATCGCGCTGGCCATCATGATGGTCGTCTCGGTGGCGCTCGGCTGGCTGGTGGCAGGGCGGGCGCTGCGGCCGATGCGCGCGATGGCCTCGGCCGTCCGCGACATCTCCGCGCGCAACCTGCACGAACGGCTGGCCGTACGGGCGCCGCACGACGAGGTGAAGGACCTGGCCGACACCGTGGACGGGCTGCTGGGCAGGCTGGAGGCGGCCTTCGACGCGCAGAAGCACTTCGTCGCCAACGCCGCGCACGAGCTGCGCACGCCGCTGACGCTGGAGCGGGCACTGCTGGAGGAGACCCTCACCGACCCGGGGGCCACGCCCGCCGCGCTGCGCGCCACCTGCGAGCGGCTGCTGGCGCTCAGCCAGGAGCAGGACCGGCGGCTGGAGGCGCTGCTCGCGCTGGCCGCCGGCGAGCGCGGGCTGGAGCGCAGGGAGCCGTTCGACCTGCGGGCGCTGGTGGAGCGGGTGGTGCTGGCCCGTCCCGATCCCCGGATCACGGCCGAGCTCGCCCCGGCGGCGGCCGCGGGCGACCCTGCGCAGGTGGAGCGGCTGGTGGCCAACCTGGTGGACAACGCCGTGCAGTACAACGTGCCCGGCGGCCGCGTCGAGATCGCCACCGGGACCGCGGACGGGCGCGCGGTCCTGTCGGTGGCCAACACCGGTCCGGTGATCCCGGCGGATCAGGTCGGGCGGCTCTTCGAGCCGTTCCAGCGGCTGGACACCGAGCGGACCTCGCGTGACGGCGGGCACCACGGGCTCGGGCTGTCGATCGTGCGGGCCGTCGCGGTGGCGCACGACGCGGTGATCACGGCCCGGCCTGGCCCGGAGGGTGGTCTGGTGGTGGAGGTCCTCTTCCCGGGGCAGGCGCGTGCTCGATGACCTGCATCGGGGGCTTGCCGCTCACCAGCAGCCAGGCGGGCAGGATCATGATGATGGCCAGCGGCAGCAGCTCGATCTGGCCCACGACCGCCACCGCGGTGAACAGGCTGAGCCAGCCCTGCTGCGTGATCACCAGGACGAACCCGAGCACGCCCGCCGTGGCCCCGACCGCCGACGGGATCGCCGGCACCAGCGCGTGGGCCAGCAGCCCGAACGCGACCCCCAGGAAGACCGAGGGGAAGATCCGCCCGCCGCGGAACCCGGAGGTGGCGGCCACGATCAGGGCCACCAGCTTCACCAGGACGATGAGTGTCAGCTGCCCGGCCGAGTGGGAGCTTGCCGCCAGTTCCTTGGCCTGCTCCAGCCCCTTGAACAGGGTGATCGGCCCGCCGATCACCCCGAGGACGCCCAGCACCAGCCCGCCGAGCCCGGCCATGAGCACCGGGTTGGGCACGGCGTGGAAGAAGCGGTGCAGGTGCGGGAACGCGTACACGCCCGCGAGGGCCAGCAGCACGGCCACGACCGCGACCGCCGACCCCGTCACCAGGTCGAGCACCTGGAACCCGGGGTAGGCGGGCAGCCCGATCACGAGATCCTCGCCGGCGAGCGCCTTGGTGGTCAGCGACCCGGCGCCGGCGGCCACCAATGGCGCGAACAGCCGGTCCCACAGCGGGATGTCCTGATCGCCCGTCCGCACCTCCGACAGCATGAGCGCCGCCGCGACCGGCGTGCCGAACAGCGCCCCGACGGTGCCCGATACGGCCATGCTCACCCAGAGCGGGGTCGCCAGCTTCGGCAGCAGGCGGGCGCCGAGCCCGGCCGCGAGCCCGTTGTTGATCGCGACGATCGGGTTCTCCGGGCCGAGGCTGACGCCACCGGCCAGCGTGATGATCGCCGCCAGCGCCACGCTGGGCAGCATGGGCATCGGGTCGGGCGGCGCGACCAGCGACTGGGTCGCCGGGTCGGGGCCCGCGTGCCCGGGCACCTTCCACAGCACCAGGCCGGTCAGCACGCCGGCCGCGGTGAGGACGACGATCGTCCACCACCAGGCGGTCGGCTGCCACACCACGTGCTCGATGAACGTGGACACCTTGGTCAGCGCCATCAGGATCAGGGAGGCGGCGATGCCCACCACCAGGGCGGGCACCACCAGTGGCAGCAGCCTCTTGGCCGGGGGCGAGATCACGATCCGTATCGCCGTAGGAAGAGGGCCTGGGTGAGCGCCATGTCGGCGATCTCGCCGGGATCCACGCTCTCGTTGGGCGCGTGGATGAGCGTCTGCGGTTCCTCCACGCCCATCAGGATGATCTCGGCATCCGGATAGGTATCGGCGAAGATGTTGCACAGCGGGATCGACCCGCCCTGCCCCAGTTCGGCGGCCTCCACCCCGTAGGCCTCCTTCATCGCCTCGAACAGCATCCGGTAGGCGGGCCCGTCGGTCTTGGCCAGGAACGGCTGGCCGGTCTGCTCGGGCTCCACCGTGACGCGCACGCCCCACGGCGCCACCGAGGTCAGCTGCGCGCTGAGCGCCCGCATGGCGGTTTTGGCTTCGATGCCGGGCGGGACCCGCAGGTTGAGCCTGGCCCTGGCTCTGGGCTGGATGGCCGCGGCGGAGCCGACCACCGGCGGGCAGTCGATGCCGAGAACGGTCAGCGCGGGCCTGGCCCACAGCATGTCCGACACGCTGCCCGAGCCGAGCAGCCGCTCGCCGTCCAGGACGTGGGCGTCGGTGAAGAAGGCCCGCTCGGGGTACGGCGCGCCGTCCCAGACCTGGGTGTTGTCCAGCCCCTTGATCGTGGTGTTCCCCTGCTCGTCGCGCAGCGTGGACAGCATGTGGATGAGCGCGGCCAGGGCGTCGGGGGCGGCCCCGCCGTACATGCCTGAGTGGATCTCGGTGCTCAGGGCCTCCACGGTGACGACCACGTTGGCGATGCCGCGCAGGCTGACGGTGACGGCGGGCTTGCCGACGGCGGCGTTGCCCGTGTCGCAGACCAGGATGGTGTCGGCGCGCAGCAGGTCGGCGTGCTTCGGGACGAAGTCCTCCAGGCCGCCCGTGCCCTGCTCCTCCGAGCCCTCCACGATCAGCTTGAGGTTGACCGGCACGTCGTCGCCGAGGGCGCGCAGCGCGGTCAGGTGCACGAGGATGTTGCCCTTGCAGTCGGCGGCGCCCCTGCCGTACCAGCGGTCGTTCTTCTCGGTCAGCTCGAAGGGCGGGGTGTGCCAGGCCTGCTCGTCCAGCGGCGGCTGCACGTCGTAGTGGGCGTACAGCAGCACGGTCCTGGCGCCGGCGGGTCCTTGGCGCCTGCCGTACACGGCCTTGCTGCCGTCGGAGGTCTCGTGCAGGTCCAGGTCGGTGAAGCCGACGTCGGCGAAGGCGTTGAGCACCCACTGGGCGGCCTTCTCGCACTCCTGGGGCGGGAACTGGCGCGCGTCCGCGACCGACCTGAAGGACACCAGCTCGGTCAGGTCGCGTTTGGCCCGCGGCATCAGCCCGGCGATCCGTTCACGCAACTCCATGGCTCACCCCTCGAGCTTCAGCGTGCTGACGAACTGGGCGAACTTCTGGGCCTCGTCCGGGCAGTAGACCTGCAGGACCAGTTGCTCGGCCTTGACGACGTTCGGGTGGGCGATGATCGGCCGGACGCCGGGTCCTGCGGCCCCGTTGACGAGGCCGGCCCGGAGCAGGCCGTAGGCCAGCGCCGCGTTCGGCGACGCGCAGACCGGGCCGCCGTCCTCGCCGAGCACCCGGACGATCTGGTCCTCCTGCGGCACGGGCAGCCCGGCCGCCTGCAGCGCGCTCTGCAGTTCCTTGGCCTTCTGCTCGGCGCGGAAGGTGGCGTTGGCCTTGTGCGTCCCCCACATGATCAACATGATGAGCAGCCCGATCAGGATCAGCAACGCGGTGCACCCGTAGATCAGCCATCTCCTGCCAGGGTTGTAGTCGGCCGATGCCCGGTGCGTCATGGCTGGGTCCTCCACGACGGTTTGCTCAGCTTGATCAGCAGGTACGGCACGGCCAGCCCGACCAGCACCAGCCCGCCTCCCACGATCAGCACGTACACCAGCGGGCTGCCGGACCCGAACTGCGAGGGCGGCACGAACCCGATGAGCATGGCCGCCAGCGAGGCGGCGAACCCGACCACGCACAGCAGGGTCAGCGCCGGGGCGCGGTAGCCGCGCGGGTGGTCGGGCCGCTCGCGGCGCAGCTTGACCGCTGCCACGAACATCAGCAGGTAGACCACCAGGTAGATCTGCGTGGTGATCACCGACAGGATCCAGTACGCGCTGGAGACGTTCGGGATCAGCGCGTAGAGCAGCGCGATGATCGTGGTGACCACGCCCTGCGCGACCAGGATGTTCTGCTGGACGCCGTGCCTGTTCAGTTTCTGCAGGACCGGCGGCAGGTAGCCGCCCTCCCGGCTGATCAGCAGCACACCCTTGGAGGGCCCGGCCAGCCACGTCAGCATGCCGCCGAGCGAGGCCGTGATCAGCATCAGCCCGAAGACCGGCGTCAGCCACTGCACGTCGAAGTGCGCGAAGACGGTGTCGAAGGCCTGCATCACGCCCGCGGTCAAGCTCACGCTGCCGGCGGGCACCACCCAGCTGATCGCCAGCGCGGGCAGGATGAAGATCAGCAGGACCAGGCCCGTGGCCAGGAACATCGTCTTGGGGAACTCCCGCGCGGGGTTCTTGAGGCTGGAGACGTGCACGGCGTTCATCTCCATGCCCGAGTAGGACAGGAAGTTGTTCACGATCAGCACCAGGCTCGCGATGCCCGTCCACGGCGGCAGGAGGTGCGCGGCGTTCATCGGCGCGGCCGACGGGTTGCCCTGGGCCAGGAACACGATGCCCAGCAGCACCAGGACGGCGCCCGGCACGAGGGTCCCGATCACCAGGCCCGCGCTGGACAGCCCGGCGACGGTCTTGGTGCCCTGGCTGGAGACCCAGACCCCGGCCCAGTAGAGCACGACGATCACGATGGCCGTGTAGACGCCGCTGGCGGCCAGCTGGGGATTGATGACATAGGCGAGCGTGCTTGCCACGTAGGCCAGCAGCGTCGGGTAGTAGAAGATCGTCATGGCGAACTGGCACCAGACGGCCAGGAAGCCGAGCGGCTTGGAGCTGAGCCCCTCGGCCACCCAGTTGTAGACGCCGCCGGACCAGCCCGAGGCCAGCTCCGCGGAGACCAGCGCGGTGGGCAGCAGGAACAGGATGGCCGGGACCACGTACAGGAAGATGCAGGCCAGGCCGTAGATGGCCATGCTCGGGGATGAGCGCAGGCTGGCGACCGAGCTCGTCGTCATGAATGCCAGGGCGACCCAGGAGATCCAGGCGGTGGTCGTCGGCTTGGCCTTCATGTCGGTAGAGCTCACGCATACCTCCCGTATCGGGAAGAACATCCCCCTTCGTCTTCCATGGGAGCCGCGCGAGTAGGCAAAGGTTCTTGACGCTCCAAGCCACGGAGGAGCATTATCACCGTAATCATCATACTGAATTAGGGAGGCTTGTCGTGCGCGTGGCGAATCTGAAGGGGCGGTTGGTTCTGGTCCAGGACGGCCTGGCCGTGGACGTGGAGCAGGCGAGCCAGGGCCTCTTCGGTGCCGATCCGCAGGCCATCTACGAGCGCTGGGCCGAGTTCCGCGCCTGGGCCGCCGAGGCCGCGCTGCCCGGCGGGGAGCCGATCGATCCCGAGGATCTGGGGGCTCCGGTGCCCACGCCGCGCCAGGTGTTCGCCATCGGGCTGAACTACCGGGACCACGCGGCCGAGTCGGGCTTCGCGGTGCCCGAGGGGCTGCCGCCGGTGTTCACCAAGTTCGTCTCGGCGATCACCGGGCCGGTCAGCGAGGTGAGGCTGCCGCCGGGCGGGAACACCGACTGGGAGGTGGAGCTGGTCGCCGTGGTCGGCTCCCTGGCCAGGAACGTCGCCGAGGAGGACGTCTGGGGGCACATCGCCGGGCTCACCGTGGGCCAGGACCTGTCCGAGCGCATCTCGCAGTTTGCCGGGGTCGCGCCGCAGTTCAGCATGGGCAAGTCGTTCCCCGGGTTCGCGCCGACCGGGCCGTGGGTGGTCACGCCCGACGAGTTCGCCGACCCCGACGACCTGACGCTCGGCTCGGCCATCAACGGCGAGGAGGTCCAGAAGGGGCACACCCGGGACCTGATCTTCTCGATCCCGGCGCTCGTGGCGCGGCTGTCGGCCCGGCTGCCGCTGCTGCCCGGCGACCTGATCTTCACCGGCACCCCGGCGGGCGTCGGCATGGGACGTACCCCGCAGCGGTGGCTGGCGCCCGGCGACGAGCTGGTCAGCCACGTCGAAGGGATCGGCGAGCTCCGTCAGAGGTTCGTGGAAGGACAGTGATGGCCCTGCACCGGCTGATCTCCGTCACGATGGGCGTGCCCGACGTGGCGGAGACCGCGGCCTACTACACCGACTTCGGCCTGCGCCCCGACGGCGACGGCTGGTTCGCCACCCGGGACGCCGGGCGCCAGCTGCGCGTCGTCGCGGCGCCCACCCGGCGCCTGGTCGAGCTGCGCGTCGCGGCCGACAGCGCCGACGACCTGTCCGCCGCCGCCTCCCGGCTGTCCCGGCTCAGCGTCCCGCACGAGCTGGGCGAGACCCTCACGGCGGTCGAGCGGGTCACGGGCGTGCGGGCGGTGCTGGAGGTCGCGCCTCGGCTGGTGCAGGACACCGTGGCGGCCACCACCTACAACGGGCCAGGCAGGATCGAGCGGACGGGCGCCCGCGCGCCCGGAATCCTGCGGGCCGAGCCGGTGCGGCCGCGCAAGCTGGGCCACGCCGTGGTCGGCACGACCGACTTCGCGACCACGACAGCGTTCTTCCGCGACGGGCTCGGGTTCCTCACCAGCGACCTGATCAAGGACGCCGGAGTCTTCCTGCGCTGCTCGACCGACCACCACAACCTGCTGGTCCTGGCCGCGCCCGTCAGCTTCCTGCACCACACCTCGTGGCAGGTCGACGACATCGACGACATCGGCAGGGGCGCCCGGGCCATGCTCGAGGACCACCCCGAACGGCACGTGTGGGGGCTGGGCAGGCACCACGCCGGGTCCAACTTCTTCTGGTACCTGAAAGACCCGGCGGGCAACTTCTCCGAGTACTACTCGGACATGGACTGCGTCCTCGACGACCAGCTCTGGACGCCCGAGACGCTGGAGGGCGCCAAGGGCCTGTTCAACTGGGGTCCACCGCCGCCTCCCTCGTTCCTGCGCCCGGACGACCTGGCGGCGCTGATGTCCGGGGCGCACAGCCGGTGACGCCCGTGCTGATCGCCGGGGGCAGCCCCGTCGGGCTGGCGACCGCCCTCGAACTGGCCCACCACGGCGTGCCGAGCCTGGTCGTGGAGCCGCGCGAGGAGGTGTCCTGGCTGCGCCCGCGCGCCAAGACCACCTCGGCGCGGAGCATGGAGCTGTTCCGCCGCTGGGGCGTGGCGGCCACCATCCGCGAGCGCGCCCCGCTGCCCGTGGCCTGGTCGGACGAGGCGGTGTTCGTCACCGGCCTGCTCGGCCAGGAGATCACCCGGTTCGACCGCTGCTTCGGGCTCGACCTCGCCGGCGACGACCGGGCCGCCGAGCCCGGGCAGCAGGTGTCGCAGCCGCTGGTCGAGCAGATGCTGCGGGAGGCGGTGCACGCCTCGCCGCACGCCCGCCTGCTGACCGGGCGGCGGGTCACCGGGATGCGCGAGGACGCCTTCGGGGTGTCCGTCACGCTCGACTCCGCCGAGGTGATCCGGGCGTCCTACGTGGTGGGGTGCGACGGGTCGCGCAGCGTGACCAGGGAGGCCATCGGCGCCCGCTATCTCGGGCGGGCCGACTCGCGTCCCAACCTCAACATCGTCTTCCGCGCGCCGGGGCTGGCCGAGCGGGTTCCGTTCGGGCCCGCCGTCCATTACTGGGTCCTGCATCCGTCGCAGCCGGGGCTCGCGGGCAGGCTGGACCTGGAGGAGACCTGGTGGTGCATCGCGCAGGGGGTGACCTCAGGCGACCCGCTGGAGATCATCCGCAACCTGGCCAGGGCCTCCTTGGACGTGGAGGTGCTGGCCACCGATCCGTGGACGGCGCGGATGCTGCTCGTCGACCGCTACTCCAGCGAGCGGATCTTCCTGGCGGGCGACTCCGCGCACCAGAACCCGCCCTGGGGCGGGCACGGCTTCACCACCGGCATCGGCGACGCGGTCAACCTCGGCTGGAAGCTCGCCGCGGTGATCAACGGGTGGGCGCCGCGCTCGCTGACGGCCACCTACGCGCTGGAACGGCGGCCGATCGCCGAACGGACCATCGCCGAGGCCGCACGCAACATGGCCACTCTCGCGCCGGAACTGTCCCATCCCCGGCTGGACTCCCCCTCCGTACGGCAGAGCGTCGCGGAGGCCGTGCAGCGGGCCAAGGACTCCGAGTTCCACAGCCTGGACCTGGTGCTCGGCTACACCTACGACGGTTCGCCGATCGTGTCAGGCGACGGTGCGCGGCTGCCGCATCGCTGGCTCGGGCCGGGTGACTCCCTCTACGACCACCTCGGGCCGGAGTTCACCATCCTCGGCCGCGAGGTGGACGGGTTCGTCAAGGCCGCCGCGGACGAGGGCGTCCCGCTCACGTCCTACGACGACGGCCTGCCCGGGCTGCGGCTCGTCCGGCCCGACCAGCACGTGGCCTGGTCGGGACCGGACGACTCGCATGCCCTCGAGATCCTGCGGATGGCGATCAGTCGGGCGCCCAGTACTTCTGCAGGACCTTCTCCATCCGCCTGACCACCGGGCTCCACGTCTGCGTCAGCGTGTACCGGCTGACGTGGCGCCCGCGGTAGGTCAGCGTGTACTTCAGGAAGTCGGCCCCCTGCGGCTGCGCCTCGTCCTTGCCGAGCTTCAGCTGCTTCAGGCTCCCGCGCAGCCCGCGCCACTCGGCCCCGGTCAGACACTTGTCGATCACGGGACCCGTCCTGCGGCTCAGCCGCACACACCCGTTGGTGTACACGACCACCCGGTCCTGCAGCCCTGCGAACCCACCCTGCTCCCGCAGCTCAACCAACACCTTCTTCCGTACGGCTACCGCCGCGCCATCCGCCTGCGCCGGTGCTCCTACGCCGATGCTCAGCGCGACCACGCCGACCGCGAGCACTCCGATCCGCCACGTCTTCATACTCCTTTGGACGCATGAGATCGCCGATCCGCTCACGGATCGGGCAATCTCCCGCATTTACCCTGGTGAGACGTTGTGGGCGATCTCACGCTCCTAGCCTCGCGAAGCGGACGGGACCGCGGCGGTCGCGGCGGCGTGGTGGATCTCGCGCGTCTAGCCTCGCGAGGCGGACGGAACCGCGGCGGTCGCGGCGGCGTGGGCGGCGCCGCGGCCTTCGGCTCTGGCCACGATCCGGCCGTCGCGGACGCGGACCGCGACCTCCGTCTCGTCGCTCACCGCAGCCACCCCAGCGGCCGCCGCCACGGACCCGGGCTCGTCGAACACGACCTGCAGGCCCGGCCACGCCTCCTGCGGGAACGCCTCCCGTACCCCCGTGCACAGCTCGCCGACCACCAGCCGCGCCAGCGGCCCGAGCTCAGCCGGATCCGACGTGACCAGCACCGCCGTCACCCCGACCCCCGCAGGCGCCGCCCGGACGGCCTCCTCCACCGCCTCGGCCCGCTGCAGCCCCACCACGACCACGACCCCCTCGCCGCCGCCGAGCCGGGCGGATGCGCCGCGCACGGCATCGACGGCCGGCGGCGGCGACCACGGCTCATCGACCGGACGGGCGGGAGGCGCCCACGGCAGGTGCGCCGGAGCCCATCCGGTGTCGAGCTCGGCCCCCGCCAACCGCTCACACACCTTGATCACGTCGAACGGCTCCACGAACCCGGCCGCGGCGGCCGCCAGCTGCCGGGCCCCGTGCAACGTGGTCAGCACCGCCTCGGCCACCGGCACCAGCCGCCCATGCGGCACGGCCGGCTGCCGGATCCGCTCCAGCCGCTCGGCCTGCGTCCCCACCACCCGAACCCGCTCCATCGCCAGCCCGAGCAGCAACGCGTCCAGCTTCAGCAGTTGCCCGTAGACCCGCCGAGTCCGCTCATCACCCAGGACCTCCCCCACCAGGTCGACCCCCAGCCACGCCTCCGACTCCGCGCTGGCCAGCGGCAACCCCCCGACCCACCACCGAGCGAACGCCCCCACCGGGTCCCCACCTCTGACCGCGGGTGCGGCGTGCCCTGCCACCTCCACGTACCCCGCGCCGGCACTCGTCCCGGCCCGCGCACCACGCGTACCGCCGAACGCCGCCTCGGCGTCGGGTGAAACACCGCCGAGCGCCCTCCCGGTCTCGGTGCCTCGGTTGGTTGTGAACGTGTCCTCGGCGGCGGGGGACGCGAGGTGGGCGAGGACGGCGAAGTAGAGGGCGCGTTTGCTGGGGAAGTTGGAGTAGACGGCGCCGCGGGTCAGGCCGGCGGCCTCGGCGATGGCGTCGATCTTGGCGTCGCGGTAGCCGCGGGCGGCGAACTCCTCCTTGGCGGCGGCTAGCACCCTGGCCCGGTTGCGCTCCTGCGTCTCCGCTCTGGTGAGGCGTGCCATCGATCCCCTCGCTGCGCGTTTGCCGGGCGGTGGGTTCAAGGATACTGTCACCATCCAGATGATGAGACCATGTGATCTGAACATGCGGGAGGAACTCATGACCGGAGTACCCGAGATCGACCTCACGGACATGGCCGTGATCCAGGACCCGTTCGGGACATACGGCGCGGCCCGCGAGCAGGGCCCCGTGGCCCGGCTGCTGATCCCCGGGATGGCGCCGATGTGGGTCGTCACGCGGCACGCCGAGGCTCGGGCGATGCTCGGCGACCCCAGGTTCGAGATCAACGCGGGCAGCTTCATGCGCCCGGACGTGCCCGACGACTGCCTGCCGTACATGAGCACCATGAGCGAGATGAACGGCCAGGAGCACGCGCGCCTGCGCCGCCTGGTCGCCCCCGCGTTCACCCCCCGCCGCGCCAACGACTTCCGCCCCCGCATCCAGACCCTCGTCGACCACCTGCTCGACGCCCTCGACACCGAGCCGGTGGACCTGCTGACGGGGTTCGCTCGGGTGTTGCCGATGGAGGTGATCTGTGAGCTCGTCGGGATTCCCGACCAGGACAGGCCGCGCTGGCGGGAGTACGGCGCGACCGTGGCGGCGGGGGTGGGCGAGGCGTTCGGGAAGGCGATCCCGGGGATCATGGAGGGCGCCAAGGCGGCCGTGGCACGGCGGCGGGAGGAGCCTGGCGACGACCTGGTGACCGATCTGGTGCAGGCGGTCGACGGCGGGGACCGGCTGAGCGAGACCGAGCTGGTCACGATGATCTGGCAACTGGTCCTGTCCGGCCAGACCCCGACGAACCTGATCGCGAACTCCGTCGCGACCCTGCTCACCCACCCCGACCAGCTCCAGGCCCTCCGTGACGACCCCGCGAAGATGCCGCAGGCCGTGGAGGAGCTGATCCGCTGGTGCGGTCCGGCCTTGCTGTCGATCCCGCGCTACGCCCGCGAGGATCTCGACCTGTATGGCGTGCCGGTGAACAAGGGCGAGGCCGTCTGCGTGTCCGTGGCCGCGGCCAACCACGACCCGCGGGCCTTCCCCGCCCCCGACAGGTTCGACATCGCCAACGGCCAGCAGAACCACCTGGGCTTCTCGTTCGGACCGCACTTCTGCGTGGGCGCGTCCGTGGCCAGGGTGGTGACCGAGGTGGCGCTCACGTCGCTGTTCCAGCGCTTCCCCGGCCTGGCACTGGCCGCCGAGCTGGACGAGATCCGCGCCCCCGACCCGGGCACGTGGCGCCTGACGTCGCTGCCGGTGACGCTGCGATGAGCGAGCTCGCCTGCGCCTTCTGCGGCAAGCCCCAGAGGCAGGTCAGGAAGCTCATCGCGGGCCCCGGCAGGATCTGCATCTGCGACGGCTGCGTGGCCGTCTCCAACGAGCTGATCGCCGACGAAAGCCCCGAACTGCCCCCGCTGCCCAAGCCGAGGGAGATCCACACCTTCCTCGACGACTACGTGATCGGCCAGGATCACGCCAAGCGGACGCTGGCCGTGGCCGTCTACAACCACTACAAACGGGTCAGGTCGGGGGCCGGGGAGCTCGGCAAGTCCAACATCCTGCTGGTCGGCCCGACGGGGTCGGGCAAGACGTACCTGGCCCAGACGCTGGCCAGAATGCTGGACGTCCCGTTCGCGATGGCCGACGCCACCGCGCTGACCGAGGCCGGGTACGTCGGGGAGGACGTCGAGACCGTCCTGGTCAAGCTGCTGCGGGCCGCCGACCACGACGTGCGGCGGGCCGAGCAGGGCATCGTCTACCTCGACGAGGTCGACAAGCTCACCCGCAAGAGCGAGAACCCGTCGATCATCCGCGACGTCTCCGGCGAGGGCGTCCAGCAGGCGCTGCTGAAGATCATGGAGGGCACGGTCGCGGAGGTCCCGCCGGAAGGCGGCCGCAAGCACCCGCAGCAGGACACCGTCAAGCTCGACACCACGAACGTGCTGTTCATCGCCGGCGGCGCGTTCGAGGGCCTGGAGCTGCCCGACGAGCGCCACGCCGGGTTCCTCCCCCGCGCCCGGCAGGCCAGGAACCTCCCCCGCGAGCTCATGGCCTACGGGCTCATCCCGGAGTTCGTCGGCCGCCTGCCCGTCATCGCCACGCTCGAGCAGCTCGACCTCGAGGCCCTGGTCCGCATCCTGACCGAGCCGCGCAACGCGCTGATCAAGCAGTACCGCAGGCTGTTCGAGCTGGACGGCGTGGACCTGGAGTTCACCGACGACGCCGTGACCGCGATCGCCGAGCAGGCGCTGCTGCGCCGCACCGGCGCCAGGGCCACCAAGGCGATCATGGAAGAGGTCCTGCTCAACCTCATGTACGAGGTGCCGAGCCGCGACGACGTAGCCCGTGTGGTGATAGATCGGGACACGGTGCGGAACAGAGTGAACCCGACTCTGATCCCCCGAGAACACGAGGGACCCACCGAGAAATCAGCCTAATCCGGAATACACTCGCCGAGCGGAGCCGTTAGCCACCGGGAGGCGCGACAGGCGCCGAACCGGCGGCCAAGTACGCACTCAGCAACACCAGCGCTGTGGCTGCCCACCCCTCGTAACAGGGAGCCACGCATGCCGCAGTCCGTGATCGATACCGCCGACCTGCTCAAACGTGAGTGGTCGAGCGCCGTCTACCTCTCGGACGAGCCCGCACTCCCGCCGCGCACGCTGATCGACGTGCTGGCCGCCACCGCCCACCGCCACCCCGGCGACCCCGCGCTGGACGACGGCGTGACCGTTCTCACATACGAGCAGCTGCTCGCCGAGGTCGGCACCCTCGCCGGCAGCCTCAAGCAGCACGGCGTGGGCCGCGGCGACCGGGTCGGCATCCGCATCGCGTCCGGGAGCGTCCGGCTGTACGTGGCGATCCTCGCGGTCCTGCACGCGGGCGCCGCCTACGTCCCCGTGGACGCCGACGACCCCGACGAGCGCGCCGAGACGGTGTTCACCGAGGCCGGCGTGTGCGTGGTCATCGAAGACGACATCATCGTGCGCGGCCCCGCGCTCGGCGTCGAAGGACCGCCCGAGCTCGACGACGACGCGTGGATCATCTTCACCTCCGGCTCCACCGGCAAGCCCAAGGGCGTGGCCGTCAGCCACCGCAGCGCCGCCGCGTTCGTCGACGCCGAGGCCCGCATGTTCCTGGCCGAGGAGCCGATCGGCCCCGGCGACCGCGTCCTGGCCGGCCTGTCGGTCGCCTTCGACGCCTCCTGCGAGGAGATGTGGCTGGCCTGGCGCCACGCCGCCTGCCTGGTCCCGGCGCCGCGCGCGCTGGTGCGCACCGGGATGGACCTGGGCCCGTGGCTGGTCGAGCGCGGCATCACGATCGTCTCGACGGTCCCCACGCTGGCCGCGCTGTGGCCCGCGGAGACGCTGGACGACGTCCGGCTGCTGATCTTCGGCGGCGAGGCCTGCCCGCCCGAGCTCGCCGACCGGCTCGCCGTACCGGGTCGGGAGGTGTGGAACACCTACGGGCCGACCGAGGCGACCGTGGTCGCCTGCGCCGCGCAGCTGACCGGCGAGGGCCCCGTCAGGATCGGCCTGCCGCTGCGCGGCTGGGAACTCGCCGTCGTGGACAAGCAGGGCGAGCCGGTGGCCATGGGCGAGACGGGCGAGCTGGTGATCGGCGGTGTCGGCCTGGCCCGCTACCTCGACCCGGACAAGGACGCCGAGAAGTACGCCCCGCTTCCCTCGCTCGGCTGGGCGCGCGCCTACCGCAGCGGCGACCTGGTCAAGGCCGAGCCCGAGGGCCTGATCTTCGTGGGCCGCGCCGACGAGCAGATCAAGCTCGGCGGCCGCCGCATCGAGCTGGGCGAGGTGGACGCCGCGCTGCAGGCCCTGCCCGGCGTGGCCGGCGCCGCGGCCGCGGTCCGCGGCCAGCTCCTGGTCGGCTACGTCGTGGTGTCGGATGACTTCGACCAGTCCACGGCCCGCGAACGGCTGGCCGAGGCGCTGCCCGCCGCGCTGGTGCCCAGGCTGGCGATCGTGGACGAGCTGCCGACCCGCACCTCCGGCAAGATCGACAGGGACGCTCTGCCGTGGCCGCTGACTACCGAGGTGTCCGGCGACCTGACCGGCGTGGAGCGGTGGCTGGCCGAGTGCTGGCAGCAGGTCCTGGGCCAGGGCGTCGGCGACGCCAAGGCCGACTTCTTCACCGAGGGCGGCGGCAGCCTGGCCGCGGCCCGCCTGGTGACGCTGCTGCGCGAGCGCTACCCGTCGGCGGCCGTGGCCGACATCTACGAGCACCCGACGCTCGGCGCGCTGGCCGCCCACCTCAAGGAGACGACCCCCGCGGCCGACACCGGGCGCACCGTCGAACCGATGCCGCGCCGCGTCGCGTTCGTCCAGACGCTGCTCATGCTGCCCCTGCTCACGGTCACCGCGGTGCGCTGGCTGGCCGTGGTCGCCGCGATCGTCGGCCTGCTGACGGGCAGCCCGGCGGCGCTGCTGTGGGGCGTGGCGGGGATCGCGCTCTTCTTCACCCCGTTCGGGCGGATCGGTCTGTCCGCGGGCGCCGCCCGCCTGCTCCTGCGCGGTCTGGAGCCCGGCACGTATCCGCGCGGCGGAGCCGTACATCTCAAACTGTGGTTCGCCGAGCAGCTGACCGTCAGGCTGGGCATCCAGGACCTGTCGGTCGCGCCGTGGATCACGCACTACGCCAGGGCGCTGGGCGCGCAGGTGGGCGCGGACGCCGACCTGCACAGCATGCCGCCGGTCACCGGCCTGCTCCGGCTGGGCCGCAACGCGGCCGTGGAGCCCGAGGTCGACCTGTCCGGTTACTGGCTGGACGGCGATCTGCTGCACGTGGGCGAGATCAGGATCGGCGCGGGCGCCCGGGTGGGCGCGCGGGCCACGCTGCTCCCCGGGGCGCGCATCGGCAAGAACGCCCAGGTCATGCCCGGCTCCTCGGTGGCGGGGGCGGTGCCGTCCGGGCAGCGGTGGGCGGGCGCGCCCGCCGTACGGAGCGGTAAGGCGAGCAAGCGGGGCGAGCGGCCGGCGCGCAAGCGGCGCTGGACGGCCGCGTACGCCGCCTCGGCGCTGTTCCTGAGCCTGGTGCCGGTGCTGGCGGCCGTCCCCGGGCTGCTGATCATCAGGTCCGGCTGGCAGTGGACGCCGGTGGCGGTCGTGGTGTCGATGGCGGCGTTCGCGCTGATCGTGCTGGTCTGCGTGCGGCTGCTCGGCATCGGGCTGCGGGCCGGCAGCCATCCGGTGCACAGCGCGATGGCCTGGCGGGCGTGGGCGACCGGGCGGCTGATGGAGATGGCCAGGGTGTGGCTGTTCCCGGTGTACGCCAGCACGTTCACCCCGGCCTGGCTGCGGGCGCTCGGCATGAAGGTCGGCAGGGACGTGGAGCTGTCGACGGTGCTGGCGCTGCCGGCGATGACATCCGTCGGCGACGGCGCGTTCCTGGCCGACGACACCATGGTCGCGCCCTACGAGCTGGACGGCGGCTGGCTGCGCATCGACCACGTGCGCATCGGCAAGCGCGCCTTCCTCGGCAACTCCGGCATGACCGCGCCGGGCCGCAAGGTCCCCAAGGACGGGCTGGTCGGCGTGCTGTCGGCGGCGCCGAAGAAGACCAGGGCGGGCTCGTCGTACCTGGGCATGCCCCCGGTCGAGCTGCGCAGGACCGTCCAGGACGCCGACCGCAGCCGCACCTACGACCCGCCCGCGCGGCTCAAGCTGGCCAGGGCGCTGGTAGAGGTGTGCAGGCTCCTGGCCGCGATGGCGAGCGGTTCGCTGGCCGTCCTCGTCGCAGCCACGCTCGGGTGGCTGCTGATCCAGTACGGCCCGGCCGCGGCGATCCTGCTCGGCGGCCTGGTGATCGGCGGCGCCGGGATCGTGGCGGCCCTGGTGACCTGCCTGGCCAAGTGGGCGCTGCTGGGCCGGATCCGCGCCGGTGACAGGCCGCTGTGGAGCTCGTTCGTGTGGCGCAACGAGCTGGCGGACAACTTCGTCGAGGTGCTGGGAGCGCCCTGGTTCGCCCAGCCGTGGCTGGGCACGGCGCCGCTGAACCTGTGGCTGCGCGCGATGGGCGCCAGGATCGGGCGCGGCGCGTGGTGCCAGACGTACTGGCTGCCCGAGATCGACCTGGTGCGGCTGGGCGACGGCGTCTCGGTCAACCGGGGGTGCGTGCTGCAGACGCACCTGTTCCATGACAGGGTGATGAGCATCGACACGGTCGAGCTGGCCGAGGGCGCCACCCTCGGTCCGCACGGAGTCATCCTGCCGGCCGCGGGCATCGGCCGGCACACCACGGTCGGGCCCGCGTCGCTCGTGATGCGCGGCGAGTCGCTGCCCGCGCGGACGCGCTGGTTCGGCAACCCGATCGCGGCGTGGCTGGAGTGAACATTTGGCGCAGTACTTCCCGACGCACGGCAACGACGGTTACCGGGTCGGGCACTATGACCTCGAGCTCGACTACCGGGTCGCGGCCAACCGGCTGAGCGGCGTCGCGGTGCTGACCGCGCACGCCCTCGACCCGCTGGAGCGCTTCGAGCTCGACCTGGGGACCTTCCGCGTGGGGCAGGTGCTCGTGGACGGCGAGCGGGTCCGTCACACGCACCGGGCGGACAAGCTGCAGATCACGCCGCGCCACTGGATCCAGGAGGGCAGGCGCTTCACCGTCGAGGTGCGCTACGCGGGCACCCCGCGGCCGGTGCCGTCCGTGTGGGGCGGGCTCGGCTGGGAGCAGCTGACCGACGGGGTGATCGTGGCCAGCCAGCCCATCGGGGCGCCGTCCTGGTATCCGTGCAACGACCGGCCCGACAACAAGGCCACCTACCGGATCACGGTCAGGACGGCCTCGCCGTACCAGGTGGTCGCGAACGGCGAGCTGGCGGCCAAGACGCACGCAGGCGGCACCACCACCTGGGTCTACGAGCAGGCCGAGCCCATGGCCGCCTACCTGGCCAGCGTGCAGATCGGCCGCTACCGGCGCGTGGAGCAGCACGGGCCGGTGCCGATCCGACTGCTGTACCCGACGCGGCTGGCCACCCGGGTCCAGTACGACTTCGGGCGGCAGCGGCAGATGCTTGACGCCTTCACCGAGTTCTTCGGCCCGTACCCTTTTCGCGCCTACACCGCCGTGGTGACCGACGACCCGCTGGAGATCCCGATCGAGGCGCAGGGCGTCTCGATCTTCGGGTCCAACCAGGTCGACGGGCGGCGCGGCAACGAGCGGCTGGTCGCGCACGAGCTGGCGCACCAGTGGTTCGGCAACAGCCTGACGCTGGGCCACTGGCGCGACATCTGGCTGCACGAGGGGTTCGCCTGCTACGCCGAGTGGCTGTGGTCGGAGGCGTCCGGCGGCAAGCGGGCCGACGAGCACGCCGCCCGCTGGTATCGCAGGCTGGCCGCCCAGCCGGGCGACTTCGTGCTCGCCGACCCGGGGATCAGGCGGCTGTTCGACGACCGGGTCTACAAGCGCGGCGCGCTCACGCTGCACGCGCTACGCGACGCGCTCGGCGACCCGGCGTTCTTCTCGATGCTGCGCGAGTGGACGGCCGACTACCGGCACGGCACGGTCTCCACCGGCCGGTTCACCGAGCTCGCCCGCCACTACACCGACCAGCCGCTCGACGCCCTCTTCGACGCCTGGCTGTACAGCCCCGCCGTACCCGATCAGTGAGCCGGGGCGTTGGCGTAGGCCGCGATGCGCCATTCGCCGTCCTGGCGGTGCAGCACCCAGGTGGCGCGCACCTCCAGTTCGGCGGGCATCTGCTCCTGCCCGGCCATCAGGATGCCGGCCTTGCTGACCACGACCGCGCAGTCGTCACCGAGCATGCGGATCTCGATCGGGTCGTCGACGCCGCGCGAGCCCTTCAGCGGCCCTTCGAAGGCGCCCTTGAAGTACGCGCGCAGGGTCTCCCTGCCCTGGCGGAGCACCCCGGGCAGGACCGCGGAGGCGTCCTCGGTGTAGAGCGCCGCGATCGCGTCGGCGTCCTGGTCGGCCCAGGCCTGGTAAAAGCGGTCGAGAGTGGCCTTGACGTCGTTCATCGTGTTGTCCTTCCGTATCGGTCGGCTTGCGGAAGGATGTACTTCGCCGGCCCGCCGTACTCATCGCCCGCTAGGCGAGATTTTTCGCGCAGGCCTTGAGCAGCCGCTCCAGCTCGCCCGTGGGGACTCCCGCGATCATGCGCTCATCCACGTCGAGCACGATCCGCTCGGCCCGCTCCAGCAGGACCCTGCCCTCGTCGGTCAGCCTCACCGGCAGCGCCCGCCCCGTCGTCGGCTCGCTGGCCACCGACGCCAGCCCCGCCGCCGTCAGCCCGGCCAGCACGTCGCGCAGTGACTGACGGGTGACGAAGGTACGGCGGGCCAGCTCGGCGGCCGGGGCCTCCGGCACGTCGGCCAGCGCCCGCAGCACCGCGTACTGCGCCATCGACAGCCCCAGCTCGCGCAGCCGCGGCTCGCTGGCCCGGCGGAAAGCGTGGGCGACCTGCTTGACCAGGTAGCCGATCCGCTGCTCGATTTGACTCATGACAGGAACCTTACACACAATGGGCCATGTAAGGAACCTGACATAGGAGGCATCCCATGACGACGACCATCTCCACCGAGGCCCGGCTCGCCACGCTGATCAACGTCTTCACCGTCCGTCCCGAGCGCCAGCGCGAGCTCGTGGACCTGCTGGTCACGGCGACCGAGGAGGTCATACGGCACCGGCCGGGGTTCATCTCGGCCAACATCCACGCCGCCCTCGAGGGCGACCGGGTGGTCAACTACGCCCAGTGGGAGAGCCCCGAGGCCCTCCAGGCGATGCGCGACGACCCCGAGGCCCAGGTGCACATGCGCCAGGCGGCGGCCGTCGCCGAGAGCTTCGAGCCGCGGCTGCACACCGTCGCGTCCGTGCACCATCGCTAGCCAGAGATCGTTTGACGATCTACTCTGACCGGGAGCAACCGGAGGAGTGGCGATGTACGAGCCCGACCCCAGGCAGCTACGACGAGTCGCCGTCGCGAGCGCGGTCGGCACGACGATCGAGTGGTACGACTACTTCATCTACTCCACGGCCGCCGCGCTCATCTTCGCCTCCCAGTTCTTCTCCACGCTGTCACCCGCCTCGGGCACGCTGGCCTCCTTCGCCACCCTCGGCGTCGGATTCCTGGCCAGGCCCGTGGGCGGGATTCTGTGGGGGCACTTCGGCGACCGGGTCGGCCGCAAGGCCATGCTGATCGCGTCGCTGCTGCTGATGGGCCTGGCCACGGTCGGGGTCGGGCTGCTGCCCACCTACTCCTCGATCGGCGTGCTGGCGCCCGTGCTGTTGCTGGTGCTGCGGCTGCTGCAGGGCATCAGCGCGGGCGGCGAGTGGGGCGGCGCCGCGCTGATGGCCGTCGAGCACGCCCCCGACGGCCGCCGCGGGCGTTACGGCCTGTACTCCCAGGTCGGCGTGCCCGCCGGGCTGATCCTGGCCCAGCTGGTGTTCTTCCTGGTCAACACCGGCTTGTCGGAGGAGCAGTTCAAGAGCTGGGGCTGGCGCCTGCCGTTCCTGTTCAGCATCGTGCTGGTGGTGGTCGGGCTGTTCATCCGGCTGCGGGTGCAGGAGACGCCGGTGTTCCGCGCGCTGGCCGACGAGCAGGCGCAGAGCCGGCGGCCCGTCCTGGAGGTCTTCCGCAACCGGCCGCGCGAGCTCGTGATCGCCTCGGCCAGCTTCATCGCCAACACCGCGGTGGGCTACATCTTCCTGGCCTACCTGCTGTCGTACGGCACGACGGTGCTCAAGGTGAGCCGCAACCTCATGCTGATGGTGGTGATCGTGGGCAGCCTGACCTGGCTGGTCTCGATCGTGGCGGCGGCCATCTGGTCCGACAGGGTCGGGCGCAAACCGGTCTATCTCGTGGGCTCGGTTCTGCTCGTGGTGTGGGCGATCCCGTTCTTCCTCCTGGTGGACACCAAATCCCCCGCTCTGCTCATCGTGGCCGTCGTCGTGCTCAACGTCGGCCTGGGAGCCAGCTACGGCCCGCAGTCGGCCCTGTTCGCCGAGCTCTTCGAACCCCGCTACCGCTACAGCGGCGCCTCCTTCTCCTACGCGGCGGGCGCCGTCCTCGGCGGCGGCTTCGCCCCCCTGATCGCCACCGCCCTCCAGAGCTCGACGGGCACGTCCCTCTCGGTGTCGGTCTACATGATCGTCGTAGGCCTCATCAGCCTGGCGGCCGTCGTGGCCCTGCGCGAAACCCACGTCCCCGCCACGGTCAGCCGATGAAGCGCGCCGACGTCCACGTCCAGTACAACCAGATCCTCGTCGGCGAGCCCGGCGCGGCCCATCCGAACCGGGTCCCCAACGGCCTGACCGCGGCGGCCCCCGGCGCGGCCGTCATCCTCACCGGCATCCACACGGGCACGGTCGACGTCACCGTCCACCTCACGGACTCCGCACCGCCTGACGCCCGCGACGGGTGGGACGAGGTACAGGAGGTCGAGCTGATCACCCTCACCGGCGAGACGCGCCTGTCGGGCCTCATGAGCAGCCCGCCCGACGCCCTGCCCAACCTCACCCCCCAGGGCCCCGGCAGGTACGGCATGCGCGTCCACGCCCGCGGCCGGGATATCGACCCCACCGCGGTCCCCCGTGTCCCGTTCGAGTTCTACCTGGTGACGGTGTGGCCGATCGACGTAGGCCCCGACGCGGCCGGCAGGCTCGGTGTGGGCGTGGCGGAGGCACTCGGCCTGCCCGGCAAGACCACCGGGATCCGCCAGGACCCGGCCGACGAGCCCGGCCGCGCAGAGCGACAGCTGCGAGAGCCATGGCTCCTGCCTCAAACGCTGCGCGGCACGGTCGAGGTGGCCGATCACCGGTTCCGCATCGTGAATCCCTTCCAGGACACCGCTGAGTCTCCGCCCCTGCCGCAGGATCTGGTCTCCGCGCTGCCCGACTCGCTGCTCGTGCGGACCCTCGGCAAGGGAGGGAGGGTCGGCATCTGGATCTCCTGGGTGGCCGGACCTACGGAGGTGCCCACGAGCTGGGAGTCCTTCCAGGAGATCGAGTTCGTCACCCGGACCGGTGTCATGCACGTGGAGGGTCTGATCACAACTGACCAGGAACGGCCGAATGTGACCCCGCAGGGGGCGGGGCGCTACGGCCTGCGTGTTCACGGCAGGAAGCGGAGGAATCCGGCCGGGAACGCGCCGAGGGAGAGCTACCGGTTGGAGGTGTGGCCGGTTTCGCTCGGGTTCACCGGCTAGTCAACCGGGGATCACGTTCGAGGTCTAGCGTCCGCGTTTGGCCGCCGTCTCGTACGACGACTGATACGGCTTGCCCCGCCCCCTGGTGGGCGAGGAGAGTCGAATTGCAGTCATTTCCGGAAAGGACCCACAGTGCGACGGCAGATGCTTCTCGTGCTGGTGATCATCGCCAGCCTGTTATCGGCCGGTTCCCCGGCCCAGGCCTCCCACGCGAACACGCCGCGTGTGGCGGGCCGCTTCACCCATCTCGTGGTGCTGTACCAGGAGAACCACAGCTTCGACAACCTCTACGGCACCTGGGACCGCGTCGGCTGGGAGCCGGTGGACGGGCTGCGCTTCGCCCGGCACACCACGCAGGTCGGCCAGGACGGCACGCCGTACAAGTGCCTGCCGCAGATGGACGTGAACCTGACCTCGCCGCCGCTGCCGGCGACCTGCGACAGCAGCGCGTTCGCCAACAGGCCTTTCCTGATCGACGACTACATCAAGCCCGCCGACAAGACCTGCCCCGCGCCGGGGGTCTTCGCGCCGAACGGGGTGCTGAAGGACAGCCCGGGCGCCGAGCCCGGCGGCTGCACGCGGGACCTGGTGCACCGCTTCTACCAGGAGCAGTACCAGCTCGACGGCGGCAAGCAGGACCGGTACGTGACCGGCAGCGACGCGACCGGCCTCACCATGGGCCACTACGACAGCAAGGGCCTGCCGATCTACCGCTACCTGCACGAGCGGGGACACCCGAACTACGTGATCGCCGACCGGTTCTTCCAGGGGGCCTTCGGCGGGTCGTTCCTCAACCACCAGTACCTGATCGCGGCCAGGGCGCCGATCCACACCGCACCCGACGGGCTGCACTCGATCGTGGACGCCAACGGCTTCCCCAACGCGAACTACCCGCTCTACCACCCGGCCACCGCGGTCAAGGACGCCCAGCTCACGCAGGCCTGCGGGCCTGAGGCGAACCCGAACGTGGCCTGCGGCGACTACGCCGTCAACACCATCCAGCCGACGAGCACGCCGCACGGCGGCGGCCTGCAGCTGCCGCTCATCGATGACACGAAATATCCGAACATCGGGGACCGGCTGAGCGACGTAGGCGTCTCCTGGGCCTGGTACGCCGGCGGCTGGAACGACGCCGACTCCGGGCACCCCGGGCCGCTGTTCCAGTACCACCACCAGCCCTTCAACTACTTCGCCGCCTACGCCCCCGGCCAGCCGGGCCGCGCCCACCTCAAGGACGAGACCGAGTTCATCGCCTCGGCCAAGAACGGCACGCTCCCCGCGGTCAGCTTCGTCAAGCCGTACGGCGCGGAGAACGAGCACCCCGGCTACGCCAGCGAGCCCAACGGCAGCGACCACCTGGTCGAGCTGCTGAAGGCGGTCGAGAACGGCCCGCAGGCCAGGGACACCCTCGTCGTGGTGACCTACGACGAGAACGGCGGGCAGTGGGACCACGTCTCGCCGCCCGTCGTCGACAAGTTCGGCCCCGGCACCCGGCTGCCCACGCTGCTGGTGAGCAAGGCCTTCTTCAGGTCCGGCGTCGACCACACCGTCTACGACACGACCTCGATCATGGCGACCTTGGAGCGCAGCCTCCGGCTCGACCCGGTGGACACACGCGACGCCAGGGTCAACGACCTGTCACGAGCGCTACACGGGTTCGCGCTGCCGTTCTAGCGGCGACCGCCACCGTGGCCAGGGCGGCCAGGGCGAGCGCGGCGCCGAGCCAGGCCACCGACCGGTAGCCGAGCCCGGCGCCGATCGCCAGGCCGCCCAGCCACGGGCCGGCGGTGATGCCGACGTTGAAGGCCGAGAAGTTGGTGGCCGTGGCCAGCGTCGGCGCCGCCCCCGCCTCGGCGAACACCCGTGTGTTCAGCGCCGGGTTGATGGCGAACCCGAAGCCGCCGAGCAGCACCACGAGCGGTACGGCCAGCAGCGGCACCCCGGCGAACAGCGCGATGGCCACGGAGATGACCACCAGCGCCACGGCCCCCGCGTACAGCGTGGGGAACGGCCGCGTGTCCGAGGTCCGCCCGCCGATGGTGATTCCGACCAGCGACCCCACCCCGTACAGGGCGAGCACCCCGGGCACCCAGGCGGCGGGCAGCCCGGTGACGTCGGTCAGCAGCGGCGCCAGGTAGCTGAAGGTCGCCAGGGTCGCCCCGGTGGTCAGCGCGGTCGTCGCATAGGAGAGCCACAGCCTGGGGTTGGCCATGGCCCGCAGCTCATGCTTGATGCGCGGCACCGCCCCGGAGACCTGGCGCGGGATCGTGGCGAACACCCCGATCATCACCAGCGCCGACATCGCCGCCACCGCCCAGAACGCGGCCCGCCAGCCGAGGTGCTGCCCGATCACGGTCCCCGCGGGCAGCCCGACGATCGTGGCCACGGTCAGCCCGCCGGCCACGATGCCCATGGCCTTGCCCTTCAGCTCGGTCAGGCCGATCGCGGTGGTCGCCGCCACGGCCCAGAACCCGGCGTAGACGAAGGCGCCCACCACCCGGGTCGCGAACAGCACGCCGTAGCTGGGTGTCAGCGCCGCCACCACGTGGGTCAGCGCGAAGATCGCCAGGAACACCAGCAGGGCGGTACGGCGCGGCCACCGCAACGTGACCACCGCCAGGACCGGCGCGCCGACCAGCATGCCCAGCGCAAAGGCGGAGATCAGCAACCCGGCGCCCGGGATCGACACCCCGAGGTCGGCCGCCAGCTCGGGCAACAGCCCCGCCAGCATCAGCTCGGACGTGCCCTGAGCGAAGATCGCCAAGCCCAGGACGTAGACGGCGAGAGGCATAGGAATCCTTCATTTTAGATTGATCAGTTCAAAATGAGAGCACGAAAAACTCAGATCGCGCCCAGCGCGGTTTCCGCGATCTGCTCGAGCTCTTCCCTGGCGGCGCCCGACCTGGCGGCGACCCGCATGCCGCCGATCGTGGCGATCACGAACCGGGCCAGCGCCCGGGGATCCTTGCCCCGGTCGATCTCGCCGGCCCTGATGCCGGACTCGATCGCCGCGGTGAGCGCCGTGAGGCGCACCTCGTGGTCGCGCTGGAGCATCCCGGCCACCACCGGGTCGCGCGGCGCCAGCTCGACCAGGGTGTTGACCACCAGGCAGCCGCGCGCGTCCTCGATCGCCTGCCACAGCAGGGTGCGCACCTTCTGCCTGGCGGGCGCCTCGCCGTCGAGGATGTCGGCCAGCTCGGCGTTCTTGCCCGTCATGTAGTGGCGCAGCGCCCGCTCGAACAGGTCATGCTTGCTGGCGAAGGTGTTGTAGATGCTGCTGCGGCCCAGGCCGGTCGCGGCACAGAGGTCGGCGGTCGAGGTGGCCTCGTAGCCCGCGTCCCAGAACGCGCGCATCGCCGCCTCGACCGCCCGGTCCTCGTCGAACTGCCTCGGTCGCGCCATGGCAGGGACACTACCAGGTTTTGGACCAATCGTTTCAAATCACTGGATACTGATCTTGTCCACGTTCGGCCCGCCGGTCGCGCCGGTCCCCGTCGCGCGGATCTTGTTGGCCCCGGCGGCCAGCTGTACGGTCACCGACTTCGTCGCCCAGGTGTCCCAGTTCGCCGTCGGCGTGAACACGACCGACGACACCGTCGCGCCGTTGACCGCGATGTCCACCGGCCGATCGGCCGTGGTCCCGTTGGCATAGCGGACCGCCAGCGTGTACGAGCCCGCCGTCGCCGCGTTGACGGTCCACTCGATGTAGCCGCCCGCCGCGTTGACGTAGTCCACGAACCCGGTGCCGGTGAAGCCGGTGTGGTTGGAGAACACCCCGGCTGCCGACAGCACCGCGTCCTCGGCCTGGTAGTCCGTGGCCGCCACGACGGGCGTCACCGTGATCTTGTCCACGTTCGGCCCGCCGGTGGAGCCGGTGCCGGTCGCCCGGATCTTGTTGGTTCCGGCCGCCAGCTGAACGGTCACCGACTTCGTCGCCCAGGTGTCCCAGTTCGCCGTCGGCGTGAAGACTGCCGACGACGCCGTCGCGCCGTTGACCGCGATGTCCATCGGCCGGTCGGTCGTGGTCCCGTTGGCGTAACGGACCGCCACGCTGTAGGAGCCCGCGGTGGCGGCGTTCACGGTCCACTCGATGTAGCCGCCCGCCGCGTTGACGTAGTCCACGAACCCGGTGCCGGTGAAGCCGGTGTGGTTGGAGAACACCCCTGCCTGGGACAGCACGGCGTCCTCAGCCTGATAGTCAGGCGTCGAGCCGGTGACCGTGAGCGTGTGGACGGCCGTGGCGCCCGCTCCGCTGATCGTCACCGGGTAGGTCCCCGGCGGCGTCGCGTCGGTCGTGGCGATCGTCAGCGTCGAGTTGCCGGGCACGGTCACCGACGCCGGGTCGAAGGCGGCGCTCGCCCCGGCGGGCAGGCCCGAGGCCGACAGCGTGACCTGCTGCGCCGCGCCGGTGGCCGCCACGGTCGCGGTCACCGAGCCGCCCGGCGCGGTCGATCCCGAGGTCGGCGTCACGCCCAGCGAGACGTCGGAGGCGGGGGTGAAGGTCCACTGGCTGGCCGTACCCGAGCAGCTGCCCGCCACCGCGTTCGAGCCCGACTGGCGGATGCACTTCTGGCCCGTCTGGATGTCGGAGATCGTGCCGTTCGGGTTGACCGACCACTGCTGCGACGGGCCTCCGGTGCAGGTGTTGAGCACGATGCTGCTGCCCGACATGGCCGCGCACAGGTTGTTGATGACCAGGAACGCGCCGTGGAAGGTGAAGCGCTGGTTCGCGGCGCCGGTGCAGGCGGCCACCTTCAGCGCGGTGCCCGAGGTGGAGCTGTTGTTCGGGTCGTCGAGGCACTGGCCGGACGAGCCGTTCTTGTAGGAGCCGACCGTGGTGTTCGGCTTGGCGCCGCCGTAGCACTCGCCGGTCGAGGTGTTGAAGATCGGCGTGGGGTCGTAGGTCTCGTTCGAGCCGGGGTTGATGATGACCGGCTCCATGGTCGGGGTGCTGTCGGCGTTGTAGTGGGTCAGGGCGTCCTCGCAGTCGATGGCGTTCATCGCGTTGCCGCCCTTGCCGCCCAGCCACAGGTCGAAGTGCCAGAGCCCGGGCCCGCCGTTGGGGCCGTGGCCGCTCCAGTCCTCGCCGCACTCCTGGCAGGAGTCCTCCATGATGAAGTACTTCTTCACGCGGGGGACGTAGATCTTCGTGCCGGGTCTGGCCTCGGCCGAGGAGGTGGCGAACGTGATCGGGTCGGCATAAGTGCCCTTGCCGCCCGCCGTGCTGTGGATCTGGGGATAGGAGATGTCTCCGCCGGGCGGCGTGTTGTCCCACCACCCGTAGAACGTCAGGAACGTCTGCTGCGTCGTGGCCGCGTAGGCATGCGTGGTGCCACCTAAGAGCAGAGCGATCATCGATAACAGGACCAGAGCGGCGCGGCGGCCCATGGTTCCTCCACAGATCGAATCCGGTGAACGCAGCGTCACCGGACGCGCCCGCTCGGGTCAAGGGGTTCGTTAGGAAAATTTCCTAACGAACCCGAATTTCCGCGCCGACGTCGTGGAGATGCCTGAGCGCCTGACCCCAGGAGGCCAGCAGCCCGCTCTCGGCGTACGGCACGCCGATCTCCGCGCAGTAGGCCTTGACCATCGGCCGGGCGCGGCGCAGGTTCGGCGACGGCATGCTCGGGAACAGGTGGTGCTCGATCTGGTAGTTCAGCCCGCCGAGCGCCGTGGTGATCAGGTGGCCACCGCGCACGTTGCGCGAGGTGAGCACCTGGCGGCGCAGGTAGTCCAGCTCGTCCTCTTCCGTCAGCACCGGCATGCCCTTGTGGTTGGGCGCGAACGTGCATCCCAGGTAGACCCCGAAGCAGGCCTGGTGCACGGCCAGGAAGACCAGCGCCCTGCCGAAGGGCAGCACCGCGAAGATCACGCCCAGGTAGGCGGCGAAGTGCGCGAACAGCAGCGAGCCCTCCAGCACGCGGTTCTTCACCTTGCCGCGCACGACCGCGCGCACGCTGGAGATGTGCAGGTTGAGGCCCTCGAGCGTGAGCAGCGGGAAGAACAGGAACGCCTGGTGCCGGCCGATGAACCTGGGCAGGCCGCTGCTGGCCGCCGCCTGCCGGCGCGACCAGAGCAGGACGTCGGGCGCGACGTCGGGGTCGCGCTCCTCGTGGTTGGGGTTGGCGTGGTGGCGGGTGTGCTTGTCCTGCCACCAGCCGTAGCCCAGCCCGATCAGCAGGTTCCCCGCCACCTGCCCGGCCGCCGCGCTCGCCCGCCTGGTCCTGAACACCTGGCCGTGCGCCAGGTCGTGAGCCAGCAGCGCGACCTGGGCGAACATCACGGCCAGGAAGACGGCCACGGGCAGCTGCGCCCAGGAGTCGCCGATCATGACGAAGGCCGCCCAGCCCGCCGCGAACAGCCCGCCGACCAGACCGATCCTGACGGCGTAGTAGCCGGGCCGGCGCTTGAGCAGCCCTGCCTCGGTGATCCTGCGTGACAGGCGGGCGAAGTCGCTTCCTCTGGTGGGAGCGGACGTGACCAAGGGGGCCTCCAGGGCTCGGTTTTCCGATCTTCCTTAGCATCCCGAGCACTGCCCGCGCACGGACCCTGGCCACCACCCATCTTCAAGGTAGTGCAGGCCCTACTTGTCAGCGGTTGGTCCAGTAGCTGTCCACGATGGGCTCGCGGGCCAGCAGCTCGGCGAACAGGTCCTCGTACAGCGGCATGACGACCTCGGCGGCGTAGTTGCCGGCGGTCTGCGCTGCCGCATCTCCCATCCGCCTGCGCAGCCCGTCGTCCGACATTAGCCGCTCCAGCGCCGTGGCCATCCCGCCAGTGTCGCCCGGCGGCACCAGCAGCCCGTCGACCTCGTGCGCGAGCACCTCGCGCGGCCCCGACGGGCAGTCGAAGGCGGCCACGGGCAGCCCGTGTCCCATCGCCTCCAGCATCGCCAGCGGCAGCCCTTCCGAGCGGGAGCTGAGCGCGTAGATCGAGGCGCCCTCCAGCTCCTCGTCCAGCCGGTCGCTGTGCCCCATGAGCGTGACGTTCTTGGCCAGCCCCAGGTCGTCGGCCAGCCCGGCCAGCCGGTCACGGTCGGGTCCCGTGCCGAAGAGGCGCAGCTCCCACTCCGAGTGCCGCCGCGCCGCCTGCCCGAACGCCGGGATCAGCAGGTCGAACCCCTTGCGCGTGACCAGCCTGCCCGCCGCCACCACGACGGGCTCCCGCCGCTCGCGCCGCGCCCGCTCGGCCGGATGCACCGCGTTGGGGATGCGCACGATCGGCGCGCCGGGCAGGATCCGCCGGTAGTCCTCCTGGTTGGCCCTGGTCAGCACCACCACCGCGTCCAGCCGCCGGTAGTAACGGGCGATCTTGTCCCGCACCGCCTGCGGGTAGTCGCCCAGGTTCAGGTGATCCTGCGCCACCCTGACCACGTCCTTGGGCGTACGGCGCGCCGAGATGAGGTTGAGCGACGGCCGGGTCGTCACCAGGATGCCGCCCGTCCGCGTCGAGACGTAGTCGACGACCGCCCGCTCCTCGCGCTCGCTCAGCGACCCGTCGCCGAGCCGGCCGCCCAGCCGTGGCCACCGTCCGCGCCCGGCGGGACCGGGCCGCCCGCCGTCCCTGCGGTCGATCAGGTCGATCACCTGGACGTCGGGCCGGATCCTGTAGGCCGGCTCGTCGCGGTCGCGGGTCACGCCGGCGAGCTCCACCCGGTGCCCTACCTCGGCCATGGCGTTGGCCTGGTCGATGACCGCCCGGGCGGTGCCGCCCTGCCCGTAGGCGTCAGGCAGGAGATACCGGATCCTCATGCCGGTCCACGCTAACGAGCCTTCCTGGTAATTAACTGGGAGCCGTCACGTCCCTGGTGATGCCGTGCACCTGGCGGATGCGGCCGTCCTGGCCGTAGTCGGCGAACAGGTGGACCTGGGTCGACAGCCGCCTGCCCTTGCGCAGCACCGCGTGCAGGGTGAACCTGGCGGCGGCCCTGTGGCCGTCCACCAGCACCTCGTGTACGTCGATCTCGCAGCTCACGGTGTTCTTGCGGGTGGGCTTGACGTGGTCGACGAGGCGCTGCCGGTCGAGCAGGACGCCGTCGTTGAGGTACTGGAAGTCCGGCTCGTAGTAGCGGTCCAGAACGCCGCCCGGGTCGCGCTCCTCGTCGAGCAGTTCGAAGGGCAGCTCGACGAGGTAGTCGGCGAAACGCTGTCGGATGTCCATACCGGCAGGATCGTCCATCGGGGGGCGGCGGGTCGTCGCCCCGCGGGACTACTCCGCCGGGAGTATGTTGACGTTGCCGCGGAAGAGGTTGGCCGGGTCGTAGGCGGCCTTGACCGCGGCCAGGCGGGCGCGGGTGGCCGCCGGGTAGGCGGCCTCCAGGTCGGCCTGGGTGGGCTCGGAGAAGAAGTTCACGTAGGCGCCGGAGGTGTGCGGCTCGAGCACCCGCCAGACGGCCTCGAACTCCTCGCGGACCGGCACGTGGTCGGCCGGGCTGCCCAGCACCACGGTCAGCAGCATGATCTCCGCGTCGCGGTGCGCGAACGCGGTGGCCTCCGCGGGCACCCGCGCCATCGCGCCACCCACGGCCCGCAGCTCCACGTACATCATCGGCACCCGGTCCTTCCACGCCAGGAGGTCGTCCACCAGCTCGTCGGTGAGCTCGTCGGCGAAGCGGTTGCGCACGATGGGCAGCCAGCCCGGCACCAGCGCGGCCTCCTCGAGCACCTCGGCGTACGGCTTGACCGTGACCTCGGAGTCCAGCAGCTTGCCCAGGCCGAGCAGCGGCTCGACGGCCGCGGGGTCGGCGCCGGCGTAGGCGGCCAGGATCCCCACCGTGGGCGGCATGTCCTCGCCGAAGGCCGGATACAGCTGGAGGGTGGTGGTGAGCCCGTCGTCGGCGGTGCGCATCAGGTCGCGCCAGCCCTTGATCACGGCCTCGGTGTCGGCGGCGTCGTAGGTGGCCCTGGCGAAGGTGATGTCGCTCTCCCGGGTGGCGCGCAGCTCGAAGGAGGTCACGATGCCGAGGTTGCCGCCCCCGCCGCGGATCGCCCAGAACAGGTCCGGGTTCTCCTCGGCGCTGGCCCTGACGATGTCGCCGGCGGCGGTCACGACCTCGGCGGCGACCACGTGGTCCAGTGCCAGGCCGTGCTTGCGCACCATCCAGCCGATGCCGCCGCCGAGCAGCAGCCCGCCGACGCCCACCGAGACCGTGTCGCCGGAGGAGACGGCCAGCCCGTGCGGGGCCAGGGCGGCGGCCACGTCGCCCCAGTGCGCTCCGGTGCCGACCCGGACGAGGTCGTCGCCGAGCAGCTCGACGGCGTTCATCGGGGACAGGTCGATCACCAGCCCGCCGTCGTTGGTGCTGAGTCCGGCGGCGCTGTGCCCGCCGCTGCGCACCGCGATCGGCAGGCCTTCCCGCCCGGCCAGCGCGATCGCCTCGGCCACGTCCGCGGCGGTCGCGGCCCGCGCGATCCGCGCGGGACTGCCCTGGTGGGCGAAGGTGTCGCGCAGCTGCTCGTAGCCCTCGTCGCCGGGGCGGATCATCTGCAGAGCCATCTCACAGTCCTTCCTCAGAGTGCAGGTTCACCCCTGGTCGGAGCCGCGCGCGGTTTCTCTACATCGGCGGGCGCAGCCGGACAATGGCCCGCGGTCGGATTCCCGGCGGGCCGGCGGTGCCGACGATGGAGGGCATGCGACTGAGACCTCCGCTCCGCAAGACCGTCCTGGTGGTGCACATCGGCGCCTCCGTCGCCCTGCTCGGCGAGGTGTGGGCGCTGGTGTTGCTCAACACGCTGGCCGCCACCGGCGAGCCCGCGCTCGCGCGCGGCGCCTACGGGCTGATGCCGACGCTGGTGTTCGCGGGCGGGATCCCGCTCAGCATGACCGCGCTGATCACCGGGGTCCTGCTGGCCGTCACCGGCCCGTGGGGGCTGACCCGGCACTACTGGGTGCTGGGCAAGCTCGGGCTGCTGGTCATGACGATCTGCGTGGGCATGTTCCTGTTCGATCCCGAGGGCATGGCCGTGGCGGCGCTGCCCGCGCCGGGACGGCAGTGGGGCCAGGTGGCGGCGCTGAGCCTGCAGGTGGTGCTGCTGCTGACGGCGACGGCTTTCTCGGTCTTCAAGCCCTTCGGCAGACGTAAGATCATGAATCCATGAATCTCGTCATGGCCGCGGAGGCCCGCGCACAGGCCGTCGACTTCCCCTACTCCTGCGATCCCGAGGTCGGGCGGCTGCTGGCCACGCTGGCCGCCCAGGTGCCCGTGGGCGGGTCCGTGCTGGAGATCGGCACCGGCGTGGGCGCCGGGCTGGCCTGGCTGGTGAGCGGCCTGCTGCCGCGTACCGACGTCACGGTGACCACGATCGAGAGCGATCGGGAGCGGGCGGCGCTGGCCGCGCAGGGCGACTGGCCGGCGTTCGTGGACCTGCGGGTGGGCGACGCGCTCGAGCTGCGCGGCGAGGGCTTCGACCTGATCTTCGCCGACGCGGCGGGCGGCAAGCACGAGGGCCTGGACGCCACGATCGGCATGCTGCGGCCGCGCGGCGTGCTCGTGGTGGACGACATGGTGCCGCAGCCCGGGGTCACCTGGGATCCGGAGTTCACGGACAAGCAGGAGGCCGTGCGCAGGCGGCTGCTGACCGACGAGCGGCTGGTGGCAGTCGAGCTGGCGCACGGCTCCGGCGTGATCATGGCGACCCGGAGGCCTTAGGACAGCGTCCAGGTCTGCTTGTCCGGCTGGTTGCAGTCCAGCGCCCACAGGCTGCCGTCGCCGTTGACGGTCAGGCATCCGCCCTGCGGGTAGCCGTGCTCGGTGTTGTACCTGTTGACGATCTGGTACCTGCCGCCGCCGATCTCGCGGAAGCGCCACAGCTGCGCCGCGCCGTGGTTGACCGCTCCGTACTGGACGTTCCACCTGTTCGGCACGACCTCGAAGACCTTGCCGGTGGCGGTGGGCTCGATCTCCCAGAAGCCGCCGCCCTTGTCCCAGACGGTGAGGTTGGACAGCTCCCTGCCGCCGCCGTGCAGGGTGATCCGCTTGCCGTGCGCGGGTGCGGCACCGCCCGGGTCACGGGGCTGGTCGCCCTGGTCGTGCTCGGCCTTGGCGGGCGAGGGGTGGAAGGTGACGCGCACTGCGCCGTTGCCGTCGTGGCGGTCGGCCTGCGTGCCCTTGGCCGGGATGTAGGCCCAGTTCACGTAGCCGCCGTCGTGGTAGTAGTTGAAGTCGCCGCCCTCGTCGCTGATGACCAGGCGGTAGCACATGGCCTTGGCGTAAGCGCTGCCGGAGCTCTTCTCGTCCATGAACTCGACGTATGTGCCGTTCCTGTCGTCGTCGTTGAAGTCGGCGCCGTTGAGGAGCGATCCTTCGTACCTGTGGTCGTAGTCGCCGCTCAGCGACTTGGGCTGGTCGCAGTGCCGGTCGCGCGGGTAGTTGTTCTGCCTGCGCTCGCTCTCGAGGAAGACCAGGACGTTGGCCTCCCCGCCGAGGTCCTGCCACGCCTCGCGCGCCACGTCCTGGGTGAACTGGGACCGCTCCTCGTGGCCCTCCTTGCTCTGCTCCACCAGCTTCATGATGGCCTTGAAGACCTCGACCAGCGCGTTGCCCACCTTGGCGCCCCAGCCGCTCATGGCCATGGCGGGCGCCGGGGCGGCCACGAGCAGCATGCTCAGCACGGCGAGGCCGGCGGCCATTCCTGTGAGTGTCCGTTTCATGGCCGACAGGGTGAGAGAACCGCATTGACGTGACGTTGACGAATGCTCACCGCGCCTGATCGGACTCCATCTTCTCCAGCGCGTCCGACAGCTTGCGCAGCGCCGCGACCACCTCGCGGAGCTCCTGGACGCCGAGTTGATCGGTCAGCCGCGCGGCGGCCTCGGCGTGCCCTGGGACGATCTTGCCGACGGCGGCCCTGCCCTCCTCGGTCGGCTGGAGCAGCTTGGCCCTGCGGTGGGCGGGGTTGGGCTTGTACTCGGCCAGCCCCTTCTCCACCAGCAGGTCGGCGATGCGCTGCACGCCCTGCCTGGTCATGCCCATCACCCTGGCGATCCCGGCCACGGGCAGCGGCTCGTACAGCACCGCGCCCAGCACCTGCCACCAGGCGGCGGTCAGGCCCGCCGGGCGGGCCAGCCCCTCGGCCAGGTCGAGGACCTGGCCGTTGAGGCGGAACACCGTCATCGCCGTCGCGGACAACAGATCGGCCTCTTCACTCATCACGTACTCCTCGCCAGGTGCGGCCTCCTAGGGCGCCATCAGCACGAAGAAGGCCTCCGGGTCGCTCTCACCGTAGAGCCTGCACCACGCCTGGAGCTTCTCAGGGGTGTACAGGTCGAGCTTGGCGAAGATCTCACGGGCGAACGCGACCGGCTCGCTGGGTCCTGCCGAGATGAGGTCGCCGCCGGTCACCGCGTCGGCGTCGACGTAGTGTTCGGCGCCCTTGTAGGCCTCCTGAGCCTGCAGGAACTCCACGACGGCCGAGGTGTGCGGGCGGTCGTTGAACAGGCCCTGCCTGGCCATCCCCGCCGTCGCCCCGCAGATGGCCGCGACAGGCGTGCCCACCTGGAGGAACTCGGCGGCCTTGCGCCCGAAGTCGTCCAGCTCACCGGTGATCCAGTCGTCGGAGCCCGCCAGGATCAGCATCGCGCTGTCGGCCGGGTCGAGGTCGGCGAGCGTCAGGTCGGGGACGATCCGGTTGCCACCCAGCGTGGTGATCGGGTCGAACGTGCGGCCGACGGTGACGACCCGGTAGGTGCCGGGGTGCTGCTGCCACAGGTCGCGGTTGATGTGCGCGGTGGCATGTCCGGTCTCCCAGTCGGCCAGCCCGTCGTAGATGGCCGCGTGCACCGTCTTCTTCATCGTTTCGCTCATGACAGTATCTTGTCATAACGACAGCATGTTGTCAATGAATTTCGTGCGAGGATAGGCGACATGGCAGAGATCGTCGGGGGCGGACGTCCGGTCAACGACGCGGAGCGGCGCGTGATCGCCCACCTGCGCGACCACGCGCCGGCCGACTGGCTGCTGCTGCACAACATCGAGATCCCCCGCGGCGACGACGTCTTCGAGGTCGACCTGATCGTGCTGACAGGCCACTCCGTGGTGGTCCTCGACGTCAAGGGCACCCGCGGCCGCATCGAGGTCTCGGGCACGCGCTGGTTCCCGCCACGCAGGGAGGCGTTCGGCTCGCCGGTCGCCAAGATCAGGGGCACCGCCAAGGCGCTGAAGGGGCTGCTGGTCGCCCACGACACCCGCCTCGAGCGGGTCTACGCCG
Organism: Nonomuraea sediminis; assembly: GCF_018531495.1. GTDB lineage: Bacteria > Actinomycetota > Actinomycetes > Streptosporangiales > Streptosporangiaceae > Nonomuraea > Nonomuraea sediminis. The sequence goes on from NZ_JAHDTI010000002.1 coordinate 332,182, forward strand.
ACAGCCTGGTCGTGCTCACCTCGCCCGACGCCGAGCTGCTCGACCCGGCCGGCCGCGACTCGGTCAACGCCACCAGGTTCGACCGGCTGCTCGAGGTCCTCGGCGACGTCTCGCGGGTGCGCCGCGGCTGCAGCCCTGACGCCCGGCCGTACCGCACCGCGATCATCGACGCGCTCAACCACGCCGTACGGCGCAGCACCGCGCCGCCCAGGTTCGGCAACTGGGAGGTCGAGGAGCGCCTGGGCGGCGACGCCAAGGTGGACGAGTACCGGGCCTTCAACGTGACGCTGCCCGGCAGCGAGACCGTACTGCTGCGCGTCTACCGCGCCGACCCGCTGGCCGACCAGGAGGCCAGGGTGGCCGAGCGGCAGCGCATCGCCAACGCCTACGCCTCGCTGGCCAGGATCCCGCCGCACCCGTGCGTGGTACGGCCGCGCGACTTCTTCGCCATCGACGACGAGAGCCGCTTCGTGCTCGTGCTCGACGACGTGCACGGCGAGGCCCTGCACCGGCGGATGGGGCGCGGCGCCCGGCTCGTCGTGATCCAGGACCTGCTGGCCGGGCTGGCCCACGCGCACGCCCACGGCGTGATCCATCGGGCGCTGAGCCCGGCCTGCGTGCTGGTCACCGACGACGGGCACGCCGTGCTGACCGGCTTCGACTACGCCAAGCCGGGCAAGCGCACCTACACCGTCGCGCATGAGCTGGGCAACGTGCTGGACGCGCACTACGTGGCGCCGGAGTGCCAGGAGCGGCCGGAGCGGATGACGCCCGCCTCCGACGTGTACGCCGCCGGGGCGATCGCCTACCAGTTACTCACCGGCGAGCTGCCGACGAGCCCCGACGCCCACGGGCCCGACGTGCCCGAGGTGGTGCGCCGCATGCTCGACGCGACGCCGGCCAAGCGCCCCTCGGCCGCCGAGTCGCTGGCCGCACTGCAGGGCGCCGCCGCGCGGCCGGAGTCCCGGCTCAGGCGGCTGCTCCGTCGCATAGTGTCCTGATCATGGAGATCTCCCTGCGCGCGGTCGCGGAAGACGACCTGGCGTTCCTCAACCGCCTGACCAACGACCCCGAGGGCGCCGGCGCGTTCGAGTGGTACGGCTGGCACGACCCGCACCGCCACCGCAGGCGCTGGGAGGACAACGGCATGCTCTCCGACGACGGCGGCGTGCTGCTGATCGTGCGCGGCGTCGAGCGGGTGGGCTTCCTGTCCTTCCGCAAGCAGGTCACCTCGCGGGTGGCCTACTGCTGGGAGATCGGGCTGATCCTGGCGCCGGAGTTCCGCGGCCAGGGGTACGGCACGCGGGCCCAGCAGCTGATGGTCCGCTACCTGTTCGACCACTCGCCGGCCAACCGGGTCCAGGCGGCCACGGAGCTGTCCAACGTGGCCGAGCAGCGGGCGCTGGAGAAGGCCGGCTTCACCCGCGAGGGCGTGATGCGCGGCGGCGGCTTCCGCGCCGGTCAGTGGCAGGACGGGGTGCTCTACGGCATCGTCCGGTCGGACCTGGACGGCTAGAGGGCTTTTGACAGGGCTTCCGGCCTTCTGCTAGTCATGAAACGGAATCGGATTCCGCATCCGTTTAAGCCAGAGGAGATCTGATGGACCGCTTCTATCTGCTGGACGAGGGACTGGGGCGCAAAGCCGGTGCGGAGAGCACGCAGGGGCGTCTCTCCCTCGTGGAGGCCCGCTCCGCGGCGCATGACGGCGCCCACGACGTGGGCGACGAGTTCGTCTACGTCATCGACGGCGAGTTGGAGGTCGGCTTCGACGGCCGGACGCACCGCCTCACCCCGGGCATGTGCGTGCTGCTGCCCCGCGGCGTCGCCCACGCCGTCGGCGAGGGCGGGCACACCCTGCGGCTGACGGCGCCCGGCGAGCCCGAGGACGGCGGGTCCGGCGGCTGGGGCGACAAGGACCGCTTCTACGTGCTCGACCAGGGCCAGGCGCGGCCAGGACGGATCCCCGTGCCGCCCGCGTTCAGCGTCAAGGCCCGCACCGAGGACACCGACGGGCTGTTCTCGCTGCTGGAGGTCACCGTGGCGCAGCCCGTGCCGCGCCACGTCCATCACGTGGCCGACGAGTGCATCTACGTGCTCGACGGTGTCCTGGACGTCGAGTTCGACGGACAGGTCCACCAGGTGGGCAAGGGGCAGTTCGTCCTGCTGCCGCACGGCGTCCCGCACGCCATCAGGCCAGGGTCGAACCCGCCGCCCCGGGTGATCCAGATCTCCTCACCCGGCGGGTGGGAGTGCGTGGTGGAGGCCCTGATCGAGCACAGGACCGAGGTGAGCAAGGGCAGGCGGTTCGATCCCGCCGCGCTGAACCGGTACACGCGCCGGTACCACGTCGCCTACGAGGAGGTCTAGGAGCGCAGCGCGTCGAGCGCGAGCCGGGTGAAGCGGCGCCAGTCGCCGCTGCCCGTCCTGATCACCGCCGCCAGTCCGCAGACGAGCATGTAGACGTCCTCGACCCCGGCGTCGGCCCTGATCACCCCCGCCTCCTGGCCGCGCTCGACCAGCGTCCCCGCGACCTCCTGCAGCGCGCTCCTGCTCTCGCCCGACGGCTCGCCGGAGCCCATGGCCGACTCGATCGCGCCGGACAGGCCGCGGTCCCTGTCGAGCACCTCGCCGATGTGGCGCAGCAGGAGTTCCAGTCCCGCGCCGGGGTCGGGGGCGGCCAGGCACTCCTGGCGGGCGAAGGCGAGGATCTCGGTGAAGCGCTGCCCCGCCGCGGCCTCGACGAGCGCCTGGCGGGTGGGGAAGTGCCGGTAGACGGTGCCGATGCCGACCTCGGCCGCCCGTGCCACGTCGGCCATCTGCACCTGGTCGCCGCGCTCGGCGAACAGCGCGCGTGCCACCTCGAGCACGCGCGCCCTGTTGCGCTCGGCGTCGGCCCGCGTCCTGCTGGATGGCACCATCGGAGGCTACCAGCGCCCGCCCGGGGCGACGCCGAGCCGGATCACGCGGGATTCTTGGCCGCTTCGGCCGCCAGCAGGGCCGCGCCGAGCTGGACGGCGGCCAGGGTGCGCAGCGGGATCGGCGTGGCGGTGAACCCGGTGTCGGCCTCGGTGAACCAGGCGTCGAAGAGCGCGCGCACGCGGGCGTGCTCCTCCCTGATGGCCGGGGTCAGGTTTCCCGCGGCGAGCTCGGCGTCCAGCAGGCGCAGGTACATCCCCAGGTACCTCAGCCGCAGGCTGTGCTTGAGCTGCTCGTTGCCGACGACCTCGGCCACGGTGGCGGGCCGGTCGGCGCCGGGGTGGTCCTCCCATTCGGAGACGAACTCGTCGTGGGTGGCGACGAAGTCCTCCACGGCGCTGCGGAACGGTGACCGTACCGTCAGCTCGGGCGCGACCTTGGCCAGCGACTCGCTCACCGTGGCGAGCAGGGCGCGCTGGTCGCCGAGGTAGGTCCTGATCACCTCGCCGTAGACCTGGTCGGTGGGAGTCTCGTCGGAGACGCGCGGGTCGGCCCAGTACGGGAGTTCGGTCACCAGGTGCAGGGCGCCGAAGCGGTCGGCGTAGTCGACGCTGCCGCCGCCGATGCCGTAGATCGCGCCGAGCTCGGCGCCGCGTGGTGTCACGTACGCGGCCGGGCCGATCTGGACCGCGCTCGGGACCTCCGGCGGGCCCATGTGCAGCGGCAGCCCCTGGCCGGCCGCCATGGCGGCCAGGTCGGCGGCCACGCCGGGCTCGTTCCTGCTGAGGTAGAAGAAGGCGCCCTGCAGTTCGCCGTTGTGCAGGGAGTAGACGAAGGCCGGGCGGACCTCGTCCATCAGCCGCATCAGCGCCTCGGTCTCCGGCAGCGTTCGGTCGAAGGTGTAGCCCTCGCCGGTCAGCGGGAACGTCCACTCGACCTGGTCGGCCTCGCACGGGCGGTAGAAGTGCTCGGCGTAGGCGCGGCGGTCGCCGGGCCGGACGTACCAGCCCTCGTTGAGCCGGGCGCCGTCGGGGTCGACACAGGGGATCAGGTGCCAGCGGTAGCCGAACTCCTCGCGCAGCCAGGCGTCGTCGATGAGCCGGCGCAGCAGGCTGCTCACGGTGAGCGCGCCGATCGGCTCGTTGGGGTGGGGGCCACCGATGATCACCGCGTCGCGGGGGCCGTTGCCGATCGTGGCAACGCGCAGCGGCTCACCCAGGCGCGAGGCGCCGATGTCGCGCAGCCGTACCAGGTCGGGGTGGGCGGCGGCGAGCTCGTCGAGCTCGGCGTGCATCTGGTCCACGGTCGGGAACGCGGCGTAGTCGGGCACCTGGCTCATGTACTTGTCGACGTCCATGCACGAAACAGTAATCTGGATTATTCTAATAATCTAGATTATGGTTCTGCCAACCTCGGAACGGAGACGTCGACGCCATGCGGTTGACCAGGGCGGAAAGCAAGGTTGCGAACAAGCGCGCGCTGATCGACGCGGCGCGCGAGATCGTCGGGAAGGAGGGAGCGCGGGCGCGGCTCGAGGACATCGCCGACCTGGCCGGGCTGACGACGGGGGCCGTCTACTCGTTGTTCGGCGGGAAGAACGGGCTGATGGTCGCGATGGTCGACGACTACGTCGGCCCGCTCGACCTGCAGCCTATCCAGGACTCCGAGCCCGGCCTCACGCTGGAGGAGGTCGTGGCCGTGATCGCCCGCCAGTACTGGCAGATGTCAGCCGATCCCGAGGCCGCCGGGCAGCTGCTGTTCGAGGTCCGCGTGATGGATCTCGTGCTGGCCGACGCCGAGCTGCTCGCCAAGCTCAACGCGGGGATCAACGCCGCGGAGGTCCAGCTCGCCGCGCACCTCACCGGCCGCGAGCACGACGGGACGCCCATCACGCGCGAGCAGGCCGTACGCCTGGCCCGTGCGCTCAAGGCGCTGCTGTCCGGCCTCGGGCAGGCCGTGGTGCTCGGCGTCCACGGCGGCTCGGAGCAGTACTTCGTCGACGTCACCCAGGCCCTGGTCACCTGGCAGGTGCTCGGCCCGGCATAGCCAGTACGCGGGTTCGGGGGAACGCGCGGACACCACCCCACCCGAAAGGCAGAACCATGCGTAGATCCGGATTCGGCGTCATCGCCGCGCCGGTGTTGTTCATCGGCGTCTTCCAGCTGATGGAGTCCATGCTGTCCCCCGCGCTCCCGCTCATCCAGCGAGATCTGGCCGCCTCCCCCGGCGAGCTCGCGTGGATCTTCACCAGTTCCCTGATCAGCTCGGCGATCGCCACCCCGGTCGTCGGCCGGCTGGCCGACGTGTACGACAAGCGCGTCCTGCTGCTGATCCTGATGGCGATCAGCAGTGCCGGAGTCCTGATCGCAGCCCTGGCCTCCAACGTGGTCGTGATGATCGCCGGCATGGCGGTCGAGGGCGTCTGGCTGGGCATGCTGCCGCTGACCGTCGGGCTGTTCCGCGACACCCTCGAACCCGAGCAGGGAGCGACCGGCAACGGCCTGGTCATCGGCGTCGCCGCCCTGGCCAGCGCGCTGGGCCTCATCCTGGCCGGACCGATCGCCTCGGCGCTCGGCTACCGGTCGCTGTTCTACCTGGCCCTGATCGGCGCGCTGGTGGCCGCGATCTGGGCCTGGATCGCGGTGCCCGCCACTCCCCGCGAGGCCTCCGGACGCGTCGACTGGGCGGGCGGGCTGCTGCTCGGCGGCGGGCTCGCCCTGCTCATGCTGGGCCTGACCGCCTCCTCGAGCTGGGGCTGGACGGCTCCCGCCACGCTCGCCCTGTTCGCGGCCGCGGCGGTGACGCTGGCCCTGTGGGCGTTCGTCGAGCTCCGCACCACCGACCCGCTCGTCGACCTGCGGCTGCTGTCCGGGCGCTCACCGGCGGGGGTGACCGCGATGGGGTTCGTGTTCGGCTTCGCCTCCTTCGGGCTGGTGGTCGCACTGCCGCTGATGCTGTCGCTGCCCGCCGCGACCGGGTACGGCCTGGGCGCCGACACCCTGTGGATCGGGATCTACATGTTCCCGCTCGGCATCGCGGGCACCCTGGTCGCGCCGCTGGTCGGGCCGATGACCAGGCTGCTCGGGCGGCGCACCGTGCTGCTGCTCGGCGGCGGGCTCGTCTCGGCCGGCACCGCCGCGCTGGCCTTCTGGCACTCCTCCCCCTGGGAGATCGTGGCCGGGGTGACGATCATGGGGCTCGGCGGCGCCATCGGCCTGACCGCCGGGCTCAATGTGGTGGCCGCCGACGTGCCCGCCGACCGGGCGGCCGGGGTCAGCGGCGTGGTCTTCGTCGCCAAGAGCGTCGGCGGCACCTTCGGGTCGCAGCTCGGCGCCATGGTGCTGGCGGCGGGCGCCGTGGCGGGGGTCCCCTCGGAGAGCAGCTTCGTCAACACCTACCTGCTCTCCGCGGTGCTCGGCCTGCTCGCCGTCGCGGTCGCCTTCGTGATCCCCGCCGCTGTACGGCAGGCCCAAAACGGCGACGCAGCTTCGGTCCCGGCGCCAAAGCCTTTGGGGACGGCGGGTGACACGCTGTGACGGACGTCCACGGAAAGGAGCAACCGGTGCGGGTCTACATCTCCATCGACATGGAGGGCGTGGGAGGCATCGCCACCATGGACCAGATCGTCCGCGGCGGCCATGGGTATCCGCGATCGCAGCGGCTGATGACCGCCGAGGCCAACGCCGCCATCGAGGGCGCGTTCGAGGCCGGCGCCGACAGCGTCCTGATCAACGACAGCCACGGCACCATGGACAACCTGCTGCACGAGGAGCTGGATCCGCGCGCCCGGCTGATCTTCGGCACGCCCAAGCTGGACTGCATGGCCGAGGGCATCTCGGCCGAACACGACGTGGCCATGTTCCTGGGCTACCACGCCGCGGCCGGCTCGCCCGGCGTGCTCTCCCACACCTACTCCTCGCACTTCTACGAGGTGCGGGTCAACGGCAGGCCGGTCTCGGAGGCCGAGGTCAACGCGCTGCAGGCCGCCGCGGTCGGGGTCCCTGTCGGGTTGCTCACCGGCGACGACGTCATCTGCGGCGTCGCGGAGAAGGCCTTCCCCGGCGTGCACACGGTCGCCGTCAAGGTCGCGCACGGCCACACCGCCGCGGACAGCCTGTCCCCCGCCGAGGCCAGGCGGTTGATCAAGGAAGCGGCGGCCGAGACCGTGCGGGGAGCCGGGGAACTGACCCCGCTCACCATGCCCGACGTGCTCGAACTCGAGATCGACATGCCCAGCACCCCCGCCGCCGAGCTGGGGGCGCAGATCCCGGGCGTGCGCAGGATCGCCGACAAGACCCTCGCCGGCACTTTCCGCACGCCCGCGGAGTTGCTGGGCTGCGTGACGGTCTGCTACCACCTCGCGGCGGAAGCCATGATCGCCCGCATGGCCCTGTTCGGCCGCCGCGCGCCCTAGGCGGGCAGGCTGCGGCGCAGGGCGCTGGCGTGTTTGAGGTAGTCACGGGCCAGGTTGGGGCGTCCCGCCGAGCGGTGCAGCTCGCCGAGCAACTGCGTGGAGGAGGCCTCGCCGCTGCGGTCGCCGAGCTCCTGGAAGATCTCCAGCGAGCGTTCGAGCCCGGCCGAGGCGGGCGCCCACTCGCCCCTGGCCGCCTGCAGCCCGGCCAGGCTCTGCATGGCGTAGGCGCCGCAGTGGCGGTCGCCGAGCGACTCGAAGATGTCCAGGGCGTGCCGGTGCAGCGCCATCGCGCCGTGCAGCCGGCCGAGCTGCACGCACACGCAGCCCTCCCGGTGCGCGTCGCCGAGTTCCTGGGCCAGGCGCATGGCCTGACCCAGCCACTGCGAGGCTTGCGCCTCGTCGCCGGACCTCAGCAGCACCCTGCCGATGGCCTGGCGGGTGAACGCCTCGCCGCTGCGGTCGTCGGCGGACATGAACATCTCCAGCGCCCGCCGGAAGTGGCCGAGCGCCTGCACCAGCCGGCCGCGGAACTGGTTGACCGCGCCGAGGCCGCAGATGGAGGTGGCCTCGGCCCGCCTGTCGCCCAGGTGGCGGAAGATCTGGCGGGAGCGGGTGAAGCCGTCGGCGGACTCGTCGTAGCGGTCCTGGTAGAGGCTGACCTGGGCGAGCCCGCGCAGCATGGCGGCCTCGCCGTACCTGTCGCCCTGGGCGCGGGCGGCCTGGAGGGCCACGCTGTGCGTCTGCCGCCAGGTGTCGAGATGGCAGTGCAGGTCCAGGTAAGGGACCATGGCCGCGGCCAGGCCCCAGGCCGACTCGGCCAGGCCCGACTCGGCGGCCACGCGCACGGCCTCGGCCAGGGCGTGATGCTCGGCCACGAACCAGGTGAGCGGGTCGGCGGTGAGGCGGTCCAGCGTCTGCTCGGGCAGCCGCCAGCGCGGCGCCCGCGCGGCGGTGAGGCTGAAGACCGTGGTGGGCAGCCTGGCCATGGCGTGCTCGGTGGTGGCGGTCCAGGCGGCCAGGACCCTGGCGAGGTCCGCGCGGGACGGGCCGCGTTCCAGCGCGTGCGTGCGGACCAGTTCGGGCACGCGGTAGCGGGGCTGGCCGACCGGGTCGGTGCCGACCAGTTCCAGTAGGTTGACGTCGACCAGGAGGTCGGTGACGTCGTCGGCGCGGTGCCTGCCGAGCGCGGCGTCCACCACCCAGCCGGGCTGGGCCTGCCCGCCGAGCAGGCCGAGCGTCCCCAGGGTGCGCACGGCCTCGTCGGGCAGGCGCAGATAGCTGCGGTCCAGGCTGGCCCGGACCTCGTCGAGTACGGCGAGCCGGTCGTCGTCCAGCCGGAGCCGCAGCACCTCAAGCGACCAGCCGGGCCTGCGGGCCAGCCGGGCGCCCACGCCGCGGATCGCCAGCGGCAGCCGCCCGCACGCCTCCACGATGGCCAGGGCGGCCTCCGGCTCGCCGGCTAATCGCTCGGCGCCGGCGATGCCGCCGAGCAGGGCCAGCGACTCGGCCTGGTCGAGCTCGCGCAGGTCGAGGTGGCAGGCCCCGGGCAGCTCGGTGATGCGCCGCCTGCTGGTCACGATCACCGCGCTGCCGTTGCCGGGCAGCAGCGGCCGCACCTGCCCGGCGTCCAGCGCGTCGTCGAGCAGGATCAGCATGGGCCGCTCGGCCAGCAGCGAGCGCAGCAGCGCGGACCGCTCGTGGCACGACTCGGGCGGTGCCGTCACGCCCAGCGCCCGCAGCGCCTCGCCCAGCAGGTCGCCCGGCTCCCGCTCGCCCAGCTCCAGGTGGAGCTGCCCGTCGGGGAACCGCTCGCGTATCGCGTGGGCGGCGTGCACGGCGAGCGCGGTCTTGCCGATCCCGGCAGGCCCGGAGATCACCGTCACCGAGAGAGCTCCCAGGAGTGCCACCAGCTCTCCGGCCCTGCCCACGAAGTCGGGCACGTCCGGCGGCAGCTGGCGGGGCACGCAGACGGGCGCGGCCACGGCCTCGTCGGTCAGGACGCTGGTGTGCGCCGCCCGCAGCTCGGCGCCCGGCTCGACGCCCAGCTCGTCCACCAGGCGGGCCCGGATGCCGGCGTAGGCCCGCAGCGCCTCGGCCTTCCTGCCGCCCGCGTGCAGGGCCAGCAGGAGGCGGGCCCACAGGTCCTCGCGGTAGGGGTGCTCGGCGAGCAGGGCACGCAGCTGGGTCACCGCGCCCGCGTGGTCGCCGGATCCCAGCAGCTGGCCGATCAGGGCCTCCGCCGCGGCCAGCCGTACCTCCTGCACGGGGCCCAGGCGGCGGTCCCAGAGCGGCTGGTCGGGCAGGTCGGACAGCGGCGCCCCGCGCCAGAGCGCCAGCGCCTCGGCGTAGGAGCCCGTGGCGACGAGCTCCTCGAAGGCGAGCAGGTCGAGCGCGCCCGCGGGCACGTCGATGGCGTAGCCGGAGCCGTCGCCGCGCAGGAACCCGCCGCCCAGGTCGGCGCGGAGCGAGCTGACATAGGTGCGCAGGTTGGCCTGGGCGGAGCGGGGCGGGTGCCCGGGCCAGAGCACCTCGACGAGGCTGTCGGCGTTGACCACGTGCCCTGCCTCGAGCAGCAACGTGGCCAGGAGTAACCGCGGCTTCCTTCCGGAGATCCGGACGGGTAGCCCCAGCTCAGACCGCACTTCCAACGGCCCGAGCACACCAAAAGTGACCGTCATGACCGCATCAGCTCCTCAATGGAGGCCTGACAGCTCTTTGTATCGGTTCTGGACGATTCTTGTGCGGCTAATGCCGACCCTGGTCTCAGGGATCCCAGCCGAAAGGATCATTCCCATGAGGCTCATCGGAGCAACGGTCCTCACCCTGTTACTCAGCCTCGGTTCCGCCACAGCCGCCTACGCCGACCCGCAGCCGGACCCCGCCACGGACTCGGCGACCTCGGACTCGGCACAGACATTGGCCGCCCCCGCCTTCCAGATGCCCTTCCCCTGTGGTCAGACGTGGACGGGTGACTCCGACGACAGCAGCGCGCACCAGTCCTGGGAGATCGACTGGAACCGCGGCAGCACCCCCGACGCCGACCTCGGCGACCCGGTCGTGGCAGCCGCGGGCGGCACGGTGGTCATCGCCACCAACCAGGGCTCGGTCAACGGCTACGGCAATCTGATCAAGATCGACCACGGCGGTGGGTGGACCAGCTACTACGCCCACCTGCAGACCATGCGGGTCAGCATCGGCCAGACCGTCTCGCAGGGCCAGCTCATCGGCAACGTCGGCAACACCAGCAAGCCGGGCAACAACATCTCGCCCCACCTGCACTACGAGGTACGGCTCGGCACCAACTACCCGGCCAACATCCAGAAGGCCGTCTTCAACGGCGTGACGTACGGGTACCCGGACCAGACGCTGACCTCACGCAACTGCGGCAACCCCTACAGCCCCGAGCAGGTCTGCGGCACCGGCTACAAAGTGATCGACTCCGCGGCGCTCGGCAGCGACGGCGCCGTCTACCTGCTGTACAACAGCGGCAACGGCAACAACTGCGTGACCACGCTGAAGTCCAAGTCCCTCGGCACGGCCACCGCCACCACCGCCTACCTGGAACCCCAGGGCGGGACGCGCGTGACCGACTCAGGCAACTTCAGCTATTACGCCGGCCCTGTCTACGTCAACGCCCCCGGCAAGTGTGTCAGGTGGGGCGGCAAGGCCGGTGCCTCCAGCTACGACTCACCTTTCGAACACTGCGGATGAAGCGAGCACTCCCGATGAAGCGCCTTGCCACCATCGCCGTCGCCGGCCTGCTCCTGCTGGCCGGACAGACCGCCCACGCCACCACTCTCGCCGAGGCCTTCGACAAGGCGGCGAGCACCTACGACGTGCCGCGTGACCTGCTGGTCGCGCTGGCCTACGCCGAGACCCACCTGGACGGCCACGCGGGCAAGCCCTCCGCCAGCGGCGGCTACGGCATCATGCACCTGGTCAGGCAGCGTTCCCTGGACCAGGCGGCCAAGCTGACCGGCCAGTCCGCGCAGGCGCTCAGGACCGACGACGCGGCCAACGTGCTGGGCGGCGCCGCCGTCCTGCGCGCCCAGGCCGACCGGCTCGGCCTTGCGGCCGACGCCCGCAAGGACCCGGCCCGCTGGTACGGCGCCGTCGCCGCGTACGGCGGGGCCGCGCAGAAGACCACCGCCAAGATCTACGCCGACGCGGTGTACGAGACCCTGGCCAAGGGCGTGCACGCGCGCGGCGTGGACGCGACGGCGCAGGCCGTCCAGCCCGACACCTCCGGCTACGACCAGGTCAGCCCGCTCGCGGCAGCCACCGACTACCCGGGCGCGCTGTGGGCGCCGGCCAGCACCGCCAACTACGCGGTGTCCAACCGGCCGACCAGCGACCCGATCAACCTGATCATCATCCACGTCACCCAGGGCTCCTACGCCGGGACGATCTCCTGGTTCCAGAACCCGGCGGCCCAGGTGTCGGCGCACTACGTGATCCGCTCCTCCGACGGCCAGATCACCCAGATGGTGCGGGAGAAGGACCGGGCCTGGCACGCGGGCAACAGCGACTACAACCACCGTTCCGTCGGGATCGAGCACGAGGGCTATGTCTCGGACGCCTCCTGGTTCACCGACCAGATGTACCGGGCCTCGGCGGCGCTGACCCGCAACATCGCCGACCGCTACGGCATCCCGAAGGACCGCGACCACATCATCGGCCACTACCAGGTGCCCGGTAGCGACCACACCGACCCGGGGCCGTACTGGGACTGGGCCAAGTACATGAGCTACGTGACCGGTAGCGGCAACCCCTACACCGCCCAGCAGGTCTGCGGCAGCGGCTTCAGCGTGATCGACTCCCAGGCGCTGGGCACGGCCGCCACGGTCTACCTGCTGTACAACTCAGGCACCGGGCAGAACTGCGTGGCCACGATCAAGCAGTCGTCGCTGGGGACGGCCACGGCGACGAGCGCCTTCCTGGAGCCCCAGGGCGGGACGCGGGTGACCGACTCGGGCAACTTCACCTACTACGCGGGCCCGGTCAAGGTTGCCGCGCCCGGCAAGTGCGTCAAGTGGGGCGGCTCGGCCGGTTCGGCCAGCTACGAGAGCCCCTTCGAGCACTGCGGTTAGAGCCTGTCGATCACGTCGATCACGTAACCGGCGCCAGGGGTGCGCACCGCCACCCGGCTGCCGACGCGCTGCCCGGCCAGGGCTTCGACCCAGCCGGGCGGCACGGCCCCTGGCGCCAGCACGACCGCGGTGGGCCCTTTGGGACGCTCCACCGCGCGACCGGAGACGACGGCGTACTGGACCACGATCCGGCTGCCGCGCGTCACCAGCGGCCCCGACCCGCCGATCAGCGTCGTGACCGGAGCCTTCAGATCGCCGGGCAGGTCGGTCAGATCCTGGCCGACCAGGCGGGCGTCCGGCGGGTAGCCGCCCAGCACGTCGAAGACGGCCACCACGATCTCCGCCCCCGCCGAGCCCGCCACCTGCGACGCGGGGCCGACCAGCAGCACCCTGCTGCCCGCAGGCCGCCCCGTCAGCGCCTCACGCCACCACCGCGACGCGCTGCCCAGATCGACCCCCGCGGGCCTGCCGGCTCCGTAGGTGCTCAGGTACGGCAGGCCGTCCGACCACCGCCTGATCTCCACATCGGCCAGCACCACGTCACCCGGCAACGTCGCGCGCCCGCGCCCCAGCGACACCACAGTCACCCGCGGCAGGGAATCCGGCGTGGCCCGGGGGATGCTGATCTCCGGCCGGGTGCCGAACGCCCCCGACACCGCGGGAACCGTGTCGCCCGTGACCAGGCCGCACGAGGTGAGCAGGGCGAGCACGGTCAGCGCGACGGCGATCCCGGATCTTTCCCGCATATGCCCAGACGCTAGTTCGATCATGAGCGCGGGGCACGGAGGCTGAGGCAAGCTAGAGGGCGTGAGCCGGTCAAACCTCGCACGCAGGGTCGCGGACGCAGCAGAGATCGCGCTCGCCGCGCGCAAGTACGTGACGTTCATCGACGTGGTCACCGGCCTGCGCTGGCTGCACACCCGGCACGTCGACACCTGGCGGCAGGGCCGCGCGGGCACGCTGGCGGAGCTGGCCGCCGTCGACGAGGACCGCCTGCTGACCACCGCGGCGCTGCTGCGCGAGTGGGCGGAGGCCAAGGGCCTGCGCCCGGCCGAGACGCCGTACGTCTCCGGCAGCCGCGACCGCCGCCCGCTGCGCTTCACCTCGGCCCCCGACCAGGCGCCCTTCCAGACGCACTGGCTCTCCCCTGACCTCACCGAGGCCCGGGTGCGGCAGCTCGCCGAGCGCCACAGCAAGGCCCCGGACCTGGTCGCGGTCTCCCCGCTGAAGGAATGGGCCTGCGCCGAGTGCGGCGGCACCGGCGACTTCCTGATCATGGAGGATGACCGGTCGCTCTGCCTGACCTGCGCCGACCTGGACCACCTGGCCTTCCTGCCCGCGGGCAACGCGGCGCTGAGCCGCCGGGCCAAGAAGGAGAGCGGCCTGTCGGCGGTGGTCGTCCAGTACAACCGGCGGCGCAAGGTCTACCAGCGCCTGGGGATCCTGGTGGAGGAGGGCGCGCTGGCCCGCGCCGAGGAGCAGTGCCTGGCCGACGAGGAGATCCGCCTGCGCAGGCGCGATCGCGACCGGGAGCGCAGGGCCGAGCAGGACGTGGAGTACCAGGCCAGGTTCGCCGCCGAGATCGCCCGGCTCTTCCCCGGTTGCCCGCCCCGCCGGGCAGAGGAGATCGCCGCGCACGCCGGCCAGCGCGGCAGCGGCAGGGTCGGCCGCACGGCCGCCGCCAAGGTCCTCGACGAGAACGCCATCACCCTGGCCGTCGTCGCCTCCATCCGCCACCTGGACACCGACTACGACGAACTACTCATGGCAGGGGTGCCCAGGATGGAGGCCCGCGACCGGATCAGGGACCGGATCGACGCACAGCTGCGGCGTTTCCGGCAACCGCCTCGATAACCGGCCGCCACCCGGTCAGGTCCGCGAGCGCCAGCCCGACCACCTTCCCGAGGTCGTCGGCCCGCCGCAGCCTCACCGCGTCCATCCCGTACGGCGAGGCCGCGAACGCCTCCGCCTCGGCGGGCGACATCGCCCCGCCCTGCAGCTCGAGTGTCCTGGCCGACTCCGGCGACAGCCCGCGCCCGGGCTCGGTGGCGGCCAGGTAGCGCTTGGCCTCCACGTGCAGCCCCACCAGCGCCGCCACCCGCTCGCCGAGCAGCGGCTCGACCGCCTCGGCCGCGGCGGCGGCGTGTCCCGCCTCGTCGCCCGGGCTGAGCAGGTGCCCGATGTCGTGCACCAGCCCGGCCACCTGCAGCTCCAGGTCGTCGGGGTGTCGGCGGCGCAGCACGGCGGCCACCTGGAGGCCGTGGTCCAGGATCGGCACCGGGTCGCCGGTCCTGTCGGGGGTGTCCCAGGCGTCCTCGCACCTGGCCAGGACGTCCATCAGATCTAGCGAGGGGACTGCCGGGTTTACCCGGCAGGGGAACCGCTTCCTTGATACGGTTTCGTTGTTCGAAACGGGCAGGGCTTGTCCGTCGCCTACCTCAGCCGAGGGAAGCGAGAAGCCGCTCCCTTCAGGGAGCGGAGGAGTCACGAGTTCGTCGACCGTCACTGCACCACTCTGGGGTAGTTGGCGGCATGCCGTACAGGGGTCTGTTTCGATAGCGGCTATCGCATGAGCGGCTGGACGGGCGTTAGGTGACCGCCAGCCGCTGGGCGTATTTCTCGTCGCGCCACAGCTCCTTCTCCAGCACCTCGTCCAGGATCGTGGCGGCGTCGAAGACGTCCACGTAGCGGGTGTAGAGCGGCGCGAAGCCGAAGCGCAGGATGTCGGGCGCGCGGAAGTCACCGTGCACGCCGCGGTCGATCAGCGCGCGCATCACCGGGTAGCCGTCGGGGTGGTAGAAGCTGACCTGGCTGCCGCGCCGCAGCGGGTCGCGCGGTGAGGCCAGCTCCAGCCTGTCGCCCACCAGGTCCACGAACAGCGAGGTCAGCGCGATGCTCTTGGCCCTGATCTGATCCATCGGCACCCGCTCCCACACGTCCAGTGCCGCCTCGAGCGCGGCGAAGGACAGCACGTGCGGCGTGCTGACAGTGAACCGCCTGATTCCCTCGGCCGGGCTGAACCCGGTCTGGAAGGCGAACGGCTCGGCGTGGGAGTACCAGCCGGGCAGCACGTTGCGCGCCTCGGCCTGGTGGCGCGGGTTGACGTACAGGAAGGCGGGCGCGCCGGGGCCGCCGTTGAGGTACTTGTAGGTGCAGCCGACGGCGAAGTCGGCGGCCGAGACGTCCACCTGCATGGCGCCGACGCTGTGGCAGACGTCCCACACCATGAGCGCGCCCGCGGCCTGCACGCGGGCGGTGATCTCCGGCACGTCGTAGCGGGCGCCGGTGCGGTAGTCGACCTCCGACAGCAGCACCACGGCCGCGTCGTCGAAGCGGCCCTCGCTGAAGTCCCTGACCTCGTATCCGGGCAGGCTCGCGACCATGTAGTTGTCGGTGGGGAAGTTGGACCTGTCGAGCACGATCACCCGCCGGTCGGGGCGCAGCCCGACGGCCGCCGACACCGCCTGGTAGACCGCGATCGAGGTGGTGTTGCCCACCACGACCTGGCCGGGTCCCGCGCCGATGAGCGGAGCAAGCCGATCGCCCACGGTCAGCGGCTGGGCGTACCAGCCGCTCTCGTTCCACCCGCCGACCAGGTGGGTGCCCCACTCGTCCTCGACGGCCTGCCGTACCCGCTCGGCGGCGCGGCGCGGCGGGGCGCCCAGGGAGTTGCCCACGAGGTAGACGACCCCCTCGGGCAGCACGAACTCGTCCCTGAAGGCGCGCAGGGGGTCCTCTGCGTCGAGGGCTAGGCAGCGGTCGCGGTCCAACGTTCACTCACTTCCTGGAGAAATCGTGCTAAGCACCCGGTTTTCGCCATTCTGGTACTGGCGGACGTACCAGTTCTGCACCGGGTTGTGGGTGGCGTCGAAGTGGAGGGGGCCGCGCGGGCTCGGGATGTCGTGGATCTGCGACAGCGCCCGGGCCAGGTCGCCGCCCTTGTCGGCGGCCAGGTCGATCATGCGCATGGCGTCCCAGCCCTGGACGGCGACCACGGAGGGGTTCCTGCCCGTCCTGGAGCGCCACAGGGCCACGAAGGCGGTGTTGTCCTGGTTGGTGAGCGTGGGGGCGTACATGCCGACGCTGGTCATGCCGTCGGCGTCGGGGCCGACGGCCTGGGTGACGTCCTCGTCGGCCAGGTGCTGGCAGGCCAGCAGCGGGACCTTGGCCGCGGAGAACGCCCTGGCGAACGTGATCGCCTCGCCGCCGGCGTAGAAGGCGTAGACGAACTTGGCGTCGGCGGGGATCTGGGCGAGGTACGGGGCGAAGTCCTTGGTCCGGTCGAACGGGGTGAGGATCCGCTTGAGCGCCTTGGCGCCGTATCCGGCCTCGAAGCCGTCCAGCGTCTCGGTGCCCGCCGTGTAGTCGGGGGCCATGAGCACGGCTCCCGAGGTGCCGTAGTGCTCGGCGGCGTACTTGCCCGCGGCGAAGCCCTGGTCGTGGTCGGTGAACGACACCCGGTAGACCCCCGGGCCGCCCAGGCCGTCGGCCCCGGCGTTGGCGATCACCACGGGCACGCCCCCGGCCTGCCTGACCACGGTCAGCGCCACCGGCGACGACAGCAGCCCGGTGATCACGCTCGCGCCGTCGTGGTCGATCAGCTGCCTGGCCCGCTGGCCGCCGGTCTCCGGGTTGCCGGCGTCGTCGGCGACGAGCAGGGCGGCGGGCCTGCCGCCCAGCCGCCCGCCGTGCTCGTCCAGGTAGAGCCGCATCGCGGTCTCCATGTCATCGCCCAGCGCGGCGTAGACGCCGGTCTGCGAGATGATCGCGCCCACCTTGAGCACCGGGTCGTGCCCGGCCTGCATGGTCGGCGACGCGCCGCAGGCCGCCAGCACCACGACCAGCACCACGGGGACGACCACCGGCACGCGCATCGGGCGCTCCCTTCACAGGCCGAGGAAGACCTCGGCGTTCGCGCCAAGCAGCTTGGCGCGAGCCGTACCGGAAAGGAAGCCCGATCGACGGATCAGGTCGCCCACGGGTGACTCGCCGAGCGGGTAGGGGAAGTCGGAGCCCAGCATGACGCGGTCCTCGCCGACCGTGTCGACCAGCAGCCGCAGCGCCCGCTCGTCGAAGACGACCGAGTCGACGTGGAAGCGGCCCAGGTAGTGCGAGGGCGGGTGCTCCGAGACGCCGATCAGGTCGTTCCTGCGGTGCCAGGCGTTCTCGAAGCGGCCCAGCCAGAAGGCGAACGAGCCGCCGCCGTGGGCGAAGCAGATCTTCAGCGTGTCGGGGACCCGGTCGAAGACGCCGCCGAGGATCATCGCGATGATCGACAGGTGGGTCTCGGCGGGCATGCCGACCAGCCACTGCGCCATCCACCGGTCCAGCCGCGGGCTCGAGGCCATGTCCCAGGGGTGGACGAAGACGGGGACGTCGCGCTCGGCGCAGTGCTGCAGGAACTGGACGATGCCCGGGTCGTCGAGGTCCTTGTCGCCGACGTGGTTGCCGATCTCGACGCCCTTGTGGCCGTTGGCCAGGCATCGGTCGAGCTCCTCGCAGGCGGCGTCCGGATCGTTGAGCGGTACCTGACAGAACGGGATGAGCCGCTCATTTCGGCAAATTTCAAGAGCTAGGTCGTTGAAGACTGCGGCGACCTTTTCCGGGCGGTCGTAGCAGAAGAACACCGGCGTGGGTGAGACGACCTGCTTGTCGACGCCGTCCCGATCCATGGTCTCCAGGCGGACCGCCGGATCCCAGCAGTCATTGTGAATTTTCCGGAAGTCGCGGTCGTTGACGAGGATCATCGCCTCGCGCTCGGAATCCACCCGGAGCCGCGGCGCCCCCGGCCAGCCCAGGTCGGGCCAGCCCTTGGGGACGTAGTGCGTGTGGACGTCGACGACCGTCATCTAGCCCTTGCCCGGGTGGAGCGCCCCGCAGTTGTCGCAGGTGCGGGCCTTCTCGTCCTCGTAGAAGGCCTGGAAGACCGGCGGCAGGTCCTTGACGATGTCGCGCACCTGCAGCTCGACCTCGTGCACCTTGTTGCTGCACTCGAGGCAGTACCACTGGAACTTCTCCAGCAGCCCCTCCTCGCGGATCTTCTCCACGACCAGCCCCACCGAGTTGGCCTCGCGCTGCGGCGAGTGCGGCAGGTTGCCGGGCAGCAGGAACATCTGGCCCTCACGGATGTGGATCGTGTCGGGCCCCTCCGGGGTCATCACGTTCAGGTGCATGTTCCCCCTGATCTGGAAGAACAGCTCCTCGTAGGGGTCGACGTGGAAGTCCGTGCGCTGGTTGGGCCCGCCGACGACCATGACGATGAAGTCCTTGCCGTCCTCGAAGACGACCTTGTTGCCCACCGGGGGCTTGAGCAGGTGGGCGTGCTCGTCGATCCACTTGGTGAAGTCGATGGGCGGGATCATGATCGCTCCTGTGGGTGGTAGGCGACTGCCTGCATTTCGATCAGCAGGTGGGGGTGCGGCAGCTGGTGCACCGCCACCGTGGTCCGCGTCGGGCCCTCCTCGTCGAAGAACTCGGCGTAGACCTCGTTGTATCCCTTGAAATCGTTCATGTTCACCAGGTACGTGGTGATCTGCACGAGATCGGCCAGCGACCCTCCGGCCGCCTCGAGGATGTCGCCGATGTTCTCGATCACCGCCCTGGTCTGCGCGCGGATGTCCAGCGAGGTGGCGCCGAACTCGTCCACCTCGACACCCTCGAAGGTGTTGTCGGGCCTGCGCGAGCTGGTGCCCGACACGTACAGGAAGTCACCGGCCCGCTTGACGTGCGGGAACCTGCCCCGCGGCGTGGCCTTGCCCTCGACCAGCATCACGCCTCCATCCTGAACGCGGCCTCGCCCAGGTCCTGGATCTCGACCCGCACGTGCGCTCCCGGCCGCAGCGGCTCGGCCGGGGTGGCCGCCCCCGCGAGCAGCACGGAGCCCTCCTCGATGACCAGCCCGATGGAGGCGGCCAACCGGGCCGCCTCCACGACCGCCCTGCGCGGGTCGCCGAGGATCGCCGCGGTCGAGCCGATCTGTACGGCACGGCCGTCGATCTCCATCACGACGCCCAGGTTCCACCGCGTGGGGTCGTAGGTCCGCCACGGCCCGATCGCGTAGCCCGCCGCCGAGGTATTGTCGGCGATCACGCTCTCCAGCGAGAAGCGGAAGTTCTCATACCGCGAGTCGATGATCTCCAGCCCCGGCGCCACGGCCACCACCGCGCCGGGCCGCTGGGCGTCGGTCACCGAGGCGATGCGCCTGCCGGTCAGGTAGACGATCTCGGGCTCGACGCGCGGGTGGATGTAGCGCCGCGACCCGCTGTGGACGGACATCGCGTCGGTCAGCCGCCCGAGGATGAGGTCGTCGACCCCCATCTGCCGGCGTTTGCCCTCGCTGGTGAACCCCAGCTTGACCCCGACCAGCCGCTCGCCGCGGTCCAGCCGCAGCCCGATCAGCTCCGACTGCACCTCGTACGGCTCGAAGTCGTCCACAGGCTGTGGAATGGCGACGCCGGTACGGCAGGCCTCGTCGAGCCGTGCGGCCAGGTCGGTCATTTCTCACCCGCCAGGTCGAGCGCGATGTCCACGATCATGTCCTCCTGGCCGCCCACCATGCGGCGGCGGCCGGCCTCGGTCAGGATGGCCCTGGTGTCGACGCCGTAGCGTTCCGAGGCGGCCTCGGCGTGGCGCAGGAAGCTGGAGTAGACGCCCGCGTAGCCCAGCGTCAGCGTCTCGCGGTCCACCCGGACGGGCCGGTCCTGGAGCGGCCTGATCAGGTCGTCGGCCGCGTCCATCAGTCCGTACAGGTCGCAGCCGTGCTCCCAGCCCATCAGGTCGGCCACGGCCACGAACACCTCGATCGGGCAGTTCCCGGCCCCCGCGCCCATCCCGGCCAGCGAGGCGTCCACGCGCAGGCAGCCGTTCTCCACCGCGACCACCGAGTTGGCCACGCCCAGGCCCAGGTTGTGGTGGGCGTGGATGCCGATCTCGGTCTCGGGCTCCAGCACGTCCCTGTAGCGGCGGATCCGGTCGCGCACGCCGTCCATGGTCAGCCCGCCGCCCGAGTCGGTGACGTACACGCAGTGCGCGCCGTAGGACTCCATCAGCTTGGCCTGCCCGGCCAGCACGTCCGGCGGGGCCATGTGCGACATCATCAGGAAGCCGGCCACGTCCATGCCCAGCTCGCGGGCGGTGGCGATGTGCTGGGCGGCGATGTCGGCCTCGGTGCAGTGGGTGGCGATCCGCACCGAGGTGACCCCGAGCGCGTGCGCCCTGCGCAGATCCCTGACGGTGCCGATGCCGGGCAGCAGCAGCGTGGTCAGCTTGGCCCGCTGGACGGCGGCTGCCACGGCCTCGATCCACTCCACGTCGGTGTGGGCGCCAGGGCCGTAGTTGAAGCTGCCACCGGCCAGGCCGTCGCCGTGCGCGACCTCGATGGCGGCCACGCCGGCCGCGTCGAGCGCCCTGGCGATCTCGGCGGCCTGGTCGACGGTGTAGCGGTGGCGGATGGCGTGCATGCCGTCCCGCAGGGTCACGTCCTGCACGTAGAGCTTCATACGCGGGCCACCTCGGCGATCCGTTCGGCCGTGCGCAGGGCGGCGGCGGTCATGATGTCCAGGTTTCCCGCGTAGGCGGGCAGGTAGTGGGCGGCGCCCTCCACCTCGAGGAAGACGCTCACCTTGGTCCCGCCCTTCTGCCCCGGCAGCAGCGTCCAGACCGGCTCGTCCCAGGGCACCTGCGAGAACTGCACGCGCTGCTTGAGCCGGTAGCCGGGCACGTACTCCTGCACCCTGGCCACCATCTCCTCCACCGAGTGGGCCACGGCCGCCTCGTCGCACTCGTCGACCAGGCAGTAGACCGTGTCGCGCATGATCAGCGGCGGCTCGGCGGGGTTGAGCACGATGATGGCCTTGCCGCGTTCCGCGCCGCCGACCTTCTCGATGGCCCTGGCGGTGGTCTCGGTGAACTCGTCGATGTTGGCTCTCGTGCCCGGTCCCGCGGACTTCGATGCGATGGAAGCCACGATTTCGGCGTATTTCACGGAAGCGACCGAGGAGACCGCGGCCACGATCGGGATCGTGGCCTGGCCGCCGCAGGTCACCATGTTGAGGTTCGGCTCGGACAGGTGGTCGTCCAGGTTGACGGTGGGCACCACGTAGGGGCCGATGGCGGCCGGCGTCAGGTCGATGATCCGCTTGCCGTACGCCTGGACGGTCTCGGCGTTGACCCGGTGCGCGCCCGCCGAGGTGGCGTCGAGCACCACGTCGACCTCGGCGAACTCGGGCAGCTCGACCAGCCCGCGGACCCCGTCGGAGGTGGTCGCGAGTCCACGGCGTCCGGCCCTGGCGAGCCCGTCGGAGGCCGGGTCGATCCCGGCCATGGCCACGACCTCGACCTTGCGCGACAGCAGCGCCTTGAACATGAGGTCGGTCCCGATGTTCCCTGATCCGATGATGGCGATCTTCATGAGGAGAACACCGCCCGCACCGACCCGAGGCCCTCTATCCGCGCTTCGAAGACGTCTCCCGGCTCGACCGGCGCCATCGGGCCGAGCGCGCCCGTCAGCACCACGTGGCCCGCGCGCAGCGGGAAGTCGGTGCCGCCCAGCGTGTTCGCCAGCCAGACGGCCGCGTTGAGCGGGTGGCCGAGGCAGGCCGCGCCCGCGCCGGTGGAGACCTCCTGCCCGCGCTTGACCATCGTCATCCCGGCCAGCCGCAGGTCGAGGCCGCGCAGGTCGACGGGCGTGTTGCCGAGCACGAACGCCCCGCTCGAGGCGTTGTCGGCGATCGTGTCGGCCAGCGTGATGTCCCAGTCGGCGATGCGCGAGTCGACGATCTCGATCGCGGGCAGCACGAAGTCGACCGCCCTGATCACGTCGACCACCGTGAACGGCCCGCCCTCCAGGTCGTGCGCCAGCACCAGCGCGACCTCGGCCTCGGCCTTCGGCTGCAGGAACCGCTCCACCGGCACGGGCAGCCCGTCCAGGTAGGCCATGTCCGCGAACAGCATCCCGAAGTCCGGCGACTCCAGCCCGAGCTGCTTCTGCACCGCCGGGTTGGTCGCGCCGATCTTCCTGCCGACCAGCCGCCGCCCCTCCTCCAGCGCGCGCCGCGTGTTGACCTCCTGTACGGCGTAGCCTTCCTCGGCCGTGGCCACCAGGTCGCGTACCGGCGCGCACGGCTTGCCCGAGCGCTCGGCCTCGCGCAGCCGATCGGCCGCCTGGGTTCGCACGTCGACCGCGTCTGACCATTCGTCATGCATCGGACTGCTCCAGCTTGATGGTGATCGTCGTGGGTTCGGAGTAGAAGTCCAGCGACTGGGTCCCGCCTTCCCTGCCGATACCCGACAGCTTGACACCGCCGAAGGGAGTGCGCAGGTCACGCAGGTACCAGGTGTTGACCCAGACCAGGCCGGCCTCCAGGCGCTGGGCGACCCGGTGCGCGCGGTCGAGCGAGCCCGTCCAGACCGTGGCGGCCAGGCCGTACTCGCTGGCGTTGGCCAGGTCGACGGCCTGGGATTCGGTGTCGAAGGGGGCCACGTGGCAGACGGGTCCGAAGATCTCCTCGGTGTTGAAGCGGGAGTCCTCGGAAAGGCCCGTCACGACGGTCGGCTCCACGAAGTAGCCGGCCTCGCGGTCGGCGGGCACGCCGCCGCCGGTGAGGATCTTGGCGCCCTCGGAGCGGGCCAGCTCGTAGTACGACAGCACCTTCTGCCGGTGCTCGGCGGAGATCATCGGCTGCGGCTCGACGGTCTGCGCCCGCGCGGCCAGCCTGGCGCAGAACTCCTCGAAGATCGGCCGCTCGACGTAGAGCCGCTCGGTGCACAGGCACACCTGGCCGCCGTTGGTGAACACCGACTTCACGGTGCCGTCCACGGCCCTGTCCAGGTCGCAGTCGGCGAAGATCACGCCCGCGTTCTTGCCGCCCAGCTCGAAGGAGACCGGCTTGACCCGGTCGGAGACCGACCGCATGATCGTCGATCCGGTCCTGGTGGATCCGGTGAAGGTCACGCCGTCCACGCCGGGGTGCTCCACGAGCAGTTGCCCGGCCGTGCCGTACCCGTAGATGACGTTGACGACCCCGGCGGGCAGGCCGACCTCGGCGCAGATCTCGGCGAACAGCGCGGCCGAGGACGGGGTGTTCTCCGACGGCTTGACCACAACCGCGTTGCCCGCGACCAGGGCGGGGGCCAGCTTCCACGTCATGAGCAGGAACGGCAGGTTCCACGGCACGATGACCGCGACCACGCCGAGCGGCCTGCGCACGGTGTAGCTGAGCACGCCGGGCAGGTGGAAGGCGTCGTCGGGGCGCTGGGCGGCGATCTCGGCGAAGGCCCGGAAGTTGGCGGCGCCGCGCGGGATGTCCAGCGTTCTGGTCTGCTCGAGCGGCTTGCCGGTGTCGGCGATCTCGGCCGCGACCAGGTCGTCGAAGCGGGCCTCGATCCCGTCGGCGAGGCGGCGCATCCAGGCTGCCCGCTCGGTCACGGGCAGCGCGGCCCAGCCTGGAGCCGCCGCGCGGGCCGCCTGGACGGCGCGGTCCACCACCGCCGAGTCCGCCTCGTGGACCTGCCGGAGCACCGAGCCGGTGACGGGATCGTACACAGGGAAAACAGGCCCCTGGGCCACCTGCTCGCCACCGATGAAGTGGGTCAACACCTGAATCTCCTCATATTTCCGTCCTACCGGTATAGATCGGTGAGGGGGTGGTGAACAACAATGAGTTCCGTGACACGGAACGCACTGTCGATGCTGGAGAAGTCATGGCTGGTCCTTGACGCGTTCCGCCCGACCGGCGGACCGCTCCGGCTCGTCGACGTCGCCGAGCGCTGCCACCTGCCCAAGACCACCGCCTTCCGGCTGCTCACGGAGCTGACCGAGATCGGCGCCGTCGCCCGCAGGGCGGACGGCTACTACCTCGGCCGCCGGCTGTTCGAGCTCGGTAGCATCGTCCCCCTCGAGCGCGACCTGCGCCATGCCGCCCTGCCGTTCATGCACGACCTGTACGAGGCCACGCGCGAGACCATCCACCTGGGCGTGCGCGACGGGCTCGACGTGGTCTACGTGGAGAAGATCAGCGGCCAGTCGGCGTTCTCGCTGCCCTCGCGGGTGGGCGGGCGGCTGCCGCTGACCTGCACCGGCGTGGGCAAGGCGCTGCTGGCCTTCTCCGGGCCCGACTTCATCGACGAGGTGCTCAGGCGGCCGCTGCGCAGGCTCACCCCGCACTCGATCGTGGATCCCCAGCGGCTGGAGGAGGCGATCGGGCAGATCCAGGCGGCCGGGCTGGCCTACGAGCGGGAGGAGGCGCAGCTCGGCGGCGCCTGCATCGCCGCGCCGATCTTCAGCAACGGCGAGGCGGTGGCCGCGCTGTCGGTCTCGGTGCCGCTGGCCCGCTTCCACCCCACCCGGCTGGCGCCCGCGGTCAAGACGGCCGCGCTGGGCGTCTCCCGCGCACTGGCTCGAACCCTTTGACGTCCTCCCCGGCCTGGAAGTCCGAGGATTCCAGCACCACCTGCAGGTGGTCTGTCGGTTCGCGGTGCACCGGCCCGGCAACCCAAGCCCTTCCCGCGCAGCAACCGCCCGTCCGGCGGCCGTACAACACGCCTCGCTTGGTTATCGCGAGACGTGCCGACTCTAGCGCAGAGGACCGACAGATTCTGATGTGCGCTTCGCGCCCGACCTGTTCTGGCGCCTTCAGCGGGGCTGGCTGGGCGAGCACACGCCGGAAGGCACGGCCGCCTCGATCGAGCTGGCCGGCGGGTTCGACTTCCAGCTCGGCGTGGCCGACTGCGCGCTGACCGTGGCGCACCTGCGCGCGATGCCCGAGGTCGTGGGCGGGGTGGGCGCGCTCGGGTTCTGCCTGGGCGGCTCGGTCGCCTTCGCGCTGGCCGCGCGGGTGCCGCTGGACGCGGTGCTGTCCTTCTACGGCTCCGCCGTACCGGACTCGACCGAGCTGATGGACCGGATCCGGGCGCCGCTGATGCTCGTCTTCGGCGGCAGCGACCCCTACATCCCCCGCGAGCGGGTCGCCGTCGTGGAGCGGGCCGCGGCGGGCAGGCCCGACGTGGTCATGCACGTGGAGGAGGAGGCGGGGCACGCCTTCCACAACAGCGAGGCGCCCATGTTCCACCAGCCGGAGCCGGCCGCCCGCGCCTGGGAGGCGGCCGTCGCCTTCCTACGCGAGCACCTGTGACTGGCGCCGGAAGGCGCCAGGCGCGAGGCCGAACTCGCGCTTGAAGGTCTTGGCGAAGGCGAACTCCGAGGCGTATCCGCACTGCCTGGCCACCGTGGCCAGCGGCGCGTCGGTCTCCCGCAGGGTCCTGGCCGCCACGGTCATCCGCCACCAGGTCAGGTAGGCCAGCGGTGGCCTGCCGACGAGCGCGCTGAAGCGCTGGGCGAAGACCGTGCGGGAGAGTCCCGCCCGCTCGCCGAGCTCGCGCACCGACCACGGCGCCGCCGGGTCGGTGTGCATCGCGTGCAGCGCCGCGCTGATCTCGGGGTCGGCCAGCGCGGCGGGCCAGCCGGTCGGCTCACCCACTGACCTGTCGTCGAACCAGGCCCGCAGCATGTAGAGCAGCAGCAGGTCGAGCAGCGCCGACACGCTGGCGCTCGTGCCCGCGCCCGGGTCCGCGAGCTCCGCGCCGAGCAGGTCCACCGCGGTGCGCAGGCGCCGGTGCCGCCCGACCTGGGCGGGCAGGTGGATGACGTCCGGCAGGTCCGCCAGCAGCGGGTGCGGGCGCGAGCGGTCGAGCACGTAGGCGCCGCAGAGCAGGTCGGTGGCCGCGCCCGTGCCGGTGGCGTCCTCGCGGTCCCTGCCGCCGATGCGGAACTCGGTCAGCGGGCTGGCAGGGTCGTCGGCGAGGGCGTGCCCGGGCTCGCGCGGCAGGAACACGATGTCGCCCGCGGCCAGCCGCAGCGGCTCCGCGCTCCCGGGCAGCAGCCAGCAGGAGCCGCTGAGCACGATGTGGAAGCCCGCGCCGTCGGTCGGCGGGAAGCGCAGCCCCCAGGGCGCGCGCAGCCGGTTGCGGTTGGAGTGCGGGCGGCCGGTGCGCATCGTCGTCACCGCGTCGCTCAGCACGTCCATGTCCACAGCGTACACACCGTCCGGTTGGCCGGACGATCGAGCATGACTCCAGGACTTCCCGACATGGATCGTCCGCATAACCGCTCGTAGCGTCGACGGCATGAAGATTGCACTCAACGGCGCGAGCGGCTTCACGGGCCGGCTCGCGGTCGCCGAACTCGCCCGCCGCGGCATCGACGCCGTCCTCGTCGGCCGCGATCCCGCACGGCTGCGGGCCGCCGCGTCCGGCACCGGCTTCGAGATCCGCGTCGCCGACATCCACGACCAGGACGCGCTGGAGGCCGCCTTCGCCGGGGCCGACGCCGTCGTCAACACCGCGGGGCCGTTCGCCCGGCTCGGCGCCCCGGTCATCCGCGCCGCCGTCGCCGCCGGGGCGCACTACGTCGACACCACCGGCGAGCAGCACTACATCAACGAGGTCTTCGACGCCTTCGCCGGCGCGGCGGTCTCGATCGTTCCCGCGATGGCCGACGACGGCGGGCCGAGCGACCTCATCGGCCACCTCGTGGCCGAGGCCGCGGGACCGGTCGAGACGATGACGGTCGCCCTCTGGTACCGCGACGGCGCCTTCAGCCGCGGGACGCTGCGCTCGCTCGACCCTGACCTGCTGTTCGACGGCGCGCTGCGCTACGAGCAGGACGGCTGGACGACGTACGGCGAGCCGAGCCACGACACGTGGCGCTTCCCCGGCGCGGCCGAACCCGTCCAGGTGAGCAAGGC
The DNA here is from genome assembly GCF_018531495.1 of Nonomuraea sediminis. Taxonomy (GTDB): domain Bacteria; phylum Actinomycetota; class Actinomycetes; order Streptosporangiales; family Streptosporangiaceae; genus Nonomuraea; species Nonomuraea sediminis. The sequence goes on from NZ_JAHDTI010000002.1 coordinate 359,343, forward strand.
CGCGCTCCCCCCGGTGGCGACCGTGCCCCGGCACGTCCCCGTCGGGCGCATGGAAGGGCTGCTCGGCGGGACGTTCGACGACCTGAAGGGCGGGATCCCCGCCGCGGTCATCGACTCGCTCCCCGAGGGGCCGGACGACGAGGTGCGGCGGCGGAGCAAGTGGACGATCTCCGTCGAGGCGGCCGGGCGGGGCGGGCGCACCGTGCGCGGCGAGGTCGAGGGCACCAACGGGTACGCCAAGACGGCGGTGATCGCGGTGGAGGCGGCGCGCAGGCTGGTGGCGGACGGGGCCAAGCCCGGCGTCCTGGCGCCGTCGCAGGCCTTCGACCCGGAGTCGTTCCTGGGCTTCCTGTCCGGCCACGGAGTGCGCTGGCACGTCACCGAGAGCTAGGCCCGGTCCGTGTGGTGACTCAGTGCGACGGGTAACGGTCGCGCTGAAAGGCTGTCCGAAGGGTCATCTTTCCGTACCCTTCGGGTACCGCCATGATTGTCCGGTGACGCGGACTTTGGACATGTGGGGAAATGTCATCATTGCCGGGTTTTTGGCACTTCCCCTGGCCGTCCTGGCGGTTCTCGTCCTGGCCCGCATCCGGCGCCGCGCGGGGCACCCGGCGCCCGTCCGCACCAGCCTGGCCGACGTCGGCATCGTGGTCGGCACGGCGCCGTGGATCTGGATGATCCTCACTCCGGTCACCGGTCAGACCGGAGTCAGTCTCGTGCCGTTCAAAGACCTCGCCGCGGTCGTGTCGGCGCCGTGGGACACGGTGTTGGTGCAGGTCGGAGGCAATCTCCTGGTCTTCGCCGCGCTCGGCGCGCTGCTGCCGGTACGCACCGCGCGGATGGCCTCCGCGGCCAGGATCGCGGCGGTCGCCGCGGCCTGCTCGACGCTTGTGGAGGTCCTTCAGTACGGCCTCCGGCTCGGCCGGTTCTCCTCGATCGACGACGTGATCGTCAACACGGCGGGAGCCGTACTTTCGGCCCTGATTACTCGCCGCTGGTGGGCGCGGTCAATACCGGCCGGGACCGTTCCACGGTAACGGCCCGCGAAAACCCCCGAGGATCACCACACGGGCACGATCCGCTCAAAAGAAGCTCGGGACCAACCTGCGTATCTGTGCGATCGTGGACAAGACGGGGCAAGTTCTCTGGAGACGCCAAACCCGGTTGGTGACAGAGGGTGGTCAAACGTGTCTGAATCCCCGGTACCCCACGAGCCCCCGATCTATCGACGCATCGCCGACGGACTTCGAGCCCGCATTCTCTCCGGCGATCTGCGCGACGGGGACCGGCTACCGGGCGAGAACGCACTCATGGCGGAGTTCGCGATCGCACGCGCCACCGCGAGGCAGGCGCTTGCCGTACTCATCAACGAAGGGCTGGCGGTGCCGAAAAGAGGTTCGGGGGTCTACGTGCGATTGTTCAAACCCATACGCAGGCACGGCTCGCGCCGCCTGTCCCGCGAGCAGTGGGGCCAGGGACGCGCCATCTGGGACGCCGACACCCGCGGCCGTCCCTTCACGGTCGACCAGGTCGAGGTGGTCCACGAGATCGCCGCCGACGAGGTGGCCGAGGTACTGGAGAGCACCGAGGTCTGGGTACGGCGACGCCGCTACTCCGTCGACACCCGCCCGGTCCAGCTGGCGACCTCCTCCTTCCCCGCCCACCTGGTCCAGGGCAGCGCCATCACGCTGCCCGACACCGGACCCGGCGGCGTCTACGCCAGGCTGGGCGACCTGGGGCTGCCGCCCGCCCACTTCACCGAGGAGATCAGGGCCAGGATGCCCAGCCCCCGCGAGTCCCGGATGCTCGACCTGCCCGGCGGGACGCCCGTCATCGTGATCGCCAGAACCGCCTACACCTCGGGCGGCCTCCCCGTCGAGCACAACGAGATGGTGCTGGACTCGGCGGCCTATGTACTTCAGTACGACTTTGACGCCTAGGTCAAGGGGAAATGTCAAGCGATAGGTTGACCTGTCCCTCGCGGATCTTGCGTTCTCTAGAGAACTGACGCACCTTCGAAGGAGATGGAAACGTCGCAAAGCGGGCCCCCGGGAAGGGTGACCATGTCCTTTGACCGGCACCTGGCGGAGATCGCCCGGGAGTTCCCGCACTGGACCATCTGGCGGAGCGACGCGGGCCGCTGGTGGGCCACCCGGCACCATCCGCTCAGCGCGGAGCAACGAGACGCCGGCTGCGCGATGACCATCGACGCGGACGACCCGGAGGGACTGCGCGAGCAGCTCCGGGACCAGGAGAGGCGGGCACGCACCGCCCCTCCGTAGCGCTCGGTGGACCGTTCCCCGGTCCGTCGGACGCACGCGAGCCGCCCGGTGCCGGGTCCAGCGACTCGGCGGCCCCGGCACCGGGCTACCAGCGAGAAAAGGGGCCATGAACGCGGAAGTCTCCGACCCTATCGGGGGCGGGGGCTTCCGCCCGCAAGACACACGAGGAGCCCCACCGGCGCGCGGCGGGGCTCCTCGTGGTCACGGTCTGCTACTTGCGCACTTCCGACAGGTTCGCGATGTTCACCACGTCGGTGTCGTCGGAGATCTCCCGCTGCTGCTCCACGACCTCCACGGCGGGGGCGGGCTCCGGATCCTCCACGATGACGCGCACGTCGTCCTGCGGCGCCGGCATGGGCACGTCGATCAGCGGGCCCGAGGCCGCCTCGTTGTGCATCAGGTCGCCGAGCACCGAGCTGATCTCGGTGAGCCGCCGCACCACCTCGGTGTGGGTGTCGGTGAGGTAGGACACGCGCCGCCCCGCGTGCTCGTCGAGCGCGGCCACCCGCTTCTTGGCGGCCGACAGCGTCGAGTCGGCCTCGGTGCGCGCGGCCGTGAGCGTCTGCTCGGCCTCGGACCTGGCGTGCTCGATCGTCTGGTCCGACTCGTGCTTGGCCGCCGTGACCAGCCTGTCGGCCTCGCCCCGCGCCTCACGCAGGGTGTCCTCCGCCTCGGTGCGCGCCGTGGTGAGCGTCTCCTCGGCGTCGGCGCCCGCCTGCGCCAGCATGCGCTCGGCCGCCCCCGTGGCCTCGTTCACGCGCCGCTCGGCCTCCGCCTGGGCGGAGGTGAGGATGTTGTCGGCCGTCTCGCGCGCGGAGGACACCGTACGGTCGGCCTCCGCCCTGGCCGCCTCCCTGAGGCCGTTGGCCTCGTTGACGGCCTCCTCCTTCTTGGCCGCAGCCTCCTCCTCGCCCAGTTTCAGAATCTGGGCCAGCCGGGGACTCAGGTCGTCGTAGCTCTGCGGCGCCTCGACCATGCGCTTCCTGGCCTCCGCCAGCTCCAGGCGACCCTGCTCCGCCTGATCGATCGCTCGCGCCAGCCGCTCTTCCAGATCTCGAACTTGGTTGCGGGTACGGATCATGTAGTCGTGCACCTGACGGCGGTTGTAGCCGCGCATCACGACTTCGAAGCTGTCCTCTTGCATCAGATCGGGAATGCTCTCGTGCTGGTTTGTCATGGGGGTTACCTATGGTTTGCGTGAGGCGGGGGAAAATTGCGGGTTGTAAGGATCTGACGACGTGACGTCAGGAAACGACTTTCCTGCCATCTGCCCACGTCCGCAACCGGAACGCCACACCTCGGCCAGGAATTACGATGAGGTGGGTGTACATCGCAGCGTTGGACAACGGGGCAGTCCCGGACATTCATCCCGAGGCGTACATAGCGCCGGGCGCCGTCGTGGTCGGGCAGGTCAAGATCGGGCGTAACTCCAGCATCTGGTACGGCTCCGTGCTTCGGGGAGACGATGAGCGGATCGAGATCGCCGAGGAGTGCAACGTACAGGATCTGTCCTGTTTGCACGCCGACGCCGGGGAGCCGGCGATCTTGGAGTCCCGGGTCAGCCTGGGGCACAAGGCGATGGTGCACGGCGCCCACATCGAGTCGGGCGCGCTGATCGGCATCGGCGCCATCGTGCTGGGCGGCGCCCGCGTCGGGGCGGGCACCCTGGTTGCCGCCGGGGCGCTGGTCGGGCCGGGCAAGAAGATCCCGGCGGGGGTGCTGGTCGCGGGCGTTCCCGGCCGGATCGTGCGCGAGCTGACCGACGACGACCGCGCCTCCTTCGCGCGGACGCCGGACAACTACATGGCCAAGGCGATCAGGCACCGGCAGGCGTCAACGCTTTGATCAGGGCCTGGTCGTCGACCGAGGCGGTGTTCAGCGGGTCGGCCCAGTCGGGCAGCTCCGGACGCAGGAACCGGACGAAGTCCACCGACATCTTCACGTCAGGCTGCCCCTTCTTGATCAGCTGGGCGTTGGCCTTGGCCTCGTCCTTCTTCAGCGTGTTGAAACTGTCCCAGTCGGTGTAGGCGGTCACGCCCCACTGCATGACGTTGTTGGCCGGCACGTCCACCGGCCAGCGCTTGGCCACCTTCCACGTGCCGCCCTGCTCCCGGTACAGCGCGGCGGCCGCCCGGCCCACCCTGGCCAGCACCATGTCGAGCCAGCCGCCCTTGACGGTCGCGTAGCTCGGCTTGGAGCTGCCGTCCTTGGTGATCTTCGCTTCGACCTGGCCGGGGACGTCGGAGGTGCCCGTGGTGATGGAGAACCAGCTGGCCTTGGCGTAGGTGTCGGGCACCCGGGCCATCAGCCCGCCGAGCGAGAACTTCCGCTTGGGCCTGGCCGACTGCTTGCCCGTCACCTTGACCCTGGCGTACATCACGATGTCGCCTGCCAGGTCCTGGTAGACGAACGGCCCGCGGAACCCGTCGAACCAGGACGAGGTCTTGGGCTGCAGGTAGAGCGACCCCTTGACGGTCTTGTCGATGTCGTAGCCGTCGAGGCGGTCCAGGTCCTTCTCGGTGTCGCTCAGCTTGCTCCACACCGACGCGTCGCCCGGCTTGTCGAACTCGTCGGAGGCCGAGCCCACCTCGCCGCCGGGTGTGGGCGGCTTGGCGTCCTTGACCGACAGCACGCCGGGGGCGTCCGCCGAGGGCTGGGCCGAGGTCGCCGATCCGCATCCCGCGAGGACGCTCACGACCGCCACGGTTCCCACAACCTTTGCCCTCATAGCCGACATTCTGCCAGTCGTAGATCCTCGACCGGCCAGTACGATGACCGCCGTGCGGTCCTGGGATGCGTTCAGCGCCAGTGAGGCCGAGATCCGCGGCATGGTCGTGGATCCCCGCTGGCGCGAACTCCCTGTGCCCGCTCAGGCCCAGGTGATAGCCGCCAGGGTGCTGGTCACGCCCGACGGCGACCGCTGGCTGTTCGGCGCGCACGCCCGCTGGTACCTGCACGATCCCGCCGACGGCCGCTGGCATCCCGCGCCGCCGCCCAGGAGCTCCAGTGTGCGCCAGGTCAGCCATCCGGCCGCGGTGCTGCCGGCCAGGCTCATCCCGCGCGGTCCCGACTTCGCCGCCGAACCCGGCTCGACGCAGGCCTTCATCGGCCCCGACGTGCCCGAGGCGCTCACCGAGCAGGTCCGGGTGCTGCTGCGGGCCAGCGGGCGCAAGTCGGAGCTCGAGTTCCCGCTGACCGCCTTCGACGAGATCTTCGCCTCCGACGTGCCGAGCACGGTCGCCGCGATCTGGGGCGCGGTGATGTGGTGCTCCTACGCGCCCGCCTTCGACGGCAACGAGCGTCTGATCACCATCTTCGGCGAGTACCTGCGCAGGCCGCTGCCCGGTGACGAGTGGGTGCGCTGGCTGCCGCAGCCGTCGCTGCTCGACCTGGTCGTGCCGGTGGCCGAGCGGGCGCGCAACGGCCGGGCGCGCGCGGCGCTGCGCCTGCTCGCGCTGCTGGCCGACACCGCGCGGATCCTGCTGGCCGACGCCCGCTTCAGGCCCCGCGCGCTGGCCCTGATCACGATGATCGAGCCCGCGCTGCGGGCGCAGGGCCTCGACGACGATGCCGCCCGCGTCGACGACGAGACGGTACGGCAGGCCTGGCTGTCGCGGTGCCCGCCGCGGTTCGGCCGGGCACTGCTGGCCGAGACCGATCCCGCCGACAACTTCCGCCACAGCGTGTACGACCTGCTCGAGGCGGTGGCCTTCACGCCCGATCCGTACGCTGCGGCGGCCGGGTTCCTGGCCGACCTGTCCGACTCCAAGGAGCGGCTGCCGCGCATGCTCTGCCACCGGCTGCGCGAGGCCTACCGGGAGCTGGACCAGGCAGGGCTGACCAGGACCTCGGCCGCCGAGCGCACCCAGCCTGACGGGTTCCAGATCCCCCAGACGGGCGAGTACGTGGTCCCCCAGGAGTGGACCGGGTCCGGTAGCTTCCCCGCGCTGCCGGCTCCCCTGCCCGCCACGGTCACGGGCGGGCAGGCCGTACCGGAGGGCGGGGACGAGGGCGGGCCTGACAGGGCGAGCGCGGCGGCGGTGCTGGGTGCGGCGTACGCGACGGGGCTGGCCTGGCAGCGGCTGACGGGGGCGCGGGTGCCGGCCAAGGGGTTCGCCGGGTCACAGGGGCTCGTGCAGCGGCTCATCCGCGAGCGCGACGACAGTCACCCGTAAACCACTAATAGCGATATTTCACCCTTACTCCGCCTATATCGTTCTAACACTTCTTTCGCGGGAAATTAGCTGAATTGTGATCTCGGAATCGGGAAATGATCCTCATGGGGCCGCAGAGGCACAGAAAGGAATGACTCCGATGGGCCATGTTGCCTGAAGGGCCTCCGCCGTAACCTCGTAGAGGGTGTGGGCTGCGGAAGGAAGGACGACGCGGTGGGGCACGACGACCTGGACTCTCGGGTCCACGACCGTGTCGCGTTGGACGAGATTGCGCTCTACGCCGAGGTGCTCACCGCCGTCGCTGTCAGCGAGCGGCGGCTGACCTTGGACGAGCTCGACGACGCGCTCGGATTGCGGACTTCGGTGAGTCACTGAAGGCCATCACAATGACCTAGTCCCGGGCTCCCACAGAGCCCGGGACCGGCGCACGAGATAACTAGTCCTTATGACCGCACGAGCCGTGCGATGGCAGCGGACGCCTCTTTCACCTTCGCGTCCGCTTCAGGACCCCCGCTGTTGATGGCGTCGGCCACGCAGTGCGAGATGTGCTCCTCCAGCAGCCCCAGAGCCACCGCCTGCAGGGCCCGCGTGGCCGCGGAGACCTGGGTGAGCACGTCGATGCAGTAGGCGTCGTCGTCCACCATCCGCTGCAACCCTCTGATCTGACCCTCGATCCGCCGCAGCCGGGTCAGGTAGGCCTGCTTGTCTGCGCTGTACCCATGCATGGCTCTACGGTACCCCGAACCCGTATGCCTCAGCGGAGACCGGTGATCAGCTTCTCCCACTGGTCGGCCACCTCGACGGCCGCGTGGCGGATGGCCGTCTCCAGCGCCCCCGCCGCCAGCGAGCGCCGCCTGCGCTCGTCGTCGATGAGGGCGAGCAGGGCGGCCGAGAACAGGTCCTCCTGGTCGTCGGGCACCAGCACCCCGTTGTAGCCCGTGGCGACGAACTCCGTGGGCCCCCGCGGCCCCTCGAAGGCCACCACCGGCACCCCGCAGCCCATCGCCTCCAGCACGCTCATCCCCAGGTCCTCGGTGCGGGAGGTGCTGGCCACGATCGAGGCCTTGGCGAACTCGCCCGCCAGGTCGGGCGTGGTGCCCATGAAGTAGACGTGGTTGTGCAGGTCGAGCTCCCTGACCAGGGCGCGCAGCCTGCGCTCCTCCGGCCCGCCGCCGTACAGCCGCAGCCGCCAGTCGGGCCGCTTGTCGGCGACCACGGCGAAGGCCCTGATCAGCCTGTCGTAGGCCTTGACGGGCACCCACCTGCCGCCGGCCGCCACGATCCTGTTGTCCATGCGCGAGCGCGGCCACGGCCCGTCCGGCAGCGCGTCGGGCACCGCGTGCACCTCGGGCCCAGGGCCCTCGCCCAGCAGCCGCGTCCACTCCTCCTGCGCCGCCTCGGTGGCCGTCACGACCGCGTTCAGCCGCGGGTAGGCGCGCTTGACCGGAGCGGGTACGGCCGGCCGGCTCCACTCCCTGGCTATCTTGAGCGTCTCCCTGGGCGCGTGCTTGGCCGCGTGGACACCGAGCCCGGGCCGGGTGGTGATGAGAACGTCACTGCGCAGCGAGCGCAGCATCCGCCACAGCGCCACCTCGGTGCGCACCTGGCCGCGCGGGAGCAGGTGCCTGACGCCCGGCCTGAGGTCGATCAGGGAGCGCAGCTTGACGTCGGGGCTGACGGGGAAGAATGGTTTCTCCTTCTGCCGCCTGATGCTGATCACTTCGACCTCGTGCCGTTCCGCCAGGGCGGAGGCGAGGTTGAGGGTGGACCGGACGTCGCCGCGCATGACGTACGCGGATGCGAGCATCAGGCTGATCTTCACCCGCCCACCTCGATGCGCAGCTCGTCGTCGGCGGTGTAGGAGGGCCTGATGGGCACCCCGTCCACCCTGACCGAGGGATAGTGCAGGCGGCGCCGTTTGCCGTCCACGTCGTCGAGCCTGGAGCCCAGCTTCAGCGGCCTGTCCAGCCCCTCCACCTCGAGGGTGGGCTCCCAGGTGCCCGTCTCGAGCACGTCCACGAGCGAGACCGCGGCGTGGAAGCGCACTCCTTTGACCGTAGCGGCCGTCTTCACCGTCGAGCCCGCGTCCTGCCTGCGGTGCAGGGCCAGCGTGGCCTCGTGGCGGGCGTCGTCGTCCTCCAGCCCGGTGAAGGCCAGCAGTCCCGTGACCTCGAAGCGGCCCTCGCGGAACCAGATCGCCCGCACCTCAGCCACCGGCTCGGCGTCCGCGATCTTCAACGCCAGGAATCCGTTACGCGTCCGATACGACCGGTAGGCCATGGTCCGCTGGCACAGCGCGTAGGCGTCCAGGTGGTCGAGGGAGAACCCGGGATCGATGCTGCGCAGCCGTACCTTCTTGCCGTCGTGGCGCAGGTAGGTGTCCCAGCGGCCGGCGGCGAGCTCCAGCGGCGTGAGCGAGATCGCCAGCGTGGCCTCGCGGGCCCGCGCGCCGGGCGTGCCGAGCACCACGTCGCGTTCGACGCCCGTCTGGCGGTGCCTGAGTACCAGCTCCGTGCCGTCTTCCAGCGGCTCGTCGATGGCCAGTCTCAGGGAGAGCACGTCGGCCAGCGTGACTTCCGCGTCTGTGACGACGACGCGCATCACGAGCCCCCTCCCCGTCGAATGAAGCCATGCGACGTTGAGGTTACCGTGATTTTCCCGTTATGTGGATGGCAGATTTCTTGCACTTGACCCCTCTGACGTGCGGAACTCCTCCACAACGACTGTGGAGGAGTCCGACTTTCAGCGGTCAGGAAGGGCTTTTGACCGATTTGATCAAGAGCTGGGCGACGTCCACGACCTCAAGCGACTCCTTGGCCTCGCCGTTGTTCTTCTTCTCGTTGATGGCGTCACCGAGCATCACCATGCAGAACGGGCAGGCGGTGGAAACCGTGTCAGGATTGGTCGTCAGCGCCTCGTCGACCCGCTCGGTGTTGATGCGCTTGCCGATGCGCTCCTCCATCCACATGCGCGCGCCGCCGGCGCCGCAGCAGAAGCCGCGATCCTTGTGCCGGTGCATTTCCTGGGTCTGGACCCCGGGCACCTTGGACATGATGTCGCGCGGCTGGGAGTAGACCTTGTTGTGGCGGCCGAGGAAGCACGGGTCGTGGTAGGTGATCTTCTCCTCGATCGGCGTGATCGGGGTGAGCTTGCCCTCGTCGACCAGCTTGGCCAGCAGCTGCGTGTGGTGCACGACCTCGTAGGTGCCGCCGAGCTGCGGATACTCGTTGGCCAGGGTGTTGAAGCAGTGCGGGCAGGTGGCCACGATCTTCTTGACGCCCGCCTCGTTGAGCGTCTCGATGTTCTGCTGGGCGAGCATGTTGAACAGGTACTCCATGCCCAGGCGGCGGGCCGGGTCACCGGTGCAGGCCTCCATCGGGCCGAGCACGGCGAACTTGACGCCCGCGATGTGCAGCAGCTCGGCGACGGCCTTGGTGGTCTTCTTGGCCCGGTCCTCCAGGGCGCCGGCGCAGCCGACCCAGAACAGGTACTCGGTGTCCTCGGGCATCTTCTCGTCGACCAGCTCGACCTCGAAGTCCAGCTCCTCGATCCAGTCGGCCCGCTTCATCTCGGACATGCCCCACGGGTTGCCCTTGTTCTCCAGGTTCTTCACCATCACTCCCGCCTCGGACGGGAACGACGACTCCACCATCACCTGGTAGCGGCGCATGTCGAGGATGTGGTCGATGTGCTCGATGTCCACCGGGCACTGCTCGACGCAGGCGCCGCAGTTGGTGCACGACCAGAGCACGTCGGGGTGGATGACGCCCTCCTCGCCGACCAGCGGCTTGTCCAGCAGCGCCAGCACGTCCTCGTGCAGGTCCTCACGGGCGGCCGACAGGTACGGCGCGATCTGGAAGGCGTGGTCGCGCTGGTCGATGATGAGCATCTTGGGCGAGAGCGGCTTGTCGGTGTTCCACGCCGGGCACTGCGACTGGCAGCGGCCGCACTCGGTGCAGGAGTAGAAGTCGAGGAAGCCCTTCCAGTTGGTGTCGGCCACCTTGCCCCGGCCCAGCCGCTCCGGGTCCAGGTCCTCGTCCTCGAAGTCGACGGGCTTGCCGTCCATCCGCATCTCGGGAGCGCCGCCCAGGCCGTCGGGGCGGCGGGAGAAGAGCACGTTCAGCGGCGCGGTGAAGATGTGCAGGTGCTTGGAGTTCACCACGATGACCAGGAACACCAGCATGAAGCCGATGTGCAGCAGCAGCGCGATGCCCTCGAGCACGTCGTTGGCCGGCAGGATCTTCCCCAGCGCGAGCGAGACGAACGCGCCGTTGGAGTAGGGGAAGTGGCCGGTGGCCGCCGCGACGCCGCGGGCCAGGAACAGCGTCCAGATGATGTTGAAGATCATGAACAGGACGAGCCAGGCGCCGCCCAGGTGGGAGCCCGAGAAGCGCGACTTGCGGCCGAGCGTCTTGGGGGAGTTCTTGATGCGGATCCCGGCGAACACCAGCAGGCCGACCAGACAGGCGACCGCGATGAAGTCCTGCAGGAACCCCAGCACGCCCCAGGTCCCGATGAGCGGGATGTGGAAGTCGGGGGTCCCGGTGATGGCGCCCTGGATGATCGCGCCGTAGGCCTCGATGTAGACGGTCAGCAGGATGAAGAACGCCCACATCACGAAGAAATGCGCGATGCCCGACGGCGTCCACTTCAGCAGCTTCTTCTGGCCGAACACCTCGACGAGCTGCGCCTTGATCTCGCCGCCGACGTTGGTCCTGGCGTATTCGACGCGCTCGGGTGCGGGTGGGCCGATGGTGGCGAGCTTGTACAGGAACAGGGCCCGTCGCCCGGCGACGGCCACCGCCAGGACGGTCATGACGAGCCCGATGATGGCTACCCAGAGCACGGGGTCCTCCCACAGACGACGTTGGCTGCCAGCGTACGGTCACCGGCTACGCACGCCTACGACCAGCATCCTACCGATGAGTAACTTATCGGCCGACATGTCCCAGAGTACAGAACAATGCTCTATTCCGGTACGGCAGGCCACCCGGGAGGCGGGCTAGACGGTGAAGTAGCGCTGGATCGTGGGAGCGAGCAACTCCACCAGGTCCTCGACGTCCGCACTGGCCAGCGGCTCGAGCTGGAGGATGTAGCGGCCTATGAGCACGCCGAACATCTGCCCGAAGGCCGCCTCGACGCGCAGGTGCGGCACCCCCAGGGTGTCGGCCACGCGGAACAGCAGCGCGCTGGTGATGAAGCTGCGGAACATGGCCGCGACCTCGTCGTTGGTCATCGCCGACCGCAGCAGCGCGAGCATCGGCTGCCGCGTCTCCGGATCGGCGGTCACGGTGAGGATCAGCCGGACGATCCGCTCGCCCACCTGCTCCCGCGGCCCCTCCAGGATCTTCGGGATCACCTCGTCGGGGTTCATCGGAAGCCGCATGGCCTCGGCGAACATGCCCTCCTTGGTGTCGAAGTAGTGGTGCACCAGGGCCGGGTCGACCTTCGCCTCCTTGGCGATGCCGCGCACCGTGGCCTTGTCGAACCCCTTCTCGGCGAACACCCGCTTGGCGGCCTCCAGGATCTCCCCGCGCGTGTCCGCGGTGCCGGGCCGGCGGCCCGGGCGTCGCTTCACCGTCACCTGCCCACCGCCAGATACGTGTGCATCGGCACGGCCAGCAGCCCCTCGGGGAAGGCCGCGGCCAGCTCCGCGCGCCGCCGCCCGACCAGCTCGTCGGCGGCCTCGCCTGGCAGCACCGCCATGTAGGAGTGCGAGCGCAGGTCGAGCAGGAAGTCCTCGATGCCGATCATCCGGGTCCACGGCACCCAGCGCTCCTCGGCCAGGTCGAACGCGGTCGCCATGGGCGGCACCGTCCACTCCTCCAGCGCCTGGCCCCAGTAGCCGGGGCACTCTCTGGCCAGGCGGTTCTCGTACTCGGCCAGCCAGCCCGACTGGCGCGCGTCGGTGAAGTTCCAGCAGCCGGCGATGGCCCCGCCGGGACGCAGCACCCTGCGCGCCTCGGCGATCGAGGCGACCGGGTCGAGCCAGTGCCAGGACTGCCCGTAGACCACCAGGTCGGCCACGTCGCCGTGCAGGGGCAGGGCGTTGCCGTCGGCTCGCAGGGCGGCAGCCGTACCTTCCGAGCGCGGCGAGCGGGACCGCAGGCGGGTCAGCATCTCCGCGCCCGGGTCGATGGCGAGCACGCGCGCGCCGCGGTCCTGCAGGCCGCGCGTGAGGATGCCGGTGCCGGCGCCGACGTCCACGACGCGGGCGCCGGACAGCGTGACGCCGGATATCTCCGACAGGGCGTCGTACATCCCGTCCGGATACCGCGGGCGGGCCGCGTCGTAGGCGTCGGCCACGTTGTCGAAGGCGCGGGAGAGCTCCGTCATGCCGAGGCCGCCAGGTAGAGGCGGGCGAAGGCGAGCGCCTCGGCCAGGTCGTCGATCCGCTCGCTGCGGCTGGCCGCCTTGCGCGTGTTGATCTCCAGCACGACCAGCCCGGAGTAGCCGTTGCCCGCCAGGCGCTCCAGCATCGGCGCGCACGGCTGGTTGCCCCTGCCGGGCACCAGGTGCTCGTCCTTGTTCGACACCCCCAGCCCGTCGGCCAGGTGCAGGTGGGCCAGGCGGTCGCCGAGCTTGGTGGCCATCTCCATCGCGTCCGAGCCCGACACCGCCGTGTGCGACAGGTCAAGCGTCACGTGCGGGAAGTCGTAGTCGGTGGGGTTCCAGTCGGGCGAGTAGGGGACGACGTCGTTGCCGCGCGCCTTGAGGGGGAACATGTTCTCCACCGCGAAGACGACGCCGGTCTCGTCCTGCATCCTGGCCAGCCCGGCCTCGAAGTCGCGCGCGTAGTCGCGCTGCCAGCGGAAGGGCGGGTGCACCACCACGGTCGAGGCGCCGAGCCGCTCGGCCGCCTTCTGCGCCTTGACCAGCTTGGCCCACGGGTCGCGACCCCAGACCCGCTGCGTGACGAGCAGGCACGGCGCGTGGATGGCCAGCACGGGCACCTGGTAGTGCTCGGAGAGGCGCTCGATCACGTCGATGTCCTGGCTCACGGGATCGGCACCGACCATGATCTCGACGCCGTCGTATCCGAGGCGCGCGGCGAGCTCGAACGCATCGGGAGTGCGTTCCGGATATACCGAAGCGGTGGACAATGCGATCTTCGCATTGGGCACACGGATGACGTCAGCCACGTTGCCAGCCTAAGCCGGTACGCCGTATCTGGGGCGCTACCCCTACGGTTGGGGACTGTGAGAGGCGTCATCCCGAGTCCGAACATCTGGAACTCGCCGCAGGTCTACGAACTGGAGAACCGCGCCGTCGACCCCGACGGGGTGGCCGACTCCGCGATGCGGGAGCTGCGGGACTGGCGGGGCGCGACCGTGCTCGACGTCGGCTGCGGCACCGGCTACCACCTTCCGGGGCTGTCCGCCGAGGCCGCGCAGGTGATCGGCGCCGAGCCGCACCGCGACCTGGTGGCGCTGGCGCGACGACGCTGCGGCGGCCTGGCGAACGTCCGGATACTTCAGAGCACCGCCCAGGACCTCCCCCTGCCGGATTCCTCGGTGGACGTCGCCATCGCCCGCTGGGCCTACTTCTTCGGCCCCGGCTGCGAGCCGGGCCTGCGCGAGCTGTCACGGGTGGTACGGCACGGCGGCGCGGCCTTCGTGATCGACCTGGACGCCACCAGGGGCGAGTTCGGCACCTGGTTCCAGCGGACCGTGCCCGCCTACTCCCCCGCCAAGGTCGAGGCGTTCTGGTCCCAGCAGGGCTGGCAGCGCCGCGAGCTGGACCTGCGCATGACCTTCGAGCGCCGCCAGGACCTGGAGGCCGTGCTGCGCATCGAGTTCACCCCCGAGGTGGCCGAGCAGGCGATCGCCCAGGTCAAGGGCCTGGAGCTGGCCTATCCCAACGTGCTGCGCTGGCGCCTGTTCTGACCGCTTGACCTTGACGCCGGTGTCAACGTTTACGGTAGATGCATGCGCATAGGTGAGCTGGCCGAGCGGACCGGGGTGAGCACCCGCTCGCTCCGCTACTACGAGCAGCACGGCCTGCTGTCGGCCGCGCGCGGCTCCAACGGCTACCGCGAGTACGCCGAGGACGACATCAAGCTCGTCTCGGAGATCCGCACGCTGCTCTCCTACGGCTTCACGCTCGAGGACACCCGCCCGTTCGTGGACTGCCTGCGCGCCGGCCACGCCTCCGGCGGATCGTGCCACGAGTCCGTCGAGGTCTACCGGCGCAAGCTGGCCGAGATCGACGCGGAGATCGGCGTGCTGCTCGCCCGCCGCGCCGAGGTGGCCGCCCAGTTGGCCGCACCCTGCATGAGGAGACGGAAATGATCAAGCTGACGACCGACAACTTCGAGGAGCAGGTGCTCAAGAGCGACAAGCCGGTGCTGGTCGACTTCTGGGCGGAATGGTGCGGCCCGTGCCGGATGGTGGCGCCGATCCTGGAGGAGATCGAGTCGGACCACGGCCTGACCGTCGGCAAGCTCAACACCGACGAGAACCCGGCGATCATGGCCCGTTACGGCGTGATGAGCCTCCCCACCCTGCTCCTCTTCGAGAACGGCGAGCCGGTCAGGCAGATCGTCGGCGCCAAGCCCAAGCGCATGCTCGTCAACGAGCTGGGCCTGGCGTAGTCACTTCGATGTAGGCAGAAGCTCGTTCCCTGGAGCCAGGAGAGGCCGATCCACGGCCTCTAACGTCGATGACATGACCAGGAACGCGCTGTTAGGCCTGCTCGCCCTCGCCGCCGTCGTGGCCTTCACGGTGTGGGCCCAGCTGCCCGGCACCAGGGCGGCCACGGCCTTCGACGGCGCGAGGGCCTTCGGCGACGTCCAGGCCATCGCCCGCGCCCCGCACCCCGTCGGCACGCCCGAACACGACCGGGTACGCGAACACCTGGTCACCGAGCTGCGCGGGCTCGGCCTCGACGTGCGCGTCCAGGAGAGCGTCGGGGTGCTGCCGCTGGACTACGACGGTGTCACCCCGATGGGCCGGGTCCGCAACATCGTCGCCGAACGCCGCGGCACCGCGCCCACGGGGCGGCTGGTCATCGCCGCGCACTACGACTCCGTGCCGGGCGCTCCCGGCGCCTCCGACGACGGTGCGGGGGTGGCCACGATCCTGGAGGTCGCCAGGAACCTGCCGAAGTCGGTCCGCAACGACGTGACGTTCCTGGTGACCGACGGCGAGGAGCCCGGCCTGCTGGGCGCCGGCGCGGTGCCCGTCGGCGGGCCGGCCGTGGTGCTCAACAACGAGGCCCGCGGCACGCGCGGCACCGTGATGATGTTCCGCACCTCCAAGGGTTCCGGGCCGCTGGTCGAGGTGTACGGCTCGGCCGCGCCGCATCCCATGGCCGACTCCGGGTTCGCCGCCCTGCTCGCCCTACTGCCGAACAACACCGACTTCTACGTCTTCGAGAAGAACGGGTGGCTGGGGTTCGACTCGGCCTACACCGGGGGCGGGGCGCACTACCACACGCCGCTGGACGATCCCGCGCACCTGTCGCGGGCGAGCCTGCAGCAGATGGGCGACAACACGCTGGCCGTCGCGCGGGTGCTGGCCGAGGCCGACCTGGGGCGGATGCGGGGCGGCGAGTCCGTCTACTTCACGATCCCGTGGCTGCTCGTGCGGTATCCGGCCGGGCTCGAGCTGCCGCTCGCGCTCGGCGGGCTGGTGGCGGCCGGGGCGCTGGTGTGGGTGCTGCGGCGGCGGCAGCTGATCCGGCTGCCCAGGACCGCGGCGGCCGTCGGGCTCGGGCTGGTTCCGGTGCTGGTGGGCGGGGTGGCCGGGTACTTCTTCTGGCCGTTGCTCGGGGTGCTGCGGCCCGAGTACGCCGGGATGTTCACCGGGGATCCCTACCGGCCGTGGCTGTACCAGGGGGCGCTGGCGGCGCTCGTGGTCGCGCTGACGGCCGGGTGGTGGGCGCTCGCGCGCCGGGTGACCGGCGAGCGGGAGCTGGCCGCGGGCGGGGTGGTGCTGGTGGCGCTGCTCGGGACGGCCTCCGCCGTGCTGCTGCCCGGCGGGTCGCACACGCTGGTGTGGGCGGCGCTGTTCGCCTCACTCGGCGGGATCGCGGCGGTCTTCGTGCGGTGGGAGGTCACGGCGCTCACGGTGGGGCTGGTGCCGGCGGCGGTCCTGCTCGGGGGCGGGCTGGTGCTGGGGTTCGACATCGGGCTGAAGCTCGGCGGGGTGCAGGCAGGGCTGTACCTGGCGCTGCTCGCGCTGCTCCTGCTGCCGTTGCTCCAGCGGGTGCGCCTGCTGGCCGTGGCGTCCGTCGCGACCGTGGCGCTCCTGGTGGCGGGGCTGGTCGTGGACCGCTTCGACGCCGCGCATCCCAGGCAGGCCCATCTGGCCTACGCCGTCGACAACGGGTCGGGCACCGCCGTCTGGGGTGAGCCGGGTTCCGGTTCCGCCGACAGCGTGCGGTACTTCGGGGACACCGGGTACGGCACGCGGCCCGCCCCCGTGGCACGGCTGGCGGATCCCCGGCTGACCGTGGTGAGGTCCGGGCCGGGGCGGCGGGTGGTGGTGCGGCTCACGCCCTCGGGGGACGTGCCCGTGGTCGGGCTCAGCCTGGGGCAGGCCGTACCGATCAGCGTGGACGGGAAGGCGCTGGGCAAGCGGAAGGGGTTCGCCTACCACGCTCCGCCTCGGGGTGGGGTGGAGGTGACGCTGGACCTGCCTGACGGGCCCACGCCGGTGCGGGCCTTCCAGGAGGCCTACGACCTGTCGGTGGTGCCCGGATTCCGGCCCGCGCCCGACACGGACTACCTGCGGCCTTCTGTCACCGCCTTCCGCGTGCACCGGCTGTGATCACCGAGATTGTCGGCGGCGACCGCTAGCCTGCTCGGCATGGCCAAGACGACGTCCCCCGGTTATCGCTGCACCGAGTGCGGGTGGCGCACGCTCAAGTGGGTGGGGCGGTGCGGCGAGTGCCAGGCGTGGGGCACCGTCGACGAGGAGGGCGCGCGGGCCGGCGTGCACGTCGTGCAGCCCGGCGCGACCAGCGCGCCGGCCTTGCCGATCGGCCAGGTCAAGGCCGAGGTGGCGATCGCGCGCACGACCGGGGTCGGCGAGCTCGACCGGGTGCTCGGCGGCGGCCTGGTGGCCGGCGCGGTGATCCTGCTGGCCGGCGAGCCCGGCATCGGCAAGTCCACGCTGCTGCTGGAGGCCGCGGCCCGCATCGCCGAGCGCGACACCGTCCTCTACGTCACCGGCGAGGAGTCGGCCGCCCAGGTGCGGCTGCGGGCCGACCGCATCGGCGCCATCCGCGACCAGCTGTTCCTGGCCGCCGAGACCGAGCTGTCGGCGCTGGTCGCCCATGTGGAGAAGGTCCAGCCCAGGCTGCTGGTGGTCGACTCGGTGCAGACCATCGGCTCGGCGCAGGCCACCGGCGTGCCCGGCGGGGTGACCCAGGTGCGCGAGGTGGCGGCCAACCTGGTGCGCATCGCCAAGGAGCGCGACATGGCCACCGTGCTGGTCGGCCACGTCACCAAGGAGGGCTCGATCGCCGGGCCTCGCACGCTCGAGCACCTGGTCGACGTCGTGCTCAACTTCGAGGGCGACCGCCACTCGCGGCTCCGCATGGTGCGCGCGATCAAGAACAGGTTCGGCCCCACCGACGAGGTCGGCTGCTTCGACCTGCACGAACGCGGCATCGAGGGCATCGCCGACCCCAGCGGCCTGTTCGTCTCCCGGCGCAGCAGCCCGGTCCCCGGCACCTGCGTGACCGTCACCATGGAGGGCACCCGCCCGCTGCCCGCCGAGGTCCAGGCGCTCGTCGCGCGCACCGAGGCGCAGCAGCCCCGGCGCACCTCCTCGGGCCTTGACACCTACCGGGTGCAGATGATCCTGGCCGTCCTCGAGCGGCGCCTGAACGCCAGGCTCGGCGGCTGCGACGTCTTCACCGCCACCGTAGGCGGACTCAAGCTCGCCGACCCCGCCATCGACCTGTCCGTCATGCTCGCCGTCGCCAGCGCCGCGGGCGACAAGCCGCTTCCCGCCGGGCTGGTGGCCCTCGGCGAGGTCGGCCTGGCAGGCGAGCTCCGCCCGGTCAAGGACGTCCGCCGCCGCCTCACCGAAGCCGCGAGAATGGGCTTCACCCGAGCCCTGGTCCCCACCGGATCCCTCGAGGAAGGCAGCCGCAAGCAGAACGGCCAGCGCTCCCTCGTCCCCGTCGGGCCGGTCACGTTCGCCCCCGGCTTCGAGGTCGTCCAAGCCGAAAACGTCTGGGACGCCCTCACCCACGTCACCTGACCGGCCCGCCGTACCCCTGAGCTGAGCGCGGAACTTCCGCGAGTGATCTTCGTCGGGATGTCCCAGGAGTATCAGGCGTCACCGGCAATCCGTCGGGACCTTGACCTGATTCCGCTATAGCACGGCTAAGCTGGCCTTGACTTATTCGACACGGGGGTCAGGTGCCAGACGACAGGAGTCTCGACGAACGCCGTCGCGAAGCCCTGGCCGCGGTGGCTCCGGGCACGCCGCTACGTGACGGCCTGGAGCGCATCCTGCGAGGGCAGACCGGCGGCCTGATCGTGCTCGGCTACAACGGCGTGGTCGAAGAGCTGTGCAGCGGCGGCTTCGAGCTGGACGTGGATTTCTCCGCGACCCGGCTGCGCGAGCTGGCCAAGATGGACGGCGCGATCGTGCTGACGACCGGCGAGTACAAGATCGTACGCGCCGCGGTGCACCTCGTCCCCGACCCCTCCATCGCGACCGACGAGTCCGGCACCCGCCACCGCACCGCCCAGCGCGTCGCCCGCCAGACCGGCATGCCGATCATCGCGATCTCCAAGTCGATGCGGATCATCGCCCTCTACCTCGACGGCATCCGCTACGTGCTGGAGGAGTCCGCGGCGATCCTGTCCAAGGCCAACCAGGCCCTGGCCACGCTCGAACGCTACAAGCACCGCCTCGACGAGGTCTCCGGCACGCTGTCGGCCCTCGAGATCGAGGACCTGGTGACCGTCCGCGACGTCGCCGCCGTGGCGCAGCGCCTGGAGATGGTCCGGCGCATCTCCGACGAGATCAAGGGCTACGTGGTCGAGCTCGGCACCGACGGGCGGCTGCTGTCGCTGCAGCTCGACGAGCTGGTCGCCGGGGTCGACTCCGAGCGCGAGCTGGTCGTGCGCGACTACCTGCCCGCACCCTCGGGCCGCCGCCAGCGCCGCCTCGCCGACGCGCTCCACGAGCTGGACAAGCTGTCTTCCACTGAGCTGCTCGACCTCACCACGGTCTCCCACGTCCTGGGCCACAGCGGCACGGAGACGCTCGACAGCCCCGTCAGCCCGCGCGGCTTCCGCCTGCTGGCCAAGGTCCCCCGCCTGCCGCAGTCGGTCGTCGACCGGCTCGTCGACCACTTCGGCGGCCTCCAGAAGCTCCTCGCCGCCAGCATCGACGACCTCCAGGCCGTGGGCGGCGTCGGCGAATCCCGCGCCCGCAGCGTCCGCGAAGGCCTCTCCCGCCTCGCCGAAAGCAGCATCCTCGAACGCTACGTGTAGCTGAGCCGGAACTGTTCGGGCCTCAGTCAGGAAGGGTGGGCCTGGTGTCGTTCCAGCCCGAGTCCAAGATCAACCAGTAGTCCAGCATCCTGCCGGGAACCTGCCACTTCTCGCTGTTGGGCCCCTGTTCAAGCTGGATGTCACGGCTCCCCAGAGCCTTGCCGGTCCGCTGGTCGAAGAACACCTGACCCTGGATCCTCCCGCGGCCGTCGGCGCTCTCGTACGGAGCCGCGAGGCCGACCGCGGTGCGGCCGAGCGGATCCTTGACGATCCCCAGCCGCTGCACGCCGGGATAGTCGGTGATCAGGCGCATGAGACCGGCTCGCACCTTGGGCGGCACCGGCGTATCCGCGAGGACGAAGAAGACCTGGTCGAGCACGTCCTTCGGGCCGTCGCAGTGCCTCGGCGCTCCGGTCCGGCCCTCGTCGAGCTTGACCGAGCCCTCGCACAGGAGCTTGCGCAGCTCTTCGGGGTCGGTGGGAAAGTCTTGGAGCTCCTGGTAGCTGAACAGGCCGACGCCACCGATGCTGAACGTGCCGCCGCCCTGGTCGTTCGGATTGTCCACCTTCCAAGCATCCGACTTCGTCCTGACGGTCCTGGTCACTCCCGACGAGCGCACCGTCCAGCTCGGTGGGGAACCCGCCGCGCGCCAGGCGTCGACGTCGGCGCGGGTCTGGAGCTTCCCCGCGAGGTCACGGCCGTAGAAGGACTCGCCGTCGCCGCGGGTTCGTCCCGTCCACCTGAAGAACTCGCTGCGCTCCTCCACGACGTACCCGCCGGTGCCGCCGAGCGCGAGCGCCGCGAAGCCAGTGCGCTGGTGCGTGTACCAGTAGCGGCCCTGCTGCTGCAGGCCCGCCTGGGATGCGGCGGCCAGCATCATGCCGCGAGGTGACAGGGCGTCAGGGGTGGCCTCCACCCCTGTCCGCGGTCGCGTGGGGTCGTCGGTGGCCAGCGTCATACCCGCCGCCACGGCCGCTGCCGTGGCGGCGGCCACCAGGCCACCGAGCGGCAAACGCCACGCACGGCGAGAGCGCGGCCGTGCGGTGTCGTCCTGGCTCAACATCCGGCCGCGGGCGGCCGCCGCGGCCTCCTCGGAGGGCGGGGGCGGGTCGTCGTACACCCCACGCAGGAGATGCAGCTCGTTCATCGATGTGTCTCTTCCTCATCCAGCAGCGGATTCGTTCCACCCAGCGCCTTGCGCAGCTTCCCGCGAGCCCGGTTGAGCCGCGAGGACACCGTGCCGAAGGGCACGTCCAGCGCCTGCGCCACCTCCTCGTAGCTCAGCCCCGAGAGCGCCACCAGCAGCAACACGTCACGCTGGCCCGCGGGCAGGGCGGCGACGGCCCTGGCCAGCGCGCCTTTGACCCCTTGCGCGCTCACCTTCGCCGTCACCTCGTCCTCGTGGTCCCGCTCCTCCTCCGGATGCAGCCGACCCACGGTCCGAAGGAGGCGTACCTCATCGCGGCGGTATCGGCTGATGAGGTTGGTGGCGATGCCGTAGAGCCAGGGACGGGCACTGCGGTGGCTCAGGTCGTAGCGGCGACGCTGACGAAAGGCGAGGGCGAACGTCTCAGCGGAGACGTCATCGGCGGCGTGCGGGCCGAGCCGGCGGGAGACGTACCGGTGAATCTCCGTGTAGTGCGCGTCGAAGACGGCGCCGAAACGTTCGGGTTCGTCCCAGGACTGCTCGATCACCACGGCGTCGTCCTGCGACGGTGGGGCGACGTCCGGGGGGTCGGCCAGGTGTGGCTCATTCATTCATGTGACTCATTCATTCAAAGGCCCAGTGGTCGGCGGGACATCGGTCACCTGTTGTTGTCCGCAGACCGCCGCCGCCTTCCCCTGAATTCCGGCCGCGACTTTCGCCCACTCTTCCCGTACGGCAAGCCACCCCACCGCCACCCGCCGCACGTGGCCGGTCTCCGTCCAGGGAGACGCCACTCCAGCAGGACGTGGTCGGCCGCCGCTACGACGCCCCGCAGACGTTGCCCCGTGGCCAAGCCGGAATCGTGGCCAGGCAGCCTTTGGACACCACGCCGCCCACCTGTCCCGGCAGTACGTGCGCACGGTGACCCAGCTCGCGAGGTGGGGATCGTTTAGGTTGGTGATCGCCATCCTGGCGAGTGTGCCGTGACGTGAGCGCGGTTTTTCAAGTCGAGCCATCTGATGGGGACCCGTGACCTACGACCGGCACCGTCCTGGCTATGTCCGCCGACGGCTCGTCCGCGCGCTCGTCGGCTACACCGCCGCCCTCGTCGTCGCCGCGGTGGTGGTCGGCGTGTGGTGGCTGATGCGTTGAGCGGGTCAGCGTAGGTGGAAGACGCCCATGGGGGTCTTGAGCTTGCCCATGCGGACGACCGCCACGTAGGTGCCAGGCAGGGCGGCGCGGCGGTCGTCTGAGCAGTCGGTGCTCGAGCGGCGGCGGTCCCAGTCGACGGATCGGACGTAGGGGATGCCGCGCTGGAGCTGCTTGATGTCCGTGACGTTGCCGCTGACGCAGTCGGAGGTGGACCAGATGCGGTCCTTGCCCGAGGTGATGCGCATCTCCAGTGCCTGAGGGCCGACGTCGGCGGTGCACATGACCGAGCCCGTGTTGACCAGGGTGATCATGAAGGTGGGCTTGGCGCCCGCGGCGTAGACGTCCTGGCCGCCGCTCATGTTGAGCACCAGGTCACCGGGTTCGCAGGGCTCGCCGGGGCGCTTGGGCTTGGCGGCGGGGGCGGGGCTGGGCCTTGGCTTGGTGGGAGTCGGCGTGGGGGTGGGCGTCGGGCTGGGCGTACCCATCGCCAGCGTGCTCAGGCCCGCGAGGAGCGGATCGGCGGCGGATGCGGTGGGTGACGACTGGGCGCTGGAGGCCCGCTGCGGACCGCTGGACCCGCTGGAGCACGCCCAGGCCACCACGGCC
The DNA here is from genome assembly GCF_018531495.1 of Nonomuraea sediminis. Taxonomy (GTDB): domain Bacteria; phylum Actinomycetota; class Actinomycetes; order Streptosporangiales; family Streptosporangiaceae; genus Nonomuraea; species Nonomuraea sediminis. Next base: position 382,167 of record NZ_JAHDTI010000002.1, read on the forward strand.
ACCACGACAAGCACCCCGACCAGCACGCTCATGCGACGCCGCCAGTAAACGTCGCCACCGTCGCCACGCATAGTATCCGGACCCATACGCACAGCATGGTAATTCGTTGGCCACGGACGGTGACGACACGCCGTCCTTGGGCATCTCGCAATACGCTGGGGCGCGTGGTTGAGCTACATGCCCCCATTCTGGAGTGGTACGAGGCCAACGCCCGAGACCTCCCCTGGCGTCACGCCGACGCCTCCCCTTGGGGCGTGCTCGTGAGCGAGATCATGCTCCAGCAGACCCCGGTCGTCCGCGTCCTGCCCATCTGGCACGAATGGATGGAACGCTGGCCCACCCCCAAGGCGCTGGCCGCCGAGCAGCCAGGCGAGGCCGTGCGCCACTGGGGCCGCCTCGGCTACCCGCGCCGCGCGCTGCGCCTGCACGCCTGCGCCAAGGCCATCACCGAGGAGCACGGCGGCGAGGTGCCCGCCGACCACGCCACGCTGCTCACGCTGCCGGGCATCGGCGAGTACACCGCCGCCGCGGTCGCGAGCTTCGCGTACGGCGGGCGGCACGCGGTCCTGGACACCAACGTCCGCCGCGTGCTGGCCAGAGTCGTTCGGGCCGAGGAGTACCCGCCGACTGCCACCTCGGCGGCCGAGCGGAAGCTGGCCGAGTCGCTGCTGCCCGCCCTGGGCGCGGCTCGCTGGGGCGTGGCGGTCATGGAGCTGGGCGCCCTGGTGTGTACGGCTCGCGCGCCCCGGTGCGCCGACTGCCCGGTCTCCGCGCAGTGCGCCTGGCGCCTGTCGGGCAAGCCGCCGGGCACGCCGCCGAAGGGCCAGACGTACGCGGGCACCGACCGCCAGTGCCGCGGCCGCCTCCTGGCGGTCCTGCGGGACGCCCACGGCCCGGTCCCCAAGGCCGCCCTGGACGCGGTCTGGGACGACGCCGTCCAGCGCGAACGCGCCCTGGACGGCCTCGTGACCGACGGTCTGGCCGAAGCCCTCGACGACGGCACCTACCGCCTCCCCCACGCCTAGCGCGGTGATCGATCAGGCATCGCCCATGCCGGACGAGTCGCGGATCGCCCGCACTTCGACCGCTGCGACGTGGAAGTCGACGACGCGTTCCGCGATCTCGCGTGATGGCGCCGGTGCGAGGCCGCAGCCATTGATGGCTGCGGCCTCGTGGTGGTGAGTCTCAGCGCGGCCGGTGGGCCGTGCGGCGGCTCACGGGGTCTTGCTGTAGCCGAGCGCCTCGATGATGCGTCCGTCGCGGATGTGCATGAGGTTGACGCCGGCCACGGAGGTGGACTGCGCGTGCGCGTCGCCGAACACCTCGTTCACCTGACCGTTCTGGAAGGTGACGTGCCACTTGATGACCGCCCGGTCCCCGAAGACGAAGACCTCGTCGGGGGCGAAGCTGGTGTTCCGATCGGCGGCGAGTTCCTGCCAGAAGGTCAGGCAGGCCTCCTGACCTTCGTACCGTTCGCCCTCGGGCGCCGGCTGGACGCTGACCATGACACAGTCGTCGGCGACCAGCCCGGCGAGCAGCGCCGGGTCGTGCTGGGTGAACGCATCGTTGAACTGGGCGATGACCTCGGCGGTCGTTCTGGTATCCGACATGGATTCTCCTTCTGTGAGGTGACGAACTCAGCGCAGGACGGTTCTGGCACCCCGGACCACCGGCGAGGCGAGGAGTACCGCGCCGGCTGGCCATGTCCATCAGTCCTTCGCTAAGAATATTAACGTTAAGTAGATGAACATTGAGATTATTCCTGAGAGAGGCGGCGCGCGAGCGTGGAGCTTGCGTCACCACTATTCAGTGATACTATGTACCAGTAATAAGCAACACTGAGTAGCTGAAGGGCGTTCCATGGGCAAGCAGTTGACGGAGATGCTCAAGGGCACGCTGGAGGGCGTCGTCCTCGCGATCCTTTCCGGCCGATCCGCCTACGGCTACGAGATCACGGCGTGGCTGCGGGATCGGGGCTTCTCCGACATCGCCGAAGGCACCATCTACGCGCTGCTGGTCAGGATGGAGCAGCGCGGCTTCGTCGACGTGGAGAAAGTCCCGTCGGAGAAGGGGCCGCCGCGCAAGGTGTACTCACTGAACGCTCAGGGACGGGAGCATCTCGACGAGTTCTGGAGGACCTGGAGCTTCCTCACGGAACGGCTCGAACAGCTCCGCGAAGGAGTCGACTAGCCATGGCCACAGAGCCGCCAGGCAGGGGGCTTCACTTCTTCTTGGGGAAGGCGGCGCTCAGGGCGGAGCCGCGGGTGATGACGGCGACGCCGATCAGGGCCAGGGCGGACAGGCCCTGGAGCACGGCGTACCACGCCGGGCAGAGGCCGGGGATCAGGTCGACGCCGATGATCGCGATCGGCATGATGGTGGACAGGGTGCGTACGCGGTCGAAAGCCTTGTACGACCCCTCCGAAGCGCGGACGGTCATCCGGTAGATCAGCGGGGCGACCGCGAGCAGGACTGCTCCCCTGACCCACATGAACGAGCTCGCCTCGTGGCCGGTGAACGCCATCACGGCCACCACCCCGAGGACGATGGCGCTGACGGCACCGAAGAGCACGATGTACTTCTTCACCGTGGTGAAGGACTCCTGGGTGCGGGCGTCGCCGAGGTGCGCCGTCGCGGTCGTGATGTCGTCGGCGTTCGCCATGATCTTTCTCCTCCGTGTCGTTGTGTTAGCGATGCTATGGAGCGCCTGGCCGGCCCAATATGGGTCTGGCCGTCCGGGTGGGTGGGGCTAGACCCACTCCTGTCTCGGCGGCCGTCCTCGGCCAGTGCAGGGCGAACACCGCGTAGCCGCGACTGCTCCGGGATCAGCCGCGCTCCAGTGCGGTGTCCAGCAGGCCGAGCGGGGGCGCGCCGAGGTCGAACAGCGCGGTGTGGAACCTGCGCAGCGAGAACGCGGCGCCCCAGCGCTCGCGCGCCTGGTCCCGCAGGTCGCGGATGGCCAGCTTGCCCCACGCGTACCCGCCGCAGAGCGGGTCGAGCAGCAGCCGGTGCACCGCCCTGGTGGCGGTGCGGCCCTCCAGGAACGCGTCCTCGGTGAACCGGCGCGTCGCGTCCGCCACCGACAGGTCCCCGCTGTGCAGCCCGATCAAGCAGATCAACCGGGTGATCCTGAGCAGCCCGTCCCTGGCCACCGCCACAGGGAACCCCGGGTCGGCCGACCGGAAGCCCTGTTCCAGCGCCAGTTCCTCGGTGTAGTGCGCCCAGCCCTCGGTGAACGCGTCGGACAGCCAGGTACGGCGCACCGGCGAGGCCACCCGTCGCAACGCCCTGCCGTGCGAGAAGTGGCCGGGAGCCACCTCGTGCACGGCGATCACCGGCAGGAACGACCGCGCGTACAGCGACAGCCACTGCTCGCGGTCCCGCTCCGGCCAGTCAGGTCCGGGCGGGGTGACGTAGAACCGGCTCGGCGCGTCCGGCTCCCCCGGCGCGGCGGGCACCATCGCCGCCACCTGCCACGGCTGGGACGGCGGTGTCGGCTCGACCACGCACTCGCCGTCGTCGTAGGGCACCAGTCCCTGCTCGGCCGTCCACGCGATCACCTCGGCGACCAGTGCGGCAGCCTCGCCGAGCACCTGGTCCGGGGTGGGCCGGTCGGCCAGCAGCGCCCGCACGGTCCGCTCGCTCGGCGCCTCCGGGTCGATCCGGCGGCAGGACTCGTCGAGCAGCTGCCGCAACCGCTTCCGTTCCAGCTCCGCCTGGGTGACCAGGTCGGCGAGGTTCACGTCCAGGGCCTCGGTGGCCGACAGCAGCGCGGTCAACGCGGATGCGCCCAGCGCGGCGGCAGGCTCGCCGTGCTCCGCCGCGTGTTCCAGGTGTGCCACCAGCCGGTCCAGCGCGCCCAGCGCGGCCGGGTCCTGCACCCCGGTGGCCAGCCCGCGCGCCGCGGGCAGCGCGGCGGTGGCGACCGGGGCAGGCACCCGGTCCAGCGCGGTCACCGCCGCGTCCACCGCGTCCGGCCAGGCCGCCAGGTGCGCCCGCCGTGCCTCGGCCCGCGCGGCCTCGGCGGCGTACTCGCGGTCGTAACAGGTCAGCTCCAGGTTGGCGATGTGCCACAGCGGGTTGGACCGGTGCAGTTCCAGCTCGCCGAACGACACCCGCAGCGTGTGCTCGGCGGCCAGCGCCAGCGCCTCGTCGTGCCGATCCGGGTAGCCGGGCCCGCCCAGCGCGGCCAGCCCGGCGCGCACCCCGGACGGGGACAGGTCCTGCGGCGTCCCGTCGTACTCGTGCCTGCCCGCCCGTTCCCGGGCGCTCGGCACGGACAGGTCGCAGATCGCCTTCAGCCGGTAGTCCATGCGGCAAGCCTGGGCGATGGGGCTGCGGTCCCAACCGTCCACTTTCCGCCAATGTGGACCGTTTTCCGAGCGACGAGGGCCGGAGGCTTCTTGTCGTGCTCGGGCGTTCCCTCGCTGTCTGCCGCGGCGAGGACGGGCGGGTCACAGATCGCTGCCACGCGCAGGGGCACGGATTCGCGGTGGAGGTCATGCCGTTAGTCTCGGGCGGCAGCGGCTCGTACACCCGTGCCCATGGAGGGAAAGTGGACCGGCATCGCGGGATGTCCGAACCATCCGAACTGATCGACCTGCTGGGCGAGTGGAGTTCGGCCGAGGGGCCGCTGTACCGGCGGCTCACCGAAGCGTTCGTCCGAGCCGTGCGGTCCGGGGACCTGTGTACCGGTGACCGCCTGCCGTCCGAGCGGCGGCTCGCCGACGCCCTGTCGGTCAGCCGGGCGACGGTGGTCGCCGTCTACGACGCGCTGCGCGGATCGGGCCTGGTCGAGACCCGTCGGGGCAGTGGCACGCGGGTGTCGGGAGCAGCCGTCGTTCACCGGGTCCCGGGGGACGGACGGGTTCAGGGAGGCCAGGCCACCGCGGTGATCCAGCGGCTGGTGGCACAGCCGCCGAACCTCATCTCGCTGGGGCAGGCGGCCGAGGCGGGCGGTCCTGATCTGGCCCAGGCGCTGCTCGACCTGATCCGCGAGGACCTGCCCGGGCTGATCCGCGACGCGGGCTACCACCCGGCCGGACTCCCCGCGCTGCGGGCGGCGATCGCCGCCCACCACACGGCGCACGGACTGCCGACCACGTCCGACCAGGTGCTGGTGACCACCGGTGCGACGCAGGCCGTCTCCCTGAGCGCCCAGCTCTATCTCGGACGCGGGTCGACCACGATCGTGGAGTCCCCCGGGTGGCCGGGCTGCCTGGACGTCCTCAGAGCGGCAGGCTCACAGCTGGTCGGCGTCGAGCTCGACTCCGACGGCATCCGGATCGACCGGCTCGCCGCCGCGCTCGCCGAACACCGGCCCGCGCTGCTCTACGTCATGCCGACCTACCACAACCCCACCGGCATCCTGATGTCCGCCGGACGTCGTCGCCGAGTGGCCGAGCTCGCCGCGGAACACGGCGTCACCCTCCTGGAGGACAGCGCCCACGCGGCGGCTCTCGCCCCCGGGCAGGCTCCGCCGCCGATCGCCGCGCATCCTGCCGGAGGAACCGTGCTGACGGTGGGTTCGCTGACCAAGGCGGTGTGGGGCGGCCTGCGGATCGGCTGGATCCGCGCGCCGCAGGACGCCGTGGCACGCCTGGCCCGCATCAAGGCGCTCAACGACCTCGGCAGCCCGCTCCTCGACCAAGCCCTCGCCGCCCGGCTGCTCCCCGAGCTCCCGGCCCTCGCACCCGGACGGGACCGCATCCGCCGTGAGCGGCTCGCCGCCATCACCCGGCTGCTGGCCGAGCAGCTTCCGGACTGGCGCTGGCAGGAGCCACAGGGAGGCTCCGTTCTGTGGATCCGGCTTCCCCCGGGCACCGACGCCCGGATCTACGCGCAGGTGGCGCTACGCCACGGTGTGGAGGTCATCCCGGGCGCCACGATGGATCCGACCGGCGCCCACGACAACTACCTCCGCCTCCCCTGCTCCTTTGCCCCGGACACCTCGGCAGAACTGGTCAGCCGCCTCTCTACGGCCTGGGCCGCACTGCCCCGTGGCCGCTGAGACAGTCGCCGACCGGTCGCGTGGGGTCAAAGCCCCGCCTCACAGCCGACATCCTCGACGACGGCGCCTACCGTCTCCGCTCCCGGAGCACGCCTGGGACCGGGCAGATGGTCTGCGGCGGAGTCGTGGCGGCGCGGACGCCCCGGAGGGACGACCAAGACCGGGTAGGCGGTCTGCGGCGGAGTCGTGGCGGCGGGCAACCCCCGTCACCGGAGGAGCGTCTCCCTGGACAGAGGGCGGCCGAAGTGCGGCGACTGGCGGTCGCGCGGCCTGCCGTAATGTCCGGGAGACTTGCGGTCCCGCGGCCTGCCGTAACGTCCGGGAGAGGTCAGGCGGCGAGCTGCAGGCCCAGGCTGGTGAGGCTGGTGCGGGCCCAGTCGAGCTCCGCGGCGAGGAGGGAGACCAGCGCCCCGGGGCCCTTGGCGCGGCCGGGGACGGACAGGTTGTGGGTCTCGACCTCGACGTGGGCGGTGCCGTTGACCGCGCCCGAGAGCATGGCCGTGAGCGTGTCGTGCAGCACGGCGCCCGTGCTGGGCGTCTCGTGGTTGTGCAGGTGGCCGAGCTTGACCACGGGCGCGCCCGCCGCGGCCAGCCCGCGCAGCGCGGCGCCGGGCTCCTCGGAGGAGCCGCAGGCCAGGTGGCAGGCGTCCAGGCACACGCCGAGGTGCTCGGAGTCGATGCCGCACACCCGCTCAAGCGCCTGCTCGGTGGTCTCGAGCACGCAGCCGGGCCACGGCTCGAAGCCCACCCGGATGGTCTTGCCGGTGACGCTGTAGATGCCGCGCAGCTCCCTGGCCAGCCGCTCGAGCCGCTTGGTGGCGATGGCGTGCAGGTCGGAGGGCCAGTCACGGCGCCACCCGATCGGAATGGTGGAGATGCTCCCGAACCGGACGTCGTCCGGCAGCAGGAACGCCAGGATCTTGGCCAGCGCCATCGTGTACCGGTACCGCTCGGGCTTGGCCCAGTCGGGACCCGGCACGTCGAGGTTGCGCCCGCCGGTGCCGTTCAGGCTGACGACCTCGAGCCCGCGCTCCTCCAGCGAGCGGCGCAGCCGTACCAGCTCGATGCGGTCGGCGATCAGGTGGTCGGCCACGCTCGGGGCCAGCCACAGGCCGATGCCCATCCGCTCGACGCCCAGCCGCTTGCGCACCGGCACCGCGTACCGGGTCAGGTGGGCGATCAGGTTCTCCAGGTCCTCCGCGGGATGAACGCCGGCGTTGTAGGCGAGATGAACGAGCGTTCCGTCCTCGTGACGCAGGCGCATCGGTGTCCTCCACGGCTTGCACTGGTGTCGTCCGCCCGAGCATGCCTGCTCCTTGGGGGCGTACGCGTCCGCCCTGAGTTGATTCCTCAGTACTCCCCGAGGAGCAGCCTCAGCCTAGAGGCGCGATCTTGCGACTCACTTGGACGAGACTTGGCGAACTAAGCTCTACGCAGTGTAGTACTACTCGCGGTGGAGTACACCATCACCCAGAAAATTCCTCTGGGCAAGCAGAAACCCCCGGATGCCATGCATCCGGGGGTTCCTGGTGGACCGGTTAGTTCTGGACCGGCGCCGCGATCGCGGCGGCCGAGTCGGGAACCTTGGTCGCGGTCTCGCCGACGAAGATGAACTTCGCGGCGTCGCCTTCGCCCTCGATCGTCACCTTGACGACCTGGCCGGGGCGCAGCTCGCCGTACAGGATCTTCTCCGACAGCGAGTCCTCCAGCTCGCGCTGGATGGTACGGCGCAGCGGCCGCGCGCCCATGACCGGGTCGTAACCGCGGTCGGCCAGCAGCTGCTTGGCCTCGGGCGAGACGTCCAGACCCATGTCGCGGTCCTTCAGCCGAGCGCCCACCTGGGCGAGCATCAGATCGACGATCTGGATGATCTCCTTCGGCGTGAGCTGGTGGAAGACCACGACGTCGTCGACGCGGTTGAGGAACTCGGGACGGAAGTGCTGCTTGAGCTCCTCCGAGACCTTCGACTTCATCCGGTCGTAGTTGGATTCGGCGTCGTTGTTCTTCGCGAACCCGACCCCGATGCCCTTGGAGATGTCACGGGTGCCGAGGTTGGTGGTCATGATGATGACCGTGTTCTTGAAGTCGACCACGCGGCCCTGGGCGTCGGTCAGGCGACCGTCTTCCAGGATCTGCAGCAGCGAGTTGAAGATGTCCGGGTGGGCCTTCTCGATCTCGTCGAAGAGGACCACGGAGAACGGCTTGCGCCGCACCTTCTCCGTCAGCTGGCCGCCCTCCTCGTAGCCGACGTAGCCGGGAGGCGAGCCGAACAGCCGGGAGACGGTGTGCTTCTCCATGAACTCGGACATGTCCAGGCTGATGAGGGCGTCCTCGTCGCCGAACAGGAACTCCGCCAGCGCCTTGGACAGCTCGGTCTTACCGACGCCGGACGGGCCGGCGAAGATGAACGAGCCGCCGGGACGGCGCGGGTCCTTCAGGCCGGCGCGGGTACGCCGGATGGACCGCGACAGGCCCTTGATGGCGTCGTCCTGGCCGATGATCCGCTTGTGGAGCTCGTCCTCCATGCGGAGCAGGCGCTGCGACTCCTCCTCGGTCAGCTTGAAGACGGGGATGCCGGTGGCGGTGGCCAGGACCTCGGCGATGAGCTCCTCGGTGACCTCGGCCACGACGTCCATGTCGCCGGCCTTCCACTCCTTCTCCCTGCGCTCGCGCTTGAGCTGCAGCTGCTTCTCCTGGTCGCGGAGGGCGGCTGCCTTCTCGAAGTCCTGCGCGTCGATCGCGGACTCCTTGTCGCGGCGCACGTTGGCGATCTTCTCGTCGTACTCGCGCAGGTCCGGCGGAGCGGTCATCCTGCGGATGCGCATCCGGGAACCGGCCTCGTCGATGAGGTCGATCGCCTTGTCGGGCAGGTAGCGGTCGCTGATGTAGCGGTCGGCCAGCTGGGCCGCCGCGACCAGCGCGCCGTCGGTGATGGAGACGCGGTGGTGCGCCTCGTAGCGGTCGCGCAGACCCTTGAGGATCTCGATCGTGTGGCTGAGTGAGGGCTCGGCCACCTGGATCGGCTGGAAGCGGCGCTCCAGCGCGGCGTCCTTCTCCAGGTACTTGCGGTACTCGTCGAGCGTGGTCGCGCCGATCGTCTGCAGCTCGCCGCGCGCCAGCATGGGCTTGAGGATGCTGGCGGCGTCGATCGCGCCCTCGGCGGCACCCGCTCCGACCAGCGTGTGCAGCTCGTCGATGAACAGGATGATGTCGCCGCGGGTGCGGATCTCCTTGAGCACCTTCTTCAGGCGCTCTTCGAAGTCGCCGCGGTAGCGGGAGCCGGCGACCAGGGCGCCGAGGTCAAGCGTGTAGAGCTGCTTGTCCTTCAGCGTCTCGGGCACCTCGCCCCTGACGATCTTCTGCGACAGGCCCTCGACGACGGCGGTCTTGCCGACGCCGGGCTCGCCGATCAGCACCGGGTTGTTCTTGGTCCTCCGGGAGAGGACCTGCATGACCCGCTCGATCTCCTTCTCGCGGCCGATGACCGGATCCAGCTTGCCCTCGCGGGCTGCCTGGGTCAGGTTGCGGCCGAACTGGTCGAGCACCAGGGAGGTAGACGGGGCCGTCTCCTGGGGACCGCCGGCCGCGGCCGGCTCCTTGCCCTGGTAGCCGTGGAGCAACTGGATGACCTGCTGCCGGACACGGTTGAGATCAGCTCCAAGCTTGACCAGCACCTGGGCGGCCACACCCTCACCCTCGCGGATGAGACCGAGCAGGATGTGCTCGGTGCCGATGTAGTTGTGACCCAGCTGCAAAGCCTCACGGAGCGACAGCTCAAGAACCTTCTTGGCCCGCGGGGTGAACGGAATGTGCCCCGACGGAGCCGACTGTCCCTGGCCGATGATCTCCTCGACCTGCTGACGCACACCCTCAAGGCTGATGCCGAGGCTCTCCAGAGCCTTGGCCGCCACGCCTTCACCCTCATGGATCAAGCCAAGAAGAATGTGCTCAGTGCCGATGTAGTTGTGGTTGAGCATCCTGGCCTCTTCTTGGGCCAAGACGACAACCCGCCTCGCTCGGTCGGTGAACCTCTCGAACATCTCGTCGCTCCTCACAGAGCGGTCAGTCAGGCCGGTAAATCCGGTCCCGTCCTCCCGCATGCTAGCCCTGGCTCGGCGAACCGTGCCCACTGCCGCTGACACGCTCTATAGCAGAGACGTTCCCCGAGAGCAGGGCGTTCACCCTCCATCCAACTACCGTTCGGGGGTGACGTGTTCCCGATACGCCGCAAGCGAACGATGTTTAGAACGCTCTGCCGGAAGCGGCGGGAATTAGCCGACGCGGATCAACACGGATCGACCATCGGAGCGCGCAGAGGAGTCAACCTCTGCCACACCTCCCGGATGCCGCTTCCACTAAACATCCTATGGGCCGAGTCAAAGAGCGCCAACCGAGCGTGCGGCCGAGCGGTGGGAAGCCCGTGCCCGTAGGGGATCGCGCGATGTTGCCGACAGGCTGTCGCCAAAATTTCGGCATCCGGTCAGGCCGGTTACCAGTCTGGGAGCGGGCCCACGGGAAATCTTTCGCCGTGGGCCCTGTCACACAAAAACCGCGCGCCCCTGGACGAGTATGGGACGCGCGGGAAAAATGTCCGCGTTTGGGGAGATCGGTGCGTCCAGCATTTGAGAAGCGCACCAATGATCATGCGCTTATGGCGTCCGCCGGGGTTCTAGGCGGGCGGCATAAGCGCATGGTCGCCACATGATGACGGCGTCAGTGGGCCGCCTCGTACTTCTCCACCACGGTGGAGGCGATACGACCGCGCTCGCTGACCGGCAGGCCGTGCGCCTTGGCCCACTGCCTGATCTCCGAGCTCTTCTCCCGGCTCATCGACCGCTGACCACCGCGCCGGCTGCGACGGGCGGAGACGGCGCCCGACTTGCGGCCGTGCTGCACGAAAGGCGACAGCGCGTCCCTCAGCTTCTTGGCGTTAAGGTCGCTGAGGTCAATCTCATAGGAGGAGCCGTCAATAGCGAAGCTGACCGTCTCGTTGGCCTCGCCCCCATCGAGGTCATCGATGAGAATCTCCTGGATCTGCTTGGCCATCTACGCATTCCCTTCGGAGTATTGCTTCATTCGCCTGGACAAACATATACCCGGAAAGGCCTTGAGACAATTCAACGCAACGGAGATTCGCTGAGCGGCGGCTCAGTTGTGCTTGCCCGACAGCCCCCGACCGTTTGGCCCCCGCCCCAGGGACTCCTCGCCGACCGGCTTGTTTACGCCAATGGCAACGCCGCGGCGGCCATCATGGGCGCCGACAAAACGTCCGTAAGACCTTGCATTCGTTCCTCGACTCCACTGGCGCGGGGGTTTCGGGGAGCTTTATGCGCATGTAACGCGACGCTGCGCCAGCCGAGCCGGACGGGCTCGCTGTCCATGCGGTGTTACCACCCGCAACCGAACCATAGCGGTGCGGCGACGATGCCGACACGCCGGGGGCACCAACCTCCGGGGGCTCCGGATGTCCCACAGCCTAATGCCAGTCTCTCCAGCACCCTTACCGGATCATCAGAAAACTTTGCGAAAATCCGTCTTCGCAGGTACAGGCGCCTCAGCGGAGATCTTTGATCACCCGTGTTCCCGCCACACGGTCATCCAGCCCGCGCTGGAACGGCTTGTCGATCAAGATACGCAGGCCGTTGTAGAACACGAAGATTCCCACCAGCAGATTCACCACGGGAATGCCCATGGCCATGGCGGGACCCGGATAGACCAGCGCCCGTTTCAGCAGCGCACCCGAGCGAAGCTCATCATCGACGGGCACCACCCGAATCCGCATGATCGCCTGTCCGAAGGTCCGGCCGCGAGTGGAATGCGCGATCCAGTCATAGCCGGTATATGCCATCCCGGCGAGCAGCCATGCGAAGACACCGGACAGCCGGGCGCCGACGGTCTCCATCACCCCGACAGTTCGGAAGAGAGCCCACAGCGCGATGAACAGAATGTAATAGAGGACGCCGAACACGAGCGCTTCAATGAGGCGTGCCGCGAGGCGTTCCCACCATTCGGCGGGCACCGCGTCCGGCCACCGTGGCATCCCGGCCATGGCCCACCTCGCTCGATCGGGTGCCTCTTATCTTGCCGACCCGGCCGCACACAAAACAGAGGCCGGCGCGGCGCCGGCCTCTGATTTGCGCGGAAACCCTACTTGACCTTCACGACCACCGTGCTGACGAGCTTGTCGGCGAAGGTCTGCTGCATCGGCTTGTCCCACAGCTGGGAGGCGCCCTGCAGGCCCACCGCCGCCCAGGCGAGCAGCCACCCGAGGAACGGGACGACGCTGAGGAGGTAGCCACCCCACGTCACGGCCGCCCGCTTGAGGGCCACGTCGTTGGGAAGACCGCCGAGCGGCACGGGACCGCCCACCTGGGCGATCTTGATGCCCATGACCATCTTGCCCAGCGTCTGAGCCTTCATCTTGGTGAGGAAGAACTCGTAGCCGATGTAGAGAGCAGTCATGATGATCGTCGTGATGAGCCCCACCGCGAAGGCGCTCATGCCGCCGCTCATGGTGCCCGTGCGCCAGTCGTAGCTGGCCAGCAGCATGGCGGTGAAGATGGCGCCGATGATCAGGCCGACGACGAAGAAGATGACGATGTCGATGATCCTGGCCACCAGGCGCTGCCACCACTCGGCCAGCGGCGCGGGCGCGCCGGGCGGCTGGACGCCGACCGGCTGGCCGTAACCCGGCTGACCGTAGGCGGGCTGGCCGTAACCCTGCTGGGGCTGGCCGTAACCCGGGGCGCTGTACTGCTGCTGACCCGGCTGGGCATAGCCGGGCTGGCCGTACTGCTGCTGTCCATAGCCCGGCTGATCGCCGTAGCCCGGCTGGGACTGCGGCTGCTGACCGTACTGCGGCTGCTGACCGTAACCCGGCTGGTCACCGTAGCCGGGCTGCGACTGCGGCTGCTGACCGTAGCCGGGCTGGTCACCATAACCGGGCTGCGGCTGCTGGCCGTACTGCGGGCCCGAGGGCTGCTGGCCGTACTGCGGCTGCTGCCCGTAGCCCGGCTGCGACTGCGGCTCCTGCCCGTACTGCGGCTGGGAGGGCGGCTGCTGGCCGTACTGCTGGGGCTGGGACTGCGGCTGCTGACCGTACTGGGGCTGCTGCTGGCCGTACTGAGGCTGCTGCTGCCCGTAGGCGGGCTGCTGGCCGTACTGCGGTTGCTGGCCGTACTGCTGCTGCTGGCCGTACTGGGGCTGCTGCCCGTACTGCTGCTGCTGGCCATATCCGGGCTGCTGCCCGTAACCGGGCTGCTGGTTGTAGTCGTCGGCCCGGTAACCCACGACCGTCACGTCCGGGTCGGGCTCGCCTTGGGGCCGGCCCGCGTTCTGCTGGCCGTATTCGGGAGTCCCGGCAGCATTCTCGCCGGAATCGTCCTGTGGATACGGCGGCTGTCCGGTGCTCACCGTGTCACCTCGCTTCGAGTGCGCATGTGGCACATGCCTGTGTGGCCCAACGTATCGGCATAGGTATCAACAATCATCTTTCCCATTAGTCAAGGACCGAGTCACCAGGTGTCAAGTGGAGCAGCATCCGGGTGTTGCCCAGGGTGTTCGGCTTGACGTGTTCCAGATCAAGGAACTCGGCCACCCCCTCGTCATATGAGGCAAGCAGTTCTGCGTAGACCTCGGGCGAGACCGGAGTGCCCTGGATCGGACGGAAACCATGTCGGGCGAAGAAGTCGATCTCGAATGTCAGGCAGAAAACCCTGCGCAGACCGAGCTCCTTCGCGGTGTGGATCAAGGCCGAGACGATTTTGTGACCGATTCCCAGCCCGCGGAATTCCGGATCGACCGCCACCGTGCGGATCTCGGCGAGGTCCTCCCAGAGCACGTGCAGCGCACCGCAACCGACGATCTGCCCGCCACGCTCGGCCACCCAGAACTCCTGCACGTCCTCGTACAGGGTCACGGTGGCCTTCTCCAGCAGGCGGGGACCGGCGCCGGCGTAGGTGTCGACGAGTCGCCTGACCATCCTGACGTCAGGCGTGCGGGCGCGCCGCACGACCACCTCTGTGACATCGGCGTCAGTGACTGTCAGCTCCGCGGCCTGTTCCATGGGCCTTCAGCCTACCGATCCCATTACGGCTCATCCCTAACTCTTCCGGATACGACTAGTCGTCACGTGTTGTGGTCATACGACCACGATCAGCCTTTCAACCTGGAATCCCATCAGGCGCGGTCAAAGCTGGGGCAAACAGGACGTAAAGTCGATCTCGCACGGCTGTCCGCGTGATCCCCTCGTGACCCTCTGGTTGTGAAACCTCTACGGACTTGGCAGTTCTGGTTGAGCACGAACCGCAGGTGCACTAGTGTCCACCGTCGATGTCACCCTTCTGGGTGATGCGCCGAATCCCCGCAAGGGGAGCCGGGGACCCACCGGTGGCCGCGCGCCACCACCGGGGTGAATCCGAGCACCGCCGCTCGGTAGGGCTGCTCCGGCCCGAACCCGTCAGCTAACCCGGTAGGCGCCGCAGAAAGGAGCTGGTTGGTGAAGCGCACGCGCGACCGCGGGGGAAAGCAGGCGGGCAACGCCCGCCCTCCGGAACGTCTCGCCCGCAGGCTCGCCGTCGTCGGCACCACCCTCACGGCCTTAGTCCTGGCCCTGCCTCTGACCTCAGCCGCCGCCGAACCCAAGCCCTCGCTGAAGCAGCTGTCGGCCCAGGTCCAGGCGATGCACACGCAGATCGAGACGCTGACCGAGCAGTTCAACGGGCAGCGCGAGCGACTGAAGACCGCCAAGAAGTCGGTCGAGATCGCCAAGAAGACGCTCGCCGACAGCGAGACCCAGCTCGAGACCAAGCGCGCGGCCGCCTCCCAGCTCGCCACCAACGAGTACATCTCCGGCGGCCTCGGCCAGGCCCTGGCCTTCGCCCAGTCCACCGACCCCAACACCTTCCTCGACCGGGCGGCCACCACCTACGCCATCGAAGAGCAGCAGGGCGCCGCGGTCAGCCAGATCACCGACGCGATGGAGACCGCCAAGCGCGCCCGCGACAGCGCCAACACCCGCATCGCCGAGGTGCAGAAGCTCGTCAGCGACCTGTCCGACAAGCGCGACAGGATCAGCAAGCTGGTCACCAAGGTCGAGAGCAACCTCTACAAGCGCGCCATCGGCGAGGCCGGCCGCCCCGGCACCCGCGCGGTCAAGGTCAACCTGCCCGTCGTCGGCGTGGGCAAGGCCGCCGCGGCGGCCCGCTGGGCGCTCACCCAGCAGCTCAAGCCGTACGTCTGGGGCGCCGCGGGCCCGAGCTCCTACGACTGCTCCGGCCTGGTCATGGCCGCCTACCAGACGGTCGGCATCTCGCTGCCGCACTACACGGGCGACCAGTGGACGGCCGGGCGGCACATCTCCCGCGAGGAGCTCCAGCCGGGCGACCTGGTCTTCTTCTACAGCGACCTGCACCATGTCGGCATCTACATCGGCGGCGGCATGATGGTCCACGCACCCCAGACGGGCGACGTCGTCCGCATCGCCCCCCTCGGCAACCGCCCGTTCGCGGGCGCGGTCCGCATCGCCGACTGACTCTCTCCTTCAGCGTCCCGCCGCACGACTTTCTCGTACGGCGGGACTGCTTGCGTATGGCGGGGCTCCTTGTGGCTGCTCGTGTACGGCGGGACTGCATGTGTACGGCGAGCCTCCGAACCCGGGTGCGTGGGAACCCTGGGATCCGGGTGCGTGGGAACGGTGGGATCCGCATGGGGGCTTCGGAGGTCTGGGGTTTCCCTGGCGCCGGGTCGGCGGGGTGGAGGGCGGCGCTCTGTGCGGCGGGGAGTTGGGGGCCGGGGTGCCACGATCATGGGCGCCGTGGCGGCGGGAAAGTGGCCTCGACTCGCCGGAAGCGCCGGGCGCGGGTCGTCAGCGCACGACGGCGGGCGGCGGGTGGCGGCGGCTCGCCGTACAGGAAGGGCTCGCCGTACGCGGAGAGCTCGCCGTACGCGGAGAGCTCGCCGTGCGGGTTTGGAACGTGACAATGGGGGTCAGATCAATTGGCGGCGGCATGCCCAGGCGACGGCCTCGATGGCGGTGGCCACGCCGATGCGGTCGCAGATGCAGCGGAGGCGGCGGCGGACCGTGCGGCCGCTGATGTCGAGGCGACGGCCCACCCTGTCGACCGTGACTCCTGTGGCGAGCTCCGCGAGGAGCTCGAGATCCGCATGGGTCAGCTCAACGCCTTCGGCGAGCACATCCATCGGGAGTCCTCTCAACCCCAGAACTCGAGACCGAGCGAACCGCTCGTCTCGCAGAAGGTAAACGGATACGGGAAAGGCCGTCAAGCACGGAATTCGGCCCACTTGACGATCTCTATTGACATGATCATTTGTATATGAACTACTCCGCATATGCCGCGAGACTCAATGATCGAAAACAACGATCCATACAGCGCTCCGCGGCCGGAGATGACCCCCGCCGACGTGCTGGGATTCGATCCGTTCGCCCCGGACTTCCTCACCAATCCATATACGAAATATCGGGAAATGCGTGATCATGGGGCATTGTTCCGGACTCGGGCTGGGTTACTGGTGGCGACCTCCTACGAGCACTGCTCGGCGTTGCTGCGCGACCCGCGCTTCGGGCACGGATCCGACCCGCTCGGCAAGGGGGATCCGAGCCGCCCGGTCGAGTCGTTCCTGCTGATGGACCCGCCGGATCACACCCGGCTGCGGTCGCTGGTCAGCAGGGCGTTCACGCCGCGCATGGTGGAGCGGCTGCGGCCCAGGATCGAGGCGATCACCGCCGAGCTGATCGAGGGGCTGCCCCGCGAGGCCGAGCTGGTGTCGGGGTTCGCCTACCCGCTGCCCGTGCTGGTGATCACGGAGATGCTGGGCGTCCCCGCCGAGGACCACGACGTGTTCCGCGGGTGGAGCGAGACGCTCGCGCGCAGCCTGGACCCGATGCTGACAAGCGAGCTGACGGACGAGACCGAGCGGGCCAGGCTCGAGTTCCGCGACTACTTCCGCGCCCTGATCGCCGAGCGGCGCGAGCGGCCCGGCGAGGATCTGCTGAGCGCGCTGGCCCAGGTCGAGGAGCTGACCGAGGCCGAGCTGCTGGCCACCTGCGTGCTGCTGCTCGTGGCCGGCCACGAGACGACTGTCAACCTGATCGCCAACGGCGTACTCAACCTGGCCAGGCACGGCGCGCTCGAGCAGGCCGCGATCCGGCCCAAGCAGGTCGTCGAGGAGGTGCTGCGGTACGACCCGCCGGTCCAGCTGACGCTGCGCTTCGCGCTGGAGGACGCGGAGCTGGGCGACACCGCGACGCCAGCGGGCACGCCGGTGCTGGCGCTGATCGGCGCGGCCAACAGGGATCCGGCGGTCTTCCCCGATCCTGACCGTTTCGACCTCGACCGCGAGCCGAGCAGGCATCTGGCGTTCGGGCTCGGGATCCACTTCTGCCTGGGGGCGACGCTGGCGCGGCTCGAGGGTGAGATCGCGCTGCGGGCCCTGGCTCTGGCGGCTCCCGGGCTGGAGCTGGCCGAGGCGGCCCCGCCGTACAAGGAGAACCTGGTGTTGCGCGGGCTGGCCGCGCTTCACGCGCGGCTGTCGTAGCGCTCCCTGGCGGTCTCGACGTCGGAGATGTGCTCCTCGGCCCAGGACTTGATGGCCGCGACCAGCGGCAGCAGGCTCTTGCCCAGGGCGGTGAGCTCGTAGTCGACCCTGACGGGCACGCTCGCCGTGATCGTGCGCTCGACCAGGCCGTCGCGCTCCAGGCCGCGCAGGGTCTGGGTGAGCATCTTCTGGCTGACCCCGGCGATGGTCCTGGCCAGGTCGCTGTAGCGGAGCGCGCCGCCGGCCAGGGCGCTGAGGATGAGGGTGACCCACTTGTCGCTGAGCGTGGTGAGCAGTTTCCTGGAGGGGCACTGGGCGATGTAGGCGTCGTAGGCCTGCTTGGCCTCGACGCGGCGCTCGGCCGCGGTCATCGTGGGCACGGCTGCCTCCCTTACGCACTTCCAGGTGCCTACTTACCAGTGGAGAGTAGCCCATCTTACGGTTACCCGCATGACGAACATGCGTGCGCTCATCGGTGGTTCCGGATCTCCCCGCCTGGTCGAGGCGCCAGTGCCGGAGGCGGGACCGCGGCAGGTGCGGATCAAGGTAGGGGCGGCCGGGGTCAACCCGTTCGACCTGGCGGTGGCGGCGGGCAAGCTGGCCGAGTACGGCCTGGCCCGTCCGCTGGACTCCTACGGGCTCGGCTTCGACGCGGCGGGCGCCGTGGACCAGGTGGGCGAGGGGGCGCCCTTCCAGGTGGGCGAGGCGGTCATCGGTCTGGCGGCCCGGCTCGAGCTGGCGACCAAGGCGCAGGCCGAGTACGTGGTGCTGGACGCCGACGCCGTCGCGAGAGCACCCAGGAACGTGTCGGTGGAGGCTGCCTCCACGCTGCCGCTCAACTCGCTGACGGCCTGGCAGGCTCTGGACGCGACCGGGCTGCGTCCAGGACAGACCCTGCTGGTGACCGGCGCCGCGGGGGCGGTCGGCGGGTTCCTGGTGGAGCTGGGCGTGGCGCGCGGGCTGCGCGTCGTGGCCGCGGCGGGCGCCGCGGACGAGGAGCTGGTGCGCGGGCTCGGGGCGGAGTGGTTCGTGCCGCGCGAGGAGGACCTGGCGACCGGGGTCAGGCGGCTGGTCCCCGGCGGCGCGGACGCGGTCGTGGACGCCGCGATCACCCCGCAGGCCGCGCTCGAGGCGGTCAGGGACGGCGGGACGTTCATCGCCCTGTCGGTCGGCGTCGCTCCGGTGGCCCTGCGCGGCACCACGGTGAAGACCGTCTTCTTCAGGTCCGACCCGGCCCAGCTCGCCGAGATCGTCCGCTTCGTCGAGGCGGGCAGGGTCACGCCCCGCGTGGCCGCCACCTACCCGCTGGAGAAGGCCGCCGACGCCCACGCCCGCCAGGCGGCGGGAGGTCTGCGTGGCCGGCTGGTGCTCGTCCCCTGAGCACGGGTACGGCTCCCGCCCGGAAGAGGGCGGGAGCCGTACGGAAGCTCACTGAGTCGGCTTGACCAGCGGGAACAGGATCGTGTCGCGGATGTTCCTGCCGGTGAACGCCATGATCATTCGGTCGATGCCGACCCCGACCCCGCCCGTGGGCGGCATGGCGTACTCCAGTGCCTGCAGGAAGTCCTCGTCCAGCTGCATGGCCTCGACGTCGCCGCCGGCGGCCAGCAGCGACTGCTCGACCAGACGGCGGCGCTGCTCGATCGGGTCGATGAGCTCGGAGTAGGCGGTGCCGAGCTCGGTGCCGAAGCCGATCAGGTCCCACTTCTCGGTGAGCAGCGGGTTGTCGCGGTGCTGGCGCGTCAGCGGCGAGGTCTCCAGCGGGTAGTCCATGACGAACGTGGGCTGGATGAGGGTGTGCTCCACCAGCTCCTCGAACAGCTCCTGGACGAGCTTGCCCTGGCCCCACTTGGGGTCCCAGTGGATCGCCCGGTCCTCGGCGAACTTCCTGACCCGCTCGAGAGGCGTCTCCGTGGTCACCTCCTCGCCGAGGGCCTCGGAGACGGCGCCGTACAGCGTGATCCGCGGCCACTTCTCCAGCCCCAGGTCCACCTCGGTGTCCTCGTGCCGCACGATCGAGTTGCCCAGCGCGGCCACGACCGCCTTCTGGTACATCCGCTGGGTCAGGTCGGCCATGTCGTTGTAGTCGAGGTAGGTGCCGTACGCCTCGAGCATGGTGAACTCGGGGTTGTGCGTGGAGTCGGCGCCCTCGTTGCGGAAGTTGCGGTTGATCTCGAAGACCTTCTCGATCCCGCCCACCACGAGCCGCTTGAGGTACAGCTCGATGGCGATCCGCAGGTACAGCTCCATGTCGTAGGCGTTGATGTGCGTCTTGAACGGACGCGCCGCCGCGCCGCCGTGGATGGGCTGCAGCATCGGCGTCTCGACCTCGAGGTAGCCCTCCTCGTGCCAGAAGTCGCGCACCGCGCGCACCGTGGAGCTGCGCAGCCTGGCCATCGTGCGGGCCTCGTCGTTGACGATCAGGTCGACGTAGCGCTGGCGGACCCGGGCCTCCGGGTCGGTGAGCCCCACGTGCTTCTCCGGCAGCGGCCGCAGGCACTTGGAGGTGATCTGCCAGTCGTCGGCCAGGATGGACAGCTCGCCGCGGCGCGAGGTGATCACCTCGCCCTCGATGCCCACGTGGTCGCCCAGGTCGACGTCGCGCTTCCAGGCGGCCAGCGACTCCTCGCCCACCTTGTCCAGCGAGATCATGACCTGCAGGTCGCCGGTGCCGTCGCGGAGCGTGGCGAAGCAGAGTTTGCCGCCGACCCGGTTGAGCATGACGCGGCCGGCCACGCCGACCCTGTCGCCGGTGGCCGTGTCAGGCGCGAGCTCCTGGTATTTCTCCCTGATCTCGGCGTTGGTCGCCGTGCGGGGAAAATTCACCGGATAGGGGTCGACGCCCTCGCTGCGGAGGCGGTCGAGCTTCTCCCTCCGGACGCGCAGTTGCTCGGGAAGTTCTTCGCTCACGACAACAAAGGGTATTGGATTTGGCCAACTGCAAGGGCTCGTCGGTCCTCTGCAGGAACGTTGCAAGACCCCCGTTTTACAAATTTCTCACGAGCTCCGGGGGGGATCGGCAGGGAGCCGGCCCGTAGGGGGAGCTCAAGGAGAGATCATGTTCAAGAAGATCGCGACAGGTTTCCTCGCCGTCGCCGCCACCAGCGCACTGGCCCTGTCGCTTCCTTCCGCGGCCTTCGCCAGCCCCGCCTCGCACACCGACGACGACTACTCCGACTACTGGGGCCCCGACTACGCCAAGTACCACCTGGCCAAGGCTCAGGGCTACGTCAGCGTCAACTACGACGACGACGAGTCGAACTCCGCTTACGTGAGCGGCCGCCTGTGGGACCTGGACAACCGTACCTACGACGAGGGCGGCAAGTGCGCGTACGTGAAGTTCATGGCCGAGGACTTCGACTACGACTGGTCGACCGTCTACACCAAGAAGTACTGCGGCTACCCCGGCTACAAGAAGTTCTCCTTCTCGACCGACGACGTCTACACCCTGCGCGTCAAGGTCTGCCAGGTCACGCCCAACGGCGCCTACGTCAGCAAGTGCGGCCCGTGGGACGAGATCTACTCCGCCGAGTAGCAGCATCCCGACCGACGCGAGCGGCCCCCTTACCCGAGCGGGGGGCCGCTTGTTCTATGTCGCGTTCCTGTTGTAGATGAGCCGCAGGCCGATCAGCGTCAGCCACGGCTCGTGCACGTCGATCGAGCGCGACTCGCCCACCACCAGGCCCGCGTGCCCGCCGGTGGCCACCACGGTCACGTCGTCAGGGTCGTCGGCCAGCTCCGCCACCATCCGCTCGACGATGCCGTCCACCTGGCCGGCGAAGCCGTAGATGATGCCCGCCTGGAGCGCCTCCACGGTGTTCTTGGCGATGACCGAGCGCGGCCTGACCAGCTCCACCTTGTGCAGTTGGGCGCCGGCCGCGGCCAGGGCGTCGACGGAGATCTCGATGCCCGGCGCGGTGACCGCTCCGACGTACTCCCCCTTGGCCGACACGGCGTCGAAGGACGTGGCCGTGCCGAAGTCGACGATCACGCACGGCCCGCCGTACTGGTCGATGGCGGCCAGCGCGTTGACGATGCGGTCGGCGCCGACCTCCTTGGGGTTGTCCATCCTGACCGGGACGCCGGTCCTGATGCCCGGCTCGACGATCACCGCGGTCACGTCGCCGTAGTAGCGGCGGCACATCTCGCGCATCTCGTTCAGCACGGACGGGACGGTCGAGCAGATCGAGATCCCGGAGATGTCCGCGTTCTTCAGCAGGGGCGACTGCCCCAGCAGGCCCTGCAGCACGACCGCGATCTCGTCGGCGGTACGGCGGGCGTCGGTGGCCAGCCGCCAGTGCTCGATGACCTCATCACCCTCGAACAGGCCCAGCACCGTGTGCGTGTTGCCGACATCGATCGTGAGCAGCATTCCTGGTTACCCCCGAAGGTCCAACGCGATGTCCAGTGCCGGAGCGGAGTGCGTGAGCGCTCCAACGGCAAGGTAGTCCACGCCAGTTTCCGCCACATCGCGGGCCGATTCCAAGGTCAATCCGCCGCTAGCTTCCAGACGAGACCGATTTTTCGTGATCTGGACGGCCAGCCGGAGGTCCTCCACGGCGAAGTTGTCCAGCAGAACCTCCTCCGCGCCCTCGGCGAGCACCGCCTCGAGCTGGTCGATCCGGTCCACCTCCACCTCGATCGGCAGCTCCGGATACCGACTTCTCACCGCGCGGAAAGCCTCGGCCACGCCTCCGGCCGCCACCACGTGGTTGTCCTTGATCAGCGCGGCGTCCGACAGCGACATGCGGTGGTTGACCCCGCCGCCGCAGCGCACCGCGTACTTCTCCAGCTGCCGCAGCCCGGGCAGCGTCTTGCGGCTGTCGCGGATCCTGGCCCTGGTCCCGCTGACCGCCTCGACCCACCTGCTGGTCAGCGTCGCTATCCCGGACAGGTGCGTGAGCAGGTTCAGCGCCGTGCGCTCGGCGGTCAGCAGCGCGCGCGTCGGCCCCTCCACGCTCAGCAGCACGTCCCCCTTGCTCACCCGCTCGCCGTCCTTGACGCGCCTTTCCGTACGGCTCGCGCCGAGCCGGAGCAGCACGGCCTCGGCCACCGCGAGGCCCGCCACGACGCCGTCGGCCCTGGCGACCACGTCTCCCAGGGCCTGCTGGTCCTCCGGGATCGTGGCCAGGCTCGTCACGTCGCCCGCCTCCTGCAAGTCCTCTGCAAGCGCCCGGTCGATCAGGTCCTCGACCACCACGGGATCGAGTCCGGCGCCGGCCAGCTCCTGGGCCAGGCGGGGCGGCATCGCCTCGCCGTGCGGGGTGAACGTCATCCGGAGTCCCTCCTCGGTCAGGGTCACGTCCAGGTGCCCCAGCCACTCGTCGTCGTTCCTGTCGGGGAAGTCCTGGCGCCAGTGCGAGCCCCTGGTCTCCAGGCGGGCCCTGGCCGTGCCGACCAGGACGGTGGCGACCGTGAGCAGGTTGGCCGCCTCCCACGACTCGGTGCACGGGGCCACCTGGACCGGGGTCCAGCGGGCGTCGAGCAGGGCCTTGGCGGTGGCGGTCAGTGACTCGCGGCTGCGCAGGACGCCGGCTCCCCTGCTCATGTGGGCCTGGATACGAACCCTGATCCTGGGGTCGGCCAGGCCTTCCTCCAGGTTGACGGTAACCGGGTCCGCGGCGGCGCGCCGTACCACGTGGATGTCCTCGGCGATGCGCTCGGCGAAGACCAGGCCCTCGAGCAGCGAGTTGGAGGCCAGGCGGTTGGCGCCGTGCACGCCGGTGCAGGCGACCTCGCCGCAGGCGTACAGGCCCTCGATCGTGGTGCGGCCGCGCAGGTCGGTCTTGACGCCGCCGGAGGCGTAGTGCGCGGCCGGCGCGACGGGGATCGGCTGGGTGACCGGGTCGATGCCGTGTTCGCGGCAGAAGGCGTAGATCGTGGGGAAGCGGGTGCGCCACTTGTCCTCGCCGAAGTGGCGGCCGTCGAGGTAGACGGGGCCCTGCTCCAGGCGGCGCGTGATCTCCTTGGCGACCACGTCGCGCGGCGCCAGGTCGGCCAGCTCGTGCGCGTCCCGCATGAAGCGCTCGCCCTCGTGGTCGATCAGGAAGGCGCCCTCTCCCCTGACCGCCTCGGAGATCAGCGGCTGCTGCCCGGTGGAGTCCTGCCCGAGCCAGAGCACCGTCGGGTGGAACTGGACGAACTCCAGGTCCCTGACCACCGCGCCCGCCCTGAGCGCGAGCGCCACGCCGTCGCCGGTCGACACGACCGGGTTGGTGGTGGCGGAGTACACCTGGCCCATGCCGCCGGTGGCCAGCACGACCGCTCCGGCGTGCACCGCGCCGACGCCGTCGCTGGCGCCCTCGCCCATCACGTGCAGCGTGATGCCCGCCGTCCGACCCTGGGCGTCCTTGAGCAGGTCGAGCACCAGCGCGTGCTCGATCACCTCGATCCCCTTGGCCTTGATGCTCTGGACCAGTGCCCGCTGCACCTCGGCGCCGGTCGCGTCGCCACCGGCGTGCACGATGCGGTTGCGCCGGTGACCGCCCTCCCTGGTCAGCTGCAGCTCGCCGTCCGGCGTGCGGTCGAACCGCGCGCCGCGGGCCATCAGCCTCCGCAGCGCTCCCGGCCCCTCGGTCACCAACGTCCGTACGGCACGCGTGTCGCACAGCCCGACCCCGGCGATCAACGTGTCGTTGAGGTGCTCCTCGGGAGTGTCCTCCGGGTCGAGCACGGCGGCGATCCCGCCCTGCGCCCAGCGGGTGGAGCCGGACGACAGCACATCCTTGGTGACGACCAGCACTCTGGCCGCGGGGTCGAGCTCGGTGTAGCGCAGGGCCACGGTCAGGCCTGCCACGCCGGATCCCACGACGACCACGTCTGCCTGGCGGATCCAGCCGGGTTCCGGCGCCGTCAGCCGCAGGGGAATCGCCGGTGCGCTCATGGGGGTCTCCTCACTGAGGCGATTTCGTCACTATGACGATAACGCCTCCCGCACACCGGGATTCCCCGGGGGTCACCGTTCCCGGTCGATGGACCTGAGCATCTCCTCGTACTCGGCGAACGGACCCAGGCCCGCCTCGGCGCGGCGCTCGTCGAGCCTGCCTGGGTCCTCGATGGGCCACGGGCGGAAGTCGTCGCCCTGGCCCTCGAATTGCGTGCCGTACAGTTGCGGCCTGCCCGCGTTCACCCGGACCCGATCCTCGAGGTAGGCGAAGTTGCCCCGGGAGGCCTCGCCCCGCGCGACCGCGTGCTCGAGCGCGCGGTGGAAGTCGCGCTGGAGCCGCGGCGAGGCGTCGGCGTGCTGGGCCAGGAGCCAGGCGGCCTGCGCCCCGTCCTCACCCACCTGCGAGGTCAGCGGCCAGCCTCGGCGTTCGACGACCTCGGCCAGCCATTCGGTGTTGTCCCTGTCGATGTCCAGCCAGCGCTCGAACTCGGCGTCGGTCATCGGGCCCAGTTGCTTGCGGACCTCCTGATCGAGCTCCATCCGTCGCAGCAGCTCGTCCCGTAACTCCGCATCCGTCATGTCCCGACATTACCCATCGGGATGTTGTCAATAAGGCGAGTTGTCCCTACCTTCGCGGCCACCGCGAGGATGGCGGGACCGGCGTAGGAGTCGGGGACCTCCTCGAACGTGCCCGGTTCCACCAGCGCCAGGTAGTCCAGCTCGATCGGGGCCTGCTTGAGTACGGCGAGCGCGGCCGCCCGGATCGCGGCCGGGCCCTTCTCGGCCGCGCCCGCCCGCAGCGCGCTGGACAGCGCCAGGGCCGCCTGGCGTTCCTGCGGGGACAGGTAGCGGTTGCGGCTGGACAGGGCCAGCCCATCGGGCTCGCGCACCGTGGCGCCCGCGACGATCTCGACCGGCACGTCCAGGTCCGCCACCATCCGCCGGATCAGGGCGAGTTGCTGGGCGTCCTTCTGGCCGAAGTAGGCCACGTCCGGCTGGACCAGGTTGAACAGCTTGAGGACCACCGTGAGCATGCCGTCGAAGTGGCCCGGGCGGATCACGCCCTCGACGATCGCGCCCATCCGGCCGGCGGAGACGCCGACCTGGCGGGCCGGGTCGTACATCTCCTCGACGGAGGGGGCGAAGACCACGTCCACGCCCTCTTCGCGGCACACGTCCAGGTCCGCGTCGAACGTCCTTGGGTAGCGGGAGAAGTCCTCGTTCGGGCCGAACTGGAGCGGGTTGACGAAGATGCTGACGACCACCTGGGCCGCCGCGGCGCGGGCCGAGCGAATCAGGGAGCGGTGGCCCTCGTGCAGCGCGCCCATCGTCGGCACCAGGGCCAGGCGGCCTTCGCCGCGGGCTTTGACGAGATCGGCACGGTTGCGGGCGACGATCAGTTCCATGTGAGACCTCCAAGGGTCCGGACTTAGGGAGTTCCGGCCCGATCAGGTCCATATGTTTCCCGACACCACCCCCAGCAACCAATCACCCCCAACCCATGTGTTCCCCAAGCCCACCCCACACGCCCCACCCAGAGCCGCCACCAAGCCCGACCTACGCCCAGACGTCGCGCCCGAGGGCGTCGAGCGCGCCCCACGTCCGGGTGATCGCGTCGGGGCGGCCTACGTCCAGACGCCGCGCCCGGGGGTGTCGAGCGCGGAACGCGTCCGGGTGGTCGTGTCGGGGTGGTCTAGGTCCAGATGTTGCCGCCGAGGGCGTCGAGGAGGCGTTCGGCTTCCTCTGGCTTCAGGAGGCCGGCGGCCAGGGCGCGGTCGGCGGTCAGGCGGGCGAGGGCCACGTAGGCGTCGGCGGCCTCCGGGGCGGCCAGGATGAGGGCGTCGACGTGCTTGCGTACCGTGCCCGCGTCGCCGCGCACCACCGGGCCCGTCAGGCCGCCGATGCCCAGGCGGAGGACGTTGTCCAGCGCCGCGCCCAGCAGCGGGCCCAGCATCCTGCCCGGGTGCTCGACCCCGATGCGCTGCAGCAGGTCCTCCGACTCGGCGATCAGCGTGACCATGTGGTTGGCCGCGTTGGCCAGCGCCGCGTGGTAGAGCGCGCGGTCGTCGTCGGCGATCCAGACCGGCTCGCCGCCCATCTCCACCACCAGCGCCTCGGCGATCGGGCGCAGCGGCTCCGGCGAGGTCACGCCGAACGAGATCCCGGTGATCCTGTTCAGGTCGTCCTCGCGGCCCGTGAACGTCATCACCGGATGCAGGGCCAGCGGCAGCGCGCCCTCCCGGACAGCCGGGTCGAGCACGGCCAGGCCGTACGCGCCGCTGCAGTGCGCGAGCAGCTTGCCGCGCAGATCCGAGCCCGTCGCCACCAGACCGGCCACCAGGTCGGGCAGCGTGTCGTCGGGGACGGTCAGCAGGATCAGCTCCGCCGCTGCCACCACCTCGTCCGGCCTGGACGGCTGGACGCCCAGCCGTTCGACGGCCCACCTCTGCGACCTGTCGGACACGCCGCTCGCGGCGACCACGCGGTGTCCTGCCTGGGCGAGCGCCGCGCCCAGTACTGAGCCCACTTTCCCGGCTCCCAGCACGCCGACGGCCAGCCGTGCCGGGCGATCACCTGCGTCCATGACGTCCCACCCCTGTCGACCGTATGGCACTGCCGACCAGCGTAACGGCCCCCCACCCCCACACCCCGCCACCGCACCCCTCATTCCTCCCCGCGCCGCACACAACACAGCACGACCAGCACCGGAAAGCAGCGCGAGCAGCACGGACCAACCCGGGCAACACCGGGACCCGGCGCAGCACGGAGGCAGCGCGAGCAGCACGGGAACCCAGCGCGGGGAAGCGCGGGGATGCGGCGCGGGCGACGCGGGGGCAGCGCAGGAGCCGTGGCATGTCCTGGTCGACCCGGAAGGTAATGAGTTCTGCCTGCTCAGGGCCCGCCTCGCAGCACTCTGAAAGCCCTCGTCGGCAAGGGCGTGTGGGGCGTCAGGAGGGTGGGAGGGGGATCTCCCGAGGGCGGTTGAGGGTTTTGCCGGGGGTTGGGGTAGGAGCAAAACGGACGAGGGCATACAAATGGTGCACCCCCTGTCGGAAGAGATGAAGAGAGGGGATTCATCGAATAGAGGCGGGCGCCGAGCGACCATAGGTACCCGACGCCCGCACTGAACGATGTGCGACCCCTGACATGAGGTGCACTTGGCCGGCCATCCGCCGACTGACCGGCCATGATATGGAGCTCGGATCGGTCACGTCTGACCGATCCGAGCTTCGTCTTGCTAGCGGTGAACGATGGCGGTGGCGCCACCCTTGCAACCGGCGATGGCCATACCCAGGATCGCCACGGCGTTGCCGCAGACGTCGATCGGGATGGTGATGGGCGCGAACACCTGGTTGCCGGAGAGCACACCGCCCTGACCGCTGGTCGTGTCGGCGTAGGCAGGCGCCGCCAGGGAGAGCATGGCTAGGGATCCGGCCACGACGACAGCCTTCTTGAACACGTAGGGGCTCCTCTCGACTTGCGGACGACCGAACCGGGAGAGATCGTCCGGCGACTCTGCGTAACGTTAGCGCAAAGCGGCGACATTGCGTAGTCAAACCATCACCGAGCGTACCGCCTGTCGGTCATGAGATAGTCCAGGCATGTGGCTGAGCTGGCGTGTCGCCGTGGAGCGCGCCCTTTATGGCGAAGGCGGCTTCTACCTGCGCGAACGCCCCTCAGGCCACTTCCGCACCTCTGTCAGCGCCTCGGCCGCCTTCGCCGAGGCCGTGCTCGCCCTGCTGCTCGAGGTCGACGCCGAGCTGGGCTCGCCGGAGAAGCTGGACCTGGTCGACATCGGCGCGGGCGAGGGCGTCCTGGTCGGCCACGTGCTCGCCGCGGCGCCGCCGTACCTGCGCGAACGGCTGAGCATCACGGCGGTGGACCTGTCCCCCAGGCCCGACGGGCTGCCGGAGGCGATCGTGTGGAGCGCCACGATCCCGTCCGGCATCCAGGGGCTGGCCATCGCGAACGAGTGGCTCGACAACATCCCCGTCGACATCGCCGAGCTGACCCCCGACGGGCCCAGGCTCGTGCTGGTCGACACCGAGACCGGCGAGGAGCGGCTTGGCGACCTGGTGAGCGAGCCCGACCGGCGGTGGCTGGAGCAGTGGTGGCCGCTGCGCAGGATGGGCGCGCGGGCCGAGATCGGGTGCTCGCGCGACGCGGCCTGGGCGGCGGTCCTGGTACGGCTGGCGCGGGGCCGAGCCGTGGCCATCGACTATGCACACCCTGTGGATAACCGGCCGCCCTGCGGGACGCTCACGGGATACCGCGACGGCGCCGTCGTGGCGCCCATCCCCGACGGTACCTGCGACATCACCGCTCATGTGGCACTCGACGCGTGCGCCGAGGCGGGCGAGCGGGCGGGCGCGATATCCACAACCTTGTCCACACAGCGCGAGATGCTGAAGGCGCTGGGCATCGCCGGCAGGCGTCCCTCCATCGAGCTGGCGACCAGCGATCCGCGCGGCTACCTGAGGGCGCTGGCGCGCGCCACGGAGGAGGCCGAGCTCATCGATCCGTCAGGGCTCGGCGGCTTCGGCTGGCTGACCCAGCGACGCTAGGTGTGGGGCTTTACCGGATAGCGGAAAAGGACCGTTCCAGGCTGCAATGGGAGACATGAAGACCCGTCTCCTCCCGGGCCCATGCGATCAGCTCACGGAATGGTCCACCCAGACCGGCGTGCGGCTGGAGATCTGGGCGCTGCCCGAAGCCGACCTCCCCCTCTCCGTCGGCGACGCGCTGCGCGAGCTGCTCAGCGAGATCCTCGACCGCACCGCACGTGCCGCCCACGTGCGGACGCTCTCGGTCGCGATCACCGCGAGCGCCAGGTCGGTCCGGGTGACCGTGAGCCACGACGGATCCGGCGTCGCGCCGGGCCGGGAGGAGGCCAGCGGGCCGTGGGGCAGGATGCGTTCCAACACCGTGGTCGGCGCGGGAACCACCTACAGCGCCGAGATCACACGGTGACCTCGAGCGCCTCCAGGCCGCGGATGATGTATCCCGGCTTCCATTCGGGCTCGCGGACCAGCTCCAGCTTGGGCGCCTTGGCGAGCAGCGCGCCGTACGACTCCGTCAGCTCGATCCTGGCCAGCGGCGCGCCCAGGCAGAAGTGGATGCCCGCGCCGAAGGAGATGTGCGGGTTGTCCACCCGGCCGAGGTCGAGCCTGTCGGGGTCGGCAAAGGCGTCCGGGTCGTGGTTGGCCGAGCCGAACAGCAGCGCCACCTCGGATCCGCGCGGGATCCGGACGCCGTCGACCTCGATGTCCTCCAGCACCCAGCGCTCGAACAGCTGCAGCGGCGTGTCGAAGCGCATCAGCTCCTCGATGGCCGTGGGCAGCAGGGAGTGGTCGGCGCGCAGCCTGGCCAGCTCGGCGGGGTTCCTGAACAGCGCCCACCAGCCGTTGCCTGTGACGTTCACGGTGGCCTCGTGGCCGGCGTTGAGCAGCAGGATGCAGGTGCCGGCCAGCTCGTCCTCGGTGAGCTCGTCGATCTGGGCGAGCGCCGTGACCAGGTTGTCGCCGGTGGAGGTCCTGGCCAGGTCCTTGAGGTAGTCCATGAACTCGGTCGCCGCGCGGGCGGCCGTGTGCTGGGCCTCGAGCGAGGGGTTGAGCTCGTACATCCCGCAGATGTCGGCCGACCAGGGCCGCAGCAGGTGCCGGTCGGACTCGGGCACGCCCAGCATCTCGGCGATGACCGTGACCGGCAGCGGCTCGGCGACCTCGGCAATGAGGTCGCCGCCGCCCTTCTCGACGAAGGCGTCGACCAGCCCGGCCACGATCGTCTGGACCCGGGGGCGCATGGACTCGACCATGCGCGGGGTGAACGCCCTGGACACCAGGCGGCGCAGCCTGGTGTGCTCGGGCGGCTCGACCTCCAGCATGCCCGCCCTGCTCATCCGCCAGAACGGCTCGAGGAAGTCGGGCTCGGGCTGCCTGCCGAACTCCTCGTGGGTGGCCACGTGCAGGTAGTCGCGGCCCAGCCGCCTGTCCCTGAGCAGCGCGTTGACGTCGGCGTGGCGGGGGATCAGCCACTGGTTGCTGGGTTCGAAGTAGTGGACGGCCTTCTCACGCCTCAGCTCGGCGAGGGCGTCATAGGGCCATGCCACGAAATCCGGATTCCACGGATCAAAGCTCACGAATGCATCTTAGGTTCGGCTCTGTTGTGCCTGCTCCGCATCCGGATGTTCAGCAGCTCCACGACCAGTGAGAACGCCATCGCGAAGTAGATGTAGCCCTTGGACACGTGCTGCCCCAGCCCTTCGGCGATGAGCACGACCCCGATCAGCACCAGGAAGGCCAGTGCCAGCATCTTGATGCTCGGGTGCCGGTCCACGAAGCGGGCGATCGGCCCGGAGGCGAACAGCATCACCAGCACCGCCACGATCACCGCAGCGACCATCACGCCGAGCTGGTCGACCATGCCGACGGCGGTGATCACCGAGTCGAGCGAGAAGACGACGTCGAGCACCATGATCTGCAGGATCACCGAGGTGAACGAGGTGACCGCGCGGGTCTTGCCGTCCTGCTCCTTCAGCTCCATGCTGTGGCCGATCTCGGTGACGCTCTTGGCCAGCAGGAACAGGCCACCGAGCAGCAGGATCAGATCCCGCCCCGAGATCTCGTGCCCGAACACCTCGAACAGCGGCGCTGTGAGTTTCACCACCCACGCGAGCGCCAGCAGCAGGAGCAGCCGGCTGATGAGCGCCGCGCCGAGGCCCATGATGCGGGCCTTGTCGCGCTGCGATTCCGGGAGTTTCCCCGCCAGGATGGAGATGAAGATGATGTTGTCTATGCCCAGCACGATCTCCAGGGCGACCAGGGTGAAAAACCCGATCCAGATCTGAGGGTCGGCCACCCAGTCCAGCATCTGCACACCTCCACGCACGGTTTCCCGGTTCCAACGAGCCAACCGGCGCAGAAGTTCGCGGGCTTGCGATTGGTGGCCAAGTGTCGGTTATAGTTCCCCTCGTAGGTCATGAGTGCCAGCGACAAGCCCCGGCTAGCTGGCCGGCAACCCTCGCGTCCGCGGCGGGGTGCCCCGGGTGAAGACCTGGTCCGCCACAACGGGTGGCGGGCAAGCGCGGGCTCCGTGGGTGCTTCCTGGGGTCCGATGACCCGAGGGGAAGTGCTGTGTCCACGCTGACGATCTTCAACTCCGTGCCCGTCCAGGCCGCCGCCGAGGCGCCCGCCAGGCAGGCCCGCTCGATCCCCGCCGTGCTCGGCGCCGACCTGGAGGTCCCGGTCAAGGGCGGCAAGCTGGTCTCCTACGCCAACCTCGACTACGCCGCCAGCGCGCCCTGTCTGGTGCCGGTCAGCGAGGCCGTCACCGCCGCGCTCCCGGCCTACTCCAGCGTGCACCGCGGCGCGGGCTACGCCTCCCAGCTCACCACCGCCCGCTACGAGCAGGCCCGCCACACCGTGCGGGCCTTCGTCGGCGCCCGCCCCGACGACGCGGTCATCTTCACCCGCAACACCACCGACGCCACGAACCTGCTGGCCGGCTGCCTCCCCCAGGGCACCACCGTGGTCGTCTTCGACACCGAGCACCACGCCTCACTGCTGCCCTGGCCGCAGGCCGTACGGCTGGCGCCGCCCGCGTTCCCCGGCGAGGCGGTCCGCGCTGCCGACGAGGCCCTGGCCGCGATCGACGGCCCCAAGCTGCTCGTGGTGACCGCCGCCTCCAACGTCACCGGCGAGCTGTGGCCCATCGCGGCGCTCGCCCACATCGCCCACCGGCACGGCGCCCGCATCCTCGTCGACGCCGCCCAGCTCGTGCCGCACCGCAGGCTCAACCTGACCGCGCTCGACCTGGACTACGTCGCCTTCTCCGGCCACAAGCTCTACGCCCCCTTCGGCGCCGGGGTCCTGGTGGGCCGCCGCGACTGGCTCTCGGACGGCGAGCCGTACCTCAAGGGCGGCGGCGCGGTGAAGTCGGTCGACGAGACGACCGAGTGGCACGAGGACGCCGAGCCGCGGCACGAGGCAGGCACGCCGAACGTGCTGGGCGCGATCGCGCTGGCCGCCGCGTGCGACGCGCTGACCGCCACCGGCTGGACGGAGCTGGTGCGCGAGGAGGAGCGCCTGATCTCCCGGCTGCGCGCCGGGCTGGCCGCCATCCCCGGCGTGCGCGAGCTGTCGCTGTGGGGACCCGACCACCCCCGCGTGGGCATCGTGTCGTTCACGGTCGAGGGCTACTCGGCGCGCGAGGTGGCCGAGGCCCTGTCGGGCGAGTACGGCATCGGCGTGCGCGACGGCAAGTTCTGCGCGCACCCGTTCGTCCGCCACCTGCTCGGCACCGCCGACGGCGGCTGCGAGGACGGTACGGCTTCCGCCGTGCGCGCCTCCATCGGCATCGGCACCACGCAGGAGCACGTGGACCGCCTCGTCGAGGCAGTCCACGACCTCGCCTGCCGCTAGGTGTTCTCCGGCTTGTTCTTGTCGGAGACCAGGGCGTCGATGTTCCGCATCTCCTCGTCGCTCGAGCGCGGGCCGCTCGGCTGCTTGGGCACGTCGGCCTGCTGTGTGGTGTCCCCTGCCTGCTGGGGCACCTCGTGCTTCCCGGGCGCCTCGGCAGCGGGCTTCTCGGAAGTGGGCGCCTCCGCTGCGGGTGTCTCCGGCCGGGGCATCTCAGCCGTGGGCGCCTCGGCTGTGGGGGCCTCCGCTCTGGGGGCCTCCGCTGTGGGCGCTTCGGCTGTGGGCGTCCCCGTAGGCGTGGGAGCCTCGGTGGTGGGCGCCGCGGGTGCGGGTGCCTCGGACGTGGGCGGGGTCGCGGCTGGAGCGTGGGCGGCCATCTCGCGCTCGGCCTCCTTGGCGGCGCCACGCCGCTTGTAGGAGGTGTTGATGATGCCGTCGATGCCGAACCGACCGCCTCCCAGCGCCATGAACAGCAGCATGCTCGCCCCGAACGACGCGACCAGTTCCCAGCCGTTGTTGGTGACGAAGATGCCGTGCGGGGCGTGGACGAAGACGATCGCGCCGATCCACACGACCAGGAGGGCCAGCGCGGCCAGCCGTACCAGCAGACCGACGATCAGCAGGAAGCCCCCGACGATCTCCGCAAGCATGGTGTATGTGGCGGCGAGCTGGGGCAAGGGCATTCCGGTCGTGGCGAACAGCCGACCGAGGGGCGTGAACCCGATCTGCCAGTGCACCAGGCCGTGAGCCAGAAAGATCACGCCGAGCGTCACCCTCGCGATCAGTGCTGCGATGTCAAATGGAATCCGCTTCATGGTGTTTTCTCCCCCCGTTCCTCCTATTTCTCCCCTGTCCGATTCATGGGATGCGCCTGCATACCGTTCCTTGACCATCACCCGAGCTGGATCAACGCCTAGCGCGGTGGCAGCATGGGCCGTATGACGGAACGCGTGGTCGGGATAGGCGCCGGCGCCAAGGAGCTGGCCACCGAGGACATGATCCTCAACATCGGCCCGCAGCACCCGTCCACCCACGGCGTGCTGAGGCTCAGGCTCACCCTCGACGGCGAACGGATCGCCACGGCCGAGCCGATCATCGGCTACATGCACAGGGGCGCGGAGAAGCTGTTCGAGGTCCGCGACTACCGCCAGGTCATCATGCTGGCCAACCGGCACGACTGGCTGGCGGGCTTCGCCAACGAGCTCGGCGTGGTGCTGGCCGCCGAGCGCCTGCTGGGCATGGAGGTGCCCGTCAGGGCCGTATGGGCGCGCACGCTGCTTGCCGAGCTCAACCGGGTGCTCAGCCACCTGATGTTCCTCGGCAGCTACCCGCTCGAGCTGGGCGCGATCACCCCCGTCTTCTACGCCTTCGACGAGCGCGAACGCATCCAGGCCGTCATGGAGGAGATCTCCGGCGGCCGCATGCACTTCATGTTCAACCGCGTCGGCGGGCTGAAGGAGGACCTGCCCTACGGCTGGCTCGACCGCGTCACCGAGGCGGTCGCCGTGACCCGCCGCAAGGTCCCCGACATCGAGAACCTCATACTCAACAACGAGATCTTCCTGGCCCGCACCAGGGGCGTCGGCGTCCTCGACCAGGAGAAGATCCTGCAATACGGCGTGAGCGGCCCGGTCGCCCGCGCCTCCGGGATCGACTTCGACCTGCGCCGCGACCAGCCGTACCTGGCCTACCCCGAGCTGCCCGTGAAGGTCGTCACCCGCAGCGCCGGCGACTGCCACTCCCGCTTCGAGGTGCTGTTCGACCAGCTGAAGGTCTCCCTCGACCTGGCCGACGCCTGCGTGGACAAGCTCCGCTCGCTGCCGCCGGGGCCGATCAACCAGCGCCTGCCCAAGGTGCTCAAGGTGCCGGAGGGCCACACCTACGCCTGGACGGAGAACCCGCTCGGCATCAACGGCTACTACCTGGTCTCCAAGGGCGACAAGACGCCGTGGCGGCTCAAGCTGCGCTCGGCCTCCTACAGCAACATCCAGGTGCTGCGCGAGGTGCTGCCAGGACATCTGGTCGCCGACATGATCGCCATCCTCGGCTCGATGTTCTTCGTCGTGGGTGACATCGACAAGTGAGAGACAAGTACGTCGACTGGTTGCGCGCCATCAGCCTGATCGTGGTGGTGGTGTGGCACTGGGCGTTCACGATCCTGCAGTGGACCCCGTCGGGCCCCGAGCCGACCAGCCCGCTGGGCTTCACCTCGGGCCTGTGGATCCTGACCTGGCTGCTGCAGGTGCTGCCGCTGTTCTTCTACGTGGGCGGGCACGTCCACCTGCTGTCCTGGGAACGCGCGCAGGCCCGCGGCCAGGGGCTCGGGGCGTTCGTCTGGCGGCGGATCAGGGCGCTGTCCATCCCTGCCCTGGGCCTTTCCGCGGTGTGGGTGGCCATCGGCGCGATCGTGACCGCCGTGTTCCACGTGGACTGGATGTGGCGGGTGGTGCTGCTGGTGCTCAGCCCGCTGTGGTTCCTCGGCGTCTACCTGGTGCTGATCGCGCTGCTGCCGGTGTCGCTGTGGATGCACCGGCGCTTCGACGTGCTCGCCCTGATCTGGCTGGGCGGCGCCGCGCTGGTGGTCGACGTGCTCCGCTTCCGCTACGGCGTGGAGTGGGCGGGCTGGCTGAACATGATCATCGTGTGGGGGCTGGCGCACCAGGCCGGGTTCTTCTACGACCGGATCGTGATCCTGCCCCGCCGCTACGACGTGGGCATCCTGTGGACGGGCCTGTTCGCGCTGTTCGGGCTGGTCTACTCGGGCATCTATCCGGGCTCGATGGTCGGGGTGCCCGGCGACAAGTGGTCCAACATGGCGCCGCCCACGTTCGTCATCGTGGCCCTGCTCATCTTCCAGATCGGCCTGGTCGAGGTGCTGCGCCCGTCCATGGAACGGGTCCTGGAGCGCCCCGGCTGGAAACGCGTCAACGAGACCATCAACCGTTACGCCCTGCCGCTGTTCCTCTTCCACACCACCGGCATGGCCATCGCCCTGGGCCTGGGTTGGTGGCTCCTCGGCAGCCTCGGCGCGAAGGTCCCCCCGGACCTCAGCTGGTGGCTCGAACGCCCCATCGCCATCCTCGCCCCCCTGATCTGCACTCTCCCCGTCATCTACCTGTACGGCAGGCGCCGCAAGAACGTGGAGAACGTCCAGCCCAAGCGCTGAAACCGCTCAGTCGGTGCCTCGGGCTTTGAGGTCGTCGGGGGTTTTGGGGATTTTGCAGGCGTGTTCGAGGTAGAGGGCGGCGGCGATGAGGATGACGAAGGCGAGGAAGGAGCCCGCCGCGATGAAGAACTCGCCGCGGGGGACCTCATGGGTGAAGAGCTGGACGTCGAAGATGGCGAAACCGGCGAAGATCCCGGCGAAGACGGCGCCCGCGTACGCCGAGGCCTTGGCCAGGGCCGCCAGGCGGGCCACCGCGAGCGGCTCGACGGGCTTGGTGCCGGGCTTGCGGGCGATGCGCGCCTTGGTCATCCACGCGCTGTAGAACTCGCCCACGGCGAGCAGCAGCACGGTCGGGATCGCGGTCCACGGCAGCACCGGCAGCTCGGAGTAGAACTGCTTGACCACGATCCAGGTCAGCAGCGCGACGACGATGACGAGACCGACCAGGACCCCGGGTTTGGTAGGCCTCAATCCGGCACCTGCAGAGTCAGGTCGGGGCGCAGCCGTACGCCGCTCTGGTCGAGACCCGCCAGCAGGGCGGATGCCGAACCGTGGCCGGGCACCTCCGCGTCGGGATCCACCTGAGCCCACGGCACCAGCACGAAGGCGCGCTCGTGCACGCGCGGATGCGGCAGCGTCAGCACCGGGTCGTCGCACACGGTGTCGCCCATCACGATCAGGTCGACGTCGAGCGTGCGCGGACCCCAGCGCTCCTCGCGGACCCGCCCGAAGGCGTTCTCCACGCTCTGCGCGCGTTCGAGCAGCATGCTCGGCTGCAGCTTGGTCTCGGCGATCACGACGGCGTTCAGATACGGCTTCTGCCCCTCGGGACCGCCCACAGGGTCGGTCTCGTAGACGGGTGAGACCGCCACGAACTCCAGCCCGGGCGCGTCGAACAACGCGTCCACGGCCCCCTGCAGGGTGTCGAAACGGCGCCCCAGGTTGCTGCCCAGCGCGATGACGGCCTTCATGCGCGGCTCCGCTCGATTGTCACGATCACGTCGTCGAACGGCAGCGGGATGGGCGCCGCCGGTTTGTGCACGCTGATCTCCACTCTCGAGACGAGCTCGTGGGCCAGGCAGACGTCGGCCAGGCGCTGGGCGAGCGTCTCGATCAGGTCGACCGGCTCCCCCTCCACCACCTTGACCAGGTCCTGGGCCAGCTCGCCGTAATGCACGGTCTTGGCGAGGTCGTCGCCCGCGGCGGCGGGCGCGGTGTCGACGAACAGCGTCGCGTCCACCACGAACTCCTGGCCGAGCTCGCGCTCCGCGGCGAGGACGCCGTGGCGCCCACGGGCCCGCAGGCCCTTCAGGGTGATGCGATCAAGCCTCAAGCTCGCCTTCCTCCTCCTCGCCCTCCTCATCCTGCAAGACCGGTGAGCCGTGATGCATCCACAGCCGCCAGCCGTTGCCGGTGCGGACGTAGACGTTGCTGGCCACCACCTTGCCGGCGGCGAAGCTGGCATCGCCCTCCTCGCCGGCCGTCAGGATGTTCTCCACGCAGGTCAGCACCGCCACGTCACCCAGGACGGTGGTGTTGACGTCGGTGAGAACGAACTGGATGTAGGTCGTGTTCGCCATGATCAGCGCCCACGACCTGAGCACCTCCGAGCGGCCCGTCAGCAGGGCCCACCCGGGATGCACGCAACTGACCTGGCCGTCGACCCCGTCATCGGCCCAGACCTCGGTCATCCTGTCGAGATCGGCTTCCTCGATCGCCGTGTAGAAGGACTGGTTGACCGTCTCGATCGCGGCCGTGTCGACGCTCATGCGTTAGCCCTCTTCCATGCGGCGGCCACGCGAACCGCGTCGGCGTTCGGCTTGACCGCGTGCACCCGCACGCACCAGGCCCCCGCCTGCGCGGCCAGGGCGGTCACGGCCACGGTGGCGTCGTCACGCTCGACCGCGGGGCGCGGCGAGCCGTCTTCTTCGGGCAGCAGCGTGCCCAGGAACCGCTTGCGCGAGGCTCCGATCATCAGGGGATAGCCCAGCGCCAGCAGCTTGTCCATGCCCGCGAGCAGCGCCCAGTCGTGGCGGTGCGCGGGCTGCTTGGCGAAGCCGAGCCCGGGGTCGAGCACGATCTGCCCTTCGGTCACGCCCGCGGCCAGCAGCGACTCCACCCGCCTGGACAGCTCCTCGCGGACCTCGCTGACCACGTCGGTGTAGACCGCCAGGGAGTCCATCGAGTCACTGTGGCCCCGCCAGTGCATCACCACGTACGGCACGCCCGTCGCGGCCACCAGGTCGGCCATGCCGGGGTCGGCCAGGCCGCCGCTGACGTCGTTCACCAGCTGCGCGCCCGCCTCGACCGCGGCCCTGGCGACCTCGGCGCGCATCGTGTCGACGGAGACCGTCACACCCTCGGCGCTCAGCCCTCTGATCACCGGGACGACGCGGCGCAGCTCCTCCTCCAGCGAGACCCTGGTCGCGCCGGGACGGGTCGACTCGCCGCCTACGTCGACCAGGTCGGCGCCTTCCGCGACCAGATCGAGGCCATGCCGGATCGCCGTTGCCTCGTCGGTCCAGAGCCCTCCGTCGGAGAAGGAGTCCGGCGTCACATTGACCACACCCATGACGAGGCACCGGTCCACATTCGGTCCCGGCACACCCATGCGCTCAAGCCTAGGCGGTGTCATGTAGCCGCTCATCCGCTGGCCCCCCACTTGCGATAACAAACCCATACAGAACAGGAGCAAACCCGTACAGAACAGGTCGATCTTGTACGGCAAGGCCGCCGCCACCGGCCGCCCCGCCGTCGTGCGCTGAGGGCCCGCGCCCGGCGCTTCCGGCGAGTCGATGCCACTTCCCCGCCGCCACGGCGCCCGGAATGCACGTCCCACGGCCCTCGGCTCCCTCAGGGCTGTCCAGGCCCGGGTCCCGGGGGTTATCCAGGCGCCGGGGTGGCGGGATGTGGGTCGGCGGAAGTCGGCGCCCTGTACGGCGGAGAACCCCGGCCATGGGACCGGGGTTCCGCGCGTCGTAACGGCGCGAAACCCCGCGTCACCGGAGAAGCGTCTCCCTGGACAGAGGCCGGCCGAAGTGCGGCAATTGGCGCAGGGGCGGCTCGCCGTACCAGAACACCCCAAAAGAGCGCGGCGGCCCGCCGTAAAACAGAAGGCTGGAAAGATCTATCGGCCGAGGATCAGCGCCATCGCCTCGGCGCGGGTCTTGTCGCTGTGGCGGAAGTCGCCGCGGACCGCCGAGGTGACGGTCTTGGCGCCAGGCTTGCGGACCCCGCGCATCGTCATGCACAGGTGCTCACACTCGATCACCACGATCACCCCGCGCGGCTCGAGCACGCGCATCAGGGCGTCGGCGATCTGCGACGTCATGCGCTCCTGCACCTGCGGCCTGCGGGCGTAGACGTCCACCAGGCGGGCCAGCTTGGACAGGCCCGTGACCTGGCCCTTGTCGTTGGGGATGTAGCCGACGTGGGCCATGCCGTGGAACGGGACGAGGTGGTGCTCGCACGTCGAGTAGACCTCGATGTCGCGCACCAGCACCATCTCGTCGTGGTCGACGTCGAAGACCTTGGTCAGGACGTCTTCGGGGGTCTGACCGAGGCCGGAGAACTGCTCGGCGTAGGCGCGTGCCACGCGAGAAGGGGTGTCGAGCAGGCCGTCGCGGTCGGGATCCTCGCCGATGGCGTAGAGGATCTCGCGGACGGCCTTCTCGATCCGGCCAAGGTCAAAGTCGTGCTGTTTCACGCACCGTCTCCGGACGGGAGGGCGTCCTGGCGCCCCGCGGTCAGCGCGCCGTTGGCGGACTGCTCCTTGGGGGTCAGGATGGGCGGACGGTCGGAGGGGAGGCGCTTGCCGTAACCCGCGTAGGACGGGCGGTGCTCCTTGACGACCACCGGCGAGAAGATGTCGAGCACCTGCTCGCGGGAGAGCGTCTCCTTGTCCATGAGGTGGAGCACCAGGTTGTCGAGCACGTCGCGGTATTCGACCAGGATGTCCCACGCCTGGTCGTGCGCCGTCTCGATCATCCGGCGGACTTCCTCGTCGATCGTGGAGGCGATCTTCTCGGAGTAGTCACGCTCGTGACCCATCTCGCGGCCCAGGAACACTTCCGCCGTCCCGCTGCCGAACTTGCGGGCGCCGAGCTGCTCGCTCATGCCGTACTCGACGACCATGCGGCGGGCGACAGACGTGGCCTTCTCGATGTCGTTGGAGGCGCCGGTGGTGGGCTCGTGGAAGACGAGCTCCTCCGCCGCGCGGCCACCGAGCAGCATCGCGAGCTGGTCCATCATCTCCGACCTGGTGGCCAGGAACTTGTCCTCCATCGGCAGCGTCATGGTGTAACCCAGGGCGCGGCCGCGGGAGAGGATCGTGATCTTGTGCACGGGGTCGCTGTTGGGCAGCGCGTGCGCCACGAGCGCGTGACCGCCCTCGTGGTAGGCGATCATCTTCTTCTCCTTGTCGGACATGACCCGCGACTTGCGCTCGGGTCCTGCCATGACGCGGTCGATCGACTCCTCGAGGAGGTCCATCGAGATCAGCTTCTGGTCGTTGCGCGCGGTGAGCAGCGCCGCCTCGTTGATCACGTTGGCCAGGTCGGCACCCGTGAACCCGGGGGTACGGCGGGCGATGACGTCCAGGTCGACCTCGGGCGCGAACGGCTTGCCCCGACCGTGGACGCGCAGGATGCCCTTGCGGCCCTCGAGGTCGGGCCGGTCGACGGTGACCTGGCGGTCGAATCGGCCGGGACGCAGCAGCGCCGGGTCGAGGATGTCGGGCCGGTTCGTCGCGGCGATGAGGATCACGCCGCCCTTGACGTCGAAGCCGTCCATCTCGACGAGCAGCTGGTTCAGCGTCTGCTCGCGCTCGTCGTGACCGCCGCCCAGGCCGGCGCCGCGGTGGCGGCCGACGGCGTCGATCTCGTCGATGAAGATGATCGCGGGGGCGTTCGCCTTGGCCTGCTCGAACAGGTCGCGCACTCGTGAGGCGCCGACACCGACGAACATCTCGACGAAGTCGGAACCGGAGATCGAGTAGAAGGGCACGCCCGCCTCACCCGCGACCGCGCGGGCGAGCAGGGTCTTGCCGGTGCCGGGCGGGCCGTACAGCAGGACGCCCTTGGGGATCTTGGCGCCGATGGCCTGGAACTTGGCCGGGGCCTGCAGGAACTCCTTGATCTCCTGGAGCTCCTCGATGGCCTCGTCCGCGCCGGCGACGTCGGCGAACGTGGTCTTGGGGGTGTCCTTGGTGATCAGCTTCGCCTTGGACTTGCCGAAGTTCATCACCCGGCTGCCGCCGCCCTGCATCTGGTTCATGATGAACAGGAAGATCAGCACGATGATGACGATCGGCAGGAAGCTCACCAGGATGCTGACCAGGAAGTTCTCCTGCGGCACCTCGGTGGTGAAGCTCTTGGTCTTGTCCGCCTGGACCTGACTCTGCAGCTCGTCGGTGAGCTTGGCGCCGTAACCAGCGACCCAGTCGGACTGGATCAGCTTGGTCGGGGTGTCGCCTGGCTTGACCGAAATCGGGTTCTTCAGCGTCAGCTCGATGCGTTGATCCTTGTCAACGATCTTCGCGTTGGTGAAGTTACCCGTCTGAATCTGGGCGAGGACCGTGGACGTGTCGGCCTGCTTGAAGTTGCCCCCGCCGCTCCACAATTGGGTGACGAGCAGGAGCAGCACGACGATGCCCAGGATCCACAGCAGTGGCCCACGTGTAAATCGCTTGAGATCCATCCGATGCGGAACCCCTTGCGGGCCCGTCCCTTCCTGACCAAGGCCTGGAACCCCGGGAAGCCCCGGGGCCGCGGCATCCGGCGCCGCGAGTTACTGACTACCCGAAGGGGGACGCGCGGTCACCCTTCCAGTTGTCAGAAGGTACACCGGCATAGGGCTACACCGGCTCTTGCCCTACCAACGTACGTCAGGTTGCGCGATGTTCCCGTCCCCTTATTTGTAAACGTGTGGAGCCAGGGTGCCGATGAAGGGGAGATTGCGGTAACGCTCGGCGTAGTCGAGGCCGTAACCGATGACGAACTCGTTCGGGATGTCGAATCCCACGTACTTCACATCGATGGGCACCTTCACCGCGTCCGGCTTACGCAATGCGGCGCAGATCTCCAGCGAGGCGGGGTCGCGCGACTTGAGGTTCTCCAACAGCCAGTGCAGCGTCAGCCCCGAGTCGATGATGTCCTCGACGATCAGCACGTGGCGGCCCATGATGTCGGTGTCGAGGTCCTTCAGCACCCGCACCACGCCCGAGGACTTGGTGCCCGCGCCGTAGGACGACACGGCCATCCAGTCCATCTGGACGCCCAGGTGCAGGTACTTGGCCAGGTCGGCCATCACCATGACCGCGCCCTTCAACACACCCACCAGCAGCAGGTCCTTGCCCGCATAGTCCTGGTCGATCCGGGCGGCCAGTTCCTTGATCTTGGCCTGGAGCTCGTCCTCGGGAATGAGGACCTTCTCCAGGTCCTGGCCCATGTCGGCTGCGTCCACCTGTGGTTCCTTACGCGATGGGACGGATGGCGAGTATCAGGGTGCCATATCGCCGCTGGGCGGCCAGCCCCCCGGGCAGGTCAACGGCCTTCTGCCCGTGCCAGTGGGTGACCAGCCGCTCCAGGGCCTGCACGTGCGTGGCGGAAAGGGCTCCAGAGGGCGCTCCCGCGTCGATGGCCGCCCGCCGCAGCACCCTCTTCCTGACGGCCGCTGGAAGCTTCTCCAGCTCCGGTACGGCAAGCGTCACCGTTCCGGCGATATCGCTAAGAGCGCAATTCTGGTACGCCGAATCGGCCCATTCGGCCAGCGCGTCGGCGTCCTCCCTGGCGAGTTTCGCGGTCCTGGCCAGAGCCTCGGCGACTCCGGGTCCGAGTTCCGACTCCAGCACGGGCAGGATCGTGCGCCGCACCCGCACCCGGGTGAAGCGCGGATCCTCGTTGTGCGGGTCGTTCCAGGGTTTCAGGTCGAGCGCCTCGCAAGCGGCCTCGGTGGTTTTACGGGAAATTTCCAGAAATGGCCGCCGATAGAGCCCCTCGGCCGCCTCCGGACCCCCATGGCTCGCCATCCCGGACAGTGACCGGAGCCCGCTTCCCCGCGCCAGCCCCAGCAGGACGGTCTCGGCCTGATCGTTCATCGTGTGCGCGAGCAGGACCGCCTGGGCGCCGAGCCGGGCCGCCGCCTCGCCCAGGGCCGCATATCTGGCGTCCCTGGCCGCCGCCTCGGGGCCGCCCTGGCCGCCCACGTCCACGGTGAGCACCTCGACGGGGTCCAGTCCCAGCCGCTCCCCCAGGGCCGCGACCTCGGCGGCCCGCTCGGCGGATCCCGCCTGCAGCTGGTGGTCGACGGTCAGCAGCCCGCCGCGCAGCCCGGCCCTGGGCGCGACGAAGGCCAGCGCGGCCGCCAGGGCGAGCGAGTCGGCGCCGCCGCTGCACGCGGCCAGCACCAGCGAGCCTTCCGGCAGGTCGGCGAGCGCCTCCCGGACGGCTCTGCGGACGTCGGCGACGGCTGGACGTGGTCCCACGGGACCCATTGTCCCGGGGTTCAGCCCTCCAGGGCAGGCGTGCCGACCACGCGCCTGATCCAGGCGTCGGGGTCGGCGATCTCGGAGGTGGTGGGCAGCGTCTCGGGCGAGGTCCAGACCTTGTTGAAGCCGTCCATGCCGGACTTGCCGACCACGTGGCGGACGAACGCCGCCCCCTCGGCGTACTGCTTCATCTTGATCTCGATGCCGAGCAGGCGCCTGACGGTCTTGTCCAGGCGGGAGCCGCCCTCGCGGCGCTGGGCGAACTTGGCGCGGATGTCGGCGACCGTGGGCACCACGGACGGGCCGACGGCGTCCATCACGTAGTCGCCGTGGCCCTCGACCAGGGTCATCACGGCGGTGAGGCGGTCGAGGATCTCCTTCTGACCGGGCGACTGGATGGCGTCGATGAGGTTGCCCTCGCCGCCGCGGACCACGTCGGCCACGGTGTCGGCGGCGCTGCGCAGGCGCTCGAGCAGCGTGGGCAGGTCGAGGTCGGAGGCGAGCAGGAACTCGGTCATCTGCGAGCGGACGTACTCGCGCAGCCACGGGACGCCGGTGAACTGGACCCGGTGGGTCTCCTCGTGCAGGCACACCCACAGGCGGAAGTCGCGGGAGTCGACGTTGAGCTCGCGCTCGGCGTTGACGATGTTGGGCGCGACCAGCGTCAGGCGGCCGATCGGCTCGCGGCCTGACGGGTCGGGCGGCAGGAACAGCTCGTACTGCCCGAGCACGCGGGAGGCCAGGAACGCCAGCACCGCGCCGACCTCGACGCCGGTGATGCGGGAGCCGACGGCGGTGACGATGGCGGGCGGGGGGTTGTCCTGCGCGACGCGCTGGGTGAGCGGCTCGAGGACGACGCGGAACCCCTCCACGTTGGCCTTGATCCAGCCGGGGCGGTCCACGATCGTCGCCGGTTGCGGCGGCGTCTCAGTATGGATCTTGGTGAACTCCCGGACGTGGCCCTCGGCCTCGCGGGAGAGAGCGCGGAGCTCGGTGACGGCCTGCCTGGCCTCCTCCCGGCTCACCTGAGGGCCGGAGCGCACCAGGCGCGTACCGGTCGTGACGGCCAGATCCCAGTCGATCACCTGCATGCCATCCACCGTACGTGGTTCTGGTCAAGACCGCGCGACGATGGCGGCGAGCCTGTCCAGGACGGGTTCGGCGTTGAGCGGGACCTTGTCGGCCATGAAGGCGAAGGTGACCAGGCGGCCGTCCTTCGTGGTGGCCATCCCTGCCAGGGTGTTGACGTTGTTGAGGGTGCCCGTCTTGGCGCGCACGAGGCCGACCTCGGGCTTGGCGTCCTTCTCGATGAAGCGGCGGCCGTTGCCCAGGGTGCCGGAGAAGCCCGCGACCGGCATTCCCGAGGCGA
Source organism: Nonomuraea sediminis (assembly GCF_018531495.1). GTDB lineage: Bacteria > Actinomycetota > Actinomycetes > Streptosporangiales > Streptosporangiaceae > Nonomuraea > Nonomuraea sediminis. The sequence goes on from NZ_JAHDTI010000002.1 coordinate 427,057, forward strand.
CGGCGTGGAGTTCAGGGTGGGCGGAGGAGCTGGCCAGGGCGATCACCCGGGCCAGGGTGTCGGCGCTGATGCGGTTGCGGGGTGACAGGCCGCTGCCGTCGTTGACCAGGACTCCCTTGGTGATGCCGAGCCGCTTCAGCACCCGGGTCACCGCCTGGGCGCCGCCCTCGAAGGAGGGGGGCAGGCCCTCCTTGATGGCCACCTGGCGGGCCAGGGCCTCGGACAGGTCGTTGTCGCTGAAGGTCAGCGCGTGTTCCACCAGGGCGTAGAGGGGCGCGGAGTCGACCTTGCCGAGTTCTTCGGCCCCGGCTCCCGCTTTACCCGCATTTATCGTCTTACTTGCGGCTATGCCGTACTTTGCGAGCATTTTCGCGAATGAGGCGGCGGCGTAGGCCGGGGGGTTGGACACGCGCGGGCGGGACTGCGCGGGATTGGCCCGTCCCTCGTCGATGGCCAGGGCGTAGACGGGGGCGACGTTGCCGTCGGGGACGTAGCCGGGTTTCCAGCCGGGGCCGAGCGGCGACCCGGCGTAGAGGGAGGCGTCGTAGGAGAGGGTGACCTTGGTGATGCCGCGGGCCTTCAGTGTGGCGGCCGTCCGCTGGGCCAGGGTGGCCAGCGAGGCGTTGCGCGGGTAGTAGGCCCCGTTCTTGGCCGACGGGCCTGCCAGCGTGGGGTCGCCGCCGCCGACCAGGACGATCGAGTTGCGGGTCCTGCCCTGCACCACCCGCGTGGCGAAGCGGGCGTCGGGGCCCAGGGAGGCCAGCGCCGCGGTGGTGGTCACCAGCTTGGTGGTCGAGGCGGGCGTGATGCCCGAGTCGGCGCCGGCGGCGAAGATCCGCTCGCCGGTGGCCGCGTCCAGCACGACGGCGCCGACGTGCGAGCCCAGCGCATCGTCACCCAGGGCGCCGGTGAGCTGTTGGGTCAAAGTACCCTTGGTCGGGAGAGGTCCGTCTTCTGACGACAGCAGGGCCAGCACAGGTCCCGCGGTGATCAGGGGGGCGGAGGGAGAAGCCGTCGGCTCGGCCGGGTGGGAGGGCTCTCTCGTCAGCGCAGCCAGGCTGAAGTCGTTGCTCACCGCGTAAACGCCGGTGGCGATCGTCACGGTCTGCAGCAGGGCGAGAGTGGCCAGCATCACCCAACGCTCGCGCCGCGCCACGTCCCGCCCTCTCTCCTGCAAGTCCGCCTACGAGACATTAACGCCCTGCCGGGGGTGCCCGGGGGCCTGAGTGGAGGAACCGCGGTGGAGTTCGACGTTGTCGTTGAGATTCCCAAGGGACAACGGAACAAGTACGAAGTGGACCATGAGACCGGGAAGATCCGTCTGGACCGGCTCCTGTTCACCTCCACGCAGTACCCCGCCGACTACGGCTTCATCGAGCACACCCTCGGTGAGGACGGCGACCCCTTGGACGCGCTGGTGCTGCTGCAGGAGCCGACGTTCCCCGGCTGCTACATCACCTGCCGGGCGGTCGGCATGTTCCGCATGACCGACGAGAAGGGCGGAGACGACAAGGTCCTGTGCGTCCCCGCCACCGACCCGCGCATGGAGCACATCCGCGACATCCACCACGTGGCGGAGTTCGACCGGCTGGAGATCCAGCACTTCTTCGAGGTCTACAAGGACCTGGAGCCGGGCAAGTCCGTCGAGGGCGCCGACTGGGTGGGCAGGGTCGAGGCCGAGGCCGAGATCGAGCGGTCCTTCCAGCGTGCCAAGGAGTCCGGACACTAGCTGGGCCTGGTGGCGCCGACCAGGTCGCGCCGCCACATGGAGGCGACTCTCACCACGTCGCCCGTCTGCGGCGCGTTGACCATCAGGCCGCGGCCGACGTAGATGCCGACGTGGTGGATCGTTCCAGGGTCGCTGCTGACCTGTCCGTAGAACAGCAGGTCACCGCGGCGCAGCTGATCGAGCGGGACGTGGGGTCCCGACGTCCACTGGGTGCCCGTCCAGTGGTCGAGCTGGACCCCCGCCTGCTCCCACGCGCGCATCGTCAGCCCCGAGCAGTCGTAGCTCGAGGGCCCCGCCGCGGCCCACACGTACGGCTTGCCGAGCTGGGTGAGCGCCCAGTTCGCGGCCACGTCGCCCATCGCGGAGCCCTCTGACAGCGGGAGTCCGGCGGGGACGGCCTGCAGGGCCGCCGCGCGCCGCATCGCCAGCCGGTCGGCCTCGCCCCTGGCGGCGTCGACCTTCTTCTGCAGCTTCTTCTTCGTGGCCAGCAGCTGCTTGGTCTCGCTGGTCTGGGTCTCGACGGCGTGCTGGGCGGCGAGCTTGGCCTTCTTCGCGCGCGCCGAGGCGTCCTGCTGCGCGGCGTAGGCAGTCTGCGCCTGCTCGCGCATGATCGTGGAGACCACCTGGGCGTCGCGCATGCGGTCGAGCACCCGTGCCCGCTCGTCGCCGAGTTCCTCGAGCACGCTGGCCCGGTGCAGGAACCCTTCGGTGTCGCCGACGTCGGACACCATGGTCACGATCGGCCGGGTCAGGTCCATGCCGCCGTAGGTCTGCGCGGCGATGGCGGCCACGGCCTCCCTGGCCTGGCCGAGCGCGGTGTCGGCGGCGACCAGCCTGGTCTTGGCCTGCTCGTACGCCTTTCCCGCCGCGGCGAGCTTGACCAGCTCGCCGTTGTAGGCCTCGACCTGCTGCTCGGCGGTGGCCGCGAGATCCTCGAGCCGCGCCTGCGCCACGGCCAGCCTGGCGCTGGCGTGGCTGAGCGCCTTGGTCCTGTCCCGTACGGTGGCCCGCGCCTTGGCCACGTCGCGTGATGACGGCGCCGGATCGGCGGCCGCCGGGGGGCACACGGCGACGACCAGGCACGCGACGAGAAGACCCGCCCTGATGTGCATGGAGATCCCCCTTGGTGTGGTCACTCTATGCACACAGTTCCCAGCAGTCACACCCCGCACACATGAACCATGCGCAACGTAATCATCGCAGGCGAAACAGGCGCTCTATCCAGGGACGAACGCCCATAGCGGGAGGTGTCGCACCCCGGGGATAGGTGAAGACGGGGGTCTGGCTTCCGTACGCAGCGTGAAGTTCGGCGGCTTTGCACCAGTCGGTGCTCACCCGGGCCACCGCCCAGGCGGCCGCGATGGCCGGGCGGGCCTCGAGGTGGCGCTCGTAGGTCTGGAAGAGCGTCATCGTGGCGTCGGCCGCCACGTGGCCGTCGGCCGGGTAGGCGGTTCCGGCCAGGTAGGGGGCCGTCACCCGGCCGCCGTGGCGGGTGTCCAGCACCCAGGTCCAGTTGGCCAGCACCAGGCCGAGCACCGTGTCGGGCAGCGCGGCGGCCGCGCCGTACATGCGTTCCTGCCTGGGGCCGGTCAGGCGCTGGGCCGCCCACAGCCAGCCGTACTCGCCCGGCAGGTCCTCACCGGCCAGCCAGGACAGCACGGCCAGGCCGCGCGCGGTGCGCAGGCGGCAGAGTTCGAGCACGTCGCGCAGCATGCGCGGCCCCTGGTCGAGCCAGGTCGGCCAGGACACGCGGTGGCTCCTGGACACCAGCTCGACCAGTTCCCTGCGCAGGGGCAGCGGGCAGACCCGGCAGCCGAGGTGCGGATCCTGGCGTACCTGGTAGGCCTGCACGGGCGATCAGCTCCCCGTGGCCTGGGGGACGTCGGACGGCTGCGCCTGGCCCGAGGCCGGCTCCGTGGCGGGGCCGCTCGTGGGGGGCGGAGTCGTGGGCGTGGGGGTGGGCGCCTGGGTGGTCGGCGTCGAGGTGGGAGTCGTCGGTGTGGGGGTCGGGGCGGCCGTCCGGGTGGGCCTGCTCGAGGGCGGGCAGGGGGACGCGGAACGCCAGCCGCGGTCGTGATGGTGTCCGGGCGGACCGCCCTGGGGATTCGTGCCGGGTTCGCGCGGGTCGAGGCTCGACGGGGGTGGCGGCTGGCTGGTCGGCGGCGGTGTGGTCCCGCGGATGGTGCGGCCGGTGGAGTGCGTGGGCTCCGGGGCGGGGCCGCGGGTGGGGCCGGTGTCGGGGGTGGTGAGCGTCATGGGTCCCACCGAGTGCCGGGCGCCGATCGGGTAGGTGGCGGTGCTGTCGAGGATGGGCTCGACCATGATCGGGGCGTCCTGCGGCTCGGGCTGCCACGGCAGGCGGATGCCCGGAGGTTCGCCGGTCGCGGGAAAGGCGCCGGAGGCGATGCCGGTCAGGCCGCCCTTCTCGCCCCCGAACTGGTTGAAGATCATCGCTATCGCCACCACGGCCGCGACCGCTGCAAGCGCGCCAGCCAGGGCCTGAGGCCATTTACGCGGCCTCCGCTCGCCCGTGACGGGAAATCCGGCCGAGTCGAGCGTCCCCGTCCGCCTGGCCACGTAGCGGCGGTAGGGCACGAGCTCCGGGTCGATGAAGCAGCTCATCACCCGGACCCTGAGCACGTCGGGCAGGTCGGCCCGGGGCAGCAGCTCGAACACCTTGGCCGCCGAGACCTGCCTGCTGCGGTGCGGCGAGCACGTCTCGCACCGCTGCACGTGCCTGACCAGGTGGTCGCGCATGTCCGGAGTCAGCTCGCCGGAGAATCCGGCCAGGATCCTGGCCCGCCGCGCACAGTCGTAGGGGCCCTTCCTGGCCAGGATCTCCGCCGTGATCGCGTCCCGCAGCCGCTCCCTGGCGTCTTCCTGTGCCGCCTCGACCTGGCGCGGCGGTACCCCGAGGACCGCCGCGATCTGCGAGGTGGACAGGTCGTGCCTGGCGCCGAGTTCTAACACCTCTCGGTCGGCCGACGTCAGGCTCTGCGTGGCGTTCCACGCCATGACCCGCAGGTCGGCGTCGCCGGGATCGTCCGGCTCCGGCATCTCGGCGAGCGCGTCACCCGCGTCCGGCGGCGAGGCCATCCTCCTGCGCAGGCATTCACCGCGTGCCAGCGCGTACAGCCATGGGCGCAGTTTGCCCGGATCCGACAGCGATGCCGCGTGCGCTTCCGCGGCTATCAGCGTGTCGCGGAGCGCCACTTGGGCGCTGTCGGTGTTCATGAGTAGCGACCAGCAGTATCTGTAGATGCGCTCGGCATGCGCGTCGTACAGCGCAGCGAGTGCACCCGGGTCGCGGGCGCGGAGTGCCTCGACCAGGACGCGGTCATTCATGTGACTGAAGGTAATGGATTAGTAACTAGTAGTTCTACCGATTCAGCGTGAATGACATCGGTTGTCTTCAGCGGGTCAGAAAAGAAAGCAGGAAGGTCGGAACTCCAGCCCGATTTATCGCCATTTTTGATAAAGAGTTGAGCGCTTAATCTGAATGCGAATCCGTTTCGCTTTATCGGGAAGGCGCCGCGCCCCCTTCCGGGGGCGGTGCCTCACTGCTTGTGGTCGCCGCTCCCGATCGCCGACCGGTCCTGCGCGAAGGGCGCCGTGCTCGGCTTGACCGTGTGCACCGGCACCGCGCCGCCCAGCGCCAGGTCCTCGTACGGCCGGCCGGTCGAACCCCAGGTGCGCGCCGTGACGTCGGTCCTGGCCACCTTGACGTCCTTGGACAGGCCGTCCACGGTCAGGATGAAGCGCGGCGGGCTGCCCGCCTTCACGTCGTCCACGAACGTGCTGCCGCCACCGAGCAGCTTGCCGGCCCTGTCGTGCAGCAGCGCGTTGACCACCAGGCTGCTGGCCGGCAGCTGGTACGGGTTCGACACGTACCCCATGATCAGGTAGGAGCCGTCCTTCTGCCGCAGCGTCTGCACCCGCGACACGGGGAACTGCTGGAAGGCCGACGGGATGCGGGCTGCCTGCCGCCACTGGGCCGCGCGGTACTCGATGGTCACCTTGGCCGGCTTCCCTGCGGCGGTGGCCTGCCCGGTGAAGGCCAGCGAGCCGCCCGGCGGCACCGCGTCGAGCGGCTGGTCCATCCTGACCACCTCCGCCCCCTTGGCGTCCTTGCCGACGATCGTGGCGACCACGTGCTCGCCGAAGTGCCACGGGTTGGCGTTGGTGAGCACGCCCGCCCAGTTCACGGCGTACCCGTCGGACGACTTGACGATGTTGGAGACCTGCTCCTTGACGGCGAGCGGCTTGAGCTGCGTCGACTGCTGCTGCTGGTCCTGGCTCGAGCACCCGGCGAGGCAGATCGCCCCGAGTGCGAGGAGGCTGACGGTTCGGCTACGCGGGATCACTTTGCCGTGATAGCCGCTTCATGGGTACGGCTGGCGCGGGACACGCGCCAGCCGTACCAACTCTTTAACGGGGGCGGACCACCCGAGCCTCGTCCCAGACCGGTTCTGGGGATTCGTAGACCGTGCCGTCGGAGCCGAACACCAGGAAGCGGTCGAAGTCGGCGGCGAACCAGCGGTCGTGCGTGACCGCCAGCACCGTGCCCTCGAAGGCGTCCAGTCCCGCCTGCAGCGCCTCGGCGCTGGCCAGGTCCAGGTTGTCGGTCGGCTCGTCGAGCAGCAGCAGCGTGGCGCCCGACAGCTCGAGCAGCAGGATCTGCAGCCTGGCCTGCTGGCCGCCCGACAGCGTCGCGAAGCGCTGCTCGGCCACCCGCCCCGCCAGCTCGTAGCGGGCCAGGATCTTCATGGCCTCGTTCTTGAGCCTGGCGTGCTCGGTCATCACGATCTCGACCGGCGTGCGGCCCGTGAGGTCCGGCCTGGCGTGGGTCTGCGCGAACAGCCCCGGCACCACGCGCGCGCCGAGCTTGGCGACGCCGGTGTGCGCCACCTGCTCGCCCGACAGCAGGCGCAGGAAGTGGGACTTGCCCGATCCGTTCGAACCCAGGACCGCGACCCGCTCGCCGTACCAGATCTCGTTGGAGAAGGGCCGCATCAGGCCGGTCAGCTCCAGCTCCTCGCAGACGATCGCGCGCTTGCCGGTGCGGCCGCCCTTGAGGCGCATGCGGATGTTCTGCTCGCTGGGCGTCTCCTCCGGCGGGCCCGCCTCCTCGAACTTGCGCAGCCTGGTCTGGGCCGCGCGATAGGCGGGGGCCATGCCGTCGTTGTACTTGGCCTTCTCGCGCAGCATGAGGACCAGGGCCTTGAGCTTGGCGTGCTCCTCGTCCCAGCGCCTGCGCAGCTCGTCGAGCCGCTCGTTGCGGGCCCTGCGGGCCTCGGCGTACGTGCCGAACCCGCCACCATGGATCCAGACATTTCCGGACTCCACGGTGATGATGCGATTGGCCGCGTTGGCGAGCAGCTGGCGGTCGTGGCTGACCAGCAGGACCGTCTTGGGCGTCTCGTTGAGCTGCTGCTCCAGCCACTCCTTACCGGGCACGTCCAGGTAGTTGTCCGGCTCGTCGAGCAGCAGCGTCTGGTCGGGCCCGCGCAGCAGCGCCTCGAGCACCAGCCGCTTCTGCTCGCCGCCCGACAGCGTCGACACCTCGCGGTACTTGCACCCGTCGTACGGCACGCCGAGCCCCGCCACGGTGCAGGTGTCCCACAGCACCTCGATCTCGTAGCCGCCGGCGTCGGTGTAGTCGGTGATGGCCTGCGCGTAGCGCATCTGCGTCTTCTCGTCGTCGCGCTCCATCATCGCCAGCTCGGCCTTGTCCAGCCGTTCGGCGGCCGTGCGCACCGCCGGAGGCGCCACGCTCAGCAGCAGATCGTGCACGGTGCTCCCGTCACGCAGGCTCCCGATGAACTGCCGCATCACCCCCAGCCCGCCGGAGCTGGCCACGCTGCCGTCAACGGGCTGCAGGTCCCCCGCGATCAGCCGCATCAGGGTGGTCTTCCCCGCCCCGTTGGGCCCGACCAGCGCGGCCTTCACCCCTTCGCCGATCCGGAAGGACACGTCGTTCAGCAGCGGCCGCCCATCGGGCAACACATACGTCAGATGTCCTACCTCGACGTGCCCCATCGCGATTCCCCTCCAAGGTCCTCGCGCAGGCTACATGGCGCTTTCACCTCCGGGCATCCGGATTTTCACCAGGGACTTGCGTATCTTGCATGATAGTATGCGCCTATGAGGGCGACCCCGCCTGTGCTGCTGCCGCTCCTGCGGTCCAGGACCGTCGCCGAGATCCTCGCCTGGTTGTACCTTCACCCGGAGAACGAGTACTCCACAACCGATCTCGCCGAACGCGTAAGCGTGTCCCAGTCGACAGTGAGCCGTGAGGCAGACCGGCTTCTCAGTGCCGGGCTGATCACCGAGAGACGGCACGGCAACCTGCGGCTCATCCGCGCCGACACCGACACCGTCGTGGCCAAGCCCCTCACCGACCTGCTGGCGGTGACCTACGGACCGGCGGCCGTCCTGCCGCCTCTGCTCGAACGGATCCCCGGGATCCGCGAAGCCTACGTCTACGGCTCATGGGCCGCCCGGTACGCCAATGTGGCCGGGCCGCCACCCCGGGACGTCGACGTCCTCGTCGTGGGATCCGCGGATGACGACGAGCTCTATGACGCGGCACGCACGGCCGAACGAACCCTCGGCCGCGAGGTGAACATCAACCGGATCTCCCCGGCCGCGTGGACCGATGACACGGACGACCCGTTCGTCGCCTCGCTGCGGAGCAAACCCCTCTACCCCCTGATCACCTCATGAGATGGACACAAGGACGCGACAGGATCGACGCGATGCTGTCCTCCGGCCAGCTGGAACGGGTCCCGCCCAGCCGTCAACACGCCGACACCCTGCTCGGCCAGGCCGAGCGGCACCTCGAGCTCGCCCGCCAGGGCGCGCGAACCGACCCCACGGGCGCCTACCAGCTTCTCTACGACGCCTCGAGGAAGGCCTTGGCCGCGATCCTGGAGAACCAGGGCCTGCGCGCCACCAGCCGGGGTGGCCACCTCGCCGTCCTGGACGCCGTCACGGCCCAACTGGACCCGCCCCTCGGCCGGACGCTCCGCTCCTTCGACCGCATGCGCCGCCGCCGCAACAGCGCGGAGTACCCCCGTCTCGACACCCCCGAGATCACCCCCGACGACGTGACCCAGGACCTGTCCAAGGCCCAGGACTTCCTCTCACTCGCCACCCAGGTCCTGGACCAGATGAGCCCGTACTGATCTCGCGGCGGCGCGTTCCGCAGCGCGCGCATGGCGTTCGAGGGTGCCCGCCAGGAACGCCCACTGCGTGTCCGAAGTGTGCTCGACCTCTTCACCCTCCCCGCCTGTTCCCAGAACGCGCGTGAAGCCGAGATCGGCGTAGTCGGAATCCTTCTTCCTGTGCACCCAGACGCGCGTCGGATGATCGGCCTCTCGGGCTTCGGGAACCACCTGGCGGAGGATCGGAGCGCGGCCATGGCGGTCGTCTTCGACGGCGACCACCTGGAGGCGTACCTCAGCCCCGGAGGAGGTCCGGTAGGTCAGCACGTCGCCGACCTCGAGGTCGGTGACGTGGCGCCAGGGCGGGCGCAGGCGTTTGCGGTCGGGCTGCGGCCCGGTGAGCTGGTCGCGGACCTTCTTCAGGGCGGCTCGCCTGCGGGTCAGGAGCTTGTCGCCCTGTTCGGCCCAGAGCTCGAGGCCCTCGCCTTCGTCGATGACCCTGAGCGCGCGGTCGCGGATCTGGGGATCCAGGCGGCCGAGCTTCGACTGGGTCCAGGCGAGCGCCAGCCGGACGACCGGCCCGTCCTCCGGGTCGTCGAGCATGTCGGCGAGGTCGGCCAGCACCCGGCGGGTGGCCTCGGCGTCATCGATGCCGTCCTCGATCAGTTCGCGGTAGGCGTCGCGGACGTCGCAGGCCGCGTCGTCGGAGAACAGGGCGGGGCCCCAGGCGCTCATGAGGGTCAGTCTGTCCTGCTGCTGGACAGGTCGGCGGCGCGGTGGGTGGTGGAGTGGGTGGCGAGGGCGGTGGCCTGGGTGTGGAGGGCTTGGGTGTGGGTGGTCAGGGTTTGGTGGAGTTCCGCGAGGACTGATTCGGCGAAGGTGCCGACTGTGGAGAGGTCGCCCCAGGCGTGGGTCGGCGAGGGGACGACGGCGGGTTCCAGGGTGGTGGCGGCGGCTGTCAGGGCGTCCCGGGCGGACGTCAGGTGGGTGTGGGAGACTGCGATCTCTTCCCGCATGGACCGACAGCTTAGTTGAGGCGATGGGCCTGGAGGTGCCTGCCGGCCTGCGGCCTGTGATGGAGCTGGCCGGGTGTCCGTGGCCCGACGTCGACGAGACCGTGCTGTGCGCCGCCGGGTGGCGGCTGGTGGCGCACGGGGAGCGGAGGGCCTCGGCGTACGCGGGGGCCGTTGAAGCCGTCGACAGGGCGCTGGCGGCCAATCGGGGGCGGGACGTGGAGGCGTTGCGGGGCGCCTGGGAGGAGTCCGCGGGGGCTCGGCGCGATGGGGTGTCGGCGTGCCGGGTGCTGGGGCTGGCGCTGATCGGGGCCGCCGCTCTGGTGCTGGCGTGGAAGGTGCTCACCATCGCGCAGCTGGTGGCCGCGGCCGGGGCTCTGGCGCTGGGGCTGATGGCGCGGCTGCCGGTGACGCGGCAGGCCGTACGGGCGGGGTTGAAGGCGCTCGCCGAGGCTCTCGACAGGGGCCCGGTCTCGTTCATACGGCAGGCCAGGGCGCTGCTCAGGCGGCTTGACGGCCCGGCAGGAAAGCACGGCGCCGCGCGGCCCGATTACCTGGCCGTGGCGGCCGATCGGGGGACGCCCGTCGACGACCTGGTGGCGTCCGAGCTGCGGCGGCCGGGGACGGTCTGGCGGACCGACCGAGCGCCGGTCTTCCACGGATCCCGCGCGGCGCCCGAGGCCATCCACGACCAGGGCTTGCTGCCGTACCTGCCGGGCGAGCACGTCTACACCCACCGCTTCATGGACGAGGCCGAGCCGTACTCCCGCGGCGCCTACGTCTACGAGATCCATGTACCAGGAGGCTTCGCCAGACCTGACGGCACGGTCGTCTTCCCTGGCGGGGTGGACCGCCGCTTCATCCGGGGAGCCCACCGCCTGAGCGACGGCGAATTCCTCCCCAACCCACACTTCGACCCCCGATGACCGCCAGGACCGCAGCGGCCAGGTACGGCCAGCCGACCAGGCCCGCGGCCCCGCAGGTGGCGGGGATGCCGGAGGTGGCCAGGAGGACGGAGGTGGCGAAGGCCCGGGCGACGAGGACGAGGGCGACCAGCCATCCGCCGGGCGCCACGGCCGCGACGGCCACCAGCGCGGGCCAGGTGGCGGTGGGGTCGACGTTCATCATCAGGTGGGCGTACCAGGCGGGGATCTGGCCCTCGCCGAGGCAGGTGATGAGGTGGTCCTCGCCGGGGTGCCAGGCGCACAGCGCGGCCGCGAGCGTCCAGGCCAGGGCGGCGATCCGCGGCACCGATGGGGGCGCCTGCCGCCGGGTCGCGACCAGGAGGGAAAGGGCCAGCGCGTGGGCGGCGACGTTGTCCCAGCGGATCTGCGCAGGCGTGCCGCACATCGTGGTCTGCGGGAAGAGCAGCGGGACGAGGACGTCGAGCACCAGCACCACGGCCGTCGCGCCGCAACCGAGCGCCACCAGCCGCCGCGGAACCCACAGCGCCAGCCCGGCGAGGACCAGCGGGAGCAGGGTGACCGCCCACGAAAGGACCGTCCAGGCCGCGAGCGAGACGGGGGGTGGTGCGTAGGCGAACCAGCCGCATTCCTGTACCAGGAGATTGCCGGTGACGACCACGGGGACGGCGGCCGACGCGACCGCGGCTGAGCGAAGCAGCACCCGGCGAATCCTAGGGGCGGGGGCCCTAGACAGTAAGTGATCTAATGACTAGAACTGTAGCGTTCACCCCCTCCCCCTAGGACGTGTGATGACGCGACTGCGGTCCGCCCTCGCTTCCCTGTCCATCGCGGTGCTCGGGCTGTCCGCCGTACCGCACCAAGCGCTGGCCGCGCCACCCAAGCCGGTCCCTTCCATAGCGGCGGCCACCACCCAGCAGGCGACGACGCCGTCGAGTTGCGCGCCCACCTTCAAGGGCGCCCAGATCGACAACCGGCTGACGCAGCTGTTCACGAACTACGGCAACGACAACTCCCGGCTGGACGACTGGACCGGCGCCGACGGCACGTACTCGGTACGGCTGGCCAACGGCAAGGAGGTGTGGATCTTCTCCGACACCTTCCTCGGCCAGGTGAACCCCGACGGCTCCCGCCCGCCGGTGGTCGAGGAGGGCGGCACGACCGTCTTCCTGAACAACACCTTCGCCGTCGAGCGCAACGGCAGGCTGTCCACCATCCACGGCGGCACGACCGACAAGCCGGTGGCCGTGATGCCGCCGCGCGACGACAAGCACTGGTACTGGGCCGGCGACGCCACGGTGGCGGGCGGCCTGGTCGAGGTGACCTACCAGGAGTACGAGCGCTACGGCACCGGCCCGTGGGACTGGCGCTGGCACCGCAACGTGGTGGCCCGCTTCTCCCCCGGGATGCTCAGCCAGCCCGTCGACGTGACCGAACTGCCGTCGGGCCACGGCGTGGCCTGGGCCAGCGCCATCATGAAGGACGGCGGCTACACCTACGTCTACGGCGTGGAGGACCTGGGCTCGCCCAAGTACATGCACCTGGCCAGGGTCTGGGGCCAGAGCCTGCGGGGCTCGTGGGAGTTCCTCAAGGCCGACGGCACCTGGTCGCGGAACGAGACCGACTCGGCCCGGCTGATGAGCGGCGTGGCCAACGAGTACAGCATCACCAAGGTCGGATCCGGATATGTCCTGATCACACAGGACACGAGCGAGATCCTGAGCCCGCACATCGTGGCCTACTCCTCGTGCTCCCCCACCGGGCCGTTCACCGGCAAGCAGCTGATCTACACGACCCCGGAGACGGGCGGCAACATCTTCACCTACAACGCCCACGCACACCCCGAGATTTCGGGTAATGGCCTGGTTGTGTCCTACAACGTCAACAGCTTCGTCAACACCGACCACTACCACGACGTCTCGATCTACCGCCCCCGCTTCATCGACGTGAGCTTCGGTTGAGACGCAACTGGGGAGCACGACTGCACCATGCCGTCATCGACGGCATGCGTGCGGTCGTGCTGGAGAACGACAAACTCCGCGTCACCGTCCTTCCCGAGAAGGGCGGTGACGTCGTCGAGTTCCTGCACAAGCCCACGGACACCGACTTCGTCTGGCTGACGCCGCAGGGCCTGCGCAACCCGCGCGACCACTTCCTGGGCGCCGCCGACGACGTCGCCCAGTTCATCGACCACTACGAGGGCGGCTGGCAGGAGATCTTCCCCAGCGGCGGCGCCCCGAGCGTCTACCGCGGCGCCCGCCTGGCGCAGCACGGCGAGGTCGCCGGGCTCCCCTGGGACTGCCAGGTGGTGGCCGACACCGAGCAGGAGGTCGCCATCCGGCTGAGCGTGCGCACGCGACGCCTTCCGTACCGGGTGGAAAGGACCCTCAGGCTGGTGTACGGCACGGCCGCGCTGGAGGTCGAGAGCCGCGCGACCAACGAGGCCGGCATCCCGCTGCACGCCATGTGGGGCCAGCACCTGGTGTACGGCAGGCCGTTCCTGCGCCCCGGCGCCACGATCAGGCTGCCCGACGGGATCCAGGTGATCCCCCACGAGATCGCGATCAATCCGCCCGAGCGCCGCGTCCAGCAAGGCGGCCCGTGGCAGTGGCCGAAGGTGCCCACGCCGAAGGGCGGGGAAACGGATCTCAGCGTGGTTCCCGAGCAAGGCTCCCCCAGCGACGTCCTGTATCTCACCGGCTTCACCGAGGGCTGGTATGAGATTTCCACCGATATCGGGATGCGTGTGGAATGGGACGCGCGGGTCCTGCCGTACCTGTGGATGTGGCAGGAGGTCGGCGCGTCACAGGACTATCCGTGGTGGGGCCAGGTCTACACGATCGGGCTCGAGCCGTTCTCCAGCATGCCGACCAACGGGCTGGCCGAGGCGGTGGAGAACGGCACGGCGCTGATCCTGCAGCCCCATGAGACCAAGACGATGACACTCAGGGCGGAGGTGCTGGCATGAGTGATTTCGCGGGCAAGGTAGCACTGGTCACCGGCGGGTCCACGGGCATCGGGCGGGCCGTGGTGGACCGGCTGGCCGACGGCGGCGCCAGGGTGGTCTTCTGCGGCGTCGACAAGGACGCGGCGCTCGACAGCGAATTCGTGACCGGCGTGGTGGCCGACGTGCGCAGGCCCGACGAGATGCGCGGCCTGGTGGACCTGGCGGTGACCAGGTACGGCGGGCTCGACATCGTGGTCACCGCGGCGGGCGTGCAGCGGTACGGCACGGTCGAGGACACGCCCGAGGACCTGTGGGACGAGGTCATGGACGTCAACCTCAAGGGCGTCTACCTGATCTGCAAGGCCGCCATCCCCGCGCTGCGCAGGCGGGGTGGCGGCTCCATCGTGATCGTCTCGTCGGTGCAGGCGTTCGCCTCGCAGACCAGCGTGGCCGCCTACAGCACGAGCAAGGCCGCGCTGAACGGCCTGACCAGGGCGATGGCGCTGGACCACGCCGCCGACGGCATCCGGGTCAACGCGGTCTGCCCCGGCTCGGTCGACACGCCGATGCTGCGCTGGGCGGCCGACCTGTGGAAGGGCGACCGTACCCAGCAGGAGATGATCGACGAGTGGGGCAAGTCCCACCCGCTGGGACGCGTGGCCAAGCCGAGCGAGGTGGCCGAGGTGGTGGCCTTCCTGGCGAGCACCCGCTCGTCGTTCGTCACCGGCGCCGAGCACAAGGTGGACGGCGGCCTCCTGGCCCAGGTCCCGGTGGTGCTGCCCGACTAGCTGAGCAGCTTGAGTGCCGCGTCGGCGTAGGCGGGGTCCATCGGGAAGGGAGGCTGCGGGTCGTACTCGATGGCCAGCTGTACGGCTCGCGCCTTCTCCTCGCCCGCGGCGGTGGCCAGCAGGGTGAGCGCCATGTCGATCCCGGCCGAGACCCCGGCGGCGGTGACGATCTTGCCCTGGGCGACGACCCGCTCCTTGGTGGGTTCGGCGCCGTAGGTGGCCAGATGGTCGAGGATGGCCCAGTGGCTGGTGGCCTTGACCCCGTCGAGGATGCCCGCGGCGCCCAGGATGAGCGAGCCGCTGCAGACGGACGTGGTCCACGTCGTGTGCTCGTGGGCGGTGCGGATCCAGTCGAGCAGGGCCTGGTCGTTGAGCGCCTCGAAGGTCCCGGGCCCGCCGGGCACCAGGAGGACGTCGGGCCTGGGCACGTCGGAAAGGCCCGCCGTGGCGGTGATGGTGAGCGTGCCCTGGTCGTCGGTGACGGGTCCAGGCGTGGCGGCCACGAACGTGACCGTGGTGTCCGGCGCGAAGGCCAGCACGGTGTAGGGCCCGACCGCGTCCAGCGCGGTGAACTTCGGGTACAGGGCGATGGCGACGTGCATGGTCAGCTCTCCTTGAATCGGCGCCGGTAGTCGCCCGGCGAGACATGCCAGTTCCGGCGGAAGACGCGGTAAAGGGTCTCGGGCCTGCCCAGCCCGCACTCCCTGGCCACCCGGTCCAGCGGATGGTCGGTGATCTCCAGCAGCCTGCGCGCGGCGTCGGCGCGGCTGCGCTCGACGTAGCGTCCGGGCGAGAGCCCGGTCTGCTCGGTGAAGACGCGCGAGAAGTGCCGCTCGCTCATCCCTGCCCGCCTGGCCAGCGCGGGCACGCTCAGGTCGCCTTCGGGGTTGGCGTCGATGTAGGCCTGCAGCTCGCGCAGCGGCTCGTCGCGCGGCACGGCGGTGCTCATCGGCATGCTGAACTGGCTCTGCCCGCCAGGCCTGTGCAGGTAGACGACCAGCCCGCAGGCGGTGTCCCTGGCGACCTCGTGGCCGTGGTCCTCGGCGACCAGCGCGAGCGCCAGGTCGATGCCGGAGGTGACGCCCGCCGAGGTCCACACGTCGCCGTCCCTGACGTAGATCGAGTCCTCGTCGACCTGGACGTCCGGGTAGCGCTCGCGCATGAGGCGCGAGGCCACCCAGTGCGTGGTGGCCCGCCGCCCGTCCAGCAGCCCGGCCTCGGCCAGGCACATCGCCCCGCTGCACACCGAGGTGGTGCGCCTGGCGATGCCCGCCAGCCGCCGGATCCCGCCGATCAGCGTGGGATCCTCCAGCCAGTCCATCGTGGTCACGCCGCCGGCGACGAGCAGCGTGTCGATCGGCCCGTCGATCTCAGCCAGCGGCGTGCCGACGGTGACGCTCACGCCGTTCTGCGCCCGTACGGCTCCCGCCGCCACGGCCGTCACCTCGACGTCGTACGGCTCCCGCGCCAGCATCCCGGCCAGCGCGAACACGTCGGCGGGTCCAGCCATGTCCAGCATCTGGAACCCGTCGTAGACGACGACAACGACCCGCCTCCCCATGCTTTCATGCTGGTCAGCCGGGGTGGTGGCGTCAATGACACATGTATTGCAGATTACGCCGAGGAGCGGACGAAGGCGGCCAGGTCGGCGGCCTGCGCCAGGCGGCTGGGCTCGTGGACGTACATCATGTGGCCGGCCTCGTAGTACTTGAACTCCACGTTGCCCGCCAGCGCCGCCGGGATCGGCAGGTGGGCGAAGGCGTGCTCGGCGGCGTAGTACGGGGTGGCGCCGTCGTGGTAGCCGCAGCCGACGTGGACCCGCAGGTGCGGGTTGTCGCGCATGGCCGCGGCCAGCTTGCCGGTGACGTTGACGTGGACGCCCTCGAACTCCTTGAACGACCAGGGGCTCACCCGCGAGGTGAGGATCTCGTAGGGCAGGTCGGAGTGATATTCCAGCTCGGTGTGCAGGTAGTGGTGCAGCACCGCGCTGTAGGGGCCCATGATGGCGCTGATGCTGGGGTCACGCTCGTAGCGCTCGCGGGCGGCGTCGACGTCCCAGCCGGTGAAACGGCCGTCCAGGCGACCGACGATCTGCCTGCGCGAGCGCAGCAGCTCGGTGAAGAAGCGGACGTGCTCGATGCGCAGGTCGGCGCTGTCGACGTAGTCCGGAGAAAGCCCGGTCAGCGCGGCCACCCGCTGGACGACCGCCGCCCGCTCGTCGGCGCTGAGCCTGCTGCCGCGGGCCAGCGCCCACGGGTAGTCGCGGGAGGCGTACTCCTCGGCCTCGCGCAGCACGTCGGCCAGCGGCCGGTCGCCGTGCAGCCCGTGGTGGTGCGCGATGGCGGCGTAGGTCGGCAGGTAGAGCGCGTAGGACAGGTCATTGCCGTCGTTGAACTCGCCGGTGACGAAGTCGATGATCGAGGAGATCAGCATGATCCCGTTGAGGTACATGCCGTAGCGCGTCTGCAGGTGATCGGCCAGCGCCGCCGCCCTGATCGTCCCGTACGACTCCCCGGCCAGGAACTTGGGCGACATCCACCGCCCGTTCCGCGTCGTCCACAGCCGGATGATCTCCCCGACCGACTCCACGTCGCCGGTGAACCCGTGGTAGGACTCCGGCTTCTCCCCCTCGGCGGCCCGCGAGTAGCCGGTCGAGACGGGATCGATGAACACCAGGTCGCTGTCGGCCAGCAGCGTCTCGGCATTGTCCTCGATGCCGTACGGCGGAGCCGCCAGCGAGCCCGCGTCCCCCATCACCACCCGGCGCGGCCCGAGCACCCCGAGGTGCAGCCAGACGCTCGACGAGCCCGGCCCGCCGTTGAAGGCGAAGGTGACAGGCCGGGTCAGCGGGTCGGCGCCGTCGAGCGTGTAGCTGGTCAGGAAGACCTGGGCCTTGGGCCGGTGCCCGTCGAACTTCCCGTCGGTGTGCACCTCCTCGCGCAGGACCAGCGTCCCGGTGGTGGCGGTGTAGGCCTGCCCGGAGGGCAGCACGTGCGCGGTGGTGACCAGGTCGTCCGCGAGCTCGGCGGACTTCTCAACAGGTGCATCCGACATGAAAGCCGATTATGTCGTGACTTCCTGAGAAATATTTGGATCTGCGAACCGTTCGTTGGGCACCTGCGCGAACCACCCCGGACGGCCCGGATCCCGGTCGTAGGGGTAGCCGCCCTGCTTCCGGTAGAGCTCGGCGTACTCGTCAAGCCGCGCACGGTCCAGCTTGACGCCGAGCCCCGGCCCGGTGGGCACCGCGATCCGCCCGTCGGCGTAGGGCAGCTTGCCACCCTCGATCACGTCGTCGCGCAGCTGGTGGTAGTGCGCGTCGGCCGCGTAGGTCAGGTTCGGCAGCACCGCGCCCAGGTGGAGCATGGTCGCCAGCTGGATCCCCAGCTCGCCCGAGGAGTGCACGGCCACCCCGAGCTGGAACGTCTCGCACACCCCCGCCGCCTTCACACACGGCCGGATCCCGCCCCAGAACGTGGTGTCGAGCAGCACCACGTCGGCGCTGCGCCGCAGCACGTTGGAGGCCAGCTGCTCGAAGTTGACCACCACGGTGTTGGTCGCCAGCGGCACCCTGACCTGCTCGCGCACCAGCCGCAGCCCCTCCAGGCCGAAGACCGGGTCCTCCAGGTAGTCGTTGTTCAGGTCCTCGATGGCCCGGCCGAAGCGCAGCCCCTCGCCCAGCGACAGCACCGCGTTCGGGTCGTAGCGCAGCCGGTCGTCGGGGAAGGCCGCGGCCAGCGCCCGATAGCACTCCAGCTCGTAGTCGGGCGGGAACACCCCGCCCTTGAGCTTGTGCACGGTGAACCCGTGCGCCCGCCTGAGCTCGCGCGCGTGCTCGACGAGCTGGTCGGGCGTCCTGATCTCCGGGTACCCCTCGGCGGCGTAGCGGAAGAACAGGTAGGAGGCGAAGTGCACCTCGTCGCGGATCCGCCCGCCCAGCAGGTCGTGCACGGGCACGCCGAGGTGCTGCCCGATCAGGTCGAGGCAGGCGAACTCGACGGCGGCCAGCAGCTGGGTCCTGTTGTTGTACAGCGAGGCCGTCGGATTGGCGATCTTGAACCTCAATGCCTCGAGCTGGAAGGGGTCGTGTCCCTTCAGGTACGGCACGAGCGCGCGGAAGGCCGCCTCGGCGCTCTCGCCGCCGCCGCCCATCTCGCCCAGGCCGATCAGCCCGTTGTCGGCCTCCACCTCGACGATCGTCCTGATGAAGCGGCCCCAGTGGGCGCCGTTGCTGTGCCGCAGCGGCGCCTCGAGCGGGACGGCGACCGTCGTGGCCCGGATGTCAACGATCTTCACAAGTCCCCCAAACGGCGACCACCCCGCACGCGGGCAGCGCCACCTTCACCGATTCGTCCCTGACCTCCGCGTCCGCGATCCCGTGGGCCAGCCCCGGGCTCACCCTGGCCGAGCGCAGCCCCGGCATCGTGAGCGTCACCTCGACGGGCTCGTCGGCCAGCGACTGGAGCCTGACCACGCGCTCGCCGTCGGCCTGCCCGATCGAGTTGACCACCACGTCCGGGTGGTCGACCGAGGCGTAGGTCTCCGTGGCGGGAGCCGTACCGGACAGCAGGGCGCCGACGAACGGGTCGCACAGGCCCGCGGCGGCCTGCGCGCCGAGGCGCCGGGCGGGCACGCCGGCGGCCGAGGTGACCGCGTAGCGGAACGTGGTCTCACCCTGCTGCTGCGCGGGGAAATTGGTGTCCCAGATGTTGTTGAGCGCCCAGGAGTAGACCGTGCCCGGCTCCTCCTCCAGCGTGGGCGGGAACGGCGCGTAGGGCATGTGGATGGTGCCCACCTGCACCAGCGGCGCCTCCAGCGTGGCCCAGGCCACGGTCAGCTCGGGGTCCTCGAAGGCCATCCAGTGCCGGATCGGCAGCATGTACTCGGCCGACCCCGGCACCCTGGCCACGTCGGGGCCGCCGACGCCGCCGGTCAGCTCCCAGGCCGCCGGCTCGCCCGCGGCGAACGGGAAGGCCAGGAACACCGCCTCCTTGGCGGGCGTGCCCTGCTTGGCCAGCTGGTAGGTCAGGTCGAGCCTGGGCACGCCGGCGTACAGCTCGATCGTGGCGCGGATCCAGTCGACACCCTTGCCCTGCAGCTCGACGACCAGCTTCTCGCCGACGGCGGTCCTGAAGGCCTTGGTGATCGTGGCGTTCCTGGCGATGGCCCGGTCGCCCAGCAAGGTCCTGTCGTGCGCCCCCACGTGGCCGGACAGGTGGTTGAAGTGCGGGGCGGTGGCGTAGCGGTCGTAGACGTACTGGCCGAAGCCGGCGGCGGCCTCGGTGTTGACCAGCTCGCGCCCGGCCGCCTTGTCGAAGATCGAGCCGATGTAGCCCTCGCGGACGTCGTAGGTGACCCGGTAGTGCTCGTTCTCGATCACGCCGTCCAGCGGCAGCTCGACCGGCTCCGGCGCCTGGGTCTCGGCCGCCACGACGTCGATCCGCGCGTACCCGAAGCCGGGGATGTCCGGCACGACGGCGTGCAGGTGGCGTCCGATCGGCCGCGTCGGCCAGTCGTCGGGATGCACCAGCTCCTCGTGATGCGGGACCGTCTCGCCGGACCGGGAGTCCACCAGCGCGATGGGCGCCTCGTAGGCCACCACGTCGCGCGGCAGGAACAGGCGCGCCACGTCGGTCCGCGCCCGCGTGGCGGGGTTGAAGACGGCGAAGGACGCCAGCGCCTCTCCCCCGTCCTCCGACAGCGCGGCGCCGAAGCGGCGCGTGGCGGCGTGGAGGAGGTCGGCGGCGTCGTCCTGGGCGTCGTAGGCGCCCGAGGACTTGCGGGTCCACTGCAGGCCGCCGGAGTCGCCCGCTTCCTCGGCGTCCTCCCACGGGTTGGCCGCGCCCCAGGTGTGCTCGTTGAACAGGGCGACCTTGTCGTAGGCGTGGTCGATCTCGCCGGTGGCGTCGGCGCCCGCCAGCGTGTGCAGCGTCTCGGCGGCCCGCAGCGCCGACTGGGCCCGCCGTACGTAGCCCAGCGGGCGCGCGCCCGAGCCGAGCCCGTCGGCCCACCAGTCGGTCCAGTCGCCCTCATGCACGGCCAGCCGGTCGTGGTACTTCGACTCCACGTGCTGGAAGAAGTCGGAGTTGACCGCCGAGCGCAGCCGCGGGTAGGCCCACTGCTCGTTCCACCGCTTGACGATCGAGGCCGGCACGATCGACGGCCCCGCGTTGTCGGCGTGCGCCCCCTGCACCCGCAGGTGCAGCGCGTCCAGCTCGTACGGCTCCCGCGGCGCGTCGGGCCCCTGCCAGCCGAACGTGCCGGGACCGTAGGGGTAGCCGCGCGAGGCCAGCGCGGACAGGTAGCGCGGCAGCAGGTCGTCGGCCAGCTCGTAGGAGTCGGTCAGCCCGACCGTGTTGCCCTCCATGTAGGCCATGCCGTGCGGGGTGTCGGTGAACCAGACCAGGATCTCCCGTCCGCTGGGCGCCCGCCAACGGAACGGCCTGGTCAGCTTGTCGCCGCCGTGCAGGTAGGGCACCGACCGGCCGGCCCAGTTGTGCGCGGCGGCCAGGTATCGCACCCCGGCGGCGTTCAGCGCGTCGATCAGCCCGACGACGGCGCCGGGCACGTCGGTGTGCATGGCCGAGCGGGTGGGGAAGCGCTCGGTGAAGCGGAGCTGGCGGTAGAGCTCCTCGGTCGAGCAGGCCTCGGTGTGCAGTTGGAACGGCAGCGCCGTGACCTCGATGACGCCCTCGTCGACGCGGCGCATGAACGCCTCGACCTGCTCGGCGGGCCGCGCCTCCAGCCACTTCAGCGCGGGCATGGACGACTCCACGCTCCAGCGGAACTTCGCGTCGTCCGGCCAGGAGGCGGTCTCGTCGGCCAGCCGTAGCGCGGCGTCGAGGTAGTCGAGGTGGTGGCGCAGGACGGTGCCCTGCGGGTCGGTGTAGCCGATGTCCAGGTGGGAGTGGTGGACGACGAACACGCTCCACTTGCGCTGCGGGGTGACCGTGACCTGGGCCGTGCCGACCAGCCCTGCGTCGTCGCGGGACTCCAGCGTGAACGTGCGCGGGGCGTCGACCTCGGGCACGAGCAGGGTGACGTCGGTGCCGGTGGCGCTGTCGACGCCGACCAGCACGTGGGTGAGCGGCTGGTCGCTCGACACCCGGACCGCCTGGCGGCCGTCGTGGGTGAACAGCGGCACCACCGCGACCCGCACCTCCAGGCCGCGCACGCTGATCACCGGGGTCGAGGTGTCGTTGCGCAGCGCCTGCCTGATCCCGTCGTAATCCGGGGAGCCCAGGCTCCGCTGCAGCAACCGGCTGGTCAATTCAGACACTCCCTAGGGACAGGCCTCGGGCGAAGAGGCGCTGGGTGGCGAGGAAAAGCGCGACCGTGGGCAGCGAGACGACCAGTCCCGCGGCCAGTCCCACGGGTACAGGCGTACCCGCGTAGACGTCGGTCATGAGCCCGGCCAGGGCAGGCATCACCGGCCTGACGTTCTCGGTCTGCGACAGCGTCAGGCCGAAGATCAGGTCGTTCCACACGAAGGTGAACTCGAGGATGTAGACGGCGGCCAGCGCGCTCAGCGACAGCGGCAGGTAGATCCGCCAGAAGATCCGCCACGTGGTCGCGCCGTCCATGCGGGCCGCCTCGAAGATGGAGAAGGCCACGCCGGTGTAGAAGTTGCGCAGCACGAAGGCGGCCAGCGGCACGTTGATCGCCGTGTAGATGAGGATCATGCCGAGGTGCGAGTCGTAGAGCCCGGCGTCGCTGTAGCCCACGAACAGCGGGATGAGCAGCATCTGCGACGGGAAGATCGTCCCCCCGAAGATCAGCATGAACCACCAGAAGCCGCCGCGCAGCCGTAGCACCACGATCGTGTACCCGGCCAGCGCCCCGATGATCACACCCAGTAAGGGCGAGATGACGGCGTAGAGCGCGGTGCTCGTCAGGCTCTCCCCCAGCGACGCCTTCTCGATGGCATCGGCGAAGTTGCTGAACAGCGAGAAGTCGCCTGACGGCACCCACGCGCTGGCCGGGTCGTAGGACGCGGCGGGCCGCGAGGCGTTCACCAGCAGCAGATAGGTCGGCCCAAGCCAGATCAGCCCGAGCACGACAAGGACGGCACGGCGGATCATTGGACCTGCCTACGGAGGTAGAGGTAGGAGGCCAGCCCGGTGACGACGGTCAGCATTACCGCCACGGCCGAGCCGTAGCCGTACTCGCTGGCCACGAACGTGTCGCGGTACATGGTCACGGCGAGGGTCTCGGAGTTGCGGCCCGGTCCGCCCTGGGTCAGCACCCACACGATGTCGAAGGTCTTGAGCGAGGCCACCAGCGCGAGCCCCACCACGACGGCGGTCAGCGGGCGCATCAGCGGCCAGATGACCAGCCGGAACAGCCGCCAGCCCGAGGCACCGTCCAGGCGGGCCGCCTCGATCGGTTCCTTGGGGATCGACTGCAGGCCGACCACGAACAGCAGCGTGTTGACCCCGACCTGCTGCCAGGTCCACACCAGCAGCATGGCCAGCGTGTTCGCGGGCGCCACCTGCAGGAAGGCGGTGTCGACGCCGAGCAGCAGGTTGGCGATCCCGCCGTGCGACAGGATGGGGCTCCACACCAGGGCCAGGCCCGCGCCGCTGAGGGCGTACGGCAGCATGAACGGCACCCGGAACCAGGCGCCGCCCTTGATGTCGTAGGACAGCACCGCCACCAGCAGGCCGACGCCGACCGGCAGCACCATGGTGCCGATCACCCACAGCAGGGTGTTCCTGATCGAGGTGAGCAGCGCCGGGTCGTCGAGCAGCTTGGCGAAGTTGTGCAGACCGATCCACTCCGGGTCGGCGAGCCCGTCGTACTGGGTGAAGCTGAGGTACGCGGTCCACAGGAACGGCGCGTACAGCAGCAGGGCCACCAGCAGTACGGCGGGCGCGACGTAGCCGGAGCGGAATCGGCCCAGCATCGGGGCGCGCATCACTGATGCGTGCTCCAGTACTCGTCCGCCGCCTTCTGGATCGTCTCGAGCACCTCCTGGTAGGAGCCCGGCTCGGTGACGAACTTGCCGAACCCGTCGAGCGCGGCCGTCAGGATCGGCGGGGGCGTGGCCTCGAAGTAGCGGTTGACCAGGCGGTACTTGCCGCTGCCCGCGTCCTTGGTGACGTCGGCCAGCGCGGCGTCCTTGATCGCGACCTTGGGGTTGGCGCTGACGTCGCCGCGGCTGGTGGCCCAGGTCTCCTGCGCCTTGTCGGTGGTCCACCACTTGAGGTACTTCATGCTGGCGTCGGGGTCGGGGGCCTTGGCCAGGGAGCAGAGGGGGCCGCTCTCGAAGATCATCGAGGTCTTGGGGAGGGAGGAATTGGCGTTGGGGATGACGAAGAAGCCGTAGTCCTCGCCGGGCTTCATGTCGCGCTGGGTCATGCTGGTGTTGAAGAACGTGCCGAAGGAGACCATCGCGGTCTTGCCGGTCTTGAGCAGGTCGGCCGGGTCGGTCTTGTCGCCGGGGTTGACGAAGTAGCCGGCGTCGATGAGCTGCTTCCACTTCTGCATGACCGCGACCACGCCGGGGTCGGTGTACTTGGCCTTGCCGGTGGAGAGCCTGTCGTACAGGTCGGGGTCGGTGCCGGCCATCAGTTGCTCGAACCAGACGAAGGAGAACAGCACGCTGGTGTGGTAGAAGGGCGTGACCTTGTTCTTCTTCAGGGTGTCGGCGATCTTGACCAGGTCGTCCCACGTCGTTGGGGGTTGCAGGCCGTACTTGTCGAAGACCTTCTTGTTGTAGAACATGCCCCAGTAGGCGACGTTCAGCGGCACGCAGTACTGCTTGCCGTCGATCGTGTAGTAGGGGGCCAGGTCCTTGGGCAGGTCGCCGGCGTTCATCGCCTCCTGCCAGACGGCCGAGGTGTCGGCCACCTGCTTCTGCTTGACGATCTCCTGCAGCATCCCCCCGGTCTGCCAGGTGAACAGGTCAGGCTTGACGTTGGTGCGGAACGAGGCCTTGATGAAGGCCTGGTACTGCGCCGAGTCGGTGTAGCCGACCGGCTTCATGTTCAGGCTGATCTGCTGCTTGGACAGGGTGCCCATGGCCTCGAAGTACTTGCTCCAGGCGCCCTTGTCGTTGTACAGGGACAGCTCGGTCTTCTTCTTCGGCGCCTCCGCGTTCGAGCCGCAGGCGGCCACCGTGAGGGCCACCACGGCGAGCGTGGCTACGCGTGACCGGATCATGCACCGGCCTCCTTGTTTCACTTGGGGGGATTACAACCTGTTCTCTATGACCGTCTTCACGTCCAGCAGGTGGGAGCGCATCCGCTCCTCCGCCTGGGCGGCGTCGCGTGCCTCGATGGCCTCGAGGATGGCCAGGTGCTCGTCGAAGTCGCGGCGCCGGTCGTCGAAGATCTGCAGGATCTGCTGCTGCTCGGGCCCGTGGATGGTGAGCAGCGAGTCGACGACCTCGTGCAGCACGCTGTTTCCCGCCAGCCGTGCCGTCGCCCGGTGAAAGGTCATGTTGGCCTCGTGCAGTTCCGCGTCGTGGCCGCGCAGATGCCTGCCCGCCTCCTCCAGCACGTTCCTGAGAGACTCCAGATCCTCTCGGGTCGCGTGCTCGGCGGCCATCGCCGACAGCGGCGGCTCGATCACGATGCGGGCGCCGAGCAGCTCGAGCAGCTGGGCGCCGGCCATCTCACGCATGTTCGGGTTGGGGAGCACGAGCCGCTCGATGTCGGCTCCGACATAGATGCCGGAGCCGTGCCGCATCTCGATGGCCCCGGTGGCCTCGAGCCTGCGCAGCGCCTCGCGCAGCGTCGGGGTGGTGACGGCGAAGCGCTGGGACAGCTCCCTGGTCGACGGCAGCCGGTCTCCCGGCCGGTGCCCACCCTCTCGGATGAGCTCCAGCATGCGCTCGGTCAGAGCATCGGACAGTGTGGGCCGCGTCACCTCGGACATATCAAGTCATCTAATCACTTAATCCAACGCGCGTCTATGATTCGCCCATGAAACGGTTTCTGGCCTGGGCCGCGGCCATCGTGCTGTTACTGGCGGTGGCGGGCGTCGCCGGAGCGGGCTGGTACTACTCCGGCATGGTCATCGACCCCTCGCACGGAGACTCCTATCCCCTGGAGGTCACCGCGGTCACCGACGACCAGGTGACGCTCAAGGGCGAGGCCACCGAGCCCGGCACCTACGGCCTGACCTGGCAGGGCGGCAACGCCACCGTCGGCCACGTCATCTCCGCCGGCCAGGGCTCGGTCACCCGCGAGCTGGTCAAGGTACGGCAGGGCGAACTGAAACCCGGGGTCCGCGCCTACCTGGACCGGTGGATGTACGGCGACCCCTCCGATCCCACGGCGGCGCTCGGCCTGCCGTACAAGAGGGTGTCGATCAAGGGGTATCCGGCCTGGCAGACCCCCGGCGACTCGAAGACGTGGGTGATCGCGGTGCACGGGCGCAACGCGAACGCCTCGGAGGCGCTGCGGTTCGTGCCGACCTTCCACAGCCTGGGGATGCCGGTGCTGGGGATCAGCTACCGCAACGACCCCGGCGCGCCGGCCGGCGACGGCAAGTACCACCTGGGCGAGACCGAATGGGAGGACGTGGGCTCGGCGATCGCCTACGCCAAGACGCAGGGCGCCACCGGCGTGATCCTCTACGGCATGTCGATGGGCGGCGGGATCGTCCCGATGACCGCCCGCAGGCTGCCCAGCGAGCCGATCAAGGGCCTGATCCTGGACAGCCCCGTCATGGACTGGAACGCCCCGATCGAGCTGGGCGCCAAGCAGCAGGGAGTCCCGCTGTGGCTGGCCTCGGTCGGCAAGTGGGTGATCTCGCTGCGCACCGGGGTGTCCTTCGACGACATCGACCAGGTACGGCACGCCAAGGAGTTCAAGGCGCCGATGCTGATCTTCCTCGACGATGACGACGACACGGTGCCGATCGGGCCCTCGCTGGCGTTCGCGAAGGCCCGGCCGGACCTGGTGACGCTGTTCCGCACCCGCGGCGGCGGCCACGTCGGCTCGTGGAACGTCGACCCGGCACGCTACGAGCAGGCGCTGCGCGACTTCGTCAAGCGCGTCGGCTAGAGGTGCTGTGCAGGCCGGTCCGCGTCGACCTTCGCCGCCCTGAAGGCGTCCGCGACCAGCTTGGCGAAGGCGGCCTTGTCGGTGACGTTCGGGTTCTTCTCGATCACGTCCGCGATGATGTCGCGGCGCGTCTTGGTGAAGCTGCCCTTGAGCGTGCTCACGTAGTACTTGGGCTCCTCGGACCAGGCGATGCCGGGTGCGACCCGCGAATAGAACGGGGCGAAGGCCGTCTCACGATCGCTCGGCTTGGCCGCCTTCTCGATGGTCGCGGCGATGGCGTCGCCGACCTTGTCCGAGCTGTCCGGTGTGTCGTCGGTCCTGTAGTAGACGACGAGCTTGTCGTACTTGACCTTGTCCGTGTTGCCCTGTTTGCCGGACAAGTACACCTTGAACTGGCGGACATAGGGTCCGACATCCTTGTCCCCGTAGAGCGTGGTGAGCGCTTCGGACACCCTGAGCGCGGCCTCCTGGGTCTTGACGTTGACGATGATGCGCCGTGCCTTGCCGGGCAGGTCCGCCTTGGTCCCGGGGTAGGTGTCGTTGTAGACGCGGAAGTAGTCGCCGTCGGCCAGCTTCGCCTCGACGGCCTTCGGATCCGTCGACCCCGAGGACCTCAGGGCCTGGCTGGTCACCCGGTAGAGCTGCTTTCCCTTGGCGACGAAGGTCTGGAAGTCCTTGAGCGCGATGGGCGCCTTGAGGTAGTCGGTGGTCCCCTTGCCCATGAAGGAGTACAGCCGCTTCCTCAACTTGGGTTCCAGCCTCTGCTGGCCGTTGGCCTCGTAGAACCGGTCGTAGATCTTGTCGAGCGCGCTCGCGTTGGCCTCGACGTCCGCGTCGTACCGGTCCTTCGGGGTGTCCAGGGACCTGCCGACGTCGACGGAGATGTCCGGCCCCTTCGACCGCTTGGTCTTCGTCTTGGCCACCGGTACCGGCGTGGGTCCCGTCGAACCCTGGGTGGGCGTCGTCGCCTGCTTCTTGACCTTGTTGCGGGTGGTCTTCTTCTTCCGCTTCCTCTGACTCTTCTGCGCCGTGCCTGTTGTTGACATCGGTTGCCTCCCGTCACACCGCTCGATAGGTCAGCACCAGGCCGACACCGGTCAGGGCGGCCGTGTCGCCGTCCGGGACGAGGATCCACGGCTGCCCGCCCACGCTCAGCCCCGGCGTGGCGAGCAGCTTGCCGTCGGTCAGGGTGAGCCTGCGGTCGCCGTTGAGCAGGAAGCGCGGCTGCGCCCCCTGGTAGGTGGCGAAGACGCCGGTGATCTGGCGGCCGCTGATGCCGGGCAGCTGCTGCGGGGTGATCGCCAGCTCCAGCGCCTCGGCCTCGCCGGAGGTGAAGGCGTCCCACGCGTCGGGGAAGTCGGTGGCCACGTCGAGGTAGCGGGCAGCCTGGTAGGGCCTGAGCATGCCCTTGACCGCCTGGGCGAAGAGCGCGCCGCCCTGTTCGGCCGTGTACTTCAGCACCAGCGTGACGTCGGTCAGCGCCGCCGTGGCGGGCATCTCCACGCGCCATCTGGAGACCGCGCCGGTGCCCTCGAAGGGCAGGTAGCGGTCGTCGTCGAAGCGGAGCTCGAACAGGCCGTTGTTGTCGCGTCCCTCCTCCAGGTCCGACAGCGCGATCTGCTCGCTGGTGCGCCAGTCGGCCCTGAGCGTGTCCGGCTGGGTGCCCTTGGGGTCCAGCAGGTACTTCACGGCCTTGGCGTCGGCGGCCAGGACGAGCTTGTTGTCGAGCTGGGTAAGGGTGGCGTTGATGCCGAGCGGACCGTCGGCTCCCTCGAAGGTGACGGTGACCGTACGGATGCGGCGCCGGTAGTGGCCGGGGAAGTCGCGGTCGAACAGCGCCTCGGTGAGGGCGAACTCGCACCGGCCCGTCGTGCGCAGCGCGATGACGGCCAGCGGGTCGAGGGCCAGCAGCGACACCCGTTTGGTGATCTCCAGGCCGCGGCCGTCGCCGTCGACGTAGGCCTTGCCGAGCCGTTCCAGGTCCAGGCTGAGGCTCTCGCCGGCCAGCAGGCCGCTGCGGCGGCTGTCCCAGTAGACCGGCTGGATGTAGGAGTCGCCGGCGCCGCGCTCGAACTGGTAGGCCCGCTCGGCCGACCGCGCCATCTCGTAGGCCAGGTGGTAGGCCTGGAAGTAGAGCGTGGACAGCCGGCCGGACATCCATCGGTACAGGTCGGCGGTGCCGAACTTGTCGCGCAGGAAGCCGGCGATCGCCTCCTGGTTGGCGATCTCCTGCCTGGTGACCTCCAGCTCGTGCTTCGCGGCGGCCAGCTGGTGCTCGGCGCCGGCCACCTGGTGGCCGAGCTGCTTGAAGTCGGCCTTGGCCATGCCGAGCTGCAGGTTCCAGTCCTGCTGCAGCCGGGTGAACTCGTTGGCCAGCCCCATCAGCTCGCCAGTCACGCTGTAGGCCTCGCTGAAGGCGGTCGTGACGTCGGCCACCTTGTCCAGGGCCTGGCCGACCTCCTCACCGCCGTAGGAGGTGCCCAGGATGAACGCGCCGAGCAGGACCTCCGGCACGCCGAACGCCACCGCCGAGCCGATCTTCAGCCCGGCCGCCACGAAGTGCGCGGTCGCGGCCTGGGTGAGATTCTCGATCTGCGCCTGCTGGTAGGGCGTCATGCCATCGGTGATCTGCTGCTCGAAGTGCGTGACCCGCCCGGCCGCGCCCTCCTTGGCCGCCTCAAGCTCCTGCAGCGTCTCGGCGGCGGCGCGGACCTGGGCCTCCTTGATCTGCCTGGTCAGGGCGAGGACGGCGGCCTCCTGCCGGTTCTGCAGCAGGGTCAGCTCCTCCTGGTCGCGCCGCTCGAGCACGCTGAGCAGGTCGTTGCCGAGCTGGGTGACCCGGTCGACGAGGTCCTGCGCCTTCCTGAACAGGAACGCGAACCGGTAGGACGGCACGGCCGCCCTGAGCGAGGTGGGCAGCTGGTCGACCGGGACGCCCGCGGCGGCTCCGCGGACCAGGCTCATCACGTCGGCGGGCGGCTCGAACAGCGGCACCGGCTGGCTGACGCCGGTGATGTCGAGCGACTGCCTGATCTTCCACAGCCGGTCCTCGACCCTCGTCCAGTACTCGGCGAACGTGGTGTTGTCCGGGATGAAGAAGTAGCGGTTGGCGATGCTGCCGTGGATGGCGCCCGCCCCCTCCAGGAGGGCGCCACCCCCGGTGAGCTGCCAGAGCTTGTCGTCCTCGCTCTCTTCCTGCCCGTCGAGGCTGCCGTAGCTGCTCGCGGGCGCCAGCGCCCGGGTGCCGAGGTTCTCCGGCCGGTCACCGAGCAGGTCGTAGGCGAAGATGTAGAGCATCCTGGCCTCGTCGATGCTCTCGCCGGTGTACTGGCGGAAGAGCATGTCGCCCCAGTCGAGCAGGTTGTCGACGTAGGACATGACCACCGCCCTGCGGTAGGCGCCCGGCCGCAGCTCGGCGATCGCGTGCGGGTCGAACGGGTCCTCCAGGTAGGCCTTGAGCATGCTGCCCCGGTCGCCCATGAGCGCGTACTGCCGCCGCAGCCGCTTGACCATGGCCAGCCGTTCGAGCAGCGCCGCCGCGGTGACGGGATCCAGCGTCCGCTCGATGGCGTCGAGCCCGGTGCCGGCCAGGCCTTGGAGGAAGTCGACCTCCTTGGCGGTGAGGTCGCGCACCTGCTGGAAGGCCGGGGCCAGCGTCTCCAGCTTGGCCAGGATCTGCTCGAGCCCCGGCGCCTCGATCGCGAGCCGCTGGACCTCGCTGCGGCAGCTGGACACCAGGGCCGCCACGTCGATCTCCAGGAACGGCAGGAAGCGCCAGTACCTGTTCGGCTCCGTCGGGTCGAAGACGTAGTCGTACCAGTGGCGCGCGTCCTCGAAGCGCTGGGCCTCGTTGAGCGCCCCGGCGATCAGCAGCGGCGCGTGGAAGAAGATCTCCCAGTAGTAGATGCCGTTGGCGCTCTGGAAGTCCAGGTGCGTGCTGGCCGGCGTGCCCGCCTTGTGCACCTGGGGCCGCACCTGGATCGTGGTCGGGTTGGACGTGGTCGGGCTGAAGGCGGGCAGCTCGTCGGTCTCCTGCGTGGCCGGGTCGAGCAGGGCGTCCACGCCGCCGGTCAAAAGCTCTCTGTTGAGCTTGTAGGCGGTGCTGGAGGTGAGCCGGATGATCTCGTGCGGCAGCGCCGCGAGCTCGTACGGCACCGGGACCTCGACCGTCTTGGAGTAGCGGGCGTAGCCTCCGCTGCCGGTGAACAGGAACAGTTTGTCGCTGTCCAGCGCCCCGGTGAAGCCGTCGGGCAGCCCGCCCCAGTTCCCGCTGACCGGGTTGAACGTCTTCACCACGTCAAGTTCGG
This sequence comes from Nonomuraea sediminis, assembly GCF_018531495.1. Taxonomy (GTDB): domain Bacteria; phylum Actinomycetota; class Actinomycetes; order Streptosporangiales; family Streptosporangiaceae; genus Nonomuraea; species Nonomuraea sediminis. The sequence goes on from NZ_JAHDTI010000002.1 coordinate 457,944, forward strand.
CGCCCGCGGACAGGACGGCGTAGTCGCCGCCGGAGAAGGCGTAGTTACTGAAGACGGCCTTGATCGGGCGGTTCAGGGTCTTGGGGTAGCCGTCGTCGATCGCGTCGGGCACCGTGCCGTTCAGCGTGTAGCGGACGTAGTCGGTGCCGCTGGTCAGGTAGAGCTTGCCGCCGTCGACGTAGGCGGCGTCGACGGTGCCGGTGCGGGTGATGTTGGTGTCGACCTTGCCCAGGTCCCGGGTCGGCTGGGGTTTGTCGCCCGTGAAGGCGTAGGTGCCCGCCGCGTTGTCGAAGAAGTAGGCGCCGTTGCGGTAGCCGAACCCGACCACAGGCCCGGACTGCGGCAGGCCCTCCTCGTTCTTGGCTAGCGGCTTGGGGTAGCCCTTCTCGGGCATCCCCTCGGGCGTCAGCCGTACGTACTGGTCGCCCGCGATCAGGTAGAGGTGGTTGCGCAGCACGATCGCCGAGTCCGCCTTCACCGGCCATCGGTCCACCGGCGGGAAGACGCCCCGTTCGCGGGAGAAGAAGTACTCGATCCCGTTCCAGGTCACGGCCGCGTCGATCCTGCTCCACTGCGGCAGGTTGTCGGGGTTCGTCTCGATCCGCTGGGGATAGCCGGTGTCCAGCGGGCCGAACGGCTTGCCGTTGGTGTAGCGGTAGTACTCGTTGCCGGAGAACAGGAACGTCTGGTTCCCGCGCACCAGCACCGCGTCCACCACGCCGGTCCTGGTCAGGTTGTTGGCCTTGATCCCCCACCGCTCGGCGATCGGCTGCCTGGCCTGCCGCGTCGCGGTCTTGCCCTTCGGCACCAGGACGAAGACGTGGGCCTGGTTGTCGAAGAACGCCCTGGTCCCGTCCGGCAGTTCGACGGCCGCGTCCACCCGGTCCCAGGTTGTGGGCAGCCCGTCCTCGTTGCCCTTGAGGGGCAGTACGGTGACCTGCGCCGAGGGCGGCGTGATCGGCCGGCACAGGAAGCTGCCGCCTTTGTGGTCGACGCTCAGCCACGCCTCGTCCGGGCTGTTGAAGCGCGCCACGCCGGCCTGGTCGACGGGCTCGGCGAAGATGCTGTCCAGCCGCGCCGCCTGGACCGGCGGGTCGGCGTCGGCCACCTTGACCGCGTACAGCTCGGGCGTGAGCACGTAGGACGACTTGGCCCGCCCCTTCGGCCCGGTGTAGGTGCAGGTGACCATGATCGAGTCGTGGTCGCCGACCCGCGAGGCCTCGACGAACAGGGTGACGCCGGTGATCGCCCCGTCCTGGATCTCCTCGGCGGGCAGCACCTGGGGGGCCACCCACTCCTGGTTCAGGTTGTAGAAGGAGTAGCAGATCTTGACCCGGTGCTTGGGTGCCGGCGCCGAGACGGTCTGATTGTTGGCGTCCTTCTTGGCGACGGTGATCGTCGTGCTCTGCGTCTCGGGAGCCACGGCCTCGACGACCGTCCAGAACACGAAGACGCGGCCGAAGGCGTGCACGGGCTGCACCTTCTCGGCGTCGATCTGCAGGTCCACCTTGAGCCACGGTCCCCAGGTGGCCGACAGCTTCTCGCCGTCCCTGAACTCGGCGCCGCGGTAGTAGAAGCGCCTGGGCTCGGTCCTGGTCCTGCCGAACAGCACCAGCCGCCGGGTGCCTGGCTCCGCCTCCTGGTAGACGTAGCCGCCGGCGATGGCGAGCCTGGACACCTCGGTGTACTCGTCCAGGTAGCGCTTGTAGGCCTTCTGCACGGTCTCGGGGGTGATCTCGCCCTGCAGCAGGTCGCTCTCCAGCGCCTCGAACGCCGGGGTCTTGCTCGCCCGCAGCTCGGGCCGCAGGTAGTTCTCGGGGTAGAGGAAGACCTTCCTGTTGGCCTCCCAGACGCGGTAGTTCTTCATCCACCGCCACAGGGTCTTGAGCCGTTCGCGTCCCGGCTCGTCGGCCTGCTCCAGGTCGAGCAGGCAGCGGTGCAGGTAGAGCTGGGTGGCCGCGATGGCCTCCCTGACCCGGGAGGTCCTGCCGGCGGAGCCCATGTCGACGTCGATCAGGTAGCGCTCGAACAGCTCGCGCGAGGTGTGCAGGTCCAGCTGCGCGATCACGGTGGGGACGAGCACGTCCCGCTTGATCACGTTCAGCTCGTCGTGCACCACGGACGGGTCCACGCCTCCCGAGAAGCCGTCACCGTAGATCTTCGACGGCGGCTTGCCCAGCTTGCCGGCCATGGCGAACAGCTCGGCGAGCCGGAGCAGGAACTCGATCTCGCCCTCGTGCCGCGGCAGCAGCGTGCTGTTGCGCCTGGCCCACCTGATCTCGTCGACGTCCCAGCCGAACCGCTCGGCCAGGAACTGGTAGGGGTCCTCCAGCCGGACGAACCCGCCCACGTCCAGGCGGGCGAAGGCGCTGATCGTCCGCACGTCGTTCAGCCGGTGGTCGGCCGCGTCCGCCCAGCCGTTCCTGAACGTCCGCGCGTGCGCGCGATCCCTGACGTACCGCTCGCCCTTGACCAGGTAGGTGTGCCCGTCGAAGGCGAAGGCCCCGTCGATGCCCGCCTCGAAGTCCTGCGGCAGGTCACCCCAGTCGTCCTTGATTGTCCGCGGATACCCTGGGTCGGCGAAGTCCAGGTCGTGGGTGTAGCGGACGTACTGGTCGCCGCGGAAGGCGTACAGCGCCCCGTCGGCGCCGGTGCAGGCCCCGTCGAGCCCCGGCGAGTCCGCGAACGCGTTGCGGATCCTTCCCCAGGTCCCGCCCGGCTTCCCGGCGAAGAAGTACGGCCTGCCGTCCATGCCGAAGAAGGCGGCGTCGAAGCCGTCCCCGGTGGCGCCCAGCTCGGCGGACCCGTCGACGGCCCGCGGGTACCCCTCGTCGGCGAGCTGGTAGCCGGTGCCGGTGTAGCGCACGTACTGGTCGCCGGCCAGCACGAAGGTGTGCTCGTCGGTGACCAGTGCCGCGTCCGCCCTGCCCCGCTCGACCAGCACGTTGCGCACCCGCCCGAACCTGGTCAGGTCGTAGGTGGCCGAGGCCGCCCTGGACACCGCGTGGCAGGCGCCGTTGACGAAGACGTACACGGTGCGGTCGTTGGCGACCACGGCGTCGATCGTCCTGTCCGTCAGGTCGTCCTCGAACGACTCGGGCAGGTTGGCGAACGTCTCCTCCTTGCGCAGGTTCCCCGTGATCGGCTTCGGGTAGCCGGGGTCGACGTTCTGGTAGTCGGCGGTGGAGTAGCGGACGTAGCGGTCGCCGGAGAACAGGTAGGTGGTGCCGCGGTGGACGACCGCGGCGTCGACCGTGGTGATCGGGTTCGGCGGCAGGCCCCAGTGGTCCCTGATGGGCGCGCGGGCCGACAGGACGCCGTCGGCGTAGCGGGTGAACTCGTCCTCGTAGAAGAAGCAGACCGAGCCGTCGGTGGCGGTGAAGGCGGCCTTGATGCCGGGGCGCAGGCCGTGCCAGACCTGCTCGATGGGACGCGGGTAGGACCCGCGGGCCGCCCGCTCGTCGTAGGGCAGGCATCGCTTGCCGTACACCAGCAGCATGGTGTCGCCCTCGAACAGGACGGCGTCCGGGATACCGTCCTGGCCCCAGAACGTGGCGTCGGTGGTGCCCGGCCGGCCGTCGACGACGTAGCGGATGTTTCCTGACACGTCCGGGTACTCGAAGAGGTGGTTCTTGCCGTCGCGGACGTAGGCGAGGCGGACGCTGGTCAGGCCCCAGGTGGGCTCGATGGGCCGCGGGTCGCCGCCGTCGGCGAAGAACTGGTCGCCGGAGAACAGGTAGGTCTTCCCATCCTTGCCGACGAAGGCGGCGTCGACAGTGTTGTCCTGATAGATCGTGTTGCGCTGCCTGCCCCACTCCTCGGCGAGCGGGTACGCGCGGGCCTGGTCCACGTTGTAGCAGGCGGTGCCCTTGAACAGGTAGGTGTTGCCGTCGGCGCCCTTGAGCACGCCGCTGAGGGAGGCGCGGAAGTCCTCAGGGACCTTCCTGAGCGTCCTGGGCCGATACGGCTCGGCGGAGACGATGTCGCCCTCGATCGAGGAGCTGCGGACCCAGCCGTCAGAGCGCTCGATCATCAGCGTGCCGTCCTCGAGGAACGCGCAGCTCATGGGCTCGACGTCGTAGCGGGCGTGCAGGCTGTCGGAGACCACGTGGCAGCTCGTGCCGGAGAACAGGCAGACGTTGCGGCGGTCGGCCAGCGCGGCGTCCACGCCGGTGAGCGTCACCGGCAGGTTGGCCAGGCGCGGCTCCGTGCCGAGGTCCGACAGGGCGCGCGGGTAGCCGTCGGCCACGTAGCGGTAGTCGGTGCCGTGGTAGCGGACGTACTGGCCGCCGGAGAACAGGTACGTCTCCTCGCCGGCCACGAGGGCCGCGTCCACCCGCTTGGCCACGTTGTTGACGACCCTGCCCCACATGCCGGTGATCGGGGCCGGGTATCCGTCGTCGACCTCGGTGTAGTCGCTTCCCGAGTACCGGACGTAGTGGGACCCGGAGAAGACGTAGGTGCGGCCGTCCTGGCCCGCGAAGGCGGCGTCGACCTTGGTGAACGGGATGCTGTCCCAGTGCTCGGCCAGCCGCCTGGGCTCCGACCACCAGCGTTCCCTGCTGTCGTAGACGACGAAGCGGTCGCCGTCGAACAGGTACGTCAGGCCGTCCCTGCCGGTGAAGACGGCGTCCACGGTGGTGAAGCCGGGGATGTTCCACCAGTTGTCGGAAAGCGGGCGCGGATAGCCGGTGTCGGGCGTCCGGTAGTCCTTGGTGGAGTAGCGGACGTACTGGTCGCCGCTGAACAGGTAGGTCGTGCCGTCCAGGACGAAGGCGGCGTCCACGCGGGTGAGCCCGCCCCAGTCGCCGGCGATCGAGCGCGGGTAGCCCTGGTCGACCGTGGTGTACTCGTCGCCGGTGTAGCGCAGGTAACGGTCGCCGCTGAACAGGTAGGTCCGGCCGTCGAGCCCGACGAAGGCGGCGTCGACCGTGCCGCTCATGGGGGCGAGCGTGCCCCAGGTGTCGCCCTCCCTGATCAGGTGCAGGACGCCGTTGGCGTCCTTGAAGGCGGCCTGGACGCCGGTCTCCCGCCAGCGCTGCGGGTAGCCGTCGTCGACGCACACGCCGTCGTTCTCCAGGTCGTCGGAGTAGCGGACGACCTGGTCGCCGGAGACCAGGTAGTGGGCCGAGCCGTCGGTGTAGGCGGCGGCGATGGACGTGGCCTGCTCGAAGACGTTCCTGATGCGGCCCCACGGCTCCGTCGGGTAGTGGAAGCGACCTTCGCGGTCCTGGAAGAGCGGGACCTGGCCCTCCCAGGTGCGCGGGAAGCCCTCGTCCACGACCGTGTAGTCGCCGGTGGAGTAGCGGACGTACTGGTCGCCGCTGATCACGTAGGTGCGGCCGTCCTTGTCGACGAACGCTGCGTCGATCTTCCTCATGTCGTCGAAGGCGTTCCTGACCTTGCCCCACACCTGGTCGCGGGCCGCCCAGCGGGTGCCGCCCGGCGCTCTGACCAGGGCCTGCGCCCCGCCGACGAGCCATTCCTCGCCGTCCGGCCGTACGAACGCCGCCTCGACCCTGGCCAGCCCGCCGAGGTGCGGCTTGGGTCGGGGGTCGGTCAGCAGGCCGGTGGCCTTGACATAGGTCCAGTAGCCGTCGGGGCCGAACAGGTAGACGTTGCCGTCAGCGCTGTCCAGCAGCGCGTCGAAGCGGTCCACGCCCGGCGGTAGCGCCAGCGACTCGGGGTACTTCTCGACCAGGTCCTGTTCCTGGAAGATCGCCTCGACCTGCTCGGGGCTGAGCCCCAGCTTGGCCGCCAGCAGCGCGAAGCGCCGCATCCGCCGATATTTCGGCCTTTGTGGCTGGGTCAGCTCGTCGAGCGCCTCGTTCTGGCCGCCGGTCACGGCCACGCAGATCGCCTGGGCCGTGGCCGTGGGTACGCCGAAGGCGTCCGCGAGCACGCCGAACAGGACTCGGCGCTGCTTGTCCGCCTGCCGTTCCAGTGCCTCGACGATCTCTGCCGTGCCCGCCGTCAGCTCGGTGGCGACGGCGTGCAGGAGGAAGAAGACGTCCTTGCTGTAGTCCTCCATGCCGGACAGCGTGAAGTCCAGGGCGTTGCCCACGTTGTGGAAGTAGCCGAGCCGCTCCTCGGGCACGGCCAGGTCCTCGTCAAGGTTTCCCGCCGCCGTGAGCAGGGCCACCAGCGCGTCGCGCTCGGTGTCGGCGAAGCCGAGCTCGGTGATCGCCGCCAGGTCCAGGCTGTAGGGCTCGGGGTCCTTCATGATCTCGGCGATGCGCTGCTCGATCACGGCCCGCTCGGCGTCCAGGAACGGGCCGTCGCCCAGGTCGGTGCCGTCGAGCGCGTCGATGATCCGGCGGGAGAAGGCCTCGTCGGCCGCGTCCGTGAAATCCTCGGCGACGAACGTGTAGAGCTCTTTCCTGAAGTCGGCGACCTGCTCCTTGAGGGATTCCAGGATCTGCCGCCGGCGCGGGTAGAACTCGATGGCCAGGTTGAAGTCCTTGAGGCGGGTATTCAGCAACCCCGCCTTATCCACATATTTCCCCTCCTGGTTGATATAGCCGTTGAAATGCAGGCTCTCCAGGAGTCCCGGCTCTGTGACGTCGACCACCAGCGGGTCTGTCTTGAACCTGGTCCTCCGCTCCTCCAGCAGTTGGAGTACGGCCGGCGCCACGTCGGCCAGATCGGCGTTGACGGCGAAGGCGTCGGCGTTCTCCCCCTGGAAGAACTCGGGATCCAGGATCTCGCCCTCGCTGTCGAGGTAGCCGTTGAAGACGAGGTTGTCGTACAGCTCGGCCTGCCGTTCGAGCCCCATGAGCTCGCCCAGGTCCGACGGGTAGAGCATCGACGTCCCGTTGGTCAGCGTGCCGATCAGCTTGAACAGCGCCTCCCTGAAACCCTCGAAGTCGCCCGCGAGGGGCGCCTGGCTGTCGTTGAGGGTGCCGTCGGCGTCGAGGTACCCGGTGAAGACCAGGTTGGCGAAGATCTTGCCGGTGAGCCGCTCGTCCAGGCCCAGCCCCTGGAAGTCCTCCTGGGCGATGTGCCCCAGCTGGGTGATCGCGTCGTAGGCGGCCTCGGCGGCCTTGTCCCTGTCCAGCCGGATCAGCTCGGGGTCGCGCGGTGAGACGACCCCTTCGTCGTAGGCGGACACCACGTCGTGGATGGCCTCCGCCGCTCGCTCGCCGAACCTGGAGGAGACGAACAGCTCCGGCGCCAGCGCCACCTCCTCGAAGCTCGCGGCCAGGTTCTCCAGGACCGTGTCCTCGTCGGGGTCCGCCTGCGCCGCCCGGCCGCCCAGGATGTCGTTGAGCTCCTGCGCGCCGAACCCGCCGTCCTGCATCCAGCCCACGATCGACGACAGCTCCTCGGCCAGCGCGAGCATGCCGTCGCCGGTCCTGAGTACCTGGTAGGGGTCCTCGCCCTGCCCGGCCAGCGCGTCGAGCACGCCGAACAGCTCCGCCACCGGCACCCCGAACACCGCCACCAGCCGTGCCACCCGCTGCAGCGGCGGCACCCCCTGTGGGCTGACCTTCCCCCGGTCGAACAGCCCCGGCTCCAGCCGCTGCACCACGAACGCGATGTCGGCCTCCGACATCCCGATCTGCTCCCCCTGCGGTACGGCCAGGCCGCAGACGTCGGCCATGGTCAGGTCGTGCCCGCGCATCAGCCTGGTCGCGGTCGCGATCGTGCGCAGGGCGGGCTTGTCCAGGCGGCCCGCGCAGCACGTGGTCAGCACCAGGTAGAGGTCGGTCAGGCTCAGTCGGGTCCGTTCGGCCAGCCGTACGGTCCTGTTGGCGCGCTCGAACCAGTCGAACGGGACGGGACCGCCGTCGTGCAGCAGCCGCTGCTCGTCGGGCGAGATCGTGACGTCGGTGAGTTCCCGCACCTCGGCCGCGCTCAGCCCCGTCGAGCGCCGGAAGCGCTCGACCAGTTGCAGATCGTCGACCGACGCGCCGCCGTAGTACTCGCGCAGCTCCGTCTCGGTGGTGACCGGGGTCGTCACGACCGCCGCGTCCTCCTCCGACAGCCCCAGGCACAGCCGCGCGATCACGTCCTCGTCGGCGCCGAAGAGCCGGTAGAGGGTCTCCGGCTCGACCTGCAGGTGGTGCAGGTAGCTCTTGAGCTGCTCGTTCTCCAGCGAGAACGGCAGGCAGAACGGGTGCTTCAGCGTCCGCAGCGTGCCGTACGGGTCCTGGCCGATCAGGCGTTCCAGCACCTCGTTGACGATGTCGAGGTACGGCGACTCGGTGAAGGTGTGCTCGGCGTCCAGCACCACGTCCTTCAGGTCGGCCCTGCGTTCGAGCAGATGGCTGTGCTCGAAGGCGCTCTCCAGCAGGCGCAGCAGGTCGACCAGGTAGGCCGCGGGTGAGTAGACGGAGCGGGCCTCGTCGCCCTCGCGGAAGTCGAGGTCGCCGAAGAGCTGTTCATAGCTGGGCAGCACGATGGAATCCCCCCTCGGTTTTCCGCATGGTCTGCCTGAGGGGAGGGGGCGGATACTGACTTTCTGGGTAGGCCCTAGCAACTCGTCCACATGTGGACAGATCTGGTTATTGCTTGAGCATGGCCAGCAGTTGTTGTATTTCCGCCTTCCTGGATTCCTGGACGCGCCTGGCGTAGTCCTTGACGGTCGGGTTGGCGCCGCCGTACAGCTCGGCGGCGGCCATCTGGACGGCGTCGTCCTGGTGGGCGACGAGCAGGTTGATGAAGTCCCGCTCGAAGTGCCTGGAGGTCTTCAGCGCGGCGATCTGCCGCCGATCGGTCTCGGGCATGCCGCCGTGGTGCGCGTGCGCCCCCTGTGGGGCCTGCAGCGGCTGGCCCCATTCGTGCAGCCAGCGCAGCATCGCCTCGACCTCGTCCTGCTGGGTGGTCCCGACGGCCTTGGCCATGGTCTTGAGCTGCTGGTTCGTGGCGCGCTCCGAACCGATCCTGACCATCTCGATGCCCTGGTGGTTGTGCGGCACCATCATCTGGACGAACATCACGTCCTGCGCGTTGACCCGGTCCTCGGCCTTGGCCGTCCCGCAGGCGGCGACCATGGCCAAGGCGAGTGCGGCCGCTACGTGCTTCATGGCGAGCCAGGATGGCACGGGGTGGAGCTTGCGATTCGTCACCTTAAGCTCCCTTAAGGCGGATTTAATAAATAGGAAACCTTCCTAAGGATTGTCGATTTCCCGGCCCCAGGCAAGCACCTTCTCGGCGTTGTACCGCGCGATCTCCAGCATCAGCTCACGATCGGGGAAATCCCCGTCGAGCAGCCGCAGCGGCCCCGCCACCAGCGACAGGTGCATGGCCAGGCCGTAGAACCGCATCCGCCGCTCGTCGAGCCCGTCGACCGCCAGGTGGCGATAGTCGTCGTGGAACCTCAGCCGCAGGAAGACGTGCTCCCACTCGAGGTCGAAGAACATCAGTCCCTCGATGTCGATCATCACGGGATCCCCCCGCCGATCGACCATCACATGATCGGGCCCCAGCTCCCCATGGATCAGCCGGTAATCCTCCCTGGGCTCGACCTCACCCGCCAGCCGCTCGACCATCTCGACCAGCTCGGCTCGCGCATCCCCGATCCGCTCATCCCGCCCGGCTGCTTCGTCGAGATGCCGGAGTGCCCGCTCCTTCACCACCCCGACCGCGGACCGTCCCTGAACGGGTTCCCCGACCTTCCCGAACCAGTCCGCCTTCTCCCCCCACATCGCCCGCAAGCTCTCCCCGAGCTTCCCGAGCACGCCGGGATCCATCGAGTCCTCGAGCTTCCCTCCGGGAACGTCCTCGATCAGGGCGATCTCCCTGTCCGGATCGGCGAAGTACACCTCCGGAACCCGCACCCCCACCCGCGTCAGCCGCTCATGCGCAGCCAGGAACAACCCCAGCCCCGAGGCATCCCCGAACGGCTCTATGTCATCCTCGGCATCGGGCCAGTAGTTCTCCCCCTCGCCCCACGAGTACAACACCGCAGAAGCGCCGTCATCGAAGGTGACCCGATAGGCCCCCTTCTTGCTCCCGCCCCTCAGCCTCTCGAACGCCACGGCACTCTTGCCGTCCCACTCAAGCTTCATCGAGCCCTCCCTACGATGCCCCGAACGTCCCATTAACCCAGATGATCACCCAGCTAGTCGCGGACGTTCCACTAGCGCTTCAGGATGCGTGAGGGCCGCGATGCGAGCTGGATCATCCCGTCGAGGGGTGGCAAAGGTGGGGGCGATCGTCGGGGTGGGGTTCGGTAGATCTGTGTTTTTGCAGGTCGGGGGGAGGGCATTGTGCGTACTGCGCCTTTCGTCCGCTGGAGTATTTCGGGGTAATCACTCATGGCTGAATACAAGGTCGTTCTCGAGCCTGCCGCGCAGGCGTTCGCCGATGCCAACAGTAAGGAGCCGTTCCTCTACCAGCTTCCGCCGGAGAAGGGGCGGGAGATCCTGGAGGAGCTCCAGTCCGATCCGAGCGTCGAGAAGCCCCCCGTAACCGAGGAATGGATCACCGTCCAGGGCGGTCCCACCGGCAGCGTACCGGTCAAGATCATCAAGCCTGAGGGAATGACCGGCCTCCTGCCCGTGATCTTCTACATTCACGGGGCGGGCTGGGTGTTCGGCAGCGCCAACACCCACGACAGGCTCGTGCGCGAGCTGGCGACCAGGTCCAAGGCAGCCGTGGTCTTCTCCGAGTACAGCCGCTCGCCGGAGGCCAAGTATCCGACCGCGATCGAGCAGAACTACGCCGCCGCCCAGTGGGTGGTGAACCACGGCGCGGAGAAGGACCTGGACTCCTCCCGCGTGGTCGTCGCCGGCGACTCGGTGGGCGGCAACATGTCCGCCGTACTGGCGATCATGGCCAAGGAGCGCGGCGACGTCCGGCTCAGGGCCCAGGTGCTGTTCTACCCGGTCACCGACGCCAGCTTCGACACCGGCTCCTACCACCAGTTCGCGCTCAGGTACTACCTCAACCGCGACGGCATGAAGTGGTTCTGGGACCAGTACACGACGGACCCGGCCCAGCGGGCCGAGATCCACGCCTCGCCGCTGCGGGCCACCGTCGAGCAGCTCAAGGGCCTGCCCCCGGCGATGGTCCTGAACGGCGAGGCGGATGTGTTGCGCGACGAGGGCGAGGCCTACGCCAACAAGCTCCGCGAAGCCGGAGTGGAGGTCACCGCGGTCCGCTTCCAGGGCATGATCCACGATTTCGTCATGGTCGATCTGCTCCGCGACACCCACGCCAACAAGGCCGCCATCGAACTGTCCACCGCCTTCATCCGCGAACACCTAGGCACCTGAGGCACACGCGGCTCGCCTGTGCCTCAGGCGAGCCGTTATCGCCTGGTGTCCACCAGGACGCTCACCACGAAGCAGGTCAGGAGGAGGACACCGCCGAGCACGGCCGTGGCGGTCAGCGACAGCAGGCCGGACAGCGCGACGGCGAGGGTGGCCGCGAGGGCGAGCACCACGGCGACGGCGATCTTCCAGTCGTCGCCGATGATGAAGTCGTACCAGAACTTGGCGAAGCCCTTGAGCAGTCTCATCGCGCGGCGACCTCCCGCGTCCTCCTGACGGCGGCGAGCCGTCGCACCAGCACGTGCGCCACCACGATCCAGCTCGCGAGCAGCCCGAGGATGGCCCAGTCGGCGCCGGGCCACTCCAGGTGCCGTCCGCCGAGGAAGACCCCCAGCCCCTCCACCGACCAGTAGGCGCCGAAGGAGGCCAGCATCAGGCCCACGCCGTACTTGAGGGTGTTCTCCGGCACCATCGACAGCGGCCTGTGCAGGACCGCGCCGACGATCACCACGAGCAGCGCCGCGACGCCGGCCCCGGCGATGGCGGCGGGCATGTCGCCCGCGCTCAGGCCGAAGGTGATCACGATGAAGACGACCTCGACGCCTTCCAGGAACACGCCCTTGAACGACACGACGAACCCGAAGCTGTCGAGGCCGAACCGGCGGGTCGAGGCGGCCTCGCGGGCGGCGGCGCGCTGCGTGGCGTACTCCTCATCCTCGTCGTGCAGCGCCTTCAGTCCCGAGGAGCGCAGCACGGCCTTGCGCAGCCATTGCAGGCCGAAGATCAGCAACAGGGTGCCGATCACGAGTTGCAGCAGGGACTCGGGCATCCAGGTCCGCAGCGCGTATCCGGCGGCGAAGGTGAAGGCCGCCAGGGCGACCAGCGCCGCCACGACCCCGGCCATGGCCGAACGCCAGCCGCGGGTGACGCCCATCGCCAGGACGATGGTCAGCGCCTCGACGAACTCCACGGCCGAGGCCACGAACACCGAGGTCACCAGACCCCACGTCGCGCCGCTCATCACACCTCCATTGGATGTAACGATAGTTTCATGAAACAGATGCTTCATCAATAGCGGCGGGGTGTCAATGGATAGGATGTGGACCCATGACGTCCGGCGAGGTCCCCGACGAGCGGTTCCTCCTGCTCGTCTACCGTGTGCCCTCTTCCACCTCACGGGCCCGGGTTGCCGTCTGGCGAGAGCTCAAGCGCCTGGGCGCCCTCTACATCCAGCAGGCCGTGTGCGTGCTGCCCGACCGGCCAGGCGTGCGCGAGCGCCTGGACAAGATCCGGACGCGCATCGCCGAGCTCGAGGGCGAGAGCATGCACTTCGTCCTCGACGACGTCGCCGACCAGGAGCGGCAGATGCTGGTCCGCTCCTTCAAGGACAACTCCGCCAAGGAGTACGCCGAGATCGTCGAGGAGTGCGAGACCAAGTTCTTCAAGGAGATCGAGTTCGAGCGCTTCCGCGGCAACTACACCTTCGAAGAGGCCGAGGAGATCCGGCAGGACCTGGAGAAGCTCAAGCGCTGGCTGCGCAAGGTCGAGCAGCGCGACTGGATGGGCGCGCCGGGCAGAGACACGGCCACGGCCAAGGTCGCCGAGTGCGAGCAGCTCCTCGAGGCGTTCGAGGCCGACGTCTACGACCGCGTGGGCGGGCCCGAACAGGGCTGACGCGGCAGCAGGCGGAGTTCGAGCTCGGCCACCAGCCGCACATCCGGGCCGGAGAGATCGAGGCGGAACAGCTCGGCGATCCGTTTCAACCGATAGCGGAACGTGTTGGGGTGCACGTTGACGCCCGCGCCACGACGGCGGGCGACACCGGGTGCCGCAGGACGATCGCGCCGGGACGCGCGGGTGCGAGGTCGCGCAGCAGGCGGGTCTGCCGGGCGTCGCCCGCCACGCCGACGGCGAGCACGATCCGGCGGTCGTCCACAGCCTGTGGATCGTCGAGGATGACCGGCGGCCCGACGGGAAGGTCCAGGTCGGCGGCGGTCAGGACCTCGGTCCCGGTTCCCGGCGGGAGCCGCTCGACCAAACTACGAAGTGTCACGATGACTCCTTTGGTGCCCGAAAGAGAAACCCGGGCCCGGACTCTGGGCCGCGGCACAAGGCCATAACCGGTCGGGGAGATCTAGCGTCGATGGCATGTCACGACCACCCGCCCCGTACTCGCCCGCCCGGCGCGCAGGCGATCTGCTGTTCGTCTCCGGCCAGCTCGGCTACCTGCCCGACGGCAGCCTCCCCGAGGGCCTGGCCGCCCAGGCACGCCAGGCGCTCGCCAACCTCGACGCGGTGCTCGCCGAGCACGGCCTCGGCCGCGCCGACATCGTGAAGTGCCAGGTCTTCCTGTCCTCGATCGCGGACTGGACCGCCTTCAACGCGGTCTACGAGGAACACTTCAGCCGCCCCTATCCCGCCCGCTCGGCGCTCGGCGTCCACCTGCACCCCGGGGCCCTGGTCGAGATCGAGGCCGTGGCCGCCTGCGGGTCGCCATGAGCCCGACGGTCGAGGACGTGCGCCGTGCCCGCGACGCGCTGCGCGGCCAGGTGATCAGGACTCCCGTGCTGTTCTCCCAAGCGCTGGACGCCCTCGTCGGCTGCCCGGTGTTCGCCAAGGCCGAGTGCCTGCAGCACTCGGGGTCGTTCAAGGTCAGGGGCGCGCTGTACCGGCTGCTCACCCTGCCTCCCAAGGCGCTGGCCACCGGGCTGATCACCGTCAGCGCCGGGAACGCCGCGCTCGGGCTGGCCCACGCCGCCCGCGAGTTCGGTGCGGCGCTGACGGTGGTCATGCCGGAGAAGGCCGTGCCGGAAAAGCTCGCGGCGGTCGCTGCGTACGGCGCGACCGTGGTCACCGACGGGGTCGTGGACGCGGCGGCGGCCTTCGCCAGGGCCGAGTGCCTGCGTGCCGAACGTGGGCTCACCTTCGTGCACCCCTTCGACGACGCCATGGTGGTGGCCGGAGCGGCGACCGCCACGCTCGAACTCCTGGAGGACCGGCCCGAGCTGGACAGGGTGCTGGTGCCCGCCTCGGGCGGCGGCTTACTCGCCGGCGCGATCATGGCCAAGCGCGCGACGGGCTCCGGCGTCGAGATCGTCGCGGTGCAACCGTCGGGCGCGGCCGGGTTCGTCGCGTCGCTGGCCGCGGGCGAGCCCACCGCCCCGCCGTCCATCAACACCGTCGCCGACGGGCTCACCGCACCCATGCCGGGGCGGATCCCCTTCGCGCTGGCCGCCGAGGCGGGGATCGAGGTGGTCACCGTACCGGACAAGGAGATTCTGGAGGCGATGGTGACGCTGGTCAGGACGCTGCGCGTGGTGGTCGAGCCGTCCGCGGCGGTCGGTCTGGCCGCGCTGGCGCACATCGGCGACGGCCGGTCCACGGGGCTGATCCTGACCGGTGGCAACGTCAACTGGCGGCTGCTTGCCGACACGATCCGCGTCCTGCCGGGGGTCGTGTGATGCGCATATATCCACATGTCATGGTCGCCAGGGACGGTCGCAGGGTGCCGTGCGAGATCGGCACGCTGGAGGTGCCGGAGGTCAGGAGCAGGCAGGGCTCCGGGATGATCGAGCTGGCCTTCGCCCGCTTCGTCGGCGGTGGCGGCCCGGCATTGGTCTACCTGGAGGGCGGGCCCGGAGAGCCCGGGCTGTCCGTCTGGGAAGAGCTGCCCGACCGCTACCTGCCATTCCTGGAGTACGGCGACGTCGTCGTGTTCGACCAGCGCGGCACGGGGAGATCCCGGCCCTGCCTGGAGAGCCCCTTCAGCAGGGAGCTGCCGCTCGATCGGGCGGTCGGCAGGGCGGAGTTCCTGGCCGAATGCCAGGCCAAGGCGGCGGCCACGGCCGCCTTCTGGCGGGAGCGGGGCGTCGACACCGGCGGCTACACCACCGAGGAGAGCGCCGGCGACGTCGCCGACCTGATGTCGGCCCTCGGCTACGAGGTCTTCAGGACGATCGGCGGCTCCTACGGCTCGCACCTGTCGCTGTCGGTCATCCGCCGCCACGGCGACCGCCTGGACCGCAGCGTCCTGTACGCGGTCGAGGGCACCGACGACACCTACAAGCTGCCCTCGAACACCGACGCCCACCTGGCCAAGCTGGCCACCATGGCAGCCACGGCACCCGAGCTGGACGGGCGGGTGCCCGATCTGCTCGGCCTGATGGGGCGGGTCTTCGACCGCCTGGCCGAGACCCCGGCCGAGGCGGACGGCGTGGTGATCGGCGAGTTCGACGTCAAGTACCTCACCGTGTCCGGGCTGGGCATGGCGTCGTTCCTGAAGCGGCTGCCCGGTCTCTTCCTGGCCATGGAGCAGGGCGACTTCACGCCGTGGGCCGAGCACGTCCGGCAGCTGCGGACGGGACCGGCCGAGGCGCTCATGTCCCTGGTCATGGACTGCGCGTCGGGCGCGACGCGGGAACGGCTGCGCAGGATCGAGGAGGAGGCGGCCACCTCGCCGTTCGGCGACCTGATGAACCTGCCCTTCCCCGGCGTCTGCGCCGCCGTCCGCGGGCCCGACCTGGGCGACGGCTTCCGCGCGCCGGTCCGTTCCGACGTACCGGCGCTGCTGGTCAACGGCACGCTCGACGGGCGCACGCCCGAGACCAACGCGCTCGCCGTCGCACGGGGATTCGCCAACGCTCATGTCATCCTCGTGGAGAACGCGGCCCACCAGTTCGCCTACGAGCATCCCGACGTGTCGGGCGCCGTCCGCGACTTCCTGAGCGGCCGCACACCGTCGCTGTCGCGGACCCGGATCGGTTTCCGCTTCGACCCGGATCCGCGTTGAGCGCGACCACCCGCAGGACGCGCACTTCACGCCCGAGGAGATCAGGGCCATCGTCGACGAGGCGCACCGGGCAGGACGGCGCGTGGCCGCGCACGCGCAGGGCACGGCGGGCGTCAAGGCCGCCGTGCTCGGCGGCGTGGACTCCATCGAGCACGGCTACTACCTCGACGAGGAATGCGTCACCGAGATGCGCGCGGAGCACCTTCTACGTGCGCCGGCGTGACGATCGCCACGGCGTCCGACTACTACGGCCCGCCGCTGCGCCGCCACGGCGACAAGCCGATCTCCATGGTCCAGGACATGCCGCCCGCCGACGCCCTGCGCGCCCTCACCCTGCACGGCGCGACCGTCCTCGGAATCCAGGACCGCGTGGGCACCATCGCGCCCGGTATGGACTCCGACCTCGTGGCGGTCGCAGGCAATCCGCTGGAGGACATCGAGTCCCTGCGCCGGGTCGTCTCAGTCATGTTGTCCGGCAGGATGATCACATGAACGGCAGGCGATGGAACCACAACATCCATTACCACCCCCGGATCCTGCGCGCGGTCCCCGACGGCGCCAAGAGCGCCCTCGACGTCGGCTGCGGCGAGGGCATGCTCGCCCGCGAACTCCGGCGGACCGTGCCGCACGTCACCGGCATCGACCTCGACGCGCCCGGCCTCGACCAGGCCCGCGAGTATCAGGACGACGTCGACTACATCCTCGGCGACTTCCTCACCCACCCCTTCGAGCCCGCCTCGTTCGACGTCATCGCATCCGTGGCCACGCTCCATCACATGGACGCCGCCGCCGGGCTGGCCCGCATGCGCGACCTGCTGCGCCCCGGCGGTGTCCTGGCCGTCGTCGGCCTGGCCCGCAGCACGATGCCCAACGACCTGCCGCGCGACCTGGCAGGCGTCGCCGTCAGCACCGTCCACCGCGCCGTGAAGGGCCGCTGGGAGCACCCGTCACCCATCGTGTGGCCGCCGCCGGTGACATACCCGCAGATGCGAGCGCTGGCCGCCGACCTCCTGCCCGGCTCCGAATACCGCCGCCACCTCCTGCTCCGCTACAGCATCACCTGGCACAAACCGGAGGCCTGATGTTCGACATCGCCTACGGCCTTCTGGAAGAGGGCCGACTGTTCGACGCCCCGTGAACGCTTTGTCGTAGCCGATGGTTAATCTCCCGTCGCATGCCAGTCCCTGAGATCATCCCCATCGGATACGAGCCCGACTACCACACCGACACGATCGGGCGCTGGGACGGCGGCCAGTTTCTGGGCTCCGTCGTCCCTGCCTTCCCCGAGGGCTACACGCACACCTCCGACTGGCAGGCGCACAAACGCTGGTACGCCGTCCTGCACACCTTCGACGCCGATGGCCACCACCTCGGCTCGCGTATCGAACGCACCGGAACCGACGCCGACCACCGGGCCTCTGTCGACACCGCGCAAGCCCGCCTCATGGAGTGGCTCGACGCCCTCCCCGGCCACCGCTTCGGCGACATCGCCATCCGGCCCTTCCGGCACTCGGACGACGACGTCCTGTTCGGCCTCGTCATCGAAACCTTCGAAGGCGAGGAACACGCCGAGCTCTACCCGGACCAACTCGGCTTCTACGAGCCCTGGGACGGCTCCTACGACACCTGACCCCGCTAGTCGGTGACGGTGGGGAGGTGGAGGCCGGGGTAGGTCTGGTTGAGGATGGTGGGTAGGAGGGCGATGGCCGTGGCCTTGCCGTCGGGTGACACGGTCAGGTTCGTCCAGACCACGAGCGTGACGTCGTTGGCCGGGTCGTGGCCGATGAAGGAGTTGAAGCCGGGGAGTTCGCCGCCGTGGTAGTACATCGAGGCGTTCTGGCCGAAGCGCTGATAGGTGATGCCGTATCCGTACTTCCGCCCGTCGGGGGCGGCCGGGTCCTCGGCTTGCAGGCTGTGGAACCACTGCTGCTGGAACGCGGGGTTGAGGACCTTGCCCGTCACCAGGGCCCGGATCCAGGTGGACAGGTCGTCCGCGGTGGAGATGACGCCTCCGGACGCGGTGGCGTAGGAGGGGCTCTGATGGGTGTAGTCCACCGGCCTGAGCTTTCCTGACCGGGCCGCCGCCTGCATGTCGGCGGGGTAGGGCCGGTCGACCAGGGCGTAGGCCGTCCCGCCGTACATATAGCCGTGCGAGTAAGGGGCGGGGAGTGACAGGTCGTCGGGGCCGGGCAGCGAGGTCCCTGTCAGGCCGAGCGGCGCGAACAGCCGGTCGCGCAACTGCTGGGCCAGCGGGCGGCCGCCCACCTTCTCGGCGACGAGGCCAAGCAGCACGTAATTGGTGTTGTTGTACTCGAAGGACGCGTCGGGCGCGAAGTTCGGCGGGCGGCGGAACGCGATGGCCAGCATCGCCTGCGGCGTCACGGCCTTGCCCGGGTCGGCGTCCATGGCTGCCGAGAGCTCGGGGGCGTCGGTGTAGTTGTAGAGCCCGCTGCGCATCTTCAGCAGCTCGGCGATGGTGATGTGGTCGCCGTTGGGCACCCCGGGGACGTAGGCGGACACCGGGTCGCTGAGCCGGAGCTTGCCGTCCTGCGCGAGGAGGATGATCAACGCCGAGGTCATGGTCTTGGTGTTGGAGGCGATCCGGAAGTGGTCGCCCGTGGTGGGCTGCTTGGCCGTCCCCAGCTCGGTCGTGCCGACGGTCGCCCGGAAGGTTCCCTGCGGGGTGCGCAGCAGGACCACCGCGCCGGGAACCATGAGCTTCTTCGCCGCACGTGCAACTGCCGACTGGAGCGCGGCCGGGTCGATGGGCTTGAGCGCCGACGGAGTGGGGGTGCTCGCCGTAGCCGACACGTCGAAGAGGCGCGTGGAACTCGCCTCCGCGGGCAAGGTGCCCGCGATCAGCAGGGCCGCGCACGATGCGAGCAGAGCCGTACGGCGAGCAGCCCCGAACCCGGCTCCCATCCGGAGCGGGGCGGCATCGTCAGCTCGGGAATTCCTCATGCCGGCGTCACAGCCCTCATGCTCGCCGGTCCAGTACCGCGGCCGATACGAGACCGAAAAGCCCAAAACGGAATAAAACACCTAAATTATCATCTTTCAACAAATTTCAGGCGCTCTTCCTTTGGTTACCCGAACGCTGTCCGCGTCTCTCTCGGCTCCGCGAAATGGGTCAGGTCTGGTGCCGGCATAAGTCGAATCTCGTCGTCCAACCCGACCAGGACGACCCGCCCTGCTTCGCCACGGTCACCGTCCTCGACGAAGGCGGCCACGAGGTCGTCCTCCGCGACCCCCTCAGGCGCAGGTGGTGGCTGCGGGCGATCCGTGGAAGCGGTCGGCGGTCCAGGCGAGGATGTCGGGCATGGCGCCGTCGTCGATGCCGGTGGACTGGCCGGGGTAGGTGTCGTGAACCAGGCCGGGATAGGTGCGGTAGTCCACGTGTGAGCCCGTACGGCAGAGCGTGGCGGCCACCTGGTCGGTCATGGCCTTGGTGACCAAGGGATCGGCCTCTCCCTGCAGCAGGAGCAGCGGTCCGGCGACCTGCGCTTGCCCGGTGGTGTTGTCGGCGAGGTAGCGAGCGAAGCGCGGCTCGGTCAGGTAACCGGGCTGGACCAGGTCGGGCCCGGTCAGATCGGTGTAGACGGCGCCGATCACGCCCAGGCAGTCCGTACGGGTGACGTCCAGCCGGTCCAGGGCCTGCGGGGTCAGCAGCCGGTCC
Organism: Nonomuraea sediminis; assembly: GCF_018531495.1. Lineage (GTDB taxonomy): Bacteria > Actinomycetota > Actinomycetes > Streptosporangiales > Streptosporangiaceae > Nonomuraea > Nonomuraea sediminis. Next base: position 477,628 of record NZ_JAHDTI010000002.1, read on the forward strand.
AGGGGCAGGCGGGGGTCGGCCGTCTTGGCGCCGGCGGCGATCAGCGGGACGAAGCCGCCGAGTCCGGGCTGGGTGGCGGCGTGCTCGACGATCTGGGTGAGGTCGGCGGCCGGTGAGGTGACCACGGCGCCGAGGTAGCCGGGTTCGGGCCGACGGAGCTGACGTTCGGCGACGCTGAGCGCGGCGGCGCCGCCCTGGGAATGTCCCCACAGCACCCACCGCTGCGACAGCCCAGGTACGGCCTGCCGCGCGGACCGCAGCGCGTAGATCACGTCGTTGGCGGCCGCGGTCCTGTCACCGAGTGCGTGACGCCCGTCGGTGCCCAGTCCCGCGTAGTCGGGGGCGACGACGGCGTATCCGCTGTCGAGGAAGCGGGCCAGCTGGTCGCCATGGTAGAGATCGCGCATCAGCGACGGGGCGCAGTTGCGGCCCAGGCCGCTGGCACCGTGCGCGTCGACGACCACGGGCCAGCCGCCCTTCGGAGTGGCACCCGCCGGGACCAGCACCACTCCGGAGGCGGCGACATCCCGGCCGTCGCCGGTGCGGGAGTGGTAGAGCACGCGGCTGGCCGGCAGCGCCCGGCCCGCCGTGACGTAATCCGTCGTGGCCTGCTTACGGATCAGGGTGCCCGGCGGCGCCCATCGCAGCGGGTCGGGGGCGTCATAGAACGCGGTGCGGGGCAGCGCGTTGGCCTGCTGCTGCTGGCGGGCCGCCTGGCACCACGCGTCGCACGGGTAGGCGTCGGCCTGGCCGGGCACGGCGGCGACCATGACCGCCGCGCCCGCGGCAAGCAGGGCGGCGACGGCTTTACGGACGAGCTTCATCAATACGTCCTTCGTCGAAAAGATCAGATATGGGGAGGACGGGACACCCATGCCCGGCGTGACACTTACGCGGCGGCGAATTCAGGCAGCACTGGGCGGCGGGTACACACTGTCGTCCTGGGCCGAGCGCACCGCGCTGGCCTGCGCCGATGGGATGCTCACCGTCCACCGCTCGCAGTCGAGCGCGGCCGAATTGTCGGCGAGGGTGCGACGTCCAGGCGATCGCCACCTGCGCGCTGGGGATCGCCATGGTCGCGTCCCGAATGACACGGGCGACAGCCAGGTCACGGGCGCTGACGGAGTCGGGTGCCCAGGCCCGCCGTACTCTGGGCGAACTTGACCGACAGCAGTCGGTATCGCGTGAACTACAGGTGGGTGTCGAAGAACGACACCGCGCGGTCGATGGCGGGCAGGACGTGGGTCTCGACGTCGTAGAGGTCGATGTGGTTGGTGGTGTCGAGCACCAGCAGTTCCTTGGTCCCGGGCAGCGCGGCGTAGGCGGCCTCGGCGTCGGCGACGGGGATGGCCTGGTCACCGCGGCCGTGCACGATCAGCGTGGGCGTGGTGACCAGCGGGATGTAGGAGTCGACGTCCAGCGTCAGCTCCTGCAGCACCGACAGCGCCGTGCACCGGTTCTGCCAACTGGGGCGGGCGCCGCGCTCGGTGCCGTAGTACTCGGCCGGCTCCGGGCCCGGGTTACCGGCGGGCATGCCCTCGGGGTTGATGGCGGGCCAGTACTCGATCTCCCCGGTCTCGGACTGCCTCTGGGCGATCTGCGCGAACGTGTCCATCAACGCGGCGAAATTCTCCGCCCCGAACCGGTCGTGGATCAGCTTGGGGTTGTTGTAGGCGGACGCGATGAGAGCCAGCGCCTTCACCCGAGGGTCGAAGGCGGCGAGCTGCACCGCATAGATCCCACCCAGGCACACCCCGGCCACCGCGACCTTGTCGGGGTCGACCTCGGGCCGGCCGATGAGAAAGCTGACGGCGTTACGCAGGTCCGACACCTTCGCGGTGGCGTCCTCGTGCTGGCGTGGAATGCCCTCGCTGTCGCCCCAGTTGCGGTGGTCAAAGGCGAGCGCCACATAGCCGCGCCGCGCGAACCGTTCCGCGTAGAACCCGGTGACCTGATCCTTCACCCCGGAGAACGGCCCGGTGAGGACCACCGCGCCCCGCTCGGTGCCCGGTTCGGGCAGATGAAGATCCCCAACCAGGCTGAATCCGTCACTGTCGAACCCGACCTTCTCGATGGTCATCGTTTATCCCTTCCTCGTGACCTGGAAAGGAACCTACGGATCAAGGCCACCGATCGTCTTGCATGTTCTTGCCCTCACCGCCCGCGCACGCTCGGGACCGACCAGACCACCCCGTTGTAGGTCGACCGGTAGACCGCTGGGGTCACGCCGTAGGCCTGGGCGAACATGCGAGTCAGATGCGGTTGATCGTGGAACCCGGTTTCGTACGCGGCCTCGGCGATTCCCACGCCGCGCCGGAGCAACTCCCGCGCATGGTCGAGCCGGAGCCGCATGTGCAGTTTGTGCGGAGGAAGGCCGTAGTGCATGGTGCACAGCCGCACCAGCCGGTACTTGCTGACCCCGGTCACGTCGGTGAGCTCGTCCAGCGTGACGTTCCGGGTCAGGTTCTCGCGGAGGTAGTCCCTGACGATCTCGGCTACGGCTCCCGCCGCGCCGACCGCCGCGCTCGAGGCGCCGGTCGAATGCCATGCCAGAGCGGAGACGAACTCCAGCATCCGGCTCTCCCGCCGCAGCGTGGCTCCGGGGTCCGACGCAGGCTCGTACAGGTCATGGTGCAGAGACTGAAAGCGAGTCGCCAGCCCACCGGCGGGGATCACCGGGTCTTCGAACCGGAGCCGCTCCGGCGGCACGATCTCGGCGATCAACCCCGGAGACACACACATGATCAGCCAGCCCGCCGAGCCGGGGTCTTCAGGGGTACCCGAGTGGGCATCGTCGGCGTGCAGGGCGATCAACTGCCCGGGCGCCGCCCGGTAGGCCGTGCCGCGCCGTCGCACGGTGAAGCCCGATTCGGGGACGAGCACCAGCTTGAGCTCTTCGTGGACGTTGCCGCTGTATTCCTGAACCTGGCCGGTTACCAGGACGACGTCCGCCATGTCGTCCGGCATCCGCGGCGTCCCGTCTCGCACCAATACAGACTAAACACCACAGACCAACCCCATCCGCCCTTCGCCCCAACTCCAAAAAATCCAGGTGTGGTGCAGCGCGTTGATCGCTACGGTTGAGGTGGTTCGTGAGGCCTGGAAGTCTCTCGGCTCCGCGAACCCGTCAGCCCTGCCGGTGGCACGGGTCGAATCTGGTCGGTTATCGCTCTCTCAAAGCGAGGACCCGGGTTCGAATCCCGGCGCCGCCCCCGGGCGGTGTGGTGCAGCGGCCAAGCACATCTAACGCCGGTCAGTACGCCACATCCGTGCCGCCGGCAGGGCTGACGAACGGGGAGCGGGTCGAAGTCGATCGGTTATCGGGATCAGGATGTCGCAGGTTCGAATCCTGCCCACCCCGAGGTGGTAGCTCAGCCTGGAAGAGCACCTGGCATATCACCGGTGGACACCACCACATCCGCTCCCCTTCGCATATCCGCCCCTAGGAGAGCACCATGGCACGTGACCCCCTCGCCGCGGTCTCGACGATCGCCACCCCGCAGACGCAGCCCATCCCCGGCCGCACCGACCAGGTGAAGAACGCCGCCGGCGGCTACGTCTTCGGCAAGGACCTGTGGACCAGGCTGGAGGACTTCCTCATCCTGGGCACGACGGGCGGCACCTATTACGTGTCCGAAGGCATGCTGACCGCGGAGAACGCGGGCGTGGTGTTCCAGGCGATCAACGAGGACGGCCCGCGCGTCGTCCGACTGCTGACCGACATCTCGACCGCACGCCCGCCGCGGGCTCCGAAGCAGCGCCCCGCCCTGTTCGCGCTGGCCGCCTGCTACGCCAAGGGCGACGCCGACACCCGCCAGGCCGCCAAGCCGGCGCTGGCGAAGGTGGCGCGCACCACCGACCACCTCGCCCAGTTCTTCGGCTACTACAAGAACCTGGGCGGCAAGCGAACCGCCCGCGGCGCCGCGCCGACGATCGGCCGTTCGCTGCGCACAGCGCTCAGTTCCTGGTTCCTGTACGGCGACGCCGACGCGGTCGCGTTCAAGGCGTGCAAGGCCGCCCAGCGCAAGACACCGCAGGGCGAGGCGTTCTCGCTCAGGGACGCGCTCCGCATCGCCCACCCGGTGGCCGACACTGAGGAGCGCAAGACGCTGTTCGGCTGGATCGCCGGAAACGTCGCCGACGAGCAGGCCCGGGAGGCCCTGCCCGCGGTGGACCGTTTCCTGACCGCGAAGGCCGTCACCTCGGCCGACGAGGCGGTACGCGTGGTCGCCGAGGCGCGGGTGCCGTGGGAGTTCCTGCCGGACGCCATGCTCAAGGAGCCGGACGTGTGGGACGCGCTGATCGACACGGTCGGCATGACCGCGCTGATCCGCAACCTGGCGCGGATGACCAGGATCGGCACCCTCGAGCCGATGAGCGAGGCCACCAGGCGCGCGGTCGCGCGGCTGACCGACAGGGACGCCCTGCTGAAGGCCCGCATCCACCCGCTGGACGCGTGGCTGGCGATGCGCGTCTACGCTTGCGGCCGGTCGCAGCCGAACCCGCGCGCCGACGTCCAGACGTGGCAGCCGGTCCCGGCGATCCTCGACGCGCTGGAGGAGGCCTACGAGCTGTCGTTCGGCACGGTCGAGCCGTCCGGCAAGCGGCTGCTCGTCGCCGTCGACTCTTCCGGATCCATGAACTGGGGCGGCGGCGTCGTAGTCGGTGGTTCGCCGATCGGCTCGCCGTACGAGGTCGCCAACGCCATGGCGGTCATGCTGGCGCGCATCGAGAAGGGCAACGTCCACGTCATCGACGTCGACACCGAGGTGCACGCCTCGAAGGTGACCCCGCGCACCAACCTGCGCGAGATCGCCTCCTGGGAGCCCTCGGGCGGCGGCACCGACCTGTCGCTGCCGTTCACCTGGGCGACGAGGAAGAAGTTCGCGGCGGACGCCCTCGTGATCTTCACCGACAACGAGACCTGGGCAGGGCGCTCCCACCCGACGCAGGCGCTCGACGCCTACCGCCGGGCGGTCAACCCGGACGCCCGCGTGATCGTCGCGGCCATGACCGCGGTCGGCCACTCGATCGCCGATCCGAAGGACAAGGGCGTCCTGAACGTCGTCGGCCTGGACGCGTCGCTGCCCCTCATCATCAACGGATTCGTACGCTGACCAGCCCCCGCGGCCTGATTCGGCCGCGGGGCCCACAGATCGACGCACACCCTTCATGGTCAGGGGCTTTCGACTCACCTGCCGTATGGCTACTATCGGGCCACCTATTTTGGCGATTTCGTCATGCGCGCACCGATCTGAGGAGAGTGTCCTGCACGTGGCTGGATTGGGCAGGGTCGGGCGACGACGAACAGGAGCCGTGGGCGGGCCGCGCCGACTGAAATTACGCACCGTGCTGATCATCGTGGTGCTCGTCCCGAGCGTGACCTTCACCCCGCTGCTGGCTTCCGGCATGTTCCAGCTGGCCGCTCAGTGGCGGGCGGAGAAGGCCCAGATGGATCTGGCCACCAACACTGTCGGCAGCCCCGCGGCCGACCTTTTCCTCAGCCTCGAGCAGGAGCGACGGCTCACCGCGGAGACCCAGGCCAGGAACACCTCCCGTGACAAGCTCGCTAAGCAGCGCGCGGTCACCGACAAGGCCGTGAGCGCCTTCCGCCCGCTGGCGACCCTGCAGACCGCCGGCGGGCAGGAGGGCCTCGCCGACGCCATCGCCAGGACCGACCGCAGCCTCGGCCTCCTCGACCAGCAGCGCCGGGCGGTGGATGCCGGTTGGTCCAGCCAGCAGAAGGCCTTCGACTACTACAGCGAGGTCATCGAGACAGACCTCGGCGTTCTGACCGCCCTCAGCCGCACCGAGCACACCAAGGTGAACAGTCAGGCGCAGACGCTGATCGACCTTTTCTGGGTCATCGACATGATCGGCCGCGAAGACGCCGTCCTGGCCCGTGGCTGGGAGACAGGGGACCTGTCGAAGGAGGAGTACGCTCTCGTCGCCGACGCCGTCGGCGCCAGGAAGCACCTGCTGCAGTCGCGGGTGGCCCCCAGCCTCACCGGCAACGAGAGCCAGTACAGAACGCTGACGACCAGCAAGGCCTGGCAGACCATGACCGCCATCGAGGGGCGACCTGTCAGCACCGACCAGGCCTCCGCGTGGCGATCCTCGGTGGACACGGTCCGCGAGCAACTGCTGCAACTCCTCACCCTCCGGCTCGAGAACGTCAGCAAGCTCGGCTACGGCCACGCCAACCAGCTCTTCGTGATCTTCCTCAGCATCACCGGCGTGAGCCTGCTCGCCCTGGCCCTGGTGATCTTCACCACCTGGCGCCTCACCGCCGTCCTGCGCCGGCGTATCCGCCACCTGCGCCAGGAAGCCCAGCAGCTCCAGATGCGGCTGCCCGACGTGGTCGCCCGGCTGGAGCGCGGCGAGGACGTCGACGTGAACGCCGAAGTGCACGTGGTCGAGCCCACCCCCGACGAGCTCGGCGAGCTCGGCCAGGCGCTCAATCTGGCCAGCCGCAGCGCTGTCCTCACTGCCGTACGGCAGGCCGAGCAGCACCGTGGCTTCCAGCGCATGCTCCAGCGCATCGCCCGCCGTACGCAGATCCTCATCGGCCTGCAGCTGAAGAAACTGGACGAGCTGGAACGCAGGTACGAGGACCCCGAGGTGCTCGAGGGCCTGTTCGACCTGGACCATCTGACCGCCCGGCTGCGCCGTTACGAGGAGAACCTGGTGATCCTCGGCGGCGGGCAGCCGCAGCGCCGCTGGCGCAAGCCCGTACGCCTGCTCGACGTCCTGCGCGCCGCGCAGGGCGAGGTCCAGGACTACCGGCGGATCTCGGTCGACGTCGAGGGCGACCCCTGGGTGACCGAGCGCGCGGTGGGACCGCTGGTCCACGTCCTGGCGGAGCTCATGGAGAACGCCACCTCCTTCTCCAAGCCGCAGACCCCCGTCGAGGTGCGGGCCGCGCTCGTCAGCCGGGGCGTCGCCGTGGAGATCGAGGACCGCGGCCTGGGCATGGAGCCCGAGCAGTACGCCGCCGCGAACGCGCTGATGAAGGAGCCGCCGCAGCTCGACGTGATGACCCACGCCGACGACGTGCGGCTCGGCCTGTACGTGGTCGCCCGGCTCGCCGCGAGCCTGGGCCTCCAGGTGGAGCTGCGGTCCTCGGCCTTCGGCGGATCCCGCGTCATCGTGCTGCTGCCGGAACCGCTGATCGTGGACCGCCCGCGTGAGGACGCGCCTCCCGCCCCTGCCGCCGCTCCCCCGCAGACAGAACCAGACGAGCAGTTGCCGACCCGCTCCCGGGGACGCGCGATGGCATACGTGACAGGACCCACCGGATCACCGGATCAGGACTCCGACCTTCAGCCGCTGCCCCAGCGGGTCCGCCAGGCCAACCTGGTCACCGAGCTCAAAGCCCCGGCAGCCGGGGACGAACAGACCTGGGCCGCACGCGACCAGCCCAGCCGATCAAGTGCGACGATCGGCGCGTTCCAGCGGCAGTCTCGCAGGCGCCGGACTGAACCCCCCGAGCCCGGTTCCCCAACCACGGAAGATCGATGATGACGCAGCGAACCACCGCCACCAACCGCGACCTGGACTGGCTCCTTGACGGCCTGGTCGATCAGGTCGCGGGCACCAGGCACGCCATCGTGCTGTCCGACGACGGCCTGGTGATCAGCCGGTCCAAGACCATCGAACGCTCGGACGCCGAACGCCTCGCGGCGATCGCCACCGGCCAGCAGAGCCTGGCCCGCGGTGTCGGGCAGCTCTTCAGCGGCGGCCCGGTCCAGCAGGTCATCATCGAGATGGCCGAGCTGTGGCTGTTCATCACGACCGCGGGCCGCGGCACCCATCTGGCCGTGGTCGCCTCCCAGGAGGTCGACGCCGAACTGATGAGCGTCGCGATGCACACCCTGGTCCAGCAGGTCGGCCAGAAGCTCGGAACCGACACCCGTACCCCGCAACTGGATGAGGGGGGGAGACACGGATGAAGCACTGGGCGGAGGGCTCGGACGACGATGACGCCGACGAGCCCCTTGTCCGTCCCTATACGATCACCGGCGGACGGACCAGCCCCGAGCGGGACGACCTCACGCTGATCACCCTGGTGACGTCCCAGGTCACTCCGCAGGCCAGACAGGGTCTGCGGAGAATGCAGCCGGAGCACCGCACCATCGTCGCGCTGTGCGAGCGGCCCCTGGCCGTGGCCGAGGTCGCCGCCGCGCTGAACCTTCCGGTGTCCGTGACCAAGATCCTCATCGGCGATCTGATCGAGGCCGAGCTGATGAGGTCCCGGCCACCGCTGGCCTTCGCCCAGGCGGGCGGCAGCCGGCCCGGTATGTCAATTCTTGAGGCGGTGAGGGATGGGCTTCGCAAGCTCTGATGCCCCCTTGGCAGTGAAGATCCTTATCGCCGGTGGCTTCGGCGTCGGGAAGACGACCTTGGTCGGCGCGGTGAGCGAGGTCGCCCCCCTCCGCACGGAGGAGTACCTGACCCATGCCAGCGTCGGCGTCGACGACCTGGAAGGGGTGAGCGGCAAGTCCACGACCACCGTCGCGCTGGACTTCGGACGCATCACCCTCAGCCGCGAACTCGTGCTCTACCTGTTCGGCACCCCTGGCCAGGAACGCTTCTGGTTCATGTGGAACGACCTGGTCAACGGAGCGATGGGCGCGGTCGTCCTGGTCGACACCCGCCGGCTGGATGTCAGCTTCGCCTCGATCGACTTCTTCGAGAGCCGCGGCATCCCTTTCGTCGTCGGCGTCAACTGCTTCCACGGCGTCAGGGACCGGGCCCCGGAGGAGATCCGCAAGGCCCTCGCTCTCGATCCCCAGGTGCCCCTGGTCCTCTGCGACGCCCGCGACCGTACGGCAAGCCGCGACGTCCTCCTGTCCCTCATCGACCACCTGATGACCACGCACCCGGTGGCTTGACGGAGCCTGGCCGTGCAATGACGGCGCGTCGCGGAATGCGGGTGCATTCGCCCGCATTCCGCAGTCTGTGGCTACGCGATCGACCCGGTCGGGAGCGTGTCGGCGACGCCATAGACCTCCGCCGCTTCGCTGTCGAAGTACGCGGAGAGGCTCGTGTCGTAACGTAGATCACCGTCGAGGTCGGTAACGCTGATGGTGATCCCGTTGAGGTAGCCCACGCGCTTGCCGTAGTCGTAGGACGTCAGCCAGGAGGAGCCGAGGGACCCTTCGCCTGTGAACCCGGAATCGACAGCGATGAGCTCCTCACCTTTCAGTATGGGGACGACCATCATGCCGGAAGTGTGACCGCTGGACGATTCGATCGTCTCCCCCGTGTACGGCCGCGTGCCGTCCGGATGAGGCCCGGCCGGGTAACCGAACACGTCAACCGGGATGCCCAGCTTTTCGTTGTACGCCAGCCCCTGCCCGCCGACCTTGTCACCCAACGTCCCGAGATCGGTGAGCCCGCCTTCGGGAGTGGGGACGACGCCGTTGTAGACGTTGACGAAGGCATAGTCGCGGTCGAAGTCGTTGTACAAGAAGAAGTCATAATGGACGTCGACCTGCTTGCCCACGTAGAGACCCGACGGAGTCGTGCCCGCGACATGGTCGGGAACGAAAACCCATTGGCGGAGCGGGTCCATGTTGGATTCGACGTCGTACACGCAGTGCGCCGCGGTCGCGACCACGTTGCGGTGGACAGACTGCACGCTGGTCCCCGTGCACCAGTGCGGCTGCCCATCCGCGCCCACGAAGAACACCTTGCCCGTGGAGGCAGGCGTCTTGGCTTTCGACGGATCAGAGGTGCTCGGGAGCAAGGGCGGCACGAGACCGGGTTTGGTACCGGGCGAAACGCCGCCCCGCTGAGAGACCCTCTTTCCCGGGACCGTGGCCTGAACGTTGTACGGCGTGGCGTTGGCCAGGTTGGCCCCGCCGTTCCCGAGCCAGAACGCCGCGACTTGCTGAGCGGTCGACACGTCCGGGGAGAGCGGGCTCGTGCTCACGGCTGCCCGGGCCGGTGCGGCCGTGAGCCCCGAGGTCAGCAGGCTGGCGGCTAAGACGGCGAGAAAGCGCTTCATGCATCATCTCCTGATCGACTCACGTAAACGATCAAGCCATACGAATACATGTTCGGTCAACCACGGCGCCGGGTGCCCGCAGACGCGATCAGGGCGGGCACTACCTGCCGCGACAGCCCCAGCCATCACTGCAGACTCGACGACAATTCACAGGAAACTGACAGAAGGCCTACCGTTGCCGCGCCACACGAGCTACGGCATAGCGTCATGTCACACCCACCCGGGCGATCTCGCGGCAGACCGCCCGGTTCATCCTGTCTGTCCTCAGCCTGTGGATCCGCAGAGCGCCTTGACGGCGATGCCCATGACCTCCGCGGTGGACGGGTTGCGCGTTGAGGGGTTGATCGACATGGTCATCGACTTGCCCGTGTCCGAGCGGAACGCGAACGTCAGGTACCCGATCAGCTCACCGCTGTGCCCCCACACCTTGCCGCACGGCAGCGTGTACTCCTGCAGCCCGAGCCCGTAGCCGAATCCCACCCCTGTCTCGACCGGCGTCCGCATGGCCCGCAGCGACGCGGCGCTGGTCAGCTTGCCGCCCAGCAGCGCGGACATGAACCGCTCCAGGTCCGCCGTCGTCGAGATCATCTCTCCCGCCGCCCAGTCCAGCGAGGGATTCATCCGCGTCGCGTCCACGAGTTCGGGGGTCGGCTCGTACCCCTTGGCGTGCGGCGACGGCACCCCCGCCCGATCACCCGGCACCAGCGTGTGACGCAGCCCCAACGGCCGCAGGATCCGGCGCGTGACCTCCTCGCCGTACGGCCTGCCGGTCAGCTTCTCCACCAGCAGCCCCAGCACCACGTAGTTGGTGTTGGAGTAATGCCACTTGCCGTCATCGGGCAGCTTCTTGGCGAAGGCCACCTTCAGCAGCTCCCGCGGCTGGTAGGACCGGAACCGCTGGTCGCCGCGCCACCGGTTGGTGGAGTACCCCGGCTCGCTCATGTAGTCGTACAGATGGCTGGTGTGGTTGAGCAGCTGCCGGACCGTGATGCGATCCCCGCCCGGCACCAGCCTCGGCAGGTACTGGTCGATGGGGTCGTCGAGCCCCAACTTCCCCTCGTCCACGAGCTGGAGCACCACGGTCGCGACGAACGTCTTGGTGACGCTCCCGATCCTGAAGTACCCGTTGGCCGAGGGCCGCCCTCCGCGCTCGATGTCCCGCACCCCCACAGCATCGGCCCGGGTCCGCCCCCCGTCAGAGACCCGCACCAGAGCCGCCGTCGCCCCCTTGCCGGCCACGATCTCCTCCAGGTCGTGGCGCACCCCGTCCCCCTGGCCACCAGCCGCAACAGCCGCCGCCACCAGCACGTTCATCATCGTCTGCATCATGCTGAAGACGCTACGGAAGCTCGTTCCCCGCCAGAATGCGGCGCCCCACCCGACCCACCTGCGGAAAACCACAGCACCGCCTAGCCGCCGGACTCCTCCAGCCAGGCGGCGATGTGCTCCACGTAGCTGTCGACATTAGCTAGCGGCTCACCCTCGAGCAGGAACACGGCGCAGAGGATGTTGATGCCGAACAGCCGATCCCAGACCCGCGCGCGGCGATACGTGCCCTCGTCCACAGCACGCCGTACATTTCCCCATCCGTGCCATCCCATGAAGGCGGCATCGACCGCGGGGTCGAACAGGTGCGCCCTGTCCCAGTCGAGCACCCCGATCAGCTTGCCGTCCTCACTCCAGTGCACATTGCCCCCGACGAGGTCGCCGTGCACGAGCGAATCCGGGACCGCCTCCAGGGCCATCGCCTCGGCCAGCCATCGCTCGGCCTCGACCCGCCACTTGCCCGGCAGCCGTGGAATGACCTCCTCAGCCAGCACCCGCACCCAATGGTCGCCGTGCACCCGAGGCGCGGGCAGCAGGGCACGCAGCTCCGGCGTGACAGGCAACTCCCGCAGCGCATCGAGCAGCCCGGCGATCTGCCCGGGATCGCCTTCGCCCTCCGGCAGTCCCGTCCCTTCGATCCAGGAAAGCGCCACGGCCGCGCGCTCCTCGAACCGCACCACCGGCGTCAACGGTTCGGGCACCTCGAACGGCAACCCGGCCGCGCCTACCGCGCGCAGGATCTCCACCCGACGTGGCATGGCCTGCGCCCCGGACAGGCGCTGACTCACCCGCACCGATGCCACGCCGGGGAGCAGCACGACGTCGTGCATTCCTCCACGCACGAAGCGCGCCCGATCAAGCCGCGCACCAGGCAACAGCGAATCGACGATCTCCAACAGCCCGTCGGGCATCACTATCGCCGCCCTCCGAACTGCCAGTGGTGAACCTCGATGTCGGCATACCGGCCAGGGGTCAGGACGGCGCGTGCCGTACCGGGGTCGGGCGCCCGCACCAGCACCGCGGTCCCCAGCCAACTGGCGCCGTCGTCGGACAGCAGCGGCCCATAAGCGATCAGCTCGTCACGAGCGATCAGCTCGTCACGGTCGAGCGGCACGGCGAGGTCAGCTTCCTCCCCCGACCCGAGACCGATCACCAGATACCGGTCGTCACCGTCCCGCCCGCCGGGAAAATCCCACATGGTCCGCCCCAGCATGTTCCGCCACCGACGCAGCAGCACATCCCGATACGCACCGGCCTGATATCCGGGCTCATCGAAGGCGAACGCACGCGCGGCAGCAGCATCCTGCAGGTCGACGATGTGCACGCTGCCAGTGGGCGTCTCCCCGACCATGGTCGGACCGCGGGCGATCATCTGCTCCGCATACCGGTCCATGTAGGACCAGTGCTCTTCCAACAGCTCGACGCGCAGCGCCAGGGACCCGACCCGATCACGGTGGTAGCAGAAGAACTCCATGCCCACAGGCTGCCCTGGAAGACCACCTCTTGAGTACGCCAGGGGTCAGGAAATCCGTTTGCCTAGAATCTTCGTTCACGGATCCGAAGGGGGCAGGAGGCCGAGGGTGGAGCTGACCGGCACCTGTGGGCCGCCGCGTTCCCTCTCGTGCGGTGAGACCGACACTAACGTTCGCGATCGATCTTCCACCCCGCTCGAGATCACAGCGCCTCATCGGTCGACACGATCATCGGCAGTGCCGGCAGTCCCCGGCAGCCATTCGCATTGCCGTACTTGGTTGGGGCCTCAGGCTGGTGACTGCAATCGCCGGATGCAGTCGAGGAGTGCGTCATGCACCTGTTGGCGATGGTAGCCGCGGATAACGACGCCGAACTTGGCGGCTCGGATGACATCTGGAGTGACCCGTTCGAGTTCGTCGGCGGTACCGTCGAAGGTCTTCTGGATCCGGCTGAACAGGTCGTTTACAGAGTGGCGATCGTAGCCGCGCATAACCACGTCGAATTCATACCTTTGCGACGGTTCCTCGAAGAACTCGCCTAGCCCATGCTCCACCGGTTCATCCATGAGGCTGAGGCTGCCACGTGTCGGTGCACTCCTCAATAGATCACATCGAAGGCGGAACGTTACTCCATGCGGAGAGGCCCAACGCCGCGAACGTCGTACCGCTTGGATGCCTGCCATAAGCCGCGTGATCAGACACGGCGAACGTTCGTGGGCACCCCACTAGTCAGGACGCCGCAACGTCACCGACTGGAACCGAAGCTCATCAGACCCCACGACGTGGAAGTCCACGATCTCGAAGGAGCTGCGCGCGTACTCCCGAAGCTCCTCATCGCTACGGAACGAAAAGAACCGGGGAGGATCGTGATCATCGTCTTCGAACTGACCCTCCCCCGTCAGGTTGCCTCCGCCGTAGACACCGAGAAAGAACAGGCCACCGGGGCGCATCAGGGTGCAGATCGCGTCCATAGCCGCGGGAAGGTCACTGTTCGGCACGTGCAGTAAGCAGTTCAGCGCATACACGGCGTCGAACGACCCGGGCGCGAAATCGAGGTTCAGGAAGTCCATGACGTGCGCTTCGAGACCCTTCTCCCGACAGAGCGCCACCATGGCAGGTGACAAATCGACAGCCACGACCTCCAGATCATTTTCCTGGAAGTACGCGCTGTCCTGACCCGTTCCAGCGCCTATCTCCAGCAAACGGCTACAACCCTGGTCCTTCAGGCGCCCCAGGAACGTCTCCCGCTCCGCCAGCTTCCAAGGAGGCTTACCGCTGGCGTCGCGTCGCCTGGCACCATCGTCGTACGCCCTTCGAAGGGCACCAATCACATCGTCATAGCGCACGCTCATCGCGCCATCCTGCCCCACACGGGATCTTCGACAACAGGTGAGCAAGAACGTCAGTCACACACGTGGTTCGGCGTGCGGGCTGTCCGGCCCTGGTTCGCGCATGACTTCAGGTGCCGTGCTCAGCCAGTTCTGATGCCACTCGCTGATCAACGAGAGACATGGTCGCGAGCGACTTCTGGTCCCACAAGGCTGCTTCAGCCTTCCATCCGCCGGGGACGTTCGCCTGCTCTGGAGCGTTATGCAGGAAAGGCCATTGAGATGGAGCACGGGTGTCCCTTTACGGAAGCCGTCACGTCACTGCGGTCAGTTTGACCGCTCTCTGTCTGGGGCTGCCGGTGGGTGCGGCGGTCCAGATCGCCGAGGGGGATTTCGCACCCCCTATGGTCATCGGTGCCGTCCTTGTCTGGTGCCTGTCGGCTTGGGTTGGACGGTGGATTCTCAACCGGAAGGCCGCGTCGGCCGCACCAACCGAGTGGCTGGTGCGTGCGCATGTCGCGAACCGTATGGGGCTGGCCAGGTGCCCCATGCTCAGGCTTACTCCGCTGGACGGCGGCAGAGGCTATTGGCAGCGGGTCATGTGGCATCCGTGGCTGGATGACATGGCTGAGGAGGAGATCCTCTCGGTACGGATCGGCGAGGGTCTCGCGCGGCGCGCGATTGTGGAATTTCCTGAAGGCACACGCATCATCCCTGCGGGACGCTTGCGTCGGTGGCCCTATCTCGGCTGGAACATCGGGAACCACGCACCGGAGCGGGTCGATGGTTTCCCGTTCCCTCCATGGTTCTGCATCGGCCTACCGGTTTACGGCGGGCTGCTCGGCGGATTCCAGATGTCGCCGGGAGAATGGAGCGGGGCCGCGACGATGATGCCGGTCATGGTGGGAATCATTCTGCACTTCTGGGGATGGATGGGAGGGCTGCCCCAGTCGCCAGGCAATCGCCTATGACGCGGTACCCACACTCCCTGAAGGTGAATCAACCTCAGCCAGGTGGTACCTCTGCTCGTACGTACGTGGTAGCGGAACACATTCGTACACCCACCGGCTCGGCGTCGCCGGCCGTAGTGAGATGGCAGGATGAACGACGTGGATCGCGATGCGCTTGTCGCACTGCGAGCCTGTTTCGAAGCTCTCGGAGCCGATGCCCCTGAAGGCTGGGGACTTCGGAGATCACCGAAACATCCCCCAACTCGCTCGCTTTCTGGCGTTGAGAAGCGTCTGGCCCGAACTGATCGACACCTGGGCCGCTCCCGGATCGTTGGAGACCGTCCCGGCAGCGAACCACCTGCTCTCCAACGCCTTTAACCCCGGCCGCCTCGTCGAGGTGGCCGGAAAAAGAATCACGCAACAGCGGGAATCCGTATGGTTACCACGAGCCCGCCGCCTTCACGCGGCACTGCCTCCGCGGTGCCGCCGTGGGCGTGGGCGACGGCCCGGACGATGGACAGGCCGAGCCCCGCTCCCAACGCCGACCCTGTGCGGTCGTCGTCAAGCCGTCTGAATGGCTCGAACAGCCGCGGCACCTCGAAAGACGCCACCTCGGGGCCGGTGTTCTCCACCACGACGAAGGCCCCGTCAGGCCGCGAGCCGGTGCGCACTCTCACAAACTCCTGTGAGGAGTTGTACTTGACCGCGTTGTCGGTCAGGTTCGCGATGACCCGCTCCAGCAGCACCGCGTCGCCTGAGGCCGGGGCAGGCGACAGTTCTGCCTCCACCCCCTCGTACTGTCCGAGGGCGGAGCGGGCCAGGTCCGCCAGGTCGACCGGCTCGCGTTCCGTCAGCTCGTGCTCGGTCTGGGCGAGCATGAGCAGTCCTTCGATGAGGCGTTCCTGGCGGCGGTTGGAGGCGAGCAGCGAGTCGCGCACCGGCCGCAGTTCTGCGGGGAGCGTCGAGTCGGCGAACGCCACCTGCAGCAGCGCCCGGTCGATCGCCAGCGGCGTCTTGAGTTCGTGCGAGGCGTTGGCGACGAAGCGGCGCTGGCCGTCGAAGGCGCGGTCGAGGCGTTCGAGCATGGAGTCGAACGTGTCGGCCAGTTCCTTGATCTCGTCGCGTGGGCCGTCCATGGAGATGCGGCTGTGCAGGGTGCTGTCGGACAGTCGCCGGGCCGTGCCGGTGACCTGCTGCAAGGGGCTCAGTGCGCGCCGGGCGACGGTCCAGCCGACGGCCAGCCCACCGAGGCCGACGAGTACGGTGGCCAGGATCGACCACACCACGATCGAGTCCATGACCCGTCTCTTGTAGCTGTCGACCTCGACCATGACCTGCTGCCGAAAGATCTCGTTCACGGGCGGGGGCTGGCCGTGCCCACCGACCTCGATCGGCTGGCTGATGACCCGCGTCACCACGATGTAGTTGACGATCACGAGGATGGCTGTGGCCAGAAAGAACAGGCTGCCGTACACGACGGTCAGCCGCCATCTGACGGGAAGGCGACGCGCGCTCACACGCGGTACCCGGCGCCGGTCACCGTCTCGATCACGGGAGGGTGGCCGAGCTTCTTGCGCAACGTCCCCACGGTCACCCGCACGGAGTTCGTGAAGCAATTGATGTTCTCGTCCCATGCCTTCTCCAGCAGGTCCTCGGCGCTGACCACGGCGCCCTCGGCCCGCAGGAGCACCTCGAGTACGGCGAACTCCTTCGGGCTGAGCGCCACGTACCGGCCGTCCCTGAAAACCTCGTGCCGGGCGGGGTCGAGCGTGATGCCGGAACGGGACAAGACCGGCGGGATATTGGTCGCGACCCGGCGGGCCAGCGCCCGCAGCCGGGCGACCAACTCGGGGAAGTCGAACGGCTTGGGTAGGTAGTCGTCCGCACCGATCGACAGGCCCTCGACCTTCGAGCGCAGGTCGCCCGCCGCAGTGAGCATGATGATCCGAGCGGGCACGCGTTCGGCCACAAGCCTGCGGCACACCTCGTCGCCGTGGAGCTTCGGCAGGTCGCGGTCGAGCACGATCACGTCGTAGTCGTTGGTCATCGCCCGCTCCAGCGCGGCGTCGCCATCGTGGACGACGTCCACGGCCATCTTCTCCTTGCGGAGCCCGACCGCCACAATGCTGGCCAAGACCTGCTCGTCCTCCGCAATCAGCACGCGCATGTCTCGATGGTCCCAATCATGCGATCGTCAGCGCCAGCGTGGGCGACATACGGGCGGCGCGCATCGCCGGGTAGATCCCGGCCACGGTGCCGACCAACAGGGTCGCCGCCAGCCCGCCGCCGAGCGCCCCTGCCGGTACGACCGTGAGCATGCCCTGCAGGAATGCGTACATGTATGTGACCGTAACGCCGAGCGCCGTACCGCTGACGCCGCCGAGTCCGGCCAGCAGCAGCGACTCGGCCAGGAACTGGACGCGTACCTGACCCCGGGTCGCGCCGAGCGAGCGACGCAGGCCGATCTCGCGCCGCCGTTCCAGCACGGAGATGACCATGGTGTTGGCCACGCCGACGCCACCGACGAGCAGCGCGACCCCGCCGATGCCCAGCAGCAGGTTGGTGAACGCCCCCACCACTGCGGCTCGCGCCGCGAGCGCGTCCGACGGCCGGCTGACGGACACCTCCTCCGGGTGCTCCGGATTGGCAGTACGGGGCAGTACGGCGCGCACGTCCGAGACGTATTCGTCGCTCGACCTGGTGTAGATGGTGGTCGGATACCCGTCGAAATGCAGGAACGTGCTGGCAGCTGGGAAGCCGATCAGCGCGGATGCGTCGATCTCCTCTGCCAGCGGCGACTCGTCAAGCACGCCGACGACCGTCCACCACTGCCCGTTGATCCACGCCTGGTCACCCGCCGTCGCGGCCAGCCTGTCGGCGGCCGACGCGCCGAGCACCACCGCGCGTTGCGCCGCGGTGGCCGCGTTCAGCCAGGCGCCGTGCCGTACCGGGGTCTGCAGGATCTTGAGCAGGTCCAGCGAGGTGGCGCGGACCTGCAGGCCGCCCGTGTGGGTAGACGGCACCCGGTCGTTGCGGAAGATCGGCAGGCCGGTGTCGCCGGTCTGGCCGACCTGCTGGACGGGGTCAATCGCCTGGATCATGGTCAGCGCCCGTTTGGGGAGCTTGGCCTGGCCGCCGAAGAGCTGCTGGCCCGGAGTCACCGTCAGCATGTTCGTGCCGAGGCTGTCGAGCTCACGCAGCAATCTGGCCTGGCTGGACGATGAGATGCCGAGCACCGCGATCATGGTCGCGATGCCGATCGCGATGCCCAGCGCCGACAGGGCCACGCGCGTCTGGCGGGTCCGCAGCCCGACCGCGGCCACGCACACCACGTCGCGGGCGCTGAGCCGGGCCGGCGACAGTCGTTCGGTCATGGTCACACCTGCTTCCACGCCGTCGCGCCTGACACTTCGTCGGCGATCACGTGGCCGTCGCGGAGCCGGATTCGGCGGGGCGTGGCCTCGGCGACGTCGTCGTCATGAGTGATGATCGCCAGAGTGGTGCCCGCCCGGTTCAGCTCGCGCAGGATCGTGATGATCTCGGCGCCCGACGCGGTGTCGAGGTTGCCCGTCGGCTCGTCGGCCAGCAGCAGGGCCGGTTCGCCGACTACCGCGCGGGCCACGGCAACCCGCTGGCGTTCGCCGCCGGAGAGCTGGTTCGGGCGGTGGCTCAGCCGGTGTCCCAGGCCGACCCGCTCGAGTGCCTCGGCAGCCCGCTCCCGGCGCTCGCGCCTCGACACCCCGGCGTACAGCAGACCGTCGGCCACGTTGTCCAGCGCCGACGTCCCATCGGCCAAGTGGAACTGCTGGAACACGAAACCGATGTGCCGAGCCCTGAGCGCCGACAGCTCGCGATCGCTTAGCTCGGCCACGTCGTAGCCGGCGATCCGTACGATGCCCGCCGAGGGCCGGTCCAGGGTGCCGATCGTGTGGAGCAACGTCGACTTGCCCGACCCGGACGGGCCGATGATCGCCAACAGCTCACTGGCCTCGACCCGCAGGTCGACGCCCTGGAGCGCGTGCACGTCGCCTGGGTACTCCTTGGTCACGCCGACCAGCTCGATCACCACGTCTCGGCTCATGGCTGCGGGACCTCGACCTTCATGCCCTCGGTTAGGCCCTGGCCGGAGATCTCGACGCGGCTCACCGCGTACAGGCCGGTCTTGACCGCGACGATCCGGCCCGTGGCGCCGTCCATGACGCGTACGCCGTAACCGCCCTCGCGCAGCGCGAGCAGCGCCTCGACGGGCACGGACAGGACTCCGCCGTGGCGTTCGGTCCGTAGGTCGACGGTCACCGGCGCCTGGTCCAGACGGCCGAGCTTGCCGGTCACGGTGGCCTCGACGTCGACCGTGGCCTGGCTGTTCTTGTCGGCTCCCGCCGTGGCGGTCGTGCCGACCGAGCGGATCTCCGCCTTGACCTTGCGTCCGTCGGGCAGTTCCACGACGGCCGTGGCACCGATGCGGGCGAACTGCTGATAGGACGCCGGCAGGTCGATGTGCACAGCACGCAAGGTGCTCGTGGTCGTCACCACGGACGCGCCCGCGCCGTCGCCCTTGACCGCGGTGTTCCTGGAGATCCTGAGCGCCCCGGAGGCCACGATGACCTGCGTGGAGTCTACCGTTCCGGTCTTGGCCAGGCGGTTGTCCTTCTGCCAGTCGCGTACGGCTTGGCCGGTCCGCCAGGTGTAGTCGTCGTCCACCGTGCCGGAGTCGTAGCCGAGCTTCTTGAGGTTGAGCTCGAGTTGCTCGACGTCCGCGCCGCTGGAGCCGATGACGAGCTTCCTGTACATCGGGATCGACCCGTACATGAGCACGACCGGGCGCCGGTCCACCTGGTAGAGCCATTGACCGCGGCGCACGACCGTGCCCTCGGCGCGGGTCCTGGTCACGGTGCCCATCGTTTTGTTCGGCTGGGCGCGGCGGCCCGAGTAGCCGAGCGTGCCGCCGACCTGCTTGGTGTCGACAAGGTCCGAGCGGGTGATCTCCGCCGTGACGACCGCGGCGGAGGCGGCCGCGGGCATGGCCGAGTCCTTACTGGGCGCGATCGCCGCCACGCCGCCAACGGCCACGGCGATGAGCACCGCGGACCCGACGACCACGACCTTGTGGCTCATCGCGAGCTCTGATCCATCAGCGGCCGGCACGCCTTCTGCGCCTCCTGGACCGCGGGCGCGTCCTGGTCGATGCCCTGCGGCGGGTCCAGCTTGATGCCGCCCTTCTCGTCCTGCTGCGGGTCGGGCATGTTCACGCCCTTCTGGCGCATGCAGGCGGTGAACTTGAGCGCCTGGTCCATGGCCTTCTTCTTCTCCTCGGCCGTCATTCCCGCGACCACCGGGGCGTACTGCTTGCACGCTTGCTCCGCCGCCGCGCCCGTCTGCGGGTCGGGGCCGCGTACGATCAGGCTGTCGTTGTCCTGCGTCACGGTGAGGCCGTGCTCGCGCAGGCACGCGGCGTATTTCGCCGGGTCGCCCGAAGAAGTTGGGGCCGCTGTGCCCTCTCCGGCGGAGGCGACTCCAGGGCTGGTGTTCTGTCCTGCGCACGCCGTCAGCACAAGTGGGATCGCGACCAGAGTGGCGATCCAGATTCCTTTCTGCGTCATACCGGCATATTGCTCGGCGACTATTAAAAGTGTGTTAAGCAAATTTGTTTAAGCGGTCTTTATGTCGGCATTTTAGAGGCGAGGTGTTGCCGTGGATGCCACGTGCGGGAGCGGCTTACGCGAAGATCCGGCGATAGCGTCGCGGGTCTTGGCGGCTCGATCACCTCGTCATCCAAGCCGAGGTCGAGTGCCCGCGCCAGGCCGCCCACCGTCCGCCCATGCGGCCCGCCAGTCCTCCAGTTCCGGGCGCGATGTTGGGGAGTACTTCAGGCGGTCGGCGCGGGCGTGATCATTATGAGGGATTTGGTCGGCGTTGGGATGGGTTTGGCCGGTACAAAAAGCCCTCATTTTGGGCACCCGTAAAACCATCACTGCCACAACATAAACCGCGAGGACCCCAAACACCGCGCGCTGGGTCTAATAGCCGTACTTGAGAGACTTATCAAGAAACAGTTGCCGAACTCCTGCCACAGAGTGAGGTCGCCGTACTCACGCAAGTCGGCGCGGCGGGCAATGGCCACCATCCGCGCTGTAGCTGACGATGACCAACAGCGGTGCGGAGAGCGTGCGCCTGACGCTCTTCCCCTACGGCGGGGAGTTCGAGTTCCCGCGGCATTTCGACGTGCTCGGCGGGACGTCGGTCACGGTGACCGCGCCCGAGTACGACCTGGTGCTCACGGGGCCGAACGGGTTCCGCCGGGGACTGCGCGGCTCGTCAGGAGACTTCGTCGCGGTCCGCGGCTGCATCATGGCGGAGCCGCGGGCGGTCGCGCTCGAGATCGAGAACCTCACCGGACACATCGTTCACGTGCGCATCGCCGGCGACCCACTCAACGTTCACCCGGACCGGCCCGAAACCGTCATGATCCGCTGCGAGGATGCGCACGGCTGGTATGACGTGTCGATCACCTGCCCTGAGGACCCCCACTTCCTCCGCCGGCTCATGGGCCACATCGAGAACGGCGCTCCCAGCATCTCCGGTTGAAGCACTCCAAGAAGGTATTCCCCATGTGCCGCAATGCCGCTCACTCCCATGAGCATGCCCATGACGTTCCCGAAGACACGGCCGCGTTCGCGGACCTGTCGGTGCCGGAGAAGGAGCTGTCGCCCGGCGACCTCAGCCGGCGCCGCTTCCTGTTGAACAGTGGCCTGCTCGGCGCCGCCGCTCTGGGGGTGACCGCCCTGGGCGGGCTCGCCGCCGCGCGCCCCGCTGCCGCCACCACCGGGGGCTCGCGCGGCTACCAGTGGCTCGCCGGCGACCACCACGTGCACACGCAGTACAGCTACGACGGCATGTACACCATCGAGCAGCAGGCCGCGGGCGCCATCAAGCACGGCCGCATCGACTGGCTGGTCATCACCGACCACGGGCACGCCGCGCACGAGAAGTTCGCGGTCGAGTCCACCTACGCCGACATCGTCGCCTCCCGCGCCAGGCATCCGGAGCTGCTGCTGTGGCAAGGGCTGGAGTGGAACGTTCCCGGAGGCGAGCACGCCACGGTGTTCTTCGACGGCGCCCGCGACGAGATCCAGCTGCTGCGCGCGTTCGAGCGGCTCTTCGACTCCAGGATCAACGGCACCGGCGCGAGCACCCCGGCCAACGAGGCCAAGGCCCTGGAGGCGCTCGGCTGGCTCGAGACCGCCCTGCAGACCGGCTCGGCCGACTCCGCCCTGTTCCTGATCAACCACGTGATGCGGCGCGGCCGGTTCTCTCCGCGCGACCTGCGCGCCTTCCGAGACGCGGCCCCGGACATCGCGGTCGGCATGGAGGGCGCGCCCGGCGCCCAGAACGAGCCCAGGGCCCGCGGTGACTTCAACAACACGGCGGACGCGAACTCGTGGCCCGGCTGGCGGCCCGAGCACTATCCCACCTACGGCGGCTTCGACTCGATGACCGGCATCCTGGGCGGCATGTGGGACGCCATGCTCGCCGAGGGCAAGGGCTGGTGGATCACCGCCAACTCCGACGGCCACTTCTACAACAACGACACGACCGTCGAGCCCCAGCGGCCCGGCGACTGGTACGACCAGCACGGGAAGTACCCGGACCCGATCGACGGAGGCGTCCCGCAAAGGCACGCCGACTTCTGGCCCGGCCAGTTCAGTCGGACCGTCGTCGGCGCGGCCTCGCGCAGCCACGGCGCGGTCATGGAGGCACTCAAGTCCGGCCGTGTCTGGGTGTCGATGGGCGGACTGATCGATGGTCTGCACGTCGACGCGCACGCCCCCGGCAACGCCCCGGTCACCCTCGGCGGCCGGTTGTCGGTGCGCCGCGGCGACGACGTCACCGTCAACATCTCCGTCGACCTGGCGGGTCGCCCCAACGCCAACGAGGACGTACCCAGTTTGGCCAGACTGGACCTGATCCGGGGAGCCGTCACGGGTTCCGCCGCGGACCCCGACACCTTCACTGCCCCGGACGTGCGGATCGTCGAGTCGTTCACGCCGCGCGGCAGAGGCCGGGTCGCCGAGTTCCACTACAGGTTCCGCGACGTCCGTGAGCCGTTCTACTTCCGGCTGCGCGGCACCGACGGCAAGCGCAGCGCGGCCGGGGGCCTTGAGCCGGCCGCCGACACGGGTCCCAACGAGAACCCCTGGAACGACCTGTGGTTCTACGCCAACCCGGTCTTCGTGGACGTGCTGTAACCGCCCGACCAGCCGCCCCCGGCAGGGACGATGTCGGCCGCCTTGTAACTGATGCCCCAGCGGGCCTGACCACCCTGCGAGATCTTCCAGACGTAGCCGAGCATCCCGCGCAGGATCACGTCCTGACCCCGGATGATGCTCGGCTCGCTGCGGCAGATGTTCGGCCGCGCAGGCCTTCCACTCCTGCGCAAACGCGTTCTACTCACCGCGTTGGGACAAGCTGTTCCCTGCTGACCTGGAACTCCGTCTGCCCCTCCTCGGAAGCGATGTCCCAAGGCGCGCGCGTCGAAATCAACACGATCTCCTCGCCGCCCGGTCCGGTCACCGCTGCCACAATCTCGCAGGCGACCTCGACCCCCTGCGGATAGGACGCATCCGAAGCCAGCCTGCCGGCGTCAGCGAAAACAGGAGGCTTGTCGAAGAAGGACCACCGATGACCGTGGATATCGGTCATCCGGACCTCCACCCATCCCGGCCACGGCTCGTCACTCACCCACCGGACGGCCTCGCACCTCAACATCGCCAACGCCACTCACCCAGAGTGCCCGTCCACTGGACGGCCGCCAATGCTCAGGATCACGGAATGTGGGCCGGATCCGAGTTCTGGACCCACCTACGGATGGCTTTAGCCCCACTTCTTGACCTTGGAGGGGCCTTTGATCACCAACGAGTTTCGGCCCCACCTCGTCGTCGAAAGATGGCCGGCCCCTCGTCGTCCGTCAACCTGAGAACTGGATACGGCAGAGAGAGCCGCAGGAGTGGTCGGCGCAGACGTCCAGTCGTTCGTCGAACGGGAATCTCGGCTGCCTCTCAGTATCGCGGACACCTCATTGATTAGCCTGTGCCCTGGCTACAGCGCCTATCAGTGAGTTCGGGCAGCGGTAGCGGGTCTGTAAGCCGAAGAATGTCGCTGAGTTTCAACAGCGCTCGATGGCGCAGATGACTGTCTCGACGTCGTGATGATGGTCGCCCTTCGTCACGGGTCAAGGTGATTCGGCTGGCAGCCTTCGCCTGCAGATGCTTCACCTTGACCCGTTTTGTGGTGACAGAGTCTGCGGCTCAGGCCTGGCCGAGCCGCCATAGGGAGGTGACCTCAGCGGCGCGGGCCGCGTGGAGAGGGTCAGTCTCATCGAAGGCACGCGGGTGTCTCGGTCGCACCTGCAACCGATCCACGACCCGCAGGCCTGCCGTTGCGAAGGCGGACAGAAGCTCGGCGCGAGTCCGCAACTCGAGATGTTCCGCCAGGTCCGACAGGATCAGCCAGCCCTCTCCGTCCGGTTCCAAGTGCTCGGCCAGACCGTTGAGGAAGCCGCTCAGCATGCGGCCGCCGGGGTCGTAGACCGCGTGGTCGAGGGGGGAGACGGGCTTGGCCGGGATCCACGGCGGGTTGCAGACGATGAGTGGCGCGCGGCCGGGTGGGAAGAGGTCTGCATGCATGACGTCGACCCTGCCGGCCAGTCCCAGCCGTTGGAGGTTGTCGCGGGCGCAGGCCAGGGCGCGCGGGTCCTGATCGGTGGCCACGAGGCGCTCGACGCCCCTGCGCGCGAGGACGGCGGCGAGCACGCCGGTTCCGGTGCCGATGTCGAACGCCCTGGAGCGCGAGACGAGCGGCGCCTGGGCCACCAGGTCGACGTATTCACCGCGGATCGGCGAGAAGACGCCGTAGTGCGGATGGATACGGCCGCCCAGTGCGGGCACGTCGATGCCCCTGTCATGCCATTCGTGTGCCCCGGCGATGCCCAGCAGCTCGCGTAGTGAGGTAACCGACGGTCCCGCTGCGGGACCGTAGACCTCCGCGCAGGCCCGCCGCATGTCCGGGGCACGCCGGAGGGGAACGGTGTAGTCGTGATCGAGCGGCACCAACAGCCTGCCCAGCGTGCGGGCGCGCTGGGAGCGTGCCTGACGGTGCAGATGGAAGGCCTGGGCCGGCGACGGGGCGGGGCCGCGCGGACAGCGTTCGGCGCGCCGTACCATGGCGCGCAGGAGTTGACGGGCATTGTGGAAGTCGCCGCGCCACAACAGGGCGGTGCCCTCACAGGCCAGGCGGTAGGCGGCGTCGGCGGTGAGGCGGTCATCAGCGATCACCACGCGGGCGGGTGGCGGCGAGCCGTTCTCAGAACGCCAGCGAGCGGACCGGGCTTCGCCGTCTTCGGTCCAGCAGATCTCGAGCACTCAGGCTCCTCATGATTGAACCAGTGATGGTCATGAAGAGCACTTCGTCGCGGCAGATCAGCCTGTGGCAGCCTCCCGCGAGGAAGTGCGCGCCGAGGCGTCGCCGAGAACCATGCCGGGCGGTGGGAACGACATGATCAACCTCCTCGTGGGATCTGGAACCGTCTCATACTAGGGCTTGTCAACGACTCGCATGATCGGCCGGACACGGCCTGGCAGGGGATAGTGACAAGCTCATCCGAGGCTTTGAGGAGAGGCGGGGCCAGATCTCGCACGAACATGAACTCGGCTCGCCAGAGTAGGTGGTTCAAATCACGAGGAGCCCCCGGCGTACGGTTGCCCCCGGAAACCGGCTCGATTTGGTCCGGCATACGCTGGCGCCACCTCTGGAGTGCGGGAGATTATCTGGTCGGTCACTCTGCGTGTGAGACCTTCAGCGCCTGTCGATTGTCGGCGTTGCTCTCTGCCTGGTGTCCGTCCTCAGCGAACGTTCTTGGCCTGCCGCCTGGGATCGGTGACTGTTGGGTGATGAGCCAACCCAGGCCCTGTACGCCCCCTTGGAGGTTCACTTGGGAGTGGCATCCTTCGCACGGTATGACGGGCTGGCTGACTGGTACGAGGAGTACAACGCGCCCGCGGCGGCAGCGAACCAGGACGCGATCCGCGAGCTCATGGGTCCTGGTGATGGTCTCTGCCTGGACCTGGGCTGTGGCGGTGGCCAGTATTTCGAGACGATCCGGTCGACGGGCCGTAAGGTCATCGGCTTGGACTACTCCGCTGATCAGCTACGGATCGCTCAAGGTAGAGATGCCGACCTGCTGATCAGGGCAGACGCCGCCGCACTGCCGTTCGGCGATGGGGTCTTTTCGGCCGTCACGGCACTGTGGGTCTCCAGCGACGTCGACGACTTCGCCGCTGTCGTGAAGGAAGCAGCTCGAGTGCTGACCCCCGGGGGGCTGCTGGTCTACTACGGCGTCCATCCGTGCTTCAACGGCCCCCACACCCAGACCCGCGATGACGGCGCCCGAATCGTCCATCCGGTCTATCGGACGACGGGCTGGCACCGAGACGCACCGTGGTGGGGCAACAACATCAGGCGCCGCGTCGGCATGCGCCACCAGACTCTGCCCGACCTGTTGAATGCTTTCCTCGACGCCGGCCTGGCCATCAGCCGCGTGACCGAGCCCAGAACCGAACCCGTCCCCTGGATCCTCGCCATTCGAGCTCATCGGCCGCACACGTCCTGAGTCCGAGACTGTTGCAGGCCGGCGTGATCGCGCGGTTGGGTGCCAGACCCTGACGAGGAGGGGAATCCGTGATCGGGACGGACCGAGCTCGGGTCAGCCTGTCTGTTCTACTCGGGCACGGGTCTGGGCCAGGCGGCCCAAGTCGGGCCCGAACATCGTTATAGGGCTACCTGATCCCGGCCAGACCGGTGAACTCGGCGAGACGTGGAAAGTGCAGGCGAACTGCGCCCACGTCCTTCAGGTCGACACGAACCCCGGTTGGCCCATAGCTCGGCACCTCACTGGGTGGGAGGTCTGTACAGCTGTCCTCGGCCAGCTGGCTCCACGCGGTCCAGACGAGCATGCTTAGCAACTCGGCATCGCCATTGTTGAGTGCCTCGGCATCGTCAGCCAGCTCCACAAGGGAGTCGGGATCTACGGCGACCCGATCAACCGTCGCACGCCCGTAGCTGACCAGCCAGGCACGCACATCGCTGAAGAAGTCGTCACTCACGAAGCCCAGCAACACGCACGCCGCATCCCACACTGGCCAGGTGAAGATACGCTGTTCGGCCTCATCCCACCGATCACGGAACGCTAGGAGGAGCTCTGTAGACGAGCGGCCCACAAGGTGTTCACGTAGGAGCTGGGCCTGACGCCGCAAGTCCCCTTCGCCTTCTCGGCGTGCGCCCTCAACGAGCGCCCAGAACTCGTCCTCAGTCACGCCAGCACCGTATCCGGCCGTCAGACGCCACCGGCACTCCCGTTAGCAAGGGTGTTAGCAAAAAGCCCCCTGTGATCATCACAGAGGGCTTCTGAGCTGGAGCCGCCTTGGGGATGCGAACCCCAGACCCCTTCATTACGAGCAAAATCAAGGACTTGCTCATCCTCCCCCGCCGAGGAGGTGACCTGCCTTTTGCCGTCCGTCAGAGTCCGTGGACGTCCATGATCGAACTTCCTCGTTGTCACCCACTTCGTCACCCAGTCGGGTTGGCAAGACCTTCGGGTGCCAGGGACAAAGACGCGGCTCAGCGCGGCTTTGCCGACCCGATCGCTCCCAGGCCGCATGCCTGGTGGGCGGCAGGCGCACGGCTGGGTGACGGCGCCCAGCGCCGCCGCCCCTTGATCCCCATGAGATCCATTCGGCAGGGCACTGGTCGCCGTTTGGACTCATTCCTTCAGTTCGGTCTTGGCGGCGAACAGAGTTCCCCGTTCCGTGCCCTGCCCTCGGCGAATGTTCAGCCCCTCCTTGCGGAAGCTGATCCATCCTTCACCGTCAGTCAGTCCCCGCACGATTCTGGTTTTCACGATGTCGTGGGTCGCATAACCGACGTCCAGATGAGTCAGGTGGCTGTTGTCCTTCCGGTGGACTTTGAGCCCCTCCACGGGGAAGGTGATCCATCCGTCGTCGGCGCTTCGTCCTTGCACCCATTCGGTGTTGATGCCGTTGAGGTCAGCCTTGTCGGCGTGCACGGTTCCCCAAGCTCCGCTTCCATTGCGGACGTCCAGCCCGTCCTTGGGGAAGGTGATCTTTCCGTCGTCGGCGCTTCTCCCCTGCACCCATTCGGTGTTCACGCCGTGTAGGACGGCCTTGTCGGCGTGCACAATTCCCTCAGCTCCGCTTCCATTGCGGACGTCCAGCCCGTCCTTAAGGAAGGTGATGCGCCCCTTGGCCGCGTTCGTCGCCCCCTGGACCCAGGGTGTGTCGATGCCGGTGGTGGCGGTGAGTGTTTCCAGGACGGGATGGCGCACCTGAACGGTCGTGGTGAGGAAGTGTTCCTGCTTGGGCGTGGTGCCGGAGGTGGCAACGAGGGTGTAGGTGGTGGCCCGCTTCGGCGGGTCGGCCAGGGTCCAGGTACGCGTGCCCACGGAGAAGGGCACCTCCCCGCCGGGGAACCGGATCTTGTAGGTGAAGTCGTCGGAGCCCTCCCATCTCAGCGTGAGGGACTCTCCGACATCCAGCATGGCCTTGTCCGGGCGGAAGTCGCGCGGCGCCGGAATCTCCTTCGGAGTGGCCTTCACCAGCGGTACTGCCGCGAAGCTGACTTCATACCCCCGCCGCGTTGGCCTGGTCTCCTTCACTATCAGCACGGCCAGCCCGGCGACCTTGGCGACAACGATGTCCTCCAGCGCCAGCACCATGTAGTCGCCGGGGGAGAAGCTGTCGGCACCCCCCGGAGGGGTGGCCTGGAAGACGTTGGTGTTCTGCAATCGTTGGAATGTCACCGACCGGGCGGTCGGCGAGGTGAGCAACTGGTCGTTCACATGGGTGTAGGTGTACGTGCCCCTGGGCGTGATCGCGTCGATATTCGGGGTGAGGTCTCCGGGCACCGTTACCTCGATCGTGGACCATTTCACATTCTTGTGGGTGTTGGTCACGACCAGATACACCTTTCCCTTGGATGGGGACCGGTCGGCCTGTGACGCCTCCAGATGCGCCGGGTCGGTGAGGAGGGTGTAGGTCAGCATGGTCACGGTCATGACTCCTTTTCTGGGAGGACGGCGCAGTCCGATGACCTGTCCACGACGAGAGGACGGTGCAAGGCGGGACCGGCGACACGGGTGACGCATCCGAAAGCGCCGCTTGCAGCGCACTGCGGAAGATCACCCCTAGATCCAAACGCCAGCATTGGAGCGCGACAAGAGCACTCAAGGACGCCATAAGGGGGCGCTTCGGCAACATCTTCAGCGTCTTGACACGAATCCGGACAATGTGTCCCTGTGCCGCTACGAACAGTAAGCGCGTCTCGTCACACTGTGGCCTGTCCGGGGGAAACCTGCTGCAACACCTGGAACTCTGCTCAGTCCCGCGCGGCCAGGATGGCCGTCCATCCAAGGCGCTCACGCTGGCTCAGGCAGAAGCCGTGCTCAAGGCCGCCGAAGGAACCCGCATGCATGGGTATCTGGTGTTGGCCCTGCTTACCGGCGTCACGCACCGAGGAGCTTCGGGCGCTGACATGGGACCACGTGGACCTGGAGGACGCTCCCGACGCTGAGCCGGCCGTGCCGCCGTACGTAGCCGTGTGGCGGTCCGTCCGGACTGGCAGGGACACCAAGACCCGAAAGTCCCGGCGCACTCTGGCGCTCCCGCAGCGCTGCGTGGAAGCGCTCAAAGCGCAGAGGAATCAGCAGGAGGTGGACAAGGAAGCGGCGGGCACGCGGTGGATGGAACACGGGCTCGTGTTCGCCTCGACCGTGGGCACACCTCTCGACTCCCACAACGTGCGGCGCGCCTTCCGCGCGGTCATCGCCAAGACCGACCTCGACCCCGACAAGTGGACGCCCCGAGAGCTACGGCACAGCTTCGTGTCCCTGCTCTCAGACCAAGGCATCCCCTTGGAGGAGATCTCCCGGCTGGTCGGCCACAGTAGTACGGCGGTGACCGAGCTGGTCTACAGGAAGCAGATCCGCCCCGTACTCCAGGAGGGCGCGGTGGCCATGGATCGGATCTTCAAGACATGAGATCGAGAGGCTTAGTCACTCACTTAGACACCCAAAAGCCCCCCGCGATCACGCGGGGGGGCTTTTGACCTGGAGCCGCCTTGGGGATTCGAACCCCAGACCCCTTCATTACGAGTGAAGTGCTCTGGCCGACTGAGCTAAGGCGGCGGGCCGTACAGCGTGAAAAGTCTACAGGAGCCGGAGCAGTTCTCGCTCCAGTCGATCAACCTGGCCCTGGGCAGATTGTGCCGTCGGGTGGGGTGGTTGTGGTGAGGAGGTAGGTGTCTACCTGGGTGTCCACGCATGGGGAGCCGTTGGCGTAGGCCGTGTGGCCGTCTCCGTTGTATGTGAGGAGATGGGCGGAATCGAGTTCGTTGGCGAGGGTTTGGGACCAGCGGTAGGGGGTGGCGGGGTCTCGGGTGGTGCCGATGATCAGGATGGGGGCGGCGCCATGGGCTTTGACGGGCTTGTTGGTGAGGGTTGGTGGGGTGGGCCAGTAGGCGCAGGGGAGGTAGCTCCAGGTGATGGATGGGCCGAAGCGGGGGGATTCGCGGGTGGCGTAGGCGTTTGGGTTGTGGGGGTAGGGGCCATCTGCGCAGTTGATGGCCAGGTTGGCTTCGGTTTGGTTGGTGTAGGTGCCGTCGTCCTGTCTGCCGGTGAGGTTGTCGGCATTGCGGAGGAGGAGGGTGCTGTCGCCGGCGAAGGCTTGGCGGAGGGTTTCGGTCAGCTCGGGCCAGGAGTTGCGGTCGTAGAGCGGGGTGAGCAGGCCGAGCGTGGCCAGCGCCTCACTGGCCTTCCGGACCTCCGAAGGCTCCACGTCGCTCTTCGCGCTGCCGGTGCCGCCATCCCGTTCGCGCGTTTCCGGATCCACGCTTGGATCGCTGCCCGCCGTACTGGGCAAAGGGTGTGAGTCTGTACGGCGGAGCAGCGACGAGACCTCGGCGAGGGCACCCGCCAGAGAGTGGGATCGGAACGGGCAGGCCTGTTCCGCCAGGCAAGCCTGGACATACGTCCGGAGAGCCAGCTCGAAACCCGCGGCCTGTTCGCGGGCGAGGCGAAGGCGAGGGAGCGCGGGATCGACGGCGCCGTCGAGGACCATCGCTCGGACCCGGTTGGGGTACATGTCGGCATAAATGGCGCCCAGGAAGGTCCCGTAGGACTTGCCCAGGTATGTGAGCCGGGCCTCCCCCAGCGCCCGCCGCAGCGATTCCAGGTCCCGAGCCGTGTCGGCTGTCCCCACGTGGGCCAGTAACCGGCCCGACCGAGCCTGGCACCCGTCGGCGAACTCCTTCGACACCCGCTCCAGATGGGCCTGCTCAGCAGCGGAATCCGGCGTCGGATCGGCGGCGAGGAAAGCGTCCAGCCGGGCATCACTCAGGCATTTGATCGGCGCGGACTCTCCCACCCCGCGAGGATCGAACCCGACGACGTCGAACCGCTCCCGCACGGCCGCACCCACCACCGACCGGGCGGCCCTGGCGTAGTCGATCCCCGAAACGCCCGGCCCGCCGGGATTCACCACCAGGGACCCGATCCGCCGGCCGGACGCGGGCAACCGCACCACCCCGAGCGACAGGTGCTCACCCCCGGGTACGGAGTAGTCCAAAGGCACCCGAAGCCGGGCACACTCAAACCCATCCCCGCAGTCCGCCCAGGCCAGCCCCCCGGCCGAAGGAGCCGAGCAGCCGCACGAGAGCAGCACGAGCGCGAAGACGGCTGCTCGAGCCCGCTCCCATGTCCGCATCCTGCGGACACCATGCCCATCGCCACACCAGGTCAAGCAGCCCTATGGACCGGTCGGTGACCGAGCCAGGCTCTCTTCCCAGTGGCGGAACAGCTCGGCGTTCTCACCCCGCCACCGGGCGACGCAATTGACCAACAGAACCACCCGCAAGACCACTGACCAGGCGAAACGTCAAAATGAGCAGCGTGCGGTATGCACGTCGCTCAACTCATGCACCACCTCCGTGGACGCAACCAGCCCGCTGATCTTGTACCATGCCGGCTCAGCGGGCCTTGGCATGTCAAAGGGATACCTTGCCTTCGATGCCTCGAACCGTGTCACCGGAGGAGCCGATGCTGGGATGACGGCAGAGCGACCGATGCCCACACAGGACGACGTGCTCGGGTACTTCAACACGCTGTCGAACTGGGGACGGTGGGGCGACGACGACGAACTCGGCACTCTGAACCACATCACCGACGACGTACGGCTGGCGGCGGCGCGGGCCGTGCGCCACGGCAGGTGCGTGTCGTGCGCATGGGAGGTTGCCGTACCGGAAGACATGGAGCGGTCGACGACGACGTGCCCGTGCGCCGCCGACATGCCGGGTGCCGAGGACATGCCGGTGCCCGGATTCCGCGCCGACCGACGCTGGGGCTTTTCGTCCGAGCGACTCGGCCTCACGTTCCACGGCAACACCCTGACCCACCTCGACTCGCCGTGCCACATCTTCTGGGACGGCACGATGTACAACGGAAGGTCGCACTCGTTGGTCGACGCCGCAACGGGATCGGCGTGGGCGGCCGTCACGGCGGCGGCGAACGGGATCATCACGCGTGGTGTCCTGCTGGACATTGCGAGGGTCCGCGATGTGCCATGGTTGGAACCGGGGCAGGGTGTGTTTCCCGACGATCTCGAAGAGGCCGAGCGGCGCCAGGGTGTGCGGGTGCGACCCGGCGACGCGGTACTCCTGCGGACCGGCTATGGCCGCGTCCGGCACGAGGCCAGTGAGGCCGGCGGTTTCACGCAAGCCGGATGGCACGCGTCCTGCCTGCCGTGGCTGCATGAACGGGAGGTCGCGCTGATCGGCGCTGATACCCCCCAGGACGTTCAGCCGTCGGGGTACGAAGACGTGTTGATGCCGGTTCACGCCGTGAGCCTCGTCGCGATGGGTCTGTGGATGCTCGACAACTGCGACCTGGAGGCGTGCGCGACGACGGCTGCCGAGCTCGGCCAATGGGACTTCCACCTCGCAGTCGCGCCGGTCCGCTTCGCCGGTACGTCCGGCAGCCCGGTCAACCCGATCGCCACATTCTGACCGCGGTTCACGAGGGGGTGCGACGCCATGAAGGACCCGGCCCGCACCTGGAGCGCGGTCGTGGTCGGTGAGGACACGCCGTGCTGGTCGAGAACCAGGCGGCGGCGGAGACCGCAGCCGCCCTGATCGGCACCGTGATGATCGTGGGAATCGCGGCGAATCGCCGCGTACAAGCCCTCGAAGAACCTGGTGAGCTTGGTCATGAGGCCGTTGGTGCGGTTGTACGTGTCGGCTTCCCCGCTTGGAATAGCTGGGATGACCCTGGGGCAGTTGGGGCTGGGGTCGCAGGCGCTGGTGGTCCCGTCGCTGGTGGCGGTGGTGGGGCCGACGTCCCTACGGGGGCCGACGTCCCTGCGGGGGCCGACGTCCCTGCGGGGGGCGACGTCCCTGCGGGGGGCGGATGGTGGGGGTAGACCACCCCGAGGAGAGGCGACAGGCTGTCCGTCGGCTCCCCTTCTCTGCCGGGGGCGGGGGGATATCGGTGCCGCCGGGCATGGAGTTCGCGTTTACGGCGGTGCACCGCAACGCTTAGTCGTCTCTTTTCCAGGCTCGGACGTAGTCCACGGACATGCTGCCGACGGAACCGCGGGCAGGCGGGATCTCGGAGTAGACGAAGTTGTCGACGATCAGGTTGGTCATGCCTGTTGATGTGCTTTGCACGTGGCACACCAGCGTGCCATCGATGTAGAAGTCGGTGCCGTATTCGTGGATGTCTGCCCCATAGACGTGCATGTCTGCCGTGGGGTCGAAGGGTGGCTGATACACACAGCCAGCATCAGGGCCTGAATGCTGGGACAGGTAGAGGCGCGTGTGGTTGTCGGAGTAGAACTCGAAGACGTCCGTCTCGGTGTACCGCTCGTTGCCGGCCGCCTGCCATGTCCAGAAGGCCGGCCAGAAGCCTCGATCCGAGGGAAGCTGGGCCTTGATCTCGACGTAGCCGTACCGGAAGGCGTAACCGTTCTGGCCGGTCGACGTGATCAGGCAGCTGGACCAGCGGTAATGCTGACCCGACTGGGACGTGATGGCGTCCGGCCTGGCCGTGATGGTGAGCGTGCCTCCCGCAACCGAGCAGTTGGTCGGCTGATCGAACTCCAGCTGCTGGTTGCCCTTGTTGCCGGTCCCGAACGGCCATCCAGACCAGTCAGCCTCGGCGGTGGATTGGAACTGCCATTTCGACTGATCGACCGACGAGCCGTCGAATTCATCATGGAACATGAGCCTCCACTTGCCGTCCGGCCCGTTCGGCACGATGTCGTCAGATGTCGCCACGTGCGACCGGGTGATCGGGCGAGCTTCCCGGGATTCGCTCGCCGCCGCAGGCTCACAACAGATCATCGTGACGGCCGCAACGCTGGCGACAAATTGCAGAAAACGCATGGTTTCCTCCTTTCCCCGCATGTCTATGCAGCCCAGGCCGGGACGCGAAACCCACTGGAACGCAAGCCGGGATACCTGCTGATCGCTATTTCATCCTGGGATGACGCCCGCGATCGCAACATGATCACAAAACGGGCGATTACCTGACTACGCAAGAGAAGCCCCTTACGGACGTACTTGTCCGGCATCACACGCCGACCTTTTGCGGCAGTACGAGGGCTTTCTCGGCGAATTGATCTCCGTGCCGCCGGAGCAGCTGGGTCCGGATGCAAGGTCCTGATCGCGGACAGACGCGAGGCCCTGGAAGGACAGGCCTCACAAAATCGTCTGCAAAGCAGGATGCTTCACATTGGTCACATACGTTGCGACGCTCGATGTCCGCCGTCACGTCGCCGGGCTCCTCGCCCGCTGGCAGCGGATCGGGACCCCGAAGCTCTCCCGGCGCCGCCAAACGTGCGTATGGCCCGAGCGACAACCTCAGCTGAGCCGGCACAGGACCAGATCACCCGAGACGAGTGATCATCGCCGAGAAAGCCTCAGCGACTCCGACCAGAAGGCCAACAGGCACGTGCGCGGCCACGCGTACGAAGCCGGTCTCCGTACCTCACCTCGTAGGCCTGGTGCGCCCGCACACGCCGGCCTTGCTGCACGCGCAGTGCCGCCCGCTGCTACACGCGCAGTGCCGCCCTCTGTCGTTGAGCCGCACAGCCACCGAGTCGGAGGGACGTTACACCCCACCGCAGCCCCTGCTGCGTACCGGCGCGCAGGGCGCAGTTCAATGCATTGGTCTGGGCGAATGCCGATAGATCGAACTCAACTCCAAGGCCTTACCAATACTCCACATATCTAATGGTCTGATGTGATTCAGGTGTTAATGTCGCGCTTGTCGGCATACAGGTGCTCCCGTGACGGGAGCCGCCCATGAGGAGGGGAATCATGGCGCGTGTCGGCTTCTTCGCCGGAGACGGCTGGGGCGGAGGACACCACCACAATCACCACCATCACCATCACCATCACCGCTGGTGGCGCCGACGGTGCTGGGGCGGCTGGTGGTGATAACCCACCCGATGGAGAGCCGACGGCCTGTCCGTCGGCTCTCCTTTTTGCCGGGACGGAAGGAGACCGCACCGCCGCGGCCAGAGCGGCCGCACGTCGTGGTCGATACTTCGATGCCCACACTCCCGGAATCGCCTGCCACGCCGGGCGTTGCGGCCGAGAACGCATTGGCCGCAGACGAGAATGGGCGGCTTTGCTCAATGCCAAAGCCTCACCAATACTCCGCATTTCGAGTGATGTGCTGTGACTTGAGTGTTAATGTCGCATTTGTCGGCATCGAGGTGCTCCCGCGACGGGAGCCGCTCATGAGGAGGGGAATCATGGCACGTGTCGGCTTCCCTGAATGGGGCAACTGGGGCTGGGGCTGGGGCCGCAGACGCTGGTGGCGACGCCGCTGGTGGTGGGGCCGAGGCCGCGGCTGCGGCTGCCACCGTGGAGGATGGTGGTGGTAATCCACCCCGAGGAGAGCCGACGGCCTGTCCGTCGGCTCTCCTTTCACGTGGGGTCGCAACTCCGGCGGCCTACGCCTCCTCGGCTCGGCACGCCGCCGAAGACCGATGACCTTCGGCTACTCCCCGTACGTCGACTCGTAGGCCTGGCGCGGCCCGCACACGCTGGCCTTGCTGCACGCGCAGCGCCGCCCGCCGTCGTTGAGCCGGACGATCACCGAGTCGGAGGGCACGTTGTGCCCCACCACGGTCCCCGCGCCCTGCGGCGTATCGACGCTCACGCCCACCCGCGGCGCCGAGGCCCGGAACTCCTGATACAGGGGATGCTCGTACTTCAGGCAGCACATCAGCCGGCCGCAGGCGCCCGCGATCCGCAGCGGATTGACCGGCAGGTCCTGGTCCTTGGCCATGCGTACGGAGACCGGCTCGAAGTCCTTCAGGAACGTGGCGCAGCACAGGTCACGCCCGCACGGCCCGATGCCGCCCTGCAGCCGCGCCTCGTCCCTGGGGCCGATCTGGCGCAGTTCCACCCGGGCCCGCAGGTTCCTGGCCAGGTCGCGGACCAGCGCACGGAAGTCAACCCGGTGCGGCGCCGAGAAGTACACGGTGTAGACGTTGTCCTTGTCGACGTAGTCGACCCCCACCACCTTCATCGGCAGCGAGTGCCGCTTGATCAGCCTCTTGGACACGCTGCGTGCCTCGGCCCTGCGCCGCTTGTTGGCCTCGTCGCGCGAGAGGTGCTCCTCCCCCGCGACGCCCGCGCACACGGGCAGGCCGTCGATGTCCTCGCTCGTGTATTGCGGGGCCCACACGCACTCGGCTACCTCGGGACCCGAGTCGGTCGGCACCAGCACCTTGTCTCCGACCTTGGGGCTGTGCTCGCCGGGGTCGAGGTAGTAGAGCCTTCCATAGCGGGTGAAGCTCACGGCCATGATCATTCCCATGGGCTCGAGCTCGCCTCCTGACGGCCTTCGGGGGTGTACGGCCTTCGCCTGCCACACTACGTGGGAGGCCCCGCCGAGCGTGAGGCCTCCCGACGCACTTCTCCTAGCAGGCCGCGTGCGGCTTGTTCGACGGCCCTCCGGAGCAGCGCATGTCGAAGGCCATTTGGACCCCATGCAGGCCCTTCGCGATCCTGATCACCTTGGTCCGGTCGGCACCGGGTTTCAGCCACAGCTCGATGGAGGCGGGCTGGAGCTTTCCATCCTCGACGCTGTGCTGCAGGTTGATCGTCTTGGTCTCAGGCAGGGCCGCCAGCTTCTCCTGGATGGCCTGGACGTCCGCCGTCGACACGCCGTCCTTCAGCGTGGCGCAGGACGCCCCAGGAGTATGAGGCTTACAGAGGACAATCCCGATATCGCTCTTGCCCGTGTTGTCGCCGACCCGCTGATCGACGACCACCTGCGCCACACCCGGCTGGCCGGTGACCGCTGCGACGACGGGCTGAGGATCGGCCCCCGTCTTCAGCTTCACCCGGAACGAGGTTGGCATATCCGTAACCCTGGTCGCCTTGATGAGGGGCTGGTTATCCGCATTCGCCTCCTGAAAATTCTTGTAGGCCGTCGCTTGATCCTCGTAGTACAGCTGGTCCACGTAAGGCACGCTCTTCAGCAAGGACTGCAGAGCCTTGGTCTGCTCCGCCGTGACGCCCTTCCCCTTGCACTGAGGCATGGCCGAACCCTTGACGCACAGGAATACCCTGACCCCGGTCACCTCAGGACCGACGGGCTTGGCAG
This sequence comes from Nonomuraea sediminis, assembly GCF_018531495.1. Classification (GTDB taxonomy): domain Bacteria; phylum Actinomycetota; class Actinomycetes; order Streptosporangiales; family Streptosporangiaceae; genus Nonomuraea; species Nonomuraea sediminis. Next base: position 515,460 of record NZ_JAHDTI010000002.1, read on the forward strand.
CGACCACACCCTGGCCTCCCGGAGAAGTGACCGTCACGGCCGCGATCGCCCCCGCCAGAGCCACGCCCGCCGCAGCCGTGATCAGCCGGAAATCCACTCGAAACCTCCTACGCTCCGGAACTGTGAGCGGCCTGATCGAGGCCACGTCGACCGTGGCACCCGCCTCGTCCAGCACCTGCCGCAGACGCTCCTCCACAGGGCTGTTCACGCGTCCTCCCCCAGCGCCCGGCCGAGGGCCGCCAGCCCCCGCGTGATCGTGGAACGCGCGGTGCTCGCGCTGATCCCCATGGTCTCGGCGATCTCCTGGTCGGTGAGATCGAGGTAATACCGCAACGTCAACGCCTCCCGCTGTCTCGGCGGAAGCTCCCGCATGGCGAGCAGCACCGCGCGCCGCTCCTCCCCGATCAGCGCGGCGCTCTCGGCCGACCAGACGGGCGGCTCGTACGGCACGGCCCGACGGAACACCGTCGCCCGCCGGCGCAGCACCGACCGGCACCCGTTGAGCACCGCGGACCGCACGTAGGTCAGCGCCTTGCCGGGATCTCGCAGCCGGGCGCGCCCGGCATGCGTGCGCGCGAACGCGTCCTGCACGACGTCCTCCGCGGTCGCCTGATCGCCGACCATGAGCAATGCCAGCCGTACGAGCCCGACATGATGCTCGGCGAAAATCGTCGCGACGTCGACGCGCTGCGGCGCCCGCGCCTCGCTTTGAGGGAGCAGTTCGACTTCCACATTCCAGAGACGCCCCACCGCCCGAGTTGCTGCTCCCGCCCCGCGGATTTCTTCTCTCACAGCCTTCTTTCCTTGTACGGCGAGCCCCCTTCTTTCCTGTACGGCAAGCCCCTTCTTTCCTCGTACGGCAAGCCCCTTCTTTCCTCGTACGGCAAGCCCCTTCTTTCCTCGTACGGCGAGCCCCCGCCACCCGCCGCCCTCCGCACTTCGGCTGAGGACCCGCGCCCGGCGCTTCGGCGAGTCGGTGACAGTTGCCCACCGTCACGGCGCTCCGTGATCGTGGCACCCCGGCCCCCGGCTCGCCACGCCTTCGCCGTACCCCACCCCGGTGACCTGGCGCCCAGCCGCACCCACCCCAACGACCCGGCGCCAGCCGTACCCCATCCCCACGACCCTGCGGCCTGGGGGCGAGCCCCACGCGCCAGGAGCGCCTCGCTCTTGCCCCGCGACCAGGACGTCATCGGTTCGAGCGTGATTGGACATACAGGTTGTCGAGCGATCATTGGTGCCGAATCGTCATTAATTGGAAATGGAGCGCGGTTACGTTCCCCACGTGCGCGATGCCACAGAGTCATCGCCATGTGGGAAGGGAACGTCCGTGGCATTAGGACAAATCCGAAAAATCCTCGCCTCCGCCACCACCGTGGTAGCCCTGGGCGCGGGATTCCTGGCAGGAGCCCCCGGCGCCACCGCGCAGACCGGTTCCGCCTCCACCTATCTGGTCCTCTACAGCGCGGGTGCGAGCACCGACGGCGCGAAGAGCGCGGTTGAGGGCGCCGGCGGTTCACTGGTGGCCAGCTACAGCCAGATCGGCGTCGCGGTGGCCAGCTCCTCCGACGCCGGATTCGCGACCGCGATGGAGCAGGTCAAGGGGGTCGAGGCGGTCGCCGCCACGACCAAGTTCGGCACGAAGGTCGACACGCTGGACGCGGGCTCGGACAACGCCCCGGCCGCCATCCCCGCGGCGACCTGGGGTGACTCGCTGTCCGGCCTGCAGTGGGACATGAAGCAGATCAACGTCCCGCAGGCGCACGCGGTCACCGCGGGCAGCAAGGCGGTGACGGTCGCGGACCTCGACACCGGCCTGGACTTCACCCACCCGGACCTCGCGCCGGTCTACGACGCCGCCAAGAGCGCCGACTGCTCCAGCGGCAAGCCGACCACGCTGCAGCCCGGCAACGACGCCAACGGACACGGCACGCACACCGCCGGAACCATCGCGGCGGCGGCCAACGGACACGGCATCGTCGGCGTGGCCCCCGGCGTCAAGCTCGCCGGCGTGAAGACGGCCAACGACGACGGCTTCTTCTTCCCCGAGATGGTGATCTGCGCCTACATGTGGGTGGCCGACAAGGGCATCGACATCACCAACAACAGCTACTTCGCCGACCCGTGGCTGTTCAACTGCGCCAACGACGAAGGCCAGCGGGCCATCTGGAAGGCCGAGCGCCGCGCGATCGCCTACGCCCAGTCCAAGGGGACCCTGGTCATCGCCTCGGAGGGCAACGAGTCCACCGACCTGTCGCACCCCCGCATCGACGTGACCAGCCCGGACTTCCCCGACGGCGCGGCGGAGCGGCGTGAGATCACCAACGCCTGCCGGGTGGTCCCGGTCGAGGTTCCCGGCGTCGTCGGCGTCACCGCCACCGGCAACCTGCGCCAGAAGGCCTACTACTCCTCCTACGGCACCTCCACCGCGGACGTCGCGGCCCCCGGCGGCGACGCGATCCTGCAGCGCACCGCCGACGCCGTGAACGGGCGGGTCCTGTCCACCTACCCCAAGGGCCGCCCGTGCGCCCGTCCGGTCGTCGACCCCGCCACCGGCGGCACCTACTGCTACCTGCAGGGCACCTCGATGGCCGGTCCGCACGCGGTGGGCGTGGCAGCGCTGCTGCTCAGCGCCAACCCCTCGCTGTCGGGCGGCTCCCTGGCGGCCAAGCTGCAGCAGGCCACCAACTCGCTCACCTGCCCCACCGACGTGTCGGCCTACGAGCCCTTCCCGCAGAGTGACGACTCGCCGCAGAGCTGCCAGGGCGGCGCGGGTCACAACAGCTGGTACGGCTCAGGCGAAATCGACGCCCTCAAGGCCGTGAGCTAACCACCCCGGAGGCCGCTGCCGCCCCCGGCAGCGGCCTCCACTTCTTCCTGACCCACGCGGAACGTTCGGGGCCCGCACGTGCCTTGCCCGCCAGGGCCCGCGGCCACTTCTCCCAACCGCCACGCGGAGCGCCCAGGGCCGCCACCTGCCCCACCCGCAACCCTCTCCGGCAGATGGGCCATCCTCCGCGGCACCTAGCTTCGCTGGCGACCTCAACGCCTGCTGCACAGCCCCCGGACTCTTCATGAGGGATGTGTACCTGGTCAAGGGCTCGCGCGCCGTCCGCTACCCCCTCTGACGCAGGAGCTGTGGGGCCTCGTCGTGCGGATCAGGTGGAGGGCCGCGAAGGCCGCAGGGGTCCAAGCTCACCGGTTTTCAGGGAATGAGCACGCCCCAGTAGGCCGCCCAAGGCACGAACACCGCGGCTGCTGCCAGGACCATTCCCAGCCGTATCCGGTTTCCTGGGGATAGCTCGCGGCGGTGGCGCCAGGTGGCGGTGACCGTGGCGACCGCGGCGACGACCGTGGCCACGGCGAGAAGCTGAAGTGCCAGCCATGGCAGGGGGCGGCCGAGGACCATGGGCCCGATCAGGTAGGCGCCGGTGAGCACCAGGACGCAGAAGTAGCCGAGGAAGCCGAGTGTGGAGGCCATGAGGGCGATGACGAGCCAGCGAGCCGGTCGTGAGGCTGGGGGCGCGCCGCGGTGTCGCCGCAGCCGCCTCACTGTCGCCGCCAGCGCATAGCCGAGGGAGGCGGCGAGGAAGATCGCGAAAGCCGCGAGCTGCAGCCAGGGTGACTCGTACCAGGCGAACGGTCCGTCCACCGGACGGCTCAGCAGATCCTGGGACGGCGGCTGGTCCGCGCCGGCTTTCGGCGGGCCATCGCTCAGGCCGGTGATCCAGGCGGCCTCGAACTTGGCATAGTCGGCAGGGAGACTGTCGGGACGGTCGAAGCCGTCGTCGAACGTGCGGTTGAGATTGTGGCGGACTCCGGCGATGAAGTGGATGGAGTAGTGGGCGTTGCCGCCGCGCTCCAGGCCCTGCCGGATGATCTGGGAGCTCTCGGCGGGCATCGCCTCCCGGTCGAGGGCTCCCCACAGCGCGAGGACCGGCTGGTGGACGTGTTCCCAGCTCAGCATGGGATCGCGCTCCTCTTCGCCGAACAGGCCGCTCCCGATCCCGAACCTGATGGCGCGCCGCTGCAGCATGTGGGTCAGCGACCCGTGCACGCCCGCGTGACGGAGCCGCTCGCCGTACGCCCATGCCTGCTGCCTGGCGGGCGTCGTTCCGACCGCGCCGGCGACGACGAGGAAGGCCACGTCCGAGGATCGGGCGGCCGCGATCGGCGCCACCCACGCCCCCTCCGACAGTCCCCAGATGCCGACCATCGCCGGGTTCACCTCGGCGCGGGCCCGCAGTGTGCGCACCGCCGCCAGCGCGTCACCGGCGAGCGTCTCGTAGTTCCGCCGCAGGGTGGAGTAGCCGATGGTGCGCTTGTCGTATATCAGGGTCACGATGCCTCGCTTGGCGTAGGCCTCGGCCTCGTCCCGGAATTCCTCCCGGGTGACCGGCCCGGCGCCGTGCACCATGACGATGCCGGGACTGCGGCCTTTCGCCGCCTTCGGCGCCACGACCGTTCCGTGCAAGGTCACGCCGCCGTCCCCGGTGAAGGTGACATCGCTGGTGACCAGTGCGTCGGCCTGTGCGGGTACGGGTAGGGCGAACAAGGCGATCGCGAGCATGACGGGCAACAGCGACCACGTCCAGCGTTTGCGTGAGAGCAGCACGAGGTGCTCTCCTTTCTATGGGAATCCGTGCACGTGAAGACACGCCCTTGGCGGGGCGTGGTGATGCGGATTTCGTCTCTGGGCCGTCGGGCTGCAACCCGGCGGCCCAGATCATTCGCCGTCGTCGGCGGATGTGGGGGCGGGGAACGCGAGCATCCGGGCGAGCACGACGCGCGCCCCGGGCGGCGTCGCCTCGTCCGGCCTTTTGTAGCGGTAGAGCAGTTTCACGTACTCCTCGAGAAACTCTTTGAGCTCGTCGAGGGTGAGGCGCATCGCCGAGCGCGACCAGACCAGGGCGTCCGCCCATTCACCGAGGTCGTCGCGTTCGAGTTGGTAGCGGGTGAATTGCTCGAGCTCCTCGGCGAAGTCGAGCCGGTTCATCTCCTCGACCGCCGCCCGCATCTCCGGGGTCTGCCGGCTGTAGGGCGGAATCCTGCGATCAGCAGGCACCTGGCGCCACCAACGTTCCCGTCCCCTCGACAGCTCGGGCACCTCTTCGATGAACCCGTGCTTGGCCATCTGGCGCAGGTGATAACTGGTCAGGCCAGTGTTCTCGCCCAGCGCTCGGGCGAGAGTCGCGGAGTTGGCAGGACCGTTGCGCAACTGCCGCTCGATCCGCTGTCGCATGGGATGCGCCAGGAGCTTCAGCGCCTCGACATCGGTTATCTCCTGCGGGACGAGATCCACGAGAGCACCGTATCGTTCGCAAACGCTCTTTGCAAAGGCTCTTTGCGAAGCGCGTGCCCTTAAGACCATGAAGGAGAAGCGTGGCTCGGCGCGCCGTGACGGCCGGTGGACGCTGCCGCACCGGCTGGCGCTGCGCACCGCGTGGTGCACCGTGATGCTGGACCTGACCCTGGCGCTGCGCAGCGCACCCGAACTGGTCATCGAGCGCAGGTGAACGGCGCCAGCGTGGGGTTGGTCCTCGCGCCGGGCATGGTGGTGGACGCCAACGAGCTGTCGGTACGGCACAGCCTGGTGACGATCAGCGGGGACGACGGCGGCAACACGGCGGAGACGCTGCACGTCCGCTTGGCAGGCCGGATGAAGCACGGCCTGCTCACCATCCGGTGGGAGACACCGCGCCGGTGACGCCGCTGGGCCCGGATACCGCGATACCCGGGCCCTGACATCTCGCGCGTGGTACGGGCGCGCCGCCGTACCAAGGCCTGTCGTCAACGACAGGCGCACCCCGCCGCGGCTACATCCCCGCTAATCCCCGGTCATCAGGATGAAGGTGAACCCGGCGATCCTCGTACGGCGTAGCGGAATGTCGCACTTGATCCGGCGCAGCACCTCGTTCCTGCTGAGGCCGAGTCCCTGCGCGATGAGCCAGTCCGGGCGCACCGGCACCGGATCCTCGAAGACGACCTCCACCTGGACCGGCCACGCCTCGTCGAGCCGTGCCGACGGGGTGTCCAGCCGCCAGGCCCCGTTCCAGTCCAGGGTGAAGCGGTTGCGCCGGGCGAGCAGCGGATCCAGCAGCGTGGACGCCACCAGCTCCGGATCGTTGGCGTGGTAGCCGCCGAGCTCGGCGGGATCGAAGGAGCTGACCGGCGCTCGCCCGTGCACGGTGAGCTTGATCGTCCGATCGCAGGACACGCAGCGGACCAGCAGCCACACGTCCAGCAGCTTGCCGTTGGCGTTGACGCGGAACCTGCCATCGCCGGTGGTGGCCGACTCCGACCCACAGTCCACGCACCGCAACGACAGCAGAGGCAGCCTGGTCCGACGAACGACCCAGGGCAGCACAGTATGAGGTTGTGAAGACATGATCTCTCTAGACCTGACACGAGGCCGATTGCGCGCGGCCTCAAACGCTGTATGACCGGGCGCACATGGGCAGCCCGGCAGAGCCGACGGGAGGGTCGGCTTGAAGGTGAGCGGAGAAAGGTGTCAGGTCTAAAGAGCAGGCGGGGTCACGCGGTTTTGTCCTCTGTCCTCACTGCGACGTGTCGCAGGCAACCTACGGGAACGCGGAAGGAAGGCTCAATCGGTTTTCCGGCGGTGGCGGTCTCTGCCGCTTGGGAGCGGTCGGTGGCGGCGGCTCGTCGTACGAGAAGGCCCCCAGAAGGCCCTAGCCGTGCAAGAAGGCCCCCGTACGGCCGGGAGGCTCCTATGCGGACCGCAGGGCGAGGAGCATCGATTCCACGGCGATCTGGGGGTTGACGTTGGCGTCGAGGCGCTCGCGGCACTGCATGATCGCGTCGATCCGCCGCAGCGTCTCCTCAGGCGTGCTCACTCGCGCCAGCTGATCAAGATCAAAACGAAGATCGTCGTTGGCCAGCTCCACCCGCGCCCCGAACTGCATCGCGAGCACATCCCGGTAATACGCCACGAGCTCGAGCAGCGCCCCGTCCAGCGAGTCACGCTTGATGCGCGTGGCACGCGACTTCTGCCGGTCCTCAAGCTCCTTCAAAGCCCCGGCCCCACCCCGGACCAGCCCGCGGTTGAGCCCCTTGCCCGTGGACCCCTCACCGTACAGACGCCGCAGCTCGGTGGTCTCCGACTCGTTGAGCGCGGTGGTGGCCGAGGTGGCCTCCTCCTCGGCGGTCTTGACCAGGCGTTCGGCCGCCGAGATGCACTCGCCGACCCCGGTCAGCGAGCGGGGGATGGACAGGACAGCCTCGCGCCGCTGCCGCGCACCCTCGTCGAGCGCGAGCGCCCGGGCACGCGAGATGTGCCCCTGAGCCGCGCGGGCGGCGAAGCGGGCCGTCTCCCACGGGACGCTGTCGCGGGTGGCCAGCACGTGCGCGACGGCCTCGGTGGCCGGCGTGGTCAGCGTGATGACCCGGCAGCGCGACCGGATGGTGATCACCAGGTCGTCGGGCGCGGGCGAGCAGAGCAGCCACACCGTCCGCGGCGGCGGCTCCTCGATGGCCTTGAGCAGCGCGTTCGCGGCCGACTCCGTGGCACGGTCGGCGTCCTCGAACAGGATCACCCGCCAGCGCCCCTGGGTGGGAGCTCCGGCCGCGCGCAGGATGAGCTCGCGGGTCTGCTTGACGCTGTAGGACAGGCCTTGGGGCCGCACCGACTCCAGGTCGGGATGGGAGCCGATCATCACCTGGTGGCACTGGTCGCAATGGCCGCACCCGCCGTCAGGACACAGCAGCGCCGCGGCGAAGGCCCTGGCCGCCTCCTCCCGACCGGAGCCGGGCGGGCCGGTGAACAGCCAGGCGTGCGTCATGCCCGTGCCCCGGCCGCCCTCGACGACCTCGCGCGCCGCCGCGGCCGCCCGCGACAGTACGGCTACCGCCTGGTCCTGACCGATGAGGTCGTCGAATACAGCCACGAGGCAAGGCTAGTCGCGGATGGCGGGCATCGTGCCGGTGACGTCCTCCGACTCCTGCGGCACCGGGTCGGGCAGGATCTCGCGCACGCGGTCCTGGATCTGCCGGGTGATCTCCTCGGACGGCAGCGTGCCGTCGACCACCAGGTAGCGGCCGGGCTCGGCGGCGGCCAGCGCCCTGAACTCCTTGCGCACCGCCTCGTGGAACTCCAGCGGCTCGGACTCGATCCGGTCGGCCGCGCCGCCCAGCCGGGTCAGCCCCACCTCGGGCGGCGTGTCGATGAGCACGGTCAGGTGCGGCACCAGCCCGCCGGTGGCCCAGGCGTTGACCTGGGCCACGTCGGACGGGTCAAGCGCCCGCCCGGCGCCCTGGTAGGCCAGCGAGGAGTCGACGTAGCGGTCGGTGACCACGATCGAGCCGCGCAGGAGCGCGGGCCTGATGACCTTCTCCACGTGCTCGGCCCGGTCGGCCGCGTACAGCAGGGCCTCGGCGCGCGGCGACAGGCCGCGCTCGGCGGCGTCGAGCAGGATGGCCCGCAGCCGCATGCCCACCTTGGTGGATCCGGGCTCGCGGGTCTGCACGACGTCGTAGCCCTGGTCGCGCAGCCAGATGGCCAGCAGCCGCGACTGGGTGGTCTTGCCGGATCCCTCGCCGCCCTCGAAGGCCACGAACATCCCGGGCAGTTGCTCGTCCACCTCGGGCTTGTACTGCTCGCCGCGCAGCGCCGCGAGCAGGTCGTCGGACAGCGCGATGCCGGGCCGGTCGTCCATGTGGCGCAGCGACAGTACGCCCACGACCGCCGCAAGCACGCCGGCGATCAGCAGCACCAGGTTGGTGCCGTCGAAGGCGTAGGTGATCTGGCCGAGCTGCACCGTGCGCTTGTCGAACAGCGCTGCCAGCGGGTTGGCCACGGCCACCACGAGCAGCAGCACGACCCGGGCGGTGGACTGCAGGAAGGAGAAGGTGCGGCCGCGCAGCGCGTCCTCGACCTCCAGGCCGATCAGCGTGTAGCCGATGATCCAGGCGATGCCCGCGAACGCCCCGAGCAGGGCGGTCAGCATGACCACGATCACCAGGTTGTGGACGAGCGCGAGCGCGGCGAGCACCACGCCGGCCGAGACGATCGACACGCCGAACATCCGCCGCCGCGACAGGCCGCTCAGCAGCCGCGGCCCGAAGAACATGCCGGCGGCCATGCCGACGAAGACCGCGCCGAACATCGTGCCGTAGGCCGCGTCACCGCCGCCCTGCGCCAGCACGTACACCTTGGCGACGCCGACGACCGCGCCGCCCGCGGCGAAGGCGCCGAGCATGCCGATGACCAGGCCGCGCACGAGCCGGTTGGTGCCGATGTAGCGCCAGCCGTCGATGATCTGCCGCAGCACCGACGGGGTGGAGATCGCGCCGCCGCGCCGCGGGATGCCGCTCAGCGTGAAGATCAGCAGGGCCGACACCAGGTAGGCCAGGGCGTTGAGGCCCAGCGCCAGCGAGGTCGGCTGGAGCAGCGACGCGGTGGTGTGCAGCAGGTCGTCCGCCACCGACAGCAGGGCGAACAGCGCGGCCGCGACCGGTGCGGTGCCGTAGGTGACCAGCAGGCTGATCCGGTTGGCGGCCTCGAGCTGTTGCTTGGGCACCAGGTTGGGGATGGTGGCGTCCTTGGCCGGCACCCAGAACAGGTTCACGCACTCGATGAGGAGCGTCGCGATGATGATCCACTGGTATCTGCCGACGAACGGGATGGACACCACGATGGCGAAGCGCGCCAGGTCTGCCACGACCATGGTCAGCCGCCGGTCGAACCGGTCGGCGAAGGCCCCGGCCAGCGGCCCGAGCAGCACCGCGGGCAGCATCTTGGCGACGAAGACGCCGCCGACCGCCAGGGACTGGTTGCGGAAGCCGCCCTCGGTCAGGTTGGCGGCCAGCGCGGTGAGCGCGAGGATGTTCAGCCAGTCGCCCAGGCTGCAGACCGACGCGGCCGTCCACAGTCGGCGGAACGGCGCGTTAGCCAGCACGTTTGTGGGCCGGCGTCGGCCAGGGGCGCTCATAGTGTCAGCGTATCCAGGTGCTCGCGGGTGGGGGGAACACACGAGACTCGCCGGACATACCGGTTCGCTCGTCGCCGAGAGTAATACGTCCGCGGTGCCGCGCGCATGGTACACCCCCGGAATTGGTCATGAAAAACTCGTCTCTTCCGTACGGCGGACCGCCTCGATCACGGGTGTCCACGCCTGCCGAACGGGCCCCGGGAGGTCCAATTCGCCCCAGCAGTCCACCAGCAGCGCACCGTCGATCGATCCGAGCAGGTCATCCGGGGTGCCCGAGCGCAGCAGCCGCGTGTAGACCTCGCGCCGCCGCCCGCCAGGCACGGCGAGCGCCCTGCCCACCGGCAGCCGCCACAGCCGGTCGGGCACGTGGAAGCCTCCTGGGTGGCGGGTGAACTCCACCTTCTGCTCCAGCGCGAGCCGGAACCCGGCCGCGTCCAGGATCCGCCCCGCGGTCTCGAGCGTGGGCGACTTGCGCCCATGCTCGTAGGCGGACAGCGTGGTGCGCGACGTGCCGCTGGCCTCGGCCAGCGCGGTCTGGTTGAGGCTGGCCGCATGCCTGGCCCGCTTGATCAGCATGCCGCCCGACTCGGCCCAGAACCGTACGTCGGGTACGGGGAGTGATCCCATCGTCACCTCCGTTGGTAGCCGATGGGATACTACTCCGATTCTTAGGGCTTCGTGGCCGGTTTCTTGGCGGGAGCCTTCTTGGCCGGCGCCTTGCGCGTGGTCGTCTTCTTGGGCGCCGGAGCCCGCTCGCGCCGCTCGGCCAGCAGCTCGGCCGCCCGCTCGGTCGTGATGTCCTCGACCGTGTCGCCCTTGCGCAGCGAGGCGTTGGTCTCGCCGTCGGTCACGTACGGGCCGAAGCGCCCCTCCTTGACCACGATCGGCTTCTTGGAGTTGGGGTCCTCACCCAGCTCGCGCAGCGGCGCGGCGGCGGCCGCCCGCCCCCTGCCCCGCGGCTTGGGCTGCGCGAACAGCTCCTTGGCCTGCTCGATCGTGACCGAGAACAGGTCATCCTCCGAGGCCAGCGAGCGCGAGTCGGTGCCCTTCTTCAGGTACGGGCCGAACTTCCCGTTGTACGCCATGACCTGCTCGCCCTCGAGCTCGCCGACGACCCGCGGGATCGACAGCAGCTTGAGCGCGTCCTCCAGCGTGATCGTGTCCAGCGACATCGTCTTGAACAGCGAGCTCGTGCGCGGCTTGGGGGCATCGGCCTTCTTGGCCCGCGTCGTCTTCTTCGCCGTCTCCTCGGCCGCCGCGGGCAGGATCTCGGTGACGTACGGGCCGAACCGGCCGTCCTTGGCCACGATCATGTTGCCGGACACCGGGTCGTGGCCCAGCTCGCGGTCGCCGGTCGGGCGCGAGAACAGCTCCTCGGCCTTCTCGGCGGTCAGCTCGTCGGGCGTCATGTCCTCGGGCACGTTCACCCGGGCACCGTCACGGTCCAGATAGGGCCCGTACCGGCCGACCCGCAGCACGATGTCGCTGCCCCTGACGGGGAAGGAGCTGATCTCCTTGGCGTCGATCTCGCCGAGATCGGTCACCATCTCCTTGAGACCCTCGTCGCCTTCGCCGCCGTAGTAGAAGCGCTGCAGCTCGGGCACGCGCTCCGCCCGGTCGTTGGCGATGTCGTCGAGGACCTTCTCCATCTCGGCCGTGAAGTCGTAGTCGACCAGGTTGCCGAAGTGCTGCTCCAGCAGGTTGACCACGGCGAAGGCCAGGAACGACGGCACCAGCGCCGTCCCCTTCTTGAAGACGTATCCCCGGTCGAGGATCGTGCCGATGATCGAGGCGTACGTCGAAGGCCGCCCGATCTCGCGCTCCTCCAGCTCCTTGACCAGCGACGCCTCGGTGTAGCGGGCGGGCGGCTTGGTGGCGTGCGCCGCCACGTCCAGCCGCGCCAGCGAGAGCGCCTGGCCCTCCTCCAGGGTCGGCAGCCGCTTCTCGGAGTCGTCGCGGTCGGCGGTGGAGTCGTCCACGCTCTCGACGTAGGCCTTCAGGAAGCCGTAGAAGGTGATCGTCCGGCCCGAGGCGTTGAACTCCACGTCCTCGCCGGCGTTCGAGCGGCCGGCCACCTTCACGGTGATCGACTCGCCCTGAGCGTCCTTCATCTGCGAGGCCACCGTGCGCTGCCAGATCAGCTCGTACAGGCGGAACATGTCGCCCGACAGCCCGGTCTCGCCGGGCGTGCGGAACTCCTCGCCCGACGGGCGGATCGCCTCGTGCGCCTCCTGCGCGCTCTTGACCTTGCTGGCGTACACGCGCGGCTTGTCGGGCACGTAGGCCGCGCCGTACAGCTTGATCGCCTGGGAGCGGGCGGCCGCGACGGCCGTCTCCGACAGCGTGATGCTGTCGGTACGCATGTAGGTGATGAAGCCGTTCTCGTACAGCCGCTGCGCCACCTGCATCGTGTACTTCGCCGAGAAGCCCAGCTTGCGGCTGGCCTCCTGCTGCAGGGTGGTCGTCCTGAAGGGCGCGTACGGCTTGCGCGTGTACGGCTTGCGCTCGACCGACTTGACCGCGTACGACGAGTCCGCCAGACGGGCCGCCAGCTCACCGGCGGCGGCCTCCGACAGGTGCAGGACGTCGTTGTTCTTGAGCTGCCCGGTGCTGGCGAAGTCGCGGCCCTGCGCGACCCGCTTGCCGTCGACCGTGTTCAGCGTGGCGGTGAAGTCGCGCGGGCGCTCGTCGGGATTGCCGGTGTCGAACAGCGCCGACAGGTCCCAGTAGTTGGCGACCGTGAAGGCCATCCGCTCGCGCTCGCGCTCGACCACCAGCCTGGTCGCGACCGACTGCACGCGGCCGGCCGACAGGCGCGGCTTGACCTTCTTCCACAGGACCGGGCTGACCTCGTAGCCGTAGAGACGGTCGAGGATGCGCCGGGTCTCCTGGGCGTCGACGAGGCGCAGGTTCAGGTCGCGCGGGTTGGCCACGGCCTCCTGGATGGCGTGCGGGGTGATCTCGTGGAAGACCATGCGGTGGACCGGCACCTTGGGCTTGAGCACCTCGCGCAGGTGCCAGGCGATGGCCTCGCCCTCGCGGTCCTCGTCAGTGGCGAGGTAGAGCTCGTCGGCGTCCTTCAGGAGCTGCTTGAGCTTGTTGACCTGCGACTTCTTGTCGTTGTTGACGACGTACAGCGGCTCGAACGCGTGCTCCACGTTGACGCCGAGACGCGCCCACGCCTCCCCCTTGTACTTCTCGGGGATGTCGTCGGCCTTCTCCGGCAGGTCACGGATGTGGCCGATACTGGATTCGACGATGTAGCCGCGCCCGAGGTACCCGGCGATCGTCTTCGCCTTGGCCGGCGACTCGACGATCACCAGGCGTGTTCCGCCGGCGCTGCCGTTCTTGGCTGGCACGCTGCTACCTACCTCGCTGTTCGCTCGCAATTCCCCCTGCCATGAGCAGGCACAGATCTGAAAGGTAACCCGACTCGCGGATTTTTCCTTCCCCCGGGGCTACCCACTACCTTCCGAGTCCACCCACAAGGACGCAGAATAAAGCCCACTGAGCAGCATCGCGCCCTGACTCACCCTGGAGACTAATCGTTGTGCTCGACTACTCCTACATGGATATCTTCATTCCGCGCGACATCAGCCGTGAAGCCGCACGTCAACTGCTGACCGAACACGCAGAGTACGGCCAGTGGGAGCTCTCCCGAGTACGGAAGTACCCAGACGGGAGCCGCCAGGTACGACTGCGCCGGAAGATACTACGCGTTCGCAGCACCCTCTAACAGCATGGCTTTGCCCGCCTCAGGCCGCGCCCCCGAGACGGGCAAACCCTACTTGGCCTGCGCGCCTCAGGACCCCGGCCAGAGCTGCGACTGTCCCCTCAATGAGACGGGCAAACCCTACTTGGCCTGCCCGCCTCAGGACCCCGGCCAGAGCCGCGACTGTCCCCTCAATGAGACGGGCAAACCCTACTTGGCCTGCGCGCCTCAGGACCCCGGCCACAGCCGCGACTGTCCCCTCTATGAGATGGGCAAAGCCACGTGGCTCTGCCTGTCGGGCAAAGCATCGTGCTTTCCCCCGCCGATCCAGGGCAAAGCATCCGGTGCTTCGCCAACGTTTTGGCGAAGCAACTGAGCTTCGCCCGTCCCCTGGTGGGGAACGGGCGAAGCGGTCTTCTCGCTCAGCCGATCACCGGATGTGAGCGGCCGGCCGTACCTGAATTACTTCCTGCCGGTGCGCAGCCGGCGGGTGGCCGCGAACAGCGTCGTCGAGGCGGCGAACATGGCGCCCAGGACCAGCGCGAACAGCGACGTCGAGTTCATCCCCGTGACGCCGGACGGCTGGGCGGCGCTCATCAGGCCGAGGCCACCGACGGGCAAGGAGCCGGCGGCCGAGGTGACGGCACCGCCGACCGGGGTGGAGGCGACCAGCGAGGTCGCCGGGCCGAGCGCGTTCAGCGGGCTGGACTTGTCGGTGCCCTTGTCAGCGGCCTTGCCGGTCACCGCGGGAACCCTGCCGTGCTGGGCCGGGGTCGCGGGCTGGCCGGGCAGGCCCGGCAGCCCGGGCAGGGCGGGAAGCCCCAGCGAGCTGCCGAGGTCGCCCACCACGGGCAGCGAGGGCAGGCCGGAGCCGCGCATCTGCTGAGTGACGTTGCCCACGTCCTTGAGCGGGCTCAGCGCCGGGACCACCGGCAGCGCGGGCAGCAGGCCGCCGCCCGCGTTGTAGTGCGCGAGCTTGCCGCTGTCGCGGGTCCAGCGGTCGTAGCCGTCGCCCCACTCGTCGTCCGGCTTGCCGACGTGCGATCCGCCCAGGCACCCGGCGGCGGCGTCACCCAGGACGGCCACCGCGTTGCCGCAGACGTTCACCGGCGCGGTGATCGGAGCCACCACCTGGTTGCCGGCCAGAACCCCTGACCGGCCCGAGGTACGGTTGCCGCCGCCGCCCACGCCGTCCTTCGGCGAGACGCTGGCGCCACCCTTGCAGTGGGCCTCGGACAGGCCGAGCGCCGCCACCGCGTTGCCGCAGGCGTTGATCGGGGCCGTGATCGGCGCGATGACCTGGTTGCCCGAGCCGACGCCACTCTGGCCGGAGGTGTGGTTGCCGCCGGCGCCGTGGCCGCCGTTCTTGACCGAGACGCCGCCGCGGCATCCCGCGAAGGCCTTGCCGGCCACCGCGACCGCGTTGCCGCAGACGTTGATCGGCGCGGTGATCGGAGCGACGACCTGGTTGCCGCTCAGCACGCCCGACCTGCCGGAGGTGGTGTTGCCGCCGGCGCCGGAGCCGCCGCCGTGGTTCTCGACCGAGCTGCCGCCCTTGCACCCGGCGGGCGCGTTGCCGGCGGCGTTGCCGCAGGCGGTGATGGGCAGGCTGATCGGGGCGACGACCTGGTTGCCGCTGCCGGCACCGAAGCGCCCGTCGGTGTCGTTGCCGCGCGAGCCCATGCCGCCGCGGCCGTTCTGGTAGCCGTGGCCGGGGTGTCCCCCGCCGCCGCCGTTGGTGACCGAGGCGCCGCCCTTGCAGCCGGCGAAGGCCTCGCCGAAGACCGCGATCGCGTTGCCGCAGATGTTGATCGGACCGCTGATCGGCGCGATTACCTGGTTGCCGCCGAGGACGGAGCTCCTGCCGCTGGTGGTGTTGCCGCCGGCGCCGACGCCGGTGTTCTTGACCGAGGCGCCGCCCTTGCAGCCCGCGGTCGCGTTGCCGAAGATCGCCAGGGCGTTGCCGCAGGCGTTGATGGGAGCGCTGATCGGCGCGGTGACCTGGTTGCCGCCCAGCA
Source organism: Nonomuraea sediminis (assembly GCF_018531495.1). Taxonomy (GTDB): domain Bacteria; phylum Actinomycetota; class Actinomycetes; order Streptosporangiales; family Streptosporangiaceae; genus Nonomuraea; species Nonomuraea sediminis. Next base: position 531,140 of record NZ_JAHDTI010000002.1, read on the forward strand.
GGCTGTAGTCGCCGTTGGTGCGGTTGCCGCCCGCGCCGCCCTTGCCGGAGTTCTTGACCGTCGCGCCGCCCTTGCAGCCGGCGTCGGAGCTGCCGAACAGCGACAGCGCGTTGCCACAGGCGTTGACCGGGGCGCTGATCGGGGCGTTGATCTGGTTGCCCCCGAGCACGCTGCTGTTGCCCGACGTCTTGCCGGGGATGCCGCCCTTCTGGGTGTTCTCGACCGACGCGCCGCCCTGCGAGGAGGCGTGCGACTGGCCGGCCGCGGCGACGGCATTGCCGCTGATGTCGATGGGAAGAGAGATCGGCAGGTTGACCTGGTTGCCGCCGCCCACGGAAGAGTTGCCCGAGGTGTCAGCGAAAGCGGTGCCGCTGCCGAAAGACATGACCGCTACGGCGAGCAGTGCCGCAGGGGCCGATGCCTTCGCCCACGTACGCATGATGAATGCTCCTAGTGGTTCTTGGGGGGATACCTGACAGTTCGCGGGCAGCCGAGGCCGAACGAGGTCGCATCAAGACCGCGCACAGCGGTGACCTCGGGGATTTCGCGAACCAGAGAGACTGACGTGCTCACCCGCCGGCGGAGGGGATCAAGCCGCGCTCCGCCGCCCTGAAGGCAGGGTCCGTACGGGGGTCAGTCAGGTGAGAAGGAAGGGTCGTCCGCCGCTGTGCGGACGACGGGGGGAAGCACGCACGCCAGCGGGGCGCACTGAGCCTCGAGCCGCGGGTCGAACAGAGACCTCGCGACATCCCCCATACCGGGCCCGAACGGGCCGCTGCCACCGCCGTTGGGCACCAGTCCATTGGTGCCCAAGGTCTTGCCCGCGGTGGTGGGAACGGGCAGGGTCGGCTTCGACTGGCTGGTCAGCCCGTCGACCGTCATCCCCGCCATCGCCTCGGCGTTGTCCGGTGCCGAGGCCTTGCCGCCTGCCGTGGGGAAATCATCCATGATGGATCCGGCGACGACGTGAGACGCGTCCGCAGTGGTTTCCGCGGACGCAGGAGACGCTGAGAGCATGCCGAAGAGAAACGCGAGCAGCCAACCGGCGGCCATCAGGACGCCTACCGCGACAGCCCGGACGATGATCCGACGAGCCCCGGCCGCGAACCGCGCCATCCGGGCGGCCCGATCGGTCATCGCCTCGTCTCCCAGGCCGGCCACGGGCACGCGCCGAGCGGCCGGGGACATCGTCCCCAGCTGCTGCCTCGGCGTGCGTGCCACGTGACCTCCTGAGCTCCAGAACCGACCTCATGTGCGAGGCCGGTCCGTGGACTACCCCTCAACGGTCCGTAACCGTAGCAGCACTCAACGTTGCCGCAAGGGCTTTTTCAGCAGAGATCCAGGAACTGGTCAAGGACCCGCACCCCAAACCGGAGCGAATCGACCGGCACCCGCTCGTCCACCCCATGGAACATCCCAGAGAAGTCCAGATCCGCCGGCAGCCGCAGCGGCGCGAACCCGAATCCCTTGATCCCGAGCCTGCTGAAGGTTTTCAGGTCGGTCCCGCCCGACATCGTGTACGGCACGGCCGTACCCTCAGGGTCCTCGTTCCTCAGCGCCTGGACCATGGCGTTGACCAGCGGCCCTTCGAACCCGAACTCCAGCGCCACCTGGTGCTGCACGAACTCCCTGGTCACGTTGGGCCCGAGCAGTTCGTCCAGCGTGGCGAAGAACTCCTCTTCGAACCCCGGCAGGAACCGCCCGTCGATCACCGCCTCGGCCGTCTGCGGGATGACGTTCGTCTTGTAGCCCGCCTGCAGCATCGTCGGGTTGACCGTGTTCCGCAGCGCCGCCCCGATCATGCGCTGCAGCGGCCCCAGGTCCACGCCCTCGGTCGCCTCCTGGAACTTGCGCATCGTCGGCGTCAGCCGTACAGGCCACTCATAGCGACCTACCCGGGCGACGGCCTCGGCGAGTTCGGTCACGGCGTTGTCGGTGTTCAGCATCGACCCGTGGCCGGCCCGCCCCTTCGCGGTCACCCGCATCCAGGCCATGCCCTTCTCCGCCGCCTCGATCAGATACAGCCGCCTGTTCCCGGTCGAGACCGAGAACCCGCCGACCTCCCCGATCGCCTCCGTCACGCCCTCGAAGTGCTCCGGATGCTTCTCGACCAGGAACTTGGCCCCGTAATCGCCCCCGGCCTCCTCGTCGGCCGTGAACATCAGCACGACATCCCTGCCCGGCAGCCTGCCTTCACGGAGCCTTTGACGGACGACCGCGAGGATCATCGCGTCCATGTCCTTCATGTCGACGGCCCCGCGCCCCCACACGCACCCGTCGGCGATCTCCCCGCTCAGCGGATGTTGCGTCCAGTCCCCCGCGTCGAACGGCACGACATCCAGATGCCCGTGCAGCAGCAGAGCCGGTTTGCCGGGATCTGTCCCCTGGACACGCGCGACCACGTTGGCCCGCCTGTCGTCACTCTCCAGAATCGTCGCCTCGAGCCCCACCTCGGCCAGCTTCTCTGCGACGTACTCGGCCGCGACCCGCTCACCGGGCCCGGCGTTGTCGCCCGCATTGGTCGAGTCGATCCTGATCAGGTCCCGGCAAAGCTCGACGACCTCGTCCATCTCGGCTCCTCACTCGCGCGTACGGCATGCTCCACCATCGTCTCCCCGGAAAGCTGGTATGACGCACCCCTCAGAGTTTGCTAACCTTGCTTCGCCGACGCGGGATGACGGTCCCGCGTGCAGGCACCAAGTCCGGGTGGCGGAATAGGCAGACGCGCTAGCTTGAGGTGCTAGTGCCCAGTGATGGGCATGGGGGTTCAAGTCCCCCCTCGGACACAGACTCGTACCCGATGGAGTCCTGGTTTCTCTTCGCAGAGACCAGGACTTCTTGCTTTGAGGGGTCGAAGAGCAGCTCTATCCCAATATCGGCGTAGATCTTCGCCTTGCGGGCCGGATCCGCGTTCCGGAGCACCTTCACCTTGTCGCCCAGCTCACGTAGCGCAGCGGCAAGGGCATCGCGATCAAAGGTGCGAGTTTGAGCGACCGGCAGACGATCGAGCCGACGTTGGAACCCGGCCTTCCGAGACTGTTCCTCCTTCATCCATCCCGCTACGACGACTGGATCAGCCCCGGCATCCAGCGCAGCTCGGTACTGGTCGAGCTTCCGGTCCGTCTCCGCCAGCTGGCGCTCAAGGGAGGCTCTCTCATGGTCTGTCGCCATTGGGACCTCGTAACGTTGAGCAAGGAGGTCCACAGTGCGATCGATGTTCCAGGGCGTGAACAGCCGGCCCAGCCATTTCTCAAGCTCCGGGGCGATGGCACCCTCACGTAGATACACGTTGCGTGGATGAGCAACGCGGTTCGCGAGCGCGTACTCCTGAGGAAAGCGGCACCGGTAGTACGGCATGCCGTTGTTCCACTCGCCCTGCATCCTGCGCAGGCAGATCCCGCAGCGCAGCAAACTGCGGAACTGGTACACGGCGCGGCGCGCCGCCGTACGCCCCGCGCCGGCGCCCTCGCGCCGCGCTGCGGCCTGGGGGCCGGTCACGGCGCGAGCGCCGCGCGGGGCATCGCCGCAACACGGCGTCGCCGTACCCAGAGAGCCCCGCCGACCCGAGCGCCACGCCACCGCGAGACCTTGCTCTCACGCGGTGCGATCATGGCCGGGTGATCGACGTAACGTTAGGCGAGTCCGACGATCCGAACGTCGTGCTCAAGCTCCAAGCCGAGGCATGGGAGCTGAACATCTGGGCCCCCATCACCGAATTGGCACGGCTACGTGACATCAGAAACGCTGACTGGAACAGCCGCCGCTCACTCCAGATCGGCGTCTGCGCCAACGCCTCCGTGCACTGGGCCGTCAATGGCGAACAGGCGCACATCCTCGTCGGTCAGGACGACGAGACATGGGATCTTGGAGTGACGATCCCATTGTCAACCGTCGATGAGATCGTTTCCGAAGTCGAACAGTTCCAGCCAGAGTCATAGGGTTCCCGCCGTAACCCCTGCACCCGCCGCCCGATTGTCCGGGGCAGACGGAACCTGTCAAGGATGGCTGTGCGGGCAGGACAACCGCTGAACACGGAATGTCACTGGCTGAGGGAACACGCGAAGCCATCCTTGACAGAACCCGTCTGACAGTCCCGGAGGGGGCAGCTAGCGGGAGCAGGGAGGAAGTGGCGCATTGAGCGAGCTCCCCGTGGACCAACGAAGCGTGCCCGCTACGTGCCCGTAAGGGGAGCGATCAAGGGGAACTCACGGGGAATCACGGGTTCTCGGACCGCTCCTCCCCAGGTCAGCGTATCGCCAGGTCAGCCACCAAGATCATGAGAGTTCCCAAGCTGACAGCGCGGGTTCGATTCCCGTCACCCGCTCCACACACAAAGGCCCAGGTCAGAGGACGATTCCCGATCCGGGCCTTGATTGTTTCCAGAGCTGTTTGATCTTCTTGGGACATTAGCGGGCCATTACTGTGGTCTAACGCGCCCTTCGCCTGTGGCGACCGTCCATCGCTGTCCGTCAGTGTCCGTGTTCGTCCGCGCACGTTGTCACCCAGTTGGACACAGTGATCGTCGCGTCTCTCGGTCTCGCAGACGTCGCCGTAGATCATCCGGCACGAGGTTCAGCGATCAAGAGTTGGAGAGATATGTTCCTTATGTGTCGGCGATCTCTAGCGTGCTCTCTACCACAGCGATCTCTTTCCTTGCGGCCTACACCCTGTGGCTAGTGCTCACCAATCTGCCTCGTCGAGGCTACGCCAGTTCGTTCAAGGATGCCGATCACGCGGGTGTGGTTCTCTATTGGCGGCCCGGCTGTCGCTTCTGTATGCGGCTCCGCCTCCGCCTGCGCTTCACTCGCTTGAGCTACCACGAGATCAACATATGGAAAGATCAGGAAGCGGCACGATTCGTCCGTTCTGTGGCAGGCGGGAACGAAACGGTTCCGACCGTAATCGTGGCCGGCCGAGCTATGGTGAACCCGTCGCTCCAGCAGTTGATCGACGCTGTCAAAGTATCCGCGCCGCAGCTCCTGCCTGCCGAGGATGGCAGAAAGAAGCCGCCGCAGCCCTGACTCTCCTAGCTACAGCACCTCTGTGGATCATCCTGCGGGCATCTCGTCGGCGACGTCCCGCGCCTGGAGCTGCTTGTTGATCGCATCCGTGATCGCCTTGTCCGCCCCGCGCGCGGCGTGCTGGTAGATCATGGCGGCCCTTACGTTGTCGTGTCCCATCCGAGCCATCAGATCCTTGAGGCCTGCGCCGGACTCGGCGGCGAGCATGTTGCCGGTGTGGCGAAGATCGTGAAGGTGCAGGCCGGGCATGCCCATGTCCTTGACCACATCCACCCAGCGACTACGGGTGTTGAAGCCACTGCGCCGAAGCGGGTGTGCGGTTACGTCGTCTCCTGCTTGAGATCGCCGATGATCCTTATGAGGGTTTCCGCTTACGGGCCCGGTACCTCCTGTGGTTGTTAGACCACCCTGAGGCGCCCAAGCCCAAAGTAAGCCAATGGAAGGCGTGGTTGAGAAGTCGGGAAGCCGATCCGGTGTCCGAAAGAGCCGAACCTGTCGCCTGAGCACGACGAGGAAGGAGAGGCTCCCTGTCCCCCACGTGCCCGTTGCGTGCCCGTCAGGAGGGTGACTAAGGGAGACTCGCGGGGAATCACGGTCACTCGACCAGCATCTGTCCAGGTCAGCGTTTCCCCTGCTCAGAGGACATAATCTTGAAAGAGTTCCCAAGCTGACAGTGCACGTAGGCCGCTGCTACCACCTCAGGTGGCGACCTTCACGCGCGTGGAGTCCTGGCAGCTCAAGTGATCGGGGAGCGGTTCAATTCGCCCCTCGGACAAATCCTCCCCGACGGGGGACGAGAGCAGGGGATGGTTCAGGCCGCCCTGGCCAATTTCCAGGGCAGCCCGAACACGCTTTCTCTATGCCTGCGGAAGGTCCCAGCGGGGCTGTGAGGCGTGTGTCTCCCAACAGATCCTGCAACCGATGGTTGCGTCTCAGGGGCACCGAGTCTAAAGTGCAACTAGTGGTTGCTGATCGGAGGAGAGGGTCATGGAGTACGGCACCATCGCGCGTGAGATCCACATCGACGCCGCGCCCGATGTGGTCTACGAGGTCATCACGAAGCCTGAGCACATCGCGCAATGGTGGGGCTTTGACGCGTCGTTCCCGGCAGTGCCGGGCGGTGCCGGGCGGATGACCAAGCAGCGGCGGGACGGGACCGGCACGCTCGTCGTGCCGATCCACGTCGTCGAGGCGGACGCGCCGCGACGGTTCGTCTTCCGCTGGGTTCATCCACAGGACCGGCCGGCGACCTCGCAGAACTCGTTGCTCGTGACGTTCGAACTGGTGCCTGCCGACGGTGGGACGCTGTTGCGCTTGACCGAGGCCGGCTTCCGGGAGATCGGCTGGGAGGCCGCACAGCTCGAGGCGCATTACCGCAGCCACTGTGCCGGCTGGGACCAGCACCTGCCGAACCTGGCGGCGTACGCGGCGGGCTTGGTGCGGTCGTGACCCCGACGATCGACGACAGGCTGTGGGCGGCTATCGGCGACCCGACCCGGCGTCGCCTGCTGGACCTGCTGCTCGTCGACGGCTCCGGCACGGCGACGAGTCTGAGTGTCCTCCTGCCGGTGACGCGCCAAGCGGTCGCAAAGCACCTTGGTGTCCTGGAGCGCGCCGAACTGGTCGTGCCCCGCAAGCACGGCCGCGAGGTGCATTACGTCGTCAACGAAGCGCAGTTCTCCCGCGCCGTCGAGCAACTGGCCTCGGTCGGCGCGGCATGGGACGCACGCCTGCGTCGCATCAAGACGATCGCCGAGTCGATCCAGGCGCTGCGGCCGAAAACCGAGTAGCCCGATCACCACGAGTGAAACGGGCCGGAATGAAAGGAGCCAATCCATTGACGAACACCAAGGCCAACGAGGACTACCAGAAGACGATTCATGTGCGCGCACACCCTGACAAGCTGTTCGACGCCCTCACGACCCCCTCCGGCCTGGCCGCTTGGTGGACAGATGTCATGGGATCTGGCGACACCGGCGGCGAACTCCGGTTCTCCTTCGATCCTCCCGAACCGTGCGTGATGCAGGTCGATCAGGCGACGCGACCGTTTTCGGTGCAATGGACCGTCACCTCCTGCGATTTTCTCCCCGACTGGGTCGGCACGCGTCCGACCTTCACCATCACCCCGGTCGGTGGCGGCGCTTCCGAACTGCGGTTCCGCCACCAGGGCCTGAGCCAGGAGCTGGAGTGCATCGAGCTGTGCACGCGCGGCTGGGATCACTTTCTCGAGAGTTTGCGTCAGTACGTCGAGGCCGGCCGCGGGATGCCGTTCGGCAGCAGCGCGGACAACGCCCGCCGCCTGCAGGAGCGTGCATGATCGTGCCAAAGGTCATCTTTGGGAACCATTCGGCGCTTCGAGTGCGCCGGACAGAACGGGACAGAATCCGGCAGTTTTACCGCGACGTCCTGGGCTGCGAACTCGCCAGGGAGTTGGACGACAAGGACGACTTTCGAATGGGAGGCGGCTTCTATATTTCGTTTCTCTACGGAAGCGGTGACGGGCAGGAGGCGGACAAAGGTGTGACCTACGCTGCGGAGCACGCCCTGAGCGATGACGACTTCTTGAAGGCGATCTTCCTGGAGCTGAAGGCGGAAAACGCCGAGGAGATGCGGCAGGAAATTGTCGACTTCGGCGTCAAGGTACTCGAGGTGCCTGATCCGCACCTGTACTTTCAAGCTCCAGGAGGACAAGTGTTCCGGTTGGTCGGCACCACCGAGGACCTCTCCATGTATGAGGGTCACCGGTAGGAGTCGGTGCCCTCGCACCCACCTGCGGCTTGCCATCGTCCATGGTGGTACGCGGGCCGTATCTACGCTTCGGGATGCTCTCGCTAGTGTGACTCACCACCTCAGTTGGCGGGGTCCTTGTGAGGAGGAGCAGCGTGGTCGCTGTCCGAATGGCCTCGATCCACGAGAAGGGCCGTGACCAGCTGGAAGCACTGCCGGAGATACGATCAGGTCATGCCTTTGACGGTGGATGACGTCGACCGGTTCGAGCTGTCGAGGCCCCGTCTGGAGGCCATCGCCTACCGTCTCCTCGGCTCCGCGGACGAGGCACAGGACGTCGTGCAGGAGACGTTCCTGCGCTGGCAGGCCGCCGATGTCGACCGCGTCGAGGTCCCTGAGGCTTGGCTGACGAAGGTACTCACCAACCTGTGCCTCAACCAGCTCACCTCCGCGCGGGCACGCCGCGAGACCTACATGGGCCGATGGCTCCCCGAGCCGCTGCTCGCGGGGGACCCGATGCTCGGCCCGGCCGACACCGCTGAGCAGCGCGAAGCGGTCTCGTACGCGGTCCTCACTCTCATGGAGCGCCTGTCCCCCAACGAACGGGCCGTGTACGTGCTGCGGGAGGCCTTCGACTACCCGCACCGGGAGATCGCCGAGATCCTCGACATCACCGAGGCCGCCAGCCAGCAGATCTTTCACCGCGCCAAGAAGCATGTCGCGTACGGCAAAGCCCGCACCGAAATCGACGAGGCCGCCGCCCAGCGGATCGTCGAGGAGTTCCTCGCGGCCGCCACCAGTGGCCAGACCGATGAGCTCGTACGCCTGCTCACCAAGGACGCCATCTCCATCGGCGACGGCGGAGGGAAGGTTCCGGCACGCACCAAGGCGTTCGAGGGAGCCGTCGCGGTCGCGAAGTTCGTGTGGAGCATGTTCAAGCCCGCCGAGGCCAAACGCGCCATCGTCGGCGGCTCGCCCGAGATATACGCCTGGACCGCCAATGGTGAACCCGCCGTTGTGGCCGTCGTGGAAGACCGGGTCGTCGCCATCATGTGCCTGGAGGTCACCGCCGAGGGCATCACTGCCTGCCGTACCCAGGCAAACCCCGACAAGCTCGAACGCGCGACCGAGCAGTGGGCGGCGGCCGACCACGGGGAGCCCCTGCTCGTGATGTGACGTGTATCACCTACGGCTCCTGTCAGGAAACGGCGGGCCATCCGGTTCAAGTGACAAATCCGAACCGGACAGGAGCTGACGATGAGAGTGCTGGTTGCAGGAGCGACTGGAGCGATGGGTACGCAACTGGTGCCGCGTCTGGTCGATGCGGGACACGAGGTGTTCGCCATGACCCGCAGCGAGCCGGACAAGGCCAGGGCACTGGGCGCGGTACCGGTCATCGCCGATGCGCTCGATCGCGCCCAGGTCGAGGCGGCCGTGCGCCAGGCGGCGCCGGAGGTGATCGTTCACCAGTTGACCGCCATCGGGCACATCGACACCCGCCATTTCGAACGCAGCTTCGCCGCCACCGACCGGCTGCGGATCGAGGGCACCGACAACCTGCTCGCGGCCGCACGCGCCGTGGGAGTGCGACGGTTCGTCGCCCAGAGCAACGGCGCGTTCACGTACACCCGGACCGGCGGGCCGGTCAAGAACGAACAAGACCCCCTGGATCGCTCACCGGTCAGCCAGATGGCCCCGATGATCGCCGCGATCGAGCACTTGGAGAAGGCCGTGCTGGGCGCCGCCTGGACCGAAGGGATCGTGCTGCGCTACGGCGCGTTCTACGGACCCGGCACCTCCATGGCGCCAGGCTCCGAGCAGCTCGAGATGATCCGCAAACGCAAGTTCCCGGTCGTCGGCGACGGCGGCGGGGTGTGGTCGTTCGTCCACATCGCCGACGCCGCCGAGGCCACGGTCGCAGCCTTGGAGAACGGCGGCCGCGGTGTCTACAACATCGTCGATGACGACCCCGCCCCGGTCGCCGAATGGCTGCCGGAACTGGCGGCGATGCTGGGCGCCAAGAAACCGATGCGCGTACCGCGGTTCATCGGACGGCTGGCCGCCGGACAGGCCGGCGTCGTGCTCATGACCGAACTGCGCGGTGCATCCAACGCCAAGGCCAAGCGCGAACTGGGCTGGCACCCGGCACACCCCACCTGGCGTCAAGGCCTCCAGGTTGGGATGTGACTTGCCTCGGTACGTGTTCGGGGAGCCGAACGCCTGTCGAAGGGCAACCATCCGGCAAGGATGGCTGCCCTTCGACCGTGCCCGTCAGCAGTTGGCGGCCGATCTGCTCGCTGTAGATGGGTCTACTGGGACGCGGCGGCACCACCCGGCTCCTACCCCGCCTGCTCCGGCTCCCCGACGGCCATCCGGACGGGCCCGTGCGCGCTCGAGGACCCCCTCTTTCTCGCCGACCGCAAACCCGTCTCCCCACGCCGCCCCGGGCCTGAGCACATCTGCCCGCACACCGGACGGCCCCGCCTCGGTTACGACCGGGTCCGGCCTGGTCTTAGCCACGTGCAAATTTTCAACGGATATGACACCGATCCAGTTAGCGCCAACAACGGGGGTGAGTAGGTCCCAAACCACCGCGATCCGGCTCCGACGCGACTCCCCTCACCACCAGACTCGCCACCTGAAGTGGTGAGCCGCCAATTGAAATGGTGAGTCACACCAACGGCTGATTTCGTCTGTGAGATCGGGTGCCAGCCGTAGGTCATTTTTGGCTCCACTTGGTGATCAACTCGCGATGATCTGAAGGCGAGTCTTGATACCGCTCTGAGCAGTTGTCGATCTTCCGGTGAGTCGGTGTCGTGGGTCGTGGTCGAAGAGGAGATCGGGCTTCGTGTCCAGGCGCGCGAGAACCGTCAACCGGCCATCGGTGACGGTGTAGACGCGGTCGCAGTGGTCTCTCGCCCTGGAGGGAATACCTTGTCAAGGACCTGTCTGTCGCCTCGGAGGTCCCCCAGGGAGAGGGCCTGGTCGATCGTGAGCGCACCGGCCGCGAGCCCGATGACGACCTCCGGCGCGGCGGTGAAGACCGTGTCCGGCTGCTGATCGGGCCGGATGATCGCACTGGGGCCGTGCTCATCGATGCGCAGGACCATGAGGAATCCGTCCGTCTCGACGCCGAGCTCCACCGCAGGAGTCGCGGTGATTCCCCGGAGCAGGCCGGGGAGAGCGAGCACCAGCCAGCGCGGCTGGAACGAATCACCGTCACGCCCGGTCATCACCAGCGGCGCGCCCCATCGGCCGAGCGCCTCCATCGGCTCGCGAAGCCCTGCACCCCAGGGCGTGAGCGCATAGACGACACCCGCCTCCTCCAGGCGGCGCTCGACGATGCCGTTCGACTCCAGAGCCCGCAGCCGCTCCGCCAGGAGGTTGGTCGCGATCCCCGCGAGCGAGGTTTTCAGCTCGGTGTAGCGCATCGGGCCGGGGAGCAGCTCGCGCACGATCAGAAGGGTCCAGCGCTCGCCCACGATGTCCAGGGCGCGCGCGAGGGCGCAGAACTGCCCGTAGGAGCGAGCCCTTTTCGAGGATTGCTTGATATTCTCCATCGTGGTTGACTATATCAACTGCCCGGATGGGCGTCGAGCAGAGGGGATCCTCATGGAGATGAGCATCAGCTGGCTGGCCGTCGTGGCCGCGATCGTGGCCGGGATGGCGATCGCCTGGGTGTGGTACAGCGACTGGGGGCTCTTCGGCGTCGTCTGGCGGAAGCTGACCGGGGTTTCCGAGGAGGACTCGAAGCGGGCCGGCAAGCGCCCGTTCGCAGTCCTCCTAGCGTCGATCCTCGTCACGGCGCTGGTGCTCACCGCCGCGTGCTCCATCGTGTCGGGCTTGTTCGGCAGCGACCCGCTCTGGCTCGATGTGGCCGTCGGATTCGCGACCTGGCTCGGGTTCTCGCTGACAACCCTGACGCAGCACAACGCCTTCGAGCAGAAGCCGGCACAGCTCACCGTGATCAACAGCGCGTATCAGCTGACGTTGTTCTTGGGCATGGCCCTCGCCGTCGGGTTGCTGCAGTAGCACTGGCAAGCGCCCATGAGTCAGCCGACGGCCGAGAACCTTCGCTGGATGAAGCCGGCCATCGAGCTGTCCGCGCTTCCCCGCGCCGTGATGATGATCGGTACTCGTCACAGGTCAAGGTCGTTCGTCCTCGGCTTCGCCTGCGGGCGCTCCACCTTGACCTGCTCCTGCGACCGACGAGTTTGGCGGCTATCGGGGAAGAGCACACCGGAGGTCAGCCTGGCTTCGGATGGTGGGCGGCCTTGGCCGCCTGGGTCTGGGAGTAGCGGTAGGACTCCGCCAAGCGACGAGCCCGCGAGGTCCGATGGGTGCCGACAAATCAGGTCCTGCTCTTGCCGATGGATCGGTCGATGCGGATTGAGCACTTCCTCACCGACGCGCCACCCCCTACCTCGGTTGACTCTAATCCAGATCGAGCCACCGTTCTCCCTACTCAAGAAGGTAGGCGAACGGTTCAATACGCCCCTCGGACACCGATGAAGTCCTGGTTTCTCTTTGCGGAGACCAGGACTTCTTGTTTTGAGGGATCGAAGAGCGGCTCGATCCCAATATCCGCGCAGATCTTCGCCTTGCGAGCAGAGTCGGCCTTCCCGAGCACCTTCACCAGGTCGCCCAGGTCACGCAACGCCGCGGCGAAGGCATCACGATCGAAGGAACGCTTCTCGGCTATCGGCAGCCGTTGCAGCTCGCCTCTCCGAGCCTGCTCATCCTTCATCCACCCGGCCACGATCACGGGATCGGCCCCGGCATCCAACGCCGCCCGATACTGACCAAACTTCCGATCGCTCCGCCACGGTTGAACGCTTTATCGATCTCGATCGCGTGCCACAGCCGCTGGATATGCTGCCGGCCCACTCATGCAGTTGATGATTCCTGGGGAACTCCGCGGTAGGGCCCTTGCGCGCCAAGGTCGAACCCGGCTCTGTGCGCGGTCTGACCGCCGCCCGCCGTTCTGATCCGGCGGCGGTACTCGCGCGGGGACGCGCCTGTGACCCGCTTGAATGCGTTGCTCAGTGCGCTCTCCGAACCGTAGCCGACCTTGCGGGCGATCATCGCCACCGTGTCGTCGCCGCGGCGCAGGCGGTCGGTGGCCAGTTCGATCCGCCATCCGGTCAGGTAGTCCAGCGGGCTCTGCCCGACGGTTTGCTTGAAGCGGGCCGCGAGAGTCGACCGGGACACCGCCGCGGCCTCGGCCAGTTCCGCCACCGTCCAGGCGTGAGACGGACGGGCGTGCATGGCCCGCAGCACCGGGGCCACGATCGGGTCGGTGAGCCCGGCCATCCAGCCGGACGCCGCGCCCGGCCCGGCGACGGCCAGGTGCAGGCGCAGCAGGTGGATCAGCATGACCAGGGCGAGATGCTCGGTGACCAGTGTCGAGGCAAGTGACCGGTCGCGCAGCTCGGCGTCGATCTGCTCGAGCGCCCAGCGTACGGTCGCGGCCTCGGCGGTGCGGCCGGGCACATGGATCACTGGCGGCAGCACGTCGAGCAGCAGTTCGCGGGCCCGCTCGCCGAAGTCGAACCGGCCGCCGATGAAGACCGCGTCCTCGCCGGTCCCCACCCGGGCTACGCCGTCGGTGGCCGACGCGAAAACCGGACCGGCCGGGACCGGCCGCAGCCCTGGACCGGTGGCCATGGTGAATGCGCGTGGCTGGGTGAGCAGGAAGCAGTCGCCCTCGGCCAGCTCGATCGGCTCCGGTACGCCGTCGACGCTGAGCAGGCAGTCGCCGCGGCGCACCGCGACGAACTTGACCGCCGGCGGCGGGTCGTACGACATCGCCCACTCACCGCCGGCCACCAGCCTGACGGACAGGCGGCTGGTCGTGCCGAGGAGGGCGAGGACGTCTTCGAGGGGATCGGCTTGCTGGACGCTCACTCAACTATGTTGGATCCTGAACCATTCCGAGTCCAACTCCCGATCTCTACCGTGACACGCATGGGCACCCCATTCAGCGCCAAGACCACGGCTGCGGAGATTCTCGCCGGTGTTGACCTCACCGGGCGGCGGATCATCGTCACCGGCGGAGCATCCGGGATCGGATTGGAGACCGTACGGGCGCTGCAGGGCGCGGGGGCCGAGGTGACCGTCGCGACCCGCAACCCCACCGGCGACCAGCGGGCCTTGGATCTGAGCGATCTCGGCTCGGTGCGCGCGTTCGTGGCCGGCTGGATCGGGCCGGTGCACGCGATCGTGGCGAACGCCGGGATCATGGCGTTGCCCACCCGCCAGGTCGCCGCCAACGGCTGGGAGCTGCAGTTGGCGACGAACTTTCTCGGGCATTTCGCACTGATCACCGGCCTACGGGAGAACCTGCGGCAGGCCGGCGACGCGCGGGTGGTCATGGTGAGTTCCGGCGCTCAACTGCTGGCGCCGTTCGACTTCGACGATCCGCACTTCGAGCGCCGCCCGTACGACCCGTGGGTCGCGTACGCGCAGTCGAAGACGGCCGACGTGCTGCTCGCGGTCGGCGCTGCCCGGCGCTGGACCGCCGACGGAATCACCGCGAACGCGCTCGAGCCCGGCTACATCCACACCAACCTGCAGCGGCACCTCGACGACGACACCATGCGAGCAGCGGGCGCGATGGATGACGAGGGGAACCTGGTGACCCCCGACTACTACAAGACCCCGGAGCAGGGCGCCGCCACCTCAGTGCTGCTCGCCGGGTCCCCGCTGCTGGACGGCGTGACCGGCCGGTTCTTCTCCTCGGACAACCAGGAGGCCGAGGTGGTGGCGGGCGGCCCGGACGCGACCGTAGGCGTCGCAAGCTGGTCGGTGGACCCGGCCGCCGCGGATCGCCTCTGGGACTACGCGCTCACAGCGACAGCGGACCGCCTCGTGGACTGCTGACGAGAGAACTGCTGAGGCGTAGTCCGCCCGCATCGAGCACGAGTACGGCCATCGGGCTTTCCCGGCGGCAAGAAGCGTCGCCATGTCCGATAAGAACCTTGGAGCACCATTCATGACTACCGTGATGCTTGTCCACGGCGCCTGGCACCAGCCGAGCAGTTGGGCGAAGCTTGAGGCCGAGTTGCACGCGCTCGGGTACGGCACGCACACGCCGGCGCTGCCGAGCGCCGGCGAACATCCCACCGCGGGCATGCATGACGATGCCGCCGTGCTGGCCGCGGAACTGGCGTCGATCGCAGGACCGGTCGTGCTGCTCGGCCACTCCTACGGGGGCATCCCGATCACCGAGGCCGCCGCCGGAGTGGGCAATGTCGATCGGCTGATCTACCTCGCCGCCTACATGCCGGACAAGGGACAGTCGATGTACACCATCCACGGCATCCCCGATCCCGAAAACACAGACGGGCTGTTCCCACTCATCAACGAACCGCGTACCTCGCTCTACGGCGATCTGCCCGATGCAGAGGCCGAGCAGGCGGTGAGCGAGTTGGTCAACCAGACCATCCGATCGTTCGCGGAGAAGGTCGACGCAGCCGCCTGGCGGAACATCCCGTCCACCTACATCATCACAGAGCAGGACAAAGCTATCCCTCCCGCACTGCAGGAGCAGATGGCAGCCCAAGCTGCCGAGATCCGCCGGTTCGCCGGCGGGCATTCTCCGTTCCTGTCCCAGCCACGCCGGCTGGCCGCCCTCATCGACGAGATCGTGCGGTCGGCCTGAGTGGCTTCGCAGGCGGGAGCGAACACCGATTTTGAGGATCGAAGAGCAGCTCGAGCACCTCGACCTTGTCTCCCAGCTCGCGTAGCGTCTCCCAGCTCGCGTAGCGCCGCAGCAAGGGCATCGCGGTCAATGGTACGAACTTGAGCGATCGGTAGGCGATCAACCGACGTCACCCGCTGACTCGCGGCTGAACAACCGCGCCGCCCGCCGGCACGTCTACTGGATATGCGAATATTTCCGGCCGCAGTGCTCCTCGTGCTCGCGGCGGCCTGCGGTTCCGTTCGAGCGCCGGTCGCTGCTGACGGGTTCGCGGACCGCGCCCGTGAGGTCGCCGAACGCTGGCAGAGCTCGGCGGAGCGCGAGCCCTGGATCGAGGGGTTCGTCCCGCTGCGGAACCTGACCGTGGAGCCCGATTGGGGACGCATGCCCCGGTGGGTCGGGCGGAGCACGATCAACAGCGCCTGGAAGCTGGAGACAGCGCTCCCGGCCGAGGCGCCTGCCCCGGCCGAGCTGCGCTGGGCCGATGGGAGCACGCTGAGCGTGCCGGTCTTGGCGGCTACAGCTGCCTACGCCGGGCTCAGCAAGCCCAAGTCCTTCGTCGACGAGGAGTGCCCGGCCAAGGGCTGCCGGCCGCTGCGTGTGATCGGGGTCGCCCGGGGCGAGGCCACGATGCCCAGCAGCCGGGGGGACGTGCGGGTGCCTACGTGGGACTTCACCGTGAAGGGCTTGCCAGAGCCGTTCCGGCGGGTCGCAGTGGCCCCGGCCGCAATGGGCGGGGTGCCCAGGCCGCTGGTCGACGGGATCCAGGAGGTGAGCACCTATGAGGTGCGCGCGCCGGCTGAGCTCCAGCTGAGCTACATGCATGGCACCTGTGACACGACGTACGGCTCGCGCGTCTACGAGACGCCCGAAGCGGTAGTCGTGGACGTTGACATCCGGCGGGACGACGTAAATTTCTGCAACGCGATGGGGAAGACCGACCAGATCGACGTCGCGCTGCGCGAGCCCCTGGGCCGCCGGGTGGTGCTGGACTCCAGCAGCGGGGTCCCTCTGTTGTCGCGGAGCGACATCCACCTGGTCGAGTTCCAGAACTACGACCCGCGTCGCTCCTGACCCGGCGATACTCACTTGAGGGGCCGCAGCGCGGTGGATCGAGATGGACGACGACGAGGCCTCCGCCTGGCGCCAGGCATTGGACGGCCTGGAGGCCACCGGCAGGACGTTCCTCGTCTCGCGTTCGTGCCAGGGTGCCTACGCGAGTTTCCCAGTCCCGCCATACGTCTCTGGCCCGTTGGTGAGGGTGGGCTCCGGGCCGTGGGGTGAGCGGTTCGGGAGTCTTGATCGTTGACGAGACCGCTGATTAGGTTGGACGGCATGGCTGAGCTCGGATCCGTTGCCTGGCCACCCGACCCGATCAGGACCGAGCGGCTTGTGCTCCGTGAGCCCGAGGCTCGGGACCGTGCGGCGGTCATCGAGTTGTTCACCTCGTCCGAGGTGGGCACCTACATCGGTGGCCCTCGACCACGGGATGAGTTCGAGCGCGCGTTGCCCGCCGTGCCCAGGCGGCGCCCCGGCCTTTTCGTGGTCGATCTCGATGGGGCGATGATCGGCATCATCGAGATCGATCGGCGCGACGCCGAGCGTCCGGGTCACGTCCGTCCGGATGGCGGTGAGGCCGAGCTCGGCTACATGTTCCTGCCGCAGTCGTGGGGATACGGCTACGCCGCCGAGGCGTGCGCGGCGGTACTCGGCTGGGTCGCCGCCGCGCTTCCCGGCGAGCCGGTAGTGCTCTCCACCCAGACCGCCAACGACCGCTCGATGCGCCTCGCGGCGAAGCTGGGGTTCACCGAGGTGGAGCGGTTCGAGGAGTACGACGCCGAGCAGTGGTTCGGCGTGTGGTCCTCGGGATGAGCACGTGCTCATCGAGGCGCTTCGGACCGCCGGCCTTGACCGGCCGTGCGTCCTGCCACGGATGTGCCGCGCCGCTCGCCGGCCGGTGAGTGGGCGCGCCAGAACACCGAACCCGACGTTGTGCCGGGCCCGCGAGTGGGCGCGCCAGAACGCCGAAGCCGACGTTGCTCGCACATCCGAGGCGCCGACAGCGCCGTGGGGGGCATCCGGATCGCGCCTTACGCGTCCGAGCCGCTGGCAGCGCCGTGGGGCATCCGGATCTCGTCCTGGCGGATGCGGTGGCTAAGGGTGTCGTCGGCGAGTTGGACGCGGAAGCCTGCCGCGCCCCCGTCGAGTCGGCCCGGCAGACTGGCAGAGAGGAATCACTATGAGTCAGGCGCTTGCCGGGTTAATGGGAGTCCTGGTCGGCTCGATCATCACGGCCATCGTGACGATCTATGCAGAGCGCCAGAAGACCAAGCGCGAGGCAGCCCAGAGCGACCGGCAACACGAGCGTGAACGCCGATCGGCGCGAGACACGTTCCAGCGGGAGAGCATCCTCACTCTCCAGACCGCGGTTTCCGACCTCATCAAGTCGGTATATGCCGAGCTTGACAGGCTCATCGCCGCAGCGAAGGACACGGGCGAGTGGCCGGCTCGGAAGTGGGAGACGCCTACAGCTGTGGGGTGGTCGGCCGCGTTGCTGCTGCTGAAGTCGTCCCGAGCCCGGGTCTTCAGCGCGGAGATCCGCTCACTGGCTGCGGCGGTTGAGAAGGCGGCGGGCGACTCCATCTGGGCCGAGGGTCTGGAAGAGGCGGAACAGCACAGCAGGCGTCTGGAGCCGCTGCTCGACCGGTTCAATGACGAGATAGCTCGTACGCTTCCGACGCTCTACTAGCGCTACGGCACACGCGCCAGTCCGGGGACGGAAGGATCCTTGGCATGCGCTTCTCCGGGGGCCGTGCTAGCGGTGCCGATTCTTGAGCATCTGAGTGGGCCAAAAAGCTCGACCCCTCGCGGGAGTGGCTGAGCGGGCCAAAGCTCGGCCCTTCGCCCGAGTGGCTGAGCGGGCCACAGCTCGCCCCTCGCGTGGGTGCGGGCCGGTGGCTGTCAACAACCCGCAGGGCTACAGCCAGCAAGATCACCAGTTATCTGACCGATATGCGGTATCAAACTCGACTCTATTGGTCAATATGGTCATAGGTGTTATCGGCGTGAAGACCGAAACCCTGGTTACGGGCATTCCGTTGGTGAGCAAGATCCTTACGCGGCGTGACGAACGCCCTGGACGCAGGGGTGGGGTAGAGATCATCTTCCCAGCCAGCGAGGTCAACCACGCACCGACGTGCCCGCGGGCAGTGAAATTTCTTGATGCCCGAAACCTCCATTCCGACATCGGTTGAAATTTCACCTCTTGACTGACTTTCGGACAAAATAATAGGAATGGCGTGGCTTTAGGCTTAACCGATCCTCGCCAGGACGAACCCTGGCGAGCGACTCATGCTTCCTGCTGTCCGCGCGACGACCTCGCACGGCGCAGTGAACCGTCTGGGGGGGTGACTTCGCGGAGCAATGCGAGAGGACCATCTGTTACCAGAGACACCGTTCGCCTCGCTGACGCGATACCCGCCCGGCGCTCCGCTCCTGTTCTGCCTCCCCTACGCCGGTGGTGACGTCTCCGCCTTCTGGGCGTGGAGGCAGGCGTTCGACGGAGTCTTCGATGTACGGGTGGTGATGCTCCCCGGCCGTGAAGGCCGGGTTGCTCAACCCGGGGCCCTCTCCCCGGAGCTGATCGCACGGTCCATCGCCGCCCACCACCGCACGCCGTACTCGATCTACGGGCACAGCATGGGCGGCCGGGTCGCCTTCGAGGTGGTACGCGAGCTGCGGCGGCTGGGCGTGCCGGCGCCCGAATGCCTCTACGTCGGCGCCGCGCACCCGCCGGAGCGCCAGGAGACGCTGGGACGGTGGACGGGCCTGGGCGACGAGGATCTGGTCGAGGAGCTGATCCACCGGCTGGGCGCGCCCGCGGAGTTACGGACGCAGCCCGAGGTCAAAGCGCTGCTCATCCCCGCGCTGCGGACGGACATGGAATGGCTGCGCCACTACCGCTTCACCAGGCAGGAGCCGCTCGACATCCCCATCGTCGCCTTCGCCGGCGCTCATGACCGCGAGGTCACCCACCCCGCGATGCTCGGCTGGGCCCGCCACACCTCCTCGACCTTCCGCCTGCACACGCTCGACGCCGCGCACCTCTTCCTCGCCACGCACGGCGACCAGGTGGCGCGGACGATCACGATGGGGCCCGAGCAGCGACCAGCCGCGGACGAGGTGCACGTGTGGCTGGCCGACCTCGCCGGACTGCCTGAGCTGTGCGCGGCCGTCGGCGAGCTGTCGCCCAGGGAGGCCGCGCGGGCGGCCAGGTTCCGGCAGGAGGAGCACCGGCGCTGGTTCGTCGGCAGGTCGGTGCTGCTGCGGCGGCTGCTCAGGGAGTACGGGGTCGAGCCGGGCGTCGGCGAGCTGCGCACCCGGCCGGGCGGCAAGCCGCACACCGGGACCGAGCTCACCTACAGCCTCAGCCAGTCGGGCGGGCAGGTGCTCGTCGCGCTCGCGACGGACCGGGAGGTGGGCGCCGACCTGGAGCGCTTCCGCCCGCTGGCCAACGAGCAGGCCTTCTTCGAGGGCGCGCTGGACGAGCGGGAGCGCGACGAGTTCGCCGCACTGCCGGAGGAGCTGCGGTTGCACAGCGCACTGCGCACATGGACGGCGAAGGAAGCGGTGCTGAAGGCGACCGGTGACGGGCTGCGGGTGGATCCGGCGCTGTTCGGGTTCGCCGGGCAGCGTCCGGGCGCGACGTGGGTGCCGGAGACGGCGCCCGAGGTGGCGCGGCTGGCGGAGTGGCGGGTGACGCACCTGCCGCTGGGCCGGGCGATCGCCGCGATCGCCGTCCGCGAGCCGCGGTTTTTGCTGCGTTTCGAGACGGTACGGCAAGGCCGGCTGGTACGGCAGGGCGTGGAGGCCGCAGGATGACGCTCCTCAGCAGTTTGATCACGGCCCAGGCCGCGAGGACTCCGGACGCCCCGGCGGTCCGGCAGTGGGACAGCGTGCTGACCTACGCCCAGCTGGTCGAGCGGGCGGGGGCGCTGGCGGCGCGGCTCCAGGAGCTCGGCGTCGGGCCGGAGAGCCGGGTGGGCGTGTGCAGCCGCCGTACCCCGCTGATGCCGGTGGCGGTGCTCGGCATCCAGCTCGCGGGCGGGGCGTGGCTGCCGCTGGATCTGGGGCATCCGCGCAAGCGGCTGGAGGAGGTGCTCGACGACGCCGGGGTCGAGGTGGTCGTCGTCGACGAGCGCGGCGCGGAGCTGCTGGAGGGCTGCGGGCGCGCGCTCGTGCACGCGGACCAGCCCCACCGAGCCGCGCCGCCGAACCGCGCCGTTCCAGGAAACGCCGCGCACGTGATCTACACCTCCGGTTCCACCGGGCGGCCCAAGGGTGTGGTCGTGAGCCACGCCAACGTGGTCGCCTTCGTCACCTCGACGGTCGCGCACTTCGCGCTGGACGCGAGCTGCCGCTCCTTCGCCTTCTCCGCGCTGGGCTTCGACGCCTCGGTGTTCGACATGCTGGTCCCGCTGGCCTCCGGCGGCTGCGTGCAACTGGTGCCGGACGAGGACCGCGTGGATCCGGCCCGGTTGCAGCGCTTCCTGGAGGAGCACGACGTCACCTACGGGTTCCTGCCGCCCGCGGTGCTCCCGCTGGTGGAGCCGGGCCGCCTGCCGTACCTGCAGGACGTGATGACGGCGGGCGAGCCGCCCGGGCCCGAGCAGGTGGCCCGGTGGTCGGCGCACGCGCGCTTCCACAACTGGTACGGCCCGACCGAGTCGACCGTCACCGTGGTGGGCGGCCAGTTCGAGGGTGTGTGGGAGCGGCCGCTGCCGATCGGGCGGCCGCTGCGCGGCTGCCGGGCGCACATCCTCGACGAGGACCTGAACGAGTGCCCGCCGGGCGTGCCCGGCGAGCTGTGCATCGGCGGGCCGCAGATCAGCCGCGGGTACGTGGGCAGGCCGGGGCTGACGGCCGAGCGGTTCGTGCCCGACCCGTTCTCGGCGGAGCCGGGCGCGCGGTTGTACCGGACCGGCGATCGCGTGGCGTGGCAGGAGGACGGCCAGATCGCGTTCATGGGCCGCCTCGACCGCCAGGTGAAGGTCCAGGGGCAGCGGGTGGAGATCGGCGAGGTGGAGTCGACACTGCGCGCCCATCCCCGGGTGCTGCAGGCGGTGGTGGACTTCGCGGGCGAGCTGGTGGCCTACGTGACACCCGAGGACGCGCCCGACCTGGCCGAGCTGCGCGAGGATCTCGCGGTACGGCTTCCGCCGTACATGCTGCCGACCCGGCTGGTACGGCTGGCCCTCCTGCCGCTGAACGCCTCGGGCAAGGTCGACCTCGCCACGCTCAGGACGCACTCCCGGCGGGAGCAGGGAACGGGGACCGGGCTGGCCGGGATCTGGACGCGGGTGCTTGAGGCGCCCACCCCGGACGACGGGGACGACTTCTTCGAGCGCGGCGGGCACTCGCTGCGGGCGATGCGGCTGGTGGCCGCGGTGCGCGCGGAGCTGGGCCGGGCGGTGTCGGTCGAGGACGTGTACGCGCGCAGGACCTACGGCGAGCTGCGCGAACTGGTGGAGCGCGCGCCGCGGGTGACCGCTGCCGTGCCGCCCACCCGGAGCCCTGCCGCGCTCTCCCCCGCCCAGCGCCGGATGTGGTTCGTCGAGCAGCTGGCGCCGGAGTCCGCCGCGCACAACATCGCGATGGCCGAGCGGATCCGCGGCCCGCTCGATGTCGCCGCGCTCCAGCGCGCGCTCACGGCCGTGGTGACGGTCCACGAGGCGTTGCGCTGGCGGGTGGGCGCGCGCGACGGGATCCCCGAGGTGACGGTCGCGCCGCCGGGCGAGGTGCCGCTGCCGATCGACGACCTGTCCCCAGCTGAACTGCCCGTGGCGCTGCAGGCGGAGGCGCGGGCACGCTTCGACCTGGCCGCCGGACCGCTGCTGCGGGCGCGGCTCATCCGGCTCGCCCCGGACGAGCACGTGCTCTGCCTGACCGCGCACCATCTGGTGTTCGACGGCTGGTCGCAGGACGTGCTCTACCGGACCCTGACCGCCGCCTACCGCGGCGAGCAGGTCGAGGCGCCCGAGCACGGCTTCGCCGACTACGTGGGCTGGCTGCGCGCGCACAGCGACAGCCAGCTGCTGAGCTGGTGGCGGGAGCACCTGCGCGATGCCCCGATGGTGCTGGATCTGCCGAGGGATGCGGCCAGGCCGCCCGCGCAGACCTTTCACGGCGCCTCCTGCCGGGGCGAGCTGGACGCGACACTGGGCAAGCGGGTGGCCGAGCTGGCCGCGCGGCTGGGGACCACGCCGTACGCGGTGCTGCTCGCGGCCTTCGGCCGGCAGCTGTCCGGGCTGTCGGGTCGTGACGACCTGGTGGTGGGGGCCGCGTACGCGGACAGGCCGCACGTGGCGTTCGAGTCGCTGGTGGGGATGTGCGTGCAGGTCCTGCCGCTGCGGCTGCGCCCGCGAGGAGACTTCGCGGAGCAGGTGACGGCGTGCGCGGCCGAGCTGGGCGCGGCGATCAGGCACCGGGACGTGCCGCTCGGGCAGCTGCTTGAGTCGCTGCGGCTGCCGCGCGACCTGAGCCGCAACCCGATCACGCAGGTCATGTTCAACATGTACAACTTCGCGGAGGCCCGGCTGGAGCTGGCCGGTTGCGTGAGCGAGACGTTGCGGCCCGGGCTGCCGGGGGCGCTGTTCGACCTGACCATGTACGTGAGCGAGCAGCGCGACGGTTACGCGCTCGACCTGGTCTACAACCCCGACCTCTATACGGCCGAGCGCATGGCGGCGCTGGTCGACGGCTACGTCGAGCTGCTCGACGAGCTGCTGACCGGGCAACCGGCCCCGGAGCTCCCCGAGGCGGAGCTGCCGGGGTGGGACGGGCCTGGACTGCTGGAGCTGGTCGGCGACGCGTACGCGCGGACGCGACGGCAGACGGAGGCGGCGCTGCGTGACAAGGGTGTCGAGGCGGGGGACGTGGTGGCCGTCGTCGCGTCCCGGGTGCCGGACCTGCCGGGGGCCCTGCTCGGCGTGCTGGCGGCGGGAGCGAGGTGGGTGGTGATCGACTCCGCCTATCCACCGGCCGTGCAGGACAGGCAGATCGCCGCCGCGGGAGCCCGGGCGGTCATCCGGGACGGCGAGATCGTGCTGCGCGACGGCACCGCGCGCCTGCCGGGTTCCGGATACCTCTCGATGACCTCGGGGACCACGGGCGATCCCAAACCGGTCGTCACCGAGGAAAGGCCGCTGGCCCATTTCATCTCCTGGTATATCCGGCATTTCGGCATCGTGGCGGAGGACCGGTTCGCGCTGCTGTCGGGGCTGGCCCACGATCCTGCGCTGCGCGACATATTCGTGCCCGCCGCGGCGGGCGCGGAGCTGTTCGTGCCCGATCAGGAGCTGACCCGCGATCCCGCCAAGCTCGCCGGCTGGCTGCGCGAGCACGCGATCACCGTCCTGCACCTGACGCCACAGCTCGCGGCGATGCTGGCAGGCACGGCTGTCACGCTGCCCGACGTACGGCTGGCCGGCGTGGGCGGCGACCGCTTGACCGGCGCGGAGGCCCGCAGGCTGCGCGCGCTCCTCCCTCATGCCCGGCTCGTCGCCTGCTACGGCACGACCGAGACGCCGCAGGTGCACGCGTGGCACGAGCTCGCCGAGCCGTACCCGGAGATCGTGCCGATCGGGCGGCCCGTCGAGGGCAGCGAGATCATCGTGGTGGCGCCGGACGGCAGGCGGGCCAGGGTGGGCGAGCTCGGCGAGGTGGTCGTCCGCAGCCGCCACCTCGCCACTGGCTACCTGGATCCGGCGCTGACCCGCGAGCGCTTCGACGGCGACCGGTTCCGCACCGGCGACCTCGGGCGCCTCAACCCCGACGGCACGATCACCCCCGCGGGGCGCGCCGACGACCAGGTGAAGGTGCGCGGCTTCCGGGTCGAACTGGGCGAGGTGGAAGCGGCGCTCGCCGCCTGCCAGGACGTGCGGGCCGCCGCAGCCAGGGTCGAGGGCGGCACGCTCACCGGCTACGTAGTGCCCGCCCGGCCCGGGCTGGCGGCGCACCGGGTGCTGGAGGAACTGCGCCGCGTGCTGCCCGAGCACGCCGTACCCACCGAGGTGGTGGCGCTGCCCGCGCTGCCGCTGACGCCCAACGGCAAGGTGGACCGCGCCGCGCTGCGCGGGCGGCCGGTCGAGCAACCGCAGGCGAACGGCCGGCTCGACGGTCCCACGCAGAAGACGGTCGCCCAGGTATGGCATGCCGTGCTGGGCGTGCCGCGGCTCGGCCCCGACGACAACTTCTTCGAGATCGGCGGCCACTCGCTGGCGATGGCCGCCGTACAGGCGCGGCTGAAGGCGGCGACTGGACGCGAGATCCCGATCGTGGAGCTGTTCAGGCATCCCACGATCAAGGCGCTCGCCGCGCACCTCGACGGCGGGGGCGGCAGCCCGGGGCTGGACCGGGCCGCGCGCCGTCTGGCCGTACGGCGAGACAGGTTGAGGAACCGCAACGGGAAAGGGACTACCCCATGACGGACGAGCCCACGGTTGAGCCGATCGCGATCATCGGCTTGTCGTGCCGGGTCCCGGGAGCGGGTGACGCGCAGCAGTTCTGGCGCAACCTCGCCGACGGCGTCGAGTCGCTGACCACCTACACACTGAAGGAGCAACGGGCGCGGGGCACGGCGGAGAGCCTGCTTGCCGACCCGAACTTCGTGCCGGCCGCCATGGTGCTGGACGACTACGAGGGCTTCGACGCGGCATTCTTCGGCATGTCGATCAGGGAGGCCGAGGTCCGCGACCCGCAGCACCGGATGTTCCTGGAGCTGTCGCACACGGCGCTGGAGGACGCGGGCTACGACCCGTTCCGCTATCCGGGCGAGATCGGGGTCTACGCCGGGACCGGGTCTGACAACTACCAGTGGCGCAACATCCGCAGCAACGCCAAGGCGCAGAAGAACGCCGGCTGGCTCGCGATCATGGTGGGCAACCACGTCGACTACTGCGCGACCCTCACCTCCTACAAACTCGACCTGCGCGGCCCCAGCTACACCGTGCACACCGCGTGCTCCACGGCGCTGGTGGCCCTGCACATCGCGTGCGAGGCGCTGCGCAACGGCGAGTGCGACATGGCGCTGGCCGGCACGGCCATGCTGGACCTGCCGCAGGGCGAGGGTTACATCTACGACCAGGACGGCATCGTCTCGCCCGACGGGCACACCCGATCCTTCGACGCCGGCGCCGGCGGCACGATCTGGGGCAGCGGCGGCGGCGTCCTGGTGCTGAAGCGGCTGTCGGAGGCGATCGAGGACCGCGACAACATCCGCGCGGTCGTCCTGGGCAACGCGATCAACAACGACGGCGCCGGCAAGGTGGGCTTCTCCGCGCCGAGCCTGGACGGGCAGGCCGCGGTCATCGCGCAGGCGCTGGGCGTGGGCGGCGTGGATCCCCGTACGGTCACCTACGTCGAGGCGCACGGCACCGGCACGGCGCTCGGCGACCCGATCGAGGTGGCCGCGCTGTCCAGCGTGTTCGCGCAGGACACGGCCGACACCCAGTGGTGCGGCATCGGCTCGGTCAAGAGCAACATCGGCCACCTCGGCCAGTCGGCCGGCGTCCCCAGCGTGATCAAGACGGTGCTGGCGCTGGAGAACCAGCTGATCCCGCCGACGCTGCACTACACGAGCCCCAACCCGAAGATCGACTTCCCGGCGAGCCCGTTCTACGTCGTCTCCTCGCCGACGAAGTGGGAGCGCAACGGCTTCCCGCGGCGGGCCGGGGTCAGCTCGTTCGGCATCGGCGGCACGAACGCGCATGCCGTACTGGAGGAGGCGCCGCCGCGCCCGCCGCTTCACCGCGAGCGGCCCGCGCACCTGCTGAAGCTGTCGGCCAGGACGGAGTCGGCACTGGCCGCCGCGCGGGAACGGCTGGCGGCGCACCTGGCCGCGCACCCCGAGACGGACCTGGCCGACGTGGCCTTCACGCTGCGCGTGGGCCGCCGCGAGCTCAAGCACCGGGCCACGGTCGTCGCCACCTCACCCACCGACGCGGTGGCGGCGCTGTCCGACCAGAAGCGGACCGTCGCCGGCGCCAAGCCGAAGCGCGCGCCGCAGGTGGCCTTCCTCTTCTCCGGCCAGGGCTCGCAGTACGGCGGCATGGCGGCGCAGCTGTACGAGAACGAGCCCGTCTTCCGCGAGGCCATCGACGAGTGCGCCGAGATCCTCGACGTGCGCGAGCAGATCTTCGCCACCGGCGAGGAGGCGGACGAGCGGCTGCGGCAGACCTCGCTCACCCAGCCCGCCCTGTTCACCGTCGAGTACGCGCTGGCCCGGCTCTGGCTCTCGCTGGGCGTCGAACCGGCCGCGATGATCGGCCACAGCATCGGCGAGTACGCGGCGGCCACCATCGCCGGCGTCTTCACGCTGCCGGACGCGTTGCGGCTGGTCGCCGCGCGCGGGCGGCTGATCCAGGACCTGCCGCCCGGCTCGATGCTGGCCGTGCAGCTCATGCCCGACGAGATCGCGCCGATGCTGCCCGACGGCGTCTCGGTGGCCACGATCAACGGCCCCGGCACCTGCGTGGTGTCAGGCCCGTCCGACTCGGTCAGGGAGCTGGCCGAGATGCTGGAGGAGGAGGGCATCGGCTGCACGCCGCTGCGCACCTCGCACGCCTTCCACTCGGCGATGATGGAGCCGATGCTCGGCGAGTTCCGCGAGCTGGTCGCGGCCACCGAGCTGTCGGCGCCGAGCCTGCCGTTCCTGTCCAACGTGACCGGCACCTGGATCACCGCCGCCGAGGCCACCGACCCCTCCTACTGGGCCAGGCACGTGCGCGAACCGGTCCGCTTCGGCGACTGCGTCTCGACGCTCCTGGCCGACGGCGAGTGGATCATGATCGAGTGCGGGCCGGGACGGCAATTGTCCGGTCTGGCCGCCACCCAGTTGCCCACCAGCGCGATCGCTCCGCTGCCGTCCCTGCCCGGCCCGCGCGACCGGGCCGGTGACGTCGCGGTCTTCTCGCAGGCCGTGGGCACGCTCTGGGTTCACGGCATCGAGCTGAACGACTTCGGCGCCCCCGGCTACCGGATCTCCCTGCCGAGCTACCCGTGGGAGCGGCAGCGCACCTGGATCGACCCCGACCCGCAGGGCGCCTTCACCAGCGGCACCGCCCGCCCGCAGCAGGCCGACGGACCGTTGCCGCCCGAGCGGTGGTACGGCGTGCCCGTCTGGCACCAGGCACCCGCCCGTCCTGCTGTAGCGGCGCCGATCACGCGCTGCCTGGCCTTCGTGGACGAGGACTCGGCGGGGCTGTGCGGTTCCGGGGCCATCGAGGTGCGGCCGGGCCACGCGTTCGGCGCTTTCGACGGATATTTCACGGTACGGCCGGCCGTACGGGAGGACTACGACGCGCTGCTCGAAGCGGTCGGCGAGATTCCCGAGCGGATCGTCCACGCCTGGGCCCTCACCGGCGGCGAGGACACCTGGGCGGCCCAGGACCGCGGGTTCTTCGGCGTCCTGGCCCTCGTGCAGGCCCTGTCCGCGGCCCAGCCTGCGGGAGGCGTGCAGCTCGACCTGATCACCGCCGGCACGATGGACGTGGTCGGCGGCGATCTGACCAGGCCGGAGCACGCCACGCTTGCCGCCTTCGCCCGGGTCGTCCCGCTGGAGACGCCGTGGCTGCGGATCCGCCACATCGACGCGCAGGACCGGGACGCGGTTCGCGCTGTCGCCGCCGAGCTGGGCCGCGAGGCGGAGCCCGGCGAGGCGGGGCTGCTGGCCCCGGTCGCGCTGCGCGGCGGGAAGCGGTGGCTGCTCGGATACGAGCAGGTGGAGGTGGCGAGCGAGCCGGGTGAGCCGCGCGACGGCCAGGTGTACGTGATCACCGGCGGTCTGGGCGGCATCGGCATCTCGCTGGCCGAGGACCTGGCCGAACGCGCCCGCGTCAACCTCGTGCTGCTGTCCAGGAGCGGGCTGCCCGACGGCCCGCCGCGCTCGGCCCGCGAGGCGCGTGCCGCCGAGGCGATCCGCCGGATGGAGGCCGCCGGGGCGCGGGTGCTGACCCTCGCGGCCGACGTGACGGATCCGGCCGACATGCGCCGGGTCAGGGACGAGACGCTCGCCGCCTTCGGCCGGGTCGACGTGCTCGTGCACGCGGCCGGCCTGCCCGGCGGCGGCATGGCCCAGATCAAGGAGCGGGAGGCGGCCGAGGCCGTGCTCCGCCCCAAGGTGCTCGGCACGCTGGCGCTCCAGGAGGCCTTCGGCGACCTCGAGCTGGAGGCCGTAGTGCTCTGCTCGTCGATCACCGCGGTGGCCGGCGGGTTCGGGCAGATCGACTACTGCGCGGCCAACAACTTCCTCGACGCGCACGCCCGCGCCGGACGGGGCTGGAACGCCGCCCAGCTCGTCAGCGTCAACTGGGGCAGGTGGCTGGAAGTCGGCATGGCGGCCGAGACCGCGGCCCCCGCCGGGTTCGTCGCGTTGCAGCGCGGCGACCGGATCAAGGCGATGGACCACCCGATCCTCAACGCGCGGCACGCCGGGGAGGGAGGCAACGGCCTCGACTGGTGCAGCGGCACGCTCTCGCCGGGCACGCACTGGGTGCTGGACGAGCACCGTATCGCCGACGTGCCGGTGCTGCCGGGCACCGGCCACCTCGAGCTGGCCAGGACGGCCGCCGAGGCGGTGCTGCCCGGCAGCGGGTTCGTCGAGATGCGTGACGTGGTGTTCGTCGAGCCGCTGTCGGTGGCCGACGGGGCGACCGCCGAGGTGCGGGTGGTCTTCACCCCGGAGGCCGACGGCGCGGAGTTCCAGGTGCAGAGCATCATCGCCGGGTCGCACCGTACGCACGCCAGAGGCACGGCGGCCAAGGTGAACCCGCCACCGGCCGACCGGGTGAACCTGCGCGCGATCATGGATCGCTGCGCGCCCACGGCGGACGGGCAGGGCAGCGTACCGCTGTCGGGCCTGCTCACGCTGGGCGAGCACTGGAGCAGGACCCTGACCACCACGTACACCGGACAGCAGGAGGCGCTCGGCCTGTTCGAGGCCAACGACGCGCTGCTGGCCGACCTCGACCGCTGGGGACTGCACCCGGCGCTGCTCGACGCCGCCACCACCTTCAGCTGGATCCAGGTCGAGGGCCACTACCTGCCGCTCGGCTACGGCCGCATCACCGTGCGCGGGAGCCTGCCCGAGGCGTTCTGGAGCCACCTGCGCGTCACCAGCACCGACACCGACGAGGTGCTGGTCGTCGACGTCACGTTGATCGCGCCCGACGGCACGGTGCTGGTGCAGGTCTTCGACTACGTCCTGCGGCGGATCGACACCGACGCCGTGATCACCGGGGTGGTCGCCAGCGCCGACTCCCAGCGCGCCGCCCCTTCCCCGGCTTCCCCGGCTTCCCCGGCCGACGACGCGGCCGGGATCAGGCCCGCCGACGGGGCCGTCTCCCTGCGCCGGCTGCTCGCCGCCCCGCTCGGCCCCCAGGTCGTGGTGGCGGCCAGTACGGTGGCCGAGCTCCTGGCCGGCGTCGGCTCGCTGACCCAGGAGACCGTGGAGACCGAACTCGATCCGGCAGCGGTCGCCGACCGGCAGGACAAGGCGCCCGCCGAGGGTTACGTCGCCCCGCGCAACGATGCCGAGGCCACGATCGCCCGCCTGTGGGGCGAGGTGCTCGGCGGCGACCACATCGGCGTCGACGACGACTTCTTCGAGCTGGGCGGCAACTCGCTCATCGCGGTCCAGCTCATCGCCCTCATCCGCAAGGAGCTGGGGGTGCGGCTGCCGATGCGCAGCCTCTTCGAGGAGCCGACCGTGGCCGGGGTCGCGGCCCTGATCTCCGCCGCCTCCGCCACAGAACCCGCCGCAGAACCCGCCGCTGGGCCCGCCACCCCGACGATCCCCCGCCTCCCCAGGAGTTCCGCATGAGCACCAAGGTCGTTCTCAACGACGAGGAGCAGTACTCCATCTGGCCCGCCGACCGGGACAACCCCTCCGGCTGGTACGACGAGGGCTTCTCCGGCACCAAGGACGAATGCCTGGAGCACATCGAGCGGGTGTGGACCGACATGCGGCCGAAGAGCCTGCGAGAGGCGATGGACAGTGAGTGATGCCTTCCCCGCCTCCTCCGGCCAGGAACGGATGTGGTTCCTTTCCCGCTTCGAGCCCGACCTGGCCGTCTACAACATCGCGATGTTCATGCCGATGGCGGCCAGGCAGCCGGTGGACCCGCGCCGGCTGGAGCGGGCAATCGATCTGGTGGTGCGGCGCCACGAGGCGCTGCGCACCACGTTCGAGTTCCGGGACGGGCAGGTCGTGCAGATCGTCAGCCCCGACGCGCCGCCCACGGCGCTGACGGAGACGGACCTGACCCACCTGCCGCGGGCCGACGCCGAGGCGGAGCTGGCCCGCCTGGCCAGGGAGGACGCCGTCGCGCCGTTCGACATGGAGCAGGCGCCGCTGTTCCGTGCCAGGCACGTCAAGCTGGCCGAGAACGATCTGCGGCTGGCCATCGTCTTCGATCACACGATCTCCGACGGCGTCTCCTGCATGATCTTCATGAACGAGGTGGAGGAGTGCTACGACGCGCTCGGCGAGGACCGGGAGCCGAAGCTGCCCGAACTGCCGATCCAGTTCGCCGACTTCGCCGTGTGGCAGCGCGGCAGGCTGTCCGGCGAGTTCCTGGAGACCGAGCTGGCGCACTGGCGCGAACGGCTGGCCGGGGTGCCCGCCGACCTCGCCCTGCCGGGCGATCGGCCGCGGCCGGCTCGCCGTACCTACCGGGGTGAGATGCGGCTGGGCGCCTACTCCCCCGAGCTGTCGGCGGGCGTGGAGCGGCTGGCCAAGGACCTCAACACGACGCTGTTCACGGTGATGCTCACCGCCTACGCGGCCGTGCTGTCGCGCTGGTCCGGGATCGACGACATCGTGGTGGGCACGCCGATCGCGGGACGGCTGCTGCCCGAGACCGAGCCGGTCATCGGCATGTTCGTCAACGCGGTGCCGCTGCGCGTGGATCTGTCGGGCGCGCCCAGCTTCCGCGAGGCCGCCGCCCGCGTGCGGGCGACGGTGGCCGAGGCGCTCGACCACCAGGAGCTACCGTTCGAGCGGCTCGTGGAGGACCTGCAGCCGGCCCGGGACCTGAGCGTGCCGCCCATTTACCAGGTGATGTTCAACCTGGCCCTCGGCACCAACGAGGGGCAGATCGCCAACGGCACCGCGAAGGTGGACATCCAGCTCGACCTCAACATGCGCGACGGGCGGCTGCACACCCGGCTGGAATACGCCACCGACCTGTTCGATCCGGAGACGATCGAACGCTTCGAGACGAACCTGCGGACGCTGGTCGAGTCGGCCGTCGCCGACCCCGACCGGACGGTTTCCACGCTCCCGCTGCTCGCGGCGGAAGAGCGTGAGCGGGTACTGGCCCTCGGGACGGGCGCGCCCCAGGCCGCGCCCGGGACCCTGCACGCGCTGATCGAGGCCCAGGCCGCCACGACTCCCGACGCTCCCGCGGTCGTCTTCGGCGACGTCACGCTCACCTACGCCGAGCTCAACGGCCGCGCCAACCGGCTCGCCCGGCGGCTGCGCGACATCGGCGTCGAACGCGGCCAGCCCGTCGCGGTCTGCGCGGAACGCTCACCCGAGCTGGTCGTCGCACTCCTCGCCGTCCTCAAGGCGGGCGGGGCGTACGTGCCGCTGGATCCCGAATACCCGCGGGACCGGCTGGAGTTCATGCTCTCCGACTGCGGCGCGCACGTGCTGCTCACCCAGCGCCACCTGGAGCCCGGCGGGCCCGCGCAGGCGGTGCTGCTGGAGGACGACTACGACCTCGACTCCGGCGATCTCGAGCCGGTGACCGGACCGGACGACGCCGCGTACCTGATCTACACCTCGGGCTCCACCGGCCGTCCCAAGGCCGTGGTCAACACCCACCGCGGCATCGTCAACCGCCTGGCCTGGATGCAGGAGACGTTCGGCCTGACGGCCGGCGACGTGGTGATGCAGAAGACCCCGACCAGCTTCGACGTGTCGGTGTGGGAGTTCTTCTGGCCGCTGCTGCAGGGGGCCAGCCTCGTCCCGGTACGGCCGGGCGGCCACCGCGATCCCAGCCACCAGCGCGACCTGATCAAACGGCACGCGGTCACCACGATGCACTTCGTGCCGTCGATGCTCGCCCTCTTCCTGGAGGAGGCGAACATCGAGTCGTGCACGTCCCTGCGGCGCGTGGTGTGCAGCGGCGAGGAGCTGACCCCGAGGATGGCGGCCCGCTTCTTCGAGCGGTTGCCGCACGTCGAGCTGCACAACCTCTACGGCCCCACCGAGGCGGCCGTCGACGTCTCCTGGCACGCCTGCCGGCCGGGCGAGACGGCGATCCCCATCGGCCGCCCGATGCCGGGCTGCCGCCTGCACGTCCTGGACGAGCACCTGGCGCCGATGCCCGTCGGCGTGCCCGGTCACCTGCACATCGGCGGCGTCCAGGTGGCCCGTGGCTACGCGGGACGGCCGGGGCTGACGGCCGAGCGCTTCGTCCCCGACCCGTACGGCCCGCCGGGGGCGCGCCTGTACGCCACCGGCGACCTGGCCAGGCTGCGCGCCGACGGGGAGCTGGAGTTCCTCGGCCGCATCGACGACCAGGTGAAGGTGCACGGCTGGCGAGTCGAGCTGGGCGAGATCGAGGCGGCACTCGCCGAGGACACCCGGGTGCGCAGGGCCGTCGTGGCCCTGCGCGACGACGCGCCGGGCGGCCGCGGGCTGGTGGCCTACGTGGATTGGACGGGCGAGGCTCAGGATCTGTCGCGGGAGCTGCGGACCGGGCTGGCGCGCAGGCTGCCGCCGGCGCTGGTGCCGCAGGCGTTCGTGCAGGTGACCGAGTTCCCCCTGGGCCCGAGCGGGAAGCTCGACCGCGGGGCACTGCCACCGCCCACGGGACCGGGCCGCACCGATCTGGGCACCACCTATGTCGCGCCGGAAACGCCGCTGGAGGAGGAGCTGTGCGCGCTCTGGGGCGAGCTGCTCGGCCGTGACCGGGTGGGCATCGAGGACGACTTCTTCGCGCTCGGCGGGCACTCGCTGCTGGCCGTCCAGCTGATCACCAGGTACCGGGAGGCGTACGGGATCGAGATGGACCTGCGGGTCTGCTTCGAGCTCACCACGGTGGCCGAGCACGCGCTGGCCGTACTGGAACTCCAGCTCGGCGATGTCGAGCTGGACGAGCTCCTGGCGGAGGACGCGGACGGATGAGTGACGTACGAGGGCGGCTGGCCCGGCTCAGCCCGGAACAGCGCGCGGCGCTGGAGCGCAAGCTCCAGCGGCAGCCGAAGGCGCGTCCCACCGGCATTCCCGCGCGCAGCGACCCGGACGCGCCGGCGCCGCTCTCCTACGGGCAGGAGCGGCTATGGTTCCTGCAGCGGCTCGACCCCGCCGACGCCTCCTACAACATGTACATGGTGCAGCGGCTGCGCGGTGAGCTGTCCATCGGGGACCTCGCCGGGGCGCTGACCACCGTGGCGGCGCGGCACCCGATGCTGCGGGCCCGCTTCCCCGCCGTGGAGGGCAGCCCGGTCCAGGTCGTCGAGCCGGCGCTGAAGCTCGATCCGGTGCTGGTGGACCTCGCGGACCTGCCCGCGTCAGAACGCGAGGCGCGCGCCACGACGCTCGTGGCCGAGCTGACCAACGCGCCGTTCGACCTGGCCACGGGCCCGCTGGTGCGGGTGCACCTGATCACGCTGTCGGCCACCGACCACGTGCTCTGCCTGGTCCTGCATCACCTCGTGGCGGACGGCTGGTCCCTCAAGATCATCTTTTCCGAGCTGGTCGCCTGCTACACCGGGAACGCGGCCGGGCTGGGCACTCCCTCGGTCGACTACCGCGACTACGCGGTCTGGCAGCGTGGTCGCGAGCCGTCGCAGGAGTCCCTGGACTACTGGCGGGCCCAGCTCGACGGGGTGGAGCCGCTCGACCTGCCTGTGGATCGGCCGCGGCCGGCCGTACGCAAGCCCAGTGGCGACTACTGCGCGCGCCGCATCGGCCCCGAACTGACGGCCCGCCTGGAGCAGCTGGCCAGGGACGAGCGCGGCACGCTCTTCATGGTCCTGCTGGCCGCCTACCAGCTCCTGCTGGCGGCGCACTGCGGCACGGACGACCTCACGGTCGGCTCGGTCATCGCCGGGCGCGATCGCCCGGAACTCCAGGACGTCGTCGGCTTCTTCCCCGAGACGCTGGTGCTGCGCGGCGATCTGTCCGGCGACCCGTCCTTCCGCACGCTGCTCGCGCGGACCAGGTCAACGGTCCTGGACGCCTTCGCGCACCAGGACATCCCCTTCGAACGCCTGCTCAACGACCTCGGCATCCGCCGCGACCTGAGCACGACGCCGCTGTTCCAGGCGATGTTCGTGATCCAGGACAAGGAGGCCTCCGCCCTTCCGCTGCCCGGCATCGAAGCGGAGATGTTCGACCCGGGGGCGACCCAGGCGAAGTTCGACCTGATGCTGGACATCACCCAGTTCGACGGCTCCCTGTGGGCGATGCTGTCCTACGCCAGCGACCTGTTCGAGGAGGAGACCGCGACGCGGTTGCTGCGGCGGTGGGAGCGGGTGCTGGAGGCGGTCGCGGGCGACCCGGGCGCGCCGCTGTCCGCGCTGCGCGAGGCGATGCTGCTGCCCGAGGACAGGCCGCCGGTCCTCGACGCCCCGCAGCCGCCCGCGCGCGACGTGCTCGACCTTTTCGACGAGCGCGTACGGCTGGCGCCCGACGCGATCGCGGTGAGCCACGGAACCCGCCGGGTGACCTATGCCGAGCTGGACGCCATGGCGTCGGCGCTGGCAGGGCGCCTGGCGGGACTGGGCCGCGACTCGGTGGTGGGTCTGCGCGCCGAACGGTCGGTGGAGCTGATCGCCGCGATGCTCGCCGTCGGCAAGGCGGGCTGCGCCTACCTGCCGCTCGACCCGGCCTATCCACCGGAGCGGCTGCGCTGGATGGCGGCGGACGCCGGCGCGGCTCTCGTGCTGGACGATCTACATGTCTCTGAAGAATCCCCCCATGTCGCGGTGCCGGGTTCGCTGGCCTACGTGATCTACACCTCGGGTTCGACCGGGCGCCCCAAGGGCGTGGAGGTGCCGCGCGAAGCACTCGCGTCGCGGGTGAGCTGGATGCGGGAGCACTACGAGCTCGGGCCGGGCGACCGCGTCCTGCAGTTCGCCTCGCCGAGCTTCGACACGCACGCCGAGGAGATCTACCCGGCGCTGGCCGCCGGAGCCGAGCTCGTCCTGTGCCCGGACGACCCGCTGCCCGACTTCCTGAAGACTCCGGAGGGTTCCGCGCTCACCGTGCTGGACCTGCCCACGTCGTACTGGCAGGAACTGGTGGCCATGGGCGTCGCCTGGCCGCCCGGTCTGCGGCTGCTCATCCTGGGCGCCGACCCGCTGCCCGGCCCTGCCCTGGCCGCCTGGTACGAGTCCGGGCCCCCGGGCGTCCGCCTGATCAACAGCTACGGCCCCACCGAGACCACGATCATCGCCACCACCGCCGAGCTGAACCCTGCCGAGGCGCAGCGCCGCCCGACCGTGGGGTTCCCCCTGCCCGGCACCACTGTCGAAGTGCTGGCCCCGGACGGGCTCCCGGTCCCGCCAGGTGTCGCCGGTGAGCTCTACATCGGCGGCGCCGGTGTGGCCCGCGGCTACCGCGGCGCGCCCGCCCTCACGGCTGAGCGGTTCGTCCCCGGTCCCGGCGGTTCGCGCCGTTACCGCTCCGGCGACCGGGCCCGCTTCCGCCTGGACGGGACGCTGGAGATCCTGGGCCGCCTCGACCGGCAGGTGAAGGTACGCGGTTACCGCGTCGAGCCGGGCGAGGTGGAGTCCGTGCTGCTCGCCCACCCGTCAGTACGGCAAGCCGCCGTCGTCGTCCGCGACAACCGCCTGATCGCCTACGTCGTCCACAACGCCTCGGCTTCCTTGCACGATCACCTCGCCGCCGAGCTCCCCCCGCACCTGATGCCGAGCGCAATCGTCTCGCTCGACCGCATCCCGCTGACCCCGAGCGGCAAGGTCGACCAGGATGCCCTGCCCGCGCCGGGCCAGCCGCGGAGCGCGGAGTACGAAGCCCCGGCGAGCGCGGCCGAAGAACTGGTCTGCCTGGTCTGGTCCGAGGTGCTGGGGCTGGAGCGGGTGGGCGTGCTGGACGACTTCTTCCAGCTCGGCGGCCACTCGCTGCTGGCCACCAGGACCACGGCCCGCATCGCCGCGGCCACCGAGCTGGACGTGCCGCTCAAGCTGGCCTTCACCCACCCGACGCCACGCCTGCTGGCCGCGGCGCTGGAGCACCTGGCCGAGGAGGCCGACGAGCGTGGATGAGCGGCGTGCGCGCGTGGAGGCCCGCTTCCGCAAGGCGGTGGCGGGCCTGGACACCAACACTGGCGCTGCGGAGGAGATCCCGCGACGTGCCGAGGGCAGCGATCCGCCGCTGTCGTTCGCCCAGGAGCGGCTGTGGTTCATGGAACAGTTCGCCCCCGGGACCAGCGCCTACGTGCTGCCCGCGTCGGCCAGGCTCCGCGGCCCGCTCTCCCCGTCACAGCTGCAGGAGGCGCTCGACGCCGTGGTCGCCCGGCACGAGAGCCTGCGCATGACCTTCCCCACCGGCCCCGATGGGCGGCCGGAGGTGCGGGTGGCGGATCGGTTACGTGTCCCGCTGCGCGTCGTGGACGTGCCGACAGAGGCGGCGGCCCGACAGGTGCTCAGCACCGACGCCGCGCTCCCCTTCGAGCTGGCGAACGGTCCGCTGCTGCGCGCCACCCTGGTACGGCTGGCGCCCGACGACCACGCACTGCTCATCGCCGTCCATCACATCGTCGCCGACGGCTGGTCGGCCGACCTCATCCTCCGCGAACTCCTGAAACCACCGCAGAGCGCGCCGCGGCTGGGTTTCGGCGACTACGCGTTGTGGCAGCGGGAACGGCTGAGCGGCGCGCGGCTGGCCGATGACCTGACGTTCTGGCGCGGCGAGCTGGACGGGTTGCAGGTGCTCGAACTGCCCCTGGATCGGCCGCGCCCGCCCCGGCAGGGCTTCCAGGGCGGCTGGCACGACCTCGAGCTGGACGTGGCGGCCTTCCGCGAGCTGTGCCGGGCCGAGGGGGCGACGCTCTACATGGGGCTGCTCGCCGCCTTCCAGGTGCTGCTGTCGCGCTGGTCCGGCATGACCGACTTCGCGGTGGGGTCGCCGGTGGCCGGGCGGACCAGGCCGGAGTTCGAGGACATGGTGGGGTTGTTCGTCAACCTGCTCCCGCTGCGGGCGCGGCTGGCGGGGGACCCCGGGTTCGCCGAGGTGCTCCGCCGTACGCGGGATGGGGCGCTCGAGGTCTACGACCACCAGGAGCTGCCCTTCGAGAAACTGGTCGCCGAGCTGGACCCCGAACGGGATGTCAGCCGCCCGCCGCTGGTGCAGGTGCTGTTCGCGCTGCAGAGCTATCGCGACGGCGGCGAGGGCTTCGAGCCGGACAGCACGACCACCCGGTTCGACCTGGAGCTCTACGCCGCCGAGCGGGGTGACCGGCTGGAGGGGCGCTTCGTCTACAACGCCGAGTTGTTCCAGCCGGAGACGATCGAGCGGCTGGCGCGGCGGTTCGCCGCACTCCTGCGCGCGGTAGTGGCGGCGCCCGAGGTGCCGGTGGGGCGCCTGGACATCCTGCCTGCCGAAGAGCGGGAGCAGATCTCGCGATGGAACGCCACTGCCCGGGAGCATCCGGGCGGGACCCTGCACGAGCTGGTCTTCGAGCAGGCGTCGCGGACACCGGACGCGACGGCGCTGGTCTTCGAGGGCGACCGGCTCACCTACCGCGAACTGGCCGAACAGGCCCGCGAGGTGGCGGCCGGGCTTGACGTGCGGGTGGACCAGCCGGTCGGCGTGAGCATGGAACGCGGGCTGGACCTTCCCGTCGTACTCCTCGGAGTGCTGGCGGCCGGTGGCGCCTACCTGCCGCTCGATCCTGGCCACCCGGCGGAGCGGACGCGCGGCATGCTGTCCGACGCGGGCGCCGACCTGGTGCTCACCGCCGCGAGCCCCGGTGGTCGTTTCACTGCACGGCCGGTGCACGAGGACAACCTGGCCTACGTCATCTTCACCTCGGGATCCACCGGGCGGCCCAAGGGTGTGGGTGTCTCCCACCGCGCCATCGTCAACCGGCTCCGCTGGATGCAGGACACCTTCCAGCTCACTCCGGACGACCGGGTTCTGCACAAGACGCCCACCACGTTCGACGTGTCGGTCTGGGAGCTGTTCTGGCCGCTCATCACGGGCGCCACGATGGTCATCGCCCGGCCCGGCGGCCACCGCGACACGGCTTACCTGCGCGATCTCATCAAGACCGAGAAAATCACTACAGCTCATTTCGTCCCCTCGATGCTCCAGGCCTTCCTGGAGGAAGAGGACATCCAACCCCCGCCGCGCATCATCTGCTCCGGCGAAGCGCTTCCACCCGGGATCGACCTCCCCGGGCTGCACAACCTCTACGGCCCCACCGAAGCCGCGGTCGACGTCTCCTGGCACCCCTGCCAGCCGGGTGAGCCGATCGTGCCCATCGGCAGGCCGGTGGACAACACCACCCTGCACGTCCTGGACGAGCATCTCGGCCCGGTGCCCATCGGTACGCCCGGCGAGCTCTACATCGGCGGCGTCCAGCTCGCCCGCGGCTACCTGGGCAAACCCGGGCTCACCGCGGAACGGTTCCTGCCCGCGCCCGGCGGCGAGCGGCTCTACCGGACCGGTGACCTGGCCCGCTGGCTCCCCACCGGCGAGCTCGAATACCTCGGCCGTACCGACCACCAGGTCAAGATCCGCGGCATGCGCGTGGAGCTCGGCGAGATCGAGGCCATCTCGGGTGCCGTGGTCAAGCTCGTGGACGGCCGCCTGGTCGGATACGTCGTCGGCGACACCCCCGACTTATCCGATTTGCTGCCGGATTTCATGATCCCGACGGCGTGGGTGCGGCTGGACCGCCTGCCCACCACCCCCAACGGCAAGCTCGACCGCGCCGCACTCCCCGCGCCCGAGCGCCCAGCCGACCTGCCGTGGGAGCCGCCGCGCGGCGAAGCGGAGCACGCCGTCGCGCAGGTCTGGCAGGCGGTTCTCGACCTCGACCGGGTCAGCAGGAACGACACCTTCTTCGCCGTGGGCGGCGACTCGATCAGCAGCCTCAGGGTCGTGGCCCGGCTGCGCGCCCTGGGCTACGGCGTGGAACTGCAGCACCTGTTCACCCACCAGGCGGTCGCCGAACTGGCCACCGTCCTGCGGCCGCGGCAGGCCGTACCGGAATCCACGGCGGGAGCCTTCGACCTGCTCAGCCCGGCGGACAGAGAGAGGCTCACCCGATGATCATCGACGCCTACCCGCTCAGCGCCCTCCAGGCCGGGATGCTGTACCACAGCGAGCTGGACGGCGTGACCTTCCAGGACCACACCACGCTCACGCTGCGCGGCACGTTCGACGAGGCGGCGCTGGTCAGGGCGCTGGAGGAGCTGTCGGCGCGGCACGAGGTGCTGCGGACCTCCTTCGACCTGACCGGGTTCAGCGAGCCCGTCCAACTCGTGCACGACCGCGTGGAAATCCCGCTGACGGTTTCCGACGGCGAACCGGAGTACGGGCCGTTCGACTGGACGGCGGCTCCTCTGCTCCGCGTCCACGTGCGGCCCGAAGCCGGCAGGTTCGCGCTGACCGTCTACTTCCACCACGCGATCCTCGACGGGTGGAGCGTCGCGACGCTGGTCAGCGAGCTGCTGGCACGCTACGCGACACCGGGGCTGCCGGTGGAAGCGCCGGGGGCGCGCTTCCGCGACCTGGTGGCGGCCGAGAAGGCCGTACTCGCCCAGCCGGAGGCGGCGGAGTTCTGGCGGGAGGCGATCGCCGAGGCACCCGAGGGCCGGCTGCCCCGCATGCCCGGCTACCCCACCGGCGGACCGCGCAAGGTCGAGGTGCTGGCCACGGCGCTCCCCGACGACCTGGCGAAAGCGCTGGCCGAGGAGGCAGCCGCCGCCCGGGTGCCGCTGCGCTCGGTGCTGCTCGCGGCACACGTGCGCGTCATGGCGCTGCTGACCGGCGACCCGGACGTCCTCACGGGGATGCTCACGCACAGCCGCCCGGAGAGCGAGGCGGGCGGCGAGGTGCTCGGCCTGTT
Source organism: Nonomuraea sediminis (assembly GCF_018531495.1). Classification (GTDB taxonomy): domain Bacteria; phylum Actinomycetota; class Actinomycetes; order Streptosporangiales; family Streptosporangiaceae; genus Nonomuraea; species Nonomuraea sediminis. The sequence continues at coordinate 571,702 of NZ_JAHDTI010000002.1, forward strand.
CCTCAACACCGTCCCGCTGCGCGTGCGCGCCGACGCTCCCGATCTGGTCCAGCGGGTCTTCCAGGCGGAGGTGGCGGCGCTGCCGTACCGGCACTTCCCGCTCTTCGAGATCCAGCGGGCCAGCGGTCGCGCGCGCCTGCTGGACACGCACGTGGACTTCCGCGACCTCCACGTGTACGGCGGCGCCGCCACGCCCATCGAGGACCAGGACTTCTTCGAGCAGACCGACTTCGCCTTCAGCGCGGCCTTCGTCCGGACTCCGGGACAGGGACTGACGCTGACCATCTCCTACGACACGACGCAGTTCCCCAGCGACCAGATCGCGGCGATCCGGGATCACTACCTCCGCGCCTTGTCCGGAAATATCGGCATCTCGCCGGAGGACGCTGCCCTGCTCGCGCGCTGGAACTCCACCGCGCACGACCACCCGGGCGGGCTGCTGCACGAGCTGGTCTTCGAGCAGGCGTCGCGGACACCGGACGCGACGGCGCTGGTCTTCGAGGGCGACCGGCTCACCTACCGCGAGCTGGCCGAACGGGCCCGTGAGGTGGCGGCGGGGCTGGACGTGCGGGTGGACCAACCGGTCGGCGTCTGCATGGAGCGCGGGCTGGACCTCCCGGTCATGCTCCTCGGGGTGCTGGCGGCCGGTGGCGCCTACCTCCCCCTCGATCCGGACGATCCCGAGGAACGGCGCCGCGGCATGCTCGCCGACGCCAAGACGGCCCCCGGCGGCCGCTTCCACGAGGACAACCTGGCCTACGTCATCTTCACCTCGGGATCCACCGGACGACCCAAAGGCGTCGGTGTCTCCCACCGCGCCATCGTCAACCGGCTCCGCTGGATGCAGGAAACCTTCCAGCTCACACCGGACGACCGGGTCCTGCACAAGACCCCCACCACCTTCGATGTCTCGGTCTGGGAACTGTTCTGGCCGCTCATCACCGGCGCCACGATGGTCATCGCCCGGCCCGGCGGCCACCGCGACACGGCTTACCTGCGCGACCTCATCAAGACCGAGCAGATCACCACCGCCCACTTCGTCCCCTCGATGCTCCAGGCCTTCCTGGAGGAAGAGGACATCCAGCTTCCGCCGCGGATCATCTGCTCCGGCGAAGCACTCCCGCCTGGGCTCGACCTCCCTGGACTGCACAATCTCTACGGCCCCACCGAGGCAGCCGTCGACGTCTCCTGGCACCCCTGCCAATCCGGCGAAACCGTCGTCCCCATCGGCAGACCGGTGGACAACACCACCCTGCACGTCCTCGACCAGCACCTCCTGCCCGTGCCCATCGGCACACCGGGTGAGCTCTACATCGGCGGCGTCCAGCTCGCCCGCGGCTACCTGGGCAAACCGGCACTCACCGCCGAGCGGTTCCTCCCCGCGCCCGACGGTCAACGCCTCTACAAGACCGGCGACCTCGCCCGCTGGCTTCCCACAGGCGAGCTCGAATACCTCGGCCGCACCGATCAGCAGGTCAAGATCCGCGGCATGCGCGTCGAACCCGGAGAGATCGAGGCCGCCCTGCGCGCGCAGCCGGGAGTCCGCGACGCGGCCGTCACGGCGCACGAGCACAGCCTGGTCGGCTACGTCGTGGGCGACGTACCCGACCTCCGCGACGTCCTGCCCGACCACATGATCCCGCGCCGGTGGGTGCGACTGGACGCCCTCCCCCTGACTCGCAGCGGCAAGCTCGACCGCGCCGCGCTGCCCGCGCCGGAGGCCGCCGGCAGCAAGCCGTACGTGCCGCCGCGCGACGAGGTCGAGGCGCGCCTGGCCAGGCTCTACGAGGAGGTGCTGAAGGTGCCCGCGGCCGGGATCCTGGACGACTTCTTCGAGCTCGGCGGCCACTCGCTGAGCGCCCTGCGGCTGGCCGCCCGCATCCGCCAGGAGCTGGGGCGGAGCCTGCCGGTCGCCACCGTACTTGCCGCGCCGACGATCCTCGCGCTGGCCAAGGTGCTGCGCCAGCCCGAGGATCTCGCGCCACCGAGCCACGTCGTGCCGCTCAACCCGGATGGCGACCGTACGCCGATCTTCTTCATTCACGCGCTCGGCGGCCAGGTCTTCCGCTACCACCCGCTGGCCCGCAGGCTCGGCCCCGACCAGCCGGTGTACGCCATCGCCGCGCGCGGGCTGGTGCCCGGCGAGGAGCCGCACGCCACGCTCGCCGAGATGGCCGACGCCTACGTGAGCGACCTGCTGGAGGTACGGCCGGCCGGGCCGTACGTGCTGGGCGGGTTCTGCATCGGCGGGAACATCGCCCTGGAGGTGGCCAGGCGCCTGCGTGAGCGCGGCGAGCAGGTGCCGCTCGTCGTCCTCCTGTACGCCAATGCCGAGGAGCCCGTGGCCAGCGCGTCACTGGAGGACGACACTGTCCTGCTGTTCCACGCGCTGGCCGGCGGACCCGAGGAGACCCTCGGGCTGGACGCGGCCGAACTCGCCGCCAGGACGCCGGAGGAGCGGCTGCTGACGGTCATGGGCGCCGCCTCGGCCGCCGACCGGCTGGCCCCCGACACCGCGGAGGTCGAGCAGGCGCGCCGCTACCTGGCCGTGTTCCGGGCCAACGCGCACGCGGTCGGCGGCTACCGGCACGAGCCCTACGACGGCGACGTCGCGCTCTTCGCGCCCAGGCGCGAGGACGGCAGTTGGCCCTCGGTCGCCAAGGGCCGCCTCGCTCACTTCGCGATCCCCGAGGAACGCGTCCCGATCCTGTACGAACCCCTGGTCGCCGGAGCGGCCACCGAGATCAGAAGGTGGATGGATCATGGCATCCCCGACCAGTGAGCAGTCGAGCCTCTGGAAGTACCCCGACTTCCTGCGGCTGTGGGCGGGCCAGAGCCTGTCGCAGTTCGGCTCGGCGTTCACCTACTTCGCGATCCCCGTCATCGCGGTCACCGTCCTGCACGCCTCCGAGGCGGAGATGGGCGTCGTCGGCTTCCTGCTCCGGGTCCCGATGGTGCTCTTCCTGCTCTTCGGCGTGCTGGCCGACCGGGTGCGCAAGCGGCCCATCCTGATCTGGACGGACCTGGCGCGCTTCGTGCTGATGATGCTGATCCCCATCGCGTGGTTCGCCAACCTGCTCACACTGGCCTGGATCTACGCCGTCATCTTCGGCATCGGGCTGCTCAGCACGCTCTTCCAGACGGCCTACCGCAGCTACTTCCCGTTTCTGGTGCCGCCGGAGAATTTCCTTGAGGGCAACTCCAAGCTGCAGCTGACCGAGTCGGTCGCCCAGACGGTCGGACCCGGCCTGGCAGCGGCGCTGCTGAAGGTGCTCGCCGCGCCCGCGCTGCTGGTCATCGACGCGGTGTCGTACCTGGCCTCGGCGATCGCGGTGGCGCTGATCAAGCGGCCTGAAGCGCGGCCTGAGCCGGATGACACCACCGCCGGGCAGGTGCACAAGGCGATCTGGCAGGGCGTGGGCTGGGTGTTCCGGCACGAGCTGATCCGGCCGCTGGCCATCTCCTCGGCCGTGTACTCGCTGTTCATCCTGGGCTCGATGAACTCGATCTACGCCCTGTACGTGATCCGCGACCTGGGCGTGCCCGCGGCGTGGTTCGGCAGCATCCTGGCCGGTGGCGGCGCGGGCGCGATCGTCGGAGCGCTGTTCGCTGTCAAGGTGATGCGGCGCTACGCGATCGGCAAGGTGCTGCTGTGGTCGATCGTGTACGGCAACCTCGCGCTCTTCCTCATCCCGCTGGCCACCGGTCCCGTCTGGGTCTCGGTGGCCATGCTGGTCGCCGCGCAGCTGGTCAGCGGCGTCATGTCGCAGATCTTCTTCGTCACCAACACCACGCTGGTGCAGACGATCACCCCGCCGCGGCTGCAGGGCCGCGTGGTGGCGTCGATCTACTCGCTGGGCCTGATGCCCGCCCCGCTGGGCGCGCTGGGCGCGGGCCTGCTGGCCGGCGCCGTGGGGACGCGCACGGCGCTGTGGGTGGTCGTGGCCATCGGCGCGCTGGTGCCGATCGCGGCGATGGCCTGGTCGCCGCTGGCCAAGCTCAAGCAGATGCCGGAGCCAGCCCAGCAATGAGCCGTAGCTGGCGGCTGCGCAGCCGCCGGGTGGGCGTGACCAGGCCGACGATCAGCGTGGTCGCGCCCGCCTCCTGGTAGGCCGCCATCCGCTCGCGCACCTTGCCCGCCGGACCGCACATGGTCATCGCGTCGACGAGCGCGTCGGGCAGCATCGCCATGGCCTCGCCCTGCCGCCCGTCCAGGAAGGCCTCCTGCATGCGGGCGGCCTCCTGCTCGAAGCCGAGCGTGGTGGCCAGGCGGTTGTAGAAGTTGGTACGGCGCGAGCCCATGCCGCCCAGGTAGAGGGCGAGCATGGGCCGCATCATGTCGTAGGCCAGCTCCTGGTCCTCCTCGACGAGCGTGAGCACCATGGGCGCGATGTCGAGGTCGCTCCTGTTCAGGTGTGTGGCCATCTTGGCCAGGTGATCGGGCGGGAAGTGGATGGCCAGCCAGCCGTCGGCGAGCTCGCCCGCCAGCGCGACGGTCTTCGGCCCCATCGCGGCCAGGTAGACGGGCAGCCGTTCCTGCACCGGCGAGACGGCCAGCGTCAGCTCCTTGCCCTCGCTGCCGGGCAAGGGCAGCGTCATCGATGGGCCGTCATGCTGGACCGGCTCGCCCCGCAGCGCCTTCCGGGTGATGTGCAGGTAGTCGCGGGCCCGGGCCAGCGGCCGGTCGAAGCGCTCGCCGTGCCAGCCCTCGACCACCTGCGGGCCGGACAATCCCACGCCGAGCCTGGCCCGGCCGCCGGAGAGCTGGTCGAGGGTCGCCGCGGTCATGGCGGCGACGACGGGCTTGCGCCCGGTCATCTGGAGCACGCCGGTACCCAGCGCGATGCGTTCCGTCTGCCCGGCGATCCAGGCCAGCAGGCTCGCCGGATCGGTCCCGTAGGTCTCGGCCGCCCACACCGAGTCATAGCCCAGCGCCTCGGCCTCGCGTACCAGCGCCAGGTGGTCGGCAGGGCCGAGGCCGGCGCCGCCCCAGTAGCTCATGCTGTAACCGAGGCGCATCCCATCTCCTGTGCGATCGTGGCCGCCAGCATGGCCGGGTTCTCCTCGGCCAGCCAGTGTGTCGAGTCGAGCCCTTTCAGCACGGGCCTGTGCACGCTCTGCCGTCGCCAGCCCAGCAGCCCGCCCCTGGTCAGCGATCGGTCCCGGGTGCCGTACAGGACCGTGATGGGCACCGGCAGCGGCGGCCCTGACCGGTGGTGATAACCGGCCAGCAGCCCGAAGTCGGCGCGGAGCGCCGGTTCCAGCACGGGCCAGAGCGCCTCGCGCTCGGCCAGCTCGGGCGGGACGCCGCCGAGCGCGATCACCTGCTCCCAGAACAGCCACGAGGGCAGGGACGGCAGGCGGCGCATGAACAACGTCACGTCAGGAGCGCCGAACGAGCTCACGATCAGCCGTTCCGGCCGCCCGCCCAGCTCGACCACGCGGCGGCAGACGAGGAAGGCCAGCAACGCCCCGCTGCAGTAGCCGAACAGCGTGTACTTCTTTCCGACGAGATCCTGCGCGAGGTCGTCGACGAGCCCGTCGAGATCCGTACGCGGCTCTTCGGCGAGCCTGGCCTGCCTGCCCGGCAGGTTGACCGACCACAGACCCACCTCGGGCGGGAAATGTCCGGCGAGCTCGCCGAGCGAAGCCGGACCGCCACCCGCGTGCGGGAAGGTGACCAGCGCCCGCTCCCCCTCCTTGACCTGGACGAACCACGGCGTCATCGGGTCTCTCCCAGGTGGGCGGCCAGCTCGGCCGGGGTCGGATGGTCGAACACGGCCCGTACCGAGACCGGGCGGCCCGCCAGCTCCTCCAGCGGGCGGATCAGCCGTACGGCCAGCACGGAGTGGCCGCCGTTGAGGAAGAAGTTGTCGTGCGGCCCCAGCCCGGGGCGGTTCAGCGCGTCGCGCCACAGCGCCACCACCTGCTGGACCAGCCCGTCGCCTGATTCTTGCTCCTGGGCACGGTCTTCCGCCGGTACCACCAGGTCGCGGTAGGCGATCTTCCCGTTGGCGGTGGTGGGGAGCCTGTCGGTGACGACGTAGCGGGTGGGGACGGCGTAGTCGGGCAGCCGCGTCCTGGCGAAGTGCCACAGCTCCCCGTCGGCGGCCTGGCCGGTGACCTCGAGGAAGGCGACGAGCCGCCCGTCGGTCTGCGGGTCGCCGTCGAGGATCACCGCGGCCGTCCGTACCGCCTCGTGCTCGTGCAGCGCGGCCTCGACCTCGCCGAGCTCGATGCGGTGGCCGCGCAGCTTGATCTGCCTGTCATCGCGGCCGAGGAGCTCGAGAGTGCCGTCGTGGCGGATCCGGGCGCGGTCGCCGGTCCGGTAGAACCTGCCGTACCGGTCGTGGTGCCCGAAGCGCTCGGCCGTCAGCTCCGGCCGGTTGAGGTAGCCCGCGCTCACCCCCGCACCGGCGACGCACAGCTCGCCCGGCACGCCCGGCGGCAGCTCGCGGCCCGCGGCGTCGGTGACGAAGAGCTGGGTGTTGGCCAGAGGCGCACCCGCGGGCACCGGATCGGCCGGCGGCTCGCGCAGCTCGGCCGCGGTGGACCAGATCGTGGTCTCCGTCGGCCCGTAGACGTTGAAGAGGCGGCAGCCCAGTCCCAGCAGGTCCCTGGCCAGGGCGGCGGGCATCGGCTCGCCGCCGCACAGCACGGTGCGCCCGGCCAGTTCCTGCCGGGCTTCCGGCGCGATCAGCCGCCACGCGGTCGGCGTGGCCTGCACGACCTGGACGTCGGCCATCAGCTTGAGGAATCTGCTCGGCTGCAACTGGTCCTCGTCCGAGGCCACGACCACAGTGCCTGCGGAGGCCAGCGGCAGCAGCAGCTCCAGCCAGGAGATGTCGAAGGAGGTGGTGGTGGACCAGAGCACGCTCTTCGGTGCGCCGAGCCGGTCGGCGAAGTCCAGCACCAGGTTCCCCAGGTTCCCGTGCGTGACCTGCACGCCCTTGGGCCGCCCGGTGGAGCCGGAGGTGTAGATGACATACGCGATATTTCCGGATTCGTGGGTGAGCGTCGTCGGCACCCCCCTGGTGCCGGGCGTCGGCGCGACCGGCGTGTCACCGGCCCCTGGCACCCCCGTGGTACTGGGCATCGGCGCGACCGGAGTGTCACCGGCCCACTCGGGGGCGCCCTCCGCGACCACCAGCCGGGCGTTTGAATCGCTCACCTGGTAGGCGAGCCGGGACTCAGGTTGCCGCACGTCCAGCGGCAGGAACGCCGCTCCCGCCTGCCACACGCCCAGCACCGCCGCCACCAGGTCCGCCGAGCGATCAAGAGCCAGAGCGACGAGGTCGCCGTGCCGTACCCCTCGCTCGTGCAGCAGGTCGCGGACCGCGGCCGCGCGCCCCAGCAGCTCGTCGTAGCTGATCTCGCGCCCGCCCTCGCGCACCGCCACCTTGCTGCTTGGTGCGATGCGCTCGACCAGCGTGCCGTTCCAGGTGCGGCCGGTGTCGTTGACCCGGTCCAGCAAGGCCCGGTCCTCCGGCGAGAGCACGTCCGTCACGGCTCCGCGGGCCGCCTGCCGTACCACCGCGGACATCCTGGCCGCGAACGCCGCGATCTCGTCCTCGTCGTGCACCTCGGTGCTGTGCACCATGCGGATGGTGAGCCGATCCGGCTCCTGGATGACGTTGCACTGCAGGTCCAGGCGGCTGCGGTCGATGAGGTTGTCGACATACCCGGGCACCTCGCCCTGGATGTGGACCTTCTCGTCGCTCCAGGGCCGGTAGTTGAACATGTGCCGGAACAGCGGGACCCGCCAGTCGTCCGTGCCGTGCCCGCGGCGGGTCAGCACCGCCTCCACCGAGGCGTCGGCGTGCTCGATCCCCTCCGCGAAAGCCTCCTCCACGCGCCTGGCGACCTGCTCGAAGTCGTCGTCCAGCTCGACGTGGACACGCAGCGGCAGCGTGCTCACGGCGTAGCCGACCTGCCCCCACTCCTCGCCCGCCCTGGTGCTGACCGGCATGCCGATCAGCAGGTCCGGGCCGGCGCCGTGCCCGCGCAGCGTCAGCAGGAAGGCGGTAGCCAGCACGATGTTGCCGGTGGTGCGCAGCCTGGCCCGCAGCTCGTCCAGTGCCGCCACCGTCTCGGCTTCGACCTGCCACGAGCAGGTGTGACCGGCGAACGTCGGATGGGCCGGCGAGTGCCTGCTCCCCGGCAGCACCATGGCGGCGGGGTCGACGCCGTCGAGCCTCTCCAGCCAGTAACCGATCGACTCCTCCGACGGCTGCCCCGGCTCCAGCAACGGTGCAGGCCCCGCCAGCTCGGGCGGCAGCGTGCCGTGCCCGGTCTGGCTGTCGTAGAAGCGGCCCAGTTCCTCCACCAGGAGCTGCAGGGAGGTGCCGTCGATGATGATGTGGTGGCCGGCCAGGCACACCACGGTCCCTGCGCCGTCGGGCAGGGTGAAGTGCCCCACCCTGATGAGCAGGTCGCGGCCCAGGTCGAAGGGCTCGTCCAGGAAGGACTGCAGGTCCGCGACCAGCGTCTCCTCCGTCGTGGCCCGCGTCTCGACCTTCAGCTGGGCATCCTGGGGCGCGACCAGGTGCCTGACGGGCGTCCCCTTCATTTCGGGGAACCGGAGCCGTAGTGCCGGATGCCGCTTGACCAGCCGGTTCACCGCGATCTGCAGCGGCAGCCTGCGCAGCGGCGTCTCGAACCTGAGCGCTACCGCCAGGTTAGACACGCCGCTGTCCGGCGCGAGCTGCTCCAGAACCCAGAAGGAGTACGGCACCGCCGACAGCGGCCGCGGCTCCTCCACGGAGGCGGGCAACTCCGGCTCCGGCCGCGGGATCGGAATGCGTTGCAGCGGGTGATCGGGATCGAGCGCGGCCCAATCCACCCGTCCGCCGCCCGTCCAGAACCTGGCCACAGCGGCCAACAGCCCCGCGAGATCGCCACCCACCCGGACCTCGGCTCCGGCCGCCTCTTGCGCGAGGACCTCCTTTAGCGGAAGGTCACTCGCCGTCCCTTGCGCGAGCGCCTCCTTTAGCGGAAGGTCACTCGCCATCTCTCGCGCGAGCGCCTCCTTCAGTGGAAGGTCGCTCGCCGTCTCTTGCGCAAGGCCGGCCAGCGCCTCCCCCAGCGGAAGATCACCCGCCGTCTCTTGCCCGAGGCTGGCCAGCGCGTCATTTAGCGGAAGGTCACTCGCGAGGAGGGCCGAGTCCGGGGCTTCCGCGCGGATACCCCAGGCAGCGAGCGTGGCGGCCAGCCCGTAAGCGGTGGCGAAGGCTGCGTGCGGGCCGGTCCAGTCGCCCGGCAGTTCGACGCCGCGCGCCTCGAAGGCCTCCGCGCACACGTCCACGGCCTCGGTGAACAAACGCACCACGCCGTACAGGCCAGCCGCCTCGTCGGGGAGGGACAGGCGGACCGGCTCCTGCTCGTAGGTGTGCTCGCGGCCCAGCGCGAGAGCGGCCTCTGCGGCGCTCCGGCAGACCACCGCACCTCTCACGGGATGGTGGACGCGTCCCTGCTGCAGAGTGCCCACCGCATCGGCGTACCGGTCCTCCGGCAGCCCGGCGAAGAAGCTCGCCAGGCCCCGCCGTACAGCCTCGGCCTCTTCACGGGTACGGCCAGACCACACCACCACGCGCGCCCGGCCGTCACCCGGGGCATGCACGGGCGGATAGCCCTCCTCGACCTCGAGATCGTCGGGCCAGATCACCCGGTGCACCAGATCGCCATCGAGCAACGCGCGGTCGAGAAGCCGCAGAACCAGGGTGCCGCGCAGCGTGCCCAGCGGCAGCTCGCCGGCATCGGTCACGGCCAGCTCGCACTCCCTGGCCAGCAACGCCGCGCAGGCCTTACCCACTCCGCCGTACACCTGGACGACCTGCGCCCCCGGATCGTGCCCGGCCTCCTCGGCCGCCCCCACCTCCTGCGGGAAGCGCCCCATCGCGATCACGGCGATGGGCTGTTCGTGAGGGGTCACTGACCGTCCTTGCGAATCCTGGCACGCACGTCCCGGCGGCTACCGCCCACCGGACGGCGACGCACACCGTCCTGCCTGGCAGGCGCCTGGCCCTGCGTGATCAGGTCCTCGAGAGCACGCAGGTTCGGGTGAGTGAACATCGCGGTGACCGGCAGGCTCAGCCCCAGTGTGCTGGTGATCTCCTCATGCAGCTCGACCAGGGCAAGCGAATCGAGACCAGCTTCAAAGAAGTTGAGATCGGGATCGAGAGCGTGGCCTAACCGCCGCTCCACAAGAGATGCCACCGCGTCGGCCTGGGTCATCCGGCGTCCTTTGTCTCGCCTGCGATAGGACGGGATCACCGTCCACCTCCCAGCATCCTTCCCGAGCCCCACAATCCACCACAAGCCCGTATTTTTCAGGATTTCAGCCCCCCAAAGCCCACCAGGCCACCACCTGCTGATCTTGACGTCATGACTCACTCAGAAGGCGGTGGCCGTCACTATGCAGATCTGAACGGTCCGAAGATCAGCGCGTCGTCCCTCACCAGCGAGGCCGACATCTCGGCATGCTCATCCCGCCACCGCCGGATCACGCACTACCGACCAGCAATCCGGTGGTCAAGCTCTCCGTCGATGATCGCCGCGCAGTCCGTACCAGCCTGGAGGGCGGGATTGGGCTCGGTATCCCTCGCTCCGCCATCGGGTGCTCCAGATGAGCGGCGTGCTGTACTCCTGGGGAGGCGGAGGTCTGGGCGGACCAGGCCCCGGCATCGGCCGAGGAGCTCAGACCAAGGGCTTCGACTGCTCCGGGCTCGCCAAGTACGCCTAGGGCAAGGCAGGCGTGAAGATCGGCGGCACCACGGCGACCCAGTGGAATGCGGGCGTCCATGTGCCATGGTCACAGCTCAAGCCCGGCGACCTGATCTTCTTCGCGATCGATCCCAAAAGCCCGGCAACCATCCATCACGTCGTGCTCAACATCGACGGCAAGCGTTACGTACATGCACCCCATACCGGCAGCACAGTGCAAGTCGGCACCTGGACGGCGAAGCGAGAGGCCGAGTACGCCGGAGCTGTCCGACCGGGTTGAAGGCCGCATATGACCTGCTCACCAGGGCCGATGGGCGTACGCTTAATGCGACCGCTCTCACCCTTTTTTGACCGAAATTGGTTGAGCTGGTTCCAGGAAGGGGTCGACTTCTATGTGAGTCGGCCCTTCCCACGTTCTTCTATGGCCACCGGGTGCGGACTCATGCGCTCGCCCGGTCTTTCTCCCGGCTCAACGCGGGAGAAGTGGGAAGTTCAATCCGTAGGCCCTCGGCAGCGTCTTCCCCGGCAGCCGCCTCCGCCGGGGGAAGCAGAGCCTTCGCCAGGCCTGTCACCCTGTCGAATAGCTCAAGGACGAACTTCCGTCCATCCTCCCGCCAGATGAGGAGGGGCAAGGGGATGGCCATCGCCAGAAGGACCGGTGACAAGAGAAACACCAGGAGTGCGCCCAAGGCGACTCTCTGCCAGGTGGCATGAAGGACGATCATGGGGAGCCCTTGCTCGTGTGCCGCTGTGAGGTCTCGGGCCAGATGTGTCCGAGTAATGCTCGCCAGCCAGCGGCTGGTCGAGAGGGATGCCTCTCGCCTAGGGCCCCGGTCTACGTCGGGTTCTCCCCTGTCAGAGGCTGACCGTTGTGGTCAGCACTAAGTGCCACTCCGCAGGGCGAGTGACGTGTTCGTGCATGCTCATATGCCACACATGGATAAGATACTCCTAAAATCACCAAAGAGTGGCGCTCGCCCTCTTAGCGCGTTTTACCTGGGCAAATACGTTCCACTAGGACAACTCTCCACCGTACTCGTGGCGCTCGCCAAGTACGACGACCTCGACGTCGACCGGCTGGTGCTGGTATCCGCTCAGGAATTCAGCCGCCCGGCAGCCCTAAAGGCCAGCCACCCCCGGGCCAGCCGATCGCCTGGCCAGGCTCAAGCAGCTCAGCGTGGAGACGAGGGAGTCAAGCTGAACGACCTGGGCGCGCTCCGCGGCACCGTCGAGGTCAACGGCCAAGCTCCCGTCCGTCCACGCGTCTCTCGCGGAATGCACCCGCAGACGCGCGAACGGATGCGGACGACGAACGCGAACGATTACGGATCGTGCACCTCAGGCAGAGCCTGCCAACCCCCTCGCCCGGCCTGCTGGAGGCGCTGGTAAACCCAGGAGCGCCGCATACCGGTGGCGTGGATGAGGTCTGCGATGCTCACTCCCTCATCCGGGGCTTGCCTGAGGACCAGGCTCAGGGTCTCCTCGGCCTGCCGTACAGCGCTGTCGCGCGTGGGCTGAGGGGATGCGTGCATCTCCGACGCGCCCTCCAGGGCTTGGCGCGACACGTCATCCAGGTGCGGACGGATACCCGTCGAGGGCCGCCCCACTTCAATGGGGAGCTAGTGGGCGGCCAATCAAGACGCCCGTTCGACCGACTAGTTGAAGTGCCTCTTCGCGCGCATCCCAAGCACGGGTATGGCGGCAATCTTCTCCGCTGGCATGCTCGGCCAGATCAGACCGCTCGGCCGCCGGGAAGGAGGGCAGACAATGATGTCCCTCTCCGTGACAATCAGATCCACGCGAAAATCATGTTCCGCCTCAGGCAGTTCCTCGTCCACAACCTGGAGGGAATGGACAGTGGTGACGAAAATCGTGTCGTCATTCACCAAACCGTCCTCGGTCAACAGCGCCACTTCGATGTCCGAGTAGCCGGCGCCTTTGCCCAGCCGCACACCCTGGCGGTTGACTGCGACGGTGCCACACACCACCAGGTCGATCGGCCGCATCTCCTCCGTGCCCACACGGGGACTACTCGCCGCAGCCACACGGCTGGTCGCGGCCTGGGCAGGAGGAATCTCCGACTGCGCCGGATCGATCAAATAGAAGGGCTGAACCGTCGCGATCTTCGGGACAGCCATGTACAGCAGCTTTCCCGCGGCAAGCGCGCGGGCCCGAACCGGCAGCTGCGCGGTGTCAGGATTGGCCTTGACCGTCGCCGCCTGCTGCCATGGAGCGGTCGAGGCGAGTAGTTCAGCAGCGCGCTCAGAGCCGATGAAGTTGGGGATGTACCCGCGGGCATCAGGCGTCGAGACCCCGGCATCGATAAGGGCAGACCACACGCGCTGCCGAACAGCATGCTTCTGCTCATCAACGCCCATACACCTACCCCATCACGTGGTCATCAGCGCGAACAGTCGATCGCTGATCTCCTGCACCCAGGGCTCGTGCCGCCACGGCGCCAGCTCACGCCCCGCGGCGAAGGCGACGTTCATCCCGCCGCCTCCTCGTGTCTCCTCTATCAGGTCGATCGCTTCGTGGAGGGTGCCGCACGCCTCTTCGAGCTTGCCCTGACGGATATATGCCAAGGTGAGGTTGCCCAAAACGATGGCCTGCGATTTCTTCCACTCGACCAGACTCCGAGCGGTCCGCGTCAGGATCTCTTCGGCCTTGCCGTTGGCTCCAAGCGACAGATAGCAGGAGCCTGCCAGGCGGTCGAACTGCGAGGAGGAGAACATGGTGATGGCTTCGTCGTCGGGGCGGATGCGGCCGAAGCTGACCTCTGCGGCGCTCAAGGCCTTCTCGCACTCCCGACGCTGCCCGAGCATCGCGTGGGCCTCACCCACATGGAGGTATCCGAGGCCGGTCAAGACGTTGCTCACCGACCCGCTGACGAGCGCAGTCTCACGGCACAATCTCAGGCCTGCCCGTGGATCCTTGGTCCCATAGAGCGCCACGAAGCCCTTGCGGAGCTGCGCGTGACTCTCCAGCACCGGATCCGCGATCTCTCTGGCAGCTGCTATCGCCTGGTCGAAGTAGCGCACCGGCCCAACGTCGTCACGTCGTTGAGAGGCGTCCCAGACGAGCTGACCCATCAACGTGGCCGACTCTGCGACCGAGAAGCAGAGCTCGCGACGGATCCGTGCAGTCGGAGCGAAGTTGCGCAGAAGCGTGACCTGGCTGTGGCACTGGCCGGCGGTCGCCAGCAGCGACGCGGACGAGGCTGTGTCGTACTCCGCAGTGAGGCGCTCGATCTCCTGCGCCAGCTGAGCAACTGTAACCAGGTCAACCATCGCCGGATTCTGCAGCGTGAAGGCGAGCCGTTCCTCGTCCATGGCTGACGAAGTCAGCACGTCGTCCAGTTCTGCGAGCGTCAGCTGGAGCACCGCGGCAATCGTGGGACGGTGCCATGGCCGAGGCTCGGTCTCACCGCTCTCCCAGCGCACAACCGTCGAACGCTCGACACCGACGGCATGCGCCAGACTTTCTTGAGAAAATCCCAGCGTTTTGCGGCGTTGTGTCAGCTTTAGACGTCGTTTCGGCACGCTGCGCTCCTACCGTGAAATTGACAGGAGGTTCTTACGTAAGTATTCCTCCTTTTCTCGCAGGTCGCAGGGCTAATGCGGCAGCGATGCGCCATTCCTGCACAGATCTGCTGTGGAGGATGCGACGGCTTCAGCGTTTTCTTCAGGGCTATGACCAGCCGCCTGTCGAGCGACATCCTGTCCCGCTCCTACACCCTGTCCTCAGTCAGCGCCTCCGTGCCCGCTGCCCGCATCTGGGTACGGCAGATGCTCGCTCGATGGAAGCTCACGCAGCTCACCGAGCCCGCCGAACTGCTGGTCTCGGAGCTGATCACCAATGCGATCAAGCACGCCAAGACCGGCGGAGCACCCATCACGCTCGTACTGAGCCATGTGTCCGGCACCCTCCGGCTCGAGGTCCACGACCCTGACCAGAACGGCCGGCCCATCCCTCAGCAACCCGCAGCCGACGAAGAGGTAGGGCGTGGGCTATGGATCGTCGGAACCTTCGCCGACCGCTGGGACGTCGAGATCACCGAGGTCGGCAAGGCGGTCTGGTTCGAGCTGGACACTGCCGGAGCGATGGCATGAGCGAGCACAACGGGGCATGCCCGCTCATCGACATCACGAGGCCTAACGAGGCGCGAATCCACGACTATCTCCTGGGCGGCAATGTCAACTACGGAGCCGATCGAGCGGCAGCGGAGGAGTTGAAGGTCACCATTCCCCACCTCGCGGAGAGCGTGCGGGATGCCCGTGACTTTCATCGCCGAGTAGTGAGATACGTGGCTCGGAAGACTGGCATCAGACAGTTCATCGCCGTCAGCGGCGGTCTGCCAACGCAAGACAACGTCCACGCGGTGGCTCAAGCAATCACCCCTGATGCCCGAGCCGTCTACGTGGACCGCGACCCCATGACCGTCACGCTCGCGCGCGCTCTGCTCGCGAGGACGCCCGGTGTTACGGCCGTCCTCGGCGGGTCACAGGACCTTTGCGAAGTCCTCCACGGACAGCAACTCCAAGCGCTCGTGGACTTGGATCGTCCCGTAGCGATCCTGCTCATGCGCCTGTTCACAGGCGAGGCGACGCACGTCGGCATCGGCCACCTGGGCGACGTCATCGCTCCCGGCAGTTACCTGGCGGCCACGTACCCAACCGTCTCTTGCCCGAATGCGTGCTCCGATGGACTCCGCTTGGTAGAACCCGGCTTCGTCGATGTCCGGGATTGGCGTCCGGACTCAGACCGCAGACATCCCACGGCGCCCACCCTGTTCTACGGCGGGGTGGCTCACAAGCCTCTTCTCTGGGCCGTAGCCGCGTGATCCGCGATGTCGCACGACCAAACCTCTGGGTGCATCAGCCCGCACACCATGGCGCCGGACCCCGGTTCCAGGGAACTCGATTGGGACAGGCCGCGAGCAGGTGAACGTGTCCGAGTCATCAGGTGGACATGTGACTGCCTCCTGCCTGTCTACGAGCTCTGCGCCGCAGGCGGTCAGTACTTCATCCGCCGAAACGAGACCGACTCTGTCGCCGAGACCGCAAGGCTGCGATGCCAGGAAGCGGAGGACCTCTGGTTGACGCTCCTTGCGGGACGGGCGCATTGAGCCAACGAGTACCACCGGGTCGAGCCAGAAGATCGATGACTGCTACAGAAGCACGACCTGAGCGAACTCCGCGCGTGACGACTGCTTGACCACCAGGTCTGCCCGCGTTAGGCCGATGGGTGAGCAAGGTGCCAAGTAGGTTGTCCGCCAGCAAGAACGGCTCGGGAAGGAGGACGGCTCCCACTCACCCCTCTGGCCCCGGATCAGCCCATGAAGCTGTGATCGAGCCGACATACCCTCGGCTTTACCCGGCCTCTTGGGGGCTTCGGAAAATGACCTCTGACGTGCACTACTGCCGCCAAAATCAGCGCAGTACTTCGAAGTCGGACGGATGGAGTTCAAGCCGTCGCTGAGTAGGAACTAGCTGACCGATCACCGACACCTGGCGCTCCTCCTGGTGCGCGTCCAGCGCCTGAGCGTACTGCTGAGGATTGAGAACCACCCAGATCGAGCGCGAGGTGGCCTGCCTGGCGACGCGAAGCTCCCCGCGGATCTTCACTCTACCGGGCTCGTCCCGATCGCGACGGGTACTGACGACCAGTCCAGTGATCGCGGCCTGCCCTCCTTGCCCGAGCAGGCGTAGTTGCTGACCAGCCTGCTTGATGGCACCGAGCGCCCAGGGGTCGAACCTCGTCGGCCCCGCCGTCGCCCAGTCGGGAGGTGCGAGCCCCCTTGACCAACTGAAGCCCACCTCAACCGGCCAACCAGAATCTGGTCCAGCCAGATTGACTAGGGCTTCGCAGAAGTTGGCGGAGATGCCGCGGTCAATGTAGTCGTCGAAGATACCCAGACCATGCTCGGAGACCTTTGTAGCGGCCTCATGTGCCGCCAGTATCGCGTCGTTCATGCGCAGGAGAACCCGTCGGTTGAAGGGCAGTGGATCCCCGTCTCCGAAGAGAGCATCCTGGGCCGGCTGGCTCAACGGAACCTGAACGGTGAAGACGTAGCTGCCTACCTGGGTCGTGCCCAGCCGGACTTGTCGTAGAAAGGCATGCGCGGTTTCCGGTGCTTGCCCAACGTGGATCGGGGAGGTGCCATCGACCGAGACTCTGGCAGCGGCCTTCAGCAGATCCCGGACTCCCTCCAAGGCCTTGAGGCCTGCCATCAATGGGGTGGTCCCCTGGGGGGTGTCCGGTTGGGTGCGGAAGAACTGCCTGTCTGTCAGCGGTTCGGTGATGTCCCGGACGATGTCCCAGTCGGCACGGTGTTCCACCCGAGACAGGACGCGCACGACCTCGCGCAGCCGGTCCTGGTAGTCGCGATAAGCAGGCTCATGAGGTACCAGGACCTCGCCCGCACCGTCCAGATGCCAGATCACCGCACCACGCCAGGTATCGATCCGCTGCCACCCCTGGCTAGCCAGATAATCGGACAGCTGAGCGGGGCTCACCACTGCGCGAGCATTCACGACGCCTCCACGAGAGCCGGGCTCAGCAGCGTCAACAGCGATCGTACGGTGAGCAGGTTGTTCTTGGGAACGCGCACCTGGCGGCGCTTGGTCTTGCTGGGTGACGCGATAAGGGGTTCGTCGACGAAGGACACCCAGTAGGCGGCGTGTGCCAGGTGGAGAGCGAAGTGGTCCGCGTCAGTGAATTCCCAGGGATCGTCCGGCACGAGTACGAGAACGAGATATCGAGGCACCTGGAGCAGCCCAGCGAGCGCGTTGAACTGAGTCTCGCTCAGCCCGTCGTAGTCCCACCATTCGTGATCATCATCTCTCGGCCAGCGAGACCAGGACTTGACCTGGATCTCGATTTGCGGGTAGCGAACCGTCCCGTGCTCGCCGGGATATCCGACCGCGAAGTCAACACCTGAACGGTCAGGGCTCCTCTTGTCGCACTGCAGCCCAGCGGCCTTCGCCAGCACGTGAACGAAGGCTTCTCCATACTCACCCTGGTGGGTCTGGCGATCCAGAGACATGGCCGCCTCAAGATCCCACATCCGGAGGAGCGCGACAAGGCAGACTTATATGCCTCTGCCGGTGATTGCATCGATGCTCAGAGTAATTACGGTAAATGAATGGATCATGCCGGTTGGCTGAGCATGGTCGAGATCTCGGGGCCGTGGCTCAGCGTTCCCGTACTCCGGCAGGCGTGGCCGGCGCTGGACTCCATCACCAAACCCGATCGCGACCGGTTGCGCGCCGCGCACGCAAGCTGGCGAGGCGGCCAGTCCACCACTGTTGAGTGGATCAACTACGTCCTGCGTGACCTCCTGCGCTGGGACGACGGCCTCCACATGGGCGGTTTGGAGCACCTCGCAGTGCAGCTGCCGCTGCAGGGCACAATGATCAAACCAACATTTGCACTCACCATCCCGGGCGAGGAGCCCAAGCCCGACGCCATCCGCCTTCTCGGGATCATCACATCCGAGAACCTTTCGTCGCAGACGGGCATGCTGGCCAGCACCTGTCGCAAGCTCGGTGTCGAACTGGGCCTGGTAACCGACGGCCGCCGGTGGACATTGGTGTGGGTGCCCGCAGATCGTACGGCGACAGGTACGTTCGACGCAGCCAACTGGCCGGAGCGGGCCGAGCGAGACGTGGTACGCGCGTTCTTCTCGCTGCTCAACGCTGACCGGTTTTTCACCGTACCCGAGAGCGAGCGGCTGCCCGCACTGTTCCATGCCAGCGGACAGAGCTCGGAGGACATCACGGAGGCGCTAGGCGTCCAGGTACGACAAGCGGTGGAACTGCTAGTCACGAGCGTCGGCCGCATGACTCAGGAGGAAGATTCGCTCCACCACGTGCCCGCGCACGACATCTACCGAGGCGCGGTTACCGTCATGATGAGGGTCGTTTTCGTCCTTTATGCAGAAGAGCGGGGTGTGCTTCCGGCTGACAATGATCTTTATGCCGCGTCCTATTCGGTGGGGCAGTTGTGCGCCGATCTGGAGCGACGCGCGTTGGCAGGATCCGAGGAGGAGCTGACACACAGCACGGCCGCCTGGCACCGTTTGCTTGCCCTGTTCACTGTCGTCTACAACGGAACTGATCATCCTCGACTGAAGATCCACGCGTACGACGGTTCTCTCTTCAATGCGGAGCATCACTGGCTGCCGAAGACCGTAGATGACCGGACCGTGCTCCACATGCTGCGTGCCATTCAGTATGCGGAGTTCGGAAAAGGCAGGAATCGCGAGCGCCGCAAGCTCAGCTTCCGCTCCCTGGACGTGGAGCAAATCGGGTACGTCTACGAAGGGCTGCTGTCCTTTGACGCCCAGCGATCCACCGAGGTCGCCATCGGCCTGATCGGCAAGCCCGGCAGGGAGAAGGAAGTCGAACTCACCATCATCGAACGGATCGGGCCTGATCCAGCAGCGCTTGCGGAGCGCTTTAAGGATTCCGGCATAGGTACGGCCGGCGCCCTGGCTCGGCGGCTGACGCCTCTCGACGACGCGGGCAACTTGGAGGCCACTCGCAAGCTGCTGGCCGCCACGGAGGGCGACGCCGAGGTGGCCAAGCGGCTGTTGCCGTATTACGGAATCATCCGCCGAGATCTGCGTGGCCTGCCGCTGGTGATCCTGCCCGGCACGCCGTACGTCACGGAGTCACAGGTACGGCGCGCCACCGGCTCCCACTACACCCCACGAGATCTCGCGGAGAGAATCGTCAAGGGGGCGCTCGAGCCGCTCATCTATCGGGTCGGACCGTTGCAGACGGCTGAGTTGAAGGAGTGGATCCCCAAGTCGTCAGACGAGATTCTCTCCTTGAGGATTGCCGATATCGCGATGGGGTCGGGAGCCTTTCTCGTCAGCGCGGCACGCTACCTCGGGGAGGCGTTGATCGCTGCGTGGAAGCGGGAAGGGCGGATTGACGACGCGGCCTGTACCGATGCCGAGGATGATCCCTTGCAGGCTGCAGCTCGCAGGGAGATCATCGAGCGCTGCCTCTACGGCGCCGACATCAATCCCATGGCCGTCGAGCTGGCCAAGTTGTCACTGTGGCTCGTCTCTGTCCAATCCGACCGGTCGTTCACGTTCCTCGACGACCGACTGGTAGTGGGAGATTCATTGCTGGGCCTCACCTCCGTCGAGCAGCTCGAATGCCTGCAACTGAGCGAGGACGTGCCCGCATTGCTGAGTGAGGCGGCAGGCCGGCGACGGGGGATTGTCGAGATCGAGGTGACCGGTGATCCGCTGAAGGCGCTCGCGCGGAAACGGGCCGTTCTGAGGTCCGTGGGGGAGGACATGGAACACGTGCGGTCGGCCGCCGACCTTCTGGTCGGCGCCCTGCTGGCACACGCCACCGGGGAGGGCAGGGGGAAGGCCAGGGGTCTTACGGTCGCCATCCAGAAGGCGTCCGCGCTCACCGTCTCCGGCAACCCCGAGCGTCAGAACGAACAAGCCAGGCAGTGGCTGGCAGCCGACCTCCCGAAGGACGTGCTGGAACGGCTACCGCTGCATTGGATGCTCACCTTCCCGGAGGTTTTCGCCCGGGAAGATGCGGGCTTCGACGCCATCATCGGTAATCCACCTTTCCTGGGCGGCCAGAAGCTCACTGGCGAGTACGGCGTCGGGTATCGGGAGTACCTGCTTCACCGGGTTGGCCGGGGTGATCGCGGAAGCGCGGATCTGGCTGCCTATTTCGTCCTACGGGCGCATGAGCTGCTCAACTCGGCGGGTCAGACCGGCTTGATCGCCACCAACACGTTGGCGCAGGGAGACACGCGCCAGGTGGGACTGGATCGCCTCGTAGCGGAGGGGGTGACGATTCGGCTCGCGGAGAAATCAAAGCCATGGCCCACGAAGAGCGCCGTGCTGGAGTACTGCGCGGTGTGGACGACCCGAGTCGCCCCCGGAAGGAAGAGTCTGAGAATTGCCGACGGCCGGGTGGTCCGTGGCATCACGGCGTCCCTGGATCCCGAATCGGGAGTGTCGGGTACTCCGCGCCGGCTGCCCAGCAGTGGCGGTATCGCCTTCATCGGTTCGTATGTCCTGGGTCTCGGATTCACGATGGAGCCGGAAGCAGCGAAGGCGATGATCGAGCGGGATCCACGCAACAAGGACGTGCTGGCCCTCTACCTCAACGGCCAGGACCTCAACTCACGGCCGGACAGCTCTGGCAGCCGGTGGGTGATCAACTTTCACGACTGGGACCTCGACCGAGCCAAGACCTACGCTGAACCCTTCGAGCAAGTGGTCCGCCTCGTAAAGCCCGAGCGTGACAGGAACAACCGTGCCGTTCGCCGGGAGCGATGGTGGCAGTACGCGGAGCGCGCTCCGAAGCTGGTGGAGGCCATTGCGGGGCTGGAGCGGGTCATTGCGCTCACGAGGGTGAGCAAGGTCGTGATGCCGGTGATGGTGCCCACCGGCCAGGTGATCAGCGAGGCCGTCGTCGTATTCGCCACCGATGACACCGCGATGCTGACGCTCTTGTCGAGCGCACCCCACTACTGGTGGGTCCGAGCTCGAGCATCGTCGATGAAGGCCGACCTCCGCTACACCCCCTCCGACGTGTTCGAAACCCTCCCCCTCCCCCACCTCACCCCCGAGATGCGCACCCTCGGCCACCACCTCGACACCCACCGCCGAGAACTCATGCTCTCCCGCCAAGCCGGCCTGACCGCCACCTACAACCTCGTCAACAACCCCACCAACACCGACCCAGACATCGCACAACTCCGCCAGATCCACCGCGACATCGACATCGCCACCTGCCACGCCTACGGCTGGCACGACCTCATCGACAAACTCGACCACGGCCACCACCAAGTAGCCCGCGAAACCCGCTTCACCGTCGGCCCCGCCGTACAACGAGAACTCGTCGACAGGCTGCTGGGCCTGAACCTCGGACGGCGCGCCAAATCTGCCGTCGCATAGCCCTGTGAACTCAGCGCACAATGATGTTTTTGGGTCTGGGCAGCATCACCCAATCTGCGGTACTTTCGGGTGCACAAGTCCATGCACGGTGCGTTCTTATGTGTAACTGTGCGCTATCGAAGCTGTTCATGACCACAAAGGAGTGAGTGGTGACGGCGACTACGTCGGAGATCCCCGAGATCGGCGCGCTCGTTTCCGTCCGCGGACAAAGCTGGGTCGTGAGCGATGTCGATGAGGGCGATGATGCCACGGTCGTGTCCCTGCAGAGCGTCGCCGATGGGCGTTACGATCACTCGCTGGAAGTCGTATGGGACATCGAGCCGGGCCGCCAGATCCTGCCCAGCGGCTCGCTCCCCGAGGTTTCTGCGGACGGATTCGACTCGCCCGAACGCCTCGCCGCGTTCCTTGACGCGATCCGCTGGTCAGCCGTCACCAGCGCGGACGTCAAGACCCTGCAGGCGCCCTTCCGTTCGGGCGTGGCCATCGAGGACTACCAACTCGAGCCGGTGGGTCGCGCGCTGGATGCGCCTCGGGTCAATCTGCTGCTCGCCGACGACGTCGGCCTCGGCAAGACCATCGAGGCAGGGCTCGTCGCCCAGGAGCTCCTTCTTCGCCACAGAGCGCGACGGATCATGATCGTGTGCCCGGCAGGGCTCACGATCAAGTGGAAGGACGAGATGGCCGAGAAGTTCGGCCTCGACTTCACCATCGTCGACAGCGAGCGCTGCGCGCAGGTGCGGCGAACGTATGGCAGCGCCGCCAATCCCTTCCACGTCTACCCGCTGACCATCGTCAGCCTCCCCTGGCTGCGCGGGCAGAAGGCGCAGCGGCTCCTGGACGAGGTCCTGGATCCGGAGGGGATGGAGCGCCGCTTCGACTTGCTGATCCTGGATGAGGCCCATCACGTTGCGCCAGCCGCGCCGAAGCAGATTTATGCCGTTGACTCCCAGCAGACCAAGCTGATCAGGCACCTGGCGCCTCACTTCACGCATCGGCTGTTCCTGTCGGCAACTCCGCACAACGGTTACCAAGCCAGCTTCACCGCGCTGTTGGAGATCCTGGACAACCAGCGGTTCGCTCGAGGAGTCGACCCCAACAAGGCGGCGGTCAAGGACACCGTCGTACGCCGCCTTAAGCGGCAGATCGTGTCCGCCGATGGCATCAAGCGCTTCCTGGACCGCGAGGCGCATGCCATCCCCGTCTACTATCCCCAGGATGAGCGGGAGATCCACGACCTCCTCAAACAGTTCGCTCGCGTCCGCCGTGGCAGGCTCAACAGGACGGGCAAGGGCAGAAGGGCCGCAGACCTCGTTACGCTGCTGCTGAAGAAACGGCTCTTCTCCAGCCCGAAGGCGTTCGAGCGAACGATCGACGTCTATCTTGCCGGTGTCAAGGGGACGCAGTCCAGCACGGTCGAGGACGAGAACGTTCCAGAGTGGATGGAGGACTTCTGGGAGGACACCGCCACGCTCGACGACCAGCCGCTGGCCGATGCCGAGGACGACGCGCTTGTCCTGGCTGGACCGCTGCAGGGCACCGCGGGCGAGGAGGAGATCAACCTGCTGCGCCACATGCGCGCATGGGCCCAGACCTACGACGCCGCTCCTGACACCAAGGCCCGTGAGCTGATCAACTACCTCAAGGCCACGTGTCGGCCCGACAAGCACTGGACCAACGAGCGGGTCGTCGTCTTCACCGAGTACCGCGACACCCAGCGCTGGCTCGAGGACCTGCTCCGCCAGGAGGGCTTGGGCGGCGAGCACCTGGCCATCCTGCACGGGGGCATCGATACCGCTGAGCGTGAGCAGCTACGGCAGGCCTTCCAGAAAGACCCGAGCGAACACGCGGTACGGATCCTGCTGGCGACTGATGCGGCCAGCGAAGGCATCGACCTGCAGAACCACTGCCACCGCCTGGTCAACTACGACATCCCGTTCAACCCGAACAAGCTGGAACAGCGGATCGGCCGCATCGACCGGTACGGCCAGCAGCGCATCCCACAGATCTACCACTTCATCGGCACCGGCTGGGACCGCCAGGTCGACTCCTATGAGGCGGACCTGGAGTTCCTTTCCCGGGTCGCTAAGAAGGTGGGACAGATGGAGGAGGACCTCGGCGCGGTCAACGCGGTCCTCGCCACCGCTGTACAGAAGCGAATGCTGGGCGATATCCCCGACTATGACGTGGAGCGGGCGGGCGAAGCCGTACCCGATCACATCCCGGCCGACGCCGACGTCGGTGAGCAGGTCCGCAAGCTGCGTGCCAACCTCGACGACACGGTCAAGGAGCTGGGCATCACGCCCGACGCCGTGAAGCGGGTCGTCGACACCGCCCTGGACCTGGCGGGCCAGCAGCCGCTCACCAACCACCTGGACGACAAGCACCTCACTGACGGCCTGTATGACGTGCAGCCACTTACCGGCTCGTGGGAGCGCGCCTCGGCCGGACTCATCGAGAAGCTCACCGTGAAGGATCGTGCTCCGCAGCAGCGCCCCATCACCTTCGACCCCGCCGCAACGCTAGATCCGGAGGGGCGGGTCCGCGACGACGTAGTTCTGACCCATCTCGGGCACCCACTGGTGGCCATGTCCACCAGGTTGCTTCGTGCGGCTGTGTCTGACGCCGGCGTAGGGTTGCACCGGGTTACCGCGGTGGTCAGCGATGATCCGGCGTTGGAGACCGTCCTGGCCGGGGCCTATTCCAGCTTCGTCCTTGCAGGTAGCGACGGCCTCCGCTTGCACGAGGAGGTTCTCTACGCCGGGGGCTGGGTGCCGGAGAGCGGCCGCTTCCGCAGGCTGGAGAACCTGACCACGCTGGGCGGCATCCTGGAACGCTCCCTAACCTCGGGCACTCCGGCCAGCGCCCCTGTACGGCGGCGCCTGGCGGACCTGTGGCCCAGGGTCAGCGGCCCGCTACTGGCCTCGATCGATTGGCGCACAGAGCAGAAGCGCGAACAGCTCGACCGCAAGCTGGCCCAGCGGATGGAGGCCGAGCAGACCCGCGTCGTGGCCAATCTCCGGCAGTTCGAAGCCACGCTGCGTGTCAAGCTGGCCGAGGGCGACACCGAGGAGGACGCGCTGTTCAGTCGTGCCGAAGCCGCCCGGAGCACAGAAGAACTTGAGCAGTACCGCAAGGATCGCAGATCGTGGGAGGGCAGGTTGCGACAACTCGGCGAGGAACAGGACCGGGAGCTCGCGGCGATCGCCGAACGTTATCGCGATCCCAAGCCACACCGGTTCCCCGTCGCGGTCGTGTTCGTCGTGCCCCGGCGGGAGGCTGTCCGATGAGCGAGTTCAACCATGGCGATTGGCTCGGCCTGGTGGAGGTGTCGGGTCCTTTCCTCAGCCTGCCGGTGCTGCGGCGCACCTGGCCCGCACTGGACTCGGTTAGCAAAGCCGACAGGGACAGGCTCCGCGTGGAGCACGCACTCTGGCAGAGCGACGACGGCACCCGTGACGCCTGGGTCCGTTACGTCCTGCGTGATCTGCTCCGTTGGGGCGAGACGGCACACTTCGATGATCTGGATCACCTGGCAATCGATGTGCCCGAGCATGACACAGTCATCACGCCGACGTTCGCGCTCGCCGTACCCGGATCGGAACCAAAGCCTGACGCGATTCGCCTTTTGGGGCTGACAACCACCGGACGTCCCTCAGCTCGGGTGCCGGGCTCGGCATGGGCGGCCAGCTCCGCGGACCGACTCGCGCATGCCTGCCGGCACCATGGCGTCGAGCTGGGCCTGGTCACCGACGGCCGCTGGTGGACGCTGGTGTGGGCACCCCGCGGCGGCGTCACCACAATGGCCACGTTCGACGCCATCGGCTGGACCGACCGCTCCGACCGTGACGTTCTGCGCGCGTTCATCTCGCTGTTGAACGCCGACCGCTTCTTCGTCGTCCCCGAGGGTGAACGACTGCCGGCACTACTGCATGCCAGCGAGGACAGCCAAGAAGACATCACCGACGCGCTCGGTGTCCAGGTACGAGAGGCCGTAGAACTGCTCGTGGCTGCCATGGGCCGGGCCGGCTCGGAAGCCGGGGCCCATGAGATCTACCGCGGTGCCGTCGCGGTCATGATGCGGGTGGTCTTCCTGCTCTTCGCAGAGGAGCGTGGGCTGCTCCCCTCCGACAACGAGCTGTACGCCAGGGCCTACTCGGCCGGTCGACTCTGCGCCGAACTGGAGCAACGGGCCCTAGAGGGCAGCGAGAACGAGCTGGAATACAGCACCGACGCGTGGCACCGGCTCCTCGGTCTGTTCAATGCCGTCTACCAGGGCGTGCGCCACCCCCGCCTGACCATGCACCCGCACGACGGCTCGCTCTTCGACCCCGACGAGCACGCGTCCCTGCCGTTGACCATCGATGACCGCACAGTCCTGCACATGCTCCGCGCGGTGCAGTACGTGCATGTCGGCACGGGCAAGAACCGCGAGCGACGCAGGCTCAGCTTCCGCACCCTCGACGTGGAGCAGATCGGCTACGTCTACGAGGGTCTGCTGTCGTTCGATGGCTACCGGGCCGTGGACGTCGTCATCGGCCTGACTGGCAAGGTGGGCAAGGAGGAAGAGGTCGAGCTCTCCGAGTTGGAGCGCATCGGCCCTGACCCCGCCGCGCTGGCCGAACGATTCAAGGAATCGGGCATCGGTACAGCGAGCAGCCTTACACGACGGCTCGCCCCGCTGGACGAGACCGGCAAGCTGAAGGCTACCCGCAAGCTCCTTGGCGCGACTGGCGGCGATGCCGACCTGGCCAAGCGGCTTCTGCCGTACTACGGGATCGTCCGTGAGGACCTGCGCGGCATGCCGTTGGTGATCCTGCCCGGGGCGCTGTACGTCACCGAGTCACCACTGCGCAAGAACACCGGCACCCACTACACGCCGCGCTTCCTGGCTGAAGAGGTCGTGCATGGCGCGCTGGAGCCGCTGCTGTACCACGTAGGGCCGCTGCAGACGGCCGACAGAACCCAGTGGACGCCCAAGTCTTCGGCCGAGATCCTCTCGCTGAAGGTGGCCGACATTGCCATGGGTTCGGCCGCGTTCCTGGTAGCCGCCGCGCGGTATCTGGGTGACGCACTGGTGGAGGCATGGGCGCGCGAGGGACACACCGCCGCCGTCTCCTACAAGGAGACCTTCGAAGGCCGTACGGCTGACGCCGATGTGGATGCGGTGGTGGTCGAGGCGCGGCGGCAGGTCATTGAGCACTGTCTTTATGGCGCGGACATTAACCCCATGGCCGTGGAGATGGCCAAGCTGTCGCTGTGGCTGGTGTCCATGGATCCGGACAAGCCGTTCACGTTCGTCGACGACCGGGTCGTGGTGGGCGACTCGCTGCTCGGGGTCACATCGGTGGAGCAACTGGAGTACATGCACTTGGATCCGCGGCGCGGTCGGAAGCTGTATAAGGACACGGCGGTCGACTTCACCGAGGACATCCGCGGGCTGCTCGGCCGGGCCGCCGAAGAGCGGCGCGGGTTGACGGAGATCCCGCTGGGCGACAACCCCCAGGCCGCACTGGACGAGAAGCACAAGATTTTGGCGAAGGTGGAGACACAGACCGCCGAGGCCCGCTTCATTGCTGACCTCCTTGTGGGGGCGTCACTGACGCACGCTGCCGAACAGGGCCGCCTCCGCCCTGACCACCCGGTTCCCGATGGGCTCGACCAGGGGAAGGCTCGCGGGTTCGACGCCGCGTCGCTGCAAGCGTCGGCTCTGGCGAGTTCGGTGCAGCAGGCGGGGGATGTCCAGGAGCGAGCTGAGGAGCAACGGCGGGAGTGGCTGAACACCGACCTGGTGTCGGGCAGCTTCGATCGCAAGCCGATTCACTGGCCGTTGATCTTTCCCGAGGTCTTCGAGTCGGGTAGGGACGGCTTCGACGCCGTCATCGGCAACCCACCGTTCCTAGGTGGGCAAAAGCTCACCGGGGCTATGGGCGTCGCCTACCGAGAGACCCTGGTAGGCGCAGTGGGACGTGGTGCTCGTGGGAGCGCGGACCTGGTTGCCTACTTCGCCCTTCGGGCGCATGGCCTGCTGCAGTCGACGGGCCAGACCGGGCTGATCGCCACCAACACCCTGGCGCAGGGAGACACGCGGGAGGTGGGTCTGGATCAGCTCGTCGCGGAGGGGACGACGATCCGGCAAGCGGTGAAGTCCAGGCCGTGGCCGTCGAAGAGCGCGGTGCTGGAGTACTGCGCGGTGTGGACGAGCCAGGTCGCATTGGGAGATCGAGCCGAGAGGATTGCCGATGGTGCGGTGGTGCTGAAGATCGCGCCATCCTTGGATCCGGAGTCACGCGTGTCGGGCAATCCGCATCGACTGTCAGCAAGTCAAGGCATCGCCTTTAAAGGCACGGAAGTCACTGCCATCGATGGATTTACCATGGCTCCAGCTCAAGCGAAAGCCCTGATCTCGGCCGACCCACGCAACGCTGACGTGCTCTTTCCCTTCATTAACGGCGAAGACCTGAATGCACGGCCCGACTGCTCCGGGCGCCGGTGGATCATCAACTTCTTCGATTGGACGGAAGAGAAAGCGGCGACCTACTCCGAACCATTTGCTCATGTCGAACGCACCGTAAAGCCTGTGCTAGCGAAGAACAACAACCCGCAACTACGTCGCTACTGGTGGCGCTACAAACGCCCAGCACCAGCGATGCTGTCAGCCATTGCGGGGTTGGAGCGGGTCATCGCGATCACGAGGCACACCAAGACTGTGATGCCGGTGATGGTGCCCACCGGCCAGGTGATCAGCGAGGCCGTCGTCGTATTCGCCACCGATGACACCGCGATGCTGACGCTCTTGTCGAGCGCACCCCACTACTGGTGGGCCCGAGCTCGAGCATCGTCGATGAAGGCCGACCTCCGCTACACCCCCTCCGACGTGTTCGAAACCCTCCCCCTCCCCCACCTCACCCCCGAGATGCGCACCCTCGGCCACCACCTCGACACCCACCGCCGAGAACTC
The DNA here is from genome assembly GCF_018531495.1 of Nonomuraea sediminis. Taxonomy (GTDB): domain Bacteria; phylum Actinomycetota; class Actinomycetes; order Streptosporangiales; family Streptosporangiaceae; genus Nonomuraea; species Nonomuraea sediminis. The sequence goes on from NZ_JAHDTI010000002.1 coordinate 600,330, forward strand.
ATGCTCTCCCGCCAAGCCGGCCTGACCGCCACCTACAACCTCGTCAACAACCCCACCAACACCGACCCAGACATCGCACAACTCCGCCAGATCCACCGCGACATCGACATCGCCACCTGCCACGCCTACGGCTGGCACGACCTCATCGACAAACTCGACCACGGCCACCACCAAGTAGCCCGCGAAACCCGCTACACCGTCGGCCCCGCCGCACAACAAGAACTCGTCGACAGGCTGCTGGAGCTCAACCACGCCCGCTATGCGGAGGAGGTCGGCAAGGGGCTGCACGCCAAAAGGACCGGGCGTCAGAAGGCACGCGCCATGCCCGACGAGCAAGGGACCCTGCTGTGACGGAACAGATCATCCACCCGCTCGACCTTCCGCAGCACTTCGAGGAAGCCTCCTCGTTCAAGGTGCGTGACGAGTTCGAGGAGCTGATCAGGCGGGATCTGGTGGGGCCGTGGGACGGCGACTTAGAGGTGTTCGCGCCACGGGCCCGCGGACCGCGTGACCGGTATGTGCTTGGCATGCTGGGTCCCAAGCCGTCGGCCCGCTCCACCGTGGAGGACGCCGAGGAGGTGCCGGAGACCGAGATCGGTGTGGGCGGGGATGGCGCGGAGAGCGAACTGCCCGATGTGATGAGCCCGCAGAGCTTGGGTCGGATCTGGGCCTCGTCCATGGGGATGTCGTTCGCGGTCGCCACCGAGACCGACGTGTTGGCCGTGACCGCCTCTTGGGGGCGCTATCACAAGACGCAGACCCAGGAGGAGGATGCTAAGGGCCGGGAGAGGATCGTATCCATCTGGTCGCGGGAGCAGGTGACTCGGCCGAGGGAGATCCGGCTTTCCGAGCCGCACTCGCCGCTGGAGCTCGACCCCGGTGTCCTCCTGGCAGTAGCCGTACGCGAGCGGAAGAATGGCAGGCGCGTCGTCGATCTCACACTGATCAACGCTCTGGACGAGCCGGAATCCACTCCGGACACGGCGTGGCTGTTCCAGACGCGGCTGGAGGTTACCGCGCTGGACGGCACGGCATGTGTTTTCCTGCCGATCGACGACCCGGTCGAGGATCGAGACGTCGTCGGCGACGACCTCGAAGACCAGCATTTGCGGCTGCTCTACCGAGACCAGCTGCGGTACGCCGCAGGCCGGAACGTCGCTGTGCACGCCGAAGTCCCGTCAAGGCAGCGCTACGCATACGCCCTGCGGACCGAGTGGGTGCCAAGCTATGACGTCCCTGCCACAGTCGCGCCGAACGACGGGCCTCTCGCGCGGGTCGAGTTGTCAATGGACCGGCTGGCCGAGGCCACGACCGAGCAGCTCACGACCGGCCTTCAGCCTCTGGCAGCCGGATACGCCGACTGGCTGGACAAGCAGGAGGTGCGTATCCCGTCTATGCCTGGGCCCCTCCAGAAGGCGGCGACCGTGGCGGTGGCCAGGGCCCGCCGCGCGGCCGTGCGTATCCGCGACGGCATCGCGCTACTGACCGACCCGAGCCGTGAGCACCATACCGACGCGCTGCGCGCGTTCCGCTTTGCCAACGAGGCGATGGCGTTGCAGCGCCGCCGTACTAACGTCGCGGGGAAGCGCGATGAACAGGAGCTGAGTTTCGAGGAGGCGATGGCCAAGGTCGATGCCGAAGGTGAAATGGCCGCCTCTTGGCGTCCGTTCCAGCTGGCCTTCGTGCTGCTTAACCTGCCATCGCTCACCGACCCGGCGCATCCCGAGCGCAGAGCTGACCCGAGCGCGACCGTGGACCTGCTGTTCTTTCCGACCGGTGGTGGCAAGACCGAGGCATACCTCGGCCTGACCGCGTACACCTTCGCCATCCGTCGTCTGCAGGGACTGGTCGGCGAAGGCCTGGACGCCCGCGATGGCAGGGCCGGCGTTGCCGTGCTGATGCGTTACACCCTGCGACTGCTGACCGCCCAGCAGTTCCAGCGGGCGGCGGCTCTGGTGTGCGCGGCCGAGGTGCTGCGGCGCCGCGACCCGGCGATCTGGGGCGAGGAGCCGTTCCGTATCGGACTCTGGGTGGGCGGCTCTGTCTCACCCAACTGGTTCACCGAAGCGGTCAAGCAGATCGAGGACGCCAAGGAGTCCGGCGGGCGCAAGACCAACGTCCTGCAGACCCTCTCGTGCCCGTGGTGTGGGGAGAAGCTCACCAGCAATCGCAACCTCGACATCGACGAGGATCGCCGCCGTGTGCTGCTCTACTGCGGGCGTGGTCGTGAGGGCGAATCGGATTCGTGTCCCTTCTCGCGCCTGGGCGAGCACGAGATGCTCACCAGCCGTTACGAGGACCGTAAGGAGATCGCCGCTCACCGTGAGGGGCTGCCCATCCTCACCGTGGACGAGGAGATCTACCGCCTCGTGCCCAGCCTCGTCGTCGCGACTGTGGACAAGCTCGCCCAGCTCCCCTGGCGCGGCTTCGCCGGTCACTTGTTCGGCCGGGTCAGCCGCCGGTGCCCGCGCCACGGATACCAGCACACCGATCTAGGCGAGAAGATCAGCTGCAAGGGCAGGCATCACGCCACCGCCGCGCTGCCCAAAACTGACAGCCAGCCGGTCCGGCACCTTCGTCCTCCAGACCTGATCATCCAGGACGAATTGCACCTCATCTCCGGCGCGCTCGGCACCACAGTCGGGCTGTTCGAGGCCGCGGTCGACGAGCTCTGTACATGGAATCCTGGTTGTCCGACGGGTCCGAAGATCGTTGCGTCCACTGCTACTACACGACGGGCCGCCCAGCAGGTGCTCGGCGTATTCGGCCGTGGGCTCGCGGTGTTTCCCCCACAGGTCCTGGATGTGGGCGACACCTTCTTCTCCCGGCAGGTGTCCGTCACCGAGAAGACGCCCGGACGCCGCTATCTGGGCGTCTGCGCGCACGGTATGCGGCTGAAGTCGGCGGAGATCCGGCTTGCGGAGATTCTGCTGCTCGCGGGACAGACCCTCTTCGACTCCTACGGCGAGGCGGCTGACCCCTACATGACGCTCGTCGGCTACTTTAACGCCACCCGGGAGCTGGCGGGCATGCGCCGGTATCTGGACGATGACGTCACCACCAGGGTGCGCAGGAACGGTCGGCGCAGGGGACTCTCCGACCGGTTAGCCAGCCGTACCGACCTGTTGAAGATCGTGGAGCTGACTTCACGTGTCTCCTCCGGCGACATCAGCGAGGTACTCAAACATCTGGAGGTCGGCTTCGGCGCTGAACTCGACACCACCCGCCGACGAACTGAGTGTCGGGCCGAACTGGCCGACGTTCTGAAGGAGCGCAACGCGGTGCGGCGCCGATCCGCGCACCCGCTGGCCGATCGGTATGGCGCCAGGCGGATCGACCCCTCGCGCCAGCCGGTGGACGTCGTGCTGGCCACCTCGATGCTGCAGGTCGGCGTCGATGTAACCCGGTTCGGCCTGATGGTGGTAACCGGTCAGCCAAAGAACACGGCGGAGTACATCCAGGCTTCCTCCCGCGTTGGCCGCTCCGCGGGCAAACCGGGACTGGTGATCACCCTCTACAACTGGTCGAGACCTCGCGACCTGGCGCACTACGAGGACTTCGAGCACTACCACGCCACCTTCTATCGGCAGGTCGAGGCGCTGTCCGTCACGCCGTACACTCGCCGCTCGCTGGACCGGGGCACGGCGGGAACGTTCGTGGCGGCCGTGCGTAACGCTGAGGAAAGTTACTCAGCCAACAGAGATGCCGAGGACGTCGACCTGACCGGGCCGCCCGTCACGCATATTGTGGACCGCTTCCTAGACAGGGCCGAGTCAATCGCGGGTGAGCGCGGCCGCGAGTACCTGCGGGAGCGCCTCCAGACCCTGATCGACCAGTGGGAGCTGCGCAAGCGCGACCCCGCGAGGCTCGGTTACGAGAAGCGTGGCACCCGACACGAGACAGTGGTCGCGCTGCTGGACAGAGCGGGCAACGGCCGTTGGGGAGCGATGACGGTCGGCAATTCGATGCGGGAGACGGAGAACGAGATCAACCTCTTGGTGCCCGGCGGCGGCGAGTTCTTCCAGACCGACTACACCGCTCCCGACTGGGCCTTCCTGCCCCCGGCCGGCGAGGAATCGCCCGACCCTGACGTACCGGAAGGCGACGAGCTCGGAGATGCGTCATGACCGAGCCCGCACGCTACCGGCGCAGGGTGGGCGCTGCCCGGCCCAGCCATCTGATGTTCACCTCCGGTGTCGGCTCCCTTATCGACCTGCCGAACTTCTCGGCACTCGTCAACGGCATCGACGACTGGCGCTATGACAAGGTCGGAGAGTACCCACAGGTCATCGCCGAGCCCAGGCTCCTTGCGGCGGTGCAGCACATGCTGGGCCACTCCGTGCACGAGCTAAAGCCCGCCCCCTGGGTCCCTGGCACAGACAACAACCCCGACAGCGAAGCCGCCAGAATCGGCGTGCCGGTCAGGCCGTTCCCCAGTTGGATGCGTTGCACGGCATGCAACCTGCTCGCCCCGATCGAGTCACGCGCATTCGACTTCGAGAACGACAGGCCGCGCAAGCCCCACGAAGCTCGGTTCTTCCACCAGTGCGGCCGCGGCAACAAGAGACGCCTGGTGGTAGGCGCACGCTTCGTGCTGGCCTGTACGGCAGGCCACATGGACGACTTCCCCTATCTCGAGTTCGTCCATCGGGGTGACTCCTGTCCCGCGGCGCCCAAACCGAATCTGGAGATGGAGGACCGTGGCGGCAACCTCGGCGCCAACGTAAAGATCACATGCAGGAGGTGCAACTCCACCCGTAACATCAGCGAAGCCATGGGCAGGAGAGGGCAGGAGCACCTTCCCCGCTGCCGAGGCCGCCACCCGCACCTGGGCACGTTCGCCGTGGGCGGCTGCGATCAGCAGCCCCACGTCTTGGTAGTCGGTGCATCCAACCAGTGGTTCGGGCTAACCCTCGCGGCCCTTGCCATACCGTCGGGGGATGACCAGCTAGCCAACACGGTCGAGCAGTATTGGGAGAACCTCAAGGCCGTTCCTGGTCTCAACATGATCCCGTTCATGCGCACACTTCCCCCGATGTCGTACGAGTTCGAAAGGTGGTCCGACGAGGAGCTGTGGGCCGCCATCGAACGCCACCGAGCCGCGCTGGACAGTCAACCCGCCAACAACCGGCCCGATTACCCCGACCTGCGGACCCCGGAATGGCAGGCGTTCTCTTCCCCTACGCTCCCGCCGCCTACCGACGACTTCGCCGCCTTTCGCCATCCCGACGGCGTACCGGCGCAGCTCAAGTCTGTCTACGCCGACGTCGTCCAGGCTGAGCGACTACGCGAAGTACGAGCGCTGGTCGGGTTCACCCGCCTCGACGCTCCGGACCCAGAAGATCCGGATCTGGTGATCAGAGCGCCGCTGGCCCGTTCCGCTCCCACCTGGGTACCGGCGAGCGACGTGCGCGGAGAAGGCATCTTCCTCCGCGCCCCGGAGGACACGCTCGCGGCCTGGGAAGAGCGAGTTGGAGACAGCCGGGCGGCCATCGCCCATAGGGAGGCCTACGGCAGGTTTCGCAAGAACCGCTACTCCGACAGGATCCAGGGCGACTTCGACGAGTACCGCGGCTGGCCGGGGATGCGCTATTACGCCCTGCACACCCTGTCCCACCTGCTGATCCGCACCATCGCCCTGGAATGTGGCTACAACTCCGCCAGCCTGTCCGAGCGAATCTATGCCGGCGACGAGCAGGATCCACGTAGCGGCATCCTTATCTACACCGCCGTACCCGACGCCGAGGGCACCCTGGGCGGGCTCGTGTCCTTGGCCGAACCCGAACAACTCGTCCGCCTCACCCAGCGCGCGCTGTCGGACGCACAGCGCTGCTCTTCCGACCCGCTGTGCGCCGAACGGCTGCCACGCCGTCCGGAGGACTTCCTGCACGGCGCCGCATGCCACGTCTGTCTGTTCGTGTCGGAGACCACGTGCGAGCGCGGGAACCGCTTCCTCGACCGCAGGCTGGTGGTGCCGATAGGCGACCCCAGTCTGGCACTGTTCCAGGAGATCCCGTGACCCCGGAACTGCACGCCGCGGTCGTGGCCGCGGCCGAAGAGATCGGGCCTGGCCATCTCCGCACACTCGCGAGCCTTCTGACGAACGGCGACTCCGCGGTTGAGCACGCGGTCGCCACCCTCGCCTACCGTCACGCAGCTCGCAGGGTGCTCGACGCGCTCGGCGATACTGAAAGGGCCGAAGCCGCCGCCTTCGCACGCGGAGTGGCTGCGGGATACGAGGCGCACCGGGCCCGGTCGTCGGTCGACCCGGTGTGGAGCGGGCCCGACTCACCCTCCGTGCCGGTCCGAGCCACCGCGCAGGCGCTGGTCGAGCTGGTGGCCGGCGCCGCGCACGAACTCATCCTCATGACCTATTCGGCAAAGCCGTACAAGCCCCTGATCAACGCGCTAAGCACGGCGACCAGGCGCGGGGTCAGCATGATGGCTGTCGTCGAGACGCTCCAAGGAGCGGGCTCCGCGCTCGCCGGCGCCGAGCCGTACGCGGCCTTCACCAACGTGCCCGGACTGGAGCTATGGCACTGGCCGACCTCGCGCAGGGCTGAACAGGGCGCCAAAATGCACGCCAAGCTGGCCGTGGCCGACCGTGCGGCCCTGCTAGTTTCCAGTGCCAACCTGACCCAGTCCGGGGTGACGAGCAATATCGAAGCCGGACTGCTGGTGCGCGGCGGCGCAGCGCCACAGCGTGCGGCCGAACACATCACCGCCCTGCGAGACCGAGGCGTCCTGGAGCGGTTGCGATGACCGATCACGTCATGGTCGCCGCGAGCGACATCGCCAGGCTCGTCGGTGTCGGCAGGGCCGCGGTCAGCAACTGGCGACGGCGCTTCCCCGACTTCCCTGAGCCCATCGGTGGCACAGCGGCCAGCCCACTGTTCTCCCTGGCGGAAGTCGAGGCTTGGCTGCGCGCGAAAGGCAAGCTCAAGGCGCTGCCAGAGGACGAGGCCGTGTGGCAGCGCGTCCGCAACGCGGCGGATGACTTGGTCCTTCCGGATGTCGTGGCCGCACTGCTAACCGACATATCGGGGTCCACAGCCCCATCGGATGACCTCGTCGAGGCGGCTGCAACGCTCGCCGAGCGGCGCGGCCGAGTCGAGACGGTGGAGTTCTTCTTCGCGCGCCTACTCGAGGCACATTCGCGTCGCATCCAGGTCCTGGCCCCGCACGTGGCCAACCTGATGGTTGACCTCATCGACGACCAGCCGACCATCTACGACCCCTGCTGCGGCTTCGGTTCGCTGCTCCTGGCGGCTGCCAATCGGGCGGAGAGGCTGGTGGGTCAGGAGCGGGAGGAATCGACCTCGCGCATTGCCGCTGCCAGGTTGCGCGTCCGCGGCGCGGACGCCGAGATCGTCGCCGGTGATGCGCTCACCCGTGACGCTCACCCTGCGCTCCAGGCCGACGCCGCGCTCTGTGTACCGCCCTTCAACGAGCGGAGCTGGGGATTCGAGGAGCTGGCCAACGACCCCCGATGGGTGTTCGGGCTACCGCCCCGAGGCGAGCCAGAGATGGCCTGGGTGCAGCACTGCCTGGCCAGAGTACGGCCCGGCGGTACGGTCGTCGTGATGATGCCTGCAGTGGCCGCAAGCCGCCGATCCGGCCGGCGTATCCGTGCGCAGCTGCTGCGTACAGGTGCGCTGCGTGCTGTGATGGCCCTTCCATCCGGTGCCGCCCCTCACTCCAATCTGGCTCCGCACCTGTGGATACTGCGGCGGCCAAACGGCAGCACCCCTTCCCACGTACTCGTGATGGACGCCAGTCAGGACTTGTCCGGCATCGGTCCCGCATGGCGTGGCTTCCAGAGCGGCGAAGCCCTCGATTCCGATGACCGCCGCAGGGTGTCGGTCATCGATCTACTCGACGACGAGGTCGACGTAACGCCTGCCCGGCACCTGGTGCAGGTGATCGCTCCGTTGGAGGAGATCGCCCCCACGATCGAGGCGCTGCGCGCCCGGGTGCGGGCCTTGCTCCGACGCGTGCCCCGCATGATCGCTGAGGAACGACCCCTCGCGATGTCCACGCTCGGGGAGCTGAGCCGAGCCGGCTCACTGGTGATCGAACACACACCCATGCGGGTGGCCCCGGCCGAGCGCGAGGCAGTCATCCTTACCGCGAAGGACGTAGTGCTGGGGCGGCCACCCTCGGGCCGTGGCGAGCCCCTGGCCACCGCCGACATCGGGGACATCGTTCTCCCGTTGGTCATTGAGCAGCCCGCTGCCCGCGTGATGACGGAGAAGGTGGCACTTGGACCCCACCTGATCGTCATCCGTCCCAACCGGGACCTCTTCGATCCTCACTTCATCGCTGGCTTCCTGCGCGTGACCTCCGAACGGACCGCCGGCTCACGGGTGGATGCCCGTCGCGCAGCGATTCCCCTGCTACCGGTGGAAGAGCAACGGCGATACGCCCGGGCTTTCCGCAAGATGGAGGAGTACGAGCTCCTGCTCCGCGACGTGCAGGAAACCGGTGAGCGGCTCAGCAGTCTGGTTTGGGCAGGCCTCGTCAACGGTCAGCTCAGACCGGGGTGATGTGATCCGAGTGAGCAGGCCGACGATCATTGATGGACGCTACGAGCTGGACCCTCTATCCAGCCGCCGTGGCGGTATGGGCGAGGTCCAGTTCGGCTACGACAAGCGGCTCGACAGGCCGGTGGCGGTGAAGTTCATCCGGGTCGACAGAAGCACTGATCCCGAACTGGTACAACGCTTCGTCCGCGAGTCGCGAGTCACCGCCCGACTCGAACACCCTGGAGTCCCGGCGGTCTACGACGCCGGAAAACAGGGCGACGACCTCTACCTGGTGATGCAGCGCGTTGCGGGAGTGCCGGTGTCCAGTCTGCTCGATGAGGTCGACCAGATCCCGATAGCCTGGGCCGTCGCGATCGCAGCGCAAGCAGCTTCGGTCCTGGCAGAAGCTCACCGCCACTCCCTGGTCCACCGAGACCTCAAGCCGGCCAACCTGATGCTCAGTCCGGACGGGTCTGTGAAGGTGCTGGACTTCGGTGTCGCCGCCGCGATGTCACCAGCCGCCACCCGGCTGACCGCCACGGGCACGGTCGTCGGAACGCCCGAGTACATGGCTCCCGAGCAGGCGATGTCCGGTGCTACCAGTCCACAGAGCGACCTCTACAGCCTGGGCGTCGTACTCGACGAGCTGCTTACCGGCGCCAATCAGTTTGGCGGGCCCACCCCGCTGGCCTGCATGCATCGGCACATGAGCGTCAATCCCAGGTCACCATGCGCGAGACGGGCGGGCGTACCGGATCGGTTAGCCAGGCTGGTCCTCTGGATGCTGGCCAAGGAACCGGAACACCGACCGTCGAACGCGGAGGAGATCCATGCACATCTGCTGGAGTTCTGCCGCGAGCTGCCGCCCCTTCCCGGCTACGTCACCGACACGATTCACCCCTCCGCCATGTACGCGGCCGTGCTGGCCCGCGTCCCGTCGGCCACAGCGCCAGCCACAGACGTTCCCCAGCCGATACGGCAGGCATTGCCAGCGGACTTTAGCCCCAGCGACATCGGACGAGCCCGCAAGCAGGCACGAGCCCTGCAGAACGAATCCCGCTTTAGCCAGGCAGGCACGGTCCTGGCCGCCGTCTACGACCGAGCGGCAATGACGCTCGGCCCTCAGCACGAGGAGGTCCTGCGGTTACGTCTCGACCTGGCCGACGTGCTCTTCCTCGCCGGCGACTATCGCCAGGCTGCGGCTCATTTCAAGGAGCTTGCCCGAGATCTCGGCGTCCATCACGGCCCCGCCGCCGACGTGGTGCTCCGGTGCCGCTTGCTGGAAGCCAACTGTCACGCCGCGATCGGGGCGAACATCCTGGCCCTGACGCAATTGCGGAAGCTGCTGGACGACGAGCGCAGTCTCGGGGTGGACACCGAGCAACTGCTTGAGCTACGTCGCCAGATCGGACTGCTGGAGCTGGCCGCCAACAGAACCGCCGAGGCTGGCCGCACGCTGGGTGCCCTGCTCCCCGATTTGGAGCGCCATTACGGCCCGGGTCACCCCCATGTACTTAAGACTCGCGAGATTCTCGACGGAATCAGGAGGCACTGACGTGGCGAAGCTGGCAATCCATCGGGACTTCCTGCGCGAGTTCGGCGATCTGGAACGCGAGGTACAAGACCGGGTCGAGGAGATCTTCACCAAGTTCGCGGCCGCCACCCACGCCGGTGTGCACCTGGAGAAGCCTCACAACGCGCGCGATCCACGCTTCCGCACAGTCCGGATCACCCAGTTCTGGCGCGGAGTAGTCCTCGCACCGGACACCGGCGACGTCTTCACGCTACTCAAGGTCCTGCCACACGACGCTGCCTACGACTGGGCAGAGCGGCACAAGGTCTCGGTCAATATGGCGACAGGTCGCATCGAAATCCACGACCCGGGCGTCGTCGCAGCCACCCTTCCAGAGCTGGCGAAGCTTGCCCAACACACTCCTGCCCGGATTTTCGAGCACGTCTCCGACGCTGACCTGCGACGACTCGGAATCGACGACCAGACGTTGGCCTTCGCGCGCGTGCTGACTGACATCAGTCAGCTCGAAGCTTCCCGGGCCTTCCTGCCACAGAACCAGTGGGACGCCCTCTATGGCCTAGCAGCCGGGCTCACTCCGGAAGAGGTCTGGGCCGAGCTGGGCGCCGCGACCCAGCCGTACGACACCCAGGACCTGACGGCCGCGATCGAGCGATCGCCCGACCGCGTTGTGCTGGTAGACGGCCCAGCAGAGCTCATGGAGGTCTTCCGGCACCCCTTCGCGCTCTGGCGCATCTACCTGCATCCGTCACAGCGGGAGATCGTGACTGCCCGATACAGCGGATCCGCCCGGGTTACTGGTGGCCCGGGCACCGGAAAGACCGTCGTGGCCCTGCACCGCGCCCATCATCTGGCGGGTCTGGGCGCTGGCCCCGTCCTCGTAACCACGTTCATCTCTACCCTGTCCGGCTCCCTGGAGGCCGGGCTCAAACTGCTGGCCGACTCTCCAAAGGCGCGTGATGGCATTGAGGTGCGGCACGTCGACCAACTCTCGCACCGGATCTTTTCCGAGGTGCACGACAGGCCGGCAATCCTGCGTGCCGCGGAAGAGAAGGCGATCTGGCGCAAGATCGCCAAACGGCTGACACTGCCGTTCACGGAAGCCTTCCTCGCCGAGGAGTGGCGGCAAGTGATCCTCGCCCAGGAGATCACCGACGCTGGGGAATACCTCGCGGCCAGGCGCGCCGGCCGAGGCCGACGGTTGGGCCCCCACCAGCGCGAACAGGTATGGGAGGCGATCGCGGAGTTCGGCAAGGAGCTCGAACAACGCAGCATGTGGACACATGAGACCGTCTGTGTTGAGGCAACCCGCTTGCTGCGGGACCGCGCGGCCAAGCCCTACCAGCACATCGTCGTCGACGAGGCACAGGACCTTCACCCAGTGCAATGGAGGCTGCTCCGCGCCGCCGTGCCCAAGGGGCCTGACGACATCTTCATCGCCGGCGACACCCACCAGCGCATCTACAGCAATCGAGTATCCCTACGCGAAGTCGACATCAACGTGGCCGGGCGATCGTCGCGGCTCCGGATCAACTACCGAACCACGGCGGAGATCCTGGCTTGGAGCCTGGGAATGCTCCGAGGAGAGCCAATCGACGACATGGACGGCGGGCTCGACACCGTCGCCGGCTACCGCTCAGAGACGCACGGCAGGCCGCCTGAGCTCAATGGATTCTCCACCCAAAATGCTGAACTGGCCGCCCTGGCCGCCAAGGTAAGCGAATGGCTGAACTCCGGGATCGCACCGGGAGAGATCGGGGTCGCCGCACGGTCGGGCATGCTCGCCGACGCAGCGGTAAGGGCGCTTGAGCTGGCGGGCATCCCTGCCGGATCGCTCGCAAAAACACCAGACGACGCCGAAGTGGTGCGCGCAGGCACCATGCACAGGATGAAAGGGCTGGAGTTCCGCTGTGTAGCCGTGGTCGGCGTCGGCGAACAACAGGTTCCTCCACTCTCCGCGATCACTCCGCTCGCAGACGACGAACAGGCCCATCGTAACGATCTTCAGCGCGAACGATGCTTGCTTTTCGTGGCCTGTACTCGGGCGCGTGAGCGCCTGTATGTATCCTGGCATGGCCACCGCAGCACATTCCTGTCCCAGCAATAGACTCCAGAAGGAAAGGGGCCGATCCCGCCACCTGTATGCGCCAGGCGACGATCATTCGGCCGATCACGCAGGGTTCGGCGACCGCGATGTTCGCAGCCACGACCAAGGCAAAAAGTTAATCGAGTCCGCCCTTTCGTCTGCGGCGGTGTCGCAGTCCAGTGGTTCTGCGGCCCCGCTCAGTCCGTAGCGCATTGATCAACCGCTCTACACGCTCAGCTGGTTCTTCAGAAGAATGGAAAACGACTCCTACAATAAGTCCGAGCAGGCCAATTAGAAGAATCCCTAGCAGTAGGCTCACAGCTGGCTGAAGTAAAGCTGCCGCAATCGTCCCCGTACCTCCAACGATGGCAGTAACGGCTTTCATCTAGAAATCATGCGTATCACCACGCCGCCCACCATCTAGACCCTTATGACGCAATATCCACGCCAACTCCGGCGCTGCTCTTAAGGCCAACGACAAGCTGAACTTGGCACGTTCCCATCGTGTGGGTAATTCGACCAGCTGTGACGTCCACTCCTCGTACCAACGGCTGCGTTCAGGCAAGGGCAGCAATCCGGCTGCCATCAGCACGATATGGCGCGCCCCTGCTCTCCTCAAACCTACAACTCCGCTTGCCGGCCACTGCCGAAAGAGTTGTTGCGACGCGGCGAGACGCTGACAGGCCAACGTCGTCGCTGTCAGCGATTCCTCCACCACAACTAGCAGGGTTAGCGATATATGATCGGCTTCGTCAGCCGCCAATCTGGCTTCCAACTCCGACTGATCTGCTTCGTACGCGGCCCTGAGCGAGCGGAGCTCAACCTCGGCAATAACGTCGACATCGGATGAGCGTGCTTGACGCGCCACAGTTGCGGCCGCTTCAGCTTCTGCCCGTACCAGCCCAGCAGCAGCATTCTTGATTCTGGCCGTGCTTGCCTTTTGACGCGCCAGTTCCACCAGCTCATCAACTACTACCGCCGTCCGAGCAGTGCGCTTGATCAACCTGCTTCTCGCCACCGCGTCGCTGACAACCTGTGCAGCTGTGACAGCGCGCACCGCTGCGTTCGCCGCCGCTTCAGCAGCCGTTGCCGCATCATGCGCCCTTGATACCTGCAGCGCGTGGACGGCCGCGCCAGTCATTACATCGTCGAGAGTTGCCGCTAGGGCGTCCGCTCCATGGACCTCCTTAATCGCCTTAGTGACATGGATCGCGCGCTCTACGACCAGTCGCACACCCCATGTCAACTGATCCAAAGATCGGGCATGTGACCGACGCTGTCGGTTGGACCGACGAGGCATGGTCTTCATGAGGACCCCCCTGGAGAGGCCCGACGGCCCCGACCAAGGGGCAGCCTGGCTGTAACGCGCTTCTCATAGGCCTTGGCCAACGAGATACGTGCTAGCTCCACCCCATCCGCAGTAAGGCGGTAGTAGCGTCGCCTGGGTCGGCCTTCTGCTACATGTTCGTCCGCATCCTCCCACCTGCTTTCGAGCCAACCCACCGCCTCAAGGCGCGCGATGATTGGGTAGATCGTCCCTGATGGCAGCCCAGTCGCCTCACACATCTGCAGCCCGTACCACTCACGCGTGGGTTCGCTGAGCGCAGCCCTTAGCAGGGCTTGGGTTTGCATGGTCATCCGCGGGCCGCTCATATGTAGAACTCTACATAGCCACCGTGTATCTGTCCGCATTTCGCGCATGCTGCGCTCTTGGAGCCAGATACGGCTTCAACAAATCGTCGATGCGGCGACTGGCCTCCTTTCGGGCTGGCGGGTGCTCGTGACGGTGGACGGGGTCAGATGGCCGCGCCTGGGCCTGGCAGCGGGTCGATATCGCCGGGGCATCGGCCGGCCGCAGTGGGCGCAGCGCAGGTCGACGTGGCTGAATTCGCCGCAGGCGTGGTGGCGGTAGAGCACTGGTGGGCCGGCCTCGCCCGCGAGCCACTGCCCGCCAGCTGGTCATGACCATGAGCAGGTCGACCAGCTCGGCACCCTTAGCTGTCAGGTGGTACTCATACGCGGCCGCTGGTCATAGGGCCGCCGGTTTCTCCGACACGTTCGGAGCCGCCAACGATGGCGGACTGCGGGCTGTGCTCTCGAGCATGCGCCCGGTCCGGCCCGGAGACCGGCTGCTCGTCCTGGCCGTGCACGATCCGATGCCGATTCACCGAACTGCCTAGGGTGCTGGCGTTGATCCCGAACTCCCGGGGCCACCGCCGCGACCGTTCGCTCGCCCTCCAGCACCATGCGGACGGCTTCTTCCTTGAACTCGGGCGAGAAGTGCCTACGACGCCTTGTCACGTACCTACCTCTTCCAGACTTCTGTCAGCCTATGTAGCCGACTGTCCGGAATCTGCTAGGCACCTCAGACGCGTGCAGCAAACAAGTCCAGGGCTGCGATGATGACATCGAAGACTGCCACGTTGATCAGTTGTGTGTTCTTGATTGAGGGGTACAGCTCCAGCTTGGCCACGGGGATGTCCACGCCCGGTGCGCTGTTGAGCAGCTCTCGCAACTCTTCCCGAAGCGCAAGATCGTCGAACGGCGGTCGGTTCTTGAGCAAGCCGAACGGGAACTCCACGGTCTTGGCGTAGAAGCGCACGGCGTATAGCGGCTTCCCCTGCAATTTGATGATCGGCGCGCATGAGGCTCCGGTGGACGTGCCGTACTGCACCTCACGCCCCTTCTTCCGCCAATCGTCGAGGACCCGTTGAACAGCGCCGGCGGCCTGCGGCCCGCTTTGCTGATTGAGCTGCTGTACGAACCGCTGCTCACGCTCATGGTTGGCTTCCTCATAGTCCTCGGTGCTCTCGGTCTCAGCCAGGTCCATGGCCCCGGGCAGCTCAAGCAGCTGGGCAAGTTCGCGCGCGCTGACGTGCTGATCAGGTGAGGCGCAGCCGTTGCCGTCGAAGGCGATGCCTTCCGCCAGCAGTACCTCATGGATATCGCGGTCATCGTCGGGATCAGGCCAGCGGAAGCTCTCGGAGGGTTTGCCCTGCTTTATCAGAACCCGATGGGCGTTGAGCGCAGGCACCGTGGCCAGATGTACACCCACCGGAACTGGGTGCGAGCCGATCAGTTCCGCCACATCCGAGTAGGACGTCCAAGTCGCCGGTGGGAGCGCGGCCAGCGCCTTGTACAGCAGCGTCCAGTCGCGTGAGGGAGCTGGTTCGCGTCCGGCCTCGTCGGGGCCGGGCCAGATGGTGATTGCTCGATCCGCCAGCCGGTCTGCACGCGCTAGGATCTCGGCCTTACCCCACTTCTCGTAGGCGGCGATCTCCTGGTTCATCCGCAGGCCGCTCTGTCCCAGCTGCCGGCGCTTGGCAGCGAAGGAGCTGTTGCCCAGCTCGGAGTTGTAGCCGCTGAGGGTGAGGTTACCGAGGGTGTGAACGAACTGCCGGTGCTCACCTTCATCGCCAGTCAGCTGCTCCAGCCAATCCGCCGTCAGAGACTGAGGCAACACATGTTCGATGGTGATCCGCTTGTCGGTCAGATCCACAGATTCCTTGCTGCCCAATGACTCTTCCAGGCGGCGCAGTACCAGTTTCTGCTGGGCTGCACGGCCTTGCCAGTAGAAGGCGCGGTTGCGGACGGCGTCATGTAGTTGCTCGTCGGTGGGCCAGTAGAGTCTGGCGGGCGAGAGCGCGGTCCTGACGGCCCGTGGCAGGTCGTCGTCAGGATCGAGTTGCACAGCAAGCCGCTGGAAGATGCGGTTGAGGTTGCCTGTGGTCACCCCGGCGATTAGGCGGCGGACGATGAAGCTCTCGACGTAGGTAAGTGTTTCGGCGACCTCGTCATCATGAATGTGATCGTCTTCGCGGAACTCAAGAAGCCGCATAATCAGCGGATATGCGGTGCTAGCTTGCCATTCCTTGAGGAACTGCAGGTGTTCAGCGAAGGGCAGGTCGCGGGGAGGATCGAGGATCAGCTTGAGGTGTCGGGCACGGTGGTAAAGGTCCCTGACGTACCCCTCGACCTTGGCTTCGTCACCGGCTAGGCCTAGCAGGAGTTCCTGGTGACCACGGTAGATTGCGTTGTACTGAGCTCCTTCACCCGACTTGAGGACCAGGATCAGGTACATGAGCTGTTCCATGGTTTTGGCATCGAGCAGCCGTTGCATTGGCATCCAGTAGTCGTCGTAGACATGCTGGCCACGGGTGGGTAGGCACATGAACACGTAGTTGCGGATCAGGTCGACCTGACTGAGCCGCATTCCGGTGTTGTTGATCGATTCGAAGATGCGGAAGGCGTTGTCGTCCTTCTCCACCGTGATCTGGACCAGGTTGAGACGGTCGAGCAGTACCGATTCCACGCGGGCGAGGTCGTGCGGATCAGCTGGGTCGTCGAACTCTCTGAGCATGCTGCGGAAGAACTGATAGGCGTTGCCGACCAGGCTGTCGGCCTTGCCGTCCGGTGAGCCGTCGACGCACGCCTTGAAGGCGGCGCGATCTGTCTGAGTGGGCAGTAGCCGATAACGCATCTCGCCTCGCTGCCATCTGTTGATCAGATGGAGCTCGTTGATCCGATCCTTCGCTTCCGGGTCTTCGGCAACCATGTGATCTCTGACGGCGCACAGGGCGAGCATGAGCGTGGTCAGCCGCTGCTGACCGTCCACCACGATCCACTGCGACCGACTCGGCGCCAGCTCCGGGCCGGGGGCCAGGACCACCGATCCGAGGAAATGGCTGGGGGCGCTCTCCCTGCCCTGAGCCAGCATGTCGATCTGGGCCACGATGTCGGCCCAGAGTTGGCGCAGCTGCGGGCGCTCCCAGGTGTAGTGGCGCTGGTACAACGGCACCAGCAGCTGCTGGTCGCCCTGGATGAGCCTACGAAGCGTCGTCTCGTTCGCCTTCATGCCAGCCCTTTCGACCTGTCTGGATGACCGAGAGCACGTGCACCATGCGCCACATTAAGCTGACACAGCGCTACCGTCTTCTAGATCGCAAAATCCTGTTGTATGCACGGCTTTCGCCGCATGGGCCCGTGTGCCTGCTTGGGGTAGCCCGTGCCGGCTGCCCCTCCGGAGAAACTCGATTCCAAGTGGCTGTCAGTGATCGCTGTCCGTGCTCCCGGCACCACACCATCTACGGCTGGCGCGCTAGCTGACCGAGTGGGCTGCCTGCCGTACCTCGGTGTCGGCGAAAGTGGCCAAGCGGGCGGCGAATTCTGCCAGGGCGGTGGCGGCGTAGTGGTCTGGGTCCCAGCAAGCGTGGATGGTCAGCAGGACCTTCTGCGCGCGGTGGTCGGTGACGAAGATCGGGTGGGCTCCGAACTGCTCGAGGTTTGTGACGACCGCGACGCCGCGTCCGGCTGCGGCGAGGGCTTGGCTCAGGGGTGGCCAGGCGATCTGCTCGTACCTGTCGTAGCGCAGTTGTTCGCGGGCGACCGCTTCGTCCAGGACGCGGCGGGTTGGGTCGGTGGCCGGCGGGATGAGGAGCGGCGCGTGCACCAGCTCCTCCAGCGGCACGGTCCGTCGCTGAGCCCATGGGTGGTCAGGGGCAACGTAGGCGCGGAGCGGGACGCTGGTCAGGCGGGTCCAGACCAGCCGACCGGTCGGGGGTGCTGTCGCGGCCACGCCCAGATCGTGCCCGGCGAGTACCGCTTCGTGAACGGCATCGGGGGCGACCGAGTCAACGGACACGAACGGGTCGCTCGGGGAAAGCGTGGCCACGAACGGCGCCAGGACGTACTCGATCGTGGTTGGTGCCGCGGCGACGACGACACGGGTCAACAGGCCGCCTGCCATCTGTTGCGCGACCATGGTTGCTCGGTCGGCCCGGGTCACGATGTCCGCGGCGACGTCGCGCATCTGACGCCCGGCGCGTGTCAGCACAAGACGCGGTCCGTTTCTCGTGAACAACTCCACGCCGAGGTCGCGCTCCAGTCGATGGAGCTGCCGTGAGATCGCCGGCTGCGCCACATGGAGGCGAGCGGCTGCCGCCGTGACCGTTCCGCACTCGGCCACAGTGAGGAAGTACCGCAGGTGACGCAGCTCCATGACGAGCCATTATGCCGGACAGGCATGGATACTGCCGAACACTAGGTCTTGGACATTGGAATAGGCCGGAGTCACCATCGTCGGCATGAATCGCGACTGGGTGACGCCGCCCTACCACCGCCACGGCCTGCACCAGGTGGAGCACCTGGTGCCCTGCGCTCTCCTGTCGCGCGGTGACGGCCCGACACGTGAGTTCGGCTCTGCCGACGAGCCGCTGGACTGGAGCGGCCTCGCGCTGCCGTGGGGCGAAGGCGCGGAGATCAGCGGGGAGGAGTTCCTGGCGCGTACCCGCACGGACGCTCTGTTGGTGATGCGCGGCGAGCAGATTGTGTTCGAGCGGTACGTCGATGAATTCACGCCCGCGACGCGGCACATCGTGATGTCGATCTCCAAGTCCTTCTGCGGGATGCTCGCCGGGTGCCTCGTCGAGGAGGGCCTCATCGACCTGGCCTCGCCAACGTCCCGGTACGTCCCCGAGCTGGCCGACGGCTCGTTCGGCGGCGCAGCCGTACAGGAGCTGCTGGACATGACGGCGGCGCCGCACTACGACATGACCTACCTGAACCCGGACGCGGAGGTTCACGCGGGCGATCGCGCCGCAGGGTGGCGGCCCCGCCGGCCGGGTGACGTCGCGGGAACCCGCCCGTTCCTGGCAGGACTCCGCGGTGCCGGTGAACACGGAGCGGGCTTTCAGTACTGCTCCGGCACCACCGACGTGCTCGCCTGGGTGCTCGAACGCGCCGCGGGGCTGGACTACCGAGAGCTGATGGCACGCTATATCTGGTCGCGCATCGGCGCCGAAGCCGACGCCTTCATCACCGTCGACGAGTTCGGCACCCCCTACGCATGCGCGGGGATGGGGATGCGGCTACGGGACCTGGCCCGGTTCGGGCGCCTTGTGCTCGACCGCGGATACCGCGACGGCCAGGCCGTTCTCCCGGCTTCCTGGATCGAACAGACCCGGAACGGCGGGCAGTTCAACACCAGTGAGGAGCCTGACTCCGCCCGCCACGGCACCTACAAGAACCAGTGGTGGGTGCCGGGGGACGATCACGGCAGCTTCTATGGCGTCGGCATCTTCGGCCAGTACCTGTGGCTTGACCCGGTCGCCGACGTGCTGGTCGCGAAGTTCTCCGCCGAGGACGCACCGGTTGCGGATGACTCGCGTGAAATCCAAGCCCTGTCCGCCATCGCCCGCACCATCGTCCCCCAGGAGACCTGACCATGGAGCGCACGCAAACAATCGAGCGACACTCAATCGACTACATCCCCGCCGAGGAACGCCACGGCAAGCCTTGGCACCTGTTCACGATCTGGTTCTCCAGCAACGTCCAGATCACCGGCTTCGTGACCGGCGTCCTCGCGGTGACCGTCGGACTGAACCTGACCTGGGCGATCGCCACCATCCTGATCGGCAACCTCGTCGGTGGCCTGTTCATGGCCTACCACTCCATCCAAGGCCCTCGCCTCGGCGTCCCGCAGATGATCCAGAGCCGAGCCCAGTTCGGGTTCCTCGGCGCCCTGCTGCCCGTCGCGATGGTGCTGGCCATGTACCTCGGCTTCGCCGTCGAAGGCGGTGTGATCACCGGCCAGGCCCTTGCCCACTGGGCGCACATCCCGCTGACCGCCTCGGTGGTCATCCAGGTCGCGATCCCCGCGGTCCTCGCGATCGTCGGGTACAAGGTCATCCATCTGTCCACCCGGGTCGTCAGCGTTCTGTCCGCGGTGGTGTTCGTGATCCTCACCTTCGCGCTCGGAGCCCAGCTACCCGCGTACGTGCCCAGCGGGCCCGCGCCGACATTCGGCACCATCCTTCTCGCGATCTCGATCTTCGTGTCCTGGCAACTCACCTGGGCGCCGTACGTGTCGGACTACTCCCGCTACATGCCCGAGGACACGCCGTCCCGCACCACGTTCCTGTGGACCTACGCCGGTTCCGCCCTGGGCGCGTCATGGGTGATGATCCTCGGCGCCCTGGCCGCCACCATCAGCGCCCAGCAGGTGGGCGACGACGCCATCGGCATGCTGAGCCACCTGGTCCCCGGCCTGGGTCCGGTCATCCTGCTCGCCATCCTCATCGGCGTCGTGCCCGCCGGCGCGTACGGCTACTACGGCATGTACCTCACCGCGATGAGCGCGATCTCCGCCAAAGGCCACGGCGCCGCGAACGCCCGCGTCCGCACCGTCTTCATCCTCATCACCTCGGTGCTGGTCACCGCCGGGATCCTGCTGGCCAACGGACACATCCTCACCACCGTCGAAGACATCACGCTGTTCCTGCTGTACCTGCTGGTGCCCTGGACCGCGATCAACCTCACCGACTACTACCTCGTACGCCGGGGCAACTACGACATCGGCGAACTGTTCAAGATTCGCGGCGCCTACGGTCTGGTCAACCGGCCAGCCATCGTCACTTACCTGATCGCCATCGCCCTGCAGATCCCGTTCATCGACACACCGCTGTACACCGGCCCGATGGCCGAGCGCCTCGGCGGCGCCGACATCTCCTGGATCATCGGGCTCGTCGTATCGACAGTCCTCTACTACGGCTACTCGCGGGCCAGCAGCCGACGACAGGTCCAGGGCGCGTCCGCGTCCTACCCCGCGGAAGCACCAAGTGGCACACGGGAAATCAGAGAAGGAAGGTGAACAGGGGCGAGCCGGGTGGGATGCGCTCCACCGTCAGCGGGCTGGCCTTCATGCGGGACAGGAGACTGTCGAGGTCGCCGGCCCGCTCGAGTTCGATGCCGACGAGCGCCGGGCCGGTTTCGCGGTTGTTCTTCTTAACGTACTCGAAGACGATGATGTCCTCGCCCTCGCCCAGGACCTCGTCCAGGAAGTGGCGCAGGGCGCCGGGGCGTTGCGGGAAGGTCACCAGGAAGTAGTGTCGCAGCCCGATGTGCACGAGGGAGCGCTCCAGCACCTCGTTGTACCGGCTGACGTCGTTGTTGCCGCCTGATACGACGCACACCACCGGCCCTCCGGAGGAGTACGGCAGGACCTCGCGGGCTGCAGCTCCCGCGAGAGCTCCGGCGGGCTCGGCGATGATGCCATCGGTCTGGTAGAGATCCAGCATCTCGGTGCAGACCGCACCCTCATCGACCGCGACGACCTCATCGACCAAGTCCTTGACCAGCGGGAACGTGGAGTCTCCCACCCTTCCGACGGCGGCGCCGTCCACGAAGGTGTCCAACTCGGGCAGAGCCAGGGGCTCGCCGTGGTCGAGGGCGGCGCGCATGCTTGCCGCTCCGGCGGGCTCGGCGCCCACGATGCGGGTGCCGGGTGCGTGCTCGCGTAGCCAGACGGCGATTCCGCTGATCAGGCCGCCGCCACCGACCGGGACGACCACGGTGTGCGGCGCCTGCGTGGACTGCGCCAGGATCTCCAGACCGACTGTGCCCTGCCCGGCCATCGTCCGGATGTCGTCGAACGGATGCACGTAGATCGCGCCGGTCTGCTCGCTGTCGGCGTGCGCGGCGGTGCTCGCCTCGTCATAGGTTCCGCCGCCGACCACGACCTCAACCCGGTCGCCACCGAGCGCGGCGATGCGCTCACGCTTCTGCCGCGGCGTGGTGGACGGGACGTACACGCGACCGCTGATCCCCAGACGCGCGCAGGCGAACGCCACGCCCTGCCCGTGATTGCCCGCGCTCGCGCAGACCACACCACGCCGCCGCTCCTCCTCCGTGAGCGACGCGATCAGGTTGAACGCGCCGCGCACCTTGTAGGAGCGGCAGACCTGCGAGTCCTCACGCTTGAGCAGCACCTGAGCGCCGAGCAGGTCGGACAGCCGCTGGTTCGGCTCCAGCGCGGTACGACGCACCACCGGCCGCAACCGTTCGGCCGCATGACTGATCATCGCGGCGGTGAGGCGGTCGGTCATACATACTCCTGGCACAGCGGTTGATCAGGGGATGTTAGCAAGGCGTCGCGGCGTAGTGGCGACGATCACTGAGACAGCGCCTGTCGTCAGGCGAGCACATCGATACAACGAGCTCGACAGGCCGTGCGATTCCCACCGCGCCTGTCAGACGTCGGTCGACCCTGTGGATGGATCAATGAGGTGCCCGCGCTCAGTGCCTGGTGCTGTGACCGGAAACGTTGACCGGGCTCTTTGGGACGGAGAGCCGCCTTCCGGCAGCAGCCCATTCAGACTGGGACTTCAAAGATGAGCTCAAGGCCGTCCACCTCGTCCCACTGCTCTCCGACCTCCACGAAGCCGAATCCGGAAATCGTGGCCAGGGAAGCGGTGTTCTCGGGGCTGATCGTCACCCGCGCGGTCTTGACTGCGGATTCGGCGGCGGCGCGACGCATCAACTCGGTCAACATCGTCCTGGCGTACCCCTGACGACGGTAGCCGGGGGCCACCGAATAGCCGATCTCCACCATGCCCGACTCATCGGGCGGCCCGTGGAACCCGGCATACCCCACGACGACGCCTTCGGGCTCGGCCACCACAGCTCGGGTGAGCCACCCCGCGCTACCCGGGTCCGAGGCCAGCTGATTGACCCGATACCGCCAAACCCACTTCGCCTGATCAGTGAGGAAGTAGTCCGTGAGCTCGACTCCTGCTTCGGCACTGGCCCGGGCAAGGTCGTCGTCCAGCAAGGCGGTCATGGCCGTGCTCGAGAGATCAACGAATCTCACCGACCGGCGGGCGGGTTCATCTGTCACAGCGCGGATGATTGCGGAGCGCCCTGGAGCGTGTCCAGCGGTTTTCGGAGTGGTCGATGCCCCACCGGCCACTCACTCGAGCTGAGCTCCGGTGAACGTAAGCGCAGCTGCCAGCCGTACATCACCGTGATACAGGCGCAGCTCGTGCACGTACCGAAACGAGCACATCACGCCGACATCAGTGCGGCTGCTGGATGCATAGCTTGGTCATCGCTGGGGGCAGGCCAGGTCGCGTTCCAGTGTGCGGGCGTAGGACTCGACGCCGGTGACGATGTCGACGGCGTCGGGGTCGAGCAACCACTGCGTCTGCAGTCCGTCGAGGGTCGCGATGATCTCGGCTGCCTTGGCCACCGGGTCGATGTCCTGGCGGGTGACACCGGCGGCCTGGGCGGAACGGATGTTCTCGGCGACGATCGCGCGCATCGCGCGGTAGCGCTCGACGAAGTGCTCGTGACCGGGTGAGTCCGGTTCCAGGCTCTCGGCCACCAGTACGGTGAACAGCTTGGCCAGCCCGGCCCGTTCCTTGTTGCGGCGTGCGAACTCCGGCATGGCTCTCAGCACCCCGGAGGGCTCCATGCCCAGCAGTTCCATCGCGAACGCCTCGCTGTCGCTGTCGCGCCGCTCGATCACCGCGAGCAGGAGGCCCGCCTTGCTGCCGAAGTGGTGCAGCAGGCCGGGCTGGGTGATGCCCGCCTCGGCCGCGACGTCGGCCAGCGACGTGCCACGGTAACCGCCGCGGGCGAACATCCCGGCGGCGACGGTGATGATCTCCTCGCGCCGCTGGCGGGCGCGTTCCCGCCTGCTTGGGTCTTGCCCGGTTCGGATCACGGTGCTAAACATAGCGCGTTCACTTACCGAGTACTAGGTAACTGAAATCCGAGAGGTGCGCCCATGCTCCCGAGACGACCGCTCCTGATCGCCGCGTTCACCTTGCTGACCGGAGCGTGCACCGCTCAGCCGGTCATGGCCTCGCAGCGCGAACCGGTGATCCTGGTCCACGGCTGGCACGGGGCGGCCACCGACTTCGACCAGATGAAGACGGCGCTGCAGCAGGCCGGATATCCGACGTACGCGATCGCCCTCCCCGGCGACGAGAACATCGCCAACGCCCAGGCCATCCGCAACCTCGTGGATCAGGTACGGCAGGAGCACGGCGGCGCCAAGGTCAGCCTCGTCGGGCACAGCATGGGAGGGCTGTCCGCGCGCTACTACCTGAAGTTCCTCGGCGGCGCGGACAAGACGCTCAGCTATGTCTCGATGGGCACCGGACAGCTGGGCTACTGGCCCGCCTGCCTGCTGCAACCCAACCAGGGCGGCCAGATGTGCCCGACCAGCACCTTCATCAAGCAGCTCAACAGCGGCGGCCCGACCCCGGACCCGGTCCGGTACACGCTGCTCACGAGCTCGCTCGACGAGACCCGCAACGACGTCATCGCCGGCACCTGGTGCAGGGCCGAGTTCCCGAACGTGCAGCATGCCGACGAGCCGAAGACGCCGGTGTTCATCAACGCCGTCCTCAGCGCCCTCGACGGACACTGCCCGTCCACCTGATCGACGAGCCGGGCTGACCCTCATGCCCTGATCGCTGAGCCGTACCGCTGTTCCAGCCAGGACCTGGCGTCGGAGGGTTGGGTGGGGCGGCCGGTGAGCGGCAGGCGCACTTCTATCCGCGTGCCGGTGTCCTGGTCGGCGACGGAGACGCCGCCGCCGTGCAGCCTCGCCTGCTGGAGTACGAGGGTGAGGCCGAGGCCTGAGCCGGGGCTGCCGGTGCGGCGGTGGAAGCGGGCGAAGACCGTTTCGCGGTCGGCGGGCGGGATGCCGGGACCGGCGTCCCGCACGGACAGGACGGCCGCATCGCCGTCCACGGAAAGCTCCACGGTGATCGCAGCTCGGCCGTGATCATCCATGCCGTGGATCGCGGCGTTGTCCAGCAGGTTGTCCGCGATCACCTGGAGCCCTTCCGCCCACCCGTGCACAGGCAGCCCGCCCGTAGCCCGGGAGGTGATGGTGATCGTGGCGTGCGGATGGCGGCGGCGCGCGTCCTCGATCGCAGTGCAGACGATCTCGGCCAGGTCGACCTGCACGAAGGCCGCGGGGTCGAGCAGCTCGCCGCGTGCCAGCCTGCTCAGCATGGTGATCAACCGCTGGATCCGGCCGTGCTCGGCGTTGAGGTCAGCGACGACCTCGGCCCGCTCCGCCGGGTCCAGCTCCGGGTGGTCGAGCAGGCTCAGGTTGGTGCCCATGCTGGTCAGCGGGGTGCGCAGCTCGTGCGCCGCGGTGGCGGCGAAGGCGCGCGCCGTTTCCAGCGCCTCGCCCGTGCGCGCCACCGCCGCGTCACGCCGGTCAAGCAGCTCGTTGACCAGCTCGGCCAGTGAGTCCACCTCGACGGCTCCCGAGCCGGTCGCCAGCCTGCTCCCCCCGCGAGGCAGGTCGATCGCGCGAGCCTGCCGGTGGAGCACCGTCACCGGTCGTACGGCGAGCCGCCCGAGCGCCAGGCCCGCCACCACGCCCACGCCGGTCGCGACCAGCGTGGACAGCAGCACGCGCCGGGCGAGCTGCCAGCGTTGCTCGTTCAGGTACGCCTCAGGCTCGAACAGCCACAGCCGGTCGCGCTGCCCCAGGTCCGCCTGTACGAACCGCCACCGCCGCCCGCCGCTGATGAGGTCAGCAGGTCCAGGGACACCCGTCGGGTACGGGCTGGCGGGTCCGGGGACATACGGCCCGGCGGGCAGGTGCCCGATGGCGAGCGGCTTGGCACTCGCGACCTCGAGATACGCCCCGCCCAGGTTGCCGCCGGTGGCCGCTTCAACCAGCCGCTGCTCGAGCAGGTCCGGCGCCTTCCCCTGATGAGCCTGCCACGCGTACAGGGAGGCCACGGGTATCAGCGCGTGCAAGCGCGCGACCAGTTGCCTGTCCCGCTCGGCGTACATGTCCTCGGACACCAGGCGCAGCACGAACAGCCCGGCCAGCAGGACCAGCAACGGGACCAGTACGGCGAAGCAGACGGCGAACCGGGTGGACAACCTCATGATCGGGGCACCCGCAGCACGAACCCGACCCCGCGGACCGTGTGCACCATCCGGGGTTCGCCGGCGGCCTCGAGCTTGCGACGCAGATAACCGATGAAGGTGTCCACGGCGTTGTCGGTCACCTCGAAGTCGTATCCCCAGACCCGCTCCAGCAGCACCTGCCGGGACAGCACGAGGCCGGCGTTGCGCGCCAGCGTCTCGAGGAGGTCGAACTCGCGCCGGGTCAGGTCGATGCCGCGGCCGTCGAGCGCGACCCGGCGGGCGGCCGGATCGATCGTCAGCGGGCCCGCTCGTACCGTCGTCCCGGGAGCGCTACCGGCCCTGCGCAGCAGGGCGCGCAGCCGTAGGACCAGCTCCTCCAGCGCGAACGGCTTCACGACGTAGTCGTCCGCGCCCGCGGCCAGCCCGGCCACCCGGTCGGCGACCTCGTCCATGGCCGAGAGCATCAGCACGGGCATCTCCGAGCCGAGGCCGCGTAGCCGCGAGCACACGTCTATCCCGGACATGCCAGGCATCGACACGTCGAGCACGACTGCGTCCGCGCTGTCGACCAGTTCCAGCGCCTGCCGCCCGGATTCGGCGGTCTCGACACCGAATCCCGCAAGCCGCAGGCCGCGGCGTAAGGAACGCAGGATCGCCGGGTCGTCATCGACGGCGAGTATCCGGTGCGCGGTCATCGGAGCGCTCCTCGGGTCTCACGAATTTGCCAAAGAGGTCGGGTTCACTGCCGGAGATCATTCATCGGCCGAAGGGAAGTTCACGCATGCGGAGGATTCGTACAAGTCTGGCGGTGTTATTCGCCGTCCTGGCCACAGCGTACGCAGCCGGAAGCGGCGCCGCGGCGAGCTCCCGCGGCACCACCGTCCACACGATCAACGTGGACGGGCGGGAGCGGAGCTACCGTCTTTATCGGCCCGCGTCGCTCCTGGCGAAGGCGCCGCTGGTGGTGATGGTGCACGGCGGCTTCGGCTCGGCGAAGCAGGCCGAGAAGTCGTACGGGTGGGACGCGGAGGCTGACAGGCGGCACTTCGCCGTCGCCTATCCCGACGGGCCGAGGGCCTGGAACGTCGGCGACGGCTGCTGCGGCAGGCCGGGCAGGCAGCAGGTGGACGACGTCGCCTTCATCACCCGGATGGTCGCCGACATCGGCCGTCAGCTGCGCGTCGACCCCAAGAGGGTGTACGCCACGGGGATCTCCAACGGTGGCATGATGGCCTACCGGCTGGCCTGCGACACGAAGATCTTCGCCGCCATCGGACCCGTGGCGACGACGCGGCTCGGCGACTGCCCCAGGCCCGCGCCGCTGTCGGTCATCCACATCCATGGCCTGGCCGACCAGAACGTACGCTTCGACGGCGCCCCCGGCACCGGATTCGCCAAGATCGACGGGCCGCCGGTGCCCGAGATCATCGCCGGCTGGCGGGCCATCGACCACTGCGGCAGCCCCACCGTCACCACGTCGGGACCGGTCACCACCGAACTGGCCCGCTGCCCGCACGGCCGCGCCGTCAGCCTGATCACCATCGAGGGAGCCGGGCACCAGTGGCCGGGCGGAGAGGTCGTCCGCGAGCGGGCCGACCCCCCGTCCAAGGCCCTCGACGCCACGTCGGTCATCTGGGACTTCTTCGCGGCCCACGCCAAGCGGTAATGCCCGGGCTCAACCGGCGGTGTACTCCACGGCGACGCTCACCACCGTGAGGCCACCGAAGACCAGGGCCAGGGTGGTGAGCCCGCTGTCGTAGAGGGCGAGCGCGGCCGTACCGAGCGTCGCCAGCTTGACGACGATCTCCGCGGCGAGCGGCAGCGGGACCACCGGTCCTCCGGCGGCGAGGAACAGCGCCCACACCACGCCTGCCAGGACCGGCGCGCCCACAGCCAGCAGCGTCCGCTGGACGGGACCGTTGCCGGTCTTGATCCCCCAGTAGCACAACGCGGCCAGCATGCCCATTTCCAGGGCGAAGGCCAGCCCCGCGTTGGCGACGGTGAGCGGGGTCCAGTCGCGGTCGGCGACCGGACCCGGCCTGGCGATCCTCATGCCTCGGCCGCCTTCTTGAGTCCGGTGAGCCACTTCTCCAGCGTCGCGTGGAGCTTGGCGTTGTTGAAGAACAGGATCAGGAACGGCCCGCCCATGGACTCCTCGGTCCGCACCAGGGTGGCGCCGTCGGCGGTCTCCTCCAGCACGTGCCGGTGCACGGCGTACGCCCCCGCCGACACGCCGGTCCAGGTGATCTCCCGCTCGGGTCGGACGACGGCGAAGCGTGACTTGATCCGCGCCATGCCGTTCTTCCAGGTGAAGCCGGCGTCCACGGCGACGGTGGAGTCCAGTCTGATGTCATGGATGGCCGGGTCCAGGAGTCCCCATCGGGAAGGGTCGCTCAGCAGCTTCCACACTCGCTGGAGGGGTGCCTCGATGCGGATTTCGAAGGAGGCGGTGAGCGGTGCCCGCTCGTCCAGTCGCCCCTTCTTGGCGTACTCCTCGTGCAGGACCTCGAGCGAGGGACCGCGATAGAGCAGACGGTCGAACATGTGCTTCCTCAGTGTTTCAGAAGGGTTGATCACGTCGGCAGGGTGCGCAGCCTGCTGACCGGGGAGACCACGAGTCCGATGACGACGGTGGCCGAGCCGATCGCGGCCACGGTGAGCGCGCCCCTGGCGCCGAGCTGACCGGCGAGGAGACCGGCGGACAGGCCGCCGAGGGCGCCGCCGCCGAACAGCAGCGTCCTGAACACCGCCGTCATCCGCCCCATCATCGACTGCGGCGTGCCGGCCTGGCGCAGGCTGACGATGATGACTCCGGCCACGCCCAGGCCCAGGTACGTGGTGAAGAAGGAAAGGACGAACATACCGATCATCACCGGCATGGGCCCGGCGGCCGTGACGATCAGCGTCGGCCCCAGCAGGAGCGCTGACTGCGCGACCAGGTAGACGCGCCCGAGCGGGAACCGCCTGATGACCCGTCCGGAGATCACCGCGCCGATCAGGCCGCCCACGGAGGCGGCAGCGAAGATGCCGCCGAGGGTCGTCGAGGGCAGATGGAGGTCGCGGGAGCCGTACAGCAGGAACATGGTCCACACGGTGATCATCGAGAAGTTGCAGCAGAACCCGATCAGTGCCAGAGCGCGCAGGATCCTGTCGCCCAGCACCCAGCGGAGCCCGTCGCGCAGTTCCGTCAACGCGTGCCGCTCGGCGGCGGGTTGCGGGCGTGGCTCGGGGGTGCGGATCAGCAGCAGCGAGACCACGGACACGACGTACGAGGCCGCGTCCACGACCAGGGCCATCGGTGCGCCCAACGCCGACACCAGCACACCGGCGATCCCGGGACCGGCCACGTCGGCCGCCGAGGAGCTGGCGCTCAGCCTGGCACTGGCCTCGACGTAGCGGGTCGGGCTCTTCACCAGGGTGGGCACGTAGGACATCCAGCTCACGTCGAAGAACACCGACGCGATGCCGACGGCGCATCCGATGGCCAGCAACACCGGCAGGTTCAGTGCGTGACACCAGTACAAGACCGGTACGAGTGCCAGCAGGGACATCCTGACGAGGTTGGCGGCCAGCATGACGCGCCTGCGCCGGACCCGGTCGGTCCATACTCCGATCAGCAGGGCGAGCGCGAGGAAGGGGACGAGCTGCAGGAACCGCAGGAGCCCGACCTGCTCGTCCGTGGCGCCGAACGCGCTGATGGCTGTCAGGGGTAACGCGAGGTTGGTGACCTGGGTGCCGAACAGGGAAACGGTCTCGCCGAGCCAGAACTTCATGAAGTCGCCGTTGCGCCGCAGGCTCTCCGCCTGCGGCGCGGGCGGCGCGAGGGTTTCGGTCATCAGTGACCCGCGAACTCGGCGACGGTGGCGGCGACCAGGTCGACTTCCTCTTCGGTGTTGTAGTAGTGCGGCGACAGGCGCAGGCACCAGTCGACGTCCTTGTCGCCGAAGTCGAACTGCGCGAACTCGCGGAAGCTGAGCGCCGAGTTGATGCCTCGGGCGTCCATCGCCGCCTTGAACGGCTGCGCCTCCCAGCCCGCGATCTCGAACGTGACAAGGGCTCCCAGCTCAGGTCCGCGGTCGAGCGTGCGCACTCCGGGGATAGCGTCGAGCAGGCCGCGCAACCGGGCCGCCAGTGCCGGCGTACGGCGGGCGATGGCGTCCACGCCGACCTCGCGGGCGTAGCGTGCGGCGGCGGCGCTACCGAGCACGGAGGCGTAGGGAAACTCCCACTCCTCGAACCTGGCCGCCGTCTCGGCGGGCTGGTACCGGCCGGGCTCGACCCAGCGGGAGCCGTGCATGTCGATGAACAGCGGCTCGTAACCGGCCCGCAGGACGCGGTCGGACACGTACAGGAATCCCGTGGCGCGCGGGCCGCGCAGGAACTTGCGGCAGGTCGCGGTGAGCAGGTCGCAGCCGATCTCGGCGACGTCGACGGGATACTGGCCGACCGACTGGCAGGCGTCGACCAGGTACAGCAGATCCAGTTCACGGCAGTGTCTGCCGATCTCGGCGACCGGCTGGACCAGGCCGGAGTTGGTGGGGATGTGGGTGGCGCTGACCAGCCTGGGGCGATGCGCTCGCATCAGCTCGGCCATCGCGGCCACGTTCACGCCGCCCTCGGGAGTGTCGGGGGCGTACACGATCCGCACGCCGTACCGCTTGCGCAGGGACAGGAACGCGATCTGGTTGGAGATGAAGTCGTTGCGGGTGGTCAGGATGACGTCCCCGGCCTCGAACGGGATGGAGGACAGCGCGGTGGAGTAGGCGTGGGTGGCGCTGCCGGAGAAGGCGATGTTGTCGGGCGTGCAGTTGATCAGGGCGGCGATCTCGGTGTAGAAGCCGCGCACCTGCTCGGCGCGGGCGGCGGCGGCCTCGTAGCCGCCCATGACCGCTTCCAGGTTCAGGTGGTCGAGCATCGCGGACAGCACCGGAGCCGCCAGCAGGCCGCAGCCCGCGTTGTTGAAGTGGACGACCCGCTCGGCGCCCGGGGTGTCGGCGCGCAGTGCCGCGACGTTCAGTAGTGGTTCCGGAGTGCGGACAGAAGTGCTACTGTGATCTCTCATGTCAGACAGTAGCACTTCTGGCGAGTTGGTAACCAGGCTGCGTGCGCTGCTGACCGGGCTCGCGCCCGGCGACCGCCTGCCGAGCAGCCGGGAGCTGATCGAGCGCTACCGGGTCGGCCCCGGCACCGTGTCGCGCGCCATCGCCACGCTGGCGGCCGAGGGCGCCGTGGTCACCCGTCCCGGCAGCGGCACGTTCGTCGCCCCGCGCGTCGCCAGGTCGCAGGCCGACGCCCCGGACACCTCCTGGCAGGCGGTGGCGCTGGCCGGGCGCGACTTCGACCCGGCCCATGCCGTCGAGGCGTCGCACCCCCTTCCTGAGGGTGCGATCTCGATGGCCGGGGGCTACCTGCACGAGACGTTGCAACCGACCCGGGCGCTGGGCGCGGCTCTGGCACGGGCAGCGCGCCGCCCTGACGCGTGGCACCGGGCACCGACGGCGGGCCTGGCGCCGCTTCGCGCGATCTTCGCCCGGCAGGTGGGAAGCACGGTGACCCCTGAGGACGTGCTGGTCACCGGGGGCGGCCAAGGGGCCCTGTCGATGCTGTTCAGGGCCATCGCCGCACCGGGCAGCCCGATCCTGATGGAGTCGCCCACCTACGCCGGCGCGCTGGCCGCCGCACGGGCGGCTGGTCTGCGGCCCGTGCCCGTCCCGATGGACGAGGACGGCATCCGTCCCGAACTGCTGGCGGACGCGTTCGCCATGACCGGTGCCCGCCTGCTGTACTGCCAGCCGACGTTCCACAACCCGACCGGCACGGTGCTCGCCCCCGCCCGGCGCGGCCAGATCATCGACGTGGCCAGGGCCGCGGGGGCCTTCCTCATCGAGGACGACTTCGCCCGGCACCTCGGGCACGGCCGGCCGGTGCCGCCCGCGCTGGTCACCGACGACCGCCACGGCACGGTGGTACACCTGACCTCGCTGACCAAGCCCGCGTCGCCGAGCCTGCGCATCGGCGCGGTGATCGCCCGTGGCCCGGTGATGCGGCGGCTGATAGGGATGCGCTACGTCGACGACTTCTTCATCGCCCGGCCCTTGCAGGAGGCGGCCGTCGAGCTGGTCAGCACACCGGCCTGGGAGCGGCACCTGCAGGCCCTGTCCACGGCGCTGCGGGAACGCTGCGCGGTGCTGGCCGAGGCCCTCGCCCGCGAGGTTCCCGGCTGGACGCTCACCCGGGTCCCGGCCGGAGGACTGCACCTGTGGGTACGGCTGCCGCCCGGGTGCCACGACTCCGCCATGGCCGACGCGGCACGGGCCCACGGCGTGGCCGTCAACTCCGGCAGCCGCTACTTTCCCGCGGAACCCACGGACGCCTATCTCCGGTTGGGCTTCGCCGCCGCCGCGAGCACGGCCGAGCTGACCGAGGGCGCCCGCTGCCTCGGCACCGCGGCCCGGACCATCGGCTGAGGCGTCAGGACCGCTTCATGTACGTCCGATGGAAGCGCTGATCAGGTCCCGCCCATTCGCCTCTTGATCTCCGCCTGGATGGCTTCCTCAAGGTCAGGGGGATACTTGTACCGCGTCTTTCCTGGCCCGAGGCAGCCCTCCATCGCTCCCTCGAAGGAGGGCTTTATTCTGCCCTCCTGCAGCCACTTCATAACGAGGTCGCCATGCACTTCCTGGGTTATTCTGCGCTTCTTGCGGAACTGGAAAAGACGCTTGAAGAGAAGTCCGATCTTCCGCAACATCGTACGAAGCAGGTTCCCCAGCCGTGCCTTCATAAGATTCACCCAGCTCCGGACACCGGGATTCACCATAGCCGCCACGGAGATGGCGGCAATCGCGGCGCCGATGCTCCCGACCGCCGTCAGAGCGAACTTGGCCATCTTGAGCCCTCCGGCCGCGGCCGAGAGGCGCCGGTGCAGGTCGGAAGCCTGAGACAGCGGGCTTTCTGCACCAGTTATGTACTCGTTCACCGCATCGGTAGCGGGCCCGCGGTTCGCCCCGGCCAAGCTGTGCGCTCGCTTGCCGTCAGAGACGACCGTACGAAGGCGGTCGGAGGCCGCTTCCAATGCTGCGATATGGCGGTCGAAAGCTTCGAAGTCCGGCTCCGGGATTCCGAGCATGGCGAAGCCTGCCGCGAGAACCGTCATGCGGAGATCTGCCGGACGGCCTGGCGGATGGCGTCCTCTGCTGCGACGTTGGTGGAGGCCATGAGGCGCTGGCCACTTCCCGTATCGCCGAGTTGGCCGACCAATTCGTCATACTCGTCCAGCAGATTCCCTATGTGGTCGTGATACCCGCCTACTTCTTCATAAGGGAGTGGGTTGCCGCTGCTCAACTCAACGCGCAGATTTCTGGTGAACCGAGCGGTCTCATCGGCCAGCATTTGGAAATCAGTACCCGCTGCGGCCCTCCCGACGGCGTCGGTCACCACTTCGTCGCCATAAAAGTCAGCCATTTTTAGCTTCCCTCACGCGTCGTCCAGTCTCCGAAGGGTCTCATCCAGCACTGCGTTCATGCGGGACAGGTCTCCATATGCACGGAACTCCAGCTCCTCCACTCGCAGAATGAGCTCTTGAACGTCGAAATCAGCAGAGTCGTTATCCGTGCCCTCGCCTGCGGCTTCGTCCCCGATGTCGTCGACCCGATTCAGTCTGTCCTGCTGTGCGGCTCGCACAACAGCCACGATCTGATCTGCCAACGTTGCCCCGTCCAACCGCGTCGTCCGAGGACTGAGCCGCAGCCGCTCGAGAAGGCCGTCAGCGCCCACAACGGCACTCATCGACCCATCCGCCGCCTCTGCCTGCCCGCGGATTTCATCATCATCCCTGCCCGACGCGATCACGGGCCCCGATGATCGCAGGTACCACAGGAAGTGGCAACGGGCGGTCGGCGAGATCACCCAACTGCAGGCCTTCGCTGATGGCCTGCTCGAGAGGATTTTGTGAAGGCCCCAACCGTTCACCCCCTCGGGGGCGTCTTGTCTACATGACGGATTCCGAGGCGTTCGAGGCCTTCGTCGCCGCCTGGCACCCGCGGCTGCTGCGTGCCGCCATCCTCATCAGCGGTGACAGGTATCTGGCCGAGGACGTGCTCCAGGATGCGTTGATCAAACTGGCGCGCCACTGGTCGAAGGTGCATACCGACCCAGTCAGCTACGTGCGTACCACCCTGTACAGGGACGTGGCTTCCAGGTGGCGCAGGCGACGGGAATTCGCCTACGAGGAGCCGCCCGAGCAGGCGGATCACGACACCTCGGGAGCGTCGGACCTGAAGATGGTGTTCGCCCGCGCGCTGGCCAGACTGCCGGTGAAGCAGCGGGCGGTGCTGGTGCTGCGCTTCTACGAGGACCTGCCCGTCGCGGAGGTCGCCGCGATCCTCCGGGTCTCGTCCGGGACGGTGAAGAGCCAGACGCACGCGGCGCTCAGGCGATTACGCGAGGTCGCTCCCGAACTGGAAGAGGTGTTGATATGACGGACCAGAAGCTGCGGGAGCTCTTCAATGATCTCGCCGAGACTCTGCCTGAGGGATCGTCCCATGCGGGCGAGCTGTGGCGGCAGGGCACGCGGAGCCGTACCCGCCGCCGGTGGGCGGTGGCCGCGGCGGCCGCGACGGTCACCGCGCTCGTCGTGGTAGGGATCGCCGTGTCCCCGGAGCCGGTCGAGCGCGACATCACCGTGTATCCCAGCGTCACGCCCACGCCCCGGATCCCGCCGACCCGCGCCATGGACATAGCGCCGCCGCCCAGCGGTGAGGCGAGGCTGCCCGCGCTGGTGACCGCGCTGCCGGAGAAGTGGGCCGACATCCCCGTCGTGACCACGGTTTCCGGACCAGTCCTGGCGCTGGCCCAGTTCGGCGACGGGCGGATCTACATGATGAAATCCGGCGGCCGCATCCCTCTCGATGTGAAGCTGGACGGCGGGACGCCGCTGAAGCCCAACTCGCTCTCCCCCGACGGGATGATGGCCGCCTTCCCGCAGAAGGACGAGGTGGTGGTCGTCGACCTCGTGGTCGGCCAGGCCAGGCACTACCCGGTGCCGGGGTTCAACGAGATGGTGCTCTGGCGCGGCGATCAACTCCTCGTCGAGCAGGAGAAGGCGGACTACCTGCTCGACCTGACCACGGGGAAGGCGCGGCGGCAGCCGTACAAGGGCTTCACGGGTGTCGCGGGCTACCGCGACCTCAGGATCGTCTCGCCCGACGAAGGCGGCGTGACGGTCATCCAGGAGGACGGGTGGGAGGTGCCGCTGAACGTCCAGGACATCACCGACAAGGGCAGCATGCCCGTGGGCGTCCTGGGCAACCACGGATGGCAGTACGGCGACCTCGTCGCCAGGTCCGCGTTCGCCCGGGGGGAGGCAGCCGACGTGGTCGTCGTAGCCGACATCACCACGGGACGGGTGGTCAGGACGCTGCTCCTCCCCTGGGGCGCTTCTCCTGACATGAGGTGCGGGAAGGGCGGCTGCCCCGTGCGCGGCTGGATCGGCCAGGACACGGTGATCATCGAGAGCAGGGACAGGCTGCTCGGCTGGAACATCAACACCGGCGCGCTGTCACGCGTCGCCGAGCTACCCCAGGGTGTGACGGCCTACTCCCTGCGCTCGGGGTGAGCGGCCGGGCTTGGCTCACCGTGAAGGGCCTGATCCGAGGTACGGCCGGCGGGAGGCCCAGCCCGCCGGCGTGAAGATCGCTAGTGGTCGTGGTCGCAGGAGACGCGGGCCCGCTCCAGCTCGGCGGGGTCGTTCCACCAGAATCCCGCGGTGTCCGGGTGGGCCGGGACACGGGCTTTGATCTTGCCGGGAGGCGCCAAGGCACCGGGCGTGGCTTGGTCGGTGGCCGTTGACGACGGGTACGGCGCGAGCAACTGCTCAACCGTGTGGTGCCTCCCACCGACGACGACGGCGGTGACGTTCGCGGCGTCCTCGATTCGGGACAGGGGGTCGCCGTCGACGATGGCCAGGTCGGCATACATGCCCTTGCCGATCCTGCCCAGCGGTTGGCCGAGGTATCTCCCGGAGGTGCTGGTCGCGCTGGTGAGCGCCTCCCGTGGGGTCAGGCCGTACTTGACCATCGCTCTCAGGTTCATGTGCAGGCTGACCGCGAGGTGATCGATCGGTGCGTCGGTGCCGGAGGTGACGACGCCGCCGCCGCGGATCATCGCCACCAACTGCGCGACCTGGTTGGCCAGGTTCGCCCTGATCGCCGTCTGGTCGGTGGTTTGCGCGGAGGTGACCGACGCCTGGAGCTTCGCCATTCGCCAGTTCGGATAGAGCCTGCGGACCCGTTCGTCGGTGACCAGCGAGGTGTCCTCCTTGTACAGGGTGCTTGAGCCGAACAAGGTGGGGGTGCGGGCCATCTTCGACGCGTTGAACATGGAGATCACGTCTGAGTAGGCGGAGCCGACATTGGTGACGGTGCGCGAGTAGCCGAACCGGTTGGTCGCGCCGACATGCTCGGTTTGATCGCCGCCCATCGCGATGGCCGGGTAGTGGTAGTGGGACGAGACCTGTTTGCCGTTGCGGTGGGCCCAGTCGATGACCTCCTTGTGCCAGACGACCGGCAGCCGCACGTAGCACTTCATGAGGTCGTAGTCGAGGCCGGCGGCCCGTTCGAGCTCGA
This sequence comes from Nonomuraea sediminis, assembly GCF_018531495.1. GTDB lineage: Bacteria > Actinomycetota > Actinomycetes > Streptosporangiales > Streptosporangiaceae > Nonomuraea > Nonomuraea sediminis. Next base: position 636,777 of record NZ_JAHDTI010000002.1, read on the forward strand.
GTCGCAGCTGGTCGTGGGAGAACGTGGGGCGCATGAAGTTGTAGTAGATGCGCGGTCCGTCGATGGCTTCGCCGGTGCCCAGGTAGCGCGGCGCGAGCCGGGCGCCGGACTGGACCGATTCGCGCTCCTCGACCATGTGGTAGGCCGGTGAGCCGGGTGAGCGGGTCGTGGTGATGCCGAGGGCGAGCCACAGCGGCCCCTGCCGGGATCCGTAGGCGTAACCCTGCATTTCGCGGTGGTGGTGGATGTCGATCAGGCCGGGCATGACGAACTTGTCGCCGGCGTCGATCAGGGTTCCGGGGCGTCCGTCTCGGTGTGGCTCGATCGCGGTGATGCGCTGGCCGCGTACGACGATGTCGACGTCTCGGGCGACGGTCGCGGAGACACCGTCCCACATCCGGCCGGCGTGGATGACGACCTGGTCGGGGCCGGGATCGTTGCGCCAGGACAGCTGGACAGGGATGGACCGGCCGGACGTGCCGTCGACGTTGACGGTCTTCAGCCGCCTGCCGTTCAGGTAGAGCAATGTCCTGGAGTCGCCGGCCCAAGTTGGGGAGTCGGACAGCTCTCGGGTGACCTGCCGGGCCGGGCCGGTGGGCCGTCCGGTCTTGTCGACCGGCAGGACCCACAGGAGGGATTCCATCGCGAAGGCGAGCATGCTGCCGTCCGGTGACCAGACGGGGCCGTCGTCGCCGCGGGTTTGCAGGGACCTGTGCGGGGCCGGGTCGACGTAGGTGCCCGCACCTGTGGCCCGGTCGACGACCAGGATCTTGGACAGGCCCTCGCGGAAACGTCGCGAGTACGGCACGACCGCGGCCAGGGCGATCGTCTTCCCGTCCGGAGACCAGGTCGGCCGACCTGGTTCGAAGGTGGCGTCGAAGACCTTCTGGATGGCGCCGGTGGCGATGTCGAGGACCCACAGCGCGCCGTCCTGGTCCAGGTAGGCCATCTCCTTCCCGTCCGGTGACCACCGGATCGACAGGGCGGCGGAGTCGGTGAGGTGGGTCAGCTGCCGGTCGGTTCCCGTGGCCAGGTCGCGAACCCAGATATTGAGTGTGCCGGTACGGTCGGTGACGAAGGCCAGTTGCCGCCCGTCCGGGGAGAAGTCCGGGTCGGCCTTCCACCATCGGTCGTGGAACAGCGGGCTGGGTTTGCCCCCGATCCGCATCAGGTAGATGTCGTTCAGGGCGCGGAAGGCGATGGTGGACCCGTCCGGGGACACGACCGGGCTGCCGATGCCGACGACCGGGAACGAGCCGGGCGCGTCGAACACCCGGACGCGCTTCTTGTACGCCGGGGTGGTCACGGTCAACGCTGCGGTGAAGCCGATCGTGCCGGCGGACGGGGAGTCGAGGCGGCGGGTCCTGATGGTGCCGGCGGAGGTGTAGAAATAGCGCCCGTCCTGGGCGAACCGGGCACGGAACGGGAAGACCTCCTCGCCGGTGACGAGCGCGCCCCCGGTACTGGCCAACTCGTTGGCCCCATCGCGGAAGAGGTGATACGCGATGTCGGTTCCGTTCGGCATCCACGACGGCTGGTGAATGACCTGACCGTCAGGGACGGTGACGGCGGTACGGCGGGCGCCGGTGGCCACGTCGACGACGTCGATTCTGGTGTTGGCGACCACGAACGCGATCTTGGTTCCGTCGGGTGACCAGCCCGGCTCGTACTCCTCTGCGGACGTGTCAGCCAGGACACGGGTCGCGCCGGTGGCGACGTCTAGCAGGTGGATGCCGTAGCTGCCGCCGGCATCGGAGGAGTAGGCGATGGTGCGCCCGTCCGGGCTGTACCGGGGCTCGCGCTGGTCGAACGGGCCAGTGGTCAGCCGGGTGATGGCGGATCCGTCGGGCCGGATCGTCCACAGGTTGAAGACGCCGTCGCGGTAGGACTGGAACACGATGGTGGACCCGTCCGGGGACCAGTCGGGTTGGGCGATGTCGTACAGGTCGCTGGTGAGCCGGCGGGCGGTGCCTCCGGAGGCTGAGCAGACCCACAGGACGCCGAGCATGTCGAGGGCGAGCGTGCGACCGTCGGGCGAGGGGGCGACGGCGAAATCGGTGCCGGATGCGACAGAGGTGTTGCCGCCGTCGACGTCTGCCCGGGCGCGCGTGGCGGCGGTGGGGATGAGTGCGGCGGTGAGGGCCGCGGCGCTGCCGGCGAGGACGGCCCGGCGAGACGGACGGATGCTGGATTCAGTGGGGACGGGCGCGTCGGGGGGCATCGGGGACTTATCCTCCTGTGCTGCACGTCGTCAGACAGTTCTTGCCGTCTTCGGATCATGACCTCCGCACGGGACGTCCCCTAAGAGTCGGCGGCATTCGGTTCGACGAGCGGACGCCGGTTGCCGCCCAACGGCACAGGGAGCACGCCGAGCGGTTGATATGGATCTGTGGACGGCCAGACCGCGCTGCCAGCCTTGTACGGCGCGCCCGCCCTGACCTGGGTCACGAAGAGGCGGTGAAGCGCCAGGCGGTTCACGCCCCTTACTTATTTGGGGGGCTTGGGCCACCAGTCGAACCTGCATTCTCAGACGCTCACCGGCCTATGGTCCGCGTCATACACCCCTGGTCACGGGGATTCGCAGAGAGCAGCTTGGATAGGTGGGGGATTGCCGCAGGCACACTCTCTAGCCATGGAGCGGACAGCGGATCTGCCCTAGCCAGGACGTCGGGGTGCGGCCGGTGATCGCCTGTGTCTCCCGAATGAAGCGTGCGTGGTCGCTGTTTTCGGCATCCTCTGCCGCCGCACTCCCCGGACGTCGCGATCCAGCATGTCTAACGCCTGCTTCCGGAAGATTCGGCCAGTCAGTTTGGGCGTCATCTCGATCTGTTCGGTGAACTAACGGACCAGGTGCGCGCGTGGCCACCCATATGCCCGCCCAGAGCGCCCGTTCAGGCGCACGAGGGCCGTTCGTGCCATTCTGGCTCCATGGAGAGATCGCTCCGTCCGGAGGATCCAGCCCGATTAGGGGCGTATGAGCTGGTTGGCGTTCTGGGCCAGGGCGGTCAGGGGCGCGTATATCTCGGCATCAGCCCCGACGGCCGCCAGGTCGCGATCAAAGTCCTCGGATTCGAGCTGGACGAACGCACGCGCAAGTGGTTCTTACGCGAGGCGCAGGCCGCCTACCGGGTTCCGGCCTTCTACACCGCGGCGCTGGTTGAGGTGGTCGACGGCGACCCGCCCTACATCGTCACCGAATACATCGAGGGCCCCAATCTCCAGCAGCGGGTCGAGGAGTCAGGTCCGCTGCGCGGCGCCGAACTGGAGGCCCTAGCGCTGGCCACGGCCACTGCTCTGGCCGCCATCCACAGCGCGGGCGTTGTGCACTACGACTTCAAACCCGCCAACGTGCTGCTCGCCCCCGACGGCCCAAGGGTGATCGACTTCGGCATCGCACGTCTGATCGAGCTGCAGACCCGAACTAGCAGCACGGTCGGCACACCGCCCTATATGGCGCCAGAGCGCTTTCACGGCACCAATTCCGGCGCTGCCGCCGACGTGTTCTCATGGGCATGCACCATGGTCTACGCCGCCACCGGTCACTCGGCCTTCGGCGGGGAGAGCGTACCCGTGGTCATGCACAAGATCTTGAACGGTGAGCCGGAACTCGATGGCGTGCCCATCGAGCTTCGCGATCTGATCAGTTCTTGCCTCCTGAAGGACCCGGTGCTCAGACCGACCGCCAACGAACTCGTGCAACACTTCGTTGGCGGCCCGCCCACGCCACCTGCGGGCCTGGTGGTCATGGCCGAGCCACCGGACGACATGGTGCGGCGCTATCACCTGCTGAGCGAGCGCGGCAGGGCGCTGCTCAGGCGTTCGTGCCTGCTGGCTCCGAGCAGGCCACTCGACTCCGCCAACGCCGCTCTGCTGCTGGACGTTCCGCTGGCGGTGGCGGCGGAAGCGCTGCGTGACCTGGTGACCCGCGGCTTCGCCGTACAGCAGACAGATGGAACGTGGCGGCTGGCCACTGACAGCGTGCGCGCCTTCGCGCTCAGCCGGATGACCGAAGAGGAGCCGCACCTCCAGCCGCTCATCCTGGCCCGACTGCGGCTCTCACTCGGTCGTGACACCGCGGTACGGCCCAATCCCAAGATCTCCAGTGACTTCTGGACGGTGGAGGACCGGCTCGGAGTCAAGCCGTATGCGGCGGCCGTGGCGGCATTCCTGCGGTACCGGGAGACCGAGCCGCCTCTGACCATTGGCGTCTCCGGCCCGTGGGGATCCGGGAAGACCTCGCTGATGCGCATGGTCCGGGAGCTCATCGACCCGGACACGGACGGCACGCGGCGCAGGATCCAGCTCACCACCGAGACCAGGAAGAGGCTTGGCACCCGGCGCACGAGCCACGTGCGCAACATCGAGGTGCTCAGGAGACTCAGGAGATCGCCGAAGGAGCGCGAGCGGCTGACCGCTGGGCCCGAGGGCATGGACGAGGCCGAGTGGCGGCCCACGGTCTGGTTCAACCCCTGGATGTACCAGACGGGTGAGCAGGTCTGGGCCGGACTCTCCCACGAGATCATCAACCAGCTCACGGCCCGGCTGACCCGCGGCGACCGCGAGCGCTTCTGGCTCCAACTGAACCTGCGCCGGGTGGATCGTGAGGAAGTGCGGCGCCGCGCGTACCGGATCGTTCAGCAGCGGTTGATCCCGTTCGTCATCATCTTCGTCGTCGCCTTCCTGGTCGCCTCGGGAGCACTCCTGACCAGCATGCTGCTGCCCGACATCGCCGCCCAGGTCAGGGCTGCCGCCGGCGTCGTGCTGTCCGGCGGCTCCCTCGTGCTCCTCGTCGGAAGTCTCACGAAATGGCTGGGCTTCCTGGGCGGCGTGGCCAGCGGGCCCTTCAGCCGGCTAGTCGGCAAGCCGGAAGGTCTGGTCAAGGAGGGCGTCGAGGCGGTGGGCGCGGCCATCCGCGACCCCGGCTACCAGGCCCGAGCCGGATTCCTGCACCTAGTGCAGTCTGACATCCGCCAGGTGCTCGACTTGGTCGCCAGCAGGCAGCGGCCGCTGATCGTCTTCGTCGACGACCTCGACAGGTGCACCCCGGGAACCGTCTCCCAGGTGATGGAAGCGATCAACCTCTTCCTCGCCGGGGAATTCCCCAACTGTGTGTTCATCATGGCGATGGAACCCGACGTCGTGGCCGCGCACGTGGAGAGCGCCTACAAGGAGCTAGCCGAACACGTCGACGACAACACGACCTTCGGCTGGCGGTTCCTGGAGAAGGTCGTGCAACTACCGCTGCGCTCACCCACGATCACGCGGCGGGACATCTCCACCTATCTCGGGAACCTGCTAGGCGTGGAGGCCCAGGAACCCGCGATGGCCGTCCGAGCACCCAGCACCTCACCGGTGACGGCCAACGAGATCTCCGACGCGCTCGCTCCCAAGGCGACGCCGGAACCCGAACCCACGAAGCCGCCGCAGGAGCCACCCCTCGACCCTCGCCTGGTCGGGCTCCTGGTCAAGCACATCAAGGCACTGAAACCGACCCTGTCCTCGCTGCCGGCCGCAGCCCGCCAGGCGCAAGACGAGGTGCTCGAACCAGGTCTGAAGGAACTCCACCCGGCCACAGTCCAGGCCTTCGACCGAGTACTGTCCGACCTGCACGGCAATGACGTTTCCTACGAGGCGCTGAAAGGTGCGCTCGCCTACCTGGAAGCCCCGAACGCCCGTACGATCAAGCGCTACGTCAACCTCTTCCGCTTCCTCACCTTCATCGCCTACCACCAGCAACTCGACCTCGGCCTGCTGGCGCCACCGTCCGCCAAGCTGGCCAAGCTCGCGGCACTGCTGATCAGATGGCCCCACCTGATCAGCCGGCTAGCCCGGGAGAACGAACACGGCACAAGCGCTCTGGCGAGACTGGAACTCGCCGCGAGGCGCAGGACAGCGGACACCATCGCCGACGTCACCATCGACCCCGCGGCACCGGAACCGGTGGGCACCTGGGAAGACGAACTCGAACATGGCCTGCTCCCGAAAGGCGACCATCCGGGACTGCGCGCCTTCCTCGCGTCGGGAGAAGAAATCGCCACCGCAGCGCGCCGCCTCCTCTGAGCGAGTTGCGAACGCAGGCAGCCCGATGCTGACTTCCTGACGATCGATGGTGGCGGCGAGGGTGGTCGCCGCCACGTCCGCGGATGGTTTGGGCTAGAGCCAGGTCGTGGCGGCTGGCGTTATGCGAGGTTCTGGGCGGCCGGGTGGTCGGATTCCACCGCCGTTCCTGCTACGTCGTGGAGAGGGGCGGGTAGCGGTCGAGCAGCGGTTGGCTGGGGTCCCAGGGCTTGAGCCGGCCGCGCTTTTCCGCCTGCTGCCGGGCCAGACCCGACAGCGCCTCCAGGACGACCCGGCTGCCGAGCATGGCCGTCACGTCGGCGTGGTCGTGGCTCGGCGCTACTTCCACGACCTCGACGCCGACGATCGGGAGCTCGTAGGCGAGGCGTCGCACGGCGTCCAGCAGTTCGCGTGAGGTCAGCCCGCCGGGTTCCGGGGTCCCTGTGCCCGGGGCCATGCCCGGGTCGACGACGTCGATGTCCACCGACAGGTACACGCCGTCGCAGTCGTCGAGCGCGATCTGCGACGCCTCGGTCAGGCAGGCGTCCAGGCCGCGCGCCACGACCTCGGTCATCTCGTACGAGCGCATCCGCTGCTCGGCCATCCACCGCAGCGTCTCCGGGCCCGGCCAGTAGCCGCGCAGGCCGATCTGCAGGAAGCGGTCACCCCGGGCGGCGCCGGACTCGATGAGGCGGCGCATCGGCTGGCCGTGTCCGATCAGCGAGCCGTACGAGCTGTCGCCGGTGTCGGCGTGCGCGTCGAAGTGCATGATCGAGACCCGCCCCCAGCCGACCGCGCGGGCGACACCGGTGACGTTGGGCAGCGCGATGGAGTGGTCACCGCCCAGCACGAGCGGGATCTTCCCGGCCGCAGAGACGGTGTGTACGGCGAGCTCCAGCGCCGCATGCGCCGCCTGCCCGTCACCGCTGAACATCATGACGTCACCGGCGTCCTTCACCCGGAGGTCGAGCAGGCCGTCCACGCCGAGCGCCAGGGACGGCCGGATGCCGTCGTGCCCGAGATAGCACGCCTGGCGGATGGCGCCGGGACCGAACCGGGCGCCCGCCCGGTAGGAAGTGCCTCCGTCGTACGGCGCGCCCAGGATGACGACCTCGGCGTCGCTCCAGGTGTCGGGCTCGTCGAGATCGCAGGCAGGCACGCCGAGGAAGGTGAGGTCGGGGCCGTACATGGCGCCATAGCGAGTCATGGCCGCATCCTCACAGCCCGGCAACGCGTCCGGAATGCCCCGGTTCTATGCACCACCTCCATAGAGGCTATGGAGCTCCGTGCGCAGACGTTCCACCAATGGCGGCCGATGCCCGGCGGGGGTGACGAACAGGATGCCGCGGGCGCCGACCTCCTGGACCGTCTCGCGCACGACCACGTCGTGGCCCTTCTCGAGGGCGAGTTCGGGGACCAGCGCCACGGCGCCACCGGCGGACACGAATCCGTGGATCACGCTGTAGTTGTCGGTCCGCAGCACGATCCGCGGACGGAAGCCGAGAGACTGGCACACGGCGAACAGCGTCTGATCGCTGGGGTCGTAGCCTCCGGCGGAGATGATCCAGCCTTCGTCGGCGAGCAGGCCGAGATCGACGGGCCCGGCCGGGCTGCGGTCCGCGGGCAACAGCAGGCGGAAGGGATCGTCGAAGAGCGTCTCCACGTGCAGATCCGATCCATAGCGCGGCCTCACGCCGGCGACGTCGTAGATCAGCGCGCAGTGCAGCGAACCGGCCCGAACCCGCGTGAGCAGGTCCAGCGGCTCGGCCTCCGTCAGCTCGATCCGCACCCCGCTGCCCGCGGTCGCCCGCCGCAGCGGGCGCGGAAGCAGTTTCGTCGCGGCCGTGGTGAAGGCACCGACCCGCAGCGTCGCCAGGCCGTGGGCCAGGCGGGCCTCGACATCCGACTCGACCGCCGCGATCCGGTCCAGCACCCCGGCCGCGTGCTCCAGCACCATCGCGCCGATGTCGGTCAGCACGGCGCCGGTCGGACCGCGCTCCACCAGCCGGGCGCCGAGGTGGGACTCCAGCGCGTCCAGGTGGTAGCTGATCGTGGGCTGGCCGTACCGGAGCTGCCGCGCCGCACCCGCCAGCGAGCCGTTCACCGCGATGGCCCGCAGCACTTGGAACTGGCGAAGGTCAATCATCCATACATGCTATGGAGGCAAGGCACCGCCAGTCGTGGCGCGGAACCGACCCCTCACCAGAGGACCTTCTGCGCTTCGGCGCGGTACTGGGCACCAAGCTCGGCAACCGCACCGCGGTCCTCGGCGTGCTCGTGATGGCCGCCGGCCTCGCCCTGCTCAGCCTCTCCTCCACCGGCAGCTTCCTGGTGCTTGCCATCGCCCAGGTCGTCCTGGGCGCCGGGGGCGGCCTGGCCGGAGTCCGACGATCGCCACCCTGATGAGCGCCATCCCCACCGACCAGGCCACCTGGTGCGCCTTGCCGTACAGCGTGAGAAGAGGACGCTTGGGCGCGCACCGGTCGGCGAAGGCGCATCCGGGGCCGACGTCAGCGGGAGCGGGCTGGCGGCCGGGGATGGTAGCGAGCGGTCGGTGTCCAGGTCGGGCGACGAACCGGCGAGTGCGCGCGTGTAGGGTCGCGTGCTGGCGTCAGCGGCCGTGTCAGGTCGGCGACGGCCCGGTATCAGGACAGTTGGCGATGCTCTGAAGCACCAGCACGACCGCATTACTTAACAGATTCGAAGGAGCACCACCATGACCACCACCGAGCAGGCTCGCCCGGAGCTGCAGAAGGCCATCCAGGAGTTCGTCGATTCCGGTCTGGCCGCCGGGATCCAGTTGCGCGTGAACGACGAGCAGGGTGAGTGGGTCGGCAGCGCCGGGGTGCGCGAGCTGGGCCAGACCGCCAAGCCGCCGACGAACGGGCTGTTCCGGATCGGCAGCGCCGCCAAGACCTTCACCGCGACCCTGGTGCTGCAACTGGTGGCTGAGGGCAAGATCGGACTGGACGCCCCGGTTGCCGACCACCTGCCCGAGCTCGGGCTGGACGGGCGGATCACCGTGCGGATGCTGCTGCAGCACACCAGTGGCGTGTTCAACTTCACCGGCGAGTACTACCCCGATGGGACGTTCGCGCCGGGGATCCCCGGGCTGGGCAAGGAGTGGGTGGTGGACAACCAGTTCCACACCTACCAGCCGGAGGAGCTGGTACGGCTGGCGCTGTCCAAGCCGGCGCGGTTCGAGCCGGGGACCGGTTGGAGCTACGCCAACACCAACTACGTGCTGGCCAGACTCCTGGTCGAGAAGGTCACCGGCCACGCGTACGCGGAGGAGATGCAGGACCGCATCCTGCGCCCGCTCAGCCTGTCGGACACGATGGTGCCGGACGCCTCACCGGAGATCCCTGAGCCGCACGCCCACGGCTACTACCGCTACCAGGACGCCGACCAGTGGAAGACGGTCGACACCACCAGCTTCAACCCCTCCTGGATCTCCGCCGCCGGAGACATGATCTCGACCACCGAGGATCTCCACACGTTCTTCTCCGCGCTGAACTCCGGCAGGCTCCTGCCGGCCCCGCTGCTGGCCGAGATGCGCAAGCCCGACCCCACGATCGGCTACGGCCTGGGAGTGTTCGTGGAGAACACCGAGAGTGGCGGCACCCTCCTCCATCACAACGGCAACTTCTGGGGCTGGGCGACGCTGATGTACAGCACGCCCGACGGCAGCAAGACCCTGATCGCCTCGGTGACCACCGGGGAAGCCGAGCTCGACCTGGTCGCCATGTCCGAGACGTTCGAGAAGGTGAAGCAGCAGCTCGTCAAGGCGGTGTTCCACGACGAGCAGACCGGCTGACCAGGCCGCCTCCCGGCTCCGTCCCGGTCATGCCGCCTCCTCGGTCACCGTGATGGCGTTCACCGCCGGAGCGGAGCTCGGGCTGGTGCGGCTGGCGGTGGTGTCCGCCCGAGTCCGCGCCTCGGTCAACGCATAAGCGGTGCCGTACCTCTGAAAGAAAGGCGGCCGGGCTCCCACGGGAGCCCGGCCGCCGATGTCCTATGGTCGCGATGTGGCCTATGAGATCCTCGAGCTGGCTCCGCAGCCCCCGCTGCAGCTGACGCCCACCACGACCGTCTACTCGGGCGTCGTCCGGATCGGGCAGAACTCGCGTATCCAGGTGTACCGCTCCAACGAGCCCGCCACCGAGTTCGGCTTCTACCCGCCCGACGTGCCCGCCTTGCCCGAGAGGGCGCCTCTGCCGCAGGTGTGGGCGGAGGCGCAGGTGATGTGGTTCGTGCCCGGCACGCAGTCGTCCGGGCATTTCCCGATCGGGGTGGAGCGGGTCCACGCCGGTTACGCGCCGGACCCGCGAGGCGGGCCGATGCGCTGGCTGCTGGTCAGCGGCGCGGCCCATGCCTCGGCGGGGCTCCGGCTGGCCTACCGGATCACGATCCAGGCAGTTTCCACAACGTTCGAGTGATCCGCCGCAGCGGTTCGACATCGACCGGGTACCGCGGCGAGCGTGCGCCGCGTGCCCAGCGTCCGTACGAGGTCGCGGGCGGGCAGCGCGTCACTCGCCGACGGGCCCCCCGGTCTCCAGTAGGCGTCCGTCGGACAGCTCCAGCCAGCGCTCCACCTTGATCTCCGCGAGGAACCGCTCGTCGTGGCTGACCACCACGAATGCCCCTTCATAGGCGCTGAGCGCGCTCTCCAGCTGACCCACGCTGACCAGGTCGAGGTTGTTGGTGGGCTCGTCGAGCAGCAGGAGCTGGGGCGCCGGCTCGGCGTACAACACGCATGCCAGGGTGGCGCGCAGCCGTTCGCCACCCGACAGCACACCTACGGGCAGGTGGGCACGGGCGCCCCGGAACAGGAAGCGCGCGAGCAGGTTCATCCGCTCCGATTCCGGCATGCTGGGGGCAAATGCCGCCAGGTTCTCGGCCACGGTGCGCTCGACGTCGAGCAGGTCCAGCCGCTGTGACAGATAAGCCACCCGGCCGTCGGGCTCCAGGTCGCCGTTGATGAGGCGCAGCAGGGTGGACTTGCCCGCGCCGTTGGGGCCGGTCAGCGCGATGCGCTCGGGTCCACGGATCACCAGGTCGATGCCGGGCTCGGCGAACAGGCCGCGAGCCTGAAGGTGCTCGCCGTGGAAGACCGTGCGACCCGCGGGTACGTTGGTCCCGGGCAGTTGCAGCGCGATCCGCTGATCGTCGCGCAGGGCACGCCCTGCCTCGTCGAGCCTGGCCTTGGCGTCGCTGACACGGGCGGCGTGCGTCTGGCCCGCCCGTCCGGCCGACTCCTGGGCGCCACGCTTCATGTTCCCGGCGAAGATGCGCGGCAGGCCGGCGTTCTTGAGATTGCGGGCGGCGTTGCTCGCCCGGCGCTCGGCGCGCTCGCGAGCCTGCTGCATCTCCCGCTTCTCTCGCTTGAGCTCCTGCTCGGCGCTGCGCACGCTGCGCTCGGCGGCCTCCTGCTCCGTGCGTACGGCCTCCTCATAAGCGGTGAAATCGCCGCCGTAGAACCGGACCTCACCCCCGTCCAGCTCAGCGATGCGGTCCATACGATCGAGCAGAGCCCTGTCGTGGCTGACCATGAGCAGGCAGCCGTTCCAGTCGCCGAGCACGTCGTAGAGCCTGCGTCGCGCGCCGAGGTCGAGATTGTTCGTCGGCTCGTCGAGCAGCAGGACGTCGGGCCGCTTGAGGAGCTGCGCGGCCAGGCCGAGCGAGACGACCTGTCCACCGCTCAGCGTGGCCAGCGTGCGGTCGAACGCGAGGTCGCCGAGCCCGAGCCGGTCAAGCTGGGCACGGGTGCGCTCCTCGATGTCCCAATCGTTGCCGATCGTGGTGAAGTGCTCCTCGCTCGCGTCCCCCGACTCGATGGCGTCCAGCGCGGCGATCACGGGGGCGATGCCGAGGACCTCGGCCACGGTCAGGTCGCCAGTAAGGGGCAGGCTCTGCGGCAGGTAGCCGAGCACGCCGTCGACGGACACGCTGCCGCCACGGGGCATGTGCTCGCCGGCGATCAGCTTGAGCAGCGTGCTCTTGCCCGCGCCGTTCGGGGCGACGAGGCCGGTACGGCCGGCGCCCACGGTGAAGGACAGGTCGCTGAAGACGGGAGTGTCGTCAGGCCAGGAGAAGGACAGGTTGGAGCAGACGATGAACGCATCGGACATGCGAGAGACCTCATACGAGCAAGCGGGCGCGCTGAAGCCGCCCGGCGATGGGAAGGAACGACGAAACGGCCACATCGGCGGCGGTCATGTGCGCCTGCCGGGGCCGATCAACCTCCGGTATCACCCGGAGATGTCGTCGTCACCTGCCACGTCTGGTCTCCTAGCTTCCGATCTCAAGCGTCTTACACCGTAGCAGTCGCCTGGGCTTCCTTCTTGCGCGCCCGGTAGGCCGCTGCCTTGATCTTGTTGCCGCACGACTCCATGCCGCACCACTCCCGGCGCCCGCCGCGCGACCGATCGATGAAGATCTTGGTGCACTCAGGGTTGGCGCATTCCTTCATCAGCGGCACCTCCGGCCCGCTGAGCAGCTCGACGGCGTGCCGGGCCACAGTGGACAGCGCCTGCGCGGGGGTCGCCTCGACCCACCGCCCCTTGGCCGTGAGCTGAGGCGCCACCGGGGGCTTGCGCGCGACCTCGTTCACCAGGGCGAGCGCCTCGTCGTCGTACCCGTCACCGGCGAGCCGGGCGGTGACCAGCGCGTAGATGGCCTCGCGCACCGCAACCGCCTGGGCCAGATCCGCTTCCCGAGAGGGGGACACGGCGTCGGCGATGCCGGACTCCAGGTACCAGGCGTCGAGCCGATCGGGGACGTCGAGCGTCTCCACGCGCTCCGTACGGCGAGCGCGGAGCGTGCAGGCGAGGTCGAGCGCGGGGTTGCCGCACAGGAACACATGCTTCACGTCACCAGTTTGACAGGTGACTCAAAGTCCGTCCATCTCTTCGACCCATTGGGGATGGTTCTTCGTGGCCCACTCCCGCGTCACCGACCCCGTACGCATCCCGCGCCGCGCCAAGGGGTCCCGGTACGCCAGCCGGATGTGCCCGAACACGACGACGGCGATGGCCAGGGCCGTCACGTCGTGCACGAAGATCGCACTCGTGCGTGAGATCGCCGGCAGGACTCCGGTGAACCACATCAGCAGGCCGGTGAACGTCATGACCGGCACGGCTCCGGCGATCCAGCCGCCGTAGATCTTCTGCCCGGCGTTGAACTTACCGGCCGGGCGCGTTCCTGGCGTGCGTCTGCGTACGGCACGCAGCCACTGCCGGTCGTAAGACGCCAGCCGGTTGAGTTTGCGCAGGTCGGCCCGGAAGCCTCGCGAGGCGAGACCGAGGAGAAGCGGCACCGGCAGAAGGAGCCCTGACCACTCGTGGACGACGACCACCAGGTGGCGGCGGCCGACCAACTGCGCCAGCGGCGGGAAGTACAGGCAGGCCGCCGCCCCCACGCACAGCAGCATGAGCCCTGCGGTCACCCGGTGGACCAGGCGCTCGACCAGGTTGAAGCGCGGCAGCAGGCCCTCAGGCCGCCTGGTCGAGCCAGCCGTCGACGTCATAGCCGTACTCCTCCCAGTAACCCGGGACGACCGTGTCGGTGACGGAGATGCCGGACAACCATTTGGCGGACTTGTAGAAGTACATCGGCGCGACGTAGAGCCGTACGGGGCCGCCGCGCTCGTGGGTGAGCGGCTCGTCCAGCATGTCCAGGGCCACCAGCACGTCGGCGCGGCGGGCCTGCTCCATCGTGAGACTCTCGCTGTAGACGCCGTCGAAGCAGGTGAAGCGGACCGCCTTGCCCTCGGGACGCACCCCTGCCAGGTCCAGAAGGTGCGAGAGCAGCACCCCCGCGAAGGGCGTGTTCGGCACCCGCCAGCCGTCGGTGCACTGCACGTTGCCGACGACCCGGGTCTGGGGCAGCGCGCGCAGTTCGTCCAGCGTGTACGTCCGTGGGCGCTCGACAAGGCCGCCGATCTCCAGCCGGTAGTCGGCCGCGGTCTTCCTCGGCACCGAGGCCGCCACGCTGAAGTAGCGGAAGCCGCCCGGGTTCGGCAGCAGCCCGGTGAGACCGGTGGGGTCGTTCTGGGAGGCGGCACCGAGGAATCGTTCCCAGCCGCTCTGCACGAACGGCGCGGCGGCCAGGGCGGCCGCGCCTGCGCCGAGCATCGAAAGCATCACCCGGCGCGCGATGGGTGGGCCGCTCTCCGCTGAATGTCGTCGATCAGTCATGTCGCTCCTCGTCAGTCGTCCTGGTGAAGGAACAGGTTCGGGTCCCGTTCCGCCCACAGTTCCTCGTCCAGGTGGCGGTCTCGCCATTGAGCCGGCGGGTCGGCCAGCCAGTCGTGGCCGAAGATCGTGTACGGCTGGTCCGCCACCTCGTACTGGCTCAGGTCCTCCATCAACGGCCGCCATGACTGCCCGTTCGCGACGACCAGGTACGAGGCCGCCAACCCTGGTTCGTGCAGCCAGCCGCGCATCATCCGCGCCTGGAACACGTCCGTGATGGGAGATGGCGTGGCCTCGGAGGCAGGGCAGATCAGATGCCGCGCGATCGCGATGTGCGCCCCGGGAGGCACGTCGTGCCAGATCTCCCCCACGACAGGATCTTCCGGCTCGGGCGTCCGCAGGGTCAGCCAGCTCATGAAGGCGAGCAGGCGGTTGGTCTTGCGAGACCGGAGCAGGGAGAAGGCCTCTGGCTGACGGTCCAGCCAGAACTGGACGGACGCGGCCGTGGCCTCGCCGTGGGTCTGGCGCGCCATGGTGACGAGTTCGTCGTGGTCAGCAGGGGTCGCCGCGGACGACCGCATGTCCTCCTCACCCATCCGCGAGAGGATCTGGCCGCGCCGGCGCAGATGGCGGATGGTCCGCATGACCGCCACGCACGCGTGGGGATCCCGGGCGTCGCGCAGGAGCCGACCCATGACGTAGTGGCGGATCCGCCGGTGCATCCGCTCGTAGCCGACGGGGTCCCGCCAGCGCAGGTCGTACTCAAGGGCCTCGCGCAGCACACCGTTGATCTCCAGACCGTGGGCGGCGGCTTCGACATACGGCTGTGCTCGGAGCCAGTCGAACAGCTCCGCCGCCTGGCCGTCCGGCACCACCGCCCTGAGCAGGTCCTCGGTGGTGTGGCGGGCGTGCGCGCACACGTACAGCGCCGACCGGTGCACCTCCGTCGGCGCGCTACCGGCCAACAGCGCGAGCACGTTGTCGACCACGTACCGCACGGCGTCACGGCGCGACGTGGCCGCCATACTCCTGCCAACCTCTGCGGCGAGCGACAGAGCGAAGGGGTTGCCGGCGGCGAAGTCCACGATGGACCTCCGGAGGCCGGGGTCGACGCCGCGGGCTGCTACCAGCGCGGCGGACTCTGTGGCGGTGAGGGCTTCGAGGTGCCGGATCACGATCTTCCCGGCCCAGGCCGGATCGGTGAGCCAGGCGGCACTCGGCCCGGTACGGCCCGCCACCACGATGACCACGTCACTGGGCAGCCGCTCTCGCAGCCACGGTTCGACGTCTGCCATCTCCTCGAAGGAGTCGATGAGGAGAACCGCGCCGGGGACGCCGGAGAGTTCCTCCGCGAATCGTTCGAGGTGTTCGCGCGCTCGCGCGGTCGCCGAGCCGTGGAGGTGCCACACCCGCCGGCCCGCGGCGGCGGCGTCCTCGGCGAACTTGCGCAGCAGCGTCGACTTGCCGATGCCGGCGGGTCCGCAGACGAAGAGCAGACCCGGGCTCTTCGTCAGCAGGTCCTGGAAGGCGGCACGCTCCGCGCCCCTCCCGACGAACTGCCGATCGGGAAGCCGCTCCGGCTTCGTCCCGGCCGGCTCCTCTGGAAGATGTACGGCGGGCGGCTCAGCCCACGGGGCGCGGGCGAACCCGTCATCGTGATCCGCGTCGGCCCGGAGGATCTTGTTGTGGATCTCCCGCAGCCGCGGTCCCGGGCTGACGCCCAGTTCCTTGCCCAGCAGGTCATAGACCATTCTGTAGACCTCGAGCGCCTCTGCCCGCCTGCCGCTGCGGTACAGGCCCAGGAGGTAGATCTCATACAGGGGTTCATCGAGCCGGTTCTGCTCGATGAGCAGCGGGACCTCGGCCGCCACCTCGGCGTGCTTCCCCAGCTCGAGGCGGAGCTGCAACAATTCCTGGGTGGCGATCAGCTTCAGCCGTTCCAACCGGAAGCGCTCACGTTCGGCGGCCTCGCCAGGGACCCCGGCCAGCGCCGTACCCGTCCAGAGGTCGAGCGCCTGCTCCAGGCGCTTGGCCGCCGCCGCGATGTACCCGCTCGCGCGCTCTTTCCTGGCGGTTTCCACCATCTTGGCGAACTCGGTGGCGTCCAGCGCGAACAGCGACGGGTCCAGCATGTAGCCCCCGGACTGGGAGCTGATCGCCGAGCCCAGTCCGTGCTCGGACAGCAGCCGCCGGATGCGGGAGATATAGGTACGGACCACGGCTCCGCCGGTGGCCGGCGCCTGCTCGCCCCACAGGCCGTCGACCAGCTCACCGGTCCGTACGAAGCTGCCGCTGTGGGCAAGCAACACCATCAGGACGGCCTGTTGCTGCGGTGCGCCGAGATCCAGCCGCGTGTTGCCGCAATCGAGGCCAGGCGGTCCGAGAACGGTGAACCTGCCCGCGTTCAACTCTCCAATCACGATCGGGACGCTTTCCTTTGGCGAGACTGCACGACCTACATGCAGAAGGTAGGTTCGCCCGAATCGCCTTCGCGCCCGTCATGTGACGCTGTGCGTGTACGTCATGTGTCTCGGGGGACGGGCTACAAGCTCGACAATGCGCCAATGCCGGTAGCAGTCCGGCCGCCGCGCGGTCTGCATCCAAGGCCGACGTTCCTATCGAGAAGACCTTTGCTCGAGAGCCTTGAGCATCCGTGCGAGATCGGCCCGGGAGCTCACCCCCAGCTTGGGGAAGATCCGGTGCAGGTGGGTGCCGACAGTGCGGTGCGAAAGGTACAGCCGTTGCCCGATCTCCCGGTTCGTCAACCCCTCGGACGCCAGCTGCGCGATGTTCAGCTCGTGCGGGGTGAGCTTTTCCCGCGCGTCCGGGTCCCGGTTCGGGCTCGACTCCCCCGCACTGCGTAGCTCCCCTCGTGCGCGCTCGCCCCAGGCGGCCATGCCGAGCGCGTCGAAGGTCTCCCTGGCCGTACGCAAGTGCGCCCGGGATTCCGCGGCCCGGCGCTGCCGCCGCAACCATTCGCCGAACGCCAGCTGGAGGCGTCCACGTTCGGCGGGCCACCCGGTCAGGTCCGCCCGCAGCGCGGCCGTGAACAGCTCCTCCGCCTCCTCGTTCGGGGCGAGCACAGCGCGCGCGTAGCGCAACCCGATGTGCAGCGCCGGCGACGGCGTCGATACGGCCAGAGGCTCCAGGCCGTGCAGGATGTCCCGCATGGTGTCGGTCCGCCCGGCTCGTACGGCGGCCTCGGTGAGCTCCGCGAGGAAGTATGCACGCAGGGCCAGCTGGTAGGCGGGGTCCGCAGGATCGAGAATCCTGCTCAGCGCGGCGAACGCGTCGTCGAAGCGCCCCTCGCTCAAGGCCGCGAGCCCACGCGCGAGCTGTACGGTGGCCAGCACGGGCCGGGCACCGGCGGGAAGGGCGACCCGTTCGGCCTCGTCGGCGAGCGTTCCGGCCTGCCCGTGGTAGCCCCGCAACGCGGCGATCTCGGCCTGGACGGCCGTGGCCAGGCCGTACATGAACGGCTGCCCGGTCTCCTGGGCGAGCTTCGCGGCCTCTGCCGCAACGGGGACGGCCGCGGTCAGGTCACCGAGCCGGGTACGGCTCCACGCCTGAACGGCCAGCGCCCGGGCAAGCAGCCCGAGCCGCCCCTCAGCACGCAGGCCGGGCGCGGCAGCCGCGGAGAAGCGAGCAGCCAGGTCGAACGCCCCGACCTGCAGGGCCGCACTACCCAGGTAGCGATCGGTCTCCGGCGCGACACCGGCCACACCCGCCAGTTCGCGCAGCCGTTCAAGCGTGAAGCCGCCCCGCTCGAACGGCGCGACATACGCGGCGACCGCGACCATGAGCGGATCGTCCGCAGGAACGGGCAGCCGATCGGCCACGCCCAGCAGCGAGCGGCGCGCGGCCGGACCCGGTTCGGACCAGAAGCACCGCATGGCGGCGCCCCACAGGATCCGTACGGCCGGCTCCACCTCCCCGTCGGCGGCCACCGACGCGGCGAGCTCAGCCAGCTCGGCCACGCGGGAGACGTCCTCGCGCACCCCGTCCTCGAACCCGCTGAGCAACCAGGCGGCAGTGGCCCGCCGGCGCGGCGCGAGTTCGAGGGCTTGCGCGTCGCGCACCAGACGCTCGGCCGTGGCGCGGCTGCCGGACTCGACCGCGAGCTCGGCCGCTCTCAGCAACCTGAGCGCCTTGCGGTCCTGCCCCTCGCTCAGCCGGGCCGCCTGCTCCAGCGCCGCGATCGCGGCGGCGACCCCGCCCCTGTGCCGGGCCCGGTCGGCCGCGCTGTCCAGCTCGGCCGCCACGCCCTCGTCGGCTCCGGCTGTCGCGGCGGCCCGGTGCCAGGCCCGCCGGTCAGGCTGTTCGTGCAGCGTCTCAGCGAGAGCCAGGTGGGCCTGCCGTCGTACGGCGAGCGTCGAAGCCGCCGCGATGGCCGACCGCATCAAGGGATGACGGAACGTCACCGTGCCGATGGCAAGCTCGATCAACCGGACCTCGGCGGCCGGTGCGAGGATCTCCGGCTCGACCACCGACCCCAGGATCAGGCTCGTGGCCGCGAGCGTCTCGGAGACCGAATCGCTCTGGTTGAGCGCCGCGACCAGCAGGGCAGTACGGGCCGGAGTCGGCAGGCCGCCTACCCGCGCGGTGAACGCCCGCTCAAGGCGCTCGCTCAACGGCAGCACCGAACCCAGACCACCCAGGCCATCGCTCAGCGACGGCACCGGATCCAGCCCGCCCTGGCTCAGCGACAGCACCGGGCCCAGCGCGTCCAGGCGATCGCTCGGCGACGGCACCGGGCTGAGGCCGCTGTGGTGTCCCAGGGCGGCAGGCAGCTCGGTCAGCGCCAGCGGGTTCCCGGCGGACTCCTCCAGCAGCCGGGCCCGCACCGCTGAGGCGAGGTCGGGGGCGATCGAGTCCAGGAGCTCGGCGGCAACCTCGTCGGAGAGCCGGTCAACGAGCATCGGGGACAGCCCGGCGTCCTGCACGGGCGAACGCTCGCCGTACCGGAGCGTCGCGACCATGACGATGGGCTCGGACTCGATCCGGCGCGCCACGAAGGCGAGGACGTCGGCGCTGGCGCGATCGAGCCAGTGCACATCCTCGGCGACAACCAGCAACGGCCGTACGGCTGCCGCCTCGGCCAACAGGGTCAGCGTGGCCAGACCGACGAGGTAGGCACTGGGTTCGGCCCCTTCGGCCAAGCCCAACGCACTGCGCAGGGCGTCACCCTGCGGTGCCGGCAGCGCGCCCACCCCTGCCCGGACCGGGTACAGCAGTTGATGCAACCCGGCGTAGGGAAGGTTCTGCTCGGCCTCCACACCGGTCGTCGTCAGCACACGCAGGCCCGCGACCGCTGCCGCAGACACGGCCTCCGCCACCAGCGCCGACTTCCCGATGCCGACCTCCCCCCGGATGAGAACGCCGCTGCCGTCTCCGGGGTCGTCGACGAGCTCGGCCAGAGCCTTCAGCTCGGCTTCCCGTCCGAAAAGCGGCATGGTGCGGCACTCCTACTTCGGTGTCCCCGGCTGTCTCCCCCAGCCCTGCCGCGACCCTACCTAAAGCACCGGATACGACATTTCACCAGCGTGTGCGGAATGCACATCGTCAATATTTCGTCCTGCTGGCGTGACCTTCTCGGGCAAACCAAATGCCCTCTCAAGGCCGCTGGATGCGAATGTCACTGCCTGCGTCTCTCACGGCTGGGCGTCGCTCTTGCCGCCAAATCCCGCAAAGCGGTGCCGGGGCCTCAACAGGGTTCCCGGGCGGCTCAGGGGGTCACGACCTTCAGGTCGCCCGAGTCACTGGTCAGGCTGATCGAACGCTGCGCCGAGGGATCATGGGTCGCGGTGACCTTCTTGCCGCCCGAGTCCGTCCTGGTGACGATGTTGTACGGGCCCTGGGGGACGTGCACGACGCTCGCGCCCGAATCCGTCGACGTTTCCACCTTGTCGGGCGCGCCGGTGAAGACGAGCGTGATGTCGCCCGAGTCGGTCGCCGCGACGGCCTGCTTGCCGGTCAACCCGCTCGCGTCGATCTCCCCGGAGTCGGTTTTCGCCTCGACGTCCCCCGACAGCGTCTTCAGCGTCACCTTCCCCGAGTCGGTGGTGGCCTTGACGCGCAGCCCCCTGGGCACCTCCACCTTGTAGCTCACCTCGCAGTTCAAGATGGCCAGGCCGTGCGGGCACGTGAACTTCAGGGTCAGCGTGTCGCCTTGCACGTCGTGGCTGGCGGCAGGCCGCTCCCCGCGCCAGCTGAGACTCTCGGTCACGTGGATGCCCTGCCGGTCGGACCCGACCACCTCGACGGTGCCCGAGTCGGCCTCGACCTGGAGCCCAGCCACCTTGTCGGCGACATCGTAGGACGCCTTGTCCTGGTTGTTGGTCCCGCCGAGTCCACACCCCGTCAACATGGCCCCGAGCCCCAGCAGACTCGCGATCACGATCGTTCTCTTCGCATCCATGGCAGCCAAGTCTTCCGTGGCCCGCGCGAATCAGCCTCAGGGAGGTCCCTGAACCACCCCTGAGGCCCGCCTTGGCGAGACTGTGCGGTGTCTCTCTTTCGGTGGTGACGGAGAGTCAAGCTAGGAGGATGCGGTAGCGGAGCAGCGAGAAGCCGGCTCGGCCGCGGTCAGTGGGGACGGGCTCCCCAGTGGGACAACGATCGAGACGGGCTCCCACTTGTCGATCTCTGTGCAAGACGTGGCACCAGCGCGATTTGGCCCCACCTCGTCGCACAGAAATGACCGGGCTTTCGCTGCTTCCTGCCGCGACGCCGGCGAGCAGCTCCAGGCCGCGCCGGACCAGGGCCGATCCGACGCCTTGCCGCTGGTATTCGGGTGCCACGGCCAGCGGGCTGAGAACCTGCACCTGGACCAGCCGCCGTGGCGCGTCGAGCAGGCCGGGGGTGAACATGATGTGGCCGATGACCCGTCCGGCGTTCTCGGCCACCAGCGAGATGCCCGTGTCAGGTGTGATCGTGCCCCGCAGGGTATCCACGAGTTCGCCCACGACGGCTCCGTGGTCACCGAACGCCTGCAGATGCACCATCCGCACGGATTCTCGGTCGCCCGGTTGCTCACCGCGAAGATTCATTTCCCGGACAGTAGAGCACCGGTCCGTAGCGAGCATCTGAATTTCGAGACGACCGCGTCGAGGACCGTGTGACGGGCAGTCCGCGGCCCATCGCGGACCAGTAGCGGCGGGGGCGTTGACGGAGGTTGCACGGTCTCGGTGTCCAGGACCACCGCGCTGGGATCCTCGGCCCGGCCCACCCGCACGCGCAGCCGGTCGGCTTCTGCCTGGGCGGCGCTTTCCCGCTCGGCCAGGCACTGGAGGAACTCGCGCATCCGCGCCCCCGGCTATGCCGCTGTCTGGCGGGGATGGCGCCAGGTCTGTTCGCCGCTCGTCGATGAACGCCCGCTCAAGACGCTCGCTCAACGGCAGCACCGGACCCAGACCGCCAAGACGATCGCTCAGCGACGGCACCGGGCCGGGGCCGCCATGGTGTCCCAGGGCCGCAGGCAGCTCGGTCAGCGCCAGCGGGTTCCCGGCGGACTCCTCCAGCAACCGCGCCCGCACCGCTGAGGCGAGGTCGGGCGCGATCGAGCCCAGGAGCTCGGCGGCAACCTCGTCGGAGAGCCGGTCAACAGGCATCAGGGACAGCCCGGCGTCCTGCACAGGCGAACGCTCGCCGTACCGGAGCGTCGCAACCCTACCGAAAGCGCCGGATACGACATTTCACCAGCGTGGCCGGAACGCATGTCGGGCCAGGTAGCCCCAGAGCCACGAGCCGACCTGGTGCAACGTAAGCGGAACCGCTAACGGAGTCAGCCGTGTGGGCAACATGCCCAGAACAGCGAAGGCTCGCCAGGTCAGTGGCTTATTTCGTCAAGGAAGCGAAGGTAGGGCAGGACAGCAACCGCGGCGATCAGAATTACCATGCTCATTCCGACCCCGATAAAGGTCCAGACGTTGAACCAACGAAAGCCGAGCGAAAGAAGTGCTAGCACTTCCCCGAAGCAGAACACCGTGCCGAACCGAAATGATCCACGGGCTAGCTCACCCCTGGTCGGACCGGGCAACTTCCGCTGCTCTCCTCCCTTAGCCCGCTGATTCTCCATGAGCTTCGCACGCAGTTGCAGGAGGAACCCAACCTCCACAGTCAATGCGATCATCAAGGTCGGCAGAACCTGTGCAGCCGTCGCATAGAACGTCTCCGTTCCCATACCAGGTATTTCGCGATCAGCCCGAACAACGTTCCACGGCCCTGTTGGACGCGAAACCTTGGACGTCACCTTGCAGGTAGCGAAACAATCGAACTCCCGCGCAAGGTCCCCCAGGACAGGAGATGCCGTGACAGGCACCGCCAGCGACGTCGATAACGCCCGCCCTGACCTCCTGCTCGGCGCGGAACTCCGAAGCATCTTCGAGAGCAGCCCAGTCCCTCTGAACAAGATCGCACGACTCGCAGGGGTATCCCAAGATCGGCTCGAAGGCTTCCTCGATGGGAGCATCATCCCGGTCAAGGGCGAGCTGCCCAACCTGCTGAACGCCCTCGGAATGTCCGTTTCGGACGACGACTTCTCCTATGAGGGATGGGAGGTGGCGCGGCAGATCTCCGCAAGGTACAGGAGTGAACGCAAACGCGGGGTCGACCTAGGTCTTAACACGACGAACATCCTGTTCCTGAATGCGTTCAACAGTGCCTTGAACGGCTACCTGACGTGGTCGCCCCCCGGCATACCCGGCACCGAGGAGTTTCGGGAGCTCCTGAACGATCTCGCCTTTTCGCCTCGCGCGAGGCGAGCCTGGATCATGGCGCACAGCATCGCCGAGTCCATCAATGAGCAGCAGGCGCATCGCAGAGCGCAATCTCAAGTGCGCTACGAGACCAGATCATCCACGAGGGACCTTCCTAGGTACGTCATATCTGAACGCGCCAGGCACGAGATCGACATTGAGGAGGTTGATCGCGCCCACCTTCTGAACACCAAGGCAGACAGCTCACCGGTCACCATCTACCTCAACGACCACGATGCTGACCGCCTGGCCGGGGCGAGCATCGAGGTGGAGCGCGCGGTACGGGCATGGCTTGAAGCCAAGGGCAAGGAGATCATCTACGAGGGGCGTCCGGTCACCGGCTCCTGGTGGAAGGCACTCGTGGCTAGGGCGAAGAACCCTACCGAGGAGGACATCCACAAAGGGGCGAAGCTCGTCGCTCGGACCGCGAGCCTCTACGGGTTGGACACCCGCCAGGCCGAGGTGGACAAGATGCAGGCGGAGGCGTTCGCCGCGGTCATGAAGGCACTGGAGGGGGTCGACCAAGCGGTCATCCACTCGGGAACGCTGCTCGTCGTCAAGAACGGCCCGCTGGTGATTCGGCGTGAGCTGAGTCAGCTTGACGTGGAGAACTTGCGCCTCCATCCCATCCTGACCACTCGGCCGGCCACCATCCTCCAGGAGCTGGAAGCCCTCGCCTACCAGCAGGCCGCACTGGAGCTCGCCGAGCGGCCTCCCCAGCCCGAACAGCACCTCCGCTAAGGCCCCCTACGCGCACCTGGGCCCCGCCTTTTCACGCGATAGATCCACAGCGGCAGCCAAACGAACAGCCCCTGCGCTGGCGGACATGCTGGCGTGACCTTGGGCGCCGATGAGCGCCCCAACTAGTATGGACTGGCAAGTCCAGTCTGGAGGGTGGTCATGCGGTCGCTGACCCGTAAGGGGGCCGCGACGCGGCAGCGCATTCTTGAGGGTGCGGCGGCGTACATCCGCGAGTACGGCGTGGCCAACATGACGCTCGACGATGTGCTGGCCAGGACGGCGACGAGTAAGAGCCAGCTCTTCCACTACTTCCCGGACGGCCGGGAGGAGTTGCTGCTGGCCGTGGCCCGCATGGAGGCCGATCGGGTGCTGGAGGATCAGCGGCCCCAGCTCGGCGAGCTCACCTCCTGGCCTGCCTGGCAAGCGTGGCGCGACACGGTCGTCGACCGGTACCGGCGGCAGGGGCGTCTGTGCCCGCTCAACTCCGTCACGTCACAGCTGGGCATCCAAACGCCCGGCGCCCAGGCCGTGGTCACCGAGCTGATGCATCGCTGGCAGGCTGAGATCGCCACCGGTGTGCGGCACATGCAGGATGCCGGCGAGATCGACCCGGGTCTGGACCCCGACCGCGCGGCGGCCGCCCTGCTCGCCGGCATCCAGGGCGGTGTACTGATCCAAATGTCCACCGGCGAGACCGAACATCTGGAAGCCGCCCTGGACTTGGGCATCGCCTACCTGCGCGCCGGCAGGCCTTAAGGTCCGGCTCGCCGTACGGCCTGTTTGTGCTCACCACACCTGGGCGAAGCAGGCGAGGGCGACGGCCATCAGAAGCACGGCCACCGACAGAACCCTCAGGTGATTCGATCTGGGCATCAGGATCCTCCCTTCCGTTGTGAAGCCCGCCGAGGAACGGCGGCGTGTCAGACGGCGGTCGCCCGGATGGTGACGGGGATGTTGCCGCGAGTGGCCTTGGAGTAGGGGCAAAGCTGGTGAGCGGCTGCGCCGAGTTCCTCGGCGGTCTGCTGGTCCACGCCGCCCAGCTCGAGGTTGAGCACGGCGGCGAGGCCGAACTGGCCGTCGTCGCCGTGGTTCAGGGTCACCTCGGCCGCGATGCTCGTGCTCGTGAGCCGCACCTTGCGCTGCGCCGCCGCCCTTCTCACCGCGCCGAGGAAGCAGGCGCCCCAGCCGGCGGCGAGCAACTGCTCGGGGTTCGTGGCGTCCCCGGCTCCGCCCAGCTCCTTGGGGATGGCGAGGGTGGTGTCGAGGAGACCGTCGTCGGCCATGACGCGGCCCCCGTTGCGACCCTCTCCTGTCACGGTGACGACCGCGGTGTAGCTGGCAGCCATGGCAGTTCCTTCCCAAGGATTCCGAACGGGCACATCCATCAAGCGTCACCCGTCTAACTGGTGACGATGCTTGCAGCAACATTCGTCACCTGTCAAGCAGGTGACGATCGGCTCAAGTTTGGACTTGACAGTCCATTTTTGGCTGCGCAAGCTGACGAGCGTTCGTCCCAATCCGATTGCGAACGGAGTGGCACCCTCATGCACTACTACCTGCTCGGACGTTCCGGACTGCGCGTCAGCCGGCTGGCACTGGGCACGATGAATTTCGGCACCGGCGGCTTCCACGCCGCGTACGGCAAGACCGAGGAGGAGGCCCGCCCGATCTTCCGCCGCTATCTCGAAGCGGGCGGGAACCTCATCGACACCGCGGATTTCTACACCGCCGGCGAGAGCGAGACCATCCTCGGCAACCTCATCGCGGAAGCCAAGGTGCGCGACAAGGTGGTGCTCACCACCAAGTTCACCAACAGCGTCGCCCCCGGGGATCCGAACGCTGGTGGCAACGGCCGCAAGCACATGATCAGAGCGGTCGAGGCGTCACTGCGCCGCCTGCGCACCGACCACATCGACCTGTTCCTGCTGCACACCTGGGACCGGATCACTCCTGTCGAGGAGGTCATGCGGACCTTCGACGACCTCACCAGGGCAGGAAAGATCCGCTACGCGGGCCTGTCCGACGTGCCCAGCTGGTACGGCGCGCGGGCCCAGACCCTTGCCGAGGCCCACTCGCTCGCCCCGGTGGTCAGCCTGCAACTGCCCTACTCCCTCATCGACCGGACGATCGAGCTGGAGCACGTCGCCATGGGGCAGAGCCTGGGACTCGGCATCACCGCCTGGAGCCCGCTCGGCGGCGGCTTCCTCACCGGCAAGTACCGGAGCGCCGACCAGGGCTTGGCCGGAGACGGCCGGCTCAGCGGCGCGGGCTCCCACGGGCGCTCGTGGACGGAGCGGGACTGGCGGCTGCTTGCGACCGTCGAGAGCGTGGCCGACAAGCTCGGCGTGACGATGGCCCAGGTCGCGCTCAACTGGGTCGCCACCCAGCCCGGGGTCGCCTCGGCGATCGTGGGGGCGAGCAGCGCGGACCAGCTCGACGCCAACCTGGCGGCTCTCGACTTCGAGCTGCCTGCCGAGCTGCGCGCCGAGCTCGACGAGGCGAGTTCCGTGCCGCCCCCGTCGGTGTACCAGATGTTCACGCCGGGCTATCAGAGCTGGCTGGTCAGTCCGGGCGTCAAGGTCGGGGACAAGCCGACCGGGTACGCCCCCGCCGTACAGAACTGGACACCCGAAAGCAACGATTGACGGACCAGGCGTATACGCCGAGGCCGGGCACACACAGGGCTGCCGGAGAAAGAGCCTCCTGAGCAGCCATGCCATGGCGCGTATACGCAGCGTCAACCGATTGCATGCAGGCGGTGCCTAGGGTCGGATCGGGGCCGACTTGCCTGAGGCCAAGTCTGCCCGGCCGCGCCGTACGCAAAGGAGACCCATGAACCCACCACCGCGCAGTCAGCGCGCCTGCAGGGTGCCGGCGCCGCGCAGCAGCGTGTCGACCACGACGTCGGCGGCCTGCGCGGCGCTCAGCTCGGACAGGTCCTCGGCGGCGTGTTCCATCAGCGGGGACAGGACCGTGGCCACCCAGCCGGGCGGCAGGTCGGAGCGCAGCAGGCCCTCGTCGGTGGCGCGCCGCAAGAAGGCGTCGACCTCGTCGATCAGGCGGCCGCGTCGCTCGCGGAGAGTCGCCTCGCGGAGCATGCGGCTCGTCTCCACGGGCCAGGTGCGGTTGACGGCGATGATGCCTTCGACGTAGCGATGCAGTGCGACCGCGACCGGGGCCTCGCGTAGCCTGGCGCCCTCGATGGCCTCCTCGACCGCGTCGTAGCGTGCTGTGTAGACGGCGGCCATGAGGTCTTCGCGGGAGGCGAAGCGGCGGTAGACCGTGCGGCGGTCCACTCCCGCCGCGGCGGCGATGGCGGCGATGGTCGCCGAGGGGTCGTCGGCGAGCATGCGGGCGCCCGTGCTCAGTACGCGTTCCAGGTTGCGTGTCGCGTCTGCTCTCACTCGCCCAAGATACCCCCGTCACGTGTCACATGAAGCAGCTTCATGCCACATCAATGGGAAAGTTATATTTCTAAGCGCTACTCTTGTGAGGCAGTTAGCGCGACCTGAAGGAGTGGGGGGAAGCGTGGCAATGGTGGGCCGGGATGGCGTCCAAAGGGAACTGTCCGCGTTCATGACGGCCGCCGGGGGGCAGGCCCTCATCCTCAGAGGCGAGACCGGGGTCGGCAAGAGCGCCCTGCTCGACCACGTGGCCGGCCTCGCGGCCCAGGAGAACCACCGGGTGATCCGCGCCGCCGGGGTCGAGGCGGAGGCGGAGCTGCCCTTCGCCGGCCTGCACCAGCTGCTGTACTCGCTGCTGCCCCACGCGGCCGGGCTCGACGAAGGCCACCGTGCCGTCTTCGACGTCGTCTTCGGGCTGCGCGAGGGCAAGGCGCCGTCGGTCATGTCCGTCGGTATCGCCGTCCTCGACCTGTTGTCCTTGGCGGCGTCGGAGAAACCGCTGCTGCTGTTGCTCGACGACGGTCAGTGGATGGACGCCTCCAGCGCCGAGGTGTGCGGGTTCGTGGGGCGCCGCCTCGTCGGCAGCTCCGTGAAGATGCTCATCGCCGTACGGTCCGACGTCGGCTCGCGGTTCGACACGGCCGCGCTTCCCGAGCTCCCGGTGGCGGCCCTGTCGGAGGAGGCCGCCGGGCAACTGCTGGACCTGCGCCATCCACAGCTCGACCTGCGGATCCGGCACATCGTCCTGGATCACGCCATGGGCAACCCCCTGGCGCTTTTGGAGCTGCCTGCCTACCTGAACGACGGCCCGGCCGAGGGATTCGGCAACATCCCGCTGTCGCGCCGTCTGCAGCACGTCTACGGCATCCGCATCGAACGCCTGCCCGGCCCCGTACGCGAGGAACTGCTGCGCGGCGCCCTCGACGGCGTTGGGGCGGGACTGGGCGGAAACCGCGCCCGTTATCGCATGCGCGAGGCCGACGAAGCGATCGCGGCGGGCCTCCTGGACACCGACCCCGCTACCGGCGACCTCGTCTTCCGGCACCCGCTGATCCGCACCACCGTCGTCCAGCTGGCGACCCCCAACCAGCGTCGCGCGGCACACGCCGAGCTCGCCGGGGTGCATCGCCACGACGTCGAGCGGCGCGCCCGCCACCTGGCGGCCTCGATCGTGGACCCCGACGAGGAGGTGGCGGCCGCGCTGGAGGCCGCGGCCGACTCGGCGACCCGGCGCGGCGGCGCGGTCGCGGCCGTGGCCTGGCTCACCCGCGCGGCGGAGCTGAGCGAGACCCCTGCCGACCGCTCCAGGCGGTTCGGCGACGCCGCCTTCATCGCCGGACATGCCGCGCTCCTGGACCAGGCGCAGAAACTCGTCCGCTCGGACCTGCCGGGCGCGAGCGAGTCCCCCGCCACGGTCGTCACCTCGGCGTACGTGGCCCTGTACGAGGACGGCGACGTACGCTCCGCGCATCGCCACGTCGCGGCGGCGATCGAGAACCTGCCGGAAGACGGCGAGACACTCTCCCGGCTGGTGAACGTGCTGCTGGCCATCAGCCAGTACGCCGGCGACGCCGCGCTGTGGGACCGCACCGAGCAGCTCATTGACTCTCTGGGAGACCGGGTCGACACCCGCTCGGCGATCTACCGCGACGCGTGGAGCGACGTCGTCCGTCACGGCGCGGGCGTGCACGAGCGCGTCGAGCGCGCCTTCGCCGACGTCTCGGAGCTGGAACCGTGGGACGTCTCGCGCCTGGCCGTCGCCGCCTACCACGTCGACACGCTCAGCCAGTACCGTCCCTACCTGCAGCGGGCCGTCGACCGTGAGGTGGAGACCGGCGCCGTGGCCAGCGGCATGACCATGCTGCACCTGATCATGCTCGACCAGCTGGCCGCCGGCGAGTGGGACGACGCAGAGAAGACGGGAGAACGCGCGCTGGAGCTGACCACGTCCCGCGGGAACGCGCTGTTCACCCACCACACCCACGCCTACCTCGGGCTCCTGGCCGCCATGCGCGGCCAGGTCGAACGAGCCCGGGAGTCGCAGGCCGTCCTGGACGCCTGGGCCCGCCCGCGCGGCGTGGGATTCCTGACCCAGATCGCCGACGCCATCGGCACGGCAGCGGCCCTGAGCGAGGGCGACTACGAAGCCGCCTACCTGTACGCCATCGGCATCACGCCGCCGGGATCGTTCGAGCGCTACGCCCACCAGGCCTCCCGCACGCTGCTCGACCTGGTCGAGGCCGCCGTGCACACCGGGCGCCTGGAGCAGGCCCGCCGCCATGCCCGGGCCGCCTACGACGCCGGCCTGCCCGGCGTCTCCCCTCGGCTGGCCCTCATCACGTACGGTGCCCTGGCGATGACGGCCGCCGAGGAGAAGGAGGCCGAGGACATGTACGCCCGGGCCGAGGCCCACCCGGGCTTCCCGTTCGAGCTGGCGCGCATCCGCCTGGCCCACGGCGTCCGGCTCAGGCACACCCAGGGGCCCAAGGCCGCACGGCCCGTCCTGCTCCGCGCCGCCGAGTCCTTCGAACGGCTCGGCGCCGAAGGCTGGGCCGAACGTGCCCAGGCCGAGCTGCGCGCCTCAGGGGCGCCCGCCCGCGCCTCGCTGTCGTACCTGACCGCGCTGACCTGGCAGGAACGCCGCATCGCCGAGCTGGCCGCGAGCGGGCTGACGAACAAGGAGATCGGCGAACGGATGCACCTGTCGCCGCGCACCGTCAGCTCCCATCTCTACCGCGTCTTCCCGAAACTGGGCATCACCACGCGCGCCGCGCTGCGCGACGCGCTGGGCAAGTCCGGCGACGTGTGACCCCCTACCGGATCCCTCTCTCGGCGAGCCAGACCAGCACGTAGTCGGCGACCGCCCGCCAGCCGCTGTCGACGACCAGCGAATGGGCCCGGTCAGGGAACTGCTTGAGGCTGCTGACGGCCGTCGAGTCGCCGTACAGCTTGTACACGGCCCGGGTGACGTGGTCGGGCACCAGCCGGTCCTCCTGTCCCGAGATCAGCAGCAGCGGGCCGCGGCCGGTGTTGCCGTGGTCCACGCCCTGTACGGCGCCGCCGCCTCCCAGCTCGGCCAGCAGCCGGGGCGACCCGGGGACGACGTGGCGCTCGAACAGCTCGGCCGACTCCTGCTCGGTGACCGCGTTGGCGAACAGCCGCCGGAACGTCCCGGCGTCCATCGACACCGGCCACCGCTCTCCGGGCGCCGGAGCGGGGGCGATGGCGACCGCGGCACTGCCCGCGTTCGTGCCGAGGAGGTGCTGCGCGATGAGCCCGCCCACCGAATGGCCGACGATCACGGGCGGGGTGTCGAAGGAACGGACGATGCGCGCGTAGTGATCCGTGAGCGCGTCGAGCCCCAGCTCGTGGAGCGTCTCGGGATGCCTGCGGGCCTCGCCTACCGTTGCGGGTTCTCCCGGCCAGCCCGGCGCGCGGGCGGCGAACCCGAAACTGGAGAAGCGCTCGTTCCATGACTCCCACGACGACGCGTGCAGCCACGCGCCATGGATGAAGACGACGGGAGTGGGGTTCACGGATCCTCCGGAAAGGCTCAGAGCCAGGTCTGATCAAGGATCGTCCGGATGCGCCTGGGCGGGAACAGTCGAATGACTCAATGTTCCTGTCCGCCTCGCGCCGCTGGTCCGGCGCGGTTTGCTGGGTCTGGCCGTCATCTGACTGATGTGTCGGATTCCTCTGCCCGAAACAGTAAGAAATGCCGCATTTCTTGTGACACGACACAGAGGACTCCACATGATCAACAGGCGCACCTTCGGCAAGGCCGTCGGTTTGACCGTCGCCTCGGTGGCGGGCTTGCGGGCGCTCCCTGCCGCCGCCACCACACGCGGGGCAACCCCGACGTTGCCTGCGGTCACGCCCGGCACGCACACGTCCTTCGCCTCGCTGAAGCAGGTCAAGGCCGGGCTGCTGGACATCGGTTACGCCGAGGCGGGACCGGCTCACGGGCCCGTGGTCATCTGCCTGCACGGCTGGCCGTACGACATCCACAGCTTTGTGGACGTCGTACCGCTGCTGGCGGCGCAGGGCTACCGGGTGATCGTTCCCTATCTGCGCGGTCACGGCACGACGCGGTTCCTGTCCTCGCAGACGTTCCGCAACGCCCAGCAGTCGGCGATCGCGCTCGACATCATCGCCCTGATGGACGCCCTCAAGATCGAAAAGGCGGTTCTCGCCGGCTTCGACTGGGGGTCGAGGACCGCCGACATCATCGCGGCCCTGTGGCCGCAGCGGTGCAAGGCGCTGGTGTCGGTGAGCGGCTACCTCATCACCAACCGCGAGGCCAACCTCGAGCCGCTGCCGCCGAAGGCCGAATACTCCTGGTGGTACCAGTACTACTTCGCCACCGATCGGGGCCGGAAGGCCATGGAGAACAAGGACAAGCGCCACGACCTGACCCGGCTGGTCTGGGACACCGTCTCCCCGACGTGGGACTTCGACGACGCCACCTTCGAGCGCACGGCCGCGGCCTTCGAGAACCCCGACTACTCCGCCATCGTGATCCACAACTACCGGTGGCGGCTGAGCCTGGCCGACGGGGAGCGCCGTTACGACGGTCTGGAGAAGCGGCTCGCCGTACGGCCGGCCATCACGGTACCGACCATCACCCTCGACGCCGAGCGCGACCCCTTCACGGCACCGCCGGGCGACGGCTCGTCGTACCGCAGCATGTTCACCGGCGCCTACGAGCACCGCACCCTGGAGGGCATCGGCCACAACCTGCCGCAGGAGGCGCCCACGGCCTTCGCCCAGGCCGTCGTCGACGTGGACCGCTTCTGACGAACCCGCGATACCAAGACAGCCTGCCGGATGTGATCCGGCAGGCTGTCTTGTGCGTTCGTGGCCGATTGCCGTCAGACGGTCTGCGTCCGCGGCCGGCGGGCACGCCAGGCCAGCAGCCCGGCCTGGATGATGAAGAACACGCCGCCGCCGGTGGCGTAGACCGACAGCACGTCGAGCGAGGCATCGTCCCCGAAGGCCTGGATGTTGTAGAAGATGCCCACGAGGAACGACAGGCCGCCCGCGATCAGGATCGGCCACTGCTTGCCCAGCTCCGGACCGCGCCGCCGGAGCCCGACCACTACCTGCGCCGCGCCGGAGACGACGGCCCAGGCGCCGAACACGTGCAGCACCGGCGCCACCCCGCCCATCCCCGCCAGGCCGACGCCGACGGCGGCCAGGGTGCTGAGCACCGCGTTGAACTGCGTCAGGCGACGCTCCGACCCGTCAGGGAGCGCACGCAGGTCGATCAGCGACGACACCGCGTCGATCAGCGGATAGACGACCAGCAGGGCGATCGCGAGGGCGTCGATGGGGTCATGTGCCACGGCGAACACGGCGGCCCAGGCCACGGCCAGGACTCCACGGCCCAGGTACAGCTTCAGCAGGGGTGACGCTTTCATGATGGTGGCCTTTCCAGAAGTCAGCGCCAGGTGGGGGCGCAGTAGTAGCTGCCGGCGTCGGCCGGGTCGCCGTGGCCGGTGTAGCGGGAGACGGACGGGTACAGGCACAGCTCGCGCGACACCGTCTTGCCGGAGGAGTCCGTGGTGGCGGCGCTCAGCGTCTGCGGGGCCTTGCCCTGCTCGACCCAGGCCGTCAGGGCGCCGAGGGCGTCGGTCGGCTTGGGGCCGGTGCTCGTGGGGCCGGCGCAGTGGGCGACGCCCGGCGCCAGGAACAGCCGGTAGAAGTCGTCGACCCGGCGCGCGCCGCCCATGGCCGACTCCACCCGGCGGCGGTAGTCCACGGTGCCCTGGGCGGGAATCAGCTCGTCGGCCTGTCCGTGCCAGGTGAGGAGCTTGCCGCCGGA
Organism: Nonomuraea sediminis; assembly: GCF_018531495.1. GTDB lineage: Bacteria > Actinomycetota > Actinomycetes > Streptosporangiales > Streptosporangiaceae > Nonomuraea > Nonomuraea sediminis. The sequence goes on from NZ_JAHDTI010000002.1 coordinate 669,754, forward strand.
CCTGCGGAACGCCGACAGGTCGGGGTCGTCGGTCCCGATGATCGTGTCGTACTCGGCCTGGGACTGCGCGAACAGCTTGGCGAACTCGGCGTAGGTGATCGTCGACAGGTCGTAGGACGGCTGCCGCTTCAGGAACGTCGACACCCAGATGGCCGGTACGGGGAACGGCGCGCCCACGCGCTTCCCGTCCGCGCCGACGCGGGTGCCGGCGAGGTCGAAGCCGGCGCCGATCGGGATGCCTGACCACAGCTTCTTGCCGGACGGGGTGCGGGGGCCGTCCCAGATCTTGCGGACGACGGCGGCGTCGGCCGCGGTGATGGTCTCCTGCTCGCCGTCGCACTCGACGCTCTTGCCGATGAGCCGACGCGGGTCGAACGTGCATGTGGCGGGGTCGCCGATCAGCCCGTCGGGAGCGCCGTCGAGCGGGTCGCAGGCCTTGACGGCGGCCTCGTTGAAGGCGTTGAACTTACACGGGGAGGGGAAGGTGTTCTCCTCGTTCATCACCACCTGCGGCCACAGGGTCGCGACCTCGAACTCGTCCCAGTTGATCCCCGGAGCGGTGGCGAGGATGCCGTCGAAGTCGTCGGGGTGGCGCTGGGCCTCCATGTAGCCCTGGCGGCCGCCGGTCGAGCAGCCGTTCCAGTACGAGTAGGAGACGGGCTTGCCGTACACCTCGTTGACGACCTGCTTGGCGACGACCGCCATCTCGTGCTGGGACCGGTCGGCGAAGTTCTTCAGCAGCGCCGTGTTGACCTCGCCGGCACTGTTGAGGGCCCAGCGGGTGTCTATGTACGTGCTGACGCCGGCGTCCGTGGTCGCGGCGGCGTAGCCGCTCTTGATCGCGCCGGCCAGGCCCGCGCCGTAGTCGCCGGCGGCGTAGGCGCTACCACCCACCGCCTGGAAACGGCCGGTCCAGCCCGTCTCGGGCAGCCAGACCCGCACCTTGGCGTGGTCGCCGACGCCCGGGTGGGTGAGCGTGACCGTGACATCGCAGTAGGCGGGCACGTCCGGGATCTCGACCACGTCGGTCAGCGGCGGCACCGGAGGGATGGTCAGGGTGCCCGCCTCCCGGCTGACCGCCGTCACGGACTCCACCGCGGTGCCGGTGGGGGCGTTCACGGAGATGGACGAGCACGTGAACGGGACAGCGGCGGAGCTCGCGGTGCCGGCCGAAGCCACGGCCGGCAGGCACGCCAGCGGCGCTCCTGCAGCCAAGATGATCAGAAGGCGTTTCATGACGTTCACTGTCGTTCGCGGCCGACACCCGGCACATCAGTCAGTTGACGGTCAGCATCGGCGAGCCGCTCCAGCCGCAGGTCAGCGGCCTGATCTGCCCGGTTGAACGGCTCGACGCGCTGGGGCGCGCGCACCCGTGCCCGGCCGCCCCCGCGATGACTGACCGTCAAGTGACGGATGTGACCGCGGTCCTTCCCGGACGACAGTGCTTGCACCAGAAGCCTTCTGAAAGGGGAATGTCGTGGTCAGCAACAAGGGTGTACGCAGCCGGGGGCTCATGGTGGGGGCCCTCGCGATCGGTCTCCTGACCACCGCCGCCGCCGCACCCGCCTTCGCGGCGGACAAGCCCGCCAAGCCGACCATCGTGCTGGAGCACGGCGCCTTCGCCGACGCCTCCAGCTGGAACGCGGTGATCGAAGAGCTGCGCGCGGACGGTTACCCCGTCGTCGCCGCGGCCAACCCGCTGCGTGGACCGGCCAACGACGCGGCCGCGCTCCGCAGCGTCCTCGACCACGTCGCAGGACCCAAGATCCTCGTCGGGCACTCCTACGGCGGCTCGGTCATCAGCGTCGCCGGCGCGAACGACCCGCAGGTCAAGGCGCTCGTGTACGTCGCCGCCTTCCTGCCCGCCCCCGGCGAGACCGCCCTGGAGCTGACGAACAAGTACCCCGGCTCCACCCTCCCCGGCGCCCTCGACCCGACCCCCTTCACCCTCCCCGACGGCACCAGCGGAACCGACCTGTACATCAAGCCCGGCAAGTTCCACCACCAGTTCGCCGCCGACGTACCGGCCGGCACCGCGGCCCTCATGGCCGCCACCCAGCGGCCCATCGCCCAGTCCGCCCTGGAGGAGAAGACGGAGGCCGCCGCCTGGAAGGACAAGCCCACCTGGGACATCATCACGACCCAGGACCTCAACATCCCCGCCGCGGTCCAGCGCTTCATGGCCAAGCGCGCCCACGCGCACACCGTCGAGGTACGCGCCTCCCACTCCGTGGCCGTCTCCCAGCCCAAGACCGTGGCCGACGTCATCGAAAAGGCCGCACGCGCCACCCGATAGCCCCGCTTCGAAAGAGAGATCACGACCATGGACATGAAGCTCGAAGTCGTCGTCCTGCCCGTATCCGACGCCGACCGCGCCAAGGACTTCTACACCCGGCAGCTCGGCTTCCGCCTCGACGCGGACTTCCCCATCAACGACGGTTACCGGATCATTCAGGTCACTCCCCCCGGCTCCGCCTGCTCGATCATCTTCGGCGACGGCCTCACCGACGCCGTACCCGGTACGGTCCAGGGACTGCACCTGATCGTGTCCGACATCGAGCAGGCCTGTAAGGAGTTGGCCGGCCGCGGCGTCGACGTCACCGTCCCGTTCCACGACGCCACCGGCGCCTTCCACCAGGCCGGCGAGACCGGCCGCGTCATGGGCCCGCACCCGCAGCGTGCCAGCTACGGCTCCTTCGCCTCGTTCGCCGACCCCGACGGCAACCGCTGGTTCCTGCAGGAGATCACCGAACGGCTGCCCGGCCGCTGACCATGACCGAAGACACCCGTAGCTATGACGTGGTCGTGATCGGGGCAGGTCCGGTCGGCGAGAACGTCGCCGACCGGACCACCGCCGCCGGCCTGACCACCGTCATCGTGGAAAGCGAACTCGTCGGCGGCGAATGCTCCTACTGGGCGTGCGAACCGAGCAAAGCCCTGCTGCGACCCGCACTCCTGCGTGCCGACGCCCGCCGGGTGCCCGGCCTGGGCCCGGCCGCCGCCGGACCGCTGGACACCGCCGCCGTACTGGCGCATCGCGACCGCATGGCCGCCCACTGGAACGACGACGGCCAGGTCGAATGGCTCAAGACGGCCGGCATCGACCTCCAACGCGGCCACGGCCGGCTCGACGGGCCGCGACGCGTGGCCGTGACCACCCCCGACGACGGCACCGTCCACCTGCGGGCCAGGCACGCCGTGGCCGTGTGCACCGGCAGCGGCGCCGCCCTCCCCGACCTGCCCGGGCTCGCCGCCCTACGGCCCTGGACCAGCCGCGAAGCCACCAGCGCCCTGCGGCCGCCCGGACGACTCGTCATCGTCGGCGCGGGCGTCGTGGCCACCGAGATGGCCACCGCCTGGCAGTCCCTCGGCACCGAGGTCATCCTCCTCGCCCGCGGCGCCCGCCTGCTGCCGCAGCTGGAACCCTTCGCCAGCGAGCTCGTCGCCGAACGCCTGCGCGAAGCGGGCACCGACCTGCGGTTCGGCGTGACCGTCGGCACCGCTGCCCGTAGGGGCGGCGAGGTCCGCATCACCCTTTCCGATGGCAGCCGGCTCACCGCGGACGAGATCCTCTTCGCCATCGGCCGCGCACCCCGCACCGGCGACATCGGCCTCGAGACCGTCGGCCTGCCCCCCGGCGACTGGCTCACCACCGACGACACCCTCACCGTCACCGGCGACTGGCTGTACGCCGTGGGGGACGTCAACCGTCGGGCCCTGCTCACCCACCAGGGCAAGTACCAGGCCCGCATCGCCGGTGCCGTCATCGCCGCCCGAGCATGCGGTATCCCGCTCGACACCGGACGCTGGGGCCCACACGCCGACACCGCACCCGTACCTCAGGTCGTCTTCACCGACCCCGAGGTCGCCAGTGTCGGCCTCACCACCATCGAGGCCCGGCGCACCGGCCGCCGCGTCGACGTCGTCGACTACGACCTCGGCCACGTCGCCGGCGCCCTCCAGCACGACCCGGACTACCGCGGCAGAGCCCGCGCCCTCATCGACCCCGATCGCCGCACCGTCGTCGGCGTCACCTTCGCCGGACCGGGCGTCGCCGAGCTCCTCCATTCCGCCACTGTGGCGATCGTCGGTGAAACCCCCGTCGAACGCCTGTGGCATGCCGTACCGGCCTTCCCCACCATCAGCGAGGTGTGGCTGCGACTGCTCGAGACGTACCGGGACCAGCGATTCGTGTCACAGTAATGCGAATCTTTAGTCTGCAAGTGCTACATTGATGAGACAGTTAGAAGGGAAACCTCCATGGCCAAGACATGGCTCATCACCGGAGCATCACGCGGTATCGGACGCCACCTCACCGAAGCCGTCCTCGAAGCAGGCGACCAGGTCATCGCCACCGCACGCAGCCCCAAACAACTCGACGACCTGGTGGCCCGCCACGGCGACCGGATACGAGCGGTCGCACTCGACGTCACCGACGCAGCCGCGGCGTCCCGGGCGGTCAAGGAGGCCACCGACGCCTTCGGCAGCCTCGACGTGGTCGTCAACAACGCCGGCTACGGCAACAGCGCGCCGATCGAAGAGATGGCCGAGGACGACTTCCGCGCCCAGATCGAGACCAACCTCTTCGGCGTCGTGAACGTCACCCGGGCAGCCTTGCCCGTCCTGCGCACCCAGCGATCAGGAGTCTTCGTCCAGTTCTCCTCCATCGGGGGACGCGTCGGCGGCACGCCCGGAATGGGCGCCTACCAGACCGCGAAGTTCGCCGTCGAAGGCTTCTCCGAAGTCCTCGCCAACGAAGTCGCACCCTTCGGCATCAAGGTCATCATCATCGAGCCGGGCGCGTTCCGCACCGACTGGCAAGGCTCCTCCATGGAGATCCACCCCGTCGGCCCCGACTACGAGCAGACGGTGGGCGCCATCCACCGCTACCGACGCGACACCGACGGCACCCAGCCCGGCGACCCCGCCCGCGCCGCCAAAATCATCATCGACGTCGTCCGCGACGACGACCCACCCCGACGACTCCTCCTCGGCAGCGACGCCGTCACCTCCGCCCAAAAAGCTGCCGAAATCCGCGCCGCCGAAACCGAAAAATGGGCCGCCATAAGCCGCTCCGCCGACTACCGCTAGTGGGGGCTCAGCTCGAGTGAGTGCATTGAGCCGGTGGGCATCGACCACTCCGAAAACCGCTGGACACGCTCCAGGGCGCTCCGCAATCATCCGCGCTGTGACAGATGAACCCGCCCGCCGGTCGGTGAGATTCGTTGATCTCACGAGCACGGCCATGACCGCCTTGCTGGACGACGACCTTGCCCGGGCCAGTGCCGAAGCAGGAGTCGAGCTCACGGACTACTTCCTCACTGATCAGGCGAAGTGGGTTTGGCGGTATCGGGTCAATCAGCTGGCCTCGGACCCGGGTAGCGCGGGGTGGCTCACCCGAGCCGTCGTGGCCGAGCCCGAAGGCGTCGTCGTGGGGTATGCCGGGTTCCACGGGCCGCCCGATGAGACGGGCATGGTGGAGATCGGCTATTCGGTGGCCCCCGGCTACCGTCGTCAGGGGTACGCCAGGACGATGTTGACCGAGTTGATGCGTCGCGCCGCCGCCGAATCCGCAGTCAAGACCGCGCGGGTGACGATCAGCCCCGAGAACACCGCTTCCCTGGCCACGATTTCCGGATTCGGCTTCGTGGAGGTCGGAGAGCAGTGGGACGAGGTGGACGGCCTTGAGCTCATCTTCGAAGTCCCAGTCTGAATGGGCTCCGTGAACAGAGCCGCCGGTTTCCTCTTCGGGTGATCGGCCGCAGCGGTGACCGCGGGGTCGACATCACCGCACGCTCCGAACCTCACGCTGGCGACGTCGCTGCCACCATGCCCAATCGGAGTCGGGGGACGTAGACGGTGCCGACGAGGTTCGACGGAGGTAATACTGATCGACGGACAGGATCAGGGCATTCAGATGCAGCCTGGCCCACGGAGGTAGGCCAACAAGAGCCTGTTGAAGTCGCCGGCGGGGCTCATCCCTTGTGCACTCATCGCATGCGCATCTCTGGACGAAACGATCAGCGGTCCCGACCAGGACCGCCTCCTGCCAAGCCACCAGGGCAGCAGCCACCGCACCTGGCCACATACGGGTGTGCTCAAGCGCAATCACCGCGCTCATGGGACGACGGCCAAGCCCGGGAACATGATGGATCACAGCTCTGTGGGTCCCACACGACGACCCTCGCGTACGGACCTCGGAAGGGCGCCTACGCGGCATGGCTCTTTCTGATCGATGACATGACCAGGATGATCGCACGCCAAGAACATCACATCCAAGCCCCGAGGTGCCAAGGCACTCCGGCCCCGGGATGATCAGGCATTGCACGACGCGTGCTTTCTCCACGAAAGCCCAACGTGGGAAGCTGCCCGAGCACGGGGATCAATCGGAGGATGGATGTTAGGCAAGAACAGGCAGCAGGGCCCGGTGCCGACCGACGCTGAGACGGCCGAGTTCATGCGGCACCTCGCGGAGACCTTCGTTGAGGCGACCCGCGAGGATGGCTATGCCTTTGACTGGGATCCCGCGTACATCTATCACCTCGACAACTACCTCAGCGAGTTCGCGGCACAGAACCCGCCACCAGATATCACCCACAGCGTGATCATGAGCGCAGGGGCGTATCTCGGCGAGATGATCGTCCGTAACAGCTCCTTTGTCTGGGTCTACCACGAGGCCGAGAACGCCGCCGCGATCAGCAACCCTGAGGGGATCATCGGCTTTCCACACAACAAGGTCGCCAAGCGCGTACACCAGGGCAACGAGCACGAGCTCGAAGCGTTCTTCAAGTACGTCGTTACTGGCGAGGTGCCCCATGGGACCACAGTGCGCACGATGAAGCCCTCATGGTGGCAACGTCTGAGGTCACGCGCGTGATCATCGGCCCGAAGGTGTGGCGGCATGATGAGGCGGTGACGTCCTGGTTTCGCGCCTACTGGGGTGAAGAGGACATCTGGTTCTACTTCGAAATCGATGCTGACGGTTGGGTGATGCGGCAGATCGAGCTTCGCGGGCCAGATGACACTCCCATCGCGGCGGCCTCTATGGCCGAATGGCAGGAGGCACAACGCATAGGGCGCCTCCACCAGTACGAGGCGACCTACGGTCTGACTGCCGGGATTCCGATCCAGGAGTGGGAGGGATACGATCCTCAGCCCCTCACCTCCTCCGAATTCGAGAGCGTTTGGCGTCGCGCCCGTCACCATCTCACGACCTGACTCGCCGAGGCGTGCAGGTGGACGTCCGGCCACGCGGGGGTGTTACGAAGGTCGTGCGTGCGGATGTGGGGAAGCCGCCTCGCCTCTCCCTATATGAACGTTCACTGGCCGGATGGCGGGCGGTTTCGGATGCAAAGCACCAAGTTGGTGGGGCTTGGTGCGTTTGACCGGGTTGGTGTTGAGGTTGCATGCTGGCCCGCATGCTCTTCACCCAGGCTGAACTTGACTATCTGACCAGCCAGCGCCTCGGTCGTCTGGCCACCGTTTCTCCGGCTGGTCAGGTGCAGAACAATCCCGTGAATTTCTTTGTGGACGCCGACGGCACGATCACGATCGGCGGGGGCGCGCTGGGAGCCTCCAAGAAGTTCAGGAACGTCCAGGAGGGCAGCACCGTGTCGCTCGTCGTGGACGACCTTGCCTCGGTGGACCCGTGGGTGCCGCGTGGGATCGAGATCCGGGGTTCAGGGGTGGCTTTGACGGATCACGAGCCGCCGGTGCCGGGCTTGTCTCGGCAGATCATCACGATCACGCCCAGCCAGATCATTTCTTGGGGGTTGGGCGGGCCCAGGGCCAGCCGCAAAGTGTGAAAGCGCGTGACACCCGTCATGAAGCGAACGTAGTAAGTCGTTGCAGTGCCTCGGCTCTGGGGAGTTGGGCGCCGCGGTTGTAGGCCTGGTCGTAGGCAGCCGGGCCGAGTTTTGAGCGGACGGCGGTGACGAGGTGGCGTAGTTCCGGGTCGCCGTGGTCGAAGGTGCCGCGGATGGTCTGGGTCATGCCCAGGGCGGTGGCTGCGCCGTCCGGGTCGTCTTCCAGCCACAGCAGCCAGGCCAGGAGCTGGGCGGCGGTGGCGATGTCGCGGGTGGCATTCAGGCCGTGGATGGCGAAGGACGCGCGGACCGCGTCGGGCAGCAGGGCCCGGGCCGGGGAAGTCGCGCCGGATGCCAGGAGGTTGGCCATCCTGACCGGCGCGGCCCGGCCGGTCGGGGTCGACAGCTCGCTCTCGATCGCCTCGAGCCGGTCGAGTGCCTGCTCGGCCAGTTCCAGCTCGCCGGTACGGCGATGCAGGTTCGCCAGGCACAGCAGCAGCTCGACCTCCGAGTGCAGGCGGCCGCGGTCCCCGGTACGTGCTCTGGCCTCGTCGAGCTCCCGCATGGCCCCGTCCAGGTCACCCATGCGGGCACGTTCCGCGGCCAGTGCCGTACGGCAGAACAGTTCCTCCTCCCGCAGGTCGAGCGGCATCACCAGCCCGAGCGCGGTCTGAAGCGCGGTGATCGCCGCCTCGTGCGCGCCTTCGACGGAACGGCTGCGCGCCATCCCGGTCAGCGTCGCCATCCGGGCGTAGCGTTCACCGGTCTGCTCGAACAGGCGCAGCGCCTCGGCGCGCGGGCCGGCGCTGCCCGCCCAGTCGCCGCGGTCGGCAAGGATGAACGCCTCCACCCAGTACGCGCTGCCCCGCGCCCAGGCGTCCTGGCCTTCGCGGATCCGCCGCAGCTCGCGGTCGGCCAGGTCGTCGAGCCCGAGGAAGTACGCCATGGGCAGCACCATCAGGATCATCAGCGGGTAGCGCTCCATGGCCCCGGTACGGACGCAGTCCTCGATCGCCTCCGGAGTCACCGCCCCGTGCTGCACCAGCAGGTTCACCGCGGTGAACGCGGCAAGCACGTCGTCGGGCAGCGCGTCGCCGAACCGCAACACCTCGGCCACCAGCGTCGCGAACCTGGCGTCGAACCGGACGTTCCAGTGCGCGTACAGCGGGCCGAGCAGGCGCCAGGCCGACTCCGCGTCCCCGCCGTCGATGGCCGAGCGCAGCGCGAACACCATGTTGTCGTGTTCGTCGTCGAGCACGACGAAGGAGTCCACCTGCCGGTGCGTGCGCAGCAGCGGCTCGTGCTCCGCGCCGAGCCGGGCGTAGTACTGGCAGAACCGCGCGGAGATCCGCGCGCGCTCGTCGGCCCGCAGCAGGCTGGTGGCCGCATAAGCGCGTACGGTCTCCAGCATCCGGTACCGCTCGCCGTCCTGGACCACGATGGACTTGTCGACCAGCGCGCCGAGCACGTAGACGACGTCTTCCTCCGGCAGCAGGTCGTCGGAGCACACCGCCTCGACGGCGGACTCGCGAGCGCCGGACGGGAAGATCGAGATGCGGCGGGCGAGCACGCGCTCCTGCTCCGACAGCAGGTCCCAGCTCCACTCGATGACCGCGAGCAGGGTGCGCTGACGCGGCATGGCGGCCCTGTTGCCCGAGCTCAGCAGCCTGAACCGGTCATCGAGCCGCTTGGCGATCTGGTCGGCGCTCATCGAGCGCAGCCGGGCCGCCGCCAGTTCCAGGGCGAGGGGCAGCCCGTCGAGCCTGCGGCAGATGTCGACGATCGGGCCCGCCGTGGAATCGTCCAGCGTGAGGCCGGGCCGTACAGCCGTGGCCCTGTCGACGAACAGGCGGACGGCGGCGGAGTCGGCCAGCGGGCCCAGCGGGCACAGCGCCTCGCCGGGGATCCCGAGCGACTCCCTGGAGGTGGCCAGGATGCTCAGCCGCGGCAGCCGGTCGAGGAGCTGGTCGCTGAGCGTCGCGGCGGCCTCCACCAGGTGCTCGCAGTTGTCGAGCACCAGGACGGCCTGCTCGATGCCGAGCAGGTCGGCCACCTGGTCGACCGCGGATCCGTGGGCAGGCTCCGACGGACGGAACTCCCGGGGGCTGAGCACGCCGAGGACCTCGTCGACGAGCCGCTCGGGAGTGCTCACCCCCGCCAGCGCCACGAACCACGCCCGTCCCCGGCCGTGGGCCGCGTGCCGTTCCACGACCTCCACGGCCAGCCTGGTCTTGCCGGCCCCGCCGGGCCCGACGATGGTCACCAGCCGGGACCTGCCCATGAGCTCGGTGAGCAGGCCCAGTTCCTCCTCGCGGCCGACGAAGCTGGTCAGCCGCGAGGGCAGCCGCCCCGGCGGAGCCGCGGAGCGTTCAGGGGAGCGGTCCAGCTCGCCGCGCAGGACGGCCAGGTAGATCTGCTGGAGCTCGTCGGAGGGGTCGATGCCGAGTTCCTCCGCGAGCCTGCCGCGGATCTCCTCGTAGGCCTCCAGCGCGTCGGACTGCCTGCCCGCGGCGTACAGGGCCCGCATCCGCAGCCCGGCGAGCCGCTCGCGCAGCGGGTGCCGCGCCAGCGCGGCCTCCAGGCCGGGAAGCGCCGCGGCGTGCCTGCCCAGCCGCAGCTCGGCCTCGAAACGGTCCTCCTCCGCGGCCAGCCGCAGGTCGTTCAGCCGTACGGCGGGCGGCCCGGCGAAGTGGGCGAGGTTCGGCAGGTCGCCCAGCGCCTCGCCCTTCCACAGGGCCAGTGCCTCGGCGAGCACCGCGGCGGCCTCCTGCGGCCTGCCGGCCACCAGTTCCGCCCTGCCCCGCGCGCTCAGCTCCTCGAACCTGTGCAGGTCAACGTCCTGGGCGGTCACCGGCAGCCGGTAACCACCGGTTACCGACTCCACGGCCACCTGCCCGCGCAGAGCCCGGCGGAGCCGGGAGACCGTCGCCTGCAGGGCGTTGGCGGCGTCCGCCGGCGGTTCGTCGCCCCACAGGTCGTCGATCAGCGCGTCGGTCGTGACCACGCGCCCGGGGTCCAGGGCGAGCCTGGCCAGCAGCATCCGCAGCCGCGCTCCGCCGAGGTCGACGACCTCTCCGTCGTCGCCGTGAACCATGACCGGCCCGAGGAGTTGAATCAGCACGCCCGAACCCTCTCATATGCGGTTATACAGCTTCTTGGCCCAGAGGTAGCCGCCGATCCCGATGACGGCGCTCCAGGCCAGGGCCATCCACAGGTCGGCGCCGGTCGGCGTTCCCGTGATCAGCGCGCGCACCGTCTCGATGATGGGCGTGAACGGCTGGTAGTCGGCGAACCACCGCAGCCCGGCGGGCATCGAGCCGGTGGGCACGAACCCGCTGCCCAGCATCGGCAGCAGCATGAGCGGCAGCGGCAGGTTGCTGGCGATCTCGACGTTGCCCGCCATCAGGCCGAGCGCGACCGACAGCCAGGTGAAGGCGAGGGAGACCAGGAGCAGGAGGCCGCCGGCGGCCAGCCAGCCGGTGACGCCGGCCGGCGACCTGAACCCGATGAGCAGCGCGACCCCGACGACGACCGCCATGCTCATCGCCGTCTGCAGCACGCTGCCGACCACGTGCCCGGTCAGCACGGAGACCCGCGCGATCGCCATGGTGCGGAAACGGGCGACGATGCCCTCCGTCATGTCGGTGGCGACGGAGGTGGCGGTGCTCTGCGCGGCACCCGCCACCGCCATGATCAGGATTCCGGGGGTGATGTAGTTGATGTAGTCGGCGCGTCCGCCAAGCGCCCCGCCGAGCCCGTCGCCGAGCGTGCCGCCGAAGACGTAGACGAACAGCAGCAGGAAGATGACCGGGGTCCCCACGGTCATCATGGTGAGGGCCGGGTAGCGCCGCAGGTGCGTGAGCTGGCGCCGCAGCATCGTGGTCGAGTCGCGGACGGCGAGGGTCAGGGTGCTCATCGGGCGGACTGCCTTTCCGTGGTGAGGGCGAGGAAGACGTCGTCGAGGTCGGGGGTGTGGACTTCGAGGTCCTTGACGTCGATCGAGGCGGCGGCGAGCCTGTCGAGCAGCGAGCGCAGCCCCACCACGCCGCCGTCGCCGGGCACGTGCAGGGTGAGCGCCTCATGGTTGCGGGAGACCGGACCGAGGGTACGGCCGGCCAGCTCGAAGGCGGCCTCGTCGGCGAAGCGGAGCGTGATGTGCCCGCCGGGGACCAGCCGCTTGAGCTCCTCCGCCGTGCCCTGCGCGACCAGGTTCCCCTGGTTGAGCACGGCGATGCGGTCGGCGAGCTGGTCGGCCTCCTCGAGGTACTGGGTGGTGAGGAAGATCGTGACGCCCTGCTCGTCGACCAGGTCGCGGATGATCTGCCACAGGGCCCGGCGGCTGCGCGGGTCCAGCCCGGTCGTCGGCTCGTCGAGGAAGATGATCTTCGGCTGGCCGACCATCGTCATGGCCAGGTCGAGGCGGCGCCGCATGCCGCCGGAGTAGGTCGCCGCCTGTTTGCGGGCGGCGTCCGTCAGCTCGAACATCGTCAGCAGCTCGCGCGCCCGGCGGCGGCCGTCCGCGCGGCGCAGGTGCAGCAGGTCGGCCATGAGCAGGAGGTTCTCCTCGCCGGTGAGCAGGCCGTCCACCGCGGAGAACTGGCCCGTGACGCCGATGGCGGCGCGGACGGCGTCGGGCTCGCGCGCCACGTCGTGTCCCGCGACCCGCACCTGCCCGCTGTCGGCGGCGATGAGCGTGGACATGACGCGCACCATCGTGGTCTTGCCCGCGCCGTTCGGGCCGAGCAGCGAGAAGATCGTGCCCGCGGTCACGTTCAGGTGGACGCCGTCCAGGACGGTCTGCTTGCCGTAGGACTTGCGGAGTCCGGATGTCTCGATCGCGTACGTGGTCATGATCAGGTCCTTCGGGGTCAGGAGCGGCGGAGCACGATGCTGCCGTGCAGGGTGGTGGCGCGGATGCCGACCGTCTCGGCGGTCCGGCCTGCGGGGGTGCGGAGGTCCTGTACGGTGCCGTGCCTGGCGTCGACGTCGAGTTCGGCGGTCGTGTCCGGGCCGACGCCCAGGTCCAGCGAGCCCGATCCGGTCTCGACCGTGACCGAGCCGCGGACCACCTCGCCGAGGCGGATGCTGCCGTGCTTGCTGCGGGCGTTCACGTCGGCCAGCGCGTGCTCGACGGCAATGTCGCCGGAGTCGGACTCGGCGCGCAGCGCCCCGGCGACCGTGCCGAGGGTGATGGCGCCGCTGGCGCTGCTGAGTACGGCCTCGCCGTCCACGACGCCGATCCGGATGCCGCGGTAGGTGCTCTGCGCGTGGGCGTCGGCGTGGACGTGGTTGACCACGATGTCGCCGGACTCGGCGGCGATGTCGATGGCGTCCGCGCTGTCCAGATGGACCAGGCCGTGCGAACTGTGGATCTTCGCCCGGCCCAGGTGGCCGTCGCAGCGCAGGTCCGATGCGGCGATCCTGGCGTCCAGGTGGGATCCGGACGGCAGCTCAACGGTCACCTTGATCGAGCCGCTGCGGCGGAGCCAGGATCGGCTGTCGGTGGTGGGGTCGATGATCCGCAGGTGGCCGTAGCCGTACTCGATCAGTGTCCGTTCCGCGGCCTTGACGTCTTTGTGCGAGGTCGGGTCGTCGGGCAGGACCTGCACGTGGCTGTCGGCGCGCTCGCCGGCCGTGATCTGGACGGTGCCGAAGCCGACTTCCAGCGTGACGTCGATCGGCTCAGGAGTGTCGAAGGTGGGCATTTCGGCTGTCCGTTCTTTCAGATGCGGGTACGGCTAGCGCGGGCGCACACGGTGACGGCCGCCACAGCCGTGACCAGCACCACGGCCGCGAAGGCCAGAAGCGTCAGCGCGTCGGGGTGGATCAGGGACTGGCCACGGCCCGCCTGCCAGGTGACGACGGCGAACAGCCCGAAGTAGCCGAAGGCGGCGGCGCCGACCAACCGGGCGCGCACCTGCTCGTCCCGCAGCCAGGCCACCTGGGAGGAGAGCATCACCAGCAGCGCGGCGACCAGCAGCAGCACCTGAATGCCGTGGAGTCCGACGAAGTGCGCCACCCGCCAGTCGCCGCCGGTCACGCTCCAGTCGGTGATGGGCATGCCGTGACCGTCGGGGTCGCCGACGCCGTGGCCCTGGTACATCGTGATCTCGGTGCCGTTGGCGTCGGTGACCGTACGCGGGTAGATGCCCGTGATCAGGTAGTAGATCGGCACGATCATGCCCAGGACGGCCAGCCAGATCCCGGCGCGGATCGCCTTGGTCAGGGGGCGGTCGGCGGTGCGCTGGACCAGCACCATGATCGCCATGATGAGGTTGGCGATGAAGAGCACGCCGACGCCGATCGAGAAGATCGGCGTCAGTGCCTGAGTGACCGGGTCGGTGCTGGTGTTGAAGTGGCTGAACGTGCCGCGTGCCGCCTGAAGCGTGATCGCGGCGACTTCCACCACCCCGCCGACGGCGAAGACGGTGCCGAGCCACCAGCCGAGGCGCTTGGCCTTGCTGAGCCTGGTGAGCAGCCAGGCGAGCGTGCCGCAGTACATGGTGAGGGCGAAACCGAACTTCAGCGGCTTCAGCCACACCGACTCGTCAAGGAGCAGGCGGCCGTCCACCAGCATGCCCACGGCGCTGATCGCGACGAGAGCGATGAAGAGACCGACACTCACCATCAGCGGGCGGTGCCACTGACGCCAGGGGGTCAACAGGGTGTGCATGGCGCTTCCTCCGGCAGGGGGCTTTGTTGTGCGCCATACGATGCGCGGTCGCCCTGACCGTGCGCTGACGTCCGGATCGGGATCTTGTCAGCCCGCTGATACGAAAGTAGGTGCCGCGACCTACGGCAGTACTGCCCGCACCAGCCGTGTGCCCCATGTGGCGACCGCGCCTGCGCGACAACACTGGCGGACGTGAAATCCGTCGGTGAGAGGAAGCACATGTCCAGCGAAGTCCAGGCAGCCCGTCCGACCAAACGACGTGCACTGACCGTGGCAGGCGCGGCGGCCGCGGCGCTCGCCCTCTGGGCACTGGCCGTCCCGGTCGCCGGAATCGACCTGACCGTCCAGCTCTCAGGAGCGACTCAGCAGGTCGGACCGGGCGCCGTCGCCGCCGCGAGCCTGGCGGCCGGACTGGCCGCCTGGGCCCTGCTGATCCTGCTGGAACGAACCCTCAAGCGCGCCGCACGAGCCTGGACCATCATCGCCGTCGTCGCACTGATCCTGTCCCTGAGCGGCCCCCTCACCTCCGCAGTCGGAACCGCGACCACCCTGACACTCACCGCAATGCACCTGATCGTCGCCGCAGTACTCATCCCCGGCCTGGGCCGCACAGCACGCACCCGATGACGGCGAAACCCGGGATCACCAGACCGCCGAGGCGAAGGCTCGTAGGGGTTCGGTGAGGTTTTCGGCTAGTTCTTCGTTGGTCTCGAACCGGTTGGCGGCGCGGCCGCCTTCGGGCATCCAGACTTGGAGGCGGGCGCCCAGGAGGTTGCCTTCGGGGACGGTTTCGCCGCCTTGGAAGTGGGTGACGCGGAATTCCTCGGTGATTCGTTTGGGGTCGAGGTGGCGCCAGCCCATGTCGTAGTAGGTCAGTTCCTCGTGGCAGTTGACCAGCGGGTTGGTAGCGGCGAGTTGTCGTGGTGTCAGCGCCTGTGGGGCGGCGGGCTGGTACCAGTGCTCGACCACGATCTCCGGGTCGAGGGTGACCGTTCCGGCCTCCAGGTGGTCGTTCCAGACGCGCAGCGTCTTGCCGTGCCGTTTGACCAGGGCGTGCAGCCAGTTGAGGAGCCAGGTGAAGGCGTCGCTGCCGGTGGCCGCGGGGTCGCCGGTCCGTTCCCTGGCGAACGCCGCGAGCTGGGGGTATGCCGACCACTCCCGGTGGTTGCCTGGGTAGGCGAGGTATTCGTCTCCCCCGGCGTGCCAGTACGCCCCCGAGAACGTCCCGATCCGCCGCTCCACCTCCTCCTGGAGCACGGCCAACGCCCCCGGCCGGGTGAAGTCGAAAGCGCCCTTGAGCAGCGGATGCGTGGCACCGGGCACCAGAGCGTAGGACGGGTGCCGGGCGAGGAGGTCGTCGCAGTGCGAGGGCATGCCCAGGCTGGGCGTGAGGTTGACGTGGTAGCGCCGGCACAGCGCGTCCAGCCACGCGGCCTCGTCGTCGCCGAGCCCCACCCCGCTGAGCAGCACGGTCAGCTCGTTGTACTTGAGCAGGGCGAGCTCCCGCACCAGCCACGTCCACCACTCCCGCGAGTAGCTGCGAGGCACGGTGTCGATCAGGATGCCGCGCTCGGCGTAGCGGGGCCAGTCCCGGATCACGCCCGCCGGTATCTCATCCTTCTGCCGGAGGAGCTGGAGCAGGGTGCGCGTGCCGTACATCACCTCCTCGGGACTGGCCGCGGTGACCGTGGCCGACTCCCCCAGCTCCAGCACATAGCCGCGGTCCACGGGACCGAGCCGGAGCACGATGTCCCCGGAGGAGGCTTCCTCGGCGAGCAGGTCGCCCAGGCCGGCGAGGGCGGGGTCGGTCACGATCCGTGTCCGGGGGCTGAGCCGGAAGGTCCCGCGCGTGGGCTCCCACACGCGGGGTTCCGGGATGACGTCGAGCAAGGCCATCTCCTAGGAGGCGAGCACGATCCAGCGGCGCCAGGCCGTGGAGTCCGACGGGGTGGTCTGCCAGCCTCGGACGAGGTAGGCGTAGGTGGTCGCCGCCAGGTAGGTCAGGCGGCCGTCGGCCGCGAGCGTCACCGCGACGTTCCCGGCCAGTTGCGGCGCGAACAGCTGCTTCTCCGCCGCCCACGCGCCGCCGGCGACGTTCTGCCAGCGGTGCCAGAGCGAGCCGCCGGACCGGGTGGCGAAGGCGGCCAGCCGGTCGGCCGAGTCCTTGACGACGACCGGGTCACCCGTGGTGCCGCTCATCAGGATGTAGGTCAGCGGATCCCACGCGCCTCCGGCCGTGGCCTGCCACCGGTGCACGAGGTCGCCGTTGGACCGGCGGACGAACAGCGTCAGCTTCTTGCTGACGTCGAGCGCGACCACAGGGTCTCCGGCCGCTCCGTTGACCAGGACGGCTTCGCCGGGATACCAGCCGCCGCCGGGGGTGCCCTGCCAGCGGTGGACGATGTCGCCGTTGCTCTTGCGGACGAACAGCGTGAGCTTGCCGTTGACGTCGAGCGAGACGGCGGGCTGGCCGGCCGTGTCGGTCACCAGGTCGGCGACCACCGGGTCCCACGGGCCTCCCGCCGAGCTCTGCCAGCCGTGGCGGAGCGCTCCTGAGGTCGTGCGGGCGAAGTAGGTCAGCTTGCCGTTGACGTCCTTGATCGCCACGGGGTCTCCCGCGATGCCGGTCGTGAGCCGTACGGCTGCCGCGCCCGGAGACCCCGTCCACAGCTCGCCGTTGGTCAGCCGGGCGAACCACACGTCCCCGTCCAGCGCCGGGGTTCCCGCCACGCCGCTGATCACCGGCGACACGTGCCAGCCTGAGGCGTCGCGGTAGCCGTACAGCAGTTGCCCGCTCGTGGAGCGGACGGCGAATCGCGGGCCGTCGGAGACGACCGGGTCGCCCGCGATCCCGGTGGCGATGGTCGTGTGCGACCAGTTGTCGTACATGGCGGGCTGGCCGAACTCCAGGTTCCCCGCCGTCGTCCGGACCAGGTAGCCGGACCCGCCGGGGAGCCAGGCGGGTCGGCCGGCGACGATCCCGGCGGTCTGCTGGTAGCCCGGCGCGTGGCCGAGCACGCCGCCCAGCGTGGCGAAGGCCGAGTAGGCGCCCGGCTTCGGCGAGCCCCAGGTGACCTGGGCGAGCGCCCGCAGCGGGTCGGTGACCTTGTCGAGGATGAACTCGTTGCTCTCGATGGGCTTGTCGGGTCCCTGGTCGCCGAGCCAGATCGCGGCCATGGCGCCGAGGACCCGGGAGGAGTCGGAAACGGTGCGGCCCTCGTTGAACAGGGTCGGCCGGAAGTTGTCGTAGACGTTCTGCGCGTTGATCGTCCGGACGGCCATGTCGTGGTAGAGGAAGCTCTCGCTGACGTTGAAGATCTTGTTTCCGGCGTTGACGATCTGCTGCGGCGTCAGGCTGGCCGGCCGCTGGGCGATGATCCAGTCCTCGACGACGATGTCGGGGTTGAGCGTGACGACGCCGCCGCCCTCGAGGTGGTCGTTCCACACGCGGAGCGTCTTGCCGTGGCGTTTGACCAGGTCGTCCACCCAGTTCAGGAACCACACGAAAGCGTCCTTGGCGGTGGCGGCCTGGTTGCCCGTCTTCTGCCGGGCGAACTCGGCGAGCTGCGGATAGTTCTGCCATCCGGCATCCGTCCAGGCGGGGTAGACGAGGAACTCATCGCCGCTGGTGTGCCAGTACCGCCCGGGGAAACGGTCGATGTAGCGCTCGATGGTGGAGGCGACCACGTCGAGCGCGCCGGGCTTGGAGAAGTCGAGCGAGACCCCGGCCACGGGCTGGGGCAGCAGCCGCAGGTCAGGATGCTCCACGACGATCGGATCGGAGTGCGAGGGGATCGCCACGGTCGGAATGAGCTCGACGTGGTACTTGGCGGTGTAGGCGATCAGATCGTCGATCTCGGCGTCCGACAGCGCCTCACCGCCCAGCACACCGGTCTGGAGCTGGTTCAACTTCAGGTAGGACAGCTCGCGGATCAGGTCGTGCCACCACGTCGCGGAGTACTTGCGCGGCACGGCGTCGATGCGGATGCCGCGCTCGGCATAGCTCGGCCAGTCCCGCGCCACACCCCCGGTGATCGTGGGCGACTGCCGCAGCAGTTGCAGGACGGATCTGGTGCCGAAGAACGCGCCGGTCTCAGTCCTGGCCGTGATGGCCACGAACCCGCCGACCTCCATGCTGTAGCCCTGGTCGCCGAGCTGGGTATCGGTCGAGCCCAGCGCCAGGTAGAGGTCCCCGGGCGCGGCCTGCGACCTGCTCGCGGACTGTACGGCGGGCCGCCGCCCCATCAGGGCGGCCAGGTCGTCCGCGAACGTCGCCGCCTCGTCATCGAGTACGGCTGCCGCGGGATCGACCAGGATGCGGGTGGAGGAGCCGAAGGTGAACGGGCTGGGTCCGGCCGACCACTCCCGCAGCGCGGGAACGGTCTGCGGCGCCGTGGCCGCTTGAGCGGGTGAGGTGGCGACCAGGAGCGAGGCGAGCATGGCTAAGAGCACGAGCACACGGGTCATTTGAGACTCCCTGCGGTCAGACCGGCGGTGACGGTGCGCTGGAAGAGCAGGTAGACGGCGAGGACCGGGATCATCGCGAGGGTGAGCCCGGCGAACAGGGCGCTCCAGTCGTTCTGGTAGCCCTGAGTCACGGTCAGCATGGCCAGGCCCTGAGACAGGACGTAGTCCTTCTCGTCGGGCATGAGCACCAAGGGCAGGAGGTACTGGTTCCACAGGCCCAGGAAGTTGAAGATGGCCACGCCGACCAGGCCGGGCTTGGCCATCGGCAGCATGACCCGCAGGAACACCATCAGGTCGGAGCAGCCGTCGATGCGCGCGGCCTCGGCGTACTCGCCGGGCAGCGCGGCGAAGAAAGGCGTGAGGAAGAAGACCGTGAACGGCAGCGCGTAGGCCGTGTAGATCAGGATCAGCCCGTGCCGGGTGCCGACCAGGCCCAGGTTGTCGGCCACGAAGAACAGCGGAACCAGGGCGAGGAAGACCGGGAAGGTCATCCCCGCGGCGAACAGGTAGTACGCCAGGCGGTTGCCCGGGAACCGGTACCGCGCCAGGACGTAGGCGGCCATCGCGCCCAGCGCCATCGTCAGGGCCAGCGCGCCACCCACGACGACGGCGCTGTTCAGGAAGTACCTGCCGATGTTCGCCTGGGACCAGGCGCGGGCGAAGTTCTCCCAGTGCAGCCCCGCGGGCAGGCCGAACGGGCTGTCGATGATCTCCCGGTCGGTCTTGAACGCGCTCAGCACGGCCCACAGCAGGGGAAGCGTGACCAGCAGCCCCCACAGTGCGAGCCCCACGTGCACGACCCGCCTCACCGCCGGCTCCCCGCGACCCGCTGGGCGACGACGGCCAGCGCCAGCGTCAGGAACAGCAGCACGACACCCATCGCGGTGGCGTAGCCGAAGTCGCCGTCGGTGAAGGCCCTGCGGTACAGCGTCAGCCCGACGACCTCGGTGGCGTTGTCGGGCCCGCCGGGACCGCTCGTCATGATCTGCACGATCGCGAAGCCGTCCAGGGCCGCGATCGCCAGATAGACGAACCCGACCCGGACGGTGTCGCGCAGCAGCGGCAGCGTGATGCGGAAGAACGTGGTGAACCCGGAGGAACCGTCGAGCGCGGCCGCCTCGTAGATGTCGCGCGGGACGGCCTGCATGGCGGCGCTGAACAGCACCACGTAGAAGCCGACCGAGCTCCACACCATGACCGCCATCACCGCGGGCAGCGCCGTCCGCGGATCGCCCAGCCATGCCTGGTCGGTGCCGAGCAGCCGGTTGAGCAACCCGGAGCGCGGGGTGTAGACGAACTGCCACAGCACGGCGATGACCGCGATCGACAGCACCTGCGGAAAGAAGTAGACGACCTGGTAGAACCGGGCGCCGCGGACCCGCCCGACGTTGAGCAGCGAGGCGAACAACAACCCCAGGCCGAGCGTGACCACGGGCAGCACGACGAGCATGACCAGGTTGTGTCTCAGGCCGGTCCAGAACAGGTCGTCGTGCAGCAGCCTGCCGAAGTTCGCCAGGCCGACGAACCGGCGGCGGGCCGAGAATCCCTGCCAGTCCGTCAGCGCGACGTAGAACGCCTGGACGTACGGCGACAGCACGAACACGCCGTACAGGGCCAGGGGAGGCAGGAGGAATCCCAGCACCAGCAGCGGGTTCCTCGGCCTGCTATCGGCGGAACTTCTGGACATTGGAGTCCTTGGCCACCTTGTCGGCGGACCGCTGGGTCCGAGTGATGAACTCCTCCGGCTTGATCCGCCCGGCCAGGAGCTCGCCCATCGCGGTGGACGCGTCGTTGTACAGGTCGCCGTACCACCCGGCGAAGCGGAACCCGGTGGTGTCGGCGCCCGCCGCCGCGGCCGCCTCCCGGGCGGAGGTGAGCGCCGGGCTGTTGGTGACGTTCTGGCCTGCGCCGGCGACCGTCGTCAGTGAGCCGGTCAGCTCGGAGAACTTGCCCGCCGCGGCCTTGGACAGCATGATCCGCAGGAACTCCATGCCCCCGGCGGCGTTCTTGCCGCGCACCGGGACGATGAACGACTCCGACGAGGACGCCTGGAGCGCGGCGAAGGGGAGCCGGTCGCTGACGGTGACGCTGGGCGTCGGGCCGACCGCCATGGAGAATCCAGCCGGGGTGGTGGACTTCATCTCGTTCTCCAGCCACGATCCTGACGGGATCAGCGCGGCCTTGCCGTCCAGCCAGGCCTGCTGGGCCTCGGTGTGGGAGAGCCCCTCCGACCCCTTGAGGATGTGGCCCCGTACGGCCAGCTCCCCGATCGCCGCTACCGAGGCCTTGACGGCGTCGGACTGCCAGGCGTTCGGCTCCAGGTTGTCGATGGCGATGACGGCCTCGTGACCGCCCGCCTTCTCGATCATCGCCATCAGCGGGTCGATGAAGTACGAGGGGTATTTGCCCTGGTAGGTGAAGGGCGCGATCCCTTCCTTCTTGATCTCCTCGGCGAGGGTGAGCAGGTCCGTCCAGGTCTTCGGATACTGCCAGCCCTTGCTCGCGAACAGCGCCTTGTTGTACCAGAAGCCGTAGACCGTGTAGGCGTAGTTGAGCGCGAGCACCTTCCCGTCGAAGGTTCCCGCGTCCAGGACGCCGGGCAGGAGGGTGTCCTTGACCTGCTTGCCGGGGTCGTCCAGCGACGGCGCGGCCAGCAGCGGAGCCAGGTCGGTGAGCTGGCCCTCTTTGACCAGTGCGGTGATGTTGAGCGCGCTCGGGCCCGTGTTGTCCACGACGTCCGGCGGGTTGCCCGCGACGAAGCGCGCCTGCAGGGTCTCCCGCAGCTTCTGGATGCCCTGATGGCTGATCTTGGCTTGGGGGAAGCGCTGCTGGTAGAGGCCTTCGGCGTTGGTGGCGTAGGCGTCGCCGTACCCGCCCTTGAAGATGACCACGTCCAGCGCGGCGGCGGCGGTGACCCCGAGCGGGTTGCCGGTGGTCTTGGCGCCGCTCGCGGCCGACGGCGTGGACCGAGGTTCTGACGGGGCGGCGCAGGCGGTGGCGGCCAGGCCCAGCGCCCCGGCGACGAGGAAGCGGCGACGGTCGATCATGTGCATGGGGGGTGGCTCCTTCAGGCCATTCGGACGAGGCGGCCCGCGTAGCGGGCTTCCAGCTCGCGGTTGTGCGCGTCGCCACCCGGCACGTTGGCCGAGAGGTAGACGGGCGGACGCGCGCCCTCGGCGAGCAGTTCGCGGAGGACCTCGGCGACGATCATCTGGCCGAGCAACGCCGCGGTGATGGAGGAGAGTCCGCACGCCGCGCCGCCGGTGGGCAGCGGGAGTACGGCATCGCCGTACGGAGCGCCGTTGTCCAGCACGACATCGGCGAAGTCCGCGAGGCGTCGGCCGCTGGGGTGCCGCGACTCGACCGCGTGGGTGTGGTCCAGCGAGGTGACCACGATGAGCGGGTGTGCGTTCTGCTTCGCCAGACGTGCCAGCTCCACGACGCACCCGTTGACCCCCGAGTTGGAAGCGATCATGAAGACGTCGCCCGGCCGGACGGGAGCCAGGTCATAGATGCGGCGGGCGGTGCCCGGATCGCGTTCCAGGAACGGATCGGTCAGCACCTGCGGGCTGTCGCCGCCGATCAGCACCAGGTCACGCAGCGAGAGCCGGTTGGTGGGCACCAGGCCGCCCGCCCGCCCGGCGATCTCCATCGCGAAGGCTTCCGAGTGCCCCGTGCCGAAGGCGTGGACGACACCTTCCGCGCGCAACGCCTGGACGATGATCCCCGCTGCCTTCAGTACCCCAGGTCGTTGACTCTCGGCGACCCGGGTGACTGCCTCCTGCACGGCCAGTACGAACGCCTCGCTGCTCAGCTGCATAAGACGAAATTTCCATCACACTTGGATTTTCCGTCAAGACCTCGGGCGAAATTTTCTCTCACCAAATTGACAGCTCGGCCGATGCGATGGAAATATCGCCCACATGAGCGTGCTGGGAAGGCTGTCCGCGATGTCCGGCGAGCTGCCCGAAGGGCTGCGCCGCATCGCCGACGACATCCTCGCCAACCCCGAGGAAGCGGCGGTCGCCACCATCAGCCAGCTCGCCGAGCGGACCGGCACCTCCCCCGCCACCGTCAACCGGTTCTGCCGGGCGTTGGGCTTCTCCGGCTACGCGGAGCTGCGCGTCGCCATCGCCACCGACAACGGCCGCACCGAGACCGCACTCTGGAACCAGGCGATCGGCTCCCGGGTCCAGCGGGACGACTCGCTGGAAACCATGGCGAAACTCATCGCCGCCGGAGACATGCGGGCCATCCAGGAAACCCTGGACCTGCTGGACCTCACGACCATGGAGCAGGTGGTCACGACGCTGGTCGACGCCAGCCGGATCCACCTGTTCGGGGCCGGGGGCAGCTTCCTCGCGGCCGACGAACTACGCCATCGGTTCCATGTCATCGGCAGATCCGTCTGGTCGTGGTCGGACGTGCACCACGGCCTGTCGGCGGCGGCCATGATGACACCCGGCGACGCCCTGGTGACCTTCTCCCACAGCGGCAAGACCCGCGAGGCCATCCAGGTGCAGGCCGAGGCCACCGGCTCCGGGGCCACCACGATCGCGGTGACCAACGCGCCCCGCTCACCCCTGGCCGAAGCCGCCGACCTGGTCCTGGTGACCAGCGTGCACGAGGGGTCGGCCTTCCGCTCCGAGGCGCTGGCCGCCCGGCACTCCCAGCTGTTCCTCATCGACCTGGTCTTCGTCGCGGTCGCCAACCAGACCTACGACCGCTCCCTGGCCGCCTTCGACAGCGCCGCCCGCGCCGTCTCCACCCAACTGACTCCCCCACACTGACTGACTGTGATCGTCCGTCCGTTCGTCCATCCGTGCGTCTCTCGCGCTGTACGCGCGCAGGCGCGCGGACGGACGTGGGTGGTGGACGTGGACGATTACGGATCGTGTGCTCAGATCGGGCGGTTAGTGAGGCGTCGGAGGGCGGCTTGGGCGGGTGGGCCCCAGGTGGGCTTGCCGCCGGGGCGGCCGCGGACGCCGGCCTCTCCGATGAGGATGCCGCTGAGGGCTTGCAGGACCGCCCAGCCGCGGGCGCGGCGCAGGGTCGCGGCGTCCGGGGTCGGCTGGTAGGCGTCGTGGAAGCGGTCGATGGCGCCGTCCGGCAGGAGCAGCCACGCGGCCGCGAGGTCGCCGGCCGGATCGCCCGCGCAGAGATCGCCGAAGTCGATCACGCCGCAGAAGGTGCCGTCCGCGGTCAGGACGTTGGCCGGATGCAGGTCACTGTGGAGCCACACAGCAGGGCCTGCCCACTCGGGCGCCGCGACGGCGTCGTCCCAGACCGCGCGGACGGCGTCGGGGTCGGTGACCAGCCCCAGCTCGACAGCGGTGGTGAGCTGCTCGGCATGTCCGGCCAGCGGCCCCCCTCGGCCGAAGCGTCCGGAGGGCGCCGTGTCGGGGGCAGGCCGGTGAAGAGCCGTCAGGAAGGCGGCCAGGGCGTCGGCCGCGTCCGCAGCGCGAGTCGCCGGGGCGAGGTCGGCAGGCGTGCCCGGCACCCAGGTGGTGACGATCCAGGGGCGCGGAAACCGCTCGGAGGGCTCGCCGAGGCGCTGCGGGACGGGAATCGGCAGAGGAAGGTGCGGGGCGAGGGAGGGCAGCCAGGCGTGCTCATTGCGCAGCAGCGCGTCCGCGTTCTGCGTCGCCCAGGGCAACCGGACGGCGAGGTCGTCGCCGAGCCGCCACAGCTGGTTGTCCCAGCCGCGCGCGCCGAGCCTCAGCGGACGATCGGCCAGGTCGGGGTGCTGGTCGCGCAGCAGATCCCGGACCAATTCCGCGGTGATCTCGATCTCGGTGTGCGTCATGCCGGGCAACGGTAGTCGTTCTCCGGAGCCGCACTGCCTGAGTAGGACCCGCTGGGGCTCTCCGTTGAGGATCTTCCTGTGGCAGGGTGTGGAGATGGACAACGCTTCGTTCGCCGTGCGTTATCACCATGCTGTGGCCGAAGGGGCGCTGGGTGCTGAGCTCGCGCGGTTCTTCGAGGAGGACGTGGTCCATGAGGAGTTCCCGAATCTGATCGTCCCCAACGGGGTTCGCAGGGATCTGGCCGAGATGCTTCAAGCGGCCGAACGCGGGGCGGCGCTGCTCGCCCACCAGGAATTCGAGGTCGTCAACGTCCTCGCAGCCGGTGATCAAGTCGCTCTCGAGCTGCGATGGACCGGCCAGACGAAGGACGGCCAGGTGCTGCGGGCCAACATCGCGACCTTCCTGGAATTCCGCGACGGCCGGATCAGCGCGCAGCGCAATTACGACTGCTATCAGCCCTTGGGGTCCCGGTGAACGGCTTCACATAGCCTGGTGGGGAAGGTGAGGAGCCGTGGTGAACAAACCAGCACTTTCCCCCTCGGAGGAAGCGGCCATTCGAGAACTCCTGGATGCCGATCGTCAGAAGACCTCGGCCCGGGTCGCCATGCTGGGCAGCGATCGCGACGAGATCGTGAAGTCGGCGGCGTTGACCTCCCCTGACGACGAGCACGACCCCGAGGGAACCTCCACCGCCTTCGAGCGGGCCCACATCCAGGCCCTCCTCGACCAAGGCCTCGAACATCTCGACGACCTGGATCTCGCCTACGAACGGCTGCGCGACGGCAGCTACGGGATCTGCGCGGGGTGTGGGCAACGCATCGCGATCGAGCGGCTGATGATCCTCCCTGCCGTCAAGACCTGCGTCGCTTGCGCATCGAAACGCCGCTGACACAATGGGCACAAATGCCTTCTGATCTTCTTCAGCCCGCGATCGCTTGCTTGTACGGCCTTGCCCTCGGTGACGCGCTGGGGTCCCAGTTCTTCGTCCCCGACAACCGCCAGGACCGATTGAACCGGCAGGTGCCACAGCCGGTTTGGCAGTGGACCGACGACACCGAGATGGCGTGCTCGGTCTACCGCGCCCTCGCCGATCACGGCCGCATCGACCAGGACAGCCTGGCGTACGGCTTCGCCCACCACCACGACTTCGACCGCGGATACGGCCCCGCCACCGGCAGGATGCTGCGGCTGGTCCGCGAAGGCGGCGACTGGCGAACGTTGGCGGCCGAATTGTTCGACGGCAACGGCTCGTGGGGGAACGGCGCCGCGATGCGGGTCGCCCCTGTCGGCGCGTACTTCGCCCAGGATGTGGTACTGGACGATCACAGAAGCCCAGGTGGAAGCCAACCCTGACGGCACCGGCGTGTCAGTGACGCCTACGATCGGCGGTTCCTCGAGCTCCTCATCGACACGGTCATCATCGGCATCGAGGATTCCGAGGGCTGGACGGAGCTCGGCGTCCTCGGGAGGCCCGGAAACTCCTGATCATCGCCGCGATATGTCCTTGCGGCCGATGCCTTGACGGGGATTAGAGGCCGATGCATTGTTGCAGAGGCTTTGCATGAC
Organism: Nonomuraea sediminis; assembly: GCF_018531495.1. Taxonomy (GTDB): domain Bacteria; phylum Actinomycetota; class Actinomycetes; order Streptosporangiales; family Streptosporangiaceae; genus Nonomuraea; species Nonomuraea sediminis. Next base: position 696,072 of record NZ_JAHDTI010000002.1, read on the forward strand.
TTTCGGGGATCACCATTACCGTGCCCTCATTCCGGCTTGCCCGAAAAGGGGATCTCAGATGCGCGAGCTAACCAATTACGAGCTGCTTTTCGGCGACCTGGACTTCCGCCAGGGAGACGAGGCCAGATCGGTCACCTCACCCGCGGCGTACCTGGTAGATCTACTGCGCCTGCTCGACGAGGAGATCGACGGAGCGACGCTGCTCGACCGGCGATCAGACATCCAAGATATTCTGCTCGACGCGCAGAACACCTCCACCGAGCGTCCTTATTTGGAGGTGGTGGTAGAGATCCTGAAGAAAATCGTCGGCGACAAGCCGTACGAGCAGTTACGGACGGCGCAGTACCCGTTCGATAAACCCTTCCAGCTCGCTTATGAGCAGCTCGGCGTATTCCTGAAGGAGCGCGGGGTCGGGCGGGAGGAGCTGCCGCGGCTGTTCGGGGCGGCCGTGGACGTGCTGGCCGCCGAGGCGCTCGGGCTCTCGCCCGAGATGGTGGACGTGGTGACCGTACCCCGACCGAACGAACGCGACCAGCGGGAGTTCTACAAGACCCAGAAGCTCACCGATCTGGAGGACGTGGAACGTTTCAGGGCGACCGTCGGGCTGACCGAGGTCGAGCTGACCGAGCTGCTGGCCGGGACGTTCACCGGCGTCAAGGGGCGGCTCCGCGTCACGCTGGACTGGCTGGACCGGGTCAACCGCTTCGTCCGGCTGGCGCGGCGGACCGGGCTCGCGTTCGGCGACCTCGACCTGGTGCTGCACACCTGCTGCGGCGACCAGCTGAACCTCGGCGCGCTTCGCGTCCTGGCCGCCGTGCGGCACGTCGCCGAGACGATGGAACTGCCGATCGACGTGGTGGTGAGCCTTGCCTACCCGGCGCAGCCCGCGACCGTCGCGCCGGAGGTCGGCGCCGCCGAGCTGGACCGGGTCCGGGCGCGGTTCGCCGAGGCGCACGTCGCATCCCCCGCCCCGCAGGCGCTGCAGCGCGCGGCGCGGCTGATGACCGCGCTCGGGACCACGGCCGACGAGCTGTTCGACCTGCTCAAAGTCATGGATGGAACGGTCCCGGTCCCGTTCGCCATGAACCGCGGCCTCCAGGACTGCCGGGTCATCCTCGCGGAGCCCGAGGTCGAGTCCGGGCTGTGGCTGGCGCAGGCACTGCCGCCGCTCGTGCGGTGGATGCGGGCCAACGGGCTGTCCGCACAGGACCTGGCCGACTTCGCCGGCGGGCCGGCCGACCACGCCAAGGAGGACAAGCAGCTCGCGGCGGCGCTGGAGGAGCGGCTGGCCGCCGTCAGGTCCGGTCCGCAGCTGTTCGTCTCCCCGCGCTTCAGCCGCCGCGCCTCCCGCGCGATCTTCGACGCCCTGCCCGGCGCCACGCCGTACGCGGCGCTGGTGGGGATGGCCGACGTCACCAAGGCCGACTTCCTCGGGCTCGGGCTCGGCGACCCGATAGCGGTGAAGATCTTCACGAACCTGGTGCTGCGCGGCTACCTGACGGCCGACGGATCGCTGGTCGAGGAGCCGCGCGAACTGGCCGGGGACTTCGCCGCCTACCGCGACAAGGTCGCCGACCTGCTGACCCGGCTCGGCGACTTCTGCTATCCCTCGGACCTGGAGAGCCTGCCGGAGCTGACGCAGCAGCAGCGGGACGAGCTGTACGACAACCTCGCCTACAACGGCTATCTCGGGCAGGGCGGCGAGATACTCGACGCTGACGTCCGTCACGTCAACGCCGAACTCGAGGACGTGGCCGAGCCGGTCGTCGAGCTGATCAGGAGCCGTGCCGCGACCTACGCCGCGGAGCCGCTGAAGATCGACCTGGGCTTCGAGATCGACGGGCTGCTGGACAACCTCGAGTTCAACGGGCACATCGACGCCGACGGCCACTACCGCGACAAGCGCCGCCTGGCCGAGCTGGACTACGCCGAGTTCGCGCTGGCCGCCGCGTTCGAGCCGCGCAAGGCCGACATCCTCTACGCGATCCAGCGGCAGCTCGCCCTGCGCCGCGCCGAGCTGTGCACGTTCCTGCCGGAGGCGTTCTCCGAGATCGCCGACAACGCGGCGGCGCAACGCGTCATCGACGCCGGATGGGTGGACCTGCCGGTGACGATCGGCCGCGTGCAGGCCATCGAGCGCGAGCAGCGGCGCTACCGGCTGGACCCGGACAAGCTGCTCGACCTCGGCTTCACCGAGGAGGAGCGGGACGGGCTGCTCACGCTGCTCTACCAGGCGGGCGACCTGAACGAGTCGCTGGCGATCCCCGAGGACAGGCTGGAGTTCTTCTGCGAGCCGACCAGCGTGCTCGACTTCAACCTGCCCGGCATGACCGACTTCATCGAGGACGTCTTCGCGCTGATGCACGCGGCGGCGCCGGAGCTGCGGGCCGGGACCGAGGAGATCGCGGCGGCGATCGCGGCACAGCACAAGCGGCAGGAGGCGGCCCTGCTCGCGGTGGCGCAGGAGGCGTTCGGCGTGCCGGCGACGATCGTGCGCGCGATCTGCGCGGCGATGGACGCCGAGCTGACCGACCTCATCGGTTCACCCGGCCTGGTCCAGCGGCGGGTGCGGGCGTTCGCGCGGCTCGCGGCCAAGGCGGGCCTGTCCGCGGCCGAGATCGGGATCGCGTTCGACGACCTCAAGCTCGCCGCCCGCTTCCCCGAGCCGCTCGCGCTGCCCGCGGGCGTGGGCCGGATCGACGCGCTGCTGGAGAGCGCCGACGGGTACACCTACCTGTTCAGCGGCGGCGCCTACTGGCGCTACAAGGACCGCGCCGTCGTCGACTCCTTCCCGGTCAGCGCGCTGCACAAGGAGCTGCGCGGGGTCGATGCCGCCTTCAAGCACCCCAGCGGCGCCGAATGGCTGGTCAGCGGGTCCCGCGCGTACGTACGCGAGCCGGGCGGAACCCGCTGGGCGGCCCGCGACCAGGCGTGGGGCCGGGTCAAGGACGCCTTCACCGACCCGAAGGGCGGGAAGATCAGGGCCGCCCTGGTCGACGAGGAGGGCCGCACCTACCTGTTCTGCGGCGACCAGTACGTCCGCTACTCCACCACCGACTTCGGCGCGGTCGACGAGGGCTTCCCGCGCCCGGCAGCCGAATTCGGCGAGCTCGGCTTCCAGGGCAAGGACGGCGCCTTCCACGCCTTCGCCGGCGCGGACTTCGCCGGCGCGCCCGCCGCCCTCACCGGCCCGCCGGACGCGGCGTTCGCCGACGCCACCGGCGTGTACGTGTTCAAGGGCGGCCACGTCGCCCGGCACACCGCCGCGCTGGAGAACGAGGACCTGCACGTCGACGACGGCTTCCCGGTGAAGATCGAGACCCGCTTCCCCACCGTGCCCGCCGAGTTCGAGAGCGGGGTCGAGGCGGCCTTCACCGACGCCGGCGGGGTGCTGCACCTGTTCAAGGACGGCCGTACGGTCGCCCTCAAGGGAAGCGCCGAGGTGGTCGCGACGGCCACCCGCTGGGGCACGATGCCGCAGGCGTTCCCCAGCGAGCACGTGGACTCCGCCTTCGTCGGCCTGGACGGGCGGACCTACCTGTTCAGCGGCGGGACCTACATCCGGTACTCCTCGGCCGACTACTCGCGGGTGGACCTGGGATACCCCCGGGCGATCTCCCCCGACTGGGGCGGGCTGACCGGCGTGGACGCCTCGTTCGTGCTCGACGGGGAGACCTACCTGTTCGGCGGCGGCCAGTACGTCCGCTACTCGACCGGGGACTACTCCAAGCCGGACGAGGGCTACCCGCAGCCCATGCCCGGAAATTTCTGGAACCTACCGGACTCGTTCGGCACCACCGTGGATGCCGTCTTCACCGGCGAGGACGGCCTCACCTACCTCTTCCGCCAGGACCGCTATGTCGTCTTCGACGCACGGCGACGCTGGTGGTCGGCGCCCAGGAAGCTCTCCGAGGACTGGGACAGCCTGCCCTTCCCCTCGGTCGACGCCGCCTTCGTCGGTCGCGACGGCCGGACGTACGTGTTCTCCGGACGCCAGTACGTCCGCTACACCACCGGCGACCACAGCCGCGTGGACGACCGCTATCCCGCCCCCGTCGCCGCCTTCTGGGGCCGGGCGCGCAACAACCTGGCCAGGACCGGGAGGGTCGACGCGGCGCTGCCGCTGGACGGGCACACCTACCTGTTCTCCGGCGACCAGTACATCCGCTACACCGGGACCGTCGCCGACCTCGGCTACCCGCGCGCCGTCGCGGACCTGAAGGCCGAGCCGCGGCTGGCCAACCTGGCCGTCGAGCTGGACGGCGTGGACGCGGCCTTCGCCGACAAGGGCAACGTCTACCTCCTGCGCGGGACGACCTGCCACGTGGTGTCCGAATCGCTCTACCGCGTCTACGACGCGCCCGACGTGGGCTGCGCGTACGTCGAGGACGGCGTCATGCTCGTCGAGGGGAAGGCCGGCTGGCGCCGGCACAGCGGGATCGAGGCGCTCGGCGTCGTCACCGGTCCGGTCCGGCCGCGGGCGTTGCGGGATGTGCCCGAGCAGTTCAGGTCGGGGCTCGACGCGGTGCTGCACGGCACCGATGAGGCGATCTATCTCTTCAAAGGGGAAAGCTGCTACAACACCCTGCTCGACCGCGCCTACCCGGTCAGCGAGGCCTGGGGCCGCCCGCGCGGGCTCGGCCCGATCGACGCGGCGTTCGCCGGCAGGGACGGCAAGACCTACCTCTTCAGCGGCCGCCAGTACAGCGACGGCGGACCGCCGCGCGACATCGCCGACGTCTGGGGCGGGCTGACCGGCGTCGCGATCGCCTACGTCTGGCAGGACGCGACCTACCTGTTCGAGCCGCCGGCTGAAGACGGCACGATGCGCTACCTCGTCTACTCCGGCACCGACTACACCGCTCCCGACCCCGGGTACCCCCGCACGACCGACGCCGGGTTCTGGAACATCCGGCAGGTGCCGCGGGCGGTGCTGCCGGTGGGCGACACGCTCGTGCTGCTCGGCGCGCGGACCTACACGCTGACCGACGGCTCGCTCCCCCGGCCGACCGGCCTGCTCTGGCGCGGCTTCGAGGCGTTCGAGGAGGACCTGACGGCCGCCTACACCGACGCGGACGGCACGGCGTACTTCTTCTTCGGCGAGCGGCGCACGCGCTACGCCGACGGCGCGTTCGGCCCGCTCACCCATCCGGCCGCGGACGGGTTCACCCGCGTGGACGCGGCCTTCACGAACCAGGGCCGCACCTACGTCTTCAGCGGCGACCGCTACGCCCGCTACTCGCTGGACGACTACCTCTACGCCGACCCCGGCTACCCCAAGCCCATCTCCGGAAATCTCCGCAAGGAGTTCCCCGGGCTGCCGGAGAGCTTCGAGGACGAGCTCACCACGATCGACGCGGTCGTGGGCGACCGGCGCAACGTCCACCTGTTCATGGGCGGCCGCTGCCACGTGGTGTCCCGCACGCTCACCGCGGCCTACGAGAACCTCCCCGGCCGCACCCGCCCGCTGACCGGCCGCATCGACGCCGCCCTGGTCATCGGCGAGCACACCTACCTGCTGTCCGGCGACCGCTACACCCGCTACACCGGCGACGACTACACCACGCCCGACGACGGCTATCCGCGCGCGATCGCCTCCGACCTGGCCACCGACCTGGGCGTCGCCACGCTGCCCGCCGAGTTCGAGTACGGCGTGGACGCCGGGTTCGCGGGCGGCGGCATCCACCTGTTCAAGAACGGCCGCTACCTGCGCGCCGACCGGCCGCAGGCCCCGGCTCCGCAGTGGGGCCGCGTCCGGTCCGCCTTCGACGGCGGCCTCGACGCCGCCTTCGCCGCGCCGACCGGCGAGGTGTACGCCTTCCGCGGCGACCAATTCGTCCGCTACACCCACGACCTGGACTTCGCCGACCCCGGCTTCCCCCGCACGATCAAGGACGACTGGGGCGATCTGCCGGTCCACTTCGAAACCGGGCTCGACGCGGCCTTCACCCTCGCCGGGCAGACCTACCTGGTCAAGGGCGAGGAGTACGTCTCCGGGTACCGGCTGGCCCGCCGGGTGCGCGAGGGCTGGGCCGACACCGCCGACTACCGGCTGGCCGACATCTCCACGATCATCCGCTTCGCCGCGCTCAACCAGGCGCTCGGCGCCGCCCTGACCACCCGCGACGAGGATCCGTACGCCACGATGGCGGGCCTGTTCGGCTGGGACAAGACCGAGCTGATGTGGGTGCAGCGCACCATGCCGTCCACCTCCGACATGGACTTCGCGCTCAAGGCGGTCGAGCTGTTCGCGTTGTCGCGCCGGGTCGGCGCGCCCCCGTCCAAGCTCGCCGCGGTCACCGGCGACCCGGTCCTCACCCTCGAACGCGACGCGCTGCTGTCGGCCGTGCTGGCCGGCCTCGGCCTGCACGACTCCGCCGACCTGTACGAGAAACTGCTGATCGACGTCGACATGGGCGCCAAGGGCGTCACCTCCACGATCCGCGAGGCGATCGCGGCGGTCCAGCTCTACCTGCACCGCTACCTGCTCGACCTGGAGCCCGGCGGCGACGAGGCCGACCGGGAGCGGCTGCACCGCTGGTGGGCGTGGATGAAGAACTACCGGGTGTGGGAGGCCAACCGGAAGGTCTTCCTCTACCCGGAGAACTACCTGCGGCCGGAACTGCGCGACACGAAGACGCCCGGCTTCGTGGAACTGCAGAACGATCTCCTGCAGTCCGGGATCACCTCGGCCACCGCGCAGCGGGCCTACAAACGCTACCTGGACGAATACACCGAGGTCTCGCGCCTGGCGATCGCGGGCGGCTACGTCGACTCGGCCGAGCAGGGCGTGCGCAGCCTGGTGCTGTTCGGCCGGACCCGCACCGAGCCGCGCCGCTACTACTACCGGCACGCCACCTTCCGCGACGGCGACAAGCTGGCCGCCACCTGGGGTCCATGGCTGAAGGTCGACGTGCAGATCGACGCCGAACGCGTCCACCCCGTCCGCGCCTTCGACCGCACGTTCGTCTTCTGGGCGAGCGTGGAGAACCTCCCTGCCGACAAACCGGACAGCACAACGATCGTGGCCACCAAACAGGGCGACACCCAGCAGGTGTCCGCGCCGGCCGTACGGCGCTGCGTGAAGATCTACTACTCCTTCCTCAACCTGAACCAGGAGTGGGTGCCCGCCCAGGTCCTGGCCACCGGCGCGCCCACCACCGAGGTGATCAACCAGGTCGTCCTGGCCGTACGGCCCGGCACGCTGTCGGACTCCGATCACGGCGCGATCGTCGTCTCCTACGTCGCCCTGACCCCGAAGGGGAGCTCCGCCGGCTCCTACGCGCTGACCCCCGAGCTCTACACGGTCAAGCAGGCCCTCATCGTGATGCCGCCGCAGCCGGGAGACGTCACCACGATCTTCGACGATCCGGTGGACCCTTCCTCCGTCGTCTGGTTCAACCGCCCCGCCGGGTTCGGCGACGGCTCGTGGTTCAGCGTGGACCACAAGGGCGGCAGCTTCCTGTGCCGGCCGCTCATCCCCGCACCGCTGGACCCGCCGGCGCGGCACACCTTCAAGACCAGCAGCGGCTTCCCGTCCTGGGACCGGGTGGACGCGGCCGTGGAGCTGCCCAGCGGCCTGCGGATCTTCTTCGACAACACGACGGGCCGCTACACGACCCTGCAGCCGGGGCGCACCCGGGTCGACAAGATCCAGAACATCCCGGCGCGCTGGGGCTTCACCGAGCCGCCCACGCATACGCCGCCCGCCCGCCCGCGCGCGGGGACGCCCGCCGTACCGCCGAAGAAGGTCGTCGGCTGGACCAGGGTCGACGCGGCCTGGGTGGAGCAGGGCCGCTACCTGTTCATCACGGGCGGCAAGCTGCTGGCCCGCTACACGCTGCGCCCGGACGGCTCGGTGCCCCAGGTGGTCGACGCCGGGTACCCCAAGCCGATCCCGAAGGCGGTCACCGCCGTCTTCCGCGGGTTCGCCTTCAGCGGCGCCGACTACGCCCGGGTCGCCGACTGGCAGTTCCATCCCACCGCCGGGAACTGGGGCGAACTGCCCGAAGGGATCACCGGTGCGCTGGAGACCGCGACCGACCTGCATCTGTTCTTCGGCACCGAGCTCGCCACCTACCCGAAGAAGGACGGCAGGCCGTACCTGTCCGCGGAGGTGCCGCACGACATCGTCCGGCTGACCACGAGCACCGCCTACAAGCTGAACCAGCGGCTGCTGTCAGGCGGGGTGGCCGCGCTGCTCGACACCGCCATGCAGGAGACCGACGAACTGCCCGCCTTCGACACCAGACGCTCGGACGCCACGACGATCCGGGTGCGCCCGGATCGGGTGGTCCCGGCCTGGCTGCCCGGCCGCTCCCACCTGGACTTCCACAGCGCCAACGGCATCTACTACTGGGAGATCTTCTTCCACGCGCCGCTGCTCATCGCGCAGTCGCTCAACGCCGCCCAACGCTTCGAGGAGGCCAGGACCTGGTACGAGTACGTCTTCGACCCGACCAGGTCCGACCAGTACTGGCGCTTCCTGCCCTTCCTCGGCGCCGACCCCGGCGCGCTGGCCCACGCGCTGCGCGCCGAGAACAACCCCGCGCTCGACCACGCGATCGCGCTGCTCGACTCGCTCGTGCCGGTCTTCCGCGGCATCGGCCTGCTCAGCGACGACCAGCGGCGGCAACTGGCCGACCTGGTGCAACTGCCGCCGAGCGAGGACCTGGCGGTGGCCGCCGAGCTCGGCAAGATCTACGACCTGATGGGCGGCAGGGCCGGGCTGCTCGACGCCTACCGCGACGACCCCTTCGACCCTCACGCGATCGCGGCGCTGCGGCCGGTGGCCTACCGGCGGGCGGTCGTGGCCGGCTACATCGACAACCTGATCGACTGGGGCGACCTGCTGTTCCGGCAGTACACGATGGAGAGCGTCGACGAGGCCAGGATGCTCTACATCTTCGCCCACGACCTGCTCGGCGACCGCCCGGAGAACCTCGGGCCGCTCCCGCTGCCTGCCACCACCTCCTTCCGCTCGCTGGAGAAGGTGCCCTTCGCCGACGAGCTGGTCCGGGTGCATTCCAGCGTGGCCGACCCGTACTTCTTCACGCCGGTCAACGGCGCGCTCGAGGGCTACTGGGACCTGGTGGCCGACCGGCTCACCAAGATCCGGGCCTCGCTCGACATCATGGGGGTGGCCAGGCCGCTGCCGCTGTTCGAGCCGCCGATCGACCCGATGGCGCTGGTCGAGCGGGTCGCCGCCGGCGGGGCGGCCGACCTGTTCGCCGCGCCGCCCGTGGAGGTGCCGCATCAGCGCTTCGCCGCCTCGCTCCGCAGGGCGCAGGAGCTGGCCGACCGGGCGCGCGACTTCGGCTCGGCCCTGCTCGAGGCGCTGGAACGGCGCGACGGCGAGTCGCTTCAGCTCCTGCAGGAGACGCAGGAGGCGGTGCTGCTCGACCTGACCCGCGCGATCAAGCAGGCGCAGGTCACGGCGGCCGAGGCGAACCTGGCCGCGACGGCCGCCGGACGCGACGCGGCCCAGTGGCGGGTCGGCTACTACGAGCAGATCATCGCCGAGGGCCTCTCGCCGCTGCAGGAGGCCCAGGTCGCGATGATGGCGCTGGGAGCGGCGGCGCACCTGACCGCCGGCGGCCTGAAGATCGGCGCGGCGATCGCGCACGGCGTCCCGCAGTCGCTCATCGGCCCGTTCATCATGGGCGAATCCATCGGCGGCGACCAGATCGGCGACGCCCTGGAGACCGGCGCCGAGGTCTCGGAGTCCCTCGGCGAAGGCCTGTCCATGCTCGGGGAGGTCCTCGGCGTGCGGGCCGATCAGGAACGCCAGGCCCAGGACTGGGAGCTCCAGCGCGACCTGGCCAAGCAGGACGTCACGCAGGCCGCCCACCAGGTGGCCGGGGCCGAGGCGCAACTCGCCGCCGCGCAGCGCGAGCTCGAGGTGCACCTGAAGCAGATCGCCAACCAGGAGGCGGTGACGGCGTTCCTGCGCGAGAAGTTCACCGGGGCCCAGCTGTACCAGTGGATGGCCGACCGCATGTCGGAGCTCTACTTCGCCGCGTACGGCATGGCCTACGACGCGGCCCGCGCGGCCGAACGCGCCTACCACTTCGAGCGCGGCAGCTGCGAGACCATGATCAAGCCGGTCTACTGGGACAGCCGCCGCAACGGCCTGCTCGCCGCCCAGTCACTCACCCACGACCTGGACCGGCTCGGCAAGGCCTACGCCGACGCCGACGCCAGACGGCTGGAGATCACCCGCAGGACCTCGCTGCTGGAACTCGACCCGGTCGCGCTGCTGACCCTGCGTGCCACCGGAACGTGCGAGTTCGCCCTCACCGAGGAGTTCCTCGACCACGACTTCCCCGGCCACTACCGCCGCCAGCTCCGCGCCATGGCCGTGAGCTTCGTGGACGCCGAAGGCCGGACCGTGACCGTGAACGCGGGGCTCAGCCAGACCTCGCACCGCACGGTCCTGTCCGCCGACCCGAAGGCCGTGCAGTACCTGCTCGACCCCAAGGGCACGCCACCCGAGTCGGTGCGCGCCGACTGGCGGGCCGGGCAGCGGATCGCGGTCTCGCACGTGCCGGACGGGTACGAGAACAACGGCCTGTTCGAGCTGCGCTACGACGACGAGCGCTACCTGCCCTTCGAGGGCACCGGCGCGGTCTCGACCTGGCGCCTGGACCTGCCGGGCCTGCGCACCTCCGACCGTCCCGAGTTCTACGACGTGCTCGTCACGGTCCGCTACAGCGCCGAGCACGGCGGCGACACGTTCGCCAACACCGTCAGAGGCCTGCTCAAGCCCTACCCGGCGGCGAAGTTCTTCGACGTCGCCGCCGACTTCCCCGACGCGTGGGACGACTTCGACGGCACCCTCACCCTGCCCATCACCCCCGACACCCTCCCCGACCTGTACGGCAGGCAGATCACCGCCCTCTACCCCGCCTACGGCCTGACCGAGGAGGGCGCGGCGCAGTTCTCGCTGAACGGCACCGCGCTCCCCGACGGCCGCCTGGTCCCGACGCCCGGCCTCACCGTCTCCGACAGCGGCCTGGCGCTCACCTTCTCCGGCGACCGCGAGGCCCTGCTCGGCCTCGGCCTGGTCGTCACCTATCGCGCCGGCATCCGCGGAAAGTGAGAGCACGATGTCACACTCGAGCACAAGAGGTTCCCGCAGCCCTTCCCGCAGCCCCTCCCGCAGCCGGTCGACGTCCCCCAGGAGGAACTACCAGTCCGACGAGGACATGGGCGGCAACGTCTCCGACCAGGACGACGGCGAGGGCTTTTACGCCGGTGATGACGAGGACTTCGTCGAGGAGGAGAACACCACCACCATCACCACCGACCAGCGCCGGCAGCTTGCGGCGGAACTCGGCGATGACCTGGTCTTCGACCTGGGTGACTACACCGGGCAGGACGACGAGCAGGAGCCCGAGGAGAAGGAGCCTGAGGAGAAGCCCAAGGAGACGCCCAAGAAGAAGAAGCGCAAGAAAGAGCTCAAGATCGAGACCGACACCGGCGACCGAGACGACCCGCAGGACGCCGAGTCGGAGCAGATCGCGAACGCGATCGCGCTGTCCCTGCTCGACCAGCAGGAGTTCGACGAGGTCGTCAGCAACTTCCCACCGGCCCAGCAGACCCCCCTCGACCGTACGGCCAGGAACTCCTACCGAGCCTGGCTCGCGAACAAACCCCTGAATCCCGGAGCCAGAACATCGGCGATCCTCAAGGTGGCCATGGAGGCCGAGCACCCCACCGACCCGGAGCTGTGGGCCATGATCGGCGAGAAGCTCCAGATCTACCCCGCGACCTGGGCGGAGATCCTCGGCCGCAGCTCGCTGCAGCACCTCGGCAACTTCAGCAACACCACGGCCATCACCGTCGAGCAGTTCTGTGAGAAGAACAAGCTCGACATCGCCGAATACCACGCGGCCATGAACAGCAAGGGGTACACGGTCTTCGGCACGGGCACCGAGGACGATCGGGAGATCGCCGGAAGCGACCACAACGCCAAGATCATCGAACTGACCCGATCCCTGCTGGGGAAACGCCTCGACGCGATGAAGAAGGTCCGCGATTCGAAGACCTCCGGTGTCGTACACGAGGGCTCCAGCAGGCAGCGCTCGCTGGACCGCCTGGCCTGGGTCATGAATGAGCTGAAGACGACGCGCGAGTGCGTCGCCGTGGCCAAACTCGCCAGCGACGAGCTGCGCCTGTTCGCCAACGTGCCGGACAACCAGATGATGTCCCACTTCATCCAGCTGATGCGGACCGCGATCGGCGATGTGGCGAACACCGAGGCTGAGATCAAGGCGATGTTCGACATCCTCAGCTCGAACAAGCCGCGCGGGAAGGCGGAATGGAGCCAGACGCAGCTGCGCCAGATGGAGCGGCGGCTGCGCAAGACGCTCGTCTTCCTCAACACGCTGAACACCGAGTGCACCAACCTGCGGGTGATCGCTCACACCAAGCAATACACGGGACCGCCCAATAAGGATGACCGCAAGGTGCACGCGGAAACGCAGGGCGCCGCCGTCATCGTCAAACGCCGCATGAACCTGCGCAGCAAAACCGCATCGGCGCCAAAGCGCGAAGAGAAGCAGCCGCGTCCACAGCAAAGCGAGTTCCCCGAGGTCAAGCAGGCCGCGCAGACCGCCGACCAGCTCATGGGGCAGGCGGAGTACAACGAGCTGGACAACCAACTGGAGCAGACCGAGATCGCCATCGGCATCTCCAAGCTGTGCTGCTTCTACTGCTGGCTGATGCTGGGCGCAATGGCCCAGAGCGAAGGTATCGCGATCAAGATCTCGGGAACCCACTTCAACACCTACAAGTGGCCCGTCCCCGACGATCTGACCTCCGAGAAGATCCTCACGGCGTTCCTCGGCCTCAACCGGGACAACCTGAATACCCAAGAGCAGATGCTGGCCAACGCCCTGAAGACCCCCAAGGGGCGGGCGGCCGTGATCCAGGCCATCAAGAACTACGAGATGGACGGCGGCGACACCATAACCGAGTACCCCTCGAGCGAGGACGAGTCCGACATCGACTACAGGTACACGGTCAAGCCCTCCGAAGAGGAGGTCGAGAAGCGGAAGCGCAGGCGCAGCGTCAAACCCGAGACCGGGACGAAGAAGCTGCGCCAGGGCCTCACCGCCAAGGACTCGATGCCGGTCGTGACGCAAACCGTCACCAACCGCGACGACGAGCTGGTCCTCAAGTTCCCGCGCCAGCTCGTGCAGGACACGATCGCCGCGATGCAGCCGCCGCCGACCACTCCGGTCCGGCGGGTCAACGCCATCAAAATCGTCCCTCCCCTCAACACGGACGGCACGAGGCGCCCGACCACCACGCTCAACTTCGCGACTCCGGTCGTCCTGCCCAGCCGCCCGGCTTCCGAGGGGCCCGTCCCGCTCACCCCACCCTCCAGCCCGACGCGGCGTCAACGCGATCCCGCCTCCACCGTGACCGTCGTGGAGGAGAAGAAGGACGTCGACATGACCGGAGACACCCAGGACCAGTAGCCGCCATCGGGTGGTCCGCCGGGCCACCCGATGTCCTGCGCCACGAGGTCAGAGCAGCCGCCTGATCTCGCCATATGCCCGGTAGAAGCCGCCGCGCCCGGCAGAGCGGACGCCGTCGACGACATAGCGGGCGCCCGCTTCCCGGACGGACTTGGGGAATTGCACGTTCCACGACTCGTAGCCTGGGCTGACGACGCGGACCCGCAGCCGCTCGCCGTCCCTGACGCACTCCACGACCACGCCGTCGTCGCTGGTCTCCAGCACTGTTTCCAGTACGGTGGACGGCTCGACCACCGCCAGCGACGCCGCCGCCTTGACGTCCACCGGCTGGGGCACGCTGCCCGACCGGGCCGCGGCGATGGCCGCCTCGCTGGCGTCGATGCAGGCCAGCGAGCCGTCAGTGGTGACGATGTAGAGCCGGTCGTCCAGGAACTGCATGGAGAACGCCGACCCGCACCCGGTGGCGAGCTTCCACAGCCGCTCGCCTGAGGCGTCGAAACAGTAGACCGAGGAGTGGCTGTCGCCCGCGAACACGTGGCGGCCGCCCGGCGAGGTGGCGCAGTAGTAGACGGGCCCGTCGCACTGGTAGACCGCCTCCACCCGGCCGTCGCCCTTGGCCAGGCGGTGAACGGTACGGCGGGCCGTACCCGCGTAGACCGAATGCTCCTCCTGCCAGCCGAACAGCACGTCCCCGGCCAGCTTGTTCTCCCAGACGAGCTTCCCGTCGGAGGTGTCGTAGCGGGCGACCCCGTTCGAGTGGCCGTGGTAGACGGCGTCCTCGTCGCACCTGACCATCCAGGCGGACTCGCCGCTGCCGGTGCGCGCCCACTGGAACTCGTCCTCGTAGTCGATCGTGGTGATCCGCCCTGCCCGGTCGGAGACGCCGAGCACGCCGTCGTGGATGTCCAGCCAGTAGATGTCCACGTCGGCGGCGATCTCGTAGGCCGACCTCGGCACCTTGCCGCTCAGGTCGTACACGCGGCCGTCGTCGCACCCGGCGTAGATCCAGAAGTCGTCGGCCACGATGCACTTGACGCCGTCGGGCAGCCGGAAGCGGCCGGTCACGGTGCCGGAGTGGGTGACGGTGTAGACGTCGCCGCGCTGGTTGCCGACCCAGCAGCGCTCGCCGTCCACGAAGATGCCGAACGCGGCCGCGCCGCTGTCGAAGCGCCACAGGACTGGCGCCTGCTGGGCGGTCGAGCGGGTGCTGGCGATGGCCCTGCGGGTGACCGCCCGGCGCTGGCGCACCCCGCGGACAGCGGGCTCGTAGCCCTTGCGGGTCTTCTCGCCGATCTTCTTGTCCGCGGCGGCCTGGGCCTTGGCCTCGCTGGGGAAGGTGGTGACCTTCGCCTGGCCCGGCTCGCCGATGCGTCCGTAGGTGATCGTGACCTCTGTCCCCGCCACGGTCACCTCATAGAACTTGTGCGATCCGCCGCCGTCCTCAGACAGCTCGAGGTAGGTCATGTCCGCTTCTCCGTGTTTGCCGGGCTTGATCAATTGCACGGGAGACTAGATCACCACAACGACAGAAACAGCCCAACGTGCCCGGATCACGCGACTGGCAAGAAGATCAGCATCGAGATCCAGGCGATCAGGTCAGCTCGAGGAACGCCCGGGTGAGCGCCGAGGGGCGGTCGCGGCGCCAGATCAGCGTCATGAGGCGGTGTGGCGCGGGTTGCCGCAGGGGGATCGTCGTCAGAGAGGATCCGGGCCCGTCCGCGACCGAACGGGGAAGCAGGGCCACGCCGAAGCCGCGCTCGACGAGCTCGGCGAGCACGACCAGGTCATCGGTCTCGACGGAGATCTCCGGCGTGTAGCCCGCTTCGGCACAGGCCGCCTCGAGTACGGCACGCAGCCCGGTGCCGCGGGTGAGGGTGACGATCTTCTCGCCACGGAGGTCCGCCAGGGTCGTTTCGGCGGCCTGGGCGAGAGGATGGCCGGACGGGACCGCGATCACGAGTGGCTCCGCGGCGATCTCCGAGCCGGCCAGCGTGGCCGGAAGCCGCTGCCCGGCAGGCCCGGCGGGAAGGCGGTGATCCAGGGCGCCGATCACGGCCGCGTCGAGCTCGCCCGCCACCACCTGCGCCGTCAGGTGCTCCGGATCGCCGGTGCGCAGCGTCAGCCGGATCTCGGGGTGGCGGCGCTGAAGCTCGCCGAGCTGGTCCAGCAGCGAGGGCGGCGGCGAGGGCACGGTTCCCACCGTGAGCCTGCCCGCGAGCACACCCCGCAGCGCGGCGACCGCGTCGCGCCCGGCGGCAGCCGCCTCCAGCACCGCCCTCGCGTGCGGCAGGAAGGCCTCGCCCGCCGGAGTGAGCCGGACGCGGCGCTCGGACCGGTCGAACAGCCGCTCCCCCAGCTCGCGTTCGAGCTGCGCGATCTGCTGGCTGATGGCGGGCTGGGCGACGTGTACGCGGGCGGCGGCCCGGGTGAAGCTGCCTTCCTCCACCGCGGCCAGCAAATACTGCAGCTGACGCAACTCCATAAGGCAAGCTTATCCAAGCCCATATGAAACATGTCTTGGACTTATGAGTGGGCTGGAGCTCAGAATTCAGACATGTCCCGTCACCGCCAGGCGCTGATGATCTGGATCGCGGTCCTGCCCACGCTCACCGTCCTGCAACTGGCCCTCGGCGGCCTCCTCGAGGCGGTCCCGCCGTACCTGAGGCCTCCGATCATCGCCACCCTCATGGTGCCGATGATGGTCTACGTACTGATGCCGCTGCTGCAGCGCATCGACGCACGACTGACTAAGAGGGCAGGCAACCGGTGAAGGCCGTCTCGAACGACGTGTTGGACGCGAGGTGGGCGAGGTAGCGCCCGTCGCTGTCGAACATCATCGTCCTGGAGGACTCTAGCGGCCGCGTCCGCCCTTGTCGGCTTTCGCAGGTGACGCAGGGTCAGGGCAGGCCAGATGCGGCGCGGTCGGCGTCGATCAGGCCGGTGAACAGGGCGACGGTGGCGGTGGCGATGTCCCGGAGCGTGGCGTCGGGGATCGCCGGCTCGCTTTCGAACGCGCGCTGGACGGTCCGCGCGAGCAGGTCCGCGTGCCGTTCGAGGTCGCCGGAAGGGGCTTCGGCCCGCAGAAAGCCCTCGAAGGTGGCCTGGTAGGCGTAGCCGATCTCGTCGACGGGCAGGTCGTCGCGGAGCAGTCCATGCTCGGCGAGCAGCCCGAGGTAGTCGCGCGCCACATTGGCGTGCCGCTCGTCGCGGTCGGCGTCGGGGGAACTGGTCAGCTTCCCGAGCAGGTGCGGGTCGTCCAGGAGGAACCCGTGCAGCAGCGGGCGGTTCGTGATGGCCAGGAAGTAGACGCGCGCGAAGTTGTGCAGCAGGCACACCCGGTGGTCCTGCCGCAGCGCCTGCCGTAGCTCGTCCATCGCGTAGAGCACCTCGCGCGCGAAGACCGCGGCGAAGAGCTGCTCGCGGGTCTTCCAGTGCAGGTAGACGGTGCCCTTGCCGATGCCGATCCCGTCCGCCACGTCGTCCATGGTCACGCGCCGGTAGCCGTGGCGCAGCAGCAGGTCGGCGGCCGTGTCGAGGATCCGCGTGGCCCGTTCGGCCCGCTGCTGGGGATCCCGGACCCGTTCGGCGTTGGTGCTCACGCACGAACGTTATGACCAGTTGCGAGATTTCGTCAAACACAACTTGCAGTTGACGAATTTTCAAAAATCGTCATATCGTCGGCGCCAGAAGCCTCTGCGACAGGAGTGAGTCATGTACAAGACCGTGCTCGTCACCGGCGCCACCGGGAACCAGGGCGGCGCCACCGCCCGCCACCTGCTCGCCGACGGCTGGCAGGTCCGCGCCCTCGTCAGGGACGCCACCACGCCCGCGGCCACCGCGCTCGCCGCCGCCGGCGCCGGACTCGTCCGCGGCGACCTCGACGACCTCGCCTCCGTCGAGGCGGCCGCACGCGGCGCGTACGGCATCTACAGCGTCCAGTCCGCCAACGACAACGAGATCGCCCAGGGCAGGAACGTCGCGGACGCCGCCAAGGCCGCGGACGTGCAGCACCTGGTGTACTCATCGGTCGGCGGCGTCGAGAGCCAGAACCGGTTCTACGTGGAACAGGGCTGGGGCCCCATCGACAAGTGGCAGATCGAGGAGCACATCCGCGACCTGGGCGTGCCCGCGACGATCCTGCGCCCCGCCGGGTTCATGGAGGACTTCACCAGCCCGGCCAGGTTCTTCCAGAGCGGCTCGCTCAACGTGCCCTGGCACGACGACCTGATCATGCAGCTCATCGCCATCGAGGACACCGGGGCGTTCGCCGCGCTGGCCTTCGCCGAGCCGGACGTCCACCTGGGCAAGGCCATGGAGATCACCGGGGACCGGCTCACCGCGCCGCAGATCGCCGACGCGCTGGGCAGGGCGGCCGGTCGCCAGGTCCCGCACACCCAGGTTCCGCTCGAGCTCCTCTGGGAGCACAACCCCGAGGTGGCCAAGGTCTTCACCTGGGCGAACGAGACCTACTACGACACCGACCTCGCGCCCCTGCGGAAGGCCCACGCGGGCCTCCTGGACTTCGACGCCTGGCTCGCCCGGTCGGGCAAGGCGCGACTCCTTGCCCAACTGGGCTGATCAGTAGGCCCCGGCGTTGAGTTCCTGGAGGATGGCCTGCCCGGCCGCGCGGTGCTCGGCGGCCGCGGCCGGGTCCGTCTCGTCGAGTACGGCCGCGACCCCCTCGTGGGCCAGCGCCTCGGCGTACCGGTTGCCCAGCTTCGGAGCCAGCTCCAGCGCCTCGCGGTGCAGGCGTAGAGCCTCCTCAGGCAGGCCGGCCAGGCGGCAGGTCTCGGCGTAGCCGTTCAGGAAATGGATCTTCCAGTGTTCCTCGAAGAGCTCGTCCAGAAGGGCGAAGGCCTGGCGGTGGCTGGCCAGCGCCTCCTCGTAACGGCCCATCTGGCGCAGCGCGACGCCCAGGCAGTTGAGGCACCAGGCCTCGTTGTGCTTGTGCCCGTCCTCGCGGGCCAGCGCCAGGGCCTCCTGCAGGTGTTCGACCGCTTCGCCGGGTTGCTCGTGGGCGATGGCCACGCCGAGGGTGATCCGGGCCGTCAGCGGGAGTGCCGAGGCCGGGTCGCCGTGCGGGGTGTCCAGTGCCTGCCGAGCCAGCCGCGCCGCCTCCTCACGGTGTCCCAGCTGCAGCATCGCCCAGGCCTCGTACGCGGTCGCGTGGGCCGCGCCCATCGGGCAGTCGGCCTGCGTGTACAGCTTCCCGGCCTGCCGGAACAGATCGAGCGGCTCCTCGACGTAGCCCTCGTCCCACTTCAGGTAGCCGCGGCGCATGGCCAGCTCGGCCTCGGACCAGGTGTCCCCCGTCTGGGACACCAACGGCGCCGCGGCCTCGTAGGCCGCCTCGGCCTCCGCCATCCGGCCCGCGTTGTACCGGGCGAAGCCCAGGTCGCTGTGCGCCTCGGCCAGCTGCAGCGGATCGCCCAGGCGCTCCGCGGCCACCAGCGACCGCTCGAACAGGACATTCAGGTGCGTGGTCCCGCAGCGCCGCGCGAAGAATGTCCGCATGAAACGCGGCAGCTCGCACGTATGGGCATCGGCTCCGGTGGCGACCGCCACCTCGAAGGCGCCCATCAGGTTCGCGTACTCCGTGACGAACCAGTACAGAGCCGCCTTCTTGTCGGCGAAGCGCGGCAGGTCGGCGGGAGGCCGTCCCGCGGAGGCCGCCCGGCTGCGCGACAGAACCGGCATCGCGGCGTCGGCGGCGGCCGCGGCGTGCACGTAGTAGTCGAGCACCCGGCCCAGCGCCTGCTCCCGCTCGGCCGGTGAGTCCTGCTCCTCGGCGGCCCGGCGCGCGTGCTGGTGCACCAGGTCGTGCAGCCGGTAGCGGCCGGCCGTCGGCTGCTGGACCAGGTGCGCGTCCAGCAGGTTCTCCAGCATCGCCCGGGCGCTGCGCAACGGCACGTCGGCCAGCGCCGCCGCCACGTACTCGTCGAAGGACGATCCGAGCAGCCCCAGCAGCCGGAACAGGCGGCGCTGTTTCCAGTCCAGCTGCCGCACTGACATGGCGAAGACGGTGTCGAACTCGTCGGCGCCTTCCTGCATCCGCTCGACCAGGATGCCCACGGTCCAGCCGGGCCGGTGCCGCAGCCGGGCCGCGGCCAGGCGCAGGGCCAGCGGCAGGTGACCGCACAGGCGCAGCACCTCGGCCGCGGCCTCCGGTTCGCGGCCCAGCCGTCCGTCGGCGCCGCTGGGGTCGCCGCTGGCGCGGGCCAGCAGCTCCGCGCTCTCCTGAGGGGTCAGCACGTCCAGCGACACCGGGGGCACCTCGTCCAGCCCCAGCAGCCGGTTGCGGCTGGTGATGAGGGCGACGGATTCGCCGGCGCCGGGCAGCAGCGGCCGGACCTGGTCGGCGTCGGCGGCGTTGTCGAGCACCACGACCGCCCGGCGGCTCGCCAGCTCCGCCCGCCAGCAGGCGGCCAGCGGCTCGATGCCGCCCTCCTGCGGGATCTTCTCCGAGGCGACGTCGAGCGCGGCGAGCAAGGTACGCAGCGCGGCGTCGTGGTCGAGGGGCTGACGCCCTTCGGTGAAGCCGTGCAGGTCCAGATAGAGCTGGGCGTCCGGGTAGTCGGCGGTGAGCCGGTGCGCGGCGTGCACCGCCAGCGTGGTCTTGCCGACGCCCGCCATGCCGTCGACGGCGACCACCCGGTTGCTGTCCACCGCGGCGAGCACCGCTGCGAGCTGGGCCTCACGCCCGGTGAAGTCGGGCGCGTCGCGCGGCAGATCGTTGCGCGGTGGCCGCGGGGCCCCGGCCGGCGCAGAAGGCGGCTGGACCTGGCGGCTGGTCTTCGGCGGCGCCGGCAGCGGGTTCGAGGCCCGCTCCCACATGGGGCGCAGCGGGCGGGGGTCACGCTTGACCAGGCGGCACAGCGCGAGCACCGCGGGCCAGGGCGGCACCGTCTGGCCGCTGAGGTAACGCGACAACGACGACGAGCTCAGACCCGCGTCCCGCGCCAGGGCCCGTACGCCGAGCCCGGACAGCTCCTGGAGCATCCGCAGCCTGGCAGCCAACTCATCCTGCGGATCGGCCTGCACAACCACCGCTTCCCCACCCTTTCTGTCCCATCCCCGCCAAAACTTCCCAGACAGGATCATCGCTGGTCAAGGCCGTTTCAGCTGTCCCAGCGTGTCCCATGCCCCTCCTCCTGGCAAACCGGACCGGCTGAGATGGAGTCACACGCCAAGAGCAAGAGGAGAACACCGAAATGCAGTCTCGTATGCAGAACCCCGCCGTCATCCTGTCCGGTGCGATGCAGCCCATCCAGGACATCTTCAAGGCCGTGCACTCCGGTGGGGTGGAGAAGGAGATCCTGGAGCTGGTGCATCTGCGGGTCAGCCAGATCAACGGCTGCAGCGCCTGCGTCGACGGCGGCGTCAAGACCGGCCGCAAGGCCGGGGTGAGCGAGGAGAAGCTGGCCACGGTCGTGGCCTGGCGGGAGACGCCGTACTTCACCGAGGAGGAGCGGGCGGCGCTGGCGCTGGCCGAGGCTGCCACGCGGCTGGCCGACCGTCCCGACGCTGTCAACGACCAGGTGTGGGACACCGCCGCCACCTACTTCGACGAGAAGCAGCTGGCCGCGATCGTGCTGATGATCGGCGTCACCAACCTGTTCAACCGGCTCAACGCCACCACCCGCCAGATCGCCGGCGCCTGGGGCTGACCTCCCCGCGCACCTCACCACCGAGCCACATACCGGAAGGAAGCCTGTAATGAACGACACGACGAAGACCTACGACGGATTCACCGCCGAGGAGCGCGACGCGATGAAGCAGCGCGCCAAGGAGCTGAAGGCGTCCACGCGCCGCGCATCGCGCGCCGACAAGGCCGCCGAGGAGGAGGCCGCCGTCCTCGCGAAGATCGCCGAGATGACGGAGTCGGACCGGGTCCTGGCCGAGCGGTTCCACGCGGTCGTCAAGGCGAGCGCGCCGGAACTTGCGCCGAAGCTCTGGTACGGCATGCCCGCGTACGCCAAGGACGGCAAGCTCGTGTGCTTCTTCCAGACCGCGCAGAAGTTCAACGCACGGTACGCGACGTTCGGCTTCAACGACAGCGCCAACCTCGACGACGGATCCATGTGGCCCACCTCCTACGCCCTGACGCAGCTGACCCCCGCCGACGAGGCGAGGATCGCCGACCTCGTAAGGCGAGCAGCAAGCTGAGACCCGAACGCACTCGCGCGGACAGGGGCGCGCCGGCGCCCCACGACGTCCGCCGCGGGTGAAATTCGGGTGACATTTGGTGGCTCTTCCCCCAATGTTGAGCGGGGGCGATGAGTTTTGTCGGTGGTGTCGGTCAGTCTTTGTGTGACCACGACTACTTGTGAGATCCCTGGCTGCGATGGCGGCCACGACCACGTCTTGTCCGACAACTCCGATCGAGGTGCCGTGTCCGCCCCAAAGCTTGATTCCCCCACAGAGTCCCCAGCCCCCGCTGCGGGTCGTACCCCGGCCGTGGTCCGGCTGCTGGTGCTTGCCACCTTCGTGGTGATCCTCAACGAGACAATCATGATCAACGCGATCCCTCGGCTGATGGACGCGATGCACATCACCGAGCAGACCGCGCAGTGGCTCTCGACCGCCTTCATGTTGACCATGGCCGCGGTCATCCCTATCACCGGATGGTTCCTCCAGCGGGTGTCCACCCGTAGTGCGTACACCACCGCGATGACTTTGTTCCTGATCGGCACGGCACTCGCCGCCGTCGCGCCGACGTTCGCCGTGCTTCTTGGCGCCCGGATCGTCCAGGCGTCGGGCACGGCCGTGATGATGCCGCTGCTGATGACCACGCTGATGCAGGTTGTGCCCGAGTCTGACCGTGGCCGGGTGATGGGCAACGTCACGCTGTCCATCTCGGTCGCCCCCGCACTTGGCCCGGCGATCTCCGGAGTGATCCTCCAGTTCGGGTCCTGGCGCCTGCTGTTCGTCGTGGTGCTCCCCATCGCCGCCCTGATCACCTGGCGCGGCCTGAAGCAACTCCAGAACGTCGGCGAGACTCAGGTCAGCGTCATCGACTGGTTCAGCGTGGTGACCGCCGCGGCCGGTTTCGGCGGCCTGGTCTACGGGCTCAGCCGGTTCGAGGGCGGTGACGTCCGTGTCGCCGCCGCGATCGTGGTGGCGGGCCTGGTTCTCATCGCCGTCTTCGTCTTCCGCCAGCTGAAGCTGCAGAAGCTCGACATGCCGCTGATGGACCTGCGCACCCTGAGTCGCCGCACCTACACGGTCGCGCTGATCCTGATGTCGGTGGCCTTCATGGCGATGCTCGGCTCGATGATCCTGCTGCCGCTGTACCTGCAGAACATCCGCGGGCTCAGCGCCCTGCAGACCGGGCTCCTGGTGATGCCGGGCGGTCTGGCGATGGGTCTGCTCGGTCCGACCGTCGGCCGCCTGTTCGACAAGTTCGGCGGCCGGGTGCTGGTCATTCCCGGCGCGATCGTGATCTCGCTCGCGCTCGCCGGCTTCACGCAGGTCTCGATGACCATGCCGTACTGGGTGATCCTCGCTCTGCATGTGCTGCTGATGCTGGGCCTGGCCGCGACCTTCACCCCGGTGTTCACCCTCGGGCTCGGCGCGCTCACCCCGCAGCTCTACTCGCACGGCAGCTCGATCCTGGGCACGCTGCAGCAGGTCTCCGCGGCCTTCGGCACCGCGCTCGTGGTCACCGTGATGAGCGCGCGAGCCGACGCGCTGAAGGCCGAGGGAGTCACCACGGTGCTCGCCAACCTCGACGGCATGCGCCTGGCCTTCATCATCGGCGCGGTGCTGTCGATCGCCGTGATCATCACCGCCGTGCTCCTGCCCGCCCGCGCCGACAACGCGGGCGAGCTCGAGGGCGCCGGGATGCACTAGCGCATCGGTCAGCGGGGGCCGAGGCCTGCGTCCCGTGCGCGGGCCACGGCCGCCGAACGGTCGGTGACGTGCAGTTTGGCGAAGATGTTCGACACGTGATTGCGGACGGTCTTCTCGCTCAGCACCAACCGCTGCGCGATGGCGTGATTGTTGAGCCCGGCCGCGACGAGCTCGAGCACCTCGAGTTCACGGTCCGTCAGTTCCGGGATCGGGCGCGGGCGGGCCGGCTGAGTGGACAGTACGGCCAGCACCTGGCTGCCCGTCGAGGCGCCGAAGACCACCTGCCCGGTCGCCACCGCCTCCAGTGACCGCACGATGTCGGCCCCGCTGGCCTCCTTCAGCAGGTAGCCGCGGGCGCCGGCGCGGATCGCCGCCAGGACCGTCTCGTCGTCGGAGAGCATGGTCAGTGCCAGCACGGCCACCTCGGGGTGTCGCTGGGTGATCCGGGAGGTGGCCTCGATCCCGCTGATGCCGGGCAGGTGCAGGTCCATCAGCACCACCTGCGGGGCTACCTGTTCGACCAGCTCGACGGCGGCCTCACCGGTACCGGCGACCCCCACGACCTCCACCTCCGGCAGGTCGCGGAAGAGCGAGACCAGTCCTTCGGCGAACACCGGGTGGTCCTCCACCACCATCACTCTGATCATGAGGCCGCCGCCAGCGGCAGCCTGACGACCAGGTGCGTGCCTGCCCCGGCGTCGGTGAGCAGCTCGAACGTGCCGTTCAGCTCCTCCGAGCGGCGCCGCATCGAGGCCAGGCCGAACCCGTGGCGGACCGGCGCGCCGACACCCACGCCGTCGTCCTCGACCCGTAACTCCAGGGCGTCCGTGGCGCGCAGGGTGACCGTGCAACGGGAGGCCATGGCATGCCGTACGGCATTGGTCAGGGCCTCGGCGGCGATGCGATAGGCGGCCAGCTCGACCGGCGGCGGGAGCGCGGGCAGGTCGGGCGGGACCTCCACCTCGACGGCGAGGTCGCCGGCGAAGCCGCGGCCGAGCTCGGTCAGCGCCCCGGCCAGCCCCAGGTCGTCCAGCGGCGGCGGGCGCAGGTCGTTGACGATCGAGCGGACGTCCTCGACCGTGCCGCGGATGCGCCGGGACAGCTCCTCCATCACCTGCTTGGCCCCCTCCGGATCGCGGTCCACCAGCCGGCGGCTGCGCTCGGTCTGGAGCGCCAAGCCCGCCAAAGTGGGGCCGAGCCCGTCATGGAGCTCGTACAGCAGGCGGTCGCGCTCCTCCTGCCGGGCCGCCAGCATCCGCCCGTGGGACCGCTCCAGGTCCGCGCCGAGCCGATGGGCGTGTACGGCTACCGCCACGTGCGGCGCCAGCTCCGCCACCAGGGGACCGTCCTTGACGCGGAGCCGCTCACCCAGCAGCAGCGTGCCG
Organism: Nonomuraea sediminis; assembly: GCF_018531495.1. Taxonomy (GTDB): domain Bacteria; phylum Actinomycetota; class Actinomycetes; order Streptosporangiales; family Streptosporangiaceae; genus Nonomuraea; species Nonomuraea sediminis. The sequence continues at coordinate 720,796 of NZ_JAHDTI010000002.1, forward strand.
ACACGCCGGCCCCGGTGCAGCAGCGGCACCCGCTCCACCACATCACCGGGACGGCCCGAGGACGCCACGACCGCGCCCGACTCCTCGACCGCCACGTAGTGGATCCGCAGCACGCGGCCGACCTCCGCCGCCATCCGCTCCAGCAGGTCGCCGGGGGCGCCGGCGTCGGACAGCCGCGCGCCGAGCCGCCGCAGCGCCCGCGCCGGGTTCTCCCGGTCGCCGTACACCAGGCGGTTGGCGCCGGCCAGCACCCGCACGTACAAGGGGTGCACCGCGAGCGCCACGATCACCGCGGACGCGCCCGCGCCGATGACGCCGCCGAGCGTGAACGCGACCAGCGCGTACGCGCCCAGCAGCGACACGGCGAGCGCGCCGAACGCCAGCGCCCGCGACAGCAGAGGGTCCAGGTCCCACAGCCGGTGCGCCACGATCGCGACCGAGACCGCGACCGGCAGCGGGACCGCGGCCAGCGCGAGGACGACCGGCCCCCACGGCACGGCAAACGCCACCCCCGCCATGCTCACGGTCAGCAAGGCCGCCGCCAGCACCCACTGCAGCCGCCTGCGCACCTCCTCGCCCGAGGCCCGGTAACGGACGACCAGCGAGGCGACCGCCGCCATCACCGCCGCGACGGTGCACACCGTGCCGATCGCGCTCACGGCATCGGGAAGACCGGTGAGCTCGGACAGCGGGCCCTGGTACCCGGCAGGGAAGAGCCTCGGAACGTTCTCGTAGGTCACCGGTCGCAGCGCCCAGTCCAGCGTGGCGAGCGCGACCCCGACGAACGCCGCGGCCATCGCGGGCCGCCAGCGGCGCGAGGGCAGCCGCCCGTCGGGGAAGAGCATCAGGAAGACCGTCGGCACGAGCAGGTACGCGGGCACCCACAGCCAGTTCGACACCCACATCGCCCAGTCGTCGCCCGGCAGCCGCCCGCCCTCCACGCCACGGTTGATGCCCAGCAGGCCGTACGCCCCCAGAGCGACCCCCAGCGCCTGGGCCGCCCCGACGGACACCATCACCCAGCCGACCCGGAACCCCGGCCGCTGCGACACCACGAACAGGCCGGGCACCCCGAACGACAGCGCCGCGACGACGCGGAAGGCGTCGAACCGCTCCACGATCCCCGCCACGCCCAGCGCCCGCAGCCGGGGCTCCACCGCCAGCGCGGCAACGACCAGAACAAGGAGCATGCCGCCCGCCACGACGGCCCGCCAGACCGATCTGTCCGTCATGAGGTGCATCGTGTCACCCGGCTGTCCCGCCGTCACGGGACGAGAAGTCCCGACGCGCTCGGGACCACAGGCTCATGACGCCCTCCTCCCTCACCACGCATGCTCAACGAAACCCATTCGCTCTGGAAAGGAGATGGACATGCCCATCAGAGCGGCGTTGTTCGCCGGTGTGGGCCTGCTGCTCGTCATGGACCTCGTCGGCGCGTTCCTGTCCCTGTACGGCGGGCTGAACGCGACGCTCCTGGACGCGCTCGGCTCCCAGGCACGGCTTTCCGCACCGATACCGATGATGATCGCCCAGATCGTCCTGGTGATCTGCGCCACCCGCCGCCACCGCGGCCTGGCCATACCCGCGTCCGCGCTGCTGGTGGTCGCAGGAGCGCTGGCCTTCCTGTCCGGCTTCTACGACGGCGGCTACGCAGCCGACCTAACGGCGGGCCAGCGCATCTACCAGATCGCCCTCGTCTCCGCCCACCTGGGCGTAGGCCTCCTAGCCCTCCTCAGACTCACCCAACTACTCCGCCGAAGCGTCTCGTAGAACCAGTCCCGGCGGATTGGTTCTAGGGCCAAGCGCCGGAGGAGCCAGAATCTCCGCTGCGAGCACGGACAACGTCGTCAGGCTCACCGGTTGGCAATTCTGGCTTAACCCTCGGGCATTCCCATGACGGCAGGACCATGATCCCTTCGAGGCATGACCCGGGGTAGGCCTCCGTTGTCTCGACAGCGGCCGTTGACGGTATACGTACAACTGCTGGTCGCATCGGCGCACTTGCCATTGATTGTCTCGGTGCACCGGGGCGGTCGCCCGGTGGGGGTGGTGCTCGGGTACTCCAAGACGAGAGCCTTGTCGCCTGTTCCGCCTCCTATGCGTGCCCTGTAGCTGTCCCGGCCTTCGCGATAGAAGGATCCGCCAACGGCTTTCATGCCCACCGCGGGGACATGGTCGTGGTAAGGGATGTGATACCAGGTGAAGCCGGCGTCCTCGTCATCACATCTGCGGTCGGCCACACGGATCCGTGTCACCTCCTTTACGCACACCTCGAAGCGGACTTCGTCCGAGAGAGCAACCTCAGGGCCGATGCCTCCACGTCTACGCGCGAGAGAGGTCGCCGCATAGCCGGGGTCCTCGAACGTCCCTCCGCCGGCCTTTCGGCCAATGGCGGGGACGTTCCTTTTCCACGGAATGAAGTACCAGGCAAAACCGGGCTTTGCGTCATCGCACGGCCGGTAGGACACGCGGACACGCGTGCCCTTCTTAATGCAGATAAGGATGATTGAGGACTCTTCTTCCGAGTCCCAGGAATCCTCTGTAGTGCGCTTCTGCTGAGATGGACGTGCTGAGTGTTCGATGGTACAGCCGGCGAGCAGAGCAACAGCCACGATCACAACCAGGGTCCGGAGAACCACGGAGATCAATCGCCTCGAATCTCAGGGAGTCTTTTCACGTGATCAACGAGGCGGGTCGATCAGCGGTTCCCGATGGCGGCCGAAAGTCCCGCTGGAGGTGAGGCTTTCGATGAACGAGCGGAAGTTGTCGGCCAGGGGCAGTTCGGAGTCTAGGTCGGTGTCGAACCAGGTGACTGACGGCTCGCCCCCTGGGCCACAGACCCGGTAGTCGAGCCCGACCCAGTAGTGTCCATCGCCCGATAGCAACACGATCGGCGACGGCATCTCCCATTCCTCGATCAAGTAAGGGGTGTCGAGCAGCGAGGTCGTGTGTTCCCGCCGGCCGATGCCCATCAATTCGGTGAACGGAACGTGATTTTCGCTCCACGATGTGGGCTGGTTGGTGGCGAAGGCGTTCCAATCGGACGCCACCTGGCCGCCGTTCTGAACGCGTAGAAGGTCCAGCAATTCAGCGGGGAGGGTCACGCCGAGCTCGTGCTCAGCCACGGCGATTGCTTGCTCCGTGATTGGCTGCTGGACGCCGTAGTCGCCATCGCCCCAGAACGTTGCCCTGACGACTTCGAAGCACGCCATGACCAGCAGCCTACGGCCAACCGCTCTGCTTTCTCATCGAGATCGTTCAGCGGTCCAGAAAGGCGCTTGGATTCTGCGGACCACCACGTGCAGCACCTTAGGTGCGCTTTTGTTTGGGCGCGAGGGGGGCTGCGTTGAGGGGGCGGCGCTGGACGTCGATGGTTCCGCAGAAGGTTAGGCCGGTGATGGTGATTTTGGGGGCGTTGGGGGTTCCTGGGCCTTCGGCGTGGTGGGGGAAGGTGCCGAGGATGTTGGTGCCGTCTATGTGGACTTCGGCGGTTTCGGGGACTACTACCGTGATGGTGCCGATGATGGCGGTGGCGTGGATGGTTGTTTCGCCGTTGATGAAGTGGGCCTGGCGGAGGTCGATTTCGCCGTTGCCTATGACTGCCAGACCTCGGAAGGTGCGGCCGACCAGCCATCTGCCTGTGCGTTTGAAGCCGGCGATGATGCCCGCGTCTCTTGTCGCGGTGGGTGCTTGTGGTGTGGCGGGCCGTAGGTCGAGGAGGATCGGGGCGAGGTCGGCGTCGGTTTCGGCGGTGTGGACTGCGGTGAGGCGTTGTTCTAGTTCGTGCAGTGTCAGGCGGCCTTCGGCGTAGGCCGTTTGCAGGGCGGTCGTGACGCGGTCGCGGTCGGCGTCGGAGGCTCGGGCGGCGGGGTGGTTTTCCATGTGGGGGCCTTCGGTCAGGAGAGGAGCTGTCGGGTTCGGTCTGCTACCAGGTGGGGTTGTTCGGCCTGGATGAAGTGCGCCGAGTCGACGTCCTCGTAGCGGCCGTCGGGGAGGCTCTCCGCGTAGCGGCGCTGGTGCTCGCGGCCTTCGGCCAGTCGGCGCCCGCGGGGCGTGCTCGCCGGTGGGCGGGTGGCGGCCAGCAGTACGGTCGGGCACTTCGGGGGGTGGGGTGGCTGGTCGCGGTAGGGGCGGACGGCGGCGAGCACGGCCCTGTTCTCGTTGCGCATCTGCGCGACGCCTGCGGGGGTGAAGTCCTCGCGGACCATGGTCTCGTAGGTGTCCTTGGAGTAGAGGCCTCGAATGTTGCGACTGGCCAGCCGGGCCAGCGGGCGGACGCGGGTGAGCAGTTGCGCCACGGCGAGGTTCTGGTCGATCTGCTTGGCGGTCCTGTCCCAGGTGTCGTACATGGGGGCGGTCACCGGGGTGGGGTCGATCAGTAATAGGCCCTGGAGCCGGTGTTCCAGGGATTCGGCCGCGCGCCGCGCGATCAGACCGCCCATGCTGTGCGCGACGAGCACGAACTTCCCGGGGACTACGGCCTCGACCATCGCGACGAGGTCGGCGGCCATGTCGTCGATGCTCCGCTGCCGGGTGGCGGTGCCGGTGAGTGCGCGGCCCGCGCGGTCATAGGTCACCAGTCGGGCCCGGTCGGCCAGGTGGGGCAGCAGTGGATCCCAGCATGTCCGGCCGCAGCTCATGCCCGCCTCGAAGACCACCCAGTCCGGGCCCTGGCCGGACTCCTCGACGTAGACGCTCCGGCCGTTCACCGGCACGATCTGCCCCGGAATGCCTCGCATGCCGCCCCCTCTCCAACGTTTTCACTTTTGATAATGGTAACGCATGTGAAATCGTTGGGCCATGGACCCTGTCGAGCAGCTGCTGCATCCGGTACGGCTGCGCATCATGCATGCCTTGGCCGCGGGACGTGCGTTGACCACCTCGCAGTTGTGCGCCCGGATGCCCGACGTGTCGAAGGTGACGGTGTACCGCCAGGTCGCGCTGCTGGCTGAGGGCGGGTTCCTGGAGGTGGAAGGCGAGCAGCGGGTGCGTGGTGCCGTCGAGCGCCGGTATCGGCTGCGTCAGGATCGGCCCGCGATCGATGCCGGGGCCGCGGCCACGATGTCGCTCGAGGACCATCGCCGGGGGTTCGCGGCGGCCATGGCCGTACTGATCGCCGAGTTCAACGCCTACCTGGATCGTGAGGGTGCCGATCCGGTGGCCGACTCGGTGTCCTATCGGCAGGGGACGGTGTGGCTCAGCCCGGATGAGCTCACGGAGATGATGGGCGAGCTGTTCGAGGCGCTGCGGGATCGGGTCGCCAACACCCCGGCTCCGGGGCGCGCGCCGTACCTGCTCAGTGCGATCTTGTTCCCGGCCGAGCGACCGGAGGAGCGACCGGCCGATCGTTAGCAGTCGCCGGTGAGCTCCGCGAGCTGCTCGGCGGCCGTGGTGTTGCCCGCGTCGGCGAGACGCTTCAGCTCGTCCATGTCGCCGTATTCGGTGGCGAGCTCGATGAGCTGGTCGGTGGCCGTGTCGTTGCCGTCGTCGGCGAGGCGTCGAAGCTCGCGCATATCGCCGCGTTCCGTCGCGAGCTCGATGAGCAGATCCGTCGCGGTGGAGTTGCCCTTGTCGGAGAAGCGGCGGAGTTCGCCCATGTCACCGCGTTCCGTGGCCAGTTCGATGAGCTGGTCGGTGGCAGTGGAGTTGCCGCCGTCGGAAAGGCGGCGGAGTTCGCTCACGTCGCCGCGTTCCGTGGCCAGTTCGATGAGCTGGTCGGTCGCAGTGGAGTTGCCGCCGTCGGAAAGGCGGCGGAGTTCCGCCAGGTCGCCGCGGTCGGTGGCGAGTTCGATGAGTTCGTCGGCCGCGTCGTGGTCGCCGTTGGCGGCCCGGGCCCGCAGGGCGGACAGGTCGGAATCGGTCATGATGGGCTACCTCCAGCGCCTTCGGTACGACCTGATGCTCGAAGCTCGTCGCGGTAGGTGTGCCACTCCTGCAGCAGCCGGGGCAACCGCTCGCTGAGAAAGTCGGCCAGCGCGACCATCTCCTCGAGCGGCGCGCGGCGTTCCGACGGGGCGTCGGCGAGCAACGCCAAACCCTCCCGGAACAGGGCGGCATGCTCCTTGTGGATGGCGGAGTCGAAGTTCTGCGGCTGCTGGCTCGCCGGGTCCACGCTCACCCGGTCCACCCGTTCGCCGGCCGTACGCGTCCGGCGCGCCAAGCGGTAGCTCTCGAGCAGCTTGACCGCGCCGGTGATGGCGCTGCGGCTGGCCAGCAGCGCCTCGCCCAGTTCGTCGATCGTCTGCTGCGGCGGGTCGCACACGAACAGGTAGCCCAGCAGGCGCCCGGCCATCGGCGGGAAGCCGTACTGGCGTGCGTAGAAGCGACCGACATGGTCGGCGAAGATCAACTGGTCGTCACGCGACATGCGCATGACGATAACAGTAATAGCTGAGATGACACAAATTTGTGTCATCTCAGCTATGGGTCACGCCGGGACGAAGGTCAGGTTGAGCACGCCGGTCTGGAAGGTCTCGGACTTGATCAGCTTCAGCGGCTGGGTCGGGGTGTCCTCGAACAGCCGCTGGCCGTGGCCGACGGCGATCGGGTGGACGAGGAGTCTCAGCTCGTCGAGCAGCCCGTTGGCCAGCAGCCACCGGACGGTCGTCGCACAGCCGGACATCTGGATGTCGCCGTCGATCTGCTTCTTGAGCTCGTTCAGCCCGGCCGTGACGTCACCGGAGATGACGGTGGTGTTGTTCCAGTCGGCCTTCTCCAGGGTGTTCGACACGACGTACTTGCGGACGCCGTTGAGTGCCGCCGCGACCTCCTGGTCGGCCTCCGCCGTCGGCCAGTACGCGGCCCACTCCTCATACAGCTTGCGGCCCATCAGCATCGCCGCCGCGCTCTGCATGCCCGCCTCGACCGCGGCGCCCATCTCGTCGTTCCAGTACGGGAAGTGCCACTGGTCCGGCGCCTCGGTCACGCCGTCCAGGGAGATGAAGAAGTTCGAAATGATCTTGCCCATGCGCTTTGCATCCTTGATCGTCAGCGTTACGAAGAGTGACCAAGATAGGCGGGAGCGCGTGCTCAGGTCTTGTACAGAAGCGACAGCGGCTCCGACGGATCCGGATCGGCCAACTGCGTGGCGGTCCGCCCGATGTATCGGCTCAGCGACCGCGCCAGGTGCGGCTGGTCGAAGTATCCGAGCCGATGGATCACGTCGTGGACCGGCACACCCTCCTGGATCAGGATCGCGGCCTGCCGTACACGATCGATCTGCCGTACGGCACCGCGGGTGAGACCCGTCGCCGCCAGGAACCGCCGCTGGACGGTGCGTTCGGTGACGTCCGGCGACTCGCCGCGCAGGACCGCGGCGACGATCGGGTCACGGACCAGAACGTCTTCACGCACCATCCGCTGTACGAAGACCTCGGCGTTGTCGTAGTCGGGGCGATGCCAGCTGGAGCCCTTCAGCCAGAACGATCTGCGCGTCACCTCGGGGATCTCCGTGGTACGGCCGACGAGGCGATCGACAGGGAGATGCGGCATCGAGACACCCAGCGAGAAGCTGATCCCGAAGAACGTGGCGTCCTCGGGGACGGGCGCCGGGCACGCCTTCAGCTCCGGCCCCTGAACGGCCGCGCTGATCTGACCGCGGTGCTCCCAGAAGACCAGGTCCCAGTGCGTCGCCGCGATCGACGTCATCCGGCTGACGTCATCGCTGCTGCTCCGCCACACCCGCTGGATGTACGGCGAATCGGACGATCGACTCTCAACCTCCAAGCCCATCCGAACCCCCACTCCCGCTGCGGGATACATCAGCGACCCTAGCGGGCCAGGTCAGGCAGCGGTCAAGGCAACGGCGACGGCGACGGCGACGGCGACGGCGACCACGGCGGCGACCAGCCGCGCCCCGACGCCGTACGGCCGCAGCAGCACGCTGGGGTGCCCGCGATGGGCGTGCCGCACGGCGTCGAGGCGGGAGGCCAGGTAGGCGGTGACGAGATCGGCAGCCGCCCAGGCACCGGCGGACCGGGTGGCAGGCGCCAGGACCAGGGGACCCGCGGCGATCTCCGCCATCCCGCCGCAGGCCACGACCAGGTCAGGCGGTCGGGGTGGGTCCGTGCGATCTCCGCCATCCCGCCGCAGGCCACGACCAGGTCAGGCGGTCGGGGTGGGTCCGTGGGCCTCCATCGAGAGGTCGTGCCAGTCGGTCCACGTCTTGAGCCGGTCGGCGTAGACCTGCTGGACGATCGGGAGACCCTGGGCGCCGAAGAACACCCGCAGGGGCGGCTCGTCGGCGTCGACGAGCTTGAGCAGTGCCCGGCCCGCGGCGGCCGGGTCGCCGACGTCGAGGTTGTTCGCGAACGCGGCGAAGGCCTCGCGGAGCCCGTCGTAGTGCGGGTCGGTCTCGGCCCGCGCGGCGCCGGCGGCCGCGTCGGTGGCGTAGGAGCCGGGCTCGACCACGGTCACCCGGACGCCGAAGCCCGCGACCTCCTGGGCGAGGGATTCGCTCAGGCCTTCCAGCGCCCACTTGGAGGCGTGATATCCACCGCCGAGCGGCATCGCGAAGTGCCCGCCTGCCGAGGAGATCTGGACGATGTGCCCCGCACCCTGGTCGCGCAGGTACGGCAGCGCGGCCTGGACGACCCACACCGCGCCGAACAGGTTGGTCTCCAACTGGTCGCGCAACTGCTGCTCCGACAGCTCCTCGACGGCGCCGAACAGACCGTGGCCCGCGTTGTTCACGATGACGTCCAGTCGGCCGAAGTGCTCCTTGGCGCGCTTCACACTCTCGAAGACGGCGGACCTGTCGGTCACGTCCAGCGCAAGCGGAAGCACCGCGTCGCCGTACGCGGCGACCAGTTCATCAAGGCTTGCGGTGTTCCTGGCGGTGGCGGCCACCTTGTCGCCGCGTGACAGGGCGGCCTCGACGAAGCTGCGGCCCAGGCCGCGCGACGAACCGGTGACGAACCAGATCTTGCTCATACTGTCTTTCCATTCCTTGTGTGGTGGGGGTTACAGCAGGCCCTGCTACCAGGGATCAGCTTTTGGCGAGTGCCTCGCTGCGGATCCACTGGAGCAGGGTGGGGTTGTCGACGGTGGTGATGACGCTGACGACGCTGCGGACGTAGCGGTCGTCGTCCAGCAGAGCCAGCAGGCTCGCGGCCAGGTCCGCCCGGGCGGTGAACCGACCGTCGGCGTGGCCCTCGACGATCGTGTAGTCGGTGGGCGACGGAAGGTGGTAGAGCCCGCTCGGGCGCACGATCGTCCAGTCCAGATCGCTGGCGCGGACCACCGTTTCCATCCGCCGCATGTCGTCGTACAGCGTCTTGCCCAGCACCTGCGTCACGTACGGCAGGAGCACCCGGTTGAACAGGAACCCGCCGTCGGAGTACGGGTGCGGGGCGACCCCGCTCGAGCTGACCACGGCGAGGCGGCGCACCCGATGCCGTTCCATCGCGGCGACGATGTTCGCCACACCCCGCGAATAAGTACTGATCGGTTCCTTCCCGGCAGGCACCCCGAGCGTCGACAGCACCGCATCCCGCTCCGCGACGGCGTCGTCGACGTCCGAGGGATCGAGCACGTCGCCGCCGAGCACCTCGAGGCGATCATGGTGCAGCGGGAACGCGTCCGGGTTCCGGGTGACCGCGAGGACCTGATGTCCGGCGGCGAGTGCCTGGCCGGTGAGCAGGCGGCCGGTGGGACCGTTGGCTCCGAAGACTGTTGTACGCATGATCGTCACCGTCAGGCCGGGGCCGAGCCGAAGTCCGCCGCGTGCTGGGCGACCCACTGGGCGTAGGTGAAGGCCGGTCGCCCGGTGACTTCCTCGACTGTCGGCAGGGCCGGATCGGGCTTGCCGACTCTTTCCGCGAGCCCGTCGACGTACTCATCGATCGCCGGCGCGGGCATTCCGTGGTGGAGCATCAGCTCCCGGAACTGCTCCCGGGGAAGTTCCTCGAACCGCAGCGGCCGCCCGATCGTCTCCGCGATGATCCGCACGCGGTCGATCTGGCTCAGCGACTGCGGCCCCGTGAGGACGTGCGCCTCGCCGACCTGCCGATCAAGAAGGGCCCGTACGGCTACCGCGGCGATGTCGCGCGGGTCCACCGGAGCCAGCGCGGCTTCGCCGTACACCCCGCGCACGACCCCGTCGTCGACGATCTGGGGCGCCCAGACCAGGTCGTTGGTCATGAACGCGCCGGGGCGCACGAAGGTCCACGGCAGCCCGGACGCTTCGACGGCCCGTTCCAGTCGCAGGTGCTGCTCCCCGATCCACCCGGGCGTGGCGAACGTGACGGTCGACGAGGACAGCAGCACGACATGCCGCAGATCGACCTGCTGTGCGGCTTCGAGGAATCCGTCGACCCCGGCGTTGAAGACGGGGAACAGGAATGCCCGGTCGACGCCGGACAGCGCGGCCGTCAGGGTTTCCCCTCGGGCCAGGTCGCCGGGCACGACCTCGACCTCGTCCGGAAGGGAACGGCTGCCCGGGTCACGGGTCAGGACGCGTACCTTCTCACCCGCGTCGAGCAGTTGGCGAACGATGTTGGCACCGACGTTTCCGGTGCCACCGGTTACCAGGATCATGGTGGAGATCTCCTTCTTTCACGGGTCACGCGCGGGCGCTGTTCGCCCAGCACGAGAAGTCCGGCTGTAGAAGATGTGGACGCGGGCAGGGGCCTGCAGGCATGCAGGGGGCGGCTCAGCCGATGCGTTCGATCAGGTCATGCGGGCGGCGATATCCGGGCATGCCTCGAGCGAGCCGGTCGCCGCCAGTGCGGATCGAACGCGGCAGCCTCGTTATCAGGGTCAGTTCGTGGACCTGCGGGCCTGGGTCGTCTCGCGGACGACCGTCCAGGCGTCCGCCACCTGGCCCACGTGTTCGAGCTTGTCGGGGTTGATCACCGTACGGATCGTCTGGATCTGTCCGTCGACGATGTCGAGCGTCCAGGTGTTGATGACCTTGCCGTCCCGGTCGCGGAAGATCGCGCCTGGCTGGCCGTTCACCTGATGCGGCTCCACGACGCCGCCGATCTGCGCGAACGGCGAGACCAGAGCGGCGATCGCCCGGGACACGTTCTCGGCGCCGAAGATGCCCTTGCCCCACTGCGGGGCCTTGCCGCCGCTGTCGCTGACCAGGTGCACGTCGGCGGCGAGCAGTTCCTGCAGCCCGTCGACGTCGCCCTGCTTGAAGGCGACGAAGAACCGTTCGGCGAGCTCCTCGCGCTCGCGCCGGTCGGCTTCGAAGCGAGGGCGACCGGCGTCCATGTGGCGGCGCGCCCGTGCCGCGAGCTGGCGGCAGGCCGCCTCCGACCTGTCCACCGTCGTCGCGATCTCCGGGAAGCCGAACCCGAACACCTCCCGCAGCACGAAGACCGCGCGCTCGAGCGGGCTGAGCCGCTCAAGCAGCAGCAGGGCGGCCATCGACAGCGAGTCGGCCAGCTCCGCCGACCGCGCCGGATCCTCATAGGGGTCGGCGAGCAGCGGCTCGGGGAACCACGGCCCGACGTACTCCTCGCGCCGGACGCGCGCCGAGCGCAGCACGTCGATCGAGATCCGGGTCACCACGGCCGACAGGAAGGACTTGGCGGAGGCGGGCTGGGTGGGCGTGGTCTGGTAGCGCAGCCAGCTCTCCTGGACCGCGTCCTCGGCCTCGCTCACGCTGCCCAGGATCCGGTAGGCGATGGAGAACAGCAGCGGCCGCAGGTCCTCGAACTCTTCGGCGCGGGTCATGCCAGCTCCTCCTTGAAGCCCTGCCGCCAGGAGGGGTAGTGCGGCTGCCAGCCGAGCTCCCGCTTGGCCTTGGCGTTGGAGAAGCCGCGCCCCTGGGTCATCATCGTCACCGCGACCTCCCCGGCCAGCGGCCGGGCCAGCCAGGCGGGCACCCGCATCGGCTTCTTGGCTCCCGCGCACTCGGCCAGGTAGGGCAGCCACTGGTCGGCCGGGGCCGGCTCGTCGTCGACGATGTTGAACACCCCCCTCGCCTGCAGCTCCACAGCCAGCACGGTAGCGCTCGCCGCGTCGTCCAGATGCACCCACGAGCAGTGGCCGGCGCCGCCCCCGACCACCGGGAACTGCCGCTTGCGCACGGGATCGACCAGGTCGTCCATGGCGCCAGGCCCGTAGAACCAGCCGTAGCGCAGGACCGCGCCGCCGGCCTTGACGACCACGTCCTCGACGTGGCCGACAGCCCTCATCCCCGGCTCCGCCGGCGTCCCCGTCATCGGGTCCACCGGGTCCCGCTCGGTCTTCACCCAGCCGCCCCTGCGGATGCCGTTCCAGGCGCCGTAGCTCTGCGCGACGAAGTTGGTCACACCGGTCGCCTCGGCGGCGGCCAGCAGATGGTCCGTCCCCTCGGTGCGCAGCCGGTTGGTGCCCGCGAACCACTGATCCATGTGCTTCATGTCGGGCTTGCCTGCGTGCGCCACGGAGATCGCGGTCATCTGGTGCACGATCGCTTCCGGCCTGGCCTTGGCCACCGCCTCACCGACCGACATCGCGTCCAGCCCGTCCATCACGACCGCCTCGGCGCCCAGCTGCTCAAGCAGTCCCAGCTTGGCCGCGCTCGTCGTCGTGGCCGTCACCTGGTGCCCCCGGGCCACGAGCTGCGGCACCAGCCGCCGCCCCAAAACCCCGGTCCCACCAGCCACGAACACCCGCATGACCATCACCTTCCCGGTCCCAGACCCTGTCTTCGAAGCCCGAGACGAGACAGCCCACCCAGCTGTGACATGCGGACAGAAATTCACGCAGAAACACGACACAGGGTGTCGGGTTTCTGATCGACCATGGTCTCCGGCTACCAACCGGAAGGACCTCCATGCGCGAAACATCAGCAGAGCTCAAAGAGCTCCAAAGCCTCCTGGACTCCTCCCTGTCCCGGTCCACCTCGCATCTCCGCTCGATCGTCACCGAGCGCACCCTGACCGCGGAGCAGCTCACCCAGGTCCTGACCAGCATGTGCACCCTCGCCCTGTCGACTGTGACGGCGAACGGCGAGCCGCGGATCAGCGGCGTGGACGGGCACTTCCTGCACGGCAAGTGGCATTTCGGGACGGCGCGCAACGCCGCCAAGGCCCGCCACCTCGCCGCCCGCCCGGCCGCCAGCGTCGCACACCTGCGCGGCGAGGACCTGGGCGTGTTCACCCACGGCACGGTCGAGATCCTCAACCCCCTGGACGGCGAGCCTGCCGCAGACTGGCCGGAACTGCTCGCGTACTTCCAGGACTTCTACGGCGACGACACCTTCGACTGGGTCGACGAAGTCGTCTACTACCGGCTGCACCCGCACTGGATGACCGTCTACGCCCCCGACTTCGACAAACTCACATAACACCCAGACGCGATGCTCCCTGCAGGCCGTTATCCAATCTTTGCCTGCGGGCCTCTTGCGTGACCGAACGGGCGACCTCACTATGAACGTTCAAACGCCCTAGGCGTTAAATCTCAGCCAGTCAGGCAATCCCCTGAAGGGATTACCTGCGTGTTCTCAGTGGTGGATATGAACGTTCAACTTCCCGAGGCTTACCTGAGCCAGTTCCGGGAGCCCTCCGGGTACCTGGACTTCGCCCGGGTCGGGCCGGTTTCGCGGGTCGTCGAGCACGCCATCGCCACCGCTTTCGCCCAGTGCGCCGCAGGCCGGTTCGGCGAGGGGGCGGCCGAGGCGACCGCCTCCGTCGCCGCGCTTCTCGAGGCGGGCGAGGACGAGGTGGCGTTCGTCAGCTCCACCAGTCATGGGCTGTTCGCCGCGGCCGCCGCGCTGGAGGGCGAGGGCACCGTGCTCGTGCCGCGGGGCGAGTTCCCCGCCAACATCCACCCCTGGTTGCGCTTCCAGGACCGCGGCGGCCTGCGGGTCAGGTGGATCGACGCGGCGAAGGTCACGCCTGACGTGGTCGCGGCCATGCTCGGTCCCGAGGTGCGGGCGCTGGCCGTCAGCGCGGTCGACGCCCTGACGGGGCACCGGCGGGCGCTGGGCGAGCTGAAGGAGGTTCTCGGGCCGGACCGGCTGCTGGTCGTGGATGCGATCCAGGCGCTGGGCTCGGTGCCCGTCGAGGCAGGCGCGGCCGACCTGCTGGCCTGCGGAGGGCAGAAGTGGCTGCGCGCCGGGTGGGGCGCGGCCGTACTGCTCGTGCGCGACCGGGTCGGCCACCGCCTCGGCAACGGTCTCGGCGGCTGGCCCGCGTGGCCCATCGAGCAGCCCGCAGAACAGGGCGCAGAGCAGCCCGCGGAACAGCCCGCAGGACTGGGCGCAGAGCAGTCCGAGGAGCAGGGCGCCGCCTCGGAAGGGGCGCGGGGTGCGGGCGTGCACATCATGACAAATCCTGACTACCCCGCGGTGGCGGCGTTCGGCGCGGCCGTCGATCTGCTGCTGGCCGCCGGGGTCGATGAGGTGGGGCGTGCCGTGACGGACACGACGCAGGCCCTCCTCGAGACCGCCCGCTCCGGGGGCGCCCGGATCCTGCTGGACGACCTGGATCCGGATGAGCGCGGCGGAATCTTCTCCTTCGAGCTTCCCGGTGTGGATCCGGCGCGGACGTGTGCCGCGCTGGACCGCGCCGGGTTGGTCACCACCCGGCGCGGCGCGTGGATTCGCATCTCACCGCACGCCACCACCCCCCAAGAAAACGTCACGCGCCTGGCTTCGGCGTTGCGTGACGCGCACACCCCCTGAAGGGACGATCTCATGATCAGTCGACGTGGATTCCTCGCCCTGGCCTCGGCCCTGTCGCTCACGGTCGCCGGCTGCGGCGGCAAGGCGGCGGAGCAGGACCCGAACGCCCCGGTGAAGATCACCGTGTGGAGCTGGAAGCCCGCATCGGACGGACTGGCCGCGGTGGCCAAGGACTTCGAGAAGGCCAACCCGCGCATCAAGGTCGACGTCCAGGCCATCGGCAACCCGGCCATCTGGGAGAAGATCACCATCGGCATGGCGGCGGGCGGCAAGGGCCTGGGCGACGTGCTCCACATCGGGGTCGACTACCTGCCCGGCTACGTGGACAAGTTCCCCGGCGGGCTGGCCGACCTGCGCAAGTTCGGCGCCGACAAGTACAAGGACGCCTTCGCCAAGGGCCTGTGGCCCACCGTCACCGGCAAGGACGGCGGGGTGTACGCGCTGCCGTGGGAGGTCAACCCGGCGGGCATCTTCTACCGCTCCGACCTGTTCGAGAAGGCCGGGGTCGACCCGGCGAAGATCCAGACCTGGGACGACCTGATCGAGGCAGGCAAGGCGATCAAGGCGAAGACCGGCGCCTACCTCGTCGGCGTGAACAAGCCCGCCGCGGGCGGCCCCGACATGGACTTCTACCAGATGCTGCTGCAGCAGCAGGGCGCCTTCTACTTCAACAAGGAGGGCGAGGTCACCCTGGGCGGCCAGCCGGCCGTACAGGCCATGACCCTGATGAAGAAGATGAACGACGCGGGGATCCTGGCCGACACCTCTGGCGAGGGCACCTTCAAGCAGCTCGTCAGCGGCAACAAGCTGGCCGTGCTGCCGTGGCCGGCCTGGGCGGTGAACTACATCCCCGAGATGCGCCCCGAGCAGAAGGGCCTGTGGCGGGCGATGCAGCCCCCGGCCATCGCGCCCGGCGGGAAGCGGGCCGCCATCGTCAACTCCACCTACCTGTCGGTGGCGGGCAGCAGCCCGCACGCCGCCGAGGCGTTCAAGTTCGTCGAGTACGCCCTCACCAAGCCCGAGGTGATCAACAAGGTGTTCAAGGAGGGTGGCGTGTTCCCGGCCCTCACCGCCGCCTACTCGGACCCGGTCTTCTCCTCCCCGATGGACTACTACGGCGGGCAGCCGGCGCTGAAGACGTTCACCGACTCGCTCAGCGAGGGCGCGGACGCCACCTTCTACTCCAGCGACTACGCCAGGGCGCTGAAGATCGCCAGTGACGCGCAGACCCAGGTCCTGATGAAGGGCGCCGACCCGGCCACGACGCTGGCCCAGGCGGCCAAGCTCGTCGCGCAGCAGACCAACAGGAAGCTCGCGGCCGGATGATCACCAGGCGGAACATCCCCTACCTGCTCATCGCGCCCGCGCTGCTCGGGTTCGCCGTCTTCAAGGCCTACCCGATCCTGGCCGCGGCCTACATCAGCCTGACCACGGGCGCGGGAGCGGCGCGGGGGTTCGTCGGGCTGGACAACTACGCGCGGCTGGTGGACGACCCGCTGTTCTGGACCTCGCTCGGCAACACCGCGCTCATCCTGGTCGTCCAGGTTCCGATCATGCTGTTCCTCGCGCTGCTGCTCGCGCTGGGGCTCAACTCCCCGTTCGTACGGCTGCGCGCGGTGTGGCGGCTGGGTGTGTTCATGCCGTCGCTGACCGGGCTGGTCGCCTACGGCGTGCTGTTCTCGGTGATCCTCAGCAAGGAGTCCGGGCTGCTCAACTGGCTGCTCGGGTTCTTCGGCGCCGAGCGGATCGACTGGCTGGGCAGCCCGTTCTGGGCGCGCATCGCCATCGTGATCGCGCTCACCTGGCACTACACCGGCTACACGGCGGTCATCTACCTGGCCGGGCTGCAGAGCGTCCCGCGGGAGCTCTACGAGGCGGCCATGGTCGACGGGGCAGGCGCGACCCGCAGGTTCTGGTCGATCACGATCCCGCAGCTGCGGCCGATCCTGCTGCTGACCGTGGTGCTGTCGACGATCGGCACGCTGCAACTGTTCGACGAGCCGTTCGTGCTGACGGGCGGCGGGCCGGACAACACCACGCTGACCATCTCGCTCTACCTCTACCAGAACGGCTTCCGCTACTTCGACTTCGGCTACGCCGCGGCGATCGCCTACGCGCTGACGCTCATGGTCGCCGGGTTCGGGCTGCTGCAGATCAGGCTCACCAGGGGGCGCAAGTGACCAGGTTGATCAGGGGCTGGCCGCTGACGTTCGTGCTGGCGGCGGTGTTCGGGCTGTGCGTCGGCCCGTTCTACTGGATGGCGATGGCGGCCACCCACGCCAACTCCGACATCTTCTCCAACCCGCCGAAGTTCTACCCCGGCGACCAGCTGGCGGAGAACACCAGGAAGCTGGAGGAGTCGATCGGGCTGCTGCACGTCCTGGGCAACACCCTGTTCGTGGCGGTGGCGACCACGCTCGGCGCGCTGGCGATCTCGCTGCTGGCCGGGTACGGCTTCGCCAAGTTCAGCTTCCGCGGCAGGAACACGCTGTTCGTGCTGCTGCTGTCGACGCTGGTCATCCCGGGCGGCGTGACGATCATCCCGGTGTTCGAGATGATGAACGACATCGGGCTGATCGACAGCTATCCCGCCTTGATCCTGCCCGGTCTGACGGTGCCGTTCGGCATCTTCCTCATGCGGCAGTCGCTGCTGGCCGTACCCGACGAGCTGCTGGACGCTGCGCGCGTGGACGGGGCGGGTGAGCTGCGGGTGCTGGCGCGGGTGGTGGTTCCGGTCATGCGGCCGGTGCTGGCGGCGCTGGCGGTCTTCCTGTTCCTCGGCTCGTGGAACGACTTCCTGTGGCCGCTGATCGCGCTGCGCACGCCGGAGATGCACACGCTGCCGGTCGCGCTCGCCTCGCTGCAGGCCACGAGCAGGACCGACTTCGGGCAGGTCATGGTGGGCACGGCGATCTCGTCGCTGCCGATGATGGTCCTTTTTCTCGTCCTCCAGAAACAGTTCATCTCCGGCCTGCTGGCCGGTGCCACGAAGGGATAGTCATGCAGATCTGGCAGCCGCACGCGGTGTCCGGCGTCACCTCGGTGCGGGTCGGGGGTGTCGAGATCACGCTCGACGCGGAGGTCACGGTGACCGGCGTCGGCGATCGTGTCTGGGAGCTGGACGCGCCGGAGGCGAGCGCGGCCCAGTGGCGTGTGCCGTGCGTGGAGGTGGAGGCGTACTGGACGCCGAGCAGCGGCACCCGCTGGGTGCCGCCCATCTGGAACGCCCCTGCCACCTCGCGCCTGACCTCGGGTTCCCCCGTCGCGTCGCTGGTCGGGCGCGATGGCGCGAACGTGTGCACGGTGGCGCTCGCCGACGTGGCGGGCCGTACGTCGATCACCAGCGGGGTGATGGAGGAGACGGGCGAGTTCGCCATGACCGTCCAGGGTCAGGGGCTGCGCATCAGGCTCGACCTGTCCGAGCGGCGCTTCTCCGCGGCCCTGGCCGAGGTCGCCGCCTGGTGGGGCGAGGCGCGCACGCCTCGCCAGGCGCGGCTGCCCGTCTACTCGACCTGGTACAGCATGCACCAGGAGGTCGACGAGAAGGGAGTGGAACGGCAGGCCGCGCTGGCCAAGGAGCTGGGCTGCGACACGATCATCGTGGACGACGGCTGGCAGACGGCCGACCGCGCCCGCGGGTACGCCCACTGCGGCGACTGGGAGCCGAACACCGCGGCCTTCCCCGACATGGCCGCGCACGTCGAGCGGGTGCACGAGCTCGGCATGGCCTACCTGCTGTGGTACGCGATCCCGTTCGTCGGCAAGGCCAACCCGGCCTTCGCCCGCTTCGAGGGCAAGTTCCTGCGCTACCTGGACCACATGGACGCGGCCGTGCTCGACCCGCGCCATCCTGACGTGCGCGCCTACCTCGTCGGCAAGCTCGCCAGGGCGGTCGAGGAGTGGCGGATGGACGGGCTGAAGATCGACTTCGTCGACAGGTTCGCCACCCCCGGCGGCGATCCCGAGCCGTCGCCCGGCGCCGACTGCGCCGACGTTGATCAGGGCGTCCTGCGCCTGATGGCCGAGCTGGACGCGCGCCTGCCCGGGATCCTCGTGGAGTACCGCCAGCCCTACACCAGCCCGGGGCTGTGGCCCTACGGCAACATGATCCGCGCGATGGACTGCCCGCTGAGCCCGCAGGAGAACCGGCAGCGGACCGTGGACCTGCGGCTGATCGCGGGACTGCAGGCCGTGCACTCCGACATGATCCTGTGGCATCCGTCGGAGCCCGACGAGCAGGTCGCCGTCCACCTGATCAACGCGCTGTTCTCGGTGCCGCAGATCTCGGTCGACCTCCAGGCGCAGCGGCCAGGACAGCTGGCCGCGATCAGGTTCTGGCTGGGGATCTTCCGCGAGTTCCTGGACACGCTGCAGCTCGGCACCCTGGAGCCGGACCAGCCCGAGCACGGCTACCCCCTCGTGCGGACCTACGATGGGCACGCCATGGTCATCGCCCGGTACGCGCCTCTCCCCGTCGACGTTCCCGCCGACGGCTGGGCCGAGCTGCTGCTCGCCAACGCCGCCGCCGACACCCGCGTCGTGCTGTACGGCGAGGCGGCGCAGACCGTGGAGTCCGTGGTATACGACTGTCGCGGGACCCGGGTGTCCGAGGCCTCGCTGTCGCTGTCGCCGGGAGCGACCCTGGTGACCGTACCCGTGGGCGGGCTGCTGCGGCTGCGCCGTACCGAGGAGGAGAGCTGAAGATGCCAGCACGCCGGGCCCGCGGAGTGAGCATCGAGGACGTCGCCCGCGCGGCCGGTGTGTCCCGGCAGACCGTCTCCAACGCACTCAGGGCTCCGCACCGGCTGCGGGCCGAGACGCTGGAGCGGGTGACGGCGCTGATCGAGGAGATGGGCTACCAGCCCGACCAGTCGGCGAGCAGCCTGCGCTCGGGGACCAGGAAGGTGTTCGCCTACACCACGCCGGAGACCGACCCGGCCAACCCGAACGCCCTGATGAGCGGCTTCCTGGAGGCGCTGGTGTCGGCGGCGGGCGCGGCCGGCTACCGGATACTGCTGGTGCGGCCGCGCCCTGGGCAGGAGGCGGTGCGCGCGCTCGAGGAGGTCATCGCGGCGCGGACGGCCGACGCCTTCCTGCTGTCGGACGTGCTCGAGGGCGACGCCCGGGTGCGGTTCCTGAGCGAGGTGGGCTTCCCGTTCGTGGTGTTCGGCCGGACCGAGCCCGAGCTGCCGCAGTCGTGGGTGGACGTCGACTCGGTGCAGGCGATGATCGACGTGGTCGGGATGCTGGCCGAGCGCGGGCACCGGCGGCTGGCCTTCCTGGGCATGTCGGCGGATCTGCCCTGGCTGCGCCACCGCGCCGAGGGTTTCCGCACCGGGGTGCGCCGCTTCTCCCTGGTGGCCCACGAGGCCACCGCCGAGCAACCGGACGAGGTCATCGACGTGGCGCAGACGCTGCTGCGGCGCCGGCCGCGGCCGACGGCGCTGGTTTTGGTGGACGACTGGCTGGCGCCGGGCGTCTACGCGGCCGCCCAGGCCGAGGGACTGACCGTCGGCACCGATCTTGCTGTGACCGGTTTCAACGACATGCCCTATGCCCGGCTCCTGCAGCCGCCGCTGACCACGGTGCGGCTGCCGCTGCGGCGCCTGGCCGACGCCCTGGTCAGCCGCCTGCTGCAGCTCATCGAGGAGCAGGTGCGGCCCGAGGCCGGGCTGTTGCTGCCTGCGGAGCCGGTCGTCCGGGCGAGTGTCTCCTAAGGATTTGATCGTTCATGCAGCTGACTTCCTCCTCTCCCGAGCTCGTGGAGATGTTCGACTGGGCCTGCCGCAAGGCGCTGAGCTGGGCGCACGAAGGCGGCAGCGTCGGCCCGGTCGACGTCGACGAGTACACGCCCGGCGGCACGGGCACCGGCGTGTACCTGCCGTCGTACTGGGCCGGTTACGCCCACCGCAGCGGGTTCTACTCCCGCGACTTCGTCCACCAGCTCACCGGTGCCCACCTGCTCGGCCTCGACGAGGCCAACCTGGCCATGCTGCGGTGCTTCGCCGCCTCGGCCACGCCCGAGCACGGGCACTACCCGGTCTGGGCGTTCAACTTCGACGGCTCCTACCTGGCCATCGACTACCACGGTCCCGACCGGTTCGTCAGGGAGATCCCCGCGGTCTTCGAACTGGTGGAGGCCGCCGAGACGGCCTACCGGTGGACCGGTGACACCCACTATGTGAGTGACCCGGTCCTGCGCGCCTTCTACCTGAACACCACGGGCCCCTTCGCGGACACCGCGCGGGGCACGGGCGGCGGCATCTTCGACGGGGTCGCCACCTACAACGAGCTCAGTGGCGAGCCCCTGGCCGAGGCGGGCGACACGCTGGCCACCCGCTATCAGGCCTACCTGGCGATGGCGGGACTGGGCCATGAGCCGTTCGCGCGTAAGGCCGCCGACCTCAAGCGGCACTTCAACCAGGTGTGGAGCGGCACGGGCAGCGGCCAGGACATGGTCAGGGGCTACACCGTGGACGGCCGCGCCGTCACCGGCTGGGGCGGCGAGAACAGCGTGTTCATGCCGCTGAAGAACCTCATCGACGCCGGGCCGCGCAACGAGAGCTACCTCGACCTCGTCGACGCCCACGGCCGCGCCGACAACATCGAGGCGATCACCTACCTGCCCGACGTCTTCTTCCGCCACGGCCGGCCCGACACCGCCTGGAAGTGGATGCGGGAGATCTTCGCCGCCCGCGACGTCCCGCACGTCGCGGGCGGGCTCAACGGCGACTACCCGGAGGTCTCCTTCACGCTGGTCAGCCAGATCGTGGCCGGCATGCTCGGGATACGGCCGGACGCACCGCACGGGGCCGTCGAGATCAACCCCAAGCTGCCGGTCGGCGTCGACTGGCTGGAGGTCCGCGGGATCCCCGTCGGGCGCGGCCGCATCGCCGTACGGCACGAACACGGCACGACCACCCTGACCAACCTGTCCACCGACGTCACCTACACCTGGTACGGCGAGCCGCTCGCCCCCGGGGCGGTCAAAACACTGTCACGGACCGAGTGATCCGGGCGGCGGGTCCTAACGTCGCCGTCATCATGCTTGTACTACGGTCCGACGAACTCCGCCGGATTCAGTAGAGACTTGTCTGGTGAGCAGGGAGAGCAGGCCGCCGGTTTCGAGTGCCTCGATCGTGGTGTTGACGTTGGCGCGGCGGGTCGAGGCCGAGTTGAACGCGGCGTTGGCGCCGTTGGATCTCACCGTCAGCAAGCTCGGGCTGCTCGGGCACATCGCGAGCGTGTCCGGGGCGTCCTTCAGCGACCTGGCCCGGATGTCGGGGATCACCGTGCAGACCGTGCATGCCGCGGTGAAAGGGCTGGTGAAGGCGGGGCTCGTGCGTGATCTGACCGCGCGGGCCGGGTCGGCGTCGGCGATCGAGATCACGGATGACGGGGCTCGGCTGCTCCAGGCGGCTCAGGAGGTCGTGACGGGGGTTGACGAGCGGCTCTTCGGGGCGGAGGCGGATCCGATCCAGCGGCGATTGGGGGAGGCAGTGCTGACAGCTTTCCGCGAGATGCTCGACTCGAAGGCCTGACCTTCAGGGCGGCTGAAGCTTTCGCTAGGCTTCAGGCATCCTGAAGGTCGGAGGAGATCCTATGGATCATGTCCTGCTGTCGGTGCATGTGATCGCCGGCATCGTGTTCGTCGGCGGCTCGGCCGTCGCGACCAGCCTGTTCCCCCGGTACGCGCCGGTCGCCGCCGCCGATGGCGCGGGTGAGCGGAGTGCGGCCGTCGCGGGCGTGCTGCATCGCATCACCCGTGGGTACACGGCGCTCGGGCTGATCGTTCCGGTGGTCGGGATCGTGCTGGCGTTCGTCCAGGGGCGGATGGGCGAGGCGTGGGTGACCGTGTCGATGGTGCTCACCGCGGTGGCCGGGGTGCTGCTGGCCACGCAGATCTATCCGCGCCAGCGGGAGGCGCTCGCGACACCGGGCGACGCGGCGAAGCTGCGCACGCTGTCCATGCTCGCGGGGTTCTACAACCTGGTGTGGGCGGTCATCGTCGTGCTCATGATCGTGAAGCCGGGGGCGTGATGCGCGTACTGAGAATCGCGGCGGCCTTCGAGGCGCTGTCCCTCGTGGTCCTGCTGGTCAACCTGTTCACCGTGCACGCCAAGCCGGTCAGCAGTCTGGTCGGGTCCCTGCACGGCATGTCCTACGTCGCGGTGATCGCGGCGGCGTCGATGACGTCGGCCGTCGCCGGGGTCAGGTGGCTGGCCTGGATCCCCGGTATCGGCGGGGCTCTCGCGTTGCGACGGCTCAGGTCGGCGAACGAGACGTAGGTCACAGAAAGAGCCCTGTCACAATGCGCCGCGCGGTTCCGTCAGAAAGATGAAACCGCAGGTAAGCAAGGAGATCACGATGGACGCACGGCTCAACTTCTACGGCAACGGCGTCGCGGCCAAGTTCGCGAAGTACATCAACTCCGCGGGCAAGGTCGTGGCCGACTCGACGCTGCCGGCCGCCACGCAGGAGCTGGTGAAGATCCGGGCCAGCCAGATCAACGCCTGTGCGATGTGCACCGACATGCACACCAAGGACGCGGCGCACGCGGGCGAGACCCAGACTCGGCTGAACCTGATCGCCGCCTGGCGCGAGTCGACGGTCTTCACCGATGCCGAGCGGGCCGCGCTCGAACTCACCGAGGAGGGCACCCGCATCGCTGACGCCGCCGGCGGTGTCAGCGACGAAACCTGGGCGAAGGCCGCCAAGCACTACGACGAGGACCAGCTCGCCGCCCTGGTGTCACTGATCGCCCTGATCAACGCCTATAACCGCATGAACGTGATCATCCAGCAGCCCGCCGGCGACTACCAGCCCGGCCAGTGGAGCTGACCAACCCCAACCCCCGAAGCACCGTAGCGGCGGCGCCCGTCCCCGACCCGCCGCCCCTCAGCCCGAAGTACGGCGGGCACGCAACTGGGCCTAACCCTGCCTCCCGAAGCGCCGTAGCGGCGGGCAACCGTCCCCGACTCGCCGCCGGCGCCGGTCACAGGCCCTCAACCGAAGTACGGCGGGCGGCCGGTGGGGCGGCTTGCCGTACAGAAGCAAGAAGTCAGGCGAGGGTGGCGGTGAGGGTTTGGTGGCCTATCTGGGCGATCAGGGGGTGGTCGGAGGAGTGGGACAGGAAGGCGAGGGAGAGGGCGAGGGCCCAGCCTCGGGCGCGGGTCCAGGTGTGGGGGTCCGCTTTGTAGGTTGTGCGGAAGGTGTCGTGGTGGTCCGGGGGTAGGAGCATCCAGGCGACCGACAGGTCCGTGGCCGGGTCGCCGGCGGTGAGGTCGCCGAAGTCGATGATGCCGGTGATCCGGGCGTCGTTGACGAGGATGTTGGCGGGGTGGAGGTCGCCGTGGAGCCAGACGGGTGGGCCCGGCCAGCGGGGGGCGGCCAGGGCGGCGTCCCGGACGCGGCGCACGGCGGGGGTGTCGACGAGGTCGCCGAGGGTGTGCAGGTTCTTGGTGTCCACGTCGCTGCGGGCCGCCAGGGGGATGCCGCGGAACGGGTTGGCGGGGGCATCAGGGGCGGCGGGGGTGTGGAGAGCGCGCAGGAAGGTGGCCAGGGTTCGGGCGGCGTCGTCCCAGGCGGGCGGGTTGTGCCAGGCGATCCGGCCGGGTAGCAGGGAGACGACGCTCCACGGCCACGGATAGCCGAGTGCGGGACGACCGATCCGGGTGGGAGCCGGGATCGGCAGCGGCAGGTGCGGCGCGAGCTGCGGTAGCCACTGCTGCTCGTTGGCCAGCAGTCTCGCTGCCACCTCGCGTCGCGGCAGCCGTACGGCCAGCGAGGGCCCCAGCCGGAACATGACGTTGTCCCACCCGTTGGCCAGCGGCTCGATCGCCAGATCGGCCAGATCGGGATGCTGGTCGGCGAGCAGCCGCCTGACCAGGTCGGCGGTGACGTCCACTTCGGCGGCGGGCATCGGGTTGGGAGCCACCTGGCGACCATATACGCGTAACAGCACGGCATCAGCACCGTGACAGCGGGCGCGAGCATCGTTGGGGACATCCGAGAAGGAAGGAACAAGGGGATGTCACACGAGAAGCTTGCTGAGTTCATCCGGGCCGCCGCTGAGGAGTTCGGCATTCCGGGGGCCGCTGTCGGCGTGTGGGTGGGGGGCGAGGAGATCTATGCCTGCCACGGCGTGACGAGCATCGAGAACCCGCTGGCCGTCGACGAGAACACGCTCTTCCAGCTCGCCTCGATCACCAAGACGTACACGGCGACCGCGCTGATGCGCCTGGTCGAAGCGGGCAAGGTCGAGCTGGACGCGCCGGTGCGCCGGTACGTGCCCGAGTTCCCGCTGGACGACGAGCAGGTGACCGTGGGACGGCTGCTCAACCACACCGCGGGCCTGGACTGGGCGGTCATCGTGGACACCGGCGAGGGCGACGACGCGCTGGCCGCCTACGTGAGGAAGATGGGGGAGCTCATCGCGCCGCCCGGGACCCGCGCTTCCTACAGCCAGGCGGGCTACAACCTGGTGGGGCGGGTCATCGAGAACGTCACCGGCCTGCCGTACGAGAAGGCCGTGGCCGAGCTGGTGCTCGGGCCGGCGGGGCTGGAGAACAGCTTCTTCGCGGCCCAGGACGTCATCACCAGGCGGTTCGCCGTGGGGCACAACCTCGGCGAGGACGGGACGCTGTCCGTGGCGCGGCCGTGGAAGGGGACGCGGGCCAACAACCCGGGCGGCGGCCTCGTGTCCTCGGTGGCCGACCAGCTGCGGTGGGCCCGCTACCACCTGGAGGGCGACGCCACGCTGCGCGGGATGCGGGAGCCGACGGTGGCGCTGCGGGCCAGCTCGCTGGGCGACGCCATCGGCACCGCCTGGTTCCTGCGCGACGTCGACGGCGTGCGCACGGTCGGGCACGGCGGGTCGGCCAACGGGATGTTCGGCGAGCTGCTCCTGGTGCCGGAGCGCGACTTCGCGGTCGTCGTGGTGTCCAACGCCGGCCCGAACGGCATCCCGTTCGACCAGGCGATCGTCCGCTGGGCGCTGGAGCACTACCTGGGCGTGATCGACCGTGACCCGGAGCCGATCCCCTTCGACGCCGCGCGCTTCGAGGAGATCGTCGGCACCTACGACATCGACGCTATGACACTCACCATCACCGCCGACGGGCAGGAGCCGGCCATCGAGGTCCGCATCAGGCCCGAGATCCGCGCCGCCGCCGACACCGAACTGCCCCAGGACCATGCCCCGTTCCCGTTCGGCCTGCTGCCGGGCGACACGGACGAGTACGTGATCATCGAAGGCGCCTTCAAGGGCCAGCGCGGCTTCTTCACCCGCGACGCCACCGGCACGATCACCGGCGTCGACCTGGCCGGCCGCCTCTTCAATCGGACGTGACATCCACGGAACAATCATGGGCATGGCATGGGTGAGCACTCTGGCGGTCGCCGTGTTGTTGTCCGGCATCGGCGATCCGTACTTTCCCGCTGACGGGAACGCGGGCTATGACGTGAGCCATTACCGGCTGGATCTGCGCTACCAGCCCGGGGCGGATCGGCTGGCGGGGACGGCGGTGATCCGGGCGAGCGCCACGCGGGATCTACGGCGCGTGAGTTTCGACTTCCGGCTCGACGCGAGTGAGGCGCGGGTGAACGGGGTGCAGGCGGGACTGGTACGGCGGGGCGGCAAGCTGGTCGTGACGCCGGAGGCCGCGTTGCCCGCCGGTAGGCCGTTCAGCGTGGAGGTGCGGTACTCGGGGGTGCCGTCCAGGGTGGTGATCGACGGCGAGCGCCCCTGGAAGGCCACCCCGGACGGGGCGTATTCGACGGCCGAGCCGCACATCGCCTCGGCGTGGTTCCCGTGCAACGACCACCCGCGGGACAAGGCCACCTACGACGTGTCGGTGACCGTGCCCGACGGCACCCAGGTGATCTCCACCGGCGTGCTGAAAGGCACCGACAGGCACAGCGGGTCGACCACGTGGCACTGGCACGGCTCCCGGCCGCAGGCGAGCTACCTGCAGACGCTGGCCATCGGCCACTACGCGATCAAGCGCGGCACCGCCCCCGACGGCCGGCCCATCGTGACCGCCTACGACCGCAGGCTGAGCAAGTCGATGCGGAAGGCCGCGCAGGACAGCCTCGAGCGGACGCCGGAGGTGCTGGCCTGGGAGGAGAGCCTCTTCGGGCCCTACCCGTTCGAGGCCGAGGGCGGGATCGTGGTGGCCGGGGACGACTCGGAGGACGCCGAGGAGTTCCAGACCAGGCCCGTCTATCGCAGCGGCGCTGCCGACCTGACGACCGTGGTGCACGAGAACGCGCACCAGTGGTTCGGCGACTCGGTGTCGGTGCGCTCCTGGCGCGACATCTGGCTGAACGAGGGCTTCGCCACCTACGCCGAGTGGATGTGGTCCGAGCACCTCGGCAAGGCCACCGCCAGACAGCAGGCCGCCGAGGCGTACGCCAGGACCGACTGGCGGATCCTGCCGGGCGACCCGGGACGCGAGCACCTGTTCGACGACCCGGTTTACAACCGAGGGGCGATGACCCTGCAGGCGCTGCGCGACACCGTGGGCGACAGGGACTTCTTCGCGATCGTGCGCGCCTGGGCCACCCGGCACCGCTACGGCAACGGGTCGACGCCGGAGTTCGTCGCGCTGGCGGAGAAGATCTCAGGCAAGCGGCTGGACACACTGTTCCGCACGTGGCTGTTCACCAAAGGGCGACCTCACGGCCGGATGAGCACATTCGCCAGCTCCCGCCAGCCCTGACGTGGGTCGGGGAGGAGGACGTTGATGGCCACCTGGTCGGCACCGGCGTCGAAGTGAGCGTCCACGTCGGCGCTGATCCGCTCGAGAGTGCCCCAGGAGGCCACGGCGTCCACGAGGCGATCGCTCAGCCTGGAGATGTCCTCGTCGGTGAAGCCCTGGGAGCGGAAGCTGGCCACGTACCCGCCGATCTTCGACAGGAAGGACAGCGGCGTCCTGATCAGTGCTCTGGCCTCCGCGGGATCCGTCGAAGGGACCACGAACTGGTTGATGACCAGGGTCGAGTCCTCACCCAGGATCTCCCGCGCCCGCGCCGTGTACTCGGGCGTGACCAGCAGCGGCAGCGAGCCCGCCGTACGGTCACGGGCCATGGCGAGCTTGCGCGGGCCCATCGCCGCCAGCATCCGGCGCTCGGCCGGGATGACCGGGTCGAGCTCGTCCAGGTAGGCCTCCAGCGCCGCGAGCTGCCGCGGCTCCTGCCGTCCCCCGAGCCCCACCAGGAAGCGCCCAGGGTGCTCCTTCTCAACGGCGGAATACGTCTCGATCACGGTGGAGGCGTCATAGAGGCCCGTCGGGATGATGGAGCTGGCGACCGTCACCCGCTCGGTCGCCCCGATCACAGCGCCGAGCGGGTCAAGCGTCCGCAGCTGCCCACCCGGCAGCCAGATCGTCGAGTAGCCGAGCCGCTCGAGCTCGGCGGCGTCGTCAAGGTAGGTGTCGGTCACGTTCAGGCCCACACCGATGCGGCCAAGATTCAGTCGAGTCATGCGGCCACGCTAAAACCTCAACCGCAGTTGAGGGCAAGCTAGTCGATGACGCGGCCGTTCTGGGCGGTGGCGTTCTGGGTGAGGGACATGGCCAGCGGGGCCTCGGGGAGGTTGGGGATGTCCCGCAGGGCCGCGACGAGCTGCTCGACGCTGTCCCAGTGCCAGGTGTCGGAGTAGGTGCCGTCCTCCAGTGCGATGAGCCGGGTGTCCGACAGGCCGGGGTGCTTGGCGCGCACCGCGGCGATCAGTGCGCCGCGGCGGACGATCAGCTCGTCCAGGTTGGCCGGGTCGACGGAGTAGATGTGGGTGCGAACGGCGGTCATCGGGTCCTCCAGGTGGTTCGTTTCGGCTACGGACACGAGCTTGCACGCCCCGGTTAATACATTCGCGATGCATCGACGATGCGTGTGTGAGGTTCGCGGGCAAGGCGGCGAACTCACCGACGAGGGCTCGGCATCGAGGTGGACGCCGCCGCCGTCGAGCGGGCGGCCGAGGTCGGCCACCGGTGGCGGTCGCCGGTCTGGTGCCGCGACGATGGCAGCCTCGCGGAGTGGTGACTTCTTACAGAGTACGGACGATCTACCTCGTGATGGCGTTTTTGCAGGTCAGGCATGCGAGGCTCGCCTCATGGCAGTGGTCGCGCTCCTGGCGCTGGTGGCCGTGCTCGTCAGGCTGGCGCTCGGCGGGCCCGGCCTGCTCGGCTGGTACCTGGCCGCGTGGGCGCTGTTCGCCGCCGCCCTGTGGCTGTCGCGGCACGGCCGCCACCTGAAGCTCCTGGTGATCGGCGGCGGCCTGGCCGTCATCGCCACCGGCCTGGCCGGCCCGCCGAGCACCAGCACCGACTCCTACCGCTACGCCTGGGACGGCCGCGTGCAGGCCGCCGGCATCTCCCCCTACGACCACGCCCCCGCTGACCCGGCGCTGGCCCCGCTGCGCGACGGCTGGCTCTTCCCGCCCGGCTGCGGCGGCTGCACCCGGATCAACCGGCCCACCGTGCACACGATCTACCCGCCGGTCGCCGAGGGCTACTTCCTGGTCGTGCACTGGCTCTCGCCCGCCGGCACGCGCCACAAGCCGCTCCAGGTCGGCGGCGCGCTGCTGGCCGTCGCCGTGCTGCTCGCGCTGTGCCGGGCCTCAGGGGTACGGCGGGCCGCCGCGTGGGCGTGGTGCCCTGCCGTACCCATCGAAGCCGTCAACAACGCGCACGTCGACACGCTGGCGGTGCTGCTGGTCGTGCTCGCCTTCAGCGTCAACCGCGGACGGGGGGCGCTGCTCGGCGCGGCGATCGCGGCCAAGCTGCTGCCCGTGGCCACGCTGCCAGGCGCCCTGTCCGGCGTGCTGCGCCGCGGGGTGGACTGGCGGCGGATCCTGGCGATCACGGTGCCCGCCGCGCTGGTCGTGGCGCTGGCCTACCTGCCGTACGTGCTCGTCTCGCGGTCCTCCGTGCTCGGCTACCTGTTCGGTTACGTCCAGGAGGAGCACTATTCGGCGCCCTCCGCCGGCGACCGGTACGCGGTGCTGCGGCTGCTGCTGCCCGACTCGTGGGCGCCGGTGGCCGCGATCGTCGCGCTGGCCGCCGTCACGCTCTACGTGCTGCGGTACGGCGAGCCCGACCGCCCGTGGCACGGCGCCCTGCTGGTGACCGGTTCCCTGCTGCTGCTGTTCACCCCGGGCTACTCCTGGTACGCGCTGCTCGTGGTCGCGCTGGCGGCGATGGACGGCCGGTGGGAGTGGCTCGGCGTGCCGCTGGCCGGCGGCATCGCCTACCTGGGTGGCCCGGCGACCCTGGCCTACACACTGGCGGCCGCCGCGGTCCTTGCAGGCCAGTGGCCTTCCATCAAGCGGCTGGCGGGTCAGCGACCCTTCGTCAAACGGCTGGCGGGTCAGCGTCGATCATGAAGCGGCCGGCCGGTCAGCGGTCGTTCATGAAGCGGCCGGCGGGCCGTTCATCACGCGGCGCATGTCGGAGATCGCGCGGGCGGTGCCGCGGAGCGTGCCGGTGACCTTGGAGCGGCCCCGGCGGCGCAGGTAGGCCACGTCCACCTCGGCGATCCGCCAGCCATGGGCCGCGGCCCGCAGCACCATCTCCAGCGGGTAGCCGAACCGGCGGTCGGTCAGCCCGAGCGCCAGCAACCCGGCCCGCGAGCAGGCCCGCATCGGCCCCAGATCGCGCACGCGCACGCCCGCCCGTCGGCGCAGGTTCCAGGCCAGCACCATGTTGCCGAGCCGGGCGTGCGCAGGCCACGCCCCCGGCTCGGGCACCCGCCGCCCGAGCACCAGATCGGCCTCCCCGGCCGCGACAGGCGCGACGACCTCGGGCAGCTGACGGGGATCCAGCGAGGCGTCGGCGTCCATGAAGCACACCAGCTCAGCCGTCGCCGCCAGCAGCCCCGCGTGGCAGGCGGCGCCGAAGCCCCGGCGCGGCTCGCCGACCACCCGGGCGCCCAGGTCGGCCGCGACCTTGGCGGTGGCGTCGGTGGAGCCGTTGTCGACCACGATCGGGGTGAAGCCGGGCGGGATGCGCTCGAGCACCCACGGCAGCGCGGCCTCCTCGTCCAGGCACGGCAGCACCACGTCCACGTTCATGACTCCCCCAGCGGCGCCGTGGCGAACTCCTTCATCCCGGTCTCGAACCCGATCTCGGCCGCGAAGCCGAGCTCGGCCCTGGCCAGGGCGGGCGAGGCGACGATGTGCCGGACGTCGCCCAGCCGGAACTCCCCCGTCACCACCGGCTCGGACCCGCCCCGCGCAGCGGCCAGCGCGGCGGCCATCTCGCCGACCGTGTGCGGGGTCCCGCTCGCCACGTTGTAGGCCACCAGCCGCCCCGGGGATCCGGCGCCGGCGGCGGCCAGGTTCGCCCTGGCCACGTCCCGCACGTGCACGAAGTCGCGCAGTTGCCCGCCGTCCTCGAACACCCGCGGCGCCCTGCCCGCCTCGAGCGCGGACCGGAAGATCGCGGCCACCCCCGCGTACGGGGTGTCGCGCGGCATCCGCGGCCCGTAGACGTTGTGGTAGCGCAGCGCGACCGCCGTCCCGCCCGTCTCGCGGGCCCATCCTGCGGCCAGGTGCTCCTGGGCGAGCTTGGTGGTGGCGTAGGCGTTGCGCGGGTCGGTCGGCGCGTCCTCGCCGATGGTGGCGTACCGGAGCTCGGCCCCGCACACCGGGCAGGACGGCTCGAACCTGCCCCGCTCCAGGTCGGCGCGGGCCCGCGGACCCGGCCGCACCCTGCCGTGCTCGGCGCAGTCGTAGGCGCCCTCGCCGTAGACCACCATCGAGGAGGCCAGCACCAGCCGCTCGACGCCGTGCCTGGCCATCGCCGCGAGCAGTACGGCCGTGCCGTACACGTTGGCCGAGGCGTAGGCGGGCAGGTCGGACACGTCCACCCCGAGCCCCACCTTGGCGGCCTGATGCACCACCAGCGCCACCCCCGGCAGCACCTGATCCAGCGCCGCCTCGTCCCTGACGTCTGCGCCCTCGCGCAGGTCGAACCCCCGCACGTCGTGCCCGGCTCCCTCGAACGCCGCCACGACATGCCCGCCGATGAACCCGGCCGAGCCGGTGACCAACACCCTCACGCAACCGACGGTAACCAGGCCACCGCATCCGGCTGAAGCACCGGGGGCGTGTCGTTCGCACCCCGTAAGAATCACTCGTCCAGATTCGACATGACGCTGTGCCCGAAGGGGATGACCATGGTCCAGCCTTCGATCAGGTCGTTCATGATCTCGCCGAACTTCTGGACCGGTTCGTTCTTGATGTGACGCTCGAAGGCGGGCTCGTCCGTGTAGACCTCGTAGACGTAGACCACGTCGGGTTCAGCCTCGACCTCCCACAGGTCGAGTCGCAGCGTGCCCGGCTCGGTTTCCCTGGCCATCCGGACGTTCCAGCGCGAGAACTCCAGGAACTCGGCTCGCTTGCCCGGTTTGATGACGAGCCTGACGAGTGCTCCGTACATCTGATGCTCCCTGCCTGGAGTTCCTTGAAGAGACTCCATGACCGTAACATCTAGAGTTCCTTTAGGGAACCCCAACGGGTAGGCCAGCGCACGTCAGAACGGCATGAATAGGATCGGCGCCATGCGTGCCGTCGTACTTGTCGAACCCGGGCCGGTCGAGAACCTGCAGCTCAGGGACCTGCCTGTTCCTGAGCCCAGGCCGGGCTGGGTCCGTATCCGGGTGAAGGCCTTCGGGATCAACCGGTCCGAGTTGCACACCCGGCTCGGGCTGGCCGTGGGCGTGACGTTCCCGCGGGTGCCCGGGATCGAGGCGGTCGGCGTGGTCGACGCCGCGCCCGACAGCGATCTAGAGCCGGGTCAGCAGGTGGCGGCCATGATGGGCGGGATGGGCCGCCAGTTCGACGGCGGGTACGCCGAGTACACCCTCGTGCCCAGGTCCACGGTGGTCCCGTTCTCCTCCGATCTGCCGTGGGAGGTGCTCGGGCAGGTCCCCGAGACGCTGCAGACGGCCTACGGCTCGCTCACCACCGGGCTCGACCTGCGCAAGGGGCAGAGCCTGCTGATCCGCGGCGGCACCTCGGGGGTCGGTTTCGCGGCCGCCGCGCTGGCCCGCGACCTGGGCGCCACGGTCCTGGCCACCTCCCGCAGCCGCGACCGGCTCGCCGCGCTGGCCGAGCAGGGCGTGGACCACCCGCTGCTCGACGACGGAAACGTCGCCGCCCAGGTCCGCGCGATCGTTCCCGGCGGCGTGCACGCCGCGCTCGAACTGGTGGGCACGCCCACGCTGCCCGACACGCTGGCCGCCACCGCCGTGCACGGCACGGTGTGCTTCACCGGCATGCTGTCCAACCAGTGGACGGTGCCCGACTTCTACCCGATCGGCTACCTGCCGACGGGCGTCCGGCTCACGGCCTACGGCGGCGAGGCCGCGGACCTGCCGCCCGCGGTGCTGCAGCGCTTCCTGGACCAGATCGCCTCAGGCGAGCTCAGCCTGGGCCCGGCGACCGTCTACCGCATGGACGAGATCCAGCGCGCCCACGACGACCTGGAGCACAACCGGGTCTACGGCAAGCTGGTCGTCATCACGTAAGGACGCAGGCCGACGAGCAGCGTCCACAGCGGGAACAGGGTCCACACGATCGGCCGGTCACGCCGCTGACGATCGCCGACTTCATGATGGGTCCTCCCCTGGGGTGTGATGGCCCGCACCGGGAGCCTCAGCCCGATCCTGTTTCCGGTGTCAGAGCCACCGTGACCGGGTGGGAGGCGCCGCCGCGGTCCGACAGGCGGCCGAAGGTGAGCGTGAGCCGCTGTCCGGTGGTGGCGCTCGTCAGCCGGGGATGGGCGCGCAGGACCTGGGAGACCGGGCGGTCCCAGGTCACGGTGAGGCCGTCGAGGTCGCGGCAGGGATCAGACACCGTGATCGTGGCCGTGGCGCCGTGCTCGCGCACCAGCACGGCGCAGGGGCCCGAGGCCGACAGCGGGCCCGCGGTGCCCGCTGTCCAGAAGTTCACCGCGATCAGGCCCGGCACCTGGATGCCCTGCTGGTAAGCGGTGTTGGCGATCACCCTGGCCCAGCTCGGGTCGGCCGCGCGGGCCTCGGTCGCCGCCCGGGTGGCGCCGGGCATCAGCAGGTAGACGTAGCTCGCCGAGCTGGGGTCGAGGCCGTGGTCCAGCCAGAGCGTGGTGTAACCCCGCTCGCGCAGCGTGCGCAGACGGCCGTCGATCACGACGTATCCGCCGTGCCCGGCCAGGTACGCCCAGGCCGGCCGTACCGTCAGCGGTGTGGTCGCGCGGCGGTTGTCCACCACGGTCTCGACCGGGACGCCGTCGTCGCAGGTGATCCCGGCGCCCAGGCACACCACGGCGTCCTGGAGGAAGATCCACGACTTGAATGCCTCGAGCGTGCTCTCCAGCCCGTTGAGGTGCTGCCCGACCGTGGCGTGGACGCCGTCGGTGGCCCCGCCGACCCACCGGCCGGGCGGACAGGCGCCGCCCCACGCCTGGCCCGCGCCGTCCGGCAGGCGCTTGGTGGAGACCGTGGTGCCGGGCAGCCGGTAGGGGTCGACGGTGGACCAGAACGTCCCGGAGTACTGGTCGGCGTGCCCCTCGGCCCACCAGTAGAGCATCCCCGCGCCGGTGTGCCAGCCGCGCAGGTTCTCGCCGTTGCCGTGCTCGTAGTGGGCGATCCGGTAGGAGGACATGCTGAGCGCGGCGCACCAGCCTCCCGCCCTGTGCACGGCGCGGGCGCTCATCGGCAGCAGCCGGTGCCCAGGCGGCTCGGGAGCCCCGCTCTCCCACCTGCGGACCATGGCCTGCCACCTGCGGCGATCGGCCGGCGGTGCCGTCTCGCCGAGCAGCCACACCGCCGCCGCCAGCCTGGCGGCGCTGCGCCGGTCGCCGGACGGCGCCCTGCTGATCGCGCGCCCGCGCACCAGGTCCATGCAGGCGCCCGCGTGCACGAACGGCGCGAACCCCCGCTCCACCGTGTCGTGGACGTTGTGCCGCGCCGGATCGGTCACCTCCCACGGCGTGCCGCGGACCAGCTTGAACATCGCCGCCAGCCCCGACAGCAGCACCACCCCGTACTCGCCTTGATAGGGCACGGTCGAGTGCTGGATGAACGACCCGTCGCGGTAGATCCCGTCGCCCTCGCTCACGTAGCGGAACACCGGCGACAGCGCCGAGACCGCCAGCGCCGCCTTGCCCGCGTCGCCGGTCAGCATCGACCGCAGCAGCGTCACCAGGCACAGGTCGACCCGGTTCGCCGCGGTGCTGGTGCCGCTGTAGTCGGCTAACACGCACTCGGGCACGAAGTGGTCCACGGCCTCGGCCAGTGGCCGCCCGTCCCCCAGATACGGCCCGATCAGCACCGCCGCGTCCAGCAGCCGCTTGGGGGTCCCGATCTGCCAGGTCCACCAGTTGCCCGCCGGCTCGGCACCCGCGTGGTAGACCTCCCGCCGGTACCGGTCGATCTCGGCCGCCACCGCCCGCCCCAGCGCCGCATCGCCGGTCCTGGCGTACTGGCGCGCCATCGCCACCACGCCCGACCCCGGCCCGCCGGCCAGCGAGATCTCCCGCCACCGCGACCGCATCGTCCCGAAGTCGTCAGACGGTACGGCCGGCAGCACGGAAACCGCGCCGAGCTGGAGGAAGTCGCGCCGCGTGAGGCCCGTCACGCAAGGACCTTACCCGGGACGGACGCGGGTGCGGCTACCCTGCGGCCATGCGCACAGAGACCGAGACGTTCACGCTCGCGCCCAGGCTCATCAGGGCCGAGATCCTGGCCGTGATGTCGGTCTCGCTGGGCGCCAGCGCGCTGGTGTCGCTGGTCAGGCTCATCGGAGCGCTCACGGCGCCCAAGCAGCTGAAGGGCCAGCAGGCCGTCCTGGTCGGCTCGCTGGCCCCCGGCCGGCCCTGGCTGGACC
Organism: Nonomuraea sediminis; assembly: GCF_018531495.1. Lineage (GTDB taxonomy): Bacteria > Actinomycetota > Actinomycetes > Streptosporangiales > Streptosporangiaceae > Nonomuraea > Nonomuraea sediminis. The sequence goes on from NZ_JAHDTI010000002.1 coordinate 756,285, forward strand.
TGGCGTTGCAGCTGGTCGACATCGCGATCACCGTCGCCCCCGTCGGGCTGGTCGCCTACCTGCTGGTCAGGTCGGGAGAGTCGATGCGCACCATCGGCGTCGACCTGCGCGAACCCCGCCGCGACCTGGTCCGCGGCGCGCTGCTCGCCGCCGCGATCGGCGGCACGGGCCTGGCCTTCTACCTGATCGTGTACGCCGCGGGCGTCAACCTGACCGTGGTGCCCGGCCAGCTGCCCGACGTGTGGTGGCGGATCCCGGTCCTGCTGCTGGCCGCGGCGCAGAACGGGATCCTGGAAGAGGTGGTCGTCAGCGGCTACCTGCTGCACCGCCTGGACCAGGCGGGCTGGCGGCCGTGGCGGGCGGTCGCGCTGTCGGCGGTGCTGCGCGGGTCCTACCACCTCTACCAGGGCTTCGGCGGGTTCGTCGGCAACGTGGTGATGGGCGTGGTCTTCGGCCGCCTCTACCAGCGCTGGGGCAGGGCGATGCCGCTGGTCGTGGCCCACACGCTCATCGACGCCGTCGCGTTCGCCGGCTACGCCGCCCTCCACGGGCGCGTCACCTGGCTTCCGTAGGCGCCTCCTCGGCCGGGCCCGTGAGCTCCCACGAGCGGCGGCGCAGGACGAGCACGTAGTACACGGCGGACAGGACGGCGATCACCACGGTGGCGATCAGGCTCGGCCGGCCGACGACCGGGTCGAGGAAGTTGCGGTAGACGACGTAGGCCAGGGCGAGCAGGGCCAGGATCGGCGCGAGCGGGAAGGCCGGCATCCGGTAGCCGGCGTGCGCGGTGGTGCCGTTGCGGCGGCCGGCGATCGTCGCCAGGCACAGCGCGGCGTAGATGGCGATGATCGTGGTCGAGGTGACGACCAGCAGGAAGTGCTCGTCGACGTAGCAGAAGGCGGCGCCGATCACCCCGGCGACGAGCGTGGCGATCCACGGGCTGCCGAAGCGCGGGTGGATGGCGGCCAGCGCCCGGCTGACCGGCCCCGGCCAGGTGCCGTCGCGGCCGGTGGAGAACACCATCCGGGCGGTGACCAGCACGATCGCCAGCACCGCGTTGAGGATGGCGACCACGATGGCCAGGCTGATGACCGTGTTCAGCGTCGACCCCGCGGTGGCCCCGACGAAGTAGCTCATCATGTTCTGGGCGCCGAACAGGTCCTTGAGCGCGGGCGCGCCGATGAGCACGGCGGTGACCGGGATCAGCTCGGAGGCCACGGTGATGGCCAGCGCCCACAGGATCGTCCTGGCCATGGAGCGCTTGGCGTCCTGGAGCTCCTCGCCCAGGTAGACGGCCGCGCCGTACCCGTTGTAGGAGAAGATCGCCACAGCCGTGGCGGCGCCGATGAGCCCGGCGGAGGCGGCGATGACCGTGCCGTCGCCGCTCGCGGCGACCGGGTGCAGCAGCAGGTCGGCGAAGGAGCGCTGCGGCTTGAGGAAACCGAGCAGGCTCACCACGACCAGCGCGATCATCTCGATGGCCAGGAAGATCCCGGTGATCCAGGCGTTGAGCTTGATGTCGAAGACCGCGAGCACGGTCGCCAGGACCGTGGTGACGGCGCCGACGGTGGGGGCGTGCAGGCTCGGGAAGACGACCGACAGGTAGGTGCCGACGCCGAGCGCGATCACCGCGATGATGAGCAGCTGCGTGACCAGGAACAGGCCGAGCACCACGAACCCGGCCGGCTTGCCGGAGACGCGGGCCACGATCGCGTACTCGCCGCCGCTGAGCGGGTAGGCCGAGCCCAGCTCGGCGTAGACGAAGGCCATGAAGACGCCCACCACGGCCGCGAGCACGTACGCCCAGAAGGCGCCGGTGCCCGCCTGGCCGATGACGCCGGGCGCGATGATGAAGACGGACGAGGCGGGGGTGATGGCGGACAGGGTGATGAACAAGGTTCCCAGAACCTTGAGTCCGCGATGGAGGTGGGGATGCCGGACGTCGACCATGACGCCTCCTGGGGGGCGGCCGTTCTTTGATTGGGTATCAAAGAACTCCGCATAAGCCGCGTCAAGCCCTATTGAGTTTTTTGATTGATGTTAAGAGAATCGCCCTCATGGCACGACCGAGCCGAGCACACGAGAAGCGCGCCGAACTGATCGCCGCCGCGCGTCAGGCCGTACTCAAGCGCGGCATCGCGGATCTGCGGCTGCGCGACGTGGCCGAGCAGGCCGACATGTCCACCGGGTCGGTGCTCTACTACTTCCCCGCGCTGTCCGACCTGCTGCGCGAGGTGCAGCGGGAGGCGGTCGAGCGCTTCTGCGTGGACCGGGAGCGCGCCGCGCAGGCCGAGCCCGACCCGCGGCGGCGCCTGCTCGGCATGATCCGCACCGGGCTGCCCACCAGCACCGACGACGAGCTGTGCGTGCTGCTGCTCGAGCTGGGCACCCACGCCCGCCGCGACCCCGCCTACTCGGCGCAGTACATCCGGCTGTACGAGCGGCAGGTCGCCCTGTATTCCTCGATCCTGGAGGCCGGCGCGGCGACCGGGGTGTTCACCCTGACCCGCGACGCGACCACGATCGCGCGCAGCCTCGTGGTGCTGGAGGACGGCCTCAGCCTCCACCTGACGATGGCCGTGCCGACGCTCGACCACGGGCAGGCAGAACGCCTGCTGCTTGCCTACGCCGCCGACTCGACCGGCTGTGACCTGGAAGGATTCGATGCGAGCACGTGAACTCGGCCTGGAACTGCCCGGCCGCCCAGGACCCGACAACGCCATCACCGACGTGCCGGGCGTGGAGGTCGGCTACACCACGCTGATCGAGGGCGAGGCGGTGCGCACCGGCGTCACCGCGATCCTGCCGCGCGGCAGGGACGGCTTCGACGTGCCGTGCGCGGCCGGCTGGCACTCGCTCAACGGCAACGGCGAGATGACCGGTACGGCATGGCTCAGCGAGACCGGCGTGCTCCGCCTCCCTGTGCTGATCACCAACACGCACGCGGTCGGCCCCTGCCACCGGGGCGTGATCGACTGGGTGGCCCGGCGCAAGCCGGCGGCGGCCGACCAGTGGCTGCTGCCCGTGGTGGCCGAGACCTGGGACGGCTACCTCAACGACATCAACGGCCCGCACGTGCGCCCCGAGCACGCGAGCGCCGCCATCGACGCGGCCAGGCCAGGCCCGGTGGCCGAGGGTTCGGTCGGCGGCGGCACCGGGATGAACTGCTACGGCTTCAAGGGCGGCAGCGGCACCTCCTCCCGGCAGGTTTCCTACGGCTCGGCCACGCACACCGTGGGCGCGTTCGTGCAGGCCAACTTCGGCTCCCGCAAGGAGCTCACCGTCTGCGGCGTGCCGGTCGGGCGGGAACTGGCCGACGACGACCCGCTCGAGGCCTTCTACGCCGGCGCCGGTTCGGTCATCGCGGTGATCGCCACGGACGCGCCGCTGCTGCCGATGCAGTGCACGGCGCTGGCCCGCCGGGTCCCGCTCGGGCTGGCCCGCACGGGCACGACCGGGTCGCACTTCTCCGGCGACATCTTCCTGGCCTTCTCCACGGGTAACCCCGAGGCCTTCGACACGGCGTTCCCGCGCGGCGAGCCCGGCTACGAGCAGGCGAGCTTCGTGCCGTGGAACAGGCTCGACGACTTCTTCGAGGCCGTCGTGGAGTCGGTGGAGGAGGCCGTGCTCAACGCGCTGCTCGGCGCGGAGACGATGATCGGCCGCGACGGCCACCGCTCGCCGGGGCTGCCGGTCGAGCGGCTGCTCGACCTGCTCAGGACGCCGCGAGCGGCGATCCGCCCATAGCCGGGATTGTATTTGCTAGCTGTTTCAGTCACAATTGAAATATGCAACTCGGCCAGATCCAGCAAACGGCGCTACTCACCCTGTATGCCCGGGCCCTGGACAGCAGGCTGTCCAGACCGATACTCGGCGACCCCCTGTCGGCGGACATCGCCTCCCAGATCGACTACGACTTCGCCAAGCTGAAGCTCAAACCCAGCCTGGTGTGCAGCACGGCCCTGCGGGCCAGGAGGATCGACGACGCCGTCCGGGCGTTCACCGCCGAGCATCCGGACGCGATCGTGCTCGACCTCGGCTGCGGGCTCGACACTCGCGCCGCCCGCTGCGCCCCGCCCGGCGGCGTCGACTGGTACGACGTCGACTACCCGGAGGTCCTCGAACTGCGGGAGAAGTACCTGCCCGGCCGCTCCCACCTCATCGCCGCCGAACTGACCGGCGACGCCTGGCCGGCGCAGGTGCCCACCGGCCGGCCCACGATGCTGGTGGCCGATGGGGTGCTGCCGTTCATGCCCGGCGACACGTTCGCCGCCATGGTCCGCCGCCTCACCGGGCACGTCTCCGGCGGCGAGCTCGTACTGAACGGCTACACCCGCTTCGCCGCGTGGGCCATGAAGTACCACCCCACGATCAAAGCGCTCGGCATCCAGGCCGCGCAGGGCTTCGACGACCCGCGCGAGCCGGAGTCGTGGGGCGCCGGGCTCACCCTCGCCGGTGAGCAGCTGCTCTGCCGCGATCCGCTGGTGGCGAAGTTCCCGCAGCCGTCGCGGGCGGCCGCCCGGTTCATGGCGCTGAGCACGGGCATGTCGCGGCAGGGTGCCCGCGTCCTGCGGTACCGCTTCTAGAGACCGCCCACGCGCCGGGCCGGCAGCTTTCTAGTGGGAATGCCTCAGGTGGGGATCGGTGACGCCGTCCGGGCTTGCCAGCCCGGAGGCGTCGCAGCCTGTCGTGCGGGCTCCGGCGCGGTAGGCGCTGTTGAGGAAGCCGAGCGCGGTGTCCACGGGGTCGTCGGCCTGCCGTACGTCGTCGTAACGGAGCACCGCCAGGTGGCTGCCCCCGGACGGGATCCAGGCCGCCCAGTCAGGCCAGAGCTTGTGCTCGGTCAGGTCGGGCGGCTCGGGCGCGGTGTAGGAGTAGAACGCCGGCCAGGGCCGCTCCTCGTCGCCGAACCAGAAGCCGCTGCTGATCACTTCCCAGCTGTAGGCCTCCCTGGTCACCGGGTCGGCCTCGGCGGGCGGCTCCACCTTGCGGCCGGTGAAGCGAGTGACCGCGAGGTCGAAGGTGTGCCAGAAGTGGTGGACCGGGCTGGTCTTGCCGCAGAAGTCCGCCGCGTACCGCTCCAGCACCTGCGCCACCTGCGAAAGGATCACCCAGTACCGGGTGATCAGGGCGGGGTCGTAGGCGGCGTGCTTGGTGTCCTCGGCGAACGGGGTACTGTCGGCCAGGTCGAACGGCACGGCGTGGATCTCGGCGTGGATGCCGAGGTCGTCCAGGATGTCGAAGAGCCCGGCGTAGAAGCTGGCGACCGACTGCCCGATGAGCGGCATGTCGGCGCTGCGGCCGTCCAGCCGGTCGACGACGAGCCGGTGGCGCACCAGGTCGAAGTCGATACAGAAGCCGTCCATGGGCCTGGTGGTCAGGCCCCGGCCGGTGAGGTGGAAGGGCACGTTCCACCAGTGGTTGCGGCGGACGCTGGCGGCCAGCCGTACCTTGCCCACGATCTGGGCGAAACGGTGGAAGGTGTCCTTGGTGTCCACCCACTCGTCGTACGGCATCGCCGGAAATGTCTCCACAAGCGTCACGGTAGCTCAGAGCTGCTTGAGTGTCCTGGCCAGGCTGTCCGGCGAGTCGCTACGCGCCACCATCGCGTCCAGGACCTCGCGGAACGTCTCGATCTTCGCCTCGCCGAGGCTCTGCGCGAGCTCGCGCTCGAAGGCCTGGTGGAACTCGTGCCCCGTCGCCAGCAGCGCGCGGGCGCGGTCGGTGAGCACCAGCAGCTTCACCCGCCCGTCGGACGGGTCGGGCACCCGGTCGACGTAGCCGGCGGCCACCATCTCCTCGACGGTCTTGGCCGCGCCCTGCGGTGTGATCCTGAGCAGCGCGGCCAGGCGGCTGGTCGTGACGCTCTCCTGGGCCAGCACCTTGAACGCGAAGCCGAAGGTGGGCTTGAGGTGCGTGAATCCGTGCTTCGCCAGATGCTCGTGCAGCTCGTCGACGAACTGGTTGTAGGCCAGCCCGAGCAGCACCCCGAAATGGGTCACTTGACGTCCCTCCTTCCCGAGATATACAACTATGGTTGTAAACCTCGGTTGTAGATCTGTTGAGAGGATACCAATGCCGGTTATCAGCGGGGCCACCGCCCCGACCTTTGACCTCCCGAACGCCACCTTCACCGGTCTGGCCTCCCCCAGCAGGGGCGCCAAGGAGACCTGCGTGTGGCGCACCAAGGTCCACCCGGGCGCCGAGCCCGGTATGCACTCCTTCGACCACGAGGAGGTGCTGGTCGTCGTCGCCGGCGCCGGAGTCGCCCACCTCGGCGAGTCCGAGCACCCCGTCGTCACCGGCGACGCGATCGTGGTGCCCTCTGGGACGCAGTTCGGCCTCGGCAACCCGCACGGTGAGCCGCTCGAGCTGATCGTGGCGCTCCCCGTCGGCGCGCTCGCCCACGTGAACGGCCAGACCGTCGTCCCCATGCCCGCCCAGTAGGAGAACAGATGCCCGTGATCGACGGGGCCACGGCCCCCACCTTCACCGTCCCCCACGTCACCGCCACCGGGCTGGCAGCGCCCAGCCGGGGCTCGGCGGAGACCTGCATGTGGCGCTTCACCATGGATCCCGGCGCGCCGACCGGCATCCACCAGGTGGACCGCGAGGAGATCTTCGTGATCCTGTCCGGCAGGGCGCTGGCCACGATCGACGGCGCCGAGCACCCCCTCGGGCCGGGCGACGCCCTGGTGGTGCCTGCGCACACGCCCTTCGGCATCGCCAACCCGCACGAGGAGCCGGTCGAGATGGTCGCCGTGCTCCCCGTCGGCGGTCAGGCGATCATGCCGGGCCAGGATCCGTTCGTCCCGCCGTGGGCCCGTTGAGATAGCCCCAGATCCTGGCGGGCGTCATCGGGGTCCGGGTGAGCCGGCCGGCGATCTCGGGCACGGCGGCGGCGATCGCGTTGCCGATGGCCGCCGGCGGCCCGATCGTCCCGCCCTCACCCGCCCCCTTCATCCCGCCCGGAGTGATCGGCGAAGGCGTCTCGAACAGCACCACCTCGATGTCGGGCACGTCGGTGGCACCGGGCAGCAGGTAGTCCACGATCGGCTGCCCGTCGTCGGTGTAGACGATCTCCTCGCTCAGCGCCATGCCGATGCCCTGCACCACCCCGCCGTGGATCTGCCCCCGCACGATCGCCTCGTTGACCACGACCCCCGAGTCGTGGACCGCCCAGTACCCCTCGACCTCGACCGCCCCCGTCTCCACGTCGACGGCCACGGCCGCCGCGTGCGCCCCGTAGGCGAACGTGGTCTCCGCCGGGTCGTAGCTGGCCCGCTCCTCCAGCCCAGGCTCCATCCCCGGGGGCAGGTCCCAGCCCCGCCAGGCCGCCGTCGCCAGCTCGCGCAGCGTCAGCCCCGACTGCGGATCGCCCTTCACCCGCACGGCCGAACCGTCCAGCTCCAGATCGTCCTGCGCGGCCTCCAGCCGGTGCGCCGCGATCGTCAGGATCTTCTCCCGCAGCTTCCCCGCCGCCTGGATCAGCGCCCCGCCGCCCACCGCCAGCGCCCTGCTGGCGATCGACCCGAGCGAGGAGTACGGCGTGGCCGCGGTGTCACCCAGCACCACCCGCACGCTGTCCACGGGCACGCCCATCCGCTCGGCGGCCAGCTGGGCGAGCGTGGTCTCGATCCCCTGCCCGATGCCGACCACCCCGGCGACCACGACCAGCGACCCGTCGGGCTCCATCCGCAGGATCGCGGTCTCGAACCCGCCGGCCTGCATGCCCATCGCCTTCATCGCCATCGAAGGGCCGAGCCCGGTCCCCTCGACGTGGCAGGAGAAGCCGATGCCGCGCCTGCGCCCGTCGTCGATCTCGCGCACCCTGGCCAGCTCGCGCACCGTGCGCAGCGCGCGCGGGTAGTCGCCCGAGTCGTAGACCTGCCAGACCCGCGTGGTGCAGGGCAGTTCGTCGGGTCCCAGCATGTTGCGCAGCCGCAGCTCCACCGGGTCGAACCCGAAGCGCCTGGCCGCCTCGTCGATCAGCCGCTCCCTGGTCATCGCCGCCTCGGGCTGGCCGAAGCCGCGGTAGGAGCCGGTGGGCGCGGTCGTGGTCAGCACGCCGCGCAGCCGTACGCCCGCCTTGTCGAAGCGGTAGGGGCCGGGCAGGAGCGTGGCCGTCACCGCGAACGGCGAGATGCCGACGTTCGACGGATGCGCACCGAGGTCTCCCACCACGTCGGCGTACAGCGCGGTGAAGCGCCCCGAGGCGTCCAGCGCGAGCCGGGCCCGGTGGACGGCCTCGCGGGCGGGCAGCGTGGCCACCAGCCGGTCGCTCGGCGATTCGATCCAGGCCACCGGGCGGCCCAGGCGCATCGCCGCCAGGCAGATCAGCGCCTCGTCCGGATACAGGTGCTCCTTGCCGCCGAACCCGCCGCCGGTGTCGCCACTGATCACCCTGACCTGCCCGTGCGGCAGCCCGAGCGCGTCGGCGGCATGGTCGCGCACGTGGTGCGGCGCCTGGGTGGAGATCCGGATGGTCAGCTCCCCGTCGGCGAAGGAGGCCACCAGCCCGCGCGGCTCCATCGGGTGCGGCGAGCACCTGCCGAACCTGAACTCCAGCTCCACCACGTGCTCGCCGCCGGCGACGGCCGCGTCGGCGTCGCCCATCACGAAGTCGCAGAACACCTCGCCCTGATCGATCCCGATCACCGGGGGCAGCTCGTCGAACTCCAGGTCCAGCAGGTCGGCCGCGTCCCTGGCGGCCTCCGGCGTGACGGCCACCACGACCGCCACCGGCTGGCCGGCGTACCTGATCACCTCGTCCATCACCGGGTAGGACAGCACCCGCTGGTCGGGCGCGAGGCTCACACACGGCAGCCGAACCCCGTCGGCGTCCCGCACGGTGATGACGTCCAGCACTCCCGGGTGCGCGCGGGCCGCCTTGGCCTCGAAGCTCACCAGCCTGCCGTGCGCGATCGGGCTGCGCACGACGTGCGCGTGGGCCATGCCGGGCAGCTTGATGCCGGCGACGAACCTGCCCCGTCCGCTCAGCAGCCGGGCGTCCTCCCTGCGGGCCATGCTCATGAACCCGATTGTGACCGCGCGCCGATGAGTTTCCAGTCTCCAACCGGTCTACATGGTCAACGACAGAAGGAGGCAACACCATGACGAGCCCGGCCCTTGGCAGCATGCTCCTGTCCAGCACGGACCCACAGCGGCTGCGCGACTGGTACGTGGCGGCGCTCGAGCCGCAGGAGAACAATGAGGGAAACGGCTACCGGATCCTGACGTTCGGCGAGTTCCACGTCCTCATCGACTCCCGCGCGGACATCGGCGACAAGAACCCCGAACCAGGCCGGGTGATCTTCAACTTCCACGTGGACGACGCCCACGCCGTCGCCGCCCGCGTCGACAAGCTCGGCACGACCTGGCTGGCCGAGCTGGAGGAGCGCGACGGCGGCCTGTTCGCCACCGCGATCGACCCGGACGGCAACTACGTGCAGATCATCCAGCTCAGCGAAGAGCAGAAGAAAGCGATGTAGCGACATGTTCGGCGACACCAAGGCCTTCAGCGGCTTCTCCGTGAACGACCTGGCCGCGGCCAAGCAGTTCTACGGCGAGACGCTCGGCATCAGGGTGACCGAGGAGCACGGGCTGCTCACCCTGCACCTGGCCGGCGGCGACCGGCCCACCCTGGTCTATCCCAAGGACGACCACACGCCCGCCACGTACACGATCCTCAACTTCCCTGTCGAGGACATCGACAAGGCGGTCGACCTGCTCACCGACCGCGGGGTGCGGTTCGAGCGCTACGAGCATCTGCAGACCGACGAGAAGGGGGTCTTCCGCGGGGGCGGTCCCCTGATCGCCTGGTTCACCGACCCGGCGGGCAACATCCTGTCGGTGATCCAGATGTAGGGCACCGGCTGGTCCGCGCCGCGGCCCGTCTTCCCGGACGGCGTCGGCCCGCTCCGGCCGCGCGCGGACCAACCGGACAAAACGATCACCGTTCGCGTGAACCTTACGCCGCGTTTACCGGCAGTGAGTACACTCGGGCGCGATCCAATCGGCCGAGATCTGTACGGCGAGGCTCTTGGCCATGGGCGGCTGCCCTCGGCCCCGTCCCATGGAGAGTCACGTGCTTCTTGACGCTGCGCCGCCCTCCACAGCCCCGCCCAAACGGCGCCGCTGGCTGCGCTGGACCCTCATCATCGCCGTGACCCTGGTGCTCGCGCTGGTCGGCGCCGCCGTGATCGTGTACGCCAAGCTCACAGGCAACGTCAAGCACATCGACATCACCGGCGAGGACCTCGGCGCCACCCGCCCACCCAAGATCGCGACCACCGCGCAGAACATCCTGATCGTCGGCTCCGACCAGCGCGACGGCAAGAACGCCAAGTACGGCCACCGCGTCGCCGGCGAGCGCACCGACACGATCATGCTGGCCCACCTGTCGTCCAAGCGCGACAACGCGATGGTCGTCAGCTTCCCCCGCGACTCGCTGGTCCAGCTGCCCGCCTGCCGCGCCAAGGGCCCCTTCGCGGGCCAGCAGCCGCACGTCGGCATGATCAACGAGTCGTTCAACTCCGGCGGCATCGGCTGCACCTGGAAGACGATCGAGTCGCTCACGCACATCCACATCGACCACTTCGTCAAGGTCGACTTCACCGGCTTCAAGAGCATGGTCGACGCGGTCGGCGGCGTCGAGGTGTGCCTGCCGCAGCGCATCGACGACACCAAGGCCCTGCTCCACCTGCCCGCCGGGAAGCAGACACTCAACGGCGAGCAGGCGCTGGGCTACGTGCGCGCCCGCTACAGCATCGGCGACGGCTCCGACATCGGGCGCATCCAGCGCCAGCAGATGTTCATCGCCTCCATGATCAAGAAGGTGATGAGCGGCCAGACGCTCACCAACCCGGCCAAGCTGCTCGGCTTCCTCGACGCGGGCACCAAGTCCGTCACCACCGACCCCGACCTCACGCCCGGCGTCATGAAGGACCTGGCCACCAGCCTGCAGGGCCTCAAGGCCGGCCAGATCCGCTTCGTCACCACGCCTTGGCACTACTCGCTCACCCAGCCCGGCCGCGTCGAGTGGGTGCAGCCGCAGGCGGGCAAGCTCTTCGAGACCGTCGCGGGAGACCGCAGCCTGCAGGGCGTCAAGGGCGGCCAGACCAAGGTGTCGCCGGAGAAGATCCAGATCGAGCTGCGCAACGGCACCTACCGCGGCGGCCTCGGCACCCAGGTCGCCGCCGCCCTCGAGCAGCGCGGCTACCACATCACCAAGGTCACCGACACGCGCACCAAGCCCGTGGCCAAGACCACCGTCCTGTACTCCCCCGCCGGCGAGACCCGGGTCCCGACCCTGACCAAGGACCTGCTCGCCAGCCAGACCCGCCTGGTCCCCGCCGCCCAGACCCCGCACCTGATCCTCGTCATCGGCAACGACTGGAAGGGCCTCAAACCCCAGCCCCCCACCGTCCCCAGCTTCGACGCCACCCACGACACGTGCGCGTCCTGAACTTCCTCCAGCCCGCGCGTCCTGACCTTCCTCCAGCCCGCTCATCCTGTACGGCGAGCCACGCCCACCGGCCGCCCGCCGTACTCCGGCCGCGGACCCGCGCCCGGCGCCCCTGGCGAGTCGATGCCGCCGTCCCGCCGCTACGACGCACGTACTCGTGGCCGCCGGCGCTGGGAGTGCCGACGCGGTTACTTCTCGGGAGGCAGGCGGGGGATGTCGGGCCCGAAAGCGCTGACACGGCGGGTCGAAGGGTGTTCCTGAGGGGGTTTGGGCGTGCGAGCATGGCGGGGTGATCGGTCATATCGGGATCAACGTGCCGGATCTCGCGGCGGCCAAGGCGTACTACGACCAGGTCATGCCGTTGCTGGGGTTCGAGGAGTTCCTGTCCAGCCACGACCAGTTCGCCTACCGGCCCGCGGGCGGCAAGCCGGGCACGTACCTGTTCTTCTACCCGGCGCTGGAGGAGAGCGGGTTCTCGCGGCACAGGACCGGGCTGCAGCACGTGGCGTTCATGGTCGGGTCCCGCTCCGCCGTACGGCAGGTGCGCGATCTGGCCGAGAAGCTGGGCAGCGAGATCGTGCACGAGCCGCGCGAGTTCCCCGAGTACCCGCCGCCCTACTACGCGGCCTTCTGGCTCGACCCCTTCGGTTTCATGATCGAGGCGGTCTGCCACCACGACCGCGATTGACCCTGACATCGTGTGAGGCGCTATGCCTGGAGCCATGAAACTCACCGAACGCATCGACGGGCTCTTCGACTCCGGCAAGGCACCCAATCTGCACGGCATCGTGATCCTCCAGGACGGCGAGCAGATCTACGAACGCTACGGCCAGGGCGAGGACTACATCCTCGGCGAGTCGCTGGGCGAGGTGAGGTTCGACGCCGACACCCTGCACGACGTCCGCTCGGTGTCCAAGAGCGTCGTCGCCCTGCTGTACGGCACGGCCCTGGCGCAGGGCAAGGTCCCGGGCCCCGACGAGCCGTTGCTGCCGAACTTCCCCGAGTACCCGGACCTCGTGGCGGATCCGGCCAAGGCCCGGCTGACCGTCGGCCACGCGCTGACCATGACGCTCGGGCTCGACTGGGACGAGAGCGTGCCGTACACGAGCTCGGCCAACAGCGAGATCGCCATGGAGGAGGCCCCCGACCGCTACCGCTACGTCCTCGAGCGGCCCTTCACCGCGGAGCCTGGCCTCACCTGGCACTACTGCGGCGGCGCCACGACCCTGCTCGGGAGCCTGATCGCCAAGGGCACCGGCCGGCCGCTGGAGGAGTACGCCCGCACGGCGCTGTTCGAGCCGCTGGGCATCACGTTCGAGTGGAGCACCGGCGCCGACGGCGTCGCGCTGGCGCCCGCCGGGCTGCGGCTGCGGCCGCGCGACCTGGCCGCCATCGGGCAGCTGGTGCTGGAGGGCGGGCGCGACGTGGTGCCCGGGACCTGGATCGAGGAGCTGCTGAAGCCCAGGATCAAGATCGACGAAGGGTTCGAGTACGGCTACCAGTGGTACGTCGGCCCCACCTGGGCCGCCGGGATGGGCAACGGCGGGCAGCGCCTGTTCCTGATGCCCGGCCGCCGCCTGGTCGCCGCGGTGGCGGCGGGCGACTACGAGAACTTCGCCCAGCCCAGCACCGCGGCGGTGATGGACGAGCTCGTCAGGGAATGAGGACGATCTTGCCCTGCGCGCCGCGCTCCTCCACCAGGCGGTGCGCCTGCGCCGCCTGGTCCAGCGGGAACGTGGGCCCGACCACGGCCTTGGTGCGCCCGTCGGCGAGCCTGGCGAACCCCTCCGGGTAGTGCACGTCGAAGACCTCACGGAACCAGGCGGGCCCACTGCACCCGACCAGCGACACCCCGCGCCCGAGCAGGTCGTCGGGGGTGACGGCGGGCGCCAGGCCGCTGAGCCGGCCGTAGTACAGCATGCGGCCCGTGCCGGGGGTGAGCGCCTCGACGACGCCGCGGGCCGAGTCGCCGCCGATCGACTCGAAGGCCACGTCGATGCCGTCGAGTTGCGCGGTCCAGCCCTCCTCCCGGTGGTCGATCACCGTGTCGGCGCCGAACTCCCTGGCCCGGTCGCGCTTCTCCCCGGCCCCCGCAGTGGCCACCACCCGTCCGGCGCCGAACTCCCTGGCCAGCTGGATCAGGTAGCCGCCCACGTTGCTCGCGCCCGCCTCGACCAGGACGGTCTCGCCCTCGCGTAGCGCGGCCCTGTGCACGAGCCCGAGCGCCACGGCCAGGGCCGCGCCGGCGGCGACCGCCTCGGCCGCGGGGACGCCCTCGGGAACGGGCCTGACCATCGCGGCGGGCATCGCCGCGTACTCCGCGTACGAACCCGTCCCGCCCGTCACCCCGGCGACCGTCCGGCCGACCAGGCCCTGGTCGACGCCCTCGCCGGCGGCGACCACCTCGCCCGCCGCCTCGACGCCGAGCACGGCGGGCAGCGGGACCGGCATGATTCCGGCCCGCATGTGCGCCTCGACGATGCTGACGCCGATCGCCTGGGCACGGACGAGGACCTGGCCGGGCCCGGCCTCGGGCCGGGGCATGTCCTCCAGCGACAGCACCTCCGGGCCGCCCGTCTCGTGAACGACTATCGCGCGCATGCCAGACCTCCTAAGTGAACCGTTGGTCCAGTTAATATATGGACCACTGGTCAAGTTTGTCCATGGGGAAGAATGGCATGATGGAGCGGCGGGAGCGGGCGGACGCGGCACGCAACAGGCAGGCCATCCTGGAGGCCGCCGAGGAGCTGCTGCGCGAGCACCCTCCCGAGCAGGTCTCCGTCGAGCGGGTGGCGGCCGCGGCCGGGGTGGGCAAGGGCACGGTCTTCCACCGTTTCGGCAGCCGCCTCGGGCTGATGCAGGCGCTGATGGCCGAGCGGGCGCTGGTCCTGCAGGAGGCCGCGACGTCAGGCCCGCCGCCGCTCGGGCCGGGCGCCTCGCCAGGCGAGCGGCTGGAGGCCTTCCTTGACGGGGTGGTCAAGCTGGCGATGCGCAACGTCGGGCTGATCACCGCGCAGGAGCACGCCCAGGCGACCAGGAAGGACAGCGCCCCCCGGCAGGAGAGCCCGATCTATCTCTTCTGGCACGAGCACGTCTCCGGGCTGCTGGCCGAGGCCCGCCCGGACGTGGACGCCGATCTGATCGCGCACCTCATCCTCAGCTCGCTGCACACCGAGCCGGTCGCGGCCCTGCTGCGCGCGGGCGACGGCGAACGGCTGGCGGTCTGTTTCCGCCAGCTCGTCACAGCGGTAGCCGGGTGATCGCCGTGTGGAAGGCGGCCACGGCGGCGCGGATCGCGGGGTGCTCGCCGTATCCCTTGCGGAAGGCGGCCAGGGTGCGGCGGCCGAGGGGCAGCGGCGCGAGCCGTACGCCCTGAGGAGGGGACAGGGCCGCCAGGCGCGGCACCAGCGCGACACCCTGTCCCGCGGCGGCGAAGGCGAGGATGGTGTCGAAGTCGTCGATGTGGTGGCGGACGCGGGGTTCGAAGCCGGCCGCCTGGCAGGCCCTGATGGCCATGGTGTGGCACAGCGTGCCGGGCTTGTTGGTGATCCACGGGTCCTGGCGTGCCTCGGCCACGGATGAGCGGTTGGTCAGGTACATGACCTCGGTGAACAGGGGCTCGGTCTCGAGCGAGGCGTCGGTGACCGGGGGCACGAAGTCGTACTCGTGCACCAGCGCCAGGTCCAACTCGCCCGCCCGCAGCGCCGCCGAGACGTCGGCAGGGTCGATCTCGGAGACCATCGGCTCCAGCGCGGCGGGAAGCTCCGCCAGCGCGACAGGAAGCAGGACCCGGGCCGCGGTGGGGAACGCGCCGATCCGGAGCGGACCCGCGGGCTCGCCGCTGAGGGACGCCAGCGCCGCCGAGGCCCGCTCGAGTTGCTCCAGTACGGCTTGCGCGTGCTCGACCAGCAGGCTTCCCGCCGGCGTCAGCGTCACGGTGCGGCCCGTGCGCTCGAGCAGCGGCACGCCCGCCTCCCGCTCCAGCGCGCTGAGCTGCTGGGAGACCGCCGACGGGGTGAACGTGAGCGCCTCGGCGACGGCCGCGATCGTGCCGCGCCGGGCCAGTTCGCGCAGCAGGCGGAGCTTGCGTGGGTCCAGCATCAGGTCAGCTTACGCTCGACGGTAGAAACGTGCGCTGGACCTAACCAATCGCGGCGGGGCACGCTCGTCACATGCTGAAGGGAATCCACGTACCGCTGATCACGCCGTTCGACGAATCGGGCGCTGTCGCGTTCGACGCGGTCGAGAAGCTCGCCAGGCACGTCCTCGACCAGGGCGCCTCCGGGCTGGTGGCGCTGGGCACCACCGGCGAGGTGGCCGCGCTGACCCCGGAGGAGCGGACCGGCGTGATCGAGGCCTGCCTCGGGCTGGGCGCGCCACTGATCGTCGGCGTCTCGGGCAACGACACCCGCTCGACCGCGCAAGCGCTGCGCGACCTGCCCGGGGGCGTGACGGCCGCGCTGGTGCCCGTGCCGTACTTCCTGCGGCCGTCGGAGCGCGGCGTGATCGCGCACTTCGAGGCGCTGGCCGAGGCCTCGCCGGTGCCGCTCGTGATCTACCACATCCCCTACCGGACCGGGCAGCCGGTCAGCGCCGCCACGCTGCGCCACCTGGGCGGGCACCCGATGATCGCCGGCGTGAAGTACGCGGCGGGCGGCATCGACCAGGACGCGGTCGACCTGCTTGGCGACCTGCCCACCGGGTTCGACGTGCTGGGCGGCGACGACGCCTACATCTCGCCGATGCTCGCGCTCGGCGCCACGGGAGGCATCCTGGCCTCGGCCCACCTGGACACCCGCTCGTTCGTCGAACTGTTCGACGCCTGGCAGGCGGGCGACGCCGAGCGGGCCAGGGCGCTGGGCCACCGGCTCGCGCGGCTGTCGGCGGCGCTGTTCGCCGAGCCCAACCCGACCGTGATCAAGGGCGTGCTGCACACGCGCGGCCTGATCCCGACCGCCGACGTACGGCTGCCGCTGCTCCCCGCGGGCGCCGATTCGATTGCCAAGGCCGAAAAATTGGCTGGACACATTTCTGTGTAGAACCTACGGTGTTCCGCATGTGGTTCCTGTAATCCCGCCCCGTCATCGACCGATCTCGATGCGGCATGCATGCCGGGAACAGGAGGTGGCCCATGCGGACCACCGGAATATCACTCTTCGACGTCACCAAACGCTATGACCGGGTCGTGCTCGACCGGGTCTCCTTCACCCTCAAGCCCGGCGAGAAGGCCGGCATCGTCGGCGACAACGGCTCGGGCAAGTCCACCTTGCTCGAGCTGCTGGCCGGCGTCTCGCGGCCCGACAACGGGGAACTCACCGTCGTGGCTCCCGGCGGGGTCGGATACCTGCCGCAGGCGCTCGACCTACCCTCCGGCTCGACCGTGGCCGACGCGATCGACCGCGCGCTGAGCGACCTGCGCGCCCTCGAGGCACGCATGCACGAGCTGGAGTCCCGCCTGACCGCCTCGGTCATGCCGGAGTACGCCGGGCTGGTGGCCGCCTACGAGGCGCGCGGCGGGTACGAGGCCGACGCCAGGGTGGAGATCGCCCTGCACGCGCTGGGCCTGCCGGGCCTGGACCGGGCGCGGCCGCTCGACACGCTCTCGGGCGGCGAGCGGTCGCGGCTGGCGCTGGCGGCCACGCTGGCCTCCGCGCCGGAGCTGCTCCTGCTCGACGAGCCGACCAACGACCTGGACGACCAGGCGGTGGCCTGGCTCGAGGGGCCGTCCCGGCAGGACGGTGCTCGGGGCCTACGCCGAGGGCCGCGGGGGCGGGCTTGACGAGCACGCCGACGCGCTGCTGGCCACGGGTCTGTTCCGCCCGTCGGAGCTGCGGCTGCGCGTGGGAGAGCTCTCCTACGGCCAGCGGCGCAGGATCGAGCTGGCCCGCCTGGTCAGCGAGCCTGTCGACCTGCTCCTGCTGGACGAGCCGACCAACCACCTGTCACCGATGCTCGTGGAGCAGTTGGAGCAGGCGCTGGAGGGCTACCGGGGAGCGCTGGTGATCGTGACGCACGACCGCCGGATGCGGGCGTCGTTCACCGGCTCCCGCCTGGAGCTCGACGCGGGCCTGCGGGCGGCGTGACGACCGCGTGGTCGCGATGGCCCGGCCCATCGCGACCACGCGAGTCAGCGGGCGGCGCGGGCTGCCGCCACCTTCTTCTTGCCGATGGCGAACCAGAAGATCCACCCGAGCGGGATGAACAGGATCAGCAGCCACCAGCCGAAGGTCGCCTTGTTCCTGATCGCCGAGACCAGGGTGGCAATGGCGATGACGTAGTAGATCCCCACCAGGACCAGCGAGAGGACCGAGGACCCGGCCGAGGCCGTGGCCACCTCTTCACCGTCAGCCAGCAAGTACACGAGTGCTCCTTTGGGTCAGATCGCAGTGACCCGCAGACACTCCCAGCGCCACGTAGACGTCCGATCGACGACCCGTAAACGCCCATCTCATCCCGCTGTGCGCCCGAGCCCCGCCTCCCGTGCCCTGACGATCGCCTCGGCCCGGTCGGCCACGTGCAGCTTGGCGAAGATGTTGGAGACGTTGTTGCGCACCGTCTTCGGCGACAGGAACAGGGCCGAGGCGATCTGCGCGTTCGAGCGCCCGGCCGCCACCAGCGCGAGTATCTCCCGCTCGCGCGGCGACAGCTGCGGGAACACAGGATCGTTCGCGACCGTGGCAGTGGCCTGGAAGAACTCGGCGACCCGGCGTGCCATGGCGGGGCCGAAGATCGCCTCGCCGTGCGCCACCGCGGTGATCGCGCGGACGATCTCCGCCTGGTTGGCGCCCTTGAGCAGATAGCCCCGAGCTCCCGCGCGCATCGCGGCGAACAGCGTGGCGTCCTCCTCCGACATGGTCAGCACGACCACCGCGACGTGCGGGCTGTCGCCGACGATGCGCCTGGTGGCCTCGATGCCGTCGAGTCCCGGCATGCGCACGTCCATCACGACCACGTCGGGCTGCAGGTCGGCGGCGCGCTCGACCGCCTCCTCGCCGTCCGCGGCGGTACCGGCCACCTCGATGCCCGGGATCGAGCCGAGCAGCAGGGCGAGCCCGTCCCGGTAGACCGGGTGGTCGTCGGCCAGCAGCACCCGGATCACCTCGTCGCCGCTAGACAACGGCCGCCTCCATCGACATCGGCAGCCGGGCGGACACCAGGGTCCCGCCGTCGGGCGGGCGGGTCACCTGACAGTCGCCGCCCAGCTCGGCCGCGCGTTCCCGCAGCGAGATCATGCCGACTCCGGCCGTCACCTCGGGCCCGATGCCCGTGCCGTCGTCGCGTACCGTCACCTCGAGCCTCCCCTCCCGCGCGCTCAGCGTGATGTCGCAGCGTGCCGCGCCCGAGTGCCTGGCCACGTTGGCCAGCGCCTCGGACACGATACGGTAGGCCGCCACCTCGACCGCCGCGGGCAGGGTGTCCAGCGCGCCGTCGCCGGTGAGCCTGACCTCCAGAGAGGGCGAGCGGAACCGGTCCGCCTGCTGCGCGATCGCGCCCAGCACGCCCAGCTCGTCGAGGGCGGGCGGCCGCAGGTCGTGCACCAGCCTGCGCACATCCGCGAGCACGCCGCTGACCTCGGCGGCCGTCTGCTCCAGAATGCGATCGGCCTGCTCCGGCGCGGACGGCGCCAGGTTGCGCGCCGCCTCGATGCGCAGCGCCACCGCGCCCAGGCTGGGGCCGAGTCCGTCGTGCAGGTCCCTGCGGAGCCTGCGCCGCTCCTCCTCGCGGGCCAGGACGAGCCGGGCGCGGATGCGCTGCAGGTCGCTGCTCAGCTCGCTGGCCCGGGCCGCGGCGGCGGCCTGCCGTACGAGATCGCCGAGCAGCCGCTGGTCGCGTTCGGTCAGGTCCGCGCGGCACAGCACCAGCCGTCCCACGACCTCGCCGCGGTAGGCGACCTGCAGCGAGACCGCGGGGCCTCGCGGCGAGCCGTACTCGACCGCCGAGCGTTCGCCGCCCGGTCGTTCGATCTCCACCCGGACGTAGGGCAGCCGGAACGCCTCGGCCAGCGTCGTGGCGACCGCGAGCAGTTGCTCGTCCGGATCGGTCGCCAGCTCCAGCCGCTCGGCCAGCGTCGAGACCGCGGCGTAGGGGTCGTCCCTGGAGCCGCGCACCAGCCGCCGTACCAGCCGCCACAGCCACGTCCGCAGCGGCGCGTACAGCACGGCGACGATGGCGATAGCGGCCAGCGCCGATTCCCGCTCGCCGAGCAGGCTGCCCGCCAGCGTGAACACCGCCACGTCCACCAGCACCACCAGCGCCGCGAGCACGGCGTAGGCCACGGTGGCCGACAGCAGCCTGTCGATGTCGTAGAGCCGGTACCTGGCAACCGCCACCACCACGGCCGCCGCGGTGAACGCGGTGGCCAGCACCAGCAGCACCGCCGGAACCTGAGGCGACATCGACAACGGCAGCAGGAACACCACCATGTCGATCAGCGCCGCCCACATCAGCCACCTGATCTGGGCCCGCCGCTCCGCGTCGGCGATCACGTACCTGCGCACCATCACCGCGAACGGCACCACCAGGCTCACCAGGACGGACGCGTACGCGAGCGCGAGCACCGGCTCCCAGAAGGCGTACGGCAGCGCGACGGACACCGGATCGAGCCCCAGCCGGGCGATCTCCGGCGGCAGCACCTGTCCGTGATAGCGCTCCATCACCTGCGAGGGCGCAGTCACCAGCACGGCGGTGAGCAGACCGGTCAGCACGAGGCTCGTCACCGACAGGCCGCGCCACACCCGCCCCGACGGCAGCCGCCCGTCGGGGAACAGCAGGATCAGCAGCGGCAGCCCCAGCAGCAGCGACGCTCCGAAGCGCGAGCAGAACCAGAAGGCCGCCGCGCCTCCCGGCAGCCCCGGCGACACATACACGGCGAGAGTCGCCCAGCTCAACGCGAGCCCGTCAAGCAACCACAACAACCCGAACGCGGTCAGCACCCAGGCCACGGGATGGCGCGGCAGCCTGCGCAGCAGCAGCGCGCCCGGCACGAGCATCGCCAGCCCGGTGAACGCCGACGACCAGCCCGGCTCCAGCTCCGACGTCGCCGGGACCCGCACGCCCGCGGTGCGCAGGTCGAGCAGCACCGTGGCGGTCGCGATGGCCAGCGCGACGGCCACCAGCGCTGGGAGTCCGATACGTCCGGTTCTTGTCACGGCATGCATTACACCCGACGCCGCGTCCCCCTGTCCCGGGACAGGGGTCCCTTTCACCTCGGGACATGCGGCTCTGCCTGCCCGGGGCGCCCCGCCGGGAGCCTGTTCCCACGACATCCTCTCGGGAAAGGAATCACCCTCATGGACGCGAAGTTCAGCACCAGCCCGGCCAGGGCCCGTACCGACGTACCCGCCGACCTGCCCGCCGGCGGCAGGGCGCCGATCGCGCCGGCCACCGTACGCAGGCTCGGACTCGCGCTGAGCGCGGGCACGCTCGCCTGGGCGGCGAGCATCTTCGTCTACGGCAGCCAGGCCCAGGGGTTCGGCGGGCGGGTCGGCGACCTGACCGGTCTGCTCTTCCAGCTCGGTGTCTTCGCCCTGCTGGCCGTGCAGATCCGGACACAGGCCACGGGGACGTCGCGAGCCTCCAGGATCATGCTCAAGGTCGAGCTCGTGCTGCTCGGGCTGGCCAGCGTGTGGTCCCTCCTGCACGGCGTCCTGCCCGAGCCCGCCCAGGACGGACCGCTGATGATCCTCGACGTCTTCTGGCCGCTGTCCATGCTGGGCATGATGGTCATCGCGATCAAGCTCGCCGTGGCCGGACGCTGGCGCGGGACGCTGCGGTGGTGGCCGCTGATCGCCGAGAGCTGGGCCGTGGTGACGGTGCCCAGCTTCCTCCTGCTCGGCGACTCGGTCTCCAACTGGGTCGGCGGCCTCCACCTGATCGTCGGCTACGCCGCCCTCGGCGTGCTCATGGCCGTGCGCCCTGAGCTGGCTGTCGAGCGATGATCCACCTGAGGCTCGCCGTACCGCCTGTCAGACGGTACGGCGGGCAGTGTTTTACGTGAAACCTTGCTCAGGAGGGCGTGGCGGCACGGGAGGCGCGTACCTCCGCGAACGCCTGCTTGAGGTGGGCCTCGTCCTCGCTGCTGAGTGAGGTCTTGAGTATCTCGCCGCCGAACTCTTCGACCTGCGGGATGACCTTGTCGGGCGTGCTCTTGACGACGAGCAGGAACAGGGCCGCCGTGCCGGGCGTCAGCTTGGCGCCGAGGTCCTTCATGAAGTCGTCGTTGACGCCGACGTCCGTGAGCGCGCCCCCCGCGGCGCCCGCGGCGGCGCCGAGCGCCATGCCGAGCAGCGGCATGAAGAAGATCAGGCCGATGAGGCCGCCCCAGAGCGCGCCGCCGGCCGCGCCGATGCCGGCGGTGCTCCTGGCCTGGTGGAGCTTGATCTTGCCGTCCTGGGTGCGCTCGACGACGGCGGCGTCCTCGAGCGTGATGAGGTTCTCCTTCTGGAGCTGGAAGAGCCGGTCACGGACGGCGCTCGCGGTGGCGACGTCCGGGTAGGCGATCACGATGAGATTACTCATGGTTCCCCCGATGCTACGTTTGGTAGTCGCGCCCATACTAAGTCCCGCTTGACCTCAACCATGCTTGAGGTCCCACACTTGAGCACCATGAGTGGAAATTTCATGAAGGCAGCGGCGTTTTCGGAGTTCGGCGGGCCGGAGGTTCTCCGGGTCATGGAGCTGGAGGCGCCGCAGGCGGGCCCTGGCCAGGTGCGGGTCCGCGTGAGGGCGGCCGGGGTGCAGCCCTACGACGCCGCGGTGCGGGCGGGGTGGACGCCGCCGGGCGTCTCGAAGGAGCTGCCGCGGATCCCGGGCAACGAGTTCGCCGGAGTGGTCGACCAGGTTGGCGAGGACGTCACCGGCGTGTCGCCGGGCGCGGAGGTGCTCGGGTTCACCCAGCTCGGCGCGTACGCCGAGTACGTGGTGGTGCCCGCGACCGACGTGGCGGCCAAGCCCGCCGGCGTGCCGTGGGAGGTGGCGGGCGGGCTGACCGCGGGCGTGCAGACCGCGGAGATCGCGTTGGACGGGCTGGGCGTGGGCGAGGGCGACACAGTGCTGATCCACGCCGCCGCGGGCTCGGTGGGCACCGCGGCCGTGCAGATCGCCAGGATGCGAGGCGCCACCGTGATCGGCACGGCGCGCGAGGAGAACCACGAGTACCTGCGCGAGCTCGGCGCGATCCCGGTCGTCTACGGCGACGGGCTGGCCGACCGCGTCCGCACGCTCGCGCCCGGCGGCGTGGACGCCGCGCTCGACGGCGCGGGCGGTCACGCGCTCCAGGTGTCGCTCGAACTGGTCAAGGACCGCGAGCGCATCCTCACGCTCGTCGAGCACGGCAAGGCCGCCGAGCTGGGCGTCAAGCTCACGCAGGGCGTGCGGACGGCCGAGCGGCTCGGCCGCTACGCCCGGTTGTACGCCGAGGGTGCCTTCGCCTTCCCGATCCGCCGCGCGTTCCCGCTGGAGCAGGCCGCCGACGCGCACCGCGAGATCGAGACGGGCCACGGCCGCGGCAAGATCGTCATCACGATCGCTGCCGCTGGTTGAACCGGCCCACCTTGGCCCGGTTGCCGCAGGCGTCCATGCGGCACCAGCGGCGGCTGCCGTTCTTGCTCACGTCCAGAAACCACAGCACGCAGTGCGGGTTGGCGCACTTGCGGACCCGCTCGGGCCGCTCGCCGTACACATGCACGAACTCGGCCGCCGCCACCCAGGCCGCATGCCACGCGGGATCGTCCACGATCACCAGGTCCGCGTCATCGAGCCGGGGGCGGCGGCTGCCGTGTTCCAGCACGGCCTCCAGCCCCTCCCTGCGGCCGTCGGACAGCAGCGCGCGCAGCGCGTTCCTGGTCTCGACCAGCCGGTCGCGCACCCGTTCCAGGTCGTCGGCGCCCGGCAGGTCGTGATCGGCCAGCCAGGCCCGCACGCCTTCCAGGTCGTCGAACTGGTCGGCGAGCGCCCCCTGGTCCATCCACACGGTGTCGACCAGGTCGAGCGCCACCGGCTCACCACGTAGCGGCCGACTTCTCACCACTTAACCCCTCAAACCGATTTGACTGGTTACAGATCACCATGCTATCACTTAACCAGCAAAACTGATTTGACTGGTTAATGAGAGGTTTGCCGTGAGCATTCGCCATCGCACCGTGGAGATCGACGGGGTTGACGTGTTCTACCGGGAGGCCGGCGATCCGTCGGCCCCGGCGCTCGTGCTGCTCCACGGTTTCCCGACGTCGTCCATCGCGTACCAGGGGTTGATCAGGGAGCTGGCCGGTGAGTTCCACCTGATCGCGCCCGACTATCCAGGTTTCGGGCACAGTGCGGCGCCGGAGGATTTCACCTACACCTTCGACCGCCTTGCCGACGTGGTGGACGCGCTGCTCGACCGGATCGGGGTCACCCGCTACGCGATCTACGTGCACGATTACGGCGCGCCCGTCGGGTTCCGGCTCGCCCTCCGCCACCCCGAGCGCATCACCGGGATCGTCAGCCAGAACGGCAACGCCTACGAAGAGGGGCTGACGCCCTTCTGGGACCCGATCAGGAAGTACTGGGCCGACCCGTCCAAGGAGCACGGCGACGCCCTGCGCGGCCTGCTGACCAGGCAGGCCACCCACTGGCAGTACACCCACGGCGTGCCCGACGCCGAGCTGGTGGACCCCTCGCTCGAGCTGCACGACCAGACGCTGCTCGACCGGCCCGGCAACCAGGAGATCCAGCTGGCCCTGTTCCTGGACTACGGCACGAACCCGCCGCAGTACCCGGCCTGGCAGGAGTACCTGCGCACGCACCGGCCGCCGCTGCTGGCCCTCTGGGGACGCGGCGACGAGATCTTCGGCCCGGACGGCGCCAGAGCCTACGCCCGCGACCTGCCCGACGCCCGGATCCAGCTCCTCGACGCCGGGCACTTCCCGCTGACCACCCGGCTCGAGCAGAGCGCCGCCCTCATCCGCGACTTCCTGCGCGGCCTGTCCGACTGACGAGAGTGGAGAATCTCATGTCCGAGAGGTCGAAGGCACCGGCGCGGGTGCCCATGCACGTGGTGCTCAAGGCGACCCTGGCGGCGCTGGTGGGCTTACTCCTGCTCGCGGGCGTCACCAGCCTGACCGGGCTCGCGCTGTTCGCCCTGCCGTTCGCGGCCACCGCCGGCCTGGTGGCGGCCGCACCGACGGCGCCGTTCGCGCAGCCGCGCAGCATCCTGCTCGGCCACGCGAGCGCCGCCGCGCTCGCCCTCGCGATCACCGCGCTGACGGGCCCGTCGCTGTGGACGGCCGCGGTGGCGGCCGCGCTGTCCACGGCGCCGATGCTGCTGCTGCGGGCGCCGCATCCGCCGGCGGGGGCCACGGCCGCGTTGATCGGCCTGACGGCCCCCGCCCCGATCTACCTGCTCTCACCGGTCCTGACCGCCAGCGCCGTCGTCATCGCCGGCGGCGTGGTCCTCGGCCGGGTCCTCCCCGGCCACCGCTACCCCACCTACTGGCGGTGACGGATGGCCTCGGCGATGGCGAGCTGCTCCTCGTCCAGGAACGGCTCGCCGTCCTTGAGGTTCCACAGCCCGTTCTGCAGCAGCCGGCCCAGCGTCCACCCGGCGGCCCGGGCCGGATCCAGCCCCAGCCGTTCCACCATCAGGTCGAAGCGCCGCAGCACGCCGCGCCGCACGTCCCCGGTGGCCGTCACGTCCTCCCACCGGTTGTGCAGCGCGGGCCACAGGTCGAAGCCCGGATCCCCGGCCAGCGGCTTGGGATCGATGGCCAGCCACGGCTCCCTGCCCGCGGCCAGCACGTTGTCGTAGTGCAGGTCCCAGTGCAGCAACCGGTCACCCGGCTCCCCCACCAGCTCCCGGACGGCCCCGGCGAACACCTCGAGCCAGTACCGGTAGCGCCCGTCGGGCAGCTGGGCCACCGCCGCGGGCACGTCGTCCAGCATCTCCTGCGCGATGTCGCCCAGCCGGCGCATCCCCGCGGGCGCGGGCACCGCCACCAGCCGGGCCAGCAGGTCGGCCAGGATCGACAGCGCCTTCGCGTCGTCGGCCACCGCCGACAGCGAACGCCCGGCCTCCAGCCGTTCCAACAGCAGCGTCCCGGTCGACGGATCCTCCTCCAGCAGCAGCACGGACCCGTCGCCCGCCCAGGCGCGCAGCCCGGGCGCCTCGGTCGCGTTCTCGTCCGTCACCGGCTGCAGCTTCAGCGCCGCCCCGGTGCCGTCCTCGCGCACGACCGGCAGCACCAGCGACACGAAACCGTGCGCGGGCTCGCCGTCCAGGCGCAGCCCCCACTCCTCCAGGTAGCGCTCCGCCAGCGCGGGCAACCCCGCCGACCAGGCGCGTCCGGCCTCTCCCTGCTGCTGAATGTGGTTCGCGGTCAAAGCCGCGGGCACGACAATCTCTCTCATGATCTCCCCTTAGGTCTTGATACGGACGGCAGGGGAGCCACGGCGGGGCACGGGCCCGCCGTACGCAAGGGAAGCGTCAATAGTGCCAGGGGAACGGCGACCAGTCGGGCGCCCGTTTCTCCAGGAAGGCGTCGCGGCCCTCGGCGGCCTCGTCGGTCATGTAGGCCAGCCGGGTGGCCTCACCGGCGAAGACCTGCTGCCCGACGAGCCCGTCGTCGATCATGTTGAAGGCGTACTTCAGCATGCGCTGGGCCGTGGGCGACTTGCCGTTGATCTTGCGAGCCCACTCCAGGGCCGTGGCCTCCAGCTCGGCGTGCGGCACGACCGCGTTGACCATGCCCATGCGGTGGGCGTCAGCCGCCGAGTACTCCTCGCCGAGGAAGAAGATCTCCCTGGCGAACTTCTGCCCCACCTGGCGGGCCAGGTAGGCCGACCCGAAGCCGCCGTCGAAGCTGGCCACGTCGGCGTCGGTCTGCTTGAAGCGCGCGTGCTCGGCGCTGGCCAGCGTGAGGTCGGAGACCACGTGCAGGCTGTGACCGCCGCCCGCGGCCCAGCCCGGCACCACGCAGATGACCACCTTCGGCATGAAGCGGATCAGCCGCTGCACCTCCAGGATGTGCAGGCGGCCCGTCGCCTTGGTGCCGTCGGCGTACTGGTAGCCGTCCTTGCCGCGGATGCGCTGATCGCCGCCGGAGCAGAAGGCCCAGCCGCCGTCCTTGGGCGAGGGACCGTTGCCGGTCAGCAGCACGCAGCCGACGTCGGTGGTCTGCCTGGCGTGGTCCATCGCGCGGTAGAGCTCGTCGACCGTCTGCGGCCTGAAGGCGTTGCGGACCTCCGGCCGGTTGAACGCGATGCGCACCGTGCCCTGGTCGACCGCGCGATGGTAGGTGATGTCGGTGAAGTCGAAGCCCTCAACCGCCTGCCACGCCTTGGGGTCGAAAAGTTCGGAGACCATGGCCAGAGCCTAATGGATCTGGCTCTCCGCCCATTCGGCCCATTCCCGCTGTACCCGGCCGAGCCGCAGGCCGTACTCCAGCGCGAGCCTGCCGTAGACCGACAGGTTGTCGTTGCCGCTTTCCACGAACGGCTTGATGCCCTCCAGGTGCTCCAGCATCTTGCCGACGTACTCGGCGCGACGCCGCAGGTAGGCGCGGGCCTCCTCGGGGTCGACCTGAGACAGGAAGAAGACCCTCAGCAGCATGTCGCTCCTGGTGACCGCGGTAGGCTCCACCTCGGTCAGCCAGTGGCGCAGCTCGGCACGGCCCTCCTCGGTGATCGCGTACTCCTTGCGGCCCCGCGGGCCCTCGGCCGCCACACTCACCAGCCCGGCGTCGGCCAGCTTGCCGAGCTCGGCGTAGAGCTGGCTCTGCGTGGCCGGCCAGACGTTGGTCAGCGAGACGTCGAACATCTTCAGAAGGTCGTAGCCGCTTGCGGGCCGCTCGGACAGCAGTCCGAGTACCGCGTGTCGAAGACTCATATTCCTATGTTGACATATCTCCCTCGGAGGTTCTACTTTCGACATGTCTACATAGGAATGTGAAGGAGCCGGAGATGCCTGGTCTTCTGGGATTCGCCCCCTGGATCGTCTACGCGATCATCGCCACGAGCGACGAGTGGCGCTGGGGTGCGATCGTCGGCCTCGTCACCGCGATCGCCCTGGTCGTGCGCGACAAGTTCCAGGGCAGGGCCTGGGACGAGATGGTGATCGAGTCGAGCGCCGCCGTGTTCTTCGCCTGCCTGACCGTGCTCTCGCTGATCGACCCGCACTCGGCGCTCACGCCGTACGGCCCGGCCCTGGTCAACGTCTGGCTCGCGGGCACCGCGTGGGGCTCGCTGGCCATCCGCAAGCCCTTCACCCTGGGCATCGCACGCACCATGACGCCGCCCGAGGTGCACAACCAGCCGATGTTCTACCGGGTCAACGCCATCATCACGACCGTCTGGGCGGCCTCCTTCACCGTCGCCGCCGCGGCGCTGACGGTGGTGCTCAACCTGGCGCCGCACGCCACCACGCTGGTCATCGCGATCAAGGTGATCACGTTCGTGGCCCCGGCCGTGTTCACCATCCGCTACCCGAAGGTCGTCAGGGCCCGCGCCGGCGTCTGACAGATCACCCGGTGGCCTCGGCCCGCAGCTCCGCGAGCAGCTCGCCCTGATCGGCGAGCATCTCGGTCAGGATGCGGCGGGCCGCACCCATGAGCTCCGCCAGCTCCGGCGTGGCCAGCGCGTACACGACCGTGCTCCCCTCCCGGCTGGCGATCACGACCCCCGCTCTGCGCAGTACGGCCAGCTGCTGCGAAAGGCTCGAGGCCTCGATGTCGATGCGGGTGAGAAGATCCCGCACCGGCAGCGGTCCCTCCTCCTGGAGAAGCTCCAGCACCCTGATCCGTGCTGGGTGGCCGAGCGTCCTGAAGAAATCGGCCTTGGCCTGATAGAGCGGGACGGGCATACCGCCAGGGTAATCCAGCGCAGTTGCATAATTCTTCAAGTCGCAATGTCGTTGGATAGGATGACCCCGGGGACTAGGGAGAAGCCATGGGTCGAGGAAGAGCTAAGGCGAAGCAGACAAAGGTCGCTCGCGAGCTGAAGTACGCCAACCACAACATCGACTACGAGCGGTTGCGCGAGGAGCTCACCGCCGACTCTTCCCACGATGAGTCAACCACCTCCGACCAGGAGCCCGAGCGCTAACTCGCCGGCATCGCCGCGGGGCACTCATCTCCTGTACGGCAGGCCACCCACCGGCCGCCCGCCGTACTCCGGCTGAGGACCCGCGCCCGGCGAACCCGGCGAGTCGGGGACTGTTGCCCGCCGTCACGGCGCATGTGAACGTGACGGCGCGGATGAGGCGAACACGGGGTGACAAGGTCGTCGCAATCCCCCCACAGGACCGACGACCAACCACCAAGAGCCACACCGCCAGCAGAGCCATGCCCCAAAACCGCCCCACCCTCACGGGGCACGCCGGCGATCACCGCACCACCACACGCCCAGACACCGCTCAGCTGCCTGGACGACCGGATGCCTGGGCCACCGCATGCTTCGGCCAGCCGAACGCCCGGGACGGTCCGATGCCCGGGACGGTCCGATGCTGAAGCCCTGGGGCCGATGCAGCCCTGTGGACAATGCAGGCCTGCCGACGATGCGGTCGCGTGGACGACGCGATCGCGTGGACCACGTGATCGGGCGCACGATGCGGTCGGGTGGACGACGCGTACGCGTGGGTCAGGGGTGGGGGTTGAGGGCCTCGGACAGGAGGGTGTGGGCGTCGGTGAGGAGGCGGTCGGTGGCGGCGTTGGAGTCGGGGTCGTTGTTCTGGACGAAGCCGTGCTCCAGCCCGAGCTCCCGGCGATGGAGGACCCGGACACCGGCCTCCGCCAGGCGTTCGGCGTAGGCGTCACCCTCGTCCCGCAGCGCGTCGTGCTCGGCGGTGACGAGGACCGTGGCGGGCATCCCACGCAGATCCGGCACCCGCAACGGGCTCACCACCGGATCCCCCCGCAGCCCGTCATCGGGCACCCACTGCCGCACCGCCCACTCCAGGAAGTCGGCGTCCAGCGAGTAGCCGGCCCCCTTCTCCCGCACGCTGCCCCCCGACAACGTCAGATCCGTGTTCGGACACATCAGGATCTGTACGGCAGGCACCGCCTCACCCGCGTCCCACAACCGCAGGCACGCCATCGTGGCCAGATACCCACCCGCACTGTCCCCGGCCACCCCAACGGGCCGAGCCCACCGCAACACCGCCACGGCATCGTCGATCGCCGCCGGATACGGATGCTCAGGCGCCAGCCGGTAATCCACGGCCAACACCTCAACCCCACAAGCCACCGCGATCCGCCGACACAGCCGATCGTGGGAGTCGAGATCGCAGATCACGAACGCCCCACCGTGCAGGAACACCACCAGAGGCCGCCGCTCCTCAGCGGGAAAATAATGCCGCAGCCGCACCCCACCCGGCCCCTCGACATCCTCAACCCGCACGACCTCAGGCCCCTTGGGCCGCAACGCCCGGCGCTCAATCACCCCACGCCGCAGTTCCCCCAAATCCGGAACACTCATAGCCGCCCATCCTAGGCACGCCCCCACTTCCCTCTCCCGCCTCGGCCTGGGTCAAGCGGGCGGAGGTCAAGCGGGCGGAGGTGAGGGGGGTTGGGGGTGGGACGTGGGGATCTGAGAGGTTTCTCAGGGTTTCTCAGGCGGGGCACAGCGAGTTGGGGTCAAGCTGGACGCATGATTGAACTTGTTCAAACGCCCGCGATCGCCCAGGGCCTGCGGAAGGTCGAGACGAGGATTCGGCGGTTGGGTGGGTCGTCGGAGTTGGCGGGGATCAATGATGGCGCCGGGCGGATCATCACCGCGGGAGGCAAGCGGCTGCGGCCCGCGATGACGCTGGCCGCGTCGCTGGCGCTGGGGAAGAGCCCGGATCGCAGGGTGATCACCGCGGCGGCGTGTGTCGAGATGATCCATGCCGGTTCGCTGATCCACGACGACCTGATGGACGGCGCCAGGCAGCGCCGCGGCACCGCGACGCTCAACGCCGAGCTCGGGGCGGGCAAGGCGCTGGTGATCGGAGACTTCATGCTGGCCAGGGCGGCCCTGGCGGCGATCACGGCGGTGTCGAGGCCGGTCGCCGAGGTGCTCGCCGCCACCGCGGTGGAGCTGGCCGAGGGACAGTTCCAGGAGACCAACGATCTCTACGACGCCCGCCGTACCAGGGAGAGCGCGATCAGGTCGATCACCGGCAAGACGGCCGCGCTGTTCAGGGCGAGTTGCCTGGTGGCGGCCGTGTGCGCGCACGCCTCGCCGGAGGACAGGGCCAGGATGGCCGCCTACGGCGAGCGGTTCGGGTTGATCTTCCAGATCCTCGACGACCTGCTCGACCTGACGGCCAGCAGCCGGACGCTGGGCAAGCCCGCCGGCAACGACCTGCGCCAGGGCGTCTACAGCCTGCCGTTACTGCTGTCCGACGCCGACGTGCGGCACCTGCTTGGCCCCGGCATGACAGACGAGCAGGTGACCGAGGTGCTCGAACGCCTGCGCGCCAGCCGGATGACGGCCACCACACTGGAGTACTGTCGAGGCCTGGCAGCCGACGCGGTCGCCGCGCTCCCGGTGATCCACGACGAGGAGATCGCCCGCGTCCTGTACGGCCTGCCGACCGCCTACATCGACCACGCGATGGAACTGACGATGGCCAGTTGAGATTTGTTGGAACAATTGGCAGGAATCAGAGTCAAATCCCAGGAAGCGTGCTCATACTGGAGTCAAGACCACCCAGGAGCACGCTCATGCGGAAGTCATCCCCCTCGCTGGTCCCGCTGGACGCGACGCACTTCCTTCAGCTGACAGCGGTCGATTTCACCGGGATCTACGCGGTCCATCTGGCCGCCAAGGAAGAGCGCCTGAAGATGACCAGGCTCGCGATGAGCCTGCTGTCTGGACCGTTCCTGGCGGCGATCGCCCTGGCCAGCGCCAAGGTGATCGATCCGGCCCAGCTGACGGCCTGGGAGCGGATTCCGTGGTACCTGTTCGCGCTGGTCACCGCGTTCGGACTGCTCAGCGTCCTGCCGTTCTTACGGCTGATCGAGGCGGTCAACGCGCACGCCAGGACCGCCAGAGCGATCAACAACTTCCGCCTGCTGTACTCCAGCAGGCTCAAGGACGAGCTCGACTGGAGCCCGAACCTCCCGGTCGACCCCCGCTTCCCCGAGACCTACGCGCCGCTGACCTGGCCGGGCATCAACGTCATGATGCTCGCGCTGGTCAACTCGACCTACCTGACCATCGGCGTCACGGGCCTGGCCAAGCAGGTGCCGAACCTGCCCCTGCTGCTGCTCAGCATCCTGCTGGTGGCGATGGTGCACTACGCGATCTACTACGTGCGCTGCAACGTGACCAGGCGGCGCCGGATGCCTCACAACCCGTACGACTTCCCGAATCTGGAGACCTAAATGCCCGGCCCATCGCAATGGGCGTCATGTGGGGAGGCGTGGATCTGGTTGATGCGGCATGTCTGGGAGACCGGCGTGCCCGCGGACGACGACCGTGGCCCGGTGATCGAGGCGCCGCCGGCGCTGTTCGAGATCGCCGAGGTCCGTCGCGATGATCCGATCATCGAGCAGTACGGCGACGCCGCCAAGCTGGCCCTGTACGGCATGAAGTTCACCCAGGACACGATCGTGCCCCCGTTCAAGTACAGCTACGGGGCGCGCATCAAGGGCCAGTTGCAGTGGGCGACGGACCTGCTGGCCGCCAAGCCGTACAGCAAGAGCGCCTGGATCTCGCTGACCGGGCCGGGCGAGGCCTACGACGGCGTGCCCTGCCTGGCGGGGCTGGCGTTCAGGATCAGGGACGGCCGGCTGGCCATGACCGCCGCCTTCCGCTCGCAGAACGCCTTCACCAGCTACCTGAACTATGTGCCGCTCGCGGACGTCCAGGCCGGGATGGCGCGGAATCTCGGCCTGGGCCGCGGCCCGATGCGCGTGTTCGTGGACGTTCCCCATCTCTACCTGGCGGACGTCGCACCGGCGCTGATGGTCATGCGGCCCGCGCTGCCCCGGCTCCTGTGAGCCGTCAACTGTTCTGCAAGGTCGGGCGGTTAGTTTGCCAGTCGTGAAGGCGCGCATGACCGATATATCCACCTATCTGCCCGAGGACGTGCTGACCAGCGAGGAGGTCGAGCGGCGCGTCGAGGGCTACCGTCCGCCGCGCGGCATCGTGGAGCGCATGACCGGCATCCGCCGCAGGCACGTCGCCCGCGCCGACCAGCAGGCCTCCGACCTGGCCGTCGCGGCCGCGCGCGGTATGCGGAAGGACGTGGACCTGCTGATCTTCGCCTCGGCCTCCCAGGACATGGTCGAGCCTGCCACCGCGCACATCGTGGCGGCCAAGCTGGGCCTGTCGTGCCCGGTCTTCGACGTCAAGAACGCCTGCAACAGCCTGCTCAACGGGATCCAGGTGGCCGAGGCGCTGATCGTGTCGGGCCAGTACCGGCGGGTGCTGGTGTGCGGCGGGGAGACGCCGTCGCGGGCCATCAGGTGGCGGGTGCGCGACCGGGCGCAGTTCGTCGACTCCTTCGCCGGGTACACGCTGTCGGACGCGGGCGCGGCCGTGCTGATCGAGGCCGATCCCCGCACCGGCATCTTCTATCGCGAGTTCTCGGCGGAATCCACGGCGTGGGCGATCGGGACGCTGCCCGGCGGCGGGTCCCAGCATCCGCGCGATCCGGAGTACTCCTACTTCCGCGGCGACGGCCGCCGCCTGAAGGAGGCCTTCGAGCTGGTCGGGCCCGACCTGTTCCTGCGGGCGCTCAAGCGCACCGGGCTCACCTGGGACGACTTCGACGTGATCGCCGTGCACCAGGTGGCCGTGCCGTACCTGAAGGTCCTGGCGAGCGCGCTGGACCTGCCGGAGGAACGGCTGGTGCTGACGCTGCCCGAGCACGGCAACTGCGCCTCGGCCTCGCTGCCGCTGCAGCTCGCCGGGGCATCGCGGGGCGACAGGGTGGCCATGCTCGGTCTAGGCGGCGGGATCAGCCTCGGCATCGTGCTGGCCGACCTGTGAACGCCGAGACCCGCCTCTACCTGGCCGCGCACCCGTTCGCCTACCCGCTGATGCGGCTGCTGGCCCGGCTCGGCCCCGTGGTGCGGGTGCCGGGGCTCGGCGTGGTGGTCAACGACGCGGCGACCGCGCGGCGGGTGCTGATGGATCCGCGCTTCCGCAAGGACGGCCCGGGCTCGCCCGGCGATCTGTGGACGCCGGTGCTCGGCCCGTCGGTGCTGCTCAACATGGAGGGCGAGGCCCACGCGGCGCTGCGCGCCAAGCTCGCGCCGCTGTTCACCCCCGCCTCGGCCGCCGCGCTGGTCGACGACGTGCTGGCCGCCCCGCTGGACAGACTCGACGTACGGCTGGCCAAGGGCGCCACGGTGGACCTCGTGGAGGAGATGCGGCTGCTGGCCGGTGCGGTGATCTGCCGCGTCGTCGGCCTGGGCGAGGTGTCGGAGTCGCGGGCCAGGCAGCTGTTCGCAGACGGCGAGCGGGTGGTGTCGATGGTCTCGCTGCGCACCCGGCGGCTGAACCCGCGCCAGGTGAACGTGGCACGGCGCGTGCTCGACGGGATCGGCGACATCGCCCAGGCCGCCTACGAGGCCGGCGACCCCGCCACGGTCATGGGCCGGATGCGGGAGCTGGGCCTGTCGGCGGCCGAGGCCAGGGGCGCGGCGGGGGCGTTCTTCCTGACCGGCACCGAGACCGTGGCCACGCTCGTGCCCCGGCTGGTCGCCCTGCTGCACGACCACGACGCGCTCGGCGCCGATCTGGACAGCGCGATCGAGGAGTGCCTGCGGATGACCACGCCGACGCCGGTGATGCTCCGCTCGGTCGCCGCACCGGCCGAGGTGGGGCGGCTGCGGGTCCGGCCGGGAGACCGCGTGGTGATCGTCACGCACAACTGCGTGCACGGGTCCTTCGACCTGCAGCGGCGGCATCCACCTGAGTGGCGACGGCTGTGGTTCGGCGCGGGGCCGCACTTCTGCATCGGCTACCCGCTGGCGACGGCCGAGATCAGGGCGGTCGCCGCGACCGTGCTGCGGCACCGGGTCCGGGTGGTGTCCAGGCGCGCGGCCCGCGGCGTGCTGCTGCCGACCTACGAGCAGCTGTGGGTCAGGGCCGCGTGAGGGTCGGGGTGACCGGGGCGTCCGGGTTCGTGGGCCGCGCGGTGTGCCTGGCGGCCGCGGCCAGGGGCTGGCAGGTCCACGGGTTCGGCAGGAGGGCGAGCATCCCTGCCATGCCCGGCGTGCCGTACACCTCGTGGGATCTGACCCGTGACCGGCCGCCCGCGCTGGAGCTGGACGCGGTGATCCACTGCGCGGGCAGCGTCACCGACTGGGGGCCGCCGCGGGAGATCTGGCAGGCCAACCTGGCGGGCACCCGGGCCGCGCTGGCCGCCTTCCCCGGGGCGCGGTTCGTGCACGTGAGCACGGCCAGCGTCTACGACCCGCGCAGGCCGACGGTGATGGCCCGCGAGGACGAGGCCCCGGTGTCCCGCTACGTCAACGCCTACGGCGCCTCCAAGGCGGCGGCGGAGCTGGCCGTCATGGGCAAGGCGGTGATCCTGCGGCCGCACGCGGTCTACGGTCCCGGCGACACCACGCTGCTGCCCCGCGTCCTGGAGTCGGTCAGGGGGTCGAGGCTGGTCGCCGTGGGCGACGGCAGGCAGCGCGTCAGCCTGACCTCGATCGGCAACCTGGTCCAGGCCTGCCTGCTGGCCGTCGAGGCGCCGATCGGCGTCTACAACGTCACCGACGCCGAGCCCGTCGTCCTGGACGACGCGCTCAGGCAGATCCTGCGCGAGCGCGGCATCGACGCGACGCCGCTGTACCTGCCCGCCCGGCTGGCGCACGCCGTCGCCGCGCTGTCGGAGACGTTCTCGCGCACCCCCAGGCTGACCAGGTACGCCGTGGGGCATCTGGCCGTGGAGCGGACGCTGGACATCACCGCCGCCACGCAGCGGCTCGGCTACTCGCCGGCGGCCACGTCCTTCTCGGGCGCCTCGGCCTGGTGAGGCTTGCGCGCCTCCAGCATGACGGTCTTGAACCACGGCCCGCCGTACCAGAAGCGCCAGCCGAGGTCGCGCAGGCGCACGTCGGTCACGCCGAGCTCGCGCAGGGTCTCCTCGTAGTCGGGCGTGTGGCGGAAGTCCGCGATCAGCATCAGGCCGCCGGGCCGTAGCACCCGGTGCGCCTCGGCGACGGCCCTGACCCGGTCGGCCGGGTCGGGGATGTTGTGGATGGCCAGGCTGGAGACGACCACGTCGAACTCGCCGTCGGTGAACGGCTGCTCGCGCATGTCTCCCGTCACCAGCTCGACCCGGTCGGCCACGCCCTCCTTCGCGGCGTTGGCCCTGGTCACGTTCTCGTCGTTACCCGACTGGTCCTGGGTGCGCCACAGGTCCAGTCCCGTCGCCCTGCCCTTGGGCAGCCGCTTGGCCGCCAGCAGGAGCACCGCGCCGCGGCCGCAGCCCAGATCGAGCAGGTGCTCCTCGCCCTCGAGCCGCTCCAGTTCCCCCGCCCACACCGCGAACTTCCCCCGCCGCGTCGTGTAGAGGTAGCTCAGGGCGCTGAGCAGGGTATATACCCCTCCGATGAGGAACGCGACGCCCGCCGCGGGGATGTCGAACGCGAACGAGACCGCCATCAGGGCCAGGAGGACGGCCGCCACGATGAGCAAGCCGGCGAGCGCCCCGGGAGCGTCGAACCCGTAGCTTCCACGTCGATCGTTCACACTCACGTTATATCTCAAGAAGGGCTTGCCGGGAATTGGTACGACACATCCCCAGCTGGTAGCCGATCAATCACAAACCGTTACTAACCTGGGTTGAATATGTCCGTAACGGGGGTTGACCAGGGATGACAGGTAATGAGCGCGGTTTCGGACCCGTTGCGAGCGCCGCACTGACGCTCGGATCGGCCCTCCTGTGGGGCGTGGCACACGTGGCGACGGGACGCCACCGGATCGGCATCACGCTCATGGGAATCTACGTGGCGCTGCTCGCGGTGATCATCACCGCCGTCGGCGGGTTCGGGACCACGCTGCTCACCCTGGCCGTCCAGCCCGGCTGGCTCACCGCCCTCATCATCGCGCTGGCCGCCGTCGCGCTCGCCTGGATCTCCGTCATCATCTGGTCCTACCTGCTCGTCCGGCCCACCGACACGCACATCGCCGGCCGTACGGTGACCACCTCGCTGGCCATCTGCCTGTGCGGGCTCGTGGTGGCCCCCGCCGCCTACGCCGCCCGCCTGGCCTACGTCTCGCGCGACGTGGTCAACACCCTGTTCACCAGCCCCTCGCCGATCGTCGCCCTGGACCCGTGGAACGGCCAGGAGCGCGTCAACTTCCTGCTCATCGGCGCTGACGCCGCACCCAGCAGGCCCGGCGTGCGCACCGACAGCATGACCGTGGCCAGCGTCGACACCGCCACGGGTGCCACCACGCTGTTCGGACTGCCCCGCAACCTCGAGCACGTGCAGTTCCCGCCCGGCAGCCCCGCCAGGCAGCGCTTCCCCTTCGGCTTCTCCGGCGAGTCGACCTACACGCCCGGCCTGCTGAACGAGATCTTCCAGTACGCCGAGGACCACCCGGAGATGGAGCCCGGCCTGCACAAGGGCCAGCGCGGCCCCAAGCTGCTCAAGGCCACGATCTCCGACATCCTCGGCATCCCGGTGAACTACTACGCCATGGTCGACATGGCGGGCTTCGCCGACATCGTCGACGCGATGGGCGGCGTGAAGGTCACCATCAAGGAGCCCATCGTCTACGGCAAGTACCGCGAGGGCCTGCTGCCGGCCGGCACCCGCCGGCTGACGGGCGAGCAGGCGCTGTGGTTCGGCCGCTCGCGCACCGACAGCGACGACTACGTGCGGATGGGCCGCCAGAAGTGCCTGCTCAACGCGGTCGCCAAGCAGGCCGACCCGATGATGGTGCTCAACAGGTTCGAAAAGCTCGCCACGGCCACCAAGCGGGCGATCAGCACCGACATCCCGCAGAACCTGCTGCCGGCCCTGGTGGAGCTGTCGCAGAAGGTCAAGGACACCAGGATCCGCAGCCTCAGCTTCGTGCCGCCGCTGATCAACACCGCCTACCCGGACTGGGCGCTGATCAGGCACCGGGTCGCGCAGGCCCTGGCGCAGCGCCCGGCCAACAAGACGGCCACCGCCCCGAAGACCCATCACGCGCCCGTGCCGAGCATGGACGCCCCGATCGCCTTGGACAACACATGCGGTTAAACCACACGCAGCAGCAACGTCACGAAGCCGAGGAGGCCGCGATAGCCCTCCAGCCACATCTCCCGGTGCTCGAGCGCGGCGGCCATGGCCGCCTCGCCGTCGGCACCTGGGTTCCGCGTTGCCCAGTCGATGAGCGAGCCCGTCCACGACCACTCGTAGTCGTCCCACTCTGCGAGCTCGCTCACGTGGGCGTAGACGGTGCGCAGGCCCGCCGCCTCGGCCTGGGCCACCGTGCCCGGCAGGTCGGGGTACTCCCCGATCTCCGTCTCGAGCCGCTCGCCAGGCGGCCGTTCCCAGAACCCCTCGCCCACCACGGCCAGCCCGCCCGGCCGCAGCAGCCCGCGCACTGCCTTGAGCGTGGCGGTCAGCCCGCCGAAGGCGTGCGTCGCGCCCACGCACAAAACCAGGTCGTACGGTTGCGCGGGTGCGAACTCCGTGGCCGACCCGTGGTGCAGCGACAGCCGGTCCGCCACCCCTGCCCGCTCTGCGTGGCGCCTGGCGTCGGCGAAGCCGGCGTCGGAGAGGTCCACGCCGTCGGCGGTGGCCTCGCCGTACAGCTCGAGCAGGCGCACGCTCCAGAAGGCCTCGCCGCAGCCGAGGTCGAGGACCCGCGCGCCCGGGGCGAGCTTGGCCCTGCGCAGCAGCCTGTCGAGGCTGGCCTCGCTGATGGGCGCGGCGATGGGGTGGTCGGTGTGAGCCAGATGGCTGATCAGCTGTCGTTCCATCGGCTCAGGCTAGGGCTCGATCAGCGGGACGAGCACACCGTTTCTGACCTGGGGATTCAGCCGGGGACACCAGAAACTACCCAATACCGACTTGACGTGGAGGGAATTAGGGCATTGGATGCCCATATAGACGACTTATTAAGTAGGAAATAGGGAGTGGGCATGAACGCTCGCAGGGTGCTCGCCGCGCTGGCCGCATCGGCACTCGTCTCACTGGTGGCAGCCTGCGGGGGCGGCTCTACATCCGGCACGTCGGAGAAGGCGAAGGAGGTCCGGCTCGGCTTCTTCCCGAACATCACGCACGCGACCGCGCTGATCGGGACCGAGAAGGGCCTCTACGCCAAGCACCTCGGCGTGCCGGTGAAGACCAGCACGTTCAACGCCGGCCCCGCCGCCGTCGAGGCGATCTTCTCCGGGGCCATCGACGCCACCTACGTGGGCCCGAACCCGGCGATCAACGCCTGGGCGAAGTCCAAGGGCAAGGCCATCAAGATCATCGCTGGCGCGGCCTCCGGCGGCGTCTACCTGGTCGTCAAGCCCGGGATCAACTCGGTCGAGGACCTCAAGGGCAAGAAGATCGCCACCCCGCAGCTGGGTAACACCCAGGACGTCGCGCTGCGCTACTGGCTGCAGAGCAAGGGACTCAAGACCGACACCCAGGGCGGCGGCGACGTCCACATCGTGCCGCAGGAGAACGCCCAGACCCTGCAGACCTTCGCCACCGGCCAGATCGACGGCGCCTGGGTCCCCGAGCCCTTCGCCAGCAGGCTGGTCATCGAGAGCAAGGGCAAGATCCTTCAGGACGAGCGCGAGCTGTGGCCGAACAAGCAGTTCGTGATCACCCAGCTGATCGTCCGCCAGGACTGGGCCAACGCCAACCCCGACCTGGTCAAGAAGCTGCTCGAGGCGCACGTCGAGGCGACCAAGTTCATCAACGACGACCCCGCGGCCGCCGCCCAGGTGGCCAACCAGGCGATCGAGAAGCTGACCCAGAAGCCGCTCAAGCCGGAGGTCCTGGCCAGCGCGTTCAAGAACATCACCTTCACCAACGACCCGATCGCCTCCTCGCTCACCGCCAGCGCCGACCACGCCGTCAAGGTCGGGCTGCTCAAGCCGGTCGACCTGAACGGCATCTACGACCTCAAGCCGCTCAACGAGGTCCTGGCCGCTCAGGGACAGCAGTCGATCTCGGACAGGTGACGCCATGACCACGCAGGTAGTCGACACCGGAGAGGCCGTCAGGCTGGAGGGCGTCTCCAAGATCTACGGACACGGGCGGGCGGGGCTGCTCGCCCTGGACAAGGTCTCGCTGACCGTGGCACCCGGCGAGTTCGTCTGCCTGCTGGGCGCCTCGGGGTGCGGCAAGAGCACCCTGCTGTCGCTGGTGGCCGGGCTCGACCAGCCCACCGGCGGGCAGATCTCCACCGACGGGCGCAAGGTCGCGATGATGTTCCAGGAGCCCGCGCTGTTCCCGTGGCTGACCGTCTCGGCCAACGTCGAGCTGGCGCTGCGGGCGGCCGGGCTGCCCAGGTCAGAGCGGCAGGCGCGGGCGGCCGAGTTCCTCGACATCGTCCACCTGGGCGGGTTCGGCAAGAAGCGGCCGCACGAGCTGTCGGGCGGCATGCGCCAGCGCGTGGCACTGGCCAGGGCGCTGGCCCAGTGCTCGGGGTCGCAGGAGGCCGCCGTCCTGCTCATGGACGAGCCCTTCGGCGCGCTGGACGCGATGACCAGGGACCTGCTCCACGACGAGCTGGAGCGGATCTGGCGCGAGCGCGAGCTGTCGGTCCTGTTCGTCACCCACAACGTCCGCGAGGCCGTCCGGCTGGGCGACCGGGTGGTGCTGCTGAGCAGCCGGCCCGGCCGCGTGGTCGAGGAGTTCCCCGTCGGGCTCGCGCGGCCCCGCCGTACCGACTCCGCCGAGGTCGCGGGGCTGGCCGCGACCATCACCGACCGCCTGAAGGAGGAGGTCGTACGGCATGGCCGTTGACACGCACGCGCGGCAGATCGCCGGGCTGGACGCGCTCGAGCTGGGCGGCGACCAGCGCGCCGGGATCGCCGCGCGGGTCTGGGCCCGCGTGTGGCCCATGCTGACCGCCGTGGCGCTGGTCCTGGTCGCCTGGGAGCTGGTGGTGCTGAGCGGCCGCTGGCCGGAGTACGTCTTCGCCGGGCCGGTGACGACCTTCCAGGACCTGGCGAGCAGGCTCGGCGACGGAGAGTTCTACCAGGCGTTGGCGACCACGATGCGCCGCGCGGTCACGGGGTTCGCCCTCGCGGTGCTGGTCGGGCTCGTCGTGGGCGCGGCGGTGTCGCGGGTGAAGGTGCTGCGGGCCGCGTTCGGTGCGCTGATCACCGGGTTGCAGACGATGCCGTCGATCGCCTGGTTCCCCTTCGCGATCCTGCTGTTCGGGCTGAACGAGAGCGCGATCACGTTCGTGGTCGTGCTGGGGGCGGCGCCGTCGATCGCCAACGGGCTGATCACCGGGGTGGACTACACGCCGCCGCTGCTGCTGCGGGCCGGGCACGTGCTCGGGTTCCGCCGCCTGCAGCTGTACCGGCACGTGATCCTGCCGGCCTCGCTGCCGTCGTTCCTGGCCGGGCTGAAGCAGGGCTGGGCGTTCGCCTGGCGCTCGCTGATGGCCGGCGAGCTGATCGTGGTCATCGCCTACCAGTCGTCGCTGGGCCAGCAGCTCGCGATCGCGCGTGAACTGTCCGACTCGCCCGGCCTGATCGGCACGATGATCGTGATCCTGGTCATCGGCATCGTGATCGACCTGCTCTTCGAGCTGGCCGACGGCGCCCTGCGGCGGCGCTGGGGCCTGAACCCGGTGTGATGCGGATCTCCGCCAGAACCGATTACGCGCTGCGGGCGGTCACCGAGCTGGCCGCCGCACCGCCTGGCCCCGTGCCCGCCGAGAAGATCGCCACCGCGCAGAACATCCCGCGCAGGTTCCTGGACAACATCCTGCTGCAGCTGCGGCGGGCGGGGCTCATCCACAGTCTGCGCGGGCCCGAGGGAGGCTACTGGCTGGCGGTCCCCGCCGGCCGTCTCACGCTCGCCGACGTGATCGCCGTCGTCGAGGGCAAGCCCGAGTACCCCGAGCACGGCGGCTATCCGGGGGTCGCAGGTCCCCTGGCCGAGGTGTGGAGCGCCCTGCGCGAGCACGAGGAACGGTTACTGACCGAGGTCACCTTCGCTCAGATCGTCTCGTCCAGGTTCTCGGCGTAGTACGCGACGGCCTTGCCGTACGGGCCGACCTGGTCCTTCTCCGCGAGAAGGGTGAGCAGCGTGCTGACCGCCCGCCTGGCGTCACCGCGGTTGTAGAGCGCCATCGCCAGGAACGCGCGCAGCGCGGGATCTCCGGGGAACTCCGCCAGTCCCTGCTCGAAGACCTTCACCGCATCCTCGAAACGGCCGATGACGCGCAGCGTGCTGCCGTAGCCGGTGAAGATCCCCAGCCTGTCGTCCGCGCGCAGCGCCAGCGCCCGCCCGTAGTACGGCACGGCCTCGTGCTCCAGGCCGCGCCTGTCGTGGGCGTAGGCGACCTCCCGCACCAGCTCCGGATCGTCCGGGTTGCCCGCCAGCCGCGCCATCAACTCGTCGAATTGCTCGTCACTCACCGGATCAGTGTGTCATCATCGGGGACAACGGAAACGGTTTTCATAATCACTGGGAGTGCGGCGTGAGGGTGGCGTTCGTCGGCAAGGGCGGCAGCGGCAAGACGACGATGTCGGCGCTGTTCGCCAGACACGTGGCGAGCCAGGGCGGCCCCGTGGTGGCCATCGACGCGGACATCAACCAGCACCTGTCCCTCGTCCTCGGGGCCGACCGGGAGCCTGAGCCGCTCGGCGCCCACCTCACCGAGCTGAAGGAGCTCCTGCGCGGCGGCAACCCGCGCATCGCCTCGGCCGCGACCATGGTCAAGACCACCCCGCCGGGCCGCGGGTCGCGCCTGCTGCGCTTCGACGACCTGGCCGGCAGCCGGTACGCGGTGAGCACCCCCGACGGCATCCGGCTGATGGCCACGGGCCCGTTCAGCGAGGACGA
The DNA here is from genome assembly GCF_018531495.1 of Nonomuraea sediminis. GTDB lineage: Bacteria > Actinomycetota > Actinomycetes > Streptosporangiales > Streptosporangiaceae > Nonomuraea > Nonomuraea sediminis. The sequence continues at coordinate 798,693 of NZ_JAHDTI010000002.1, forward strand.
CCTGGGCGTGGCCTGCTACCACTCCAAGGTGGGCGCGGTCGAGCTGCTGCTCAACCACCTCGTCGACGGGCCGGGCGAGTACGTGGTGGTCGACATGACCGCGGGGGCCGACTCCTTCGCCTCCGGGCTGTTCACCCGCTTCGACCTGACGTTCCTGGTCGCCGAGCCGACCCGGCAGGGCGTCAGCGTCTACCGGCAGTACCACGACTACGCCTCCTCCTACGACGTGCCGATCGCCGTGATCGGCAACAAGGTCCAGGACCCGGCCGACGTGGACTTCCTGCGCTCCCAGGTGGGAGAGGACCTGCTGACCTGGATGGAGTACTCGCGGGCCGTGCGCGCGATGGAGCAGGGCCGCCCGTTCGCGCTGTCCGACCTGGAGCCGGTCAACGCCGACGCGCTGGCGCTGCTGCACAAGCACCTGGACGCCCAGGACAAGGACTGGGAGCGCTTCGGCCGCCAGACCCACGAGTTCCACCTGCGCAACGCCCGCGCGTGGGCCAACGAGCGCACCGGCCTCGACCTGGCCGAACAGATCGACCCCGGTTTCGTCTACGGCCCCTGACTGTCCCCTTCCCGGCATCTGGAGTGGCCCGGATGCCGCACATAGCGTCAGATAGATCCCTTTTGAGCGCAGGAGCTCGCGGGGAGAGAGCGAGGCACGATGCCAACGACCTGCGAAGCGGGCGCGACCATCAATCACAGTGAGGAGCAAGCATGTCGCTGACCGTTCCGAACGATCTGCTCGACCAGGCCGTGGCGGGGGACGTCGACGATGAGGCGTTCGTCGCCTGCGTCCGCGACTCCCTGCCCTACGCGTGGTCGATGATCAGCGAGCTGGTCCAGCAACGCGATCAGAGCGGCGCCGCGTTCGCCGACAACCAGGTGCCGCCGCCGGACGAGGCCGCCCGCGGGCAACTGCTGCGGTGCCTGGCCAGCGACGCGATGCGCGGGGCGCTCGAGCGCCACTTCGGCGTCCGCCTGGCCTTCCAGAACTGCCACCGGGTCGCCGTCTTCGACCCCACCGCGACCGAGGCGCTGCGCGACTTCGTCACCCCGCGCGCCCAGATCCTCAACCAGAAGCCCGAGCTCGTCGACTGCTGAGCTGCTCCGGTACGGCAGGCCCGGTCATCCCGCGTGGCCGGGCCTCCGCACGCGTGGCAGCACCTCGGCACCCAACCGCCGGATGTTCTCCAGGGTCCTGGCGTGCTCCCCCATCCCCTCGACCATGAGGATCAGGTGGCGCAGCCCGGTGACCTCGGCCGTGCGCAGGATCGTCTCCACGCAGTGATCCGCCGACCCGACCGGGTGCACCCGAGTCAGGAAGTCCACATATTTCCCGATATCGCGGGCGGGCCGAGGGCGGCCGTCCACCGGGACGTATCCCGCGAGCCCGGGTTCCAGCCACCGGGGGAGCGACGCCGTGAGCTCCGCGACCGCCTGCCGCGTGGAGTCACCTACGTATCCCACCGCGGCGGCCAGATGGCCGGCGGGCCCGGCGGCCAGGGCATCGTAGGCCGCCACCGCCGCGGCCTTCTCCTGGTCGTCCACGTGCATCCCCAGCAGCATCGGCAGCCCCCGCTCGGCCGCCACCCGCAGGGTCGCCTCGGAGGTGCAGGCCACCACGGGCCGCAACGACGCCGCAGGCACCGGCGACACCTCACGGAAGCGGAAGAACTCCCCCTGAGCCGAGACCGGCTCCCCCGACAGCGCCCCGCACAGCACGTCCAGCGACTCGGGAAACCCGCGCTCGAACCGCTCCACCCCGGTCCCGAACACCTCCAGGTCCACCCACGGCCCACCCCGCCCGACCCCGAGCAGGAACCGCCCGCCGGACAGGTGGCGCAGCATCGCCGCCTCCTCGGCCAGCGCCACCGGATGCCGCGTCGACAGCGTGCTCACCGCGGTCCCCACCCCGATCCGCGAGGTACGGGCGAGCGCCACCCCCGCCAGCAACGTCGCCGACGGGCACACGCCGTACGACATGAAGTGGTGCTCGGCGATCCACGCGTCGTCGAAGCCCGCCTCCTCGGCGGCCACGATCAGCTCGACCGCGTCCGCCAGCACGCGCCCCGCGGCCTGACCGGGAAATCGGGCCACCACCAGAAAGATCCCGATGCGCATCCTCCCGATGGTGTCCCGCGGCCCGGCGATCGTCTAGCCGAAGAGGCTGACCTGCCCCTCGACGGCCAGCGGGTCGCGGTGCACCTTGAGGTGGCGCCACTGCGGCAGGTCGTCCAGGTAGGACCACGACAGCCGGTGGTGCTCGGTGGGCCCCAGGCGGGCCAGTGCCTCCTGGTGGACGGGCGAGGGGTAGCCGGCGTTCTCCGCGAAGCCGTACTCCTCGAGCCCCAGCCCGGCCATGTAGGCGTCGCGCCGGACCTTGGCCAGGACCGAGGCGGCGGCCACCGAGACGCTCGCCGCGTCGCCCTTGATCTCCAGGCGCACCGGCCAGGGCGGGCCGATGTAGTCGTGGTTGCCGTCCAGGATCACCGCGTCGGGCCTCACGGGCAGCGCCTCCAGCGCCCGGCGGGCGGCGCGGCGCAGCGCCTCGGTCATGCCGACCCTGTCGACCTCCTCGTGGGAGGACTCGCCGAAGCCCACCCCGGCGGCCCAGGCCGACAGCTCGTCCTCGAGCGCCTCCCGCCGCAGGGCGGTGAGCTGCTTGGAGTCGGTCAGCCCCGCGGGCGGCTCCGACAGGTCGGTGACCACCGCGCACACGGTGACCGGGCCGGCCCACGCGCCGCGGCCGACCTCGTCGATGCCCGCGACCGTGCGCGTGCTGGGCTGGGCGAGCAGCAGTCGCTCGATGTCGTAGGTGGGCGCCACGGGCGCACACGTTACCGCTCGGCAGGCCGTACCGGGTCCAGGTCGGCGGCGATGTAGCGCGCGGCGACGTGGATGGCCCGCAGGGTGACCGACACCGAGGGGCGGTGCACGCTGGAGCCGCGCGCGACGGCGTGCACCTCGCGCCCGACCGGGTTGCCGGGGAACCGGCGTACGGCGATGCCGCGCACCGAGGAGGCCAGCGCGAGCGCGGGCACCGCGGCGATCCCGATGCCCTTGGCCACCAGCGACAGGATCGTCCCCAGCCCCTCGAACTCCCACGGCGTCGGCCTGGTACCGCCCACGTCCACGAACAGCCGGTCCACCGCCAGGCGGGAGGGCTCGCCGTCGGGCGTGGCCATCCACGGCTCGTCGCGCAGCTCGGCCAGGTCCAGCGGCACCTCGGGGTCGGCCAGGCGGTGCTTGCGCGGCACGACCAGCACCAGCGGGTCGTACAGCAGCGGGAAGACGCGCATCGACTCGCTGTCGCGGGCCCGGCCGTACCAGTCGTCGACCAGTGCGATGTCGGCCTCGCCCGACTGCACCTCGCGCATGCCGCGGCCCGACCGGCTCTGGCCCAGGCGCAGCGTCAGCTCGGTGTGCCGGCGCAGCGAGCGGGCCAGCGCGGGCGCGAAGGCCACCGCCGCCGTCGGGAACGCGGTCAGCACCACCCGGCCCGACGGCGTGCCGGCGTGCGCCGACAGGTCGGACTCGGCCTCCTCGACCATCGACAGGATCCGCTCGGCGTGCGCCACCAGGCGGCGGCCCGCGTCGGTCAGCTCGGCGCTGCGCGAGGTCCTGTCGAGCAGCGCGGTGCCCGTCTCCCGCTCCAGCGCGGCCAGCTGTTGCGACACCGCGGCCGGGCTGTAGCCGAGCGACTCGGCCGTGGCCGCGATGCTGCCCCGCCGGGCGAACTCACTGATCAACACCAGTCGCCGCAAATCAAGCATCGGATTTCCTTATGCCTACCCATGAAAAGCCTCGCTTGTACCGATGCCTTTGTACCCGCCAACCTGGGAACGTGACAAACATGAGCGTGACCCTCTCCGCGACTTTGGCGGCAAACGAAGACATCGATCGAAGACGACGCGCCGGGGAACGTGTGCTCAACCTGGCTTTCGGTGAGGCCGGATTGCCCGTCCACCCGGCGCTTCGCGACGAGTTGGTGGCCGCGTCCGATCGCAACGGCTACGGGCCGGTCGCGGGGGCGCCCGGACTCCGTGCGGCGGCGGCGGGTTACTGGCACCGACGAGGGCTCATCACCGACCCCGACCTGGTCGTCAGCGGTCCTGGCAGCAAGTCGCTGCTGTACGGCCTGCTGCTGGCCATCGGTGGCGACATCGTGCTGCCCAAGCCCAGCTGGGTCAGCTACGCCGCGCAGGCCGACCTGGTCGGCGCCAGGCCGCTGCTGGTGGCCCCGCCGCAGGGCGAGGGCGGCGTGCCCGATCCCGAGCGGATCACCTCCACCGTGCTGCACGCCCGCGCTCAGGGCCGCACCGTCCGATCTGTGCTGGTCACGCTCCCCGACAACCCCACGGGCCGGCTCGCGACGCCGCAGACCATCCGCCGCCTGGTGGAGGTCGCCCGCGAGCTCGACCTGATGATCATCTCTGACGAGATCTACCGCGACTTGCTGCACGACTCCGCCCTGCCGTACACCTCTCCCGCCGATCTCGCCCCCGAGCGGACCGTCGTCACGACCGGGCTGAGCAAGAGCCTGGCGCTCGGCGGCTGGCGCATCGGCGTGGCCAGGCTGCCCGACGGCGCCCACCAGCTGCGCAGCAGGCTGCTCGCAGTGGCCAGCGAGATCTGGTCCTCGCCCGCCGCGCCGGTGCAGGAAGCTGCAACCTACGCCTTCAGCGAGCCCCCCGAGCTGGTCGAGCGCGTCGCCCGCAGCCGCAGGCTGCACGGCCTGGTGGCGCGGGCCGTCCACGACCGCTTCGCCGAGGCCGGCGCGTCGGTGCCGATGCCGCAGGGCGGCTTCTACCTCTACCCCGACCTCGGCCACCTGAGGCTCGGCGGTTCCGCGGAGGTCGCCAGGATCCTGCTGGACGAGCACGGCCTGGGCGTGCTGCCCGGCCACGCCTTCGGCGACGACCCCGCGGCGGCCCGCGTGCGCGTGGCGGTGAGCCTGCTCTACGGCGACACGGCCGACCAGCGCCTGGCCGCGCTGACCAGCCAGGACCCGCTGTGCCTGCCCTGGATCGCGGAGAGTCTCGACCACCTGGCGACGGGGTTGAAGGAGCTGTCGGCGGCCCGGCCGGAGCCGGTGCGTGAACGGCGGCAGGCATTGGTGCCTACTCCTGCGCACAGTTAGCCAAAAATCTACCTTTGCGGAGCCGGGAAACTCGGCTCTGACCTGGGCAAATACCGCGGCTGCAGAAAGCTGCGAAAAGATGAGCGGGATGCCTCTTACCCTCGAGGTGGAGCAGCCCCCATCATGTGCTCATGCCCGCTCTTGTCACCCTGTCCGGGCGCACCGTGCGCCTGGAACCTCTCAGCTTCGCGGCGATCGACGATCTCGTCGCCGCGTCGGGTGAAGACCGTTCCACATACGCCTTCACTCGCGTCCCCCATGGGCGGGACGAGGTTGCCTCCTACGTGGGGGCCGCCATGGCTGAGCAGGCGGAGGGCCGCACGCTGCCCTTCGCCATCCGGTGGCTGACCACCGACCGCATCGTCGGTGCCACCCGTCTGATGCACCTGGAGTACTGGCAGGGCCCGATGCCCTGGCCTCCGGGTACACGCAGCGCGGTGGGCGATATCCCGTCCGTGGCGGACATCGGTTACACCTGGCTGGCCGCTTCGGCCCAGGGCACGGGTGTGAACCGGGAGAGCAAGTTCCTCATGCTCTCGCTCGCCTTCGAGACCTGGAACGTCCACCGCATCACGCTCAAGGCAGACGTACGCAACCATCGTTCACGGGCCGCCATCGAGGCCCTCGGCGCGCAGTTCGACGGGATTCGGCGAGCGGAAAGTCGGGGCGCCGACGACACGGTACGAGATACGGCCTACTACTCGATTCTCAATGCCGAATGGCCGTCGGTCCGAGAACGGCTGGCCATGCGGCTTGGCCTGGTAGAGGCCGCATAGGAAACCGTCCACAGCAGGCCCCGCCCGCATTTGCGGGCGGGGCCTCACGTATTTATGACAGGACCCGCGACCGCCCCCGCGTATTCGTGGGCCGCGCGACCTGGTGACTCCAGGATCGGACGGGACCCTCAACGCTCGATCAAAGGCGGATCAACGCTTCGGTGAACGAATGGCAGGATGCCTATCTGTTAGGGAACGAAGGATCTATCATTTGGTAACAAATCGTTCCATTGCGTTGGAGACAAGACGGCATGGCTGGTCAGAGCACCGAGGGCGGGCTGCGGTTCGCCGTGCTCGGTCCCGTGCGCGCGTGGCGTGATGGGCAGGAACTCGACCTGGGCACTCCGTTGCAGCGTTCCATTATGGGCATGCTGCTGTTGCGTGAGGGTCGTCCGGTCACCCCGACCGAGATGATCGACGCCGTCTGGGGCGAGGACGCGCCGCCACGGGCGCTGGGGGCGCTGCGGACCTACGTCTCCCGGCTGCGCACCGTGCTCGAGCCCGACCGGCCCGCCCGCTCCCGGCCCGAGCTGCTGACCTCCGTGGGCCGGGGCTACGCGCTGCGGCTGCCGGAGAACTCGCTGGACCTGACCCGCTTCGAGAAGGGCATCGCCGAGGCCGAGGCGGCCCGGCGAACGGGACGGCTGTCGGAGGCCGCCGAGGGCATGCGGGCGGCGCTGTCGCTGTTCGAGGGCGAGCCGCTGGCCGGCGCGGTCGGCCCGTACTCCGACCACCAGCGCGACAGGCTCATCGAGCGGCGGATCAGCGTTGTCGAGACGCTCATGGACCTGGACCTGGAGCTCGGCAACCACGCCGCGATCGTCTCCGAGCTGATCGCGCTGACCGCCGACCACCCGCTGCGCGAGCGGCTGCGCGCCCAGCTCATGCTGGCCTACTACCGCTGCGGCAGGCAGGGCGACGCGCTGGCCGTCTTCACCGAGACGCGCGAGGCGCTCATCGAGGAGCTGGGCATCGAGCCAGGGCCCGAGCTGGCCGCGCTGCACCAGCGCATCCTGGCCGCCGACCCGGCGCTGGCGGCCACGGTCACGGCGCCCGCCGCATCCGGCTCCTCCATGCCCGCCGAGCCGGCCGGCGAGGAGGAGGAATTCGACGAGCACGCGCTCGAGCTGCCCCGCCCCGCCCAGCTCCCGGCCGCGGTGAGCGACTTCACCGGCCGCAAGGAGATCGCCGGGCGGCTGCGCACGCTGCTGTCGGCGCAGAGCGCGGCCGAAGGCGTGCCCGTCGCCGCGATCTGCGGGATCGGCGGCGTGGGCAAGACCGCGCTGGCCGTGCACGTGGCGCACGCGGCCGACGACCTGTTCCCCGACGGCCAGCTCTATGTCGACCTGCGCGGCTACACCGACGAGACCACCGCGCCCGAGTCGGCGCTGGGCGCGTTCCTGCGGGCGCTCGGCATCCCGCCCGACGTGATCCCCGAAGGGCTGCCGGAGCGCTCGGCGCTGTTCCGCTCGCTGCTGGCCGACCGGCGGATCCTGGTGCTGCTGGACAACGCCCGCGACACCGAGCAGGTGAGCTCGCTGCTGCCGGGCTCGGCGGGTTGCGCGGCGATCGTGACCAGCCGGGTGAAGCTGGCCGACCTGCCCTCGGCGCGGCTCATCGACCTGGACGTGATGGAGCCCGACGAGGCGCTGTCGCTGTTCGCCGCCGTGGCGGGGCCCGAGCGGGTGGCCGCCGAGCACGGCGCGGCCATGGACGTGGTGGCGGCCTGCGGGTTCCTGCCGCTCGCCGTACGGATCGTGGCGGCGCGGCTGGCGGCCAGGCCCTCGTGGACGGTGGCCTCGCTGGTGCCGCGGCTGGCCGACGAGCAGCGCAGGCTGGACGAGCTGCGCGTGGGCAACCTGGCCGTGGAGGCCACCTTCGCGCTCGGCTACGGGCAGCTCGACCCCAACCAGGCACGCGCCTTCCGGCTGCTGTCGCTGCCCAACGGGCCCGACATCTCCGCGGGCGCGGCGGCGGCCGTGCTGTCGATGAGCCTGTTCGAGACCGAGGACCTGCTGGAGTCGCTGGTCGACGCCTCGCTGCTCGAGGCTCCCGCGCCCGGCCGGTACCGCTTCCACGACCTGCTCAAGCTGTTCGCCAGGCGGATGCTGGACAAGACCGAGCGGCAGCAGGCCAAGACCATGGCGCTGCGCCGCCTGCTGGGCTTCTACCTGGCCTCCGCCCAGTCGGCGCACCGGCTGGCCTACGAGGGCAGCATGATCGCCGACAACCTGGTCGTGGTGGGCAGCGGGCGCACGTTCAGCTCCGCCGACGAGGCGGTCGCCTGGCTCATCGCCGAGGGTGACGCGCTGTTCGCCGCCATCAACCAGGCCGCGAGCGCCTCGCGCACCGCCGAGCAGCTGCTGCCGGCCGGCGACCTGCTGGTGGCCATGGAGCCGCTGCTGGAGGCGGGCACCCACACCCGCGAGTTCGACCCCGGTACGCGCGCCGTGCTGGCCACCGCGCTGAAGATCGACGACAAGGGCAGCGAGCTGCGCGCCCGGTACGTGCTGGGCCGGGTGTTGTTCGCCGGCAACTCGCTGACCGAGGCCGAGGAGCAGTTCAGGATCGTCCACAAGCTGTCGGTGGAGCGCGGGGAGAAGGTCGTCACCGGCGAGGTGATGAACGCGCTGGCCGTCGTGGTCGGCCGCCAGCGCCGCCACACCGAGGCGCTGGCCTGGTTCGACACCGCGATGAAGTGGTACCGCGAGAACGGCGTGCCCGCCGGTGAGGCGCTGGTGCTCAGCTACTCCGCCCGCGACCACCTCGGCCTGGGCCGGCCGGAGGACGCGATCGCCGCCGCGGAGAAGGGCCTGGCGATCTTCACCGAGATCGGCAGCGGCGCCGGCACCGCCCGGGCCCGCTACCACCTGGGCATCGTGCTGTCGCGGGTCGGCCGGCTCACCGAGGCGGTCCACCACCACGCCGAGTGCCTGGCCTTCTTCCGGTCGAGCAAGCAGCGGGTCTGGGAGCAGCGCGTCTGCTCGCGCCTGGCCGAGACGTTCATCACCGCCGAGCGCTACGCCGACGCCGTACGGCACGCCGAGCAGGCCCTGGTGGTCTCGCGCGAGATCGGCCACCCCTACGGCGAGGCGCTCTCGCTGACCGTGCTGGGCAAGGCGCTCATGGGCCTGGGCAGCACCAGCAGGAGCATGGACTGCCTACGGCAGGCCTTCGACATCTTCTCCGGGCTCGGCGCCCCCGAGGCCGGAGACCTCAAGGCTCTCCTCGACAGTGCCCAGGTCGTCGAGTCCTGAGTACAGCTCGTCGTCCAGACGTGTCATCCACACATGGTTGATCAAGGCTGTCCCCTGGGAGTCACGAGATTGTGGCCCGGCCGGCCATCTGACCGCCACGCTTCGCTAGGGGGCCCGGTCATCCGGATGCTCCACGTGGCGGCTAGCCGCCTCACTTGACGGCCGGCCGGGCGCGACGCTGACCTCGAACCCCCCAGGTCCGCGCCTCGCCTCCGAGCTTCCCCCGGCCCGCTCAAAGAGCAATCAACGCCGGATTGCCGGGGCTCTCACCTGCTACGGCAGGCCACCGCCACCGGCCGCCACCCGTACTCCGGCCGAGGACCCGGGGCCTGAAGAGCCGAGGACGCCCCGGGATCGTGGACTTCCCGAGACACCTGAAGGCTCGCGCACGGCAGGCTTTCCGCGCCGGGTCGGCGAGGCGGGGGACGGGGAAGACCGGCGCTCCGTGCGGCGGCGAACCCGGGACGTGGGACGTGGATCCCGGGCGCCGTGACGGCGGGTGAGTGTCATCGACTCGCCAGTGGCGCCGGTCGCGGGCCCTCGGCACATGGCGGCGGGCGGCCGGTGGGGCGGCCCGCCGTACAAGATCAACCCAGCGTGAAGAAGCCCTCGGCGATCAGCGGGCGGAGGGCGTCGGCGTTCAGGATCTCGCCATCGCCGACGAGCTCGGCGATCACGTTGAGGAGCGGGCCGAGGGCGAGCTGGCCGTCGCAGACTCCGGCCAGGGCGGCCTCGACGGTGCCGACGTCGCGGGAGCGGCGCAGGCCGCGCGTCTGGCCCAGGGTGATGCGCATCGGGTCCTCGGCGCCGGGCAGGCCGACGCGCTCGTCCAGCAGGCCGTCGACGGTCCTGAGCATGGCCGCGTCGAGGTCCTTGACCCGGTGCGCGGTGGCGATGGCGGCCATGACGTCGTCCACGTAGCCGCCCACCGGTAGCTCCACCTGCTGCGTGAGTTCCTCCACGCGCACCACGGGGTCGAGCGTGCCGGAGCTGCGCAGGGTGATCCAGCCGAACCCGACGCCCTCCACGCGCTGGGCGTCGAACCAGGACAGCCAGCGGTCGTAGTGCTCGGTGTAGCCGGGGGTGCCCTGCTCGGCCGCGTCGCGCAGCCACAGCTCCACGTACTCGGCGGGATCCTGCACGTCGCGCTGGACCACCCAGCCGTCGCAGCCCGTCTCGCCCAGCCATCCGCCGACGCGGTCGCGCCAGTCCTCGCCCGCCACGTGCAGCCAGTTGGCCAGGAAGTGCGCCTGGCCGCCGGGGTTGAGGTGGTGGGCGGCCTGCCGTACGAGGTCGGCGCAGAAGCCGTCGTCGGCGCCCGTCTCGCGGTAGGTCAGGTCGCCGCCGGGCGAGATGACGAAGGGCGGGTTGGAGACGATCAGGTCGAAGCGCGAGTCCTGAACCGGCTCGAACATCGATCCGACCTCGCCGGTCACCCCGGTGACTCCTGACAACCGCCAGCTGAGCCGGGCGAGCTCCAGCGCGCGCGGGTTCACGTCGGTCGCCGTGATCTCCTCGGCCCGCCCCGCCAGATGCAGCACCTGGACACCGCACCCCGTGCCCAGATCCAGCGCGCTCCCCACCGGACGCCGCGTCACCAACTGCGCCAGATTCGCCGACGCGCCCCCTGCCCCCACGACGTGGTCGGCCCTGATCGCCGGATCCCCCGGCCGCACCTTACGATCGGAGACCACATAGCAGTGTTGATGGTCGCGCTCTCTCGGCCCTCGCTGGTCACGCAGGCTACCGCTCTCGGGCCAGGCGTTCGCCGCTCCGTCGGTCTCCCACGGCTGCAGATGCACGTCCGCGCGCACCGAGTCCCCGTCGACGGTGACCAGCCCGGACTCCAGTACGGCAGGCGGCACGCGCGAAGCGGGCACAGAAACCCCCAGCCACCACAGCCGGATCAGCGTGGCCAGCCGATCCCCGTCGGCCGTGGCGCGCAGGGCGGGCACGAGTTCCTCGCGGGCGAGGGCCGAGGCCGCCACCGTGCCGAGCCGGTCTCGGACGCCGTCGATGGTGTAGCCGGTCTCCAGGAGCAGCTCGCGCAGTCGTTCCACGAGCCCATCCTTTCACCGCAGAAGCTGCTGCATGATCTTATACCTACAGTAATCATTCTGTTACCGAACTAGCCAAGCAATCTGCAAGCGGCACACAAGAGGGTCGCGATATCTCTATACAGCCCAACCACCGTTCGACGAGGAGCGGACCCCGATGCTGATCCCGTGCTTGGCCTGCGAGTCCCGCTTCGGCCCTGACGAGTTCTTCCGCGCCTGCTCCGACTACAACCGCGGGCGCGACCTGGTCGCGTGGACCTGCCCGCGCTGCGGCAACCGCGACGAGCTGCGCGTCCTGCCGGGCGAGCTGGGGTTCGGCTATCCGCTGCGCGGCCGTTTCGCCGTGCACGACCGGCTCCGCGTGCCCGGGCTGCGCAGGCAGCGCGGCGACCTGCGCCTGGACATCTCCCTCGAATCGGACAGCTGGCGGGTGCTCACGCGGGTCCGGCAACCGGTATGACGGCGGGCTCGCCGCGCAGCAGCCTGGCCACGTGCTCGACGACCGTCTCGGCGTGCCGTTCCCTGCTCTCGCCGGTGGCCTCGCCCAGGTGCGGGGTGAGCACCACGTTGGACAGGCGGACCAGCGGGTGCGCGGGGTCGAGCCATTCGCCCTCGAAGTGGTCCAGGCCCGCGCCGCCGAGCCTGCCCGAGCGCAGCGCGTCCACCAGGGCCGACAGGTCGTGCAGGGCGCCGCGGGCGGTGTTGAGGTAGATCGCGCCCTGGCGCATCGCGGCGAACTCGGCGTCGCCGAACAGGCCCCTGGTCTCGGGCGTGAGGGTGACGTGCAGCGAGACCACGTCAGCCTCCGCGAGCAGCTCGCGCAGCGAGTGGGTGGCCTCCTCCACGTAGGGGTCGCAGGCGATGACATGCATGCCCAGGCCCTCGCACCGCCACCGCACGGCCTTGCCGACCCGGCCGAGGCCGACGATGCCGATCGTGCGGCCGCTGAGCCTGCGACCTCGGTGGCGCTGGGCGGGCGGGACGCGGCCACGGTAGACGCGGCCGCGCCGTACCTCTCTGTCGGCCGTGACGACGTTGCGGCTGACGGCGAACAGCAGCGCCAGCGTCAGCTCGGCGACGGCGTCGGCGTCGCGGTGCTCGGTGTGCAGGACGGGGATGCCGCGCTCGGCGGCGAGCGCCAGGTCGACGTTGGTGGGGGCGCCCATGCTGGCCACGACGTCGAGCGGGAGCGACAGCACGGAGCCGCGCACCTCGTCGCCGTCGGTGATGAGCACGGTCGCGCCGGTCTCGACGATCAGGTCGGCGAGCTGGTCGTCGGTGAAGCCGAGGCTGGGGCGTGCGGAAACCTCGGCCAGATCGGCGACCTCGCCCAGCAGGGCGAGAGCAGCCTGCGGCAGTGCGGGCAGAACCAGCGCCCGAGGTCGTCTCACATTCGCGACAATAACACCACGGAGGGTGTTCGACTCATTGCACGCCGCATTTGGTCGAGCCGGGTTCGGCTACCTCTCCTCGCGTTGCCTCAGCGACTGCCACGCCGCCTCGCCCAGTCCCTTGATCTCCTCGTCGGTGGGCGTGTGGGCGCCGGCGAACCACAGCCGGCACATCTCCTGCGCGGGGCCGAGCCACAGCACGTAGCACATGGTCGCGTGCACGGGCTGGAGCAGGCCGTTCTTCATGTGCGGCTTCCACCAGTCGGAGACCCGGCGGAAGAAGGTACGGCGGGCCTCGGCCACCTCGGCGCCGCCCGGCTCGCTCTTGCGCGGAGGCCGTTCGCTGACCAGGATCCTGGCCCGCTCGGGGTTCTCGCCCGCCCAGCGCATGTGCATGGCCACCACGGCCTCGATGCCGTCGCGGGCCTCTGAGTGCTTGACGAGCTCGCTGATGAAGGCCTCCTGGTAGGAGGCCAGGATCTCGGCGTACAGGACGCCGAAGACGTGTTCCTTGCTGGCGAAGTGGTGGTAGAAGCTGCCGACGCTGACGCCGCTCTCCTCGCGGAGGCTGGCCAGCGTCGTGGCCGACACCCCGTCCTGGCTGAACCGGCGCAGGGCACCCTCGATGATCCGGGTCCGGCCGTCGCGTCCGTTCTTGACACTCTTCACGTTGTCAATGGTGATGCACCAGAACGTTGTTCCGCAAATACCGCCGCTTCATGGATCATAGCGGTCACCTCAACCGACCCGGAAGTGACCTTCATCGTGGCACTGGGCCAGATCCTGCGGATCAGCCGCAGGACCCGGCGGTTCTCGCCGAGCACGTCCATCCCGACCGTGGTCGCACCCCTGATGGAGGCACGCAGCAGCAGCGTGTCGATCAGACGAGGGCCGAGCCCGCACCCCTGCCACCTGTCGGTGACCACGACCGCGATCTCCACGTCGGTGGCGTCGCCTCGGTAGCTCATCGCGTGCCCGATGATCTCGCCGTTCAGCGTCATCACCAGGGCGTCTCGGCACTCGTCCACCGCGATCAGGGCGCGCACCAGGCCGGCGGCTGGGCGGCCGAGGCCGGAGAAGAAGCGCAGGGTCTGCGTGTGCAGCGAGAGCCCCGACAGGAAGCGCCGGATCCCCTCCTCGTCATCGGGCCTGGCGGGCCTGATCTGAGTTCCGAGCATAGACCCAGCTTGCCGCCGAACGGCTGAGTCTGTCAATCAAACTCAGATATGATGTACGAATGAGCGTGATCCCACGACCGAACAACTGCTCGATCGAGCGCACGCTCGACATCGTCGGGGAGAAGTGGACGTTCCTCGTGCTCCGCGAGGCGTTCGGCGGGGTCCGCAGGTTCGCCGACATGCAGGCGACCACCGGCGCCCCGCGCCAGGTCCTCAGCGCCCGGCTCCAGCGGCTGGTCGACGAGGGGCTGATGCGCAAGGAGCCCTACCGCGTGCCCGGCCAGCGCCAGCGCGACGAGTACCGCCTCACCGACAAGGGCCGCGACCTCTATCCCATCCTGGTCGCGCTCATGCACTGGGGAGACACCTACACCGCCGACGACGACGGACCCCCCATGCTGATGACCCACCGCGACTGCGGCGCCCCGGTCGAGCAGTACATGCGCTGCGCCGACGGCCACGAGGTGCACGGCCCCCGCGAGGTCACGGCGCTGATCGGTCCCGGAGCCGGCCTGAAGTCGGCGTGAACCCACGGGCGGGGGCACCGGGTGGGGTGCCTAACCTGGAGGGGTGTACCGGTTCCTGCTGACGCCTCGATGGCTCGCGCTGCACGTCGTCGTGCTGCTCGTCATCCCTGCCTTCGTGTTCCTCGGCAGGTGGCAGTTCGGCCGGTACGAGGAACGCTCGACCAACAGTGACGTGGTCACCACCAACCTCGAGGCCAAGCCGGTGCCCATGGGCGACCTCGTCCCGCCAGGACAGGCGGTCAAGGACGGCGACCGGTTCCGCTCGGTGACCGTGGCGGGCACCTACGACGCCTCGCACGGGCTGCTGGTGCGCCGCCGGCCCCAGGAGGGGCGCAACGGCTTCTACGTGCTGACCCCACTCGTCACCGGCGGCGGGCAGGCCGTTCTGGTGAACCGCGGCTGGGTCCCGGCCGGCGCCACGGCCGACACGGCCCCGGCGGTCCCGGCCGCGCCGACGGGTCAGGTAACTGTCACCGGCCGGCTACGTCCTGGCGAGACCGAGGCCTCCAGCGGGATCAAGGAGCGTTCCGGGCTGCCCCAGGGGCAGGTGCTGCTGATCAACCCCGCCAGGATCGGCAGCGGCCTGCCGTACGGGCTGGTGGGCGGGTACGTGGAGCTGACCGGGCAGGAGCCGAAGAGCCAGCAGGCGCCTGAGCCGGTGACCGCGCCCGACGTGGGCTCGGGCGGCGGGCTGAACTTCGCCTACGGGCTGCAGTGGTGGGCCTTCATCGGCGTGGCCATCGGCGGATGGATCATGCTCATCCGGCGCGAGGTCGCCGACAGGCGGGCCAAGGACGGCGAACCTGCCAAGGTCCAGACCGCCAATTAAGGTGGCAAGCGTGACCCGCCACATCGAATTCGCCAATATCCACAATTTTCGCGATGTAGGCGGATACACCGCCTCCGATGGCCGCACGGTCCGGTGGCAGCGGCTCTACCGCGCCGACTCGCTCGGCTGGCTGACCGGCGACGACGTCGACCGATTCCTGGCGCTGAAGGTGCGCACCGTGATCGACCTGCGCGGCCCCGAAGAGGTGCGCAAGCGCGGCCGCGCCCCCGAGACCGAGGGCCAGCGCTACCACAACCTGCCCGTCGAGGGCCGCCCGTGGGACATCAGTCAGTTCGACCCCGAGGTGGGCCTCGAACGCTTCTTCGCAGACCGCTACCTGGAGGTCAGCGAGGACGGCGTCGACAACCTGCGCACGGCCGTCGAGACGATCGCCGCCGCCGACAACGCGCCGGTGGTCGTGCACTGCGTCGCGGGCAAGGACCGCACAGGCCTGCTCATCGCGCTGGTGCTCGCCCTGGTCGGGGTCGCCGAGGAGGACATCGTGGCCGACTACGCGCTGACCGGGCTGGCCACGGCCCGCTTCATCGCCGACGGGCCGCGCAAGTATCCCGACCACCCGATCTGGCCCGGATTCGGCGTAGCCCCGGCCGAGGCGATGTGGCTGTTCCTGACGGACCTGGCGGCCCGGCACGGCTCGGTGGAGGGCTACTGCAGGGACGTTCTCGGGCTCGCCCCGGCCACCATCGAAGATCTCCGGGCCAACCTGACTGATCCGATCTCCGAGGGGTAGGGGGCGCCGGGGTCCGCGAACGCGGCACCCTCACTCCGGCGGACCCCACCGTCCCGGGATCGCCCCGCCGATCCCGGGACCGCAGCTTGTTCGAGGTCGCGCCCCCGTCGTACGGTTACCTGCGTGACTACGCCGCTGCTCCCCGACCCCGAACCACGGCGGCGCGACTATGTGATCATCTCCGCCGACGACCACCTGATCGAGCCTCCGGACCTGTTCGAAGGCCGGATCCCGGAGAAGTACGCCGAGGTCGCGCCCAAGGTCGTGGATACGGACGCCGGTCACCAGGTCTGGCGGTACGGCGGGGCCACCTACCCGTGCGCCGGGCTGGACGTGGGTGCCAAGACCCTCGACCCGGTCCGTTTCGAGCACATGCGCCCCGGCTGTTATGACATCGAGTCCCGCATCGAGGACATGGACGTGGCCGGCATCTGGGCCGCGCTCTGCTTCCCCGGCATGCTCGCCCAGCAGGCCGGCATGCCCTTCGCCAGGACCCGCGACCAGGAGCTCGGCCTGGCCCTGGTCAAGGCGTGGAACGACTGGCACATCGACGTCTGGGCGGGTACCTACCCCGAGCGCATCATCGGCCTGCAACTGCCGTGGCTGCCCGATCCCGACGTCGCCGCCAAGGAGATCAGGGCCAACGCCGCCCGCGGCTTCAAGGCCGTCACCTTCCCCGAGTTCCCGACCCGGGTGCGGCTGCCGTCGATCCACACGGGCCACTGGGACCCGTTCTTCGCCGCCTGCGAGGAGACCGGCACGGTCGTCTGCCTGCACACCGGCGAGTCCGGCTGGTCCCCCGTGCCCTCGCCCGACACCCCGATCGAGGCGATCACCACGCTGATGCCGACCAGCGCCATGTTCGCCTGCGCCGACTGGCTGTGGTCGGGCATCCCGCTGCGCTTCCCGAACCTGCGCATCCTCATCGTCGAGGGAGGCGTCGGCTGGCTGCCCATGCTGGCCGAGCGCGCCGACTACGCGCTCGACCACCCGGTCGCCGGCGAGGCCGCCTGGGAGGGCGGCCTCAAGCCGAGCGAGGTCCTGCGCCGCAACTTCTTCTTCGGCACCCTCGACGACCACGCCCTGTCCGGCGTACGGCTGGCGGTCGGGCTCGACCACGTCCTGCAGGAAAGCGGATACCCGCACTCCGACTCGACCTGGCCCGACACCCAGAAGTCGGTGGCCAAGAACCTCGGCCAGCTCCCGCCCGCCGACATCGCCCGCGTCGCCTACGGCAACGCCGCCCGCCTGTTCGGGCACCCGCTGCCGTCACGGGCGTGGCTCAGGATGGAACAGCTCTGATCTGCTTGCGCTCCCACTCGACGTAACGCCCGCTCTCGCCCAGCATCGCGCTGAGCAGCCAGAGGAACACGCCGAAGTCGTCGACCACGCCGATGCCGACGAGGAAGTCGGGGATGACGTCGACCGGCGAGACGATGTAGAGCACGCCCAGAGCCATCAGCACCAGGTTCTTCCTGGCGCCGAACTCGCCGCGGGCGCTCGCGCCGATCATGCGGGGAATGGCCCGGACCCTGGCCATCAGGCCAGGGGTGCCGGGCTTGGTCACGTCCCGGTAGGTCCGCCAAGCACGGGCCGTCTTTGACATCATGAGCACCTCCTCACGACATAACGTGTTACCCGTGCCCGGAGGTTCCTAACTGCCGAACGGGTGAGCCTCCTCGACCTGGGCGGCGATCCTGATCAGCAGGTCCTCCCTGCCGATGTCGGCCACCAGCTGGACGCCCACCGGCAGTCCCGTCGCGGTCCTGTGCAGCGGCAGCGAGATCGACGGCTGCCCGGTGGCGTTGAACGGCGAGGTGAATGACACCACGTGCGCGGTCCTGCCGAACCCGATGCTCAGATCGTCCTCGGGGATCCAGCCCAGCGGGAACGGCGCCACCCCGACCGACGGCACGAGCAGCAGGTCGAACCCGCCGGCCCACCAGGAGGTCATCCGGCGGCGGAAGCGGTCGATCCACTGCGTGGCCAGGATGTGGTCGGCCGCGCTGCGGCCCCTGGCCACCGAGACCATGGCGGCGTTCCTGGGTTCGAGCTCCTCCAGGTCGACGGGCTTGCCGCGGAGCCGGCCGACGTTCTCGATCTCGGCGGCCAGGTTGTCGGCCACGATCGCGCCGAAGTGCGTGGGGAAGTCCGGATCGCCGAGCGCCGCCGGGTAGCCGGGTTCGACGTCGTGGCCCAGGCCCTCCAGGATCCGCGCGGCCCTGGCCACGGCCTCGGCCACCTCCGGCACCGCGGGAACGTCGCCACGCGGGTGCACGTCGGCGAACCCGATCCGCAACCGGCCGGGATCCGCGCCCACCTCCTCGGCCAGCGGCCTGCCCAGCGCGGGCGCGTCATACGGGTCCCCTGGCTGGTAGCCGGAGATCAGGTCGAGCGCCGCCGCCGTGTCACGCACCGTCCTGGTGACGAAGCCGTTGCAGGAGAACCCGTTCCAGCCCTCGCCCAGGGTCGGGCCGAAGCTGGAGCGCCCGCGGGTCGGCTTCAGCCCCACCAGGCCGCACAGGCTCGCCGGGATCCTGATCGAGCCGCCGCCGTCGCTGGCCGTCCCGATCGCCACCATGCCCGCCGCGACCGCCGCCGCCGACCCGCCGCTCGAGCCGCCCGCCGAGAACCCCAGGTCATAGGGGTTGCGCGTGGGGCCGAACGCCCGCGGCTCGGTGGTGATCGTGCTACCGAACTCCGGGGTGTTGGTACGGCCGAGCATCACGAAGCCCGCCTGGCGCACCTTGACCACCCCGTGCGCGTCGGCGTCGATCCTGACCCCGTCCATGGTCCGCGATCCCGCGCTGTACGGCTCGCCCGCCTGCTGCCAGCCCAGGTCCTTCAGCAGGATCGGCACCCCGCGGAACGGCGCGTCCTTCGGGATCTGGTCGACCTCCTCGAGCGCCCGCTCGAACCGCTCGTAGATCACGGCGTTCAGCGCCGGATTGCGCTCCTCGATCCTGGCGATCGCCGCCTCGACCAGCTCACGCGGGTCCAGTCCTTCGCGGACGGCCTCGGCCTGCCCGATCGCGTCCAGCCGCAGAATGTCGTCCATGGTCGTCCCTTCACGCTCGGGGGGCCAGGTCGCGCACAGCCTGAGTGAGAGGGATCTCACCACCGGGGATCGGGGCGAGGACGGGGGTGTCGAGCCCGTTGTCGATGTACTCCTGGATGCGGGCCCGGCAGGTCGCGGCGTCGCCGTGGATGACCAGGGCGTCGACGACCTCGTCGGGGATCGATTTGAGCGCGGTCTCACGGTCGCGGGCGGCCCAGGCCTCGTGCATCGGCCGCAGCACCTCGCCCCGGCCCAGCCAGTCGTGGAAGGCCGCGTAGACCGGCACGGTGAGGTAGCTGGCGATCATCCACCGGGCCAGCTGCCGCACCTGCTCGGCGTTCTCGCTGACGCACACGAACAGCCGCGCGATCAGCTCCGTGCCGGGCCCGACCTCAGCCCGGACCTTCCGCACGTCCTCGGGCGCCAGCCAGTTCGTGATCGCGCCGTCGGCCTCCTCGGCGGCCAGGTGGAGCATCCGCGGCCGCAGCGCCGCCAGCACGATCTTCGGCGCCACCCGCGGCGCCCGCTCCAGCTTGAACCCCTTCACCTCGAACGTCTCATACTTCTCCGAGACCTTCTCCCCCGCCAGCGCCGCACGCAGGAAGCGCAGCGTGTCGCGGGTGCGGGCGTACGGCTTGGCGAATGTGCCCGCGTTCCAGCGCTCCACGATGACCGGGGACGAGGATCCGATCCCGAGCACGAACCGCCCCGGCGCGAGGTCGGCCAGCGTGGCCGCCGACATCGCCAGCAGGCCAGGACCCCTGGTGTAGACCGGGATGATGGCGCTGCCCAGCCTGATGCCCTCGGTCCACTCGGCGGCCATGGCCAGCGGGAGGAGGCCGTCGGCGCCGTTGACCTCGGCGGACCAGGCGTCGGTGTAGCCGAGTGCGGGCAGCTCGGCGATCAACTCCCGCGAGTCGGCCAGCGAGCGGTCGTGGAAGGGAATCGTCATGCCCCAGTTCTGCGTCAAACCGGCCTCCAGGGGTGAGCCTCGCTTCTGCTCGACCATACCAACCAGACGGTATGGCGTCGCCACGCTGGACTTGGTTGCCGGGAATGTCGGCTGTGACGTGCTAGAACTTGATCACGATGTGGGGACGGCGGCTGCTCGCGGCGGGGGTACTGGCAACCGGGCCGGCGCTCCTTCCCGCGCTCTCCGCGGTCGCCGTGACCGGCCCGGTGCCGCTGTGCGTCGATGTGGTCCATGACGACGTGCTCGGCTTCGACGTGCCGGTCGTCCGGCCGGGTGCCGCCTGCACCTGCGCCCACCCCCTCCTCGCCCACCTCTTCGACGCCCGGTGCCCTACGCCGAGCCATGCGGCCCCCACGCAAACACTTTCCCCATCCATGGCACCCACGCAAACGCCCTCCGCCTCAGAGGCACCTTCCGCCGTCACGCCCACGCCCACCCCGGATCCCACGCCGACCACCTCGGCACAGGCTCTTTCGGGTCCGGGTAGTTCCAGACGGCACGCCTCGACCGCCTCCCGCCCCGCGCACGCGCCCTCGCAGCCGTCAGCGGTCCGCCCGTGGCCCGCTCAGCACCCCCAGCGACCCGTCCAACGCCCGAAGGCGCCCCGTGCCACCCCGAGACACTCCAGCGGCCGCCACGCGCCTGACAGGGGCCCCTGGCGCCCGGGTGGCGGCGGGCCTGCCGTACCAGGCGACGAGACAGGGTCGGTGGTGAGCCGGTTCGCCGAGCGGCGGCAGGGGATGGACCGGGCGACCGCCATGGTCGTGGTGTTCACCGGGGTCGTCTCCGTGGCGGCCGTGTCCGGGCTGGGCCGCAGGACGACGATCCGCCGCCGCTAGGGCTCGGTGCCGACGTGCCGGTCGATGGCGTCGAACTGGCGCTGCGCGGCCTGGAAGGCGTCCGGCCTGACGGCTCCGGGCCCCGAGTAGGGCTTGGCGAGCAGGACGATGACGACGATCCCCACCACGACCACGCCGACCCGTACCAGGTCGCTCGTGATCGAGGCCGCGCTCGGCTTCACCCCGGCCAGCCAGGGCAGCACGATCACCAGCGCCCCTGAGGCGATCATCGAGATGAGGAAGACGGGGTCGAGGCTGGAGGCGGCGTCGTCGGCCCGCATGCCGCGCGCGTGGCTGATGTCGGCGGCCCTGCCGAGGGCGTCCGAGCGCGAGCGGAGGCCGGTGATGCCCTCCGGGTGCAGGCGCTGCACGGCGATCCGCAGGTCGTCGAGCGTCTCGCCAGGCACGGACGACAGCTCACCCTTGGGCATCAGCGGCCAGTCCAGAGCAACCGCCTGGGTGGTGTACCGGCACACCTGGGCGCGGATCGGCGCGGCCTCGGGCAGCGGCGCGACGGCCCAGTAGAGCTCGGTCAGGCTCTCCGCCTCGGCCGCGGCGTCGGTCTCCGCCGCCTGGATCGCGTCGTGGCCGAGCACCGCGGCGTACGCCAGCACCAGCAGGTAGACCGCCAGCGCGAGGTTGACGGCGAAGTCCAGCGCGGCAGGGCCGTGCTCCTCGTCGCGCCTGCCTCGGCGCCGCAGCACGACCAGCGCGACCAGCAGGACGGCGACGGCCGCCGCGACCAGGAACCACACCATGATCACTGAGAGTAATCAGGTCATGCGCGTAGTTCGTGGACCGCCGCGATGAAATCCTTGGTGATGCCCCGCAAGCCCGGCAGATGCGAAAGCCCGACGAGCCGGTCGACGAGCGGGACCGTCACGTCGATCAGGCGGAAGGTGCGCGCGCACCCGGGCGAGGTGTCGTGCACCCAGAACAGGACCATGCCCATCGACAGCAGCCAGAGCAGCTCGGGCAGCTCCTCGCGCAGGTCGGAGTCCATGCGGTCGCGCGAGCCCTCCACGACCAGGCGGTAGATCCCGATCGACGCCTCGCGGGCGGGCGACGACTGGGCACTGAACGGGCTCAGCGGGTTCGTGGGCTCGGCGGCGTGCTTGAAGAACTTGACCGCGAACTCGTGGTACGGCTCCGACACGCGGACCCACTCGCGCAACACGCCGCTCAACCGGGCGGCGAAGGAGGTCTCGGTGGCCAGCAACTCCCGGCAGGCCTCTTCGTGCTCGGCCTGGGCGCGGTCGTAGTAGGCCTGGATCAAGGCCTCCTTGCTCTCGAAGTAGTAGTAGGCGTTACCTACGGATACACCAGCCTCGGCCGCGATGGCCCGCATCGTCGTCGCATCGAAGCCGCGCTCCCGGAACAGTCGCAAGGCCGTCTCGACAATGACCTCTCGGGTGCTCTCCGATCCTCGGTTTCGGGCTTCGGACACGTTCGTCACTTTACGTCTCTCAGCCGTGTTCGGTCATGAAGCCGCACGGTGATCGCCACCACAGGGCAAAGTTACGCGTGCTTCAGGGGTCATCATGCGTGAACGGTGGGATTGATGATTCTGGCGGAAGGGCTATTCCGCGAAAAGGCATCGACATGTGGATACGTGGAACGGTGCGGCTCGCAGGAGTCGCGCTTCTCGGCGTACAGATCACCATCATCGCGCTCGCAACGTCCGCATCCGCGACTCCGCGGACAGCGAACTCCGAGCCGAAGCGGTCGCCGACGCTGATCACTCACCACTACGCGATCGAAGGAGCGATCGAAACAGCACGCTGGTATGCCGACCTCGACAAGGTCGACAAGCCAGTAGAACTCGCTCGTGCCAGGCCCCGCTACGCGGCGATCCGCGTCTCGAACACCCAGGCGGTCGACTGGTTGCACGACGCAGGAGTGCGCGCGAAGTCGTCCGGGCACTGCGCCAACAGGCGGCAGAGCACGTGCACGTCACTGGAGGCGGTCCGCACGTACACCGTCTCCTCGGTCGTCGCTCTCAAGCGAGACAGCGACTGCCGCATTCTCATCACGGGAGGCACGGAGTCGGGGCACGCGCCCGGGCGCTTCAGCCACGCAGCCGGCTACAAGCTGGACATCACTCATAACGCGTGCATCGACCACTACATCACGACCAGCTTCCCCAGAAGCGGCACCCGGGGCGACGGCTCCGCCCTCTACCGGACCCCGACCGGCACGGTCTACGCCAGCGAGTCCTCCCACTGGGACATCCTGTTCCGGTAGTCGTTTCTTGGGGCATTCTTTACGGCGGGCGGCCGCCACCGGCCGCCCGCCGTCGTGCCTCGAGGGCCCGCGACCGGCGCTTCCGGCGAGTCGTGGACACTTTCCCGCCGTCACGGCGCCCGGGATCCACGTCCCACGGCCCGCCTGGCCGCCGCACAGGGCGCCGACATCCACCGACCCACATCCCACCGACCCGGCGCCCGAAAGCCTCGGGAACCGGAGGGGTGGCCCTGGAAACCCAGGGAACCGCCGAGGTGGTTCCCTGGGAACCCTTGGGAACCGCCGGGGCGGTTCCTGGAACCCGCCGGATGGTCCTCAGGGGATCGCTCCCGCGCCCACTACCCGGGCGCCGGAACGGCGGGATGTGGGTCGGCGGGGGTCGGCGCCCCTGTACGGCGGCCAGGCGGGCCGTGGCGCCCGGATTCCGGAAGACCGTGACGGCGGGCAAGCGACCCACCCATGCGTGTCGCCGAAAGCAGGACGGCAGGCCACGGCGGCGAGTAGCGGCCACCGTGGCCTGCCGTACAGCAGAGACCTCAAGAGCTCGTACGGCGGTGAGTCGCCGCCGTACGAGCAGAAGGCCCTCAGAGCTCGCGGGCGACCAGTTCGGCGATCTCGGCGGCGTTGAGGGCCGCGCCCTTGCGGAGGTTGTCGCCGCAGACGAACAGGTCGAGCGTGTTCGGGAAGTCGATCGCCTGCCTGACCCGGCCCACGTAGGTGGGGTCGGTGCCGACGACGTCCGCCGGGGTGGGCCAGACGTCGTTGGCCGGGTCGTCCATGAGGACGACCGTGGGCGCCGCCTCCAGGACGCGGTGCGCGTCGGCGACCGTGACCGGCCGCTGGAAGCGGGCGTGGACCGCCAGCGAGTGGGTCGTGACGACCGGCACCCGCACGCAGGTCGCCGACACCCGCAGGTCGGGGATGCCGAGGATCTTGCGGGACTCGTTGCGGAGCTTGAGCTCCTCCGAGGCCCAGCCGCCGTCCTTGTAGGAGCCCGCCCACGGCACCACGTTGAACGCGATCGGCGCGGGGAACGGCGACTCCGCCTCGAGCTTGTCGGCGAGCACCTGGCGCACGTCGCCGGCCTTCTGCCCGATCGAACGGTCACCGGCCAGGGCCTCGACCTCGTCGTAGAGCCTGGCGGAACCCGCCACGCCGGCGCCCGACACCGCCTGGTAGGAGGCCACGACGAGCTCCTCGAGGCCGTACTCCGCGTGGAGCGCGCCCATGGCAGCCATCATCGACAGGGTCGTGCAGTTCGGGGTGGAGATGATGTTCCTGGGCCGGTTGCGCACCTCGCCCGGGTTGACCTCGGGCACGACCAGCGGAACATCCGGCTGCATCCGGAAAAATCCGGACTTGTCGACGACCACGGGCCCGCGCGCGGCGGCGACCGGGACCCACTCCGCCGCGACCTCGTCGGGCACGTCGAAGATGGCGATGTCGATGCCGTCGAAGACCTCGGGCGTGAGCGCCTGGACGACGATGTCCTCACCGCGGACCGACAGGACCTTCCCCGCCGACCGGGCGGAGGCGATCAGCCGGATCTCTCCCCAGATGTCGGGGCGGGTGGACACGATGTCCCGCATCACGGTGCCCACGGCACCGGTAGCCCCTACGAGCGCAAGATTGGGCCTCATCGTCCGCTACCTCCGTACACCACTGCTTCGACCTGGTCCGCGTCGAGGTCGAAGGCGCGGTGCGCGGCCGCCACGGCCGAGTCCACGTCGCCCTGCTCGACGATCACTGAGATGCGGATCTCCGAGGTGGAGATCATCTCGATGTTGACCCCCGCGTCGGCGAGGGCCGCGAAGAACGTCGCGGTGACGCCGGGGTGCGAACGCATGCCCGCGCCCACCAGCGACACCTTCCCGATCTGGTCGTCGAACAGGAGCGACTCGTAGGCGATGTCACCCTGGATCTTCTTCAGTGCCGTGAGCGCCGTCTGGCTGTCGGCCGTCGGAAGCGTGAAGGAGATGTCGGTGCGACCCGTCGCAGCGGCCGAGACGTTCTGCACGATCATGTCGATGTTGATCTCGGCTTCGGCCAGCGTTTTGAAGATCGCGGCAGCCTCGCCGACCTTGTCGGGAACCCCGACAACGGTGATCTTGGCCTCGCTCCGGTCGTGCGCGACGCCGGAGATGATCGGCTGCTCCATCTCATGTCCTTCAATGTCAGGGTCTTCGGTGTAAGGGTCGGACACGACCCATGTGCCTTCCTTGGTGCTGAACGAGCTGCGGACGTGGATCGGCAGATCGAAGCGGCGAGCATACTCGACGCACCGCAGGTGCAGGATCTTGGCGCCGCAGGCCGCCATCTCCATCATCTCGTCGTAGGAGATCTTGGGGATCTTGCGGGCGGGCGGCACGATGCGCGGGTCCGCGGTGAAGATGCCGTCCACGTCGGTGTAGATCTCGCAGACGTCGGCCTCCAGGGCCGCCGCCAGCGCGACCGCGGTGGTGTCGGAACCGCCGCGGCCCAGCGTGGTGATGTCCTTGGTGTCCTGGGAGACACCCTGGAAGCCGGCCACGATCGCGATGTGGCCCTTGTCGATGGCCCCGCGGATGCGGCCGGGCGTCACGTCGATGATGCGCGCCTTGCCGTGCGAGGAGTCGGTGATCACACCCGCCTGCGAGCCGGTGAACGAGCGCGCCTCGTGACCCAGGTTGGCGATCGCCATCGCCAGCAGGGCCATCGAGATCCGCTCACCCGAGGTCAGCAGCATGTCGAGCTCGCGGCCCGGCGGCAGCGGTGATACCTGCTCGGCCAGGTCGAGGAGCTCGTCCGTCGTGTCGCCCATCGCGGAGACGATCACGACCACGTCGTTGCCGGCTTTTTTCGTCGCGACGATCCGCTGCGCGACCCGCTTGATGCAGGACGCGTCGGCGACGGACGAACCACCGTACTTTTGCACAACGAGCGCCACGAGAGTCTCCCGGTCTGGACTGTGAACCGCCAGTCTACCGAGGCGGTCTCATGGTGCCGCTGGGCTGGACCACTATGTGGACAGAGCCTCCTCGGCCACGTCCAGCCGGGTGTGCGCGGCCAGGGCCTGCAGCGCGCGCATCGCGGCGCCGGCGTGGTTGCCCCAGGTGTTGAAGTAGGAGTACTGCCACCACCACAGCGCCTCATGCGGGCGCCCCGCGTGGAAGTGGCGCAGCCCGTGGATGAGGTCGGCCGCGACCGCCGTGAGGTCGTCGGAGAGCCGGTAGGCCGTCACTGCGGTGTCCTTGTACGGGTCGAACACCTCGGCGTAGTCGTCGACCGCGCCGAGCCGCTCGGCCAGCGCCGTGCGCACGCCGTCGACGTCCGGGTCCTCGCTCATCGGCGGTTCGTTGTTGCCGGAAAGGATCACGTCCTGGCTGGCGCCGAGCTTGGCGCCGGCCAGGCTCACCTGAGCCACCTCCACGAGCAGCAGGGCCCAGATGCCGTCGCCGCCCTCACCGCAGGCGACCCTGGTCAGGCCATCCACGTAGTTCTGGGCGTGGCCCGCGACCTCCTCGGCGAGAACACTCCACTGATCAGACATCCAGCAGCCTCCGTCCTTCGAACGCGCGGCCCAAGGTCACCTCGTCGGCGTACTCGAGGTCACCGCCGACAGGCAGACCGCTGGCCAGTCGTGTCACTTTCACACCCATCGGCTTGACCAGACGGGCAAGGTAGGTAGCCGTCGCCTCCCCCTCGAGATTGGGGTCGGTGGCGAGGATGAGCTCGGTGACCCGGCCATCGGCCAGGCGCGTCATGAGCTCGCGAATGCGCAGGTCGTCCGGCCCGATGCCGTCGATCGGACTGATCGCGCCGCCGAGCACGTGGTAGGTGCCGCGGAACTCGCGCGTCTTCTCGATCGCCACGACGTCCTTGGACTCCTCGACCACGCAGATGACGTGCGTATCGCGACGCGGATCGCGGCAGATGCGGCACTCCTCCTCCGCGGCCACGTTTCCGCAGACCCGGCAGAACCGCACCTTCTCCTTGACCTCGAGCAGCGCGTGGGCGAGCCGCTTGACGTCGGCGGGATCGGCCGCCAGCAGATGGAACGCGATCCGTTGCGCGCTCTTGGGACCGACGCCGGGCAGCATGCCCAACTCGTCGATCAGATTCTGGACGACCCCCTCGTACATGGCCTAGAACCCCGGTAGCTGGCCGAAACCGCCACCACCCAGCCCCTGTGCCAGCGGACCGAGCTTCTCCTGCTGCAGATCGGCGGCCGCCCGCACGGCGTCGCGGACGGCGGCGATCACCAGGTCGGCGATCGTGTCGGCCGTGTCCTGCGGGTCGGATGCGTCGACCACGCTCGCGTCTATCTTCAGCTCGAGCAGCTCACCGGAGCCATTGACCACCGCGGTCACCAGGCCGCCCCCGGACGAGCCCTCGATCTGCGCGTCGTTCAGCTCCTGCTGGGCGCTGGCAAGCTGCTGCTGCATGAGCTGGGCCTGCTCCAGCAGCTGCTGCAGGTTGACATCCCCTGGATTCACCTTCGTGCGCTCCTCGTAGCTCCGCGTCTTCTGACGTCACGAGCCTACGGTGTTTGAGCGCCGTCATGTACTGGCATGGCCAGGTGTTTCGGCCTTGGCCGGGTCCCGGCCCCCCTCCAGCGCCCAGGACCCGGCCATCACGCCGGCCGGAGCGGCCGCACCACGCCGACGTGTCGAGCAGAGAATTTAGTAAGGGCAAGGTTGCACACAGGTTGCGATCGTTCAATCACCCTTCGCAATCCCCTGAACAGCTTGCGTTGGGCCTCCTTAACCCGGATGCTTCGGTTGACTACTTGGAGTGGCCGATGAGTTACGCCCATCTCGACGCGTACTCCCGCACACTGCGCGGAGCCCACGAAGCCGCCGTGACCGGTGAGGCCTGGCCGGCGGGGCCGCGGCGCCTGATCACCGCCTCTTGGCGGCGTTCCATGGAAGCCGGGATCGATCCGGAAAGCAGGGCCGCACCCCTGGTCTTCGACCAGACGCACATCGACGATGTCCGCCAGGCCCACCCGCTGCAGCCCTTGCTGTCGATGCTGGCCCAGACCCTCACCCAGATGGCCGATGAGAGCGCTCACATCATGATCGTCACCGATGCCGACGGTCGGATCCTGTGGCGCGACGGCAACCACGGCATCATGCGCACGGCCGACCAGGTCGGCCTCGCCGACGGCCATCACTGGGCCGAGGGCTCGGTGGGCACCAACGGCATCGGCACCGCCCTGGCCACCCGCCGGCCCGTCCACGTCTACTCGGAGGAGCACCTCCTGCGGGTCCTGCACGTCTGGTCGTGCAGCTCCGCGCCCATCGTCGACCCCGACACCGACCAGGTGCTCGGCTGCGTCGACGTGAGCGGCACCGCCCCCAGCCTGCATCCCGCCACGGTCGCGCTCGTCGCGGCCACGGCCAGGCTCGCCGAGACCCAGCTCGCCCTGCGCATGCACGAACGCGACGAGCTCCTGCGCCGCCGCTACGAGGCGCTGCGCTCGCGTCCCGGCATCCTGCTGTCCACCACGGGCCGCATCCTGGCCGGCGATCCCTCCGGCGCGCTCGGCCGCCGCATCCCGCTGCCCGTCACCGGGGAGCGCCTGATCCTGGCCGACGGGCGGGTCGCGCAGCTCGAACCCTTCTCCGACGGCTTCCTGCTGCGCGCGTCGATCTCGTCCGCGCCACCTCCGACGCTCCGCCTCACCTTCCTGGGCGAGGGCATGCCGATCGCCACCGTGGGCGAACGCCAGATCCAGCTCTCGCTGCGCCATGCCGAGATCCTGGCACTGCTCGCGTTGCATCCGCGTGGCCTGACGGCCGAGCAGCTGTCCTTCCACCTGTACGGCGACGACGGCAACCCCGTCACCATCCGCGCCGAGATCCACCGGTTGCGCTCGCAACTCGACGGCACCATCGGCGCCAAGCCGTACCACCTCAACTCCCCCACCGAGGCCGACTTCCTGGAGATCAGGCACCTGCTGTCGACCGCCTCCCCCGAAGCCCTCGCCCGCGCCTACACGGGCCCCCTGCTGCCCCGCTCCGAATCCCCCGAGATCCGCCGCGAACGCGACGAACTCGAAGTCCAGGTCCGCTCCAGCCTCCTGCGCCGAGGCTCCCCCGACGACCTGTGGACCTACGCCCAGACAACCAACGGCCGAGACGACCCACTCGTCCTCGAACGCATCGCCTCCACCCTCACCCCCACCGACCACCGCGCCGCCGCAGCCCAAGCCCGCCTCAACACCCTCACCTAACCCACCCCGGACGGCCCTGCGCCCACGGCCGTCCCCCACGCGCGCCCCAACCCCTCCAGCGCGCCCTCCCCAACACCCCCAACCTCCCACGCGCTCCCACCACGGGCCCCAACCCCTCCCACGCGTGCGCCCCTCCACGCCACGGCCCTACCAGCCGTCCCGCACACGTCCCGCGCTCCCCGCCGCCTCAGCACCCCACGCTTCCTGGACTTCCCTCGCCAGCTCAGCGCGCACCCTCCAGCGCTCCCACCCGCCCCGGCGCCCCACGTATCCCTGGCTCCTGCGCGGCCCTCGCCCCGGCGCGTTTCGATGCGCGGGCGTGCACGGCTCTCGTGCGGAGGGGCCTCGGACGCGACCTCATGCCGCTCTCGATGCCGGTGAATGCACGTCTTGCCTGTGGCGGCCCGCACGCGACTCCTTGACGTTCACGGCGCGTGCTTACCCTTGACGAGCGCTGTGGCTCTCCAGCGCACACGACTCTCCCTGGCGCGTTGGGCGACTCGGGTCCGGAAGACTCTCCCTGGCGCCTTGGGGTACTCGGGCGCGACAACTCTCCCCCGGCGCGTTGGGGTGTGCGGGAGTTCGCTCGGGGGGATTTGGTACGGCAAGCCGTACAACCCGCTACTCGCCGACGTCACGACCGGCTGTCGTTTCCACGGCAGGCGGGCGCGCGGCGCTGGGCGCCGTTACGGCCGCACGGGAACCACCGGGGTGGTTAAGTGTGGTCGATCTCCCCGATGACCTGGGCGCCGAGTTCGCGCTGCAGCAGGGCCATGCCCGAGACCACGTCCACATCGGCGTCGGCGTCGTTCAACGGGTCGACGTCGTCGCTGTCGGAGTTCTTGCCACGGCCAGGAACCGCGTCGGGCCATCCGGACGACCCGCCCTGACGAGGCGCAGGAGCCCGAGGCCCAGCCTGGGCCGCCGCCAAGGCAGCCGAGCGAGCCGCCGCATACCCGGACCCGGGCGCCCCCTGCGTGGGATCCGGCGACGGCGGCATCCCAGGCCCACCATCGTCGGGCGCATCGGGCCACGACTCATCCGTCGTAGGCGCACTCCGCGCACCGGCTCCCGCACCGTGCACCCCAGAGCTTCCAGCAGCCCCGGCACCGCCGACACCACCCGCCGCTCCAGCACCGCCGACACCGCCTGCCGACCCGGCACCGCCCTGCCCTACGACTCCAGCCGCACCAGCCCCACCGAGGCCCACGACCCCGCCAGCCCCACCGGCTTGACCGGCACCGCCGCCCAAAGCACCAGCATCAACGCCCAGCACGCCAGAGCCACCGAGCCCTGCGGAACCAGCAACACCACCGGACCCACCGTGCCCCACCGATCCAGCAAGCCCGCCATCTCCGCCCTGGCCCACCGATCCAGCCGCCCCACCGGGCCCGCCAAAGCCACCATGACCCACAGGTGCGGCAGCCCCAGCGGAACCACCCTGGCCCACCGATCCAGCAGGTCCGCCAGGTCCGCCCAAGCCACCGTGGCCCGCCGATCCAGCAGCCCCACCGGAACCGCTCTGGCCCATCGGCCCAGCAGCGCCATCGGGCCAATCGGAACCGCCATGGCCCACCGACCCGGCAGCGCCACCGGGTCCGCCTTGACCTGCAGCGCTGCCCAGTCCGCCAGAGCCGCCCGGCCCGCCGGGACCGCCTTGTGCGCCGGGGGCGTTAGGGCCGCCTTGAAGGCCGGGGTCGCCGGATCCGGCAGTGCCAAGGGAGCCGCCGGGGTTCGCGGAACCGGAGGCTGACATCCCGGGCGCGTTGGAGCCGGGAGCTCCGTATCCTGTGGCGCCGGGGCTCGAGGCGGTTGCGCCGGGGCCGGTCGCGCCTGGGGCTCCTGCGTTGGAGCCTGGGCGGCCGGGGTTGCCGGGGGACGAGCCGCGGTTCGGGGCGGTGGGTGGGTGGCCCTGGGTTGCGCGGGGTGGGGGTGAGCCGCCGACCACGGCCTCGACGCGCCACGTACCGCCGAGCACGTCGCTCAAGGCGGTAGCCACGACGGCGTCCTTGCCGCCGCCCGTGAAGTTCTTCATCGCGCCGACCTGGCTGAAGCCGAGCGTGACGAGGTTGCCCTCGACGCCGACCACCTGGGCGTTGGTGCTCACGTTCGCCCAGACGACGATGCTGCGCTGCTTCAACGCGGCCAGCACGGCAGCCCACTGCGACTGCAGAGCGGCAAGCCCACCACCGCCGGCACCCGCCCCGGCGCCCGCTCCAGACGCCCCACCCGATCCAGACGCCGCACCTGATCCAGGCACCGCTCCCGATCCAGACACGGCGCCTGATCCGGACGAGCCCGCCGCATAAGCAGCCCCGCCCCCAGGTGCTCCCATGCCACCGGACCCAGCCGAAGCGCCACCCGCACTGGAGGACTGGCCCCCCTGCCCGGGCCGCACCGTCTCCGGCCAATCGTCCTCCGCCGAGACACTCCCAGACCCGGAACCCGCCTGACCAGAACCCACCGCAGAATCGGAACCCGCCTGACCGACACCCGCCGAGCCGGGACCCGCCTGACCGACACCCGCCGAGCCGGGACCCGCCTGACCGACGCCCGCCACGCCAGAAACCGCATGACCAGAGGTCGCCGCCGAACCGGGACCCGCTGGTCCGTAGTCCGCAATGCCAGAAGCCGCCGGACCCGTCGCGGGAGCCACGGAAGGCGCGCCGCCCGCCGTACCAGCACCGCCCGCCGTACCAGCACCGCCCGCCGTACCAGCACCGCCCGCCGTACCAGCACCGCCCGCCGTACCAGCACCGCCCGCCGTACCAGCACCGCCCGCCGTACCTGCACCGCTGGCCGTACCGACGGCGCCCGCCGTACCGGCAGAGGAGCGAGCCGCCATCTGGGCGACGGCCGAGCCGCGCTCGAGGCGCTCCAGCCGGACCAGCAGCCCCTCCTCACCACCGGCGGCCCCGGGCAGCAGGACGCGGGCGCACATGAGCTCGAGCAGCAGCCGCGGCGACGTGGCGCCGCGCATCTCGGTGAGGCCGGCGTTGAAGACCTCGGCGGCGCGGGTGAGCTCGGCGGGGCCCATCGAGGACGCCTGCTGGACCAGGCGCTCCAGCTCGTCGGCGGGGCGGTCGAGCAGGCCGCTGGAGGCCGCTTCGGGGACGTTGGCCAGGATGACCAGGTCGCGGAAGCGTTCGAGCAGGTCGGTGGCGAAGCGGCGCGGGTCGTGGCCGCCCTCGATGACCCGGTTGACGGCGTGGAAGACCTGGGCACCGTCGCGGGCGGCGAAGGCGTTGACCACCTCGTCGAGCAGGTCGCCGTCGGTGTAGCCGAGCAGCGAGACGGCCTTGGCGTAGGTGATGCCGTCGTCTTCCGCCCCGGCAAGCAGCTGGTCGAGGATGGACAGCGAGTCACGGGCGGATCCGGCGCCGGCCCGCACGACCAGCGGCAGCGCGGTGGGCTCGAAGGGCACGTTCTCGGAGGAGAGGATCTCCTCCATGAGCGCGCGCAGCGTGGCGGGCGGCATCAGCCGGAACGGGTAGTGGTGGGTGCGCGACTTGATCGTGCCGATGACCTTTTCCGGCTCGGTCGTCGCGAAGATGAACTTCAGGTGCGGCGGGGGCTCCTCGACGAGTTTGAGCAGCGCGTTGAAACCCTCGCGGGTCACCATGTGCGCCTCGTCGATGATGTAGATCTTGTAGCGCGCCGAGACTGGGGCGAAGAAGGCCCGCTCGCGCAGGTCGCGCGCGTCGTCGACGCCACCGTGCGAGGCGGCGTCGATCTCGATCACGTCGAGGTGGCCCGGCCCGGTCGGGGCGAGCGCGATGCAGGACTCGCAGACTCCGCAGGGGTCGGGAGTGGGGCCCTTCTCACAGTTGAGACTTCTGGCGAGGATCCGGGCGCTGGAGGTCTTGCCGCACCCGCGGGGGCCGCTGAAGAGGTAGGCGTGGTTGATGCGCCCCGTACGCAATGCCTGGCGGAGCGGCTCGGTGACGTGCTCCTGGCCCTTGACCTCGGCGAAGGTCCCGGGCCGGTACTTGCGGTAAAGCGCAAGGCTCATGCGACCATCCCGCCTGCGAGGGGGCTCCCAACGAAGAGACCCCCCGCACACCCGCCAGAGCCCGCTTATCCTTGCTGCCTTCCGGCCCTGGGGAGGTTCACAGGATGACGCCGCGCGAGGGGTCCTGACACAGTCTAGCCACATCGGGCAGTGCTCGCTCCCGTCAAAACGTGGTCGGCGCACCGCGCGAAGTCCGGTAAGCTCTTCGGCGGAGGATTCGCCTAGTGGCCTAGGGCGCACGCTTGGAAAGCGTGTTGGGGGCAACCCCTCACGAGTTCGAATCTCGTATCCTCCGCCTGTCCAGAGGGGTCGCACCATGATTTCGGTGCGGCCCCTCTGGCGTTTCCGCCCCCGCCGGCCTCTTCCGGGTCCTCTCCGATCTCTTCCTTCGGCCCCTCAGATGAACCTGCGGCCTCCCAAATGAACCTGCCCACCAGCTCGAGTACGCCGAGGGTGGGGCAAGAGCGTGGCTTGATCACGTCTACCCTGTAGCCCGAAATGCGTGCTCTCACGAATCTCGGGCGGTATTGCCCAGCGGCTGAGCCACCGTCCATGCGGACGTTCCCGCTGTCACGCGGCGGTCGAGTGCGCACTGAGCTCCGGTTCTCCACAAGACGTAACCCAGCTCGAAAGGCAGACTGACAAGTGCCCTTACTCTCGATCATCACGCCCAGCTACAAGCCTGTCCGAGAACAACTCCTGGAAGCCTACGAATCGGTTCGCACTCAGGAGTTGCCCGAAGGGTGGGAGCTGGAGTGGATCATTCAAGAGGACGGCAGCACGGGCGTGGTGCGGGACATGCTTCCGGACGATCCCCTCGTGAACTTCGGGACGGGCCGTCGGGGTGGGGTCGCGTTGACGCGCAATCTCGCGCTCGCCCGCTCGAGGGGTGAGCTGGTCAAGAACCTCGATCAGGACGACATCCTGACCCCAGGTGTCCTGTCCCGGGACATCGAGGTCCTCGCCTCGGACCCTGTTGTGCAGTGGACCACCTCTCGCGTTCTCGACTTGTTGCCGGACGGCTCGACTGTGGGGTTCGAATCCGATCCGCCGGCCGGACGCATCGAGCCGGGATTCGTGTTCGATCACTGGCGAACGCACGACTACCGGCTTCCCGTGCATCCCACGACGATCTGCATCCGCCGAGAACTGGTCGTCGCGCTCGGCGGATGGATGGGGATCCCGGGCTCGGACGACACCGGCATGCTCGTACCGGCAAGCGTCACGAGTTACGGGTACTTCCACGGCGAGGTGGGCCTGCTCTACCGGAAATGGCCAGGTCAGGAGACGGCGAGCGCCGCGCACTACGCCGACGAGGAACGACGACTGCGCATGGACGTCATCGAGGCACGCGCGGAGGCGATCATCAAGCTCTGGCCATCGCTTCGCGTCAGCTGAAACGCCTCCAGGGAGTTGCATACATGTTAGGTATCTCCCTACATTGATCCCCCGAGCCGATCATCGGAGATGCCGTGCGCGAGCCGCCCCCGACGCCCGCCGACCAGTGGTCCCAGTGGGACACCAACCCCCCCCGGCTATTGGCCAGGCCTGGGAGCCGAGCACAAGGACGGCTTCGAGATCGACCGGAGAGGCGTGAAGGCCGTATCCGGCAACCTCGTCAAGCTGGCCATATCCTCTCAGCAGTTCACCCCCCTCTACGGCGGCGGCAGCTGGAACCTGCACTGGACGTTGCTCCGTGAGCTGAACACCCTGCTCTCCACGGCCCAATACGCCGCCTTCTCGTTCTGGGGAGATCTGTACGAGGAGGCCGGAATGGCCGGGCTCCTGATCGAACGGGCCTCTCAGCGCTACGACCTCGCGGAGCAGCCACTGCTCGGCGACATCCCCCGTGCCACGCTCGACCAGCGGATCGTCGGCATGATGACCGGCGACCCACCCGCCCACGTCCTGGGCGACGAGCCGAGCGACATCTACCCCAACGGCGGCGCCACGCTGGAGCTCCCCAAGGCGATCGACTACGGCGTGGGCAACATGACCGCCGCCAAGGCCAAGGAGGATCTCCTGGTCTATCCGCCCCTCACGCCGGTCGGCGCCGACTCCTACGTGCAGGCCGCCGACTCCCTGGTCGAGCTGGCGCACACGGTGCAGGGCCGTGCCCAGGACCTGCGCGACGCACCCTGGCACGGCGCCGCGGCCGACAAGGCCCAGACCGCGCTACGGCAGATCTACGCGAGCGCGACCGGCCTGGCCGCCGTCTGCGGCAAGCTGGCCGCGGCCAGCAAGGGTTTCGACGAGGTCCTCACCTGGTGCCGCGAGAACTTCGAGCGGGTGGCGGATCCCGACCGCGGCGGCTGGGACGAGTTCTGGGACATGGGCGGCACTCCCGACAGCCGTACCCGCGACTTCCTCAGCGGCCCCAACAGGCAGCTCATGGAGATCTACTACGCGATGCCCAAGCGCATCCAGGAGGATCTGCCGGGCCTTATGGTCACCGACCAGAGCCTCGCCGACCTGCGCGAGCGGAAGAACATGGTGAAGACGAGGCCCAAGACCTCGAAGTGGTTCAAGGAGAACGACAAGGCCTGGCTGGAGCACCACAACCCGATCCTCGAGGGCTACGAGGAAGCGGAGAAGGCGTACGGCTAGGCCGCGACGAGCGCCTTGGTGCGGTCGGTGGCCATGTGGAGGGCGAAGGCGCCCAGGATGGTCCCCGTGACGTAGCGCTGGACGCGCATCCAGACCGGGCGCTTGGCCAGGAAGGCCGCCAGGCTGCCCGCCGAGATCGCGATCAGGGCGTTGACCCCGGTGCCGATGAGGATCTGGACCGAGCCGAGCGCCAGCGACTGCAGCAGCACGTGCCCCATCGCCGGGTCGATGAACTGCGGCAGCAGCGACAGGTACAGGATCGCGATCTTCGGGTTGAGCAGACAGGTGAACAGCCCCATGCCGAAGAGCTTGCGCGGCGACTCGACCGGCAGCTCGCGCGGCTGGAAGGCCGAGGTGCCGCCGGGCTTGACCGCGTTCCACGCCACCCACAGCAGGTAGGCGGCCCCCGCCAGCTTCAGGGCGGTGTACGCAGCCGGCACGTAGGCGAAGATCGCCGTCAGCCCGAGGCACGTGGCCGTCAGATAAGCGGTGAAGCCCAGCGCAACGCCCGCCAGCGAGATCAACCCCGCCCTGCGCCCTTGGGCGATCGATCGAGACACCAGATAGATCATGTTCGGTCCCGGCGTCAGCACCATACCCAGCGAAACCAGCGCAATCCCGATAAGTCCACCCATCATGCATCGCACAGTAGCCCAGTCACAATGCGTAGTTGATCCGCTACTGGGAAGTATGCGGTCATGCAGTTCGACGATGACAAGGAGCTCGACCCATCCCAGGTCGAGGACGTCCGGGCATCGGGGCAGCAACCCGGCGGCGGGGGCATGCCGAGCGGCTGCGCGTCACTGCCGATCAGCGGCAAGGGCGGCGGCTGCCTGCTGCTCGCGCTGGCGCTGGCCGCCCTGTTCCTGTTCAAGGTCATCCCGGACTCCTTCACCGGCGAGCAGCAGGCGCCGCCCCAGGGCGGCCGCCAGGCTCCCGCACCCCGGATCTCGCCCAGCGGCAACCTCGCGGAGCGCTGCAGGACGGGCGCGGACGCCGATCAATCCGAGGACTGCCGCATCGTCGGCATCGTCAACAGCATCCAGGCCTACTGGAAGCAGGCATTCGCCGGACGCGGTGGCTCACCGTACACGCCGGCCAAGACGGTGCTCTTCTCCAACTCGGTCAGGACCGCGTGCGGGGTGGCCGACTCGGCGGTCGGGCCGTTCTACTGTCCCGCGGACCAGAAGATCTATCTGGATCTGGCCTTCTTCAACACGCTGCAGCGCGACTTCGGCGCCAAGGGCGGGCCGTTCGCCCAGGCTTATGTGGTCGCTCATGAGTACGGTCACCACGTGCAGAAGCTGCTGGGGACGATGAGCCGGGTCGGCAACAGCCGCCAGGGCGCCACCAGCGGGGCGGTGCGGCTGGAGCTGCAGGCCGACTGCTACGCGGGCGTCTGGGCGCACAACGCGGTCAAGACCGGCTTCTACACCCGGCCGTTCACGCAGGCCGACATCGACGAGGCGCTCAACGCGGCCTCGGCGGTGGGCGACGACAGCATCCAGCGGCGCGTGCGGGGCCGGGTGACCCCGGAGTCCTTCACCCACGGCACCTCGCGGCAGCGCGCGAAATGGTTCACGATCGGATACCAGAGCGGCGATCCCAAGCGCTGTGACACGTTCACGGGTGGCATCTGACGGTCCCTTTCGGGAAGCTGTCATCGAGCAGCATCCGAGAAGGGATGTCGGTGATGGACTTCAGGGACGACGTCGACCTCGACGCCTCGCAGGTCGAGGACGCCGGCGGCAGCGGCTTCGGCGGTGGGGGCGGCGGGGGCTTCGGCGGATTCCCCGGCGGCGGCATGATCATCGGTGGGGGCGGGATCCTCGGCCTGATCGTGCTCGTGGTCGTCCTGGTGCTGCAGAACGTGGGCTCGCACGAGACGCCCCAGCGCCGCCCGCCCTCGAACCTGTCCCAGGAGTGCAGGACCGGCAAGGACGCCGACCAGTCCGAACGGTGCCGGGTCGTGGGCGTGGTGAACAGCGTCCAGGCCTACTGGCGTGGCGAAATTTCCGGGTATCGACCGGCCAAGACCGTCCTGTACTCCGGCAGCCTGCGCACCCCCTGCGGCGCCGCCAGCAACGCGGTCGGCCCGTTCTACTGCCCCGGCGACCAGCGCGTCTACCTCGACCTGAGCTTCTTCGACCAGCTGCACAGCCAGTTCGGCGCCAAGGGCGGCCCCTTCGCCCAGGCCTACGTGATCGCTCACGAGTACGGTCACCACGTCCAGGACCTGCTCGGCCAGCTCAACAACGGCGGCAGCTCGGTGCCCACCGAACTGCAGGCCGACTGCTACGGCGGGGTGTGGGCCAAGCACGCGGTCGACACCGGCTTCTACGCCAAGCCCTTCACCGACGACGACATCTCCGAGGCGCTGGACGCGGCCGCCGCGGTGGGCGACGACAGGATCCAGAAGCGCACCCGCGGCAGGGTCGATCCCGAGTCGTTCACGCACGGCACCTCGCAGCAGCGTGTCAACGCGGTTCTGCGGGGCTACAAGAGCGGGAATCCAGCCCAATGCAACGCCTCTGACCTGCTCTGACGGGGGCTGAAGGAGCGAGGAAACGGAATCTCTCCTAAAATCGGAGGGGTGATCTTCAAGCTGGTCGGCGACGGACGCCCCTATCCCGAACACGGTCTGACCCACCGCGAGTGGGCCCAGATACCTCCGCGGCAGGTGCGCCTCGACTCGCTGATCACCACGAAGGCGATGCTCGATCTGCACTCGCTCCTCGCGGCCGACTCCACCTTCTACGGTGACCTGTTTCCGCACGTCGTCCAGTGGCAGGGCGAGCTCTACCTGGAGGACGGCCTGCACCGCGCGCTGCGTGCCGCGCTGCACCAGCGTTCGATCTTGCACGCCCGAGTCCTGGAATTGCAGGACTGAACTTTGCTACGGTGATCTTCGATCTGGACGGATTCGCCTGGAGATCGGATGACCCCCGAAGAACCGCTGAACATCCCGCTCGGCGTGCCGACGGCCGCTCGGATGTATGACGAGGCGTTGGGCGGTAAGGACCACTTCGAGGTCGACAGGGCCGCCAACGCCAAGCTGTACGACGTGATCGGCGAGAACCGGGTGCGCTCGACCGCGCTGGAGAACCGGCGCTTCCTGGGGCGGGCGGTGCAGTACCTGTCGCGCGAGTGCGGCATCCGCCAGTTCCTCGATGTCGGATCCGGCCTGCCGACCGCGCGCAACACCCACCAGATCGCCAAGGAGGCCGATCCCGCCTCCCGCGTGGTCTACGTGGACATCGACCCGATCGTGGCCGTACACGGCAGGGCGCTGCTGGCCGACGACACCACCAGGATCGTCACCGCCGACATGCGCCAGCCGAAGACCATCCTGGACAACCCCGAGGTCACCGACTTCCTCGTCTTCGACGAGCCGCTCGCGGTGCTGTTCGTGGCGGTCTTCCACTTCGTCACGCCCGCGGAGGACCCGCAGGGGATCGTGGCGGCCTTCCGCGAGAGGCAGGCGCCCGGCTCGTACGTGGCGATCTCCCATCTGACGACCGACGGCATGTCGGAGGAGGAGCAGCAGGGCTGGCACGCCGGGTTCGCCGGGGCGACGGTGCCGCTGGTGCTCAGGAGCGAGCCGGAGATCCGCGGGCTGTTCGACGGTTACCGGTTGGTCGAGCCCGGCGTGGTGCGCCCGTGCGACTGGCGCCCGGACGAGCAGGACTGGCCCCGCACCACCTCGCTCTTCGGCGGCGTCGCCCGGCTGTGACCCCCTGGTCGTAGGGTGACCGATGTGCTGATTCACGGTGTGCTGGCGTTATCGCTGTCCTTGAGCGGGCTGACGGGTGCGACCGCCGGGGTGGACTGCGCCAAGGTCAAGTGCCTGGCGCTGACGTTCGACGACGGGCCGAGCGCCTACACGGCCAAGCTGCTGGACACGCTCAAGCGGGAGAAGGTCAAGGCCACCTTCTTCCTCATGGGTCAGCACGTGGAGCAGTATCCGAAGCTGGCCAGGCGGCAGCTCGCCGAGGGACACGCCATCGGCAACCACACCTGGGACCACCCGCACCTGCCCGCGATGACCGATCAGCAGATCCTCGACGAGATCCGCACCACGCAGGACGCCATCGCCAAGGCCACCGGGCAGCAGCCCAAGCTGTTCCGCCCGCCGTACGGGGACACCGACCAGCGCGTGCTCGACCTGGTGGGGCAGGAGGGGCTGCCGCAGATCCTGTGGACGGGCACCACGCTCGACTGGAAGCTGCGCGACCCCAAGAAGATCACCGCCGCCGTGCTCCGGCTGGCCAGGCGGGACGGCGTGATCCTCATGCACGACGTGGTGCCGCAGACGGTCAAGGCGATGCCCGGCATCATCAAGGACCTCAAGAAGCGCGGCTTCCACCTGGTGACGGTCCCCGCCCTCCTCCGCGGCAAGCCCGTCCCCCCGGGCACCACCTACCCGCCCGCTCCCTGATCTCAAGCCGAAGGGCCCCTGACCAGACGGTCAGGGGCCCTTCGCAGGAGCGGTGGTGGTGGGATTTGAACCCACGGATGAGTTGCCCCATCACACGCTTTCGAGGCGTGCGCCCTCGGCCACTAGGCGACACCACCGCCGACGAGCTTACCGGATCCTGCGAGTGCCGAAGAACTCCTTAAGTACGGCGGAGCACTCCTCCCCGAGCACGCCCATGACGACCTCGGGCCGGTGGTTGAGGCGCCGGTCGCGCACCACGTCCCAC
This sequence comes from Nonomuraea sediminis, assembly GCF_018531495.1. GTDB lineage: Bacteria > Actinomycetota > Actinomycetes > Streptosporangiales > Streptosporangiaceae > Nonomuraea > Nonomuraea sediminis. The sequence goes on from NZ_JAHDTI010000002.1 coordinate 839,255, forward strand.
AGCGATCCGACGGCGCCCGCCTTGGGGTCGACGGCGCCGTAGACGATGCGGTCGACCCGGGCGAGCACCAGGGCGCCCGCGCACATCGTGCACGGCTCGAGGGTGACGACGAGGGTGCAGCCGTTGAGGCGCCACGTGCCGCGGGCGCGGGCGGCCTGCCGTACCGCGAGGATCTCGGCGTGGGCGGTGGGGTCGGCGGAGGACTCGCGGTCGTTGCCCGCGCGCCCCAGGACCTCGCCGTGCTCGTCGAGGACGACGGCGCCGACCGGGACCTCGCCGCGGGCGCCGGCAGTGGCCGCCTCGGCGAGGGCGAGGCGCATGGCCTCGGTAGCGTTCACCGCAGCCGATCGAGCTCGTCGGCGAAGGCGAGGCGCTCGGCGATGACGGACAGGATGTCGGCGGGCAGCACGCCCTCCTCCATCGACAGCTCAAGCAGCTCCTCCGAGCTCACGCCCAGGTCGCTGAGCAGCTCGAAGTCTCCGGCGGGGCGGATGCCGAGCCCGTTGTTCTCCTTGTCGACGGCCACGCCGGCGAACTCGGCGAACAGCTCGCCGATGCTGTCGGACATGATCGCGTGCGCGTCGGACAGGAACACGCGCGGCTCCTCCTCGCCCCGGTAGCGGGCGATGGCGAACCATTCGTCCTCCACCTCGACGCACAGCAGGGCGAGCTCGTCGCCGGCCAGGCCGAGGGTTTCGCTGACGGCGTCGCCGAAGTCGTCGACGATCTCGGCGGCGCTGAGATCGACCTCGGCACCGCTCCAGCCGTTCGAGGTCCTGACGAAAGCCGCAGAGAAGGTGTTAGAGGCCATGTCCGCGCTCCAGGGGGTTAGCCGAAGACCGATTCGATGGCTCGCTCGAACGGCTCGGAGAAGCCGAGCCGGGCGGCGATGCTGGACAGGACATCCTCGGGGAGCAGGTCGATGTCGCCGGACAGGATGCCGAGCTCCATCTCGTCCAGCCCGAGGTCGGCGAAGATCGACAGATCTCCCGCGGGCAGCACCGTGTCCTCGTCCTGGAGGATCTCGTCGAGTTCGTCCTCGTCGGGGACCGGCACATCCAGATAGTTCAGTACCTGGCGGGCCAGCGGGAAGTCCCAGGAGGCGGCGATGTCGGACAGGAAGACATCGACGCGATCACCCAGCACCCGCAGCGCCACGAAGAACTCATCCCCCACGGCGACCAGGCCAATCGTGCCGCTCTCGCTGGGCTGCTGGCGCAGCGCGTGGATCAGCCCGAGCAGGTCGGAGGTCAGAGCGGCGGGCAGCAGCTCGGCGTCCCAGCACTCATCCTCGCGATAGACCACGATGGCGAAGTCGAGCGCATCTTCGTCTGTCATCGTCCACCCCACCGACGTGGCCTCTACGGATTCCAATCGTTCCAGAACCGGCCAGCCGCCGTGCGCCCCTCCGACCAAATTGTGATCAAAACCAGGAGCACGACGTGCCGGTACGTTGCTCACAAGATAGCGTTGTCCGTTATGGAAACCCTCGTCGTCGACCATCCGCTCGTGGCGCACAAGCTGACCACGCTGCGCGATGTCCGCACCGACTCCCCCACCTTCCGCAGGCTGGCGGACGAACTGGTGACGCTGCTTGCGTACGAGGCCACGCGCGACGTCCGCGTGACCGATGTGACCGTCGACACCCCGGTCGCCCCCGCGCACGGTGTACGGCTGGCCAAGCCGTACCCGCTGGTGGTGCCGATCCTGCGGGCGGGGCTGGGCATGCTCGACGGGATGACGCGGCTGCTGCCCACGGCCGAGGTCGGTTTCCTCGGCATGATCCGCAACGAGTCCACGCTGCAGGCCGAGACCTACGCCACGCGGCTGCCCGACGACCTGTCCGGGCGGCAGTGCTATGTCGTCGACCCGATGCTGGCCACCGGCGGGACCCTGGCGGCGGCCGTGCAGTTCCTGTTCGAGCGCGGCGCCGTCGACGTGACCGCCATCTGCCTCCTGGCGGCTCCCGAGGGCCTGGCCTACATGGACAAGATCTTCGCCGACTCCGGCCGCCCGCTGCGCGTGGTGACCGCGGCGCTGGACGAACGCCTCAACGAGAACGGCTACATCGTGCCCGGACTCGGCGACGCGGGTGACCGCCTTTACGGGGTCGTCTGAGAAGTCATTCTTTTCCTCACGCTCGGTCACCCTCTCGTTACATACTGTGGTTATGTGGGTACGTAGAGCGAGGAAGGCAACTTCCGCATGGGCGTGAGGGAGCGCGATGAGGGATATTCCGACCACCGAGGTGTTCTCGTGAGCGATCTCACCGAGGCGGAATCGAGTCCGTACGCGGAGGTCGAGACGGCGCTGCGCAAGGAGTTCGCCGGCGTCCACAGCTCGCACACGGTCACGCGCTGTGTCGAGGCTGCACACTACGGTGCGCTTGAGGTAACCGGCTTCGCCCATCCCAGCCTGGTGGAACGGATCGCCCGCAAGCACCTTCACGTCCTCGCTCTCGTGGCCAGCGAGCGCGGCTAAGCAAGATCAGAACTAACCGGCCAAGTTACCTTTACCCCGGCAACCGGGTGGGTAATGTATACGGCGGGTGTAGTGGGTAAGTGGTACGGAGGCGACAGTGCAGGTCAAGAAATGGCTCACCTGGGGTGGTATCGCATTTGTTGCGTACTACCTGTTCGCACGACCAACCGACGCCGCGGACGCGGTCAGAGGCGCGTTCGACACGGTGTTCAACGCGGCGGACTCGCTCGCTCAGTTTGTGAATAACCTCGCATGAGACTTGTGACCCACGGGGACTCTGCTCCGTCGTCGGTCAACCGTTACCTACTCCCCCACGAACATCAGGTCATCATGGTGCGGCGTCACCCAGCCGTGCTGCTCCGTCCGGTCGCCGAGGTCTTCGGCGGCCTGATCATCGCCGGGCTGCTGAGCAAGTTCTTCGGCGACAAGGGGGGCGGCACGGCCCTCGTCGTCGTTTGGTGGCTTTGGCTCCTGCTACTGATCCGTTTCGTGTGGAAAGTCGCGGAGTGGTCAGTCGACTACTTTGTGGTGACCTCAAAGCGGATGTTGCTGACCACGGGATTGATCACCCGCAAGGTCGCGATGATGCCGCTGCAGAAGGTCACGGACATGAGCTTCCAGCGATCTCTCCTAGGGCGCATGCTCGGTTACGGGGAGTTCATCCTCGAGTCGGCCGGTCAGGACCAGGCACTGTCCACGGTGGAGTACATTCCGTATCCAGAGACCTTGTACCTAGAGGTGTGTCAGATGCTTTTCCCCAGCAAGGACGAAGGGGACGATTAACCTCTCGGTAGTGATTTCTTCAGGTGGGGATACCCGATTCGGCTACTTCGTGCAATCATTTGCGTGTTGTTGACCCTTCCCCGCCTTGAGAGATGAGATGCCGAGTCAGGGAACAATCGGTGACCGCGTCCGCGGACTGCGGCTGAACAGGCGGATGTCCCAGGCCCAGCTGGCCGGCCCCGACCTGTCTGACAGTTATGTCTCGCTCATCGAGTCGGGTAAGCGCACGCCGACTCCGGTCGTGGCCCGCCTCCTCGCTGAGCGGCTGGGTTGCACGACCGAGTTCCTCCTGCACGGGATCGAGCCTCGCCAGCGCATCGACACCGAGCTCGGGCTGCGCCACGCCGAACTCGAACTGCGCCATGGCGATCCTGCCGTGGCCGCCGACAGGTTCACCGAGATCGTCAAGGCATCCGACGAGGAGAACGCCCTGCTCACCGCGCACGCCCGCTTCGGCAGGGCCCGCGCGCTCGAGGCCCAGGGACGCCTCGGCCAGGCGGTGGAAGCATTCGAGCGGCTGCGCCGCGAGGCCGCCGCCCACCCTGAGCGACTGGCCGACCTGCCCCTCACGATCGCGCTCAGCCGCTGCTACCAGCGGGCCGGCGACCGGCTGCGCGCCCGCGACCTGGCCGCGAGCGCGCTCGAGCAGGCCGAGCGGCTGGCGATCACGCAGGGTGAGATCGCCGTGGACCTCGCCACCGCGCTGGTGGAGACGGGCGAGGACCACGCCTACGTCAAGACCGTGCTCGACGTCAGTGGCGTTCCTACCGTTGTGGACCGTTCCGGAGAGATCCGAGCGCTGTGGCAGGCCAGTGTGGCGGCCGCGGCTGGTGAGGACTCCGCACTGGCGGTCCGGCTGGCCGACGACGCCATCACCGCGGGCAGGGAGACGCGCATCGCGCTCCAGCTCGCCCGCGCGGCGATGCACTGGGCGCGGATGGAGTCCTCCTCAGCCGAGGAGGCCGACGGCCTGGTCCAGGCCGCGGGCCAGGTGTTCGCCGCCTTCCCCGCGACCGCGCAGGAGTACGCCGAGAGCCTGATCGCGCGCGCCAGGGTGCGGCTGCGCGCCGACGACCCGGCCCGCGCCGGGGAACTGGCGACCGCGGCCCTCGAGGTGGCCCACGAGGGCACCACGCCCGCGGAGGCGCACCTGGTGCTCGCCACGACGGCCGCGGACCTGGACGCCGACGCCACCGCCCACCTCGACGCGGCGCGCGCGCTGCTCGACGCGCTGAACCGGCCCGTGTTCGGCTCCGACCGGCAGGCCGCGCGGTGCTGGCGCGAGCTGGGTGACCTCTACGGCCGCGTCGGTGCACGCGGTCAGCAGACAGCGGCGTATCGTAAGGCTCTCGAGGCGGCGGGCGTCCGGTCCGCCATGGCGGGGGTGACAGTCGACGCGTCGATAGCCCGCTGACCTCCCAGGCGCGTTGCAGATTTGGCATTTCGCGTCTGGAATAATTAGGGTCTACCAGTCATTGACTCATAGGATGATTGGCGTTCCCGGAGGAGGCGGACTTTGAGTCTGCGTACGGCGCAGCGGGCTTCGCTCGTCGACCAGGTGATCGACCAGCTCAAAGAGCAGATCACCTCAGGGTCGTGGCAGATGAACGGGAAGATCCCGACCGAGACCGTGCTCGCCGAGCAACTCGGGGTGGGTCGCAACACCGTTCGCGAAGCAGTGCGCGCCCTCACTCACGCGGGGTTGCTCGAGTGCCGTCAGGGGGACGGCACGTACGTGCGCGCCACCAGCGAGCTGTCGGGGGCCATGCTGCGCCGCCTGCGCCAGGCCGAGCAGCTGGAGATCCTCGAGGTCAGGCGCGCCCTGGAGGTCGAGGCGGCCCGGCTGGCCGCCACCCGCCGCACCGACGAGGACATCCTGCGCATCGAGGCCGCGCTGGCCGAGCGTGATCGCGCCTGGGAGCTGGACGATCCCGACGCCTTCGTCGAGTCCGACCTGAACTTCCACATGTCGGTCGCGCACGCCACGCACAACCTCGTCCTCATCGACCTGTACGAGGACTTCTCCGCGGCGCTGCGCGCCAGCATCACGGCCGCGGGCACCTCGCTCAACAAGACCTACATCCCGCACGACGCGATCGCCCGCGCCATCGCCGCCGGCGACGCGGCCGCCGCCGAGCGCGCCGGCCACGCCTGCATGGAACACATCCTCATCGCCCTCACCGACCAATGACTCTTTCGTAAGAGCTTTCTTTCTCGTACGGCCGGCCGCGCCCACCCGCCGCTGGCCGTACTCCGGCTGAGGGCCCGTGACCGGCGCTTGCGGCGAGTCGATGACGGTGACCCGCCGCCACGGCGCACGGAATGCGCCATGACGGCGGTTCGTGATCACGCCGCACGGAGGATGTCGCGATGATCCTGCGCGAACTCCGCGAACGTCCTCGCCCTGCGGCCCAGCACGGTCTCGAAGTCCGGGGTCGTGAAGTCGCCCCAGTTCCTCGAGTACGCCTTGCCGTACTCGACGCTGACCGCGGCGATCCACTCCGGCAGGCCCATCTCGAGCATCGACCGGTAGGCGTCGTCGAGCCCGACCGGCTGGTAGCCGATCCGCTCGCCGTACACCTGCTCGAGGGAGCCGGCCGCCTCCCCGAGGGAGATGCTGGCCGGACCGGTGATGGTGTAGGTCTTGCCGGCGTGCGGCGCGGGGTCGGTCAGGATCGCGGCGCCGAAGTCGCCGATGTCGCGCACGTCGATCGGGCTCAGGCGGCCTTCGCCGGTCGACCCGTACAGGGTGGCGCCGTTGACCGAGCCCAGCAGGTTCTGCATGAAGAAGGCGGGCTTGATGACGGTCCAGTCAAGCCCGGAGGCCTGCAGCTCGTTGTCGGACAGGGCGTGCAGGCGCCCGTTGCGCGTGGGCGCGTCGTGGCCCGCACCGATCGCCGACAGGCGCACCACGTGGCTCACGCCGGCCTGCTTGGCCGCCCACACCGCGTTGGAGCTGGCATGCGGCGCCTGCGGGCCCATGGCGGTCAGCAGCCACAACGTGTCCACGCCCTGGAACGCTTCAACAAGGGAGCGCGGGTCGTCAAGATCTCCCACCACCACCTGGTGGCCCGCGGGGGCCTTGGCGGCATCACGGACCAGCACTCGGACATCGGCGGAATCGGGCAGGGAACGCAGCACAGCACCCGAGACGTTGCCGTTGGCACCGGTGATCAAGATGGTCATGTCAGCTCTCACTCTCATCAGTGGTGCCCTCTTCCGCGGACACCAGCTCGTCGATCAAGGCGAAGAAGGCGGCGATACCCGGCAGGTTCGCGCCCTTGGCGCGCGAGGCGGCGAAGTCCTCAGACGATCGCCACTCCACGATGTCCAGCCACTCGTCGCCGGGGAGGCGGACCAGCCGTGCGCCGAGGAACCCGGTCCGGTCCGCTCGGAAATCCGCGATCATTCGCTCGCGCGCGGCCGGCAACAGGTCGGCACGCTCGGGAGACACGCGGAATCGCGTGAGTTCTACCGTTCTGCTCATGGACAGGACGGTATAGTAAGAATCAGTGATGGTCAAGATTGATGACTAATTGGAGGGCATAGTGCGGCGGAGCGAGCGCAAGCGGGCCAACCCCGACCTGGGTGTGCTGACGGCGCGGACGCTGTTCGGCCTGCAGCGGGAGCTGTCCCGGTCGCTGGCCGATGAGGGGCATCCGGGCCTGGGTCCGCGGCACGGCGCGGTGCTGGCCTACCTCGACCCGGAAGGCAGCAGGGCGACGGATCTGGCGGCCCAGTCGGGGCAGCACAAGCAGGTCATCGGCACGCTGGTGGACGAGCTCGTCGAGCTGGGCTATGTGGAGCGCAAGCCCGATCCCCACGACCGCAGGGCCAAGCTGATCGTGCCCACCGAGCGGGGGCTCGACCAGATGGCCAGAGCGGACGCCATCGTGGCGCGCATCGAGCGCGAGCACGCCCAGGCCATCGGCGAGCAGGCCTACGCCGAGTTCAAGCGCGTGTTCACGCTGCTGGCCGCGCGCCAGTCAGGCCACACGGAGTGACATGACCAGGTAGCGGAAGGCCGGCTCGGCGTCGCCGGGCACGTCCTGGATCAGGGCGGGCTTCGTGGAGGAGCTCATGTTGATCCTGGCCAGCTCGCTCTCGATGCCGGTCAGGCCGTCGAGCAGGAACTGCGACTGGAAGGCGATCTGGATGTCGTCGCCGCGCAGCTCGCACTCCACGACCTCGGTGCCGCGCCCGATGTCGCCGCCGCCGGCCTGGATGAGCACCTGGCCCTGGCTGAAGGACAGGCGGATGGCGGTGTTGCGCTCGGCGACCAGAGCGACCCTCCTGATCGCGTCGACGAACGGGGCGACCCGCACGTCGGCCCTGATCGGCCAGTCGGAGGTGAGCCGGGCGCGGTAGTCGATGAACTGCTCGTCGAGCAGGCGCACGGTCGTGCTTCGCCCGACGCTCTCGAACCCGGCCACCCCGTCGCCCATCGCCACCGACACCTCGCCGCCGCGCAGCGTCTTGGCCACCTCGACCAGGACGCGGGCCGGCACCATGGCCGACACGGCCAGGTCGGGCGAGACGGGCCGCCAGGTGAAGTCGCGAGCCGCGATGCGGTAGCGGTCGGTGGCGGCCATGGCCACCCGGTCGCCCTCGATGTCGACCCTGATGCCCGTGAGCATGGGCAGCGTGTCGTCGCGGCTGGCGGCGGGAGCCACCTGGCTGACGGCCGAGGCGAACACGCCGCCGCCCACGGCGCCGACGCTCGGCGGCATGGTGGGCATCGTCGGGAAGTCCTCGACCGGCATGGTGATCAGCCCGAACTCGGCCGTGCCGCAGGTCAGCACCGCCTCGGCGCCCTCGGTGACGATCTCGACGTGCTCGGCCGGCAGGCTGCGGCTGATCTCGGCCAGCAGCCGGCCGGGGATGAGCATGGCGCCTCCCTCCGCCACGTCGGCCTCGATCACGGCCTTGGCCGAGACGTCGTAGTCGAACGCGGACAGGCTCAGGTCCTCACCCGCCTCCAGCAGCAGGCCGGCGAGCACGGGAGCCACCGGGCGGCTCGGCAGGACCCTGGCCGCCCACGCCACCGCGTCGGACAGAACATCGCGGTTCACCCGGATTTTCACCCGATCCACCCCTTCGTCTCACCTGCGTTCTATGACGGTAGCCGAGGCTGCTGACAAATCCTATTGGAATAGAGCGTTCCGTTCTGATACAGTAGAGTCATCGACCGAGAGAAAGAGGCGAGCGATGACCGAGTGGATCGTGCTGGACGAGGCGCACCAGGCCCTGCGGAACGTCGTGGCGGGCGTCCCCGCCGACGGATGGCAGCTGCCCACCCCCTGCTCCGAGTGGAACGTCACCCAGGTGCTCCAGCACGCCGCGGGTGACCAGATCGGCTACGCCGCCTTCCTCACCGGCGGCCCCGGCCCCTCCGAGGACCCCTTCGCGCCTTCGGGAACGCTGTCGACCTCGCCCGAGCAGGTGGCGGAGGCGGCCATGCGGGCCTCGGCCGAGGCGTGGGCCGGCGTGGCGGCCGACGCCCAGGAGGTGTCCGTGCCGATCCCGCCGAACAAGCTGTCGGCCGCCGACGGCGTCCGGGCCTGCGCGATGGACGCCGCGGTCCACGCCTGGGACATCGCCATCGCCACCGGCCAGCCCTCGCCGCTGACGCCGGAGCTGGCCAGGGAGTTCCTCCCGGTGGCCAGGAAGCTGGTCGAGCCGCTGCGGCAGTGGGGCGCCTTCGGCCCCGTCGTCGCGGGCGAGGGCGGCGGCGAGGTCGCTGAGCTGCTGCGCTACCTGGGGCGGCAGCCCGTACTGTAGAGTGCCTTCATTATGAAGGACGTACATAAATTGTCGGAAGATTCCGGGGGTCTCTATGACCCCCGGGTCAGGGAAGCGATGGAGCGCTTCACCGGCGGCGGCGACACGGCACTGTTCGAGGCCGCGGCCGCCGTCAGGTCGGCGTTCCACGCCGTGGAGCGGATGCGGACGCAAGGGGCCGAGGGGCGCGGGCTCAGCTCGGGCGCCCTGGACATCCTGATCCGCGTGAGCGACGAGGCGGCCAGCATCGGCGATCTGGCGCAGGCGGCGGGGGTGAGTTCGCGCAACGTGACAGGTCTGGTAGACACCTTGGAGAAGGACGGCCTGGTCCGGCGGGACCAGGACCCGCAGGACCGCCGGTCCGTGCAGGTCAGCATCACCCCCGCGGGCAAGGCCTGGACGCAGGCCTTCAGGCGGCCCTCCCAGCTCGCCATGGAGTCCGTCTTCCATGGCTTCACCCCCGACGACCTCGACCGGCTGCGCCATCTGTGCCTGCGGCTCGTGCAGAACCAGGAGACCCGATGACCGAGACCCAGACCCGCCAGGCTGTGCGCGCCTACCACGAGGCCCGCTTCCGCGGCGACATCCCCGCCGCGACCGCCCAGCTGGCCACGGACTTCACCTTCAGCAGCCCGCTGATGAGCTCCACCGACCCCGAGGGCCACCTGAAGGACCTGCCGGCCTTCCTTTCGGTGGTCACCGGTGTCGACCTGCTCAGCGAGCTGTACGGCGAGGCCGAGGCGACCCTGGTCTACGACGTCTACACCGCCACCCCGGTCGGCGCCCAGCGCACTGCCGAGCACTTCCGCCTCGACGACGGCAAGATCACCTCGATCGTGCTCATCTTCGACGGCACCCCGTGGCAGGAGATCATGGCCTGAGCCGCTCGGCGATGCCGACCCAAGTCTCGGCCTCCGCGCTGAAATGCCTGATCGCCCAGTCGACCTGGCGCAGCGCCAGGTGCGCCCAGTAGGCCTCGGCCCTGGCCCCGTCGGGCAGCAGCCCGTCGAGGCCGCGGCCGAGCTCCGGCGCCCGGCGCTCGAGATCGAAGCGGAGCGTGACCAGGTCGAAGTCGGCATCGCCCCGCCCTGCGCCGTCCCAGTCGATCACCCCGGTGACCCGCCCGGAGCCGTCCACCAGGACGTTCTCCGGGTGGAAGTCGGCGGAACAGCGCCAACCCCGCCCCTCGGCCACCAGCCCCCGGCACGGCGCCTCGTAGACCACTTCCGGCGGTATCGCGGAGACGTCCAGCCGATCGACGCGGGGAAGTGTCACAAACGCGGGTCCTCTCCCGTCCCATCGCCATGAGACAACAGGGATTCGTGAAGGCCGTGGTCGTGCTAGCCGCCGTGGTGTTCCTGGCCGGCGGCGTGTGGGCCTTCGGCTGGCCGCAGAGCTTCTACTCCACCATCGCCACCTACCCGCCGTTCAACCTGCACCTCTTCCACGACCTGGGCGCCTTCCAGCTCGGCATCGCCGCCGCCCTGATCGGCGCGCTCATCTGGTCGGACGCGCTGTTCGTCGCCCTGCTGGGCGGTGCGACCGGCTGCGTGGTCCACGCGATCTCCCACGTGCTGGACCGGCACCTGGGCGGCAACCCCAGCGACCCGTGGACGCTGAGCGGACTGTCCCTGATCATGGTCGTCGGCCTGGTGGTGCGGCTGCGCGCCAGGGTGTGACACACCAGACAGCCGTCACAGGAACAGTGCTGATCACACGGGTGCTTTACCGGACGAACGAAGCGAAGGGAAGCACGCCATGACCATCCTGATCGCCTACGACGGATCCGCCGACTCGCGCGCGGCCATCGAGTTCGCGGCCAAGCACCTGACCGCCGAGCAGACCGTGATCCTGACCGTGTGGGAACCGCTGCTGGTCCAGCTGAAGAAATATCCCCTGGCCGGCGCGGCCGTGCTGTCCGACGCCGCCGACGAGTGGCGCGCCCAGGCCGAGCAGTACGCCAAGGAGGGCGCCGAGCTGGCCAAGGCCTCAGGGTTGAGCGACGTCAGCTTCCGCGCGGTGGCCGACAACGAGTCCATCTGGCAGGCCATCGTGGACACCGCCGACGAGCTGGACGCCTCCCTGATCGTCACGGGCTCCCGCGGCCTGGCCGGCGTCCGGTCGGTGCTGCTGGGCAGCGTGTCCAACCACGTGCTGCACCACGCGCACCGGCCGACGCTGATCGTCCCGCCGGGCAAGAGCTAGCCGGCGCAGGGCACGCAGTTCGCGGGAGGGCACAGCCGGGTGTCGATGCGGCGGGCACCCGGCCCTTCCTCCCCCAGCCGGTCGTGCGGGTTGGCCAGCGCGCACCGGTCGAGCGACAGGCAGCCGCAGCCGATGCAGTCGGTGAGGTCGTCGCGCAGCCGCTGCAACTGCTCGATCCGGTCGTCCAGCTCCGTCCGCCAGGCGGCCGACAGCCGCGCCCAGTCCTCCCGGGTGGGGGTCCGGTTCTCCGGCAGCCGGGACAGGGCTTCGTTGATGGTCTTCAGCGGGATGCCCAGGCGCTGGGCCAGCCGTACGAAGGCGACCCTGCGCAGGGTGTCGCGGGTGTAGCGGCGCTGGTTGCCTGCCGTACGCCGGCTGGAGATGAGGCCCTTGGCCTCGTAGAAGTGCAGAGCGGACACTGCCACGCCGCTGCGCTCGGACAGCTGGCCGACGGTCAGCTCCTTGGAGTTCCACGCGACCTTGGTCATAACCTCGAGCATAGTTGAGGAATCCTATTCCCAGCGGAACAGCCGGGCCGCCAGCGTGCCGAACACCACCAGCCCCACCGCGAGCACCGCCAGGTGCAGCGGCTGCGGCGCGTGACCCGCCCAGGTGTCACGCATCGCCTGCGCGAACGGCCCCGCCACGCTGAAGTCGCTGATGTGCCGCAGCACGTCCGGCATGAACTCCCGAGGGACCCACATGCCCGCCACGAACATCAGCGGGAACATCAGCAACGACCCGAGCCCCGGCGCCGCCTTCGAGTTCGGCGCGACCGCCGCCAGCACCAGCCCCATCGCGAGCAGCGCGGCCGAGCCGAGCAGGAACACCAGCACGAACCCCGGCAGCTGCTTGGGAATCGCGGTCCCCAGCACCACCCGCCCGAGCACGATCAACAGCACCGTCGAGACGATGCCGACCGCCAGGTTGATCACCAGCTGGACCGCCAGCACCCGGCTCGGATGCACCGGCGTGGTCGACATCCGCCGCAGCACCCCGCGCTCGCGGTACTGCGTCAGTACGGCCGGCAGCACGGTGAAGGCCAGCGTCATCATCGCCAGCATCGCCATCATGGCCGGCATCTGGGTGTCGTTGACGCTCTGCCCGCCCATCGCGGGATCCGGCTTGGAGAAGCCGGGAATGCTGCCCAGGATCAGCAGCAGCGCGAGCGGGAGCCCGATGACGATCAGCGGCGACTGCACGTCGCGCAGGTGGAGCTTGACCTCCACGGCCAGGATCTTCTTCATGACAGCTTCCTTCCTGTGAGAGCGAGGAACGCGTCGTCGAGCGTGGCCCGCTCGATCCGCAGGTCGTTGGGGACGATCCCGTGCTGGGCCAGGGTGAGGGTGACGGCCTGGGCCAGGTTCCCCGACCCGGTCACCACGACGTGCCCGCCCGTCGCGGACACCTCCGTGACCTCGGGCAGCGCCAGCAGGACGGCGTGATCCAGGGGCGCCGACGGCCGGAAGCGCAGCCGCTGCTCGGCGGACACCCGCTCGATCAGTCCCGACGGCGAGTCCACCGCCACGACCTTGCCCTCATCGATGAGCGCGAGCCGGTCACACAGCCGCTCGGCCTCCTCCATGAAGTGCGTGACCAGCACGATCGTCACCCCGCTGTCACGCACCTGCTCGATCAGCTCCCAGGTGTCCCTGCGGGCCTGCGGGTCGAGCCCCGTGGTCAGCTCGTCAAGCACCGCGATCCTCGGGTTGCCGACCAGGGCCAGCGCCACGGACAGGCGCTGCTTCTGCCCGCCCGACAGCTTGGCGAAGCGGGTGCGGCGGCTGCCCGTCAGGCCCATCCTGTCCATCAGCTCAGGCCACGGCGCGGGCGAGGGATAGAAGGAGGCGAACAGATCAAGCGCCTCCTCCACAGTGATCTTGTCGGGCAGCGCCGCGCTCTGCAGCTGCACCCCCAGGACCCTGCGCACCTCGTCCCGCTCGGTGTGAGGATCGAACCCGGCCACCTTCACCGACCCGCTGTCGGGAACGCGCAGACCGGCGATGCACTCCACGGTCGTGGTCTTGCCGGCGCCGTTGGGGCCGAGGATCCCGAAGATCTCGCCCTCCTTGACGTCGAGGGAGACGTCGTCCACCGCCACGCGCTCTCCGTAGCGCTTGTGGAGGTTCCTTACCTCGATGGTTTCCATGCCTTCGACGCTAGAAATCTCGCCTGTCGCGGAGAATCGGGCTGGGTACCCGACAAAGGTGTACCTAGGTGCAGTGACGAGCACGCCCCCCGGTGCGCACACTGGAGGGCATGCCCCGCTCCCTCGCCCTGCTCGCGCTGATCGTCGTCGAGCTCGCCGTCCTGGCGATCTCGCTGGTGACCCTGCTGCTGTGCATCGGCATCGGAGCGATCCCGCTCCTCCCGCCACAGGTACGCCTCGTCAGGCGGATCACCGGGCTGCACAGGCGGCTGGCCCGCGACTGGTGCGGCGTCGAGATCAACGCCCCCTACCGGCCCGAACCTCCGCCGCCGCGGCGGCAGGCCGACGGCATGTACCGCTACGACCGCACCCTCTACCGCACGCCTCGCATCCCGGCCTTCAACGCCCGCTGGAAGTGGATGATCACCGATCCCGCCACCTGGCGGGATCTCGTCTGGATGGCCCTGGACCCGGTGGTCAAGCTGGCCCTCGCACCGCTGCTCCTGCTGCTGCCCACCCGCGGCCTGCGCCTGTACGGCCTGTGGACCCCGCTGCTGCTCTCCGCCACTGCCAACAGCCGCCTGGCCGGCCAGGTCAGCCACCTCAACAGGGTCCGCGACCTGGCCGTCGACACCCAGGCCGCCGAGATGCGCAGGATCGAACGCGACCTGCACGACGGCACCCAGGCCAGGCTCGTCGCCATCGGCATGACCCTCGGGGCCGTCGAGCAACTGCTCGACACCGACGCGGAGGCCGCCAAGGCACTCCTGGCCAAGGCCAGGGATGCCTCCGCGGAAACCCTGTCGGACCTGCGCAGGGTCGTCCGCGGCATCCACCCGCCCGTCCTGGCGGAACGCGGCCTCGCCGACGCCGTGCGCGCCCTGGCCATCGACAGCCCCCTGCGCGTCCACGTCGACATCGACCTGCCGCACCGCCCGGAAGCCCCCGTGGAGGCCGCCGCCTACTTCGCCGTCAGCGAGCTGCTCTCCAACGCCGCACGACACGGCGGCGCGGAGACCGCCACCATCGACATCAGTACCAACGGCCGGACGCTGCGCATCACCGTCACCGACGACGGCATGGGCGGCGCCGACCCCGCCAAGGGCAGCGGCCTGGCCGGCATCGAACGCCGCCTGGCCGCCTTCGACGGCGTCCTCGCGCTCAGCAGCCCACCCGGCGGCCCCACCACCGTCACCATGGAACTGGCCAAGGTCCTGCCGGAACACTGGGCAGGCAACCTGCCCAAGATGCCGCGCTGGAAGGCTGCCCTGGTCGTCGCGCTGTGGGGCACCGCCTGGTGCCCGACCTTCCCCCAAGGCCTCGTCGCCGGCGCCTTCAAAGTCATCGGAATCGACGAGAAATCCTGGTTCCTGGCCCTCTATCTGCCCGCGCCCTGGCAATGGCCCACCATTGTCGCCATGACCCTGCTAGGCATGAGCATGTACCTGCTCGCCATCGCCATCCCCGCCGCCCACCGTGGCCCCCTGGGCAAGTGCTGATGAGCCGCGTCCTGATCGCCGAGGACCTCTACCTGCTCAGGGACGGCCTCGTCCACCTGCTGCAGGCCCACGGCTTCACCGTCGTCGCCTCCGTCGAATCCGGCCCCGAGCTCCTCAACGGCCTGCTCGAGCTGCGCCCCGACGTCTCCGTCGTCGACGTACGGCTCCCGCCCACCTTCACCGACGAAGGCCTCCAAGCCTCGCTCGAAGCCCGCAAGCAGATCCCCGGCCTGCCCATCCTGGTCCTCTCTCAGCACGTCGAGCAGCTCTACGCCCGCGAGCTGCTGGCCGACGGCTCCGGCGGCATCGGCTACCTCCTCAAGGACCGCGTCTTCAACGCCGCCCAGTTCGTCGATGCCGTCAGACGCGTCGCCGACGGCGGCACCGCCATGGACCCCGAGGTCATCGCCAAACTGCTGGCCAGCAACGCCCGCAACGAACCCCTCGCCGCCCTCACCCCCCGCGAACGCGAAGTCCTGGAGGCCATGGCGGAAGGCCGCTCCAACGCCGCCATCTCCCAGCGCCTCTACCTCAGCGAGAGCGCCGTCGCCAAGCACACGGCCAGCATCTTCGCCAAGCTCAACCTGGCCCCCTCCGACGACGACAACCGCCGCGTCCTGGCCGTCCTCGCCTACCTCAACAGCCGCTAGCTCCTGTCCCGCTCAGCCCTCGTCGTTTTCCTCGACGACGACCGCGAAGCCGTACAAGACCTCCCGAGTACGGCAGGCACATGTGGGTTCTCGGCATACACGACACGTTGAGCGCCGACGCTGGAGCAGGCGCAGCTGAACACGTGATGCTGTACGCGGCACGGACCGCGGTGGTGCCGGCCCGTTCCCCTACTGGGCGTCGCTGGACCCGGCCCCGGGTCTTTACTGGCTGCTGAGGTAGGTGAGGACGGCGAGGACGCGGCGGTGGCCGCTGTCGTCCGGTGAGAGGCGGAGCTTGACGAAGATGTTGCCGATGTGTTTGTGGACGGCGTTCTCGGAAATGACGAGCCGGGCCGCGATCGTGGCGTTGTCCTTTCCTTCGGCCATCAGGGCGAGCACCTGGCGTTCGCGTGGTGTGAGGTCGGCGATCGGGTCGTGGGTGTGACGGGTGAGGAGTTGCGCGATCACCTCGGGGTCCATGACGGCACCCCCGGCGGCGACCCGCCGCAGGGCGTCGATGAACTCGCTCACCCGGCTCACCCGGTCCTTGAGGAGGTAGCCGACGCCGCCGCGTCCGTCGGAGAGCAGTTCGCCGGCGTACTGCTGCTCGACGTATTGGGACAGTACGAGCACCGGCAGGCCCGGGTACTGGCGGCGGACGTGGATGGCGGCGTGGATTCCCTCGTCGCGGAAGGTCGGCGGTAGCCGTACGTCGACGATGGTGATGTCCGGGCGGTGCTCGGCGACGGCGGCGATGAAGCCCGGGGCGTCCTCAGCGATCGCGGCGACCTCGAAGCCCTTGGCGGTCAGCAGGAGTTCCAGCCCGCTGGAAAGCAGGACGTTGTCCTCGGCGATCACGACCCGCACGGCAGGCTCACAGTGATCGTGGTCGGGCCGCCGGCGGGGCTGTGAAGGTGGACGGTGCCGTCGAGCGCCAGGACGCGGTGGCGGATTCCGGCGATGCCGGTGCCCAGCGTCTCGTCGGCGCCGCCGATCCCGTCGTCGGTGACCTGGATCGACAGCCGGTCACTGTCGCGTGCGACGCGGACGGTGGTCCGGGTGGCCTGGCTGTGCTTGGCAGCGTTGGTGAGCGTCTCGGCGATCGTGAAGTAGGCCACGGCCTCGACCGCGGCGGGAACGGTCCCGAGATCGCCGATATCAAGCCTCGGGGCGATTGCCGATCGGGTTCCCAGCGCCGCCAGCGCTCCGGCCAGGCCGCGGTCGGCGAGGATCGGCGGGTAGATCGTCCGGATCACCTCGCGGAGCTCGACCATGGCCTCCTCGGTACCCTCGTGCGCCTCCCGCAGGAGTCTGGCCACCATCTTAGGGTCCTCGTCCAGCGACTCACGGGCCGCGCCCAGCCGCATCGCGATGGCCACCAGCCGGGCTTGGGTGCCGTCGTGCAGGTCGCGTTCGATCCGCCGGAGTTCTGCGCCGTGCGCGTTCATGGCGCCGGCCCGCGTCTCGGTCAGGGTCTCCACCCGCTGCGCCAACCGCTCCGCAGCCGAGGGGGACAGCAACACCACACAGATCCGGGCGTGCAGGCGCGCCAGCAGTGGAACCAGCCAGTAGGTCAGGGCCGCGAAGATGATGATCTGTACGGTCCCCAGGGTCAACGCCGTGCCCCACCCGGACAGTGGAACGCCGACAGCGAAGCCGCCCGCGCGGGTGCCGGCGGGCAACGCCCACCACAAGGGCACCGTGATGGCCGTGGTCACCGCGTTGCCCGCGCACACCACCACGACGAGTCCGAACGCCAGACTGGTCACGACGTGTGTGCACAGCCACCCGAGAACACGCCACGTACCGACACGGACGGGACCAGAAAGGGGAGAAAGCAGCAGCCGGTCGGCGTGGCGACGATGCCAGGACGCCCACGCGCGGGCCCTCATCGGGACGATGAGGACGGGCAGCACGAACAGGGCAGCCACAGCGGTGAACAGGCTTCCCAGCAGATAGCCCAGACCGCGCCACATCGCCGAAAGCCGGCTGGCCCCATGGTGGTTCATCTGCACAAGTCTGAGCCATGGCGATCGAGCCTGGCACTACAGCCCACTACCCCCTTTTCTCACTGGTGAGCGGTATCGTCCGCTTCCCCTGCCAGACCTAGCGTCAACACCCATGACGAGTTCACCGATTCATTCACCGCGGCGGCGCGGCCGGTCCATCCGGCGGGGCCTGGCCCTGGCCGCCATCGTGGCCGGCGTCCTCTCTACCAGCCTGCCCGGCGCGAGCGCCGCCGGCCGGCACGACGACCAGGCACAGCTTCGGCGCGACGCCGACGCGATCACCGCACTCGGCGTGACGGGCGTCCAGGCCCGCGTGATCACCCCTGACGGCCGGAACCTGACCGTCACCAGCGGCGTCGCCGACCTGACGAGCCGGCGGCCGGTCTCCCCGAACGGCTACTTCCGGATCGCCAGCGTCACCAAGACATTCGTCGCCACCGTGATCCTGCAACTCACCGGCGACGGCAGGCTCTCCCTGGACGACACGGTCGAGCGATGGCTGCCCGGCGTGGTGTCCGGAAACGGCAACGACGGCCACGCGATCACCATCCGCCAACTGCTCCAGCACACCGATGGCATCCACGACGACTACCCCGACTACACCTCGGCGAAGGACTTCTACCGGCACCGATACGACACCTACACACCCGAGCAGATGGTCGCCCGGGCGATGCGCCACCAGCCGGACTTCAAGCCCGGCAAGAACTGGCGCTACTCCAACACCGGCTACGTCCTGCTCGGCATGATCATCCAGCGCGTCACCGGACACCCCTGGCACGAGGAGGTACGGGATCGGATCGTCCGGCCGCTCGGCCTCCATCACACCTTCTGGCCGGGTACTTCGCCCAAGCTGCCCCAGCCACACGCCGAGACCTACCAAAAGTTCCAACCCGGCAAACCGCCCGTGGACGTCACCAAGCAGGTCGGCTCGGGCACCAATGGAGAGGCCGGGCTCGTCTCCACGACGGCCGATCTCAACCGATTCTTCCGCGCCCTGCTCGGCGGCCGGCTCCTGCCACCGGCGCAGCTGACGCAGATGAAACACACCATTCCCGTCAGCAAGGAGTTCCAGCAGCTCATGCCGGGCGCCCGTAACGGGCTGGGGCTCTTCTCACGCCCACTGTCGTGCGGCGGCACGTACTGGGGCCACGATGGCGGCGATTCCGGCTGGATCACCGCCGACGGCGTCACCGCCGACGGACGGCGCAGCGTCACGGTCTCGTTGTCGGGCGTGTTCGCCGATTCGGCGGACGACGTCCTGCGCGTTGCACAGGCCGAGAGCAAGCTGGTCGACGACGCGCTGTGCAAGGCCCCGAACGCCGGCCGCACACCGCGTTGAGATCCTCCCCGTGGAGCCGGTGCGGAACAGCTGCGCAGCGCGCGATTCGAAATCATTAAGGCGGATTCGATCCTCTGCGTAGAAGGGCCGGCCAAGGTGAACCAGTTGGCGATCCGCACCATGACGGGCTCCTCGGCGGTCTCGTCGAAGAGCCCGTCGATCAGGGTGTTCGACTGGTGAGAAGATCGGGGGTGCTCCGAATAGCGAACGCAGTACTCGCAGGATTACCGGAACCGCTGCACGCGCTTGCGCTGAAGCACCGTGAACTGCTGAAGTTCGCGATGGTGGGTGGAACGGCGTTCTTAGTGGACAACGCGGTGTTCTATGGGCTGAAGCTGACCATTTTGGAACCGAAGCCGGTGACCGCGAAGATCATCGCGGTGCTCGTGGCGACGATCGTCTCCTACGTGTTGAACCGCGAATGGTCGTTCCGGACCAGGGGCGGCCGCGAGCGCCGACACGAGGCGGCGCTGTTCTTCCTGGTCAGTGGCGTCGGTCTAGTGCTCAGCTCCGCGCCGCTATGGATCTCCCGGTACGTATTTCGCCTGGAGACCCCGGATGTGAGCCTGGTGACCCAGGAGATCGCCGACTTCATGAGCGCGCAGATCATCGGCACGCTGATCGCCATGGTCTTCCGCTTCTGGGCGCTCCGGAAGTGGGTCTTCCCCGACGAGAAGGCCCAGTCCGGCGGCGTACGGCTGGCTCCTCCGGGTAAGTCCGATATCCCGGAGCGTTATCCAAGCTCATGATCACGCGGATTTGCTCGGACAGTGCCCATGATCAGCCACGGAATCGCGGATCCGACAGCCAGCTGTAGGAACTCAGAGGTCGTGGACAGCTGAGAAGCGCTGACCAGGTAAGACGCTCGCTGTCTCACTGCTTGGCCACCGAAGTCGTCTCAGCCTGGCGAACTTTTCCTCAAACCTGGGCGCGATTGCTTGGTGGGAATTGCGCATGAAAGGGATCATAGAGACCAGATCAACGGATGCGGCAACCAATAGTCGTATCTGCTGTCAGGAAGCAGGCGGCTCAACTTGTCGCAGCTCGCGTTCGCGATCTTGACTGTGGAGCTCTTCGACGCTGGGGGCGAAAGCAGCACCTGCGGTTCGCGCGGCCGACTCTTGGAGGTCTCGGGCCGGCTACTGACGGGAGCGGCGCGGGGACTTGCCAACGCCATTCCCGGCGTCATCGCCAGCAAGGGCCAGGCCAGTGCACAGAGGGCCCGCTTCGACACCCTCGGCGTCGCGCTCCAGGTACGCGGCCAGGCCGACTCGTTCAAGATCACCGCGATGGTGGCAGACACTTGTCCGACTAGGTTCTCACGAGCCTGCGTGAAATCAATTGTTCGACGAGGAAGGCGTTGGTGGCTTGCTCGTCAAGTGCGGGTACCTCGACCGTCAAAGCGGCATTCTGGCGGGCGAGTTCCGCGTAACCGTGGCGGACCTGATCGCGATTCAGGTCATCTCTTTCGAAGGGGGTGGTGAACACGAACACCACGTCGGCCGCCATGTTCGTCCACACCGAGCTGATCATCGCGAGAAACGCTTGTTCGTCCACGCCGAGGCTGCCTAAGTCGTTGCCGTACCAGCCGTAGGCCACGGTGGACCACCACCATCTGTCGAGAATGACGCCGCGTTCTTGGCGAGCCCTGGTTAGTGCGGTCATGTTCTCTGCGTGGCAGGCGAGGTGGAGAAGTTGGCGTGCTAACGCTGAGGTGATCGTGGCGCTTTCGGTCAGGGCATAGATATTCGTCGTCACGTCCGTCAGGCCGGATGGCATGTGCGTGAACAGCGGCGTGGGGGTGGCCCAGTCAAGGGCGGCGAGTTTTTGGCGCTGCGTGGTTTTTCCGGCACGATCCAGCCCCTCCAGGACAACGAGCGAGCCAGGCTGCAGGTGCAGCTGTCGCCATGCCATGTGCGCCGCTCCATGGGTTTTGTTGATGTGGGCTGAGCGATCCGGCACTGGCTCTCGGCCGGGGCCGATCACACCAGGTGCTGGCCGGGGGGTTCGACGGTGAGCGTCTGCTGGTCAAGATCCAGATGGAGGATGCCTCCCTCGCTCTTGCGCAGCTGCCGCCAGGCCGCATACCCGGTCAAAATCGTCCGCTCCCAGTCTGCGGCGGGCAGGACGCTCACCTCAAGGTGGGACGTCATGGCGGCGATGGTCTTGAGCAGATCGTGGTCGATGTGCTGCACGTTCTCGAAGTAGCCGTGCCGGGCGGCGTAGGAGAACACCAGAGCGGAGATGCCCTCCTCGATGGCGATGGCCCGGCCGCCGTCCTCGGCCTCGTCGATCATGGGGTCGCTCTTGCGCTTGCAGCCCAGCAGGAAGCGGGTGACGGGCGACCAGCCCAGGACGGCGGCGTGGGCCAGGTGGAAGACGTCGTGGAAGCGGTAGTCGTCGTCGATGTAGGAGGCGTTGGTGAGGGGGTCCCCGCAGCTGGCGCCGTCGCGGGTGAGCAGCGCGACCGTACGGCCCTGGCCGGTGCGCTGCAGCGCGAAGGTGAGGGTTGCCCGGCGGGGTAGTTGCTCGGCTTCAGGGAAGGCCTCGTCGAAGAGAGTGCGCTCAGCCTGGGGGGTGGGCAGCCACCGATCCTTGATCTTGACGAGGCTGGCCGCGGCGATGTCTTCCAGGTCGAGGTCGAAGCGGTGGGCGAGGGCGGCGACATACCACAGGACGTCACCGAGTTCTTCGCGCAGATACTGCTTGCCGGAGACCATCCCGGGCCCGTCTCGCAGGTGCTTTTTGTAGGCGGTGGCCAGCGATCCGACCTCCCCGACAAGGCCGAGCAGGGGGACGAGCACGGGATCGGCGTCAGGGACTGCCGGTTGAAGGGTTTTGATCGCTGCCTGCTGATATCGGGCGAAGTCCACGCGCACTCCTGTCGGATAGTCCGGAACTGTCGTCGGCTAAGCCGACGCGTGTCGTATGCTAGAACAGTGCTGCTGGAAAATCCGACGAACGGGAGAGTCTCCTGAACGCGATCGAGCCGTCCCTGGAGGACATCGTTGCCGTGGTCGTGGAGTTCCTGGCGCTGCTGCTGGATCGCGACCCCGACGAGTTGCGCATGGAACTGGAATCAGCCGGCCAGGAGTTGCCCGTCGATTCGATCCTGGTCGTGGAGATCTTGACCCGGGTCGAGGCGCGGTACGGGATCACCATTCGCGCCGACGCGGAGGCGGCCCGCTCCACACGGTCGGTCTACACCTTCGCGGCCACCGTCCTGAACACCATCAAGGAGACGCAACCCTCATGACCCCTGCTGCTGCCGACTCCCGCGGCCGCGACCCCGAGGTGGAACTTCTCGGCGAACGCCTGCGCCATACCCGTGACTACCTGGGCATGTCCCAGCAGTACGTGAGCGACATGACCGGGATCCCGCGCTCGGCCGTCAGCGACATCGAGCGAGGTGCCCGGCGCGTGGACAGCCTGGAGCTGAAGAAGCTCGCCCGCCTTTACACCCGGCCGGTGTCCTACTTCCTGGCCAAGGAGGAGGAGGCCGATCTCGGTGAGCACGCGCTGGCCGGGCTTCCTCGTGCACTGGTCGGGTTGACCGATGGCGACTGGGAGGAGGTCATCAGCTTCGCCGAGTTCCTGAAATACCGCCGTGCCCACGAGCAGGAAGCGGAGCACGAGCTGGGCGGTGACACGGTGCCTTCGAGGCAGGCGGAGTGAACTGGGACGTGGCCCACCGGGTTGCCTCGATGGCCGCCGCACAGGCGCATCGCGACCTGGAGCTCGACCGTCTGGAGTATGTCGATGTCTATGCCGCGCTCCGCCAGGCCGGGGTGGACGGCATGGCCCGGCCTATGTCACGGCTGTTCGGGGTGTACGTCTCGCCCCAGCACAACGGGCCCGCCGTACTGCTCAACGCCAACCTCGACATCATCGCCCAACGGCACACGGCTGGGCACGAGCTGGGGCACCACCTGATGCGCCACGGTTCGGCCTTCGATAAGGAGCTGGATCGTGCCACGCGCTGGGGGGATGGCTCGTGGCCCGATGAGGAGAAGGTCGCCGAAGCGTTCGCGGCCTGGTTTCTCATGCCGCCGCCCGCCGTGCACGTCGCGCTCGCGCGGATCGGTGTGCTCCGGCCGCGGCTTCCCGAGCACGCCTACCAGGTGGCCCGCTGGCTGGGCACCTCGTATGCGGGGACGGTGCACCACTTGCACCGGCTGCGCCTGCTGACCGGCGAGCAGAGGGGCGTGTGGCTGAAGGCCAAACCCGCTGCGCTCAAGGCCTCGCTGGCCGACGGGCCCGTCGCCGGCAAGGCCCATGTCCACGTCGTCGCCGCCGGCGCGCACCGCTCCACCGTGCGGGCCGACGTAGGAGACCTGATCGTGCTGCGGAGCCCGGGGGCCCACTTCGACGCCTTGCCACAGGGCTTGCTGCCTGCGGATACAGGACAGGGGCGGCTCTTTGAGGAGGAGTGCGCGCTCATGAGTGCCGCAGAAGTCACCGACGCCTTCACCGGGACGGCCGAGGTGAGGGCCCGAATGTCAGATGGCGTGGACGTCCTCGAGATCACCGTGCAGCGGCAGGCGCCCCGGGCCGACGTCCAGGCTCTCTGGCCGGCCTGACCCGCACTTCCCGCCTCTTGGCATACCGCTTCGACTCTCACCGAATTGCAGGAGCAGCGATGTACACCTTCACCATCGCCGAGGAGAACACATCTCTGGCCTGGAGCGCCGCCTGCCGCGCCCTGGACACTCCCACCAACCCGCGCCGGGACGGATTTCACACCGTGGTCCGCATCGGCGACGCCACCGCCGAAGACCCGCAGGTGCGCGCCCATCTCGACCAGGTGCGCCAGCAGTACGGCTACGACCCGATCGAGACCGTGGCCAACACGATTTTTCCCGCCAGGCTGGCGGCCGCGTGCTCCTCCCCTGCCGAGCTCGCACTCCGCTACCGGAACATGTATCCGCAGCTCAAGCGCATGCACAGGCGAAACCGAGGCGGAACCTACTTCGGCCGTGTCGTCGCCTACCCCGGCGAGCACGGCCAGGTCGACCAGCTGAGCGCCATGATCGACCGCATTCGCACGCAGGCCGCACGCACCGGACCGATGAGTGCCGCCTACGAGATGGACATCGCCCACCCCGGCGACCTGGATCGCGATACGGAGACTTGGTCGACGCCGGTGCACGTCGCCGGCAAGGACAACGGCTACCGCGGCTTTCCGTGCCTGAGCCACTGCTCCTTCCAGCTCGAGCGAGGTCAGGTCCTGCACGCGGTGGCGCAGTACCGCAGTCACTACATGGTGGACCGCGCCTACGGCAACTACCTGGGCCTCGGGCGCCTGCTGGCCTACCTGGCCCAGCAGGCGCAGGTGCTGCCTGGCGGCCTCACGGTGATCGCCGGGCACGCCCAGATCGAAAAGCACCTCACCGTCATCCGTCCAGTGATCCACAACCAGTTGCCGATCCCGGCCTGACACGGGGCCTCATGCCAGCTCTACGCCGGGTGGAGTGCTGGCGTGTTGACCCCCCACTTGGGCGGAAACCATGCCGTCAGAGGGGCTGGATCTGGCCGGTAGAGCTGTTTGATACGGCTGCGCCCGCTGATGCCGGCAATGTCTGGATGCGCCACCCGGGCGTACTTGTCGACCTCGCAGAACAGATTCTGGCAATCGATGAGTTGCAGTGGACGGCCGCGCAGCCCGGTGAAGCACAGCTCCAGCCGGGCAAAGTGCTCCGTTTGGGTGTCGGCCATGTAGCGGATCACCTCGGCCTCGATGCCGTCGGCCGCCGGGCCAAAGCACTTGCGGATACCGTCGCGGGCCCCTGGCCCGGGGACGACGAAGTCCATCTCGGAAAAGGACAGGTGGGCTGAGTAGTTCAGATCGATCAGGTACTGGTAGGCCAGGAACGGGCCTAGCGCCGGGAAGTCCAGCAACACCTCGTAGGCCTCGCGCATGGACGCGGCCTCCTGAATGCGGGCAGGTGCCCTGCCGTTCATCATCATCTCGATGAGCCGCAAGTGGTTGCTGTGCTTACGCTGCTGACCCAGCGCCGGCGGGGGGGTGATGTAGGCGGCAGAGTACAGCCGCTCTCCCGCCGCGAACGCGCTGGACAAGATCCGATCCCAGGCCGTGAAGTCGTATCCGCTCCATGTCGGCTCGCCAAGGTGCCTCTCAAGAAGCTGCCAGGTCGTGACCTTGTTGAACACCTTGAACAGCACCGTACGGAAGTACACCTCCGGCCAGTCCTGCTCTCCTCGGTAGGACACCTGGCCGATCAGGTACTGGCTGACGCGGTCGGCGGCACGAAAGCAGTTCGTGAAGCGGTGCTGAGCCAAGACAGGGTCGTGGGGAGCGCGCGGCGCCTCCCCCAGCCTCGCCAGATATACCTGCTGCCTGGCCGCCGCGAAGCGCCAGTAGGTATCGAAGACGGGCGTGGGCCGCAGCGTACGTCCCGCAATCCTCACCGCAGGAGGCGGGGCCCAGCCTTCCGGTCGAGGTGCGGGCAGAGCTTGCAGCGTGGGTGCCATGGAAGGAATATATATTGAATATAGGCTTCGTTCTAGGAAAAGGACATGGATGAAACTGCTGTGGCGTAGCCAACGCCGCAACACCTTGGTTTCTTGGCCGCATGCCGTCGATGATCGGTTGGAGCGGCTGGTGGCCGCCGGACTCGCGGCCGGCGAGAACGTGAGTCGCTCCCAAGTGCTGGCCGCCCTGGTGGCCAGCACCGAAGTCTCTCCCGAACAGGTATCCGCCCTTGTCCGGGCGTATCGCCGCATGCCTGCGGAGGCGCTTGACGAGCATCCGGACACCGCCGACGAATGGCCACAAGTCCGGCATCCAGGGCCGCGTCGGGGAGCCGGCGAGAAGCCGGCCGGAGCCTAGCCCCGCCGCGATCCGGCCAAAGCGGTGCTCATCGCGTTCGCCACCTCCGGCCAGTCCGCCCGTCACCTGGTGTCGCACGCCGTGGCCGGTAGCCCGCACGCCGCCGCTGCACGCGGCGCTGGTGCCGCGTGGGTCGCTCGTGCGTGCGAGATCGACGTCGTGGCCGAAGCCGACTCGCTGGGGGAGGTTCTGGAGCGGGCTAGAACCGATGGGGCTATCGCCGCTGCGATGCGCCGCTGCCTCATGCCTTCGTCCGGTCGGAGAAGGGGCAGGCGATGGACGGGTCCGGCGGGCCAACGTTCAGCGACTCTCCGTAACGAGGCATGCGAGTTAGGTTAGGTGAGGTTTCCTGCCTCATCTCATGGGGGATCGCCACACATGTTGGCCGCACCAGATGCACCGGCTGGGAGTTTCCGGCCTGATCCTGCGGAGAAGTGCTTTGGTCTAGCTAGACGAGGCTCTGCCAGGCTCTGCCATCTGTTCCGCTTGGTGCTCAACCGGAATATCGGCTGGCGCTGCTCCAGCTCTTCCAAGATTCGAAACGCGGTCGCCCGGCTCGGCAGCTCGATCTCGCCTGGCCCGTGCCGTGTCTCAAGCCGCGCTGCGGTCCGCCGGATCACCATCATGCGCGACGGCTTGGACTCCTCGACATGCTCCGCCATGATTTCCAGCGCCGTCTCGGTCCATCGGGGAGAAATCACCCGAGCGGTGCCGGTCAGCAAGGCGCGGGCTGACACTCGCCGCCAACTGCCTTGCCCGTCCTTAGCCAGTACTTCCAGGCCGGCGGTGGTGGCGACCACCTCCTCCACCGACAGGACCTCACCGTCATGGACGAGTCGGGTTCCGACTCCGAGTCGCACCGATTCGGGGTTCACGGGATCACACTCAGCCGATGGTCAAGGCTCAATGGCTTGCTCAAATCGGTCGTAAGCCGCTGAGTCCAGAGCGCATGCAGAAGTGCTGGTCGCACTTGCCACGATGGCCAGCCATTGAAGCTCTCCAGCGCCTCCGCGAGGGTGACGCCGTCCAGGTTCGCGTTCTGGATCTCGGCCAGGGCCCGTTCGTCAATCAGCCATGCACGCCGGTAACCGGCCAGGAATCGGAGATTCGCCAACTCGGCGACGGGAGGTTCGGACCAGATCTCAAGCCGCCAGCCACGCGCTTCCACGATTGCCCTCGCCCAGCTCAGGGCTCTTGCGACCTTGGGCTTCTGGCGTAGATGGCTCGGCTTGACGTCCACCACGAGCGGGGCTTCGCCAGGTGTAGGGACGAGCAAGTAGTCCGGGACGTGTCGACGCCAGACGCCGTCTACCTGGGCCTTGAGGAGGAACGGCTGAGCGACGACCTTCCGTACGCCCCGATCGAAATCGACATAGATCAGCCGGGCAAGTTCGAGACGTGACTCATAGATCACATGATCATGGTTGGTGGCGCACCAGTAGGTTCCCGAGTAGTGCTTCTGACCGGCGTGCGAACGAAAGTTCCGCCACGGTACGGCCGCACCCCAGGCGTCGGCGGGGATCTCGCGCCAGGCACGGTCCTCCTCCATGCGCCCATCTTCCGTACGGAGACTGACCAGCGCGGTGTCGACCTCAACGTCAACCGCCATGCGCCCCTCCCCACAGGTCGATGGCTACAATTCGCGCCAAATCGACCACATAGAGCGACGTCTTTACGGCCTCGAACGTACAACCCCGTGGCTAATGCGCCAAGAGGGACGTAGGACAAGGTTGCTACCCATGCCGTCTCAGCATGACGGCCAACTGGCCAGACCGTGGCCGTGGCCAATGAGACTTGGCCACGATCGATGAGAACCTACACCAGCCCGTCAGTGCTGAGCCATATCCACAAACCTGCTGTAGTGACCCTGAAACGCCACCGTCACCGTGGCCGTGGGCCCATTACGATGCTTGGCCACGATCAAGTCCGCCTCCCCAGCCCGAGGCGACTCCCGCTCGTACGCATCCTCCCGATGCAACAGGATGACCATGTCGGCATCCTGCTCGATGCTGCCCGACTCGCGAAGGTCGCTCACCGCTGGGCGTTTGTCGGTGCGTTGTTCGGGGCCTCGGTTGAGCTGGGAGATGGCGATGACGGGGACCTCGAGCTCCTTGGCCAGCAGCTTGATGGCTCGGGAGATCTCCGAGACCTCGTTCTGGCGGCTCTCGGTCTTCTTGGGCGAGCTCATCAGCTGCAGGTAGTCGATCACGACGAAGCGCAGGTCGTTACGCTGCTTGAGGCGGCGGCACTTGGCGCGGATCTCCATCATCGACATGTTCGGCGAGTCGTCGATGAACAGCGGCGCCTCGGCCACCTCACTCATCCGCCGCGCCAGCCGCGTCCAGTCGTCATCACCCATCATCCCGGACCGCATGGCGTGCAACGCCACCCGAGCCTCAGCCGACAGCAGACGCATGGTGATCTCGTTACGCGACATCTCCAGCGAGAAGATAACGGTCGTCATCCCATGCTTGATAGCCGCCGACCTGGCAAAATCCAGCCCCAGGGTGCTGTTGTGCGTCGGGATGCAGGTTCTGCCGGCCAGGTACATGTGGTCGGCGTTGTCCACCTCGACGCAGCGGACGGGCCGCGAGGCGATCGGCCTGACGTCGACGATGTACCGAACCATGGTCGAGGCCGCGGCGACGGCCACCTGCCGCTCCGCCTTGCGCCCCAGCCGGAACACCTTGTCGGCGGTCGTAAAGTTGATCATGTAGCAGGTGGACGATTCCTGGGTTCGCCCCCGGACGGGTTTCGTGCGCATGGTGGCCCGATAGCCGAGGCTCAGGATCAGCTCGTGTACGTCCTCGGCGAGCCTCCTGTTGGTGACCGCGAACTGGATCTGCCCCGCGGTGCTGACGTACCCGTCGGTGTCCAGCAGGCCCGCCAGCAGGGCACGCCGCTGTGCCGCCGACGCGCGGAGGTAGCTCCGCGGTATGTGCTTGTCGCCGAGCACCCCCAGCGTCCGCAGGACGGCCTTGACGGTCCCGTGATGGTCGCGGCATGGCTGGCAACGTCGCAGGCCGCTGGACGGCGCGCCGCAATCGGGACGGGTCGGCGCGGGTACGGGAGCCGAGACGAAGCGGGCCTTGCCGCCACACGTCCGTCCACAGGTGCGCACCTGCGAGGTGGCGGGGGTGAAGCGCGCTCCGCATACGGCGCAGGAGCGAGGAGCGGGTTCTGGCTCGGCGAAAGCGAGCTGGTAGGTGATCCCGTCCGCCACTCGGGTGACCCGCAGTTCTTCGGCCTCGAGGTTCGCCAGGATCTCGGCGTCCATGGAGGTGATCCGAGCCTCCTGGGTGGCGCCGTCGCCCAGCCAGGCGCCCAGGACGTACGGGGACAGGGGGAGGTCGCCCTCCTCCAGGTCGAAGGGGGCCGCTACGGCGACGGCGTGGTTCGGTCGCTGGTCGGCCGACACGCAGCGGAGGGTGGCGGCGATCTCCTCGGTGGTGACGATGTCGGAGTGCCGCGCTGTCGTCGCGGCGTTCTTGGGCCTGCCTACGCGCTCGAGCAGGGCGCCCAGCAGCCTGGCGGCCGGATACGCGGGAGCGCTTCTACCGCTCGTCGGGCCCGTCGCGGTCTGGGGGATGCGGTCGAGTGCGGGGATCGTCCGCTGGACCGTGTGCAGGACGTGGCGGAACTCCTCGCCCACCTCGCTCAGGGCTTGGCGATGGGTGATCAGGCGGTCGGGAGTGATCAGCGATCGGGCATGGGCCTGCCCGACCCGTTCGATCGCGTCGGCGGGCCAGTAGTACGTCCGCTTGTGCTCCTGCGCTTGGCGGCGGGCGGCGCGGGTGGTGGTGCGCCACTGGTGGTGGGCGTCGGCGACGATGACCGTGCCGTCGCTGAATTCGACCTCGTAGCACGGCCTGCCGTGCATGACCTCCGTGGCGGCGACGACGCGGGTGGGCTTGCCGTCGGCGCCGATGAGGTGGTCACCGACCTGCACCTCTCCCATCGTGGTCCAGCCGGACGGCGTCGGCAGCGGGGTGTCCAGAGCGAGCGCCTTGCCGATGGCGGGGCGGGCGGCCACGACGATCATCTGGCCGGGGTGGAGGCCGTTGGTCAGTTGGTCGAGGTCCTGGAAGCCGGTGGGGACGCCGACCATCTGGCCGCCTCGGCTGCCGATGGCCTCGAGTTCGTCGAGGGCGCCGGGCATGATGTCCGAGAGCGGGGCGTAGTCCTCCGAGGTGCGGCGTTCGGTGACCTTGTAGATTTCCGCCTGGGCGCGGTCTACCAGGTCGTCGACCTCTTCGTTGTTGCCGCCGTAGCCGAAGGAGACGATGCGCGTGCCCGCTTCGATGAGGCGGCGCAGGATCGCCTGCTCGCGGACGATCTTGGCGTAGTAGCCGGCGTTGGCCGCGGTGGGGACGACGGCCGTGAGCGTGTGGAGGTAGGCGGCGCCGCCCACGCGGGCCATCTCGCCGCGCTTCTGCAGTTCGTCGAAGACGGTGACGGCGTCGGCCGGCTCGCCCCTGCCGTACAGGTCGGTGATGATGTCGTAGATCATCTGGTGGGCGGGGCGGTAGAAGTCGTCGGAGCGCAGGATCTCGACCACGTCGGCGATCGCGTCCTTGGACAGCAGCATGCCGCCCAGCACGGACTGCTCCGCCTCGATGTTGTTGGGTGGGGTGCGCTCGAAGCCTGGGCCTCCGCCGCCCTCTTCTTCCATACTGCTCACCGCGCCCCCTCGAACCTTGCAGGCGGTCGCACCACCCCCACTTGTAGCCGACCGGGGTGACAGTTTGGCGGGTTCTCGTCGGGACGGCAACGAGGGTTGTGGACAACCCTGTGGCCAAGCTGTGCACTATCGCGTCCAGGGTGTGAAAGCTCTGTGGAAGAGCCTGGGGATAACTCGGAAACTGTTTCCACAAACCCTTGCCGACCTGGGAAAAGTCTGTCCACCTCCTGTGGAGGAAAGAAAGTGGACCCCGGAGTGACCGACACGCCGAGTAATGCCCATAATGGGTAAATGCCCATTACCCGCCAAGACAGGGAGATCCTTCGCCTTGCCGTGCCCGCGTTCGGGGCGCTGGTGGCGGAGCCGCTCTTCCTGCTCGCCGACTACGCCATCGTCGGGCACGGGTTGGGGACGGTGGCGGTGGGCGCGCTGGGTGTCGCGGGCACGGTGCTGACGACTCTGGTGAACCTGTGCGTGTTCCTGGCGTACGGCACGACGGCGTCGGTGGCGCGGCAGACGGGGGCGGGCAACCACGCGCGGGCGATGCGCAGCGGGGTGGACGGCATCTGGCTGGCGCTGGGCATCGGGGTGGCGCTGATCGCGGTGTGCTGGCCGCTGGCGCAGGACATCGTCGCCCTGTTCGGGGCGGGCAGGGACCAGGCGGCCGAGGCGGTGACGTACCTGCGGATCAGCCTGCTCGGCGCGCCAGGGATGCTGGTCGTGCTGGCGGGCACGGGCGTGTTGCGCGGGTTGCAGGACACGGTGACGCCGCTGGTGGTGTCGGTGGGTTCGTTCGCGCTCAACGCCGGGTTGAACGCCTGGTTCGTGCTGGGCCTGCACTGGGGCATCGCGGGTTCGGCGTGGGGCACCGTACTGGCTCAGTCGCTGGGCGCGGCGGTGTATCTGGCGGTCGTGGTCAGAGGGGCGAAGAGGCTGCGGACGTCGCTGCTGCCCGATCTCAAGGGTGTCCGGCAGGCGGGCACGGCCAGTTTCGCGCTGCTGGTCAGGACGGTGTGCCTGCGGATCGTGCTGCTCGTGGCGACGATGCTGGCGACGCGGATGGGGCAGGCGCCGCTGGCGGCCTACGCGATCGCCGCGCAGATCTGGTCGCTGCTGGCCTTCGCGCTCGACGCGATCGCGATCGCGGGGCAGGCGATCACCGGCAAGACGCTGGGCGCCGGCGATGTGGAGTCGACCAGGTCGGCGACCAGGCGGATGGTGCAGTGGGGCATCTGGTCGGGGATAGGGCTCGGGGTGCTGGTCGTGCTGGTCAGGCCGTTGCTGCCCGGGCTGTTCGACGCCGATCCGCAGGTGGCCGAGCAGTTGCTCGCGGTGCTGTGGCCAGTGGCGCTGTTCCAGCCGGTGTGCGGGGTGGTGTTCGTGCTCGACGGCGTGCTGATCGGCGCCGGCGACCAGCGCTACCTGGCCTGGGCCGGGTTGTGGACGACGCTGGCCTACCTGCCGGTGGCGCTGCTGGCCTCGAACGTGGTGTTGCTGTGGTGCGCGCTCGGCGTGTGGATGATCGCGCGGTTGATCACACTGGTACGGCGAGCCGCCGGTACCGCCTGGCTGGTAACCGGGGCGTAACCGTCCCGTGCTTGTCGGCCTCGTGAGTGATGAGGCACTGTGGGCGAGTTCCATGAGCGGGGTGTGCCTTGACCACGATTCTGCGACGACTGCCGCCGTCTGAGGCGACCGGGTTACGTACCGGCGCCCGGCACAGCCTTGCCCAGCTCTACCGCCCGCTCGACCTGGTCGTTCTCGGGCTGGGTGTGATGATCGGCGCCGGGATCTTCAGCATCGCCGGTCGGCAGGCGGCCACGATCGCCGGGCCGGGCGTGATCCTCTCGTTCATGATCGCGGGCATCGCCAGCCTGCTGGCCGCGCTGTGCTACGCCGAACTGGCCTCGACGATGCCGACGTCGGGCAGCGCGTACACCTTCACCTATGTGATCTTCGGTGAGGTGTGGGCGTGGATCATCGGGTGCGCGCTGGTCCTGGAGATGCAGCTGGCGGTGGCGGTGGTGGCCAGGGCCTGGGCCGGGCTCGCCGTACAGACGATCACCGACTTCGGCGTACGGCTGCCGCAGCAGGGCGTGATCGGGGACGTGTTCGTCTTCGTGATCCTGGCGGCGCTCACGGGCGTGGTGGCGCTGGGCGCGCGGATCGGTCTGCGCGCGCTGTGGATCATGGTGTCGGCCAAGCTGCTGGCCATCGGCGCGGTCATCGTGGTGGGCGCGCTGAACCTGGACGTGGCCAACTTCGGCGACTTCTACGTTCCGCCCAAGCCGGTCGCGGCGGCGGCGCCCACGGTGCTGGAGGTGTTCCTGGGTCAGGGGCAGGCGTTCGGATGGTTCGGGATCTTCGCGGCGGCGCCGGCCATCGCGTTCGCCTACATCGGCTGGGACATCATCGCGACGGCGGCCGAGGAGACGGTCAACGCGTCGCGCGCGGTGCCCAAGGGGATGATCCGCAGCCTGGTGGTCGCCACGATCCTGTACATCGCGGTGGCAGTGGTGATGGTCGGCATGATCCCCTACACCCGGATCTCCACGGACGCCCCGCTGTCCAGCGCGTTCAAGGTCGTGGGCGTGGACTGGATGGTGCACGTCATCGACCTGGGCGCGGTGCTGGGCCTGACGACGGTGATCCTGGTGCTGATCGTGGGCCAGACCCGAGTGCTGTTCTCGATGGCGCGCGACGGGCTCCTCCCCCGCGGCCTGGCCACGATCAGCAGGAACTACCACACGCCCTCACGGGTGACGCTGGTGATCGGCGCGGTGTCGATCGTGCTGGCCGAGTTCGTGCCCGTGCTGACGCTGCAGGAGCTGGTCGTGATGGGCACGCTGTTCGCGTTCCTGTTCGTGGCCGCCGGGGTGATCGTCATGCGGCGCCGGATGCCGCAGCTGGAGCGCGGCTTCACGGTGCCGCTCTCCCCCGTCGTCCCCGCCCTGTCGCTGGTGGCCACGCTCTGGCTGATGGTGAACCTGCACGTGGTCACCTGGGGCTGGTTCGCCCTGTGGATGGCCTTCGGCCTGCTGGTCTACCTGCTGTACGGCAGGCGGCACAGCCTGCTGGCCCCGGCCCGGGTCAAGGAGACGGCGGGCCGCGGCCGTCACAGGCGTTAGAACCGGCCCGCCTCCAGCACGGTCCGCAGGAAGTCCCTGGTCCGCCCGTGCTCGGGATCGGTGAAGATCTTCTCCGGCGGTCCCTTCTCCAGCAGCACGCCGCCGTCGAGGAAGCACACCGTGTCGGAGATGTCGCGGCAGAAGCTCATCTCGTGGGTGGTGAGGATCATCGTCATGCCCGACTGCTTGAGCTCGCGGATGATCTCCAGGACCTCCCTGACCAGCTCGGGGTCGAGCGCCGAGGTGACCTCGTCGAGCAGCATCAGGCGCGGCTGGGTGGCCAGCGCCCTGATGATGGCCACCCGCTGCTGCTGCCCGCCGGACAGCTGGTCGGGGAAGGCCTTGGCCTTGCCCTCCAGCCCGAACCTGGTCAGCAGCTCGTGCGCGCTCTGCTCGGCCTCGGCCTTGGTGACCTTGTGCACCTGGCGCGGGGCGAGCGTGATGTTCTCGAGCACGCTCATGTGCGGGAACAGGTTGAACGACTGGAAGACGATGCCCAGCTTCTTCCGCACGTCGTCCACGTTCGCCCGAGGATCGGTGATCTCGTCGCCGTCCAGCAGGATCCGTCCGTCGTCGACGGTCTCCAGCAGGTTGACGCAGCGCAGCAGGGTGGACTTGCCGGAGCCTGAGGCGCCGATGAGCGAGACCACCTCGTGCGGCTGGACCTCCAGCTCGATGCCGCGCAGCACCTGGTGGCCGTGGAACTCCTTCCACACGCCGTCGATGCTCAGCAGGCTGCCGCTCATGCGCCCCGCCTCCTTCGCGTCCGCTCGGCCAGATGGTCGGTGAAGCGCGCCATCGGGATCGTGAGCAGGATGAAGAACAACGCCGCCACCAGGTAGGGCGTGTAGTTGAACTTGCTGGCCGCGTAGATCTGGGCCTGCCGCAGCGCCTCGACCGCGCCGATGGTGGCCACCAGGGCGGTGTCCTTCTGCAGCGAGATGAAGTCGTTGAGCAGCGGTGGGACGACCCGCCTGACGGCCTGGGGCAGCACGACGAAGCGCAGGGCCTTGGCGTGGCTGAGCCCGAGCGACCTGGCGGCGGCTATCTGGCTCGGGTGGATCGAGTCGATGCCCGACCTGAATACCTCGGCCACGTACGAGCCGTAGGAAAGCGTCAGCGCGATGATGCCCAGCACCATCGGATCGTTCGGGATGCCCTGCAGCCTCAGCCCGGGAAAGCCGAACCCGACCATGTAGATGAGCAGGATTGTGGGGATCCCGCGGAAGATGTCGGTATAAGCGATCGCCAACGCCCGCAGCGGGAAGAACACCGGCGACCGCAGCCCGCGCACCACCGCCACCAGCAGGCCGACTACCAGGATCAGCGGCTCAGCGATCAGGAACATCTTGACGTTGAGCAGGAAGCCGTGCCACACGTCGGGCAGCGACTTGACGAACCACTCCCAGTTGAAGAACGAGTCCTGCACCCGGGGCCAGCCGGGTGCGTTGGTGACGACGGTCGCCACGAGCACCAGGAACACGATCGTGGAGACCGTCGCGATCGACGCCGAGCGGCGGCCCCGCAACCTGCGGATCCGCTCGCGTTCGAGCTGGTGCTCGCTCTTGACCCAGGCCGTGGCCATCACGAGAGCTCAGGCGCACCCGCGGCCGCGCCGAGCCACTGCTGCTCGATCTTGGCCAGCTCACCCTTGGACTTCAGCGCCTCGACGGCCTTGTCGACGCACGGCTTGAGCGCGGAACCCTTCTCCATGACCAGGCCGAACTCCTCGGGCGTGCCGCCGGTCGAGCTGAACTGACCGACGATCTTGGAGTTGTCCACCTGGGCGGCGGTCACGTAGAAGGCGGTGGGCAGGTCCACGACCAGGGCGTCGACCTGCTTGTTCTTCAGCGCGTTGACCGCGTCGATCTGCTCGTTGTAGACGTTCGCCTCGGCGGACGGCTTGATCACGTCCTTGACGGCGTCCAGCGAGGTGGTGCCGACCTGGACGCCGATCTTGGCGTCCTTCAGCTCGGCCAGGCTCTTGGCGTTGGCGAACTTGCTGCCCTGCACGGCGACGACGGCCTGCTTGACGGTGTAGTAGCCCTTGCTGAAATCGACGGCCTTGGCCCGGTCGGGCGTGATGGACACCTGGTTGACGTCGAAGTCGAAGTTCTTGGCGCCGGGTGCGAAGGCGGAGTCGAACTTGACCGAGTTCCACTTGACCTCGGAACGGTCGAAGCCGAGCTCGCCCGCGACGGCGAAGGCCACCGCGCTCTCGAATCCCTTGCCGTTGCTCGGGTCGTCGTCCTGGAACCAGGGATCGTAGGCGGGCTTGTCCGTGCCGATGGTCAGCTTGCCCGCGTTGACCAGCTTGAGCTGGTCCTTTGTGCACGTGGTGGACGCCGACGCCGCAGGGGACGAGGTGGTCGCCGTATTGTCCACGGGCGCGCACGCTACGGCCGCCGCCGCCAGCGCGCCAACCGCCAGCAACACCGAGGGACGGGCCATGACAGAGCCTCCAAGGGGGAGCTACAGGAAGAACCAGCAAATTCTACTGGGCTCAACTAGGAAATACGCCACCACCAGGTGCTTTACCGGACCCGGACTCCGCTTGTACGGCGGCGCCGGGATCCTGTGCGCCGTGGCGGCGGGAAAGCGGCCCCGACTCGCCGCGAGCGCCGGGCGCGGGCCCTCGGCCGAAGTGCGGCGGGCGGCCGGTGGTGCGGCTTGCCGTACACGCGGCTTGCCATGCACGCCGCTTGCCGTGCAAAAGAGAAAGCCTCCCTCCCAGGACGGGAGAGAGGCTTTCAGTGCTCGCTAGCCGGCGACGACCTCGACGTCGACGGACGCGGACACCTCAGGGTGCAGCTTGACGCTGACCTTGTGGGAGCCGACGCTCTTGATCGGGTTGACGATCTCGATGCGGCGGCGGTCGAGCAGCGGGCCGCCGGCAGCCTTGACGGCGTCGGCGATGTCGCCCGTGGTGATCGAGCCGAACAGGCGGCCCGACTCGCCCGCGCGGGTGCTCAGGCGGACCCTGAGCGCACCGAGCTGGCCGGCGACTTCCTTGGCGGTGCCCAGGTCGCGGATCTCGCGCGCGTCACGAGCCTTGCGGATCGACTCGATCTGCTTCTCCGCGCCGCGCGTCCAGCGCATCGCGAAGCCCCGGGGGATGAGGTAGTTACGGCCGTAGCCGTCCTTGACCTCGACGACGTCACCGGGGGCGCCGAGGCCGGAGACCTCGTTGGTGAGGATGAGCTTCATATCGACAGGCCTCCTTAGCGCGCGGTGCTCGTGTAAGGCAGCAGGGCCACCTCACGCGCGTTCTTGATCGCGGTCGCCACGTCGCGCTGGTGCTGGGTGCAGTTGCCCGTCACCCGGCGTGCACGGATCTTGCCGCGGTCGGAGATGAACTTCCGCAGCAGCGCCGTGTCCTTGTAGTCGACGTAGGAGATCTTGTCGTGGCAGAACAGGCAAACCTTCTTCTTGGGCTTGCGCAGTGCCGGCTTAGCCATCGTGGTGCTCCTTTCAGAGCCCCGCCGTCAAGCGGGAATGGACCGGTTGGGTGGGTTTGTGGTTAGAAAGGCGGTTCGTCGCTGAAGTCGCCGCCGCCGCCGAAGCCGCCGCCCTGCGAACCACCGCCGCCGCCGCCTCCGAAGCCGCCGCCACCGCCGCCGCCCTGGGGCGGGGCGGGCGAGGCAGAGGCCCACGGGTCGTCGGCGGGACCGCCGCCAAAGCCGCCACCGCCGCCACCCTGACGGGAGGTGCGGTTGACCTTGGCGGTGGCGTTACGCAGGGACGGGCCGACCTCGTCGACCTCGACCTCGTAGACCGTGCGCTTCTCGCCTTCCTTGGTCTCGTAAGACCGCTGCTTGAGCCGCCCCTGCACGATGACCCGCATGCCGCGCTGGAGGCTCTCGGCGGCGTTCTCAGCCGCCTGCCGCCACACGTTGCAGGTCAGGAAGAGGCTTTCGCCGTCCTTCCACTCGTTAGTCTGGCGATCCATGAACCGCGGAGTGGACGCGATGCGGAATCGAGCCACGGCTTGACCCGTGGGGGTGAAGCGCAGCTCCGGATCGTCGACGAGATTGCCGACGATGGTGATTACTGTGTCGCCTGCTGCCATGGCTAGCGCTCGCCTTCCTGCACGTCTTCGCTTGGGTTACGGCCCAGAGTACGGCTGCCGCCCGACAAAAGCCGGGCAACGAGCTGCTTAGTGCACGTCGGGGCGGATGACCTTGGTACGCAGGATCCCCTCGTTGAGGTTCATCTGCCGGTCGAGCTCCTTGACCGTCGCGGGCTCCGCGGACAGGTCGATGACGGCGTAGATGCCTTCCGACTTCTTGTCGATGTCGTAGGCAAGGCGGCGACGGCCCCAGACGTCGACCTTCTCCACGTTGCCGCCGTCGTTGCGGACGACAGTGAGGAACTGGTCGAGGGACGGCGCCACAGTGCGCTCATCGAGCGAAGGGTCCAGGATGACCATTACTTCGTAACGACGCATGCGGGACTCCAACCTCCTCTGGACTCTGCGGTCACGACACTCTGCCGTGACAGGAGGACGCTGACGTTTCCACCCGGCGCCTCTCTTCGGCGCCACGGGCATATCACAACGCAGCCCGACCAGGTTACCAGCAGCCCACGGGTGGGAAGGCATGTAGGAACGAAGGGGGTGGCAGCTGTGCCACATGTGCTTCAACCCTCCGAGAGCGAGCGCTTCAAGCTCACGCTGAACAGCGACGGTCGCTCGCACCCGGTCGAGAACATCATGTCCATCACCACGTTGGTGCTCGGTCTGGTGGCCTTCGTCACCACGTTCTTCACCGAGCTCCACTGGATCTCCGCGTGGGTCGGCGTGGCGGGCTTCGGGGTCGGTCTCTTCTCCCAGTACATCTCCGTGACCACTCCGCAGCGCTCGATCAACATCGTCGGGATCGTGGCCTCGTTCGTAGGCGCGGCGCTCGGCATCGCCCACGGAGGGTTCCTGCCCAGTTGAGAAACGGCCCCGCCCCGGGGCCGTTTCCTTTTCTATGTCACTTGCCGATGTGCAAGTCCACGCCGAGCAGGACCAGGAACCAGAGGAACACCGCAAGCAGCGCCTCGGCCAGGCTCCTGAGGAACCCCGCGGTGATGTAGCCGTGGACCCACGCCACGTAGATGCCGATCAGGACGTAGATCAAGATGATCAGCGCGCGCCATCGGACCATATCGTTCTCCTCGAGTCAGGGGGCGCTCTGCGACTGCCCTGGGACGAGGTCGCCAAACGGCCGGTCCGAGGCTCACGGCCCCGGGATAGGCTCGGTCGCATGGTCCTCATCGGTGCGCACGTCGACCAGGACGATCCCGCCGCCCGCGCGGCCGAGATCGGAGCCGAGGTCGTCCAGTTCTTCCTGGGCGACCCGCAGGGCTACAAGGGGCCCGAGCTGCCCGCCCAACCGGTCGAGGGGGTGGACTTCTACATCCACGCCCCGTACCTGATCAACGTGGCCACGACCAACAACCGGATCAGGATCCCCAGCCGCAAGCTGCTCACCCAGCACCTGACGGCCGCCGCCGACCTGGGCGCCAAGGGCCTGATCGTGCACGGCGGCCACCTCAACAAGAACGACGATCCCCAGGTCGGCTTCGACAACTGGCGCAAGGTGTTCGAGCGGCTCGAGGAGCACCGCATCCCGGTCCTGATCGAGAACACCGCGGGCGGCGACAACGCGATGGCCCGCCGGCTGGAGCGGATCGCGCGCCTGTGGGAGGCGGTGGGCGACTTCGAGGTCGGCTTCTGCCTGGACACCTGCCACGCGCACGCCGGCGGCGAGGAACTGGTGGACCTGGTCGAGCGGGTCAAGGCCATCACCGGCCGCATCGACCTGGTGCACTGCAACGACTCGCGCGACGACTTCGACTCCGGCGCCGACCGCCACGCCAACCTGGGCCAGGGCACCATCGACCCGGAGGCGATCCTGGCCGTGTGCCGGGCGGCCGGCGCGCCGATCGTGGTGGAGACCCCGGCCGACGGCCAGGCCGACGACATCGCGTTCCTGCGGAAGAACCTCTAGGTAAATACACAGCCTGTGGATAACTTCCCTGGATTACCGAGCGCGGAGACTGGGTAGAGAGATCAGCCCGCCCAGGCGCCCGACAGGAATCTGGTCGTGTTGACCACCATCAGCGGCCCGGCGATCAGGGCATAGCTGACGATCACCCACCTGTGCCTGGTCGCCACCCGCGCCAGCGCCACCCACAGCGGAAACCACAGCAGCAGCGACCGCGGGATCGACAGGTAGTAGGCGGAGGTCATCAGTGCCGCCGCCTGCAGCCCGCAGTAGACGACCTCGCTCCACCTGCGCTGTACGGCCAGCCACCCCAGCACGGCCAGCGCCACCACCGCCCCGACGATCTCCATCCGGAACGCCACGGCGAAGTCGTCGTGGCCCATCGCCGAGTGCCAGGTGGTGAGCCAGGACTTCCACGGCGCCACCATGTCCCTGCCCCATCCGGCCTCCTGCGCGTGCTTCCACGCCAGCCAGTCGCCGGAGCGCAGGTAGTGGTAGATGGAGTAGGCGATCAACGGCACGAAGGGCACGACCAGCCAGGGCGCCTGGCGCGGCTTGCGCTGCGCGACCAGCTCCACGATCAGCGCGACCGCGAGGAACAGGCCGGTGATGCGCACGCACGAGGCCCCGGCCGCCAGCACGGCGGCCAAGGGCCAGCGGCCCTGGCGCGCGGCCAGCCACGCGGGGATGGCGAAGGCCAGGAACAGCGACTCGCTGTATCCGGCGGCCAGGAAGACGGCCATCGGGAACAGCAGCAGCCCGAGTACGGCGGGCCACCCGGAAGCCCCTTCGTGCTCGGCCAGCCGGGCCAGCGCGACCGTCGCCACCGCCCCGGCGGCCAGCGAGACGATCAGCCCGCACGCCGCCCAGTCGGGCACCACCAGGTGGAGCAGGCGCAGGGCCGCGGGCAGGCCAGGGAAGAAGGCGGGCAGCCCGGGGTCCGCCGGCTTGGCGGGGTCGCCGGCGTAGCCGTACTGGGCGATCGTGATGAACAGCCCGGAGTCCCACTTGTTCCACGAGGCCACGTAGGCCGAGAACGTGGATCCCAGCAGGGTCGCGACCAGCAGCCCCGCGCGCGAGCCGAACCAGAGCAGGAGCCCGTCACGCCCCGCCGAGCGCGTGATCATCGGTAGGCGGCACGCAGCGTGAACCGGTCGGGCGCCTCGTCGAAGACGCCGCCGGCCTGGTCGTCCACTCCGGCCTGCCGTACCACGTCGTGGTCGGGGCGCAGGACGTCGCGCACGACGAACGCCATCATGATCGCGATCGTGATGATGCGTCCCCAGACCGCGGTGAAGTAGGTGTCGTCACCGATGCCCAGGTCGGGACGTTCGACCGGCGGCTGGGTGAGCAGATAGAGCCAGATCGCGAAGAAATACCACATCTCGGCGATCTGCCACAGGGCAAGCGGCTTCCAGTTGGGTCTGGCCAGCACGGCGAAGGGCACCAGCCAGAGCACGAACTGCGGCGACCACACCTTGTTGGTCATCATGAACGCGGCCAGCGCCAGGAAGCAGATCTGGGCCAGGCGCGGCCTGCGCGGCGCGGCGAGCGTGAGCACCGCGATGCCCAGGCACAGCACCGCCAGCGAGAACATGCCCAGCACGCTGACGTCGGCGGTGCCCAGGATCGGCCAGCCCTTGTTCTGGAAGAACAGCCAGGGCGAGCCCCAGTCGATGCCGCGTTCCTGGGAGAAGACGTAGAAGCGGCGCCAGCCGTCCCAGGCCAGCACCATGAACGGCAGGTTGACCACCAGCCAGGCCGCCGCCGCCGAGCCCAGCGTGACCAGGAAGGGCCGCCAGCGGGCGGTGCGCAGCGTGAGCAGGAGCAGCGCGCCGACGAACATCAGCGGGTAGAACTTGGTGGCGATCGCCAGGCCGAGCAGCACCCCGGCGAGCACCTGGCGGCGCCGCGCCCAGGCGAGCAGCATGCCCATGGACAGCGCGCCGGCGACCAGGTCCCAGTTGATGTAGGCGGCCAGGATCACCGAGGGCGCCAGCGCGTACCACAGGGCGTCCCAGCGCCTGGTCGGCCCGGCCACCGCGGCCATCAGCAGGACACCGGCGACCAGGCTGACGCCCAGCACGATCACGGTCAGGTCGTAGAACAGGACGGCCTGCGGCGCGGCGTTCTCGATGCCGCCACCGACCACCGCGCGGGCGATCCTGGCCAGCACCTGCATGACCTCGCCCAGCACCACCGGGTACTCGACCTGCTTGTCGAAGGGCACGTGCGCGAAGTACGGGTCCTGCGTGGCCAGCTGCCGGTCGAAGTAGAGCGGGTAGATGTCGGTGTAACAGAAGTTCTGGTACGTCGAGACCTGATCATTCCACCCACCGGTACGGCACGGCAGCCGCACCACGTAGGCCAGTACCGCCCCCAGGGCCGCGAACAGCCCCAGGGGCAGGTACGGCACGGCCCGCATCATCAGCGGCGGCCGCTGGCCGGTGGCCAAGTTCATTGATCCTCGCGCCTGGTGGCCATGGGATCGGGGATGCTCGGCCGCTCGGCACCGCCGCCGAACCCGCCCTGGTCACCCTGATCGGTGGGGAAACCGTTGTTGTTGGGGTCTTCGGTGACGTTGTCGTTGTTGCCATCACACGGGGTGATGATGCCGCAGTTCGAGTTCGGGTCCGTCTCGTCCGAGAACGGGTCGGTCGGCGTGGGCGTCGGCGTCGGGCTGGGCACGATGTTCTCGGGCTCGCCCAGGTCGGCCTTGGCCGGGAACTGCTCGACCGGCTTGTTCTGCAGGGCCAGCTGCATGAACGAGCGCCACACCGAGGTGGGCGGGCCAGCGCCCTCGAAGCGTAGCGAGACCTCCTTGGGCCGGGTGTAGGGGTGGTTGCCGTTGTACTTCGTGCTCGCCTTGCCCTTGGGGGTGATCGGGCAGTTGGAGTAGATCGGCTGGACGATCGTGCCCTTGGACGTCACGCACTGCTCGCGGTACATGCCGACCGCGGCCGTCAGCTGCGGGGTGAAGCCGACGAACCAGGCTTCCTTCTCGTCGTTGTTCGTGCCGGTCTTACCGGCCGCGGGGCGGTTGCCGAGCCCCTTGCCCGCGGCGGTACCGCTCCTGAGCACCTCCTGCATGGCGGTGGTCGCGTCGGACGCGGCCTCCGGGCTGATCACCGACTTCTGCGCGCGCTGCTCGGGGTAGACGATCTGCTTGCCCCGGTAGACGTCCTGGACGACGTGGTACTTGGTGTACCGGCCGCCGTTGGCGAAGATCGAGTATCCGGCGGCCTGCTCGACCGGGGTGACCAGGGCGCTGCCGATGGCGAACTGGTAGGAGTGCGCCTTGACGTCGTTCTCCATGCGGGTCGTGTCGAAGCCCGCGTTCTCCACGATCTTTTTCACGTCGCCCAGCTGCCCGGGCAGTTTGAATGCCATGGAGACGTAGGCGGTGTTGACCGACTGGGCGGTGGCCTTGATCACGTCGATGGAGGCACCCACGTTGTGACTGTTCCTGAAGCCGCCCGCCTGCTGGCCGGGCAGCTCCTTGGGCACGGTGTGGTTACCGGGGACATAGCTCTTGAGCGAGTAGCCCGCCTGCAGCCAGGCGGCCAGCACGTAGGGCTTGAAGGCGGAAGCCGCCTGCTTCTTGGAGTCGAAGGGCTCGTTCCACGGGTCCTTGAGGTAGTTGGTGCCACCGTAGAAGGCCACGACCCGGCCGTTCTTGGGGTTCACCGCGGCCAGGCCGGTGTGGAACTCCTTGGACATGCTCGAGGTGTTGCTCAGCACCGCGGTCTTGGCGGCCTCCATCAGCCTCTTGTCGAAGGTGGAGACGATCTTGTAGCCGCCGCTCCTGACCTCGTCGGGGCTGACGCCGCGCTGCTTCAGCTCCTCCAGCACCTGGACGATCATGTAGCCCTTGATGCCGCCGTACTCGTTGCCGTCGCCGGGCTTTTTCACCTTGGGGAACTTCGCGGTCGCCGGGAGCTGGCCGTACTTCTGCGGCCACAGCTCGGCCATGTTGGTGATGACGGTCTTGAAGCGGTCCTGCAGGGCGGGCGAGTCGTCGGCCCAGCTCGGCGTCTGGATGCGGGCAGCCAGGTAGGCCGCCTGCACCGGGGTCAGGTCCTTGGCGTGGACCTTGGAGCCGAAGTAGGTCTGCGCGGCTGCCTCGATGCCGTAGGCGCGGCCGAAGTTGATGGTGTTGAGGTAGTTCTTGAGGATGTCCTCTTTGGACATGTTCTTGTCAAGCTTGACCGCGATGAAGATCTCGCTGATCTTCCGCTTGATCGAGACCTCTTGGCTGAGGCCGTTGAAGTAGTTGCGCGCCATCTGCTGCGTGATCGTCGAGGCGCCCTGCAACTGCTGGCCGGTGGCGGTCATCCACACCGAGCGGACCATGCCGGAGATGGAGATGCCGGGGTCGGTGTAGAACGTCTTGTTCTCGATGGCGACCGTCGCGTCCTTGATCGAGTCTGCCATGTTCTTGTAATCGATGATCTTGCGCGGCGTGCCGAGCCTGGCGATCTCGGTCTTGCCGTCGTTGTAGTACAGGACGCTCTGCTCGGCCAGCGCCTGGTCCTGGACGCCCGTGGGCAGCGGCGTGTTGGCGTACGCCACGGCGATCATGCCGAAGACGCCCGCCGCGAGCACCGCGAACGAGGCCATGACGATCTTCCAGTTGGGGATGAAGCGGCGCCAGCGCGGCCTGTCGTCATCCCCGCCACGACGCGGGCCCTCAGGACCCTGGGGGCCCGATGGACCGCCAGGCGCGCGCCCGCGTGCCCTGCGCGGCGGCGCTTCGCTGACCACGGTCTCCTGGTTGGACCGGCTGCGGGGCTGGCGCGGCTGCTCTCCCGGCTGGGCGGGCATCGCGCCCGTCTGCTCGAACGCGGCCTCAGGACGACGCTGCGACCCTGCCGCGCCACCCCAGGTGGCGTCGCCTGTTTGCGGAGGCGAGCCTGAGGGCACGGAACGGGACGAGGCGGAGCGACGGCGCCGTCCACCAGGGCGAGCCGTCCCATCATTGCTGCTGTAACTCACACGTCCTCG
Source organism: Nonomuraea sediminis (assembly GCF_018531495.1). Lineage (GTDB taxonomy): Bacteria > Actinomycetota > Actinomycetes > Streptosporangiales > Streptosporangiaceae > Nonomuraea > Nonomuraea sediminis. The sequence continues at coordinate 883,807 of NZ_JAHDTI010000002.1, forward strand.
CATCGTCGTCGGTAGCACGGCGGGTGTGGGCGTGAGGCACCTCGCCGCCCTCGGTATCAGGGTTGGCCGAGGAGATCCGGCGGCCCGTTGCCGAGGACGAACGAAACCGTCAGGTGGTTCCAGGAACAACCTTGGCAGACCTCGACGACGTACACCCGGAACTCGTCGTAATCATGTGCCATCTCGGCGAGTTCCGACGCGCCCTTTGCTTGACCGGCATGTCGTCCGAGGGAATCTCCGTAGACATAGGTCACGTTGGTGACGTTCTCCCGCTCGCACACGGGGCAGGGGCGATCCGTGGCTTCCCCGAAGTGCCGTGCCGCGCGCAGGAGGTAGGGCTGTGCGTCACAGACATCGCCGGGCGACGTGCGCCCGGCGCGGAGCGAGTGGACGACCGCCCGCTTGGCGAGACCGTAATCCACCACCCTTCTCTGTGACCACATGAGCGCCAGACTACGGCTTTTTACCGATTCATCCCAACGGCTTGGTCAACTCATTGATTGCGGGCATATAGCGGAGTGACGTATCTTCGGGATGTATCGGCTCGATACATCGACACGAGAGGGGGCGGTTCCGTTGGTAACTGGACAGGGCAGAGTGCTGGAGCTCGCCGTGCTCGGGTCGCTGCACGAGCAGCCGCTTCACGGCTATGAGCTGCGCAAACGGCTCAACGCTCTGTTGGGGATGTTCCGTGCCTTCTCCTACGGATCGCTTTACCCCTGTCTCAGATCCCTGCTGCAGCAGGGTCTTATCGTGGAAGAGCAGCCGGCGCCCACCACGATCGTGGGCGGCCGATCGAAGATCGTTTACAAGCTGACCGCCGAAGGCAAGGAGCGCCTGCAGGACCTGCTGACGCAGGCCGGGCCCTCCGCGTGGGAGGACGAGAGCTTCGGCGTCCATTTCGCCTTCTTCCGGCACACCGAGGCCGAGGTCCGGCTGCGCATCCTCGAGGGCCGCCGCAGCCGCCTGGAAGAGCGGCTCGACAGCGTCCGCACTGCCCTGGCACGCACCAGGGAGCGCCTGGACAGTTACACACTGGAGCTTCAACGTCACGGCCTGGAATCGGTCGAGCGCGAAGTGCGTTGGCTCAACGAGTTGATCGCGACAGAGAGACAGGCCTCCGAGAGGCCTGAAACACATACGGATGAGTGAAGGAGCGAGTGCGATGGGTTCGGTTCGCGTGGCCATTGTCGGAGTCGGCAACTGCGCGGCGTCGCTGGTCCAGGGCGTTCATTACTACAAGGACGCCGATCCGGACACCCGAGTGCCGGGCCTGATGCACGTGAAGTTCGGCGAGTATCACGTGGGTGACGTCGAGATCGTCGCCGCCTTCGACGTCGACGCCAAGAAGGTCGGCCATGACGTCTCGGAGGCGATCTTCGCCAGCGAGAACAACACGATCAAGTTCACCGACGTGCCGCCCACGGGCGTGATCGTGCATCGAGGTCACACCTATGACGGCCTGGGCGAGTTCTACAGGGAGATCGTCGAGGAGTCCGACGAGGCGCCCGCCGACGTGGTCAAGGTGCTCAAGGACGCCAAGGTCGACGTGCTGGTCTCCTACCTGCCGGTCGGCTCGGAGGAGGCCGACCGCTTCTACGCGCAGTGCGCGATCGACGCCAAGGTCGCCTTCGTGAACGCGCTGCCGGTCTTCATCGCCTCCGACCCCGAGTGGGCAGAGAAGTTCACCGAGGCCGGCGTGCCGATCGTGGGTGACGACATCAAGTCCCAGGTCGGCGCCACGATCACGCACCGCGTGCTGGCCAAGCTGTTCGAGGACCGCGGCGTGGAGCTGCTGCGCACGTACCAGCTCAACTTCGGCGGCAACATGGACTTCATGAACATGCTGGAGCGCAAGCGGCTCCAGTCCAAGAAGATCTCCAAGACGCAGTCGGTCACCTCGCAGATCCCGCACGAGATGGGCAAGGCCGACGTGCACATCGGCCCGTCCGACCACGTGCCGTGGCTCGACGACCGCAAGTGGGCCTACGTCCGCCTCGAGGGCCGCTCCTTCGGCGACACCCCGCTGAACCTGGAGTACAAGCTCGAGGTCTGGGACTCGCCCAACTCGGCCGGCATCATCATCGACGCCGTGCGCGCCGCCAAGATCGCCCTGGACCGCGGCATCGCCGGGCCGATCCTGAGCGCGTCGAGCTACTTCATGAAGTCGCCGCCCGTGCAGTACTCCGACGACGAGGCGCGCGACTACGTCGAGAAGTTCATCCGCGGCGAAGTCGACCGCTGACGTTCGCCCACTTCTGCTGACGTTCGTCAGAACCTCTTTCTGAGGTACGGCAAGCCACCGCCACCGGCCGCCCGCCGCACTTCGGCTGAGGACCCGCGAGCGGCGCTTCCGGCGAGTCGACGCAACAACCTCGCCGCCACGACGCACGGGATCCGCCTCCCCCGGGAAGCGGATCCCGTTCGCGTTTCGGGGGTACGGCAGTCGGGTTGCCTCGGCCCGCGGAACAGGCGGCGACGCGCCGGGTCGGCCAGACCGGGGACGGCGGAGGTCAGCGCCCTGTACGGCGGCGAAGCGGGACCATGGTGCCCGGAGAACGTAACGCCGTGACGGCGGGAAGCGGGACCGTGGTGCCCGGAGAACGAAACGCCGTGACGGCGGGCAAGCGGCACCGACTCGCCGGAAGCGCCGGACGCGGGCCCTCAGCACACGACGGCGGGCGGCCGGTGGCGGCGGCCTCGCCGTACCTTCCAAATCTCTAAAGCAAGTACATCCGAAGTCTCTGAAGCGAGTACATCCGATGCCGTGTCGCTAAAGCCGAGCAGCAGGCGGCAGCTCGGCCGCGGAAGCGGGGCTCCACGAAGCCGGGTCGGCGCCGAGGTCGTCGAGGTGGGGGACCTGTTCGCGGCACCAGGGCGAGATGGCGAGCAGCCCGTTCATGACGCCCTCGGCGAACTCCTTCCACGGCATCCACATGACCTCGGACACCTCGTCCGGGTTGGGGTCCGCGGGCCCGTCGACCTGGACGCGGTAGACCGGGCACAGCTCGTGCTCGACGATGCCGTTGGCCATCACCGCGCGGTAGGCGAAGCTCGGCAGCATCAGGTCGATCCGGGCCGCATCCAGGCCCAGCTCGTAGGACAGGCGGCGACCGACGGCGTGCTCGACGGCCTCGCCGGGCAGCGGGTGTCCGCAGCAGCTGTTGGTCCACGCCCCAGGCCAGGTGGTCTTGTGCTCCGCCCGCCTGGTCAGCAGCACTCTGCCTTCCTGGTCGAAGACATAGCTGGAGAACGCCAGGTGGCGCGGTGTATCCGTGCCGTGCACCGACGATTTGGGTGCGGTGCCGATCGCGTTTCCCTCGCCGTCGACGAGCACCACGTGTTCCTCTGTCGTCACGCTATGAAGCGTACCGTGATCATGAGCACGATTCGGACACGATTCCATCCTGCGGTACCAAGCGGCCGGGGCTAGTCTGACACCGTGTCATTCGTCGCCGATCTAAGCGTTGTCCTGCGAGGTAGGGATTTCCGGCGGCTTTTCGGTACCCGCCTGGTGTCCCAGTTCTCCGATGGGATCTTCCAGTTCGGCGTGGCCGGATTCGCCTTTTTCAATCCCGAGAAGCAGACCACAGCGCTGCAAGTGGCCACGGGCCTGGCTGTGCTGTTGTTGCCGTACAGCATCCTGGGGCCGTTCGTCGGCGTCTTCATCGACCGGTGGTCGCGGCGGCAGATCCTGATGATCGCGCCGCTCGTGCGCGGCGTGCTGCTGGTGACCGCCGCCGTGCTGGTCGCGGCCGGCGCGCCCGACGCCGCCTTCTACGCGGCCGCGCTGGGCGTGCTCGCGGTCAACCGGTTCTTCCTGGCCGCGCTGGGCGCCTCGCTGCCGCACGTGGTGCCGGCCGACCGGCTGATGGCCGCCAACGCGGTCACCCCCACCTCCGGCACGGTCGCCACCTTCATCGGCGTGGGCGTGGGCTTCCTGCTGCGCGACATCTTCGGCGCCGGCCCGGGCGGCGTGGCCCTGCTGCTGGTCACCTCGGGCGTGGTGTTCATGCTGAGTGCGCTCGTGGCCCGCACGATGGAGCGCTCCCTGCTCGGCCCCTCCTACGACCCCGAGCGCCCCCAGGCCCGCGAGGAGGTCCGCAACGTCCTCGTCGGCCTGATCGAGGGCGCCAGGCACCTGGCACAGCACCGCGTCGCCGCCGCCACGATGGGCGCCATGGCCACCCACAGGTTCCTGTACGGCATGGCCACCGCGCTGGGCATCATCCTGTACCGCTACTACTTCACCGACGGCGACGCGGAACAGGCGTTGAAGGGCATCGGCCTGGTGGTGGCGACCTCCGGCGTCGGCTACTTCCTGGCCGTGTTCCTGACCCCGTGGGCCACGGCCCGCTTCACGGTCGAGCGGTGGGTGCCGATGGCGCTGGTCGCGGCGGGCGTGCTCACCGGGGTGCTGGTCGCACCGTTCCAGGAGTGGGGGCTGCCCGTGGCCGGCTTCGTGCTGGGCATCGCCGGCCAGAGCGTGAAGATCTGCGCCGACACCATGGTCCAGCGCGACGTGGAGGACGTCTACCTGGGCCGGGCCTTCTCCATCTACGACATGCTGTTCAACGGCATGTACGTGCTGGCCGCGGCCCTGTCGGCGGCGATCCTGCCCGCCAACGGCAAGTCCTATCTGGCGCTGGCGATCATCGTGATCGGCTACCTGGTCGGCGCGCTGATCTACCGGCTGGTCACGCGCCGTCTCGCGGTAGGTTCTCCTCCGCCCACTTCAGCAGCGCCTCGGTAGCCGCCTCCTCACCGAGCACGCCCTGGTCCAGGCGCAGGTCAAGCAGGAACTTGTAGGCCTTGCCGACGACCGGGCCCGGCCCCACGCCGAGGATGCGCTGGATCTGGTTGCCGTCGAGCTCCGGGCGGATCTTGCCCAGTTCCTCCTCCTCGGCCAGCCGCGCGATGCGCTCCTCCAGGTGGTCGTAGGTGCGCGAGAGCGCCTGGGCCTTGCGCTTGTTGCGGGTGGTGCAGTCGGCCCTGGTCAGCTTGTGCAGCTGGTCGAGCAGGTGACCCGCGTCGCGCACGTAGCGGCGCACGGCGCTGTCGGTCCACTCCCCCGTGCCGTAGCCATGGAAGCGCAGGTGCAGCTCCACCAGGTGGGACACGTCGGTCACCACGTCCTTGGGGAACCTGAGCTCGGTCATGCGCTTCTTGGTCAGTTGCGCGCCGACGACCTCGTGGTGGTGGAAGGACACCCGGCCGCCCGGCTCGTGGCGGCGCGTCTTGGGCTTGCCGATGTCGTGCAGGAGCGCGGCCCAGCGCAGGATCCGGTCGGGCTTGCCGTCCTCCTCCTGGGCGATGGCCTGGTCGAGGACGGTCAGCGTGTGCTCGTAGACGTCCTTGTGCCGGTGGTGCTCGTCGATCTCCAGGCGCAGCTTGGGCAGCTCGGGCAGGACGTGCGCGGCCAGGCCGGTCTCGACCAGCAGGCGCAGGCCCTCGCGCGGGTAGGCGCCGCAGATCAGCTTGTCCAGCTCGTCGCGGATGCGCTCGGCCGAGACGATCTCGATCCGCTCGGCCATCTCGGCCATCGCCCGTACCGTGGACTCCTCGACCGTGAAGCCGAGCTGCGAGGCGAAGCGGGCGGCCCGCAGCATGCGCAGCGGGTCGTCACCGAAGGACTGCTCGGGCGTGCCGGGAGTGCGCAGCACCTTGGCCGCCAGGTCGCCCAGCCCGCCGAAGGGGTCGACGAACTCGTTGCCGGGCAGCCGCACCGCCATCGCGTTGACCGCGAAGTCGCGTCGCTCCAGGTCGGCCTCGAGGGTCTCGCCGTACATCACCTCGGGCTTGCGGGACTTCGGGTCGTAGGACTCGCTGCGATAGGTGGTGATCTCGATCTGCCACCCGTTCTTGCGCAGCCCGACCGTGCCGAAGTCGATCCCGATCGTCCACACCGAGTCGGCCCACGGCCTGACGAGCTCCAGTACGCGCTCGGGGCGGGCGTCGGTGGTCAGGTCGAGGTCGTTGCCGCTGCGGCCGAGCAGGATGTCGCGTACCGGGCCGCCGACCAGGGCCAGCTCGTGCCCGCGCGCGGCGAAGAGGCGGCCGAGGTCGTCGGCCACCGGAGCGATCTTGCGGAACAGGTCGCCCATGGCGCGCTGCTGCGTGTCGGTCAGATTTGAGGGTGACAAGCTGGGTAGGTCCTTCTCGCATTCCGGAACATATCCCCCGAGCCACACCGGGTCCGGGTTACCTTTCGGTCAGAGGACCGTCGGGGGCCAATGGAACGAGGCAAGGAGCGTATACATGAAGGACGCCCTCGCGATCCACCGCTGGCTCCTTGCACACCAGGTCCATCATGAGATCGTACGCCTTCCGCGCCCCATGACATGCGTGGAGGAACTGCCCGGGGCGGTCTCCGCGGCCCCCGAGCGCTGCGTGGCGGTCACGGTGTTCGAGGTCACCACCAGGTTGGGCCGCGAGGTGGTCGCCACCGTCTCCTCCGTGTCGGCTCCCCCCAAACCGGGCGTGGTCGGCGGGCTGCTCGGCGTCCGCAAGGTACGGCCGGCCGCCGCCTTCCTGGTCAACTCGGCCACCGACTACGCCGCCGGACTGGTATGCCCGCTGCTGCTGCCGCGATCGCTGCCTGTGCTGATCGACGACCGGCTGAGACCCGATACGGGACCGATCTTCACCGCCACCGGCGAACGCCACACCGCGCTCACACTTCGCGCTCTTGACCTGCTGACTCTCCTGTCCGGAAAGACGGTGGACCTACGTGTTCCGCGCCCCAGGGGATCGCGTCAGGCGGTCGCGTCGCGGCACTGAGCCCGTACCATTGCGGGCGTGCGCCGTACTCCAGCCGGGGTGGACGCGTGATCCGTAAGGCCGCGCTGATCGCCTCCCTCTCCGCCGCGTTGCTCGCCCCCATGGTGGCGACCGCGCCGAGTGCGGCTGCCGGGAAGCAGGCCGTCGCGCTGACCCTGGGCTCGGTGACGCCCGACTACTCCACGGAGCTGAACACCGAGATCAAGTTCTCGGGCACGGTGTCCAACACGACCTCCACGCCGCTTTCCGGGCTGACGATCCGGCTGCGTTACAGCCCGCAGAGGTTCGCCGATCGGGCCTCGATGCGAGCCTTCCTGGCGGGATCGACGACGCAGCAGTTGACCCCGTCGACGACCTCCCAGCTGTCCAACCAGGCGGTGGCCGCCAACGGATCGCTTTCGTGGGAGATCACCCGGAGCCCCGTCCAGCTCTCGCTGAGGCAGTACGGCGTCTATCCGGTGGCCGTCGAGGTGGTGCAGCTCGGCTACCAGGTGATCGCCGAGCAGCGCACGGTCATCACCTACGCCCCCACCACGCCCGGGCAGAAGCCGCAGAAGACCAAGCTGGCCGTCGCGCTGCCGGTGATCGACCAGCCGCACCGCTCCGACGATGCCCACTTCGTCGACGACAAGCTGGTCAACGCCCTCGGCCAGAAGGGCATGCTCACCAACCTCGCCAAGATCGCCAAGTCGGCGCCCAAGAGCGTCACCTGGTTCGTCGAGCCCGGGCTGCTCGACGACCTCAACCAGATGAGCTCCCCCTACACGGTCAGGACCAAGAAGAACGGCGACCAGGCCAAGCCCGCCAGCCAGGAAGCCAAGCTCTGGCTCGACACGATGCGGGCCGAGCTGGCCAGGTCGCCCGTCGCGGCCCTGCCCTACGCCGACCCCGACGTGGCGGCGCTGGCACATCAGGGGCTCGACACGCAGACCGCCAAGGCGCTCGCGCTCGGCGGCCAGAAGGCCAGGCAGCTGCTCAAGCGCGACGACATCCAGACCGCGCTGAACTGGCCGGTCGACGGCGTCCTCGACGCCGACGCGCTGGACCTGCTGTCGGTCGGCCACGTCCAGGGCGTGCTGCTCAACTCCGCCAACGTGCCCACCCAGCAGCCGGTCACCTACACCCCCGACGCCGCCGCCACGCTCGACACTGTGGGCGGGCCGGTCACCGCGCTGCTCACCGACCCCGAGCTGAGCCGCACGTTCGAGTTCGAGCCCGGCGGCCAGGGCTCGACCACGCTCAACAAGCTGCGCTTCATCGCCGAGACCGCGATGATCGCCGGCGAGCCCGGCCAGACCACGCCCCGCTCGGTCGTCGTGGCGCCCTCGCGCCGCTGGAACCCGAACCCCATGCTGGTCACCACCTTGCTGAAGACCGCCGGCAAGCTGCCGTGGCTGCAGCTCACCCAGCTCGGCTCGATCAAGCCGGGCAAGACTCAGGTGCCGCGGGCCGGGCTGACCTATACCGAGCAGAACCGCAAGGACGAGCTCGGGCCCAAGTACCTCACCCCGATCAAGGAACTGGCCGCCAACGCGGCCCTCACCTCGCAGATCACCGTGAACAAGGGCGATTCGCCGTTCGACGCGGCCGTGCTGCGCGCCGTCTCCGGCGCCTGGCGCAACAGCACCCCGGCAGGGCGCGGCCTGACCAAGCAGGTACAGAGCACGGTCAAGACCACGATGGGCCAGATCCAGATCACCGGCGCCGACCGTCCCCGCACCCTGGCCGGCAGCGAGGGTCAGGTGCCCATCAGCGTCCGCAACTCCGGCACCCAGACGATCTCCCTGTTCATCGACGTGAAGTCCAACGACCCGGACGTCCTGGCCGTCGACTTCAACCCGAAGGAACCGCTGACGATCCTGAAAGGGCAGAGCGGCGGCGTGCAGGTACCGATGGCGGCCAAGTCGAGCGGCGACGCCACGGTCACGGTCCAGCTGCGCACCGCCGACGGCCAGCCGTACGGCAAGGCTTCCAGGCTCACGATCCGCACCACGGGCTACACCGGCATCGCACTGGTCATCGTCGGCGCCGCGCTGGCCGTCATGCTGGCCGCGGTGGTGACGCGGATCCTGCGACGCAGGTCGCTGAAGAAGCCCGCGCGCACCCCCCAGACGCGAGAGAGTGAGTCGGTATGAGTCGACTGCTGCGCGCCAGCGCCGTCATGGCCGCGGGAACGATGGTCTCCCGGGTCACCGGCTTCGTCAGGACGATGGTCCTGGCCGCCGCGATCGGCACCGCCACCATGGGCGACGCCTACAACGCCGCCTACGCCATCCCCTACAGCATTCTCGACCTGCTGCTGCTCGGCGTGCTGAGCAGCGTCGTGGTGCCGATGATCGTCAAGGCCCAGCAGCACGAGCCCGACGGCGGGCGCGCCTACGAGCAGCGCCTGATGACGCTGGCCACGGTGGCGCTGGCCGTCGTCGCCGTGCTGGCCGTGCTCGCTGCCCCCCTGCTGATCGACCTCTACACCACCAACTGGAACGCCGACAGCCACAAGTTCCAGGTCGCGGTACGGCTGGCGCAGTTCATCCTGCCGCAGCTGGCCTTCTTCGGCGTCGGAGCCGTGGCGGGCGCGATCCTCAACACCCGCGACCGCTTCGCCGCCCCGATGTGGGCGCCGGTGCTCAACAACCTCGTGGTCATCGGGGTGCTCATGGTCTTCCTGCTGACCACGCCCGCCGCGTCCCGCACCGACGTCGACCAGATCTCCAACGGCGACCTGGCGCTGATCGGCCTGGGCACCACGGCGGGCATCGTGGCGCAGGCGATCGTGCTGATCGTGGCGCTCAAGCGGGTCGGCTTCTCCTTCGTGCCACGCTTCGACGTGCGCAACGCCCGGCTCGGCGAGATCGGCAAGGCCGGCGCCTGGACCATCGGCTACACGGTGATCACCCAGCTGGGGTTCATGCTGACCACGAACCTGTCCAGCGCCGCCGGCGACGCGGTGCCCGGGCACGGCATCTCGCCCTACACCTACGCCTTCCAGCTGTTCCAGCTGCCCTACGGCGTCATCGGGGTGTCGGTGATCACGGCCATGCTGCCGCGGATGAGCCGGGCGGTGGGCGAGCACCGCTTCGGCGACGTGCGGACCGAGTTCGGCTCCAGCGTGCGGCTGATCAGCTCGGTCATGGTGCCCGTCTCCTTGATGATCATGGTGCTCGGCCCCGCCATCACGGTCCCGATCTACGCGCACGGCGCGACGCCGACCGAGGACGCCATCTACATCGGCAACGTGCTGCAGGTCTACGGGCTCGCGCTGGTGCCGTTCGCGATCTTCCAGCTGCTGCTGCGCGTGTTCTACAGCTTCGGCGACACCCGCACCCCGGTGTTCATCGGCGCGGGCACGGTCGCCGTCAACGCCGTGCTGATGCTGGTCTTCAACTCCCTGCTGTCCCCCGAGTACGCCGTCATGGGGCTCGCCTTCGCCTACGCGGTCTCCTACGCCGTGGGCGCGCTGGGCGCGTGGATCCTGGCCAGCCGGCGGGTCCAGGGCCTGGGCGGTTGGCAGATCGGCTCGGCGATGACCAGGATGTACATGGCGGCGCTGCCCACGGCCGTCCTGGCGCTGGCCGCGGTCTGGCTGGTTCAGGAGGTGTTCGGCGGGCTCAGTTTCGTCAACTCGCTGATCACTTTGGCCATCGGCGGCGGGGTCGGCGGGCTGGTCTACCTGGCGGTGGCACACAAGATGCGCATCCCGGAGGTCAATTCCATCGTTGGGATGGTCGCCGGACGGGTAGGCCGGTAAAGAACACGGACGCGATCGAGGCAGCACTACCATGGTGCCCGACACGCGCGAATGGAAGCAGGAGGGGCGTGGGCGGATCCACCCGGCATAGCGTGCCTACGTGGGCAACCCCCGCGCAGGCGGGTACAGCCATGAGCGGAGTGAGCCTGTGAGCACGTCTGCGGTGGAGCCCGGCACCCGCCTCGCCGAGCGCTTCCGGCTCGAGGACCGCGTGAGCGAGTCCGACGGCGCCACGCTGTGGAAGGCCATCGACGAGATCCTTGCGCGTCCGGTCGCCGTGCTCACCTTCGGGCCCGAGTTCCCCCGCGTCCACGAGGTCGTCACCGCGGCCAGGGCCGCCAGCCGGCTCACCGATCCCCGGCTGACCCAGGTGTTCGACGCGGCCGAGGACGACGACTACTCCTACGTGGTCAGCGAGTGGGTCACCGGCGAGACCCTGTCCGACCTGCTGGCCGCCGGCCCGCTGGAGCCGGAGCGGGCGGCCGGGCTGGTGGCCGAGGCCGCCGAGGCCCTCGCGCACGCCCACGAGTCCAACCTGTACCACCTGTGCCTGCGTCCCTCCCACCTGGTGTGGACGACGGGCAACACCGTCAAGGTGCTGGGCGTGGCGGTCGACGCCGCCCTGTCCGGGCTCACGACCGACCAGCCGGCGCTGGACGACGCGGAAGGCCTGGGCCGCCTGCTGTACGCCGGGCTGACCGGCCACTGGCCGGGCGACGAGGAGGAGGGCGGCCTGCCGGCCGCCCCCATGAGCGACGGCCACTTCTGCACGCCGCGGCAGGTCACCGCGGGCGTGCCCGGCTACCTCGACACCGTCACGATCAGGGCCGCACTGCCCGAGTCGCGCAAGGGGCAGAGCGCGCTGGCCAGCCCGGCCGAGGTCGCCGAGTCGCTGGCCGGCGTGGCCAGGCCGATGCCCATCCCGATCTCCTACACCTCGCCGCCCGCCGTCACCGCGACCTCGCACTCCGAGGGCCTGGAGACGCGCGAGCGTCCGGTGCCCGTCCAGCTGCCGCCCCCGCCGCGCCGTTCCTCCAGCGTCGTCAGCCGGGTGCTCATGACCATCGTGGTGCTGCTGGTCATCGCCGCCGTCGGCGTCGGCGCCTGGACCGTCGGCCGCAGCCTGGGCAGCCCCAGCACCCCCTCGGCCCAGCAGTCGCCGAGCACCTCCACCTCGGCGTCGGCGCAACCGCAGGTCGTCAAGCCGTCCAAGGCCAGCGGGTTCGACCCGCTCGGCGACGGCGACGAGAAGTCGGAGATGGCGCCGCTGACGATCGACGGCAAGACCAGCACGTTCTGGAAGACCGACAACTACAACAGCGCCGAGCTGGGCAACCTCAAGCCGGGCGTCGGGCTGCTGCTCGACATGGGCAAGTCCGTGCAGGTCAGCGACGTCGTGGCGACGCTGGGCGAGGCGTCGGGCGGCGCGGTGGAGCTCAAGGTCGGCGACAAGCCGGAGCTCGACTCCCTCAAGACCGTCGCCACGAACAAGGATGCAGCGGGCAAGATCACCCTGACCCCGAGCCAGCCCGCAAGCGGTCAGTACGTTTTGATCTGGTTTACGCGTCTTCCGGCGGATGCAGGGAAGTTTCATGGCACCATCTATGAAGTAGTGGTGCACTCTCCAGGATCGGCATAATCAGGAATCCCTCTTGTGAACTCCCCACCTGACACACCTTCCGGCGCGGAGCGCCCGGCCGTCACGGACGCCGAGCTGCTGGCCGCGCACATCGACGGGGATCCACATGCGTTCAGCGAGATAGTCAAGAGGCACCGGGACCGCATGTGGGCGGTCGCCCTGCGGACCCTCGGCGACCCCGACGAGGCGGCAGATGCCGTACAGGATGCCTTCGTGTCCGCCTACAGGAAGGCGAACACCTTCCGTGGCGAGGCCGCGGTCACCACCTGGCTCCATCGCATCGTCGTCAACGCCTGCCTCGACCGGATGCGCAGGAAGTCCGTCCGGCCGGTGGCCGACGACGAGCTCATCGAAGCCGCCGAGCGCGACACCCCGATGCCCGACCAGACCGTCGAGCGCGAAGTCTCGATGGAGGTTTCGGCCGCGCTGAAAATGCTGCCCGCCGACCAGCGGGCGGCGCTCGTGCTGGTCGACATGATGGGCTATTCCGTCGAAGACGCAGCTCAGGTGCTTGAAGTACCCAGCGGCACCGTGAAGAGCCGGTGCGCGCGGGGTCGCGCGAAACTTGCCCCAATTCTTTCGCATCTGCGGAACCGATCTGACCTCACTCGCGTCTCATCCGCGAAGGGAGCAGAACTTCGTGACGGGTGATACGCACTACGATCTGGAGATCCTGGCCGAGCTGGCCGAGGGCCTCCTGGACGCCGGTACGGCCCGCCAGGTACGCGAGCATCTCGCGGTATGCGACCCCTGTGGGGAGCTCCTGGCAGACTTGGCGGCGGTTCGCGAGGTGCTCGCGGCGACTCCCACGCCGGCCATGCCGATGGGGGTGGCGCTGCGCATCGACAAGGCGCTGGCCGCCGAGGCAGGGGCCGCGGGCGGGGGTGTCGGCCTTGTGACAGCACCCGACTGGGACGATCTCATGCGCGACGCGCCATGGGAGAGCAAGCCAGTCGAGGAGCCGGTCAGGCTCGGCGTGGTCAACGACGACGGCACCATCAGGGTTGCGCAGCGGAGACGCCGGCGCTGGGCGATGCCCGCGGTGGCGGCGGCCGCGGCCGCGGTGGTGGTCGGCACGGCGGCGGTCTCGACCGGTCTGCTCGCCTCAGGAGGCGGGACCCCGAGCACGGGCGGGCCACAGCTGGCCCAGTCCGCCTCGCCGCCCAAGGACCACACCAAGGCCAAGAGGTTCACGCTGACCGACAGCGGCCACAACTACAGCGACGGCGAGCTGCGCCAGCCGCTGGAGGGCTTCCTGGCTCCGGCGCCCATCGTCGGAGGCGGATCGGCCGACGTCGACAAGGTCACCAAGTGTGTCAACCGGATCAACGACCGGAGCAACCTCAAGGCCTTCGCCGTCGACCAGGGCCAGTACAACGGCCAGGACGCGCTCGTCGTCACCTCGTGGAAGGACAAGGCGGCCAAGCGGGTTCGCGTCGATGTCATCGACCCCTACAACTGCAAGCCGCTGCGTAAGGCGATCCTCGGACGCTGGTAAACCACACAAAGCCCACGCAAGAGCCCGCTTCGGCGGGCTCTTGCGCGTTGTGGGTAGGGGGTGGGAATGCCAACGCCCTAGGATCTGTTGAGGCCAGCAGCAACAGCAGACGAGGAAGGCGTGAGAGCGTTGAGCGACGTTCGTAACGTGATCATCATCGGGTCGGGTCCGGCCGGATACACCGCGGCCGTCTACTCCGCACGCGCCGAACTCAAGCCGCTTGTCTTCGAGGGCTCCGTCACCGCGGGCGGCGCGCTCATGAACACCACCGACGTGGAGAACTTCCCCGGGTTCCCCGACGGCATCATGGGCCCCGACCTGATGGACAACCTGCGCAAGCAGGCCGAGCGCTTCGGCGCCGAGCTGGTCGCCGACGACGTGGTCGAGGTGGACCTTGAGGCCAACCCCAAGGTGGTCAAGACCTACACCGACACCTACTACGCCAAGTCGGTCATCCTGGCCATGGGTTCCGGCTACCGCGAGCTCGGCCTGGAGAACGAGAAGCGCCTGTCCGGCCGCGGCGTGTCCTGGTGTGCCACCTGTGACGGCTTCTTCTTCCGCAACAAGGACATCGTGGTCATCGGCGGCGGCGACACCGCGATGGAGGAGGCCATCTTCCTGACCCGGTTCGGCCGGATGGTCACCGTCGTCCACCGCCGCGAGGAGCTGCGCGCCAGCAAGATCATGCAGGAGCGGGCGTTCGCCAACGACAAGATCCGCTTCATCTGGGACAGCGAGGTCGTCGACGTGCTCGGCGACTCCAAGGTCGAGGCCGTGAAGCTGCGCAACGTCAAGACCGGCGAGGAGAGCGAGCTGGCGACCGACGCGCTGTTCCTGGCCATCGGCCACGACCCGCGCACCGACCTGGTCAAGGGCCAGATCGACCTCGACGAGAACGGCTACATCAAGGTGGCCGCCCCCACGACCGAGACCAACATCGACGGCGTTTTCGCCGCCGGCGACGCGGTCGACCACATCTACCGTCAGGCCATCACCGCGGCCGGCACCGGCTGCTCCGCCTCGCTCGACTCCGAGCGCTGGCTGGCCACCAACGAGAAGTAGGGAGCGCACCGTGAAGGCTGTTACCGACGCCACCTTCGAGGCAGAGGTCCTCAAGAGCGACAAGGCCGTCCTGGTCGACTTCTGGGCGGAGTGGTGCGGCCCGTGCCGTCAGGTTGCTCCCATCCTGGAGGAGATCGCCAAGGAGCACGGCGACAAGCTGGAGATCGTCAAGCTGAACATCGACGAGAACCCGCAGGTGCCGCGCGACTACGGGGTGCTGCAGATCCCGACGATGAACGTCTACAAGAACGGCGAGGTCGTCAAGCAGATCATCGGCGCCAAGCCGAAGGCTCTCCTCCTCCGCGACCTCGAGGGGATCATTTAGCCGTTCTTGGGTACGGCGAGATTCTTGGGTACGGCGAGCCGCCGCCACCGGCCGCCCGCCGCACTTCGGCTGAGGACCCGCGAGCGGCGCTTCCGGCGAGTCGGCGACACTCTCCCGCCATCACGACATACGGGACCCACTTCCCCCGGGAAGCGGGTCCCGTTCGTTTTTGGCCAAACTTTCCCGATGCCCCGCGATGGGCCTCTCCCAGACGCCATGCCGGGCGCCGGGCGCCGGGTCGGCGAGACGGGGTACGGCGGAGATCGGCGCCCTGTACGGCGGCGAAGCGGGACCGTGGTGCCCGGAGAACGAAACGTCGTGACGGCGGGCAAGCGGCACCGACTCGCCGGAAGCGCCGGAAGCGGGCCCTCAGCACACGACGGCGGGCGGCCGGTGGCGGAGGCCTCGCCGTACCAGAGCCCCCGCGGCCCAAAAGCCCCTGAAACGGCCTAGACGGGGCGGAGGGCGCGTTCTGGGGTCATGGAGCCGAGAAGGCGTTCCAGGGCGACCTCGACGTCCTCGCGCCACGACACGGCCGTCTTGAGCTCCAGCCGGAGGCGCGGGAAGCGCAGATGCGGGCGTACCGTCTTGAAGCCCACCGAAAGCAGGTAGTCGGCGGGCACCACGCAGCTCGGCTCCTCCCACTTCAGGTCACCGAACGCCTCGATGGCCTTGACGCCGCGGCGCGTGAGGTCCTTCGCGACGCCCTGGATGAGCATGCGCCCCAGCCCCCCACCGGAGAATTCGGGCACGATGTGGGCGGTCATCAGCAGAACCGCGTCCGCGCTGACGGGCGAGGTCGGAAAGGCCACAGAACGCGGGCTATACAAAGGCGGGCTATAGAGGACAAAACCGGCGGGCACTCCGTCGACATACGCGATCTTGCCGCAACTACCCCACTCGAGTAGCGTGGCCGAGATCCACGCCTCTTTCTCCAGCGCAGGATCGCCTGACTCCACCGCGCGCTCGCCGCTGACCGGGTCGAGCTCCCAGAACACGCACCGCCGGCAGCGCCGCGGCAGATCGTCCAGATTATCCAGGGTGATGTTGACCAGCCGACGCGACAACTAGGGCCCCAATCGTTTGCCCGGAAAAGCGCGCGAAAACCGCGTCTATAGCTGGCATCGTAGCCCAGTGACGATGAGGGGAGCGGGTGCACGCCACTCGTGGCCCGTCACGTACTCTGGTTTCTCAGGTCAAATTGACACCTAGGAGGTGGACCGTGACAGAAGAGCAGGATCACGGTCGGACACCCGCGACCCAAGGGTCGCGCATCGACGCCTACGTCGATCGGTACGCCGCACGAGCTACCGGGATGGTCGCCTCCGAGATCCGAGCTCTTTTCGCCGTCGCGTCGAGGCCCGAGGTGGTCTCGCTCGCCGGCGGCATGCCGTACGTCACGGCCCTCCCCCTCGACATGGTCGGCGAGCTGGTCTCCGACCTGGTCACCAGGCGTGGCCCCGTCGCGCTGCAGTACGGCTCCGGGCAGGGCGATCCGCACCTGCGCGAGCAGATCTGCGAGGTCATGCGGCTGGAGGGGATCGAGGCCGGGGCGGACGACGTGGTCGTCACCGTGGGCTCACAACAGGCGCTCGACCTGATCACCCGGATCTTCATCGACCCGGGTGACGTGGTTCTGGCCGAAGGTCCCTCATACGTAGGGGCGCTGGGGACATTTGCCGCATATCAGGCTCGCGTGGTGCATATCGCCATGGACGATCAGGGCATCATCCCTGAGTCGCTCGCCCAGACCATCCACGCGCTGCAGGTCACGGGCACGCGGATCAAGTTCCTCTACACGATCCCGACCTACCACAACCCCGGCGGCGTCACGATGAACGTGGCGCGGCGGCAGCAGGTGCTCGACATCTGCCACCGTGCCGGGATCCTGATCGTCGAGGACAACCCGTACGGCCTGCTCGGCTTCGACGGCGAGCCGCTGCGCGCCCTGCGGGCCGACAATTCCGACGGAGTGGTGTACCTGGGGTCGTTCTCCAAGACGCTCGCCCCCGGCTTCCGCGTCGGGTGGGCCCTCGCACCGCACGCCATCCGCGACAAGCTCGTGCTGGCGATGGAGTCGGCCGTGCTGTCGCACTCGTCGTTCACGCAGCTGGCCGTCGGGCAGTACCTGGCCACGCAGCCGTGGCGGGAGCAGATCAAGACGTTCAGGGAGCTCTACCGCGAGCGACGCGACGCGCTGCTCGACGCCCTGGAGGCATTGATGCCCCCCGGTGTCACGTGGACCAAGCCGGCCGGCGGGTTCTTCGTGTGGGCCACGCTGCCGGAAGGCCTCGACTCCAAGGCCCTGCTGCCCCGCGCCGTCGCGGAACGCGTCGCCTTCGTGCCCGGCACCGGGTTCTTCTCCGACGGCAGCGGGTCCCGGCAGATGCGCCTGTCGTTCTGCTACCCGCAGCCGGACCGCATCCGCGAAGGCGTCCGCCGCCTCGCCGGGGTCATCGAGCAGGAACTCCGCCTCCGCGACACCTTCGGCACCGGCACCGCCCCCACCCACACAGGCGTAGACACCCCGGGCCCCGACCTCGCCTAACGCCCGATTGGGAGGGGTACAGCGGCGCCGTACCCCTCCCAATCCCGCCACCTCCCCACGCGCCCCTCTCGGCGCGCCCCCTTCCCGCACGTCCCTCCTTCGTGACGCGCCCCCCTTCCCGCCGCATCCCCTTCCCGCACGTCCCTCCTTCGTGACGCGCCCCCTTCCCACCGCATCTCTTCCCCCACCGCATCTCTTCCCCCACCACATCTCTTGCGGCCGCATCCCCCTTCCCGGCGCGCCCCCGCTCCTGCGCTCTCTCCTCGGCATGCCTCCCTTTAGCGCGCCCCAGGCCCGCGTTCCCTTCCCCAGCGCGGCCGCCCCTCGGACATGCCACAACCCCTTCCTGACGGGCCCCTACACACCCCCACCCCCTCCCGCCGCGCACCCCGTTCCCGCGCGTATCCCTTCCCGGCGCATCCCCTTCCTGGCGCACCCCGTTCCCGCGCACATCCCTTCCCAGCGCATCCCTTCCCCTGCGCGTCCCTCTCCCCGGCGTGCCTCGCCGCAGGCGTATCCCACGCACGCCTGCCCTTCGCCACCACCGCCATCCCACGCACTCCCGCGTATCCCATCCCAGGCACGCCCTCCCCTCCTCCTCGGCCACGCCGCACTTCCCTCCCCCGGCGCGTCCATCCGCCGTTCCTTTCGTCCGCCACCTCCATCCCATGCACTCCCGCGCCACTCCTCCCGAGGCGCATCCCACAACTGCCCGCGTCGTAGCACCCAGGCCGCACCTTCCTCCACGTGTGCCCGTCGGAGATCTCTCGTGGCCAAGCCCACACCCCCTACCGGCCACCGCACCAGGCCCCCATACCCTGCGCCATGGCGGCTCGGGGAGGGGTTGGGGGAATCGTGGGGTGTGGGAGAGGCCGGCCGTACATCATGGGGGTCTGACGCCGGTACCTTTGGACAGCGGGCGATCAGCGGAGGAGATGTGATGAGCGATCTGGGCCACGTGCTGGTGCTGGCCGGCGGACTCTCCTACGAGCGGGAGGTGTCGCTGCGCTCTGGTCGCCGGGTCAGCGAGGTGCTGCGGGCGGCAGGCATCGACGTCGAGGCCCGCGACACGGACGCGTCGCTCGTACCCTCGATCCTGGCCGACCCGCCGGACGCCGTGTTCGTCACGCTGCACGGCGGAGCGGGCGAGGACGGCGCGATCAGATCGGTGCTCGAGCTCCTCAACGTGCCGTACGTGGGCGCCGACCCTGACGCGTGCCGGGTGGCGTTCGACAAGCCGACGGCCAAGGCGGTCATCCGATCCGTCGGCCTGCTCACGCCGGAGTCAATCACGCTGCCCAAGGAGACCTTCCACGACCTGGGCGCGTCGGTGGTGCTGGCCAGGATCATCGACCAGCTCGGCCTGCCGCTCTTCGTCAAGCCCGCCCGCGGCGGTTCCGCGCTGGGCGCCTCGATCGTCCGCACCGCCGAGGAACTCCCTGCCGCGATGGTGGGCTGCTTCGCGTACGGCGACACGGCCCTCATCGAGCGCTACATCGACGGCATCGAGGTCGCCGTTTCCGTGGTCGACCTGGGCGAGGGCCCGGTCGCACTCCCGGCCGTCGAGATCGTCCCCGACGAAGGCGTCTACGACTACGCCGCCCGCTACACCGCCGGACACACGGAGTTCTTCGCCCCCGCCCGCCTTTCCGACGAGGCGGCAGCCGCCTGCGCCGAAGCTGCCGTAACGGCCCACACGGCACTAGGCCTCCGCGACATCTCCCGCACGGACCTCATCGTCGACCCCGAGGGCCGCCCCCACTTCCTGGAAGTCAACGTCGCCCCCGGCATGACAGAAACCTCCCTCCTCCCCATGGCCGTCGAAGCCGCCGGACGAGACCTGGGCGACCTCTGCCGCGCCCTCCTCCAATCCGCCGCCCACCGCTCGCGCCCCTAACCCTCCCCCCAGAGGTACGGCTCCCGCCGCCTCCAGAGGTACGGGTCCCGCCCGCCCACCCACGCCCTCCCCAACGCCGCTCCACGCCACCTGAATCCGCGGAGCCCGCGCCGCTATTGCGCCCGATCCCCATGTGGTGAGACCGTCACCCAAACCCGCGCGCTTGCCTGACTCCCCACAAGCTCGCGCCACGAGGGCTTGCCTCAACGTCCGGATGCCTCCCACGCGATCCCCAATGCCCTCCAGCCTCGACCCCGGATGCCCCCGCTCCGCGCGGACAGCCCCGCGCTAACCCTGGACACCTCCTACGCCGCCCCTGGACGGCTCCCCCTGATCCCACATGGCCTCCGGCCCTGACCCCGGACACCCCTCGCTCCGCCCCGGACACCTCCTGCGCTGACCCTGGAGGCACTCCCGCCCTGATCTACATCCCTGCAATCGCCCGATCCCCTGAGGTAGCGTTCCCCGGGCGTAGCGTTCCTCGGGTGTAAGGGCCCTTCAGGCTCCTCCGGACCTAGCGCCCTTCTTGGCGTAGCGGCGGTGAAAGTAGCCTGGCTCTGTGCTGATCGATTCGACTTACCCCAAGAGCTTCGCCAGCGACAACCATGCCGGCGTCCACCCCACGATCCTTCAAGCCATGGCGACGGCGAACGAGGGCGACGCTCCCGCGTACGGCGGCGACCGATGGACGGCCGCGTTCCAGGAGCGGGTGAAGGACGTGTTCGGCCTGGGCGCAGAAAGCTTCCCGGTACTGAACGGGGCCGGCGCCAACATGGTCGGTCTGGCCCTGATCCTCGGCCGCTACGACGCGATCATCTGTGCCGACAGCGCGCACATCGCCACGCACGAAGCGGGCGCGGCCGAACGACTGCTCGGCGTGAAGCTCATCACCGTCCCCACCGACGATGGCAAGCTCCGCCCTGCCGACATCACGAGCCGCCTGGGTGGCATCGGCAACCCCCACGAATCGCAGCCGACCGTAGTCTCCATCTCCCAGGTGACCGAACTCGGCACCTGCTACTCCCCCGCCGAGATCGCCACCCTCGCCGAGACAGCACACGCATCCGGCCTACGACTCCACGTGGACGGCGCCCGACTGGCCAACGCCGGCGCGTACCTCAACTGCGACCTGAAGGCCATCACCACGGAGGCAGGCGTAGACGTGTTCAGCTTCGGCGGCACCAAGAACGGCGCCCTGGCCGCCGAGGCGGTCGTCGTCCTCGACGCCTCCCTGGCACACGCCGTCCCGTTCCTGCGGCGCCAGTCCCTACAGCTCGCGTCCAAGATGCGCTTCATCTCCGCCCAACTTTCGGCACTCCTCGCAGACGACCTCTGGCGCAAGAACGCCACCCACGCCAATGCGATGGCCAAGCGCCTCGCCGACGGCCTCACCGACATCCCCGGCGTCTCGATCGCCTACCCGGTCCAGTCGAACGCCGTCTTCGCCGCCATCCCCCACGACGCCAGCGCGACCCTCCTGGAGCGCTACCTGTTCCACTACTGGGACGAGACAACGGACGTCGTCCGCTGGATGACCGCCTTCGACACCACGGAGCAACACGTCGACGACTTCCTGGAAGACATCCGCAAGGCGATCCCCGCGTAGCCCACAAGAGCCCCGGTTCACCACGGCTCCGGTTTCACGTGAAACATGCCACGGCCTGAATCATTCGTTGCCGCATCCGGCCCCTCTTGATCCTCCGCCGGAATCCCCTGACGGTTTCACGTGAAACCACGCCAAGCCAGCGACCGCACGGGCTCTGTTTCACGTGAAACCGCAACTGCCCGAGAGCGCCCAATCCCAGCCACGTTTCACGTGAAACACCCTGCCGCCATGCCCCAAGCTCGGCCTCATGGGGATCAGCACCGGCCCGAGCTCTGCCCCTGCAGAGCCAGACTCCTGAGGTTGGTAATGCCACGCACCGCAAGGCGTGTGGTGACCCGAGCCCCAGACGTCGGTGATGCCCCCCGAAACCAGCGGGCCCGTAGTGGCTCTCTGCTGCGCGGTCGGTAGCGGTGCGGCGTCGAGGCGCGTGTCGTAGTCGGGTAGGTCGAGGGGGGTTAGGCGTCGAAGCGCGTGTGGTGGTCGGCCGCGTCGAAAGGTTAGGCGTAGAGGGCGAGTGGTGGCTACTCGTCGAGACTGCGGAGGGCGCGGGCGGCCTCGGGGGCCATGGTGCCGATGATGCGCTCGAGGTCGTCGATCGTGGCGAACTCCACGACGATCCGGCCCTTCCGCCGACCCAGGTCCACCTTCACCTTGGTCTCGAAGTGATCCGAGAGGCGGTCGGCGAGATGGGTGAGGCCGGGCGCGGTGGGGCGGTTGGCCTGACGCTCGCGGGGCGCGTTCTTGGCAGCCTTGGCACTCCCCATGGAGACGATCTCCTCCACGGCACGCACCGAGAGGAGTTCCGCCACGATGCGCTTGGCGAGCTGAACCTGCTCCTCCGGGCTCTCCAGGCCGAGGAGGGCACGGGCGTGTCCCGCGCTGATCGTGCCGGCGGCAACGCGGAGCTGGACCTCAGGCGGGAGGTTGAGGAGGCGGAGCGTGTTGGTGATGTGAGAGCGAGAACGGCCGACCTTCTGAGCCAGCTGCTCGTGCGTCGCCTGGAAGTCGTCCAGCAGCTGCTGGTAGGCGGCCGCCTCTTCCAGAGCGTTCAGCTGCTCCCGCTGAAGGTTCTCGATGAGGGCGTCCAGGAGAAGCGCGTCGTCCTGCGTGTTGCGGACGATAGCGGGCACCTGCTCGAGTCCGGCGAGCTGGCAGGCGCGCCAGCGACGCTCCCCCATGATCAGCTCGTACTGCCCACCGCCCACCGAGCGCACCACGATCGGCTGGAGCAGCCCGACCTCCTTGATGGAGGCGGCCAACTCCTGGAGACGCTCCTCGTCGAACACCTCACGCGGCTGGCGCGGGTTGGGGACGATGGCGGTGAGGCTGACTTCCTTGAAGTACGCCCCGGCGATCGGCTTCGGACCGCTGTCGGCCGCCGAGCCGTTCGCGGGGGCCACAGTCCCGGTGCCGTCAACGATAGGACCGGTCGGAATGAGCGCCCCGAGACCCTTGCCCAATCCCCGCCGCTGCTGACTCACTGCGTCTCCTCATCCACCCGGCCGACTCCGGTCACTCCTGGAGAGGTTACCGTCGCCAGCCCAACCCGGTGTCCCCTCACCACACCCGGTTCCGCCGGATTTACCCACCCGCCCTCCGAAAGCCCACAAAACCCACCCCTCCCCACCCCCAACTCCACGCTCCCGTGCCGCCGCGCGGCTCAGGAGCAAGGCATAGACGCGAGCAACGCGCGGCGCGGAAGCAGGGGGCGCAGGCGCGAGCAGCGTGGGGCTCGGAGGCTCGGGAAGCCCGGACGCGGGAAGCGCGAGGAGCGCGGACGCGGGCAAGCCAGCTCGGGCAATGCGGGTTCAGGCAACGCGGACGCGAGCAACGCGGACGCAGGCAACGCGCGAGGCGGGCGGAGGAAACGCGGGCGTGAGCGAGGAGGGCGCCGGCAATACACATGCGGGCGCGGGAACCCGGGGAACGCGGGGAATGCGGGGAACGCGGGGAACGCGGGAAACGCGGGCGCGAGCGAAGCGGGCGCCAGCAAATACGCATGCGGCGCGGGGAGCGCGGGCGGGCGTGCGGCGCAGGCATGGGGCGCGCGGACAACGTGGGGCGCGGACAACGCGGGCAGGCGCAATACAGAGCGAGCGGGGACGCTGGAGCGCCGACGCGGGCGGCACGGAAGCGGGCGTCGCGGGGCGTGGGCGCGGGCGGCGTGAAAGCGTCAAGGCGGGGGCGGGGCGCGCGACTTGGATACGGGCAAGGCAGGTAGGCGCGCGCGATGCGGATGTAGGCAGCGAACTAGGGAAGCCTGGCGCGGTCAGGCGTGGGCTGGGTAGCCGGGTGTGCTGAGGCGGGGTGGGAGGAGTGTGTGAGGGGGCGGCCGCGCGGTGGCTTGGGAGGTGCGGCGGCGGAGAGGTTTGGCGGGCATAGGCGCCCGCGCGGTGGGCTGAAATAGACCCCGCGGGTGGGCTGAGGTAGGTGCCGCGTGGGAGGGCTGAGGTAGATGCCGCGCGGGTGGGTTGAGGTAGGTGCCGCGGGTGGGCTGAGGTAGGTGCCCCGCCGGTGGGTTGAGGTAGGTGCCGCGCGGTGGGATAAGGGTGGTGGGGTGGTGAGGGGAATGGTTAGGCGGGGGTAGAGCGGAAGGCTATTTCGCGGGCTGCGTCGAGGTAGGCCATGGCGCCGCTGGAGCCGGGGTCGTATGTCATGACCGACTGGCCGTAGCTGGGCGCCTCCGAGAGGCGGACGCTCCGGGGGATCACCGTATTGAGGACCGTGTCGCCGAAGTGGGCGCGGACCTCATCGGCGACCTGCGAGGCCAGCCGCGTCCTGCCGTCGTACATCGTCAGGACGATCGTGGACAGGCTCAGCGTCGGGTTGAGGTGAGCCTTGATGAGGTCGACGTTGCGCATCAGCTGCCCGAGCCCTTCGAGCGCGTAGTACTCGCACTGGATGGGGATCATGACCTCGTCCGCCGCGACGAGCGCGTTGACCGTCAGCAGGCCGAGCGAGGGCGGGCAGTCGATGATGATGTAGTCCAGCTCAATCGCGTCAAAGGCCGTGAACGCGCGACGCAGGCGCGCCTCCCTGGCCACCAGCGACACGAGCTCGATCTCGGCGCCGGCGAGGTCGATCGTGGCGGGCGCACAGTAGAGGCCCGGCATCTCCGGCACCTCCTTGACGATGTCCGCCATCGGGAGGTCGTCCACGAGCACCTGGTACACGTCCGGAATGTCACCGCGATGCTCGGTGGCCAAGGCCGTCGAAGCGTTTCCCTGCGGGTCGAGGTCCACGACAAGCACGCGCTGGCCATTCATCGAGAGAGCCGCGGCGATGTTGACCGTCGTGGTGGTCTTGCCGACGCCCCCCTTCTGGTTGGCCACGGCGATCACACGGGTCTTGCCAGGACGCGGCCAAGCCCCACCGGAGGAACCGCCGGACTGGACACTTGAGTCAATGACCTCGCCAGGCATGGGGGCCGTCTGGGTCGCGGATGTTTCACGTGAAACCACTGAGCTAAGCGCCTCTCGTACCAACGGCGAATCACCGGGGTTCAGGGGGGTCTGGGTCACGATTGCCATCCTTTCAACCAGAGGCATGCTGGTGCCGGGAATTCGCTCTCGCGACACGCCCATTTCGGGCCATCCAACCCCGGTTGGACTTTCGGACGGAGGGCTGTCCGGCCAGCCAAGCCCGCTCGACGCGACCGGCACGACCGTCACCTCCTTCGTCGCCGCCTCCCACGCTCCGGCGGGCGACCCGCCACCACCCGAACCAATGTCGCGGGCGGCTCGACCTTACCGCGCCCGACGGTCACAAGCTCAGCGGATCGGACCCCAGCGCTCTTCAACTGAGCCTCCGCCTCAGCAAGCTCCCCCGCCGCGCGCTCCCCCTTCATGGCAATGAGCTCGCCGCCTTCGCCCAGAAGAGGCAGGGACCACTTCAGCAACCGGTCAAGCGGCGCGACAGCACGGGCGCACGCGACGTCGAACTCCCGCTTACCCGCCAACTCCTCCGCCCGACCGCGCAGCACCTCCACGTTGTCGAGCTTGAGCGCATCGACGCACTCCTGGAGGAACACCGTACGGCGGAGCAAGGGCTCGAGCAGCGTCACGGACAGATCGGGACGCACGATGGCCAGCACGAGGCCAGGCAGCCCGGCGCCGGAGCCGATGTCGACCAGGCGGACGCCCTCGGGGATCGCCTCCTCGACCACGGCGCAGTTGAGCAGGTGCCGGTCCCAGATCCGCGGCACCTCGCGCGGCCCAAGCAGCCCTCGCACGACGCCCGGGCCCGCCAGCAGATCGGCGAACGCGTTGGCCTGTTCCCAGGCCTCGCCGACGAAGACCTCCCGCGCGATCTCCGGCGGCGGAGGTAGCTCATCGCTCACTGGTTGCTGGCCCTTTCTGAGGTCCGGGTTCGGCGGAATTCGCCCTCTCGCAAGGGTACTGACACATCAACGGCTTGGTCACACACAGCCCGTACGGCGGGCAACCGCCACCGACCGCCCGCCACACTTCGGCTCAGGACCCGCGCCCGGCGCTCGCGGCGAGTCGGGGCCTCTTGCCCGCCGTCACGGCGCTTCGTAGAGCAGGCACCCCGGTCGCCGGCTTCCCACCGCACAGGCGCCGGAAGACCACCGCACAAAGTCTCACCGACCCCGGCGCGGAAAGGCGGGACGCGGTTCGCACACGGAAAGGCGCAACGCGGATCCCGCCTGGAAGGGCGCAACACGGCTCCCACTCGGAAGGGCGCGACGCGGGTCCCGGTTCGGTGAGGCGCGATATGGGTCCTCGCCCGGTGGGCGCGGCCTGGCCCCGCGCAGTGAGGCGTGACGCGGGCCCGGCCCGGTGAGGGGCGACCTGGGCACCATGTAGTGAGGCGCGACCTGGGTCCCGTCCGGCGGAGCCGTACACAAGAGCCACCCGGACATAAAGGCCCGCCGTACGCAAAGCCCGTCAAACCTAAAGCAAGCCGCACAAACCAACGGCCGCCAGCCCAGGAACCCTGGGCGGGCGGCCGATAAAGAACGTGTCAGGCCGGAAGGACGACGACGTAGCGGTTGGGCTCCTCACCCTCGGACTCGCTGCGAAGCCCGGCAGCCGCCACCGCATCGTGGACGATCTTGCGCTCGAACGGCGTCATCGGGTCCAGCGACTGCGGCTCCCCGCGATCCTTGACCTGGGAGGCGATCTGGGTGCCGAGCTTGGTCAGCTCCGCCCGCCGCCTTTCCCGGTAGCCGGCGACGTCGAGCATCAGCCGCGACCGCTCCCCCGTCTGCCGGTGCACGGCCAGCCGGGTGAGCTCCTGGAGCGCCTCGAGGACCTCGCCCTCACGCCCCACCAGCTCGTTGCCCTTGACGCCGACGACGGAGACGAGCGCGCGGTCGCCCTCGACGTCCATGTCGATGTCGCCGTCGATGTCGGCGATGTCCAGCAGGCCCTCGACGTAGTCGGCCGCGATCTCGCCCTCCTGCTCGAGCGCGCTCACATCAGGAGCCTTCTCCTGCTCGGCCTCGGTCATGGCCGGCCTCTCCTTCATGTTCAAGACTTCTTGCTGCCGGTGCGCTTGCTGCGGGACTGGCGCTGAGGCTGCTGCCTGATGATCTTAGGCTCCGGCGGCGCCTGAGGTGCCGACTCCTCGGAAGTGTCGCTCTTGCGCAGCTTGGCGATGAGGCCGGGCTTGGGCTCGACCGGGATGGCGTTGCCCTTGTCGTCGAACTGCGGCATCGGGTGCCGGCTGTAGAACCAGTGCTGCTGGCCGAGCGTCCACAGGTTGGTGGTCACCCAGTACATGATCAGACCGAGGGGGAAGTTCAGGCTGAAGAAGGCGAACAGCGGAGAGATGTACATCAGGATCTTCTGCTGCTGCGCCATCGGGTTGTCAGGCATCTGCGCCATGGAGCGCGTGACGCTCTGCCGTACCGTCAGGAAGGTCGTCAGCGAGCTGACGGCCACGAAGCAGCCGATCACGATCTTCTGGGAGACCTCGGGAGCGCCCCAGAACGTCTCAGGCAGGTACGCGCCGAAGATCGAGGCGTGCTTGGCGCTGTCGACCAGCTCCTGGGACATGCCGAACTTCGCCTGGTCCGCCGCGATCGCACGGAGCACGGTGAACATGGAGATGAAGATCGGGAACTGCGCGACGACAGGGAGGCAGCCGCCCAGCGGGTTGGCGCCGGCCCCCTGGTAGAGCGCCATGACCTCCTGGTTCATGCGCTGCTTGTCGTTCTTGTGGCGCTTGCGGATCTCCTGGACCTTCGGCGCCAGCTCCTGCATCTTCCGCGACGAGCGCATCTGCTTGAGGAAGAGCGGGAAGATGAGGATCCGCATGCAGATGGTCAGCGAGATGATGGTCAACGCCCAGGTCAGCCCACTGTTCGGATCCAGCACAGTGCTGTAGAACGAATGGATCTGGGTGATGACCCAGGCGACGGCTGTGTACAGCCAATTGAGCCAGGACAGCTCCACCGAGCTAGCTCCCTTGCGTTTCGTGGGACCGAACCGGGCGTGGGGGCACCGGGTCTATACCTCCGGGATGGAATGGGTGGCACCGCCCGATGCGCCGGACAGTCAGCCAGGTGCCGCGCAATGCTCCATGTACGGCTATCGCCTCGAGTCCGTAGGCACTGCACGATGGATAGAAGCGGCAGCGCGGACCGAGCATCGGGCTGATGAAGGCCCGATAGAACCGAATCGGGATGATCAAGATCCGAGCGGGTAGGCTCGGCACCCCTTGCGGTTGCTCCGTCATCTGTCGCACATCCATCAGGACTCGCGCCGCCCTAGTAAACGATCCAGCGCGACGTCGAGTTCGGCGGCAAGCTGCTCGTGTCGCGCAGACGCGGCCCGTGGATTGGCGCGTACCACAAGCAGGCTACCTCTCGGAAGCCGGTGCAGTCGGTCTCGCATCAGGTGTCGGAGGCGTCGCTTGACCTTGTTGCGCACCACGGCGCCACCCACGGCCCGACCTACCACGAAGCCAACCAATGGGTCTTCTTCCCCACAAACGTGGAGATGCACCACCAAAGTGGGCCGGCCGACTCGCTTTCCGCGTTTGACAGCGGTGGCGAAGTCCTCCCCGCGTCGCATGCGGAACTCTCGCGTTAGCACAGAAGACGCCTATCGCCCGCCGGCGAGAATCACCGGCGGGCGGACGAGGTGGATCCGGCTCGGGGCGATCAGGCCGACAGCTTCTCGCGGCCCTTGCGGCGGCGAGCAGCCAGGATGGCGCGACCGGCCCGAGTGCGCATGCGCAGCCGGAAACCGTGGGTCTTCGCGCGGCGGCGGTTGTTCGGCTGGAAAGTACGCTTGCTCACGGGTGGGCTCCAGGCTTGACGCTTAGACACAGGAATGACCTGTCACGGGCCGCCCCAGCGGGCATGCGAAATAGCCGTCGCGTGACAAGCCGACCGTCGTACGTTACGGGTCGAGCATGGCCTAGGTCAAACTGAGGGAACCGGCGCGGACGGTTATCCACGTTTCCACATGTGAGTTTTCCACCGCTGGGCTCACGTCCACAGTATGTGCATCGAGGTGCCACTAGGCTGTGGACAACGTCTTGAACACAGGTGTGCACACAGATACTGTCGGGCCTTCCGGACCCGCTCTACCGCTGTGCACAGCTTGTGGATCTCCTGTGGAGAGCTTGGGGATCATGCGCGGGCGCCGCGTTGTGGACGGAAAGCCCGGGAGCCCGAGTGGGCAGCCGCCATGTGTGGATAAACGATCGCGGGGGGCCGCGAGAGGAAGGAGGGGGAACCACGGCATGAACGGTGGTGACCTCGGCGCGGTCTGGGCGCGAGCCCTGGGAAACTTCCTCAACGACAGCGTCCCCATCCAGCAGCGCACGTGGCTGGCCATGGTGCGCCCGATCGCGCTGGCCGACGACACGATCGTGCTTGGCGTCCCCAACGACTTCCTCAAGGACCTCATCGAGGGCAAGCTGCGCCCGCTGGTGGCCCACGCGCTGTCGCAGGAGCTCGGCAGGAACATGCGGCTGGCCGTGATGATCGACACCACGGCTCCCGACCAGCGTGGGCCCGACCCGCATCCCCAGGCTGTGACTCAGAGTTATCCCCAATCCCCAGAGCCGCAGCCGCGTTTTGCACAGCCCCCGCAAACCCCGTCCTACCAGGCCTCGGAGCCTCCGCAGTTCTACAGCCCACAGCCCGAGCCGCCGCAGATATCCACTGAATATCCACAGCCGCAGTTCGGTTTTGAACAGCCCCAGGTCGACAAGCCCGAGCCGAATCGCTGGGAAGCGAAGAGCAACAAGCCCAGCGAACCGGCCAGGCTTAACCAGAAGTACACATTCGAGACATTCGTCATCGGCGCCAGCAACCGATTCGCGCACGCGGCCGCAGTGGCGGTGGCCGAATCGCCGGCGAAGGCGTACAACCCGCTGTTCATCTACGGCGATTCCGGGCTGGGGAAAACTCACCTGCTGCACGCGATCGGCCATTACGCGCAGTCCTTGTACGACGGCGCGCGGGTGAGGTACGTGAGCTCGGAGGAGTTCACCAACGACTTCATCAACAGCATCCGCGACCACAAGGCCGACGGCTTCCGCAGCCGCTATCGCGCGATCGACATCCTGCTCGTGGACGACATCCAGTTCCTGGAGGGCAAGGAACAGACGCAGGAGGAGTTCTTCCACACCTTCAACACCCTCCACAACGCCAACAAGCAGATCGTCATCTCCAGCGACCGCGCACCCAAGCAGCTGATCACGCTGGAGGACCGGCTGCGCAACCGGTTCGAGTGGGGCCTGATCACCGACGTCCAGCCGCCCGAGCTGGAGACGCGCATCGCGATCCTCAGGAAGAAGGCCATCCAGGAGGGCCTGGCCGCGCCGCCGGAGGTGCTCGAGTACATCGCGAGCCGGATCTCCACCAACATCCGCGAGCTGGAGGGCGCCCTGATCAGGGTGACCGCCTTCGCCAGCCTCAACAGGCAGGGTGTGGATCTCCAGCTGGCCGAGGTGGTGCTGAAGGACCTGATCACCTCCGAGTCGGGTCCCGAGATCACGATCGCCAAGATCATGGACATGACCGCCGAGTACTTCGGCATCAGCATCGACGACCTGTGCGGAACCTCCCGCAGCCGCGCTCTGGTGAACGCCCGCCAGATCGCCATGTACCTGGCCCGGGAGCTCACCGACCTGTCGCTGCCCAAGATCGGTCAGCAGTTCGGCGGCCGCGACCACACCACGGTCATGCACGCCGAACGCAAGATCCGCTCGCTCATCGCGGAACGCCGGTCCATGTACAACCAGGTCAACGAGCTGACGATGCGCATCAAGCAGAACTCTCGCGGATCCTGAGCTTTATGCACACCCTGTGGAAAACGCTGTGGATCAGCGGAAACGCCGGAGACGGCGGGCCATTGGGTGGCATTCGTCCAAAATTCTCCTGCACAGTGCCTGGGGATAAGGGTGGGGACACCTTGGGGAGAACCTGGGGACTACTCGTGGACGACTTGTGGACGCCCTGTGCACACTCTTCTGAGCGGTCACGGGAGTCCCTTTTACCCCGTGGACAACCGGTGGAAACATGGTGGATAGCCAGTGGATGAACCCCCCAAGATCTGGGGACGGCCTGTGTGGATCGGATCGTCATCCCCAGCCGCCACAGTTCTCCCCAGGCGTCACCCACATGTGGAGTGGATGAAAATCCGCCCGCTGACCAGCGGAAACAACGGCTATCCACAGTATCCACCGCCCCTACTGTGAAGACCACACATCTCTCTTACTAAGAAACTCAAGACCCATAGAGGGGTTCTCCCGGAACTCAGGTGCGGGAGAGTGAACACTTGAGTCAACGACGAACAGCAGGAGGCTGATGACCGTGATGTTCCGAATCGAGCGAGACGTCCTCGCTGAGGCGGTGGCATGGACGGCCCGCAGCCTCCCCGCGCGCCCGTCGGTGCCCGTCCTGGCGGGGATGCGCCTGGAGGTCACCGAGGAACAGCAGCTGAAACTGTCCGGCTTCGACTACGAGGTCTCCGCCGAGGTGACGCTCGAGCCGCAGACCGGTGAGGCGGGCGTCGTCCTGGTCTCGGGCAAGTTGCTCGCCGAGATCACCCGCGCCCTTCCCGCACAGCCTGTGGATTTCGTGATCGATGGCGCCAAGGCGATCGTCACCTGTGGCAGCGCCCGCTTCACCCTGCTGACCATGCCTGTGGAGGACTACCCCTCCCTGCCGGCGATGCCGCCGGCCGCCGGGCGGGTGGGCAGCGACGTGTTCGCCTCCGCGGTGAGCCAGGTCGCCGTCGCCGCGGGCCGCGACGACACGCTCCCGATGCTGACGGGCGTCCGGATGGAGATCGACGGCGACACCGTGACCCTCGCCGCCACGGACCGCTACCGGCTTGCCGTACGGGAACTGAAGTGGCAGCCGGGGCAGCCCGACCTCGCGACCGTGGCGATGATCCCCGGCAAGACGCTCGCCGACACGGCCAAGGCGCTCGGCGCCACCGGCGCCGAGGTCGAGATCGCGCTCAGCTCCGCCGGCGGCACCGGCGAGGGCATGATCGGCTTTTCCAGCGCGGGCCGCAGGACCACCACGCGCCTGCTCGACCCCGAGTTCCCCAAGTACCGCTCGCTGCTGCCCACCGAGTTCTCCGCGCGCGCCGACTTGTCCACAGGCCCGTTCGTTGAGGCCGTCAAGCGCGTGGCGCTGGTCGCCGAGCGCAACACCCCCGTACGGCTGGCCTTCAAGAGCGGCGAGGTCGTCCTGGAGGCGGGAAGCGGCGACGAGGCGCAGGCCGTCGAGGTGCTGCCTGTGGATTACGAGGGCGAGGAGATGAACATCGCCTTCAACCACCAGTTCCTGCTCGAGGGCCTGGGCGCGATCGACTCCGACGTCGCGCGGCTGCAGATGACCACCTCGACCAAGCCCGCCATCCTCACCGGCGGCAAGCCTGTGGACGACGACGCCACCCCCGACTACCGCTATCTGATCATGCCGATCCGCCTGTCAAGCTGACCTGTGACAGGATCCCCTGAGCGGGTAAGGGATGATGGATCCTTAGGGGGAGATACAGATGCAGATTGGCATGATCGGCCTCGGCCGGATGGGTGGCAACATGGCCGAGCGGCTGCGCCGCGGCGGCCATGAGGTGATCGGATACGACCGTGATCCGTCGATCAGCGACGTCGGCAGCCTGAAGGAGCTCGTCGACCGGCTGGAGGCGCCGCGGGCGGTCTGGGTCATGGTCCCCGCGGGCAAGCCCACGCAGGACACCGTCGACGCGCTCGGCGAGTTGCTCGGCGAGGGCGACATCGTCGTCGACGGCGGCAACTCCCACTATGTGGACGACCAGAAGCACGCAGCCGAACTGGCCGAGAAGGGCATCGGCTTCGTCGACTGCGGAGTCAGCGGCGGCGTCTGGGGCCTGCAGAACGGCTACGCGCTCATGTGCGGCGGCACCGAGGCCCACGTCCAGCAGGTCATGCCGGTCTTCGAGACCCTCAAGCCCGAGGGCGAGGACGGCTTCGTGCACGCCGGCGACGTCGGCGCGGGCCACTTCGCCAAGATGGTCCACAACGGCATCGAGTACGGCATGATGCAGGCCTTCGCCGAGGGCTGGGAGCTGCTCGAGGCCTCCGACATCGTCAAGGACGTCAGGGGCTCGTTCGCCAGCTGGCGGCACGGCACGGTCATCCGCTCGTGGCTGCTCGACCTGATGGTACGGGCGCTGGACGAAGACCCGGGGCTGTCGAACCTGAAGGGTTATGCACAGGACTCGGGCGAGGGCCGGTGGACGGTCCAGGCGGCTGTGGATCACGCGGTCCCGCTGCCGGTGATCACCGCCGCGCTTTATGCCCGTTTCGCCTCCCGGCAGGACGACTCGCCCGCCATGAAGGTGGTCGCTGCGCTGCGCAACCAGTTCGGTGGCCACGCCGTCGAGGAGACGAAGGGCGCCGACTCGCCTGGAGCCGACGTCACGCCGCCCAAGCTGGCCTGAGGCCCACTACCCTTTTGGGGTGCACGTCGCCCACCTCTCGCTGACCGACTTCCGGTCCTACGCATCCGTGGAGCTCGGCCTGGAGCCGGGCATCACGGCCTTCGTGGGGCCCAACGGTCAGGGCAAGACCAACCTGGTCGAGGCGCTGGGCTACGTGGCGACGCACTCCAGCCACCGGGTGGCCAACGACGCGCCGCTGGTGCGCCAGGGCGCCGCCAGGGCGATCGTGCGCTGTGCCATCCACAGGGAGGACCGGCGCGCGCTGATCGAGCTGGAGATCAACCCGGGCAAGGCCAACCGCGCGCGGCTCAACCGCTCCCCCGTGTCCCGCCCGCGCGACGTCGTCGGGCTGCTGCGCACGGTGCTGTTCGCCCCCGAAGACCTCGCCCTGGTCAAGGGCGACCCGTCCGAACGGCGCCGGTTCATGGACGACCTGCTGGTCGCGCGCAGCCCGCGCTTCGCCGGCGTCAGGGCCGACTACGACCGCGTGCTCAAGCAGCGCGGCGCCCTGCTGCGTACGGCGGCGCAGCAGCGGCGTGGCAGCCGCGGCAGCCGCAGGGCGGAGGCCGACAGCGCCTTCGCCGCGGCAGGCGCCGGCGACGTGCTCAGCACGCTGGAGGTGTGGGACGCACACCTCGCCAGGCACGGCGCCGAACTGCTGCAAGCCAGGCTCGATCTGATCGAGGCGCTGCGCCCGCTGGTCGCCGGCGCCTACGCCGCGCTGGCCCCCTCCAGCGCCCCCGCGACGCTCGCCTACCGCAGCACGTTGTCCACAGGTGGGGACGACGCGGAGGACGAAGACGCCGGTAAACCTGGATCTTCCGATGCACAGACGTTATCCACAGACTTGGGGAAAACCCTTGAAGAGCGGATGCGGGAGCGGCTATTGGAGGTGCGCCAGGCAGAGCTCGAACGCGGCGTGACCCTCATCGGACCGCACCGCGACGACCTGATCCTGGGCCTGGGCGAGCTGCCCGCGCGCGGCTACGCCAGCCACGGCGAGTCATGGTCGTTCGCGCTCGCGCTGCGCCTGGCCGCCTACGACCTGCTGCGGGCCGACGGCGGCGACCCCGTGCTCATCCTGGACGACGTCTTCGCCGAGCTCGACAGCCAGCGCAGGCGCCGCCTGGCCGAGATCGTCGCCCCGGCCGAGCAGGTCCTCATCACCGCGGCTGTGGACGACGACATCCCGCCCGAGCTGGTCGGTGCCCGATTCGACGTCGCCGAGGGGAGTGTGACCCGTGTCCGCTGAGGACAACACGGCCGCCAGAGGCGCCGCCATGGCCAGGGAGAAGCTCGCCCAGGCCAAGGCCGACGCGGCCAAGCGCGGCCAGCTCCCCCGGCGCGAGCCGCGGCGCAAGGCGGCGGGGCCGCGCAGGGAGGCCGGCGATCCACAGCTGTTCGGCCGGGCGATCATGGACCTGCTCGCCGACCGCGGCTGGGAGCAGTCGGCGGCCGTCGGCGGCGTGTTCGGCCGCTGGGCCGACATCGTCGGCCCTGACCTGGCCGCACACACCAAGCCGGACACCTTCGACGACGGCGAGGTGATCGTCCTGGCCGACTCCACCGCCTGGGCCACCCAGGTGCGGCTGCTGGCCCGCACGCTGGTGCGCAGGCTCAACGAGGAGCTCGGCGACGGGACCGTGACGAAAGTCAAGGTCAAAGGACCCCAGAATGCGCCTCGCCCGACGGGGGGTCTCCGGGTGACCGGAAGTCGGGGTCCCGGGGACACGTACGGCTGAGAAAACCGATCAGACAGCCGCAGAGGCGATGACCCCCCAACCCGTGGGGGGATGCTTTGCCCGGGGGGAAAACGGGCGACAGGCCGTTACAGGCGCGTTCAATGCCACCTTGGGCGCTCAGAGCCGGTAGAATGAAAGCGGATTCCGGACACGTCCGCTTGCGTGTCACCCCCGGCATGCGCAGCAGCCGACTCCCCCGGGTGACCAACGCATCGGGGCACTCACGACGGTGACGGGCACGGCAGGGGCAGCACGTACATAGCGCATCCCCCGCCGCGTGTCCGCGGCAGGAGGATTTCGCACTTGTCCTACGACGCTAGCTCAATCACCGTACTCGAGGGGCTTGAGGCGGTTCGCAAGCGCCCGGGTATGTATATCGGTTCGACCGGCGAGCGCGGTCTCCACCACCTGGTCTACGAGATTGTGGACAACGCGGTGGACGAGGCCCTCGCGGGTCATGCCGACCACATCGACGTCACGCTGCTCGCCGACAACGGCGTGCGCGTGATCGACAACGGCCGCGGCATCCCGACCGGCATTCACCCGGTCGAGAAGCGCTCGGCCGTCGAAGTCGTGCTGACCACGCTGCACGCGGGCGGCAAGTTCGACGGCAAGTCCTACGCCGTCTCCGGCGGCCTGCACGGAGTCGGCTCGGCCGTCGTCAACGCGCTGTCCACAGCCATGGACGTGGAGGTCAAGCAGAACGGCCACTTCTGGCGGCAGCGCTACGAGCACTCCAAGCCCGTCGCGCCGCTGTCGCAGGACGAGGAGACCGACGAGTCCGGAACCACGATCACGTTCTGGGCCGATCCCGACATCTTCGAGACCACCACCTGGAACTTCGAGACGCTCTCGCGCCGCTTCCAGGAGATGGCCTTCCTCAACAAGGGCCTGACGATCGCGCTCACCGACGAGCGGCCCGACCACGTCAACGGCGAGCCCGTCCGGGTCGAGTACTGCTACGAGGGCGGCCTGGCCGACTTCGTCGCGCACCTCAACTCCAAGAAGGATCCGGCGCACGCCTCGATCATCGACTTCGAGGAGCACGGCGAGGGCATCTCCGTCGAGATCGCCATGCAGTGGAACAACTCCTACTCCGAGTCGGTCTACACCTTCGCCAACACGATCAACACGGCCGAGGGCGGCACCCACGAGGAGGGCTTCCGCGCGGCGCTGACGACGATCGTCAACCGCTACGCGCGCGAGCAGAAGTTCCTCAAGGAGGGCAAGGACGACAACCTCTCCGGTGAGGACGTCCGCGAGGGCCTGACCGCGATCGTGTCGATCAAGCTGGCCGACCCGCAGTTCGAGGGCCAGACCAAGACCAAGCTGGGCAACACCGAGGCCAAGTCGTTCGTGCAGAAGGCCTGCAACGACCACCTGCGCGACTGGTTCGAGCGCAACCCCGGCGAGGCCAAGGACATCATCAACAAGTCGCTGCAGGCCGCCAGGGCGCGTATCGCCGCCCGCCAGGCGCGCGACCTGACCCGGCGCAAGTCGCTGCTTGAGTCCGGCAGCGGGCTGCCCGGCAAGCTGGCCGACTGCCAGTGGAACGACCCCGACAAGTGCGAGCTGTTCATCGTCGAGGGAAACTCGGCCGGCGGCTCCGCCAAGGGCGGGCGCGACTCGCGTTTCCAGGCGATCCTGCCGATCCGCGGCAAGATCCTCAACGTCGAGAAGGCCAGGGTCGACAAGGTCCTGCAGAACACCGAGGTCCAGTCGCTGATCACCGCGATGGGCACCGGCGTGCACGACGAGTTCGACATCGGCAAGCTGCGCTACAACAAGCTCATCCTCATGGCCGACGCCGACGTCGACGGCCAGCACATCACCACGCTGCTGCTGACGCTGCTGTTCAGGTTCATGCGGCCGCTGATCGAGGGCGGCCACGTGTTCATGGCGCAGCCGCCGCTGTACAAGATCAAGTGGGACAGGCGCGGCGACGACGCCTCCTACGCCTACTCCGACCGCGAACGTGACGCGATCATCGAGGAGGGCATCCGCAACGGCCGCCGCGACCCGCGCCTGCACGACGGCGTCCAGCGGTTCAAGGGTCTGGGCGAGATGAACGCCCAGCAGCTGTGGGAGACCACGATGGACCCGGCCACCCGCCTGCTGCGCCAGGCCACGCTCGACGACGCCGCCCAGGCGGACGAGATGTTCAGCGTGCTGATGGGTGAGGACGTCGAAGCCCGCCGGGCCTTCATCATCCGCAACGCACGAGACGTCCGCTTCCTGGACGTGTAGCGCCCGCCCGCCGTACTGAAAAGGAAATCTCACTGTGACGGAAGTCACTACTCCGCCTCCGGGCGAACGCATCGAACCGGTCGACATCCAGACCGAGATGCAGCGTAGTTATCTCGACTACGCCATGTCGGTCATCGTCTCCCGCGCGCTGCCCGACGTGCGGGACGGGCTCAAGCCCGTCCACCGCCGGGTGCTGTACGCGATGTACGACGGGGGCTACCGGCCCGACCGCGGCTACTTCAAGTGCTCGCGCGTCGTCGGTGACGTCATGGGTTCCTACCACCCCCACGGCGACACCTCGATCTACGACGCGCTGGTACGGCTGGCGCAGACGTGGTCGATGCGGCTCCCGCTGGTCGACGGGCAGGGCAACTTCGGTTCGCCGGGCAACGACGCGCCGGCGGCCATGCGCTACACCGAGTGCAAGCTCGCGCCCATCGCCATGGAGATGCTGCGCGACATCGACAAGGACACCGTCGACTTCCAGCCCAACTACGACGGGCGCTCCCAGGAGCCGGTGGTCCTCCCGGCCCGCTTCCCGAACCTGCTGGTCAACGGCTCGGGCGGCATCGCGGTCGGCATGGCGACCAACATCCCCTCGCACAACCTGCGCGAGGTGTCCGAGGCCGTCAAGTGGGCGCTGGCCAACCCGGAGGCCGACGACGAGGAGCTGCTCGAGGCCGCCATGGCCCGGGTGAAGGGTCCCGACTTCCCCACCGGCGCGCTCATCGTGGGCCGCAGGGGCATCGAGGACGCCTACCGCACCGGGCGCGGCTCGATCACCATGCGGGCCGTCGTCGAGGTGGAGGAGGACAACAAGGGCCGCCACGCCCTCGTCGTCACCGAACTCCCCTACCAGGTCAACCCCGACAACCTCGCCCTCAAGATCGCCGAGCTGGTCAAGCAGGGCAAGATCACCGGCATCGCGGACGTGCGCGACGAGTCGTCCTCGCGCGTCGGCCAGCGCCTGGTCATCGTGCTCAAGCGCGACGCCGTGGCCAAGGTCGTGCTGAACAACCTGTACAAGCACACCCAGCTGCAGGACACCTTCGGCGCCAACATGCTGGCCCTGGTCGACGGGGTGCCGCGCACGCTGCGGCTCGACCAGTTCATCACGCACTACGTGGCCCACCAGATCGAGGTCATCGTCCGCCGGACGCGCTACCTGCTGCGCAAGGCCGAGGAGCGGGCCCACATCCTGCGCGCGCTGCTCAAGGCGCTCGACCGGCTCGACGAGGTCATCGCCCTGATCCGGCGCTCGCCCTCGGCGTCCGAGGCGCAGGGCGGCCTGATGACGCTGCTGGAGATCGACGAGATCCAGGCACAGGCCATCCTCGACATGCAGCTGCGCAAGCTGGCAGCCCTGGAACGGCAGGCCATCCAGGACGAGTACGACCAGCTGATGGCGGCCATCGCCGACTACCAGGACATCCTGGGCTCGGAGACCCGGCAGCGGCAGATCGTCAGCGACGAGCTCGACGAGGTCGTCAACCGCTTCGGCGACGACCGGCGCACCGAGATCATCGCCTACGACGGCGACATGTCCGTCGAGGACCTCATCGCCGAAGAGGACATGGTCGTCACGATCACCCGCGGCGGCTACGCCAAGCGCACCAAGACCGACCTCTACCGGGCGCAGAAGCGCGGAGGCAAGGGCGTCAGGGGCGCGCAGCTGCGCCAGGACGACATCGTCGACCACTTCTTCGTCACCACGACCCACCACTGGCTGCTGTTCTTCACCAACAAGGGCCGCGTCTACCGGGTCAAGGCCTACGAGCTGCCCGACTCGGGCCGCGACGCCCGGGGCATGCATCTCGCGAACCTTTTGGCCATGCAGCCCGACGAAACAGTCATGGAGGTTTTGGACCTACGTGACTACGACGTCGCTCCCTATCTGGTGCTGGCCACCAGGAGCGGCCTGGTGAAGAAGACCCGCCTGGAGGAGTACGACTCCCCCAGGTCCGGTGGTCTGATCGCGATCAACCTGCGCGAGGACGACGAGGTCATCGGGGCACGGCTCGTGTCCGAGGACGACGATCTGCTGCTCGTTTCCAAGGGAGCGCAGTCGATCCGGTTCACCGCCTCCGACGACGCCCTGCGGCCCATGGGCCGCGCCACCTCGGGTGTCATCGGTATGCGGTTCCTTGAAGGTGACGAACTTCTCGCCATGAATCGGCTCGCCGATGGCCAAGATGTGCTTATCGCCACCGAGGGCGGGTACGCAAAACGGACGCCAGTAGAGCAGTATCCAGTTCAAGGCCGTGGTGGTAAGGGCGTGCTGACGGCGAAGATCGTCAGTGCTCGTGGCAAGCTGGTCGGAGCCGTCATGGTCAACCCGGAGGACGAGGTCTTCGCGATCACGTCGGCCGGCGGTGTGATCCGGACGAGTGCCGGCGAGATCAAGCAATCCGGCCGCCAGACCATGGGAGTGCGATTGATGAATCTCGCCGACCGAGACAGCGTGGTAGCCCTCGCCCGGAACGCCGAGTCGATGGAGACTTCGGTGGACAGTGAGGAAGACGGGGGAGGAGAGTAGTACATGAGCGCCCAGGGTGGCAACGCCAAGACCAAGGCGGCTCGCGAGAACGGTCAGCAGCCCAAGAAGCCCGCCGAGACCGAGATCTTCGACTCGGTCGAGGATTCTTCTGACGAGACGGCGAACGAGACGGTCCACATCCGGCCCTCGCTCACGTCCGAGGCTCCCCCGCCGCAGCCGCCGTCGGTCGAGCTGCCCAAGAAGAAGGGCTCCAGCGCCGCCGGAGCCAGGCTCCCCCGCAAGGCCCACCTGGTCCTGCGCCGCATCGAGCCGTGGTCGGCCATGAAGTTCAGCTTCGTGGTCTCCCTGGTCTGCTTCGTGGTGCTCTTCGTGGCAGTCGCCGTCCTGTACGGCGTGCTGTCCGCCCTGGGTGTCTTCGACTCGCTGGTGGACCTGGTCAACCAGCTCGGCAAGGGCGAGAACGGGCAGAACTCCATCCCGATCGACATCGCCTCGTGGTTCGAGCCGGTCCGCATCCTCGGCTACACGGCCCTCATCGGCGCCGTGAACGTCGTTCTCATCACTGCCCTGTCCACGCTGGGGGCGGTCATCTACAACATCGCCTCCGACCTCGTGGGCGGCGTCGAGGTCACCTTCAGCGAAGCCGAGTAGTCCCGCTTCACCCCGTCCGCGGCGCGAGCAGCATCGCAGACGGGGTAAGCTTTTCCTCGTCCGAACAACTGATTCGCGTCCCACACAGGGATGCGATACGGTTCGGTGTGCGCGGGGCTATAGCTCAGACGGTTAGAGCGCTTCCCTGATAAGGAAGAGGTCCCAGGTTCAAGTCCTGGTAGCCCCACTTAGCTGACCAGCGAAAAGGCCGCTATCCGATCTTCGGAAAGCGGCCATTCTGCTGTCTGCGTGTCGATCTGCGTGACTACCCTTCCCGTGTCCTGCAGCGCAGGTACGGTGTGGGCTTCCGCACGATAGAGAAGGCCCTGGCCTCGGTCTGGCCGGCAAGCTCACGCTGCGGGTCCGCACGCGGATCGCCGACCCCTGCTCCTGGCTGGCAGCGCCGTCGTGGTCGGCGGCGGGTTCGCCCTGTTCGCGGCGGCCCGATCGGGCCTGGCCGAACTGTTCGCGGCGATGGGCGCGCTCGGCTTCGGCGCCGGCGGCTTCTCGGCCGCGATGCCCGGCGTCATCCTGGCCGTCACCCCCAAGAGCGAGACGTCGAGCGCCATGAGCTTCAACTACGTCGTCCGCAGCGTCGGTACTCCCGTGGCATTCGTCACATATGTCCCACCCCGGATGATGTGCCATCATGGGTATCGTCACTTCGACGATAAGGGGTGTGCCATGACCGCGCAGCGCCATCGGCGGCCTGATCCTCGCCGCGGGCACCGGCCCCGGCCACCTCTTCCCCGACGACAGCGCCTACACCACCGCGGCGCTGGTCGGCATCGGCGCCATGGCGATCACGACGCTGACAAGCCTCGCTCTCGCCCGCCGACGCTCGTCCGAGACCAACCCGTAAGTCAGATGCACTCATCCCAACACTGGAGGTTCCATGCCCAAGGGCTACTGGGTCAGCGTCTACCGCACCATTTCAGACCCTGAGAAGCTGGCTGCTTACAACAAGCTGGCCGGTCCGGCCGTCAAGGCCGGGGGCGGTCGGACCTTCGTCCGTGGCGGTCGGGTCGTGGCGCATGACGCCGGAATCGCCGAGCGCGTCGTCCTGGTCGAGTTCGACAGCTTCGAGCAGGCCGTCGCGGCGCACGAGAGTGCGGCCTACCAGGAGGCGCTGGTCACCCTCTCCGACGGCGTCGAGCGCGACTTCCGCATCGTCGAAGGCATCGACTGACCGAGGTCCAGCCGGATCTTCACTGAAGATCCACCATCTTGGTTTTCGCTGGTGCGGCTGCTGGTGTGGCGGGGTTCGTGGGTGCTCATGCTGGTCGTGGGCGGCTGTCTTCGGTCTTGATCGTCTGTCAGCGGTCGAGTTCGAGGTTCGTCAGGACGAGCAGGGCGCGGAGCAGGTTGGTGGCGCGGGCGGGGCTCGTGCGGAGTTTGGTGAGGATGCGCCAGGTCTTCAGGTGCGCGAAGCCGTGCTCGACGGGGGCGCGGTCGGCAGCACCGCTACTTCTACCTCAACCTCAACGACGGCAGCAGCCACGTCGCCAACTTCAAATTCAACTAACCACCACACCTGCCGCCGGCCCCGCCACAACAGCGGGGCCGGTCCCATGCCCACAGCCAGAGCTGCGACCCCCTACGCCGGGCACCCGCTCTCGACCGATGATCATCAGGGCATGTGTCCTGTCCCGGGAGATGCTTGACAGTGGCGTCCCAAGACATGCTAGACACCGGTGCCGTGTTCCAGCGTCTCGTGATGCGGTGCTCTGCACGCGGCGCGTTTCCGGGGCGGGAAATGACGCTGGTCGATAACGCGATGAGTGGCTGACGTTGGCGTGTTAGAACCGGAACCGCACGATCCGGGTGGACCGTTTCATGCCCGGCAGCAGGTTCATGAGGCGGTACATGCGGCGTATGTTCGCGGGTGCCTTGGCCATCAGCACCGGTGAGTCGTTCATCGGCGTCTCGTCGACGTATTCGAGCCGCGGGTGCCAATCGGCCAGCGCGGCCGGGTCGTTGAAGCCGCAGTGGAACTGGGCGTCGTATTTGCGCAGCGTGGGGTCCCATTTCGAGGTTCGCCACGCCCAGACAGGCACCGTGTCGAGCTGTATCTGGCCGGTGGGGAAGGCGTCGACGACGCTGGTCAGCAGCCGCCGGACGTCGGTCTCGGTCAGGTAGGGCACCAGTCCCTCGGCGATCATCAGCACCGGTCGGGCGCGGGGGATGCGTTCCAGCCAGGTCAGGTCGGTGACGCTGGAGTCGATCAGGGTGTAGTGCTCGCGCGGTGGCAGGAGTTGTTGCCGCAGTTCGATGACGGACGGGTAGTCCAGGTCGTACCAGTCGACGGTGGCGGGCGGGTCGATCCGGTACACCCGGGCGTCGAGGCCGCAGCCCAGGTGCAGCACCACCGCGTCGGGGTGGTCGGCGAGGAAGCTTCGGGCCCAGTCGTCGTGGGCCTTGGCCCGGACCACGGCGGCGAGGCCGATCTGGCTGGTGCCGAATCTGCGGTTGTCGTAGTCGGGGTCGAGGCGGCGCATCGCCTGCTCGGCGTATTCGTCGCCGAGGATCGGGTCTGGCAGTCGGTTGTCCAGTGCTTTGGCTCGGAGGACGGGGCTGAGGGTTTTCTGCACTCCGACGAGTTCAGTATCCTTCACGACAGCGAGACTACTCTGATTTCACGAATTTTGTGAAATTCGTGATTTACGGTAGAACTGTTGAGGCCGCGACGAGGAAGGGGGCTTCGGTGACGCGAGCGGACGAGAGCGCCATCGCCGTCTTCCGGGAACGGTTCGCGCAGATCATGGTCGAATACGGCATGCCCCGGATGGCCTCGCGCGTGTACGCCGCGCTGCTGGTCACCGACTCCGGCGAGCTGTCGGCCGCCGAGCTAGCCGAGCGACTGGGCGTCGGCGCGTCGGCGATCTCGGGGGCGGTCAAATACCTGGCGCAGGTGCGGCTGGTGGAACGCGGCCGCGAACCTGGTACCCGGCACGACTTCTGCCGGATCCACGAGCACACCTGGAGCCACTTCGTCAGCCAGTCCGACCCGATGCTGGCCCGGATACAGGCCGGCGCCGACGAGGGCATCGCGGTCTTGGATCTCGACTCCCCCGCCGGGCGCCGGCTGGACGAGACCCGCCGGTTCTTCGCGTTCATACGCGAGGAGATCAACCGGTCGATGGCGAAGTGGCGGCGGCTCCAGGAGGCCGACGGCGAGGCCGGCTAGTGCGGTGACCACATAGGTTCACCGGCTCAGGGAGTCGTGCTGGACTGCTTGCGCCGGCGACAAGAAGTCCCAGGTCATCAAGGAGATCCGCGCGCTGACCTCCCTCGGCCTAAAGAGGCCAAGGACCTGGTCAATGGCGCTCCGAAGCGGGTCTTCGACGGCAAGGTCAACAAGGAGCAGGTGGAGAAGGCCAAGGCTGCCCTCGAGGGCGCCAGCGCCACCGTCGGCGTGAAGTAGTTCTACTTCGCTTCCGAGAAGGAGTGACCACAGGGTCGCTCCTTTTCCGTTTTCTGCCACTCGTTACGCTGCCGAGGCGTGATCAACGTTGCATCCGAGTGGACCAAGGGCTGGGCGATCTCACGGGGGGCTGGAAAGCCGGTGGCCGAGCCGTGGGGCTGGCGCATCGAGGTCGAGGGGATCGGGCGATACGTCGTCACCGACCTCCAGTGGCTGGAGAAGCTGCTCCCCACCGTCACCGAACAGGGCGCCTGGCTCAAGCTCTTCGTCTCCCCCGAGGAGGCTGCGCCGTACGTCACTCAAGGGTGGGAACGCACAGACCCCGGCTTCATGATGACCGTGGACCTGGACCGCACCGAACCCCGCTGCCCGGCCGGATACGAGATCGAGGCGACCACCTCCGGAGCGGCCACCTTCGTCCGGATCCTGACCGCCGGTGGCGAGCAGGCCGCGCGCGGCCAGATGGGTTGCACGGGTGAGACTGTGGTCGTCGACAAGGTGCTGACCGAGGAGGCGCACCAGCGGCAGGGACTGGGCACGGTGGTGATGCGCACCCTGCAGAATCTGGCCATCGACCAGGGGGTCAGCGTCGGCGTCCTGGGCGGGACCGGCCAGGGGCGGGCGCTCTATGAGCGGCTCGGCTGGCGCGTGGTCTCACCCCTGACTTCCTTCCAGTACGGCGGAGCCCAGCCCTAACCGATCGCGCCAATTCACCGGAAGTCGCAACCCCCTACATGTGTTCGATTTCCGAATAAGGAAGAGGTCCCAGGTTCAAGTCCTGGTAGCCCCACCCAAGGTCAAAGGCCAGATCCCTTCGTGGAACTGGCCTTTTTCGTGCCCGTACAGCAGTTGACGGCCATGAGCGGGGCACGTCATCCGCCCACGGCATCCTCAGTCTCCCAGCGCAGCAGGTCGCCCGGCTGGCACTGGAGTACCTCGCAGAGCGCGGCGAGCGTCGTGAAGCGCACCGCCTTGGCGCGGCCGTTCTTGAGCACCGCCAGGTTGGCGGGCGTGATCCCTACACGGTCCGCGAGGTCGCCCACGGACA
This sequence comes from Nonomuraea sediminis, assembly GCF_018531495.1. Classification (GTDB taxonomy): domain Bacteria; phylum Actinomycetota; class Actinomycetes; order Streptosporangiales; family Streptosporangiaceae; genus Nonomuraea; species Nonomuraea sediminis. Next base: position 928,437 of record NZ_JAHDTI010000002.1, read on the forward strand.
TCTTCCGCCTGGCCAGCATCACGTCGATGTCGACGATGATCGGCATCAGATCACCTCGTCCAACTCGGCCTGCATCTGCGCCGCTTCGACGTCGCGCGCGACGGCCTGGACGAGCAGCATCCGCAGCACGAGCACGATGAGCGCGACCCCCAGGATGGCCAGGCCAATCCCGCCCATGATGACGGTGACGCCCGGGTCGTCCCGCTGGCCCGGCGCATTGATGGCCGTGACCGCGAACCATACGAGGGCCGCCGCCACGATCGCGCCGATCACGCCGTCCACGTACCGGAAGGCAGCGTGGGAGAACACGGTTCCGCGTCGCACCATCGTCACCAGCCGCCATACGCAGACCAGGGCGACCTGGACCGTCACCATGCCCAGGATCGTGATCACGCGCAGGGGGGTCAGCGGGAGCGACCCGTCCTCTGGGTCGTTCCCGCTGACCAATGTCCACACCATCAATGCCTGTACGAATACGGTGCCGGCGAGCACCACGACGAGCACGGCGCGCAGCGCACGCACTGCCAGCTTTCCCATGACCCATCCCTCCATCGAGTTACGATGATAATCTATCGAATTTCGATAGGCGAGGCAAGGGTTGGGGCGGAGAGCTGGCGGCGGTTTCGCGCCGTGGTGGGGCCCCATGGCATGGGCGTTCGTGCGAACCGTCTTGATCTTGTCGAAGTCGACGGCAACCCCCTCCCTGTTCAAGCCCCGACGTTTGCCGAGACTCCGGTCAGCGCGGATGGTTGCCAAAGGTCAGCTTGAACAGGAGGGGGCTCGGCTACGCACACAAGGCGCACATCCGATGCGAGGCGCAGGTGTGATCACCACTCTTTGGTGGCCATGAGCCGACGGTGCCGGCAGGCCACCAAATGGTGGTGGCCGGGGCGCGCCGTGACAGCTGGCAGTGTCACGGGCAGGTTACAGGTCAGAAGGGTGCCGCACTTTGTGGCCCCTTCGTGGCACCCCCGCGACCTTCTGCAGCCACCCAACAAGAACTCAGATGCCAGCTCGAAACCTCAATGCCAGACTCTTCGAATGGCCGGAGCAGATCTCAGCGAGCCCGAGTACCTTCGCCACATTGAGCACCTGGCCCGCGAGCTGGTGAACGCAGCAGCAGACGAAGGCTGGCTCACCTACGGCGATCAGTTGACGCACCTGACGCCGCTCCAGCGTGCGGTCACCCAGATAGCCCACCAGATCCGCCACTACCACTTCGACGGAGACGGATGCATCGCCCCGGAGCTACCTCCAATGAGGCTCGCCGGCACCGTCGTCCTCAAACCGGACGCCGTCCCCCTGGGGATGGAAGGCACTTACGCCGAAATCTGTACCCGCCTGGGAGTCGAACCGCGGCCCGAAGGATGGGCCATCTGGAACACCTGGGCCTCAGACGGACAGCCCATCTCGATCATCGTGGTCGACCTGGACGGGACCGAAGGCGTGCTGATGAACTGGACGCGAGGCATCGAGGTCTACCCGGTCATCCCAGTCCCCGCCCAGGTGGTACTGGCCCGGCAAGGATGGGTCGAGCCTATGACGCTGTCTCCGTTCAGCGTGCGAAAGCTCGGCACCAACCGGCCCATCTACTGGCCACCCCCCCAAACCCAGAGGCCTTCGGCGGGGGCGATCCGGCTCCAGAATGAGGAGGCCTCAAAGCCATAGGTCTCGGGGGGTGAGGTGGAAGCCTGATCACCCGCCGCCATCGCCCAGGACGAGCCGAGCAGACCAGCGCCAGACGCCAAGGTCGTTCGTCCAGTGGGTCGCTCCACCTCGCCCCCTGGCCCTGGCCCGCTCCCTTGGCGGATGGGACGGTGGCGACGGGGTGATCAGGCAGGGGAAGCGTGCGCGTCTGCGCGGAATCGGGGCTTGACCGCGTGCTGGTTGCGTGCCCGATGGGGCGGTGATCAAGGGGGTCACAGGGCATTACGGGAACGCGATCAGTGCGATGATCTGGGTCTATGCAGGTCGGGCAAGATCGGCAGGCGTCTTTGCAAGCAGGAAGTCCTATACGGGAGTCGCCTTTGTGGGAGCTACGGTTTCATTTCAGGTCGGCTGTCGCCCTGCAGACCGGTCCGCCGCAACTCTTCAACTATTGGCCACAACGGACTGTCCCGATCAACGTTGTCGATGTCGACAGCCTGGTCTTTTCGAAGATTAGTGCGGCCGACTCGTCGTCTTTCTCGACCCGCGCCGTGATCGATCGATTTATCATTCCTGGGGCGTCGCGGCTCGCCAGATAGAATCCGGCTGCGAGTGTCAGGGACGCGCCAGAGATGAGCGCCAGCCATCGGCGCCGTGCCCGTCTGGACCGGGGCCGTAGCGGTGCTTCCTTGACCACGTACTCCTCCAACACGCGTGAGCAGGTCTGGGGTTCACATGCAAGGGAATGAAAACGATCTATCACCCTACCTTGCCTATGGATCAAGTCCAGCGGCCTGTGAGCCAGCACTTCAGGATGCAAACGGCTCATTGCGCGGTTGCTCCCAGTTGCAGTTCTAGTTGCAATCCAACGCCGTACATGCCGTTCCAGATGGACCAGCCGCACCCATTGGTCCAGGTTGAACCAATCGGGACGGCCATGATCCGAGCTGCTAATGCGGAGGGGGCACTTCTCCCCCACGCTTCCCTACGATCGCCTTGCGGTGGACGATCGCCGTACAGGGTCGGGGGCGATCCGGCGCTTCGTTCCTCGGCAGCGGCTCACTGAGTGTCGCGATGGAGCGTGGCGATACTGCAACGCGTACTGCAACAGCCACATACGCCCCCGCACGTCGACGCTCCCGGGCACCCGCTGGCGTCGCGCTGCAGGGCCTTGATCATGGGATGGATGGTCCTGATAAGGAAGAGGTCCCAGGTTCATGTCCTGGTAGCCCCACTCCACTGCTCAGCGAAAAGGCCGCTATCCGCTCTCGGAGAGCGGCCTTACCGTTCCGGATCATGTCTCAAGAGCCGCTCGCGGGCCGGCGATCGAACCTATGCTCGCCTCCATGATTGTTTGGCTCAATGGGACGTTCGGCGCAGGCAAGACAACCACGGCAAAAGAGCTCGTTCCTCTCATTCCTGATGCTCGGTTCTTTGACCCTGAACAGGTCGGCGGCATGCTGACGACCGTCTCGGACCTTCCCAAGCTCGGCGACTTCCAGCATTGGCCCCCATGGCGCGGTCTTGTCGTGGAGGCCGCTTCGCAACTGCTCGACTACGTCGGCGGCGTTCTGGTCATGCCGCAGACCGTCCTCGTCGAGACGTACTGGCAGGAGATCAGCGCCGGTCTCCGGAATGCTGGAATTCCCGTTCATCACTTCGTTCTGCACGCCGACCAGGGCACTCTTACTCGTCGGATCGAAGGGGATGCTGAGATGGGGATCAGCCAGTGGCGTCTTGATCACCTGTCGGCTTATCGCGACGCGTTCTCCTGGCTCAGTCGTGAAGGTGAGGTCATCGACACGACGGAGATCCCGCCGTCCCAGGTGGCCAAGACTATTGCGGCCAGTCTTGGCCGTGCAGGCTTGGTCTCAAAGATTGATCCATGACCACCGCGCCTCTCTAAGATCGGTCCCTCGGTAGGTGACCTGGAGAGGCGGGCGATATGGCCGGTGTGGTGCTGGTTCACGGTTTGTATCACCAGCCTGAGCACTTTGCGCACGTGGCAGAGGGCTTGATCACGCCGTTCCAGTTGGAGGCGTCGGCGAAGCCGCCGTGCACCAGGACGATCGTGGGCTTGGCCGTATCGGCCATCGCGGCTGCGGAGGGTACCGTGAGCAGCGCGGCGGCCAGGCCGCTCGCGGCGGCGGCGAGCGCGACGCGGCGCGGTAATGCGGTGTGGGAATTCATGGTTGTCTCCAATGCCAGGAGCGGCGCGCGCTTTCGGTACGCCGCCGCCCCAGGTTGGGTGGGATCGTCAGGCGGCGGCTTGGCGGATGAGGTCGGCGACCGCGGCGGGCTGGGAGACGTAGACGGCGTGGCTGCCGATGACCTCGACGACGGACGCTCCGGCGCGCTCGGCCATGGCCCGCTGGGCCGGCGGCGGGATCATGCGGTCCTCGGTGGCGACGAGGTACCAGGTCGGCTTGTGCCGCCAGGCCGGTTCGGTGACCGTACCGCCGAGGGCGTCCACGCCCCAGGGGACCTGGGAGTCGGCCATGAACGCGGCCACCTGGTCGGGCAGGTCGGCGGCGAACGAGCCGTGGAACTTGTCGCGGTCGAGGAAGAGGAAGCCCTCCGCGGGAGGGAGGATGGGCGGCACCGGCGCGCCGGGCGGCGGGTCGGCGATGAGGGTGTTGACCGACTCGCCCTTGTCGGCGGCGAAGGCGGCGATGTACGCGAGCGACGCGACGTTGGGGTGGGTTCCGGCTTCGCTGATGACGACCCCGCCGTAGGAGTGGCCGACCAGGACGGCCGGGCCGTCGAGGGTGTCCAGGACCCGGCGGGTCACCGCGGCGTCGCCCTCCAGCGACAGCGTGGGGTTCTGCACGACGTAGACGCGGAAGCCGTCCCTGGTCAGCTCGTCGTAGACGCTCTGCCAGCCGGATCCGTCCACGAAGCCACCGTGCACGAGCACGATGTTCCTGATGGTGGTCATGGTCGCTCCTGACCTGGATGGACAGGCCCGACGCCTGTCCCTGCGCGCTCAATCCAAGTCGGGCGCGAGAGGCCGGACCATGCAGAACAGCACGCAGAAATGTCAGGCGAGATCGCGGCAGCGGCTGCTCGCCTCGGCGTCGCCGATGGCCTCGTACACCTCGGCCGCCCGCGCGTAGGCCTGACGGCTCTCGCCAGCCCGGCCCTCGTCGGCCAGCAGGGCGGCCAGTGTCTCCAGGGAGCGGGCCTGCGGGGCGGGCAACTGAGCCTGCTCCATGAGACCGATCGCCTCGGTGAGCTTGTTGATCGCTTCGGCCCGGTGGCCGAGCGATCCCACACATTCGCCGACCCGGGCGAGCGCGATCGGCCGGATGAACGCCGCGATGCTCGGCGTCACCCCCGACTGGTCGTCGTTCAGCAGGGCCCACAGGTCGAGGTACTGCTCCAGTGCCTCGGCGTAGCGTCCGGCGTCGCGAAGGCAACTGCCGACGGCGCCCAGACACTGGCAGTACATATCGATGTCGCCATTGGCCTTGTACATCTCCGCTGCCTGGGTTCCCGCCGCGGTGGCCTCTTCGAGCCGTCCGAGTCTTCGAAGCGCGCCTCCCGCGTTGTAGTGGGCCAAGGCGATCTGCTCCGTGGAGCCACTTCGGGTGGCCAGGTCCATCGCCTGGGCCGTGTACCGCAGCGCGGTCTCCGGGTCGTCTTTCGGCAGCAGATGGACCCAGGCCAGCAAGTTCAGCTGCGAGGCCTGCCGGGCCGGGTCGCCCAGGGCGGCGGCGGCCTCGGCACCGAGGGTGAAGACCTCGTGCCAGTGCGGCGCGTGCATCCACCGGTCGGAGAACCAGTGCATCGACTCGGCGCAGTCCAGGACGACGGAGTGCCGGCCGCTGCGGGCCGCCATCCGGAGCGCGCCCAGCCAGTTGTCCACGTTCGCGCGCAGCCAGCGGTCGGCTTCCTCCTGGGAGGACGGGTCGGCGTCAGGTCGGTGGTCAGGTTCGAACCATCGCCCGGCGGAGGTGGCCATCCGTACGAGCCACGAGGTCGTCGTCTTGGTGAGCGTGTCGCGGTCGGCGGCGGTCTCCTCGGCGTGCAGCCGATCCCGGGCGAACAGCCGTACCAGGTCGTGGAACCGGTAGCGGCCCGACGTGCTGTCCTGCAGCAGGCCGAGGTCGACGAGCTCGTCGAGGGCGTCCCAGGCGTCCTCGATCGAGGTCCCGCCGACAACCGCGGCCAGAGCGGCGTCGAAGTCGTGGCCGGGTATCAAGGCCAGCCGCCGGAAGATCCGCCGTGCGGCGTCCGCGAGCTGTGCGTAGGACATCTCGAAGGCGGTGGCGATCTCGAGGTCGCCGGCTTTGAGCTGGCTGAGGCGGCGTTCCTCGTTCGTCATGCGGGCGGCGAGTTCGGCGGGGTCCCATTCGGGGCGGCTGACCAGCCGGTTGCCGATGATCCGCAGCGCGAGCGGCAGGCCGCCGCACAGCTGCGCGAGCTCGGTGAGCGCCGGTCCGCCGCGCTCTCCCAGGATCCCGGTCAGCAGCTCGGTGGCGTCCGGCAACGGTAAGGGTCCCAGGCTCAGCCTGCGTACGCCCTCCAGCCCGGCCAGCAGCCGGCGGCTGGTCACCAGGGCTCCGCTTGCGCCACCACCAGGAAGCAGCGGGCGGATCTGCTCCTCCGCGGCGGCATTGTCGAGCACGACCAGAACCCGCCTGTCCCGCAGCATCGACCGGTACAACGAAGCACGCCCGGGGACGTCCTGCGGTATCTGCTGTTCCGCGGCACCGAGCGCCCGAAGCAGCCGTGCCAGCGCCTCCTCGACGGCGAGGGGTTGCGGGGACATGCCGAACAGGTCGAGGAAGAACGTCCCGTCAGGGAAGCTCGGCCGCAGGCCATGGGCGGCGCGTACGGCGAGCGTGGTCTTGCCCAGACCGGCGGGGCCGGTGATGAGCTCCACCCCGGCGACGCCCGGCGAGGCGTCGGCGTGCAGCAGATCGCCCATCCAGGCCAGTTCGGCGGTCCGGCCGGTGAAGTCGTCGATGGATCCGGGGAGCTCGCACAGGCCGCTGGGGCGGGTCCAGTGATCCCGCAGGCGGCCGTCCCGCGCCAGTTCGATGAGCTCTTCGCGGGCGGCCTCGTCGAGAGAGAGCGCGTCCGCGATCGCCGTGACGGTCCTGTGCTGCGGTCCCTTGCTGTGCCCGCGCTCCATGTCCGACAGGGTTCGGGCACTGACCGCTGAGGCCTCGGCGAGCTGTTCCAGGGTCAGGCGCGCCGCATGCCGGTGGCGACGCAGCAACTCCGCGAAGCTGGTGACGATGGGACGGCTCCTTCTCCGCGCTGGAACGGTGCACGCGTAACATTACGGCCGAATCTCCGGAAGGTCCCGAAGCTGCCGGCGTGAGGTGAGCCCGAGCTTGCGGAAGATGTTGCGCAGGTGCGCGTCGACGGTACGGGGGCTGAGGAAGAGCGTGGCGGCGACGTCCTTGGAGGTCGCGCCGCCCGCGACGAGCCGGGCGATGTGCACCTCCTGCAGGGTGAGCTGCTCACCGCCGGGCGAGGTACGGCTGCGCGCGTGCTCGCCGGTGCTGCGCAGCTCACCCGCGGCCCGCCTGGCGAAGGCCTCGGCGCCCAGCTCGGACAGCTGCTCGTGAGCGAGCCTGAGCTGCTCACGGGCGTCCCTGCGCCGTCCTTCCCTGCGCAGCCACTCCCCGTAGAGCAGGTGGGCCCGGGCCCGGTGGACCGCCATCGGGGTGGCTCGCAGGTGGTCGACGGCTTCGCGGTAGCCGTCCTCCTGCCCGGTGACGAGGGCGCGGCAGTAGGCCTCGACGCCGAGGGCCCACGCGCTTCCGCTGACCTGGGTACGTGCGGTCAGCTCTTTCAGGGTGGAGGCGGCCAGCTCGGGCTGTCCTGAGCGGACGGCGGCCTCGATCAGCTCGGGCAGGGCCAGCCCGGACAGGCCGAGGTCGCCGTGGCCGACAGCTCGGCGGGCCGCTTCCAGGGCGGTGGGGTAGTCGGCCAGGCCGTTGTGGAGGACCGCCGAGGCCCACTGCACGCTGAGGCTCATCTGCGGAGGCACGGCGTCGAAGAGGGCGACGGCCTCGTCCCGCCGTCCGCGCAGGGCGGCCAGGTGGAGGCGCGGATAGATCAGGGGAGCCGCCCCGGTGGCCGAGGCGATGGCCTCCTCCTCCGAGATCATCTCGGCGGCCCGGCCGAATTCGCCCAGGTGCGCGGACAGGGCGGCGAGCATCGCCAGGCCGATGGGCACGAGGTGGAAGGAACCCGACTCGCGTCCCGCGGTCACGACCCGCTCCGCCGTACCGCGCATCGCGTCGAAGTCCCACAGCTCCACGGCCAGCATGTAGGCGAGCGTGGGCCGGGCCGCCCACACCTCGTCGCCGACCTGCCGCACGATCGGCCGCAGCAGTTCGACGGCGGGGGTGACCAGGCCGTCGAAGACCGCGTCGGTGCTGGTTCCCGTGCCGGGCGGCGCGCTCCGGGCGGCGGCGACGATGGCGTCCAGGTCGCCGATCAGGATGCCCATCTCCATCGCGTCCAGGTAGCACGCTCGCGACCGTGCCGGGTCGGTTGCGGCCAGCCGTTCGGCCGCGTGCAGGAGGTAGGCGGTCGGCTTCTCGTCGCCGCGGTGACGGGCGAAGGAGAGCCGCCCGCGCAGCACGTCGAAGCGCGGATCGTCGCTCTCCACGCTGCTCAGCAGGTCGGCTGCCACGTCGAAGGCGCCGGCCGCGAGCTTGGCCTGGGCCGCGGCCAGTACCCGCTCGGCGCGCAGGCCGGGAGTGATCGTCAGCGCCGCCGAGCGCTCCAGGAAGGCCGCCGCGGCGGCGATCCCGCCCCGCGCCTGGGCCCGCGCGGCGGAGGCGTCGAGCTCGGCGGCGATCTCCTCGTCCGGGCCGGTCGCCGCCTGGGCCCGGTGCCAGGCCCGACGGTCCGGCTCGGCGATCGGATCGGTCGCTTCAGCCAGTACGGCATGCGCCTGGCGGCGTTCCCGGTCCGTGGCGGCGGCGTAGACGGCGGAGCGCGCCAGCGGATGACTGAAGCGGATCCGGGTACCGAACTCGACCAGCCCGCCTGTGTGGTCGACCGCCTCGGAGGCGATGCCCAGCCGCTCGGCGGCCCGCCACAGCAGTCCTGGGTCGCCCATCGGCTCGGCCGCCGCCACGGTCAGCAGGATTCTGGCCTGCTCGGGAAGGGCCTGCAGCCGGGACTGATAGCTCTGCTCGATCACCGTCGGCACGTCGAACCCGCCCGCCAGGCCCGCGAGTCCCGCGGTTCTCGGCAGCTCGAGCAGCGCCAGCGGGTTGCCTCTCGCCTCGGACAGGATGCGGTCGCGGACCCGCTCGTCCAGCGGAGCCTGTACGGCTTGCGCGAGCAGGGCCCGGGCCTCGCCCTCACCCAGCCCGCGCAGCACCAGCTCGGGCAGTTCGGCCAGCTCGGCCAGGCCCGGCTCGCGTACGGCGAAGACCATGGCGATCCGTTCGGCGGCGATGCGGCGGGCCAGGAAGGCCAGGGTCCGGGCGGAGGCCTGATCCAGCCACTGGGCGTCGTCCACGATGCACAGGATCGGCCGCTCGCGCAGCCACTCGACCAGCAGGCCCAGCGTGGCTACGCCGGTCAGGAGGGGATCCGGCGTGCCGGTGTCGAGTCCGAACGCCACCTCCAGGGCCTTGCGCTGCGGTGGGCCCAGGTCCCCTGTCCGGCCCAGGAGCGGCGTGCAGAGCTGGTGGAGCGCGGCGTAGGGCAGCTCCATCTCGAACTGCGTGCCGGTGGCCCTGATGATCAGGAACTCGGTCGCGGCCCGCGTCGTCTGCCGCAGCAACGCGGTCTTGCCGATGCCGGGCTCCCCTTTGACGACGACGGCGCCGCCCTGCCCCTGCCGTGCGGCATCGAGCAGAGCGGCGAGTCGGGTGGTCTCGCGGTGGCGACCGATCATAAGCCGATAATTTAGGACATTTCTGCCGTTTCCTTCAGCCGGGCGAGCCAGGAGGTCAGCGACGCCTCCAGCGCGGCCTGCATGCCCTCCACGTCCGCCCGGACCGGCTCGCCGTCCCACGACTCCTCGGTGTGCACGTGCACCACGCCGTCCTCCTCGCGGAAGGTCCACAGGTGCAGGCCGGTGATGCCGTGCGCGGGCCCGCCCCACAGGATGCGGACCCCGGGCTCCACCTCCTGGACGGTGGAGGCGATGTCGAGGCCGAAGGTGCTCCAGTGGAACACCGCGCCGGGGACCAGCGGGCCTTCGGCGGATGCGGAGGTGATGTCGCTCTGCCAGGAGGGCCAGGCGTTGACGTCGGTGTGCAGCTGCCAAACCCGCTCCAGCGGGGCGTCGATGACGATGTCGAGACTGACGACGACGGGGGCGTTCACTTGCTGTCCTCGATCCAGTGTCCGTGGATGCCGGCGGGCACCCGGCGGGGGAGTTCTACGGTGGCGACGGTCGTCAGGTCGGCGGCGTCCAGCACGAGCAGCTGGGAGGCGTCGGCCTTGACGTCGCTGACGACGGTGAGCAGGTAGCCGTCGTCCTCGTTGTTGCTGGCGGCGGCGGGCACGAAGACGGCTTCGCCGGGCATGCGGTGCTCGCCGTGCGAGAACAGCCGCTGCTCGCCGGTCACCGCGTCGTACTTGGCGGTGTGGTACCCGGACAGGCCCGCGCCGGGGAAGGCGATGGCGTAGCTGTAGCGGTTGGTGATGCCGGTGTGGGCGTCGTTGATCGCCGGGAACTCGACGTTCAGGTTGTCCAGGGCTTCCTCGGTGGCCTTGCCGGTGGCCGGGTCGAGAATCCAGCGGTGCATGGTGGCGCCGGACAGCGGGCTGACGCCGTACGCGGGCGCCCCCACCCACCACTTCCACGACGTCTCCCACCCGGAGCGGTCGAAGCGCGGACCTTCGAGCACCACGCGCCCGTGGGCGTCCACGTAGGAGTTGCTGACGTGCAGCAGGGTGCCCTGCTCGGCCTCGAACCAGGTCACCCGGTCGGAGTTGCGCGGCATGACGCCGATGCGGAACGGCACGTCGTCGTGCCAGCGGTAGGGAATCCCCGACTGCTCGGCGTGGTCGAAGACGACCGGCGAGCACATGAAGACGGCGTGCTCGGCGGTGATCGCGAAGTCGTGCATGAGCGAGGGGCCCGCTCCGTCGACGATCTGAGTGCGGACGATCTGGCCGGAGGCGTCGGCGACGTGGTAGGTCAGGTACGGCGGGAAGGGGCTGTAGCTGAAGAAGTGCAGCTCTCCGGTGACCGGGTCCTCCTTCGGGTGGGCGGTCATCGCGCTGGTCAGCTTGCCGCCGAAGTCGTAGACGCCGATCGTGTCGAGCTCGGCGCTGACCTCCCAGGGCAGGTTGGCCTCCTGCAGGGCCAGGTAGCGACCGCCGTGGAAGATGATGTTGGTCGCCGCCGCGGAGACCTCCAGCTCCGTGCCGTGGAAGGGCACCCCCTCCAGGTACGGCGTGCGGACCCACCGGTTGCGGTACCACTCGGCCTTCCCGCCGGCCAGGCGGATGCCGTGGATCATGCCCTCGCCCTTGAACCAGTGGGTGGGGGTGACGCCGGGCTTGGGGTTGTGGCCGTTGCGGAAGTAGCGGCCGTTGAGCTCGGGCGGGAGCGTGCCGTGCACGGTGAGCTCGCGGGCGGTGATCTCGTCGGTGACGGGCGCGTAGTGCCCGGTCAGGTACGGCTTGGCGAGGTCGTTCACGATGATGCCTTTCCGATCGAGAGGATCGCGATGAGGAGGGTGATGCCGGCGCAGGCCAGGAAGGCGCCGCCGTAGGTCGGAAGGAGGGTCAGGACGGACAGGCCCACTGCGCCGCCGACCTGCCGGGTGGCGTTGACCAGCCCACCGGCCAGTCCGCTGTCGCCGGGTGCTACCCCGGACGACGACCAGCCGGTGAGGCGGACGAAGGCGACGCCGAGGCCTGCGCCGATGAGCAGCGACGGCACGATCAGCGCGCCGGTGAGCCCCATCCAGGCCAGGCCCGCGGCCAGCGCGAGAAGGCCGAGCGGCAGTACGGCACGGCCGCGCAGTTTCCCGGTCGCCCAGGACGAGACGGTGATCATCAGGGCCAGCGGAAGCTGGGACAGCCCGGTTTCCAGCGGGGTGTAGCCCAGCTCCCGCTGCTGGTAGAGCGGCAGGAAGTAGAACAGGCCCAGCCAGACCGCGCCGAGCAGCGCCATCAGCAGGTTGGGCCGGGCGACCACCGCCATCCGCGCGGGCAGCAGCGGGTCCGTCGAGCGGCGCTGGAGCACCGCGAACCAGACCAGCAACGCCAGTCCGGCCGGTATGGCGGGCTTGAAACCGGTCAGCCCGAAGGTGAACGTGACCAGCCCGGCCACGAGTGTCGCCGTGCCCGGCAGGTCGAGCCGCCCACCGCGCGGCACGTCCGCGGGCACCAGCCGCCAGGTGGCCACCAGGACCGCCAGGGCGAAGGGCGCGAGCACGGCGAAGACCGCGCGCCAGCCGTACAGGTCTGTCAACAGCCCGCTCAGCAGCACGCCGGCCGCGCCGCCCGCACCGGAGACCGCGCCCCACACGCCGAGCGCCCTGCCTCCGGGGAAGAGCCGCAGGACCAGGGCCAGGGCGGTGGGGGCCAGCAGTGCCGCTCCCAGTCCCTGGACGGCACGCGCGGTGATCAGGAGCGGCGCGTCGCCGGCCAGGGTGGCGCCCAGGCTGGAGAGGGTGAACAGGCCGGTGCCGATCAGGAAGACGCGGCGCAAGCCGTACAGGTCACCGATTCTCCCGCCGGGAAGCAGGAGCGCGCCGAAGACCAGGACGTAGGCGTTGACCACCCAGGCCAGGGCGGACGGCGACAGGCCCAGGCCGGCGCGGATCTGCGGGAGGGCCACGTTCACGATCGACGTGCTGAGCACGACGAGGAACTGCGCGGTGGCCAGTGCGGCCAGGCCTGCGGTCCGGTGGAGCGTGGTGCCGTTCATGGCTCCAAGGTCGCAGCCGGGCCGGGGCATTCGCGTCGGTAGTTTTCGCCTATCCCGTAGGTACCTACGCCGTCGGGGGAGATTTCGGCTCGATCACTGCGTCGCTCAAAAGCCGCAAAATTTCATTCTGTAGAGATTGATGAAGAGAACTTTCAGGTCTATCTTCATGATCGACCGGACTCCCGCGCGCGGTCAACTGAGCGTCCCCGTATCCCCCCCAATACGCACCTGCTCAGAGAGGCAATCATGCCCGTAACCAGGCCGACGACCCTCAAATCCGCGATCTCTGTCCTGTTATGCACGCTGGCGGCGGTACTCATCCCCCAGGCCGCCTCAGCGCAGGACACCCAGGCCAGATCCCTCTCCCACAAGAGCCCCTTCAACTGCGGAAAGACCTTCTACGCCAACAACTGGTATCCAGGCCACAACCCGTCAGGCTCCATCGACTGGCAGAACTACGGCGGCGACGACATCAACGGCGAAACCGTACGCGCCACCGCCGCGGGTACCGCGTATTTCTACGACGCCGGAAGCACCAGCTATGGCCAGTGGATCGAAATCCGGCACAGTGATGGCACCCGCACCCGCTATGCCCACCTCGCGACCATGGTCCGGTCGGCCGGCAGCTCCCTGAGCGTCGGCCAGGGCACCGCCATCGGCACCGTGGGCGCGACGGGCGGCGCCACCGCACCTCACCTCCACTACGAACAGCGCACCTCCACCGGCGCGATGGACACCAGTCCGACCGTGGACGGCGTCACCGTCTCCCTGGGCGAGAAGAAGGCCGTCACCAGCACCAATGCCTGCAGCGGCAACCCCTACACCCCCGAGGAGGTCTGCGGGAGCGGCTACTCCGTCATCGACTCCGCCGGGCTCAGCGGTGGCACGACGTACCTGCTCTACAACTCGGGTAACGGCTACAACTGCGTCGTGACCCTGAAGTCCACCAACCTCGGCACCGACACCGCGGTGTCCGCCTTCCTGGAACCGCAGGGCGAAAGCCGTACCACCGACTCGGGCAACTACGGCTACTACGCCGGACCCGTCCGGCGTGACGCGGCCAACCAGTGCGTCCGCTGGGGCGGCTCGGTCGGCAGCAGCTCCTACACCAGCCCCTTCGAACACTGCGGCTGACCCCACCCCAAAGGCCACTTCCGCACCCCGGAAGTGGCCTTCACCCTTCCCCGACCCCCCGAGCCTTGAGAGCAAGGGCGAAGAGGTCCCAGTTCTTGCCCGTCGCCCGCTCCCATGCCTTGGCGGGCACGTAGGCGAGTGCCTCCAGCTCCGGCAGGTCCTCGTCGGTCCGACGGAGGCCAAGTCGCTGCATGGCGTTGTAACGCTGTACCTCGGGGACGTCAGCCAGGGTGTCCGGATCGTGCACGACCCGTTCGAAGGTCTCGCGGCCCAGGCCGATCAGCCACATGCGGAAGTAGCAGACGCTGTCGTCGCCGCCGGTCAGGTACAGGGCGTTCGACGCGCCGGCCAGCAGGTTCGTGTCCGCGCGGCTGTCGGCTTCGTACAGCCACGCCTTGAAGTCGACGATGTCGTCCGCGGGACGCTGCATGAGGCGTTCCTCGAGCCATCGCAGGCGTGCTTCCTTCCCGCCGGGCACCCCGGCTGACTCCTCGATCAGGTGCCAGAACTCGTCGACGTCCATGGGAGGTGATCGTGGCAGCGGGCTGTGGCAAAAGGGGGCTTTTAGACTGTGGGGGTGATCGAGTTGGGGTCGCGGGAGCGTAAGCAGCCGCCGCCTCCGCGCGTCGTGTGGGGGAGTCTGAGCGATCCGCGGCGGGCGGGGGTGCGGCAGTGGCTGGAGTTGCGGCCCGACGAGGTCGAGCCGCGCGTCCTGCGGGCGGTGGAGCCGGAGCTCGTGGTCTGGTCGTCGCTGTGGCCCGACAGGCCCGATGACGAGATCCGGTTCGACATCCGGCCGGCGCAGGACGACGGCTCCGCGTTGCGGTGGACGCTGCTGACCCCGGGGGAGGTGCCCGGTCCTGGCGTGCTCGGCCGGATGCGGTATCGGCTCAACTTCCTGATCAACGCGCAGCTCCGTTACTCCTACGGCCAGTGAGACGCGCCGGTGGTTAACGGGCGGCGTCCAGTGAGGCGGCCACGGCGGCGGCTCGGGCCGCGGCGGCCTTGACGACGGGGTCGTCGGTGAGGTGCTCGCCACACCTGGTGGCGATCTGGTGGACGCGTTCGCACAGGACCGTCCAGGCCGCATCCCGCCACGGCACCACGTTGCCCAGGGGGTAGTACATCTCGAAGGCGGGGCCTGCCGTACGGCCCTCATGCGCGGGGCCGGCGGGGCGGCGGGTGAGGGCCGTGCCGAGAGGGCGCAGCACACCGGCCATCATCGTGATCGCGCCGCCCACCAGGGTCTCGAGCTGCTCCTGCGTCTCGTCGGTGTGGGTGAAGAAGCGGGTCAGCATCCACAGGATCGCCTCGTAGGCGAGGTTGCACAGCTCGGCCAGGGCCAGCGTATCCGCGTCGCCGATGATCGGCTGAGGTTCCTGCACGTCGAACGGCTGGCGGGTGAAGGCGCCGAGCGCCGGGTGGGCGGGCTCGAAGGAGGGGTCGGCGGCGCGCAGCGCGGTGTACTCCTCCCAGATCTTCAGGAAGCGGCCGTAGTGTGCCTCCTTCCAGTCGCCCTGCGCACCCTCGCCCTGCTCGATGATCTCCTCGATGGCGGCACGGGCGGACTTCAGGTCGGTCACCGCCACCATTTCCGGCCAGCGGAACAACTCGGGCGTGGCCTGCGCCTTGGGCGAGCCGCAGAACACCTGCTCCTCGCCCACCGCGGCGACGAGTGCGGTCAGACCGTCCTGGATACCGCGATAGAGATGGCCGACGGTCTCGAAGTCCTGCACGCGGGGGAAGATCTCGCCGGGGGCGACGGGCTCGGGCGGCAGCTCACAGGAGATGAAACCGGCCGCGTCCGCGCGCTGCATGCCCTCGGGGCGCTCGAGGAAGAGAAAGTGGGTCAGCGCGTCCTCGCCGAAGGGCAGCAGCCGCAACTGCACCGACGGCGGGAACACGCCGCACGCCTGCGGGAAATTGGGCCGGCCGAAGATGGGCGCGGCGCCGATGGCCGACATCAGGTTGGCCACCAGGGCCAGGTGCAGCATCTCCTGTACGGCGATGCCGTGCAGCTCCGCGCGCCAGCGCTCCACCGCGGCCTGCTGCTCCTCGGTGAGCCCCTCGGTCTTGAGACTGAACTCGGCGAACAGGTACTGGCACATGATCATGTGCTCGAGTTGCGAGGCCTGGGCGAGCAGGTACCAGACGTGCTCGCGGTGCTCGATGACGATGGGGGGTTCGGTCATGATTACAGAGTTACACAAAAAGCGACAATGGCGAGGACGCTATCCGTTTCCCGACATCAGGCTTGCGCGGCGCGGATAGTGGCGGGCGTCGCGCCGCTCCTAGGCTCGGCCGCATGTCGGAAATCCAGCCCTTCCACATCGACGTTCCCGACGCCGACCTCGACGACCTGCGCGACCGGCTGCGCCGCACGCGCTTCACCGGCGAGCTGCCTCCAGGCCAGGACCCCTGGGAGTACGGCGTGCCCGTCGACTACGTGCGCGACCTGGTGGAGCACTGGCGAGACGGGTTCGACTGGCGCGCGGTCGAGGCCAGGTTGAACGCCTACCCGCAGTTCACCACCGAGATCGACGGGCAGACCATCCACTTCCTGCACGTGCGCTCGCCGCAGGCCGGCGCGATCCCGCTGATCCTCACCCACGGCTGGCCCAACACGTTCGTCGAATACGTGGGGCTCATCGCCGAGCTCACCGCGGGCGGCTTCGACGTGGTCATCCCGTCGCTGCCCGGCTTCGCCTTCTCCGGCCCCACCCGCGAGCGCGGCTGGAACGCCGAGCGCACCGCGGCCGCCTGGGGCGAGCTCATGCGCAGGCTCGGCTACGACCGGTACGGCGTGCACGGCAACGACGCGGGCGCCATCGTCGCCCCGATCCAGGGCAGGCTGAGCCGCGAGCACGTCATCGGCGTGCACGTCACGCAGATCTTCTCCTTCCCCAGCGGCGACCCCGGCGAGATGGAGGGGATCTCGCCGGAGGACCTGCAGTATCTGCAGTTCCTGCAGTCGTTCGTGAGCCACGCCGTGCACGACAAGGTGCAGGAGGAGCAGCCGCAGACGATCGCCCACGCGCTCGCCGACTCCCCAGCCGGCCAGCTGGCCTGGAGCGGCCAGTTGTTCGGCGACGCGCTCAGCAAGGACGACATCCTGACCAACGCCACGATCTACTGGATCACCAACACGGCCGCCTCGGCCGCCCGCTTCTACTACGAGAACAAGCGGATGAAGCCGGACACCGAGCCGACCACGGTCCCCATGGGCCTGGCCAGCTTCGCCTACGACTTCCGGCCGCTGCGGCGCTTCGCCGAGCGCGACCACGCCAACATCGTGTCCTGGAACGAGTACGACCGGGGCAGCCACTGGTCCGCCCACGACGCGCCCGACCTGCTCGTCGCCGACATCATGGAGTTCTTCCGCGAGCTGCGCTGAGACGACAGGGTCAGCGGGTGAACCAGTCGCGGGCCAGGGCGGCGACCTGTTCGAGAGCGCCGGGTTCCGCGAACAGGTGGGTGGCGCCGGGGACGATCTCCAGCCGGCTCTCGCACCGCAGCATGCGCTGGGCGGCACTGTTCAGCTCGAGCACCTGCTCGTCGTGGCCGCCGACAATGAGCAGGGTGGGCGCCGTCACGAAGGGCAGGCGCTCGCCGGCCAGGTCGGGGCGCCCGCCGCGGGAGACGACGGCGGCGATGTCGCTGCCGGGCTCGGCGGCGGCCCAGAGCGCCGCCGCGGCGCCCGTGCTCGCCCCGAAGTAGCCGATCCGCGCCGACGGCGACCGCTCGCGCAGCCACCCGGTCGCCTGGCGGAGCCGCTCGCCGAGCAGGCCGACGTCGAACACGTTGCGCCGGTCCGCCTCCTCGGCGGGGGTCAGCAGGTCGAACAGCAGGGTCCCCAGCCCGGCGGCGTGCAGTTCGTCGGCCACGTAGCGGTTGCGCGGGCTGTGCCGTCCGCTTCCGCTGCCGTGCGCGAAGACGACGACCGCCTCGCCGCCCTTCGGATCGACGAGGGTCCCCGGCAGCCGCATGGCTCCGGCCGGTACTTCGACCTCGTGCTCCACACTCCACCCCTGCCCGTGACGGGGGATCGACTAACCGAGACCTAGTCCTGGGCGGCTCGGCGCAGGAGCCGTTCGAGGCTGTTGAGGGCCTGGTCGGCGTCGGTGTCGGCGCGGCGGGAGATGGCGATGTCCACCAGCGGCGCCGGCGGCAGGCCGTACGGCTCGGGGTCGACGAGCGTCCCGCGCGGGACGTTGTCCACCAGCAGCGCGCCGAGGCCGATCCCCGCCGTGACGGCCGCCTGGACCGCGTAGACGCTGGTGCTCTGGAAGGCGATCCGCCACGCCCGCCTGTGCCGGCCGACGGCGTCGAGCAGCGGCTGCCGCCACCGGCACGGCTGGGAGAACACCACCAGCGGCAGCGGATCGGCCGCCAGGTCCACGCCGGGAGCGCAGGCCCAGGCCAGCGGCACCCGCCGCTGCCAGCGCAGCGAGGCCTCCGGCATGGCGGCGGGATCACCGAACACCAGGTCGAGCCGCCCGCGATCGGCCAGCCGCCGCAACGACGCCGCCGAACTGACGATCACCTCCAGCTCGACCCGCGGATGCAGCGCCGCGAAGTCGGCCAGCGCCGCGGGGAACGTGGTGATCGCCAGGTCCTCGAGCAGCCCGATCGTGCGCCGCCCCGACGGCTCGGCGCCGGGCCCGGCGATGGAGGTGCGGGCCTCGTCGTGCAGGGCGAGCATGCGCTCGGCGTAGGCCAGCAGGGTCTCGCCCGCCGGGGTCAGCCTGGCGCCCTGCGTGTCACGCAGCAGGATGCGCTCGCCCGCGGCCCGCTCCAGGCGCTGGATGCGCTGGCTGACCGCGGGCTGGCTGAGGTTCAGCACCGCCGCGGCGCGGGTGATGCTGCCGGCCCGGACGGTCGCCGCGAAGGACCGCAGGTCGGCGATCTGGAAGTCCATAAGTATTGATTATGCAGCACACGTGAATATCGCCGTTCTCAATGATCAAGGCCCTGCCTAGGCTGGCCGCATGACCGGCTACCACCACGTCGACGTCTTCGCCGACCGGCCCTACACCGGCAACAGCCTGGCCGTTTTCGTCGACCCGCCACCCCTGGACGACGACCGGCTGGCCGCGATCACCAGGGAGCTGCGGCACTTCGAGACCATCTTCGTGACCACCGGCGACCCGGTGCGGGCGCGCGTCTTCGACCTGGTCGAGGAGCTCGACTTCGCGGGCCATCCGGTCCTGGGCGCGGCGGCGGTCCTGCACGAGCAGGCGCCCGGGTCCGGCGAGCGCTCCTGGACCTTCGCCCTGCGCGCCGGGACCGTCCGGGTGACCACCCGCTCCTCCTCCGAGGGCCGGGTGTCGGCGCTGATGGACCAGGGGGCGCCCGAGGTGATCCCTGCGGACGTCGACCGGGGCGAGATCGCCGCCGCGCTCGGCCTGCGGCACCTCGACGACGCGCTCCCCCTGGAGATCGTCTCGACCGGTCTGCGCTACCTGATCGTGCCCGTCCGCGACCTCTCCGGCGCCCGCATCGTCCACCCCGACTTCGGCGCTCTCCTCGCCTCGTACGGCGCGCAGTACGCCTACCTGCTCGACGCCTCGGCCCCGGAGGGCAGGCACTGGAACAACGACGGCGTCGTCGAGGACGTGGCCACCGGCAGCGCCGCCGGCTGCGTGGCCGCCTACCTGCTACGCCACGGCCTGGCGGCCGACGGCCAGGAGGTGGCCCTGGCGCAGGGCCGCTTCACCGGCCGGCCGAGCCGCATCGCCATCACCGCCTACGGCACGCCCGGACGTGTCGAACGGGTCACCGTGGGCGGGAACGTGTCGTTCGTCGGCACCGGGACCCTGCGGGAGCTGCCGTGAAGCTCTACGGTCCCGACGTCATCGGGCGGGCCGTCGACCTGCCCGACCTCATCGAGCCGGTCTCCCGGGCACTGGCCGACTTCAGCCTCGGGCTCGGGCAGGCGCCGCTGATGGTGTTCGCCCCGGCGGGGGAGCAGGGCGACGTGCACGTCAAGGCCGCCTGGCTGCCCGGGCGCCGGTACTTCACCGTCAAGGTCGGCACCTGGTTCGCCGCGGGCGACCCGCCGAGCGGCGGTTACATCGCCGTCCACGACGCCGCGACCGGCCTGCCGTACGCGCTGCTCTTCGACGACCACCGGCTGACCGACCTGCGGACGGCCGCGGCCGGCGCGGTGGCGACCCGGCTGCTGGCCAGGCCGGACGCCACGACGCTCGCCGTGCTGGGCACGGGCGTGCAGGCCCGGCTGCAGGCGCTGGCCGCCCGCGCGGTGCGGCCCGTCGAGTCGGTGGTCGTCTGGGGTCGCTCGCCTCGCGCCGCGCTTTCGCTGCGCGAGGCGCTGCTCGGCGAGTTCGCCTCGGTGACCGTCGCGCCCGACCCCGAGCAGGCGGTACGGCAGGCCGACGTGATCGTGACCGCCACCGCCGCGCGGAGCCCGATCCTGCGGGGCGCCTGGCTGCGCCCCGGCCAGCACGTCACGGCCGTGGGCGCCGACGACCTGACCAAGGCGGAACTGGATCCCGCCTGCTTCCACCGGGCCGACGTGCTCGCGGTCGACAGCCGCCGCGACACGCCCGCCATCGCGGGCGACCTGAACGCGTCAGGAGCCGAGCCCACGGCCGAGATCGGCGAGATCATCCTGGGCCGTCACCCTGGCCGCGTCGACGAGCGCCAGCTCACCGTGGCCAAACTCATCGGCCTCGGCGTCCAGGACCTCGCCGCCGCGGAGACCACCCTGCCCCTGCTCGAAGAAGCCCCCTCATGATCGCCCGCACCTGGACGGGCCAGGTGCCCCTACGCCACGCCGACGCCTTCCACGACCACCTCCTGGCCACGGGCGTCGCCGAGGCGGCGGCGACTCCGGGCTTCCTGGGGGCGCAGGTGCTGCGGGCCGAGACCGAGTTCCGGTTGATGACCTACTGGAGCTCGTGGGAGGCGATCCGCGCCTTCGCCGGGCCTGACCCGCACAGGGCGGTCCTGTACCCCGGCGACGCCGCCTTCGAGCTGGTCCCCTCGCTGGTCGTCGAGCACCACGAGGTCACTCACAGGGTGGGGGCGTGGTGAACGTCGCGATCACCGGCGGGCGCGTCGTCCCTGTGGACGGGCCGCCGATCGAGCAGGGCACCGTGGTCGTGGCAGACGGCCGGATCGCCGAGGTCGGCACCCGGGTCCCTGAGGGGATCCCGGTGATCGACGCGCGCGGGCGGTGGGTGCTGCCCGGGTTCGTCGAGGCGCACGCCCACCTGGGCATCGGCGAGGAGGGCGAGGGTGACGTCGGCGAGGACCTGAACGAGGCGGGTGAGAGGAACGGCGCGCGGCTCCGCGCCCTGGACGCCGTCAACCCGGCCGACTCCGGGTTCGGCGACGCCCTGGCGGGCGGGGTGACCACCGCGGTCGTGCTGCCGGGCTCGGCCAACCCGATCGGCGGCCAGGCCGTGGCGATCAAGACGTGGGGCGTGATCGCCGACGAGATGGTCGTGCGGGACCCGGTGGGCGTCAAGAGCGCGCTGGGGGAGAACCCCAAGAAGGGCCAGGGGCGGACCCGGCTCGGCACGGCGGCCGCGATCCGCGACGCCTTCGTCCAGGCGCGCGCCTACACCGGCCGGCCGTACGATCCTGGGCTGGAGGTGCTGGCCAGGGTGCTGGCGGGGGAGTTGCCGTGGTGCCAGCACGCCCACCGGGCCGACGACATCGCCACGGCGGTGCGGCTCAGCGAGGAGTTCGGCTACCGCCTGATCGTCCACCACGGCACCGAGGCCCACCTGCTCGCCGAGCGCCTGGCCGCCCGGGGCGTCCCGGTGGTCAGCGGGCCCCTCATCAGCGCCCGCACCAAGCCAGAACTGCGCCACCGCACGGTCCGCAGCCCCGGGATCCTCGCCCGGGCGGGGGTGCGGGTCGCCATCACCACCGACCACAACATGGTCCCCGTCCAGTACCTGGCACTGCAGGCCACGCTCGCGGTCAAGGAGGGCATGGACCCGCGGGCGGCGCTCGAATCGATCACGCTCAACCCGGCCGCGATGTTCGGCCTGGACGACCGGGTCGGGGCGCTCAAGCCCGGGTTGGACGCCGACATCGTCATCTGGTCCGGCGATCCGCTGGACGTCATGAGCCGCCCTGTCCGGGTCCTGATCGGCGGTCGCGAGGTCTACCAGGCCTGACGTATGCGTACATCGTGCGCTCTTGCGTACGCCTATCCTTGAGCGCACGGTGTTCGCATCGAGAGGACGCCGTACTCGGAAGGGCTTAACGATGCAACGTCACCCACGTCGCTGGTGGATCCTGGTTGTGATGTGCCTGAGCACGCTGGTGCTGGTGATCGACAACATGGTGCTGACCGTCGCGATCCCGCCGCTGACGGCGGACCTCGGCGCCGACGCGTCGGACACGCAGTGGATCCTGGATTCCTACATCCTGGTCTTCGCCGGGCTGCTGCTGACCGCCGGCAGCCTGTCGGACCGCTTCGGCCGCCGCAGGATCATGGTCATCGGGCTGGTGCTGTTCGGAGCGGCCTCGCTGGCCGCCAGCTTCGCGGCGGATCCCGTCCAGCTGATCGCCGGCAGGGCGGTGATGGGCATCGGCGGCGCGCTGATCATGCCGAGCACGCTGTCGATCCTGATCACCGTCTTCGACGACGAGGAGCGGCGCAAGGCCATGGCCGCGTGGAGCGCCGTGGCGATGCTCGGCCTGATCGGCGGCCCGGTGCTGGGCGGCGCGCTGATCGCGTGGTTCTGGTGGGGCGCGGTGTTCCTGATCAACGTGCCGGTCGCCGTCGTGGCCATCGTCGCGGCGCTGGTGCTGATGCCCGAGTCCAAGGGGCCGCAGACCAAGGCCGACCCGATCGGCGCCCTGCTGTCCGTCGTCGGCATGGTCGCCCTGGTGTGGACCATCATCGAGGCACCGCACGGCCTTCCCGTCGCCGCCCTGGTCATCGCCGTGGTCGCGCTGGCCGCCTTCATCGCCTGGGAGCTGCGCACCCCGCACCCGATGGTGCCGCTGAGCCTGTTCCGCAAGCGCAACTTCTCCGGCGGCAGCCTGTCGCTCACCCTGGTCCAGGTCGGCAACGGCGGCCTGCTGCTCGTCCTCACCCAGTACCTGCAGTTCGTGCTCGGCTACACGCCCACCCAGGCCGGGCTGGCGTTCCTGCCGATGTTCGTGGCCTCGCTGGCCTTCAACGGCCTCGGCGCGAGCCTGGGCGCCAAGGTGGGCAACCGGATCATGATCGTCGCGGGCATGGGCGTCATGGCCGGCGGGTTCGGCCTGCTGGCCACGCTGTCCACCGGCTCCGGCACGCTGATCACCTCGATCGCCCTGTTCGTCCTGGGCGCCGGCGGCGGCCTGGCGATGCCCGCCGCGATCGCCGCCCTCATGGGCACCATCCCGGCCGAGCACGCCGGCGTCGGCTCCGCGCTCAACGACACGATCCAGCAGGCGGGCGCCGCCCTCGGGGTCGCGGTCCTGGGCAGCCTCCTGGCCGCCGGCTACTCGGCCGCCATGCCCGCCGCCGCGCCCTCCTCGGCCAGGCGTTCCATCGGCGACGCCCTCGCCCTGGCCGACCCCGGCCTCGCCCAGGCCGCACGCCAGGCCTTCGCCACGGCGATGTCCAGCGCCTTCACCATCAGCGCCGTCGGCGTCCTGGCCGCGGCCATCCTGGGCCTGGTGCTCGTCCGCGACCACAAGAACACCCAGACCGCCGAGCCCGAGAACATCCCCGCCGCCGCCTGACCCGCATCCCCCGGCCGCTGATCCCACCCTCAGGATCAGCGGCCTTCTGCGATCCACCGTCGGCCTGGACGCCCTGGGATCAGCTCGCCGCGGAGTGAAGTGCTCCGGATAGGGTGGCGTGGGTGACGACGCCGAGGGGGCGCGGGCCGCGCAGGGTCGAGGCGGAGCGTAATGATCGCGCTCTGCTCGTGGCCGCGCGTGAGGTGCTGGCCGAGGACGGGGCGCATGCGTCGGTGGCCGCGATCGCCGCGCGGGCCGGGGTGGGGATCGGCAGCCTCTACCGGCGGTATCGGACCAAGGAGGAGCTCTTCCAGCGGCTGTGCGTGCTGAGCATGGAGCACTCGATCCAGGCCGCCGAGCGCGGGCTGGACGACGACGACCCGTGGCGCGGGCTGGCGGGGTTCGTGGTCGAGTGCGTGGAGTTCGGGCAGGGACAACTCGGGCCGATCGCCGGGTCCATCGAGGTCACCGAGGAGATGGCGGCCACGGCACGGCGCGGTGACGAACTGGCCGCGGCGCTGGTGCGGCGGGCGCACGCGGCAGGCGTGCTCAGGCCGGACGTCACCCAGGTCGACCTGGCCCTGCTGATCGAACAACTGGGCAGCTCGCCGATGCTGAAGCAGCTGCGCGGCAGGGAGAAGCTGTTCGCGGCGGCCGAGAGGGCGCACCGGCGGATCGTCGCGATCGCGCTCGACGGGCTGCGCGCCCAGGGCGCCTTGAAGTTGCCGGGCGAGCCGCCCACCGACGAGCTCTTCTCGGGCCGCTGGGAAAAACTCCTCTGACCATGTCGAAATCCGGTCGCGGGGTTCTACGTCCCGGATGAGAAGGGGATGGAGGACACCATGAGCTACACCCGCGACCCGCGAGTCGACGACTACATCGACGCGCTGCCCGGCTGGCAGCAGGCCGTCTGCCAGGAGGTCCGCGACCTGGTCCACGCCGCCGACCCGGAGGTGGAGGAGACCGTCAAGCGCACCCGCCAGCCGTACTTCGTGCTCCAGGGCAACGTCTGCGCGCTGCTGGCCGCCAAGGACCACGTCAACGTGTTCATGTACGACGGCGCGATCGTGCCCGACCCGGAAGGCATCATCACGGCCGGGCACGGCAACAAGACCGCCCGCACGGTCGCCTTCAAGGAGGGCGAGACGATCAACGCCAGGGCGCTGAAGGCGATGTTCCAGCAGATCATCGCCAACAACCGGGCAGGTGGATGGCGCAAGCTGAAGGGTAAGAGGCAAATGTGAAGCTGGGACTTCCCGACGGCACGCGCGCGTGCCTCTTCGATATGGACGGCGTGCTCACCGACACCGCCTCGGTCCACGCCGCCGCGTGGAAGCAGATGTTCGACGAGTTCCTGGGACCCGAGCGGGAGCCGTTCGACATCCACCGCGACTACGACGACTACGTGGACGGCAAGCCGCGCGAGGACGGCACCCGCTCCTTCCTGGCCTCGCGCGGGATCGAGGTCGACGAGGTCACGATCACGCTGCTGAGCGACAGGAAGAACGCGCTCGTCCAGGTGAAGATCGCGGAGCTGGGCGTCAAGGTCTTCGACGGCTCGGTGGCCTACGTGCGGGCTGCGACCGCCGCGGGGCTGAAGACGGCCGTGGTCTCCGCCAGCGCCAACACCCACCAGGTGCTGGCCGCGGCGGGCATCGACGACCTGTTCCACGTGGTGATCGACGGGATCGTGGCCAAGCGGCGCGACCTGGCAGGCAAGCCCGCGCCCGACACCTACCTGGCCGCCGCCCACGACCTCGGCGTCGAGCCGGGCGAGGCCGCGGTGTTCGAGGACGCGCAGGCGGGCGTGGCCGCGGGGCGCGCGGGCGGGTTCCACCCCGTGGTCGGGGTCGACCGGGTGGGCCAGGCGGAGGAGCTGCGGCAGCACGGCGCGCACCTGGTGGTCAAGGACCTGAGCGAACTGCTGGAGCCGTCGTGATCGAGCATCCGGCCTACCCCGCGGAGCCGTGGCAGATCAGGGAGACCTCGGTCGACCTCGACCGCCTGGCGCAGAGCGAGTCCGTGTTCGCCCTGTCCAACGGGCACATCGGGCTGCGCGGCAACCTCGACGAGGGCGAGCCGTACGGCCTGCCGGGCACCTACCTCAACGGCGTGTACGAGACGCGCCCCCTGCCGTACGCCGAGGGCGGCTACGGCTACCCGGAGACCGACGAGACGGTCGTCAACATCACCAACGGCAAGCTCATCCGGCTCCTGGTCGACGACGAGCCGCTGGACATGCGCTACGGCACGGTCGAGGCGCACGAGCGGATCCTGGACCTGCGGGCGGGCACGCTCACCCGGCACCTGAGCTGGACCACGCCCACCGGCAGGCGGGTACAAGTCACCTCGACCCGGCTGGTCTCGCTCGAGCAGCGCGCCGTGGTCGCCATCCGGTACGAGGTGACGGCGGTCGACCAGCCGGTGCTGGTCGTGGTGCAGTCGGAGCTGGTCGCGAACGAGACCGTGCCCACCGAGGAGGACGATCCGCGGGCCGCCGCAGCGCTGGCCGCGCCGCTGGAGGCGGAGTACGACGCGGCCGAGGCGGACAAGGCGATCCTGGTGCACTCCGTCCGCCGCAGCCGCCTGCGCCTGGCCGCGGCGATGACGAACCTGGTCGACGGGCCCGCGCGGATGCACACCGAGCTGAACAGCTCCGCGGACCTGGCCAGGTACACGGTCGCGGCCAACCTCGAGCCGGGGGAGAAGCTGCAGCTGGTGAAGCTGGTGGGGTACGGCTGGTCCAGGTCGCGCTCGGTGCCGGCGCTACGCGACCAGGTGGCCGCCGCGCTGACCGCCGCCGAGCTGTCCGGCTGGGAGGGGCTGGCCGCGGGCCAGCGGCACGCGCTGGACGACTTCTGGTCGCGCGCCGACGTCGAGATCGACGGCGACGTGGCGCTCCAGCAGGCGGTCCGCTTCGGGCTCTTCCACATCCTGCAGGCCTCGGCCAGAGCCGAGCACCGGCCGATCCCGGCCAAGGGACTGACCGGTTCCGGCTACGACGGGCACGTCTTCTGGGACACCGAGGCGTTCGTGCTGCCGGTGCTCACGCACACCGCGCCCAAGACTGTCGCCTCGGCGCTGCAGTGGCGGCGGCACACGCTGCCGATCGCGCAGGACCGGGCCAGGCAGCTCGGCCTGGAGGGCGCGGCGTTCCCGTGGCGCACCATCCACGGGATGGAGTGCTCGGGCTACTGGCCCGCCGGCACCGCCGCCTTCCATCTCAACGCGGACATCGCCGGCGCGGTGATCCGGTACGTGCGGGCCACCGGAGACACCGAATTCGAGGCGGACTGCGGGCTGGACCTGCTGGTGGAGACCGCCAGGCTGTGGCGGTCGCTGGGCCACCACGACAAGACCGGCGCCTTCCGCATCGACGGCGTGACAGGCCCCGACGAGTACAGCGCGATCGCCGACAACAACGTCTACACCAACCTCATGGCCCGCCGTAACCTCGCGGCCGCGGCCGACGTGGTGGCCCGCTACCCCGACCACCACGACGTGAGCGACGAGGAGGCCGCCTCCTGGCGGGACGCGGCCGAGGCGATGACGATCCCCTACGACCGGCGCCAGCGGGTGCACCCGCAGGCGGAGGGCTTCACCGCGCACGCCGAGTGGGACTTCGCCAAGGACAACCGCTACCCGCTGATGCTGAACTATCCCTACTTCGAGCTGTACCGGCGGCAGGTGGTCAAGCAGGCCGACCTGGTGCTGGCCATGCACCTGGCCGGCGAGGCGTTCACGCCCGAGCAGAAGGCGCGCAACTTCGCCTACTACGAGCGGCTGACGGTCCGCGACTCCTCGCTGTCGGCCTGCACCCAGGCGGTGCTCGCGGCCGAAGTGGGCCACCTGGACCTGGCCCACGCCTACCTCGCCGAGGCCGCCCTGATGGACCTGGACGACCTCGAGCACAACACCCGCGACGGGCTGCACCTGGCCGCGCTGGCCGGGGGGTGGATCGCGCTGGTGGAGGGCTTCGGCGGGATGCGGCTGCACGACAGCGAGTTGTGCTTCGCGCCGCGTCTGCCCGACGCGCTGTCCAGGCTCGCCTTCCGGCTGGCCTACCGCGGTCGCCGGCTGCGCGTCACCGTGACGCACGCCTCGGCGACCTACGAGCTCGTAGAGGGCGAACCATTGCACGTCACCCACTACGGCAAGGTCGTGAAACTGGGCGCGGAGCCCGTCAAACGGCCGTTGCCGCCGCTGCCCGACCCGGGTCCGACGCCGGAACAGCCGCCGGGCAGGGAGCCGCCGCTCGGTAGGGATATCCCTACCCCCGAGACGCCTGCGGGCGGGGTCGATCGGGGAAGCCGCCGCTCGTAGCGTTCTTGCCATGGAAACCCTCCGGCACCGAATCTCCACCGACACGCGCTACGTCATGGCCGGCTTCCCGGCCTCCGTGATCGCTTTCACGCTGGTCGTCGCCGGTGTATCGGCCGGGCTCGGCAGCCTGGTCGCATTCGTCGGCCTGCTGATCCTGGCGGCCACCGCGCTGGTCGCCCGCGCCTTCGCCGACATTGAGCGGGCCATGCTGCCCGACGTGGTCGGCCAGCCGCTGGCCAGGCCCGAGTACCCGCAGGCCCCCGCGGGCGCCGGGTGGCTGCGCCGGGCGGTGAACCCGCTGGCCTCCGGCCAGGTCTGGGCTGACCTGCTGCACGCGATCGTGATCTTCCCGTTCGCCGTGGCCTCCTTCGTGGTGACCGTGGTGTGGTGGGCGGGCGCGATCGCCGGGCTGACCTTCCCGCTCTACGGGTGGATCCTCGCCAAGATCCCCGGGATGATCGAGGGCGGGCTGCCCGCGCTGCTCGGCCTGGCCCACACCGAGGCCATGTTCGTCACCTTCAACACCGTGGTGGGAGTGGGCTTCGCCCTGACGCTGGTCCCGGTCGTGCGGGTCGCCGCGCTGCTCAAGGCCGGTATCTCCCAGGCGATGCTCACCCGGGCGGTCTACCCCGTCCGATCCGGGATGATCCACGCGGTATAATGAAAGCGAATGGGCCGCTCCCTCCGGGGGCGGCCACGCTGCGTTTCATGACCATTCCCGCGCAGCTCGACAGGACGCGCCGCTTCACGCTCGGCGCCCCCAGCCAGATCACGATCTCCCCCGACGGCCGCACGCTCTTCTTCCTGCGATCCGGCCGCCTGTGGAGCATGACCGACGGCCGCGAACACCTCGTCGCCGACCGCGACGTCGACTCCTACGCCGCCGACGAGGCCTGCCAGGTGCTGGCCTGCACCGCCGGCGGCCGCCTGTGGACGGTCCGCCCCGCCGACGGCCTGGTCCGCGACATCCCCGCGGACGGCCCGGTGACCGACCCCCGGCCCGACCCCACCGGGCGGCGCATCGCCTACGTCCGTGACGGCGCGCTCCACGTCGACGGGCGACCGCTGGCCGTACCGGAAGGACCTGAGGTGACCTACGGGCTGCCGGAGGACGTGGCCGCGGGCTCCATCGGGCGCACGCGCGGCTACTGGTGGGCTCCCGACGGGCAGGCGCTGCTGGTCGCGCGGGTGGACAACACGCCCGTGCAGCGGTGGTACATCGCCGACCCCGCCGATCCCGCCCGCGAGCCGCGGGTCATCCGCTACCCGGTGGCCGGCACCCCCAACGCCGAGGTCAGCCTGTGGATAACCGATCTCGACGGCGGCCGCACACCTGTGGACATCCGCGGCATGGAGTACCTCACCGCCGCGGGCTGGGACGCGCACGGCCCCTACGCGGCCGTGCAGAGCCGCGACCAGCGCCACGTCCAGGTCCTGGCCGTCGATCCCGGCACCGGCGCCACCGAGGTACTCGCCGAGCAGCACGACGAGCACTGGGTGCGGCTGGTCCCCGGCCTGCCCGCCCGCAGTACGGCCGGCGTCCTGTACACCAGCGCCGACCTCGACGACACCCGCCGCCTGCTGGCCGACGGGAAGCCCGTCACCCCGCCAGGGCTCCAGCTCGGCGAGGTCGTAGCCGTCGACGGCGAGGCCGTGCTCTTCACCGCCTGCGACGACCCCACCGAAACCCACCTGTGGCTCTACGACGGCGAGCTGCGGCGGCTGAGCGACGAGCCGGGCGTGCACACCGGCACCCGGCGCGGCGGCACCACGGTCCTGGGCCGCCGCGTCCTCGGCACCGATGCGGAGATCGCCTCGCACGCCGAACTCCCGGCCCTCGACCTGCGCATGGAGCTGCGCTCGGTCGGCCCGCGCGAGCTGCGCACTGCGCTGTTCCTGCCCTCCTGGCACCGCCCGTCCGACGGCCCGCTGCCCGTCCTGATGGACCCGTACGGCGGGCCCGCGCTGCGCAAGGTCACCACCGAACCGGCGTGGTGGACCTACGTGTCGCAGTGGTTCGCCGAGCACGGCTTCGCGGTGCTGGCCGTGGACGGCAGGGGCACGCCGGGCCGCGGCCCCGCCTGGGAACGGGAGATCGTGGGCGACCTGGCGGGCCCCGTGCTGGCCGACCAGGTGGAGGCCCTGCACGCCTACGACCACCCTGCGCTCGACCTGACCAGGGTGGCCATCCGCGGCTGGTCGTTCGGCGGCTTCCTGGCCGCCATGGCGGTGCTGCGCAGGCCCGACGTCTTCCACGCCGCCATCGCCGGCGCGCCCGTCACCGACCAGCGCATGTACGACACCCACTTCCGCGAGCGGCACCTGGGCCACCCGGCGCGGAATCCGGAGGCCTACGACCGCAGCTCGCCCCTGCTGGAGGCCGCCGCGCTGACCAGGCCGCTGCTGCTGATCCACGGGCTCGCCGACGACAACGTGGTCGCCGCGCACACGCTGCGCTTCTCGGCCGCGCTGCTGGCCGCCGGACGGCCGCACGAGGTGCTCCCGCTGCCCGGGGCGGGGCACCGGGCCTCGCAGGAGCACCTGCTGGCGCACCAGCTCGACTTCCTGCGGCGCGCGCTGGGTCTCACTGGCCGACAATGAACCCATGGGTAAACACGACGGGACCATCGACCATCCCCGGGCATATGCCGCCCTCGGCCGCAGGAGGGACGGGGATGGGGTCCCGGACGTGGGATGCCTGACCCGGTCGGCCGGCTGACGGGATGGCCATCGAAGCCAAGGCAGGCCGCAAGATCGCCCTGTCGGTGATCTCGCTGGCGCTCGCGGCGTTATTGATCTCGTTCCTGCCGCGCATCGCCGGGATCACCTGGGGGCAACTGTACGGGCGGCTGGCCCAGGTGGGCTGGGGCACGATGACGGCGCTCGCCGCGCTGTGGGTGGCCGGGCTGGCGGCCTACACCTTCGTGCTGAGCGGGTCGCTGCCGGGGCTGAGCAAGCGGCGGGCGTTGCTGGTCAACTGCGTGGGCAGCGGGGTCAGCAACGTGCTGCCCTTCGGCGGGGCCGTGGGCGTGGCGATGACCTTCGCGATGACGACCTCCTGGGGTTTCAAGCGGCAGCCCGTCGTGGTCTCGACCGTGGTGACCGGCGTGTGGAACATGCTCACCCGGTTCCTGTTACCGGCGGTGGGGCTGGCCTGCCTGCTGGGCGCGGGACGCGTGCCCGACCACCGTCTCGCGGTGGCCGCGGGGACCGGGGGAACGCTGCTGGTCGCGATCGCGGCGGCGCTGTCGGCCGCGCTCTACAAGGAGTCCTTCGCCGACCTGCTCGGCCGCGGGCTGGACCGAGTCGCCGGGCTGCTGCCGCTCAAGCGCAGGCCGCAGCTGCGGCAGTCGCTGCTCGACCTGCGGCACTCCATCATCGACATCGCCCGCACCCGCTGGCCGCGGCTCACGCTCGGCATGCTGGCCTACATGGGGCTGCAGGGCGTGCTGTTCGTGGCGTGCCTGCACGCCACCGGCAGCCAGATCGCGATCCCGGAGGCGATCGCGGCCTTCGCCATCAACCGGGTCCTCACCACGGCGGTGATCACGCCCGGCGGTTCGGGCATCAGCGAGTCGGCCACCGTCCTCGCGCTGATCGGGTTCGGCGTGGCACCGGCCGCCGCCACCGCGTCCGTACTGCTGTTCTGGTTCTTCGCACACCTGATCGAAATCCCGGTAGGCTGGCTGGCCTGGACCACCTGGTCGCTCACCGCTCGCAGAACGGAGGCCGCATGACCGTCAGCTCCGCGGACTGGGACTCCCGCGACCTCACCGGCGAGCACCACGAGGGCGTGGTGTTCGTCGGCGTGGACATGACCGAGGCGCACGGCAGGGGCGCCGTGTTCACCGACTGCACCTTCCGCGACGTGCGCTTCAACGTCTCCGAGCACGTCGACGCCGCCTTCTCCAACTGCACGTTCGTCGGCTGCTCCTTCTTCGACGCCACGTTCACCAGCTGCAAGCTGGTCGGCAGCAGGTTCGACGGGTGTACCTACGACCTGATGAAGGTGGAGGGCGGCGACTGGTCCTTCACCGGGCTGGCGGGGGCCGACCTGCGCCGCGCCTCGTTCACCGGCGTCCGCATGCGCGAGGCCGACCTGGCGGGCGCGCGCTGCGCGGGGGCCACCATCCGCGACGTCGACCTGTCGGGCGCCGCGCTCGACCGGGCCGACCTGACGGGCTGCGACCTGCGCGGCAGCGACCTGTCGGCGCTCGACCCGCGCACCGCCGAGCTGAAGAACGCCGTCGTCGACCAGGCGCAGGCCGTCACCCTGGCCCGCGCGCTCGGTCTGGACGTGCGCGCCCGCTGACTCAGTGCAGGTAGGCCACGACGTCGGGCGCGCCGGGGCGCAGCAGCCTGATCTGCGCGATCCTGGCGATCGGCATCCGCACCGCGGTGCCCCATGAAGCCTGCCCGAAGGACCCCATGCACCTGGGCGGACGGCTGGACGCCATCGTCGCCTGGCGGCTGTGGCCGGGGCACAGCAGCGGTCAGGCCCTGCGCAGGACCAGCAACAGGAGCACCAGGGCGTAGCCGATCAGCACCGCCAGGCCCGCCCTGGCCGCACCGGCCCACCCCTCGCCCAGCGCGCCGAGGAACACCGTGCCGGCCAGCGTCCCGCCCAGCACCCCGCCCATCTCCTGCACCGTCCCCAGCACCCCGGCCGCCGCCCCGGCCAGCTCAGCCCGCACCCCCGACAGCGCCGCCGACACCAGCGGCGACATCAGCAACCCCATCCCCGCCCCCGTCACCAGCAGCGCCCCCACCAGCGGGTACGGCCCGGCCGCCGCGTCGACCGCCTGGTAGAGCAGCCCGAGCCCGCCGAGCAGCACCAGCGTCCCCGCCACCGGCAGCCACCGGCCGAGCCGGGCGGCCAGCCGCGCCGAGCGGGTGGAGGCGGCGAAGAAGCCCACGTTGAGAGCCACCGCCACCGCGCCCGCCCGCAGCGGCGACATGCCCAGCCCGTCCTGCAGATACAGCGCCAGCACGAACGACAACCCCGCCGACCCGCCGAACAGCAGGGCGATCGCCAGCAGCCCGCGCGCGAACCCCCGCTCGCCGAACACCCCGAGGTCCAGCAGCGGCGGCCGCCCCGCCGCCGCGAGCCGCCGCTGCCGCCGGGCGAAGGCCAGCAGCACCGGCCCGGCCAGACCGAGGCTCAGCCAGCTCCACCACGGCCACCCCTGCTCGCGCCCCAGCGCCAGCGGCAGCACCACCGCCACCAGCCCGCCCGCCACCATCAGCGCGCCACCGAAGTCCACCTCCCTCGCGGGAGCCTGGACGGTGGTGGCCACGCCCTTGCCCACGCCCTCGCCCACAAGGACCGGCTGCAGCCGCGGGACCAGCCGGGGGAGCAGCGCCAGCGCGGCCACGCCCACGGGCAGGTTGACCAGGAAGCAGGTACGCCAGCCGAGCCCCGCCGGGGACACCGCCACCAGGAACCCGCCGATCACCTGCCCGCTGACCCCGGCCAAGCCGACGGCCGTGCCGTACCAGCCGAAGGCCCTGGCCCGGTCGCGACCCGGGTACAGCTCGCCGATCAGGGTCAGCACCTGCGGCGCCAGCAGGGCCGCCGCCACCCCCTGCGCCACCCGGGCCAGCACCAGCGGACCCGGCGCGGGGGCCAGCCCGCAGGCGGCCGAGGCGGCGGTGAACAGCGCCAGCCCGGCGGCGAACACGCGGCGCGAGCCGTACAAGTCACCGAGCCTGCCCGAGATGATCAGGCCCGCGGCGTACGCGAGCCCGTAGCAGGCGATGACGAGCTGGCCCGTGGCGGCGCTCGTCCCCAGGTCGGCCCTGATCGACGGGATCGCCACGTTCGCCACGAAGAAGTCCAGCGTGGTCATGAAGACCGCGACCAGCACGATCGGCAGCGCCAGCCAACGCGATGACAAGGAAGCCTCCAGGGACGCGAGTGCACGAGCGGGTGAGAGAACACCGCCGCGCACCCAGAGGTTGACCCCGGGCGGTTATCGTTCACTGCGGATTCGCTGCGGATCGCGCATAATGACCCCCAATGCGGAAATATGCGGCAGAAATCGCCCCGGTGATCGACGCGGTCCACGTCAACGTGCACGCCGCGTCCCGCGCGGCGGGCGCCAAGCTCGCCAGGGCGCACGGCATCACCCCAGGACTCCTCGTCGACCTGCGCTTCGCGCTGCCCATGCGCCCGCTCACCCGCCAGACGCTGGCCGCCGTCTACCGCTACACCGAGCCCGCCGAGCTGGACGCCGAGCTCGCCGGCCACCTCGAGCAGGGCACGCTGGCCGAGGACGGCGGCGCGCTGCGGGCGACCGGCAGGACGATCGTGTTCATCGACGACCTCTACGACCTGCACGCCGCCGCCACCCAGCGGATCTGGGCAGGACAGGACGTGCGCCCGCTGGCCGACCTGGTGGACCGGGTGCTCGGCAGGTCACAGCGGCCCCGCGGCGGGGCGCTCGAGGCGATGGCCCCGCCGTACGAGCCGGACGGGGCGCCGCCGGGGCTGCTGCTGTTCAACCGGCTGGCGGCGCTGCGCTACCACCGGGCCGACGCTCACGCGCTGAGCTGGCAGGAGGCGGGGCTGACGGCGCGCGACATCGTCACGCTGCGCGGCGGCCCGCTGCGCGAGCGCGTCGAGGACGAGACCAACCGGCGCGCCGCCCAGCCCTACGAGACCTTCACGGAGCAGGAGCGCGAACTCCTGCTCGAGGGCCTGCTGAAGCTGGCCTAGAGGGAGGTCAGCAGGCGGCCCACCTCCGTGCGGTCGTTGACGCCGAGCTTGTCGTAGACCGCCTGCAGGTGGTTGGCGGCCGTCCTGGTGGAGACGGTGAGCCGGTCGGCGATCTGCCTGTTGGTCAGCCCGGCCGCCGCCAGCTGCACGATCTCCCGCTGGCGCGGCGTCAGCTCGGGCGTGGCCAGCTCGACCAGCGCGGGCGTGGTGACGCCCGGGCAGCTCCTGGCCAGCGCCCACGCCCTGGTCTGCGCCCCTCTGGCCAGCGCGCCCCGCCCGGTGGCCAGGTAGGCCGCCGCCTCCTGCGCGGTGGCCTCGGCCGCGTACAGCACCAGCCCGAGCCGCTCGAACTCCACCGCGGCCGCGCGCAGTCCCACCGGATCGGCCAGCTCCGCGGCGCGGGCGTGCGCGGCCATCGGCCGTACCAGCTGCCCGTCGAGCCGCCCGGCCAGCGCCTCCAGCCGGTCGGCCGCCAGCGGCGCCGAGCCCAGCCGCACCAGGTCGTGCAGCGCGAACATCGACCAGCCCAGGTGCTCGTGCTTCTCGGCCAGGTCGGCCGCGGCGATCGCCTCGCTGACCGCGGCGTCCAGGTCACCCAAGGCCGCCCGCAGCCACACCCTGGCCTGCAGCACCGGCTGGCAGGTGAACGACCACCTGGCCGCCAGCCGCTCGGCCTCCGCCAGCGTCGCCCGCGCCTCGTCGGTACGGCCGAGCAGCGCGCACGCGTGCGCCAGCTCGGCCAGGCACCTGCCCAGGTACGGCGTGCGGGCCGGCAGCCGCGCCGCGTCCTCCCTGGACCAGCGCCTCGCCTCGTCCGCCTGCCCGCGCAACCGGCTGACCATCGCCCGGTAGGCGCCGAACCCGGAGACCGACAGCTCGCCGGTGGCCAGCTCCATGCCCTCCTCGGCGGTGCGCGCCGCGTCCTCCAGCCTGCCCGCGAACACCTGCGCCGCGCACTGGGCGTCGAGCAGCGTGGGCAGCGCGTGCGGCGCCTCGTCGCGCCAGTCGTCCACGCCGGTCAGCACGTCCCTGGCGACCGCGAGGCTGCGGGCGGTCCTGCCCGCGTACGCGGCCATCCAGGCCTCGAGCCCGGCAGCGTGCGCCGCGCCCCTGGCAGTCATCGGGCCGCGGTCCCTGGCCCTGGCCAGCCAGCGCGCCGCACCGGTCAGCCGCCCGAAGAAGATGTCCACCACACCGCGGTAGATGAACACCTCCTGCTGCCAGGCAGGATCGGTCAGCGTCCCGGCCGCCAGCTCGAGCGCCCTGCACGCCTCGGCGTCCGACCCGGCCCAGGCCAGCGCCACGCCCACGCTCAGCGCGTGCTGGGCCACCTCGTCCTCGGTGACCGCGTTGCGCGCCGCCTGCCGTAACGCGGTGAGCGCCTCGTCGCCGTCGCCCAGCACCGTCAGCACCTCGCCGACCAGCGCCACCGCCGCCACGCCCGCCCCCGCCTCCTGCGCGGCCTTGCCCAGCCGCGCAGCCAGCCGCGGATCCTGCCTGGCCCAGGCCAGGTTCGCCGCCGACAGCAGCATCTCGGGCGCGGCCACCGAACCGCTGTCCAGCCGCCACACCGCCGCGCGCAGCACGTCCTCGCGCCTGCGCAGCCCGGTCGCCTCCAGCGCCTCGGCCAGCATCCGCAGCCGCCGCCGCGTGCGCAGCGTGCCGCACCCGTCCCGCACGACCTCCCCGTACAGCGGGTGCCCCAGCCGCACGTGCTCGCGCCCGTCGTCGGCCACGGTCACGATCAGCCCGCGATCCTCGACCCGCTCCACCGCGCCGCCCGAGGTGAGCGAGACCAGCAGGTCGGTGCCCACCGGCTCGCCGAAGGACACCAGCTCGAGCACCTCGCGCTCGTCCTGCTCCAGGTGGCCGATCCGGTCGCCGACCAGCTCGCGCAGGCGGGTGGTCACCGACAGCTCGCCCCGCCAGCACCAGCGCCCCTCCACCTGCCGCAGGCTCCCCGCGGTACGGCCGGCGTGCACGATCTCGCGCAGGTACAGCACGTTGCCCTCGCTGACCCTGGCCAGATGGCGGACGGTCTCGGCCGTCACCTCACCGCCCAGCGCCCCGGCCAGCACCAGCCCGACCTGGTCGCGGGTCAGCGGCGCCAGCTCGATCCGCTCGAGCAGCTCGTCCTTCCACAGCGCGGCGATCGGCGCCGGCAGCGGCTCGCCCGAGCGTACGGTCACCAGCACCTGAGCCGTGCCGCTGTCGGCCAGGTGATGCACCAGCGCCGCGGCGGCCGGGTCGAGCCGGTGCGCGTCGTCCACGCTGACCAGCAGCCTCCCGCGACCCGCCTGCCCCGCGATGCTGCGCGCCGCCCACCGCATCGGGTTCTCCCCGCTGTCCGGCGGGCCGGTCAGCACGTGCGCGAACGCGCCGAACGGGATCACCGCCGCGGTCTCCGTGCCGAGCGCCCGCACCAGCGTGCGGCCGCGCAGGCCCCTGACCGCCTCCGCCGCCAGCCTGCTCTTGCCGACCCCCGCCGCGCCCGCGATCATCACGCCTGGCCCGGACTCCAGCGCTCCCCTGACGGCCGCGAGCGGAACGTCACGGCCGGCGAACGGCCATCCACTCCCCTGATCGCTCATCGCGACCTCCCCTCGACACCGATGGTGCGGACGGAGGTTCGCGGGAGGTTCAGGTCGGTTCGCGCGTCAACCCGGCCGCCACGAGCAGCATGTCGAGCACCGCCTCGTTGCCGTTGAACGGCACAGGCTCGCCGCCGACCACTTCGAGCAGCCCGCGGAGCTGGCCGCCGGCCTGTTCCGGCTCGACCAGCCGAACGATGACGGTCCTCATGACCGCCACCTTCCCGCCGGCGGTTCAGGTCTGGTTCAGGTGGGGTACGGCGCGGGCTCGACGTCCAGCTCACGCATGCGCTCGGCGTACAGGTGGTAGCGCCTGCGCGCGTCGCCGCGCCGCCCCGCCAGGTCCAGCACCCGGATCAGCCCGAGATGGGCGCGCTCGTCGTACCGGTCACGCTCGAGCAGCCGCAGCCAGTACCGGGCCGCCTCGTCATGGCTCCCGCTCTCCTGCTGCGCCACCGCCAGCCGAGCGGTCGCCTGCACGTAGGCCAGCCTGGCCTGCTCGCGCAGCCCCACCGCCCAGTCCGCGTACGGGTCCTCCTCGCAGAACTCCCCGCCGTAGGAGGCCTCCGCCTCGGCCCACACCCGCAACGCCTCCACGGTACGGCCGGCCTGATCCGACCGGGTCGCCGCCCCCACCAGATCCAGGAAGCGCTCGACGTCGACGTCCACGTGGGACAGGTCCAGGCGCAGCGCGCCCTCGTCGGAGACCA
This sequence comes from Nonomuraea sediminis, assembly GCF_018531495.1. GTDB lineage: Bacteria > Actinomycetota > Actinomycetes > Streptosporangiales > Streptosporangiaceae > Nonomuraea > Nonomuraea sediminis. The sequence goes on from NZ_JAHDTI010000002.1 coordinate 966,153, forward strand.
CGATGTCGTCGGCGGGACGCGTGTGCGCCGGATCGAGCACCGCGCGCAGCGTGGAGACCATCACGTTCAGCCGCTTGAGCCCGACCGGCTCGTCCTGCTGGTCCGGCCAGAGGATCTCGACCAGGCGCTCCCTGCTGACCGGCCTGCCCCTGCGGCTGACCAGGATCTTCAGCAGGTCGCGCGCCTTGCGCGACTGCCAGGCGGTGCGCGCCACCGGCGTCGAGCCCCGCAGGACGCGGAACGTCCCCATCGTCTCCACGCTCACCCTGACCGCCGAGGCCGGCACGGCCCTGCTGATCAGCAGGTCGATGCGGTCGTCCAGGGCGCGGCAGCCGATCGCGTGCATGCGCGCCCTGACGTCCTCGGCCACCGCCGCCCCGGCCGCGGGATCCGACAGCCCGGCCCTGACCAGCTCGGCCCTTGCCTGCCCGATCGGATCGCCGAGCGCCGTCCACCGGCGCACCGCCTCGTCGGCCCTGACCGGGTCGCCGTCCAGCTCGGCCCTGAGCTCGGCCACGGTCGCCAGGCCCGCGTGGTCGCGGCGCTGCTCGGCGATCGGCTCGACCTCGCCGAGCAGGGCGCCCGCCTCGTCGCGGCGGCCCGCGGCCAGCGCGAGCCTGGCGGCGACCAGGCGAGCGTTCACCCCGGCGATGCCCTCGGCGTGCTTGAGCGCCCGGGCCGCGACCCTGGACGCCTCGGCGGGATCCTCGGTCGCCAGCAGGCCCGCCAGCTCGTTGAGCGCGTTCGACAGCTCCTGGACCTCGCCGGACTCGGCCGCGTCCGCGATGATCCGCCGGTAGATCGCGATCGCCGCCAGCCGGTCGCCGCGCAGCGCGTGCACGTCGGCCAGCCGGATGAGGCCGTAGCCGACGAAGCGCGAACCCATCGCCTCCCACCTGGCCACCGCGTCGGCGGCGTCGATCGCCGCCTCCTCCAGCCTGCCGAGGCCGATCAGCGCCTTGGCCCTGTTGGACACCGTCAGCGCCGCGTACGGGGCGAAGGCCACCAGGTCGGCGAGCCGGTTGGCGATCTCCACCTCGGCCAGCGCCTCCTCGTAGGCGCCCTCGTCCAGGTGGCGTGAGGCCCGGTTGGCCCGGATCCTGATGAGCTGGACCACGTCACCGGCCCGCTCGGCGTACTCCAGCGCCCTGACGTAGTGGGCGTCGTTGGCGCGCCTGTCACCGTCAAGCGCGGCCAGCATCGCCAGCACGGTGTTGGCCGCCGCCAGCGCGCCCGGGTCGCCCAGGGCTCCGGCCCGCTCGAGTGCCCTGTCCGCCAGCTCCGCGCAGCCCGCCCGGTCACCTTTCAGCCAGAGCACGGAGGCCGCCGACGCCGCGCACGTGGCCGCGTCCGCGGGCGGCATGCCGTACTCCATGCCTCTGAGGTACAGGGACATGGCCGAGTCGAGGTCGCCGCGCAGGTGGTCGATGAGGGCCAGGCGGCGGGCGGCGAACGCGTCGAAGGCGGGGCCGTCGGCGACCTGGGCGAGCAGCTCGCGGGCGCGGTTCCAGTCGCCGCGGTTCTGCTCGGCGATGCCCTCGAGACGCAGCATCGCCGGCGACCGCCTGACCGCGTCCGGCAGCAGGTCCAGCGCGGCCACCAGGTCGTCGCCGCGCTCGGCCAGGCGCGGGCCGTGGCCCGCCAGCAGGGAGCCCACCAGGTCGGTGTGGGCGGTGGCGACCGCGGCCCGCAGCGCCAGCTCGGGCTGGTCGTGCTCGGCGTACCAGCGGGCGGCGACCGCGGCCACGTCGTGCGCCTCGTGCCGGTCCAGCGGGGCGTGCCTGGACAGCACGTGGCGGCTGGTGCTGGTGAGGCGGTGGCCGTCCTGGTCGGCCTCCAGGAACAGGCCGCGGGCGACCAGCGCGGACAGCGTGTCGGGCGGGGCGCCGAGCGTGGCGGCCAGCTCCTCGGTCAGGACGGGCAGCACCGTCGCGGCCCGCAGCAGGTCCCGCATCGCCGCGGGCAGGTCGCGGTAGGCCGACAGGGTCAGCTCCTCCAGCGTGGCGGAGGTGGCGGCCAGGCCTGCCGCCGTGGCGTTCCAGGCGGCGGGATCGGTCCTGCTGAGCGCGTCGACGGCGGCCTGGACCGCGGCGGGCCAGCCCGCGCAGGCCGTGTGCAGGGTGGCGGCGATCGCCGATCCTGCCTCGCCGAGCCGCTCGCGCGCCCAGGCGGCGGTCTCCTGCTCGGTCAGCGCCAGGTCCGTGGCGTCCAGGTCGAGGACCTCGTGATCCTGGCGCAGCCGCGCGGTGGGGAACGGCAGCGGCGCCCGCGAGGCGGTCACCAGGTGCAGGTGCCGCGGCGCGGCCCTGACCAGGGTCTCCACGTACCGCACCGACCCGGCCGCGCCGGTGATGGCGTCGATGCCGTCGAAGACCAGCACCAGCCCGCGCCGCAACCTCCCGGACAGCGCCTCGGCCAGCCCGCCCGCCAGCGCGGCCGCCCTGGCCAGCTCGTCGGTGTCGGGACCGAGCGGCGACTCGGCGGCCGCCACCAGCTCGTTCGGCAGCCCGGAGACCGCGTCCGACAGCGCGGCCGCCACCGCTCCCGCGAGCGTGGGCAGGTCGCGGTCAGCGGGTCCTAACCGGTGCAGCACGCCGCCGACGGCGCGGCTCCAGCCGTCCAGCGCTATCGACTTTCCGTAACCGGTCGTGGCGACGAGAGTAGTGAGCCTGTGCGTCAGTGCCCCGTCGAGCCGCCGGTCGAGGGCGGGACGGGGTTGCACCCACCCTCGTTCCACGCACGCATGCTACGCCGCGGTTCGCGGGCGACTCCAGAGTTCGCAAAGTGCCACCTCCCGGTAACCGAACCGTAGGAGCACTATGGTCGGGTACCTCTTCAAGGAGGGCGCCGTGGATGAAGACCTGCCCGGCGGAGCGAGGGTGGTCGTCGGTGTGGACGAGACCCCTGCCTCGCGCTGGGCCCTGGCTTGGGCCATCGGGACGGCGCGGCTGCGCCACATGCCCATCGTCGCCGTACACGTGAGCAGGGCGCCCATACATCCCTTCCCCGAGGCGCTGCCCGTGCAGCACGCCATCAGGCAGGGGGAGGAGGCGCGCTGCACCGAGGTGGTCACCGCGGCCTTCGAGGACGTGGCGGGCGGGGTGCCCTGGGACCTGACCACGGCCATCGTGGGCCGCGTGGGTGATCCCGGCTACCACCTGGTCGACCTGGCCAGGGAGGGCGATCTGCTGGTGCTGGGCAGGAGCCGGCGCGGCTTCCTCAGCCGGTTGCTGCTGCCCTCGACCAGCATGTACTGCGCCCGGTACGCCAAGACCACGGTCGTCATCGTCCAGCAGCCCTCCCCGCCGGACGACGCCCAGTTATCAGCCGAGTGGACCCGCCGGTTCTGGCATTTCTGATCATTCGAAGCCGGTGTGCGAGTGCCTGGCGACCTCGATGATCCGCGACCGGGTGTCGTCCCATGTAACGTGCTTGGATGCTCCATGGCTGCCGTTGACCTCCGGCGGGGAAGATCGTCCCATGTGAAGAGTCTCGTCATCGGCCTGGCGGCCACCGTCTTCTCCGCCACTCCCGCCTCCGACCCCACCGTGAACCTCCGTAAGCAGTTCGTGTCCGGGCAGGGTGTCTCCGTCAAGGAGTCCGCCCGTACCCGCGTCAAGGGCATCAAGGGCGACTTCTTCGTCAAAACCACCGGCGCCATCGGCTTCACCTCGAAGGGCGCCCCCAAGTACGACCTGGTCTCGAACTACACCTCGGCCTTCAAGAACGCCCAGACCGAACCCATCCACGCGATCAAGCTCGGCGGCGACACCTACGTGAACGGCTTCACGTGGCGCAAGCTGCACACCGACAAGCCCTGGATCCGGTTCCGCGCCCCGCGGTCATGGGGCGAGACCGGCCAGCGCGGCGAGCAGCTCATCGACGTACTGAACCCGAAGTTCCTGAGGATCGTGATCGATGAATCCACCAAGGTCGAACGGGGCGTCTACCGAGGTGTCCTGGACCGCCAGACCCTTCAGGAGGACCTGCAACTGAGCGCCTCCCCACCCAAGATCTCCGTCAAGCTCTACCTCGACAGCGGTCTGCCCACCCGCCTGATCACCGCCTACCGGGACCGTTCCAGCGGCCCGAACCGCAAAGGCAAAAGCGTCATCCGCACCAGCAGGATCAGAGTCGACACCCGCTACACCGACTGGGGCACCGACGTCACCGTCGACCCTCCACCCAAAGGCGACGTAGCCCACTTCAAGCTCCCGTCCAAGCCCAAGGAAACGTCGAAGAAACACCGCCGTGGGTTGCATGGCGGGCATGATTCTTGAGAACGATCTCGGCAGGCGCGCGTTCCTTCAGGCCGCGGCGGTACTTCCCGCGCTCGGTTACCTGAGTCCTGACTCCGGCGAGGATCCCGACCAGCTGTTCAAGGCGGGCAGGTTCACCGAGGCGGAGCGGGGCTATCGGCGCCTCCTGCACGAGGATCCGCAGCACGCGAACGCTCAGCTGGGCTACCTCGCGCTGCTGTCCAACCGGTTCGCCGAGGCCGAGAGATACCTGTCCAAAGCCGTCGCGCTGCAGCCGGGTGACGTCGTCTCGGCCCAGCGGCTCGCCGAGTGCTTCGTACGGCAGGACCGGCTCGACCGCGCGACACCCCTGCTCCGGAGCACGGACCGCCCTCGCGACAAGGCCTTCGCCGACCAGTATTCGCACATCAGCGGCACACCCTGGCAGGTGTACGGCGCGCAGAGCACCCGCGTGCCCTTCTTCACCCTCGACCCGGTACCCAGCGTCGAGGCCTCGGTGAACGGGGGAGAGGCAGGCAAGTTCCTACTCGACACCTACGCCACGCTCGACCTGTCGCAGGAGGTGGCGGATCAGGCCGGACTGCGCGCCGTGGCCACCCTGTCGGGCGTGGTCGACACGCACCCGGTCACGCTCTATCTGGGCGTCCTGGACTCCTTCAAGATCGGGAACATCGAGATCCGCAACCTCCCGGTGCAGTGGAACGACGCCCAGCGCCCGCCCCTCCCCGACGGCTCGCAACCGGCGGGCGCCTTCGGGACGACGCTCTTCTACCACTTCCTCACCACGATGGACTACGCCGGCAAGGCCCTCATCCTGCGGCGCAAGACCGCACCGCGCGCGCTCGCGAGATCCACCAGGCTCCCGCTGTGGCTGGCCGGAGACCACTTCCCGTGCACGATGGGCAGCCTCGGCGACTACGGCCCGCGAATGGTCACCGTCGACACCGGCGGCATAGGCAGCGCCCTGGACACCACCGTGGAGATCGCCGAACGGGTCGGCTTCACGGTGGACTACGACCATCCGAGCGAGCGCTTCGGAAACAAGATCTATCCGGTCACGGCCGACCGCATCAGCCTGGGCCGCGCGGTCAGACACAACCTGCTCGGCCACGCCGCAGAAAAGGTCTTCCCCGGCCTCCCGGGTCCCGGGCAGTCGGCACAGTTCGGCTTCGACCTGATCGCCAACTTCACCCACGAGTTCTTCAAGCCCTACGCCATCACCTTCGACTACACCACCATGCACCTCCACATCACCGGCGCCTAAGCACACTCCCGCGCACCGGAAGTGGGCTCGGCCGCCACCGCCCATCGCCAAAGCCCCTGACGTACTCTCGCTCCATGATCGACGCACGCTCCGTCATCGAAAGCACGGACTGGTCTGGCCTTCACCATGCGTACGGCGATGCTTCGGACGCGCCTGACGCGTTGCTGGCTCTCTTGAGCGAGGACCCGGAAAGCTGTGGTGAGGCTCTTGGCTATCTCGATGCGGCCGTGCTGCACCAAGGTTCGATCTACCCCGTCACCGCACCGGCGGCAAGGTTCATCGCCGGCATCCTCGGCGATGAGCGCACGCTGGTGCTCTGCGAGAGTGCCCTACCTTGGGACGACCGCGAACGACCGTTACGAGCCGCGCTGCTGGAGTGGCTGGGTTCCGTCGCCGAATCAGTCTCCTTTTGGGATGACGAAGACGACGAAGAGCCCGAAGAAGACGAGGACGAGGACGCGCACTCGGTCGCGGCGTGCAGGGCAATCCTGCGCGACCTATACTCCGCCGTCCTCCCTTTCCTGGACGACCAGGACAGCACCGTGCGCCAGGCAGCGGTCGGCGCGATGGGGCACCTCATGCTCGCGCCGGAACTCGCCGAGTTCCGAGGCGAACAAGCCGAACGGATGGAACGCCTGGCCCACCACTCCTCCGTCGCCGAGCGGGCCGCAGCTGCGCTGACCCTGGGAAATTGGGATCTTGCGCCCCAAGCATTTCTTAACGATCCGGACCCGTCGGTTCGTGCGGCGGCCGCACTCGCGCCCGCGCTGGATGAGGACCCGGCTGCGCTGGCTGAGATCCGCCATGCGTTGACCGATCCCGCCGCAGCGGACGACTGGTTTCATGAGCATGTTCCGCAGATGGAGGGGAAGTTCAGGTTCGCGCTGATCGCAGCGCTCTTGCGCCGTACCCGCGATATCGGCGAGATCCTGCCGGAGGCACTGGCCGTGGCTCGGATGACGAACGCGTACACGGTCGAGAGCGACTGGGGCCCGCTGTTGAAGCGCGCCTTCCCTGAGCCCTACATCTCGGGCACACCACTGACCACAGCACAGCGGCAGTTCCTGTCCGCGATCGTGGCCAACGACGAATGCTGGGGCAACATCGCAAACCCGATCCTCTGGTTCAGAGAAGCCGGTCTCCCCCACGAGCGTGCATCCTTGCGGGCACTGGTATCCAAGGCATAAGGGTGGAATCGCTGATGGTGTCGTCCCACAGTGGGGCGTCCATCATCAGCGAGGGAGGGGCTTGGCCGCCGGTGTCGAGGTAGTCGATGGTTCCGGCTGACAGTTCGATCTGCTTCATGCTCCGGTATCTCCGACCCGTCGGGAATCGGCCGGTGCAGGGTCGAGTAGATGCTTGCGCAGGAACGCCAGTTGAGCCTCGACGGCGTCCTGATGCCCGGCCAGGAACGGCTCGTAGTGCCCGCCGGGCAGCTGAACCAGCTCGCCGCGCGGTGCGCGACGGGCTGCGTCGATACCGGGCTGGGCCAGGACCGACTGGTCCTGCTCGCAGACCATCACCAGCAGCGGGCACGACACGCGCGAGGCATCGAGGCCGGGCCGGTAGAGCCCCATCCCGAACACGGAGCGAGCAGCGATCTCCTGCAGCCACTCCGGATAGGCGTTGCCCGGGTTGAGGGCGCTGTCACCCTGGAGCCCATCGGGCGTGGACAACAGCGCCACGGTGCCCGGCTCGCCGGCCAGCGGTATCAGAAGTGGCGGTCGGCCGAACAGACCTCCGACAGCGTCGGCGGCCGCCCGGCCGAACAGACGCATCAACGTGCCAGGCTTCTGATGGCTCATTGCTTTGGGCCCGGCCTGGCGCGCGTCGGCGTTCGGAGTTTGCGCGATCGCGGCCGCCACCTGCGAGTTACGTGCCGCGACCCGCAGCACGTGACCACCTGACAGAGAAAAACCCCAGATCGCCAGCCGCGCCGGATCCACATCCGGCAGCGTTTCGGCGTACGCGATCGCGGCCTGCCAGTCGGCAACCTGGTCCTTGATCCGTACAACCTGGCGCGGCAGTCCGCCGCTCTCCCCCAGCCGCCGGTAATCGAATGCCAAGACGGTGAACCCGGCGGCGTGGAACGGGGCCGCGAACGGGTCGGTGCCCGGCTCCTTGGTCACCCCGCCACCCCCGGCCATGATCACGCACGCGCCGTTGGTCCCCGGGTAGTGCCAGGCGGCACACTCGGCGTCGCCGCTGACGAAGCGGACCTTCTCCCGTGTCGCGGATACCTGCATGTCGGCCTCCTGGAGTTGAGGATCATTCCACTCCAAGAAGTGAACCACGTGGTTCGCAAATGTGTCCAGAGGGTCCTTCGCGCGACGGTGCACGCCTACCGGTCGGCGGCCTCTTCGCGCTCCACTGCCCGCACCAGCGCCTCCAGCCCGGCGGTGACGCCTGCGGCGTCCCCGGTGATCAGCCGCTCCAGCAGGAAACCGCGTAGTGTCGCCAGGATCATCTCGGCGACCTCGAGCCTGCGCCGCTGCGACCACTCCGGCGGGCACTGCGTCTGCAGGAAGGGCAGATACTGCTGCGACGCCTCGCGGCCGAGCCCGGCATAACGCTCCGGGTGATACATCGCCAATCCCATGGCCTGGTCCAGCGCCCGGGACAGACCCGACTCCTCCTCCACCAGAATGCGCCACATCACACGCACCCCGCCCGCCAGACCAGAACCCGCACTTCCCTCGGCGATCGCGGCCAACGCATGGCCGACGCGCCGTTCCCGCAGCTTGAACACCGCCTGCGTCAGCAGATCCTCAACACTCTCGAAGTGATAGAGCAGTACCTTGTGCGTGGTGCCGGCGGCCCGCGCGGCACGCCGCAGCGAGAAATCCGCCAACCCGTTGACCGCCAGATCCTCAGCGACCCGATCAAGCAGCTCCCGGCGCCTGACCTCACCACGCGGAGACCCAGCCGATCGCCGATACCCTGCCCGTTCCGAGGCTTCGGCGCTGTCAGCAGAGGCATTCACATCAACAACCCGCTTCTCGGTAGACACCCCCATAGTGAACCGAGCGGTTCGCAGAGTGTCCACTCATGACCCCATAGCCCCTCAGCGCGCTCCTTCAAGGTTCCCCGCGGGGGTCGAGCGGTTGGTGTGTGGTCAGGCCGGGCGCTGTTCTTCGTTTCGTGTTCTTGCTTGGCCGTGTCGGCGGTAGCGGCCGGGCGCGGTTCCATACTCCCGTTTGAAGGCGTTGGCGAAGGCGAACTCGGAGGTGTAGCCGGTCTGGGCGGCTACCTGGCCGAGTGGGGTGTCGGATGCGTGCAGCAGTCGTGCGGCGGTCGTCATACGCCACCAGGTCAGGTAGGTCAGGGGTGGTTGGCCGATCATGGTGGTGAAGCGTTTGGAGAATGCGGCGCGTGACAGCCCTGCTTCTGCGGCCAGGGTCGCGACGGTCCAGTGGTGAGCCGGGTCGCGATGGATGGCGTGAAGCGCGGCGCTGATCGCCGAATCGGCCAGCGCCGCCGCCCATCCGGTATCGATACTGCGCTTTGGGTGCTCGTCGAACCAGGCTCGCAGGATGTAGTGGACCAGCGTGTCGAGCAGGGCCGGCACGATCGTGTCGGTGCCGAGCCGAGGGTGGTCGAGCTCGCCGGCGAGCAGGTCAACGGCGGCACGCAGTTCGGCGCGGTTTCCGAGGCGGGCGGGCATGTGGACCATGTCGGGCAGGTCGTGAAGGAGCGGGTGGGCCCGGGTGGGGTCGAGTTGGTATCCGCCGCAGAGTGTCACCGTGGGGGTGCCGTGCAGGGGCTGGCCGATGGACGCTGAGGCGTGGAGGTCGGCGTCGTCGAGCGGGTCGCAGTCGGGTTCGGCCAGTGGGGTGGTCGGGCTATCGGCCAGGCCGTATCCGTGCCCGTGGGGGAAGAAGACCACGTCGCCGACGCCCAGCGCGATGGGCACGCCGCCGTCTGGCGGGGTCAGCCAGCACGAGCCCTGGAGGATCATCTGAAATCCCGCCGAGCCGAGGGCGGAGGGGAAGCGCTGGCCCCAGGGGGCATGCCATTGAACGCGCGCTGAACGGGGTCGGCCGGTACGCATGATGGCGATCACATCGCTGAGCACGTCCATGTTGAGAGTCTATCTACGGGGACGGATGAAGACGATTGCATATAAAACAACGACTTTGACGCATAGGAAATCTGTCCTCGCGTTCCTACGGTTCATCACAGGGACAAAATGATCGAACCGGTGGCCACGAAGTCAGGCCGCCGCATCTTGGGAAGAGGAACTGCTGATGAATAGGCGGGGCAGGATCTTGGTCACGGGCGCGACCGGCAGAGTGGGCCGGCAGGTCGTGGCTCAACTGATGGATGCGGGAGCCGAGGTTCGGGCATTGGCCCGTGATCCCCACGCGGCGAGGCTGCGGGCCGACATCGAGGTCATGCGCGGCGACCTCACCCAACCGCACACTCTGCACGCCCCTTTGGACGGGGTCGACGCGGTGTTCCTGGTATGGCCCTTCGCTACGGCCGAGGGGATGTCCGCTGTGCTGGACGTGGTCGCCGAACACGCTCGCCGAGTGGTCTACCTGTCCTCGGCGGCGGTACGCGACCATGAACAGCGAGCCGAGCAGTTGATCGAGCAGACCGGGGTTGAGTGGACGTTCCTGCGGCCACACGTCTTCGCGGCCAACGCTTTGCGGTGGGCGGCGCAGGTCCGCGCCGCAGGCGCGGTGCACGGCCCCTACGGAGCGGCCGCCATGGCCCCGATCCACCAGCACGACATCGCCGCCGTCGCGGTGCAGGCGCTCACCGGCAACGGACACGGTGGCGCGATCTATGAGCTGACCGGCCCCCAGACCTTGTCCCAGTCCGACCAGGTACGCATCATCGGTGAAGTGATCGACCGCCCGGTGCACTGGATCGAGACACCTGCGGAGGTCGAAAGACAGCAGATGCTCGAACTCGGCTGGCCAGGCGCTGCCGTGGACGGCATTCTCCACGCCCAGGCCGAGCTGGTGACCAAGCCCGGGCCAATCACCTCCACGGTAGAGCAGGCCACCGGGACGCCCGCCCGCACGTTCCGCGAGTGGGTGATCGACCACTCCAGCGCTTTCCGCGACACCTGAGAGCCGCACGCATCCACGAGTACGGCGGCACCGACGTCATCCGCTACGAAGAGGTACCGCTACCCGTGCCCTACCTGGACCAGACCGAAGCCTCGGACGCTCGTCGCCCTGGCCCTGGCTGCCCTTCGCGACCTCGGCGCGGGCGAGGGGCTAGTGTTCGCCACCAGCTCGGGTCGCCCGATCGAACCCCGGAACTTCAACCGGAGCTTCACCCGAGCCTGCCAAAGGGCGGAGGTCCGCCGCTCCACGCAACCCGAAGGACCTGCGCCTCGCTGCTGGTCGCCCTCGACGTCCATCCCCGCGTGGCTATGCAGATCCTCCGCCACAGCCAGATCGCCGTGACCATGAACGTCTACAGCGAGGTCACCACGGAGGAGACCCGTAAGGCGCTCAAGAAGCTCGGGTAAGGGGCGGTTGCTGTAAAAAGCAGCTGTACAAAGATCGAAAAGCCCACTTCCTGATCAAGGAAGTGGGCTTTTACCTGTGGTGGAGCCTAGGAGATTCGAACTCCTGACCCCCTGCATGCAAGAACCGCGGGAGGTGTCGGATCATGGCCATGGCCTGGCGAGGCGGCGATCGTTCGTCCGCTGCTGTCGTCTTGTGTCGGTCCCCATTGTGGTCAGGTCTGGTGGTCAACAGTCCGGCGCTTGGGACAACTGGAACCGGGAGCCTACGACCAGGGAATGATCTCTGACCCCATGATGGGCCCGAATCTTGGCCCCTTGCGTCTCCAGCGTTTACTGGCTTGGTCTATCGCCTGGGCTGAATGATCTAATAGTATCCAGCCATACTCGTCCTCTTGAGTTTCCTTTTGTCGCATCCGAAGGTGAGTAATTGAAGCGCATAAAAAACAAGTTACTCATCGGCTCGCTCATATTTTCGATTGCATCATTGGGCCTTGCCGCATTTGCGACATATCGAGTAGCGCACCCATTACTTCCGGCTGTCTATAGCGAGTGTGAGTCGCCGGTCGATCGAGGAAGTTGCGCCAAGGCGATGAGTGATTTCGAGAAATGCGAATCACGAACCTCGGGGCAGTGGGGAGAATTCAATTGCAAGGTCGCTGTAGATATTCGTGATTCCTGTAGATTTCGGCTCTCAACAGCTAATGAGTCCGCCTGTCGGATGGTTGCGGCTGATCACTTGCGTTGTCTAGGCGATGGTCACGGGGGGCTAGCATGCTACAAGATTGAGATCGGCTTCATTGAATGCTTAGCGAAGCCGGGTTCGGAGGTTTCTGCATGCAAGGCGCAAAGGATCGTTGCCTTCGATTGCCTCAAGCCCGGTAAATATGATCATCCTGAATGCAAGGAAGCCCTCAAGCCAGATTTTTGGGATGACGATGAGTGGCCCATGCATCTCCTGCGAAGTGGCGCGTGAGGTCAGTCCGTGGAGGGTGTACCGTTTTGACGAATCGTTGCGGTGGCGCAGGATCTGATGGGGAAGATCGGTCAGGGGAACAATAGACTTGATCATCGGTGAGGCCCGTGGGCCTCACCGCGCGTGGCGTGGCCGTGTCCCCCTGTGTGATCTTCGTGGGTCCCATCTGATCCGGCTCCGCAACGATTCGGTAAGGCGGTGCGCCCGGAGCGGGATGGCCTCCGACGTGCGGTGCTCGGCCACCGGCGGGCGTTACGACGCGCGTTCGTGCGGACCGATGCGCGGGTGCGGCCTTGCGCGGTGCCGGTGTGCGTCGCCCCCAAGGCGTAAGCGCGGCCGGCGACCGCGCCCACGCGGCCAGAACTGCCGCGCGCCCGGTCATCCGCGCGCCTCGCGTGCGCTTCGATGCCCTCGGCGGAGACTGGCCGGACCATGATCTGATCTTCACGACCAGGACGGGCGTCCGATCGAACCCCGAAACCTGCACCGCTCGTTCAAGCGGATCTGCCAGGACAACCACCTACGGACGATCACCGTCCATCACCTGCGGCACACGGTGGCCTCGCTGCTGAAGGAGCTCGGCGTCCCGGCCCGTGACACTCAAATGATCCTCGGCCACAGTCGGATCACGGTCCCTCAAGAGATCTACACGCACGTAGACGAAGAGGCACGACGTGAAGCGCTGGGCAAGATGAACGACCTGTTCAAACTGCCGGAAGACTGACTCGTTGTGGTCAACGTTGGTGGTCGAACGCCCCGAACCAAGATCGGTCCGGGGCGTTCATTGAGGTGGAGCCTAGGAGATTCGAACTCCTGACCCCCTGCATGCAAGGCAGGTGCTCTGCCAACTGAGCTAAGGCCCCAATCACCGCACCACAGCTTACCGGGCCGTGGCGGGTATCTGGTGCGTGCCCAGCTCCTCTCCCATGATCAGATCAGGGAACTCGGTGATCGAGTTGATGAGGTGGGTGGCACCGCCCTTCAGTAGGCGCTCGCGGCTGTGGGCGCCGGTGAGGACGCCGGCCACGATGGACGCGCCCGCCCGTCGGCCCGTGAGCATGTCGCTCTCGGCGTCGCCGATGACCGCGACCTGGCGCACGTCCTCGATCTGGAGCCGGAGCACCGAGTGGAGGACCATGTCGGGCCAGGGACGGCCACGTCCGGCGGCGTCTTCGGGGCACAGGGCGAGGTCGATCTTCTCGTCCCAGCCGAGCACGCTGAGCACCCGGCTCAAGGTCGCACGGCTGAAACCGGTGATCACCGAGAGCTTGATCCCCGAGCCGCGCAGTTTGTCGAGGACTTCCACGACCCCGGGCACGGGTACGAGACCCGCCCGCTCAAGCGCCCCCTCGTAAGCACGCTCGAACGTCAGGTTGGCCGCCTGGGCCTGGGCCTCGTTGCCGGGGAAGATCCCGCGGAAGACCTCGATCTTGGGGCAGCCCCGGGACCGGTGCACGTGAACCATGGCACGCGCATAGGCCCCGGTGCCCGGGACTATGCCCTGAGTGGCGATCGCCTCGGCGAACGCGCGTTCGACCGTGGCGATGTCACCGATCGTTGTGCCGGCGAGGTCCAGGCACGCCAGCTTGATGGGGACGACAACGTCACTCATCGCCTCGCCAGGTCGGCTAGTTCTCGCTGCCGGTGGCCTCGGTCCAGAGGTCGAGCTCGGCGCGGTCGGCCTGCACCTTACGCCAGATCAGCAGCCCCCCAAGGGCGATCAGCGCCAGAACGATCAGCTTCTTCATCGTGTGACCCCACTTCTTCGACGGTCTCACCCGCCGGGGTGAGACCCAACGGTTGACAAGCAGCCTAGCAAGGGTTGGCCGTGGTCCCCCTGTTGCGCGCTATCCGGATATGTCGAATCTGCGGATAAGGCACGCGTGAGACTCATGAGTTTGACAAACCCCCTAGGGGTATGACACGTTCTGCGCCGTCCGCAGATACCTCTAGGGGGTATAGAGAGATGGAAACGTCAAGAAGGTGGTGGGCACTGCTCGTGCTCGCCGCCGCGCAGTTCATGGTGATCATGGACACCTCGATCATCGGGGTGGCGCTCCCCGACATGCAGCGCGAGCTCGGGTTCACCCAGAGCGGCCTGCAGTGGGTCTTCAACGCCTACGTGATCGCTTTCGGCGGCCTGCTGCTGCTCGGCGGCCGGCTGTCCGACCTGATCGGCGCCCGCAAGGTGTTCACCTCGGGATGGGTGATCCTCATCGCGGGCTCGGTGGTGGCCGCCGCCGCGAGCACGGCCTGGGTCGAGGTGCTCGGCCGCGCCGTACAGGGCGTGGGCGGGGCGCTCATCGCGCCCGCGGCGATGACGCTGCTCATGATGCTCTTCGGCGACAAGCCGCAGGAACTGGGCAAGGCGATGTCGCTGTACGGCGCGGCCGCCCCGGCAGGCGGCACGGCGGGAGTCTTTCTCGGCGGCGTGATCACCGAATATCTGAGCTGGCCGTGGGTGTTCATCGTGTACATCCCCATCGGCGTGGCGACCTTGGCGGCCACCCGGCTGCTGCCCGCGGTGAAGGGCAGGCGCGGCTCGGTCGACGTGGTCGGCGCGATCTCCGTCACGGCGGGCCTGGCCCTTGCGGTGTACGCGATCGTGGCGGCGAACTGGATCGCCGGGATCGCCGGCGTGGCGCTGCTGGCGCTCTTCCTGATCGTGCAGCGCGTCGTCAAGCAGCCGCTGATGCCGCTGTCGATCTGGCGCACCCCGGGCCTGGCCACCGCGAACCTGGCGATGGGCCTGCTCGGCGCGGCCTGGATCCCCATGTGGTACTTCCTGAACCTTTACCTCCAGCAGTCGCTCGGCTTCGGCGCGTTCGCCAGTGGGGCGGCACTGCTACCGATGACGGTCGCCGTTATGGTGTTCATGGTCGGCATCACGGCACGGCTGCTGGCCAGGTTCGGGGCCAAGCCGCTCATCGTGATCGGGCTGGCCGTGCTGGCGGCGGGCGTGCTGGGGCTGTCGTTCGCCAGGCCGGACGGCGCGTTCGCCAGTGACGTGCTGCCCGCCAGCCTGGTGGCCGCGGTCGGGATGTCGCTGGCCTACATCCCGGCGATGATGTCGGCCATGTCCGGCGCAAAGCCGGAGGAGGCAGGACTGGCCTCCGGCATCGTCAACACGACCTATCAGGTGGGCTCCGCGCTCGGCCTGGCCGTGATGACGGCGCTCGCCGTGGCCCAGCAGCAGAGCGTGGCCTTCGTGGGCGCGGCGATCGTGGCCGCGGTGGGCGCGGTGGCGTCCCTGGCGCTGCTCAGGCGGCCCGCCGTACAGGAAAAAGAAGCACTGAACGTGTAGCACCGAAATACCCTAGGGGGGTACGGTGTTAGTATCGTCAGGTAGAGCGAACCGAGGAGATGGACATGAGCACCGCCACCTACACCGTCAAGGGCATGACCTGCGGACACTGCGTCAGCTCGGTGAAGGAAGAGGTCAGCGAGGTCGAGGGCGTCACCTCCGTCGAGGTGGACCTGGCCAGCGGCAAGCTGACGGTTGGCAGTGACAGCCCGATCGACCAGGCGGAGATCAGCGCCGCGGTCGAGGAGGCCGGATACGAACTGGTGGCCACGGCATGAACACCGCGGCCAGGCTCGGGCTCTACGTGGCAGGTCTGGCCGTGGTCTTCGGTGGAGCGTTGGGGGTCGGCAGCGCAGTCGGCGACGTCGCCCCCGCGCCCACCACGAGCATGGCCGACCACCAGTCGATGAACACGAACACAGCGAAGAGCGATACCCCCGGGGGGCTCCAAGTGTCGCAGAGCGGCTACACCCTCAACCCGCTGACCGCCATCGAGGCGGGTCAGCCCACAGATTTCAAGTTCACCGTGACGGGCCCCGACGGCAGGCCGGTGACCGCCTACGAGGTCGAACACGACAAGAAGCTCCACTTCATCGTGGCCTCGCGTGACCTGACCCTATTCCAGCACGTGCACCCCGAGATGACCCCCGACGGCGTCTGGTCGGTCAAGCTGACGCTGCCCGAGGCGGGCGCCTACCGCGCCTTCGCCGACTTCACCCCCACCGGCGGCAGCGGGCTGACGCTCGGCGCCGACCTGCAGGTCGCCGGCGACTTCCAGCCCAAGCCGCTGCCCCAGGCCGGCCGTACGGCAAGCGTCGACGGCTACACCGTCACCCTCGACGGGGACCTGGTTCCCGGCAAGGCCAGTAAGCTCACGCTGAGCGTCAGCAAGGACGGCAAGCCGGTCACGGACCTGCAGCCCTACCTGGGCGCCTACGGCCACCTGGTGGCGCTGCGCGCAGGCGACCTGGCCTACCTGCACGTCCACCCCGAGGAGAGCAAGACCGCCGGCCCCGGCATCACGTTCTACGCCGAGGTCCCCAGCCGCGGCGACTACCGGCTGTTCCTCGACTTCAAGCACGGCGACACGGTCCGCACCGCCGCCTTCACCGCACACGCCGACGGCACCGCCCCCGCGGCGCCCGAGACCGACAGCGCCGCCCCGCACGGCCACTGACCCGAGAAAGGAGAGGTGAGATGTCTTCCCTCACCGATGTCGAACTCTCGATCGGTGGCATGACGTGCGCATCCTGCGCCAACCGGATCGAGCGCAAGCTCAACAAGCTCGAGGGCGTGACGGCGACCGTCAACTACGCCACGGAGAAGGCGAAGGTCACCTTTCCCGAGGGCATCGACCCGCAGGAGCTGATCGCCACGGTGGAGTCGGCCGGATACACCGCCGCTCTGCCGCGGCCTCCGGCCGCGGACAACGCTCCCGCCGAGGAAGAGGACGAGCTCCGCCCGCTGCGCAACCGGCTGATCACCGCGGTGGTCCTGGCCGTGCCCGTGATCGCGATGGCGATGATCCCGCCGTTGCAGTTCACGAACTGGCAGTGGCTGTCGCTGACGCTGGCCGCCCCCGTGGTGGTCTACGCCGGCTGGCCGTTCCACCGGGCCGCCTGGACCAACCTGCGGCACGGCGCGGCGACCATGGACACGCTGATCTCCATCGGCACGCTGGCCGCCCTGGGCTGGTCGCTGTGGGCGCTGTTCTTCGGTACGGCAGGCACCCCCGGCATGACCCACCCCTTCGAGCTGTCGATCTCCCGCACCGACGGCTCGGGCAACATCTACCTGGAGGCCGCCGCGGGCGTGACGGCGTTCATCCTGGCCGGGCGGTACTTCGAGTCCCGCTCCAAGCGCCGGGCCGGCGCCGCCCTGCGGGCGCTGCTCGAGCTGGGCGCCAAGGACGTCGAGCTGGCCGACGGCCGCCGGGTCCCGACCGACCAGCTGAAGGTGGGCGACAGGTTCGTCGTCCGCCCTGGCGAGAAGATCGCCACGGACGGCGTGATCGAGGAGGGCACCTCGGCGGTTGACGCCTCGATGCTCACCGGCGAGTCCGTGCCCGTCGAGGTCGGACCGGGCGACGGCGTGACCGGCGCGACGGTCAACGCGGGCGGCCGGCTCATCATCCGGGCCACCCGGGTGGGCGCCGATACGCAGCTGGCCCAGATGGCCAAGCTGGTGGAGGAGGCCCAGACCGGCAAGGCGCAGGTGCAGCGGCTGGCCGACCGGATCTCCGGGGTGTTCGTGCCGATCGTGATCGCCCTGGCCGTGGGCACGCTGGGCTTCTGGCTCGGCACCGGCGGCGGCGCGGGGGCGGCCTTCACGGCGGCGGTAGCCGTACTGATCATCGCCTGCCCGTGCGCGCTGGGGCTGGCGACGCCGACGGCGCTGCTGGTGGGCACCGGCAGGGGCGCCCAGCTGGGCATCCTGATCAAGGGGCCCGAGGTGCTTGAGTCCACCCGCAAGGTCGACACGATCGTGCTGGACAAGACCGGCACGGTCACCGAGGGCAGGATGACGCTCATCGACGTGCACCTGGCCGAGGGGGAGTCCAAGGAGGAGGTCCTGCGGCTGGCGGGGGCGCTCGAGCACGCCTCCGAGCACCCGATCGCGCAGGCCGTCGCCAAGGCGGCGCGGTCCGAGGCCAAGGTCGAGGACTTCGCCAACGTCGAGGGACTGGGCGTGCAGGGCATCGTCGACGGCCACGCCGTCCTGGTCGGGCGGCCGCGGCTGCTGGAGGAGTGGTCGCAGCACCTGCCGGAAGACCTGCGGGATGCTCTCGAGAGCGAGCAGAACAAGGGCCGTACCGCGGTCGCGGTCGGCTGGGACGGCAAGGCCCGCGCGGTCCTCGTGGTCGCCGACGTGGTCAAGCCGACCAGCAAGGAGGCCATCCAGCAGCTGCGCGCCCTGGGCCTGACCCCGGTGCTGCTGACGGGCGACAACGAGGCCGTGGCCAGGACCGTGGCCGCCGAGGTCGGGATCGATGAGGTGATCGCCGAGGTGCTGCCCGCCGACAAGGTGGAGGCGGTCAAGAAGCTGCAGGCGGAGGGCAAGGTCGTCGCGATGGTCGGCGACGGCGTCAACGACGCGGCCGCGCTCGCCCAGGCCGACCTGGGGCTGGCCATGGGTACGGGCACCGACGCGGCCATCGAGGCCTCCGACCTCACGCTGGTCCGCGGCGACCTGCGGGTCGCGGCCGACGCGCTGCGGCTGTCGCGCAGGACGCTGAAGACGATCAAGGGCAACCTGTTCTGGGCCTTCGCCTACAACGTGGCCGCCCTGCCGCTGGCCGCGCTCGGCCTGCTCAACCCGATGATCGCGGGTGCGGCGATGGCGTTCTCAAGCGTTTTCGTGGTCAGCAACAGCCTGCGGCTGCGGGCCTTCAAGTAGCCGGGTCCGCTCCGCCCATCTGACGGCCGGCGCCATGACGGCGCCGGCCGTCACGAATATCACGCCCACGATCAGCCAGCCGGCCGCTCCCCAGCCGATGATCAGAGTGGTCAGTACGGCGGGGCCGAGCATCCTGGCCATGGCCGGTGCGATCCCGAAGAACCCCTGGTACTGGCCCTGCTTGTCGGCCGGGGCGAGCCCGAACCCGATCTCCCACGAGCCGGACGACAGCAGCATCTCGCCCGCCACCTGGAGCCCGCCCGCCACCAGCAGGAAGAGCCAGGCCCACGCGCCGAACCCGGACAGGGCGAACACCGCGCACGCGGCCAGCATGATCAATCCCGCCAGCCGTACGGACCTGGTCGCGTCGGCCAGCCCCTTCACCCGCCGCGCGACGCGCACCTGCAGGAGCAGGACACTGACGGTGTTGAGCACGAGCAGCGCGGAGACCAGCCAGGTCGGCGCGGTGGTGCGCTGCGCGATCCAGAGCGGCACGACCAGGCTCAGCAGCGGCATGTAGAGCAGCATCACGGTGTTGATCAGCGTCACCACCGCGTACGGCCTGTCCCTGAGTACGGCCAGCCGCGGGCCGTGGGTCCGCGTGACCGCCGCGACGGCCGGCAGCCGGGACAGGACCAGGGCGGCGGCCAGGAAGCTGACGGCGTCCACCGCGAACACCGCGAGGTAGGCCTCCCTGGTGCCCAGGTGCAGGGCGAGACCACCGAGGGCGGCGCCGATCGCCAGCCCGCCGTTGCGGGTGGACTGGAGCACCGCCCGGACGCCGGTGCGTTCCTCGGGTGCCACGAGTCCGGCCAGCAGTGCCTGGCGGGCCGCCGACTGGCCGGTCTGGGCCGTGCCGTACAGGCAGGCGGCCAGGACGAACAGTGCGAAGGACCTGACGAACAGGAACGAGGCAACGCCGACGGCGGTCGCGGCCGCCAGGGTGATCGCGACGCCGCGCGGGCCGCGACGGTCGGCCAGGTGGCCGAGCGGAACCCCCGCGACCGCTCCGACGGCCCAGCCGAGCGTCAGCCCGAACCCGATCTCGGGGGCCGACAGGCCCACGATCCTGGCGAAGTACAGCGCGGAGGTGACCAGGAAGGCACCGTCACCGATCGAGTTGGCCAGCTCCGCGGCCGTCAGGTTCCTTCGCGTGGTCATTTGTACGACTCGGGGGTCATCCGGGTGGGCACGGCGATCCTGTTCCAGGCGTTGATCGTGGCGATGGCCACGACCAGCGTGGCGAGCTCCTGCTCGGAGAAGTGTTCGGAGGCCTGGGCCCACACCTCGTCGGTCACGTCGTCGGTGGTCAGCTTGGTGGCCGCTTCCGTCAAAGCAAGCGCGGACCGCTCCTTGTCGGTGAAGAAGGGGGCCTCCTGCCACACCGTCAGCGCGTGCAGCCTGTTGTCGGCCTCACCGGCCTCCTTCAGGTCGGCGCTGTGCATGTCCACGCAGTACACGCAGCCGTTGAGCTGGCTGGCGCGCAGGCGGACCAGGTCGAGCAGGCCCTTGGGCAGGGTGCTCTGGGTGGCGAAGCGGTCCAGGGCGGCCATCGCGCGGTATGCCTCGGGGACGAGCTTTCCGATTTCCATTCGCTGAGTCATGACGCCAGGCTATGGGTGGATTTGTCATATTGTAAGCGCCAATTCCTGACAATATGATTGGGCCAAGATGGACGTCCACGTGAGCCTCGAAGGGCGCGGCGACCTGGCGGCGCAAATCTATCGGCAGCTGCTCGACGCGATCCTGGACGGGCGGCTGCGCTCCGGCGATCGGCTGCCGCCGACCAGGGAACTGGCCGCGCGGCTCGACGTCTCGCGCAACACCGTCGGGGTGGCCTACGACCGGCTGGTGGCCGACGGGTTCCTGGTCGGGCGGGCCGGGGCGGGGACCTTCGTGGCGGCCTCGGCGGTGCGGGGGCGCTCGGCGCCGCGGGGCGTGGTGGAGCCGCGGGCGGTCTGGCGGTCGATCCCGGAGATGACGGGGCCGGATTCCGCTGTCTACGACTTCCGGGTGGGGACGCCTGATCCCGCGCTGTTTCCTGTCGCCGCCTGGCGGCGGCTGGTGGCCCGGGAGCTGCGGGTGGGGACGGTCGGGTACGCGGATCCCTCCGGATTTTTGGCGCTACGAGAGGCTATTGCGCGACATATCGGGATCAGTCGGTCGGTGCGCGCGGGGGCCGATGACGTGATCATCACGCACGGGGCACAGCAGGCACTGGACCTGATCGGCCGGGTCCTGATCGAGCCCGGCGCCACCGTCGCGGTCGAGGAGCCCGGCTACCCGCCCGCCCGCCGCCTGTTCCAGTCGCTCGGCGCCCGCGTGGCCGGGGTACCCGTCGACGCCGAGGGCATCGACGTGTCGGCCATCCCGCGTTCCGCCCGGCTGGTCTACGTCACGCCGTCGCACCAGTTCCCGCTCGGCACGCCCATGTCGCTGGCCCGTCGCGCGGCGCTGCTGGCCTGGGCGGAGCGGCGGCGGGCGGCGGTGATCGAGGACGACTACGACTCCGAGTTCCGCTTCGCCGACCGGCCCCTGGAGCCCCTGCAGAGCCTCGACCGGGCCGGGCGCGTCATCTACGTGGGCTCCTTCTCCAAGACGCTGCTGCCCATGCTGCGGCTCGGCTTCCTGATCGCGCCCGCCTCCCTGCGCCCTGCCTTGCGCGTGGCCAAACAGGTCACCGACTGGCACGGCGACGTCCCCACGCAGGCCGCACTCGCGCGCTTCATCGACGAGGGCCTGCTAGCCCGCCACATCAGGAAGGCCGGCCGCGAGTACGCCGCCCGCCACGCCCTCATCGCCGACACCCTCGCCCGCGACCCCCGCTTCCAGCTCGTCCCCTCGGCCGCCGGCCTGCACCTCTGCGCCCGCCTGCCGTCCGGCTTCCAGGTACGGCCGGCCGCCGGCTTGGCCGTCGAGCGCCTCGAGTCCTACTCCAGCGAGCCCCCACCCCAACACGGCGTGGTCATCGGCTACGGCGCCATCCCCCTCTCCCACATCCCCGCCGGGCTCTCCCTCCTCGCGGAGTCCCTCGTCAGGTGATCCACGGCCCGCTGGACGTTCGCGTCGATCGGCGCCAGGGAATCGAGCATCAGCCGCTCCCCGTCCCACGCGTCGAAGTTCGCCCGCCTTGCTTCCACCGACGCCCACGTCGGCTCGGGGAACCCGTCGATACCCCGCTCCCGTGACTCGAGCCTGCGCCGATGCAGGCCGGGATCCGGGCACACCACCTGGACGAACCGCAACGCCACCCCGCGGCGACCGGCCAGGTCGTGCCACATCTCCCGCGCCTGCGCCACGTCGTTGACGGCGTCCACGATGACCGCCTGCCCGAGTGCCAGGATCTCGGCCGCCAGCGTCTCCACGACGACGTAGGCGGCCAGCCCGGTCGGCTGGTCGCGTGCCACGCCTGCCCGCCACATCGCCGCCTCGACGGGATCGACCGACAGAACGGGCGCGCCCAGCCGCCGCCCCAGCCCCGCGGCGATCGAGCTCTTCCCCACGCCGGGCAGCCCACTCATCACCACCAACATGACCCGAATCCTCACACGAGCCTGTGACATCCCCGTCCCCTGGTGGCTCACCTGGCTGCCCGCCTAGCCTTGGCCCCACAGCGTTCATGATCGCTCGACGAAGGAGGTCGGGGTCATCAAGAGACGGAGAAGTCCGCAGGAGAAGAAGCTGCTCAGCTACACCAAGGATCGGCGCAACTGTTACGGCGAGAACGACAAGAGCTCGCGCAAGAGCATCCGGCGCAACAAGAGGTTCCCCAACCGCGCCAACAGGCGGCAGGCCACGCAGATCCTCGAAGGGATCACTGGGCCGGTCGACCCCGTGGCGGAGGAGGCGGCCGAGCGGCGGCTCGGGCTCAAGCGCCCCAAGCGGTGGCAGAAGTGGCCCGACATCCCCCTGGGCGAGATGGTCCAGGGGGCTCTGGAGCGCAGAGCGAGCCCCGCAGAGCCGACGAAGGACGCGCGGCGGATGCGGCGAGTTCGGAGGAGGCTGCGGTTGCCTGGGATGCGAGGGCTGTGACCCGACTTGACCTGGCGGCACTGCGGAATCGGGGGTTCCGGGTGCTGGGGGTGAGTCAGATCGTGTCCGTCTTCGGGGATCAGGTGTTGACCGTCGCCGTGACGATCGCCGTGCTCGATTCCGGGGGCGACGCGACGGCGCTGGGGGTGGTGCTGGCCTGCCGGGGCGTGGGGCTGGTGCTGTTCCTGCTCGTCGGAGGCGTGTGGGGCGATCGGATGCCGCGGCGCCGGGTGCTGGTCGTCGCGTACCTGGTTCAGGCCGCGGCCGTGGGGGCGCTGGTGGTGGCGCCGCGGGTGTGGGTGCTGGGGGCCGTGATCTTCCTGGCTGGGGTGCTGGAGGCGTTCATCAGGCCCGCGTTCAACGCCGTGCTGGGGGCGGTGCTGCGCGAGGACGAGCGGGTTTCCGGGCGGGCCCTGGTCAGCATCGCGATCAGGACCGCGATCATCGCGGGGCCGGGGTTGTCGGTGGTGATCGCGTCCGTGGTGGGGACCAGGGTGGCGTTCTGCGTGGCCATCGCGGCGTTCGCGGGGACGGCCCTGCTGCTCCGCGGGCTGGACGAGCCGGAACTACCCAAGAGCGACGGGAGGCTGGGGCGTGACATCGTCGCGGGGCTTGCCGCCGTCCGCGAGCGGCGCTGGGTGCTGGTGATGATGGTCTTCACGGCGGTGGAGCTGATGTTCACGGTGGCGCCGTCACAGGTGCTGCTGCCGGTCATCAGCCGCCAGGTCACCGGCGGCGACGGGGTGTACGGCACGGCCCTGGTGTGCTTCGGCGTCGGCGGGCTCGCCGGAGGGCTGGCCACCATGCTCTGGCGGCCCAGGGTCCCGTTGCTGGCGTTGATGGCCTACGGGCTGATCCCGCTGTCGTTGCTGTTCTTCCCGGCTGATTGGGTGGTGTTCGGGGCTTTTCTGCTGGCGGGGGTGGGGATCGAGGTGTTCGCGATCCGGTGGGACGTGGCGTTGCAGCGGGCTGTTCCCGGAGAGTTGCTGGGGCGGGTGAGTTCGGTGGCGTGGCTGTGCAGCTTCGGCCTGATGCCGTTCGGGCTGGCGCTGACCGGCCCGCTGGTCGGGCTGGTGGGCACGTCGGCGGTGCTGGCGGTGGCGGCCGCGCTGGTGCTCGCCGTCCCGCCGATGCTGGTGCGGATCGAGGGGATGAAGCGGTGGTGAGCCAGGGGACGGCGCTTGAGGCGATCGCGCGGCGGCCCGCGGATTTCCTGCGGTCCGGTTGGCCGTGGCGGTCGTTGGTGTACCTGCTTGCCAGCGTGGTGCCGGGCGTGTGCGCCGTGGCGGCGGGGATGCTGGGGGCGGCGACCCTCGTGGTGGTCGGGGTCGTGGTGGCGGTGCTGGCCGTACCGCTGGCCGGGCGGTTCGAGCGGTGGCGGCTGCGGCTGGTGGACGACCGGGCGGTCGTCGCGTCCGGCGGCAGGGAGCTGGGGCTGGGAGCGCTGGCGCTGCTGGTGCTGTGGTGGATCGATCTGGTGGTGGTGGGCTTCACGATCGGCGGGCCCGTGGTGCTGGTGCTGTCGCCGGTCGTGCAGCCTGATCCCGGGCCGGGAGCGGCCGGGTCGGTGATAGGGATCCTGCTGCTGCCGGTGGCGGTGTACACGATCACGGCGTGGGCGGGCGCGCGCGGCGTGGTGACCAGGTCGATCCTGGCGCCGCGCGACTCGGAGCTGGAGGAGGTGCTGCGCTCGCGGGCGCGCCTGGTGGACGCCTACGAGCTGGAGCGGCGCAGGATCGAGCGGGACCTGCACGACGGGGCGCAGCAGCGGCTGGTCGCGCTGAGCATGAAGCTCGGCATGGCCAGGCTCGATCTGCCCGGCCAGGAGCTCGTCGCCGAGGCGCACGAGGAGGCCAAGCTGGCGCTCACCGAGCTGCGCGAGCTCATCAGGGGCGTCCACTCGCGGGTGCTGACCGACCGCGGGCTGCCGGCCGCGATCAGGGATCTGGCCGGACGCTCGCCGGTGCCGATCGACGTCGAGGTCGACATCCCCGACAGGCTCGGGCAGGACGTGGAGGTGGCCGCCTACTACGTGGTGAGCGAGGCGCTGACCAACGTGGCCAAACACAGCGGGGCAACAAAGGCCGAAATAATGGGACATGTTGAGAAGCGGCGGCTGGTGCTGGAGATCCGTGACGACGGCAACGGTGGGGCCACCCCGGCAGGGGGATTGACCGGGTTGGCCGATCGCGTGTCAGTGGTGGACGGCAGACTGTCACTGTCCAGCCCGACGGGCGGCCCGACCCTGGTGCGAGTGGAGATCCCGTGCGCGTAGTGATCGCCGAGGACGCGGTCCTGCTGAGAGAGGGCCTGGCGGGACTCCTGGAGCGCTTCGGTCACACCGTGGTCGCCGCGGTGGGTGACGCGCAGGACCTGGTCGCGGCCGTGGCCGAGCACCGGCCCGACGTGGTGGTGACCGACGTGCGGATGCCGCCCGCCTTCACCGACGAGGGCCTGCGGGCGGCCGTCGAGCTGCGCAAGGGCCGGCCGGAGCTGGCGGTGCTCGTGCTCAGCCAGTACGTCGAGCAGACCTACGCCGCCGAGCTCATCGAGTCAGGCACGGGCGCCGGAGTCGGATACCTGCTCAAGGACCGGGTCGGCGACGTCAAGGAGTTCGTGGACGCCCTCGAACGGGTGGCGGCGGGCGGCACGGTGGTCGACCCCGAGGTGGTCCGCCAGCTCCTGCGCCGCCGCCGCGCCCCGCTGCAGCGGCTCTCCCCGCGGGAGCTCGAGGTGCTCGGGCTCATCGCCGAAGGGCTGTCCAACGGCTCGATCGCCCGCCGGCTCGTCGTCACCGAGGCGGCCGTGGCCAAGCACATCGCGAGCATCTTCACCAAGCTCGACCTGCCCCCCACCGCCGGCGGCCACCGCAGGGTGCTCGCCGTGCTGACCTATCTCGAGGAGTGACACCCGGATGAACGAGCCCTGGCAGGAGATCGGCGACGGCGTCTACGTCAGGCGCCACGAGTCCCTGGACATGAACGTCGGCCTGGTCGTGGGGGAGGGGCACTGCCTGGTCCTCGACACACGCATGTCCCACAGGGAGGCCGAGGACCTGATCGCGGCGATCAGGCGGATCACCCAGAGTCCCTGGACGGTCGTCAACAGCCACTCCCACTTCGACCACTACTTCGGCAACGCGCTGTTCCGCGGCGCGGAGATCTGGGGCCACATCCGCTGCGCCGAGGACATCGAGGAGACCGGCGAGGAGCAGCGCGCCAAGCTGGTCGGCGAGTATCCCGAGGTGGCCGAGGTGGAGATCGTGCCGCCCGACCAGACCTTCGCCGACCGGGCCACGCTGGACATCGGCGGCCGCGCCGTACACCTGCGCCATCTGGGGCTCGGCCACAGCAGCAACGACATCGTGGTGGAGGTGCCCGACGCGGGCGTGCTGTTCGCCGGCGACCTGGTCGAGGAGGGGGCGCCGCCGGCCTTCGGCGACTCCTACCCGCTCGACTGGCCGGGCACGATCGCCACGATGCTCGCCGAGCACCCCGACCCGGTCATCGTGCCCGGGCACGGCGCCGTGGTCGACCGCGCCTTCGTGGCCGCGCAGCAGCAGGAGCTGGCCCTGGTGGCGGAGCTGGCCAGGCGCGCGCACGTCGAGGGCCTGCGCGACGTCATGGGTTCCTTCCCCTATCCGGAAGAGGTCGTACGGCAGGCCCTGGAGCGGGCCTTCCGCCAGCTCGACTGACGACGTATAGTGCATAATGCAATATGGGAGGTGGCAACATGGCACGACGCCACGACTTGGTCGGCCTGACGGTGCTGGCCCTGCTCACGGTGCGCGCCGGCCACCCCTACGAGCTGCACCGGTTCATCGTCGACACGCACAAGGACTACATCACCGGCCTGCCGCGCAGCCTGTACCACGCGGTCGAGCGGCTGGCCAGGGACGAGCTGATCGTCCCCGTCGAGACGCACCGGGAAGGCAGAAGGCCGGAACGGACCGTCTACGAGATCACCGAGGAGGGCCGAGCGCAGCTGGAGACCCAGCTGAGAAGGCTGCTCGAGGAGCCCGATCCCGACCGGCGTGCGTTCGTCGCGGCGGTCTCGCTGATCGGGTGCCTGCCTCCGTCCGAGGCGGCGCGCGCGCTGCGGGCCAGGGCGGCCACCCTCGAGGGCGCGCTGGTGGGCATCGACGCGCACATCCGCGCCGTGGTCGACAGCGGGCTCCCCGAGATCCTTATGCTCGAGATCGAGTACGAACGCCGCCTGCACCAGGCCGACCTGGACTGGGCGCGCGAGGTGATCGAGCGGATCGAGAAAGGTGAGCTCGACTGGTCCGGCACCGTCAAGGCCGACCTGCTCGGCTGAGCAAGGGCCGCCGGGGTGCGCCAACACCCCGGCGGCCGGAAATCCGAACAAGGCGCCTGCCCTGTCCAGGACTCGCAGTCTCAGGATAGGCGCCGCGACAACAGGAGCTGTGCCATGTCCGAAGAGATCGTCAAACTGCTCGTACGGCTGGGCGAGACGTGGAACGCGGGTGACGCCGCGGGCTACGCCGACCTGTTCACCGCCGACGCCGACTACGTCACCTGGTTCGGCCTGCACATGCGGGGCCGCCAGGCCATCGAGGACTCCCACAGGGAGCTGTTCGCGACCACCTCGATCAAGCTCCCCGAGGGGGCGCAGCCACAGATCCGCTTCCTGTCCGACGACGTCGCCCTGGTCATCTCCGACGGCGCCTCGGTCGTGTCGTTCACCGCGGTACGCACGCCGGAGGGCTGGCGCTTCGCCTCCTTCCAGAACACCAGGGTGACCACGCTGTGAAGAAGCTGCTGGCCGAGGTGTCGGGCGTGATCGAGGCACCCGTCGACAAGGTGTGGCCCGAAGTGCTGGCCGACCTGGGCAGGGCCTGGGCGGCGCACCCGTCGCCCAAGCGGGAGAACGGCGACCACGCCGTCGCCTTCCAGGGCGGCTGGTGGTACCGCGGCGAGTGGTCGGCGACCCCCCACCCGCGCGGCACGCTGGTCGTCCACCGGGTCTACAACGTCGCCGAGCACCTGCGCTGGGGAGTCCCGCTGGCCAACCGGTTCTTCGTGGGCCTGGAGGACAAGACCCGGGATGGGTTCATGGCGGGGATCACCCGCATCGGTGCGAAGTTGGGGTGTTCCGCGAGGCTCGCCTAGGCTGGCGAGCCGTGAGCCTGCAGTGGGGACCACTGACCAAGGACGATGCCGTACCGCTGGCCGAGCTCTGGGCCGCCATGGAGGCCGAGGACGACACAGGCGAGCGGTACGGCGTCGAGGACGTCGCGCAGCAACTCGCCAACCCGCTGCTCGACCTGCCTGGCGGCACGCTGGCCGCCAGGCGGGGCCGCAGCCTGGTGGCCTTCGCGATGCTGCCGGCCAGGCCCGCGTACCTGCGCATGTGGGGAGGCGTCCACCCCGCACACCGTGGTCAGGGGTACGGCACGCGCCTGCTGGACTGGGGCTACCGTACGGCCCGCGCGATGCGGGTGCGCAACGAGTCCTTCCAGGACCACTGGCGCAGCGTGCCGTACACCAGGGAGAGCTGGCTGCAGTACATGATCGGCAACCTGCACTTCCTGCCCGGCTCGTCCTTCCTGGCGCTGGCCGACGGCCGCCCGGTGAGTGCCGTGATCACCCACGAGCGCGAGGGCCAGGCCTGGATCCAGATCGTCGGCACGCTGGCCGGCTGGCGCGGCAGAGGCGTGGCGAGCGGCCTGCTCGCACACGCCCTGTCCGCCTTCAAGGCCCAGGGGTACGGCACAGCGGGGCTGGGCGTGGACACGCACAACCCCACCGGAGCCCTGAGCGTCTACCGCCGAGCCGGCTTCGAGGTCGTCAGGCGGTCCGCGACCTACGCGCGGGCACTCACGCCAGAGTGATCTTCCCCTTGGAGATCTTGATCCGCCGGGGAGCCAGCGCCCGAGGAGCAGGCCCACGGACCACATGACCCGTCAGCGCGCTGTACTGGCTGCCATGACACGGACAGGTGATCGTGTTGTGGCTGATGGTGGCGACGGTGCAGCCCTGATGGGTGCACTTGGAACTGAAGCACTTGAACACACCCTTCTTCGGGTGTGTGATCACGACGCTGCCGACGACCTTTCCGCCACCAACGCGGATGTCCTTGGTCCTGGCGAGCACCGGCTTGGCGGATTCCTCCTCCGCCTCGGCCGGCTTGGGCCACAGGAACACGGCTCCTGCGCCCAGTAATCCGCCTCGGGTGATCAGTGCACGGCGTGTGAGCATGGTTGCCTCCTTCAACCATCGAGACGGATCGCACACGTCCCTTGGTTCACGGAAATTTCGCGATAAATCCGCCGTCCTGGGCCACCAGAGTGCCGCCGTGGAGCACCGCGATGTCCCGCGCGATGGCCAACCCGAGCCCCGCGCCGCCTCCGTCCCTGGCCCGCGCCTCGTCGAGCCTGGTGAACCGGTCGAAGACCGCCTCCCTGTGCTCCGGCGGGATCCCCGGGCCGTCGTCCAGCACCTCCAGGATCGCCTCGCCGCCCTCGCGCGCGACGCGGACCACGACGGTCCCGGCGGCATGCCGTACGGCGTTGTCCACGAGGTTGATCACCAGCCTGGCCAGGTGGCCGCGCGAGCCCTGGATGACCACGTCCGGCTGGACGTCGAGCTCGAGCCGCACCTCGGAGGTGGTGTGGCGCAGCGACTCCTCGGCGGCCACCTGGCCCACGTCCAGCTCGCCGGTCAGCAGCGGCTCCCCGGCGTCCAGCCGGGCCAGCATCAGCAGATCGGCGGCCAGCGCCTGCAGGCGCTCGATGTCGCGCAGCGCCTCGCGCGTCAGCTCGCTCGGGTCGGCCAGCTCCAGCCTGGCCCGCAGCGTGGCGATCGGGGAGCGCAGCTCGTGGGCGGCGTCGGCGACGAAGCGCTTGTGCGTCTCGACGGCCGTCTCCAGCCGGTCCAGGGTGCCGTTGACGGTCCCCGCCAGCGCGGCGACCTCGTCCTGGGACTCCGGCACCGGCACGCGCTGGTGCAGGTCCCTGGCGGTGATGTGGGCGAGCTTGGCCCTGATCGAGGCCACCGGCGCCAGCGTGCGGCCCACCGAGAACCACGTCATCCCGGCCACCACCACCAGCAGGGCGGGGATGCCCGGCAGCAGGGCGCGGTTGAGCGTGTCGAGCGCCTCCTGGGCGGGCAGCAGCGAGGCACGCGCGAAGACCGTGGCAGGGCCTGTTTCGGTGCTGACGGTCATGCTGGCCACCGCGAAGTCGGCCGGCTGTGCCCAGGTGGTCACAGGGGCGCCCTCCGACACGGTGGTGGCGATAGCACCGTTGTCGTCCTTGCCCACGATCACGTCGGGGTCCGGCGCCCCCGCCGCGGGCTTGGTCTTGGCCGCGTAGCCCTGGATCACCAGCGGCGCCGCCAGCACCGCGCGCCTGGCCGCCTCGGCGTCGAAGCTGTCCCTCAGGTTGGCGCGCAGCGTCGCGACCAGCACGGCCGCCGCGATGCCCAGCGCCACGGCCACGACCAGGGTGGCCGCCAGCGTCGCGCGCACCCGCAGCGATCTCATTCCGCCTCCAGCCGGTATCCGGCCCCGCGCACGGTCACCAGGCTCGACCTGCCGAACGGCTGGTCGATCTTGCGGCGCAGCGCGCTGATGTAGACCTCGACGATGTTCGGGTCGCCGTCGTAGGAGAAGTCCCAGGCCTGGGCGAGCAGCTCGCTCTTGGACACCACCTGGCCGGCGCGCCGCGCCAGCCCGTGCAGCACGGCGAACTCCTTCGGCGTCAGCGCGATCTCCTTCTCGCCCCTGCGGCAGCGCAGCCCGGCCGGGTCGATCACCAGGTCGCCGACCGTGATGGAGACGGGCCGCTCCTGGCCGCCCCGCCGTACCAGGGCCCTGAGCCTGGCCAGCAGCACCACGTAGGAGAAGGGCTTGGCCAGGTAGTCGTCGGCGCCGGTGTCGAGGGCCTCGGCCTCGTCGTGGACGCCGTCCTTGGCGGTGAGCATCATGATCGGCGTCCAGTTGCCCTGCTCGCGCAGCCGCGAGCAGATCGCGTACCCGTTCAGCCTGGGCAGCATCACGTCCAGGACGATCACGTCGTAGGGGTTCTCGCTGGCCATCCACAGGCCGTCGCGCCCGTCGTAGGCCACGTCGACGGCGAACCCCTCGCCCGCCAGCCCGCCCTTGACCAGATCGGCCAGCCGCTGCTCGTCCTCCACCAATAGCACTCGCACGCCACCCAGAGTCCTACACGGCACCTAAAGCCAACCTGAAGATCATTTAGGCCGCCTTCAGGATCACTTCAGGTACGGCGGGCCAGTCTGTGGGCGTTCCACCGACGAGACAGGAGAATCCATGTTCAAGCGACGCATCGTGATCCTCGGGGCTGCCGGTTTCCTGGCCCTGGCGGGCCTGGGCGGATCGGCGCTGGCCGCCGCCAACAACAGCGCCGACGACCCGGGCGCGGTCGACGGCACGGTCACCTGCACGACCAGCGACGGCCAGACCCTCCACCTGCAGGCCGCCGTCCCGGTCACGATCGACAAGGACGGCAAGATCAAGCAGGGCGACCCCTCCGACCTGCCGCCCCCCGGCGCGGTCATGGCCTCTCCCGCCACTCCCGCCACCACCCTTCCCTCCGGTGCTCCCACGCCGACCGCCGGTGCCGCGGAGATCCAGTCGTTCGCCGCGACCGAGACGCAGCCTGGCGAGAAGGCCGAGGGTGGCTTCATGATGAAGCAGGAGGACGGCAAGGTCACGCAGAGGCTCGACGCCGCCGGCGTCCCGCCGAAGGACGGCGTGGGCAAGGCCTTCACCGTGAAGTGCGTCAAGGACCAGTAGCCCCGTCGAAGGAGGGGTGCGGCCCGAGGGCCCAGTACTCGAACAGCCCGTGTCCCACCTGCCCGTCGTACTCGAAGCGGCCGACGGCGTCGACCATGCCCCACATCCGGGCGGCGTCGTCTGGCAGCCGGTAAGTGACGCCCTGCACCACCGGTCCCACGCCCTGGTACATCCCGTGCTTCCAGTCGGGCTCCAGGCCGTAGCCCGTGCCCACCATCAGGTGCACGGGCAGGAGCGGGGTGCAGGTCACCTCGAGCTTGCCGAAGGTGATGGTCGCCTCGACGACGTCGCGGGTGCCGGGGGCGTACACGGGATGGTATTCGGGGCGGCCCAGGTACTCCTCGCGGCCGTCGGCCCACACTCTGGTGGCCTCCTCCAGGACCCTGCGGCCCTGCTCGTCCTCCTGGACGATGCACAGGATCGCGTGGTCGTCGAACTGCATGGGTGCGTACAGCCAGTAGAACGTGCCCGGGTTCTTGACCTGGATGCCGGGCGGCTCAGGCTCGCCGACCGGTCTGATGCCCCAGGACCGGTCGCGGGTTCCCTGCCAGCGGTCCGGAGTGACCTGGATGTCCTCCGTGCCGAGCCTGATATTTCCGGACCAGCGGCCGGTCTGCGCCAGCCGTACCGAGTCGAAGACGACTCTCTCCTGCCAGCGGATGAAGTGCCGTGGCTCCAGTGTCGCGGGGATCGTCCCCTCCCAGGTGAGGTCGAAGGACAGGCCATGCTCGCCGGGCTCCAGGACCACCCGGAGCCGCTTGAGCCCTTCGAGGACCTCCACCCGGAAGGGGCCGACCCCGGTGTCCATCCGGTCGGCGCCCAGCTCGCGGGAGGCGCGCACGACGCGGTGCAGGTCGGGCGTGCGGACGCAGGCGAAGGCGTCGGTGACGCCGAGGTTGGGGTACTGGCCGACCCCCACGATCAGCATGAGCCGGTCGTCACCGGCGTGGCAATTGAAGTAGTACCGGTCGTAGAAGTTGCGGTCGGACGTGGCCACGTGTCGCATGACCTGAGGGGCCTGATGGATGGGGTAGTCGTCGAGCGGTGACAGGGTCATGCCGCTCGTTGTAGCAAGCGCTTGGTTTCAGGTCAACGAAAAAGTGCGCCCCATCCTCTGAGGGAGGGGGCGCACTTTCTCGCGAAAAATCACGACATCTTGTCGTCGATCTTGCTCGCGACCTTCTCCGCCGATCCGGCGGTCTTCTCCGCTCTGTCGTCGACCCACTGAGAGGCATCTGAGGCGGAGTCCTTCATGTGCTCGGTCCACTGCTGAGCATTGCGGCGGTAGAACAGGTATCCCATTCCGCCGACCGCCACGCCGGTCATCAGCACGATCACCGGCCAGCGCCGCGATTTGGGCGGCGTCGGGTCGATCTTCTTCGCGGCCTTGGTCATCATGCGACTGACCTTGGGCGCGATCTCGTCCTCGACCCGGTGCGCGGCCTCCTCCAGCCTCGGCGCTGCCCAGTAGCGGGCTTCCTCGAAGCGGTGGGCGGTGACCAGCTTGGCCTGATCCGCCATCGGCCGGATGCGTTTGCCGGATCTCATTGCCTGGGCCTTCATCCGGCCCATCCACGTGGCGGGAATCTCCTTGGCCACGCGGCGTCTTCTTAGTGTCAGGGACACGACAACCTCCCCTGTCGTTGGGGCCCCGGAGCGTGACCTTCCCGGTACAAGGCGGCTCAATCATGGCAGCGCGTGGGAGGATGGCCGGAAGGCCCAACGGCCGTAGTCATCAAAACATCACAAACCAACCCTGTACCTAGAGGGGGGCAGCTGTCTCGTGGCTGAGAAGCTGATCGCAAATCTGCAGACAAACCACGGTCTCATCCGGATCAAGCTCTTTCCCGAGCTCGCCCCGGAGACCGTCGCGAACTTCGTGGAACTCGCCGAAGGCACCCGCGACTGGACCCACCCGGAGTCGGGTGAGAAGCAGTCGGGCACGTCGCTGTACAACGGCACGATCTTCCATCGCGTCATCCAGGGCTTCATGATCCAGGGCGGCGACCCGCTCGGCCAGGGCATCGGCGGCCCCGGCTACGACTTCGACGACGAGATCCACGCCCAGAACAACTTCAACCGCCCCTACCTGCTTGCCATGGCCAACGCGGGCAAGCGGATGGGCCGGGGCACCAACGGCTCGCAGTTCTTCATCACCGTGAGCGCCCAGTCCCATCTCAACCAGGGCCACACCATCTTCGGTGAGGTCATCGAGGGCAAGAACGTGGTCGACGAGATCTCCAAGGTCCGCACCGGCCGCAACGACCGTCCCGCCCAGGACGTGGTCCTCGAGTCGGTGACCATCGACCGGTCCCAGGCCTGAGCCGGCCGCCTGTGGCCTGGCGGAACGCGGTAGGCTCCGCCAGGCCATAGGCTGCGGTCATGACCAGCCAGCCGCCGAGCCCCACCCCGCAGCCGTCGGAGCAGGTGCCGACGTGCTACCGGCACCCGGACAAGGAAACCTGGGTCCGCTGCCAGCGCTGCGACCGCCCCATCTGCCCTGACTGCATGAACGACGCCTCGGTCGGCTTCCAGTGCCCCGAATGCGTCGCGGAAGGCAACAGGGGAGTACGGCAGGCCAGGTCCGCCCTGGGCGGCAAGGTGGTCGGCACGCCGTACGTGACCTGGGCGATCCTGGCGATCAACGTGATCGTGTTCGCCGCGCAGTACCTGATGGGCGAGACAGTCACGGCGCGGCTGCAGATGTGGCCCCTCGCGGTCGCGGTTCGCGAGGACTACTACCGCCTGATCACCGCCGCGTTCGTGCACGGCGGAGTTTTCCACATCCTGTTCAACAGCTGGGCGCTGTACGTCGTCGGCCCCTACCTGGAGCGCGCCTTCGGCCACACCCGCTACCTGGCCATCTACCTGCTCAGCGCGCTGGGCGGCTCGGTCCTCGGCTACTGGGTCGACCCGGTGGCCGCGATCACCGTGGGCGCGTCAGGGGCCATCTTCGGCCTGTTCGGCGCCATCTTCGTGGTCGGGCGCAGGCTGAACCTCGACGTGCGCGGCATCGCCGTGCTCATCGTGATCAACCTGGTGATCACGTTCCTGCCCGGGCTCAACATCAGCTGGACGGGCCACGTCGGCGGCCTGATCACCGGAACGGTGCTGGCCGCCGCGCTGGCCTACGCCCCGAAGCCGAACAGGACGTTCTGGCAGGTGCTGGCGCTGGTGGGGATGTTCGCCATCCTGGCGGGACTGGCGGTCCTGCGAACCTCGATGATCCTCAGCAGCCTGGGCTAGCCGCGTCCTTCCCCAGGGTGTGGAAAAGACTGTGGAAAGAACTAACGCCAGCGGGTGGAAAGCACCACACCGAAGATGATGAATACGAACCCGATCAGCAGATTCCACTGCTGGAGGTCGCCGATGAAGGGGGTCTGCGGAGCCACGTAGTACACGGCGATCCACAGGATGCCGATGATCCATGCAGCCACCATGGTCGGTGCCAGCCATCGCGGGCTGACCTTGACCTGCTGGGACTTCTGCGGCGGGGTGTATACCGCCTTCTTGCGGGCCTTGGACTTGGGCACTGGGTAACTCCTGCTGAGGGCCTGGGCTTCCGGATCGTCCACAGGCTCTTCGTTAAGCGTAGTTGAAGCGGTCCCCAGGATAGTCGCCACGCGCATGAGATGGCGATCCCGGACGATCCGATCAAGCCGCCATACTCTTGACAGCGTGAGGGTACTGCTACGGAGCGTAGGGGAGCTGGCTATCACGGGGGGCGTGGTCATGCTCCTCTTCTGCGCTTACCTGCTGTGGGGAACCGGCGCCTACACCGCACGCATGCAGCTGGTCCTGCAGCAACAGCTGGCGGAGGACCGGCAGGACGATCCGGCCAAACCCGATGACGGCAAGCTGAACAAGATCAAGCTCGGCGGCGCGGTGGCCATGCTCCGCATCCCCAGACTCGGCAACGACTACAAGTACGCCGTGGTCGAGGGTGTGGACACGGAGAACCTCAAGCAGGGGCCAGGCCACAAACCAGGCTCGGCGATGCCCGGCAAGGTGGGCAACTTCGTGGTCTCAGGACACCGGACCACCTACGGCGCGCCCTTCAACCGGATCAACGAGCTGAAGCGCGACGACGAGATCATCGTCGATACCCGCCGGGCCCGCTACATCTACCGGGTCACCTCCCAGGACATCGTCGACCCAGGGGACCTGGACGTGACCGCCCCCGTCCCCGGCAAACCCGACATCCGACCGATCCGGGCCTACATCACGCTCACCACGTGCCATCCCGAGTACTCCGCCGCCCAGCGCCTGATCGTGTACGGCGTGCTGAAGAAGACCGAGCCCAGGGAGGAATGAGCGATGTACGCGTGGCTGTGGCGGAAACTGCCGGGAAAGCTCGCCGTCAAGCTGCTGCTGACCGCGGTGCTCCTCGCCGTGGTGGTGGCCGTACTCTGGTATGCGGTCTTCCCGCTGCTGGAGCCAGCGGTGCCGCTCGATGAGGTGACCGTCAAGAAATGACCCGCGTCCTGGTCGTGGACAACCACGACAGCTTCGTCCACACGATCGTGCAGTACCTGCGTGCGCTGGGCGCCGCGTGCGACGTCCGGCCCCGCGACGACGTCCAGGTGGACGACGCCGACGGATTCGACGGCGTGCTGGTGAGCCCGGGCCCCGGCACGCCCGAGGCGGCGGGGGTGAGCGTGCCGCTGGTCCACTACTGCGCCGAGCGCGACCTGCCGCTGCTCGGGGTCTGCCTGGGCCACCAGGCCATCGCGGTCGCCTACGGCGGCGTCGTGGCCCGCGCGCCCGAACTCGTCCACGGGCGCACCAGCCAGGTCGAGCACGACGGCCGCGGCGTCTTCGAGCAACTGCCGTCGCCGGTGCGGATGACCCGTTACCACTCGCTGGCCGTGCTGCCCGACAGCGTGCCCGATGAGCTCGAGGTGACCGCGAAGACCGCCGACGGCGTCATCATGGGCCTGCGCCACCGTACGGCGCCCGTGGAGGGCATCCAGTTCCATCCCGAGTCCGTGCTGTCGGAGCACGGCCACCGGCTGCTGGGCAACTGGCTGAACGCCCTCGTGTAACACGAAAGCGGCGGAGAACGACTCATCTAGTGAGCGTCCCCCGCCGTCGCCCCCGAGCGGCGGGGGCGCTTTCGTCTTTTGCGCGTCAGCCCAGCGGGTTGCCGTCCCCGCCGTCGTCCTGCGTGGGCTCGTCCGTGGGCAGCGTTGGCTGGTCCGTCGGCTGGTCCGTGGGCTGATCGGTCGGCTGGTCCGTCGGCTGCGCCTCAGGACCGGTCGAGACCACGATCGTGATGGTCGTGCCGGGCGGCAGCTTGGTGCCCTCCGGCGGGTTCTGCTGGATGACCGTGCCCTTGGGCTGGTCGTTCGCCTGCGGGACCGCCTTGACCTTGAACCCGGCGGACTTGAGCATGTTGGTCGCGTCCTGCTGGGTCAGGTTCGTCACGGCCGGAACCGCGGTCAGCTGCTTGGGCACGTAGAGCGTGACCGTGCCGCCCTTGTCCAGGCTCTCGCCCGCCTTCGGGTCGGTTTCTATGACCTTGCCCTGCGGCTTGCCCGACAGCTTGTACTTGACCACGCCGGTGAGGTTGGCAGCCTCCAGCGCCGTCTTGGCATCATCGACCGACTGGCCGATCAGCCCGTCGGGCACCTTGACCTTCTCCACGCCCTTGGAGACCTTCAGCGTGACCGTCTGGCCCTCGGCCACCGCGGTGTTCGCGGGCGGGTCCGTGCTGATCACGGTGCCCTTGGCGGCCTCGTCGTTGTACTCCTCGACCACCACGGGCTTGAGCTTCATGTTGGTCAGCTGCTGCTGAGCGTACTTGACGTCCTGCTGGGCCAACTCGGGCACCTTGAGCGTCGTCTCCGGCGTGCCCTTGGAACCGAGGAAGGCGTAGCCGATGCCGATGAACGCGCCGATGACCAGCAGTGGGATGATGATCCACAGCGCGGTCTTGAGCGCCTTGTTGCCGCTGGAGGCGGCGCGTCTGCGACCGCCGCGCCCACCTCCCTCGCCGTACTCGTACGGCGGGACCGAGGTCGTGCGCTGGGTGGCGGGCCCCGAGGCCGACTGGGTGGCCGTCATCATCCGGGTGCCGGCGCCGTGCTGGTTGGTCAGCGCCATCGTCGCGGCGTCGGTCGGCATGCCGGACATCGCCCGCTGGATGTCGGCGCGCATCTCGCCCGCGCTCTGGTAGCGGTGCGCCGGGTCCTTGGCCATCGCCTTGAGCACGATCGCGTCGGCCCACGGCGGGATCTCCGGGTCGATCTGCGACGGCGGGATCGGCTCCTCGCGCACGTGCTGGTAGGCGATCGCGACGGGGGAGTCGCCGGTGAACGGCGGCTGGCCGGTCAGCAGCTCGTAGAGCACGCAACCGGTGGAGTAGATGTCGCTGCGCGCGTCGACCCGCTCACCGCGCGCCTGCTCGGGCGACAGGTACTGCGCTGTCCCTATCACCTGCGCGGTCTGCGTCATCGTGGCGGCCGAGTCGGCCATCGCCCTGGCGATGCCGAAGTCCATCACCTTCACGTCGCCGGCGCGGGTGATCATCACGTTGGCCGGCTTGATGTCGCGGTGCACGATGCCACCGCGGTGGCTGTAGTCCAGCGCCCGCAGGATGCCGTCGACCAGCTCGACCGCGCGCTCGGGCAGCAGCCGCCGATCCTGGCGCAGCAGGTCGCGCAGCGTCCGCCCGTCGACGTACTCCATCACGATGTAGGGCACGGGGGCGCCGTCGGTGGTGTCCTCGCCGGTGTCGTAGACCGCGACCACGGCCGGGTGGTTCAGCGACGCCGCGGATTGGGCTTCACGGCGGAAACGGGCCTGGAAGGTGTGGTCTCGCGCCAGGTCCGACCGGAGGGTCTTGATCGCGACAATTCGGTCCAGCCGGATGTCTCGGGCACGATACACCTCGGCCATGCCGCCGCGCCCGACGACACCGTCGAGCTCGTAGCGACCTCCGAGTAGCCGAGGCTGAGTCATTTCCTGCACTGTCCCTTACCGTTCATCTGGGGTACCGGCCTGCTCGGGGGGCCGCCGGTGTCCATCATCGACCCCGAGGCGCATCACGTCTTCTCCTTTGGCGGGTTTGTGTCACCCGGGCCCGGCGTGGCCGTCGGTGTCGGAGTTGTCGGTGTCGTGGTGGGCGTGGGGGTTGGTGTCGGAGTCGGGGTCCTGGTTGTCTTGGTCGGTGTAGGCGTCGGCTTGTGGGTCGGAGTTGCCGACTTGCTTACCGTAGCCGACCGTGAGGCTACCGGCCGCGTCGACTTGGCCGGAACCACACTGGGTCGCCGAGTTGGTGGTTTGATCCTCGACGGCTTCTGCAGCGGGCTCTGGACCGCCGAATCGGACGGATCGGCGACCTCGGGCGTCTGCTGCGAGCTCTGCTGCGACATCGAGATCACGCTCAGCCCCACCGCGGCCACCGCTCCCGCCGTCGCGACCAGCGCGAACGCTCGCCTGCCCCGCCTGCGCGGGGCCACGCTCCCGGCCGCGGGCGCGGTCTCGACGTGCGTCGGAGCGTGGGCTGCGCCGTACACCCCCGACTCGGTCGGCGCGGACGGCATGCCGTACGGGCCGGGGTCGGTCCTGGCGGACGGCCCGCTGTACGGCCGCAGCTCGGGGTCGCGGTAGGCCTGCGTGTCCGCCTCGTCGGAGTACGGCGGGCGGGCCCGGAACCCGGAGGGGTCGGTCAGCATGCTGAGCTCGGTACTTGCTTGCGCGGCCGAGAGCGAGTCGCGCAGCACGAAGGCCCTGTCGGCCACCTCGCGGGCCGAGCCCGGCCGGCGCGCGGGGTCCTTCGACAGCAGCGCCATCACCAGCTCGCGCACCGGCGGCGGCACGTCCACGCCCAGCGGGGGCGGCGGCTCGTTCAGGTGCTGCAGCGCGATCGCGACCTGGCTGTCGGCGCGGAACGGCGTGCGTCCCGCCAGGCACTCGTAGGCCACCACGCCCAGCGAGTACAGGTCCGTGGCGGGCGTGAGCTGGATGCCCTGGGCCTGCTCGGGGCTGACGTACTGGGCGGTGCCGAGCACGGTGCCGGTCTGCGTGACCGGGGCGGCCTCCAGCGCCCTGGCGATGCCGAAGTCGGTGACCTTGATGACGCCGTCGCGGGTGACCAGCAGGTTGCCCGGCTTGACGTCGCGGTGGATGATCCCCGAGGCGTGCGCGGTGTGCAGCGCCTTGGCCGTCTGGTGGACCACGTCCAGCGCCACGTCGGGGCCGAGCGAGCCGTTGCGCGCCAGGATCGCCGACAGCGGCTCGCCCTGCACCAGCTCCATCACCAGGTAGGCCAGGTCGTGCTGCTCGCCGTAGTCGAAGACCTGGGCGATGCCGGGGTCGGACAGCCCCGCGGTGATCCGCGCCTCGTTGCGGAAACGGCCGAGGAAGCTGGGGTCGGCGGAGATGTGACTACGCAGCACCTTGACGGCGACCTCGCGGCCGAGCAGCTCGTCGCGGGCACGCCAGACCTCCCCCATACCGCCGACGGCGATGCGGGAGACCAGGAGGTAGCGGTTACCCAGCCGCATGCGGCTCCGTCACTTGAGTACCGCCTCCATTACCGCCTTGGCGATCGGCGCGGCCGTGTGGCCGCCCGTGGCTTCGGCGCCGACGTTCGCCGCGCCGGACTCGACGAGGATCGCCAGCGCGATCTTCGGGTCGTCGGCGGGGGCGAAGGAGATGAACCAGGCGTGCGGGGGCTTGCCGTCGGACGTCTCCGCGGTGCCGGTCTTACCCGCTACTTGGACGCCCGGGATCTGCGCCAGGTTGGCCGTGCCGTTGTTGACGACGCTGACCATCATCTCCTTGAGCTTGGCCGCGGTGTCGGAGCTGATCGCCTCCGACAGCTCCTCGGGCTTGGCCTCGTCGACCGTGTCACCCTTGCCGTCGGTGATCTTGTTGACCAGGAACGGCTTCATGACCTTGCCGTCGTTGGCGATCCCGGCGGCGATCATGGCCATCTGCAGCGGCGTCATCTGGTTGCTGCGCTGGCCGATGGAGGTCATGGCCACGGCGGCCTTGTCCTCCTGGGGGCCCACGTCGCTCTTGGCCACCGACATCGGGATGGCGATCTGCTCCCCCATGCCGAACTTGGTCGCCTGCTCGCGGATCTTGTCGTACCCGAGGTCCATGCCGATCTTGGCGAACGGCGTGTTGCAGGACTTCTCCAGCGCGTAGATCAGCGGCACCTGGCCCTGACCGCAGGCGGCGCCGCCGTAGTTGGGCAGGCTGATGTTGGTGTTGGGCAGCGGCAGCCGCTGCGGCGCGTCCAGGACGGTCTGCGGGGTGCGGCTGGAGTCGTCCTCCAGGAACGCCGCCGCCGTCACCACCTTGAACGTCGAGCCGGGCGGGTAGGTGCGGTCGATGTTCCTGTTGAGCAGCGGCTGGCCCTTGTCGGCCGCGAGCTGGTCGTAGCGCTTGAAGACCTTGCCCTTGTCGGTGCCCGACAGCTCGGCCGGGTCGTAGGTGGGCAGCGACACCATCGCCAGGATCGCGCCGCTCTTCGGGTCGAGCGCCACCACGGCGCCGCGCTTGCCGCTCTGGCGCAGCGCGTCGTAGGCCGCCTTCTGCGCCTTCGGGTTGATCGTGACGTCCACGTTGGCGCCGCGGCTGGGCTCGCCCGTGAACAGGTTGATGCCGCGCTGCAGCAGCAGGTCGGGGCTGGAGCCGTCGAGCAGCTTGTTCTCCGACCGCTCGATCTGCGAGGCGCTCTCCGGCGAGAAGAAGCCGGTGATGTGGGCGTAGAGCGGGCCCTCCGGGTACTCCCTGACGAACCTGAAGTCGTTGCTCTTGGTGTCTCTCGACTGGGCAAGGATGACCTTGCCGCCGGCCGTGATCCGGCCGCGCTGCACGGCGTAGCGATCGAAGTAGTTGCGAGTGTTGCGCGTGTCCTCGCGCAGCCCGTCGGCCTTGACCGCCTGCAGGTAGTTCACATTGATCATGAGCAGCGCGAACATGGCCAGGCACGCCACGGCCACGCGCTTGAGAGTGCCGTTCATCGCTGGAACACCTGTGTGAGTCCTTCGTTCTGGATCGCCTGGGGCGGAGGACGCCGCGCCGAGTCCGACATGCGTACCAAGAGGGCGATAAGGATCCAGTTAGCCAGCAGGGCGGAACCACCCTGTGACATGAAGGGCGTGACCAGGCCGGTCAGCGGGATGAGGTTGGTCACACCGCCGACGATGATGAACACCTGCCAGGCCAGGATGAACGACAGACCTCCAGCCAGAAGCTTGGAATAGGGATCGCGCGCGGCCAGCGAGGTGCGCAGCCCGCGCTGCACGATCAGCGCGTAGATCATCAGGATCGCCATCAGGCCGGTCAGGCCCAGCTCCTCACCGGTGGCGGCGAAGATGAAGTCGGAGAAGGCCAGCGGGATCAGCTTGGGATGCCCCTGGCCGAGCCCGGTGCCGAGGATCCCGCCCGCGCCGAAGCCGAACAGGCCCTGCATGGTCTGGAAGCTCTTGCTGCACATGGGGTCGGCCGGCGGATTCTGCAGGCAGACCGCGGCATTGCCGTAGTAGATCTCGTTGGTGGGGTCGAGCCAGACGTCGAAGCGGGCGCCCACGTGGGAGAAGATCTGGCCGGCGATGTAGGCGCCGCCGACGAAGAGCAGGATGCCGATGAGCACCCACGAGGTGCGCTGCGTGGCGACGTACAGCATGATCACGAACGCGCCGAACAGCAGCAGCGAGGAGCCCAGGTCCTTCTGCATGACCAGTACGCCGATGCTGACGCCCCAGGTGATGAGCACCGGGCCGAGGTCACGTGCCCTGGGCAGGTCGATGAACAGCAGCCGCCGCCCGGCCAGCGCCAGCACGTCCCGCTTGGCGACCAGGTATCCGGCGAAGAAGATGACCAGCGCGATCTTGGCGAACTCGGCCGGCTGGATGGAGAATCCGCCGACGCTGATCCAGATCCGCGCGCCGTTGATCTCCTTGCCCAGCACGGGGGTCATCGGCGAGATGAGCAGCAGCAGCCCGATCAGGCCGGCGGTGTAGGTGAGGCGCTGCAGCACGCGATGGTCGCGCAGCACGATCAGCGTCACGGAGAACAGGATCACACCGACGGCGGTCATGATCAGCTGGTTGGTGGCGGAGGCGCCCGCCTGCCCGCCCTGCTCCAGGCGGTAGATCATCACCAGCCCCAGCCCGTTGACCAGCGTCACGAGCGGGAGAAGCAAGGGATCGGCCCACGGGGCGAACTTGGCGAGCACCAGGTAGGCGGCCAGCATCAGGCCACCCAGGCTCAAGCCGTAGGTCAGCATGCCCGAGGGGATCTTGTCGTCGAGCGCCAGCCCCACGTTCGCGTAGGCCACCATCACGATCACCACGGCGAAGGCGAGCATGATCAGCTGGGCCCCGCGCCGCTTGGCGGGCATCAGGACGGGGGAATCGGAGACTTCGCTCATCTATCGCGACTTCGTCCTCGTCGCGGCGGGCGTTGGGGTCTCGCTCGGCGTCGTCTGGGGCTTCTGTTCGCTGGCGAACTTCAAGTCGTTGACCTTCGTGATGCCGTCGGCGAGGCTGGTGGCCTCGATGCCGTCCTTTATCCGGGCCTGGTCCGGGGCGGAGAGCTTGGAGACGGACTTGCCCGTGCTCTGCGCCACCGAGAACAGCTGGAACGGCCCGACCTCCTGCGGGATGCCGCGATACACGACCACCTCGTCGCCCCTGGCTCCGACGAAGTACTGGTCCTGGGTCCAGTTCCAGCCGAAGTAGCCGCCGATGCCCACGGCGACGACCACGACTGCGAGCACGGTGACCAGCACGGGCCACGCCCGACGACGCCTGACAGGACGGCGGGAGGCTCGCGCCTCCGGCTCGTCGAAGTCGTCATCGGAGATCACCGGCTGGGGTGCGGTCACCGCGCCTGATCGCCCCGGCGAGGTGTCCTGGGGGTTCGATCGCAGGCGGTTCATGCCCGCCGCGCCCACCACGGCCACCTCCGCGGGCACCTGTTGACCGTCGCTGACCTCCAGCACGTCCGCCAGCACGCAGGTGATGTTGTCCGGCCCGCCGCCCCTGTTCGCCAGGTCGATGAGCTGGCGGACGACCTCTTCAGGGTCGTCGATGTTGGTCAGCGTGGCGTGCAGCGTCTCGGCGCTCACCACGCCCGACAGGCCGTCGGAGCACAGCAGGTACCGGTCGCCCACCTGCGCCTCGCGCAGCGTCAGATCGGGATCGACCTCGCCGCTGCCGTCCAGCGCCCGCAGCAGGATCGAACGCTGCGGATGGGTGGCCGCCTCCTCCGGGGTGATGCGCCCGTCGTCGACCAGCTGCTGCACCAGCGTGTGGTCGTGGGTGATCTGGTAGAGCTCCCCGCGCCTGAGCAGGTAGGCGCGCGAGTCGCCGACGTGCACCAGGGCGACCTGGGTGCCGTGCCAGAGCATGGCGGTGAGGGTGGTGCCCATCCCCTTGAGGCTGGGGTCGCGGCCGACCATCTCGTGCAGCTTGCGGTTGGCGTCGCGCACCGCGGCCTCGATGGCGTTGAGCAGGTCACCCCCCTGCTGGGCCTCCTCGAGTGAGGCCATTGCGGCGATGGCGACTGAGCTCGCCACCTCGCCGTGTGCGTGCCCGCCCATGCCGTCGGCGACGGCGAGCAGGCGGCCGCTAGCGTACGCCGAGTCCTCGTTCCCTTCGCGGAGGAGGCCGACGTCCGAGCGGGCGGCGTAGCGGAGTGCGATGGTCATTTGCGCAATTCAATGACTGTTTTGCCGACGCGGATCGGAACACCGAGCGGCACCGGGGTCGGGCGGGTGACTTTTGAGCGGTCGAGATACGTGCCGTTGGTCGAACCGAGATCTTCCACGATCCACTGACCGTCCTGAGGGAAGAGCCGGGCATGCCGGCTGGATGCGTAGTCGTCACTCACCACCAGCGTGGCGTCGTTCGCCCTGCCGATGGTG
Source organism: Nonomuraea sediminis (assembly GCF_018531495.1). Classification (GTDB taxonomy): domain Bacteria; phylum Actinomycetota; class Actinomycetes; order Streptosporangiales; family Streptosporangiaceae; genus Nonomuraea; species Nonomuraea sediminis. The sequence continues at coordinate 1,010,539 of NZ_JAHDTI010000002.1, forward strand.
ATGGGCGTCTCCGTGAGGTTAATGGTGGTGCCCTGCAACGGGCCACCTGTCACGATGAGCTGGCGTGGCTCACCCTTCTTGCTCTTGGGCTTGGCCACCGGTTTGGCGGGTTTCGCGCCTTTCCGCGGACCGGCGGGAGCCGTACGTGATCCGAACAAGTCTGTCCGGATCACGCCGACTGCGGCAATGACGAAGAACCACAGCACCGCCAGGAAGGCGAGCCGGATCAGCAGCAGCGTGAGCTCGGACATGGACCGCTTGTCTACCCCTAATCGCGCCGGAACACCAGGGTCGTGCGTCCCAACGTCACTCGCGTGCCGTTCTGGAGCTCGATCCTGCGTACCGGCTGGCCGTTGACGAATGTGCCGTTCGTCGATCCGAGATCGACGAGGAACACCTGCGGACCTTCGACGCGCAGCTCCGCGTGATGGCGCGACACGCCGGGGTCGACGAGTCGAAGATCGCAGTCGGTGCCCCTGCCGAGCAGGGTCACCGGCGTGGTCAGTTCGTAGGAGCGGTCGCCCTGCGGGTCGTCCTGGGTGGAGACCAGCAGCCTGGGCCGCCCGTTGAACGCGTTCGGCCGCGCGGGAGGCAGGTCGCTCGCCGGCTGGCGAATCTCGTCCTGCTCGACCGTGGCGCCGCGAATGACTCCCGACCGGATACGGAACAGGCCGACAGCCAGGTCGGCAGCGGTCTCGAAACGAACCCGGACCGGTCCCACGAAGGAGTAGCCCTGCTCCTTGGCGTACTCCCTGGCGAGGTTGGCCAGCTCGTGGCTGATGCTGTCGGCGTAGACCTCAAGCCGTTCGCTGTCGGTTGTGGACAGCTCGACCACGAAATCGTTCGGTACGAGCGTCCGACCCTGAGCAACGATCGCCGCACGCTCGTCCATCTCACGCTGAACCGCGCTGGCGACCTCGACCGGCTGAAGGTCAGATTTGAACGCTCGCGCAAAGGCCCCCTCAACCAAGCCTTCGAGCCTTCGCTCGAAGCGCTGAAGGACTCCCACCGGGTACCTCCCTTCCTCCGTGCATATGACCCACGTGACGGTGTTTCCCGGCGCTCTTCAGCTGTCGCGCCCAGCTCCTCCGCTCCCGTGTCTTATGCGATCGTATCCGGGTTCAGTACCACCGGCTGTTCCGTGCTACTGTTTCTCCGCACCCAACAAAGGGCGGGTGGCGGAACGGCAGACGCGCACGGTTCAGGTCCGTGTGTCCGAAAGGACGTGAGGGTTCAAATCCCTCCTCGCCCACGCGACGACGGCGATCCTTGGTCGCGATTCCCTCGGGGGATCGCTCCCTCGGGTCGCCGCTCTATTTCTGCCCGGGGGGTAACCCCCGGACCCCCAGCGTCTAGACCCGATGGTGGCTTGTCGCCGTCATCAGGGGTTAGCGCTGTTGCCGCTGGTTTTGCTTCTGGCTCGTCTTTTGCGTGGTGGCTCGTCGCCGTCATCGGGTTGGTGCTGTGCTTGGTGCAACTACCTTGGCGAACTGAGCCCCGACCCGCAAGGGCCGGGGCTTCTTTGTTTTCCTGTACGGCTCGCGGAGCTTAAGCCTTGGTGGTTGCAGCTTGCTTTCGGATGGCTTTCGCTCTGAGCGGATTATGCTGCCGTGGTTCGGGTGTCCAGGAGTTCGCCCAGGAGGTCTGTGAGGCTGACCATGCCGATGACCTGCTCTGATTGGTCGATCACAAGCGCCAAATGCGCTCGCGCGTCCTGGAGTGCGGCTACGGCTTCCGGGACCTGGGTGACGCAGGCCAGGCGTGGCATGGGTCTTGCCAGCTCCTCTGCGGTGCGCTCAGGGGCGAGCAGGGCATCGCGGGCGTGGAGGACGCCTTCCACACGATCGTTGGTGCCCACCAGGAGCCTGAGGTGGCCGCTTGTTCTGGCCGCTTCTCTGATCTCGGTGGCGGTTGCCCTGGGGAGGACCATCGTGGTGTCGGCGATGGGGACCATGAGGCGTTCTATGCCTTCTGCTTCCAGGCGGAGGGCTCTGGTCAGGAGGTCGTGTTCCTGTCTGTCCAGCAGGCCCATGCGGCCCGACTCGCCCACGAGCATGGCTAGCTGGCGGGGGGTTCTGGTGGTGGCCAGCTCGTCGCGGGGCTGGACGCCGAACAGGCGCAGGATGCCGTTCGTCAGGGCGTTCAGCACGCTCAGGAGCGGTCTCATCAGCCAGGTGAAGGCTCTGAACGGGAACGTCAGCAGCAGCGCGGCGCGCTCGGGGTGGGTCAGCGCCCAGGACTTGGGCGCCATCTCGCCGACGACCATGTGCAGGAACGTGACCAGGGCCAGCGCGATGGTCAGCGAGATCGCGATCCGCAGGCCGTCCGGCACGCCGACGGCGCCGAAGACCGGCTCGAGCGCGTGCTCGATGGCGGGCTCGGTCACCTGACCCAGGCCCAGCGTGCACAGCGTGATGCCGAGCTGGGCGCCGGCCAGCATGAGCGACAGCCGTCGCCCGCCGCCCACAGCCGACTTGGCGGCGAGCCTGGTCAGACGGTTGCCGCCGGCCGCCGCCTCCTCCAGGCGGTGGCGGCGTGCCGAGACGAACGCGAACTCCGCGGCCACGAACAGCGCGTTGAAGGCCAGCAGGGCCAGGCTGACGAGCAGCATCGTCATCGGGCCACCTCCGCGGCCTGCTGGACGGGCGCCAGCCGCACCCACTCGGGCACCCGGCGGTTGAGCGACAGCACGGTCAGCTCGGCCTCGGCCTCCTGCGGCTCGTCGGCGAACGGGTCGCTGTCGGGCGTGAAGGACACCGTGACCGCGTCGCCCGGCTCGGGCATCCGTCCCAGCCTGGCCAGGACAAGGCCGCCGAGCGTGTCGTACTCGTCGCTCTCGGGCAGCGCGATGCCGGTAGCCCGCTCGACCTCGTCGAGCCTGAGCCGGCCCGGCACGTCCCAGCCGCCGTCGGGCTGCTCGACCACGCCGGCGGGCTCCGGGTCGTTCTCGTCCATCAGCTCGCCCACCAGCTCCTCGGCCAGGTCCTCGACCGTGATCACGCCGGCCAGGTCACCGTACTCGTCGATGACGCAGGCGATCTCGTCCTTGCCGGCCCGCATCCTGTCCAGTACGGCAGGCAGCGGCAGCGAGTCGGGCACCAGCAGCGGCGGCCGGGTGACGTCGCCCACGGTCCCGTCCTCGAGCCCGGCGGCCAGCAGTTCGCGCACGCCGGTCACGCCGAGCACGTCGCCGTCATCGCCGAGCACCGGGTAGCGGGAGTGCCCGTACATGCGCATGGCCTCGAGCAGCTCGGCCAGCGGCTGCCCGCCCCTGAGCACGACCACGCGCGGCCGCGGCACCATGATCTCCTCCGCGGTCCTGTCGCCGAACTCCAGCGCTCGCTCGAGCAGCTCCGACAGGCGCGGCGGCAGCTCACCGGCCTGGGTGGACTCGGCGATGATCCGGGAGAGCTCCTCAGGGGTCGCGCCGTGCTCCACCTCCTCGACCGGCTCGATGCCGACGCGCCGCAGCAGGCCGGTGGCCGCCGAGTCGAACAGCCGGACCAGGGGCCCCACCGCGGCCAGGTAGACCAGCGTGGAGGCGGCCAGGAACTTGGCCACGGGCTCGGGCCTGGCGATGCCCAGGTTCTTGGGAGCGAGCTCGCCCAGCACCATCTGGACGACGGTGGCGACGAAGACCCCGATCGCCACCGAGACTCCCGTCACCATCGGGCTCGGCAGCGCCGTGAGCCAGGGACGCACCAGTGCGGCGATGGCGGGCTCGGCCAGGAAACCCACGAGCAGGGCGGTGACGGTGATGCCCAGCTGCGCGCCGGACAACATGAAAGAAAGACGTGAGGTCACCTGCAGGGCCTTTTCGGCTGCTCTGTCGCCGGAGGCGGCCTGCTCGCGCAGGATGCCGCGGTCCGCGGCGACGAAGGCGAACTCCTGGGCGACGAAGTAGCCCGTCGCGGCGGTGAGCAGGAAGAGGGCGATCAGCCCGAGATAGGCGCTCACCGCAGTGAGCCTTCAGAGGAACCCGTGCACGCGCACGGGCGACTACTCCAAGGGTCCGGAGCGGACACGATCATCCTTTCGATAGACGCAGTCCGTAAACGGTAACGATCCTGGTGGCTCCAATGTTTCCGGGGTGGCGTTCCGCGAGTTTGTGCGTACTTTTCCGTTGCAAAACCTTGGCGAGATGTCTGCACTGGTTGGTGACCCGACGTAGCGTTTATGGCACCCGAAGGAAGAGGACACCAGTGCAAGAGGACGAGCGGACGCGAGCCATGCGCCAGCCGGGCGACGGCCGGCCGCTGCCGCGCCAGGAGCCTGACCGCCTGCGCTCCGGTGGCGCTCCGGCCCACCAGATCCCGTCCGCCCCCTCGGACGACGACGAGCCTCGCGCCCGCTCCCGGGTGTACGGCAAGCAGCGTGGCGGCAACAGCCCCGTCCAGCCCCTGAAGTCCCGAGGCGAGCCCGCGGGTCCCAAGCCGCCGCGCGGCCCCCGCAGGGGGTTCCCGTGGAAGCTGGCGCTCGGCCTGCTGGCCGGGCTGCTGGTGGTGCTGCTGGTGGCCGCGGTCGGCGGGTTCTTCTGGATCAACGGCCGCATCAAGGGCATCGACGGCGTCCTGGCCGACTACCCGGGCAGGGTGGCCGACACGCCGGGCACGAACTGGCTGCTGGTCGGTTCCGACAGCCGCAAGGGCCTGTCGGCCGCCGATCGCAAGAAGCTGGCCACCGGCCGCGCCGCGGGCCAGCGCACCGACTCGATGATGCTGCTGCACATCTCCGACAACGGTGACAAGCCCACGCTGGTGAGCCTGCCGCGCGACTCGGCGGTGACGATCCCCGGCAAGGGCCGCAACAAGCTCAACGCCGCCTACGCCTTCGGCGGACCCAAGCTGCTGGTCCAGACGGTGGAGACGGTCACCGGCGTGCACGTGGACCACTACATGGAGATCGGCTTCGCCGGCTTCGTGGGCATCGTCGACGCGGTCGGCGGCGTCGAGATCGACGTGCGCGCCGACGTCAACGACCCCAAGGCCGGGCTGAACCTGAAGAAGGGCAAGCAGGTGCTCACCGGCGGGCAGGCGCTCGGCTACGTCCGCACCCGCAAGGGCGGCGCGCTGCCCGACTTCGAGCGGACCAAGCGCCAGCGCCAGTTCCTCGGCGCGGTGCTGAAGAAGGCGACCAGCCCCGGCGTGCTGATCAACCCGTTCACCTCGATCCCGCTGGCGATGGCCGCGACCGACTCCGTCACCGTCGACGCGGGCGCCGGCGCCTTCGACATGCTGTCGCTGGCCAGGGCGATGGGCGGCGGCCCGGTCACCACGGTCGTCCCCTTCGGCGGCAACACCAACGCCGGCGGCGGCTCGGCCGTCCAGTGGGACAGGACCAAGGCGCTGGCCCTGTTCAACGCGTTGAAGGACGACAAGCCCGTCCCGCAGGACGTCCTGGACAAGGGCTAGCCGCCCGAGGCGCCCGCCGTGGTGCTGACGCTGACGGCCGCGGAGATCGCCGCGATCATGGCGCCGTTGATCGCCGCGATCGTCTGCGCGACGGCGTCGGCCGCCCAGGTGCCCTCGGAGATCTCCTTGATCCGCGCCTTGCTCGCTTCGGGGAAGGCCTTGCGGTCGAGCTTGGCCGCGTGCAGCAGCGCGATGAGCACGGCGGTGCGCGGCTCGGGCTCCCCGCCCGCGAGCGCGCTGGAGACCCGCTCGCGGACCTCGAGCTCGACGGAGGGGTCGGCCTCCGGCCAGCGGCTGGCGGGGAACATGCCGAGAACCTTGCGCTGCTGCTCGCTGAGCACGCCGCGCTCGGCCAGCCCGTTCAGCAGCCGGTTGCGGAGCTTGCCCGACTGGAGCTTCTGCACCCACCACGCCGGCCTGCGTTCCTTGCCGTCCTCGGCCATGCGGGCGAGCGCGGCGTCGAGTTCGGTCTCGCCGAGCGGGGTGGCGTCCCTGACAGTGACCTTCTTCTTCGACAGCTCCAGCCGCTCGTTCACCGCCAGCTCGGCCAGCAGCGCTCCCGCCAGGGCCGCGTCGAGCGGGATGCCGCTGATGACGGGCTTGCCCTCCTGATCGGAGTAGGCCAGCAGGAGCAGTTCCTCCGCGATCGTCACAGTCATGCCTCAGACACTAACGTGCGGTTATGGCTATTTCAGCGGACCTGCACGCGCTCGGCACGCCCTTGTTGGACAAGCAGCTCGCGCACCCCACCGTGGCCGGGATCGGGCGTGGCGACCTGCCGGAGCCGGTGTTCCGGTCGTGGCTGGAGCAGGACTACCTGTTCCTGCTGGACTACGTGCGGGTGTTCTCCCGGCTGGCCTGGCAGGCGCCCGCCGGGCACCTGGGCGACCTGGTGGACCTGGCGCACACCACCTTCCACGACGAGCTGAACCTGCACAGGTCCATGTCGGCGGAGTTCGGCGCCGACCTCGACGGCGCGGTCAAGGGGCCCGCCTGCGCGGCCTACACCGCCTTCCTGCTCGAGTCGGCCGGTAACTACGCCGAGGGACTGGCGGCGCTCTACCCGTGCATGTGGGGCTACTCGAAGCTCGGCAGGAAGCTGGCCGAGAACCCGCCGGCCGAGCCGCGCTACCGGGCCTGGGTGGACACCTACGCCGATCCGGGGTTCGCCGCCCTGGCCGAGCGTATCGCCCAGATGATCGACGAGGCCGCCCCCGACCCCGGACGGGCCAGGGAGCTGTTCGCCCAGGGCATGGCGCACGAGCTGGCGTTCTGGGACGTGCCGTAACCGTCCACAGGCTGTGGACAGTGCCCGTACCCTGGTGCCATGCCGGAACTTCCCGAAGTGGCCTCGCTCACCGACTTCCTGCGCGAGCGGGCCGTCGGCCACGCGGTCCTCGGCGTCGACGTGGTGGCCTTCCAGGCACTGAAGACCTTCGACCCGCCGGTCAGCGCGCTGAGCGGGCTGACGGTCACAGGCGTCTCCAGGCACGGCAAGTTCCTCGACCTGGACTGTGACGGACTGCACCTGATCATCCATCTGGCCAGGGCGGGCTGGCTGCGCTGGAAGGAGGACCTGTCGGGCGCCAAGCCGGTGCGACCCGGCAAGGGTCCCCTCGCGGTCCGGGTACGGCTGTCGCCGAACGAGCTGGGCCTGGCGCCGGGGTTCGAGCTGACCGAGGCCGGCACGCAGAAGCGGCTGGCCGTCTACGTCACCAAGGACCCGCGGGAGGTGCCCGGCGTCGCCGCGCTCGGCCCCGACCCGCTCGCCGAGTCGTTCACGGTCGAGGTGCTCAAGGGGATCCTGGGCGGCAACCGTACGCAGATCAAGGGGTTGCTGCGCGACCAGAAGGTGATCGCGGGGATCGGCAACGCCTACTCCGACGAGGTGCTGCACGCGGCGAGGATGTCGCCGTTCAAGATCGCGGCGACGCTGACCGACGAGCAGGTCGCCGGCCTGCACGAGGCCATCGTGACCACGCTGCGCGAGGCCGTGGAGCGGGCGCACGGGGTGGCGGCCAAGGACCTCAAGGCCGAGAAGAAGTCCGGGCTGCGCGTGCACAACAGGACCGGGCAGCCGTGCGATGTATGCGGCGACACGATCCGCGAGGTGTCGTTCGCCGACTCCTCGCTGCAGTACTGCCCGACCTGCCAGACCGGCGGGAAGCCGTTGGCCGACCGCCGCATGTCCAAGCTGCTGAAATGATGGAAGCATGACGGTTCCCGAGATCGAAGTGAACGACGTCCCCGCCGACGGCTACCTGCTCGACGTGCGCGAGCGGGAGGAGTGGGTGGCGGGCCACGCGCCTGAGGCCGTGCACATCCCGATGTCCGAGATCCAGGGCAGGGTGGACGAGGTTCCCGCCGACCGCACCGTCTACGTGGTGTGCCGCGTGGGCGGCCGCTCGTTCCAGGTCGCGGCGTGGCTGACCCAGCTCGGGCGCGAGGCGGTCAACGTGGACGGCGGCATGCAGTCCTGGGAGGCCTCGGGCAAGCAGATGGTCAGCGAGTCAGGACAGCCGCCCTTCGTGGCCTAGCCCTCGCCGGGCGTGACCAGGCCGCTCTCGTAGGCGGCGATCACCAGCTGCGACCTGTCACGCGCGCGCAGCTTGGTCAGCAGCCTGCTCACGTACGTCCTGGCCGTGGCGGGACTGATGAACAGGCTGCGGCCGATCTCGTCGTTGGACTCACCCAGGCCGACCTGGCGCAGCACCTCCCGCTCGCGCTCGGTCAGCCCGGCCAGCAGGTCGCCGCGGCGGGACGCGCGCGGCCTGCTCGCCACCCAGCCCATCACGCGGCGGGTGATCGCGGGGGACAGCAGCGCCTCGCCGCCCGCGACCACGTGGACCGCCCTGCGCAGCTCCTCCGACGGCATGTCCTTGAGCAGGAACCCGGCCGCCCCGCAGCGGATCGCCTCCACCACGTTCTCGTCGTCGTCGAACGTGGTCAGCACCACGATGTGGACCCCGCCGAGCGCGGGGTCGGCCACGATCCGCCTGGTGGCCTCGAGCCCGTCCACCTCGGGCATGCGGATGTCCATCAGCACCACGTCAGGCCGGTGCTCGGCGGCCGCCCGTACGGCCTGGCGGCCGTCGCCCGCCTCGCCCACCACGCGGATGCCCGGGTCGCGCTCCAGCAGCGCGCGCAGCCCCGACCTGATCAGCTCCTGGTCGTCGGCGATCAGCACCGAGATCATGAGACGTCCCCCAGCGGCAGCGTGGCCCGCACCTCGAACCCGCCCGCTCGGCGCGGCCCGGCCAGCACCTCGCCCTCGACCAGCCCCGCACGCTCCTTCATGCCTCGGATGCCCGCCCCCTCCGGTCCCGGTGGACCGGCTGTTCCGTCGTCGACGACGGTCACCTCCAGCCGGTCGGTGTGTCGTCGTACGGTGACCCAGATGCCCGTGGCCCGCGAATGCTTGATCACGTTGGTGACCGCCTCCTGGACGATGCGGAACGCGGTGGCGTCCACCGCGACCGGCAGGTCGTCCGCCTCGACCTGCGCCTCGGCGGTCAGGCCGCTGGCTCTGGCGTCGTCGAGCAGCGCGTCGAGCCGTGCCACGGACTGGACGTCCCGCTCCGGGCCGCCGGTGTCGCGCAGCAGCCGGACCGTGGCCCGCAACTCGCGCATCGCCCGGGTGGCCGCCTGCTTGATGCGCACCAGCGACGCGCCGGTCTCCTCGTTGCCCGGTGCGAGCGCCTCGCGGGCCACGTCGGCGTGCAGCGAGATGATCGCGATGCTGTGGCCCACGGCGTCGTGCAGGTCCCGCGCCAGCCGTACGCGCTCCTCGCGGACGCGGCGCTCGGCCTCGCGCTCGCGCTCGAGCCGCGCGGTGCGCACCCGCTCGCCGAGCAGCACGGCCGCCGCCATGAGCGCGACTGTGGAGATGAGCTCGTAGCCCAGCAGGTAGCGTGCCGACTCGCCCTGGCGGAGGCGGAAGTAGGTGGAGACCAGGACGAGGATCACGCCCGTCACCACGCAGGCCCACACCCGGCCCGCTTCGGCGGCCGAGTACAGCGCCGCCACCACCGGCACCGCCAGCCCGATCGCCGGGTAGCCCAGCCCGTAGTAGGTGAACAGCGCCAGTGCCGTGGCCGTCAGCACCGCGCGGGGGAAGCGCCTGCGGGCCAGCATGAGCGCGCCGAACCCCAGCGCGAAGCCGTACGCCACCAGATCGGGCCGCTGCTTCCCGCCCTGGTCGGAGGCCATCACCAGGGCGAGCACGAGCGCGACCGCCACGCCGAGCAGGGCGTCGATGACCACGGCCGGGACGTGGCCGTTCGGCCGTGTCTCCATGCGAACAGCTTAGAGAAGCGTCGAGTCTCGACGTATCCCTCGTCGACACGCGGCGGATGCCGATCCATGTGATCGTTTCCTAGCGTGCAGGTATGAAATCACCGCAGTGGTCACTGGTCATCGTTCTGGGGGCACTCGCTCTGATACGCCCCTTCCTCAGCATCGTGGGGATCATGGACGCGCTCGGCAAGCCCGCCGCCCCCATCGCCGTCACCATCGCGATCTCGCTGGCGTGGCTGCTCGTCGTCGTCCTGTTCAACGCGCGGCAGCCGCTGCTCACCCTGGTCGGCGCGGGTCTGGTGTACGGCGTGCTGGCCATCGTGCTGGGCGCCACGCTCGGCACGTTGACCGGGGAAGGCGGCATGTCGATCCTCAGGCCGCTCACCGTCGTGAGCATCCTGATCACCAATGCCATCTGGGGCGCCGTCGTCGGCCTCATGGCGTTCGGCATCCAGAAGGCCAGGGGCAGGGGGTAGTTGCCGGATGACGAATGGTGCATCATAGGGGCGCACGTTAGGACAAAACCGGCGTGCGATCACAGCTGAACCGCGGGAGCTTGGGGCAACCAGGCTGAGAGGGCAGATACCGCTGCTGCCGACCGCATGAACCTGTCCGGATGGTGCCACTCTCCGGTGGTAGGTCGCTCCGGTGCAGGTCAAGGGCCACTCACGGTGGTGTGAATGGCCCCAGCGCTCCCCGTACAGCTACGAAGTACAGCAGTAGCCGCCTGAATCAGCCGTCCAAGGCACTCCCGAGCTTCCGCAGGGCCGCCCCGGTGGCCTCGTCAGTGGCGTCGGTGTAGACCTCCATCGTCATCTTGATGTTGCTGTGGCGAAGAACCCGCATGGCCACGCGAGGGTGGACGTCCAGGGCCGCGAGCAGAGTCGCGCACGTGCCGCGCGTGCCGTGAACGGTGATGCGACGCACCCCTGCCCGCATCACGCGGGCATCGAACCGGCCGTTGAACTTCGTCGGGTCCAGGGGCTTGCCGACTGGTGAGGTGAAGGCCAGACCGGTGTCCTGCCAGGCGTCCCCGGCTTCCTGCCTGTCGAGTTCCTGCTGCCGTTTGCGCAGCCTGAGCGCGGTCAGGCAGATGCCAGGGAGGGGAAGTGGGGCCTCGGAATCCTCGGTCTTCACCGGCCGTCGGCGTAGCTGATCGCGGATGCGTTGAAGCTGCTCGCCGACATACAGCTCTCCGGCGTCCAGGTCCACGTACTTCCAGTCGAGCCCGAGCACCTCACCCTTGCGCAGCCCGAGTACCAGGATGAGGACGTAGACCGCATACAGCGGGTCGGCCTCATCTCGCGCGTTCTCCAGGAAGCGGTGCCGAGTGGCTGCATACCGCGGTCGGCGAACTCGTCAAGACAGTCCATCGGCGGTTCCTTGCCGCCGATGGCAGGACCATCATGATTTCCGACATCTCATATCCCCGAGATCGCTACGACGCGTTCATGTTCGTTATGGCTCTTTGAGAAGAGACCTTCGCATTCCGCGTGGGGGGCTCGTTCGCTGTCCCCAGTGTCCCCGCTGTCCCCGTTCAGGTTCTGACTAGGGGAAACGCTCGGAATCTGTGGGGACACTGCCGGAGATATGGCCTCCCCCAGTGTCCCCGGCAGGCATTGAACGCCTGAGGGCGCTTCTAACAAGACCATCCCCGGCGGGAAGCAGTTCGTCAGAACGAGCGAGAACGACCATCTACGGCCGTCTCAAGGCTCCGAGTCAAGCAGGAGAGGCGCTTCGCGCGTCTATCAGCGCTTCGCGCATGAGCTGAAACACTAGGGGGTAGCGGCGAGACGTGGCCCCCCGCTACCAGAGGAACGCCCTCCCGATCATCGATCCGGAGGGCGTTTTCATGTCTATGTAACCAGAACGGTAACCACTGAGGCCCTAGGAAGCCGCTTGGCCGGCCGGATCGTCTCTTGCCCCGACCGGAGCCGAGCAGGTTTACACACAGTCCGGCGGCCCGTGCCGAGGGTGATCCTGTGATGGCTGCCGCCAGCCAGCGGCCAGCTACTGGCTGTTTGGTAGCCGACCATTTGCCAGCTGGCCGGACGGGTCATCAGCTGGGACGGACACCGGTGTTCGGAGTGTACGGAATCGTACGGGATTCTGGCTGCCACCCAGCGCCGCCCATAGGCTCGGCCGAGAAAAGAGCATCCGTTCTCGTAGCGACAGCAGCTAGATATTCGAGCAAGAGAAAAGGCTCTATCAGGCCCCCCCAACGGGCTCGAAAGCAGAATGTGCGCAGCTTTCCTCCTGTCAGAACCCAGCACGGTTGAGCTTGAGCCGACCGCTTCGATGACAATGCACGCCGCGACTGTGGGCGCTTGCATCCCCTAGGCCGGACTGCACGCGAGATTCCCAACTCAAGAAAGGCCTGAAGAAAATGCGAAGACTGCGAAACCACCTGACCAGCACAGCCGCGAAGCCGCGTCCAGACACAACCGACTACCACAGCCTTACAGCCAAGACCGGAACAAGCCCACGCCGGCGGGGATGGCGCCGATTGATTCTGCTCGCCGCCTCGCTCCTCGTTGGAGCCTTCGGGATCACCGCTCCGGCACACGCATCATCAGGCTACACAATTGTGAGCTGGGGCGAGAAGACAAACGATTGTCTGGACGCGGGTGGTGGCTGGCTCAGCACCTGGCCCTGCAACGGCAACGCGAACCAGCGATTCACCTTTGCTTCGGTGGGAACGGCGGGACATTGGGGCTTCCAGGCCCGCTCCGACAACGGCCTGTGCATTGATGCCGGGACCAGTAGTGGCCTGGGATCATGCGACACCTCCCGCACTTCGCAGTGGTTTACCACCACTTCGTTGGGCAGCACCGAACATATGCATCCATATGCATCGTCGAACCTCTGTTGGGATGCCGGCCACAGCCACCAATGGCTACTCATCCAGCCCTGCAACATTAACTACATTAACCAGCAATGGTACACCTCGAATAGGTAGCGGCCTGCGGGCTCCAGTCAAACTGGAGCCCGCACCGGCACAAACTTCGGGCCGGATCCGACGTCCGTTGCGGGCAGCTGGAATCGTCGTCTCGCGCAGTGGCGGCAAGCCCTGGCGGGAGAAACCAAATACCGGCGGTGAACGGCGTCGGTGAGCCGTGTGCTGGAGAACGGCATGCACGGTTCGATGCGGCGGGAGCTGGAAACGGAACGATCGCGACCACGGTCACTGGGGGAAAGCACAGCTGACCGGAAAACCGGCGGAAGATGATCGCCAGCGCGCCAGCTCCCGACCCTACCGCCAACGGCTGTTCCTGGGGTCCTTGACCCCGGTATCCAACAGCCGTGTGGGTCTACCACAAGGACTCCGGCTGGCAACCGGCCGCGTTGGACACGTGCGCCCAACGGTGTAAAGGGCCTGGTCAGGTGGCTGCCGTACAGCTGGAAAGTACAGCTACCGCCACGGATGTAGCTGTACTTTGGCGGACGTTGAAGGACTCTCACCGCACGGCGGATCTCGGCACCCCAGGGTGGCCGAACGCGGGCGTATGGGGCATCATGGGGGCCGCGAGCTGGGGAAGCCCAGTTCTGGATATCAACTGAACCGCGGGAGCTTGGGGCAACCAGGCTGAGAGGGCAGATACCGCTGCTGCCGACCGCATGAACCTGTCCGGGTAATGCCGGCGTAGGGAGTGTGCGATGACGGACGTCGTCGACGATGCGAAGCATGCCGAAGTTCCGCTGACCCTCGAGGGCGCTCCTCCGCCCAAGACGCTCGGCGTGCTCGACCAAGGAGCGCTCTGGGCCAACCTCGGCGTCAGCCTCCTGGGCTTCTCCGGAGCCCTGCTGCTCCTCGAACCGATCAAGGGCCTGCGGCTCTCGGTGCCCGCCGCGCTGGTGGCGGCGGTCGTCGGGAGCCTGATCGGCTCGGCCATGGTGGGCCTGTCCGCGATCCCCGGCACCCAGACGGGGCGGCCCGCGATGGTCCTGCTCCGCGGGCTGTTCGGGGCCAGGGTCTCCTACCTGCCCACCGTACTGAACATCGTGCAGATGCTCGGCTGGGGCGCCTTCGAGCTCTGGGTGATCGCCACCGCGGCCCAGGCGGTGTTCGGGGCCGTGCCGTACTGGCTGCTGGTGGTCGCGGCGGGGGTGCTCACGACCGGGCTGACGATCTTCCCGCTGGGGGCCGTCAGGCTGCTGCGGCGCTACGTGACGATCGGGGTGATCGTCTCGCTCGTCTGGTTCGCCGTGGCGTTCCTGCGGGAGGCGCCGCCGCAGAGCGGTGGATCGTGGACGGCGTTCGCGCCCGCGGTGGACTACGTGATCGCGCTGTCGGTGTCGTGGGTGCCGATGGCGGCCGACTTCGCCAGGCACTCGCGCTCCAGCGCGGCCGCCTTCACCGGCGTGGTCGGCGGTTACACGATCGCCCAGGTCGCCTGCCTGGGGCTGGGGATCTACGCGGTGGCGATGGGCGAGGGGTTCGCGCCGTTCATCGCGGCGCCGCTGGGAACGCTGTTCTTCTCGATCCTGATCCTGCGCGAGACCGACCAGTCCTTCGCCAACAACTACTCCACGACCATGTCGCTGCAGAACCTGATGCCCCGGATCGACCGGCGGATCCTGTCCGCCACGATCGGCGTGGTCACCGTCGGGATCGCGCTGCTGGTGGACGTGAACTCCTACGGCGCCTTCCTCGGTGTGATCGGGGCCGTCTTCGTGCCGATGTTCGCCGTGCTGGCGATCGACTACTTCGTCCTCGGCGGCGCCAGGAACTGGGACACCTCCGAGGAGGCGCCCACCCGCTGGTCGATGCTGATCCCCTGGGCGCTGGGGTTCGTCGCCTACTGGGTGACCACGTCCACGCCCACCGTCGAGGCCTGGGACGCCATCTGGCAGCCCATGCGCGATGCCATCAGGCAGCCGTGGATGAACGGCGCGCTGGGCGCGGCACTGGTGGCCTCGCTGGTGACGCTGGCTATCGGCCTGCCACGGCGCGGGCTTCGACGTTGAGCAGGTGGCGCTTGGCGGCCGCGCCTCCTGGGTAGTCGCCCTGCTCGCCGTTCTCGACCCGGTGGGACGGCACGATCACGCACACGGGGTTGGCGTTGACCGCGTTGCCGACCGCGCGCAGCGCGCGCGGCCGCCCGATGAGCTCGCCGATCTCCTCCAGGGTGGTGGCCGTGCCGTACGGCACGGCCATCGTCTTCTGCAGCACCGTGCGCGCGAACGGCGTGGCCAGCGCCAGGTCCACCCGCGTGGCGAAGGTCCGCAGGCGCCCGGAGAAGTAGGCGTCCAGCTCCCTGCGCACCGGGTCGAGCCGCCCCGGGTCCGGCCCGATGAACGTGCCCACGTGCCGGGTCAGCTGCTCGAACACGCTGTTCTCCGGCTCGAAGCTGCAGGCCGCGATGCCCCTGGCCGTCACGGCGAGCACCAGCCTGCCGACGGCTCCGTCGTAGGTGCCGAAGGCGATGTCGGGTGGAGTTTCGCCACGATATGTGCCAGACGTCACCCGCAGCAGTGCATCGAGGTCGCCAGCCGACATACCCTCACCTCCTCGGGCAGCGTATCGGACGGATCCGCCGTCGTCGGCGCGATGGCACGGGCACTATGGAGGTGTGGGGGACGACAGCGCCGGAGGTGACGACGAGCTGGCCCGTGCGGTGCTCGCCAGCTCGCCCAACGCCGTCGTCGCGCTCGACAGGGATCAGACCGTCCTGGTCTGGAACCCGGCCGCGGAACGCCTCTTCGGCTGGAGCGCCGAGGAGATGCTCGGCCGCAGGGCGCCGATCGTGCCGGAGGAGCTGACCGCCGAGCACAACGCGGTGCTCGAGCGGGTGCGCACGGGCGGCCAGGTCTCGCTGCGCACCAAGCGGTTCCGCAGCGACGGCACGATGCTCGACCTGCGCGTCGACACCAGCGCCCTGCGCCAGGGCAGCTCGGTCGTGGGCTACGTGTGCGTGCACCACCTGACCGAGGTGGACGAGAGCGCCAAGCACCGGATGGCGCGCAGGGCCAGGCTCGTGCGCCGGCTCACCGACGTGGTCGGCGACATCAACGCCGAGCTCGAGCTGCCCGCCGTACTCGACCGGATCTCCGCCAGCCTGACCGAGCTGACCGGCGCCGACGCGGGCGGGTTCGTGCTCATCGAGGGCGAGCGGCTGCGCCTGGTCAGCACCTACCAGCTGCCGGGCTCCATCCGCGACACCACCACCGACCTGCGCACCAGCCTCGTCGGCAAGCTGTTACGCACCGGCAAGACCGTGATGCTGGAGTCGCAGGGCCTCGACGACCTGGTCTGGGCCGAGCTGGACGGCCTGCACACGATCGCGCTCGGCCTGGCCGCCGTGGGCGGCCGCCCCTATGGAGCGCTCTACGCCCTGTTCGCCGGCACCAAGCCGGAACACGTGGAGCTCGAACTACTCGAACTGCTCGCCGGCCACGCGGGCATCGCCGTCGGCAACGCGATGGCCTACCAGGACGCGGTACGGCAGCGCGCCCACGAGCGGGCCGTCTTCGACGCCAGCGCCGACGGCATCGCCGTACTCGACGGGAAGGGCAGGGTGATCCAGTGGAACCCGGCCGCCGCCGAGCTCACCGCCTTCTCCGCCGACGTCGTGCTGGGCGGGCCGCCGCCGTTCCCGCTGCCCGAGCCGGGCGAGAAGCTGACCTTCCAGCTGGAGACCGGACGCTGGCTCGACGTTGTCAGCGCCACGATCGACGAGACCGGCGAGGTGGTCGTCGACTTCCGCGACGTCACCAGGGCCAAGGAGCTGGAGGAGGCCAAGGACCTGTTCCTGGCCACGACCAGCCACGAGCTGCGCACCCCGATCACGATCGTGCGCGGGTTCGCCAGCACGCTCGACTCCCGCTGGGACAAGCTGACCGACCTGGAACGCCGCTCAGCCGTGCACACCATCGCCGAGCGGGCCAAATCCCTCGGACACCTGATGGACCACCTGCTGCTCGGCTCCAGGGCCGGCGCCGACGAGCTGGCGGTGCGCATCGAGATCTTCGACCTGGGCGAGCGCATCCACGCCGCGACGCTCGGGCTGCCGGTGCTGTCCGACCGGCATCGGGTCGAGGTGGTCATCCCCGACGGCCTGCCGTACGTCAGCGGGGACGCGCTGGCCACCGACATCATCCTGGGGCAGTTGCTGGAGAACGCCTTCAAGTACTCGCCGCAGGGCGGCCTGATCAGCGTCGAGGCCTGGCCGGAGGACGAGCACGTGGTGGTCGTGGTGGACGACGAGGGCGTCGGCATCGCGCCGAACGACCGCGAGCGGGTCTTCGAGCGGTTCGTCCAGGTCGACAGCGGCGACAGGCGCCGCTTCGGCGGCGTCGGGCTCGGGCTCTACATCGTGCGCAGCCTGGCCAGGGCGCAGGGAGGGGACGTGACGGCGCATCCGCGGCCCGGCGGAGGGACGCGGATGAGGCTGGTTCTGCATAGCGGATCCGACACACCGATGCGGTAACGAGGTGGTCACGGATCTGCTGATCTATCGTCCAATGTGTACAAGCTGTGATCGAGATGCGGTTTCTGGGAATGGGGAACGGGGCATTTCGGTCGTACCGGGGAGTGTTCCCGCGGGGGGCACTGGGAGCGGGGAGGTGAGCGTGTCCAGCGTGGTGCTGTTGCCATACGCACCGTCGAGCGTCGCCGTTGCCCGTCAGCGTCTCAGCACCGATCTCGAGGACAGCGGGGTCTCCACCGGCTGCATCGACGATGCCGTGCTCGTGGTGAGCGAACTGCTCAGCAACGCCCTGAGGCACGCGCATCCGCTGCCCTCCGGGATGGTCAGGGTCGCCTGGCTCTGGAGTGAGGACCACATCGAGGTCGCCGTCAGCGACGGGGGAGCGGCCACCGAGCCGCGCGCCGGCCGGCCGACCCTGTCCTCGCTGGGTGGCCGGGGGCTCGGAATCGTGGAGTACGTGGCCGAGAGCTGGGGAGTTCGCCACGACGGCGACACCACGACGGTCTGGGCGGTGCTGCCCGCACCGAACGGATCGGTGAACGGGCGCACGCCCGCGCTCAAGGAGGCCGGCTAGCCGGCCCTGCCTGCCAGCACGGCCCGTTCGGTCGTGGCCCACGTCGTCGACACCAGCAGGTACAGCCCGGCGGCCAGCGGCAGCCAGAGCGCGGCCAGCACCGAGGTGAACGGCAGCGCCGGCAGCAGCCTGCGCATCCAGGCCGGCTGGTCCTCCGTCACCGTGATCCGCCGCGACGACCACCAGGCCACGAGAGCCGTCGCCACGATCAACAACGCGAAGACCAAAAATGGCCAGCTGAGCAGACCGTAACCCGCCACCACGCCGGCGATCGGCTGCCCGAGAGGCGCGCCGAACAGGTAGTGGCCCGCCAGCGCGGTCGGATGCGTGGCGACCCTGAACATCACCCACATGAACGGCAGCTGGGCCAGCCCCGGCAGGATCCCGGCGAACGGCGAGCTGCCCTCCTTGGCGTAGAGCGCGGTCAGCTCCCTGCTCAGCCGCTCAGGGTTGCGCCCGTGCCGCTTCTGCAGCTCGCGCAGCTTCGGCGCCAGGCGCTCCTTGAGCTTGGCGCTGCGGGCCTGCTTGACGCTCAGGGGCAGGATGGCCAGCCGTACGGCCAGCGTGAACACGACGATGGCCAGGGCGGCGTTGCCACCGGCCATGCCGACGATGAACGTGACAAGAGAATCGATCATGAGCCCTTCGTTTCATGAGAAGTTGACGGGCTCGATCGACGAGCCCCGCTGGAATCAGAGAGCGGGGCTGGGTGATGGTGCTCGTGGACGCGGCCTGCCCGCCGCGTCGGGATCGCGCTGGCGCTGGAAGGACGTGCGCCGCGCGTAGCTCAGCGGGAACGCGGGCGATCGCCCTGTGCCGAGCGGCAGCAATCTGGCGGCCCACTCCACCAGGAGCAGGACTGCCAGCATGGTGACCCCGATGAGCCAGGGGTCGAGGAGGAACAGCGTCACTGCGACGAGGAGGATCCCGAGCCGCTCATCACCCGGACGGCGATGAAGACGATGACTCCCACGACGGCCACCAGCAATGCCACCTTCAGCAGGGTCGCGAGCAGCGGAAGGATGAAGGTGAACAGCACGAACATGGCGGCCAGGGCGCCAATGACGAGCATGATGACTCGACTCATGGATCCCACCGTACGTCCTCCCGGGGTGATCCGCGAGGCTTACGAACCAATGACGTGCATATGGGAACCGGACCCGCACGCCGTACCGTGAAGGTGTGGACACCCGCATCCTGGTCGTGGACGACGACCCCACGGTCGCCGAGGTCGTGGCGCGTTATCTGGAGCGCGACGGGCACCGTGTCGAGTGCGTGGGCGACGGCGCCGAGGCGCTGCGCCGGGCGCTGGCCAGCCCGCCTGATCTGATGGTGCTCGACCTCATGCTGCCCAAGGTCGACGGGCTGCAGGTGTGCAAGAAGCTGCGTGAGCGCTGGCCTGTCCCGGTGATCATGCTGACCGCCCTCGGCGAGGAGATCGACCGGGTGGTCGGCCTGGAGACGGGCGCGGACGACTACGTGACCAAGCCGTTCAGCCCGCGCGAGCTGGCGCTGCGCGTGCAGTCGGTGCTGCGCCGCGCCAGGGGCGCGTCGGTCACCGGCGGCACCGGCGTGCTGCGCGACGCCGACCTGGTCGTGGACGTCGGCGCGCACGAGGTACGGCTGGGCGGCGCGGAGATCATGCTGACCGCCAGGGAGTTCGACCTGCTGGCCTACCTGATGCGCAACCCGCGGCAGGCCTTCAGCCGCGCGGCGCTGCTCGACCAGGTGTGGGGATGGTCCTTCGGCGACACCTCCACGGTGACCGTGCACGTCAGGCGGCTGCGCGAGAAGATCGAGGCGGACCCCACGGAACCGCGGCGGATCGTCACGGTGTGGGGCGTCGGATACAGGTACGAGCCGATACCATGATCGTCCTTCCCGCCCTGCTGTCCGGGCTCGTGGTGGCCTTCATCGGCCTGCTGGCGATGTGGCTGCTGCGGACGCGGTCGATCGGCGTGATGCTGGCGCTGGCCGTGGTGGTGGCCGTGGCGGCGACGCTGGCGGGCGTGATCGTGATCATCCTGAAGATGATCATCGGGGGCGAGGCGCAGGACGTCGTGCTCATGGTCGTGGCCGTGGGCGGGCTGGTCGGCCTCGGGGTGGCCTTCGTGCTGGCCCGCCGGGTGCTCACCGAGAGCAGGCGCTTCGCGGACGCGGTCCGCTCGATGCCGTTCACGGCGCCGCGCGGGCTGCCCGCCGAGCTGCAGACCATCGCCAACGCCCTGGAGGAGTCCTACGCCCGCGAGCAGGCACTGGAAGGCGCGCGGCGGGAACTGGTGGCCTGGGTCAGCCACGACCTCCGCACGCCGCTGGCGGGCATGCGCGCCATGGTCGAGGCGCTCCAGGACGGGGTGGTGTCGGATCCGCCGACCGTCAACCGCTACCACGCCCAGATCAAGCTGGAGGTGGAGCGGCTGTCGGGCATGGTCGACGACCTCTTCGAGCTGTCCAGGATCCACGCCGGCGCGCTGCGCCTGTCGACGGCCAGGATCGGGCTGGCCGACCTGGTCGCCGACACGCTGGCCGCGGCCGAGCCGCTGGCCAGGGCCAAAGGGGTACGGCTGGCCTTCGAGCCGGCCGAGGCCGTGCCCGTCGAGGCCGACCCGGGGGCGCTCGGCCGGGCGCTCGGCAACCTCGTGGTGAACGCCATCAGGCACACGCCGTCGGACCACACGGTGGTGCTACGGGCGGCGACGGTGGAAGGGATGGCATGCCTGTCTGTGGCCGACGCCTGCGGCGGGATCCCGGTGGAGGATCTGCCGCGGGTGTTCGACGTGGCCTTCCGTGGTGAGGCCGCCCGGACGCCCGCCGCAGGGGGTGGGGCGGGGCTCGGGCTCGCCATCGCCCAGGGGATCGTCGAGGCGCACGACGGGGTGATCGGCGTGGTCAACGAAGGGCAGGGGTGCCGGTTCGAGATCCGGCTTCCGCTGGAGCACTAGGCGGACTCCGGCATCGGGGCGCGGGCCGCGGCGTCTTCGGGTGCGGTGCTCGGGATGTTGGTCAGCGCGACGCTCGGCGCGCTCGCCGCCAGGGCCGCGTTCGGGCCCGGGGGTGTGATGGTCAGGTCGGTGGGTTCGCTCGCCGTACTCGCTGACGTGGAGCCGAAAGACTCGGACATCGCACGAAATGTCGGGCAGGGCCAGCGCCACATGCAGCTGCGGCAGCGCAGGATCGGGTGCGCCGCGTCGCTGGTGATGCCGCCCGCGTCGCGCGGCTGGTGCAGGTCGAGCAGGCGCAACCCGAGCTCGGCGAACGTCAGCAGATCGTCGCGGGCGCCGGCGAGGAAGTCGAGGTCCTCGGTGGCCAGGCGGGTGCTGACCGGCACGTATCCCTCGTGGTTCACCAGGCCACGCAGGCGTCCTGCCTCGTCGTGCCATGAGGATGCCTTCGCTGTGCGGATCTGAATCTCCTCCAGCCGCTCGCGCACTCGCGCGCGCTGGGGGTCATCCGGTTGGTCTGTTTTCATCGATGCTTGGGCCCGTACTCCCTTTTAGCCACGTTGTGACCTGACTCGGGCCACCCCCCTTTCTGGCCTCGCCGGTATCACAGTGTCAAGCTTCGCGTACTCTCTGTTTTCATGGAGGCCAAATGGGGGACAAAAACCAGTCGTTCTCCGATCGGCGTGAGAACGTGACCCAGGGCGCTCGCGCCGCTAGCCTGCCCATGTGGAGCTCAAGGTCTCGACTCGATCACATGCCGGCCATGCCCTGGTGGCCATCGCCGGTGAAATAGACCTCTATACGGCACCCCACCTGCAGTCGGAGTTCACCCGGCTCCTGCAGGAGGGGCCAAGCCGCGTGGTCATCGACATGTCCGCCGTCGACTTCTGTGACTCGACGGGGATGAACGTGCTGCTTTCGGCACTCAAACGGATCAAGGAGCAGGGAGGCGCGCTCGACGTGGCCGCCCCGCGGCCCGCCGTCCGCAAGATCCTTCAGGTGACAGGGCTCGACTCGGTGTTCACCGTGCACGACGAGGTGCCCGAGGAGTTCCTGATCGCCGAGGGGTCATGACGGCCGACACAGCGGTGGTCATCCCGGCCAAGAACGAGGCCGGGCGGATCGGACCGACCGTCGCGGCGGCGCTCGCGCTGCCCGGCGTCGACCTCGTCGTGGTCGTCGACGACGGCTCGGTCGACCGGACGGGCAAGGTCGCGCGGGAGGCGGGCGCCCGGGTGGTCCGCCACAGCCGCAACAGGGGCAAGGCCGCGGCCATGGAGAGCGGCGCGGAAGCGGTGCGCCTGCTCGACGGCGAGACGCCACGGCACCTGCTGTTCCTCGACGCCGACCTGGGCGAGACGGCCGCGGCGGCCGCGGCGCTCGTCGAGCCGGTGCGCGCGGGCAAGGCCGACCTGTCCATCGCGGTCTTCACCACGCTGGTGAAGCTCGGCGGTCACGGGCTGGTCGTACGGCTGTCGCGTGAGGGCATCAAGCGGGCCACCGGGTTCGAGGCGGCCCAGCCGCTGAACGGGCAGCGCTGCATCACGCGCGAGGCCTTCGAGGCGGCCAGGCCGCTTGCGCACGGCTTCGGCGTGGAGACGGGCATGACCATCGACCTGCTGCGCAAGGGATACCGCGTGGTGGAGGTGGAGGTGCACATGGCGCACAGGGCCACCGGCACCGACTGGCGGGCCCAGCTGCACCGGGCCGTCCAGTTGCGCGATGTCGGCCTGGCGCTGGCGGCCCGCGAGCCGATCATCCGCGACACGATCCTTCCGCGGCGTTCCTGACGGCGCTCCCCCCGCGTTGTCCACAGGGCTGGTGGGGGGTGGCCGGTTGTCCACAGGCGGGCGACGAAGGCGTGGCGCGCGTGGTGGATGTGCTGGAATCTCTGCGTGACCTCGACGACCCCTCTGATCCGCCGGCTGCCCGTCGCCGCAGCCGTGGCGATCGGCGCGTCCATCGTCCTGACGATCACGATCTCCCTGCTCGGCCCGTCCGCGATGGTCCCGGCGCTGCCGGGCCCCGCGTGGCAACCGCCTTACTTCCTGAGCCTGCATCCCGCCCCTCATCTGGTCGTCGCCATGGGCGCGGCCGCGATCGTCCTCGGCGCCCTGGGGCTGCTGCTCGGGCTGCGCGGCCTGCCGGGGAAACCGTCGACGTGGGTCATGATCGGCTGCGTCGCGGCCGGGCTGCTGGCGTTCCTCCCGCCTTCGGGGTCGGGCGATCACCTCAACTACGCCGCCTACGGGCGCATGGTCGTCCTGGGCGTCAACCCGTACACCCACGGCGCGACCGCCCTTCCCGGGGATCCGATCGCCGACGCCGTGGAGGCTCCCTGGCGCGAGGAGCCGAGTGTCTACGGTCCCGTGGCCACGGCCGTCCAGGCGCTGGCGAGCTGGATCGGCGGCGACTCCGTCCGGCTCACCGTCTTCGTCCTGGCCTTGGTGAACGCCGCGGCCTTCATCGCGACCGCCCTCCTGATCGACCGCTTCACCCGTGACGACCCGGCCGTGCGCCTGCGCGCCGCCCTGCTGTGGACGGCCAACCCGCTGCTGCTGTACCACCTGGTGGCGGGGATGCACATCGACACGCTGGCGATCGCCTGCATGGTCGCCGCCGTCCTGTCCCGCACCCGCCTGGTCCGCGCCGGTCTCCTGCTGGGGCTGGGCGTCGCCGTCAAGCTCAACGCCGGTCTCGTGGCGCTCGGCCCCGCCTGGGAGCTCCGCCGCCGTCCTGCCCGCCTGGCGGTGATGGCGGGCACGGCCGTGGGCGTCGTCGTCCTGGGCTACGCCCTCACCGGCCCGTCCGCGCTGGCGCCCGTGAGCAGGACCAGCAAGTCGGTCTCCTTCGCCTCCTACTGGAAGCTCGTCCAGGGCTGGCTGCAGTCACTGTTCGGCTCGGGCGCCTACCGTGCCGAGCTCCAGGTCGCCTCCGTCGCGGTCATCGTCCTGCTGGCCTACCTGCTCTTCCGCCTCGTGGCGGCCACATCTTCCGGTGGCGCGCCCGGCTTCCTCGGGGTGGGTCGGGAAGGGGTGAGCGCGCCCGTGGTGGCGGTGGTGGTGGTCACGGCCTACGTGTTCGCCACGCCGTACATCCTGCCCTGGTACGACGGCATGGCCTTCGGGTTGCTCGCGCTGGTGGCGGCCTCGGCGCTCGACAGGTTCCTGATGGTGCACCTGCTCGTGCTGTCCCTGGGTTACCTGCCGGCGCGGGTCGCGGGGCAGCCGGAGGATCTGGTGTGGCTCACGACCGTGGTTCGGTCCCGGATGGTGCCGTGGGCGCTGCTGGCGTTGACGATCGCGCTGGGGTGGTGGGCTTGGCGAGCTGCAGCGCGCGCACGCAGGCCGCGAGCGTCAGCGGGACGGCCACGGTGAGCGCCATGGCCGGGATGGCGATCCCGGAGTCGTTGCTCAGGAAGCCGATGAAGGCACAGGTCAGCGCGCCGAACAGGCCCGCGCGCAGCGCCGGCGCGAGCCGGTAGGCCTGGCCGAGCGCCGAGGCGCCCCAGCGCGACGGCCGGTCCAGGACGAAGAACAGGAAGGCCAGCGCCACCACCGTGAGCAGCGTGAGCGACCAGTTCCCGACGGTCACGCCGACCATCGCGCTGAACTTGCGCCACACCACGGTCCATGCCTGCCCGTCGATGACCTGCTGCACGAACGTGCCCAGGTGGGTGCGCTGCTCGGCCGGCCGTAGCCAGTCGAACACCGCGATCGCCGAGATCAGCGCGGCTCCCCCCACCGCGACGAGCAGCAGCTTCACCACGGAGACCCGGCGGCCTGACAGCAGGATCAGCAGGACGGCGACGCCGATCACGAAGGCGGGCACGCCGCCGAAGTCGGCTCCCCAGGACGGCCAGCCATCGGCGAAGACGGCCAGCCCGCCGTACGTGGCGCAGAGGAGCACCACGAGTGCGCGTGGGAAGCCGCGCTCGCGCAGCCACTGCGCGACTCCGGCCAGGGCCAGGATGGTGCCGGTCGAGTACACGGCGAAGGCGATGTTACTGAAGCCGTAGAACCGGCCGCCGGTGACGGGTTCGTAGCCGGTGACGGCGTTGACCTGCAGCGTGGATCCGGTCATCACGTCGATCAGCAGCGCCACCGAGCTGATGCCCGCCACGACGGTCAGCGGGCCGAGCACGTGTGTCCGCCACGGTCCCGCGAAGGCCAGGGCGGTGATCAGCACGGCGATGCCGAGGATGGTGCCGATCAACGCGGCCATCGGGGCCCCGAGGCTCCACCACGGCACCAGCTGCGCCAGGAACGTCGACACCGCGATGGCGCCACTGACCACGGACACCAGCTGCACCGCCACCAGCAACCGAGACGTCGCCGCATCGCCGGTCCCGCTGCGGTCGGTGGCCTGTGGGCTACCCGGCCCGATCCTGCCCGTGACGCCGCTTCCGTTCTGCCCGGAACCCGCGGGAAGCGGCCCGTGATCGTGCGCGCTCTCGGCGGGGTTCGAGTTCTTAGCGGGGGTGCTTGCGGAGCGGCGGCGGCGGAGGGCCAGGGCGGCGAAGGCGTAGAAGAGGAGCTGCACGGTGACGAACACCGCGAAGAAGGGGCCGCGGACGTCGCGGAGGACCTGGCTGGCCAGGTCGCTGTCGGCGAGCTGCGTGACCGTGTCCGCGACCGTGGCGGGGGTCGCGCCGTCGTTGTCCCAGGTGCGGCCGACCACGGCGCGCGGCTCGGGCAGGCCGAGCAGGTGGATCGCGGTGGCCGTCAGGTCGGTGATGGTGACCAGGCCGTCCTGGCGCGTGGACGTCGCCGTGAGCAGGCCACGGCGGTACGGCGTGCCGTCCGGTGACGGGCCGGTGGCGATGGCGACGTGCAGGTGGGCGTTGGGGGTGACGTCGGAGATCCCGGCCACCAGGACGGTCGTGTCCGCGGGGAGCTCGCCGAGCAGCGCGCCGATGCTGCTGTCGGCTTCGGCGACGGCCGCCTGCCTGGCCGAGGCCGAGAGCGGGAGAGGCACGCCGTACTCGTCGAGCGGCTGCCGCAGCCAGGCGTCCGACAGGGCGCCCGCCTCGAAGACGACCAGGTTGTACGGCGTGAGGTCGCCTGCCGATCGCGTGGAGTCGGCGTACTTCGCGACCATGCCGGTCTTGTCGGCGGCGCCGATGGCGGCTCCCGGGCCGATCGCCGCGACCTTGCCGCCGGAATCCTTGACGAGCTGCCCCAGAGTGCCCAGCTCCGCGTTGTACCCGGTCGACGCCTGGTATGCCACCAGGTCTGACCAGCCCGGCACGCTCGCGCCCCCGCCCTCCGGCTGGGGTGTGGGCGGACGCGGGCATCCGCGGCCTGCCGTACCTGCTCGCTGGCCGGCCGAGACGGTCAGCCAACCCGCGGTGGGGCAGGTGATGCCGCGGTCGGGCGGCGGTACGGCACGCGTGGACAGCGACGCGGCGCCGCCCTGGCCGACGAGCTTCCACAGGTTCGGCGTGCGAGCCTGGTCGAGGTCGCTCCATTCGAGCCCGGGCACGCCCACGACGGCCACCCGCCCCCGCGCACCGTCGGCCGCGCCCGCCGTACCGGCTCCCAGCACCATCACCGCCAGCCCCGCGAGGACCGCCCCTACCCACCGCAAGAAACCGCAGGGGAGGGCGGGAGGGGTGGGGGTGGTGCGGTGTGGCATGAGTGGAGACCCCCGGTGTCAGCGCGCTCGATCAGCAATAGCCACGGTAACGTGCCACACCGTGACAGGTGGTGTGGCGACGACGATCAGGCGGCAGTGGTGGGCGTGGGCTGTCGCCGTGCTGCTCATCGTGGCGGCGGCGGCCCCGCTGGTGCTGCAGTGGCTGACCAACCCGGACGACCAGCGCCTCGTCGACCTGGACGTGTACCGCACCGGCGGGGAGATGCTCCTGCAGGGGCGGCCCGTGTACGACTTCTTCACGCCTGCCCCGCAGTTGCTCCCGTTCACCTACCCGCCGATCGCGGCGATGCTGGCCGTACCGCTGGCGGAGCTGCCGTGGACCACGGCCCAGTGGGTGTGGACCGTGGGGATCTTCGTGTCGCTGGGGGTGACGGTCGCCTTCGCGTTCCGCCAAGTCCTGACCAGGCGCGAGGTCCAGGCCAGGTACGCGCCGTGGCTGTTCGCCCTGTTGATGATCGCGTGCACCTACCTGATGCCCATCCGCGACCAGGTGCGCTTCGGCCAGGTGGACATCCTGCTGGTGGCGCTGTGCGTGGCCGACTGCCTGGCCAAACGGCCGTGGTGGCCGCGCGGCTTCCTGATCGGCCTGGCCACGGCCGTCAAGCTGACCCCGGGCGTCTTCCTGATCTATCTGCTGGTGACGCGGCAGTGGCGCACGTTCTGGATGGCCTCGTTCGTCACCGCGCTGCTGACGTTGCTCCCGTTCGCGGTGATCCCGAAGGACGCGGCCGACTTCTGGTTCAAGGCGCTGCTCGACCCCGAGCGCCTGGGAGCCAACGCCGCCACCACGAACCAGTCGATCCGCGCCATGCTGCTCCGGCTCTACCTGCCGAGCGACACGCTGACGTGGGCCTTGTGGCTGGTGCTGGTCGCGGTCGTCGGCTGGTACGGCTTCCGCGCCGCCAAGCGGGCGCTCGACGCCGGAGACGAGACCACGGCGGTGGCGCTGACCGGCCTCATGGCGGTGCTTCTGTCGCCGGTGGCGTGGATCCACCACCTGGCCTGGGTGGTCGTGGTGCTGGCGGCGATCGTCGGCGACGGGCGCGACCGGGTGCGGCTGTGGGTGGCGGGGGGCGTCTGGCTGTATTACGTGGTGCCGGTGCCGTGGTGGGGCGTGTCGCTGAAGGTGGCCGGGTGGAACGTCGTCGGCAAGATCGTGCAGGACGGGTTCGGGCTGGGCGCGCTCTTCCTGGTGTGGCTGCTGGCGAGTTGGTTGCCCAAACGTCGCGGCATTTCATGACCAACTGATTACTCTCTGTGGTGTGCTGGTTACCGTATGGGTCATCGTGGGGGTCGTCGCCGGGGTCAGCGGCGTCGCCATCGGATATGTCGCGCTGAAGCAGGCCCGGGCCGCCGTGGACGACTGCCGGCAGATGCTCACCAGGCAGACGAGCGAGGGCAGGGGCGACCTGAAGGCCATCCGTGACGTGGCGGTCTTCCGTTACGACGCGCTGGAGGAGATGACGGGCAGGCTGTCGTTCTCGGTCGCGATGATCAACGGGCTGGGCGACGGGATCGTGCTCACCTCCATCAACGGCCGCTCCGAGACGCGCACGTACGTGCGTCCGGTGGTGGGCGGCAAGGGCGCCCAGCCGCTGTCGCCGGAGGAGGAAGAGGCGGTCAGGGCGGCCCGGCTGGGACTGGGTCCCGAGGTTGCGCGGCAAATGGCCAGGTGGTAAGGGCATAATCTATTGCTATGGCAAGACTCGCCTATCTCGGTCCTGAAGGTACCTTCACCGAAGAGGCCCTGCGGCTCCTTGAGCCGGAGGCCGAGCGCCTGCCGTGCGCGAACGTCAGCGCCGCGCTCAACGCGGCGCGCTCCGGTGAGGCCGACGGTGCCGTCGTCCCGCTGGAGAATTCGCTCGAAGGCGCGATCACGACGACGCTGGACGAGTTCGCCTGGGGCGAGCCGCTCCTGATCACCGCCGAGCTGCTGCTGCCGGTGCAGTTCTCGCTGCTGGCCCGGCCCGACACCGAGCTCGTGCACATCAAACGGGTCTACACCCATCCCGCCGCGATCACCCAGTGCCGCGGCTTCATCGCCAGGGAGCTGCCGGACGCCGTCGTGGTGGCCGCGCCGTCGACCGCGGCGGCCGCCCAGGAGGTGGCTCTGCCCGGCTCGCCGTACGACGCCGCGATCGCGGCGCGGATCGCGGGCGAGCACTACGGGCTGGTGGAGCTGGCGGGCAACATCGGCGACCGCACCGACACGGTGACGCGTTTCGTCCGGGTGAGCCGTTCTGGCGCGCTGCCCGAGCCGACCGGCTCCGACCGCACGACGCTCGTGGTCTTCCTGGCGGACGACCACCCGGGCGCTCTGCTGGAGATGCTGACCGAGTTCTCGGTGCGCGGCGTCAACCTGACCCGCATCGAGTCGCGGCCCACCGGCGACGGCATCGGCCGCTACTTCTTCCACTTCGACTTCGAGGGACACGTGGCCGACGCCCGTGTCGGCGAGGCCATCTCGGGCCTGCACCGCATCTGCGGCGAGGTCCGCTTCCTCGGCAGCTACCCGCGCGCCGACGGCGTCACTCCCCAGATCAAGCGGGGTACGGCTGACGCCGAGTTCGCCGAGGCGGGCGAGTGGCTGGCCAGGATCCGGGCCGGGCAGGTCTGAGCGCGGTAATCCGGGAGCGGTTGGTCGCCCCGGGTCGGTAGCCTTTACCTCGTGATTGACCTGCGTACCATTCGTGAGGCTCCCGACAGGCTGCGCGCGTCGCAGCATGCCCGCGGCGAGGACGACTCGATCGTCGACACGCTGCTCGACCTGGACGAGCGTCGCCGCTCCGCGCTGACCTCGTTCGAGTCTCTGCGCGCCGAGCAGAAGAGTATGGGCAAGTCGGTCTCCAAGGCGCAGGGCGAGGAGAAGCAGGCGCTCCTCCAGCGGGCCAAGGAGCTGGCCGCCGAGGTCAAGAGCGCCGAGGCCGAGGCCGAGCGGCTGGCCGCCGAGCTGGACGAGGTCCTCCACACGGTGCCCAACATCGTGGAGGAGGCGGCCCCGCACGGAGGCGAGGACGACTACGTCGTGCTCGAGACGGTCGGCAAGCCGCGCGAGTTCGACTTCGAACCCAGGGACCACCTGGAGCTGGGCGAGCTGCTCGGCGCGATCGACATGGAGCGCGGCGCCAAGGTGTCGGGCTCGCGCTTCTACTTCCTCAAGGGCGTCGGCGCCCGGCTGCAGCTCGGCATGCTCAACATGGCCATGCAGCACGCCATCGCCAACGGCTTCACCCCGATGATCACGCCGGTCCTGGTCAAGCCGGAGACCATGCAGGGCACGGGCTTCCACGTCGCCCACGACAAGGAGATCTACCGGCTCCCCGACGACGACCTGTACCTGGTCGGCACCTCGGAGGTGGCGCTGGCCGGCTACCACGCCGACGAGATCATCCCCGCCGACCAGCTCCCGCTGCGCTACGCGGGCTGGTCGTCCTGCTTCCGCCGCGAGGCGGGCTCCTACGGCAAGGACACCCGCGGCATCATCAGGGTCCACCAGTTCGACAAGGTCGAGATGTTCTCCTACTGCCGTCCCGAGGACGCGCACGAGGAGCACCAGCGCCTGCTGGCCTGGGAGAAGGAGATGCTCGCCAAGATCGAGGTCCCGTACCGGATCATCGACACGGCGGCGGGCGACCTGGGTATGTCGGCCGCCCGCAAGTTCGACTGCGAGGCCTGGATCCCGACCCAGGGCCGCTACCGGGAGCTGACCTCGACCTCCAACTGCACCGAGTTCCAGGCGCGCCGGCTCGCCGTACGCCTGCGTGACGAGGACGGCAAGCCGCGCCCCCTGGCCACGCTGAACGGGACGCTGGCCACCACCCGGTGGATCGTGGCGATCCTGGAGAACCACCAGCAGGCCGACGGCTCGGTCGTGATCCCCGAGGCGCTGCGGCCCTACGTCGGGCTCGACGTCCTCGAGCCGGTCAAGTAGGCCTCCCGCCTGATCCAGGCGATGGTCGCCGCCATCACGCCGCCGGTCAGCACGACGGCGAGCGTGAGGGCGGTGCCGTAGCTCTCCGGCGTGCCCTGCGACCAGCCGTGGAACGGCAGGTACACGGTCGCGAAGACCAGAGGCCCCGCCGCCAGCGCCCCGAGCACCGTGCCCGGCCTGGCCCGCCCGGCGGCGGCCAGGCTGACGCAGGCGAGCGCCCCGATGCCGATCAGCGGGATGCCGAGGGCGAGCTTGAGCGCGTCGATCCCGATGAACGACGACTCGGTGGGCGCGGTGTTCACCAGGTACACGCCCACGCAGGTCAGCATCGCGAAGATCGAGTAAGGCGTGTAGAGCCTGCGCAGTCCCGCCCCGATCGTGGCAAGGAGCATGGCCACGGCCAGTTCCCAGGCGGCCGTCCGCTCGGGTGCCAGTGGATCGCGGGCCAGGTCGTCGGTCTGGCCGCCGTCGGGCCAGCCCACCTGCCGCCAGGCTCCGCCCGCGTCGCGCATCAGGATCCCGTCGACCCCGTTGGCCACCACCACGACGTGCCCGCCGGGCCTGTCCTGTACGGCCAGCGTCCGCGTCGATGAACCGTCGCGCCCGCCGGACTCCCTGTCCACCCAGTCCATCCTGGCCGGCGGCATCGACCACGAGTCGTGCCAGGTCCTGCCGTAGTCGTCGGACTCCGCGACGGCGAACCTGCCGGGGACGACCCGGTAGCACCGCTGGGGCAGCCGGGGCACGCACGCCGCCGTCGGTGATTGCAGATCGTGTGTGGCATCGGTGACCCGGGTCCAGGTCAGGCCTCCGTCGGAGGACGCCAGATCGTCCGCCCCGTTCACGTGGGCCCTGATCCACTGACCCTGGATCTCGATCGACTCCACGCTCGGCCGCGGCGCGGCCGAGGTCGCCGTCACCGCCAGTACGGCGAGCGGCACGCCCACGACGGCACGCCAGCGAGCAGGGACGCTCCTGCCGCGGATCCACCACGACAGCCCGAGCACCGGGAGCGCCAGGAGGTCCGTGGGATCCGCCAGGACGCGCGAGGGACCCGCGACCAGGGTCCACAGGTGGGAGGCGACCTCAGCGCCCGTCTGCGTCGTCTTGACGAGCGTGAAGAGCACTCCGGTGACCAGGAGCGCCACCAGATCCGCCCGCCGGGCGAAGAGGAGGGCCAGCAGGGCGGGCGCGACGACCAGTCCGGCGACGTCGCTGAGCTTGCCCGTCACGAACCCGGGCCAGGCCTGCTTGAGCAGGTGGTCGTTGAGCAGCAGCACGATCACCGCGACGAGCGTCGCCGGGTGGCATAACCACGCATACCTCATATGGAGGTAGATGGGGGAGAAAGATCGCAGGTTCTTCGTCAGTGTGAGTCGACTCACACCTGTGACCTGCCCGTGAAAACGCGAAAGCCCAGAGGCCGCTGGAGGCGGACCCTGGGCTATCTCGCTAACTACAGGTCAGATGGCACGGACCTGGGAGGCCTGCGGCCCCTTCTGTCCCTGCGTGATCTCGAACTCGACCCGCTGGCCGTCTTCAAGGCTGCGGTAGCCGTTGCCGACGATCTCAGAGAAGTGCACGAACACGTCCGGCGCACCGCCGTCCGGGGCGATGAAGCCGAAGCCCTTCTCGGCGTTGAACCACTTGACGGTTCCCTGAGCCATAAAAGCTCTCCCTCAGGATGTGAATCTATGGGACCCACACCTCGTGGGTCCCGGTGTGTCGTACAGCAAGCACCCGGGGTGGCTCAGACAAAGTCATGCTGGTTTTCACTACGGGATCAGCTAATACAACGCCATCACATCTAACACCATTCTGGCGCGTCGGTGTTCCCGTCCATCCGAAGATTTCTTGCTGGCCGCATCACCGGGCAAACTGGAACCCGTTATGAGAACCCAGTCTGCGCCGCGCTTGGTGGCCACGGACCTCGACGGCACCGCCTTGCGTGGCGACGGTTCCGTCTCCCCGCGGACGGTGGCGGCGTTCGCGAGGGTCGAAGATTCGGGCGCTGTACTCGTCTTCGTCACCGGTCGTCCACCTCGTTGGATGAGCGGTGTGGCCGGGATCGTACGGCATCGCGGGCTGGCTATCTGTGCGAACGGAGCACTGATCTACGATCTGCACACCGAACGGATAGTTGAATCACACCTCATCGCCGTCGAGGTGCTCGAGCAGGTTGTCGCTCAGCTTCGAGCGAACGTGCCCGGACTCGCATTTTCGGTCGAGTATGAAGGCGGTTTTGCGCACGAGTCAGATTACCTGTTGGGAGGCTGGGACAGCCGGGCCGTGGGTGGCCTGCGCGTGGGCACCTCGACGCTGACCTCGCGCCCGTGCGCCAAGCTGCTGGCCTTCCATCCGTCGATGAACCCGGACGCGTTGCAGATGGCCGTATGCGACATGGTTGGACATTTGGTGACACCAACGCATTCGAGCGGCAAAGGGCTCATTGAGATGAGCGCGCACGGCGTGACCAAGGCGACCGCGCTGGCCGCGCTGGCCGAACAGCACGGCATCGACCGCTCACAGATCGTCGCGTTCGGCGACATGCCGAACGACCTGCCCATGCTGAGTTGGGCAGGCACGTCCTACGCGGTCGCCAACGCGCACGCCGACGTGCTGGCCGCCGTCGACCACGTCACCGCGGCCAACGACGACGACGGCGTCGCGCTGGTGCTCGAGGAGCTCTACAGGTAGGGCCCGGAGCCGTGCGGCCGCTGGTCGTCACTCTGCGGCACGCCGGGCAGCGCCCTGCGCATCTGCTCCAGCTGGGCCCGTGCGGCCATCTGCTGGGCGAAGAGCGTCGTCTGGATGCCGTGGAAGAGCCCCTCAAGCCATCCGACCAGCTGGGCGTGCGCGATGCGCAGCTCAGCCTCGCTGGGCGGGGTGCCGTTGTCGTCGGTGAACGGCAGCGACAGCCGCTCCAGCTCGTCGACCAGCTCGGGCGCCAGGCCGTCCTCGAGCTCCTTGATGGAGGACTCGTGGATCTCTTTCAACCGCTTACGGCTGGCCTCGTCCAGAGGCGCCGCGCGCACTTCCTCCAGGAGCTGCCGGATCATGCTGCCGATGCGCATCACCTTGGCGGGCTGCTCGACCAGGTTGGCGACCGATCGCTCTTCCTCGCCGTTATCGCCCTGATTCCCCTGGAAGTCCGGGCCCACCACCACGATGTGGGGGGTGTTGTTCTCCTCAGCATTCATAACACTCACCGTACTAGCAGGATCTTGCCGACGTGCTCCCCGGAATCGAGCATTCGTTGCGCTTCGGCCGCCTCGGACATCGGCACTTCCGCGTACACCACAGGACGCATGGCCCCCGCACTGACCAGGGGCAGCACGTTCTCCGTGACGCCACGCACGATGACGCCCTTCTCGTCCACCGGGCGCGCGCGCAGCGTGCTGCCGATCACGGAGGCCCGCTTGTACAGCAGCGTCCCCAGGTCGATCTCGGCCTTGCTCCCGCCCTGCAGCCCGATGAGCACCAGCCGCCCGCCCGTGCGCAGCACCTTCAGGTTCCCCGCCAGGTACGGCGCGCCGACGATGTCGAGGATCACGTCGACGTCCTCGACCAGCTCGGCGAAGTCCTGCGTCCGGTAGTTGATCAGCTGGTCGGCGCCCAGCTCCTTCAGCTTGGCCAGCTTCTCGTCGGTGCCCGCGGTGGTGATCACCTGCGAGCCCAGCGCCTTGGCCAGTTGGACGGCCGTCGTGCCGATCCCGCTGGCGCCGCCGTGGACCAGCAGCCGCTCGCCCCTGCGCAGCCTGGCCTGCATGAACACCGTGCCCCAGACCGTGCACGCGGCCTCGGGGATCGCCGCGGCCTCCTTGAGCTCGATGCGCTCCGGGGCGGGCATGACCTGCTGCCACGGCACCGCGACCCTCTCGGCGTACCCTCCACCGGCCAGCAGCGCGCAGACGCGATCGCCGACCTTCCACTGCTCGACGTCCGCGCCGACCTCGGCCACCACCCCCGAGCACTCCAGGCCCGGGTACGGCGAGGCGCCGGGCGGCGGGGGATAGAAACCTATCCGTTGCATCACATCGGCCCGGTTGACCGCGGAAGCGGTCACGTCGATGAGCACTTCTCCCCGGTCAGGACGCGGATCTGGTACCTCGCGCCACTCCAGGACCTCTGGTCCGCCGTACTCGGCGATCACGATTGCGCGCATGCTCACCACGCTAGCGGGGGAGAGAAGTTGCGGGTTGCCGACGTTCGGCGCAACCTTGGGCGTTAACCTGCAAGGTATTTGCTACCCCTTTAGACCCACCAGAGGGGGAACACGGTGGCAAGACACGATCGTGAGGAATCTCTCGAGGAGCAGCTCGCCTGGCTCGATGCGATCAAGGAGACGGAGGAGGCGCCTATCGCGGTGAGCGCGAAGACCGGACCGGTCGCATCCGGCGAGGACTCCTCTCCTTATCCCAAGGACCCCTGGCAGTCCGTTCCGACTGAGCACGAGACGCCGACGCCGCCGCTGTTCCGCGCGGCGGTCGATTCCGTGTACGGCTCGGCCGCGGCGGAGGAGTTGCCGGAGTCCGAGGCGGAGGCCGGCGAGTGGCTGGACAAGGCCTCGCCGCCGGCGAGCCTGGGCAAGGACGAGGACGCCTTCATGGCGCCGCTCAAGCCGCTGCCCAGGCCCGACGACACGGATTCCTACCTGCTGGGGAAGCTGGAGCCGGACAGCTCGGCCGAGACGCTCGAGAACGTTCCATGGCCCAAGCCGCCCTCGTCGGCGTCATCGGCTCCGTCGGCCCCTTCGGCTTCGTCGGGCCCTTCGGCGCTGGAAGAGAAGGCGTCGGGCTGGCCTTCGCTGGAGTGGCGGGACCCCGAGCCCACCCACAAGCCCGAGCGTGACGCGGCCGTCACGACCGAGGAGCCCGCCGAGGAGGAGCCGGATTCGGGCGACACCGAGCCTCGGCTGGCGGAGTCGTGGTCGTCCGAGTCGTGGTCGTCGGAGCCGCTGAGCTGGATGTCGGAGTCGAGTTCGGGCTCCACGGTGCCGGCGGAGCCGGGTTCGGGCTCCACAGCGCCGGCAGAGTCGGGTTCGGGTTCCACGGCACAGGCGGAATCGGCTCCGGCTCTCGCGGAGGCCCCGTCCGTCCCGGCGGAGCGTGAAGTAGTGCCGGAACCGGTCGAGTCCTGGACGGCTTCCGAGGCCAGGCTCGACGAGCCCGAGCCTCCCGCGCCGCGGCGTCGGCCCGCTCCCGTGCCCGTGTTCAGCGCGCCGCCGCGGCCGCCGGTGACCGGGCGGCCCACCGCTGACAGCCTCGCTCCCGAGTCGCTGCTGCGCGGGCGGCGCAACGCGCCCTCCAAGGGGTGGCGGCGCCTGATCTACAAGGCCTCCGGCGGGTGGATCAAGCCGGGTGAGCCGCCGGAGGTGCGGCGCCGGCGGGAACTGGTGTCGCGGGCGCGTATCCCGGTGGCCACGGGGCACCACCGCGTCGCCGTACTGAGCCTGAAGGGTGGTGTGGGCAAGACCACGACCACGGTCGGGCTCGGCGCGACGCTGGCGCAGATGCGCGGCGACCGGGTGATCGCGGTGGACGCCAACCCCGACCGCGGGACGCTGTCGGACAAGCTGGAGCTGGAGACGTCGGCCACCGTTCGTGACCTGCTCAACGAGCGCGAGCAGGTCAAGCGGTACGTCGACATCCGGGCCTTCACCTCGCAGGCGCCCTCGCGGCTCGAGGTCCTGGCCTCCGACAGGGATCCGTCGGTGTCCGAGGCGTTCAGCGGCGCCGACTACCAGGCGGTGTCGCAGGTCCTGGAGAACTTCTACTCGATCTGCATCACCGACTGCGGCACCGGGCTGCTGCATTCGGCGATGGGCGGGGTCCTCGGCCTGGCGGACCAGATCGTCCTGGTCAGCTCGCCCTCGGTGGACGGCGCCCGCGCGGCCTCGGCCACGCTCGACTGGCTCGAGGCCCACCACTACGGCGACCTCGTCAGGGACGCCACGGTCGTCCTGTGCAGCGTCAGGCCCCGCTCGAAGTCGGCGGTCGACATCAAGAAGCTGGAAGCCCACTTCGCGGCCCGCTGCCGCGCGGTGATCCGCGTCCCCTACGACCCCCACCTGGAGGAAGGCGCCGAGATCGACCTCGACCGCCTCCAGGAGGCCACCAGGGACGCCTACCTCCAACTGGCCGCCTCGATAGGCGACGGCTTCGCCGACCCGACCTGACCACCCGGGCCCTCCCTCGGAGGGCCCGGGTCACCCGGCCGGGTACAGCAGATACACCCCCACGATCGCCATCGGCCACGTCATGATCCCCGCCAGCGCGGCCACCCGCGCGCCGTACAACCGCCGCGGGATGTACGAAACCAGCGCGCCGAGCATCACACACCCGACAGGCGCGAACAGCCAC
This sequence comes from Nonomuraea sediminis, assembly GCF_018531495.1. Lineage (GTDB taxonomy): Bacteria > Actinomycetota > Actinomycetes > Streptosporangiales > Streptosporangiaceae > Nonomuraea > Nonomuraea sediminis. The sequence continues at coordinate 1,047,143 of NZ_JAHDTI010000002.1, forward strand.
GCGTAGAACATGACCCTGGCCAACGTCCCAACGGGCCCGCACTTCGCGGTCCGGTGCCCGGTCAGCGGGTCGATCCCGCACACCTTGTTCTCCAGGCTGGACATCGCCATCGAAGCGAAGAACCCGGCATCCTTCAGACGACGCCCACGACCACGGGCACCAGCGAGTGGGAATCGTCCTGCGTCTCAATCGTGCCGAAGGTCAGCTTGGCCATTCACCGGCTTGACCTCCTGCCGGCGCGTCATAGCAGGCAGGTCTCGAACATGACGGTGAGGCGGTCGACGTCGGCCGGGGTGACCGGTTCCGGGCCCAGGAGGCGTCTCATGGCGCCGACGCCGAGGAAGACCGCGGTGGCCAGGCGGGCGCGGGCGTGGGCGTCGGGGGCGTCGATGAGGGCCGACAGCGGGCCGATGACCGACGTGCTGAGGCGATCCCTGACCAGGGCCTGAATCTCCGGATCCCCGGCCGAGCGCTCGAGGGAGCGCAGGATCGGGCTCTCCGGATCGGCGTGCATGCGTTCCGCGGCGTACTCCGCCAGGCGTCGGGGCAGCCCGGCCGGGTCGCCCTCCAGCAGGCGGCGGAGGGTGGGCTCGCCCTCGAGAACCGCGCCGAACAGCCCGGCCTTCGAGCCGAAGTAACGCCCCACCAGCGCCAGGTTCGCACCGGCCGCGGCGGCGATCTGCCGCACGGTGACCTGCTCGTAGCCGTGCTCGGCGAAAAGCGCGCGGGCGGCCTCGAGCAGCCGCTGCCGCGTGGCCTCGCGATCGCGCGGCCGCACCTCCGTCACCTGGGCCTCCATGCCTCGAACTCTAATCGACGAAATGCCTGTCAACTGCGCACGACAGGCCACTTGCCGCGCGGCTAGTAAACGGGCGTATACTCCTTGGGTAGTAAAGAACCAAGTAAGGGGATGTGGTGTCTTGGTAGCCCAGACATATGCCGCAGCCCCCGCGAGGCGGCAGTACACCCACCGCGAAATCCTCGAGGTCATGTCCGGGCTGATGCTCGCCATGCTCACCTCGATGATCTCCACCTCGGTGGTGGGTACGGCGTTGCCGACGATCGTCGGGGAGCTAGGCGGCCAGGACCAGTACTCCTGGGTGGCGAGCGCGACCATGCTCACCATGACGGTCTCGACGCCGTTGTGGGGCAAGCTTTCCGACCTGTGGGGCAGGAAGCTGCTCTTCCAATCCGCCCTGGGGTTGTTCGTGGCGGCCTCGCTCGTGGCCGGTCTGTCCCAGAACATGGGGCAGCTCATCGCCGCGCGAGCCGTACAGGGTCTGGGCGTGGGTGGCCTGTCGGCCCTTGCTCAGGTGATCCTCGGCGACATCGTGCCGCCGCGGGAGCGGGGCCGGTACTCCGGCTACATGGGCGCCGTGTTCGGCATCTCGACGGTGGCGGGGCCGCTGCTCGGCGGGTTCATCGTCGACACCGACTGGCTCGGCTGGCGCTGGTGCTTCTACGTGGTCGTCCCGTTCGCGGTGGTCGCGTTCGCGGTGATCCAGCGCGTGCTGCGGCTGCCGAAGGTCAAGCGCAACACCTCGATCGACATCTGGGGCGCGACCACGATCACGGCCAGCGCTAGCGCGCTGATGCTGCTGCTGACGCTCGGCGGCAACCAGTTCGAGTGGAACTCCTTCTGGACCTACTTCCTGGCCGCGGTCAGCCTGCTGATGCTGGCGCTGTCCGTCCTGGCCGAGCGTACGGCGCGCAACCCGATCCTGCCGCCGAGGCTGTTCCGCAACCGGACGTTCGTGCTGACCAGCGTCGCCTCGCTGTTCGTCGGTATGGCGATGTTCGGCGCGATGATCTACCTGCCGCAGTACCTGCAGATCGTCAAGGGGCTCAGCCCGACCGAGTCCGGGTTGATGACGCTGCCGATGGTGGTCGCCCTGTTCCTCGCGGGCGTCGTCTCAGGGAAGATCGTCACCCAGACGGGCAAGTGGAAGATCTTCCCGGTCGTCGGCCTGCTGATCGTGGCCGTCGGGCTGTTCCTGCTGTCGCGGCTGCACGTCGACTCCAGCGAGTGGCTGATAGGCGCCGACGTGGCGGTGCTCGGCATCGGCCTGGGCCTGTCGATGCAGATGCTGATCCTGGCCGCGCAGAACGGCTCCGAGATGCGCGACATGGCCTCGACCACGTCGGGCGTGTCGTTCTTCAGGTCGCTGGGCGGCGCGGTGGGTGTGGCCGCGTTCGGCGCCATCCTCACCAACCGGCTGAGGGACGAGATGACCTCCATGCTGGCGGCCGCCCACATCAAGGTGCCCGGCGGTGGATCGGTCAAGCTCGGCAGCCCCGGCGCCATCCAGCACCTGCCGGGGCCGATCAAGCACATCGTGCTCGAGGCGTTCACCCGGGGCCTCGAGACCGTCTTCCTGGTGGGCGTGCCGATCGCGCTGCTGGGCTTCGTGGCCGCGCTCTTCCTCAAGGAGCTCCCGCTGCGCACGAACCAGGCGCCCGCGCCCGGGCCCAAGCCGCTCAGCAAGGACGACCTGGTCCTGGCCGGGCTGCTGCTCGAGCTGATCTCCCAGCGCATCGAGCGGATGAACGGCAGGCCGTCCGCGCTGCTGTCGGCCGTGGCAGGAATGGCGCCCCCCGACGACCGCTCGGAGCGGGAACGCGCGAGGACCGTGGCGCAGACCGTGCTCAGGCCCACGTCGCGCGCGCTGATCGCGCAGGCGACGCCACCACACAAAGACCTCGTCACAGGAGGAGTCCCCCAATGATTCGCAAGTTCGTGGGCGGCGTAGCGGCTGCCCTGGCGCTCATCGCCGGGCTGTGGCTGATGATCGCTCCGTTCGCGCTCGGCACGCAGCCCGAGAACGGCGACTGGACCGACATCACCAACTCCGAGTTCTGGACCGGGCTCGGCGTCGCGGTGGTCGGCCTGATCGGCGTCGTCGCCTTCGTCGCGGCCATCTACGAGGACCTGCTCACGCGCGGCCTGGTGACCAGGCGTGAGCGCCCGGTCGAGCAGCCCGAGCCGGTCCCGGCCGCGGCTCCCGCCGGCGCGTCGTCGGCCGAGCTGGCCAGCCTGCTCGCCCCGCTGGTCGAGGCGCTGCGCGAGGACCTGAACAGCAACGGCCGCTCCGGCGAGCACCGCCAGAACGGCACGGCCCCCCTGGTGGGAGTGGAGGAGAACCGATGAAGGCCAAGCTGGGCGTATCCGCCCTCGTCCTGCTGTTCCTGGGTGGCCTGTGGCTGATCGCCGCGCCGTTCGCGGTCGGCTACCAGCCGCGTGGCGGCGCCTACGTCGACGCCACGATCAACGACCTGTGGCTCGGTGGCCTCCTCGCCGGCGTGTCCTTCGTGGCCCTGGTCGTCTACGCGGCCGACGCGCTGCGCGAGCTGGCCAACCGCGGCAAGCACGTCGCCGACGCCTGACCCTGCAAGGACGTGCCGTGTACGGCGGTAGCACCAATCCTCAAGGGGAGCGGCTGCCCCTGCCCGAGGGGCGGTTCGAGATAGGCAAGGACGGCGCCGGCCTGCTCGTGGTCGGCTTCGACGGATCGGGCCCGAGCCGCAACGCCCTGGCGTACGCGGCCGGGCTCGCCCGCAGGGACAACGCCGAGCTGATGATCGCCTTCGTCGAGTCGATGACCGCCGCCACCCTGTGGTTCTTCGCCGGGTCCCCGATCATCCCCGACACCGCCGCGGACCTTACCGAGGATCTGCGGGACGAGCTCAGCGGCGTGGGCGTTCCGTGGCGGTTCGTCAGCGTTCGCGGCGACACGGCCAAGGAGCTCGAGACGCTCGCCAGCGCCTGCATGGCCGACGCCATCGTGGTGGGCAGGTCCCGTTCGATGTGGCACAACTTCGGCGGCTCGGTGGCCGTCGGGCTGGCGAAACGCGCGCGCCGTACTGTGCTCATCGTGCCGTGACCTAGGCTGGCCTGGTGAAACGTACTGCCGCAATGACATTCGCGCTGCTCGCGTCCGTTTCATGTGCCTCCGGCGGGGAGCAGCCCGCCCAGGGCCAGGCCGTGGCGGCGCCGACCACCTCACCGCCCTCCCCGCACGCGAGCCCGACACCCTCCGGTCCGCCGGTCTTCTCCGCGAAGGTCACCAAGGTCTCCCGCGACCGCCTGCCGTACTCGTGGAAGCGCGGCTGCCCCGTGCACTACCAGGACCTGCGGCTGATCACGATGACCTACTGGGGCTTCGACAGCAAGGCGCACACCGGCGAGCTGGTCGTGCGCAAGACCGTCACCGACGACATCGTGACGGTCTTCAAGAAGCTGTACGGCTGGCGCTGGCCGATCCGCAAGATGCAGCTGGTCGACGTCTACAAGGGCGACGACTTCGACTCGATCGAGGCGGACAACACCTCGGCCTTCAACTGCCGGGCCGCCACCGGGTCCACGCACTGGTCGAACCACGCCTACGGCGAAGCCGTCGACATCAACACGATCGAGAACCCGTACGTCACCGCGAGCGGCAGCACGGCCCACAAGGCCTCGAAGAGGTACACCACGCGCCCCATGAAGGGCAAAGGCGTGATAAATCCGGATGACAAGGTGGTTCGCGCCTTCGCCGCCGTCGGCTGGGAGTGGGGCGGTACCTGGTCAGGCGCGAAGGACTTCCAGCACTTCAGCAAGGGCGGAGGCTGACACAATCGGATGATGGCGGCCAAGGACGGCGACGGTTGGACCGAATGCGCGCTCGGGCATCGGCACTGGGGCGTGCACGGGGCTTCCGGGCTGCTTGCCGTACATCACGATGACAGCGGCACCCCGCACGTGCTGATGCAGAAGCGGTCCTGGTGGAGCCATCACGGCGGCACCTGGGGGCTGCCCGGCGGGGCGCGCGACAGCCACGAGGACGCGGTCGCCACGGCGCTGCGCGAGGCCCGCGAGGAGGCCGCGCTGCACGGCGACGGGCTGCGCGTGCTCGGCGTCTACCTGGACGACCACGGCGGGTGGGCGTTCGAGACGGTGATCGTCGAATCGCCCGAGCGCTTCCACGCCGCGCCCGCCAACAGCGAGAGCTCCGAGCTGCGGTGGGTGCCGCTGCCGGACATCGCGAGCAAGAAGCTGCATCCCGGCTTCGCCGACTCCTGGCCGGAGATCCAGGGGGCGCTCAGGCCCGAGACCGTGGTGCTCGACGTGGCCAACATCGTCGGCGCGCGGGCCGAGCACGGCTGGTGGAAGGACCGGCTCGGCGCGGCGAGCAAGCTGCTGCGCGACGTGGCCCAGCTGCGCCTGACGCATCCCGTGCTCGACCAGTGGTATCCGCGCATCGTCGCGGTCGTGGAGGGCGCCGCCCGCGAGGCGACCGCGCCGGAGGGCATCGAGGTCGTCGCCGCCCTCGGCAGCGGCGACGACGCGATCGTCGACGTCGTACGGCAGGCCAGGACGTGGGAACGGGTCCGGGTCGTCACCGCGGACCGAGGCCTGCGCGACCGCGTCACCGAACTCGGCGCCGAAACCGTGGGCCCCAGGTGGCTGCTGTCACAGCTGTGAGGCGAACAGCGGCCTGAGCCCCGTCACCTCCAGGACCCTTCGCAGCACTCCGTGCACCCCGGTCAACTGGAGCGTGCCGCCCATCCCGGACAGCGTCCGCTGGTGCTCGACCAGCACCCACAGCCCGCTGGAATCGCAGAACGCCAGCCCCGCCGTGTCGACGACCACCTCGACACAGCCCTCCTCGGCGAGGCCTGCCAGGCATTTCCTGAACGCCGGGGCGCTCACCTTGTCCAGATCCCCTTCGAGGCGCACGAGCGCCGCCCGCGGGGCTCGCTCGACCTCTACGCAGAGATCCGTCATCTCCCGAACGTACACCGAGGGTCCCGAGGCCGCTATCGTGGTGTGCGCGCTTGGAGGGTTCGCATAGTGGACGAGTGCAGCCGCCTTGAAAGCGGCCAGGTCAGCGATGGCCTCAAGGGTTCGAATCCCTTACCCTCCGCTCAGTTCTTCAAGGCGTCGACGCCCTGCGAGGTCCAGGTGTACTCGATCACGGGTAGCTCGAAGCCCGGCGGAAGGCGTTCCACGAACTCCCGGGTGACGCTGCCGCCGCATCGCTCGTAGAAGGCGATGGCCGAGCTGTTGTCCTTGAGCACCTCCAGGTAGACCGGCTTACCGGGGTGCTGGGCGGCCGCCCAGGTGAAGGCGTGACCCATGAGCCGGCGCCCGATGCCGGAGCGCTTGAGCGTGGGGCGGACGTGCAGGTTGTCGAGCAGGATCCGGCTGTCCGGCTGCGCGATCAGGTAGGCGAACCCGTGCAGCGCGTCGTCCCGCTCGGCAAGCAGAAGATGGGAGGCATCGCCTGGGACTTCAGGAGTGAGCCGGGTGGCCCACAGCTCCCTGCGCTCCTCCAGAAGCGGCCCGTCCAGATAGGAAGCAGGCATGATCCCCGCATAGGCGCTCCGCCAGCTCTCGGTGTGCAGCGCCGCGATGGCATCGGCGTCGCCCGGGGTTCCCATCCTGAAATCCATGCGCGACAGCGTGGCACAGCCGTGAGGCGTGCTCCGACGGGGGTATAGCAGGCTGTACCACGGTGGGCCCGCAGGCTGGATCGCGAGGGTGGGTGCCCGTCGATAGCCTCCACGGATTGGAGGCAGCCATGAGCTTGACGATCCCGCTCGTCCAGGTCCTTGAGGAGTTGGGCGCGACGCTGCTCGACCTGGTGGCAGGTGATCCTCGTTCGGCACGTGAGGTCACCGGGCTCACGATCCTGGACCCTCATGACCACCTGGCCGTGTCGGACGGCGTGCTGGTCCTCGGCGTCGGGGTCAGGGAACCCGACGAGGTCGTCCCCCTGCTCCAGAGGATCGCCGACGGCGGTGGGTGCGCTTTGATCGTGCGCGCCCCCGTCCCGGTGACCGCGGGCATCGAAGCGGCGGCGGCTGAGACCGGCGTTCCGCTGCTGGGCCTCACGCCCGGCGGGTCGTGGGTCCAGTTGGCCGGCCTGGTGCGATCCTTCCTCGGGGAACCCGAGCCGCCGGCGCGGGACGAGCCGATCGGTGTCCGGGCCGGGGACCTGTTCGCGGTCGCGAACGCGGTGAGCGCCCTGCTCGACGCGCCCGTGACCATCGAAGATCGCAACCTGCGGGTGCTGGCGTTCTCCGGCAGGCAGGACGAGGCCGACCAGAGCCGCGTGGAGACCATACTCGGGCGCCAGATGCCGGAGCGCTACCTCCGGCTCCTGGAGGAGCGGGGCGTGTTCGGCCAGTTGTACGGCAGTGCCGGGCCCGTCCATTTCGACCTGCGGATTCCCGGTCTGCTCGCGCGGGCCGCCCTCGCGGTGCGCGCGGGCGACGAGATCCTCGGCTCGATCTGGGCCACCGTCCGCGGCCCGCTGACGTCCACCAGGCAACAGGCCTTCGCGGAGGTGGGCAAGCTGGTGGCCCTGCACATGCTGCATCATCGTGCGCGCTCGGACGCCGATCGGCAGCTGCGCTCCGAGCTCGTGGCGACGGCCTTGGGGAGCGGACCGGGTGCGAGCGCGGCATCGGTCCGTCTCGGGCTGGGAGAGGGGCCGAGCGCTGTCATGGCATATGCGCTGTCGTCCCAGTGGGATGCCGAGCAGGCCGCGCGCGGTGAGGCGGCCCGCCGCCGCGCCGCCGACGCCTTCGCCGTCCACCTGTCCGCGGTGCACCCGCGATCGGCCAGTGCCCTCATCGGCGACGTCGTCTACGGAATCATGCCGGTCCCGTCGTACGGCGAGGAGGGAGCGCGGCGGGCCAAGCGGATCGCGGCCGAGTTCCTCGAACGGATCGGGGAGCGGGGTCGCGGGGCGATCGGCATCGGCATGCCCAGCGCGGGCGAGCAAGGTCTCGCGGCGCCGAGAGCCGACGCTGACCGGGTGCTGAGCGTGCTGCGGGCCGAACCCGGATCGCGGCCTGTGGCCGGGATCGACGATCTCTACATCGAGGTGCTGCTGGCGGAGCTGTGGCAGTCGGTGGCTCCGTGGGGCCACCGACCCGACGGGCCGGTCGATCGGCTGCTCGCCTACGATCTCGCCCACGGCGGCCGCCTGGTGCCCACGCTGCGCGCCTGGTTGGACTCCTTCGGGGACATCCCCTCCGCGGCTGCGGCCGTGCACGTCCACCCCAACACGTTCAGGTACCGTCTGCGCAGATTGACCGAGGTCGGCGGCATCGACCTGGACGACCCGGAGCAGCGGTTCGCGGCGATGCTGATCCTCCGGCTCTACGAGTGCCGTTCGTAACCCGTCCACCAGTGCCCACCGCATTCTTCGTCGGCCGGCACGAATCCCCGTCTCGACCTGGGTTCCTACGCTCGCGGTGCGATCCACCGACGAAGGAGCCAGCGTGGAGCCATTCAAGATCAAGATGGTCGAGCCGTTGCCCATGCTCAGCCGCGAGCAGCGGGCCGCCGCGCTCCGGTCCGCCGACTACAACCTGTTCCGTCTGGGCGCCGACCAGGTGACGATCGACCTGTTCACGGACTCGGGCACCGGGGCCATGTCCGCGGCGCAGTGGGCGGCCCTGATGGTGGGCGACGAGTCCTACGCGGGGGCGCGCTCGTTCTTCCGGTTCGAACGGGTCGTCGGGGAGCTGACCGGCCATCCGCACATCCTGCCGACCCATCAGGGCCGCGCCGCCGAGCGCATCCTGTTCTCCTGCCTCCTGCGCCCCGGGCAGGTGAGCGTGAGCAACACGCATTTCGACACCACCCGCGCCAACGTGGAGCTGATCGGCGGCCGGGCCCTCGACCTGCCGTGCCGGGCCGCCGCCGAGCTGGACGGCAAGGAGCCGTTCAAGGGGAACCTCGACGTGGAGGAACTGGAGTCGCTGCTGGCCCGGGGTGTCGACGTCGGCTGCGTCGTCATGACCGTCACCAACAACGCGGGTGGTGGTCAGCCGGTCTCCATGGCGAACCTCGAAGCCGTCAGGCGGGTGTGCGACCGGCACGCCGTACCGTTCTTCCTGGACGCGGCGCGCTTCGCCGAGAACGCCTACCTGATCACCCAGCGCGAGCCGGGGTACGAGAGCCGCGCGCCCCGCCAGGTCGCGGAGGAGATGTTCGCACTCGCCGACGGCTGCGTGGCCAGCCTCAAGAAGGATGCCATCGCCAACATCGGCGGCCTCATCACGCTGCGCTCGGCCGAGCTGGCGGCCCGCTGCCGCGAGCTGCTCATCGCGACGGAGGGCTTCCCCACCTACGGCGGGTTGGCGGGCAGGGACCTGGAAGCGCTGGCCCAAGGCCTGCTGGAGGTCACCGACCCGGCCTACCTGCGTCACCGGGCCGACACCGCCACCTGGTTCGCCGACGAACTGGAGAGCGCGGGTTTCCCCTGCGTACGGCCCGCCGGTTGTCACGCCGTCTACGTGGACGCGCGCCGGGTCCTGCCGCACGTCCCCGCACGCCGGTTCCCCGCGCACGCCCTGGCCTGCGAGCTGTACCTGGAAGGCGGGGTTCGCGGCTTCGAGGTCGGCACGCTGAGCTTCGGCAGGGTCCTGGAGGACGGCCGGGAGGAGGAGGCGCCCCACGAGCTGCTCCGGCTGGCGTTGCCGCGCCGCGTCTACACCCGCAGCCACCTCGAGCACGTGGTCCGCTCGGCCGCGGCCGTCTCGGCCCGCGCCGGATCGATCTCGGGATACCGCATCACCGAGGCGCCGCGGTCGTTGCGGCACTTCACGGCGAAGCTCGTACCGGCATGAGCCCGTGGCCCGAGGTTCGCACGCCCGCCCTGGTCGTGGACGAGGCGGTGTTCGAGCGCAACGTCGATCGCGCGATCAAGCTGATGGGCGCGCCGGGCAGGTGGCGGGCGCACATCAAGACGGCCCGCGCTGCCTGGGCCATCGCGCGGTTGCGCGAGAAGGGCCTGACCGCCTTCAAGGCGTCGACGACCGCGGAGGTGGCCGCGGCCCTGGCCGTGGGAGCTCCCGACGTGCTGCTGGCCTATCCCGCGCTGGGCCCGGTCCTGAGCCGCGCCGTGGAGCTGGCCGATGAGCATCCGGCCGCGCGGGTGTCGGTCCTCGTCGACTCGACCGAGGCGCTCGAGGCCGGGAGGTGCGGCAGGCTCGGCGCGTTCCTCGACGTGGACCTCGGGATGGAGCGCACGGGTGTCCCGGTGCGCGACCATGCCCGCGCCCTGGCGGTGGTGGAGTCACTCGCCACGCGCGGGATCGAGCTGCGCGGCCTGCACACCTACGACGGGCACCTCGCCGACCTGGCTCCGGACGAGCTCAGAGATGGAGTGGCCGAGGAGGCGCGCGAGCTCGTCGCTCTCGCCGAGGGGCTGGAGAGGGCGGGACATCAGGTGCGGGAGCTGGTGATGGGCAGCACCTCCTCCTTCGCGGAGTTGCTCGCCCATCGGCTGCCGAGCCCCTGGATGGAGCGGCTGACGCTGGGACCGGGGACGATCGTCTACAGCGACCTGCGGACCGTCGAACGGCTGGGCGGTGTGTTCCCGCCGGCCGCCACCGTGCTGGCCAGGGTGGTGAGCCGGCCGCGCCGGGGCCGGCTCACGCTGGACGCGGGCCTGACGGCGATCGGCGTCGACGCCGGGCGGCCGCACGCGGCGGTGGCCGGGCGGCCGGAGTTGCGCGTCGGCCTGCCGTCGCAGGAGCACCTCCCGGTCGAGGCCCCCGAGGATGCCGCGCCTGCCGTGGGAACCCTGCTCTCGCTGGTCCCCCGGCACGTGGACACCGCCATCGCCCAGTTCGAGCGCATGTACGTGATCGGCAGGTCGGGCGACGTGCGCGTCGAGCCGATCGTCAATCACCGCGATCCGGCGTAGTGGCACGCCACACGGTGCTCCCGCTCCCGCGCCCCGGCATGCGGGTCGGCCTCCCCGCAGAGCACCCGCTCCGGCAGAACCAGAGGGCCGGAGGGGCACTGCGTGTGGAAGCGGCACCCGGCGGGCGGGTGACGCGGGTCCGGGGCCTCCCTCTCGGGGCCGTCCGCCTCGCCGGTGTCCAGCAGCATCTTCGTGTAGGGATGCCGGGGGCTGTCCAGCAGGTCGTCCACGGGCGCGCACTCGACGATCCTGCCGAGGTGCATCACCGCGACGACGTCGCTGACGTAGCGGACGACCGCGAGGTCGTGCGAGATGAACAGCATGGTCAGCCCGAGCTCCCGCTGGAGAGAACGGACGGTGTTCAGCACCGTGCCCTGGACGGAGGCGTCCAGCGCGGAGGTGATCTCGTCGGCCACGAGCACGCTCGGCCGGGATGCCAGCGCCCTGGCCAGCGCCACCCGCTGGCGCTGGCCGCCCGACAGGTGCGCGGGTAGCGCGGCGGCGACCTCGGGATCGAGGCCCACCAGATCGAGCGCCTTCCCGACTTCCTCCGGCCACGACCTCGCGCGCGTACGGTCGCCCGCGCGCAGAGCCTCGGTGATCGACGCCGCGATCGTCATGCGCGGGTCGAGGGAGGAATAGGGATCCTGGAAGACGAGCTGGATCGCTCCGGGACGGGGCGTGGCCCCGTCGACCAGGATCTGGCCCGCGCCGACCGGGATCAGGCCTGCCGCCGCGCGCGCCAGCGTCGACTTGCCCGACCCGGACTCGCCGACGAGGCCGAGCACCTGGCCCGCCGGTATCTCCAGATCGATGCGGTTGACCGCGGTGAAGGCGCGGCGTCCCTCGCCCACGCGTACGGACACGCCGCGGAACTCGAGCGTGCTCATGCTTCATCCTCCGGATGCCGTGGGTGCCAGCACGCCACCAGGTGGTGGTCGGCCTGCGGGGTCAGTACGGGACGTTCGTGCCGGCAGCGCTCGTCGGCATGGGCGCACCGGGCGGCGAAAGCGCACCCGGCCGGCCTTTCCCGTGGGTGGGGTTGCCTGCCCGGGATGGTGGCCAGGGGCAGATCGCGAGCGGTCGCCATGGTCGGCACCGCGGCGACGAGAGCCCTGGTGTAGGGGTGCAGGGCCGAGGTCGTCAGCCGGTCGACGGGAAGGTCCTCGACGACCGAACCGCAGTACATGACGAGCACGCGGTCGCACGCCCCGGCGATCGCGGCCATGTCGTGCGAGATCAGTAGGAGCGCGGCGCCCGATCCGCTGCTCAGCTCGCGCAGCAACCGCAGGATGCGGCGCTGGACGCTCACGTCCAGAGCCGTGGTGGGCTCGTCGGCTATGACAACCTCGGGCTCGCCCATCAACCCCATCGCGATCATGACCCGCTGCCGCATGCCGCCGGACAGCTCGTGGGGATACTGGCGGACGCGGTGGTGCGGGGCCGGTATGTGCACGCTGCGCAGCCGGTCGACGGCCCGCCCGAGCGCGGAGGCGCGGGGAAGCCCGTGGTGGACGCGCGAGACCTCCGCGAGCTGCGCCCCGATACGGAGTGCCGGGTTCAGCGAGGTCAACGGGTCCTGGAAGACCATGGACACCGACGAGCCGAGGGAGCGCCGCCGCCGGCGTCCCGTCATGGCGAGCAGGTCGGTCCCGGCGACCAGGAGACGGCCCGCGCGAACGTGCGCCGTCGCTCCGAGCAGCCCCGCGACCGCGAGCGCGGTGAGGCTCTTGCCCGATCCCGACTCGCCGACGAGGCCCACGCGTTCGCCAGGGCCGATCTCCAAGGAGATGCCGTCCACGACGGTGATGTAGCTGCCGTCACCGGGGACGGCGACCGTCAGGTCCGCGACGCTCACGACGGACTCCGGCGCGTCTTCGCTCGCCTCGGACCCCGGGGAATCCACCGGACGCGGAGGCCGGGCGAGGCTCCGCCGTACCCCGAGGATCTGGGCCAGCGCCTCTCCCACCAGGGAGAAGGTGATGCCGGCGAAGACGATCGCGGCGGCCGGCGCGAGCGCGGCGGACGGGTTGACGTAGATGTTGTTCAGGCCCTCGTTGAGCAGCCTGCCCCAGTCGTAGGCCGGCGACTGGACGCCCAGGCCGAGGAACGACAGCCCGGCGAAGGCGAGCAGGGCCTGGCCCGCGCCGATGGTGGCGTTGACGACGAGCGGCTCGGCGATGTTCGGCAGGATGTGGCGGGCGAGCAGCCGCCCGCGGCCCACGCGGAACAGGCGGGCCGCGGCGACGTAGTCCTTGGCCGCGACGGTGGCGGCCAGATTCCTGGTGAGCCTGGCGAAGGAGGGCGCGCCCGCGACGCCGACGGCCAGCACGGCCCCCGTGGCGCCGGCACCGAAGATGACGGCGAGCACCAGCACGAGCAGCAACCCGGGAAACGTCATGGCCAGGTCGATCGCGGCGGTGACCAGCCGCGCCGCACGCACTCCCAGGACGGCGGGCAGGCCACCGGCGAGCGCTCCCAGGGCCACGCTGATGAGCGTCGCGAGCAGCGCCAGGCCGATCGAGAGCCGGGTGGCGACCATGACCCTGGCCAGGACGTCCCTGCCCAGGTCGTCGGTGCCGAACGCGTGCCCGGACTGGGCGGCCCGCAACGCCGCGTCCATGTCCACACGGGCGGCGGCCGCACCCCACAGCAGCGGGCCGAGGACGGCCGCGGCCAGCAGGAGCGAGAGGGCGATCACGGCGATCGCGCCGAGCGTGGTGTGGCGATGCCTTCGCATGTCAGCTCTCCCTGACCGTCGAGCCCGGAGACAGGACGCCGAGCGCCGTGTCGACGAGCAGGTTCACCACCAGCACCGCGGTGCCGTAGACGAGCACGATGCCCTGGACGAGCGGATAGTCCTTCTGCTGGATGGACTGGACGATCGTGGCGCCCAGCCCGGGCCAGGCGAACACGGTCTCCACCAGCACGGTCCCCGCGATCAGGCCGACGACGAGCATGCCCGCGATGGTCAGCGCGGAGGTGAGCACATTGGGCAGCGCGTGACGCAGGTAGAGCAGGCGGACGGGCAGCCGTTTGGCGCGTGCCGTCCGCATGTAGTCCTGGTCCAGGACGGTGAGCGTGTCCACGCGGACGACCCGCGACAGGCCGGCGATCGGCCCGGCCGCCAGCGCGAGCACCGGCAGGACGTACGAGGCGGGGCCGCCTTTGCCCGCCACCGGCAGCCACTGGAGCGTGATCGCGAAAACGAAGACCAGGCCGACGGCGAGCAGGAACTCGGGGATGACGGTGAGCATCCCGGTGATGCCGGCGAAGCCGAGTTCGGCGGCGCGGCGGCGCCCGCCGTGGGTGAGGACGGCCATCGTGATGCCGAGCGGGAGCGCGACGGCGAGCGTCAGCGCGGTGGCGAGAAGGGACAGCTTGAGCGTTTCCGGCAGCCTCTCGACGATGATCGTGGAGACGGGCAGGTCGGAGCCGATGGATCTGCCGAGATCGCCGCTGATCAGGCCGCGGACGTAGCCGAGGAACTGCTCCCACAGGGGCAGGTCCAGGCCCAGGGCGCTGCGCCGGGCCTCGACGAGCTCGGCGGGGGCGGTCGTGCCGAGCGCGGCCCTGACAGGGTCGCCGGGCACGAGATGGATCATCGCGAACGAGGCGGTGACCAGGATCGCCAGGGAGATGGCGAAGCGCGTGGCCCGCCGGAGGAGGAATCCCATGAGCCTCTACCGGGTGGTCATGCGGATGGACTGCGGGGACACCTCACCGGCGACGACCTCGAAGCGGGCGCCGCCGGCGAAGATCGGGATGGTGTCGTCGGCGAACGGGACGACGTCGACCCGCCGCACCAGGGCGCTCTCCGCGGCCAGCCAGTCGGTGCACCCACCGCCGCCCGCCGCCTTGGCGACAGCGCGTTCGTAGTCGGGGTTGCCGATGTGGGCGAAGTTCGACCCCTTGGGCGGTGTGGGGCCTGACACGAAGGGGGTCAGGTCGGTGGGCAGCGAGGCGCCGATGGGGAGCAGGGTGATGTCCCAGTCGCCGCTGCCGAACACGATCTGCGCGAACTCCCCGCGTACGGCCTGCTTCACGGTCAGCTCGATGCCGAGCGGCCGCAGCCGCTGTGCCATCAGTTCGGCCGTGGCGGTGGCTCTGGCGCCCAGTTCGGAGGTGTAGAGCAGGGTGAGTCCGAGGGGCTTGCCGTTCCTGCCCCAGCCTGCCTGCGCGAGCAGTGCCTTCGCCTGCTCGGGATCGTGCGCGGGCAGGTTGCCGGTGACGCTGTCGCCCGCGCACGCCTTCGGCTCCACCGTGACCAGGCTCTGAGTGGGCAGGCCTGTGCCGCCTGTGAGCGCCTTGGCGAGCTCAGGCAGGTCCAGGGCGGTGGCCAGGGCACGTCTGACCCGTTCGTCGGCCCCGGGGCGGCCCTTGGCCTGGTTGAAGAACATCTCGCCGAGTACGGCTCGCGCCTGACGGGTGAACAGCTTGGCCGCCTCCAGCCGTTGCCGGTCGGCGCCCCTGACGGAAGCCGCGTTGATCTGCCCGGCGAGCAGCAGGCTGGCGGCCGTCGTCTCGTTCTTGACGACCTTGAAGACGACCTTGTCGGGCAGGCCGGGTTCGGCGGAGGTGAGGCCGCCTGGCCCCCAGCGGTAGCCCGTCCGCTTGACCAGGGTGTAGTGGTCGTCGGCGACGGCCTCGGAGAGCGTGTAAGGGCCTGTCCCGTCGGCCCCGCGCTTGAGCAGACCGGGATCGCGCAGGCCGCGCGGGCACACGAGCAGGACGTCGGCGGTCTTCCTGAGGAGGAAGGGGTCGGGCTTGGTGACGGTGAGGGTGAGCGTCCCGGCCCTGTCGTCGGCTTTGGCCTTGAGCCCGGCCGGCACGTTGCCGCCGAGCAGTTGCGAGCCGTTGCGCGGGTCGGTGACGTAGGCGAAGTCGGCCGCGAGATCGGAAGGCTTCAACGGCGTCCCGCCGGCGCAGGTGATTCCCTTGCCGAGGGTGAAGGTCACGCCGGTGGGGCCCTGCTTCCACGAGGTGGCCAGGCCGGAGGTGATCGACCCGTCGGGCCGGAGGTAGACGAGGGAGTCGTACATGAACCGGCCGATGGCGTGCGTGTAGGCCGAGCTGCTGGCCAGCGGGTTGAGGTTGTCGGGGTCAGCGGCGATGGCCATGGTGAACGTGCCGTCGGATGAACCCTGCCCGCCGTTCGCGGAACATGCCGCGGCCAGCAGCGCGAGCCCGCAGAGCGCCGCACGATGCCTCATGGTGCCTCCTACCAGCGGAAGTGTGATGTGGCAGTCTGTGCCTCCTGCCTGCGCCGCCACCTCGTCCCGGTGCACGACAATCGGGGCCGTCACCTAGTCGGCCGTCACCAATCCGCATCACCGGCTCCTGGGGAAGACGCGGCCGAGAGCCGAGGCGAAGGCCGGGCGCCCGCGCCCGTCAGGCTCCAGGAAGTGCACGTACTGGTCGCCGCCGTCGACGGCGAACGTCTGCGCGTTCACCGGGGTCAGGCGCAGTGCCTCGGGAGGGGGCGGCGGGTTGTCCGCCAGGTCGGTGCGCAAGGTGGCCAGGAGCCCGGCACCGTCCGCGGTCACCTCCATCGTGGCCAGGGCGCCGTCGTAGAAACCCGCGTAGGCGGCCAGATCGAGCGCGGGAGGCTCCTGCGACCTGTCGACCGGGTCGGCGACGACGGCACCGGTGCGCTCCAGGAGCACCTGGTCCACCACCCGCTGCCCGAGAGCGCCGCCGCCGGCGCTGTTGGTCAGGACGACGACCGCCACGCCTGCCTCGGGCACCACGTCCAGAGCCGACACCTGCCCGAGCGTCGTCCCGCCGTGCCCGACCACCCTGCGACCGTCGGCGAGCCTGCGCAGGGCCCAGCCCAGCCCCCACCCGTAGGTGCCCCGCATCGGGGGGATGGCGACCTGCTCTTCCCACATCCGCTCGGCCCGCTCGAGGTTGGCCAGGTGGTGTCTGACGAACCGCAGGACGTCCTCGGCGGTCGACACGGTGATGGACCCGGACGGAGCGCACCACGGCTGTTCGAGATAGACGGGGGCGACCCTGATCTTGCCTGTGACCGGGTCGGGGACATGGCCGACGGCCGCGCGCCTGAGCAGGATCTCCTCCGGACGGAACAGCATGCTGTCGGCGCCGATCGGCTCCGCGATCCGCTCGCGCACGGCCCGGTCGTACGGCAGGCCCGTCAGACGCTCGACGACCCTGCCGAGCAGGATCATGCCGCTGTTGGAGTACGACCACATCCGCCCCACCGGGTGGAGCTGAGGAACGTCGGCGAGCTGGGCCACGTAGCGCGCGATGTTGTCCGCTCCCCAGCCGAGATCGCCGTTGCCCGGGAAGTCGCCGAGGAACCCGCCTCGATGGCTCAGGAGATGGCGGATGGTCACCGAGGACGCGTCGGCATGGCGGAGCCGGAACTCCGGCACGTAGTCGGTCACGGGCGCGTCCAGCTTGATCAGACCCTCGTCGACGAGCTGCATGATCAGTTCGGCGGTGAGCAGCTTGGTGTTGGAGCCGATCTGGAAGACGGTGTCCGCCGTGACCTCGACCCCGGTGTCCAGGTTCGCGATTCCCGCCGTGTACGTCGTGATCTTCTCGCCGTCCAGGATGCCGACGCTCACGCCTGGCACGCCGTACCGTTGCGTCAGCGACTCCAGCAGAGCCCGCATCCGGGGGCGCGGGGGCCTTCGACGGTCGCGGGCCCGGTCCAGCCGTTCCTGGGCGGACAGCGTGGCCGCGGCCAGTGAGGTGAGGCCGTGTGCGTCGGCCATGGCGTAGACGTCGCTCAGCGTCCGGCCGATGCCGAGGACGCGCTCCCGCACCTCGGCCGGCGAGCGGCCCATCAGGTCGGCCGTCGCCGCGTGGATGACTCCGCCCGCACCGACCAGGAAGTCGGGGGCCCAGAGGATCCCGCGGGCGGCGAGGAGGTCGGCCACGTCGTCGCCGGCGAGCTGGTTGTCAGCGGGACCGACGATGGCGGCACAGCGCAGCGCGGCGACGTCGTCCCGGCCGACGGCAGGACCGACGGCGGCGGGGACGAGGAGGTCGGCCTCGGTCGCCAGCACCTCCGCTCCCGGCTCGGCCCACCAGGCGCCGAGCTCTGCCGCCAGTTCCCGCTTGGCGGGGTCGACGTCGGAGAGGACGAGGTGGGCGCCCTCGGCTGCGAGCCGTCGCGCGAGCCGCCCGCCCACCTGCCCGATCCCCATGATCGCGATCCGGCGCCCGGCTGGGTCGGGCGTGCCGTACAGCCTTCTCAAGGTCGCGCTGATCGCGGCGTGCGTGCCCGCGGCGGTGGGTTCCTCCCCGTTTCCCCCGTGCGTGACGTGGCCGGTGCGTTCCCTGACCACGAGCATGTCCTCGGCCGTCGTCCCGACGTCCTCCCCGGTGCGGTAGGCGCCGTCGAGGGACTCGACGACGTCACCGAGATCGAGCAGGGCCGCCCGGCGGGTGACCGCCGTGAGCTCCTCGCCCTCGCCGAGAGCGATGACGGCCTTCCCGCCGCCCAGCTCCAGCCCCGCCAGGGCTGCCTTCCAGGTCATCGCCCGCGAGAGCCGGAGCACGTCCTCCAGCCCGTCCCGCCAGTCGGGATAACGCCACAGCCTGCATCCGCCGGCCGCCGTCCCGAGCGCGGTCGAGTGCACCGCCACGATGATCGTCGCGCCGGACCTGGTCCCCGTGCGGACCACCACCTGCTCATGCTCCGGTGCCGTCACCGGCCTCACCTCCGCGGCCAGCTTGTACGGCAGGCCGGGCCCGATTCCTGTCCCGGCGGTACGAAGCCGCGCGAGCGGGTTCGTGGGCGCACACGATGTGCCGGTCACGGCATGCCGCGAAGACTCCACGCCATGACCGAGCGTGAGCTGGCCCTGGCCTACTACGAGGCCGTGGACGCGGCGGACCACGACCGCCTGCTGTCGATGTTCCATCCCCGAGTGATCTACCGACGTGGCGGCTACCCTCCGATCGAGGGCGTGGACGCGCTGCGCGACTTCTACGAGAACGTCCGGATGATCGAGCGGGGAACGCACGCCCTGGACGCGATCGTGTGCGAGGCGGACCAGGTGGCGGTCCGCGGCGGGTTCACGGGCGTGTCGCGCGACGGGCGGGCGCTGTCGGCCGAGTGGGCGGACTTCCTGACCTTCGATCACGGCCTGATCCGCGACCGCGTCACCTACTTCCTCGCCCCGGGGGTGTGAGCGTGTTCGATCTCATCCGGGAGGGCGGTCACGAGCTGGCGATGCTCTGCCACGACGCGGAGAGCGGGCTGCGCGCCGTCATCGCCATCCACGACACCACACTCGGACCGGCGCTGGGCGGTGTCCGCATCGCCCCCTACGCGACCGACGAGGACGCCGTTCGAGACGCCCTCCGGCTGGCCAAGGCCATGACCTACAAGGCGTCGCTGGCCGGGCTCAACCTCGGCGGCGGCAAGAGCGTGATCATCGCGGACCCCGCCAGGGACAAGAGCGAGGCGCTGCTGCGCTCGATGGGGCGCTACGTCCAGGTGCTGGGCGGCCGCTACATCCCCGGTGTCGACAGCGGCACCACCCAGGACGACCTCAGGGTGCTGGCACTGGAAGCCGACCGGGTCTCATGCGTGGGCGCCGACCCGTCGCCGTTCACCGCCGCCGGCGTCCACGCCGCCATCCACGCCGCGATGCGCCACCTGCACGGCAGCCCCGAGCTGACCGGACGGCGGGTCGCGGTGCAGGGAGTGGGCCACGTCGGAGCCGCCCTGGCTGGCCTGCTGGCCAGGGACGGGGCCGAACTCGTCCTCAGCGATGCGCGCATGGACCTCGCCGAGGCCGTGGCAGGACAGCTGGGCGCGCGCACGGTCGAGCCTGACCAGATCGCGGCGGTGGCGTGTGACGTCTTCGCGCCGTGTGCTCTGGGAGGCGCGATCGACGACGCCGTCTTGGGCGCGCTCGACGCCGCCGTGGTCGCCGGTGCGGCCAACAACGTCCTGGCCGAGCCGTACCACGGCGTGGAGCTGCATCGCCGAGGCGTGCTTTACGCTCCGGACTACTGCGCCAACGCCGGCGGCATCATCCTGCTGGCCGAGGAGTTGCTCGGCCACGACGCGGCCACCGCCGAGCGGCGCGTCCGGGGCATCGCCGACACCCTGGACAGGATCTGGCGGCGGTCCCGCGTGGAGGATCTGCCGCCGGAATCGATCGCCGACCGCATGGCCGAGGAGCGGATCTCGGCGATCCGGCGGCTCGGACCGCCGCCGGTGCCGCAGCGCGGAACCTACTGATCAGCGCCTGGAGACCAGCCACCGGGTCGCCAGGCGCGCGGCCAGTCCCATGGCCCGGTCGATGTCGGGGCGGTTCTGCTGATGGTCGCGCGCCCTGGTGAAGATCGCCAGGGCCATCTGGCTGCCGTCGGGGAGCGTGACGACCCCGGCCTCGTTCCGTACGGCGGGCAGCGTTCCCGTCTTGCCCGCCCACTCGTATCCATCGGGGAAGCCCGAGGCGATGCGGTGGGGCCACACCTGCAGCCCCATCACCCGGCGAACCTCGGCGCAGGCGTCGGCCGGTGCCGCCTGGTCGCGCCAGATCCCCGACAGCAACGTGACGATCTCCAGCGGCGTGCTGCTGCACGTCCTGACCGGATCCAGCGCCGTCAGCCGGTCGACCACCTCGGCGTGAACGGCGGAGAGCTCGCCCCCGGCGGCCTCCACCGCGGGGCCGAGCTCACGCATGAGGGATCCCACGATCTCGCGGGTCCCACTCGTGATCACCGTCTCCCGCAGGCCCACGGCCTCGATCACCTCCGCCACGCGGGCGACTCCGCCCAGCCGCTCCAGCACCACGTCGGTGGCGGTGTTGTCGCTCACGGTGATCGTCTGCATCGCGAGGTCGCGAAGCGACAGCTCCACCGGGTCCGTGAACACCGACAACCCGGTAGGTCCTGGGACACGCTCCTCCGGGGCGACCGTGACCCGCTCGGCCGGATCGAGCCGCCCGGAGGAGACGCCCTCGGCGTAGGCCAGCATGACGGCGATCTTGAAGACGGAGGCGAGCACGACCCGGCGGTCCGCGTTGACGCCGACACCCTCCTCGGTGGCCAGGTCCAGCGCGTACATCGACACCTCGGCGCCCACCTCGTCGAACAGCTCGGTGATCTCGCGCACCTCAGCCCCCGATCCTGCGCAGCGCGCGCCCGTTGCAGTGCACGTAGCGGCTGCCGTCGGCAAGGCGCAGGAAGACCACGGCCTGCCAGTCGCCCGATCCGAGGTGCCTGGCGACGTAGACGTCGCCGGCGGAATGCACCAGCGGTCCCGTGAACCGCGTTCCTCCGAGGTTCTCGGCGGCCAGGCTGCCCAGGGTGAGCGTGAGCTCCAGTGCGTCCTCGTCCCTCTCCGCCACCTCCATGCCGACGTTGACGCTGTCGTACCTGCCGAGCCACTGCCGGGCATCGGCCGGCAGCGGCCCGCCTGAGGGGGCCGGTCCCGCCGGGGCCGTGGCTCCCGCCAGCGAGGAGAAGATCTCGGCGAACAGGGCGTCGCCCGCTCTGCCGAACTCGCCGCCGTTGGCCACGAGAGCCACGGCGAGGTCGGCGTCCGGGGCGAAGCGCATCATGCTGCCCTGCCCGACGTTGCTGCCGTCGTGACCCGCGACGGTCAGGCCGCCCCAGCCGGCGATCATCAGACCCAGCCCCCAGTGCTCGGCCAGCGAGGTGTCAGGCACGCGAACCTGCGGGGTCCGCATCATGCGCGCGCTGTCACGGCTGAGGACCCGCGTGCCGTTGATGGGCGACACGCCGTCGGCGGCCAGCATCGCGGCGAAGGCCACCACGTCCGGCGCGCTCGCCGTGAGCCCGCCTGCCGGGGTCATCGACCGCCGGTACTCCCACGCGGGCGCCGGCACCGCCGTCCCGTCGGGGCCGGGCACGTGACCGTAGGCGGCCCTGTGGCGCAGCACCTCCTCGGGCAGGCCCGCCGTGTGCTCGACACCCAGGGGGTCGAGCACGTACCGCCGCATCGCCGCCTCGAACGTACCGCCGGTGACCTGCTCGACCACCCTGCCCGCGATCGCGTAACCGCTGTTGCAGTACGACATGATCGCGCCCATGGGATGGGCCTGCCGCAGCGCGGCGCAGGATTCCACGTACCGTTCCAGGGCGTCGTCGCCGCGGCCGGTGTCCAGGAAGTGGTCCCCGTCGATGCCGGAGGTGTGGCTGAGCAGGTGCCGGAGCGTCACGGCCTTCGACACCTCCGGATCGGCGACCTGGAAGGCGGGCAGGTACGTCCGGACGGGCTCGTCGAGGGCGACGAGCCCCTCTTCCACGAGCTTGAGCACCAGGGCGGCCGTGTACGCCTTGCCCACCGAACCCAGCTGGAAGACCGAGTCGGCGGTCGTGGTCACCCCGGTCGCCAGATGGAGGACTCCCGTGGCCACCGTGAGCCCCTCCCCACGGTGACGAACGGACAGCACGGCCCCCGGCACCCCGTGCTCAGCCGTCAAGCGGTCCAGCCGGGCCTGCCAATGCTCCTGATCCATGGATGCTCCCTTCACCAGCGATGAACGCAGCCTCCACTTCCCGGCCCGGCCGCTCCTCGTGAGCCGACGAGAGAATCAGCGACAAGAGTCGTACGCGAGAACAAACCAGCCCCCTCAACAGGCACGACCCGGGTGGAGTGGTTGACGCCTACCCCATCGGGTGGTCGCCGCGTAGCCAGTCGGCCAGGGCGAGGTAGTCGGTGTCGGTGAGTCCTGTGGTGGCGTCCACGCGATGGAGGAGCGCCCGCCCCGGGTGGTGGGCGGCGACCCAGGTGTGATCGGCTGTGGTGATCTCGTCGTCGACCCAGGCGAAGTCCCGTCCCGCTGCCCGTTCGACGAGGCTGCGGGTCTTCCAGTGCATCCCTGTTCGCGCGTCCTGGTCGTCGGCGGCCGAGGGCTCACTCCAGGTCACGACCTCCAGCCGGGGCAGACCGATGCGCGGACTGACGTAGTCGTTGGCGTCGGCCATCCAGGTCGTCGCCCAGACCAGCTCGCACGGCAGCGCCATCAGCCGGGGACCGTGCGAGGGATCGAGCCTGGCCAGGAGCGGATTCGAACCGACCTCGTACGGTTCGGAACGACTGAGCTGGTGAGTCGCGTGTCGCGTCCCGCCGAACGGGATCAGTGGGCCATCGACATCCAGGAAGAGCAGGGGGAGCCGCGCCGAGCCGATCACAAATCGCACGATAACGCTCCGAAGCCGCGGCCGCTTCGCCTCCCGCTGCACCGCCAGCCCGGCCGCGGACCTCGACCTGTTCATCCAGGCCGCGGAACTCGTGGTCACCACTCAGTTCGGCTGCTGCAAGCTCCGCGTCGGCCTCGCCGACTCATGGAGCTGCTGGAGTCGCGCGGAGTAGTCGGCCCCGGCGAACACGCACGCCCTGGTCATTCGGTACGGATGTCCTGCTTGACCACGGCGGACACCTGCGTCGCCGTCATCTGGATGTTGACCGCCCGCGCGGTCCAGCCCGGGGCGCTCGTCCTGCACGACAAGACGATGGTTCCGGGCTCCGTCAGGGTGAAGGCGTGCTGCATGCTGTAGTACGCCTGCCGCGGCACGAGCACGTTGAAGATCGTGTAATGGTCCGTCTCGGGGTCGCCGGGCGGGTAGTTGGCCGCGAGCTTGCAGTTCGCCTCGTGGACGTCGTTGTCGTAGTCGTTGCGCAGCGCGAAGTACGCGGTCATCACGTAGGAGCCCGCGGGCACCGTCAGCTTGGCGATCGGTTTGAGGATGTTCTGGAACTCGGGGACGTAGTTGCTGCTCGGCGGGTTACCGCTGGTCTCGTATCCCTGGTAGACCGTGCTGACGCCCGCGGGCCCCTGGGCGTTCCAGTCGATCGGCCGTTCCGCTCGCGGCAGGCACTTCTGCCCGGCGGCTGGATCGATCACGCGCAGGTTTCCGAACGCCACGCCCGCGCACCCGTGGATCTCTCCGTCCGCGGTGTCGGCGACCGCCGAGCTCACCGTCAGGCCCAGGAGAAGGGCGGCTGTGCCTAATGTCAGGTATGCACGTCTCATGCGAAAGATCGTGCTTCCCGAGATCGGCGAGCACCTGAGTAGGCCCTACTCAATCGCGCGACCACGCCGCCGGCCGATCCGCACGCAGATCAACCGCCGGCGGGCGCGCGCCACACCTGGTTCCCAGCCCGACGGTTCCTCGGACTCGAAGTCGTTGCGCAGGCTATCGGCGAGGATGCGCTGGGCGGTCAGCCGCACGGCCCCGGTGGAACCCGTGGTGTGGCTGGGAGGCCGCGCCCCCACCGCGCGGCGCTCCCAGCCCCTGCGGTCGCCGATCCCCGAGGCCAGTTCACAAGCAACCGGCCGACCTGATTCGCACCGACATCGCCGCAGGCCGCCTCAAGCCGGGCGACCCCATCCCCTCCGAGTCCCGGTTGGTCGAGATCCACGGTCTCGGGCAGCCGGCCGTACGGCAGGCACTGTGGGTGCTGCGCGGCGGCCGGTGGGCAGCGCAAACGGGCTCGGGGAGCCGGCCGTACGGCAGGCACTGTGGGTGCTGCGCGGTGGTCGGCGGGCAGCGCGAGCCGTACCACGTGGTGTGGCGACCGCTACACGCTGGAGTACCGACAGCTGAGTTGAGAACCCTAAGGCAGGGTGAGGGGGAAGGTCGGCTCGAAGGGTTCCAGGAGTGCGTTCAGGTCGGAGATCGGCTTGATCGTCCCCTGGAGGATGGTCAGGTCGGCAGGGCTGAGGTCCTTCGGGGCGGTGCCGAGGGTCCAGGCGTTGATGCCCGCGCGCGTCATGCGGTAGACGGCGCTGGGCGGGTCGTCCCTGGTGGCCGAGGGACTGAGTTGCGTGTAGACCAGCACGCCGTTGCGCACCCGCAGGAGGATGTCGGCGTTGCCGCCCTCCACCGTCGGGTCGTCGGTGACGAAGATCTGGATGAAGGGCGGCTGCGGCAACTTGGCGGCAGCGGGACCGTCGAGCCGGATGCCCATGTAGTCGAAGACCATCTCCAGCGGCATCGCGTCGATCACGTCGTCGCTGATGATGGAATGCGCCTTCGCCTTCTTCTTCCCCTTCGGGGCAGGGACGGGCCGGTAGCGCAGCTCCTGCGCGGCCGCGAGGTAGTAGTTGCGCCAGGGACCGCTCTCGGCCTGGTAGCCGAGCTGCTCCAGGAAGGCGGCCTCCAGCAGCTTGGCGTCCTCGTGGTGCGGATCGGCGAAGACGACATGGCTGAGCATCTCGACCGCCCACCGGTAGTCCTCGACCGTTGCCTGGTTGTTCCCCCAGATGACCTCGGCCCGCTTCACCACCGTCAGCGCGCCGCCCATCGCCTCCACGTACCGGCGGGCGACCTTCTCCGGCGGAAGCGTGTGCAGGTGCGCGGCGTTGCCGTCGTACCAGCCGAGGTAGCGCTGGTAGACGGCCTTCAGGTCGTGGTTGACGGTGCCGTAGTAGCCGTGGTTGTACCACTGCTTGCTCAGGCTGTCGGGCAGCTGGAGGTCCTCGGCGATCTCGAGCATGGTGTAGCCCTTGTTGGCCAGCCGCAGCGCCTGGTCGTGCAGGAAGCGGTACATGTCCGCCTGGCTGGTGAGGAAGTCCACGATCTCGGTGCCGCTGTCGCCGGCAGGACGTGGCCAGAAGTGGCTGGCGAACAGGTACTTCGCGTCCTGCCCGAACAGGTCGATCGTGGCGCGCAGGTACTGCGACCAGACCTTGGCGTCACGCACCTGGGCGCCGCGCAGGCTGTAGAGGTTGTGCAGGGTCGGGGTGGCGTTCTCCGCCATGCACAGCGCCTGATACGCGGGGATGTAGAAGTTCATCTCGGTCGGCGCCTCGGTGCCAGGGGTGAGCTGGAAGGTGATCTCCAGCGGCCCCACGGGGATGGTCTGCCCGTCGAGGGAGGAGTCGATGGTGACGTCCGGCGTCAGCAGGCTGATGGTGCCGCCCACCGGGACCGACTTGCCCAGACCGGCGTCCACCTGGCCCTTCTCACCCCTGTGCAGGAGCGCGCCGTACATGAATTCCGCCCGCCGCGACATCGCGTTGCCGGCGTAGACGTTCTCGCTGACCGCGTGCTCGACGAACCCCTCCGGCGCGAAGATCGTCGCGTTGGCCCGCTCCTCGTCGGTGCGGAACAGGCCGCGTACACCCCCGTAGTGGTCGACGTGGGAGTGGGTGTGGATGACGGCCCCGATCCACTTCGACTGGCGGCTGCCGTAGGAGCGGTACACCTGCATCGCCGACGCGGCGGTCTCCATGGTGCCCAGCGGGTCGACCACCACGATCTCGTCGGTGCCCGGGGCTTCGAGGAAGCTGATGTTGGCCAGGTCGCCGCCGCGGATCTGGAACACGCGGTCCGGGATGACCTCGTACAGGCCGCAGTTCATGTTGAGCTGCGCGTTGCGATACAGGCTCGGGTTGACCGTCAACGGGCGGGTTTCCGGAGCCTCCAGGAAGGCGTACGGGCGCAGGCTCCAGACCGGGATGTCGCTTCCCTGCCTGTCCACCTGGTAGGTGGCGTCGAAGTCCACCTTCTGGTTCGGCTTGGCCAGAGCCCACTCGGGGTCGCTCTTCCGGTCGGGGATGGTGCGGGCGACGGCCTCGTTGAGCAGCCGGGTCAGTTCGGTCGGGGGCTGGGGGTCTCTGCCAGGTATGGCCATGATCGTGTTTCCCCTCTACGGTGACGAACTTGCGGTAGGGGTTCGATTCGCGGCGGCTGGCCTGCAGGCCTCCCCAGCATCCACCCGCCCCCACCCGCCGTCACCCCGCCAACAGCGTCCATAACCGGACACTTCCTCTAGTGCCTGTTTCATCTGCGCGGCGCCATCTTGTGGATGCGAAGCCTCCACCCCGCCCGTACGGCGGGTTTGGCGATGGGTTCCAGGAAGCGGATGCCCGGCTATTCGGTGTTGCTAGATACCGGTAGTCAGTGTTAATGTGTACTGGTAGTTAGCGTTACTGGGTAGCTGAGTGTTCCAGGCATCTACGCGCTGCTGGTCGGGATCGAGCAGCGCGGCCTTAGATCCCGCCAGAGAAGGGGCCGCCGCGCCCTGAACGCCATGGCCCGCAATGTCACCGAGGCCCTCGACGCCGCTTGATCGCAGGGATCGTCACGGTCGGCTACGCCTGGTCGCGCGGGCCCTGCACCGCCGGGACCCGTCGAAGTAACTGCACCACCCCATCAAGCCCCGCCGCGCCGATCATCGAGCCTCGCGCGGCGAACGGGCCGGCTCTGTGGCTGGAGCCGAGCCACCCATTACCGCGTCATACACCCCCATGAGGTGCAGCTATGGCCACCACGGAAGACACTCGACCGAACCGGATAGTTGAGCGGCTGCTGAGCGACCACCACTCCCTGCCGCTTTCCATCGCGCTCCACCTTGTCCCCGGAGCCCTGATCGTCGCCGTCTACCTGCTCATCACCGGGCCGCTCGTCAAAGCCATCGGCCTTCCGCCGTTCCTGGGCTGGGCGGTCGCCATGTGCCTGGCTCTGGCGCCGGTCGAGCTCGGCCTGTTGCTGTGGTTAGCCCGCCGGCGCAACGGCCGGTTCTCGCTGCGTGGAGTGGTGAGCTACCTGGACAAGCCGATCTCACGCGGGAAGCTTGTCGCCATCGTCGCCGTCCTGATCGTGCAGATGGTGGTGCTGTCGTTCGCGTTCACACCTGTGGACAACCTTGTCTACCAGTGGCTGTTCCGGTGGCTCCCGTTCGAGGGCGCTGGCAGCGTCACCGGATACTTCACCGGATACTCGCGCACTGCCGTCGTCGTCGCGCTGGCGTCGTGCATTCCGCTGACCGGACTGGCGTTCCCGATCATCGAAGAGCTCTACTTCCGCGGCTTCCTGCTGCCCCGCCTGTCCCGGCTGGGCCGGTGGGCGCCGGTGGTCAACACGGCGCTGTTCTCGCTGTACCACTTCTGGGCGCCCTGGGTGTTCCTGTCCAGGGTGGTGTTCTTCATTCCGGCCGTCTGGCTCGTCTGGCGGAAGAAGGATCTGCGGGTGTCGATCGGGATGCACCCCGGCACCACTCTGCTCATGTCGACGGGCGGCGTCATCGCCATCCTGCTGAACCTCGTACCGCTGTAGCGCCCGGACCGAAGGGCGGCGTCCACAGTGGACGCCGCCCCTTGGTCGGTCGCGTGGTGGCCGTCTGCGCGATGAACTCCTTCACGTCAGGGCTGGTCAGGCTTCTGTCCTTCCTGGTCCGTGGCCTGCGTTCCCCCCGGGGCTGCGGGTCACAGGCTGCGGGCGGTGATGTCGCCGTTGGAGGTGGTGGCGCGGATGTCGAGTTCGGTGGTGCCGTCGTTCTTCAGGGCGTTGGTGATGCGGCCGTAGCTGGTGCCGGCGTCCAGGGCCGCCGAGACACCGGCGGCGGCGACGATCGAGATGTCGCCGGACTGGGTGCTGAGCACGACCGTACCGCCCGCGGCCTCGGCGATCCGGATGTCACCCCGGGAGGTGCTGATCTCCGCGGAACCGCCCAGCCGACCGACCTCGACATCGCCGTCGACCGCGGTGAGCCGGACGCTCGCGGCCTCATCGATCTTGATCTGGCTGTAGGCGCCCTCGAAGGCGACATCGCCCAGACGGCCGACAGTCCGCAGCTCAGCACTGGCCGCCTTCGCCTCGACCCGGGAGCCGGCGGGCAACTGGACCGTCACCTCGATGGATCCGGACGGGCCGAAGTACTGGTTCTTCGCCTCGGCACTTTCGATCCGCAGGACGCCGTCGGCGTACGCGACCGTGGTCTGCTCGGCCGCCTTCACATCGCGGCTCTTGGAGGCGTTCGCGGGCAGGACCTCGACCGCGGTGTCGGCTCGGTCGGCGGCGATGAACTGAACACGTCCGGCGGGGATGTTCAGGACGGCGGAGATCGCGGCGGGGGTGTCGAACTTCTGCATCGTGTGCTCCTGTGCTGCGTTGTTTCGAGTTCGGTGTGGCCCAGTTCGCGGCCCCGAGGCCGCGATCGCTGAACCGTTCATGGCGTCTACCTTCGCCGACCGCTCTGATACCGGGCTGTCACCGCCCTGATGCCGCCGCTGACATGGCCCGGAACTCCCGAAGGTACGGCGAGCAGCACGGTAGGGCTCGGCAGCGTCATGGGTGGTGCGCACGGCGGCCAACTCCTGGTGCCGCTGACGGCGTAGTCCCGGCCAAGCACGTGAAACTGCCGAAGCGAGTGCGCCCGTTGGTGTGGACCGCCGATGGGTAGCTCCGTGACTGCAAGAAGCCCGGTCACAACTGCTACAAGCGTCCCTGCCTCAAGGACTGCCAGGGACACGCGGACAAGTGCCCGAAGCGGACGGGCGGCGGTCTGGTCTTCCGGCATCCTCAAGCAGGCAGGCGTTCGAGACGCCAGGGTTCACGACGCCCGCCACACGGCGGCAACGCTCCTCATCGAGCAGGGCGTCCACATCCGGGTTGTCCAAGAGGTCCTCGGCCACACAAGAGTGACCACTACGGAGAGGTACACACACGTCGCCAGCATGCAGATGAAGGACGCGAGCGCCCGTATGGACCAAGCCCTATGGGGCTAATTGCAACTGGAACTGCAACTTGAGCCCACGCGGAAAGATCAAAAGCCCTTCCCCGTACACACAGGGAAGGGCTTTCATCTGCGGAGGATCGGGGATTTGAACCCCGGATGGGCTTAAGACCCAAACCGCATTAGCAGTGCGGCGCCATAGACCTGACTAGGCGAATCCTCCTGGTAGCCACGTGGCTCAGGACAGCGTACCGGCCTTCTGGCGACGCGGCAAAGCGGTTGTCCCGTGCGTCGCGACAGAGGGTTATCCACACCCTGTGGGTAACCCTCTGTGGACGAAGGGTCAGGCGCGGTTGGCCTCGCCCTCGATCTCGACCTTGATCTTCTTGCCCACGAGGACGCCGCCGGTCTCGAGAGCCTGGTTCCAGGTCAGCCCGAACTCCTCGCGGTCGAACTCGGTGGTGATGCCGAAGCCCCAGACGTCCTGGCCCCACGGGTTGGTGCCGGCGCCGCCGTACTCGACCGTGAGCTCGATCTCCTTGGTGACGTCGCGGACGGTGAGGTTGCCGAGGACGGTGAACTCGTCGCCGGAGTGGCTCACGACGCGGGTGCTCTTGAAGGTGATCTCCGGGAACTTCTCGGCGGCCAGGAAGTCGTCGCTCCGCAGGTGTCCGTCGCGGTCCGGGGCGCCGGTGGTGATGCTGCCGGTGTTGATCGTGAGCTCGGCGGACGACTCCAGCGGGTTCTCCGCGATCGTCACGGAACCGGCGAACTTGTCAAAGCGGCCGCGGACCTTGCTCACCATCATGTGCTTGACGACGAAGCCGATCTGGGTGTGGTTCACGTCGAGGTTGTACGTGCCGGCGGCCGGGATCGTCAGGCCTTCCCAGGTGCGAGTGCTCATCGTTGGTTCTCCCTCAGGGTGGGTACTTGCTGTGCGGATGTTTGCGACAACAAATGTCTACACGAGGAATATTCCGCGCGTCAACTAACGTCCGATAGACTATGAACGTGATCCCCTTTGACGACCGCCGGCTGACGGCGATGGGCCTGCTGAGCGAGGTGAATGCCGGTCTGGCCGCCAGGATGAGCCCGGTGTTCAGCGCGGCCGGGTTGTCCGAGATCGATTTCGAAACGCTGATCAGGCTGGCCCGTTCTCCCAGGCAGAGCCTGCGCATGACCGACTTGTCGGCCCAGACCGGGCTGTCGACCAGTGGTGTGACGAGGGTCGTCGACCGGCTCGAGCGTGAGGGTCTGGTCGCGCGGATCGCCTGTGCGACAGACCGGCGCGCCTCCTACGCCACCCTGACCGACGAGGGGCGGTCGCGCCTGGAGAAGGTGCTGCCGCTGCATCTGGAAGACATCGACGAGTGCTTCACCGGCCTGCTCGGCGAGGAGGAGCTCGAGGCGTTCCTGGCCACGCTCCGCAAGATCCGCGACGTGGTCCGCCCGTGCGCGACGGCCGGTGCCGAGACCCCGGGCCGCACCCTCACTGCTGAGGGGGGATCCCCAGCTCGCAGCGGAGCTTCGCCATCGCCCGCGACACCGTACTCTTGACCGTCCCCAGGCTGATGCCGAGCGTCTTGGCGATCTCCGGCTCGCTCATGTCCTCGTAGTACCGCAGCACGATCGCGGCGCGCATCCGTTCGGGCAGCCCCGCGAGCGCCTGGTCGAGCCGCTCATGGAGATCGCCGCACTGCTCGGCCCCGCACGCCTGCTCAGGCAGCTCGTCGGAGGGATACTCCGCCACCTTCCGCCGCCGCCACTGCGAGATGTTGATGTTGACCATGGCCCGCCGGACATATCCATCCAGTGCCGCCCGATCCTGGATGCGGTCCCACGCCAGATATGTCTTGGTCAGTGCGTTCTGAAGCAGATCCTCCGCATCCGACGGGTGTCCGGTCAGCTGGTGCGCCGTGCGCAGCAGAGCGGCTCCACGAGACCTGACGTACTCGCGGAACTCCTCTTCCCAGCCGGCAGTCTGCATCGTGGCCAGAATCGCAGCCCCAGGCCCCGATGTAGCTGAACCGCAATTCAGGATTCGGCCTCGCCGCGATAAAGGTAGGTCAAGGTCGGTGGCGGTTTCTACGACGAGGAGTGTCAACTCCTTCCCCGGAGGATGCGTATTTTGCTCTCTTTCGGGATGTACGGCATGAGCCGCGCCGGAAGCCGTGTGAGTCTGGTAACGCGTAGAAGGAGGGGCATATGGGGTATCCGAGCGTGGAGCGCCGCCGGGTGCTCGCAGCCGCGGCACTGGGACGCGAGACCGGCACCCCGGGCCCCGATCCCGAAGGCGGCGACCCGCTGCACGCGGTCACCGGCGAGATCCTCGACATCAGCCCCCACCTCGTGATCGTGGAGACTCCGGACGGCACCGAGGAGCGGCTGGTCATCGCCCCCTGGGCCAAGGCGTGGAACGGCCGTGACGCGGCGCCCGCCGACCTCGCCGTCGGATCCATGGTGATCATGCGCGCGCTCCGCGAGGGCCGGGTCGTCGAGCAGATCTGGGCCGACACGACCCGCATCACCGGCACGATCCTGTCCATCGAGGGCCGCAGGGACCTGACGGTCGAGCTCGACTGCGGCCCCCACCGCGGCCACCGGACGGTCGTGATCCCCTACCGAGCCACCGGCCGCATCCGGGTCCGCCACCCGCAGTTCGAACCCGGCTACCTCTTCGACGCGATCGGCGTCCGCCAGGACGGCGGCTGCCTGGCACTGCTGCCCGCCACCTCGCAACCGCCCTATCCCACGCGCGCCGTGCCCAGCCCGCCGCCCGCCTACGCCGGCCTCCAGCCACGCGTCTCGGGCACCGCCACCTGGTCGGACTCCTTCGACGAGGAGGAGCGCGGTGCCGCCTATCCGATGGTGGAGCGTTCCGACGCAGGGTGCCCGGACGCTGAGGTCTCCTGCGCCGGCCTGCCGTACCTGGCGATCGGGTCGTTGCTGCAGGTGCGCAACACCTGCACGGACCGGGCGGCCAACGTGCCGGTGGTGGCGTGCGGGTGCATGGCGGGGCGGTTCTGCGACCGATGCGTCGAATGCGGCACCTCGCCGCGCGGGCGGATCGTCGAGCTGTCGCCCACGGTCTACGTGGAGTTGGGGGGCGACCTCCTCAAAGGGTGTTTCAATGCTCAGATCGGATTGGGGTGACGCGTGTGCTTGAGTCGCAGCTGCCGGTTCTGATCGTGCTGCTCCTGATGGGTACGGTGGCCAAGGTGGCGACCGTCCGATCGGGAGCCGAGCCAGGAGCGCTGGCCAGGCTGGGGCCGGCCGTCCTGGTGCCGGGACGCCTGCAGGCCCCGGCGCTGGTGTGCTGCGCCGTGGGCGAGGTCGTGCTCGCGGCCGGGCTGCTGCTCACCACGCATCCGTTCTTCCGCTGGGGTACGGTCGCCTTCTTCTCGCTGTCCACCTACGTGCTGCTCGAGCTGCGCCGGCGGCGCCCCGACGCGGGCTGCGGCTGTTTCGGCGAGGTGAGCTCGGCGCCCGTGGGCCTGCGCTCGATCGGCAGGACCGTGGTGCTGACGGGCATGGCCGCGATGTCGGTCTGGTCCGCGGTGCCGGGCTGGATGGTCTTCGTCCACCCGCCGTGGGCGATGATCGCGGCCGGGGTGGTCGCGCTCGCCGTACTGTCGCCTGAGCTCGAGGAGCTGGTGGATCGGGCTCGCTACCGGGCGCCGTGCGAGCAGCGGCCCGCTCCGGCGGAGGGCGTCACGCTGTCGCGGCTGCGTGCCAGCAGCACCTGGCGGGTGCACGCCGGCGACCTCGTCTCGGCCGAGCCGTACGACAGCTGGCGTGAGCTGTGCTGGCGGTTCTTCGTCTTCCAGAGCCGCGACAAGGCGGACGTCGTTTTCGCCGTCTACCTCAGCGGACGCCGGCCGGCGGTCAGGGTGGCAGTGGTCAGCCCGGAGTCTCTGCCGGAATATACGCCAGTATCGGCCTGACGCTAGACAGCCGTAGATTTCCCTCGACGGGCATGATGATTTGACTCTATTGGGCTATCTAGCTTCCCCACTAGACAGCCCAATAGAGGACTAGGGGTGCCGGTCTAGATCGGTTGGGCACGCAGGAACCTCCCGAAATGCGGCACGGTGAACGCGATCAGGCCGCGTTCGGCGCTGTAGATGAGACCCTTCTTGATCAGGCTGTCGCGGGCCGGCGACAGGCTGGACGGCTTGCGGCCCAAGGCGTCGGCGACCTCGGCGGTCGCCACCGGCTCGTCGCCGATCTGGGCCATGGCGTGCATGTAGTCGCGCTCGGCCGGGGTGGCGCGCTCGTAACGGCTGCCGAAGAAGCCGACCGCCAGCTCCTGCTCGGCTTCCGGAGCCGAGACCTTGACGTCGTCGACGGTGATCGGGCTGCGCGGCGCCAGATCCCAGGCGACCTTGCCGTAGGCCTGCACGAAGTACGGATAGCCGTCGGCCGCCTCGTAGAGGGCGTCGAGGGCATCCTGGGTGAACTCCACCTCTTCCTCGCGCGCCGGGAGCAGCAGCGCCAGGTCGGCCGCCTCCCGGTCGAGCTTGTCGATGCGCGCGTAGCGGAACAGGCGCTCGGAATAGCTCTTGCTGGCCGACAGCACGCTCGGCAGATGCGGCAGCCCGGCGCCCACCACGATCAGCGGCCCGCCCGACTGGGACAACTCGTGGCAGGCGGCACACAGCGCCGAGACGTCGCCGGCCTGCACGTCCTGCATCTCGTCGATGAACAGCGCGATGCCGACGCCCAGGTCGGTGGCCACGCTCGACGCGTCGACGAACAACTCGGTCAGGTCGATCTCCAGGTCGCCGGAGTCGGCGCGGCCCCGGCTGGCCGGGACCTCGATGCCCGGCGACCAGTGGGAGGTGCCCTTGGCAGCCGCGGGGTCGCGCATGGCGAATGCCTTCAGCACGCCGAGGAACTCCTCGATGCGCTCGGGGGCGCGGTGGCGGGGGGCCAGCTCGCGGATGGCCAT
Source organism: Nonomuraea sediminis (assembly GCF_018531495.1). GTDB lineage: Bacteria > Actinomycetota > Actinomycetes > Streptosporangiales > Streptosporangiaceae > Nonomuraea > Nonomuraea sediminis. Next base: position 1,081,224 of record NZ_JAHDTI010000002.1, read on the forward strand.
GTGCAGGGCGGCCGCGACGGGACGCCGGATCGACTGGTCGGGGCGGGCCTCGATCTTGCCGGTGCCCCACAGCCGCTGCATGGCCATGGACTTGAAGGTGTTGAGGAGCACGGTCTTGCCGACGCCGCGCAGGCCGGTGACGACCATGCTTCGCTCGGGGCGGCCGCGGGCCACCCGCTCGAGTACGACTTCGAACTGCTGCAGCTCACGATCGCGTCCGGCGAGCTCCGGCGGACGCTGGCCGGCTCCGGGGGCGTAAGGGTTGCGCACAGGGTCCACGCTCTCGGACTTTATTGCGGGGTATAGCGGGCGTCGTAGATTTGGGAAGAAACACCTACGGCGTGTCCGAGTCAGCATGACACCCCCTCCCACCTGGCCGAACCTCTGTTCGAGTCGATACCCAGAATAGTAGCGCCGACTCGAACACGTGCGCGATGGTTTCGAGTAAAGATCTTTGCAACAGAACGAGCGGCCCGTGCGTCCCGGAGATGTGGAGTTCGAGGATTTCGTCCGCGCCAGAGGTTCGGCCCTGCTCAGGTACGGCTATGTGCTCACCGGCAACCCCGATGACGCCGCCGACCTGGTCCAGGAGGCCCTGCTCAGGCTGAGCGACACCTGGCGCCGCGTACGCAACAAGGACAATCCCGAGGCGTACGTGCGCACGATCATGGCCAGGCAGCACATCAGCTGGTGGCGCAGGCGGCGCAGGGAGCACCTCACGGACGACGTCCCCGAAGGCTCCTACCTCGACAGCCATGTCTCCGGAGAGCTGTGGAACGCGTTACGCACCCTGCCGCGCAGGCAGCGGGCGGTGCTCGTGCTGCGCTACTACGAGGACCTGTCGGATCAGGAGATCGCCGAGATCCTCGGCGTCTCACGGGGAACGGTACGCAGCCAGGCTTTCCGCGCGCTCGCCACGCTGCGGGTCAAGCCTGCGGTGCTCGAAAGGGGACGGGCATGAGGACTGAGGAAGAACTGGCCGACGCGATGCGGGCGGCCGCCGGCCGTGCGCCGGACACCGACCTGCTCGCGGGCGTCGCCCGGCGCCGCCACCGGCGCTCGAGGCGACGGGCACAGGCTCTCACGGTCGTCTCCGTCGTCGCGGTGGTGGGGGTGAGTACGGCTGTCGCCAGGGGCGTTCTCTCCACCGGGGGCGGGAACGACACGGCGGCGGCCCCCACGGCCCCGGCTTCGGTGGCCGACTCCACACCGACCGACGATCCCAGTGAGATCACCTTCACTTCGGAGAAGATGGAATCCCAGCCGATCGAGAAGCTCTGGCCGCAGGCGATCTTCACCATGCCCGCCAAGAGTGCCGACGGCTGGCGCTACCGCCCCATCACCGGGCTCAGCGCCACCGAGGTGCTGCTCGCCGCCGAGTCGTCGTTCGAGAAGATCGGCAGGATGGAGATCTACGACACGGCCACGGGCCAGTTCCGGGTGCTGACCGATGTCCCGACCACGCCGGGGCTGAAGGAGTACTACCCGCAGGACCCCGACCTCGACAACCAGAACGTCGCCTGGTACGCCAACGCCAAGAAGCCCGACGGCACGCCGGTGGTCGAGTTCTGGAAGCTGCCCAGGTCGGGTGGCACCCCCGAGCGCTTCGGCACCTTGGAGGGCACGCAGGCCAAGGACCTCAGGGCTTTCGCGATCGACGGCGACCGGGTCGTGTGGTCCCGCGGCGAGCAGGGCGGCGTCTACTCGATGTCTCTGGCGGGCGGCCTGCCCTCTCCTGTCGCGGGAGGCGAGGGCCTGTTCATCATCGACTGGCCATGGGCGGGCGACATCCCGGCCTATGGCAAGGGCGCGGAACGCAACCAGACCAAGGTGGTGAACGTCAAGACCGGCGAGGTCCGCCAGGTGCACCAGCCGGAAGGCATTTCCAATCTGCGGTGCGGCGCCGTGTGGTGCTTCGGGCTGAAGAAGGACAGCAGCGACTCGATCATCCAGCACGTCGACGGCAGTAACACCGGCTCGCTGCCCAGCACATCCCCCGACGGTTACCCGATCCTGGACCGCTTCCTCAACACCGGGGATGCGGTGTACGACCTGGAGACCAACACGATGGCGACCTACAAGAGGCCCGGCGACTGGTTCGGCGTGGGCACATCCTGGGAGCCCAGCACGACCCTGTACTGGGGGGCCACCAAGGGGGAAAAGCCGGACGAGTACCGGATGATTAACTTGGCAGCCGTCCCGCCAGCGCAATAGCGTTCCGACCCATGCGGACCTTCGCGAACGTTCAGGAACTCAAGGCGGCCGTCGGCGAGAAGTTCGGCCCGACCGAGTGGCGCACCGTCACCCAGGAGCAGGTCAACCTCTTCGCCGACGCCACCGACGACCACCAGTGGATCCACGTCGACGTGGAGCGGGCCAAGGAAGGGCCCTTCGGCGGCCCGATCGCCCATGGTTACCTGAGCCTGGCGCTGCTCCCGTCGTTCATGATGGAGCTGATCAAGGTCGAGGGCATCGTGATGGGCGTCAACTACGGCCTGAACAAGGTCCGCTTCCCCCGCCCCGTGCCGGTCGGCGCGCGGATCAGGGCCACCGGCGAGCTGACCGACGTCAAGGGCACGCCCGCCGGCTACCTGTCCAACCTCAAGATGACCATCGAGGTCGAGGGGGAGAAGCGCGCGGCCTGCATCGCGGAAACCCTCAGCCTCTACGTCCCGGCCAGCGAGTAGACGATCGCGCCGGCCGCGACCAGCGCCAGCAACCCCAGGTAGGCGAGCACCAGCCGGGTGTCCCTGAGCAGGCACTTGCTCCGGGTCAGCCCGGCCCGGCGCGCCTTCCAGTACCCCGCGAAGCCCAGCGCCGCGAACCCCAGCACCGCCCACGGCCCGAGCAGCCACGCCAGTGCCGCCACCGTGGCGTAGACGCACAGCCGCAGCGGATCCTTCACGAGATCACCTCCAGCGGCAGCGGTACCCGTGGCTGCGAGGCCGTCGCCGACAGCCGCTGGGCCGACAGCTGCGGCCAGGCCTGCACCGCGCAGAACGGCGCGCACTGGTCCTGCGCCGACCGCGTCCCCACATGCACGCAGCACTGCGTGAGCCGCTCCTCGATCATCGTCGAGATGTCCATGAACGGCTTGACCGTGATGCGCACCACCCGCTCGCCCAGCATCCTGCGCAGCTTCGCGCGCCTGCCCGGCAGCGCCGACGAGGCCAGCGCGAGCAGGGTCGACACGCCGAGGTCGCAGTTCTCGCAGATGTCGCGCCACAGGTCGCCGATCTGCGGGTGCGACAGCGACGACTGCTCCGACAGCAGCCCGAGCAGCGACTCCTGTACGGCGAGCCGCACCTGCTTGGGCAGCTCCGTGTCGGCGATCCGGTTGGAGACGAGCCCCAGGTTCGCCTTCAGCCGGTCGTGGCCGATCAGCGCCACCAGCGAACGCCACGCGCCGGAGTCGTCGCGGATCATGTAACCCACCGAGCAGCAGTGCGGATGCGAGCACGGCAGCGCGGTCAGGTCGCGCCAGGTCACCAGACCGCCGGTCTGCGGGCCGAGCCGCCCGAGCACGCCCGTGTGGGTGAGCCGGTCCACCGGGTCGATGGGCGCCGACCTGCCCGAGCCGAACTGCGGCTGCAGCGACACCCCGCCCACGAACGGCGTCTCCAGCGCCAGCCGTACCACCTCGCCGATCTCGCCGTCGTTGACGCCCAGCGCGGCGGTCATCACCAGCGTCGTGAAGATCTCCCGCCCCGACAGCCGGCGTACGGCTTCCGCCTTGAGCCGGCGCAGGTCGCCGCCGCGGTGATGGCGGGAGGCTTCGGCCGAGGAGCCGTCGTACTGCAGGTAGACCTCGACCCGCTCGCGGTGCTCGGTGAGCAGGTCGAGCAGGGCGTCGTCGCGGGCGATGAGGACGCCGTTGGTGTTGATCAGGACGCGCGTGATCGGGCGCCTGGCGAGCTCGGCCAGCAGGTCCTTCAGCTCGGGGTGCAGGGTGGGCTCGCCGCCGCTGAGCATCAGGACGTCGAGCTTGCCGTTCTCCCTGGCCAGGCGCTGGTCGACGTTGGCCAGGACCTCCTCGACCGGGACCACGCCCGCCAGGTCGGGGGAGCTGTCGGCGAAGCAGGTGGGACAGCGCAGGTTGCACGCCTCGGCGATGTCCTCGAGCAGGATGCACGTGTGCTGGGTCTGCATCTCGGGCAGGCCGTCGAGGTAGGCCGCCGGTACCGGCCGGAAGTTGCCGGAGACGTCGGGGACGTGCTGCTTGGTGGGAGCGGTCCATTCCTCCAGATAGGCGAGGATCTCCGGGTCCTCGTCGTACAGCGTGCGGACCAGGCCGTGGCGCCGGCAGCCGCGCTCCAGCCACACCCGGCCCTCGCGCTCGGCCAGATAGCCGCTCAGCCGCTCGACCTGCTCCAGGTCCTGACCGTGGCAGTGCGGGCAGAAGGCGTTGACGTATCTGAGGATGCGGTCGCCCCGCAGTCCCATTCCCGTGCTCATGCCATGACCCTTCGGTTGAGGAGGGGATCGTAGTAGCCGCGGCGGTAGCCGTACCTGAGCCTGAGCGCGAGCAGGGCCAGGCCGGGGATGAGGAACCACTGCGGGCGGGTCAGGTCGAGCCAGACCGTCTCGTTGGCCCTGGTGAACTCGACCAGGAAGCGGAAGGCGGCGTAGGCCGCGAGATAGAGGGTGAACAGCTCGCCCGGCTGGGTGAGCCTGCCGCGCGCCCAGAGCAGGGCGGCGAAGACGGCCAGCTGAAAGATGATCTCGTAGATGAACGAGGGGTGCATGGCCTGCCCGGTCAGGCATCCGGGGCATTCCGGCGTGGTCGGCGGGGCGTGCACCCCCCAGGGCAGGCTCGTGGGGCGGCCCGGCGCCTCGGTCAGGTGGCAGCCGATCCGGCCGATCGCCATGCCGAGCGCCACCGCGGGCGCGAACAGGTCGCCGGTCTTCTCCCGGTAGCCGATGAACCTCTTGGCCACGAGCACGCCGACGTAGGCGCCGGTCAGGCCGCCCAGGATGCTGCGGGAGCCGTACAGCCACAGGTCGGACAGGTTGAGCGTCTCGAGCCAGCCGGACAGGCGCATGCCGATGGCGCCACCGACCAGGGCGCCGGCCACGGCCACGAGCGACTGCTCGTTGAGCGCGCCCCTGCGGCGGGCCTCGAGGAAGAACATCACCGAGGCGGCGAGCACGCCCAGCCCGACGAAGATCTCGTGGAGTGGCATGTCAGCGGTAGAACTCCGGGTTGAGGCCGGTGCAGATGCCGGCCGACAGGATGGACCACAGCGCCCAGCCGATCATGAGCCCGAGGCCCAGGCCAGTGGCCCACGGCTTGCGGACGAAGAGCAGGCCGATCCCTGTGCCCAGGCCGATGAGAGCCAGCACCCCGGCGATCACTCCGGCGAAGACGGGGTTGGACCTGCCCTCGTTGAACGAGCCGAAGAAGAGGAGGAAGCCGAGGATGACATTGACGACGCTGTAGATGGCGAAGCCGGCGAAGGCCAGCCCGACGATGACGCCGGTGTTGCCGCCGCTGGGCGGTCCGGGGGGTGGGGGATGGTTCGGCGGTGTGGTCATGAGCGCTCCCTGGTCAGCCGCTTTCTGAGTAGAAGATCGCCGCTTGGACCCTGCTCTTCAAGCCCAGCTTGCCGAGGACCCTGCTGACGTGCGTCTTCGTGGTGGCCTCCGCCATGTCGAGCTCGCCGGCGATCTCGGCGTTGGACAGGCCCCTGGCGATGCACGCCAGCACCTCCTGCTCGCGGGCGGTCAGCACGGACAGGTCGCGCGTGCTCGGCTCGCGGGCGGGCTGGGCGGCGAAGGCGGAGATCAGCTTGCGGGTCACGCCCGGCGAGATCATCCCGTCACCCCTGGCCACCAGGCGTACGGCGCCGACCAGCCCGTCGGCATCGGTGTTCTTCAGCAGGAACCCGGCCGCCCCCGCGCGCAGCGCGCCGAAGACGTACTCGTCGATGTCGAACGTGGTCAGGATGAGCACGTCGGTCACCCCGGCCAGCTCGCGGGTGGCCGAGATGCCGTCGAGCCTGGGCATCCTGATGTCCATGACCACGACGTCGGGCCGCAGCTCGCGGGCCATCGCGACCGCCTGCTCCCCGTCGGCCGCCTCACCGACCACCTCCAGATCCGCCGCCCCGTCGAGGATCAGCACGATCCCCGCCCGCACCGCCGCGTGATCGTCGGCGACCAGCACCTTGATCGTCACGCCACCTCCTCCTCGACCGGCGCGGGCAGCGTGACCTCGACCCGCCACTCCTGATGATCGTGGCCCATCGGACTTCCGCCCACCTCCGTGTGCCTACTCATCTTCCTTTGGGTATTCAGACCCGCTCCGAACGTCTCGCTTGCGGTATTCAGACCCGCTCCGAACGTGCCGCCCACCAGCGCCGCGCGTTCTTCCATGCCGACCAGCCCCGCCTCCGAGCCGGGAAGCCGGGCCTGACCGTCGCTGACCGCGTTGTCCACTGTTAACGTGACGTGCTCCGGCTGGTAGGCGATGCGGACCTTCGCGGGCGGGTCGCCGTGTTTGAGGGCGTTCGTCAGGGCCTCCTGCAGGATGCGGTAGCCCGCCAGGTCGACAGAAGCAGGCAGGTCCCTGGGTACGCCGTCGACCCGCAGCTCCACCTCCATGCCCGCCTGCCTGGAACGCTCGACCAGGCCTTCCGCGTCGGCCAGCCGCAGCCGGGTGGCCTCGGGCTCCTCGCCCTCCTGGCGCAACAGGCCGATCATGGAACGCATCTCGGCCATGCCCTTCAGGCTGTTCTCCCGGACGGACTCCATGATCTTGCGGATCGTCGCCGCATCGAGGTCCTCGCGCGAGAGCGCCGCCGTGGACTGGATCGCGATGGCGCTGAAATGGTTGGCGATCATGTCGTGCAGCTCGCGGGCCATCCGGGTGCGTTCGGCCGAGATCGCCGCCTGCCGGTCGAGCTCGGCCAGGTGCGCCACCTGCTCGGCCCTGGCCCGCTCGGTCTCCGCCTGGTCGCGCTGCTGCCGCAGCACCAGCGCCGTCGTCACGGGCGTGACCAGCACCAGGCCCGCCTGGATGCTGATCACGGCCACCACCCGGAGGTCCTTGAGGACGAACCCGCCCACCGCTCCACCGAGCACTGCCAGCACCGAGGTGATCCCCAGGAGCCAGCGTGACAGCCTGGCCGGGCCGTACAGCGCGGCGGCGTAGAGGTTGTCGGTGAACACCAACACCGTGGCCAGCGACGGGCCGACGACGATGTCGAGCCCGATGCCCGCCGTACCCAGTGCCAGGGATGCGATCGGATGGCTCCGCCGCACGAGCACGCCCGCGCACGTCAGCGCCAGCGGCGGGACCAGCAGCCAGGCCGAGACGCCGCGCGGGACGGAGGCCCCGCCCCAGATCAGGAGCAGGCCAAGGGCGAAGGCCAGAGCCGCCCACGGCGCCGCGCTTTTCATGGCCCCATCCCACCATCGCCGCGGGGTGCTCGCGTCCATCGCGGGGTCGCCTGTGGATACACACTTCGATGTATCCACAGGCTCGTATCAGGTGAGGATGTGGCACACCCCCTTGCTTCTGGACAATTGACGCATGATTTTCGCGGTCATCATCGGTTGCGAGGTCGGCTTCTGGGTGCTGCTCCTCCTCGGCCTCGCCAGCCGCTACCTCTGGCGGCGCCGCCGGCTCAGCACCGCGCTGCTGCTCGCCGTACCCCTGCTGGACGTGATCCTCCTGGTGGCGGCCGTCATCGACATGCGCGGCGGCGCCGTCGCCGACGTCCGCCACGGCCTGGCCGCCGCGTACCTCGCCTACTCCATCGTTTTCGGTCACCGTACGATCCGCTGGGCAGATGCCAAATTCCACCACCGCTTCGCCGGCGGCCCGCCACCCTGGAAGCCCCCCTCCGGCGGCATGGTCCGCGCCCGGTACGAATGGGGCATCTGGCTACGCATCGTCCTCGCCTACGGCATCGCCTGCGCCCTCCTGCTCGGCCTGGTCTGGCTCGTCGACGACCCCTCCAGGACGGGGGCACTGGTGGACTTCATGTACGGCATGCTCAAGGTGCCCGTGATCGCCCTCCTGTGGCCGATCAGCTACACCCTCTGGCCCAAGAAGCCCCGTCCGGAGAGCACCTGAGCGGATAAGTGGTTCGAGGCACTGGGCGGGAGCCGCTATGCTTACTTAAGCACCGAGCGGCCGTAGCTCAATGGATAGAGCATCTGACTACGGATCAGAAGGTTACGGGTTCGACTCCTGTCGGCCGCGCTCCAGCTCAAAGGCCCTCTGGGATCATCCCGGAGGGCCTTTTTCGTGGCCGTACAGCAGCGTTGTACAGCAACGCGACCCTACACAGACGGTCTCCTACGACATCAGAAGGAAGCCGGCCACCTTGCTCAGGCACCACCGAGGCCCTCTCGCAGGCGGTGAACCCAGTCCGCAGGGAAGACCTGCTCGAGTCGATCCCTGCTGATCTCCAGCATCCCTTCTTTCGCCAAGGGGAGAAGGGCGCCGTCTTGGACGGCCTTGTGATCCTCGGGTGCCGGGCAGATCAGGACGGCGAGGATCCGGCATGTCCGTTGAAGTTCCTTGTCGATGCCAGGAACGGAGATCATGCTCTTGATGGGCTCCCATGCTGTCCGTACGGCAAGACCTACCAGTGCTTCGAGGAGTGGGCTGCGACGCTCGGCCTTGCGGGACTGCATGATGACCGTCGTCACGTACTCCGGTATTTGGTCCAGGGCTTTCGAAAATTTCTCGATGGCCTCCGCCAAGGCGACAAGGAGATCGCACCAGAAGTGATTGGTGAGTCGTCTTCTGGCCTCTCGTGGCTTGCTGCCGCCGAACCTCTTATCGAGCTCCTGGATTACAGGGCCAGCTAGGACGTCTCCGACTTCCTGGATGCGTTCGATAGCGCCGGGGTTTTCGGATAGCCAGTCAACGAGATCGACTGTGGCACTATCGGTGGCAGCTGCTTTTCTCCGCTTGGATGGCTCTCGTCGTCCTCTGGGAGGTTGGGTTGCGGCCCAGTCGGTTTCGGTTCTCGTTGATCGGGCTGGGGCGATCGACGCCGAGGCCCTCCTTCGTCGGGCCCCGGCACCGGATGGCCAGGGCTGGTGTGACAGCAGCATCACAGCAACATCCACACGTAGCGACACATCCGCGCCACCGTACACGCGCGGGTGAGCGGCGGGGCGAGTCACGCGGCTCATGAGGCGGCGCGCTTCGAGGACGACTACTCGGACGAGGGCGCCTGAGCGTTGCTGGTGGGCCAGTCCGGATCGGTGACCGAGTTGTTCAAGTACAACGGGTTTCACGGCACTATTCCGTTCCACTGGAACACCATTCATGCGCTGGCTTGCCTGCGCACCGTCTCCCTGGTCGAGCAGAACAGGGCACATAAGACCCCACAGCGCCGTACTGTTCTGGAACGCAGCAAGATTCCACCTCGATTCCAGCTTCTGCGAGGAGCAACGATGAAGGACTTCGATCCTCTGACAGTTCCAGACGACATCGCTAGCCCCATGATGAAGTACGTAGAGAACCAAGATCTGCAACGAGGCGATTGGCAATCTCCCCGAGCAGGTGAGATGCCTGCCCCTCCCTGGCCCGATCAGGACAACCCGACGCTTCGCTTCCTGCTGTGGAAAGCCGACCAACGAGTCAGGAACGGGATGCCGCCCTCTCAAGTGATGTTGGATCTGGCGGTTCACGCCTGGTTTGAGGGCGGAATCGAAGGCTACGACCGCGGCCAGCGAGATGCCCGCAAACCTCGATCTGTCGGTTGATGTTCGGGGCGTTCGATCGCTACAACAGCGGGCCCGCGGCTCACTGGGGTCTCACGTCCTCGTTAGGCATTCGAGTCGAGCGGTGTGCTGTACAGCAGCCGATACAGCAACGCCCGTGCACACTGCCTGATCGCGTCAGCCCACGCCATACAACTGACCAGCGGTGAAGCGGTGTGAGCAGGTTCTTGCCCCTCCCTTGTAAACAGAAGGTCAGGGGTTCGATTCCCCTCGTTGGCTCTGCAGCTGAAAGGCCCTTTCCAGTGAGCAGGAGAGGGCCTTTTCCGGCTCACCCCAGCCTGACGTGAAGACGTAGGTGTCCTTGCCCTGGCGACCTGTTGGAACACTTCTCGCACAGCCTCGAACCCTAGGCGCTGGCGGGCTTGAGTGATCGCGCCGCGGGTCAGTGCCTCCCAGCATGCTCGTCGGCTTCTCCGCAACCTCCTCATAGTCATCGTCGGGGTACAGGCACAGCGCGATCAGCAGGTAGACGACCACATACGCGGGAGCTTACGTACACGCCGCTCCCGACATCCATGCGCGGCGATGGCCGCGTTCAGGACCTGGCGGGGGATCAACGACGTCAACGCGCCGACCGCGATCAGATCCGTCATTCGTCCCGCACTGCTCCCGGTCCCGACATGATCACCAGGCGAAGCCACCAGCAAGATCACTATCTAACGGCATTGGACGCCGGGGCCGTGCCGGACGTAACCGTCGATGGCGCGAGGAAGACGCGGCGGTTGGCGCAAGCGTGTTCTCGGTCGGTACCTACGGAAGCGATCCGTATCGATGCGCATGAATTGACGGGCGAGGAAACCCGGCGGGGCGATAATCTCAGGTATTTCTCAGTAAAATATCCCCGCGAATTTCAGGGCACAGCAAAACCTAGCATTCTACGGTTCCTGGAGATTGACGCCGGGGATACCGCGAAGGTGGGACATAATTGACTATGCATCTATCTCCGGTGATATGAGTGGCAACATTGCACATCCAGTGGTTTTGCGTTGCTTCGGTCAGTTCAGGAAAACGCTCTGGATCGGGTTTCAGCGCATCGGCGCAGTCGAATTCCGGCGACGGTCGGCGCTGGTGAACGTGCCGGAGCGGTCTGTCACCTTCCTTCAAACTTGATCAGGAGGAGGATCATGTACCCGGCGCAGAAGACCAACCTGGACCACCGATTGGCCGCCGACCTCGCCTGGCATCCCGCCGGCTCCACAAAACAGGCCGGTGCCCAGGCGCCCGCGACGGCGCAGACGCCACTCCGCCACCACCGGCGACTACCGGCCGACCCATCCGGACTTCAGGGCACCGGAGTTCACCCACTGGGGCAACGTCACCCCATTGCTGCTCCATACCGGCCACCAGTTCTGTGGGTAGCCCGGCGTGCTATCTCGCAATGTCGATGCCGATTCGCGCTGAATGGATCGGCACTCCAGCCATCGAGAGGGATATGAGTATGAGTCACGATATTCATCCCCGCATACCGCGCCTACCGGCCCTGATCGGCATACTTGCTCTGATCGACGTACTTGGTCTGGTCACCGCTTGCGGCGGCTCGCCGCACCGCGGCCCGGCGTCCGCCGGGATCACCCCGGGCGCCGGCCAGAACCTGCCCGGCATGCCCGGCGGCACCGGCTCGGCATCTGCCATCCCGGGGATGCCCAACACGGCCACAGCCGCACCCACAGGCAGCGCGCCGGCCACGGCGGTGGGCCCGAACTCCGTGGCGATCAAGAATTTCGCCTTCCAGCCCGCTGCGCTGACCGTCAAGGCAGGCACTACGGTGACCTGGACCAACCAGGACCCTGAACCGCACACTGTGACGAGCCAGGGCCAGGGTCCGCTCCACTCCACCGCACTGGCGTCCGGTGCCCGCTACCCCTACAAGTTCACCACGCCGGGCACCTACAAGTACCAGTGCAGCATCCACCCGTTCATGACCGCCACTGTGACGGTGACCCAGTGACCGGCCCTATCGATCCACGTGGAGCCGAGCCGACGCCGGAACACGGGATGACTCGCCGCCAACTGCTGCGCCACACCAGCTGGTTCGGCGCCGCCGTGGTCTTGACGGTGGCCGACGGCAAAGTGATCAGCAGCATCGCAGACAGCCAGGACAGCGCCGCCGCACAGGCCGCCGCCGCCCCTGGCGCGCTGCGGTTCGTGCAGATTTCCGACAGCCACATCGGCTTCACCGGCGCCGCCAACACCGACGTGACCCAAACGTTCACCGAAGCTCTCAATCAGGTCAACAGCCTGGGCTTCCAGCCCGACTTCGTCATGCACAGTGGCGACCTCACCCACCTGTCCACCCCGGGCCAGTTCGACCAGGTAAAACAGATGTTGACCGGCCTGCGTACCGGTCGCGTCTTCACGGTGCCCGGGGAACACGACTCGATCGGCGACGCCGGACATGCGTACCGGCAGCGATTCGCCGCAGACACCCTCGGCGACGGCTGGTACAGCTTCGACACCCATGGTGTCCACTTCATCGCTCTGGTCAACACCCTGCACATGGAGCGTCTCGGGCACCTTGGCCCCGACCAGATCGACTTCGTCCGCAAAGACGTCGCTGGTCTATCGGCTGACACTCCCATCGTGGTGTTCAGCCATATCCCGCTGTTCGCCATGTACCCGGCCTGGGGCTGGGGCACCGATGACGCCATCAAGGTCCTAAGCATGCTACGCCGCTTCTCCTCTGTGACCTGCCTGAACGGCCACGTGCACCAGCTGTTCACCAAGACCGAAGGCAACGTCACCTTTCACAGCGCCACCACCACCGCCTACCCACTGCCCAAACCGGGCATCGGACCGGGACCCATCCCGCAGGTGGTACCAGCCGGCCGCCTCAAGGACGCACTGGGCATCCGTACTGTCACCTACCGTAAGGGCGTAGGCGGCCTGGCCGTCACCGACCACAAGCTGACATGAAGGCGTCCGCCGCCATCGCGCCCCGCCTGAGCAGGGCCGCCGCGTCTGCAAGGCCGGTATCTGGACGAGGACGACCGGATCGTCATCGCCGACCGGTTACGCGAGAAGGTCTCGGTCCGGGCCATCGCCGCCGATCTTGGCCATGCGGCCTCCACGATCAGCCGGAAAATCAGGCGCAACTGCTACCCCGACAGCGACGACTACCGTCCGCACGCGGCTCAGGCTCGGGCTCGCCGTCCGCGGCCCAACTGATGCTGACCCACGGGTTGCCAGTGCGGACCGAATCCACATCAGGCTGGCCTATCACAACGGGATCATCGCCCTGACCTTCCGAATGGGACTTCCCGGGTTACCGGCGGTGATCGTCCCTGCGATCCTGACCGTGAATCTCTTCTCCGTCATGGGCAACCGGATGTCCGACGTCTGGAGCCTAGAATTCCGGCGCTGTTGCCGCCCGTGCGACGTACATACACCGGACTTTTCCTACTGATCCGCGGAATGTCGCAAGATCCAGACTGCCAGCTGGGTCCGGTCACGCAGACCGAGCTTGCGTAGACGGTTGGAGATGTGGTTCTTGGCCGTGCCTTCGGTTATGTGCGACTGTCGAGCGATCTCACGATTGGACGCGCCCAATCCGATAAGCATCGCGATCTCGTACTCGCGCTCGGAGAGCCCGCTGCCTACCCTGATCGACGCCGGATCGTCGCTCGCGACGTCGGAAGGGTGCGTGGCTGGTTCACTGGCTGCGGCGGGCGGGTCCGCTTGTTCGCGCAGGGCCGCCACCACGCGTTCAGCCGCAAGGCCGCCCAGCCACCCCTGGAGGTACTCAACGAGTCCCTCTCAACCCAAACGACCGCATGGGCTACGCCCATAAGGCGGCTGTCCGGAACCACCGTGGCCCCTCATGTACAGCAGCGCCATACAGCAACACCGCCATACGCGACCGCGTGCTACCGATCAGCATCCACTGCGTGACCAGGACGGGAAGCCGTTGACAGGGCATCCGCCTTTCCCTACGGATCAGAAAGTTACGGGTTCGACTCCTGTCGGCCGCGCACAGCTGAAAGGCCCGCTACCAGGGACATCCTGGAGCGGGCCTTCGTGTTTGTCAGGACAATCTCGCGATCTTTCTAACACCTTTGCTAACAGGGCCTATTCGCCGATGGCCTGAGCAAAGACGGCCAGCTGGACCTTGCGTCTGGCGGTCTCCTTGGTCGCCGAGGGCGCCGTCACCACTGCCGCCATCTCCGACACCCGGACCGCCCACCAGGCCCGCGATGCCGCCCGTACCCTACTTGGCCGTCGGCCGTCGTCCTGGCGCGTACTTCCATACCTACGTACGTAGGAATAGGTACCTATACGGGGATGTATCCCGTCTCGCCTTGGGCATCCTTATGCGCATGCTGGTGACGTCAATAAACATGCCATGACATAGGCGAGGACCTAAGGGACGAACCATGTGCCAGCACCAGCCTCCGTGCCCATCCGCGTACGCCTCAGACCACGATGCCGCCTGCCTGGTGGCCTTCCACCCCGAGCAGGGATGGGGCCTGCTCTGCAACGGCGTGGTCGTCTTCGAGGACACCGGCGAGCTGCTGCCCGACGGGCGCAGCGTCCCCGCCCACCGCAGCCACTACGGATGTGCGGCATGAACCAGCCAGCAGTCATGGACGTGAGCACCCGTTGGCAGCTCGACCGGACGCCGGGAACGGCCGAGTCCCAGCAACTGGTCACTACGGTCCAGGAGCCGCACGATCACTTCGCCTCCTGGCCCCTCTTCCCCACCGCGACCTCGGTACCGCTGGCTCGACGCCTCACGCGTGACCGCCTGGTCGAGTGGGGGCTCGACGGGCTGGGCGAGGACGCCGAGCTCCTGGTCAGCGAGCTGGTCACGAACGCGTTGTGCCATGCGGGCGGACCGTACCGGCTCACCTTGTGGGCCATCGACGGTCTGCTGCGTTGCGAGGTCGAGGACGGCAACGCCGCCCCGCCGTTCGTCCGGCACGCCGGCCCCGAGGACGAGCACGGCCGCGGGATGGACGTGCTGGAGCTGATGGCCTGCTGCTGGGGCAGTGAGCGCACGACCGGGGGAAAGATCGTCTGGTTCGAGCTCCCCACCGGCTGATCCCGTGGCAGGGGGAGGAGACGATCGAGGGCGTGCCTCACGTGACCACCCGAGATGGCGTCAAGCTGTCTTAGCAGACCCGCGGCAGCGGCGAGCCCCTCGTCCTGCTGACCAGGCAGGCCGACCCGCCCGGGTCCGCGCGCCGGCGCTGGGCTGCAGCTCGCCCGGCGGCGCCCACGGCGCCGAGCGGAGCAACGAGGTCCGCGAGTCACTGGCCCAGCCGCACGCGTGCCCCGGACCCTTGGTGACCTTGATGCCCGCGACCCGCGACCGGCGGCATGAAGCCTGGTCAAAGGGGGCTGCGGGCGGTCGCGCACGTGTCAGATGCCGCACACCTTCTTGGTCAGCGCCTCCGACTTGTCCATCTGGTCCTGATCGGCCTTCAGCGCCTCCATCGGGTCCTCGCCCGCGTCGCTGGCCTTCTTCACTTTCGCCGCCAGCTCGACGTTGATCTCCAAGGCCTGCTTGAGGTCGGCAGACTCGGTCTTCTCGACCAGCTTGGCGCTGAGTTCCCCGGCCCCCAGGACCAAGCCGACCGGATCCGGCGCGCCGCCGGTCTCGGAGTCCTTCAGGTACGCGGCGATCTCGGCACAGGCGGGGTCGGCGCCGATGTCAGAGGACGGCTTCTCCGACGCAGCAGCGGTCGGCTGCGTGGCGGCCGCGGGTTCCGACTTGGCGCCGCACCCGGTCAACATGATGAACCCCGCTATACCCAGGGCGACAATGCCCGTCAGCTGCTTGCTCACTGCCCATCCTTTGCGATGTCGAACGGTGTCGCCGCCGATGTTCGGGGACAGTGATCGACGTGGCATGGACAGATGGTTGACAAGGGCGACCGGTCGAGGGGGCGCCGATGCGGCCGGTTCCGATCGGCAGGCACTCCTGCATGATCTTCGATTCCGCCCAGCCTCATCAGGGTGTGCCTGCTCAGCGGGTCGGGACCGTCCTTCCGGGGTTCATCCGCGATCCGGCGGATGAGGCGTGGATGGCGCGGATGACTTTCGCGCTGGTGGTGTCGTAGTCGTGGTCGTTGTCGATCTCCGCGGTGGCGCGGTAGTCGCGGAAGACGACGATGCGGTCGGCGAGGGTGATGGTCTCGTGCAGGTCGGAGGAGATGAGCAGGACCGCGAGACCCGACTGGGCCAGCCCCCAGATCAGTTCGTGGAAGGCGGCCTTGGTGCGCACGTCGATGCCGATGGTCGGCTCGTCGATGATGAGGATGTCCGGACGGGCGGCCAGCCACTTGGCCAAGGACACCTTCTGCTGGTTGCCGCCGGAGAGCTGGCCCGCGGGCTGCTCCGGGGAGGAGACCTTGATACCCAGCGCCGCGATCTGCTCGTCGGCGACGGCGTGTTCGACCTTGGCCGGGACGTAGGAGAACAGGCGGGTCATCCGCGACCAGGTCGTGGCGGCTATGTTGCGCTGCACGGACTGATCGAGGAAGACGCCTTCCTCCTTGCGGTTCTCGCTCACATAGCCGATGCGGTGCCGTTCGATCGCCTCGCGTACGGATGTGATGCGTACCGGCTCGCCCTGCACTCGGACCTCGCCCGCGGTGATCTCGTGCAGGCCGATCAGGGCACGGGCCAGCTCGCTGCGGCCCGCGCCGACGAGCCCGTACAGCGCGACGATCTCCCCGGCCCGGACGTCCAGGTCGACGTCGTGGTGCCCGACGTCGGTGCCTACCCCGCGCAGGCTCAGGACGGGCAGTGCGGAGTGGTCGACGGTGCGGGGCGTGAACCTCAGCGCCTCCATCGCCCGGCCGACCATGTGGTTGAGGATGTCGTCGTGAGAGAACTGGGAAAGGGGCTGGGACTCCACGACACCGCGGCCGTCGCGCAGGACGGTGACGGTGTCGCAGAGGGCGAAGACCTCATCCATTTTGTGCGAGACGAACACCACCGAGGTTCCGGCCTCAGCCAGGCCGCGCACCGTGCGGAACAGCACCTCGGCCTCGTTCGGGGTGATCGAGGCGGTCGGTTCGTCCAGGAGCAGCACCGCGGACTCGCTGTCGAGCGCCTTGGCGATCTCCACCAATTGCACCTGCGCGGCGGACAGACCCGCGATGGGCTGGTCAGGGTCGAGGTCGAGGTCGAGCCGCTCCAGCGCGGTACGGGCGCGCGCGCGGACGGCGGCCCGGTCCACCACGCCCCAGCGCTGGGGCAGGTTCTGCAGGACGATGTTCTCGGCGATGGACATCTGCGCGACGACGTTGCGTTCCTGGTGCACGACGCCGATGCCCGCGTGCAGCGCCTCCAGCGGCGAGCCGAACCGCACCGGATCGCCTGACACGGTCAGTGTGCCGCCGTCGTGCCGGTGCACCCCGGTGAGGATCTTGATGAGAGTGGACTTGCCCGCGCCGTTCTCGCCGAGCAGCGCATGGATCTGACCTGGCCGCAGGGTGAGGTTCACCCCGTCGACGGCGCGGACGCCGGGAAACGTCTTGATCAGGTCGGTGGCTTCCAGGACCGGGGTGCTCATGGTGTCCTCCTGACCGGCCGCCACAGCCGCAGACCGTTGCGTCGCGTCGAAAGCAGCACGGTGCCGAGCACGACCGCGCCGATGATGAAGGACACCGAGCTGGGGTCCCACGAGTACAGCGAGTGCGCCGCGTCGACGAGCCGGACCAGCACCGCGGCCAGGATGGTCCCGAGTACGGCGATCCCGCCGCCGGTCAGTGCCACGCCGCCGATGATGGGGGCGGCGAAGCTCGGCAGCATCCAGTCCCCGCCGACGCTGCGGTTGATGCCCGGCAGCGAGGCGACGCTGACGACCGCGGCGACGCCGACGAGCAGGCCCGACAGGGTGTGGGCGAGGATCAGGTGGCGCGACTCCGAGACGCCTGACAGCCTGGCGGCGAACGGGTTGCCACCGAAGGCGATCATGCGCCTGCCCACGGCCATCCGGCGGTAGTAGAAGGCGAGTACGCCCGCGACGGCCACCGCGAGGAGGAACACCAGGGGCAGCGGGCCGATCGCGGTGGCGCCCAAGTCCTTCAGCCAGGGTGAGTACCCGTCGACGGTGAACGAACGGACCAGCTTGTACTGCAGTCCGGTGAGGATCGTCATGGTGGCGAGGGTGACGATGAACCCGTTGATCCGGGTGACCACCACGATGACACCGTTGACCGCCCCGCCCAGCGTCGCCGCCGCGATGCCGATCAGTAGCGCCGGGACCGCAGGGACACCGTGGTCCTGCATCAGCACCGCCATGAGGGCGGCGGAGAAGCCGCCCAACGCACCGACGGCGAGGTTGAGCTGACCCACGCTCAGTGTCACCATCTGCGCCAGTCCGATCAGGATCGGCACGGCCAGGAAGGTGGTGAACCCTCTGATCGAGTTCCCGGACAGGAACGTTCCGCCGGAACTGATCGTCAGGACAAGCGCGCCCAGGACGCAGACAGCGGTGAGCACGACGATGTTGGGGTTGCCCAGCCTGGTGCGGGGCTTGGTCGTTGTGCTCATCGTGGACGGCCCGCCTTCCGTTCGGCGATCACGGCCCGGATGCGGTCTGCCGACAGCGCCGCCAAGAGCACGACCCCGATGTAGATGTTGAGGTCTTCCAACCCGACCTCCATGAGGTTGAGACCGCGCCGGATGACCAGGGTCAGCGCGGTGCCGAGCATGGTCCCGAGCACCGAGACCGCGCCACCCGCGAGCAGCGTGCCGCCGAGCACGGGTCCGAGGAACGACGGCAGCATGAAGTCCGCGCCGATGGTCGCCTTGAACGAACCGGTGGAGACCGCGAGCAGGAACCCCGCCAGTGCCGCCAGGGCGCCCGACATGCCGTGGGCGGCGATCACGCGCCGCTTCGTCGGCACCCCCGACAGCTCCGCGGCCTTGGCGTTCGCGCCCACCATCAGCAGTTCCCTGCCGATGCGGGTACGCGAGTACACATAGCCCACCACCGCCATGGGGACCAGTGCGAACACGATCATCTGCGGGATCGCGGCGGTGCCGCACACCTCACCGACGCAGAGATCGGCGAAGGAGTAGGCACGCAGCTCGGCCATGCCGGCGGGCTTCGCAGTGAACGCCGCGCCAGTGGTCAGTCCTGTGTAGACGAGACTGACGATGCCGAGCAGGAAGAAGTCCATCGCCAGGGTGACGACGAAGGAGTTGACCCCGGTCTTGGCGATCAGCCAGCCGGTGAAGGCGCCGATGGCCCCGCCCGCGACGATCCCAGCCACCAGGCCGGCCCACAGAGGCAGGCCCAGCAGTTCGTAGCACAGGCCGGACGTCATCGCGCCGAACGCGGCCATCCGGCCGACCGCCAGGTTCATGTGCCCGATCGAAAGCGCGCACATCTGCGCCAGGCCGACGACCGTGTAGATCGTCAACTCGCGCAGCATCGGAAAGACGACGAGCTTCTCGTCGAACATCGCGGGGCGGGCTGAGCCGAACGCCGCGTAGAGCCCGATGATGAGGACGAACAGCACCAGCGGAGGGGCCGCGATCCGCCTGCGCGACTTCCCGCCGCCGCGTGGGGTGGTGGCGGGCCGGTCGGTGAGCGTCGAGGTCATGCCACCCTCAGATCGTCGAGGGCGTCGTCGTTCCAGTCGATGCCCAGGCCCGGGGTCTGCGGCGCGATCGCGTGCCCGTCGGCGATCTCCATCTCCGCGCGGGTCAACGCGCGCAGCTGCGGGATGTGCTCGACGTACCCGCCGTTGGGGATGGCGGCGACCAGGCTGACGTGCAGTTCCATCAGGAAGTGCGGGCACACCACGACGTTGAACGCCTCCGCCGTGTGCGCGACCTTGAGCCACGGCGTGATCCCGCCGACGCGGGCGACGTCGACCTGGATGACCGAGGCGGCGCGGGCAGCGAGGTACTCGCGGAAGTGGCTGATCGAGTACAGCGACTCTCCCACCGCGATCGGGATCGAGGTGGCCGCTGCCAGGGCGGCGTGCCCGCTGATGTCGTCGGCGGGCACCGGCTCCTCGAACCAGCCCAACCCGACCTGCTCGAACAGCTTCGCCCGGCGGATCGCTTCCGCCGTGGTCAGCGCCTGGTTGGCGTCGACCATGATGTCGTGGTCGTCGCCCACCGCCGCGCGCACGGCGGCCAGCCGCTCCAGATCCTCACCTGGGCGGGGCTTGCCGACTTTGAGCTTGACCCCCGGCCATCCCGCCTTCTTGCTGGCGAGTGCGCCCTTGACCAGTTCGTCGGAGCTCAGGTGCAACCACCCGCCCTCGGTGTCGTAGAGCGGCACGCGGTCGCGGAACCCGCCCGCGAGTCGCCACAGCGGCAGCCCCGCGCGCAGTGCCCGCAGGTCCCACAAAGCGGTGTCCACCGCGGCCAAGGCCAGCGAGGTGATGGCCCCGACCGCGGTCGCCCTCGTGGAGAACAACAGGTCCCGCCAGATCGCCTCGATGTCACGGGAGTCCCGGCCGATCAGCCGGTCGAGCAGGTTGTCCCGCAGCAGGGCCAGCACGGCGGTCCCACCGGTCCCGATCGTGTAGGAGTATCCGCGGCCCACAGCGCCGTCGTCGGTGACGATGTCCACGACGATGGTCTCCTGCTTGAGGAACGTCTGGATCGCGTCGGTCCGCAGCGTCTCGACCGGGACGTCGGCCAGGACGGCGGTCGCTTGAATGATCATCGGCACCTTCTATGCGCAGGTCAGCAGCTGAGTTGCGAACTGCTGCTTGACCTCGTCGGACTTGGCGACCCGCTCCTTGTCGTAGCTGTCGACGTTGGCCTTGGTCACGACGAACGACCCGGAGTCGATCACCACGCCTCTCTCCTTCATCTGGCACTGGCCCGAGGCCAGCAGCGCGAGCACCCACGAGCCAACGGAGGCCTGACCGCCTGGGTTCTGCGTGACGGTCGCGGCGACCGACCCGTCCTTGATCCCCGCGAGGATCTTGGCGTCGTCGTCGATGGCGACGACCTTGATCGGCAGTCCCGTGCTCTTGACCGCGCCCGCGGCGGCGACCGCGGGGTTGTACGCGGTGCTGACGATGCCCTGGATGCCCTTGCCGTGGGTGGTCAGCAGGTCGGTGACGGCCTTGGTCGCGGTCTGCAGGTCGCTGTCGATATCGGTGACGGTTTGCGTCAGGGTCACCGCGCCCCCGGTCTCGTCGATGGCCTTCTTGACGCCCGCGATGCGGCGCTGCGTGTTGGAGTCGACGTTGTTGCCGGTGAGGTGGACCAAGGCGCCCTTGCCGCCCATCGCCTCGATCGCGGCCTTGGCCGCCTTGTAAGCGGCCTGCTCGGTGTCGGTTGACAGGCAGAAATCCGCCTCGTTCACGTCACCCGCCGGGCACGAGGCCAGCGAGCCCACCGCGAAGCCCTTGCCTCGCAGGTCGGCGAAGGTGGTGTTGATGTCGGTGGGAGAGACGCCGAAGATGCCGAACGCGTTGTACCCCTGTGCGGCCAACGACTCCAGTGCGGCGTTCTGCTTGCCCTGGTCCCACTCGCCGGTCTCGTTGAAGGTGAACCCGCCCAGGCCGAGCTCGGTCTTGGCCTGCTCACCCGCGGGCTTCCACGGCTGGAAGTAGGGGTGGGCCCCTCCGGGGACCAGCGCCAGTTTCACCTTGGCACCGTCCTTGAGCTTGACCACACCGCCGGACGCCGTCGCGAGGCCGGTCGGCGCGGCGGTGTGGTTCGCCGAGGAGTCGGCTCCCTTGGTGGTGCACGCGCTCATCAGCAGGAGCGCGCAAGCCGCGATCGCGGCGCTACGGGTGGTATGAAACATCTCCGACCCCATAAATCCTATAGGCTATGGAATGTATGGTCCGGTATCCTGACTTCGTTCACACCGGACGTCAACCCTCGGTTAGCGGAGGTTCCATGACCGACCAGCGGATCGGCGATCGCATCCGCGTGCCCATCACCCGGAGCACCCTCGTCCCCGAGGTCCGCGACGCCATCGAGTCGC
Organism: Nonomuraea sediminis; assembly: GCF_018531495.1. Taxonomy (GTDB): domain Bacteria; phylum Actinomycetota; class Actinomycetes; order Streptosporangiales; family Streptosporangiaceae; genus Nonomuraea; species Nonomuraea sediminis. Next base: position 1,102,891 of record NZ_JAHDTI010000002.1, read on the forward strand.
TGATCATGGACGGCGTGATCCCGCCCGGAACGCGAGTAGGCATGGAGGCCCTCGCCCGGGAACTGGGCACCTCGCCCACCCCGATCCGCGAGGCGCTGGCCAGCCTGGAATCGGCGGGGCTCGTGGTCAAGGAGTCCCTCAAGGGTTACTCGACCACCCCGCTGATGACCCGAGCCGAGGTCGAGGACATGTTCAGGTTCCGGCTGCTCATCGAACCGTGGGCGGCCGAGACCGCCGCCAGGGCCGATCCGGAACAGACCGCCCCGCTGACCACCGAGGTGGCCTCCGCACTGGCGGCGGCAGGCGACGGCGAAGCGAATTACCGCGACATTGCCCGCCACGACGCGCGATTCCACGACATGATCACCGAACTGGCGGGCAGCGACCACGTACGGCAGGCGCTCGCCCGAACCCACTGCCACCTGCACCTGTTCCGGCTCTCCTACGGCCCGGTGATGGCCGCGCCGACGTTCGCCGAACACAGGCGCATCGCCGAGTCCATCGCCGAAGGCAGGCCCGATCTGGCCAAGGCGGCCATGGTCGACCATCTGACGACAGCCCGCGACCGCATCCTCAAGTCGATGTCCTCGGACCCGCGCACGTAAGGAGACCGCACCATGCAGCGGTTCGGATCTGTGGTTCGACTGCGGCCGGAGCAAGAAGAGAGATACCGCGCGCTCCACGCCGCCGTGTGGCCGACGGTGCTGCAGCGGATCCACCGCTGCAACATCCGCAACTACACGATCTTCCTGCGTGACGGCCTGCTCTTCTCCTATTACGAGTACGTCGGCGACGACCACGCCGCTGACATGGCGGCGATGGCCGCCGACCAGAGCACTCAGGACTGGTGGAAGCTCACAGGCCCGTGCCAGCAGCGGCTGGACACCGCCCCGGACCAGCAGTGGGCTCCCATGGAGGAGGTCTTCCATGTCGACTGAGCCCCGGCGCGTCGACGCGCACCACCACGTCTGGGACCTCGCGGTGCGGGACCAGCCCTGGACGGTGGAGCTCCCCGCGCTGCGGCGCAGCTTCCACTTCGACGACCTGGCCCCCGACCTGGCCGCTCACGGCATCGCCGGCACAGTCCTCGTGCAGACCATTACGGTCGCCGAGGAGACGCCCGAGTTCCTGTCACTAGCCGACGACCACCCCGAGATCCTCGGCGTGGTGGGGTGGGTGGACCTGACCGCACCCGATGTCGCCGACGCGATCGCCGCGCTCCGCGAAGGCCCCGGCGGGCGCCGGCTCGTCGGCATCCGCCACCAAGTGCAGGGCGAACCGGACCCGGAGTGGCTGCTGCGGGCAGACGTGCGACGGGGCCTGGCCGCGGTCGCCGACGCGGACCTGGCCTACGACCTGCTCGTCACCGCGGAGCAGCTCCCCGCGGCGGTCGCGGTGGCGGACCGGGTGGCCGGGCTGCGCTGGGTCCTCGACCACGCGGGCAAACCGCCGATCGCGGCTGGTGAACTCGACCCGTGGCGGAAACACATCACCGCACTCGCCGCGAACCCCGCCGTCGCCTGCAAGCTGTCGGGCCTCGTCACCGAAGCCACAGCGGATTGGCACGACGACGACCTCGCCCCCTACGCCGACCATGTCATCACGTCGTTCGGCCCGGAGCGCGTCATGTTCGGCTCCGACTGGCCCGTGTGCCTCTTGCACGCCACCTATACCCAGGTCACCGCCTTCGTCGACAGCATGACCGCCGCTCTCGACGACGCCGAACAGCAGGCGGTCTGGGGCGGCACCGCGACCCGCTGGTACCGGCTTCCCGCGGGCTGACACCCCGCCTGGCGAAACGTCCGGCGAATCCAACACCCAAGGAAGGTTGCGGGTTCTAGTCCTGATCCGGCGCATCGCGATCTCGTCTTGGCCCACGAGACACTTTTCGTAGGTGTGGTGGAGGACTGCCACGCTGTTTCCCGCCTGTTCGGCGACCTGCTTGGGCGGAACACTCGCGTCGAGCCAGGTGGACAGGCAGGCGTGGCGAAGGTCGTACGGTCGCCGGCCCAGCGGCCGAAGCTTGCTCTTCGGGCGTGAGGGCTTGCTCTCGAGCCTTGGCCCAGGTGCGTTGGATGGCGCTACGTCACCTTGGATGCCGTGGAAGAAGACGCGTCCAGAAGGACCTGAGCCGAAGTGCGGAGACGCGAGATAGCGGTGATGACGTGTGGAAACGGCGCTAGACCACGTCGAACTCGTTCCCCTCGGGATCCACCATCGCCACGGCATAGTGATCAATCCCGGGGGGCGACTGCACCTGCACAACGGACGCCCCCGCCTGGACAAGGCGCTCCACCTCGGCATCCACCCGCGCTTTCCGGGTCTCCAGCGGTACGTCCTCCCGCTTGCCGCCCACCTTCACATCCAGGTGGAACCGGTTCTTGATCACCTTGTCCTCAGGCACCTGCTGGAACCAGATCCTCGGCCCGTGCCCCTCGGGATCGACGATGCTGTCGCTGCCGTCCCCTTCGCCCAGCTCGTCGTCCGGCACTCCGATGCTGCGCCAGTAATCCCGCCACGTGTCGAATCCACCCGGCGGCGGCTCCACCGTGTACCACAGCGCGCCTGCCCAGAACCGGGCCATCCGCTCGGGTGCCGCACAGTCGATGACCAACTGATAGGAAACCATGGCAGTCATCCTGCCGGACCCATCCGACAATTCTTGGCTCAACGGTCTGAATGGGTCACGGCCTGGACGGCTCCTGGGCCGCTGGTGCTTCGGCCCAATCGAGGGGCAGCGCTCGGAGGGTGATCGAGGGGTCGGCATGAGCCACGACCCGCTCGCCCTGAAGATCACCAAGGGCGGCAAGCCCGTCACCGACCTACAGCCCTACTGGACACCTACGCTCACCTCACCTCCTTCCACGAGACAGACATGGCCTTCGCACGCCTTCACCCCGAGGACGGGGCCGATGGCGACATGGGCGGCCCCGAGCTGCCAAGCCCGGTAACCGGCGGATGTTCTTGAACCGGCGGCGAGCTCTACGCTGCCGCGCTGACGCTGGAGGTCTCCTGACTCGCGCCGCCCCGACGGGCAGGTGCCCCGCGCGCTGGGCGGTCACCGGCGCGTGGCCGCGGCAACGAACAGCGGGACGGCGAGGAACAAGCGCCCGCGCCGACCACGTTCACGCTGCTCGGCGACCCAGGCTTCGGCCTGTGCGTCGCTGATCGCGCCGGCCGAGCGCGCCCCTTCGGCGAGATCGGCCAGCACGGGCACGCTCGACGCGTCGGTGAAGATCCAGGTGTGGGCCTCGACGGTGACGTCGGCGAAGCCCGCGTCGAGGAGGAGATTGCGATGGCGGCGGGCGACGCGCGGGTCGGCGACCAGGTCGGCGCGAGCGTGCACGATGGTGCGGGTGAGCGCGGCGTCGTCGGCGTCGATGACGAAGGTGTCCCAGTCCTGCCCGATCAGCACGATGCGCCCGCCGGGGGCGAGCACGCGCCATGCCTCGCCGGCCGCGCGGGCGGGGTCGTCCAGGACGTGGTACACCTTCTCCGCGCGGTAGCCGTGCAACTCGCCGTCGGCGAAGGGCAACTCGTAGGCGCCCGCCACGCGGAAGTCCGCGGCGGGCCACCGCCCGCCGGCCACGGCGACCATCCGCTCGTCGAGGTCGACGCCGACCGCCCGCGCGCCCCGCTCGGCCATCTCCGCGACCGCGCGGCCGGACCCGCACCCGACGTCGACCACCGCCGCATCCGGCGCAATACCGAGCAACTCGTAGGAACGCGCACGTAGTTCGCCCGCCCCGGGAATGTTGTCCCCGATGTCGAGCAGGGCGATGAGCGCGTCGGTGTCGTCGCTGGTACGGCCTGTCGTCTGAGTCTGGTCCATGTCCAAGATCCTGCGACTTCAAGTCCGCTTGAAGTCAAGCGAACCATCCGGGTCGATGACCATTCGAGGGCGGTTCAGGACGGGCGGACAGTGGCAGGAGATGCCGAAGGAGTTCGGCCGACGGTTTCCGGCAGCGGAGGGACGCCGGTGTCGGTTCAGTCGAACCAGGGTGCATCACGCGAAGATCACCGGGATCGGCGCCTACGTCAGCATGCGCCTGATCAAGAGAGGCCCGAGCGCCACCCCCACATGAACAGCACGGCCGTGGACGCTTATGCCAGCCGGTGGGTCAGGTGGTCGGCTACGCGGAGGGCGTTGGCCATTGCGGTGAGCGCTGGGTTCACCGCTCCGATGCTCGGGAAGAAACTGGTGTCCACGACGTAAAGATTGTCGACTTCGCGAGGCCCGCGGAGTGCTCGTCGGAGGCCGACCGGAGCAGGATCTTGGCGCTGTTGGCGGCGCCGGCCGAGATCACGACGATGTCGCCTTCCTAGAACTCCTGGACGCCTTGGCGGTTGACCTGCACGTATCTGACGATGCGGCCTGAGGCGTCCGTGACGAGCCGTTCGACCTCGGCGTTCACCAGGAGCATCACGTTCGGATTGCCGAGCAGCGGCCGTACGGCGATGACGTCGGCGTCGGCCTTGGCAATGCACGAGACATGGGTGGCCGTCGCAGGACGCGCACCGGATGCACGCGCTCGCGGCCCGGTTGGTCTCGTCGAGAAGGATGCCGCACGGGGCGTGGAACGGGTGGTAGCCACCTTCGGTGAGCGATTCGGAGATCTCCTGGATCCGCGGCTCGTGGGAGACCGGCGGCCACGGGTAGTCCTTGGAGCAGTGGCCTTCGGTCGGGTCCTCGCCGTGGACACCGTGCTCCTGGTACATCCACTCGGCCTTGGTGTACCGGGGCTCGAATTCGCCGCCCACGAAGTAGTGGGCCTGCGGCTGGAAAGGCTTCCCGTCGGCGTCGTACCAGATGTCGGGGGAGATGTACCGGCCGCTGCCCGCGATGATCACGTCGTAGTGGTCGGCCATAGCACCACTCTCAAATCGGCCCAAGCGTTCGCATCACCCGTGCGGGGTGGTCGTCACGCTCCGTGAGATTGAACGGTCGCAGGCCGGGGCAGGAAAGCTTTCGAACCGGCACGATCCCGCTTGACCTGCCGAAACAGGAAGCAGTGCCGCGACGGCTGACACAAGCCACAAGATCGTCAATTGGTTTCGAGGACGGTGTCATGTCCCGCACGGAGAAGTCCAAGAGCCCGCTGATCACCGGCGCTGTCCTGGTCACGGCCGGTGCCCTGATCTCCCTGAGAGGCGCCGCCATGCTCGGGATGCACGCGACGAAGCGTCCGCGCGAGGTGGCCAGGCACCAGTGGGCCAAGATCCGTGCCGGCGCGGCCGCCTGGCGCACCACCGAGCGCTGACGCGCAGGTCGAGCGGCAGATGAACGTCGACCTCGCGCGGTTGCAGTTCGCCTTCACCACGATCAACCACTTCATCTTCGTCCCGATCTCGATCGGGCTGGGATTTCTCACCGCGATCCTGCAGACGGCGTGGTTCCGCACCAAGCGTGAGGACTATCTGCGCCTGACCCGGTTCTTCGGCACTCTGCTGGTCATCAACATCGCGATCGGTGTCGTCAGCGGCATCGTCGAGGAGTTCCAGTTCGGGATGAACTGGTCGGCCTTCTCGCGCCTTGTCGGCAACGTCTTCGGGGCGCCGCTCGCGATGGAGGGGCTCGGCGCGTTCTTCATGGAATCGACGTTCCTCGGCGTGTGGCTGTTCGGCTGGGACAGGCTGCCGCCCCGGCTGCACCTGCTGTCGATCTGGCTGGTGGCGTTCGGCGGCATCCTGTCGGCGGCGTTCATCATGGCCGCCAACTCGTGGATGCAGCATCCCGTGGGCTACGCGATCAACGCCACGACCGGCATGCCGTACCTGACCGACATCTGGGCGCTGCTGGTGAATCCGGTGTTCCTGTGGGGGTACGCGAAGGCCGTGCTGGCCTCGCTCGTCACCGGCGCGGTCATCATGCTGGCGGTATCGGCCTGGCAGCTGCGGCGCGGCAAGACTCCCGAGGTGTTCGCCCGCTCCGCGCGGATCTCGCTCATCGTGCTGGTTCCTGCGATGTTCCTCACGATGGTGGTGGGCGACGCACTTGGGGTGGTCGAGGGCAAGTACCAGCCCATGAAGATCGCGGCCGCCGAGGCCCAGTGGGAGACGTGCCAGCCGTGCTCGTTCTCGCTGTTCCAGATCGGCGGGGGCAAGGAGGACCAGAACCCGGTAAAGATCATCTCTGTTCCGCACGTGCTGTCCGTGCTGGCCACCAACACGTGGAACGGCAAGGTGGTGGGCCTGAACGAGCTGCAGGAGCAGTACACCCAGCAGTACGGGCCCGGCGACTACGTCCCGAACGTCTTCATCCAGTACTGGTCGATGCGGGTGATGGCCTACGCCGGAGGGCTGGTCCTCCTGCTGGGCCTGTGGGGGCTGTGGCTGAGCCGCAAGAAGAAGCTGGCCCGCTCCTCCAGATTCCTGTGGCTGGCGACATGGGCGTGCGTGCTCCCGTTCGTCATGAACACCGCGGGCTGGCTGCTGACCGAGAGCGGCCGGCAGCCCTGGATCGTCCAGGGGATCATGCTGACCAAGGACGGGATCTCGCAGTCCGTCAGCACGGCAGAGACGGCGATCTCGCTGGTGGGCTTCGTCCTGCTCTACGCGATCCTCGGCACGATCTTCCTCTTCCTGATGTTGCGGTACGCCCGCGAGCAACTCCCGCCGCCCCGCGCGGAGGCCGACATGGACGGCCCGCTACCGGCCATCCAGTATTGAGGCGCCAGTGGATCTCGTCACGTTCTGGTTCATCGTCATCACCTTTCTGTGGACGGGCTTCTTCGTGCTGGAGGGGTTCGACTTCGGCGTCGGCATGCTGCACGAGTTCGTGGGCCGTGACGAACCCGGCCGCAGGGCCGCCATCAACACCATCGGGCCGCTCTGGGACGCCAACGAGGTCTGGCTGATCGTGGCCGGGGCCGCGATGTTCGCCGCGTTCCCCGGGTGGTACGCGACCATGTTCTCCGGCCTCTATCTGGCGCTGGCGCTGTTGCTGGCGGCCGTGATCCTGCGCGGGGTGTCCTTCGAGTACCGGGCCAAGCACCCCTCGGCCCGCTGGCGCCGCGGCTGGGACGGCCTTCTCACGGCGGCGAGCTTCCTGGCCCCGTTCCTGATCGGCGTGGCACTCGGCGATCTGCTGTACGGCCTGCCGATCGACGCCGAGCAGGAGTTCACCGGGTCGTTCTGGGATCTGCTCCAGCCGTACGCACTGGTCACCGGGTTCGCCGTGATGATGATGTGCATGCTGCACGGCGCGACGTTCCTGGCGCTGAAGACCACGGACGACGTGCGCGCACGGGCGGGACGCCTGGCCCGCTTCATCGGCCCGGTCACCGTCGTGGCCGTCATCGCGTTCGTGGTGCTGACGCACGTCGGCACGGAGAAGGGCCACGCGCTCAACGCGATCGAAGTGCTGGCCGTCGTGGCCGCCGTCGCCGCCACCGTGTTCGTCTACCTGCGTCGCGAACGGCCGGCGTTCGCCGCCACCACGGTCACCATCGCGTCCGGCATCATCACGATCTTCGTCGACCTGTATCCCAACGTGATGGTGTCCAGCACGAACGCGATGTACAACCTCACGGTGCACAACACGGCGTCGCCGCCCTACTCGCTCAAGGTCCTGACGGTCGTCGGCGTCGTCATGCTGCCGATCGTGCTGGCCTATCAGGCGTGGACCTATTACGTCTTCCGCCGGCGGGTCAGCAGGAACGAGTTCCTCACGGAGGCGGCGCCGGAGAACGGGTAGCCGGCGGCGCGTACACGTCTCGCTGGATGTCGATCCGCTCGGTGGTGAAGGCCCTTTCACGGCGGACGCCGCGGACGAAGGCGAGCCACCAGGGGAACAGCGTGGCGATGCGATTGCGGTAGCCGGTGAGGAAGGCGAGGTGGATGAACAGCCAGATGCACCAGCCGGGGAAGCCGCCGACCTTCAGCGGTCCCGCCGACACGACCGCGTCGCCGCGGGCGATGTAGGCGGCCGAACCGAGGTCGCGGTACGTGAACGGTTTGTGCACGGGCTTCCCCGCCGCTCGCTGCTTGAGGCGGTGCCCGGTGTACAGGCCGGTCTGCATCGCCACCTCCGCGACGCCGGGCAGGTCGTCCAGGTTCATCATGTCGCCGATGACGGAGATCTCGGGATGGCCGGGAACCGTCAGGTCCTTCTCGACGATGATCCGGCCGGCCCTGTCGGTCTTCGCGCCTGTGGCCGCGGCGAGCGCGCGCGCCACGGGGGGCGCCTCGACGCCTGCCGTCCACAGCACCGTCCTGGCGTCGTACCGCGTCGTCTGCCCGGCGCGGTCCTTGACGAGCACTCCCTTCTCGTCCACCTGGGTGACGAGCGAGTTCATGTGCAGCTCGACGCCCATCTTGAGCAACGTGTCCGCGGCCTTCTTCGACAGGGCGGTTCCGAACATGGCCAGCGGCGCGTCGCCGCCGTCGAAGAGCAGGACCCGGGCCTCCTCCGGCTGGATGGTCCGGAATTCCGAGCGAAGCGTCTTGGTGGCGAGTTCGCGGATCTGGCCCGCCAGCTCGACCCCGGTCGGGCCGGCTCCCACGAGCGCGAACGTCAACCATTCGCGCCGCTCCTCCGCGGTCCGCGCAGTCTGTGCCATCTCGAACGCGCCGAAGAGCCGGCGGCGGATGGCCAGCGCGTCCGAGACCGTCTTCATGCCGGGAGCCCAGCGGGCGAATTCCTCGTGGCCGAAGTACGACTGCCGCACCCCGGCCGCCACGATCAGGTCGTCGTAGGCGAACTCCAGGCGGTCACCGCCCACGCGCTCGGCGATGACGCGCCGGCCGGCCGTATCGAAATCGACCACTTCGGCCAGCACACAGTCGACGTTCTGGTGCTTCTTGAGCAGGCCTCGCAGCGGCGTGGCGATCTTTCCCTCCGACAGGATCCCGGTCGCGCACTGGTAGAGCAGCGGCTGGAACACGTGGTGCTGGGAACGGTCGATCAGGGTCACCGCCACCTCGGCGCCCCTCAGCTCGCGTGCCGCGAACAGGCCGGCGAACCCGCCGCCCACGATCACGACGCGCCGTCGGCCGGATGGCTCGGTCATCGCGTCCTCCGGTCCCTCGCTCAGCCCTCGGGGTCGTGCCAGGTGCTCTGACCGGGCAGCAGCAGGTCGGCCTCCTTGGGGCCCCACGTTCCCCGGGCGTACGGATACACGGGCGTGACGTCGCCGAGGATCGGACCGACGACATTCCACGCCGCCTCGACGGTGTCCTGCCGGGCGAACAGCCAGCGTTCGCCGGACAGTGCCGCGCCGATGAGCCGGTCGTACGGGCGCATGTCGGAACCGGGAGCCTGCGCGAAGCTCAGTTCTTCCGGCTGAGGTTCCATGCCGCCGCCGGGCTTCTTCCCCAGGACCCCGAGGCCGACCGCGGTCTCCGGCCAGATACGGAACCGCAGCGAGTTGGAGGTGCGGGCGCCGATACCGAACACGTCGTAGGGCGGCCGCCGGAAGCGGATGTCGACCTCGGTGGCGGTGACCGGCATGCACTTCCCGGCTCTGATCAGGATCGGGACGTCGGCCCATCGCCAGTTGTCCACGGCGAGCCGGACGGCGACGTAGGACTCCGTCGTGGATCCCGGCTCCACGCCGTCCACGTCGTGATACCCCTCGTGTTGGCCGCGCACGATGTCGTCAGGACGCAGCGGGCGGATCGCGGATATCGCCCGCGCCTTGGCGTCCCGCCAGGACTCCTGACCCGCTCCGTCCGGCGGCTCGGCCAGTACGGTCGCCAGCACCTGGAGCATGTGGTTCTGGACCACGTCCCTGATCGCGCCCGTCCGGTCGTAGAACCGGCCGCGGTCGTCGACGCCGAAGGCCTCGGCCATCGTGATCTGGATCTGCTCGACGTAGGTGCGGTTGAGCAGCGGTTCGAAGATCGCGTTGGCGAAGCGCGTGAACATGACGTTCTCCACGGGATCGAAGGCCAGCCAGTCGTCCACCCGGAAGATCGCCTCTTCAGGGAAGTACGTGCGCATGGTCTCGTTGAGTGCCCGGGAGCTGGCCAGGTCGGTGCCGAACGGCTTCTCGACCATCACCAAAGAGCCCTCGCTACGGCCGGCGGTGGCGATCCCTTGAGCGATGCGTCCGAACAGCGGCGGCGGGACCTCCAGGTAGAACAGGAGGCGCCCGCCCGCCCCGGCCTCATCCGACATCGCCTGGTAGGTGGCGTCGTCGCCGAGGTCGCCGTCGACGTAGCGGAGCAGGCCGAGCATCTTGCGGGCGGCCTCCCCCTCAGGATCGATGTCGTTGTGCCTCAGCGACGCCTCCGCGTACGCGCGGAACTGCTCCAGCCCCCAGCCGCTCTTGGCCACCCCGACCACGGGCACGTCGAGGACGCCCCGCTCGACCAGGCCGACCAGGGCCGGAAACGTCTCGATCTTGGCCAGGTCACCGGTCGCTCCGAAGATCACCAGAGCATCGGCTCCATCAGCTGCCATCTCAGCTCCTCCGTCGGCCAGCACGGCACGTCCTCCCATCAGATCGCGGCCCGTAGCGGCTGCCATCCCTCGTGGCGGGTGAGGGCGGGCGGGCAGTTCAGTCCAGGAGGGAGTGGGCGCGAGCCCGCTGTACGGCCTCGCCCCTGCGCGTCACGGCGAGTTTGCGGAAGATGCTCTTGAGGTGCGTCTTGACCGTGTTGACGGAGAGGGAGAGTTCTCCGGCGATCTCTTCGGTGGTCATCATGAGCGCCAGCAGGCGCAGCACCTCGAGTTCGCGAGAGCTCAGCGGTTCGACACCGTTCGGCATCGGCAGGTCGACACCCGGAGCGAAGGAGAGAACAATGCGCAGCGGTTCGAGGAGCCGGGTGTAGTGCTGCGAGAGCTCACGATCCCGCTGGAGCACCGGTTCCAGCCAGGCCCGTGCCAGCGCGAACGGCGAGCGGATCTGTTCACGCTGCGCCAGCCGCAGTGCCTTGTCCAGTGAGCGGCGTCCCCGGGAGATGTCCGCGGCCCGGTAGGCCATGTCCGCGTCCAGCAGCCAGGCGTCCACGCGCACGTCGGCGGGAACCTGCACCGAATCGGTGAGCGCGGGCAGCAGCAGGCCGGCCGCGGCGGCCATGTCGTCCCGGTGCAGCTCGGCGCGGGCGAGCGCGACTGCCGAGGCGGCGGTCTCGCCACCACCGGCCTGTTCGGCGGTGCGGCGGCCGTCGTCGGGCCGGTCGCTCAAGGTGTACGCCTCCGCGAGGACCAGGCGCAGCCGGCGTTCGAGCCAGGGCGGCGCTCCGGTTCGCTCGAGCACCCGCGACACCGTCTCCACCGCGCCGGCCGGCCGGCCATGACCGATCTCGGCCCGCGCCCGAACCAGAGCGTGGATCGCCTCCAGCAGCAGGTCCGGGCGCGCGGCCAGGGCCTCTCCGGCCTTCGCGAGCTGGTCGTCGGCGGTCGTGAGCTCGTGCCGTGCCACACCCACCCAGGCGCGGGCGAGGTGGGCGACCGCGACCTTCGCGCCGGCCTGCTCTTCGGGCAGGCGCGCGGTGGCGGCGGCCGCCTGGGCGAAGTTGCCGCGCAGTGCCTCCGTCAGAGCGCGGAAGCCGAGGCAGGTCCGGATCTGCGGGCCGCCGCCCGCGCGTACAGCGTCCGCGGCCGCCGCCTCGAACTGGACGGTGGCGTCCCCGAGACGGCCGTGCGTCAGAGAGGAGACGGCCCGCGCGGAGACGAACATCGCGATCAGTTCCGGACGCTCGTTCCGAACTCGGTGAGGCACCCTGTTCAGCAGGTTGAGGATCCCCTCGAGGTGAGTGGAGCCGTGGGCGAGCCGGACCGCGGCGACGCACGTCCGCGCGGCGTCGCCGTCCTCTTCCGGCAGTTGGTCGATCATGTTCTCGGCCTGGTCGATCGCCTTGCGGTAGATCCCTTCGTCGCCGTCCACGACGGCCACGGCGGCCGCGACGACGGCGGGCTCCGGCGCGGATCCGGCGAAGGAGCACACGTCCGGCATGTCGCGGAAAAGCGCCATGAGCGAGGTGTCCGGAATCAGGCCGAGGACGTCTCCGATCGCGTACCGGTCGACGACCAGCCGGCTCGCGTGGTTCCAGTCTTCCGCGAGGACGGCCTGGCCGACCGCGTCGCCCAGCCGGCCGCAGTGCGCGAACCACGCGGCCGCCTTACGGTGCAGACCGCGGACCTCGGCCGCCAGCTCCTGCCCCAGAGCCATCCGGAACGCCGCCCCGAACATCGGCTGGTAGCGGAACCAGCCATCCTCCAGCCGCTCGACGAACGCGTTCTGCCGGACCAGTTCGGCGAACTCCGCCCCGCCTTCCTCTCCTGCGAGCTCGACCGCGAGGTCCGCGTTGAAACGGCCGGCCACACTCGCCAGCAGGAGCAGCAGCTTGCGCGTGCCGGTGGCCTGGGTCTCCAGTACCTCTTCGGCCAGATAGCCGACCACCGAGCGGTGGCCGCCGGAGAATGACACCGCGACCTCCTCCGGCTCGTGGCCGCCCTCCGTCATCGCCAGCGCGGCGAGCCGTACACCGGCAGGCCATCCGGCGGTGCTCTCCAGGAGCGCGCGCAGACCGGCCGCGGACAGAGTCAGGCCATGCCGCCGCAGGACCGCCGCCATCTCCGCGTCGGTCAGGGACAGGTCAGCGGCGTGGATCTCGGCGAGCTGGCCGGCCACGAGATAGCGATGCACAGGCAGCGGCCGCTCCTGCCGGGAGGTCACCACCACCCGCAACCCCGCCCCGGAATTGCCCAGCAGCTGGAGAACGCATTCGGCAGGCACAGGACCGGGTCCGACGTCGTCGAGGGCGAGCACGACAGGCGGGTCGAGGCCGCCCACATACGCGCCGATCTCGGCGAGCCCGGCTCCAGGCGGCGGGACGATGCCCTTCGCTCGCAGCCTCTCGACCAGCCCCGCCCGGAACGCGTCCGCGGAGAGGCCGTGGTCGCCCGCCGAGATCCACAGAACCGGCCCCGGGAACACTCCCGCGGCCGCCCAGGACCGCACGGCCACCGTTTTGCCCGATCCAGGCGGACCTGTGATCACCGTGAGAGGTCCCCGCACGCCTTTTTCTATTTGTTTTATTATTCGCGGGCGCTGAATGACCCAATCGGGAAGTTGACGCGCTTCACCGGAGAGCAGCTTCATTTGCGCCGCCTCCCCGGAAAAATGCGACCACCATGAATCGAGCATACGATTCGGGCGAATAACCCCCTGATGGGGGTACAGGAGAGTCAGGCTGCTGGAGAGATGGCCTCGTCGAGCAAGCGGTCCAGGTCCACGGCGGCTTTGATCAGCGCGAGGTGGCTGAACGCCTGCGGGAAATTGCCGAGTTGCTCGCCGGAGGGCCCGATCTCCTCGGCGTACAGGCCCAGCGGATTGGCGTAGGTGAGCATTTTCTCGAAGGTGAGACGGGCGTCCTCCAGGCGTCCCGAGCGGGCCAGCGCCTCGACGTACCAGAACGTGCACATCGAGAACGTGCCCTCCGAGCCACGCAGGCCGTCGGGCGAGGCTTCGGGGTTGTAGCGGTAGACGAGGCTGTCGGAGACGAGTTCCTTGTCCATCGCGGTCAGCGTCGACTGCCACATCGGGTCGAAGGGGGAGATGAAGCCCACCAACGGCATGTACAGCAGGGAAGCGTCCAGGACGTCGCTCTCGTAGTGCTGCACGAACGCGCCGCGTTCGACGTTCCAGCCGCGTTCCATGATCTGGTTGTAGATGGCGTCGCGCACTTCGCCCCAGCGCTGCAGGTCGCCCGGGAGAGAGCGGTGTTCCGCCACCCGGATGGCCCGGTCGAGTGCCACCCATGACATCAGCCGGCCGTAGGTGAAGTCCTTGTCCCCGCCGCGGGTCTCCCACAGGCCGGCGTCGGGCTGGTCCCAGTTGTCGCACAGCCAGGTGATGATGTCGCGGATGTGCAGCCAACCCTGGTGGCCGATGGGCAGGCCGTGCAGGTCCGTCAGGTAGATCGAGTCCAGCGCCTCGCCGTAGACGTCGAGCTGCAGCTGGGTGGCGGCGCCGTTGCCGATGCGGGCGGGACTGGAGCCGCGGTAGCCCTCGAAGTGGTCGAGTGCCTTTTCCTCCAGGTCGGGGGAGCCGTCGATGCGGTACATGATCTGCAGCGGCCGCCCCGTTGTGCGGGAGTCCTGGACCCGCGCGCTCAGCCAGCGCAGGTAGGCTTCGGCCTCCTCCTGAAAGCCGAGGCCGAGCAGGGCGTGCACCGAGAACGACGCGTCACGCACCCAGGTGAAGCGGTAGTCCCAGTTGCGTTCCCCACCGACCTGCTCGGGCAGGCCCGCCGTCGGGGCGGCGACCAGGGCGCCGCTGGGCGCGTACGTCATGAGTTTGAGGGTGATGGCGGAGCGTTCGACCATTTCCCGCCACCGGCCTCGGTACGTGGAGCGGCCGACCCAGCCGCGCCAGTAGTCGCGGGTGGCCTCGAGCAGCTTCTCGGCCTCGTCCGCCGACCAGACGCGGGGCGGGCCGTCAGGGTTGACCTCGAAGACCCCGCCGGCCGACCAGCCGACCTCGGCATGGACCGTGGCGCGGATGCCGCCGGTCTCGGTGATGCCCGTCTCGGCGATGATCGGGGCGCCCGGCTCGCGGATCGCCGACAGCGAGGCGTGGAACGTGTCGCTGCGGAAGGTGGCGCCGTCCTGATCGGCCTGCGTCTGGTGCTGCTCGCGCCCGTAGTCGAACCGGGGTTCGCACTCGATGACGAAGCTCATCTGCCCGCGCACGACGCGCAGGAGCCGGATGAGCAGGTGCCGGTCGGTCTCCTCAGCGCCGGTGATCGGCATGAAGTCGATGAGTTCGCCTACGCCGTCCGGGGTCATGAACCGGGTGACCAGGATCGCCGTCCCCGGCAGGTAGAGCTGTTTGGTGACGTAGGTGTCGGTGTCGGGGCGGATCTGGAACTTGCCGCCCTTCTCCTGGTCGAGCAGTGACGCGAAGATGCTGGGCGAGTCGAATCGCGGCGCGCAGAACCAGTCGATGTTCCCGTCGTCGGACACCAGCGCGCACGTCTGCAGGTCCCCGATCAACCCATGGGCCTCGATGGCCGGGTACCAACCCATGACACTCCCTCCGTTGCCGGGATGTATCCAACGGTCGGTCACCACTGCCCGGCCGGACCTCATCCGCGGCGGGTGAGGTTGACGACCCGCTCCTGGGCTGTGAGCTTCCGAGAACCAGGGCACGTTGTGACGTACGGCCGGCCCCGTCCGCGTCAGTGGCCATGTCAGCACTGCAACGGCCCGGTATCAGGGCGCTCGGCGATCGTGGATCTCACACCAGCAGTTCCCCTTGAATTTCAGACTTGAAGGAGCGCACCACGATGTCCGTCACCCTTACCGACCAGGACAAGACCACCCTGCGGACCGCCGCGTGGGGCGCCGTCTCGCTGATGTCCGCCGCTGGTGCCGCCGGCTCGGCCCACAAGGTCGCCACTTACGGCTCCATCGCCTTGACCTCCGCGACCGGTCTGGTCGGGCACGTGCTCACCAAGGCGCCCAAGGGCGTGAAGTACGGCAAGACCGTAGCCGAACTCGCCGACCAGGTGCTGCCTGCTCTGACCGCGGCCATGGGCCTGCTCAGGCAGCAGGACCCGGCTGAGGCCGACAACTTCCGCAGCACCGTCATCGTCGCCATCGACTCGGCCGCCCAGACCCACCAGGGGCGGCCCAGCCCCACCCTGGTCGACATGGCCCGCAAGATCACCGGAGCCCTCGACGCCGCTTGATGGAAGGTCGACCTGCTCCGCCGGTGGTCAGGTCTGATGCGGTGTCGTGTCAGCACGGTAACTGCCCGGTGTCAGGGCGGTTGGCGATGGTGGATGCCATGAACGGTTCGGCGATTTGCGGCCTGTGGGCTGCGAAAGGCATGGACCGGAACGATCTTTGCCCTGCTCGGGCCCGATACCCCGACATCGGGCAACCGGCTGCTCGCTGGACCTAGGCCGATGAGAGGAATGACTATGGAATACACCGTTACCGCACTGCCGACCGCGCGTCAGTCCGGCTGTCCCTTCGACCCGCCCAAGGAGCTGATCGAGGCCCGCGAGCACGGCCCGATCAGCCGCTTCACCTTCCCCGACGGGCACGAGAGCTGGCTGGTCACCGGTTACGACCTGGCCAGGTCGATCCTGGCCGACCCTCGGTTCAGCTCGCGCAAGGAGCTCATGCGCCACCACCCGCTTGTGGATCTCGGTGACTTCGAGGTCCCCCCGGCGCCGCCCGGCGAGTTTCTCCTCATGGACGAGCCCCAGCACAGCCGGTATCGCAAGCCGCTGGTGGGCAAGTTCACCGTACGGCGGATGCGGCTGCTCACCGAGCGCGTGGAGCAGATCACCGCCGAGCACCTGGACGCCATGGAGAAGGCCGGCCCGTCGGCGGACCTGGTGACCGCGTTCGCCAAGCCCATCCCCTCGATCGTCATCTGCGAGCTGCTGGGCGTGCCGTACGAGGACCGGGGCTCCTTCCAGGACAACATCGACAAGTTCCTCGGCGGGGAGGTCAGCGACGAGGACCTGATCGCCGCCTACACCGCGACCCAGGAGTACCTCGCGGAGCTGGTGGCGGCCAAGCGCGCCAACCCCACCGACGACGTGCTCAGCGACCTGCTCGACAGCGATCTGACCGACGAGGAGCTGCGGGGCATGGCCCTGATCCTGCTGTCGGCCGGGTTCGACACCACGGCGAACATGCTGGCGCTGGGCACCTTCGCGCTGCTGCAGAACCCGGAGCAGCTGGCCGCGCTGCGCGCCGACCCCGAGCTCACCGAAAAGGCCGTCGAAGAACTGCTGCGGTACCTGACCGTGGCGAAGACGTTCATGAGGACGGCGCTGGAGGACGTCGAGCTGGGCGGCAAGACCATCAAGGCCGGTACGACGGTCATCGTGTCGTACGCCACCGCCAACCGTGACCCTGAGCGCTTCACCGACCCCCACGTGCTGGACCTGCGCAGGCAGGACGGCGGGCACCTGGCCTTCGGCCACGGCATCCACCAGTGCCTGGGCCAGCAGCTCGCTCGTGTCGAGCTGCGCGTCGCGCTCCCCGCGCTGCTCAACCGCTTCCCCACCCTGCGCCTGGCCGTACCGGCTGAGGAGGTCAGCCTGCGCCCGGAGACCGCCGACATCTACGGGGTCAAGAGCCTCCCGGTCACCTGGGACGCGTGACCGCGCGCTGAGGTCGCGTACGCGCCTCATCCAGCCCACGCCGAAGGGCGGCGGTAGTCTCCCGCCGCCCTTCGGCGTTCATGTCCGCTGTCGAGAACGCCGCCGAAACCGGCACGCTCCCGGCCTCCCGGCCTGGCCCGCCGTACTCGCCGGAAAGAACCGTCGCTAGGCCTGTTCGTGGCCGGTGAGCAGGGAGAGGAGGCCGTGGGGTGCGTTGTCGCCGAAGCAGAGCTCGAAGTCGCGGGCGGCTTCGGCGGCCTCCGCGGTGCTGCGGGGGAACAGGGCCTGCTCGTATTCGGTGAGCGCGGCCTCGACGTCATCGGGGTGCGCGGCGATGGCCTTGCCGAGTTCGGCGCCGTCGTACATGGCCAGGTTGGCGCCTTCGCCGTTCGGGGGCGAGAGGTGGGCGGCGTCGCCGAGCAGGGTCACCCCCGGCGTTCGATCCCACCGGTGCCCGATGGGCAGGGCGTGGAGGGGGCGCAGGACCGGCGCGGTGTCACCGTCGGTGATCAGCGCGGTGAGCTCCGGCGCCCAGCCGTCGAACTCCTGCGCGATCCGGGCGGTCGCCGCGGCGGAATCGGTGAAATCGATCCCGGCGAACCAGTCCTGCGGCTTGGAGAGCGCGACGTAGGTGTGGAGGGTCCCGCCGCTCTCCCGGTGAGCCTGGATCCCCTGCCCCGGCCTGAGCGCGGACATCGCCCCGCCGCCGACCGCTTTCGCGCTGGCGGGGTGCCGGGTGTCGGCGTCGAACAGGTAGGTCTCGACGAACGACATGCCGACGTATTCGGGCTTCGCGTCCGAGAGCAGTGGGCGGATCTTCGACCAGGCGCCGTCCGCGCCCACGAGGAGTCCGGCGCCCACGGTCGATCCGTCCGCGAACGTCAGCTCGTGCCGACCGGCGCCGAGGGCCGCGACGCCGACGACCTTCTTCCCCCACTGGATCGTCTCCGCGGGCAGGGATTCAAGGAGAATCCGCCGCAGATCACCCCGAAGCGCCTCGGGACGCTCGCCGGTGCCGTCGTCGGGCTGGTCGAGGAGCACCTTCCCATGCTGGTCGAGCACCCGCGAAGCCTCGCTGCCCTCGTGGATGATCGCACGGAACTCCTCGGTGAGGCCGGCCGCTTCGAGCGCGAGCTGTCCGTTGTGCCGGTGGATGTCGAGCTGGCCGCCCTGCGTGCGCGCCACCGGGGAGGGCTCCGCCTCATAGACGGTCGCCCGGATGCCGTGCACGTGCAGGACTCGAGCAAGGGTCAGACCGCCGAGGCCGGCGCCGACGATGACGATCGGGTGGCTGGTGTTCATGGGCTTCCTCGCTTCTGGTCGGACAGAGCCATATGGAACGGCGATCCATAAGCAATATGGACCATCGTTCCATAATGTGTCAAGATGGGGAACGTGCCACGGACAAGAGGAAGAGCACCCGCTGGGGGACGTGCCGACGCCCTCTCTCAAGAGATCGTCATCGGCATGGCCGTCGCGCTGCTGGACGAGTACGGCGAGCGAGGGCTCACCTTCCGGCTGCTGGCCGAACGGCTGAACACCGGCACCGGAGCCCTGTACTGGCACGTGGCGAACAAGGACGAACTCGTCGCCCTGGCCGCCGACCAGGTGCTCGGCCACGCCCTCGCCACAGTTGGACGGCCCGCGGACGGCGCCGGGCTGCGCGCGCTCGCCATCGCCGTCTTCGACACCCTCGACCGGCACCCGTGGGCCGCCTCCCACGTCACCGCGCCTGCCACACATGCCAACGCACTGCGCCTGTTCGACCGCATCGGCACCCTGGTCGCAGGAACCGGGCTGCCCACCTCGCGGCAGTTCGCGGTCTCCACCGCGATCTTCTACTACGTCACCGGCGTCAGCGCCCAGATCATCGCTCCGGGCGTCACCGTCAGCGCGACCACCAGCCGCGACGCCTTCCTTGCCCAGACCGCCGAACGCTGGGAGACGCTCGACCCCGCCGACTACCCCTTCCTGACGCGCATCACCGCGGACCTGCGCGAACACGACGACCGCGACCAGTTCATCGCCGGCCTCGACCTGCTCCTTGCCGGCCTGAACACGGCTGAGGACCCGCGACCCGAAACCTCCTAGGCAGCCTTTGGTCCGTGACGCGGTGTCGTGTCAGCGGCGGCGTCAGCACGGCAACGGCCCGGTATCAGAGCGATCGTCGATCGTGGACGCCATGAACGGTTCAGCGATTGCGGCCTCGGGGCTGCGAAAGTCCTACAAGGACAAGGTCGTGCTCGACGGCATCGACCTGGATGTCCGGGCCGGCACGATCTTCGCCCTGCTCGGGCCCAACGGCGCTGGAAAGACCACGACGGTGAACGTGCTGACCACGCTGCTCACCCCCGACGCCGGGAAGGTGATCGTCGCCGGGCACGACCTGGCCACGGAGACCAGGGCAGTGCGCGCGGCGATCGGGGTCACCGGCCAGTTCGCCTCGGTGGACGACCTGCTCACCGGCGAGGAGAACCTGCTGCTGATGGCGGATCTCCTGCACCTGCCCAAGGCGGAGGGCAGGCAGATCGCCCGCCGGTTGCTCGACCAGTTCGAGCTGGGCGAAGCGGCGAGCAAGCAGGCGGCGTCCTACTCCGGCGGCATGCGCCGCAAGCTGGACCTCGCCATGACGCTGGTCGGCAAGCCGCAGATCATCTTCCTGGACGAGCCCACGACGGGACTCGATCCGCGCAGCCGCCGGACCATGTGGGACATCATCCGGGAACTGGTCGCCGACGGTACGACCATCTTCCTCACCACCCAGTATCTGGAGGAGGCCGACCAGCTCGCCGACCGCATCGCCGTACTCGATCAGGGCCGGCTGGTCGCCCAGGGCACCGCCGATGAGCTCAAGCGCCGGATTCCCGGCAGCCATGTCCGGCTGCGGTTCGCCGATCAGTACGCGCTCGACGTCGCGGCACGGGTCCTGCCCGGGTCCACGAGGGACGACGAGGAGCTGACCTTGCGGGTTCCCGGCGACGGCGGGGTGAGGTCGCTCCGCGCGCTGCTCGATCAGCTCGACGCGCAATCCATAGAAGCCGAGGAACTGTCGGTGCATACACCGGATCTGGACGACGTCTTCCTCGCCCTCACCGGTCACGGAAACAAGGAGGTCAGTGCACGATGAACACCATCTCAGATTCCGCGACCATGCTGCGGCGCAACTTCCGGCACACGATGCGCAACCCGCTGGCGATGTTCAACGCCATCATCATGCCGCTCGTTCTGATGTTCCTGATGGTCTACATCCTCGGCGACGCGTTCAACGTCGGTGTCAACTATGCCGATTACGCGACGCCGGGGTTGATCGTGACGACCATTTGCTACGGGATCAGCCCCACCGCGATCGCGGTGAATTCGGATATGACGAAGGGATTCATCAACCGGCTTCGCGTCATGCATGTGTCCAGGGGCGCGGTGTTGAACGCGCACGTGATCGAGACCATGCTGCGGACGCTGGTGGCCATCGCGTTCATCATCGGGGTCTCGTTCCTGATGGGATTCCGGCCTTCAGCGAGTTTCACGCAGTGGCTCGGCGTGATCGGCATCGTCGTGCTGGCCGTACTGGCCATCGGCTGGCTGACCGTCGCGTTCGGCCTCGCGGCGAAGTCGCCGGAGAGCGCGGGCCTCATCGGTGTCCCGCTGATGATCCTCCCCTTCCTGAGCAGCGCATTCACGCCCGCCGACAAGATGGGGCCCGGTGCGCGGCAGTTCGCGGAGTACCAGCCGTTCACCTCGATCATCGAAACCGTGCGCGGGCTGCTGACCGGCGCGCCGTCGACCGGCTCGGCCATCGCGGCGGTCGCCTGGTGCGTGGGGATCGCGCTGATCGGCTACCTGTGGGCGCGCAGGACGTTCACGAAGCGAGGGTGATCTCGGCCAGCTCACGCCAATCCCGCTGCTGCCCGTCACGGGTCGCCTCGGCGAACACAGTTTCGCCGAGGCGATTCCGCGTTTCCGCGGCGATCCTGGGAGCGTCCGGCAGCGAACGATCCGGCGTACCGCGCACGCTGTCGCTGGCCGCGAGCAATCGCACGGCCTGCTCATCCTGTCCCTCGCGCAGCGCGAGATCCGCGATCCCGACCAGCACATCGGCGATCAGCGGCGGATACGCCGTCGCCACAGCCGCGGAGAACGCCTCGCTCCGACGCGCGCGGGCCTTCTCGAGATCCTCGGTGAGGTAGCCGTACAGATCCATGGTCCTCGCGCGGGCCAAGTCGCTCAGTTCCCTGTTGCCCAGCATCTCCCACACCGTGGCCAGGTGCTGGTGTGCCTTGTCCGGCTCGCCGCGCCAGCGCGCCAACCGCGCCTTCGCAAGCTCCAACTCGGCAAGCGTGTCCGGCCAGGCGATCCCGTCCGCGTATCGCTGCACTTCGGCCATGGCGGACGCGCTGGACCGCTCATCGCCGTGCAGCCAGTACAGCTGAGCCTGCCGCGCCCGTGAGATGGCCACGTCCTCGGTCGCGCCTACCTCGGTCAGCGCCACAGCCGCCTCTTCGTAGTGCTCACACGCGCGTGCGAACTCGCCGCGCATGGCGAGCCGATCGGCCAGGAAGGTCAGCGACAACGAGATCCCCATCCGGTCACCCAGCGTGCGGAACTCGGCGAGCGCGATCTCGGCGTCGATGTCCACGTCAGTCTCGTCGCCGCCGAGCATGAGCCGGAATCGGCCACGAGTGATCCTGGCCTGCGCGCGCACCCATGGATCGTCGTCGACGATGAGCGGCTCGAACACGGGCAGGAAATCCGTTGGCTCCTCCAGCATCCGCTCCCACAGCTCGACGAACGCGAGCATGGGGTGACGAGACCCGCTGCGCTGGGTGAACCGGTGCGCCTTGTGGATCCATTCCTGCGCCTGATACTGATCGCGGCCGGGCCCGGAGGTCATGAACACTGTCACGATGGCGTAGGCCAACGCCCGCACCTCATCGGACACCTCACCGGGCAGCGAGGCCGCCGCGATGCTCAACTCGGTGCCCTCGGTCCGGTGCCCACTGAGGTACCAGTACCAACCCACGGCCGCGACCATCCGCATCGCCTCCTGGGCCCATCCCTCGGCGATCGCTCCGCGCAGGGCTGTACCGATGTTGTCGTGCTCGGTACCGAGCGTGGACAGCCATTCCAGCTGCTCAGCCCGGCGGAGGTGCGGCTCGGCCGTCTCGGCCAGTTCGGTGAAGTAGGCGAGGTGCGCCCGGCGCACCGGCTCGGTTTCCCCGGCATCGGCGAGCCGGTCCTCGGCGTACTCCCTGATGGTGTTGAGCATCCGGTAGCGCGGCGTGCCCTCGGCATCGACGAGCAGCAGCGACTTCTCGATCAACGCGGTCAGCAGGTCGAGCACCTGCTCCCCGGCCGCGTCCCCGCACACCCGCTCGGCCGCTTCCAGGCTCGCCCCGCCGGAGAACACCGAGAGCCGCCGCAGCACGCCACGTTCGGCCTCGCTCAACAGGTCCCAGCTGTAGTCCACGACCGCGCGCAGCGTCTTGTGCCGGGGCAGTGCCGTACGGCTGCCGCCGGTCAACAGCCGGAATCGGTCGTCGAGCCCGCGCGCCAGCTGATCGATGGACATGGTGCGCAGCCGTGCCGCGGCCAGTTCGATCGCCAGCGGCATCCCGTCCAGCGCCCGGCAGATCCGCGCCATGACCGACAAGGTGTGCGCGTCGGCGCCGATGTCCTTGCGCACCAGTTCCGCGCGGTCCCGCAGCAGCCGTACCGCGGGTGAGGACCCGACTTCGGAGGGGTCCGCCTCCTCCGCGGGCAGCGCGAGTGGCTCGACCTGCCACAGCACCTCCCCGGTGATGCCGAGCGGCTCCCTGCTCGTGGCCAGGATCCGCAGCCTCCGGCATTCCCCCAGCAGCCGATCCGCGAAAGCCGCGGCCTCCTCGATCACGTGCTCGCAGTTGTCCAGGATCAGCAACATCGCGCGCTCGCGGAGCGCGGCGATGAGCCGATCCATCGGTTCCCCATCCCGCGCATCACCGAGCAGTGCCTGGTCACGCAGGCCGATCGCGGTAAGAGTGGCCTGCGCCAGATCACCGCCCGCCTGCACCGAGGCCAGTTCGACCAGCCATGCCCCGTCCGGCAGCTCGGTGAGCATGGTCCGCGCGGTCTCCGTGGCCAGCCTGGTCTTGCCGGAGCCACCCGCCCCCGTCAAGGTGACAAGCCGGTGCCCGATGGACAGAACGGCGACCGCGGAGATGTCGGTGTCCTTGCCGACGAAACTCGAGAGCTGGGCGCGCAGGTTCGTCCTGCGGTTCTCCGCCCGCTCGCCCAGCTCGCCACGGAGCAACGCGGTGTGCAGCGCCGAGAGCTCGGCCGACGGATCGGCGCCCAACTCCTCGGCGAGCCGCTCGCGCGTCCGCTGGAACAGCGTCAACGCCTCGTTCCCACGCCCTGCCTCGGCGAGCGCTCGCATCAGGGCCGCCACGAACCCCTCGCGCAGCGGATACGTGGCGACCAGCTCGGTCAGCTCGGAGAGCAACTCCGAGCCGCGGCCGAGGCGAATATCCGCATCCACCCGATCCCCGAGCGCGGCGACGTGGAGTTCGTCCAGCCGCGCGACCGCGGTGTCGAACGCCTCGCTGCCGCTCAGAGCGATGTCCGCCATGGCGTTACCGCGCCACAAGGCCAAGGCCGTACGCAGCAGATCCGCCCGCGCCGCGGGCTCGGCGGTGCGGGCCTGACCGACCAGCTGCTCGAACCGGCTCACGTCCACGGCATCAGGAGCTACGGCCAGCCGGTACCCGCCGGAATCCGCCTCGATCACACCGTCCGGCAACACCCTGCGCAGCCTGGACACCAACGCCTGCACGGCGTTCACCTCGTCCGCGGGCGGCTGTTCCCCCCAGATCCAGTCCACCAGCCTCGAACGGGTGACGATCCGGCCAGGTTCGAGGGCGAGCGCGGCCAGCAGTGCGCGCAGCCGAATCCCAGGAACCTCCACCACGGCCCCATCGTGGTTCCGCACCTCGAATGGTCCAAGCAATCCGACTCTCACGTCAGCAATTGTGCCGAACCGTGGCAACTCCCGACCAACCGTCACCGCGCGCACCCCCCGCCTTCATCGGATCGCCATCATCGCAGGCCGACCAACTACGCCAAATCTCCGGCGCCACACAGCTCGACGCCCAGCCCCTCACGAACGGCGCGCCTCCCCGGCGTGGCCAGCCCGACCCTGCCCCGAGCTGCTGCCGCGGGACCTCACAGCCAGGGATGGCTTCCAGACGGACGCACGCCCCACGGCCTTGCCGGTCGTGTTCGCGCTCTCCCGCTGCTCGGAGTTCGCCGATGCACCACCCACCACGGCAGGTCAGAGACTTGGCCGATCAACCCTAATCGCCGAGTCTCTTGGACTCCCGCCAGCCACCGCTCCACAAATTGCTGGCGCGGTTGTAGGACGCATAGATCCGCGCATCGAAGTAAGGGCTTGCCATGTGATCCGTGTGGCCGTCACGGTCGGAGTCCACGAAGAAGGAAACAACACCGACGACATAGGCAGTGTTGTTGTCAGACGCTGCGACCAAGGGAGCGCCGCCAACGCTTGGCCCCGCCGCACAGCCAAGGATCACTTCACCGTGCGCGCCGGCAGACTCTGTGCCAGAACACGGTGGATCGGGATCGCGGAACACTCGAACGGTGGCGTCATGGCCTTGATTCGATGCAAATCCCAGGCCGCCAACCTGATCTCCTAGCCGCACTCCGTTCCCTGAGCCGAAGACGCTGACAAATGCTACGTCAAACGCGTAGTCAGCCTGTTCGGCGAAACGGACATCCAGATGGCCGATCTTGCCGACATACACACCAACCGGAATCTGGCCCTCGCGATATCCCGGCACGAATACCCAGTCGGAATGCGGTTGCCGGGTTATCGGATCGTAGAGGCAGTGCGCCGCGGTGACGACGACGTCGCGGTACTTCGACTGAATGGACGCGCCAGAGCATCGATACCGGCGTCCCGCCGCCTTGAAAAACACCGAGCCCACGGCCGGAGGCGCGACCTTTAAGCCCTCGGTTGGAGTACCGATGGGCGCCACTGTCCTGGATTCTCCTTTCTCTTTGGCCGTGCTGATATGGGGAGTAGCTGGCACGGTGTACGGCATGGCGGCTCGGAAATCGTCCGAAGTCCACTCAGCCGCTATACGATGCGCGTCAGCGTCCTTGGCCATAGGGATCACGCCGTCGGCCGGTATTGATCCAGAAGTGTGTACCGAAACGCTCGAGGGGTTGGACGACGGCGACGTGGGCACTCCAGAGCCGAACGCTTTGAGCGAGATGGCTCCCGCGGTCGCCACGACCAATGCCACCGCGGCCGCCGCCCAGTGGAGACGCAAGGAACGCCGCCCGCCGGCAACCGGAGGTGACTCGATTGGAGTACCCGTATCCTTGGCGGCGAGCGCCACATAGATCGAGCCGTCGATGTCACACTGCATACGAGGAGTCTGACGACTTGAATTGGTCCTGACCCTGTCATGGACGTACTCGTAGAGCTCACGCACCTCAATTCGGCCATCCCCATCTGCGTCGGCATCGCCGCTGCGAAGCCCTTCGATGAGTGCCTCGGAGAAGAGGGAGGTCGTGTCCCCAGCCAGGCGTGAGACGTGCACCAGCTCACGGTTGTGCATTTCGAAGGCGTACTCGAGCTCGGATGTGGCAGTCAGCACGACCCGGCCGCGTCCTGACAGGCCCTCCAATACTTCAACCGACTCACCACCGCGATGATGGATGCCAAGCGGGAAGGCTCCCGCGTAGCAGCAGTCCAGCGCGATGACGATCCGACGGCTACGGGATCGCTGCATTTGTGCACGCACGAACTCCGCGGAAACAGACGTGGCTGCCATCAACTTTCGCCGCGAATCGGTTGTCACAAAAGAGAGTGAACCGTAGTCATCCTTCAGTCCATGCCCAGATATGTAGAGCATAAGAAGATCATCGAGCTTCTTGTCCGCAAAGAACTCCTCGATCGCCAAGCGAACGTCGCCCGCGGGGCGGTTGTGCAGGATGCGAACGTCATATCCACCGATGCGCGGATCGGCGAGGATTCTGGCTAGCGCAGCAGCATCCGTGGCCGGTGTTCGCAACCGAGTGAACGCCGCGTCTTCGTGAACATCTGTGGCAACCAGCAACGCATATCGGCTCACCGTGCCATCACTCACGGCTCCACTATTGGCTTGGCGGGAGTGTCAGCTTTTGCCAGGAGCGCATCGATGATCTCTTGCTGCTGTCCGGATGAGAGCCCTGTCAGCTCGAATGTCCGTTCTCCGTCAGTTATCTTCGCGCTCCGCCCGCCGCAACGCTGAATCCACGCGCGCACCGATTGCACGACAGCGACGAGAACGGCGGAGTTGGCCAGCGCTATCACAATGGTGCCCACGCTCATCGCGTCGCCCTTGGCCCCCTCGGGTGTCGGACTGCTGGCCAGCGCGACATCATCGAGATCCAGACCAAGAAGGGCGGATCGCAGGTTTATGGCCTCGCCTGCGAGTTCATGATCGTCAGAGTCCGCGATTGACAGCTTGATCTCTAACGAAAGCGGTGACGGCACCCGGCCAGCATATTTCCGCATCTCGCGCATCGTTGGCCTACACCCTGACCTTAATTCACTCGTGACGATGCACCTGCTGCCCGCGGCTAGTCGCTGAGCGGCAACGCAAGAAACGCCGCACAGCCACCGGCGAGGTGGAAACTCACTTCTCCTAGGTTGGTAGTCGCGGGTCGATAGAGACGGCCGCTCAGGTGAAGGAGCGAGCGCACCCCCTGATAGATCGTCGTTGAGTTGCTGCGATCGCGCCACCGTCCGTACGCCTGACCACGGTCTCGATCATCCAAGCAGGGTGATTGCTCCGCCTGAAGAACGGTCGGAGGCGGCGGGCATGGTTTGGGCGGTCAGTGCTTGAAGACGCTTAGGTCGCCGGGCTCGGTTTCCAGGGCCTCGCGGTTGAACAGCAGCAGGCCGAGGAAGAACAGCCCGCCTGCCAGGAGCAATCCGACCACGATGAGGACGGGGACCAGCGCCTCCGCCGGGACCGCCAGCACGAACAGAGCGACGAGCGACCAGACCAGTGCGCCGATCGCGATCGGCAGTTCGAAGCGCCCGAGGTCGAAGGCGCCCTTCTTGCGATCCAGTCGTCTGCGCACGACCAGATAGAGGACGATCGTCGAGCCGTAGATGATCGCTGGGAGGATCGTCGACGCCGTGATCAGCTCCAGCAGTGCGGCGCCCGGCAGCGCGAGCATCAGGATGACGCCAATGACGAAGATCAGGATCGTCGCCGGGATCGGCGTATGGGTGCGCGGGTCGACCCGCCGCATCAGCCGGTGGGCAGGGAAGCGTGAGTCGCGCGACATCGCGAAGACGATCCGCGAGCACGCGGCCATCACCACCAGCCCGGCGCCGAAGAACGCGAAGGTGATGCCGACCAGCAGCGTTCTCTCCATCACCGGGCCGAGCTGATCACGCATGATCGCCGCGACCGGGGAGCCGCTGGCGCTGATCCGGGGGATGTCGTCGATCGCGATGGTGAGCGCGATCAGGAAGAGCAGTCCCAGCAGCCCGGCTGCCACGACCGATGCCACGATCGCGCGCGGGACACTGCGATAGGGATCTTTGGCCTCTTCGGCCAGGTTCGCTGCGGAGTCGAAGCCGACGAGCGTGGCGAGGCCCATGATCATGGCGAGCATCAGCCCGCCCCCAACGGCGAAATAGCCGGGGGCGTTCAGGGTGACACCGCGTGAGGTGAGGTTGCTGACCGCGCCGTCGCCCGTGATCGCCACAGCGATGAGGAGCGCGATCGCCACCACCACGACCAGCGCCAGTTCGAGCCCTACCGCGCTCGCGTTGATCATGCTGACGATGCGCGTCGAGCCCACTGT
This sequence comes from Nonomuraea sediminis, assembly GCF_018531495.1. GTDB lineage: Bacteria > Actinomycetota > Actinomycetes > Streptosporangiales > Streptosporangiaceae > Nonomuraea > Nonomuraea sediminis. The sequence continues at coordinate 1,130,836 of NZ_JAHDTI010000002.1, forward strand.
GATCAGCACCTGGATGAGGAGCACCACGAGGGTGATCAGGCGTGCCGTATCCTCGTCCGGTTTGAGGCCGGCGAGCGGCATGAATGCTTGGCTGGCGAGCGCATTGTCGACCGCTACCACCGCGATCGCCAGATAGCAGAAGGTCAGCCAGCCGAACCCCCAGCCGATCTTCGGGTTGGCCAGCCGCGAGGCCCATTGGTAGGAGGAGCCGCTGAGCGGGATACGGGCCGCGAACTGCGCCACCACCAACGCCACCAGGGTCTGCCCTATCGCCGCGATGACCCAGAGCCAGATCCCGACCGGCCCCGCGTTCTGCAGCACGTCGTCGTACGTCGCGAAGATGCCGACCGCCACCGAGATGAAAGCGAACGAGATCGCGAATACCTGAAAGGAGCCGAGCGTCCGTTTCAGCTCCTGCTGGTAGCCCCCAAGCCGGACGGAATTCTCGCCACTCTGCCCACCCGCCGATGCTTCAGGCATCCCGGCCACCTCACCTTTCGTGAAGGGGGGCACCAGACAAACCTAGATCAGACAAGCCAAGCGCTCTTCCGAGGGCCCTCTTCCGAAGACCCTTTTTCCGGAAATTACTGACCTTCGAACCCGTGGTGTCGCAAAGGCGGACAAGTGCGGGGTCGATGCGGTCGGCGGGGACTCGCGCTTCGTACCTGCCGTTGGCTCGTCATGAAGGGGTCTCGGGCGTGGACAGCCTTGCTTGCGGCTGGTGGTGACGTTGGGGATACGTCCGTAGCGGTGGTCTTCCACCCCTGGTGGAGGCTGTCAGCGCCGTCTGGGTCAGAGGTCCTGGCGGCCAGTGGTTTCGTTCAGGCGGTCGCCAAGGCGTTGGAAGCGCTGTTGAGCGGCTTGCGGGCTTTCGAGGGCTAGGGCGTCCGCGAGCTGCCGCCACGTCAGGCCCGCTTTACGGGCAAATGAGATGGCGTGGTACTCCAGGCTGTCGATACTGCGCCGGATCGGGACGATCATCTGGAGCGCGTCGGTCAGGTCTTCTGGTTTGACCTCGGGAGCGCCGGTGCCGGGGTCGTGAGAGGCGTCAAGGACCAGGCGCAGCAGCTCCGTGGCCGGCACCGGAGGGCTGGCCGAGCGTCGCTGGTCGTCAGTGCCGAATCGGTCGAGCAGGCGGGCGCGGGCGGAGTGAGCGACCTCGGATTCGGCGGTTGATGCTCAGGGGCAAGTGGGTCTCAGCGGCGAGCTTCGAGGGCATCCAGAATCAGGTCCAGGCCGTAGCTGAACTCGCTCGTGTGGTCGTAGCCCGGCCGCAGGGCATGGTCGACGATCATCTCTGTGAGGTACGGCAACTCGTTCACCGGCAGGCGCTGGAGGATGGTGCCGGCCACTTCCTCGACGTCGTCCGGCGTCCCCATCGGCAGGTTCGCCTCCTGGAGGACGAACCCGCCGACGTAGCTGTCGATCAGCGAGACGGCGTGTGCGGCCATCGGCAGCGTGAACCCCGCCTCCCGGAGGATGCCGAGGACGGCGTCGTGGTGGCGTAGCGTCGCCGGACCCGGGCTGCGGCGGGAGTCCATGAGGCCGAGAGCCCAGCTGTGCTGCGACAGCACCGCGCGCGCGGAGCAGGCGCGTGCCCGGATCGCGTCGCGCCAGTCGTCGCACTCGGCGCTGGGTAGCTTGATCGCCGCGAACACCATGTCGACCACGCCGTCGAGGATCGCGTCCTTGTTCGGTACGTGGTGGTAGAGCGACATCGCCTCCACGCCCAGTTCCTGGGCGACCCGCCGCATCGTGATCGCTTCCACGCCGCCGCGATCCGCGACCCGGATCGCGGCTTCCAGCACGAGACCTCTGCTGAGCGGTTGTGGTGGTCGTGACACGACGGCTCCTGGGCGGTTGACAACCTTACGAGTGTAAGTCAGCCTTACGCACGTAAGTCACCTTACGGGCGTAAGCCAAAATCCTCCCGAGCGGGACTCAGCGAACGTCTGTCCTACGGCGCGCCCCCGTCAGGGCGAGAGAAGGAGATCCCGATGCCGATGCCGAGCTGGTGGGGGCACGTGAACAAGCGGGTGTTCAACCCTCGCGCGATCGCGGGCGGGAAGTGGCCGGTGCTGACTCACGTCGGTCGCATCTCTGGCGCGACATACCGCACGCCTCTCGACGCGCATCCGGTCGACGGCGGCTACCTGTTCGTTCTGGTGTACGGATCGCGCTCGGACTGGGTGCAGAACGTCCTGGCAGCCGACAGTGCGCGACTCCAGGTCGACGGGAAGGAGATCCAACTCGCCGCCCCACGCCTCGTCGGGGAAGACGAGGCGTTCCTGGCCCTCTCCGAAGACGTGGCACGCCCACCGAAGCTGCTCCGCATCACCGAGTTCCTCCGCATGGACCTGGCCGCCCGCTGACGACCGACGCCCAGCACCACCGTCGACGGATCGCCTCATCGAGGGTAATGATCGGGACAGGCGGGTGGGTGAGCTCATGCTTGCCGAGTGGATCAGTGCCACACCGGAAAGCGGGCGTCAGGCCCAGCCGGTCATGGTGGTGGTGCTTGTTACGCAGAACTCGTTTCCTTCCGGGTCGCGCATTACCGTCCATGTATCTGGGTTGTCGAGGTAGGCGGGGTCTTGCCGGACTTCGACTAGTTGGGCTCCGGCCTCGACCAGGCGTGCTACCTCTGTCTCCATTGAGCCTGAAGTGACCAGGTCGAGGTGTAGGCGGTTCTTGACCACCTTGGACTCGGGGACCTTCATGAAGTACAGCGATCCGCCGGTACCGTCTGGGTCGCTGACCTGGAACTCGTCGGGGTTGCGCTGGTTGACCTTGTATGCCAGCGCCTGGGCCCAGAATTCGGCCTGGCTGGCTGGGTCGCGGCAATCGATGACAACCGTCAGCAATGAAACCGACACTCTTACCACCCCATCAACAAGCGGGTTTCTCTGCCAAGGCTAACCAGCTCGGGCAGTGTGCGTCCACGTTTGACCTGGTCACAAGCCTCAGAGGGTGGCCCACCCGATCGCGCTGTGGGCTGACGACTTTCCTGTGAGGAAAATGGGTGCTACTTTCCTTAGGGGAAAGTGGTCAACGGCGGGGGGACGTATGAATCCTCAGGATGCACAGTCAGCGCTCGACAACGTTCGCCGTCTTGAGGGCAAGACCCGCGAGGAGATGGTCCGTAAGATTCTTCCGCTGCCGCATGTGGTCATCTCGGCGCTCGGGATCTTCGTCGGGCTCGCATCGACCGATCTCGAGCGTCCTTGGAGCACCATCGCCTTCGTGCTCGGGTTCTTCATGTTCGCGGGTGTGGGGATGGTGTACGCGCACTGGACCGCCGTCCACCGGAAGCCTACGAACCAGGAGATAGGCGTCCGAGTGGCATTGATCGTCGTTCTTTACGTGGTCTTTGTCGTCGCGCGGATCGCTGCCTTCGGCTTGATCCATGCACCGGCATCCGGACTGCTGTCGCAGGGTGGGATCGCTGCCGCCGTGACGGCCGTGGCATACCTTGGGCTCACGCCCCTGATCCGCCGGATCATGAAGACGATCATCTTGCGGGAGGCAGGTCAGGCTGATGGACCCAGCGTTCGATGAATTCCTGCACGTGCCCGCGCGGCTGTCGATCGTCGCGCTGCTGGCGCCGGCCGACTGGGTCGACTTCGGCTTCCTCAGGGACACGATAGGAACCAGCGACTCGGCGCTGTCCAAGCAGGTCTCCGCTCTGGCCTCCGCCGGGTACGTCGCGGTGCGCAAGGGCCAGGACAAGCGGGCGCGGCGCACCTACGTGCAGCTCACTCCCGTGGGGAGGCATGCCTTCCGGCAGCACGCGGCGGCACTGGAGCGGATCGTCGCCCTCGCCCGGATGCCGAACCAAGGCGACCAGGGCCAGAACGACCCGTAGAGCAAGGGTTCCGGGGCGTGTATCAAAGTCCTAGCGCTCGTCGTCCTCCTCCTCGTCCCCGCCGGTCAGCTCCAGCAGGCGGCCCACCGGTGAGCCCTCGATGGATCGCATCAGGGCCTCACCCATCGGGCGGAACGCCTGGGTGAGGGCGTTGGCCAGCGGGCCGAAGATGTCGGTCATCTCCCCCAGCAGGTCGTCGCGTCTCTTCTCCGGAGGCGCCCACCGCATGGCGTCGGCGCTCAGCGCCTCCCAGTCTTCGACGGCGCCGTCGATGGCGTCGAGCACGTGGTCAGGATCGCTCGGCATGGCCTGCCTCCACGAAGCGGCATTCCGGATAAGCCCAGGGTAACTCGTGTATTAGGCAAGATCACGGAAAGATACTGCTGTGGCGGTTGTTCTGGCCAGGGTTGTCAGGGTCTCTCCGAGCGGGGCGTCGACGGTCAGTACGGCCAGCGGGTCCCCACCCGTGGTCCCCTGGTTCACGATCGCGACCGGGATGCCGAGTTCGGCGGCGCGCTCCACGAAACGCAGCCCTGACCTGATCGACAGCGATGAGCCCAGCACAAGCAGGAGCCTGGCCCCGGCCACCATCGCGTAGCACTCGTCCACCCTGGCGCGCGGCACGTTCTCGCCGAAGAACACCACGTCGGGCTTGAGCAGCCCGCCGCACGCGGCGCAGTCGACCACGGTGAACCCGGCCACCTGCTCATCGGTCAGCACCGCGTCGCCGTCCGGGTTGATCAGGCCGCTCGCCTCCCAGCCCGGGTTGGCCAGCCGCAGCCGCGTCTCCAACTCGGCGCGGCGCGTCCTGCGGCGGCACGACAGGCACACCACCCGGTCAAGGCCGCCGTGCAGCTCGATCACCCGCCGGGCGCCCGCGGCCTGGTGCAGCCCGTCCACGTTCTGCGTCACGATGCCGCTGAGCAGGCCCGATCGCTCCAGGTCGGCCACAGCCCGGTGGCCGGCGTTCGGCCGTGCCCGGCCCATCTGCCGCCAGCCGACGTGGCTGCGCGCCCAGTACCTCCGTCGCTCCTCGGATGACCCGGTGAAGCGCTGATACGTCATCGGCGTGACCCGCCTGGCCTGTCCCGTAGGCCCTCGATAATCAGGGATGCCCGACTCGGTGGACAGCCCGGCGCCGCTCAGCACCACCACGCCACCCGCACCCACGAGTTCGACGAGCTCCCTCACACTCTCATTGTGCTAGACGGTGCGGCGGCGCTGGGTGCGGCGGGGGTAGGCCTTGGCGGTCTCGGCCAGGCGCTGGGAGTGTTCCGCTTGCTTGCGCCAGTGGCCGTACGCGTCGCCGCGCTGCGCCAGGCGGTCCAGCTCGCGCATCGTCGTGAGCGGGATGAACGCGGGCTCGGCATCGCGCCAGGGCGTGCCGGGCAGCGGCATGAACGTGTGGGTGTGGATGCGCGCGCCCAGGTCCGCCAGGTCGGCCGCGAGCCGGATCGAGTCGGCCTGGTCCTGCTCCGTCTCGCCTGGCATGCCGAAGATGAAGTCCACGTTCGGCCGGAAGCCCTGCTCGGCGGCGATCCGTACGGCGTCGCGGACCGGCTGGACGCCGTGGCCGCGCCCCGAGGCCGCCAGGATCGCGTCGGAGCCCGACTGGGCGCCGATGATCAGGTTGTCGTTGGCCACGTACCGCTTGAGCAGCTTCATCGCCTCGGGCGTGACGTGCTCGGGGCGCACCTCGGAGGGGAAGCTGCCGAAGAACACCCGGCCGTGCGGCGGCAGCTCCTCCTTCACCCCGACCAGCAGTTCCTCGACCGCGTCCAGATCGGGGTCCGGACCCGCCGAGCCGTACGAAAGCGACGTGGGAGTGATGAAGCGGACGTCGCGCAGGCCGTGCTCGGCCATCGCCCGGACGTGCTCGCGGACGCCGGCGACGGAGCGGTGGCGGAACTGACCGCCGAACATGAACGGCGTCTGGCAGAAGCGGCAGGTGTACCGGCAGCCGCGGGTGATCTCGATCGGGCCGAAGCGCCCCTTGTCGTAGGGGAAGGAGGGGAAGGCGTCGAGCGGCAGCTGTGGCGCGGGGCGGGTGCGCAGCGCCACGCCGTCATGGTCCTTGATCGCCAGGCCCGGCACGGTGCTGAGCTCGCGGTCCTCCCGCAGCGCCTCGACCAGGGCGATGATCGTGGACTCGCCCTCGCCGATGCCGGCCAGGTCCCATCCGGCGTCGATGACCTGCTGGGGTTCGGCCGTGGCGTGCACGCCGCCCGCGATGTGCAGGACGTGCCCGCCCTCGCCGCCCAGCCGCCTGATCGTGGCCAGTTCCGCGGCCATCGCCTCGGCATCGGGCGAGTAGAACGACCACAGCACCAGCACCCGGTCGGCGCCGGGCTCGGCGACGTGCGCGGCCGTCTCCTCCGGTGTGGCGCCCAGCCGTACCTCGCACTCGACCGCGGCGGTCCGGAGCGCGGCCAGCAGCGCGTGCACGCCGTACGTCACAGCCTTGCGGTAGCGGACCACCACCCGCACGTCCCTGGTCACGTCCGCAGCCTACTCACAGGCGTTCGTAGCTGATTTCCCCGCGCCTGAACATCGCGCGGATCGGCCATCCGCCATGTCGGAGGGCTTCGCCCAGATAGTGTTTCTCGCCGCTCGATGCCCAGCAGAACGGCATCTTCTCGATACCCGCAGATGACGGGTAGACATAGGCCACGCCGACCGTGTCGCCCTGCTGTTCGCAGATCGAGAAGCTCCCCTCATAATTGGGGCTTCCTGTCAGACTGACAAAAAGTTAACGTGGGTCCGTGAGTGATGATCAGTGGGAGCCGCCGAGCGTGCTGCTCGCCGTTGATCTCGTGATCCTTACCCTGCGTGATTCCGTGCTGAACGTGCTGCTCGTCGAGCGCGGTATCGAGCCCCACCGCGGCGCCCTGGCCCTGCCGGGCGGCTTCCTCCGCGACCGGGAGGAGGGGCTCGCGGCGGCGGCGCGGCGGGAGCTCGCGGAAGAGGCCGGGCTGGGCGAGGTGCACCTGGAACAGCTCGGGGTGTACGGCGAGCCGGGCCGCGACCCGCGCGACCGGGTGGTGTCGGTCGCCTACCTGGCGATCGCGCCCCGCCTGCCGGAGCCCGTCGCCGGCACGGACGCGGCGGGCGCCTGCTGGAAGCCGGTGGAGCAGGCCCTGTCCCCACGGACGGAGCTGGCCTTCGACCACCGGCGAATCCTGACCGACGGCGTCGAACGCGCGCGCCTCAAGCTCGAGCACTCGGCGCTGGCGACGGCGTTCTGCGGCGACACCTTCACCATCTCCGAGCTCCAGCAGGTCTACGAGGCGGTGTGGGGCGTCAGGCTGGATCCCAGGAACTTCTACCGCAAGGTACAGAGCGCCCGCGGATTCATCGTCGCGGCCGGTGGCACGCGGCAGACGGAGACCGGACGCCCCGCCCGGCTCTTCAGGGCGGGCCCGAGCCAGGTGCTGAATCCCCCCATGTCCCGTTCCTCATAGGAGGCGTGCTCCGGTGAACGAACGTCCCATCGTGATCCTCACCGCACTGGACCTGGAATACCGAGCCGTCCGGGAGTACCTGACCGGACTCCGGCTGCACCGCCATCGCGCGGGCACCCGGTTCGAGGTCGGCCGGCTCGCCGACGGCGCGTGCCGGGTGGTCCTGGGGCTGGTCGGGAAGGGGAACCAGCCGGCGGCCGTGCTCACCGAGCGGGCGATCACCGAGTTCGACCCGTTCGCCCTGCTGTTCGTGGGCGTCGCCGGTGCCCTGTGGCCGCACGTCGGCCTGGGCGACGTGGTGGTCGCCACCCACGTCTACGCCTACCACGGCGGGACCAGCGAGGACGACGGGTTCAAGGCGCGCCCGCGGGCCTGGGAGATCTCGCACGAGCCGGACCAGGTCGCGCGGCACCTCGTGCGCGGCGGCTCGTGGGCGCGGCGGTTGCCTGGTGGCTCCGCCGTACCCGAGGTGAAGTTCGGGCCGATCGCGGCCGGTGAGGTGGTGCAGGACTCGGCGATCTCCGCGCACGCCCGCTGGGTCCGCGACACCTACAACGACGCGCTGGCGATCGAGATGGAGGCCGCGGGCGTGGCGCAGGCCGCGCATCTGAACAGGTCGCTGCCGACGGTCGTGGTGCGCGGGATCAGCGACAGGGCCGACGGCACCAAGGTGACCACCGACGGCGCGGGCTGGCAGCCGAAGGCGGTGGCCAACGCCGCGGCCTTCGCCGTCGCACTCGCCGAGGAACTGGCCAAGGAAGCACGCCACCACCCGCCGACGGAAGGTCGTCCGATGACCGAGCACATCAAGAACGTCGCCACCGGCCACGCGCGCGTGGGTGTCCAGGCCGGGCACATCCACGGCAACGTCTCGATCGGGCTGCCGCCCGCGGCCGTCCTCGACTTCTCGGCGCAGCTGGTCGAGCTCCGCGACAGGCTCAGGCTGGCCCGCAAGGCAGGCGAGGTCGACGAGGACACCTACGCCGCGGCGGAGCAGGAGATCGCCGCCGCCACCGAGTCCCTGTCGGAGCGGTCGGAACAGGGCAGGAGCAAGGCGATGATCGCGCTCAAGCGGCTGCGCGGCCTGCTGGTGGATGTGGCCGACCTGGCGGCCAACGTGGCCTCCGTCATCACCGCGGTCAGGGGCCCGCAATGAGCACCAACATCGCCGACGGCGGGGCGAGCGTCGGCATCCAGGCCGAGGCCATCCACGGCGACGTCTACTTCCAGCTGCCGCCCGACGCCTCTCCCGAGCAGCGATTCGAGCTGGGCGTCCGCTGCCTGTCCAGCGGCATGCCGGGCAAGGCCAGGGAGTACATCGGCGAAGCCGTAATGAACGACCACGTGACCAGCCGCTCCTGCTTCTACCTGCTGCTGGCCACCCTCAGCGGGCGCACGCTCGAGCAGATCCCCGACGAGGACCTGGCCGTCCTGCGCTCGGTACGCGGAAAGACCGCCGGCAGCCCCGAGGACCCGTGGACGGCGGCCACCAGGCTGGTCAACCGCCTGCTCGAGGCCGCACAGAAGGACGGCACCGACGCACAGGTCATCGAGAAGGAACTCGAGGAACTCGGCTCCCCGCAGCGCGAGGAGATCCTGGGCAACCTCGAAAGGATCATGAGCGGCTCCGTCAAGGACGGCCTCTGGGCGCGCGTTTTCGAAGCGGCCAGGCGGGACCGCTGCGATCGCCGGCGGTTGGACCGCGTCTGGCTGTTCTTCCAGCCCGACCCGGCCGAGGCCAGGGTCCGCCGGCCCCGTCCGATCTCCACCACGACAGGAGACCGCGTCCAGGCGGCCCTCACCGGGACGATCGCGCTGTCGGCGATCTGCTACCTCTGCCTCCAGTCGTGGCAGCGCGCCTGGCCGCCGACGGCACTGGCCCTCCTGCTGCTGGCCTCGGGCTGCTACGTGGCAGCACGGTACGGCGTGCCATGGCGGTTCCGCGTCGAGCGCCGCCAAGCCATGGACCGGTTACACCTGGCCGTGCGGCGGCCCTCGGTCGTGCTCTCGCAGCGAGGCGGGTTCGTCAGCAAGATCGACCGGCAGTTCGAGTACTACTTCGCCAGATACGTCCCCCGGAACGCGGACAGGGCCGACTGGCTCGCCCACACGGCGGGAATCCGCCAGGCCCTGCGCGACGAGGTCGTCGAGCTGTACCGGGAGAGCAGGATCGACGCCAAGCGGGTCGCCTGGCTCACGAGGTACCTGGTCAGCGACGTGAAGGACCGGTGGCAGCAGGGCACCTTGTGGGACTACAGGGAACGGCTGCGGGTCCCGGCCGCCACGAAGGCGCTGTGCGTCCTGGGGGTCTGCGCGCTGAGCACGGGCATGGCCATCGTGACCTGGAACGGAGCACACGTCAGCCCGGCAGGCGGCCCGGCAGCCTTGATCATCGCCCTGGCGACGGGCTGGGCGGCCGCCGGTGGCCGGCTGCGCATCGTCATCGAGCGGGACAGGCACGCGGCCGAGCAGGAGGAGTCCGACAGGCTGCTGGCCGGCCGCCGGGCCGCCCTCGAGCGATGGCGGGCCAAGCTGGCGCACAAGCCCTCGGACCTGGAGATGGCCCACTGGCTGGACTGCGACCGCAAGGCCCTGATGGAGGAGGCCATGCGGCACTACAGGCTGGCCCCACGCGACGTCGTCGGCCACGCCTTCATCGAGGCGCCCGGCACCTCCTACAAGCGGGCGCGGCTCAGCAAGGGCCCGTGGCGCTACTCGAGGTACAAGCTCCTGATCTTCCTGCTCACCAAGGACGGCGTCCGGCAACTGGCCGTCGACCTCGACTTCGAGCAGGCCGCCTTTCACGATCGCAAGCGCGTCAACTACCGCTACGACGCCGTTGCGGCGGTCCACGTCAGCGAGGCCGACGGTGGCGAGCGAACCTTCGAGCTGACGCTCGTGAACGGTCACGCGATCGAGGTCGTCTTCCCCGCCGACACCGGCGAGGCGGCCGAGGACGCTCAGGACGCGAACCAGGCCACGCTCGACACCGCGGGACTGGACAGCACCCTCCACGTCCTGGAAGGCGTGGCCGCCGAGGGCAAGAACTGGATCACCAGCGAACCCAGGAGGGGACAGGAGCGCCTGGCCGAGCTCGCCGACGCCGCCGGCGGGCTCTTCGGCTAGGCAGGGACGGAGACTCCGAGGCCGCCCCTGGTCTGGCCGCCGAAGCGGGCCTTCTCCGCAGCGATGTCCAGGGGGCGGATGCCCTTGCGGGCCTGGATGATGTCGTCCGTGAGCAGCGAGGCCGGCACCAGCCAGGACACCTCGAACTCCAGGCCGTCAGGGTCCTGGGCGTAGAGCGCCTTGGTGGTCGAGTGGTCCGAGGCGCCGACGAGCGCGCCCAGCTCGGAGAGCTTGATGGCGATGCGCTCAAGCTCGTCGAGCGTGTCGACCTCCCATGCCAGGTGGTACAGGCCGACCGTGGACCTGCCCGCGCCCGAGGGGGCCGCCTGCTCGCCGATCTGGAAGAGGCCCAGGTCGTGATCGTTGGTGGAACCGGAAGCCTGCAGGAACGCCGCCCCCGGCATGCCCATGACGACCTCGAAGCCGAGGGCGTCGCGGTAGAAGGCGACGCTGCGCTCCACGTCGCGCACGTACAGGACCGCGTGGTTGAGCCGCTGGACCGGCATGGTGATCCCCTTTCAGCAGAATCACCCACAAGTATATGAGAGTTCAAGTAAAATGCGAGCATGACCCGATGGCTGGACGCGGACGAGCAACGCACGTGGCGCAACTTCCTGGCGGCCACGCAACTGGTGAACGAGGCCCTCGACCGCCAGCTCCAGCGCGAGTCCGGCATCCCGCACACCTACTACATGATCCTCGTGGCGCTGTCGGAGTCGCCCGAGCGCGCCATGCGGATGAGCGAGCTGGCCTGGAAGGCGCAGAGCTCCCAGTCGCGCCTCTCGCACGCCGTCGCGCGCCTGGAGGAGCGCGGCTGGGTCCGCCGCGAGCGCTGCCACTCCGACGGCCGCGGCAACATCGCCGTCCTCACTGACGAGGGCTTCGCCGCGCTGGCCGCCGCCGCGCCCGGCCACGTCGAGGAGGTACGGCGCAGCCTCTTCGACACGCTCAGTCCCGCTCAGATCCGCCAGCTCGACGAGATCTGTACGGCGGTGCGGAACACGCTGGAGTCGTAGCGCGAAAACTGTCGCCGTGGCGTCGTAGGTTTCTCCCCGGAGTCGAACAAGGAGACGGGGATGCACGACACGGATGAGGCGCTGTTCAGGACCGTCCACGGGATCGCGGGGCGTATGGCGGGCCAGCCCGTGCCGGTGGTGATGGACGCGTTGCTGCGTTACCTGCCCAAGGCTCCCGGGCTCGAGGTCGCCGAGATCCGCCGCATCGCCGAGGAGATCAGCGTCGGCCGCGACCCCTCCGGCCTGTAACCCCCTCCAGGACCTCGCCGCACACCTTCCCACCGACGCACCGCCTGAGAGCACGACCGTAGACGGCGCCTCGCCGTACTTGAGCGCCGGGCACCGCCGTACACCTTCTCGCCGACGCGGCGCTTGGGGGCTCGCGTGGGGTCTGGCGGGCCGTGGGGTGGGGGTGGGTGTCTCGCCGATCGAGGGCGCCGGGCTCCGCCGTGCATCTTCTCGCCGACGCGGCGCTTGGGGGCTCGTGGGGGTGGGGGTCAGGGTCTCCCCGGAGGGGGTGAGGGGGTGGCGTTGCGGTGAGCAGGTGTCGCCGCTGGAGGGGCGTCTCCCTGGACAGGGGCCGGCCGAAGTGCGGCGATTGGCGTGGGGGCGGCTTGCCGTACATGAAGCCATAGGGGAGATAGCCCCAAAAAGCAGGTAGGGGAGACCTCAGGGTCGGGTCGGGGGAGGGCCGGATGTCGCGCGGAGGGCTGCGGCGGCAGGGTGGAGATATGACCGCAAAGAGGCTCTATCCCCTCCTCGCCTGCGCCGCGATCGCGTACGCGGTGGCGGCGCTCGTCGTGGGCCAGCTGGACGCACAGGACCTGCTGAACACCGGCGTGGGGGATGGCGTCGCGATGGCGGTGCTCGGCATCGGCTCTGTGGCGTTGCTCGGGGGATTGCGGGTCGCGGGGGCGCCCGTAAGAGGCACGCCGGAGAGGCTGATGCTCGTGTGGGCCGCGGCGATCGGGCTGAGCGGGCTCGCGCCCGTGCCGCTGGAGATCGTGGCCTTCGGGAGCCTGGCCGGGGCGGCGGCGCTGCTGGTGCCCCGGCTGCGGGCCGACGAGGCGTGGCGGGGGATCGCCAGGACAGTCGAGTGGCTGGCGCTGGCCGGCGGGCTCGGGGTCCTGGCGTTCACCTACGTGGCGCTGCCCGGGCAGGGCGTGCTGATCGGGCTGGTGGAGCGGGCGCTGCTGGTGGCTGATGTGGCGCTGCTCGCCGTGCTGGCCGGGTGGCTGACCCGCATCGTCTGGGCCAAAGCAGTCAATTTCCCGACTTATCACAGATTTATCGCTAGTGGATCTTAACCACACCAGTTTCGGTGCTATTCTCTCCCGCGATCTTCTATCCGGGAGCAGGTACCATGGCAACGGGCAGATCCATCAGATTCAAGATCCTGACGCTGCTCGTCATCCCACTGATCTCCCTTGTCGCGCTGTGGGGCTTCGCGGCCAGCACCACCTTCGGTGAGGCCCTCAAACTGCTCAAGGTGCAGACGATCTGGACAGAGATCATCAACAACGCCGACGGCCTGGTGTCGGACCTCCAGGGCGAACGGCTGGCCTCCGCCGAGAGGCTGGCGGGCGCGGGAGGCGACCCGACCGCGCTGGCCAGCGCCCGCGTCAAGGCCGACAAGATGCGCAGGGCGCTCACCGAGCAGGCCACCTCCGAGGACACCCAGGCGGCGCTGACACCGGAGATGAAGGCGCAGGTGCAGCAGACCCTCGACGCGATCGACCGGCTGCCCGACATCAGGCGGCAGGTGGACGAGGGCAAGCTGGACGCCTCCGGCCTGGTGGGCGCCTACTCCGCGATCTCCGACGCGGTGCACAGCATGTACGGCTCGTTCGCCATGAGCACCGACGTCGACCTGTTCCGCCAGGCCCGCGGCCTGATCACCGCCGACGAGGTGCGCGAGCTGCTCAGCCGTGAGCACGCCCTGGTGGTCGCCTCGGGCGGCAAGCTGTCCATGGGCGACATGCACCTGCTCGCCCGCCTCGACGGCGCGAGGACCTACCTGTTCCCCAAGATCCTGATCGACCTGGACGACGACCTGCGCGCGCCGTTCGCCAAGCTGGCCACCTCGCAGCACTACACCTCGACGGAGCGGATGCTGCAGCAGTACATCGGCGGCGAGCGTGTCGACATGCAGCTGTGGCGGGGCACCGCCGACCCGGCGCTCAAGGAGTACACGCAGAGCGTCTGGGCCACCGGCGACCGGCTGCTGGCCAAGATGCAGCCGGCCGGCATGGCCATCATCGTGCGCGCCGGGGTCGCCGGGGCGCTGGGCCTGATCGCGGTCATCTTCTCGGTGTTCATCTCGATCCGCGTGGGCCGCCGCATCACCCGCGAGCTGGCCAGCCTGCGCAGGAGCGCCCTGGACCTGGCCGAGATCAGGCTGCCCGACGTGGTGACCAAGCTGCGCAGGGGCGACGAGGTCGACATCGAGGCCGAGGCCCCGCCGATCATGGTGCTGGCCGGGGCCACCAGCGAGGTCACGGACCTGGCCACCGCCTTCGACACCGTGCAGCGCACGGCCGTCGACGCGGCGGTCGAGCAGGCCAAGCTGCGCGAGGGCGTCTCGGAGGCGCTGCGGAACCTGGCCAGGCGCAGCCAGTCGCTGCTGCAGCGCCAGCTCAGGCTGCTCGACGACATGCAGCGCCAGACCGAGGAGCCGGAGGCGCTCGAACGGCTGTTCAAGCTCGACCACCTGACGACCCGCATGCGCCGCCACGCCGAGGGCCTGGTCCTGCTCTCGGGCGGCGCGGCGGGGCGCAGGTGGCGGGGCACGATCCCGATCGAGGACGTGCTCAACGGGGCGGCGGCACAGGTGGAGGAGTACACCAGGGTCCGCGTCTACCCGATGCCCGAATGCGGCATCTCGGGCGCGGCGGTGGCCGACCTCATGCACCTGTTCGCCGAGTTGATGGAGAACGGGGCCGCCTTCTCCTCGCCCGGCAACGAGGTCTCCGTCCGCGGGGAGCTCGTCGGCCGGGGCTTCGCGGTGGAGGTGGAGGACCGCGGCCTGGGCATGTCCCCGGCCGAGCGCGACGAGGTCAACCGGCGGCTGTCAGGGCCGCAGGAGTTCGACCCGTCGCAGACGGAGCGGCTCGGCTTCGCCGTCGTCGGCATGCTGGCCGCCAGGCACGGGATCAGGGTCACGCTCAAGCCCTCCCCGTACGGCGGGACCACGGCGATCGCGCTGATCCCCGCCACCCTGGTGCAGCAGGTGACGCAGCCGGAGGTGTCCGTCTCGGTCATCCGCACGACGGAATCGGAGTTGCCGCGCCGGGTCCGCTCGGCCAAGCGCAGTCCCGAGCAGCCCTCGGAACTGCCCCGCCGCGTACGGCAGGCCAATCTGCCGCAGCGGCTCAAGCAGACGCCGCCTCCTTCCGAGCCCGGAAGCGAGGACCGCTCGCCCGAGGAGACCAGGGCGCTGCTCTCCTCGCTCCAGTCGGGCTGGCAGCGCGGGCGGCAGGACAGCGATCAAGATGGGGGATCTCAGTCGTGAGTCGCGAGCCCGAGTGGGTGGACGAGGAGGCCGGGCCGGTCGTGCGGCCCTACGCGGTGGCCCGCGGACGTACCAGGTCCTCCTCGAGCGCTCTCGACCTGCTGGCGACCGTGGTGTCCACGGGATTGCCCGTGCCGGCGAAGGCGGAGCTGAGCGGCCGGCACCGGCACCTGCTGGCCTTCCTCGAGGGCAGGAACCGGCCGGTCGCGGAGGTGGCCTCGGAGCTGGACCAGCCGGTGGGGGTGGTCAGGGTACTGCTGGGGGACCTGCTCGACCACGGGCTGATCCGGGTGCGGCCGCCGATGGACAAGGCGAACTCGCCCACGGAGAGCCTGCTCCGCGAGGTGATCAACGGGCTGAGGGCGCTCTAGCCGGCCGCGGTCAGCGTCCGCAGCGAGTGCTCCACAAGGGTGATCATGACCTCCTTGGCGGAGGTACGGCGCCGCACGTCGCACAGCAGCACGGGCACGTCGTCGTCGAGGTCGAGCGCGATCCGCACGTCCTCGACGCTGTGCCGTGAGGCTCCGTCGAAGCAGTTGACGGCCACCACGAACGGGGTGCCGCGCTGCTCGAAGTAGTCGACGGACGGGAAGCAGTCGGTCAGCCGCCGGGTGTCGGCGATCACCACGGCGCCGAGCGCGCCATGGGACAGCTCGTCCCACATGAACCAGAACCGCTCCTGGCCGGGGGTGCCGAACAGGTAGACGACCAGCCCGTCGCGGATCGTGATGCGGCCGAAGTCCATCGCCACGGTCGTGGTGGTCTTGGCCTCGACGCCGTCCAGGTCGTCGATGCCGACGCCGCGGTCCGAGAGCACTTCCTCGGTCTTGAGCGGCTTGATCTCGCTGATCGATCCGACCAGCGTGGTCTTTCCGACGCCGAAGCCCCCCGCGATGAGGATCTTCAGTGCGACGGGGTCCTCAGAGAGCCCGGAGTCCATTGATCACTTCCTTGAGAATGCGCTCGCTCGGGCGCGGCCCGGCCGCGCTGGGGGATGTCACCGAGATGAGGCCCTGGTCGCGCAGGTCGCCCAGGAGTACGCGGACGACGCCGACGGGCAGGTCGAGCTCGACGGCCACGTCGGCTACCGAGATCGGGGTGCGCGCCGCCCACAGGATCCGTTGGTGCTCGGGGCCGAGGTGGGCACGGGGCTCCCCGACAGCGTTCACGGTCGCGATGAGGTCGAGGAGCTCGCCCGTCGACCTCGTGCGCCCGCGGGTGAGAGCGTAGGGCCGCACGAACGGCCCCGCGTCCTCATCCAGCCACTGCGGGGTGTCACTCATGACGCTCTCGGATTGGTCGTGATGTGCTGTCCGACCCGCTTGACCAGCATCGCCATCTCATAGGCGATGTGTCCGACGTCCACGTTGGCGTCGGCGATCACGGCCAGGCACGTGCCCTGCCCCGCCGCCGTGACGAACAGGAACGCCGACTCCATCTCCACGATGGTCTGCCGCACGTCCCCGCCGCCGAAGTGGCGTCCGGTGCCTCGGGCCAGGCTCTGGAACCCGGCCGCCACGGCCGACAGGTGCTCGGCGTCCTCGCGGGTCAGGCCCTGGGAGTAGCCGACCGCCAGGCCGTCGGTGGACAGGATGACGGCCTGCCGTACCGCGGCCACCCGGCTCGTCAGGTCGTCGAGGAGCCAGTTGAGCTCCCCGTTGGTCGTTTGCACGCTCATGCGTCGTCCCCCTTGTGGTCGGCTTCCTGTCGGGCACGTTCTGTTCCCCGTTGGAACGCGGAGAACAGGTCGCGTACCTCATCGGGAGATCGTTCTTGCGCTGGTTCCGGTTCCGGGGGCTCCTTGAGCTGGGGCGGCAGGTTGGCCTGCCGTACCCGCCTGGGGAGTCCCGCGTGGGTGCCGCCGCTCACCACGGCGAGCGGTTTCTTTCTGGTACGGCTCGGCAGCGCCGGAACGTCGTCGTCCGAGGCCGGCAGGGCGACCTGCTCGGCCAGGAGCGCCCTGGGCACCAGCACGATGGCCGAGGTGCCGCCGAACGGCGAGCGGCGCAGCATCACCTGGATGCCGTGGCGCTGCGCCAGCCTGGCGACCACGAACAGACCGAGCCGGTCGCTGTCGGCCAGGTCGAACTCGGGTGGGTCGGCCAGCATCGCGTTGAAGGCCGCGTACTCCGTCGGCGACAGCCCCAGCCCGCGGTCCTCCACCTCGATCACGTAGCCGTTGCTGACCAGGTCGCCGCGGACCTGGACGGTGGTGGTGGGCGGCGAGTAGATGGTGGCGTTCTCCACCAGCTCGGCCACCAGGTGGGTGACGTCGGCCGCGGCGCCGCCGTCCATCGAGCCGTTCGGCATCGACTCGACGGTGACCCTGGTGTAGTCCTCGACCTCGGCGACGGCCGCCCTGACCACGTCGACCACGGGCACCGCCCTGCGCCAGGCCCGGCCGGGCACCGCGCCCGACAGGATGATCAGGCTCTCGGCGTGCCTGCGCATGCGGGTGGTCAGGTGGTCGAGCTTGAACAGCTCCTCGAGCCGCTCGGGGTCGTGGGTGCGCCGCTGCATGCTGTCGAGCAGCGTCAGCTGGCGGTGCAGCAGCCCCTGCTTGCGCCTGGCCAGGTTGAGGAAGACCTGGCCGACGCCGCGCCGCAGCGCCGCCTGGCCCACCGCCGCGCTCACGGCCGTGTTCTGCACCGAGCCGAAGGCCCTGGCCACGTCCGTGATCTCGGCGGAGCCGCTGACCCTGAGCGGCTTGCCCTCGGCCTTGACGTCGACCTCCTCGCCGCGGCGCAGTTTGGCCACGATGGCCGGCAGCCGCCGCTCGGCCAGCTCCAGCGCGACCGTGCGCAGCCCGGCCAGCTCGCCGGCCAGCCGCCGGCCGAAGCGCACCGAGATGATGATCGAGGCGAGCACCGCGACCAGCCCGAGGATCCCGGCGATGCCGATCTTGATCAGCGTCCCCGTGGCCCCTTCGGTGGCGCGCGCGGCCAGCGCCTGCGAGGAGGCCACACCCAGCTTGTCCAGCTGCGAGGAGAGCCTGTCGACCGTGGAGTTCCACTCGGCGGCGTTCGCGGGCGGCGTCCCGGTCTTGACGATCCTGTCCTCCATCGCGCTGAAGTCGCGGAACGGCTGGTCGTCGAAGATCTTCTCGTACGGCGCGCGCAGCTCGTCGTCGAGCCCGGCCAGGCCCCTGGAGTCCAGGAACTTCCTGGTGGCCGCGTACTCGGTGAACGCGCCGACCTCGGGGTCGGTCATCCGGCCGTCGAGCAGCGCGCCGCCGACGAGCGCGTGCTCCCTGGCGAGGACCTCCCGGGCGTTGCCCATGGCCTGCAGCGAGGAGGCCTGCTGGAACAGCTCCAGATCGGGCACCGAGACCAGGTGGTCGTAGAGGCGGAACAGCGAGTCGAGGATCCGGTTGTACTCGTTGAGCGTGGCCAGGCGGGTGATCATGCCGCCGTCGATGGCGATCCGGATGGTGCTGAGGCGGTCGAGCTCGGCGTTGAGGCTGTCCAGCGGGCCGCGCAGGTCGGCGGTGATCGCGCCCTCCGCCTTGGTGGCGGACTTCTGGAAGGCGTTGACCGCGGAGTCGGTGCGGGCACGCTGCGTGCCCAGATCCTGGGTGAGTTTGCGGGTGGTGATGGCCATGGCGGTGCGGGCGCGCTCGGCCTGCAGCTGAAGTCCCAGGTCGGTGGAGGTAACGCCGATCGTCTGGTACAGCGTGTTGGCCCGCAGCAGGGACTGGCCGTCACCCACGGTGAGATTGAGGGCGAACCCCCAGAGCGCGCTCAGAGACAGGAGGGGTAGCAACAACAACAAGAAGATCTTGAACCGAATTGACCGGTTTCGAGCGCCCATGTCCCAACCTCGAAGTCGAGGCCGATTTCCACACTTTGTGTAAATAGCCTCCGGAAGATCGCACAGGAGACTAGCACCCATTAAGGTTCCGGCGCAGTGGGAGGAACGCGATGATTAGCGTGATTACTGGGGCCAGTGCCGGGATCGGAGCGGCCGCCGCGGCCGAGCTGTCCCGCCGGGGGCACCATCTGGTGCTGGTCGGACGCGACGCGCGGCGGCTCCAAGCCGTGGCCGAAGCGCTTCCTGGGCCGGGAGCCGACGTGCTGACCTGTGATTTCGGGCGGCTGGACGATGTGCGCCGGTTGGCGTCCCAGCTGCGCGAGCGGTACGAGCGCATCGCCGTACTGGCCAACAACGCCGGAGTGATGAGTCCTCGCAGACACATCACCGTGGACGGGCACGAGCTCATGGTTCAGGTCAACCACCTGGCGCCGTTCTTGCTGACCCATTCTCTGACAGATCGTGTCGAGAGAGTGGTCACGACGAGCTCCCGCGCGGGCCAGAGCGGGCGCATCGATCCCGACGACCTGTCCCGCGAGCGGCGGCGCTGGAACGGCTGGCTGCAGTACGGCGACACCAAGCAGGCCAACGCCCTGTTCACGGCCGCGCTGACGGCCCGCGGGACCACCGCGACCTGCTTCCACCCTGGCGTGATCCGCACCGGCTTCGCCGGGGAGACCTGGCTGATGCGGCTGTTCCTGATGATGCCCGGCTACGCCAAACCGCCGGAGTACGGCGCGCGGACCTTGGTCGAGCTGGCTGAGACCGACAAGCCGGAGCCGTACTACGCCGAGGGCAAGGCTGTGCCCGTCCCCCGGCGCATGGCGGACCCTGCGCTGGCCGAGCGGCTGTGGGAGGCCAGCCTGCGCGCCGTGGACGGCTGACCCGCAGCCTTACGCCCGCAGCTCTCTGACGGCCCGGTAGGCGGCGGTGATGGCCGCGTCGGCGTAGGCGGCGGGGACCGAGTCGGAGTTGGCGATCGCGATCCGGCCGAACCGCCTGCGCGCCACGTCGGCGGGGAAGGGGCCGTCGGGGTAGAAGGCGTTCCACGGCCTGCAGTACTCCGGCGCGTACCCGTGCCCCCACCGGTTGACCGTGATCGCCTCGATGTCCCTGGCCGGGTCGAACCCACCGGCCCCCAGCAGCCGGGCCAGCTGGTCCCTGATCGAATACTCCATAAACGAAAAATCTGTCTTGATCAGGACATGTCGCCCGGCGATCGCCCCGTCGCTCGGACCCAGCTCCGACTGGCACGGCGTGGCGATCATGTGCACGTTGATCGGCTCGCTCGGATCCTGCGGGCACGCGTACCCGGGCATGCTCACCGGATAGTCCAGCTCCGACACGCACCAGTAGGCCCCGGTCCACCGGACGTGGTTGACGCCCACCTTCCGCCAGGCCTCCCAGTTGCGAAGCTGCACCATCGCATACAGCAGCGGC
Source organism: Nonomuraea sediminis (assembly GCF_018531495.1). GTDB lineage: Bacteria > Actinomycetota > Actinomycetes > Streptosporangiales > Streptosporangiaceae > Nonomuraea > Nonomuraea sediminis. The sequence goes on from NZ_JAHDTI010000002.1 coordinate 1,151,065, forward strand.
AGCTTGACCGCCTGGCGCATCGCCTGCTTCTGCGCGGTGGGCAGCTCGGGCGTCAGATACGGGATGACCATGTTCCAGCAGGCCATCACCGCCGCCCCGGCCCGGACCGTGCGGATCTTGTGCCCGTCGAAGTACCCGACCGTGACCGTGGTCGCCGTGTCGGGCGAGCCGTCGTTGCTCACCGACACCACCGGGCTCGACAGCCGGAACCTGACCGCGTTGACGGGCAGATCCAGCCGGCCGTAGTCGAAGGAGGCGGTGGTGATGCCGTCCATGTCCACCGAGGAGGAGAACCCGGGGATCATCCGGCCCAGCATCATCCTGACCAGCGCCTGGTTGCCCTCGGGGAAGTGGTGGATGTACGCGTCGTCGGCGCTCCACTTCTTCTTCATGCTGGGCGAGTTGAAGCGCGACGGCTTGTCCCGGTCGAGCCCCAACCCCTGGAAACCCGGATAGTCCCAGCCGTCGGCGCTGCCCCAGGCGTCGATCGCGCCGAACGCCCTGGTGTCGTAGGCCCACTCGTCGCTGGACTGGGTCCGCAGGAAGCGCTCCACCTCGGGATGGACCTTGCAGACCTTCAGCAGGAAGTCGGAGTAGGTCAGCCCGGCCAGCCGCTCCTGCTTGGCCTCCTGGCCGAGCCCGGGGAACCAGTCGGGCGGGTTCTGGTAGAGCATGAGCAGGTCCTTCTTGGCCCGCTCCGCGATCGGCAGCTCGGCGACCCACCGCTCGGCCTTGATGCCCGGGGTGTAACGGATGAGCCTGTCGCCGGCGAAGGTCTCCTTGTCGCACATCACGCTGTCGGACATGCCGAGCCGGGTGTACAGCTCCTGGTCGAAGTACTTGCCGAACTTCTTGACGTCCACGCCGAGCCGGCGCAGCAGGTCCTTGCCCTCCGGAGTCCACACCGACGGCGCCTCGATCGACTGCGAGCCGCCATAGCCGATCAGCGGGCCCTTGCGGCCCTGGGGCTGGAACTCGTTGCGCCTGGCGTGGCCGCCGATCTCGTCGTGGTTGTCCAGGATCAGGATGCGGGCGTCGGGATCGCGCCGCAGCCACTCGAAGGCCGCGCTCACCCCGCTGATGCCGCCGCCCACGACCACCAGGTCGTAGTTCTCGCCGGTGGCCTCCGGAGTCCCCGCGTACTGCCAGAAGCGGTCGTCGCGCATCGCGTGCGGCACGCTGAGCGCCGCCGCGGTGTTGCCCTGAGACCCGGTGAGCGCGGGCGGGAACCTCATGCCCTCGGGCACCTCGAGCGCGGACGTGCCGATCACACCGGGCTCGCCCCGGCCCGCCCCGCAGCCCGCGACCGCGCCCAGAGCGGCGACCCCGGCGGTCAGGGCCACCCCGTCGAAGAAGTCGCGGCGCGTTATGGACCTGTCCATCCCGAGATCGCGTGCCCTGCTCATGGCGCGATCATCTGCAGTGTCCGGAAATGCCACACTGGGGCGCGCAGCGGATGGAGGAACATTTTGCGTCGCCTATTACCGCGAATGCCGTATTGGAGTAGCGTCCGGAATATCGCGACGGGGGGGTCCAGTGGTCGGTAAGCAGGGCAGGGTCACGGGGAAGGTGGGCCCTGGTCTGGTCGGCGAGGTCATGGTTCAGGTGAGAGGCGGCGTCGAGGCCTTCTACGCTCATCCGACCGTGCCCGACGAGGAGATCCCCGTCGGATCCATCGTGATCGTCGTGGAGTACTTTCCTCCGCGAACGGTCTATGTGGCCCGCGCACTCGTCTAGCACGTTGGAGGACCCGTGTCCCCTGAGCTCTACATTGTCGGCGGGGGCATCCTCGTCGCCGTCATCGTCATCATCCTGCTGTTCAAGGCCTTCTGGAGGGTCGCGGAACCCAACGAAGCACTGATCATCTCCGGCCTGGGCGCGCGCAGGCGCGACGCCGGGGTCGACAGCTTAGGATTCAAGATCATCACGGGTAAGGGCACCGCGGTGCTGCCCGGATTCCAGACCGCCCGGCGGCTCCGCCTGGACACCAGGGCCGCCAACCTCCAGGTCTCCTGCGTCACCCAGCAGGGCATCCCCGTGCACATCAGAGGCGTGGTGATCTACAAGGTCGGCGACGACCTGGCCTCGATCGCCAACGCCGCCCGGCGCTTCCTGGACCAGCAGGACTTCATGACCGGCGCCATCCACGAGCTGTTCACCGGCCACCTGCGCTCCATCGTCGGCAACCTCACCATCGAAGACCTCATCCTCAACCGCGAGCGGCTGACCAGCGAGACCAGGGCCTCGGCCGCCGACGAGATGAGCAAGCTCGGCCTGATCGTCGACTCCCTGCAGATCCAGGAGATCGACGACGAGACCGGCTACATCACCAACCTCGGCAAGCCGCACGCCGCCAAGATCGCCGCCTCCGCCCGCATCGCCGAGGCCCAGCGCGACCAGGAGGCCACCGAGGCCGAGCAGATCGCCGCCGCCAACAAGTCCGCCGCCTGGCGCGACTCCCAGATCAAGCAGGCCTCCTACCAGGCTGAGATCGACCGCGCCCAGGCCACCACCCGCCAGGCGGGCCCGCTGTCGGAGGCCACCGCCCGGCAGGAGGTCGTCGTCCAGGAGACCAAGGCCGCCGAACTGGAGGCCAAGCTGTCCGAACAGCGGCTCCAGTCGCAGGTGCGCAAGCCCGCCGACGCCAAGGCCTACGAAACCGTCACGCTCTCCCAGGCCGAACGCGACGCCCGCATCGCCCAGGCCGAAGCCGAGGCCAGGGAGACCGAACTGCGCGCCACCGCCCAGGCCTCGCAGGTCAAGCAGGCGGCCGCCGCCGACGCGGAATCCGTACGGCTGCGCGGAGAGGCCGCAGGCGCCGCCACCAAGGTCGCCGGTGAGGCCGAGGCCGAGGCCGCCAAGGCGCGCGGCCTGGCACAGGCGGAGGCCACCAAGGCGATCGGTCTGGCCGAGGCGGAGGCCGAGCAGGCCAAGGGCCTGGCCGAGGCCAAGGCCATCAGGGCGCGCGCCGAGGCGCTCAAGGACAACCAGGAAGCCGTCATCGCCCAGCAACTGGCCGAGAGGTGGCCCGAGGTCGTCGAGGCGGGCGCCAAGGCGTTCGGCAACGTCGACCACATGGTCGTGCTCAACGGCGCCCAGGGCGTGGAGGAACTGCTCGCCAAGGCGCTCACGCTCGGCGGCACGGGACTCGGGCTGGCCCGCGCGCTGCTCAACGGCGGCACCCCGAACGGAGCGGAACCGGAGGTGCGCAAGACGCCCTGAGCGGACGTACCTTCGTCACTAGGTGAGCCGGGAAGTCTGGTCGGCATTTCATGAAGGATCCCGACAAAGGGAGCAAGCATGGACCTGGTTCTCGCCGGTGTGATCGCCGCCATCGTGGTCGTCGTCATCGTCGCCTTCAAACTCATCTGGCGCGTCGCCGAGCCGAACGAAGCGATCATCATCTCCGGCTTAGGAGCCCGAGGCAGGGACACACTCGGATTCAAGATCGTCACCGGCAAGGGCGCCCTGGTCCTGCCGGGATTCCAGTCAGCACGCCGTATCTCGCTCGACAGCCGGGTCTCCGAACTCGAGGTCCGCTGCGTGACCCGGCAGGGCATCCCCGTCCACGTGCGCGGCGTGGTGATCTACAAGGTCGGCGACGACCTGGTCTCGATCGCCAACGCCGCGCGCCGCTTCCTGGGTCAGCAGAAGACCGTGGACGACAAGATCCACCAGCTCTTCTCCGGGCACCTGCGCTCGATCGTCGGCAACCTCACCGTCGAGGATCTCATCATCAACCGCGACGCCCTCACCAACGAGATCCGCACCACGTCCGCGGACGAGATGAGCAAGCTCGGCATGATCGTCGACTCGCTGCAGATCCAGGAGATCGAGGACACCACCGGATACATCGCCAACCTGGGCCGCCCCCACGCCGCCGCCGTCGCCTCGGCAGCCAGGACCGCCGAGGCCCAGCGCGACCAGGAGGCCACCGCCGCCGAGCAGGAGGCCCAGATCAAGAAGGCGGCAGCCGTACGGCAGGCCAGGATCCAGCAGGCCGGCTACCAGGCCGAGATGGACCGCGCCGCGGCCAAGGCCGGGCAGGCCGGTCCGCTGGCCGAGGCGGCGGCCCGCCAGGAGGTCGTGGTCCAGCAGACCTCGGCCGCCGAACTGGAGGCCCAACTGGCCGAGAAGCGGCTCGAGGGCGAGGTGCGCAAGCCCGCCGACGCCCGCGCCTACGAGAAGGTCACCCTGGCCGACGCCGACAGGCGCGCGTCCGTCGCCGAGGCCCAGGCCGGGGCCGAGCGAATCAGGCTGCACGGCGAGGCAGAAGCGGAGGCCACCCGGCTGCGCGGCATGGCCGAGGCCGAAGCCGCCAGGGCGCTGGGCCTGGCCGAGGCCGAGGCCATCAAGGCCCGCGCCGACGCGCTCGCCCAGAACCAGGAGGCGGTCGTCGCCCAGCAACTGGCCGAGAAGTGGCCGGAGATCGTCGAGGCGGGCGCCAAGGCCTTCAGCAACGTCGACCACATGATCGTGCTCAACGGCGCGCAGGGGATCGAGGAGACGCTGGCCAAGGTACTCACTCTGGGCGGCACCGGGCTCTCGGTGGCCCGCTCGCTTCTCAACGGCTCGGTAAATGGCGTAGATCCGGAGGCAATTCTCAAATCCACAGAATCCCGCGAATAGCGACGTTACTCGGATCCTTACTCTCCACTTCCTCTAGCGTTTCGTGGAAATGCCGCCAGAGCGAATTGGAGAATTCATGCTTAAGGCCGTTTCCGGGATATGTCTGAGCATGATGGTGATCGCGGGGTGCTCCTCCGGCCAAGCCGCCGAGAAGGCCGCCCCGCCATCACCTACCACCCCGACCCCCGAGCCCAACCTGCGCGCCGCCCTGCTCCAAGCCCCCAAGGGCATGAAGATCGCCTACGGGCCGGAAACCGGGGCCTTCGGGTCGCTCAAGTCCACCCAGCAGGGCCTGCAGGCCATCCGCCAGTCGAGCCTCGACCACCCGGAATGCGCCGGCGCGGCCCAGCTCGACGCCACCCAGCCCGCGATCGCCAAATCCCCCGCGGCCGTCGTCGCCTTCTCCTCGGCCAGGGGGACGATCACACAGGCGCTCGTCTCGCTGCCGACGACCACGTTCCCCGGCGCCCTGCCCAGCCAGTGCCACCGCTACCAGGCCACCGTCCAGGGCGCCAAGGTCACCTACACGACCAAGGAACTCGCGATGCCCCAGGTGGGCGACCAGTCACGCGCCTTCATCACCACGGCCACGGGCGGCAAGAACAACGCGCAGATCGGCTCGGTCATCATCCGCCGCGCGAACGTCGTCATGAGCCTGCTGGTGGTCGGCCGCCGCGTCAAACAATCCGGCCTGTTCCAACTCGGCCACCAGGCCGACGCCGCCCTCGCCCGCCACGTCCACTGATCGGGTGCTTCTGGAACGAGCTCTTGTACGGCGAGTGCTTCTTGTACGGCGGGTGCTCCTCGTACGGCGGGCGCTTCTTGTACGGCGGGTGCTGGTTGTACGGCGAGTGCTTCTTGTACGGCAAGCCACCGCCACCGGCCGCCCACCGTCGTGCGCTGAGGGCCCGCGACCGGCGCTTCCGGCGAGTCGATGCCACGTTCCCGCCGTCACGGCGCTTCGTGATCCACGTCCCCCGGCCCGACTTCCTCGCCGCACAGGGCGCCGCCTCCGCCGCACCCCGTCCCGCCGACCCGGCGCCTGAAACCCCCGGAATCGTGGGGCCTCGGAAACCCAGGACCGTGAGGCCTTAGAGCCTCAGGGATCGTGGGGCGCTGGAGACCCCGAGACCGTGAGGCCTTGGAGACCTCGAGATCGTGGACTCTCGGAGCCTCGGGATCGTAGTGCTCGAAGCCTCGGGACCACGAGCCCCTGGAAACCCCCGGGATCGTGGGCGCTGTAAGCCTCGGGATCGTGGGCCTTGGGGACCCAGGGATCGTGGACCCTGGAGTGCTCTCGGAACCACCGAGGTGGTGCCTACTACCCGAACGCCCTCGTTGTTCCCTGGGACCCGCCTGGGGTCTCTTGTGGCCACGGGGGTGCCCTTCAGGCGCCGGGTCGGTGGGACGGGGTACGGCGAAGGCGGCGCCCTGTGCGGCGGCGAGCCACGACCCCGGGAGCCACGATGACGAAGCGCCGTGGCGGCGAGCAACAATCCCCGACTCGCCAGAAGCGCCGGACGCGGGCCCTCAGCCCACGACGGCGGGCGGCCGCAGGGGGCTGCCCGCCGTACGGCCAAAGCCCGCCGTACAGCACAAAAGGAAGATCACGTGTGCTGGAGGAGGGGTGGGATGGTGCCGGGGCAGGGTGGGTGGTCGTGGTGAGGGCTGAGGGGGGTGGTTTCGCGGGAGCGGGTGGCGCGGTGGCGGTGGCGGAGGGAGGCGAAGGCCGCGCCCGCCGTGAGGGCGATGACGGCGATGCCGTAGCCGTAGGCGGTGGGGAAGAGGCCGACGCGGGTGACGGCGATGCCGGCGGCCACCGCCGGGAGGCTGAGTGCCAGGTAGGACACGACGTAGATGGCGGCGATGACCTGCGCGCGGGAGGCGGCGGGGGACAGGCCGGTCAGGGTGCGCAGGGCGCCGGAGAAGGACGGGCCGAAGCCCGCGCCGGCGACCATCGTGCCCGCGAAGAAGAGCGCGGTCGATCGGGTGGCCAGGGCCAGGAGCGCCGCGGTCACGCCGGTGATGAGCAGGGCCGAGCCCGCGTAGAGGCAGCGTTCGGGTGACCAGTCGCGGCCGAGCAGGGTCATGGTGACGCCGCTGCCGTTCAGCGCGAGGATCACCAGGCCGCCGATCAGCCGGCCCTGCGAGTGCGTGAGTGTGCCCACGATGGACGGCCCGAGCGACAGGTAGAGGCCTCCGAGCGCCCAGCAGGCCACGATCGACGGGATCAGCGCCAGGAACGCGCCGCGCACCTGCGCGGGCACGGTCGCCCGCGGCCGCAGCGCGGTGCGCCAGGCGCCGTCAGGCGAGACCGTCTCCGGCATCACCGCGGTCAGCACCACCAGCACGGCGAAGCCGGCGAGCAGCAACCAGAAGATCAGGTGCGTCGGCGCGGGACCGAACTGCACCAGCAGCCCCGACGCCAGCGCGCCGAGCGCGATGCCGCCCGAGGCGGACATGTTCGTGACGATCGACGGCACCTTGGAGGAGGCGCCCCTGAAGTCGATCATCATGGCGCTGATCGCGCCCGACGCGATGCCGGTGGCGATCCCCTGCAGGATCCTGCCCGCGGTCAGCCAGGCCACGTCGCGCGCGGACACGAACACGGCCATCGCGAGCAGTTCGATCACGGCCGCCGCCAGCAGTACGGGGCGGCGCCCCACGTGGTCCGACAGCGAGCCCACGAACAGCAGCGTCACCAGCAACGCCAGCGCGTTGGCCGCGTACACCGTCGTCAGGACGATCGGTGAGAAGTGCCAGGCCTGCTGGTAGAGCCCGTACAGCGGCGAGGGCGCCGACGCGGCGCTCTGGATCAGGCACAGCAGTACGGCAAGCGACCAGAAGGCCCCCGTGTTCGAAAGTCGGAACGATGCGGCCATCGCGGATCCCCCTTCGACCAAGAGGAGATCTCAGCATGATGTGCCGCGAAATACAACGTTCGACCTAGATAAGTACGTGATCGGCCGGATGTCCCACGAAGGAGAACTGCGCGTTCCTGGTCAGCTTGATGTGGTCGGCCTGCCAGGTGTGCATGGAGGCGTCGGCGCTGCGCCAGTAGACGAAGTTGAAGCGGTCGGCCGAGTAGATCTTGACCCCGTCCTCCTTCAGCCTGCGGACCAGATGGGTGTCCTCTCCGCGGGTGATGTCGGCGAAGCCGTAGGAGCGGAACATGTCGGCCTTGCCGAGGAACGTGCCGCCCTGGACGAGGAACGAGTACCGGTGCTCCAGTCCGGGCAGGCGGAGCATCGTGGTGTTGGCGCCTTCGAAGTAGCTGTAGTGGGCGCCCTTGCCGACCAGTTCGGCCTCGGTGTAGTCGAAGGCGCGGACCAGGTCGGACAGGTAGTGCTCGCCGTACAGGTTGTCGTCGTCCATCTTGGCGATCAGCTCGCCCTCGGCGGCGGCGATGCCGAGGTTCATGCAGGCGCCCAGCGACAGCTCCGGCGAGGCGGGCAGGACGGTCACGTCGGAGATTCCGGCCATGCGTGCCTTGTCCGCCACCACGACGGGGTCGATGTCGAGGCCGTGCAGCACCATGACGAGCTGGAGCGGGCGGTGGATCTGCTTGGCCACCGAGGAGATCGCGTGCTCGATCTGGGAGGCCCGGTTGGTGGGCAGCACGACCGAGATCGACCGTTCCCCGGTGACGACCGGCTTGCCCAGGACCCGCAGGATCTGGTCGACCCGGTGCGAGAACAGGTGCTTGTCGAACACCTCGCGCATGGCCAGGTGGCCCATCCTGGCCCGCAACTCCGGGCTGTTGATCAGGTGGAGTACCTGGTTGTAGGACTCGACCGGCTCGCGGGCGATCGGGAGCAGTTCGCCGAACGTCTCCTCGATCGCGCGCGACCACCCCGACACGACCGGCGTCGAGCAGGCCGACAGCTCGAAGACCCGGCGCGCGCACATCGTCGGCGAGTCCAGCACGGAGTTGACGTTGAGGAAGACCTTGTACATGCGGTACGCGGCCAGCATCTGGTCGTAGGGCAGCTCGCCCACGATGTGCGGCCGGTACTTCTCCGGCCACGCGTACTTCTCGTCCACCTCGCCGTTGCGGGCGAAGATGTGCAGCCCGAGCTCCCTGATCGGGTCGATCACGGTCTCCATCTGCTCGCGGCGCTCGGGGTGCTTGTCGCGGAAGTACATCCCGGCGAAGACCACGTCGTGCAGGCGGCCCTGCTTCTGCTGGATCGGGTTGTGCACGCGGGGCTGGGCGGCGAACTGCAGCACATCGACCCGATCATGTCCCAGAACTTCGCGATATTTCGGGATCATGTCGCCGTCGCACGTGAACACGTAGTCGAACAGCCTGGCCGTGTCGATGAAGAAGTCGAAGTTGGGCGGGTCCTCCTTGTTCCAGAAGACCGTGGGGATGCCCTCGGACCTGCACCAGGCCACCAGCTCGCGCAGCGGTTCCTTGGGCGCGTTCGTGCCGGTCATCTGGTAGCGCCAGCGGCCCTGGTTCCCGTGCCAGGCCGACTCGCAGAACAGCAGGTCGGGACGCCGCTCGGCGAAGATCTCCGGCCAGTCCTTGAGCCCGAACTCGATCTGGTCCCACTCGTAGCGGAAGGCCATCCTGGAGAAGTCGTCCAGGATCACCGCGACCTTCAGATCGGGCCGGTTGACGGGACCCAGCGGCCACTTCACCGCCGGAACCTCCACCAGCGGCGGCCGGTGGTTGGCGATCTCCGTCGCCTCGCTCACCGGGATGGGCGCCTTGGGCGCCTTGTCCTTGGACCTGACCGCCTGGACGATCTTCCCCGGAGACTTGGTGCCCAGCGCCTCGCCTAGCTTGAAGGCCCGCTTGGCCTGCGTGGCCTCCAGCTTCCAGGTCGCGTAGGCGGCCTTGGCCTCGGCGATCTCCAGCCGCCGCCGCAGCTCCCTGACCTCGGCCTCGTAACGCTCGACGAGCTTGCGCTCCTCCGGCAGCCAGTTGACGGGTCCGAGCCGCTGGTACTTGGGCTCTTCGGGGGTTTCGGCCATGCTGCTCGCCTATCGCTCAGGTCTGTGCATCGTACGGCTCCGCCGTACCGACATGTCGGGAAATGTGGCTACTCGGCCCGTGTGCCCTGGGAGGCAGGCGCCAAGTTGTCGCCCTTGAGCCAGGCGGCGATGACGCGGGCGATGCGCGGCCCGGCGGCGCCGTCCCACAGCGGAGGCAGCTCGCCCGAGGGCGTCGAGGCGCCGTCGGCCAGCGCCTTCTCCGCGGCGGCCGGCAGCAGCGCCGGGGTGACCAGGCGGTTCGTGCCGTGGGTGATCGTGACGGGACGCTCGGTGTTGGGCCGGACCGTCAGGCAGGGGACGCCCAGCATCGTCGTCTCCTCCTGCACGCCGCCGGAGTCCGTCACGACCAGCGAGGCGCCGCGCACCAGCGACAGGAAGTCCACGTAACCGAGCGGGTCGACGACCTTGACCGCGGGCCCGTCGACCAGGCCCGCCTCCGCCAGGCGGGTACGGCCGCGCGGGTGGATCGGCACCACGACGGGGATCTGCCGCGAGACGTCGAGCACCGCGTCGACCAGCTCCCTGGCGGCCTCCGGGGTGTCGACGTTGGCCGGGCGGTGCAGCGTGGCCACGGCATACCGGGTCGGTATGGCCAGGCGCTCCACGATCGGCGCCGGGTCGAGGCCGGGCAACGCGGAGAAGAGGCTGTCGATCATCGGGTTGCCGACGAAGTGGACCTTGTCCGGGCTCACGCCCTCGCGGGCCAGGAACGACAGCGCCTCGGGGGAGGTCGTGAACAGCAGGTCCGACAGGGAGTCGGTGACGATCCTGTTGACCTCTTCGGGCATGCCCCGGTCGAAGGACCGCAGCCCCGCCTCGACGTGCGCGGACCTGATCCCGAGCTTGGCGCACACCAGGATCGCGGCCAACGTGGAGTTGACGTCCCCGTAGACCACGACCAGGTCAGGCTCGTGCTCCTGGAACACCTCCTCCAGCCCCACGAGCAGCGCCGCGGTCTGCTTGGCATGCGTCCCGGACCCCACCCCCAGATTCGCCATCGGCTCGGGCAACCCGAGATCGGCGAAGAACACGTCCGACATCAACGCGTCATAGTGCTGACCGGTGTGGATGATGCCCTGCCGCACGCCGAGTTCGCCGAGTGCGCGCACCACCGGGGCCGCCTTCACAAAGTTGGGCCGCGCCCCCAACACGTGCAGAACCAGGGGGTTCTCCCTCATTGACCTCGCCTTTCATAGCGGAAGGGGAAAAACGTTGCCTATGGTACGGTCACCGCGTGGTAAGCGAAGACTCCAGGAAAGTCTCGGCCAAGTCCGCACGAGCAGGCGTCGGCGGGCTCCTGAAGGGCTTCGTCCAGCACCCGATCATCGTCACGCGCGTCGTGGTGACCAAGGTCAAGTCCGACCCCGTCAGGGTGGCACAGGCCGCGGCCGACGCCTTGCCGCCGCGGTTGCGGCCCCTCGTCGGTAGCGTCGCCTGGCCCGCCGCGCGGCAGGTGCGCCGGGTCGTGCGCAAGATCGGCATGCGGGCCGTCCAGGGGCCGTGGAACGAAGCCAAGGGGCACTGGGACGCCGGCCGTATCGACGAGGCGGCCGCCGTGCTGGACGCGCACGCCAAGTACCCCTTCATCAAGCGCCGCGCCGCCTACTACCGCGGCGAGAAGGCCGCCATCAGCCCGAACCCGATCCCGCCCGGTCCCAAGGTGGCCGTCGGCGACCGGGTCCAGGGCCGGGTGCTGCACTGCGTCACCAACGCCCTGCCGTACACGCAGGCCGGCTACACGGTCAGGACGCACCGCATCGTCACCTCGCAGCAGGCGGCGGGGCTCGACCCGCACGTGGTGACCAGTTGGGGCTGGCCGATGCTGCAGGGGCACGCGCAGGCCACGCCGTTCGAGGAGATCGACGGGATCCCGTACTACCGGCTGCTGCCCGACGGGCGCGGCGAGGTGCCGTTCGAGATGCGCGGCCGCATGGTCAAGGGCGCCGAGGGGGTCACCAAGCTCGTCAGCGAGCTGAAGCCCCAGGTGCTGCACGCGGCCACCGACCACCGCAACGGGTCCGTCGCGCATGCCGTACGGGACAGGACGGGCACGCCGTTCGTGTACGAGGTGCGCGGGTTCCTGGAGGAGACCTGGGTCTCGCGCGACCCGGAGGTGCGCACGGGCAGCCAGCGGGCGGTGCTGCAGCGCGAGCGCGAGGCGTTCCTGATGCGCGAGGCGGACGCCGTCGTCACGCTGGCCGAGACGATGGCCTCGGAGATCGTGGATCGTGGCGTGCCGCGGGAGAAGATCTTCCTGGCGCCCAACGCGGTGGATGACTCGCTGCTGACCGCGCAGTACGACGGGGAGACTTTCAGGCGAAATTTCGGGATCGAGCCTGGCGAGGTCGTCGTGGGTTCGGTGTCGAGCATCGTGGGCTACGAGGGGTTCGCCACGCTGCTGAACGCGGCGGCGATCATGCGTGACCAGGGCGCCCCGGTCAGGGTGCTGATCGTGGGTGACGGCGCCGAGCGCGACAACCTGCTTGAGCTGGTCAAGGAGCTCAAGCTCAGCACCGCGATCCTGCCCGGCAGGGTAGGCCCGGAGGAGGCCCTGCAGGCGCAGTCGGCCATCGACATCTTCGCCTGCCCGCGCGAGGACCTGCGCGTGTGCCGACTCGTTACGCCATTGAAACCCGTCGAGGCGATGGCCCTCGGCAAGCCCGTGGTGCTCAGCGATCTGCCCGCGCTGTCGGAGCTGGTGGGTTCGGACGGCGCCGGGATGCTGGTGCCTCCTGGTGATCCGGCCGAGTTCGCCAAGGCGCTGGCCGGGCTGCGTGAGGACCCGGAGACCCGCCGTGTGATGGGTGAGGCGGGACGGGCGGAAGTGGCGGCGAAGCGGACTTGGAGCCGTGTTGCCGAGACATATCGGTCTCTCTACCTGTCTCTGACCTAATGATGACCTTCAAGTTGGCTGTCTGTTGTGACGGGTTCGGTCGCATTAGGCGTGAGCTAGGTGGACTTGAGATAACCTTTGCGACCATGAAGTGTTGTTTCCGGCCCGCCAAGGTACGGCTGTGACAGAAATCGACTTGGCTGTCATCGGCCTCGGGTACGTCGGCATGCCACTGGCCAAGGAGGCCGTGGCGGCAGGCCTGCGGGTCGTCGGCGTGGACGTCGACCCCCGCAAGGTCGACGCGCTCAACGCCGGACAGTCCTACATCGATGACCTGACGGACGCCGATCTCGAGCACATGCTGGAGAACGGTTTCACCGCCACGCTCGACGAGTCGGTGCTGGCCAGAAGCAACACGATCGTCATATGCGTGCCCACCCCGCTGGATGAGGACCACCGCCCGGACCTGTCGGCGGTGGAGGGCGCGACCACGACCGTCGCGCGCAACCTGAGCAAGGGCACGCTCGTCGTCCTGGAGTCCACGACATGGCCGGGAACCACTGACGAGGTGGCGCGCCCGCTGCTCGAATCCTCGGGCCTGGTCGCGGGGGAGGACTTCTATCTGGCTTTCTCGCCGGAGCGGATCGACCCGGGCAACCCCAAGTTCGGGCTGCGGAACACCCCGAAGGTCGTCGGCGGTTACACGCTGACCTGCCGCGACCGCGCCACCGCCTTCTACGGGCAGTTCATCGAGCAGGTCGTGCCGGTCTCCGGCACGCGCGAGGCCGAGATGGCCAAGCTGCTGGAGAACACCTACCGGCACGTCAACATCGCGCTCGTCAACGAGATGGCGATCTTCTGTGACGAGCTGGGGATCGACCTGTGGGAGGCCATCGAGGCCGCGGCGACCAAGCCGTTCGGGTTCCAGAAGTTCCTGCCCGGCCCCGGAGTCGGCGGGCACTGCATCCCCGTCGACCCGTCGTACCTGTCGTACACGGTCCGCAAGCTCGGCTACCCGTTCAGGTTCGTCGAGCTGGCGCAGGAGATCAACGAGCGGATGCCGTCGTACGTGGTCAACCGCGTGCAGCGGCTGCTCAACAGGCACAAGAAGGCCGTGAACGGCTCGCGGGTGGTGCTGCTCGGCGTCACCTACAAGCCGGACATCGCCGACGAGCGGGAGACGCCGGCGCTGCCGGTGGCGCGCGCGCTGCTCGAGCTGGGCGCCGAGCTGTCGTTCGTGGACCCGCACGTCAAGGAGTGGAAGGTCGACGGCACCCCGGTGCCGCGTGAGGAGGAACTGGCCGAGGCCGTGATGAACGCCGACGTGACGCTGCTGCTGCAGCAGCACGCCGCGTTCGATCTCGACATGGTCGAGGACAAGGCCAGGCTCGTGCTCGACACCCGCGGTGTTCTCACCGAGGGTGAACGCGTCGAGCGGCTGTAGCGACGGAGGGCTGCGCGCAGTGCACGTGCTCGTCATGACGGTGGTGCATCACCCCGAGGATGCGAGGATCCTGCATCGGCAGATCCGCGCGCTCGTGGATGCCGGTCATGAGGTCACGTATGCCGCCCCGTACACGGCCAGGGGGGTCGTTCCGCGATCCTGGGTGACCGGGGTCGACCTGCCGCGGGCCGCCGAGCGCCGGCGGATCTCGGCTGTCCTGGCCGCGCGCCGGCTGTTCAAGAAGATGCGCGACAAGGTCGACCTGGTGCTGATCCACGATCCCGAGCTGCTGTTCGCGATCTGGGGGGTGCGCAGGCGGCCGCCGGTGGTGTGGGACGTGCACGAGGACACGCCGGCCACGCTGTCGCTCAAGCCGTGGATGCCGTCGTTCCTGCGACCGCCCGTCCGCTTCCTCGCGCGCATGCTGGAGGGTACGGCGGAGCGGCACCTGCACCTGCTGCTGGCCGAGACGGCGTACGCGGGGCGGTTCAAGCACGCGCACCTGATCGTGCCGAACGAGACATGGGTGCCCGACTCGGTGTCGCCGCCGGGCGAGGACCGGGTGGTGTACCTGGGCTGGCTGTCGTGGGCGCGCGGCGTGCGCGAGGCCGTCGAGGTGGCCAGGATCCTGCAGCCGTACAAGGTCGCGGTGGAGCTGATCGGCTACGCCGACCCGCAGAGCCGCCCGATGCTGAACGAGGCGGTGGCGGAGGGCGTGCTGGAGTGGCGCGACTTCATGCCGAACGACGAGGCGCTCAAGCGTCTGGACGGCGCGCTGGCGGGGCTGTCGCTGCTGCACGACGAGCCGAACTACCGTCACTCGATGCCCACGAAGATCGTCGAGTACATGGCGCACGGCATCCCGGTGATCACCACTCCGTCGCCCCGGGCGGTCGAGCTGGTCGAACGTTACGACAGCGGCGTCGTGGTGCCGTGGGAGGACCCCAAGGCCGTGGCGCAAGCCGTACTGACCTTAAGGGACAACGTTCAGGAACGGCGGGAACAGGGAGCGCGAGGGTACGCCGCCGCGCGAGCCAACCACCACTGGCCGAACTCGGCGAAGCGGTTCGTGGCGCAGCTCGAATCCTGGGCCAGCGTCAAGTAATTTCCGGCTTATCACGAGGGCGGGTTCCTGAACGTGCGGTGGCTTCTTGTGCTCCTGGGCGCAGCAATCATCGCCGCCGTCGCGGCCGTGGTCCTCGTCCTGCCCCATGGCAGCCCGTCGAAGACGGCCGGGCAGACGAAGGCGACCCCCAAGCAGACCAACCCCACGCCCAAGGTGAGCGAGTTCACCGACCCCTGCGGCACCTTCGAGACCAAGGAGAAGGCGCCCTACGCCGTCACCGGCTACTGGATCATGCCGAAGTCCAACCCGTGCACCTGGCGCCGCCAGCTGAAGGAGATCCACGACCTGGGCGGCGACACCGTCATCAGGGTCGGGTACGGCCTGCAGTTCCGCACCACCGACGACGAGGGCCGCGTCAAGGACCGCGACGGCCGGCTCGACCCGCTGTACAAGGACTGCGAGGAGAACGGTCAGAGCTGCGTGGCCGCGGCGCGGGCCGATCTGAATGCGGCCAACCACGGCAACCGGATCTCGCGCATCTACGCCTACCGCACCGACGAGTCGTACGGGCCGAAGATCTTCCGCTGCCCTGAGCTGGAGAAGAAGATCGAGGTCGGCAAGCGGGTCTACTTCCGGCTGCTGTCGCGCACCGACGGCTCCGACGACGCCACCTGCGACTTCAGCAAGCCGCAGAAGTACGACCTGATCCTGGTCGCCGCCGCGGCCAAGGACAGCCTCAGCGAGCTGCTCGACCTGGGCGAACAGTTCGGCGTACAGGTGTACCCCGCGCTGCCGCTCGCGCCGCGCGACCCCAAGACGCCGACCAGGGCCAACCCGCAGCACATCAACCCGCTGACCACGCTGACCAGGCGCATCGTGCAGGACTACGGCGATCGCTTCGCCGACAGGGAGTCGCTCGGCGGCGTCTACCAGCCGTTCGAGGTGCAGATGTCCGCCACGCTGGTCGGCAACCCGACACTGTCGGTGTACGCGGGCCAGCACGACATCGTCCAGCAGGAGCTGCCCGGCAAGTCCATCCTGATCAGCCCGTACATGGACGCCCGCAAGCGCGTCGGGTTCGGCCAGACGCCCGCCCAGGTGGCCGACGCGTTCAAGCTGCTGGCCCGGACGGGGGTCGGCATCATCGCGCCGCAGGACAGCCGTGGCACGGGCAAGGTCGGCCTGTTCTGGCCCGACCAGCGCGACTCCGAGGTCGACGACCGGCTCAAGCCGGTGGTCGGGGAGACGACGTACGGCGACGCCTACCACGGCTCGACGCGCGACTACTACCGCGAGATGGCCACCGCCCGCGAGCAGATGATCCAGCAGGGCTACCAGGTGCAGCTGTGGGCCAACGTGGAGGCCTTCGAGCCGTCGGGCGAGCAGCCGTGCGCGCCGCAGGGCACACGCGGCAAGACGGACAAGAAGCGCCTGGACCAGGCCGTCACGATGGCCGGGCGGTACGTCCAGAAGGTCGTCTCCTACATGTGGAGCGACTTCTACAGCTGCGGCTCGCCGTCGCTGCAGGACGAGATCGCCAAGGACTGGCAGCGCCCGATCGCCGTCGACGCCGTCCGCCAGGGCCGCGACATCCAGGACGGGGTCGAGGTGCGCGGCTACAACTTCACCGGCTCCTACATCACCTTCGAGTGGTCGGGCGGCACCAAGGAGATCAGCGTGGCGGGCGCGGGCTGGCTGGACGAGCACCCGGCCGACCTGCCGGAGGGCATGATGACGGCCTGGGTTCCCTTCGACTGGACCCAGGTGCCGGCGGGCGAGTGGGTGAAGATCGGCGTGAAGGGGCCTTCCGGGAAAGAGACCACGGAACCCCTGCATGTACGGATAATGACCTGAGCTCGCAGCGTGTAACGTGCCTGCCATGGTCCCGAGCATCCCGGTCAGCGTTGACCTGGTCGTGCTCACCGTGCGCTGCAATGCACTGAGCGCGCTCGTGTGGCGCCGCGACAACCCGCCCTTCCTGCGCCGCTGGTCGCTGCCCGGCGGCTTCATCCAGCTGGACGAGGACCTGCCCGACGCGGCCCGCCGTATCCTCTCCGAGCGCGCGGGCATGCCCACCCCGATCCATCTCGAGCAGCTGCAGACGTACGGTTACCCGGACCGTGACCCGCGCCAGCGAGTGCTCAGCGTCGCCTACCTGGGTCTGGCGCCCGACCTGCCGGCCTCGGAGAAGGCGCACATGGCCTGGGTACCGGTGGCGGAGCTCACGGCCATGGCCTTCGACCACCGCCGCATCATGCTCGACGGGATCGAGCGGGCGCGGGCGAAGCTGGAGTACACCTCGCTGGGGGCGGCCTTCTGCCCTCCGGAGTTCACGGTCGCGGACCTGCGCAGGGTCTACGAGATCGTCTGGGGCCGGCCTCTGGATCCCCGCAACTTCCACCGCAAGGTCACCAAGGCCGAGGGCTTCCTGCTCGAAACGGGCGCCACCACGACCAGAGACGGCGGCCGCCCCGCCAAGCTCTACCGCCGCGGCCCCGCCGAACTCCTCCACCCCCCGATGCTCCGCTCCCTCAAGGAATGAACACAAAGGCCTTCGCTCCGCTCAGCCGTTCTTCCAAGACCCACCCGTTGCCCATCTGGGTGGTAGGCCATCTACCTCCCACCCCGCTCCAAGGCCTTCGCTCCGCTCAGCCGTCGCCCTCAGTCGGGCCTGCGCCCGACCCCTGAAGGTCTTCGCTACGCTCAGGCGCCCCAGAAGGGGCTGACGCCCATGCTCAGCCAGCGTGGAAGGCTCAGAGCTCGAGGCGGGATCGCAGGCTCAGGGAAGGGCGAACACATCCGCCGCCGTGACGCAAAGCAGGTCGGGCGACGAATGAGTGACCTCATCTCTCGCACACACCGCGTAACGGAGGCCTTCGGGTTCGCGAGTGAGCTGTGCGGCCTTGGCTGCGAGACCTGGCACGATCCGTGCGGCGTTCACCTTCCTGGCCCATTTGGCCTCTCCGGCCAGGATGGGGCGCCGGGACCGGCCGCTGAGCGCGACCGCGTCGATCTGGTTCTGTCCGTCGGCCTGCCACCACGAGCCGATGGCCACGACCTCCGGCCCTATGTCAGCCGCTCTCAGCCGCAGATGATCCCTGAACGCCTCTTCCCATGCCATGCCGAGATGATCGTTCAAGGACTCCATCAGCACAGGCATGATCGTGTCCCCGAGCCCCCGATCGATCTCGGGAAGGACGCGCGACAACGTTCCCAGGTAGAAGGCGAGGAAGTTGTCCGCGATGCGATAGATCTTGCGGCGGGTCCGCTGGGTCTCCGTGACTGGTTGGATTCGCTCGACGAGGCGCAGGGCCAGCAGGTCGTTGAGCGTTCTGGAGGGGTCGGCGCGGATGACGTCGGCGATCTCGTTGTGTTTGGTGTAACCCTCGGCGATGGCCTGAAGGGTGGCGGCCAAGTGCACGCCCTGGCCCGCCTCGGTCGCCAGGACCAGATCTCCTTCGCGGATCATCTTGGCGTCCGGATGTCCGGCCAGCCGGGCGAGGTTGCGCTCAACGGAGAGCTCCGGCCGCCACCACGACAGGTAGAGGGGCATGCCGCCGACGAGCCCGTACACCAGCGCCCGGTCGGCCGGATCGAGTTCGGGCAGCATCTCGGCGGCCTCGTGAGGACGGAAGGGATGTAGTTGCATGGTCAGGTCGAAGCGCCCGTAGAGCGGGGAGCGATACTCCTGAATGGAACGCATGATCCGGACCGCGGAGCCACACACGATGATCCGCAACTGCGTCCGGCCGTGTGAGTGATCAAGAAAGGCGCGTAGCACTCCCTCCAGCTCGGGGGCGTTGGTGATCAGCTCGGGAAACTCGTCGAGTATGAGAAGCAGCGGCTCGGCCTCTGCCTCCCTGGCAAGATGATCAAGCGCTTCGTCCCAGGTCTGATACGGGCGTGACAGGAGATCGCGCGTAGGAGAAGCAAGGGCGGCCGCCGCTCTGAACGAGAGCTCGGCGAGTTCGCGACGCGGGGTGCGCCCGCCTCCTGTGTGAAAGATCGTTCGCTTGTTCTCGGTGAAGTGCTGGAGCAGGGCGGTCTTGCCGACGCGCCGGCGCCCCCAGACAAGGGCTGGGCGAGGGTGCGCCTCCTCCCACCAGTCATTGAGGGTGAGCAGTTGCGGCTTTCGCCCCACGAACTTCATGACATCAACGTAACCGACATGGATGTCAGTGACATCTATGTCGGTGACATCCATGTCGGCTACTCAGGAAACGGACTCGCTGGGATGGGCCTTGTCCCAGTGGTCGCGGGACGTCGCGATGGTGTCCTTGTGTGTGCGGGACCAGTCGGCCAGGGCGGCGATCGTGGTGGCGAGGCTGTGGCCCATGGGGGTAAGGCGGTATTCCACCTGCGGCGGGATCGTCGGGTACGCGATGCGTTCGACGAGGCCGTCCCGCCACAGGCGCTTCGTGGTCAGGGTGAGCATGCGCTGGGAGATGCCGGGGATCGCGCGCTGGAGCTCGCGGAAGCGGCGCACGCCCTTGGCCAGTTCCACGACGACCAGCACGCTCCACCTGTCGCCGAGCCGGTCGAGGACGTCGCGGATCCCGCAGTCGTCGTCGCCGCAGGGGCCGTCGACCTGGGGGGTTACGGCCGTGTTCGTGACTGACACGAAAGTGCCTCCTTACGGTGGCGCCGGAGGGCGCGAATCCTGTTCCCACAAGCTGCAACAAAGGGAGCGTTCTGATGATTCTCGTTACCGGCATTTCCGGCGCGCTGGGCGGCCTGATCTTCGAGGGGCTGCGGGCGGTCGACGGGCTCGACGTGGTGGGAGGCACCCGGGCGGGCGGCACGGCACGCCGTATCGACTTCGAGGACCCGGCGAGCCTGACCGAGGGGCTCGCCGGGGTGGACGTGCTGGTGTTCGTCTCGGCCGGGTACGCCGAGGACGACGTGGTCCTGGCGCGGCACGGCGCCGCGGTGGACGCGGCGGCGCGGGCCGGGGTCAAGCACGTGATCTACACCAGCCTGGCCGGTTCGGGCGACCTGATGACGATCGCGCTGCCGCACCGCTGGACGGAGTCCCGGCTGGCCGCGGCCCCCTTCGACGTCACGGTCCTGCGCAACGGCCTGTACGCCGAGGTTCCGGTGGGGCTGGCGGCGGCGGGCGCCGCGAACGCGGCCGAGACGGGCGTGTTCGCCGCGGCGCTGGGCGAGGGGCGCGTGTCGGTGGTGGCCAGGCAGGACCTGGCGGACGTCGCCGTCAGGGTGGCGGCCGAGGTCGAGCGGGACCTGGCCGCCGACGGCCGCAGCCGCCACGCGGGGCAGGTCTACGAGCTGGAGGGCGTCACAGCGATCGGCGGCAGGGAGATCGCCGAGGTCCTCACCGAGGCGCTCGGCAGGCAGGTCGCCTACCACGACGTGCCGCTGTTCGACATGCGGGCCGCGCTGGCGGGCAGCGGGCTGGAGCCCTACCAGGTGACCCACACGATCTCGCTGTTCTCCAACGCCAAGGCCGGACTCCTGGAGGCCGGCTCCAGCGACCTGGAGGCCCTGCTGGCGACCGAGCCCCGGCCGGTCATGGAGGCCGTCGTCGAGGCCGCGAAGGCCGGCTACCGGTCGCAGTCGGTCACGGCCGTACGCGGCGGATGACCGCCGCGAACTGACCGGCCACCCCCAGGCAGAACCCGGTCCTGGACACCTCGAGCACCCGTAGCGCCACCCCGTGGTCCGCCGCGACCACCAGGGTCACCCCCGCGAGGAGCATCCACCAGCCGCAGTACGCCGCCGCCCGCGCAGGGACGGGCAGCTCCGCGAAGGAGTCGCGCAGGCGGGCGCAGTGGAAGGGGACGTGACGGTGCTCGTCGGCCAGGATGCGGGCCGCCACGGCCGAGGTGAGCGGATCCCGGCTGCCGTCCCGCAGCGCACGGTAGTACCGCAGCGCGACCACCTCGGCGATCAGCAGCACCATCAGCTCGAGCCGCAGCCCCAGTGCCCGCCGTAGCCGGACGAATACCGTGTCGGTCCAGTGCCCGGCGATGGGCCCCGAGCCCCCGGCCAGCAGCAGGCGCGCGAGCAGTCTGGCGTGGTCCTGCTCCTCGGCCACGAACAGCCGCACGGCCTTGGCGTAGTGGTCGGGACCCGCGACGGACGCCTTGGCGATGAGGTTGGCGCCGTCGCCGCTCTCGCCCACCTGGAAGCGCTGCAGGCTGCGCAGTACGGCGGGGCCGAGCAGGGCGCCGAGCCCCCAGTCGGGCTCGGTCCGCCCGGCCGCGGCCGCCTCGAAGTCGGGGGTGAAGTCGCGCATGCCCCGCACGGTACGGACCGGATGTGCAGAAACGACCGGGCCGGTGTAGAGGTCCTGGGCAACGTTCTACAGTTGGGCCATGCCTCGTTTCCGCGCGATCCTGGACACAATGCCCGCCTACAAGCCGGGCAAGGCCGTTGTCAGCCCCGATGGGCGCTCCTACAAGCTTTCCTCGAACGAGTCGCCCTACGAGCCGCTGCCGTCCGTGGTGGAGGCGATCGCGGACGCGGCGCGGCAGATCAACCGGTACCCGGACGCGGGCGCGATCAAGCTGACCGAGACGCTCGCCGAGCGGCTCGGGGTGCCGGAGAGCCACATCGCGCTGGGCGCGGGGTCGGTGACGGTGGCGCAGCAGCTGTTCGAGACCATCGGTGAGCCGGGCGCCGAGGTGGTGTACGCCTGGCGGTCGTTCGAGGCCTACCCGCTGCTGGCCGACCTGGCGGGGGTCACCTCCGTCAAGGTCCCGCTCAAGGGCGAGGAGCACGACCTCGACGCGATGGCCGAGGCCATCACCGACAGGACCCGCATGGTCTTCGTCTGCAACCCCAACAACCCGACCGGCACCAGCATCCGCCGTGACGACCTGGTGCGCTTCCTCGACCGGGTGCCGGACAACGTGCTCGTGGTCCTGGACGAGGCCTACCGCGAGTACGTGCGCGACGCCGACGTGCCCGACGGGCTCGAGCTGTACCGCGACCGGCCCAACGTGTGCGTGCTGCGCACGTTCTCCAAGGCCTACGGGCTGGCCGGGCTGCGGGTCGGGTTCGTGGTCGGCCACGAGCCCGTGGCGGCGACCGTACGCAAGACGATCATCCCGTTCGCGGTGAACTCCATTGCCCAGGTGGCGGCGATCGCCTCGCTGAAGGCCGAGGACGAGCTGCTGGAGCGGGTCGACGCGGTGGTCAAGGAGCGCACCCGCGTGCGCGAGGGGCTGATCGCCCAGGGTTGGACCGTCCCGCCTACGGAGGCGAACTTCGTCTGGCTCCGCCTGGGCGACGACACGCTCGACTTCGCCGCGGCCTGCGCGGTCGAGGGCGTCGCGGTCCGCCCGTTCGCCGGCGAGGGCGCCCGCGTCTCGATCGGCGACCCCGAGGCCAACGACGCCTTCCTGACGGCCGCCGCGGCCTTCAGGAAGGGCTGAGCGGTACGGCGGGCCGCGCCTGCCCGCCGTACCACGTCTACTTCAGCCAGCCGGCCTTGTTCCAGTCGTCGGAGGCCAGGCCGCCGGCGCCGAAGTTCGCCACGCCCTTGCGGACGGCGAGGATCTGGGGCCGCTGGTACAGGGCGATCGTGTGCCCGAGCGACCAGACCAGCGTGTCGGCCTGGTTGTAGAGCTTGACGGCCTCGGCCGGGTCCGTGGTCACCTGGGCCTTCTTCAGCAGGTCCACCAGCTCGGGCGAGCTGACGCGGCCGTAGTTCTGGAAGACGTTGTCGCCCTCGGGCGCCTGGTACTGCGCGTAGGCCTGCGACAGGAAGAGCTGGTCGACGTTGCGGAAGGAGACCAGGTCGAAGTTGCTCCGGTTGACGTACTTCTCGAAGTAGTCGTTGCCGGGCACCTTGTCGATGCTCACCTGGATGCCGACCTGCCCGAGCATCTGCTGCAGCAGCGCGGCCACGTCGAGCTGCGACTGGGCGGAGTCGGCGGAGACCACGAAGGACAGCTTGAGCGGCTGGCCGTCCTTGGTGCGCGGGTTGCCGTCGGCCCAGCCGGCCTCCGTCAGGAGCTGCTTGGCGCCGGCCACATCGAGCTTGCCGTACTCGCCGGAGTTGTCCTGATAGCCCTGCTGGTTGGGCATGAAGAAGTGGTTGCCGACCGGCTTGGGGGTGACGGGCAGGTCCTTGAGCGCGACCGTGGCCAGGGCCTGGCGGTCGATCGCCTTCTCGATGGCGTTGCGCACCTTGACGTCGCCCAGCGGGCCGCGGCCGCCGTTGAGCACGACGATGACCTCGTCCCAGCGGGCGCCGACGCGGATGTCGGTGTCCGGGTCGCTCTTGACGCGCTCGTAGGCCTCGCTGCGGACGGCGCTGGTGTAGTCGATCTCCTTGTTCAGGTAGGCGTCGAGCGCGGCGGCCGGGTCGAGCGCGCGGTAGACGATCGAGTCGAGCTTGGGCGGCGTGCCCCACCAGTTCGGGTCGCGGACGGCGGTGATGGTCTGCGCCGTCTTGTCGTATGAGCTGATCTTCCAGGCCGATCCGGTGATCGGCACCTTCTCCACCCAGCCCTTGTTGAACTTCTCCGGCGTGTCGTAGGCGGCCGCCGGGAACAGCGTCTTGAACAGCAGCTTCCAGTCGGCGAACGGCTGGCTGAAGGTCACCTTCACCTCCGAGGCGCCGGCGCCCTGCTCGACCTTGGAGATCAGCTCGTACCCGGCGGAGCTGGCGATCAGGTAGCGCTTGTCCTTGCCGTTCAGCGCCTTCCACTGCGCCTCGAAGTCCTTGTACGACAGCGGCTTGCCGTCCGACCACTTCGCCTTCGGATTCAGCCGGTACGTGATCACCTGCGGTGAGGTGGCGGTCACCTCGGCCGAGAGCAGGTAGTCCGGGTTCGGGTTGGCCACCCCCTTGGCGTCGCTGACGAACAACGTGGGCTCCACCAGATCGGTGATCGCCTGGGCGTCGCCCTGCGTGCCGTCCACCTGGCCGCTGTTGTACTGCGTGATCCACTGCTGGATCGCCAGCCGGAACGTGCCGCCGTCCTTCAGCTTGTCCAGCGGCTGCGGGTTGACGTCCGAGGCGTCCGCGGCGACGGGGGTGACCGTCCTGGCGGGGGCCGCCGGGGCAGCCGTCCCGCCACCGCAGGCGGACACGGCGATCGCGAGCGCGGCCACGACGACGGGGAGCATGGGTCTCATCGGTTCTCCATATTTCCTACTTTACAGATAGGATAATTGCACTTTACTCGCCCGAGCCCGGAGGGTCCACATGCTCGCGTACCTGGGCAGGCGCGTCGGCTACTACGTCGTGCTGCTCCTGGTCGCGGTCTTCATCTCGTACGGCCTGGCGTCGGCGACCATGAATCCCCGCGCCTACTTCGAGGGGCGCCGCCCGCAGCCCACCGCCGAGACGGTCGACCGCCGGCTCACCGAACTCGGCGTCAACGACCGGGTGCCGTTCGTCGAGCGCTTCGGCTCCTGGCTGGGCCGTGCGGTGACCGGCGACCTGGGCAGGACCATCGATGACACCCCGGTCAACGACGAGTTCGGCCGCAGGATCGGCGTGAGCCTGCGGCTGCTGCTGGTGGGCACGCTGGTCGGGACCGTGGTGGGCGTGCTGGCCGGAGCCTGGGGCGCCGTCCGCCAGTACCGCTTCTCCGACAGGGCCGTCACGGTGATCTCCTTCGTGCTGCTGTCGACGCCGGTGTTCCTGCTGGCCACGCTGCTCAAGATCGGCACGACGTGGCTGAACGACAACGTCGTCCACCTGGTCGACTTCACCGGCGAGACCACCCCGGGCCTGCGCGGCGGATGGCTCGCCCACCTCGGCGACAGGGCCGCGCACCTGCTGCTGCCCACGCTGTCGATCGCGCTCGGCACCATCGCCGCCTACAGCCGCTACCAGCGGGCGACCATGCTGGACGTGCTGGCCTCCGACTACCTGCGCACCGCCCTGGCCAAGGGCATCCATCCCAGGGCCGCGCTGCTGCGGCACGGCCTGCGTACCGCGCTGGTCCCGATGACCACGTTCTTCGCCTTCGGCTTCCTCGGCATCTTCACCGGGGCGGCCTTCACCGAGCGGATCTTCGGCTGGCACGGCATGGGCGACTGGTTCATGAACGCGGTTGGGCGCGGCGACCTGAACTCGGTGGTGGCGGTCAACGTGTTCGCCGCCGTCGTCATCCTGCTGTCCGGCTTCCTGTCGGACGTGCTGCTCGCCGTCCTCGACCCCAGGGTGCGCACCGCATGATCACGCTTCGCCGCTTCGTCAGGTCCAGGGGCGTCCTGGTCGGCGTCCTGGTCATCGCCCTGCTGTTCCTGCTCGGCTTCCTCGGCCCGGTGGTCAGCCCGTGGACGCCGACCCAGGTGGACTACCTGTCGATCCGCTCGGCGCCCTCGGCCGCCCACTGGTGGGGGACGAACCGGATCGGCCAGGACGTCTTCGCCCAGACCACGTACGGCCTGCGCAAGTCACTGATCATCGGGCTCGTGGTCGCGCTCTGCTCCACCGTGCTCGCCTCGCTGGCCGGCGCCGCCTCCGGATACCTGGGCGGGTGGGCCGACCGGGTGATCCGCTTCGGCGTGGACCTGCTGCTGATCTTTCCTGGATTCCTGGTCATGTCGCTGGTCTCGCCGCGGCTCAAGGGCGCCGGGTGGCTGGTCTTCGCGCTGCTGCTGGGATTCCTCGGCTGGATGATCAGCGCCAGGATCGTCAGGTCGATGACGCTCTCGCTCAAGGAGCGCGACTTCGTGCGGGCCGCCGAGCTCATGGGGGTGCCGCGGTTCCGGCTGATCGCCCGGCACATCCTGCCCAACGTCGCCTCGTTCCTGATCATCGACACCACGATCGCCGTCGGCGGCGCGGTGATGAGCGAGACCGCGCTGTCCTACTTCGGCTTCGGCGTGCAGCCGCCCGACGTCTCGCTGGGCACGCTGATCGCCGAGGGCACGGAGGCCGCCATCGGCTACCCGTGGATGTTCTTCTTCGCCGCCGGGCTGCTCATCGCGTTCGTGCTGGCCGTCGGCCTGGTCGGCGACGGCCTGCGCGACGCGCTGGACCCCGCCGGCCGTGCCGCCCGCCCCGCGCGCGGCACCGTCACGCCGCTGGCCAGGGCCGACGAGCCCGCCGACGACGTGGTGCTGAGCGTGCGGGACCTGTCCGTCAGCTTCGGTACAGCTGCCGCCGTGCGAGGCGTGAGCTGGGACCTGCGCCGCGGCGAGGTACTCGGCATCGTGGGCGAGTCAGGATCGGGCAAGTCGGTGTCCGTCCTGGCGGCGATGGGCCTGCTTCCCGGCACGGCCTCCGTGACGGGTTCGGTACGGCTGGGCCGTACCGAGCTCATCGGGGCCGGCACGCGCACGATGATGAGCGTGCGCGGGGCACGCGTGGCGATGGTGTTCCAGGACCCGCTGGCGGCCTTCACGCCCGTGTACCGCATCGGGCACCAGATCGCCGAGGCGCTGCGCGCGCACACCGGCCTGACCCGCGAGCAGGCGCTGGCCCGCGCCGTGGAGCTGCTGCGTTCGGTCGGGATCCCGGAGCCGGAACGGCGGGCGCAGGCCTACCCGCACGAGTTCTCCGGCGGGATGCGGCAGCGGGCGATGATCGCCATGGCCATCGCCAACGACCCCGACGTCATCCTGGCCGACGAGCCGACCACCGCACTCGACGTGACCGTGCAGGCGCAGGTGCTCGACCTGCTGCGCGAAGCCCAGCGGGAGACGGGGGCGGCGCTGGTGCTGGTCAGCCACGATCTCGGGGTGATCGCCGGGACCGCGGACCGGGTCGCCGTCATGAACAGGGGCGTCGTGGTCGAGGAGGGGCCGGTGGAGGAGGTGTTCGCCAGGCCGCGCGAGCCGTACACCAAGGGCCTGCTGGCGGCGGTGCCGCGACTGGACTCCGTCCGGGAGCCCAGAGCCATTGCTCCGGCTCCGCCGCTGGTGGAGGTGGCAGGGCTGCGCAAGACGTTCCCGCTGCTGCGCGGGCAGGTGTTCCGGCGCAGGTACGGGACGGTCTACGCGGTCGACGGGGTGGATCTGACGATCAGGCCGGGGGAGACGCTGGGGCTGGTGGGCGAGTCGGGCTCTGGCAAGACGACCACGCTGTTCGAGCTGCTGGCCAGGCCGGAGATCCGCAGGGACGCCCAGCTCGTCTTCCAGGACCCGATGTCCAGCCTCGATCCGCGGATGACCGTCGGCGCGATCGTCGCCGAGCCGCTGCGCACCAGGGGGCTGCCGGTGGACGGGGTGGGGGAGCTGCTGGAGCAGGTGGGGCTGCGGGCCTCCGACGCGGACCGGTTCCCGCACGAGTTCTCCGGCGGGCAGCGGCAGCGCATCGGCATCGCCCGCGCCCTGTCGGTGCGTCCCAGGCTGGTCGTGCTCGACGAGCCCGTCTCGGCGCTGGACGTGACCGTGCAGGCAGGGATCCTGGACCTGCTGGCCAGGCTCCGCGACGAACTGGGGCTGGCCTACCTGTTCGTCTCGCACGACCTGGCCGTGGTCAGGCAGGTCTCCGACCGGGTCAGCGTGATGTACCTCGGCAGGACCGTCGAGACCGGCGACACCGCGTCGGTTCTCGGCGAACCCCTGCACCCCTACACCAGGGCCCTCATCTCGGCCGTGCCGATCCCCGATCCGGCCGTCGAGCGTGCGCGCGAGCGGGTGCTGCTGGCAGGAGACCCGCCCAGCCCCTTCGAACGCCACCAGGGATGCCCGTTCCGCGGCCGCTGCCCCGTCTACGCCGGGTTGCCCGAACCCGGCAGGCAGCGGTGCGAGAGCCAGGCGCCCGTGCAGGAGGAGCGGCGCTCAGGCCATCTCGTGGCTTGCCACTTCGCTGAGTGAGGCCTTCCTCCTGCGTTCGGTCGAGACCACGAGGATGACGCCCGCCACGATCACCAGGCCGCCGATGATCATGCGGGTGGTGACCTCCTCGTCCAGGATCAGCACACCCAGGAGCACCGCGACGACCGGGTTGACGTAGGCGTAGGTGGACACCAGGGAGATCGGCGCGTTGCCGAGCAGCCACGAGTACGCGGTGAAGGCCACCAGCGAGCCGAAGACGACCAGGTAGGCCAGCGCCACCCACGACCTGGTCGAGACCGCCGCCAGGTCGAGCCGCTCGTGGGTGGCCAGCCCGATCACCACGAGCCCGGCGCCGCCGGCCAGCATCTCGATCGTGCTGGCCGCGAAGGAGTTCGACGGCATCGGGATCCGCGCCGACAGGAACGACCCCAGCGACCACGACACAGCCGCGATCAGCACCACCGCGATGTCGCCAGGGCTGGCCTGCCCGCCGGAACCCAGCGACAGCGCGGCCACGCCGCAGAACCCGACGAGCACCCCGGCCAGCGTCAGCACCTGCGGGCGGTCCCTGACCACGAGCCGCATCACCACCAGGCACAGCGGCACCGAGGCGATCAGCAGCGCCGCCAGCCCGCTCGGCATGTGCTTCTCGGCCACCGACAGCAGCCCGTTGCCGGTGGTCAGCAGCAGCAACCCGACCAGCGCGGCGCCCAGGAACTGCCGCCCCGTCATGCGGAACGGCGCCCACCCCTTGCGGATCAGCTGGATCACCGCGAGCACCGCCGCCGCGATCAGGAACCGCAGCGCTCCGCCCATCAGCGCGGGCAGCGTCTCGACCGCGATCCGGATGCCCAGGTAGGTGGAGCCCCACACCACGTAGACGATGACCAGCGCTCCCCAGATGAGGAGCGTGGTGCGGCGGTCAGTGGTGTTCGGTGTCATGGCTCCTTACGATAGCGGTCCGCATAGTGAGACCACCTGCGGGTATCGGACAGCGAAGTGGCGGGATCTTAGCGATGTACGGCTTTCGCGCCACTGTCGGCTCTAGCTGGGGAAATGTCAGGATTCTGGCATCGCAACCGGCACGAATGGAGCCCCGATGTCCGCCGTCACCGCGGTACCCGCCGCAGCCAACGCCGACGCCGTCGCGCACTTCTCCGCCCGCCTGGCCTTCGAGACCGACGTGTCGGACGTGGCGGCCGACCTGGCGGCGGGCGCGCCCGGCGTCGTGGTGGTCGACTCGCGCAGCAAGGAGTCCTGGGACCAGGGCCACATCGACGGCGCCGTCCACCTGCCCACCGCCGAGATCGCCGCCCGGGCGCGCGACCTGATCCCGCAGGACGTGACCGTGGTGACCTACTGCTGGGGCCCCGGCTGCAACGGCGCCACCCGCGCCGCCCTGGAGTTCGCCCGCCTGGGCTACCGCGTGAAGGAGATGCTGGGCGGCTTCGAATACTGGGCACGCGAGGGATTCGCCGTCGAGACCGCCGCGGGCCTGACCAGAAGGCCCGTCGACGAGCTCACCGCCCCCGTCTCGGGAATCGCCTGCGCCTGTTAGCCCTCAGCCGGTCAGCTCGGCGTCGTGGGCGAGCAGGGCGATCTGGGTCCGGTTGTTGAAGTGTGGAAGCTGGCGCCCCCGTCCGAAACACGTCGATCGGGGGCGATGGAAAACATACCCCAACCATCCCCATCAACCAATAACTTCACTTGCCCTAACTTCAACTTGTCACCATCAGGGCGCCACAAAAACCCCACGATCACCAAGAACACCCCATCTAGCCGCTCAAGAACGGAGTCGTAACGGCGAGTAACCGTCGCCGACTCGCCGGAAGCGCCGCCCGCGGGTCCTCAGCCGAAGTACGGCGGGCGGCCGTAAGGGGCTGCTCGCCGTAAGAGCTCATGAAGACAGGGCGGTCCGCCGCTCTGGAAGGGGAAGGGAGCGACGGACCGGATCGGGGTGGTCAGCGGGGGCCGAGTTTCTCCACGATGAGACGGTAGAGCTGGCGTGGCCGTCCGGGCTGGGGAGTCCGGTTGGGCGGGAGCGGCCACGCGAGTCCCTCGTCAACCAACGTGCGCAGCAACCGCCTGGCCGTCCGGGGCGTGACCCCGAGCATCTTCCCCGCGCCCTCGGCGTCGACCACCGTGTCGCCGCCCTCGAGCTTGGCCGCGAGCCTGGCCAGCACTTCCACGCCCTTGGGTTTGAGCGTGGTCGCGCCCGCGGGCGGCATCCTGGGCGCCGGGATGAGGGCTCTGCCCTCCCTGTCCACGGCGAAGCCCTGCGCCTGCTTGCCTGCCTGGCTGCGGGCCAGCGCGGCCCTGGCGTGCGACTCGGCGTCGTGCGTCGTGCGGCCCATGCCCACGCCCACCTCGACCGCCAGCCCCAGCTCGTCGCGGATCCTGGCCGCGAACGGCAGCACACGGAAGCCGTCCGTCGCCGCCGCGATCGAGCCCCTGGTCGCGGTGACCAGGTAGCTGTGGTCGTCGATCGGCCAGACGGTCGCGTTGATCCGGTTGGCCTCCTGGACCAGCAGCCGGTGCAGCGACAGGCGCAGTTCGTCGCGCCAGTAGCGGGGCGCGGCGCGGCGCACGGGTTCGCGCAGCGTCGGCACCTCCACCAGCACCACGGTGAGCTGCGACTCCTCCAGCCGGTGGTGTGCGCCGAGCAGCGCCGCGGTGTGCAGCGCGCTGCGGACCGCCGCCGAGGTCGGCCTGATGCGGATCACGGGCACCCCCGCCGCCTGCAGGCGTTCCGCCACCTGGGGCAGGCACGTCAGCGCGCCGGTGGTGGCGCCCTGGCGGGCCAGCCGTTCGTGGAATGCGGCGATCGTCCCGGTGGCGCCGGGTTCGTCGCGGCTGTGCACGTCGGTGGCCGCGATGCCCAGATCGGTGTACGCCTCCTCGACATCGGCACGCGAGACCACGTCGATGCTGACCCGCTGCGGATCGATGCGCGCGTCCAGTGCCGCCTTGGCCAGCGCCGCCACCAGTGCCGCCCCGCCGAGTTGCACGTAGGTCGCGGGCATGGTGAGCACGCCCGATCGCCTGGCCAGGTCGTAGGGGACCGGGCTGGCGAACAGGCACGCGTCCACGCCCGGACCGAGCCGTGTCACTTTGTCCGGCGCTTCCTGCTCATCGCGATAAGCGGCCGCCACCAGGCGGCAGGGCAGGGGCGCGGCGGCGTGGCCCATCAGCATGACGCGCTCGACCAAATCGTGCGGCCCGACCACACCAATAGTGAGGTCCGGTGTCATGGCGCCCGGGCGTGACACTCGGGGAGTTTCTTCGGCCCTCTCGACCAATGTTCGTCCCATCCTGCCGTCCGTTTACGGTGCGAATGATGGAGTCCGCCTCACCCTCCCGGTAGTCGGGTTCGGCTTCCTCACCATGCTCTCTTTTGGAACGATCGCTCGCGGGGGCCGTAATGTCACGCCCGACTTTTCCGGAAAGCCGTTCTGGTTGGCCGCCCGGGAAGGTGTTTTAGCAGCTCAGCGGGGTTTTCCCGGTGTTTTTCAGTGCCCGGAAATCTCTCGTGTAATGTCCGCTCCGAGTGCCCGCATTCGATCGGCGAGGGAGGCGTGGCCGCGGTCGATGAGATAACCCGACTCGATGACCGTCTCACCTTTGGCCGCCAGTCCCGCCAGCACCAGAGCTATCCCCGAACGCAGGTCGTGCGCGGTCACCTGGGTGCCGGTCAGCGGGGTGGCGCCGCGCACGATCGCCCGGCTGCCCTCGACCTCCACGTCGGCGCCCATCTTGTTGAGCTCTCCCGCCAGGGCGAAGCGGCCGTCGAAGATGCGCTCGTGGATGTAGCTGGTGCCGTCGGCCAGCGCCGCCACGGTCATCATCGGCGACTGCAGGTCGGTGGCGAAGCCCGGGTAGGTGTCGGTGATGATGTTGATCGGGCGTAGCGGCCGCTCGCAGCGCACGTGCAGCACCGCGCCCTGGCGGGCGAAGTCGACGCCCATCTGCTCCAGCTTGTAGCGGACGACGCCCAGGTCCAGGCCGGTGCCGACGAGGCTGACGTCGCCGCCGGTGATCGCCGCGGCCATGGCGAACACGCCGGCGTCCAGCCGGTCGGGCATCACGGTGTGCTCGACGGCGTGCAGCTCGTCCACGCCCTCGACGGTGATGAAGCCGGTGCCGCCGCCGCTGATCCTGGCGCCCATCTTGGTGAGCATGTCGATGACGTCGAGCACCTCGGGCTCCAGGGCCGCGTTCTCGATCACGGTGGTGCCCTTGGCCAGGGCGGCGGCCATGATGAGGTTCTCGGTGCCGGTGTGCGAGGGGGTGTCGAGGTAGAGCGTGGCGCCGGTCAGGCCTGAGGCCTTGACGTGGATGACGGTTTCGCCCTCGTCCACGATCGCGCCGAGCCGCTTGTAGCCCAGGTAGTGGAAGTCCAGGTTGCGGCTGCCGAGGTTGCAGCCGCCGACCCCCTCCACGATCGCCTCGCCCAGGCGGTGCAGCAGGGCCGGGGTGAACAGCACGGAACCGCGGAAGCGCCTGGCGATCTCGGCCGGCAGCACCGGGCTGCTGAGCCGGGAGGCGTCGATCACCAGCGTCCGCTCCGACTCGTGCAGCTCGACGTGGGCGCCGACGGCCTGGGCCAGTTCGACGGCCCGGCGGACGTCCTCGATGATCGGTACGTTGCGCAGGACGGTGCGGCCACGGGAGGCGAGCAGAGCCGCGCCGATCATGGGCAACACGGCGTTCTTCGCGCCCTGGATGAAGGCGGTTCCACGCAAAGCGTTGCCACCGCGCACGCGGTAACGGACCATTCGTGCGGCTCCTAGGAAGGTATTTCAGGCTTGAACGGCCCAACAGTAGCCGCTAACCACACGTGACCCAGCCGATTCATCGGCTAAAGGGGACCCCCGTGAGCCGCTCGTACGCTTCCAGGTAACGGTCCCTCGTACGCCTGACCACCTCGTCGGGAAGCGACGGAGGCGGAGTTTCTCCGGATTTATCCCATCCCGATTCGGGCGAAGTTAGCCAATCACGGACGAATTGCTTGTCAAAAGACGGTTGCGGACGCCCCGGTTGCCACTGGTCGGCAGGCCAGAATCGCGAGGAGTCGGGAGTGAGCACCTCGTCGGCCAGCGTCAGCACGCCGTCGTGGTCCCACCCCAGCTCGATCTTGGTGTCGGCCAGGATGATGCCCCGCCCGAGGGCGATCTCGGCGCCGCGCTTGTAGACCTCCAGCGTGATCCGGCGCAGCTCCTCGGCGGCCTCGCCCTGGGAGGCCACGACCTGCTCGAAGGAGATGGGCTCGTCGTGCTCGCCGACGGGCGCCTTGGTGCTGGGCGTGAAGATCGGCTCGGGCAGCCGCGAGCCGTCCTCCAGGCCCGGGGGCAGCTCGACGCCCGACACGCGGCCCGTCGCGCGGTATTCCGCCAGCCCGCCGCCGGTCAGGTAGCCGCGGGCCACGCACTCGACGGGCACCATCCGCAGCGACTTGCAGACCACGCTGCGGGCGTCGGGCCCCTTGCGGATGATGTGGTTGGGCACGATGTCCTTGAGCTGCTCGAACCACCACAGGGACAGCTGCGTGAGGATGGCGCCCTTGTCCGGGATGCCGGGCTCCAGGACGTAGTCGAAGGCCGAGATCCGGTCCGAGGCGACCATCAGCAGGTCGCCCTCGTCGGTCGAGTAGAGGTCGCGTACCTTGCCGGAGTGCAGGTGTTTCATCGGGCGATGTCCGTCCTGTAGTGCGAGCCGCGCAGGCTGATCCTCGACACCAGGTCGTAGGCGTTGCGCCGGGCGGTCTCCTGGTCCGGGCCGGTGCCGACGACACTCAGCACCCGCCCGCCATTGGCCACGATGTCACCATTCTCCCGCTTTGTCCCAGCGTGGATGACATAGGCGGACTCAGTGGGCTCCAGGCCGGTGATGACGTCGCCCTTGACCGGGTCGCCCGGGTAGTTCTCGGCCGCGATCACCACCGTCACCGCCGACCCGTCGCGGAACTCCGGCTCGCCGGCGAGCGTGCCCGTCGCGCAGGCGTGCAGCAGCCCGCCCAGCGGCGTCTCCAGCCGGTCGAGCACCACCTGCGTCTCGGGGTCGCCGAAGCGCGCGTTGAACTCGATCACCTTCGGCCCCTTGGCCGTAATGGCCAGCCCCACGTACAGGACACCCTGGTACGGCAGGCCCCGCCTGCCCAGCTCGTCGACCGTGGGACGCACGACCTCGCGCATGACCTGCTCGGTCACGCCCTCCGCCAGCCACGGCAACGGCGTGTAGGCCCCCATTCCGCCGGTGTTGGGCCCCTGGTCGCCGTCGTAGGCCCGCTTGAAGTCCTGCGCGGGCTGCAGCGGCACCGCCGTACCGCCGTCGCACAGCGCGAACAGCGAGACCTCCGGCCCGTCCAGGTACTCCTCGATCACGACCCGCTCGCACGCGCGCGCGTGCTCGAGCGCGGCCTGGCGGTCATCGGTGACGACGACCCCCTTGCCCGCGGCCAGCCCGTCGTCCTTGACCACGTACGGCGGGCCGAAGGCGTCCAGCGCCTGAGCCGCCTCCTCGGCGGTCGTGCACACCCGGGAATCCGCCGTCGGCACCCCCGCGGCCGTCATGATTTCCTTGGCGAACGCCTTGGAGCCCTCGATCATCGCCGCCTCCCGCGACGGGCCGAAGCAGGCGATGCCCGCCGCCCGCACCGCGTCGGCAACCCCGGCCACCAGTGGCGCCTCGGGCCCCACCACGACCAGGTCCACGCCCAGCCGCCCGGCCAGCGCCGCGACCGCGGCGGGGTCGGTGGCCGCCACGGGGTGCAGGGTCGCGATCTCGGCGATGCCCGCGTTGCCCGGGGCACAGTGGAGTTCGCTGACCTGGGGATCGAGGCTGAGGGAGCGGCACAGGGCGTGCTCGCGCCCGCCGGAGCCGATGACTAGTACGCGCACGAGTCCCATTGTTGCAGGCCACGAACTGCCGGAATGCAGCGCAATCTTTGTGGAGTTCCACCTGATCGCAGGACCAGGCGGCGAGTATCGTCATGTTGTTCATGCGCCATGTGGTAAGTTAGGGCGGCTTTAGGGCGTCTCTCGTGATTGGAGGTGGTCCGGGATGAAACCTGGTGATCCCAGCAGTACGTGCTCGTTCACGTACGCCGAACACACCCCGACCACTCCAATCGGCAGCCTGATCGTGCCTCCACGCATTCTGTGAGGTGACTATTCGTCGCGCGTGGAGAGCGCCAGGTCGGGCGGAAAGGGACTGCCATGCGCTCGTCCACGCTTTTCCGTCGCATCAACCGTCACCCGGTTCAGCCGCACACCGCGCGCCAGCTCACGTCGCCCGTGCGTGAGGTCTGCGTACCGCCGGTCGACTCCGTCGTCGAGTACGGCGCCTACATCGAGGGCCAGAAGGTCTACGCCCCCGGCATCGTCGATGCCCTCGACCTCGTCCGCGCGCACAACGCCGTCTCCGACGGCACGCCCGCCTTCGTCTGGGTGGGGCTGCACGAGCCGGCGGCGCCGGAGGTCGAGTGGCTGGCCGAGGTCTTCGGCCTGCACCCCTTGTCGGTGGAGGACGCCGTCAAGGCCCACCAGCGGCCCAAGGTCGAGCGTTACGGCGACTCACTGTTCATGGTTCTCAAGACAGTCGCCTTCCTCGACCACGACGAGCTGACCGCCACCAGCGAGATCATCGCCACGGGCGAGATCATGGTCTTCCTCGGCGTCGACTTCGTCGTCACCGTGCGCCACGGCGAGCACTGCCCGCTGACCGAGGTCCGCGAGCGGCTCGAGGATCGGCTCGAGCTGATGAACCGCGGTCCCACCGGCGTGCTGCACGCCATCGCCGACCACGTCGTCGACCAGTACCTGCAGGTGGCCGACCTGATGCAGTTGGAGCTCGAGGAGGTCGAGGCCACCGTCTTCGCCGACGTCAGCTCCCGTGACATCAACCGGATCTACCAGCTCAAGCGGGAGATGCTCGACATGAAGCGGGCGGTGACCCCGTTGCAGGCGCCGCTCTCCGCGTTGCCGCAGCGCCGGGTGATCCCCTCGGAGATGCGCGAGTACTTCCGTGACGTCGGCGACCACCTGTCCAGGGTGTGCGAGCAGGTGGAGTCCTCCAACGAGCTGTGCAGCTCGATCCTGCAGGCCGCGCTGGCCCGCTCGAACGCGCTGGCCAACGAGGACATGCGGAAGATCTCCTCCTGGGTGGCCATCCTGGCCGTGCCCACGATGATCGCGGGCATCTACGGGATGAACTTCGACTTCATGCCGGAGCTGCACAGCATCTGGGGCTACCCCGCGGTGATCGGCGTGATGGTCACCGCGTGTCTGCTGCTGCACCGGGGATTCCGCCGCAACGGATGGTTGTGATGGTCCCCGCCGCAGCCGTTCACGGTGCTCGGGTGGAGCGTCGACGACGTCCACGCCTCTCTTTCTGATCTTGGCTTGCATACCATCCGTTATGACGGGATGAATCAGGATCCGTCCGGCGTGTGGACCACGCCGGACGGCTGTCAGGTCGCCTGGTTCCGGGATCCCGACGGCAACACGCTCTCGCTGACCTCTACACGCCCACGGGCCTGAGCGGGCCCACCGGGTCGGGCAGCGCCAGGCCGCGCTCGCGCCACAGCTCGCGCATCCTGTCCGGATAGTCGGTGACGATCCCCGCCACGCCGAGGTCGAGCATCCTGCCCGCCATCGTGACGTCGTTGACGGTCCACACCGCCACGTCCAGCTCCGCCGCCTTCGCCTGGGCCATCAGGCGCTCGTCCACCATGACGTGCTCGGGCGAGAGCGTGGTGCCCCCGGCCTCGCGCGCGGCGGCCGGGATGTCGTCACCCAGGCAGCCGTGCCAGTGCAGCGTGTCGCGCTCGATGAGGGCGAAGCGCCGGGTGCCGGGCGCCAGCCGGGCCGCGTGGCCCAGGATGCGCCAGTCGAAGCTCAGCAGCGCCGCGTTGTCCAGCCGGCCGTGCCGGTCGAGCTCGTCGACCACCATCTCGGTGAACAGGTCGGGATCGGCGGTCAGCTCCGGCCTGGTCGGGTCGGACTTCAGCTCGACGTGCAGCCGCACGCCCTCGGCGTCGTAGGCGTTGACCAGCCCGAGCACCGCGCCCAGCGTGGGCATCCTGGTCTCCGGCATCGGCACCTGGGTCAGCGCGAACGGATCGTCAGGGTGTCGCGGCAGCCGTACGCCCACATCGAGCGTGCGGAGCTGGGCGAGGGTCAGCGAGTTGATCGGTTTGCCGACGTAGGGGTAGTGGGGGTCGCCGGGTGACAGCGGGCGCGTGTCCGCGCTCGTCACGGCCGAGACCGTGAGGTCGTGTGTCAGCACCAGGCGCCTGTCGGCGGTGAGCGCCACGTCGAGCTCAAGGGCGTGCACCCCGAGCTCCATCGTGCGGCTCAGCCCCGGCAGGGTGTTCTCGGGCCACAGGCCCCTCGCTCCCCGGTGACCGTGAATCTCGACGCGCACACTCGGGACACTACCGAACAGGTACCCGTCATCCCCAGGTGCCACGCCGTGTCCTTTTTGCACCGTTAACCGGTCTGTCGGAGCGTTGCCGTAGCCTGTCCGTTATGAGGCAGGCTGTCAGGACCGTCCGACCCGAAATGGTGCGGGCTTGGGTGGCCGGCTGGGTCGTCTCGCGGCAGGCGCCCGCGCCCGTCGAGGAGCCCTGGGGCCTGCGCGTCGACGTCGGCCTGCCCGGCCACGTGGCCAGGCACATCGTGCCCGACCCCGACCCGTCGACGCTGCGCCACCTCACCGAGACCATCACCACGCCCGGCACCTGGCTCAAGCTCTGCGCGCCCGCCGACGCGGTCGCGCCCTACCTGCCCAAGGGCTGGTCCATCCAGCCGCCGGAGTACATGATGACCGCGCCGCTGAAGCGCGGCCCCATCCGGGTGCCGCCGGAGTACACGATCGCCGTCACTCCCCGGGCCAACGTCACCGTGGCCCGGCTGCTCACCCACGAGGGCGAGATCGCCTCGCGCGGCCAGATCGCCATCGCCGGGCGGCACGCGGTCGTCGACCAGGTCGAGACGGCCCCCGCGCACCGCAGGCGCGGCCTGGGGCGCGTGGTGATGACGGCCCTGTCCTCGGCCGCCGCCACCCGCACCGGCGTCCTGGTGGCCACCCCGGAGGGCGCTGCGCTGTACTCCACCCTCGGCTGGACCCACGTCACCGACGTCACCGCGGCGGTATTCAGGTGATCCTGTACAGCAAGATTCTTCTGTACGGCAGGCCGCCCCACCGGCCGCCCGCCGTCGCGCGCTGACGAACCGCGCCCGGCGCTTCCGGCGAGTCGATGACGCTTGCCCACCGTCACGGCGTGTCGTCGTCGTGGGCCCACGGCCTCCGGCTCACCGCCGCACAGGGCGCCGCCCTCCGCCGACCCACGTCCCGCCGCCCCGGCGCCTGGGTGCGCGTGCCGGGGGACGCCAGAGCGCCCGCCGGGTTCACGCCAGGCCCCTGCGCTCGGGTTCACGCGAGATCCCGGGCTAGGTTCACATGAGGCCCTGGGCCCGCTTCACGTGAAGCTGCGGGGCGGGTTCACGCGAGGGTCCAGGTGGGTTACCGGCGGTTTCAGGCGCCGCGTCGGCGAGTTGTGGGTCGGCGAAGTCGGCGCCTCTTGCGGTGGGAAACCCAAGACCGTGGGACGCGCATCACGGGCGCCGTGACGGCGGGCAAGTGTCGCCGACTCGCCGGAAGCGCCGGTCACAGGCCCTGAGCCGGAGTACGGCGGGCGGCCGGAGGGGCGGCCCGCCGTACAGGAGAACTCACCCGACGATAGATGTCAGACGAGCGGACGAACGACGAGGGTTTGGTCGCGGCCGGGGCCGACGCCGATGGCGGAGATGGGGGCGCCGCTCATCTCCTCCAGCGTGCGGACGTAGGCGCGGGCGTTGGGCGGCAGGTCGTCCAGCGACTTGGCGCCGCTGATGTCCTCCTGCCAGCCGGGGAACTCCTCGTAGATCGGCTTGGCGTGGTGGAAGTCGGTCTGCGTCATCGGGATCTCGTCGTGGCGCACCCCGTCGACGTCGTAGGCCACGCAGACCGGGATCTTCTCCAGCCCCGACAGCACGTCCAGCTTGGTGAGGAAGAAGTCCGTGATGCCGTTGATGCGCGTGGCGTAGCGGGCGATGACCGCGTCGAACCAGCCGCATCGCCGGTTGCGGCCGGTCGTGACCCCGTACTCGCCGCCGGTCGTGCGCAGCCAGTCGCCCATCTCGTCGGTGAGCTCCGTCGGGAACGGGCCCGAGCCCACGCGGGTCGTGTAGGCCTTGAGGATGCCGATGATCTTGGTCAGCCGGTTCGGCGGGATGCCCGAGCCGGCGCAGGCGCCGCCGCTGGTCGGCGAGGACGAGGTGACGAACGGGTAGGTGCCGTGGTCGAGGTCGAGCAGCGTGCCCTGACCACCCTCCAGCAGCACGAACTTGCCCTCGTCCAGCGCCTGGCTGAGCACCAGCGACGTGTCGGCGATGTACGGCTTGAGGCGTTCGGCGTAGGCCAGGTACTCCTCGAGCACCTTCTCCGACTCGATGCCGCGGCGGTTGTAGATCTTGGTGAGCACCTGGTTCTTCTCGACCAGCGCCGCCTCGATCTTCTTGGCCAGGATGCCCGGGTCGAGCAGGTCCTGCACGCGCACGCCGATGCGGTAGACCTTGTCGCCGTAGGCGGGCCCGATGCCGCGGCCCGTCGTGCCGATCTTGTTCTGGCCCAGGAAGCGCTCGGTGACCTTGTCGATCGCCTTGTGGTGGGGCATGATCAGGTGCGCGTCGGCCGAGATCAGCAGGCGCTCGGCCGAGATTCCGCGGGCGGCCAGGGTGTCGATCTCCTCCAGCAGCACGCCGGGGTCGATGACGACACCGTTGCCGATGACCGGGATCACGTGCGGCGAAAGGATTCCGGTGGGGAGCAGGTGCAGTGCGTATTTCTGGTCACCGATGACCACGGTGTGACCCGCGTTGTTGCCACCCTGATAGCGGACGACGTAGTCGACGTCGCCACCGAGCAGGTCGGTGGCCTTGCCCTTGCCCTCATCGCCCCACTGGGCACCCACGAGTACGGCAGCCGGCATGGTTCTTGTCTCCCGTGCACAAAACGAAAACCCCTGGCGCAAGCGCGACAGGGGCTCTTGCGTAGAGATGCTACCCCACGAGGGCGTTATAGCCGGTTTCGCTGCTGTCCTTGAGGAACTGCAGGCACCGCTCGGCCTCGTCCTTCTCGCCGATGGACTGGGCGGCCCTGTGCAGCGCGTACAGGCAGCGCAGGAAGCCCCGGTTGGGCTCGTGCTCCCAGGGGATCGGGCCGTGTCCCTTCCAGCCGCTGCGCCGCAGTTGGTCCAGCCCTCGGTGGTAGCCGGTGCGGGCGAAGGCGTAGGAGGTCACCGCGTGTCCGTTGGCGAAGTACTCCTCCGCGAGCGTGGCCCACGCCGCCGGGTAGCCGGGGAAGCGGGCGGCCACGTCGGAGGCCTTGGCGCCGGATTCGAGCGCCTCTCGGGCCTCGGGCAGGTCCGGCAGATGGGTCGGGGGCGGCCCGGCGAGAAGGTTATCCATAGAAATAGTCATACCCGCCGGGCCGCGCCTGTGACTAGGTGATCTTCGTCCCGGCGGACTTGAGGTCCTGGCACGCCTGCGCGACGCGGGCGGCCATGCCCGCCTCGGCCGACTTGCCGTAGGAGCGCGGGTCGTAGACCTTCTTGTTGCCGACGTCGCCGTCGACCTTGAGGACGCCGTCGTAGTTCTTGAACATGTGGTCGGCGATCGGCCTGGTGAAGGCGTACTGCGTGTCGGTGTCGATGTTCATCTTCACCACGCCGTAGGAGATCGCCTCGTGGATCTCGCTCAGCAGCGAGCCCGAGCCGCCGTGGAAGACGAGGTTGAACGGCTTGTCCACGCCGTACTTGGCGCCGACCGCGTCCTGGATCTCCTTGAGTACGGCCGGCCGCAGCTTGACGTGGCCGGGCTTGTAGACGCCGTGCACGTTGCCGAAGGTCGCGGCGAGCATGTAGCCCTCGAGGCCGACGGCCTCCGCGGTGGCCAGCGCGTCCTCGGGCGTGGTGTAGAGCTTCTCGTTGATCTCCCCGACGACGCCGTCCTCCTCGCCGCCGACGACGCCGATCTCCATCTCCATGACGATGTTGGCGCGCCGGCACTTCTCGAGGAGCTCCTTGGCGATCTCCAGGTTCTCCTCCAGCGGAACGGCGGAGCCGTCCCACATGTGCGACTGGAAGATCGGGTCGCCGCCCTTCTCCAGCGAGAGCTCGACCAGCGGCCGCATGAAGCCGTCGAGCTTGTCCTTCGGGCAGTGGTCGGTGTGCAGGGCCACCGTGACCGGGTAGTTCCTGGCCACGACCCGGGCGTATTCGGCCAGCGCCACGGCACCGGTCACCATGTCCTTGACGGTGGCGCCGGACAGGAACTCGGCCCCGCCGGTGGACACCTGGATGATCCCGTCGCTCTCCGCCTCGGCGAAACCGCGCAGAGCGGCGTTCAACGTCTGAGAAGAGGTCACGTTGATCGCCGGATAGGCGAACCCGCCTGCTTTGGCCCGGTCGAGCATCTCGGCGTAGACCTCTGGAGTTGCTATAGGCATGGTCCATCTCTCCCTGAGAAAGTACGGCTTCGCGCAGCCCCAGTATCCCGGCTCTCTACCCGCCGTGGTAGGCACAACGCCCGGTAGAGTCACTGCGTGGACTGGCTTTCGAACCTGCTCGACCCGACCTGGTGGCTCACGCTGCTCGGCGCCTTCGCGACCGTGGGCACGCTTGCCATCATCTTCGCCGAGACGGGCCTGCTCATCGGGTTCTTCCTACCCGGTGACTCGCTTCTTGTAGCCGCGGGCATCTTCAGCTCCGCGGCCGCGGCGAAGGGGATCGGCATCGAGCCGCTGTCCTTCCCCCTGCTGCTCATCGGCACGCCGCTGTGCGCGGTCGCCGGTGCCCAGCTCGGTCACCTGATCGGGGTGAAGGTGGGGCGCAGGCTGTTCGACAAGCCCGACTCGCGGCTGTTCAAGCGCGAGTACGTGGAGAAGGCCGAGCACTTCTTCATCAAGTTCGGCCCCGCCAGGGCGGTGATCATCGCTCGCTTCGTGCCGATCGTGCGCACGTTCATGAACCCGGTCGCCGGCGTGCTGGAGATGCCCGCCCGCAGGTTCTTCCTCTGGAACGCGATAGGCGGCGTGCTGTGGGTCGAGAGCATGCTGCTCATCGGCCACTTCCTGGGCAACCAGGTCGACCCCACGAAGATCGACAAGTACATCCTGCCCGGCGTCTTCATCATCGTGGCGATCTCGCTCATCCCGATCATCGTCGAGGTCGTCAAGACCAAGAGGGCGGGCAAGAAGCCGCCCGCGCCGACGGGCAAGCATCACAGGATCACCGACACTCACCGTTAAGGGTTACTGGCGGGTACGCTCCCCCTGTGGGACGCCACAGGTCAGATCCGATGGGCCTCGCCCGCCTCGCGCTCGTCGTCCTGGCGGGTGCCGGCCTGGTGACGCTCCTGGTCATCGGCGGGCGGGCGCTGCTCAGCGCGCTCGACACGCGGCAGACGCCCGCGGCCGCGCCTTCCTCCGCCGCGCCCTCGACCAGCGCCCAGGTGCCGACCGTCCGCATCGAGTGCGTGGCCGACACCTGCCCGCTGGTCACCGTGCGCGTGCCCGGCGGCGACGTGCTGCAGTATCGCGACATGAGCAGGGGCGAGGAGGTCAGCTACTTCGACCCCGAGCTCGACGTGGTGCTCAGCGACGCGGGCACCGTCCGCGTCTCCGTGAACGGCAAGCAGCGGGCGGAGGGCAAGCCTGGCGCCCGCGAGGCGTTCACAGTTCGAGGTCGCTGAGGGTGTAGGCGTAGCGGTACTCCAGGCCCTCCTCGGCCAGCTTGGGGGCGGCGCCGCGCTCCACGATCGTCACCACCGCCACCACCTCGGCGCCCGCCTCGCGCAGCGCCTCGACGGCGGTCAGCACCGAGCCGCCCGTGGTCGAGGTGTCCTCCAGGGCCAGCACGCGCCGCCCCTGGACGTCGGGACCCTCGATCCTGCGCTGCAGGCCGTGCACCTTCTGCGCCTTGCGCACCACGAAGGCGTCCAGGGTCCGTCCGCGCGCGGCCGCCGCGTGCAGCATGGCCGCCGCCACCGGGTCGGCGCCCAGCGTCAGACCGCCGACCGCGTCGTAGTCCAGGTCCTCGGTCAGGTCGAGCAGCACCTTGCCCACCAGCGGCGCGGCCACGCCGTCCAGGGTGATCCTGCGCAGGTCGACGTAGTAGTCGGCCTCCTTGCCCGACGACAGCACCACCTTGCCGTGCACCACGGCCTTCTTCTTGATCTCTGCCAGCAGGTTGTCGCGATCCGTCATGCGCTCAAGCTTAGGGTCCGCACCAGCGTGAGAGCCTGCCCGTACGCCTCGGGCAGTGCCCTGACGGTCACCCGCGGCCGCATGCCGTACCCGATCCTGGCGGTGCGCAGGCGGGCCACCCGCGCGGGCAGCTCGCCGCAGGTGCGGGCCAGCGCGCCCACCCTGACGGGCGCGAGCACCGCGAGCGTCTCGTCGCCGGTGAACACCTCGCGCAACGTCGCGGCCAGGCCCAGCATCGCCGCCAGCCGCTCCGCCAGCTCGCCCGGCTGCCGGTACGGCTCGGCCACCACGAGCCGGTGCGAGCCGCCGGCCGAACCCCGGTACAGCTCGCCCAGCCGGGTGCGCAGGTAGGTGGCGGTGGCCAGCCCGGTCAGCGGGTCCTCGCAGGCGAGCTCGGCCATCGGCGCGAAGCTCGCCTCGGTCCAGCCGGTGGCGAACGAGCGCACCGCCGCGAACGGCGGCTCACCCCTGTCCAGCGCCGTGAACAGCGCGGCCAGGTCCGTCATGCCCTCGGCGATGCCCACGCCGGCGCGGGCGCGGGCGCCGCCCAGCGCCAAGCACGCGTGGGAAAGGTCGTGGCCCCTGTTCACGGCCTTGATCGCGTGCTCGACGGCGGGCGTCCACCAGTCCTCGGGCATGGACCAACCGGCCGCCAGGCTCCTCGCGCGCCACCGCGTCAGCAAAGATCCAGGAATGTCCTTGTCCATCTGTCCTCCGAAGGGGATTCCGAAGGTAAAGACGGCGCTTCGGTTTAGTCATGACGCGGAATGCGGAATGATTCCGCGGGGCAACCCCGCGTAATCGTGAGGTCACTATGAGTGTCGAATCGCCACAAAGCGACGCAGATCTGCTCGAAGCCGTACGAGGTGGAAACGCTGCCGCCTACGGCGAGCTCTACGAGCGGCACGTGGCGGCCGCGCGATCGATGGCCAGGCAGCTCGTCAGGAGCCAGTCCGAGGTCGAGGACGTGGTGGCGGAGGCGTTCACCAAGATCCTGGATCTGGTCGGCCGGGGCGGCGGGCCGGAATCGGGCTTCCGCACCTACCTGCTGACCGTGGTGCGCAGGACCGTCTACGACCGGACCCGGGTGGAGCGCCGGCAGGTGACCACCGGCGAGATCGAGGAGTACGACCCCGGGGTCCCCTTCGTCGACCCGGCCCTGGCCGGGCTGGAGAAGTCGCTCATCGCCAGGGCGTTCCTGTCACTGCCCGAGCGGTGGCGGGCCGTGCTCTGGCACACCGAGGTGGAGAACGCCAAGCCCGCCGACGTCGCGCCGCTGCTCGGCCTGTCGGCCAACGGCGTGGCCGCGCTGGCCTACCGCGCCAGGGAGGGGCTGCGCCAGGCCTACCTGCAGATGCACCTGGCCGCCTCGCCGCAGGAGGACTGCTGGCCCACGCTCGGCCTGATGGGCGCCTACGTGCGCGGCGGGCTGGCCAGGCGCGACACCAAAGCCGTCGACAATCACGTGAACGGCTGCGACGAGTGCCACTCCGTGCTGCTCGAACTGACCGACGTCAACAGCGGC
Organism: Nonomuraea sediminis; assembly: GCF_018531495.1. Taxonomy (GTDB): domain Bacteria; phylum Actinomycetota; class Actinomycetes; order Streptosporangiales; family Streptosporangiaceae; genus Nonomuraea; species Nonomuraea sediminis. The sequence goes on from NZ_JAHDTI010000002.1 coordinate 1,195,583, forward strand.
CTGCGCGTCATCGTCGGACCCCTCATCGCGGGCCCGGCCTTCACCGGCTACATCGCGGCCGCGCTCAAGACCGGCGGGGCGTCCGGGCTGCTGCACGCGCTCGGCTGGATCAGGCGGGCGCCCAAGCAGCAGCAGGCCGCCGTGGTGGGCGGCACCGCGGTCGCCGTCGCCGCCGCGGCGGTGCTGATGCTCGTCTCCAGCAAGGAGCCGATGCGCAAACCGGCCCCCACGCCGCCCGTCGCGCTGCCACCCGTCACGCAGGAGCCGCCGCCCGTCAAACCCTCCGCCAAGCCGACCAAGCCTGCCAAGGTGCTGGTGCCGCCCACCGCGAAACCCGCCAGGGCGCGCCTGCGCGCCACGATCGACCCGCTGGGCTCGCTGGTGCGGGCCCAGCCGGGCATCGTCGGGATGCGGCTGCGCAACTCGGGCAAGGGACCGAGCCGCGACCTGGAGGCGGAGGTCGCGCTGCCGCCCGGCGTCACCCTGCTGGCCCCGGGCAGCCGCGGCAACGGCGTGGCACTGGTCGACCCGGTCGGCACCGTCGACGGCTGGTCCTGCCGAACCACCCAGGTGGGCGCGCTCTGCGCCAGGGGGCCGCTGGGCGCGGGCCAGGGCACGGCGGTGTTCCTGCGGGTCCAGGTGTCGTCCCGCGCCCCCGAGGGCGCCGGCCCCGCGGTGCGGATCACCTCGGGAGGCCTGCGGGTGCAGGCGCAGGCGGCCCAGGGCGTTCAGTCGGCGGGCGCGCCCGCCAGGTTCGCCACCGACGGCAACGTGGTCGTCAGCTCGATCGGCAACTCGCTGCTGACCTGCCCGTCCGACCGCGCCGGGTGCGCGGAGACGCTCCAGCGCAAGGGCGACCGCCGCGACAACGACCTGTGGCCGCTGGTCCCCCGCGACCAGGACCACGACCCCCGTACCGCCGCCTCGAGCGCCGCCCGGCTCGAGCTGCCCAAGGGCGGCCAGGTCGTGTGGGCCGGGCTCTACTGGTCGGCCAGCGTCGAGACGGGCGGCCCGATCAAGATCAAGGCACCGGGACGCAGGCGGTACCTGGCCATCAGGCCCACCGAGGTGCTGGCGCGCGACATGCCGGTGGGCCCCGGCTACCAGGCCTTCGCCGACGTCACCGCCCTGGTCGGTACGGCCCGCCGCAAGGGAACGTGGTGGGCGGCCGACGCTCCCATGCGGCCAGGGGTGTCGCAGCACGCCGGGTGGAGCCTCGTGGTGATCGCGACCGATCCGGCGCAGCCGTACAGCCAGGCGGTCGTGCTCGACATGGCCACGGTCGTCGGCGGGCCGCACCCCACGGTGGAGCTGCCGCTCGGCGGGCTGATCCCGGCGGCCTCGCCGGCGCGGGTGGAGCTGGTGACGTGGGAGGGCGACGCGGATCTCAAGGGCGACAAGGTCTCGCTCGGCGCCGGGCCGCTCACGCCGGCCGGGGGAGACGCGGATCCGGACGACGTCTTCGACGGCTCCTCCAACGGCGCCCAGGAGATGACGTTCGGTACCGACGTGGACACGTTCAGTGCCATGCTCGGTCCGGCGCCGAAGCTTTCGATAGCGACCAGGAAGGACGTGGTGCTGTTCGGAGTGGCCGCCGTGAGCGTACGCGCACGCTCGTGACCATAACGGGACAAACTGGTACGGTCTGCCTACCTGATCTGGCGTATCGTCGCGCCAGGGGGGAATCGTCGGGATTAACCCTCGCGCGATCACCTGCTTCATTACCCTGAGAGAGGGCCGCCGAGTCCGGCTCTGACGGTGCAGGGCCGGCAAGGTCGGGCCACCAAGAAAGGGGCGGTGTCAGTGGATCGCTGCGCGCTGTTCGTGGACGCTGGCTATCTGCTGGCCGACGGCGCGATGGCCGTGCATGGGACCCGCCATCGTGAAGCCGTCTCGTGGGACTACCCCGGGCTGCTGCAGCTGCTGACCAACCTTTCCCGCGAGCGCACCGGCCTGCCGCTGCTGCGCTGCTACTGGTACGAGGCGACCGTCGAGGGCCGCCGCACCCCCGAGCACGACGCGCTGGCCGACATCCCCGGGCTCAAGCTGCGCCTGTCGCGCATCAGGCCGGGCCGCCGCGAGGGCGTGGACGCCCAGGTCCACCGCGACCTGATGACGCTGGCCCGCAACAGCGCGATCTGCGACGCGGTCGTCGTCAGCGGCGACGAGGACCTGGCCCAGGTCGTCTGCGACGCCCAGGACCTCGGCATCAGGGTGACCGTCGTGCACATCACCGCCGACGGCAGCTGGGCCGTCTCGCGCACGCTCAGACAGGAGAGCGACGACCTCATCGAGATCGGCGGCGGCCACCTGCGGCCCTACGTCAACCTGGTGACCGGCGCCGCCGAGTCGGCCAACGGGCACCAGCCGGTCAGCAACGGGCAGGCCGCGCACTCGCTGCCGCCCGCGCCACCGCCGCCGACTCCCCAACCGCCCAGCGGGGGCCACTCCATCGCCAACGCGCCCACGCAGAGCCAGCCCACCTCCAACGGGCCCGCTCCGGTCTCCCGTCCCCCGTCCACGCCGCCCGCGCTCCCGTCCTACTCCAGCTACCAGGAGCCTCCCGCGGCGCCCCAGCAGCCCGCACCGCCCCCTGCGGCCCCTCCCACGGGACCGGTCCAAACGCCGTCGGCCTCGCCCTCGACCGGGCAGTTCGCCTCCCCGTCCAGCGCCTCCTACGGGCCGTACACAGGGCCACAGCCCGCCCCCGTCTCACCGCCGCCCGCGGCCACGGCCGGCGCCACCACGCTCGCGGACGCGGTCAAGGCGGCACACAGGGAAGGCCACGACTTCGGCGAGTCGGTCGCCCGCGACGCGCCCGCGCTCTGGCTCGAGGCGGTCCTGGCGCGCAAACCGCGCATGCCCTCCGACCTGGAGGCCCGCCTCCTCCAGGGATCGTCACTGCCGATCGACTTCCTGCTGCACGACGAGGTCCGTCACGCCCTGCGCCGCGGCTTCTGGGACGCCCTCGAACGCGCCCGCCGCTGACCCTCGCGCCCCTCACCCGCCCTCGCAGCCACCCTTGTCCCGCGCGCCCCTCACGCGCCTCGCAGCCACGCTCCCATCGCTTTCCGTACGGCCAGCCGTATCACTTCGGCACGGCCCGGCCCTATCGCTTCGGCATGGGCCGGCCACGGTGAATGCCGAGGAGAAGGGGTACGGCGAGCAGCGGAAACGCCGGGTCACCAGCGCAGCAGCGCCGCGACCCCGTTGTAGTCGGCCAGGTCGGCGGCCGCCTCCCCGGTGAGGATCGTGACCTCCGCGCTGCTCTCCAGCGCCCGCTCGATCATCCGCTCCCCGAGATCGGGCTCGTCGATCACCTCGACCCCGTCCGGCGTCTCCCCGGCGCCGTACAGGTACCCGTCGGGCCCGCTGCCCCCGCGCCACTGTCCCGACTCGTCGAGCAGGAGCCGCTCCACGCGCCCCTCGTTGAGCAGGGCGAGCGTCTGGTTCAAGCCCAGCACCCCCCGGCCGCCCGACAAGGCCGCGTCCTTGACCCGGCTCACCAGCGCCTGATCCCGCCGAGCCCTGGCCTCGGCCAGCTGGTCGGACACGTGCCTGACCACCTCGCCCGCCGGCAGGTTGTCGATGATCGTGTCCACCTGGACGACGTGCATGGGATGCAGCGCCGCGGCCAGCGTCTCGGTCAGCCGCGCGTCGCCCACCAGCAGCACGTCGGTCCAGCCCAGCTTGCCGGCCCGCTCGGCGACCTGCGGCGCCTGCGTGTGCAGGAAGCGGTTCAGGTTGTCGTCGATCCTGCGGTGGAACTTGTCGACCTGGTTCGCGACCTGCTGCGACACGGCGGGGCTGCCGGGCCCGCGCATGGTCCGCCAGTCATCGGTGTCGAGCTCGAAGGTCACGCGGGAGATGTCCTCCGCCACGCCCTGCCGGTAGTCGACCAGCCGCAGCCCGTCCCTGGAGACCACGACGACGCCGGCCGGGGTGCTCGTGGCCACGGCGGAGACCAGGGGCCGCAGGTACGCGGTCGACTCCAGCATGGCCTTGTCGCCCATCGGGAGCTGCAGGGAGACCTTGCGCACCTCGCCCCCGCTCAGCGGCGCGAACATGGCGCGCCCGATCCCCGGCACCCGCGGGTCGATGAGCTCGCGGATATCCAGTTCCAGCGACTCCATCGCATCCAGCACGAGCTGGCGCCGCTCCCTGTCGGGCCAGGTCGCGACGTGCTCGCGGATGGCGGTCAGCTCGTTGCGCAGCCGGATGTCCCAGGCGGGCCTGGCCGCGGCCTCCTCGCGGGGGTCGGCGGTGGCGAAGAGGGACAGCACGCCCAGCTCGTCCTTCATGGCGACGAGCTCGCGGAGAATTGCCTGATCGAATACCACGTCGGTTCTCCCTTGCGGTCGGCTCACTGCCGAGCCTAGGGATCGAAATACCCCCAAACATCACTCCAAGCGGACATTTCCCCCGAATTTACGGACCCCGGTCACGCCCGTTGCCCACCGCCCGCGATCACCCACACCACCTGCCGACCACGCCCCCGCCGACCACGCTCGGACACCTCCCACCGACCACGCCCCCGACCACGCTCAGGCACGCCGCCCGCCGACCCGCCCGACGAGCTCGCTCACCGACCAGGCTCAGGCACGCCGCCCGCCGTACTGCCCTGCTCGCCGTTCAGGAGGAGCGGCTGGACGCCTTGCCTGCCGTACTCGCAGACGTACGGCAGGCCGCGGCGTTCAGGAAAGCGCGTCGAAGCCCGAACGCAGGTGGGCGACGCGTTCGGCGAGATCCGCCAGCGGACCCGCCAGCGCAGGATCCTGGGACTTGCGGGCGAGCTCCCGCGCCCGCCCCAGCTCGTCCTCCACGGCCGTCAGGCGGCGCGACAGCTCGGGCAGGATCGTGCCCTGGTCACCGGCACCGGGAGGCAGCTCGGCGCTGACCCTGTCGCGCAGCATCGCGGACTGCTCGGTCAGGCGCTTGTTCATGTTGTACAGCTCGGTGAACACCGACACTTTGGCCCGCAGCACCCACGGGTCGAACGGCTTGGTGAGGTAGTCGACGGCCCCGGCGGCGTAGCCGCGGAAGGCGTAGTCGGGGGCGCTGTCGACCACGGTCAGGAAGATGATCGGGATGTTCCTGGTGCGCTCGCGCCGCTTGATGTGGGCGGCGGTCTCGAAGCCGTCCATACCGGGCATCCGCACGTCGAGCAGGATCAACGCGAACTCGGTGTTGAGCAGGGCCTTGAGGGCCTCTTCGCCCGACCGGGCGCGCACCGGCACCAGGTCGAGCGAGCTGAGGATGGCCTCAAGCGCGATGAGGTTCTCCTCGCGGTCGTCGACGAGGAGGATCTTGGCTCGGTCTGGCATCGATCACGACCCTTCCGCAGATTCGGGCGTGGCCGCCCGACCACGGCTGAGCCAACCGCGCAGTCGTTCGAGCAGACGGTCCACGTCGACCGGCTTGGGCACGTAGTCGGACGCGCCCGAGGCGATGCTCTTCTCACGATCGCCCCGCATGACCTTAGCGGTCAACGCGATGATCGGCAGATCCGCGAACTGCGGCATGCGCCGGATGGCCGAGGTCGTGGCCCAGCCGTCCATCTCCGGCATCATGATGTCCATGAGCACCAGCGCGACGTCCTCGTTGCGTTCGAGCTGCTCGATGCCCTCCCGCCCGTTCTCGGCGTAGACGACGGTCGCGCCGTGCCGCTCGAGCACGCTGGTCAGCGCGAACACGTTGCGGATGTCGTCGTCGACGATGAGGATCTTCCTGCTGTTGAGCGGGTCGTCGCCCTGCCACTGGACGGCCTCGGCCGGCGGCTCGAGCAGCTCGGGCAGCGGCAGCTCGAGCGGGGGCTCGGGCGGCACGGTGGCGACGGGCTCGTCCTCGACGGCCGGGGTGAGCAGCTTCCTGCGCACCGCGCCGCCGTCGGTGGCGGCCAGCGGGCCGAGATAGGTCGCGGGCAGGAACAGCGTGAACGTGCTGCCCTTGCCCACCTCGCTCTCCACGTGGATCTCGCCGCCGAGCAGCCGGGCGATGTCGCGGCAGATCGCCAGGCCGAGCCCGGTGCCGCCGTACTTGCGGCTGGTGGTGCCGTCGGCCTGGCGGAAGGCCTCGAAGATGACCTCCCGCTTGTCCGGCGCGATGCCGATGCCCGTGTCGATCACCTGGAAGGCCAGCACGTCGTCGGCCTCGTAGAGCGTCTCGTCGTCGTAGTCGGTGCCGGGCGCGGCGCCCGCCACGCGCAGCTTGACCTCGCCCTTGGGGGTGAACTTGACCGCGTTGGCGAGCAGGTTGCGCAGCACCTGCTGCAGGCGTTGCTCGTCGGCGCGCAGCTCCTGCGGCACGTCGCCGTCCATCTCGACGGTGAAGGCCAGCCCCTTGTCCTGGGCCAGCGGCGCGAACGAGGCCTCCAGGTAGTCGACCAGCTTGTTCAGCGAAAGCTGGATCGGGTGGATGTCCATCCGGCCCGCCTCGACCTTGGACAGGTCGAGCATGTCGTTGATCAGCTGGAGCAGCGCCGACCCCGAGCCGTGGATGGTCTTGGCGAACTCCACCTGCTGCGAGGTCAGGTTGCCCTCGGCGTTCTCGGTCAGCAGCTTGGCCAGCACGAGCAGGCTGTTGAGCGGCGTGCGCAGCTCGTGCGACATGTTGGCGAGGAACTCGTTCTTGTAGCGCGAGGAGACCGCCAGTTGCTCGGCGCGCTCCTCCAGGGTGCGGCGGGCCTGCTCGATCTGGAAGTTCTGGATCTCGATGGCCCGGTTCTGCTTGGCCAGCAGCGCCGCCTTGTCCTCCAGCTCGGCGTTGGACCTGCGCAGCTCCTCCTGCTGGCGCTGCAGCTCGTCGGAGCGCTCCTGCAGCTCGCGGGTCAGGCGCTGCGACTCGGTCAGCAGGTCCTCGGTGCGGGAGTTGGCGATGATGGTGTTCATCGTGACGCCGATGTTCTCCACCAGCTGCGTCAGGAAGTCCAGGTGCACCTCGCCGAACGGGGTGAACGAGGCCAGCTCGAGCACGCCGAGCACGCGGCTCTCGAACAGGATGGGCAGCACCACGATCTGGGCGGGTGTCGACTGGCTGAGCCCGCTGTCGATGGTGATGTAGCGGGGCGGGACGTCGTCCAGGATGATGTGGCGGCCCTCTGCGGCGGCCTGGCCCACGATGCCCTCGCCGATGGCGAAGCGCTGGCGCGGCCCGCGGTCGGGACGCACGCCGTACCCGCCGATGAGCAGCAGCTCGTGCTCGCCCTCGGGGTCCACGCCGTAGAAGGCGCCGTAGCGCGCCGAGACGAGCGGCGTCAGCTCGCTCATCGTCAGCTTGGCCACCTCGAACAGGTCGCGGTGACCCTGCATGAGGCGGGAGATGCGGGCCAGGTTGGACTTGAGCCAGTCCTGCTCCTGGTTGGCCTGGGTGGTCTCGCGGAGGTTGGCCACCATCGAGTTGATGTTGTCCTTCAGCTCCGCCAGCTCGCCCTGGGCCTCGACGGCGATCGAGCGGGTCAGGTCGCCGCGGGCCACGGCGCTGGTGACCGTGGCGATTGCGCGGACCTGGGTGGTCAGGTTGCCCGCGAGCTCGTTCACGCTCTCGGTCAGGCGCTTCCAGGTGCCCTCGACGCCCTCGACGCGCGCCTGGCCGCCCAGCTGGCCTTCCGAACCCACCTCGCGGGCCACGCGGGTGACCTCGGAGGCGAACGACGACAGCTGGTCCACCATGCGGTTGATGGTGGTCTTCAGCGCCAGGATCTCGCCCTGGGCGTCGACGTCGATCTTGCGGGTGAGGTCGCCGTTGGCCACCGCGGTGGTGACCTCGGCGATGTTGCGCACCTGGCTGGTGAGGTTGTTGGCCATGAAGTTGACGTTGTCGGTGAGGTCCTTCCACACACCGGACACGCCCTGCACCCGGGCCTGGCCGCCCAGCTCGCCCTGCGTGCCCACCTCGCGGGCCACGCGGGTCACCTCGTCGGCGAAGGACGACAGCTGGTCGACCATCGTGTTGAGGGTGTCCTTGAGCTGGAGGATCTCGCCCTGTGCGTCGACGGTGATCTTCTTGGACAGGTTGCCCTGGGCCACCGCCGAGGAGACCGCAGCGATCTGCCGCACCTGGTTGGTCAGGTTGTTGGCCATGAAGTTGACGTTGTCGGTGAGGTCCTTCCAGACGCCCGACACGCCGCGCACCTGGGCCTGGCCGCCCAGCTGGCCCTCGGTGCCGACCTCTCGGGCCACTCGGGTGACCTCGGAGGCGAACGACGACAGCTGGTCCACCATCGTGTTCATGGTCGACTTGAGCTCCAGGATCTCGCCCGAGGCGTCGACGTCGATCTTGCGGGTGAGGTCGCCGTTGGCCACGGCCGTGGTCACCTGGGCGATGTTGCGCACCTGGTAGGTGAGGTTGTTCGCCATGGAGTTGACGTTGTCGGTCAGCTCCTTCCAGACGCCGGAGACGCCCTTCACCTCGGCGCGGCCGCCCAGCTTGCCCTCGGTGCCGACCTCGCGGGCGACCCTGCTGACCTCGTCGGCGAAGGACGACAGCTGGTCCACCATCGTGTTCATGGTGTCCTTCAGCTGGAGGATCTCGCCTTCGGCGTCGACGGTGATCTTCTTGGACAGGTCGCCCTTGGCCACCGCGGTCGCCACGGTGGCGATGCTGCGCACCTGGCTGGTGAGGTTGTTGGCCATGAAGTTGACGTTGTCGGTCAGGTCCTTCCAGACCCCGGACACGCCGCTCACCTGCGCCTGGCCGCCCAGCTGACCCTCGGTGCCCACCTCGCGGGCCACGCGGGTGACCTCCTCGGCGAACCCCGACAGCTGGTCGACCATCGTGTTGACGGTGTTCTTCAGCTCGAACATCTCGCCCACGGCGTCGACCGTGACCTTGCGCGACAGGTCGCCCTTGGCCACGGCGGTGGTCACGACCGCGATGTCGCGCACCTGCGCGGCCACGCGCGAGGACATCGTGTTCACGGCCTCGGTCAGGTCGCGCCAGCTGCCCGACATGCCGCGCAGGTTGGCGCTGCCGCCCAGCCGGCCCTCCGTGCCCGCCTCGCGGGCCACCCTGGTCACCTCGGAGTTGAACAGGGACAGCTGGTCGACCATGCCGTTGATGGCCTTGCCCAGGCGGCGCACCTCGCCCCTGGCCGAGCGGTCGAGGTCGATCCGCCGCGACAGGTCGCCCTTGGCCACCGCGTCGATCACGTCGGCGGCGCCGCTGACCGGGCTCACCAGCGCGTCGATCAGCGCGTTGACCGACTCGACGCTCTCGGCCCAGGCGCCCACACCCGGCCCCGGCGTCAGCCGCTCGCCGAACCGTCCTTCCTTGACAACGTCCTTGCGCACCCTGACGAGCTCGTTGGCCAGGTGCTCGCGCCGGTCGGCGACCTCGTTCAGCAGCAGCCGCACCTCGCTGAGTATCCCGGGAGGGGCATGCGGCACGCGCCGCCTGAAGTCGCCGTCACGCCACGCGAAGAGGGTCTCGAGGATCGGAACCAGATCCGACTCGGTGTACGTCCTCTCTTCAGAAGCGGGCGCGGTCTTGGCCGTTGCCATGGGGCCTCCTTCACTCCCGGGGTGCCGCCGCGAGTGATTCAAGTCTGTCACGATGAGTAGCTCGTAGTCCCGTCCTTGGATTTACCCCAAGTCAGCGGGAAGTGTGGTAGGCACGGTGGGATGAGTGCTTCTTCCCATGCGGTGCTCGCTGCCACCTTCGCGCCCGGTGAGACAGCGGTGCCGGCTGCGATCCGGTTCACCCGCGAGGTGATGACCGCATGGGCGGCTGCCGGAGCTCTCTCGGATGCGGAGCAGATCGCGGCGGAGCTGGCAGGACAGAGCGCTGACGAGCCTTTCGAGATCATCTGGAAGCACTTCGGCGACACGGTGCAGGTCGAGCTGAAGCAGCGCGGCCTGCCGCCGGGCGACCCGAAGGCTCCCTCGGTCGAGGTCGAGGAGTGGGGGATCACCTTTGCGGGTGAATCCCGTGTCCGTTGGGCAAGGCTCACGCTACCTGGCTCGAGCGACAGAGTGGCATCGGAATGGCTGGAGGAGTCCGCCAGGGGCCCCCACTGGCTCGGCTTCCTGGCCGACGCGAGCGACCTGCTGGCCGGGACTCTCGACCCCGACATGGTGCCCGCGATCATCGCCCAGATCGTGGTGCCGAGGCTGGCGAGTTGGTGCGCGGTCTACACCTCCGACTCGGCGATGGGCCCGCTGCGCCTGGTCTATCTCTGGCACGCCGACGAAGCCAGGATCGACGGGCTGCGCGAGGAACTGAGCGCGCTCGACGTCACCGCCCCCTACACGACCGTGACCGGCACCGTCCACATGGGCGACTCCCAGGTCCTGGCCGTGCCGCTGACGGCACGCGGCCGCGGGCTCGGCATGATGTGCCTGGGCCGCGCCGACCGCTTCACCGACGAGGTCATCCAGTTCGCCGAGGACATCGGCAGGCGCGCCGCGCTGGCCATGGACAACGCCCGCCTGTACGCCCAGCAGGCCGCCGCGAACCGGGCGCTGCAGCGCAGCCTGCTGCCGCCCAACGAGCCCGAGGTGCCGGGACTGGACTACGGCGTCGTCTACGAGCCCGCCGGCGAGGCCAACGAGGTCGGCGGCGACTTCTACGACCTGTTCAAGTCGAGCGACGAGTCCTGGCGCTTCGCCATCGGCGACGTCTGTGGCACGGGTCCCGAGGCCGCCGCGGTCACCGGTCTGGCGCGGCACACGCTGCGGCTGCTCGCCCGCGAGGGGTACGGCGTGGCCGCGGTGCTCGGCCGCCTGAACCAGGCCATCCTGGAGGAGGGCGAGCGCGCCAGGTTCCTGACCCTGCTGCACGGCGACATCACGCCGGTGCCCGACGGGCTGGAGGTCAGGCTGGTGTCGGCCGGACATCCGGAGGCCCTGCTGCTCAGGTCGAGCGGTGTGGTGGAGGCCGTGACGACCCCGCAGTCGCTGCTCGGCGTCTTCCACGAGGTGGTGTTCGAGGCCGACACCGTCCACCTCGACCACGGCGACGTGCTGCTCGCCGTGACCGACGGGGTGACGGAGCGGCGCTCGGGCGGGCGGCTGCTCGACGACGACGGCGGGCTGTCCAAGCTGCTCGCCGAGTGCGCGGGCCTGTCGGCCAGGGCCGTCGCCGAGCGGATTCGCCGGGGCGCGGCCGATTTCGCCGCCGAGCCGAGCGCCGACGACCTGGCGATCCTGGTGCTGCGGGCCCGCTGAGCGTGGCCTGATTTTTTCGCATGTTGGCTTTCTGGCCACTCGTGAGGGCATGACGACCCAAGAAATGATTGCAGGCGCTGCCTAAAGGCGGACGCACTGTAATGAAGGGGTTTGCACATGCCTATCGGGCTTCTCGCCCTGGCTCTGGGGGGCTTCGGCATCGGGCTGACCGAGTTCGGGATCATCGGCCTGCTGCCTGAGATAGCGGCGGATCTCGGTGTCACCGAGCCGGTGGCCGGCTATCTGGTCTCCGGGTACGCGCTGAGCGTGGCCGTCGGCGCCATCGCGCTGACCGCGGCGATCGCCCGGTTCGACCGCAAGAAGGTGCTGCTCGGGTTGATGGTGTTGTTCATCGCGGGCAACCTGATCTCCGCGGTCGCGCCGGGGTACTCGGTGCTGATGGCGGGCCGGGTCGTCGCGGCGCTGTGCCACGGCGCGTTCTTCGGCGTGGGCTCGGTGGTCGCCGCCGACATGGTCGCGCAGAACCGGCGGGCCGGGGCCATCTCGCTGATGTTCGCCGGGCTGACCGTGGCCAACGCGCTCGGCGTCCCGCTGGGCACGCTGCTCGGCCAGCAGTTCGGCTGGCGCTTGACGTTCTGGGCGATCACGGTCATCGGTGTGGTGGCGCTGGCCGGGATCCGGTTGCTGGTGCCCGCCACGCCGGCGCCCGCCAGGACGAGCCTGCGCGGTGAGCTCGGCGTGTTCCGCCGTCCACAGGTGTGGATCTCCGCCGCGGTCACCGTGCTGGCCTTCGGCGGCATGTTCGGCGGGTTCACCTACATCGCGTTCACGCTCACCGAGGTCAGCGGGTTCGCCGCCACGACGGTGCCCTGGCTGCTGGTGCTGTTCGGCGTCGGTACCTTTGTGGGCAACTTCGCCGGTGGCAAGGCCGCGGACCGGGCGCTGAACACACGATGGCCTCCGGCGCCAACATCGCGGCCTTCAACGTCGGCAACGCGCTCGGCGCCTGGCTGGGCGGGCTGGCCCTGGGCGCCGGGCTCGGGTACGTCTCGCCCCTGTGGGTGGGCGCCGGGGCCACCCTCGCCGGGCTCGCCGTCCTGGTGGCCGGCTCGCTCCGCCCGCGCCACCATGCCCCGGACACCGCCGGCGTCCCCGGCTGACCGGCGACAGCGGTACGGCACGCCGCATCGGATGCGGCGTGCCGTACGGGAAGGGCCGGGTCAGTCGCGCTCGACCGTGTCCTCGAGGACGATGCGGCCGATGATGGCGTACTTCTCCGGCTTGCGGGATTTCAGATACAGGGCCGTGCCGCCGCCCAGGACCGCCAGGACGAGCACGATCCACGGGATGGAGTGGAAGAAGACCGTGTTCGACGCGGCGTCACCCGCGGCCGCCTTCTGGTTCTGCAGCAGCAGGAACACCACGTAGGCCATCGCCAGGCCGCCCACCAGCGGGGCGACCAGCGTGCGCCAGACGCTGGCCGTCTCGGGGTGGCGCTTCTTGACGTGGAAGTAGCCGATCACCGAGAAGGAGCAGAGCGTCTGCACGATCAGGATGGCCAGCGTGCCCAGCACCGCGAGCAGCGTGTAGATGTGCTCGTAGGGCTTCATCCCGGCGAAGAAGAACGCCAGCACGATGACCACCGACACCGCGGTCTGCACGAACCCGGCGATGTGCGGGGAGCCGTGCTCGGGGTGGGTGCGGCCCAGCGTGCGCGCCGTACCGGGGATGAGGTTCTCCCGGCCCATGGCGTACAGGTAGCGCGCGGCGCAGTTGTGGAAGGCCATCGAGCAGGCGAACGAGCCGGTCAGGATGAGGATCTTGAACAGCACCAGCGCCCAGTGGCCCACCAGGCTCTCGGTCGGGATGAAGAAGAGCCCTGCCGGGTCCTTGGCGGCGATCTCGGGGGCGGTGTGGCCGTTGGCGGCGACGGTCATCCACGACACGAACGTGTAGAACAGGCCGATGCCGACGACCGAGACCAGCGTCGCGATCGGGATGACACGCTTGGGCTCGCGCGACTCCTCGCCGTACATGGCGGTGGACTCGAAGCCCACCCACGACCAGAAGCACATGAACAGGCCCAGACCCACCGAGCCGACGTCCATTCCGGTCACCCGGAAAGCGTTGGCAGGGTTGAGTGAGCCGGCCATGAGGCCGTCGGGGCCGCCGCCGTGCAGGAGCGTCACGATCGCGGTCAGGCCGAGCATGAAGATCTCGGTGACCAGGAAGACGCCCAGGACCTTGGCGGTGAGGTTGATGTCGAAGTAGGTGAGGATCATGTTCAGCGCCAGGCCGAACAGGGCGAACCAGAGCCAGTGGATGTCCAGCCCGAACAGGGACTTGAACGTGTCGTTGGCCTGGTAGGCGAAGAAGCCGATGATCGAGGCCTCGAAGACCACGTAGGCCATCGTCGCCAGCAGGCCTGCGACCATGCCGACGACCTGGCCCAGGCCGTGGGAGATGTATCCGTAGAAGGCGCCTGCCGCCGTGATGTGCTTGGCCATCGCGGTGTAGCCGACCGAGAAGATCGTGAGCACGATCGTCGCGAAGAGGTAGGCGGCCGGGACGCCGATTCCGTTGCCGGCCCCGACCACGATCGGCACGTTGCCGGTCATGGCGGTGATGGGGGCGGCCGTGGCGACGGCCATGAAGATGACGCCGATCAGGCCGACGGCGTCCTTCTTCAACCGGCTGACGGGGGCGGTCTCGGTTGATGTGGTGCTCAATGTGCGCCCTCCTGCTGACAGCGCTGGGGAGTTTGGGTCGCGATGCTGTCACAGTGTTCAGGGCGACATACAAGCAGGCAGTAACGCCTAACGTCTTACGACATGTCGGTAGTAAATCTGATAAGGGCGCGAATGTAATTGCCTATTGGGACTTTAGGTGCTTTCGCGCGAAATCGAGCTGGAGCGCGATCTGCGCGATCCGCTCGGACACCACGAGCGATCCGCGGACCGCGTCGTAGGTGTAGACCTCGTGCTCCAGGCCGTGCTCGGCCAGCCTGGCCACGTACTTCTCGATCTGGCGCAGCGGGCAGCGGGTGTCGTTCTCCCCGGCCAGGATCAGCACCGGCGCCTCGACCCGGTCCACGTAGGTGATCGGGGAGCTGGCCGCGTAGCGTTCCGGCTGCTCGTCGGGGGAGCCGCCGAGCAGGGCCCGGTGGTAGGCGCGCAGGCTCTCCGCCTCGTCCTCGTAGGAGGTCTCGTGGCAGGCGATGGGCACCGCGGCGATGCCGGCCGCCCACAGCTCCGGCTGGGTGCCCAGGCCGAGCAGCGTCAGGTAGCCGCCCCAGGCGGTGCCCGCGAGCACGGTCCTGGCCGGGTCGGCGATGCCGCGGGCGACCACCCACTCGCGCACCGCCGCCACGTCGGCCAGTTCGATGTGGCCGACCTCGCCGTGCAGCGCGTCGCGCCAGGCCGAGCCGTATCCCGTCGAGCCGCGGTAGTTCACCCTGACCACCGCGAACCCGGCGTCCACCCAGGCCGCGACCTCGGCGGAGAAGGAGTCGCGGTCGTGCGAGGTGGGCCCGCCGTGCAGCAGGAAGACCGCGGGGAACGGCGCCGTGCCGGCCTCGGGCCGTGAGATCAGCGCGTGGATGCGGCCGCCGGGCCCCTCGACGTCGATGTCCTCCACGGGGACGCTCGGCGGGGCGGCGGGGCCGCCGGAGTTGACCGCGACCTGCCCGTTGGTGGAGCGGATCACGGGCGGGCGGGAGGCGCTCGACCAGGAGTACTCGACGTTGCCGCCCGGCCTGGGCATCGCCTCGTCGATCACGCCGTGCGGCGTCTCGATCAGGGTCAGCCCGCCGCCTGCCAGGTCGTAGCGGTGCAGGTGGCTGCGGGCCCGGTCGTCGCGCAGGATCAGCAGGCCGCGGCCGTCGTCGTACCACTCTGCGGCCAGGTCGCCGGCGTCCTTGAGCCAGATCTCGCGCTGCTCGCCGGTCATCGGATCCCAGACCAGCGGCTCGTGGCGGTTGCGCCGCTCGTGCAGCGCGAGCAGCCGCCGGTCGCCCATGACAGGGGCGAAGCGGAGCCCGATCACGCCCTTGCCCGGCCCGTCGTGCAGCTCGCCGACAACCTCACCGCACTGCTTGACCACCCTGAGCGCCGGATGCCGGAAGTCGCCGTACTCGCCGTGGTTGATCGCGATCAGGGAGCCGTCCAGGGACATGTCGGTGACCCAGGCGGCCTCCACGTGCTCGTACAGCAGCCGGGAAGGCTCGCCCTGCTGGACCATGTGGATGCGGAAGGCGCCCTCGCTGGCCAGGCTGATCGCGGCGATGCCCGTCGTGGAAAGCGCGATGCCGCCCGGCTGGCCGGGCGGCAGGTCGGGGGCCACCAGCTCGTCGGGGCCGCCGCCGAACGGCTGGCGCCGCCAGCAGCCGAACTCGTCGCCGTCGGTGTCGGCGAACCAGTAGATCCACTGGCCGGTGGGGTCGATCGCGGCGTTCGCGGTGCCCTTGGGCTGCTCCGTGACCTGCCGGGTGGCGCCGCTGGCACGGTCCCAGGCGTAGACCTCCCAGGTCCCGGTGGCGTTGGAGCGGTAGACCGAGCGATTGGGGGCCTTGCGCGCCCACATGGGCAGCGTCATGCGGGACGCGCGGAACCTGGCCTGCCAACGTTCCTCGGCCTTCATCCGTGCGCCCCCTCCCTCTCGCACCCCGCCTCCCAGGCGTGGGTTGCCGTCCAGTATTGCGCCTGTCTAGCGGAAATTCTCAGCGAATGTGGGGGAATTTCGGACTAAATGCCCCATCAGTAACACGAGCCTCAGATGTCCGTCAAGGAACAGCGCTTGCCCGCGGTGCCGTTTCGAAGATAGACAGGTGGAACTCGGCTGTCACCAGCACTTTCGCCTGATTTTCCGTAGCGTTCTGAGAGATATATCCGGAGATTCGCCTCTCGAGTTCGGCCGCATCAGTGTGCCATGCGCTGGGACCCATCCCGACCACCTCGCTCACCTCCCCGGCGGTCAACTCCAGATCGAAGGCGACCTCCCGGCGGGAGACCTCGGTGAAGCCGGGCAGGCTGCGGGCCAGCCGCCGCTCCTTGTCCTCATCCACCGACAGCAGCCCGAGCTCGCCGACCAGTGGCCGCAGATGCCCGGGTCCCGGCGTGACGACGACCAGCGCGCCTCCAGGCCGCAGGACGCGCGCGAACTCGGGCCCGTTCCTCGGGGCGAACACGTTCAGCACGACGTCGGCCACCCGGTCGGCGATCGGCAGCGGCTTCCACACGTCGGCCACGAAGGCTCCCACGCGCCCGGGCAGGCGGGCGGCCCGCCGTACGGCGTGCTTGGAGACGTCGAAGGCGATCCCCGTTGCCTCGCCGAGGACGGCGCCCAGGTAGTAGCCGGTGCCCGTGCCGGCGTCGACGATCACACCGGCCTCGCCCACCGTCTCGGCGAGCGCGCGAGCCAGCGGCGCGTAGTGCCCGGCCTCGAGGAAGGCGGCCCTGGCGGCGACCATCTCGGCGCTGTCGGCGGTGCCCGGCGGGCGCGATCCCACCAGCAGGCTCACATAGCCCTGCTTGGCGATGTCGAAACAGTGCCCGTTCGAACACCGCACCACGCCGTCGTCCAGCGCCATGTGCGAGCGGCAGACGGGACAGACCAGGTACTCCACGATGTCGGCAAGCATGTACCCAGGATCCCGTGCGCCGTGGCGGCGGGCGACCGCCCCCGACTCGCCGCGAGCGCCGGTCGCGGGTCGTCAGCCGGCGTACGGCGGGCGGCCGGTGGTGCGGCCTGCCGTACGAGATCTCTTAAGCAGTCAGAGAAGCGGCGCGGAGAAAAGCCGAATTGGTGGGGGTTTCGCGGAGCTTGTCCATCAGGAGCTCGAGGCCCTGCTGCTTGTCCAGCGCGCCGAGCATGCGGCGCAGCTTCCACACGACCTGCTGCTCGGCGTGCGGCAGGAGGATCTCCTCGCGGCGGGTGCCCGAGGCCTCCAGGTCGACGGCGGGGAAGATGCGGCGCTCGGCCAGGTCGCGGGTGAGGTGGATCTCCATGTTGCCGGTGCCCTTGAACTCCTCGTAGAGGCTGTTGTCCAGCCGGGAACCGGTGTCGACCAGCGCGGTGGCCAGGATGGTGAGGGAGCCGCCGTCCTGGACGTTGCGGGCGGCGCCGAAGAAGCGCTTGGGCGGGTAGAGCGCGGTGGCGTCCAGGCCGCCGGTCAGGACGCGCCCGCCGCCGGGGGCGAGGTTGTTGTAGGCCCGGCCCAGCCTGGTCAGCGAGTCGAGCAGGATCACGACGTCCTTTCCCGACTCGACCAGGCGCTTGGCGCGCTCGACGGCGAGTTCGGCGATGGCGGCGTGGTCGCGGTCGGGGTGGTCGAAGGTCGAGTGGAACACCTCGCCCTGGATGGAGGCGCGCATCTCGGTGACCTCCTCGGGGCGTTCCCCGACGAGCAGCACCATGAGGTGGACCTCGGGATGGTTGCGGGCGATCGCGGCGGCCAGCGCCTGCAGGACCATCGTCTTGCCGGCCTTGGGCGGGGCCACGATCAGGCCGCGCTGCCCCTTGCCGATGGGGGCGAACATATCGATGACCCGGGTGCTGAGCGATTCGGTCTCGATGCGTAGGCGTTGGGTGGGATGGATGGGGATCAGGTCGTTGAAGCGCGGCCGGTCGCGCCATTCGGCGGCGCCGTTGACCGATTCGATCTGGACCAGCTTGTTGCCGGCGACCAGCGCTTCGACCTGGTCTCCCGGGCGTAGGCCCAGCTGCTTGACCCGGTCGGGGGGCAGCCGGACATCGTCGGGCCCGGGCAGGTGCCCGGTTCTCAGGAACGCGGACTTCTCGCGCACGTCCAACAGGCCGCTGACCTGCCGGGTGGGCGCGTTCTCACGTGGTTTGGGAATGGTGGAAACAGACATGGTGGACCCCTTGAGGGTGCGCCGAAACCAGTCGGCGTAGTGTTGAAAATGGCGAACCGGCCCTCAACACGGGCGGGTTTGCCGGATGAATCAGCGGAGCTGAGGCTCAACGCTGGAGGAAACGTATCACACGTTTCGTGCCATGCAACGCCTAGCCCGCCTGGGCTATTCCCGGGGGGTTCTCGCTGGTTCGACCGCGGGGTCGGTGTTCGGTTGCAGAAAATGTTTCCCTCATCGGTGTGTCAAGCAGGCTGCAGGGCCTCTGCAAACCGTTAAGGGTTACATGGGGACAACGAAGTCCGAGGGGGATGCCATGAACACCAACACCCGCTGCCCGCGGTGTCACTGCGAGCTCGACGAGGGCCCGATCATGTACCGGTGCAACCACTGCCGGCGCGCGGTGTACGCCGCCGATCTCGAGAACGAGTACGTTCCGCGCGAGCCCGTCGCAGCCTAATCTGGGCGGATGCCGCACAAGCCAAGAACCGTGGCCGGCGTCGAGGTGACCCCACTGTGCGACGCCGTGGGCCCGATGGGCGACTCGATCCGCCGACCGCTCGCCGAGCTGTTTCCCGGCTCGAACGCGCCGGACGAGGCCTGGATCCTGCACTTCCACTGCTACCTGCTGCGCGACGCGCGCGGGCGCACCACGCTGGTCGACACCGGCATCGGTGCCGCCGACTCGCCCGCCGCCAGTTGGGCGCCGGTGCCCGGCACGCTCGCCGGTGAGCTGGCCGCCGCGGGCGTCACGCCCGCCGAGGTCGACACCGTCGTCCTGACGCACCTGCACAGCGACCACGCCAGCGGAGCCGTCGCCGACGGCCGCCCGGCCTTCGCCAACGCCAGGTACGTCCTGCAGCGCGACGAGCTCGACGCCGCCGGCGGCCCGATGCTCGACCGCGTCATCACGCCGCTCAAGGACCACCTGCACGTGGTCGAGGGCCAGTCGGAGGTCGCGCCGGGAGTGCGCGTGCACCTGGCCCCCGGGCACACGCCCGGCCACCAGATCGTCCGGGTGGGCGAGCTGGCCGTGACCGGCGACCTGGTGCTCCACCCCGTCCAGCTGGCCGATCCCGCCGTCCGCTACCTCTACGACGACGACCAGGTCCACGCCGCCAGGACCAGGGGAGAGCTGCTCGACGCGCTGCGCGCCGAGCACGCCGTGCTGGCCACCGCCCATTTCGCCGACCCTTTCGTGGAGCTGTGAGCGTGGACGACTTCTGGTCCTCTGTGCACCGGGTGGTGACGGGCGCCGGCGCCTACATCACCGACGAGCGGGGCAGGGCCCTGCTGGTCAAGCCCAACTACCGCGACCACTGGGGCTTCACCGGCGGGATCATCGACGAGGGCGAGCACCCCGCCCAGGCCTGTGCCAGGGAGATCGGCGAGGAGATCGGCCTCGACCTGCCGGTGGGCAGCCTGCTGACCGTCCAGTGGTCGCACAACCTGGCCCACATCCCGTACGCGCTGGTCAACTTCCTGTTCGACTGCGGCACCATCCCCGCCGACACACCCATCCGCCTGCAGGCCGAGGAACTGGACGACTACGGCTTCTTCACCCACGACGAGGCCAAGGCCCTGATGGTGGACTTCGCCCACGACCGCCTGCTGGCCGCCGCCAAGGCGCGCGAGACCGGCGAGCTGTTCTACCTACCGCCCGCTCAGGGCGGGCTGGTCGGCTAGCAGCGCGTACGGCAGGGCCACGGCGGCCGTCAGCCCCCCGTACGGCGAGGCCGTCAGGCTGACCTTGATACCGTGCCTGGCAGCCAGCCGCCCCACCACGAACAGCCCCAGCCGGTCACTCTGCGCCAGGTCGAACTCCGGCACCTCGGCCAGCCGGGCGTTGAGCTGGTCGAGCTCCTCACTGACCAGCCCGAGCCCGCGATCCTCGATCTCGACGATCACGCCGTGCGGAGCCGTCGTGGTCCGCAGGTCGACCCTGGTCTGCGGCGGGGAGAACAGCGTGGCGTTCTCCACCAGCTCGGCCACCAGGTGGGCCACGTCGGTGACGCAGGCGCCCATCAGCGCCACCGGGGGCGGCGGGAGCACCTCGACCCGCGGGTACTCCTCGACCTCGGCGACCGCGGCGCGCAGCACGTCGAGCAGCGGCACCGGGTTGCGCCAGCCGCGGCCCGGCGCCTGGTCCGACAGGATGATGAGGCTCTCGGCGTGCCTGCGCATGCGGGTGGTGAGATGGTCGAGCTTGAACAGCTCCTCCAGCGTCTCCGGCTCCTCGGTGCCGCGCTCCATGCCGTCCAGCTGCAGCAGCTGGCGGTGCAGCAGCGACTGGTTGCGCCTGGCCAGGTTGACGAAGACCTGGCTGATGCCGTGCCGCAGGCGGGCCTGGCTCACCGCGGCCTCCACCGCGGTGGTCTGGACGCTGTTGAAGGCGTGCACGATGTCGCGCACCTCGGACGTCTCGGCCTTGACCTCCAGCGGCGGCACCTCGGCGGCCACGGGTGCGCCCGGGTTGGCGCGCAGCCGCTCGACGAGGCCGGTCAGCCGTACCTCGGCCAGCTCGATCGCGGCGTCGCGCAGCCCGGCCAGCTCGCGCACCAGGCTGCGGCGGAAGCGCAGCGACAGCAGGATGGAGGCCACCACGGCCAGCAGGCCGAGGCCGCCGGCGACGCCGATCTTGACGAGGATGCCGGTGGCGGCGGGCCGTGTCCTGGCCTGGATCGCCCGGTCGGCCGCGGACTGCTCGCGCTCGACCACCGCCCACACGTTGCTGCCGTCGACCGGCCAGGTGGCGGCCGCGGCGGGCAGGCCGTTGGCGGCCGCCTGGCCCTTGATGGCGTCCTCGGTCGACAGGAACTCCCGGTAGGCCGGCGATTCGACCAGCCGGTCGTAGGCGCCGCGCAGCCGCCCGTCGAGGTGGGACATCGCCTGGGCGTACAGCAGGCGCCGGGTGGCGGCATAGCCGGCGAACGCGTCACGTTCGAGCTTGTCCACCTTGCCCTCGGCGAGCACCTCGACGATGACGGCGCGCTCCCTGGACAGCAGCTCCTTGGCCTCGCGCAGCATCGCGACGGCCCGCGCCTGCCGGTACAGCGACACGTCGGGCACCAGGATCATCGCGTCGCTGAGC
Organism: Nonomuraea sediminis; assembly: GCF_018531495.1. Taxonomy (GTDB): domain Bacteria; phylum Actinomycetota; class Actinomycetes; order Streptosporangiales; family Streptosporangiaceae; genus Nonomuraea; species Nonomuraea sediminis. The sequence goes on from NZ_JAHDTI010000002.1 coordinate 1,216,666, forward strand.
CGGAACGCGGCGTCGAGGATGTCGTTGAATCCCTCGATCACGAGGATCATGTCGGGCTTGCCGCTGTCGGTCGTGGTGCGGACCTTCGGCAGCGTGGCGAGCCTGCCGTTCAGCTGGGTGAGCTGGCCGGCCAGCTCGGGGGAGCTGCCGGCGAGCCTGCGGAAGGTGGTGATCGCGGCGTCGGTCTGGGCGCGCTGCTTGGTCAGCTCGGGCCTGCCGCGCTTGCCCGCCAGGAACTCCACCGAGGTCAGGCGCTCGTTCTGCAGCTGTTCCGTGACCTGATCCGCGGGCGTGGCCAGGTTCTGCTGCAGGTCGTCGATCTCCAGCAGCCGCAGCCCGTCGCCGCCCGTGAGACCCGCCGCGAACGCCCACAGGCCGACCAGCGACATGAGCGGCACGAACAGCAGGACCAGGAGCTTGACGGCGATGGGGCGACCACGCTTGGGGGGCATGCGACCTCCTGAGATCGCATCGCAGCGTACACCCCACTATCAATGGGTGTCGTCAGCTCCGCCCGCCACGAGCCGATCGCCCGCGGGCTGCGGCTTGTGCTTCTCGTACGCCCGCGCGCTGCGGATCGCCCTGCGCCGCCTGACCGAGCGGACCGACCCGGAACTCATCATCCACAACCCCACCGCGAGCAGGAACGTCGCCAGCGCGCCCGCCAGGAACATCTCCTGGCCGGTGGGCGCGACGGTGTAGCCGAACGCGGTGTAGGCGGGACCCGCCTGCGTGATCACCAGGAAGACGCTGCCGCACGCGACCAGGACTGCCAGCAGACCAAGCACGATCATCGAATTCACCCCTCATGGTCAAGAGCCAATCCCCTCTGCCCACGCGGAAACGGTGTATGCACGTCTTTATGAGACCGGACACAGGCCAGGTGCTGCACTTCTCGGAAGACCCGACGATCGAGCGCTTCGTCCCGCACGTGGCGCCCACGTCCATCCAGTCCGCGCCGTACGTCTGGGCCGTCGCCGCCGACCGCTGCCCCGACTACTGGTTCCCCCGGCAGTGCCCGCGCGCGATGGCGTGGAAGGGGACGCGCACCACCCCGGAGGACGCCGACCGGATCATCGGCGCGGGCTGCGGCGACCGGGTGCACGCCATCGAGTACGGCTGGCTGAAGGCGATCATGGACGTCCGGCTGTACGCCTACCGGCTGCCCGCCGAGCACTTCACGCCCATCGGCGACCCGCCGCACGCGGTCGTGTCCCGGATACCGGTGGAGCCGCTCGGCCCGCCCGAGCCGGTGAGCGACCTGTTCGACCTGCACGCGCAGGCCGGGATCCAGTTGCGCGTGCTGGACAGGCTGTGGCCGTTCTGGAACGAGGTGACGGCCAGCACGCTGGAGTTCAGCGGGATCCGGCTGCGGAACGCTCGTCGATGAGCGCCTCCAGCGTCTCGACGGTCATCGAGCCGGGCGCCCGCTTGTCCTGCGCCGCCCGGTTGGCCTCCCGCTGCAGCACCTCGTTGACCGGAGTGGGCAGGCCGAGCTCGCGGCCGATCAGCACGATCTCGCCGTTGAGGTAGTCGGCCTCGATCGTGCCGCTTCCCCTGGCCAGGCTCTGCCAGGACGAGCCGCCGCCACGGGGCGTCCCGTCGATCTGGCGCACGTCGACCTCGTGGCCGCGCAGCTCGACCTCTTCCTGCTGGGAGGAGAAGGGGATCCGCGCCTCCTCCAGGATGGCCTGCCCCTCCGCCTTGACCCGGTCGAAGAGGCGGTCAAGGCCGGGGACCCGGCCGCAGAGCGCTTCGGCGGCGTTGCCCAGGTTGTTCATGAGCTTGCCGTACTTCCAGTACATCGCGTCGGCGGTGGCGCGGGCCAGGAAGCCGCTCTTGGCCAGGTCGGTCGCCATCTGCTCGGCCAGTTCGTCCACACCCTGTGGATAACGGCCGACGTGCAGCATGCCCGAACGCGGGTAGCCGTGCGCCGCCACCACGCCGGGCTCCAGGTGCTGGGCGGGCAGCCACACGCACATGCCGTAGACCCGCTCGAAGCGCCGCAGCACCGTGCGCTCGTTGGCCACGCCGTTCTGCGCGCACACCACCGGCAGGTCGGTCGGCCACGGAGCCAGCGCGGCGATCGTGTCCTGCGACTTGGTGGCCAGGACCAGCACGTCGCCGTCCCTGGTGGGCACCGGGCCGTCTGCGGCCGGGATGTCGAACACCTGGTCGGAGTCGGGTGTGATCAGCCGCAGGCCGCGGCGCCGCAGCGCCTCGTAGTGCGCGCCGCGCGCCACCAGCACGACCTCGTGCCCGCCCTGGAACAGCCGGGCTCCGATGGTTCCGCCGACCGCACCCGCCCCAACGATGATGTAGCGCATAAAACGGACTCTAGTCGGCCAATGCCATCTCGGTTCGGGGGACGGCCGTCGTACGCACGCGCTCGCGCAGGATGGTCTGCAGCACCCGCCAGCCGTCGCGTACGGCGCGCAGGTTGCTCTCCCCGTGGATGCGCAGCCGCTCGTGGCTGGGCACCTCGTCGATCATCAGCCCGGCCCTGGCGGCCCGGATGTTCATCAGGGTCTCGATCTCGAAGCCGTCGCAGTCGAGCGCCAGCGTGTCCAGGTGCTTGGTCCAGAAGGCGTTGTAGCCGTAGCACAGGTCGGTGTACCGCGTGCCGTACAGCAGGTTCGTCAGGGCGGTGAGGGCGCGGTTGCCGAGCGAGCGCACCGGCGAGATGTCGTCGGACCCGCCGCCCGGCAGGTACCGCGAGCCCTTGGCGAAGTCGGCGCCGCACTCCAGCGCCTCGACGAAGGCGGCGATCTCGTGGCCGTCCGTCGAACCGTCGGCGTCGATCATGACGATGATGTCGCCGGTGGCCGCGGCGAATCCCTCGATCAGGGCGTTGCCCTTGCCGCGCCGTGACTGCGTGACGACACGCAGGCCGGGACGCAGACGGCGGGCGACGGCCACGGTCTCGTCGGTGGAGTTGCCGTCGACCAGGATGACCTCGTCGATCCAGGTGGGCAGGGTGGCGAAGACGTGGGGGAGGTTGTCCGCCTCGTTCATCGCGGGAACGATCACGGTGACGCTCGGCTTCATGAAGTCAAGGTCCCCCGACACACTAGACAGGCACTTGATAGCGCCTTGACCTGCGAAGATCACACAAGGGCTTCTGGGAGCCTTTGGAGGATTTCGTCCGCAGTCTGGCCGGGTATCTGCTCCGATGAATCGAGCCACAGACCGATGCGCGGGGTCTGCTCGCGCAGGATCGCGTCCAGGTCGGCGACCGTGAAGTCGCCGTAGCCGGTCTTGGCCCGCTCGCGCTCGCGCCGCTCCACCGCCGCCACGGAAGGAGCCAGCACGACGACGTGCAAGGGGCGATGCCCGATCATGCGGCGGTACGTGTCGCCCCGCACGTGCGCCGACCTCGGTAGGCGCTCGGCCAGTGCCTGCGCCACCGTGGACTTGCCGGACGCGGAGATGCCGGTCATCAGGATGATCACGCCTGTATCAGCTTTCTGACGCGGTCGGCGCCGACCGCGAGCAGCAGCGTGGGCAGTCTCGGGCCGGTGGCGCGGCCCACCAGCAGCCGGTAGATCAGCGCGAAGAAGGCGCGCTGCGCCGCCTTCAGCTCGGGCGTCGGCTTGGCCTCGGGGTCCAGCCCCGCCTGGAGCTTCGGCACGCCGTACACCAGCGTGGTCAGCCCGTCCAGCGACCAGTGCGTGTCGAGGCCCTCGCCGAGCAGCCGCAGCGCCTCCCGCTCGCCCTCGCCCAGCGAGGCGAGCAGCTCGGCGTCGGGCTCCCGCAGCACGTGCGTGCGCTGGTCGGCCGCGACCTGCGTCTCGACCCAGCGCTGCGCCCTGTCCAGCCGCGGCCGCGCCTCCTCCAGCGCGGCGACGTCCATGTCGCGCAGGATGCGCAGCTGCTGCTCCTGGTCGCCGGTCGTGACGTCCACGATCGAGGCCAGAGTCCGGTACGGCACGGGCCGCGGCGTGACCGGCAGCGCCCCATCCGCGGTGCCCACCGCCCGCTCGTAGGCGGCCTGCTCGGCCGGCAGCCGTTCGGTCTTGCGGCCCAGGGCGTCCCACTCGTCGTAGAGCCGGTGGATCTCCTGGTCGAAGGCGATCTTGAAGGACTGGGCGGGCTTGCGCCTGGCATACAGCCAGCGCAGCACCGGCGCCTCCATGATCTCCAGCGCGTCCGACGGGGTCGGCACGCCGCCCCTGGAGCTGGACATCTTGGCCATGCCGGTGATGCCGACGAAGGCGTACATCGGCCCGATCGGCTGCTCGCCGCCGAAGACGGGGCCGACCAGCCGCCCGCCGACCACCCACGCCGAGCCGGGCGAGTGGTGGTCGACGCCCGACGGCTCGAACACCACGCCCTCGTAGGCCCAGCGCATCGGCCAGTCGACCTTCCACACCAGCTTGCCGTTGTCGTGCTCGGCCAGCTTCACGGTCTCGCCGAACCCGCAGGCGCAGGTGTAGGCCAGCTCGGTGCTCTCGTCGTCGTAGGCGGTCACCCTGGTCAGGTCGCGCCCGCAGTCGGAGCAGTAGGGCCGGTAGGGGAAGTACTCGCCCTCCGGCTCCTTGGTGCGGTACTCGGCCAGCACCTCGTCGATCGCGCGGCGCTCCCGCATCGCCAGCAGGATCTGCTCCCGGTAGGCGCCGCCGGTGTACTGCTCGGTCTGGCTGATGCCGCGGTACTCCACGCCCAGCTCGGCCAGCGCCTCGACCAGCGGCGCCTTGAAGTGCTCGGCCCAGTTGGCGTGCGGGCTGCCGGGCGGCGCCGGCACCGAGGTGTACGGCTTGCCGATGTGCTCCTCCCACGCCGGGTCGATTCCGGCGGGCACCTTGCGCAGCCGGTCGTAGTCGTCCCAGGACAGCAGGTGCAAGCATTCCCGCCCGCGCCGCCTGATCTCGTCGGCCACCAGGTGCGGGGTCATCACCTCGCGCAGGTTGCCCAGGTGGATCGGGCCTGACGGGCTCAGCCCCGAGGCGCAGACGACGGGATTGCCGGGCGCGCGCCGCTCGGACTCGGCGATCACTCTGTCGGCGAGCTCGGAAACCCAGTCGTTCATGGCAGCGGAGGAGCCTTTCTCGCTGAACCCCGATAAAGGTCGGCATCGTAGCGGATCTCGCTCTCATCCAGCTTGCCGTGTGCCGCCTCTATCAGGTTCACCTCCAGCACGTCCGCCAGCCGTACCAGGTAGAGCAGCACGTCGGCGAGCTCGCCGCGCACCCGGTCGGGGTCGGCGGACTCGCCAGGCGTCAGCCACTGGTACTCGGCCACCAGCTCGCCGACCTCCCCCGACAGCGCCATCACCAGATTCTTGGGCGTATGAAACTGCTCCCAGTCCCTGGCCCGGGTGAAGTCGCGGTAGCGGGCGGCGAGCTGCTCGAGTTCGGTCACATCAAGCGACCCTACTCACCGTGCCCTTGATGTTCTGGGGATGGCGGATCAGGTTGAGGATCGGGCAGACGCGTTCCACTTCGGCGTGCAGTCTGGCGAGGTCCTCGTCCGAGGCGGGTGAGGAGATCTGGACCTCGTAGCGGAAGTTCTGCGGGTAGACCGGGATGTCGGTGTTGTCCGGTGCTTGCGCTCGCGGGTCGTATTCGGCCTGCACGTCCACCGCCAGCGAGTCCAGCGGCACGTCGAGCTCGGCCGCCTTGATCAGGAAGATGTGCGTCACGCATGACCCCAGCACGCCCGCCTGCAGCTCGGGCGAGCCGGGCCCCAGGTCGTATCCGGCGAAGTCGGGCCCGCTGTCGCTGAGGATCTGGAAGTCGCGGATCCTGATCCGGCGCACCCCGCTGCGGCCCTCGGCCGTCACCCGCGCCTGCAGCGGTACGGGACCGCCGGGCTCCGCCTCGCGGCGGGTCAGCAGCGCCGCGCGCTTGTGCGCCAGGTATTCGCGCAACGTGCTCATGCCAGCTCCACCTGTCCCTGGGGGGTGTCCAGTACGGCCCGCAGCCCGACCTCCTGGCCGGGCTCCACCTCGAGTTCGGCGCCCACCGCGGCCAGGTCCTCGCGCAGCGCCTCCGGGTCAGGGTGCGTGGCGGTGAACGAGGCCAGCGCCAGCTGCGGCAGGCCCGAGGCGGCCGGGTGCTGGGTCTTTCCCCAGTCGATGAGGAACGGCACGGGCTGTATGGCCACCGGGTCGTCCCTGCGGGTCAGGCGCCACTCCAGCAGGGTGCCGTCGGGCTTGCGGCGCGACAGCGGTGCCACGTCGCCCGGGTCGTAGCCGGCCTGCCTGGCCTGCCGTACGGTCTCGTCGAGGTCGTCGGGGTGGATGGCCCAGGCGGTCAGGCGCGGCTCGGTCAGGCCCGCGAGGCCGAAGGCGCTGGGGCTCTCGTCCGAGTCCGGGTCGGGGCCGATGATCTCCAGGTAGGCCGTGGGGCCGAGGCCGATCAGGTAGTTCGCCGTGCCTCCTGGATGGCTGCCGCCCTTGACGGGGGTCACGCCGGTCCGTTCGGCGAAGTCGGTGACCGCGGCCTCCAGGTCGGGCACGGCGTAGACGAGATGGTCCAGAGTCATGAGGGTTCTCCCAGTGAGAGCATGAGCCGGTTGGCCCAGTTGAAGAAGGCGGCCGCCTGGATCGCGTCCAGGATGGCCAGGTCGTCGAGTCCTGCCTCGCGCAGCGCCTGCACGTCGGGCTCGCTCGGGATGGCGGTCAGCGCGACGGAGAAGTCGATGATCGCCCGCCAGCGCGCGTCCTGCGGCGCGTCCACCCCCTCGTCGAGCAGCCGCTGCACGTCCTCGGTCCGCTTGGAGTAGTGCGAGGCGAAGCGGGCGTGCACCGAGGCGCAGAAGACGCAGCCGTTGACGCGCGAGGTCGCGGTGGCCGCCAGCTCGCGCTCGGCGCGCGGCAGGCCGCCGTCGGTGTTGTAGAAGATGTCGTTGTCGGTCTTGGTCCGCGCGTGCAGGATCGCCGGGTCGCGCGCCAGCAGCCTGAAGTACGGCGAGCTCGCCCTGGCCTGGTCGACCAGCGCCTGCAGGTGCGCGTCGGTGAGCTCGTCCTCGGCGAGCGGCTCGAGCCACGGCTTCCAGCCGAGCTTGTCCTGGGTCCAGGTGGTCATGCGGTCGCCTCCTTGAGCGCGCGGAGCCCGGCCACGACCCGTACCTGGAAGGTCAGGAAGGCGACGAGCTGGGAGATCGTCACGATGCCGTCGGCGCTCCAGCCCGCCTCGCCGAGCTTGGCCAACGCTTCGGGACTGGCCCGGTTCGGCCGGAACACCAGCAGGTGGGCGTGCTGGAGCGCGGCCCTGAGCCGCCCGCCCGCCGGCTCCTGGCTGGGTCGTCTGGCGGCGTAGAACGCGGCGACCGCGCGGTCCCCGTGCAGCTCGGTGACGTAGGCCGCGATCGCGTGCCGCTCGTCGAGGCTGACGTCAGGGCTTTCCGTGAACAGGGCCTCGAAGCTGCGCTGGGCGTGCTCGCGGGAGTCCGGGCGCCGGGCCCGCAGCAGGTCCAGCGGGGATCCGGGTGCGATCCCCACCAGCTCGTCGATCACGTCTGTGCTCATCGGTTGTTCAACTCCCTGGAGGGCGCCCAGCCGAGCGCGGGCGCGACCTCGGTCGCGAGCAGCTCGATCGAGCGCAGGATCAGCGGATGCGGGGGGTCGACGGAGTGGACCTGGAAGACCAGGTCGGTGATCCGTTGGAGGGTCGGGTCGGCGCCGAGGCCGGCCACCACGTCCTCGGGCGTGCCGACGTGCGCGTCCCAGGCCGCGATCAGCTGGTCGACGCCGCCGCCGTCGGGCTGCGGCTGCTCCGCCCCGGCCGGTCTGCTCAGGCCGATCTCGGCCTGGCGCAGCGCCTCGGCCCTGGTGTCGGCCACGAACGCGGTCCTGCTCGCCACGATCCTCGGCTCGACGCCGGCGGGGAGGTTGTCGAGGTAGGCGTCCACGATCGGCCTCTGGATCTCGGCCAGCGTGGCGTGCGGATTGTCATCGGGCCGCGGCTGGGTACGCGAGAGCATCAGCCCGTGGCCCGCACTCCCCGCGCGGGCCCCGCCGCTGACCGAGAACGTCGCCTCCCAGACCCTGTCCGCCAGCCGCGGGGCCGCCGGGTAGAGCCGGTTGCCGCCGCCCAGGTCCTCCCCGGCCCAGGCGTCCAGCAGGATCTTCAGGTGCTCGGCGTAGATCTCGTTGCGCCGCGCCGGATCGTGGCCGAAGGCCGTGAACGCCGAGGGCGTGCCGCCGCCCGCCACCCCGACCTCGAGCCGCCCGCCCGACAGCAGGTCCAGCACCGCGGTGTCCTCGGCCACCCTGACCGGGTCCTCGAGCGGCAGCGTGATGATGCCGGTGCAGAGCCTGATCCGCTCGGTCACCGCCGCCACGTGCGACAGGAACACCAGCGGCGCGGGCAGCCCGCCCTCCTCGCCGTCGAAGTGGTGCTGCGCCACCCAGGCCGTGTCGAACCCGGCCCGCTCGGCGTGCCTGATCTGCTCCACGGCCAGCCGGTAGCGCTCGCCGGGCGGCGCCTGGTCAAGCAGCCTGGTGAAGAAACCCAGCCTCATCGCACCGCCTCCGGTATGGCCGCGAGCAGCTCGCGGGTGTAGTCGTGCCGCGGGTCGGTGAAGACCCGCCGTGTGGTTCCGAATTCCACGATGCGTCCCTTGTTCATGACGGAAACGGTGTGCGAGATCTGCCGGACGACCGCCAGGTCGTGGGAGATGAACAGGTAGCTGAGCCCCAGGTCGCGCTGCAGCTCGGCCAGCAGGTCCAGGATCTGCGCCTGCACGGTCACGTCGAGCGCGGAGACCGCCTCGTCGAGCACCACGACCGCGGGATCGACGGCCAGCGCCCTGGCGATGGCCACGCGCTGCCGCTGCCCGCCCGACAGCTCGCGGGGCCTGCGGGTGAGCACGTCCGCGGGCAGCGCGACCCGGTCGATCAGCTCCTTCACCCGGGTACGGCGGGCCGCCCCGTCGCCCAGCTTGAAGTTGCGCAGCGGCTCCTCCACGATCTGCGCGATCGTCTGCCGGGGATCCAGCGACCCGAACGGGTTCTGGTAGACCAGCTGCACGTGCCGGCGGAAGCCGGTCTCCGCCCCCGCGACGGTGACCGTGCCCGAGGTGGGCTCGGCGAAGCGGGCCACCATGCGGGCCGTGGTGGTCTTCCCCGAGCCCGACTCCCCGACCAGGGCGTGCGTGGTGCCCCGCCGTACCTCGAAGGACACCCCGTCCACCGCGCGGAACGGCTTGCGTCCGACGCGGAACTCCTTGACCAGGTCGCGCGCCTCGATCGCGAGCTCCGCGGTCTCCGGCGGGACGAGGAAGTCGCGCACCGACAGGGCGGGGGCGTCGCGGAGCAGGCGGCCCGTGTACTCCGCCCGCGGGGCGGCCAGCACCGAGGGGGTCTGGCCCTGCTCCTCGATCACGCCGTCCTTCATCACGACCAGGCGGTCCGACCTGCTCGCCGCGACGCCGAGGTCGTGGGTCACCAGCAGGACGGCCGTGCCGAACTCCTGCCTGAGGTCGTCGATGAGGTCGAGGATGCGGCGCTGCACGGTGACGTCCAGCGCGCTGGTCGGCTCGTCGGGGATGATCAGTTGCGGCCGCAGCGCGATCGCCGAGGCGATGAGCACGCGCTGGCGCATGCCGCCCGACAGCTCGTGCGGGTACTGCCCGGCGCGTAGCTCGGGGTCCGGGATGCCGACCCTGTGGAGCAGCTCGATCACCCGCTCCTTGACGGCCGTCCGCTGCTTGTGGATGCGCAGGACCTCGCCGATCTGGCTGCCGATCGTCTTGACCGGGTCCAGGGAGTTGGACGGGTCCTGGGGGACCAGGCCGATCTGGGCGCCGCGGACCGACCGCATGCGCCTGGCGGACCAGCGGGTGATGTCGGCGGAGCCCAGCAGGATCTGCCCGGCGTCGACGTGGCCGTTCTGCGGCAGCAACCCGATGATCGAATGGGCGGTGGTCGTCTTGCCCGAGCCTGACTCGCCGACCACCGCGACCACCTCGCCGGGCTCGACCGTGATGGAGACGCCGCGGACCGCGGGACGCCCGCCGTACGACACCCGTAGATCTCTGACCTCGAGCAGGCTCATGACCCCTCCTTCGCGATCGACCGGCTGATCCTGCTCGCGGCGAGCACCACCGTCACCACGACGATTCCCGGAAGTGACGTCAGCCACCACGAGGTGGCCAGGTAGTTGCGGCCCTCGGAGATCAGCAGCCCCCACTCGGGGGTGGGCGGCTCGGCGCCGTAGCCGAGGAAGCCCAGCGTCGAGATCGCCAGGATGGCCACCCCGAACTGCAGCGCGGCCAGCGCCACCACGGGGCCGAGCGAGTTGGGCAGGATGTGCCGCCAGAGCACGCTCAGGAAGCGCCCGCCACTGCCGAAGGCGGCCTCCACGTAGTCGGTGTTCCTGACGCGCACCACCTCCGAGCGCGACACCCGGGCGAAGGCGGCCACCGAGCCGATGCCCACCGCGATCGCCACGTGCACCGTGCCGGGGCCGAGCAGGATGATCACCGTCAGCGCCAGGAGCAGCCCCGGCACCGACAGCAGCACGTCCACGACGCGCATCACGATCGCGTCGAAGATGTTCCGCGTCGATCCTGCGACCAGCCCGAGCAGCGTGCCGAGCACCAGGCCGACGGCCACCGCGACGACCGCGCCCGACAGCGAGTGGACCGAGCCGTGCACCACGCGGGCGAACAGGTCGCGGCCCACGGCGTCGGTGCCGAACAGGTGCGCCGCGCCGGGCGGCTCCAGCTTCTGCGCGGGGACGCCCACGAGGGGGTCGTAGGAGGTGAACACGCCAGGGAGCAGCGCCCACGCGATCACGAGCGCGACCGCCAGCCAGGAGACGATCAGGCCGATCCGCTTCACGTCGCCACCTTCAGCCGGGGGTCAAGCACCGGGAAGAGCAGGTCCACGACCAGATTGATGATCACGAAGGAGGCGGTGGCGAGCACCACCACGGCCAGCATCACCGGCGTGTCCTGAGCGTTGACCGCCTGCTCCGTGAGCCGGCCGATCCCGGTACGCCCGAAGACGGTCTCCGTCACCACCGAGCCCGCGATCAGCTCCCCGAACATCAGGCCCGCCACCGTCAGCGTCGGCAGCACCGCGTTGCGCGCCACGTGCCGCCACAGGATCCAGCCGCGTGAGGCGCCCTTGGCCGCCACCACCGCCACGAACGGCTGCGTGGCGACCTGGTCCAGGCTGCGCGCCAGCACCTGCGCGATGGGCGCGGAGATCGGTACGGCCAGCGTCAGCACCGGCAGCACGAGCTGCTGCAGCTCGCTCCCGCCGATGACCGGCACCAGCCGCAGCCGGAAGGAGAACACCTGGATCAGCAGGATGCCCAGCCAGAACGCCGGAACCGAGATGAACAGCGACGGCACCGACAGCAGCGCCCCGCGGATCCAGGACAGCCCGCTGTAGCTCGCCGCGAACGCGATCAGCACCGCGATCACGACGGCCAGCGCGAAGCCGGCCGAGGCCAGCCTGGCCGTCTGCGGCAGCGCCTCGCCCAGCCGTTCGATCACCGGCGCGCCGGTGTCGATGGAGTAGCCGAAGTCGCCGTGCAGGAAGCCGAGCAGCGTGTGCAGGTAGCCGGCGCCGTCCCTGCCGTAGTAGGCGCGGATCTCCGCGATCTGCTGCGGCGACAGGCCCAGCTCCGGGTTCTGGAACTTGATCAGGATCGCGTCGCCGGGCAGCAGCTGCAGGAGCACGTAGCCCACGGTGAAGGCGACCCAGAGCACCAGCAGCGCCTGGCCGACCCTGCCGAGCAGGTACCTCACTTCGACAGCCACACCGAGTAGAAGCTGGGCCTGCCCACCGCCTCGAAGGCCACCCCCTGGACGTACGGCGCGCCGCCGTACACCTGGGGCTCCTCGAACAGCGGGATCGCGTAGCCCTGGTCGAGGACGTAGCGCTGGATCTCGGCCACCTTGGCGTTGCGCTTGGCGACGTCCGGCTGCGACGACTCCTCGCCGAGGAGCTGCTCGAGCTTCTTGTCGTCGGACAGGATCACGTCACGGTTCTCCTTGGAGAAGTGGCTCTTGATCACGTCCTGGTCGGCGCGGCCCACCATGCCGTGCTGGATGGCGGTCTTCTCGGCGGTCTTGATGTCGACGGCCTGGGTGCCGGAGTCGGCGGGGCGGATCTCCAGCTTCACACCGAGCTTGGTCCACTGCTGGGCGACCAGCTCCAGGGTCTGCTTGGACAGCGGCTGCGGGCCCGAGACGAAGACGCCGAGCTGGAGCGGCTTGCCGTCCTTCGTCCTGATGCCGTCCGAGCCCTTGGTGGTCCAGCCCGCCTCGTCGAGCAGCTTGTTGGCGCCCGCAGGGTCGTACACCAATTTGTCGGACAAATCGGTATATCCGGCGGCGAGGTGGCTCAAGACGGATGTGGCGATCGGATAGCTGGGCGTGAACAGGGTGTCCACGACCTCCTTGATGTTCGTGCCCTTCTGCAGCGCCTGGCGCACGCGGAGGTCCCTCAGGATGCTGTTCGTCGGGCGCAGGTAGAGGCCGTTGTTGACGCCCCTGGTGGGCTCGGCGTAGATCGTGAAGCCGGCCGCCTTCACCGTCTTCTCGTCATAGGCCTGGACGTAGCGGACGAAGTCCGCCTGGCCGGAGGTCAGGGCGCCCACCCGGACGTTGTCCTCGGGGGTCACGATGACCTTGATCTGGTCCAGGTAGGCGCGGCCCTGGTGCTTGGACGCGGGCGGCGCCCAGTTGTAGTCCTTGCGGGCCGCCAGGTCGACCTCCTTGTCGATCACCTGCTTGGCGACCGTGAAGGGGCCGGAGCCGATGACGTTCTTGAGCTGGCACTGCTGCTCGTAGGGCAGCGTGATCGTCTTCTTGGAGACCAGGCCGGCGCCGATGACCGAGGTGCCCTGCAGGAAGCCGGGCGAGGGCTTGCTGAAGAAGAACTTGACCGTGTGCGGGTCGATCACCTGGCTGTGGTCGTAGTTGTTGACGAACTCGGCCGGGGGCAGCTTCAGCTCCGTGTTCCCCTTGCCGTACACGTCGAAGTTGGTGGCCACGGCCTCGGCGTCCAGCGGGGTGCCGTCGCTGAAGGTGACGCCGTCGCGCAGGTGGAAGGTGTACTCGCTGGCGTCGTCGTTGATCTCCCACTTGGTGGCGATCCACGGCTCGATCTTCAGCGTCTTCGGGTCCTGCCAGGTGAGCTTGTCGGTGAGCTGGTTGAGCAGCCCGCCGTTCGGATAGAACCCGGCGGCCGGCAGGTAGAGGCAGGTCGGCGGCTGGTGCTCGAGGTAGGTCAGCGTGCCCCCGTACACGGGTTGCCCACCGGCCTTGGCGCCACCGGACGCTTCGGTCGTGCCACAGGCGCACAGGAGCCCGGTGGCGGCGAGCAGGGCAACTGAGACGCGCAGTCTGCGTGAAGGCATGATCTGACAACCCTTTCGGGGCATACGGGGACGAATCACTAAAAACCATAATACCCTACCAATTTAGTAGGCAAATGAGGCGTGGATCAGGAGTACGGCGGGCCGTGGCCACCTGGACGATATTCATGACGTGGGTCCTCCTGCCTCGGGCACGTAAGCGGGATCGGCCCATGCATTCCACTCGTACGCCGGTGCCGAGCGAGCGCCAGTTGCTGCGCTACCGGTGGTCTCGCCTGCTGGAAGAACTCGACCGGAGCGAAGAAGAGTTCGCCGCCGTGCGCGAAGTCGTCCGAACATTGCTGGCGAGCACCGCAGGGTGGGAGGTCGCGGAGTTGCCCCGCTACCCGGCCTTCACCTCAGCGGCCCCGGACTGAGGTGTGGCGCCTCTCAAGCCTCGGCACTCCGCGCAGAGGCCGGCGCTAGTCGTGGGGCCAGCGGTCCTGCTTCATGAGGTCCAGGACGAGGGCGGCGATGTTCCAGGCGTCGTCGGAGCCGCTGTGGTGGCGGCCCTCCAAGGGGAGGCCCGCGATGCTCAGGGCTCGGGCCATGCCGGGGCGCTTCTTGAGGCCGTGGGCGGCGGCGAAGACGGCCTTGGCATTGGTGTGACGTGCCGAGAACGGGTACTGCGCCGGTCCGCGCCGGCACTGGGTGGTGAACTGGTTGCGGTCGTAGTCGCCCCAGCTGGCCCAGGCGCGGGAGCCCGCCAGGTGTTCGCGGGCGAGGATCGTGCAGGCCTCGGTGAAGGGCACGCCTGTGTCCACCTCGGACTGGGTCAGCCCGGTGAGGTCCGTGCAGAAGTCGCTGACCGTCGAGCGCGCGGGGCGTACCAGGATCCTGTGCTTGGCCAGGCGCTCACCGGCGGCCAGGTCGATGACGCACAGGCCGATCTCGATGATCTCGCTCACCTGCCCCGGTGGCGCCTGCCCGGCCCAGCAGGTGGCCTCCACATCGATGACGTTAAGCAACCGTCCATCATCCGCGTCCATGACCGACGACTGTAAAGGCGCCGCGGGAACAGCTCATCAGGTTTTTCGCGCGCCGCGAGTCACGGCCGCCGGTAGTAGGCGAGGGCGGCCGCGGTCGCGTAGGCCAGGCCGTACCAGAGGGCGTGGGTGGGGGCGCCGCTGAGGAGGGTGGCGAGGCTGAGGGCGGCGACGAGCGCCAGCATGGCGGTGGCCAGGAGGCGGGCGCCGCGGGCGAGCGCGACGACGGCGAGGGCGCCCACCACGCCGGAGGCCGCGAGGAGGTCGAACAGCAGCCAGAGGTCCAGCAGACCGGCCCGCGCCAGCGGGTGGAGGACGGCGCGCGGCAGCGCCTGGGTCCACAGCGGGCGCAGGCCGGTCAGGTGGTTGACCAGGGGAGGTATCGCTACCAGCACCGTGGCCAGGAGCGTACGGAGGCGGCTCAACGTACCCGCGACAGCTGGTAGGTGGAACCGTCACTCCACACCAGCCAGTCACCGGCGGCGTAGGCGGAGCCGGTCAGGCGGTAGGGGGTGCCGGTGGTGGAGTCGAGGACGACCGACTCGTTGCCGGTGGTGTAGGTGATCAGGCGGTTGCCCGCGGTCATGCGCGCCCCCTTGGCGGATTGCGGGACCTTGGTGCTGACGACCACCTGGTCCAGAGCGTTTCTGGCGGCCAGACGCAGCACGCCGTCCGCCACCCAGGCGAAGTGGTCCTTGGTGGCCGCGGCGTACCAGATCTGGTCCGGCTGGTCCATGGTTTGCACCCGGACCCCCCAGGGCAGCTCGTGCGTGGCCGTGACCTTGGCGGCGTCGATGTCGTACTCCAGTAGTTTCTTGTCGTTGAACGCGTCGACCAGGAACAGCGTCGGATACGAGAACGCCACCGCGTCGTGGGTCGACGCGACCTTGCTGGGGCCTGAGCATCCCTTGGCGAACCAAGGCTGGCGCATCACGTCGCTGCCGACGATCACCCCGTGGTCCACCCAGATCGGGCGCGCGGGGTCGGTGCCCTGCGGGCTGATGACGTGCTCGACGCCGTCCGCGTCCCTGCACAGCTGGTCGGCGGCCTTGCCGGTCATCCTGGTCCAGGTGCGCAGCCCGTCGCCCGTGCCGAGCCCGCTGAGCGACTGGATCCCCAGGTCGTGGAGCGTGCCATCCGATCCCAGCTCCAGCACCTGGCGGTCGGGGCCGAACCCGAGCACGGTCCCGTCGGCGCCCACGGTCTGCGGCGAGAGTTCCGGGGGGATCGGGGTGGAATCGCCGAGCACCTGAGCGATGTCTGGACTGCCGGGTAGGGGGGTGACGGTCTGCGTGGGGCCGACGTGGACCATGGTCGCGGCGTCCCCGCCTCTCAGTTGGACAGGCACCGCCACCGCGAGCGCGAGCACGCCGCACGCCGCCGCGACCAGCGCGGCCCGCCGCCGCACCCGCCGTACCCTGACCGCCCGGTGGATGCGGCCGGCCAGCTCGATCGGAGGCTCGTCGTCGTGCGTCGGCTCGCGTAGGATCGTCGCCAGCCGCTGCTCCAGGTCATCCATGGTCCACCTCCTGTGTCTCGAGCGCGTCGCGAAGTCTGGCCAGCGCCCTGGAGGCCTGGCTCTTGACGGTCCCCCTGCTGCAGCCCAGCAGATGGGCGATCTCCTGCTCGCTGCGTTCCTCGACGTAGCGCAGCACCAGCACCGCCCGCATCCGGGGCGGCAGCGCGGCGACCCGCGTGCGCAGGCTCGCGTCGGACAGCAGCCGGTCCACCGCCGCGTCCTCCAGGGAGGGCTCCGGTGGGGCGGCCATGCTCACCTCCCGGACCTTGCGCCGGCGTCCGTTGGTCAGCAGGCGCAGCATCGCCGTGCGGACGTACCCTTCCGGGTCGTCCTTGCGCCGTACCGACCACCACCGCGCCCCCGTCCGCGTCAACGCCTCCTGCACCAGGTCCTCCGCGTCGTGCCGGTCCCGGGTGAGGACAAGCGCGTACCGGTACAGGGCCGGCAGGCGCTGCGTCACGAAACTCTCGAACGTCGGATCGTTCACCACCCCAAGGACACATCACCTACGCGAGGGGTTGACTCAAAAGTGCAGACTCTGGACATGAGCCTGATCACCCGCCTTCTGGCCTGGCGCTACCGCCTGCCGCGTGCCCGTACCTACCAGGTCTTCGCCGATCGGGGGGTGAAGGTTCCGATGCCCGACGGCGCCGTGTTACTCGCCGACCGTTACGGGGAGCCGGGCGCACCGGTGATCCTTGTCCGGACACCGTACGGCAGGGCAGGCGCGTTCTCCGTCATCCCCACGCTGTTCGCAGAGCGGGGATTCCAGGTGTTCGTGCAGAGCACGCGCGGGACCTTCGGATCAGACGGACAGTTCACGCCATTCGTGCACGAGCGGAGCGACGGGCTGGCCACGATCGACTGGCTCGTCAAGCAGCCCTGGTACGGCGGCAAGCTGGCCACGTGGGGCCCCAGCTATCTGGGCTTTACCCAGTGGGCGGTCGCGGATGCGCCCGAGATCAAGGCCATGTCGCTGCAGGTCACCGCGGCCTCCTTCGAGGACCACTTCTACCTGGGCGGCGCCTTCGCGCTCGGCGACGCGCTCAGCTGGGCGGTCAGCACCACGCTGCAGGAGCGCCCGCTGAACGCGCTGCGCTCCGCGATCACCAGGCGCAGGCTGGAGAAGATGTACGGCGAACTGCCCCTGGGCGACCTCGACGGGATGACGGTCGGCCACCCGATCCCGCACTACCAGAACTGGCTCGACCGCGATCCCGCCTACTGGGCCGCCATCGACCACCGCACGATCCCCGCCGCGCCCGTCCAGACCATAACCGGCTGGTACGACCTGTTCCTGCCCGAGCAGCTGCGCGACTACGCCGACATGAAGGCCGCGGGGCGGCAGCCGTACCTGACCATCGGCCCGTGGAGTCACGGCGCTCCCCTCATGGAAGCCATGATGATCATGCTCGGCGAGTCGCTGCGCTGGTTCCGCGCGCACCTGCTTGACGAGCCGAGAGCGCTGCGCGAGCAGCCGGTACGGATCAACGTCACCGGCGGTGGCGGCTGGCGCGACCTGCCGGAATGGCCGCCGCCCTCGACCGCCCGGCGCTGGCATCCCGCACCCGGCGGCAGGCTGTCGGAGCAGCCCGGCGACACCTCCGACCGCTACCGGTACGACCCCGCCGACCCGACGCCCTCGCTCGGCGGCCCGACGCTCTACGACAAGGGCCTGCCGGTCGACAACCGGCCGCTGGAGGCCCGCCCTGACGTGCTGGTCTACACGGGCGAGCCGCTCGCGCGCGACCTGGAGGTGATCGGCGAGGTCCGCGCCGAGCTGCGGGTCCGCTCCTCGCTCGCGCACACGGACTTCTTCGTACGGCTCTGCGACGTGGACCCGTCAGGAGTCTCGACGAACGTGACCGAGGGCATCGTCCGGCTCGACGACCACCAGGAGGAGGTCACGATCCGGCTGAGGGCGGCCGCGCACCGCTTCCGCAGGGGGCACCGGCTGCGCTTCCAGATCTCCAGCGGCGCGCACCCTCACGTGGCGCGCAACACCGGGACGGGCGAGCCGCTGGCGACCGCAGGCCGTCTGGCGGTCGCGGAGCAGGAGGTGCTGCACGGCTCCTGCTTCGTCATCCCGGAGGCCTCGTGAGGTTCACGCTCCGAGGTCACGCACGACGTTGTCCAGGCGATCCGCGACCTTGTCGAGGTCGTCGTCGGTGAATTCCTCACCGGGGAGCAGATCTGCCACTTCCTGGCGATTGGCGACGACCAGGGTCCGGTGCGCCTCGTCCACCCGCTCCGCGGGCACCACCAGGCACTCGCCCTCGACGAACATCAGGACGGCATCGGGATCCGTGGCTTCGAGCAGCCGCCGGACGCATTCACGATCGATGAGCAGCATGGCCGGTCAACCCCCTCCTACCAGTCCCGTTACCCGCTCACCGGGCGTGAAACGCGGAAACACGCCCGCGACGACGGCAGCGCGAGCAGGACGATCACCGCGACGGATCCCGCCGTGGTCAGCACGAGCTTGGCCACGTTGACGTAGGGCAGCCAGCCGGGCATGGCACCGGAGGCCGCCTCGACCAGCGCGTGCACGTCCAGGCGGGCGAGGGCGGGCACCTGCGCCAGGAGCTTCTCCGTGAACAGCTGGCCGGGGATGATGACGACGCCCATCACGAGCAGGACGGGCTGGAAGATCCACGACAGGATCGGGCCGATCCGCCTGCCGGCCAGGTTCAGCAGCGCCAGGGCCACCAGGATCACGACGAGCACGATGGCCAGCCCCTCGCTCCCGGCGAAGCTGATGCCGTTCTCGGCCAGGATCCCGGCGGGGAACCCCTGCCTGACGACCTCCGCCTCGGCGGCGCGCTCCGCGTCGGCCCCGTAGGTCAGCACGACGAAGACGCCGATCAGGAACGGCACCACGGTCAGCAGTTGGAGGACGGCAGCCGCGATGACCTTCTTCATGACGACTCCTCGGCATTTGAACTTAGTGCAACTGTAGAAGTCGATTTGAACTAAGTGCAAGTGCTGCTCGATATCCTGGGGCCATGCCGCGTGACACCCTCACCAGGGACCAGATCGTCCGTGCCGCCATCGAGGTCCTCGACGCCGAGGGCGTGAACGGGCTGAACATGCGGCGCCTGGGCATCCAGCTGGGCTCGGCGGCGACCGCGATGTACCACCACGTCAAGGGCAAGGACTCGCTCGTCGTGCTGGCCGCCGACCACGTCTTCGCCGAGATCGAGCTGCCCGACCTCGACGCGCTCGGCTGGCGGGAGGCCGCCGCCGCGCTGGCCAGGGGCGCCCACGCGATGATCATCAGGCACTTCTGGCTGATCCCCGCCATGACCACGCACCTCATCTACGGGCCCAACAAGGCCCGCTACGACGAGCACTGCCTGGCCGTCTACGAGAGCGCCGGCTTCTGCGGCGGCGACGCCGACCAGGCCGCCGCCGCGGTCCTGATGTTCGCGATCGGCGCCGCCCAGGGCCAGGCCGCCGAATCGGGCTGGCGGGCTCGGCTGCGCCGTACCGGGGTGGACGAGGAGCAGCAGGTGCGCGACACCATGGCGCAGATCACCGAGATCGCGCAGCAGTTCCCCCGGCTGCGCGCCCGCACCGGCGACATCGGCGACGACGGGCAGGACCCCTTCGAGTTCGGCCTGAGAACCATCCTCGACGGCCTCGACTCCGCCCTCAAGGGCAAGGCCGGGGTCAGCTTGTGAGGCTACGACGCGAGCAGGTCGAAGTGGAAGCCGACGAGGAACAGTGCCAGGGAGAACCACCTCGCCAGGGAAGGGAGGTCGGGGTTCCTGAGCGCGCGGCCGATCCCGGCTATCAGCAGACCGACGGCGGGTGGCGGGAGGTCATCTGACGAGCGGGTGGGGCTTCGGATGCAGCGTCGCCGGCGGGGGCCTCCCGTGCGCCACGGCGAACGACAACCCGCCCATGGCCAGCGCGGCCACGGCGGCCATGGCGTACACCGTGGGCAGGCTCGTGCCGCCCGACACCAGCGGGCCGACACCGAAGGCGGCGATGCCGTACCCGAGCTGGTAGAAGGCGATCACACCACCCGCCACGGAGCTCGAGACGGAGGTGAGCTCTTCCTGGGCGAAGCTGATGGTGAGCGGCAGCAGCGCGGAGCAGCCCAGCCCGGCCAGGCCGAAGGCCACCACCCCGAGCTGCGGCCGGTCCCCGGGCAGCGCGCTGATGATCAGGAACGCGCCCGTCAGCAGGAACGGCAGGCCATGGTAGATCAGGCGGGCGGGGAGAACGCGGCTCTGCAAGGCGGCGAAACCGACGCGGCCGATCGTGACCATCGCCCAGAACACGGCGAGCGCGAGCGAGGCCTGCGCCGCCGTAGCGCCGAGATGGCCCGTCATGTCGAGCTGTGCCCAGTTGCCGTTGACCGTCTCGCAGATGCCGTACAGCGTGATGAAAGCCGCGTACACCCAGAACTTCCTCGGCAGACCCGCTGCCGCGGCGGGCGCCTGTGCCTCGGTCCGCATCGGCAGCCTGAGACTGATCGCGACCAGGGCGACGAGCAGGATCACCGACGTCACCGGCAACCCCCACCAGAAGCCCAGGCCGACGAAGACGGCGACGAGCACCGGCGCGAGGGCCGTGCCGAGCCCCAGCAGGGCGTTGAGCACGAGCACCGAAGCGTCGACGGCGCCGGGACGCAGCTCGGCCGCGAGGGAGTTCAGCGCGGGCACGGTCAGGCCGAACCCTGCGCCCAGGCTCGCGGTGGCCAGCAGGAGCAGCGTGTACGCCACCGGCCTGTCCGCCATGGCGGCGGCGCTGGCGAGCAGCAGGGTCATGGCGGCCAGATTGCCCGCCAGCCCGACCATGTACAGCGGTTTCGTGCCGAACCGGCGGGTGAGCCAGGCACCCAGCAAGGAGGCGGTGACGGCGGCGATCACCTGCGGCACGAACAGGGTGGCGTACTGCGTGCTCGACAGGCCGTACTGCGCCGGATCGGTGAGGATGGTGCTGGCTGCCGGAATGGTGATCAGCACCACGCCCTGGACGGTGCCGGCGGCGTAGACGGTGAACGTCTCTAGTCGCGCGGCCATGTCCGTGGGGTCGCGCTCGCGCCGGCGCCCAGGCGGTCCAGCAGGTGATCGCCGACGCGCAGGGCGTTGGCCATGGCAGTCAGCGCCGGATTCACCGCGCCGATGCTCGGGAAGAAGCTGGTGTCTACGACGTAGAGGTTGTCCAGCTCGTGCGCACGGCAGTGGACGTCCAGGACCGACGTGGCCGGGTCCGTGCCGAAGCGGCAGGTGCCCGCCTGGTGCGCGACCCCGGCGACCGGGATGTCGCTCCTCATGTAGGCGAAGCGGTGGGTCAGGTGGCCTGGGTGCATGCCCAGGCCACCCAGCATCGACTTGAGCTGGTGGTAGAGCCGCTGGGCGGCGGTCGGGTTGCTCGGCGTGTAGCTGAGGGTGATGGCGCCGTCGGCAGCCAGCGTGACGCGGTTGTCCAGGCGCGGCAGGTCCTCGGTCGACAGCCAGAAATCGACGGCGTGCCGGGCGACGTCGTCGAGCGCCCATCCTGGGGCGAGCTTCGTCACCAGCGGCTTCTCGCCGCGGTACATGTCCGGCTGCGACTTGCCGATCATCTGGATGTTGCCCATCGGATAGTCGAAGTCCGGGCCGCTGAAGTAGAAGTCGTTGAGGCCGAGCGTCTTCTGAAAGACGGTCGGGTTCGGCTCCCGCGACAGCGCGAGCACCGCCTGGCTGTCGTGGAACATGTAGTTCCGGCCCACCTGGCCGGAGCCGTTGGCCAGGCCGTCGGGATGCCTGTCGTTGGCGGAGAGCAGCAGCAGCTTGGCGGTGTTGGCCGCGCCGCAGGAGACGACCACGATGTCGGCGGAGTACCGCTCCTCGTGGCCCTCGTGGTCGACCACCACCTGGGTCACGGCGGTGCCCGCCGGGTTCGTCTCCAGGCGTACGACGTGGGCGTTGGTCAGCAGGTCGACGTTGGGGTGCGTGAGCGCCGGCCGTACGCCGAACACCTCAGCGTCGGACTTGGCGTGCAGCGGGCAGGGGAAGCCGTCGCAGTTCGCGCACCGGACGCAGACGCTGTAGGGCATGTTCGACTCGTCGAGCCGGATGCCGCAGGGCGCGTGGAACGGATGCCATCCGGCGGCAGCCAGATCGTCGTGCAGCTGCTGCATGCGAGGTTCGTGCGACACGGGAGGGAACGGGTAGGGCGCGCTCGCCGGCGGCTCCGTCGGGTCCTCGCCGCGCACACCGTGCACCTGGTAAATCTGCTCGGCCAGCGTGTAGTACGGCTCCATATCCTCGTAGGAGATGGGCCAGGCGGGTGAGACGCCGTCGTGGTGGCGCAGCTCGCCGAAGTCCTCGCGGCGCAGCCGGTACAGCGCCGCGCCGTACAGCTTGGTGGCGCCGCCGACGAAGTAGTGGATCTGCGGCTGGAAGGCCTTACCGTGCTTGTCGTACCAGGTGTCGGGCGAAATGTACCGGTTGTCGATGAAGACGTCGGCCGCCAGCCAGTTGGCCGGCTCGCGGGGCAGCCAGCCCCCGCGTTCCAGCATGAGGATGCGTTTGCCTGAGGGGGCCAGATGCTGGGCGAGCGTGCCGCCGCCCGCGCCGGTCCCGATGATGATGACGTCGTACGAATCAAGCATCAC
Source organism: Nonomuraea sediminis (assembly GCF_018531495.1). GTDB lineage: Bacteria > Actinomycetota > Actinomycetes > Streptosporangiales > Streptosporangiaceae > Nonomuraea > Nonomuraea sediminis. The sequence continues at coordinate 1,239,103 of NZ_JAHDTI010000002.1, forward strand.
AGCTCTCCCAAACGCTCGGCGCGGATGATGCGGCCCGTCCAGGGGTGTTGCCGGCCGTACCTGGCGACGAGGTGGTCGGTGGCCGCGGGTCCCCACGTTCCCGGCGCGTGCAGCAACACCTCGTACGGCGAGGGCCCTCGCCGCCCTGCTCCGGGCGGAACCTCATCACCTTCGCCAGGTCACCTGTGATCCCGAGAGCGGCATCCGCGGGCCGTTGCGAGGTTTTCGGTCGGTCTCTCATACGAGCCATCCCTTGAAGCGCATAAGTGCGAAACGGTGAGGCGTCGGAGAAGCGCGGCGACAGGCGATGTTGACCTTCGTTGATTTCGAGCGTAATCCCGGAGCATCACCGCGTCGGCCAGGTAATGGTCAAGGATGCGTACGGCTCGCTGACACGCCGATGGCAGGGATACGAGGTCAAGATCGCGATGCTGTGTGAGGACAGCGCCGAGTAAACCTACCCTGCACGGCATGGGCACCGGCTTCGTCAAGACCCCCGAGGACCCCTCGCCTTGCCTCTGTGACATTAGATCGGCATGCGACAGCCGTAGAACTCGTGGTCCTCGTTGTTGTCGCCCTGCCCCTCACCTTCGTGAAGGATTCGACGGCCTTCCCTCGGTACCGGACCCGAAAGAGTAGAAGATGACCCACCGCGTCTGAGGCAAGGGTCGCACCTCGCATCGGCACACACCGCCTCACTTGGCAACGCCCGACCAGCCCTGGATGCAGTAGTGCTGGGTGATCTGCTCTTGTTTGGGCATCGCCTTCAGCTCGCCGTAAGACGACAGGGTTCTCCACGAGGCCGTCGATGCGCAGCGTTTAGCCGTGAAGTCATTATCGCAACGAGGGTTGCTCACTGCGGGTGCGCAGGAATCCGGTCATTGCGTCGATGCCGAGACTGATGGCGCTCTCGTCCACCACGAAATCGGGAGCGTGCGGCACCCCCTGCTCGCCCACTCCGAAGAAGAACAACGCCCCTGGCGCCTGCTCCAGGAACAGTGCGAAATCCTCCCCGTTGAAGGGATAGGCCGCGTGGAAGAGCGTGGCGTTCAGGTGTCGTGCGCCGGCCAGTGCGTGTTCCGGTGAGTTGATCGTGGCCGGGAGGTGTTCGATGAACCGCACGCGTGGCCCGGCCTGCGCGTGGAGCAGCGACCGGATCTCCTCGTAGCGGCTGTCGGGCCAGGCCCGTACCCAGCCCTGTACCGCGTCCTCCTCGCGGAGCACCTGGGCGTAGACGAAGCTCGTCAGCGGGCCGCCGGGGGTTTGTATGTCCTCCGACAGTCGGGCGAGTTCGTCGCTGTTGGTCGGCGGGGTCACCGTCGACAGGCCGGCGATCAGGCTCTCGAACCGCCGCGCCTCCTCGGGCGACAGGCCCTCGATCCGGAAGATGTCCTGGCCCGGATGCCCGAACTCCGGCGCGACAGCGAACGTCCCGGTGGGCAACGGGGCGCTGTGCAGCGCGTAGACCTCCCGCGGCGGGACCGGATCCAGGGCTCCGTCGTCGATCATGGCGCGGGCACCCTCGCAGGTCTCCTCGGCGGGCTGGAACAAGAAGACCGTACGGCCTGAGGTCTGCTTGCGCGCGAGGGTCCGCGCGACGCCCACGCCGATCGCGGAGTGCACGTCGTGCCCGCACAGGTGGGCCGCCCCACCCGCTACGGCGACCGCGTCCATGTCGGCCCGGTAGCCGATCGCGGGCCCTTCCCCGGCGTCCAGGATCGCCACCACGCCGTGCCCGCCCACGCCCGTCCGGACATCCAGGCCCGCCTCGCGCAGGGCATCCGCGATCAGGGCCGCCGTACGTCGCTCCGCTCCGGCAAGCTCGGGATGCCGATGGATCTCGCGCCGTAATTCGATCAGTTCGTCATGCTTCATGGCGGAATGCTGTCACGGGAACCCGCCGGCCGCACCGCCCGATGGTCATCAAGACGAGCGACTTCGCCACCGACAGCTCGGTTTCCTGGCTGGCTGGTTGCCGCCACACGAACGCCGAGCCGATCACTTCGGATCCCTTGCCGCCATCCCGCAACAGAGGTCCGGTTACTCGCCTTCTTTCCCGCTTGTCCTTATATGCCACACTTCCACCCGTACATGGCACAGATAGGCGAAATGGGGCTTGTGGAACTACGGGACATCGAGATCTTCCTGACGGTGGCCGAGGAGCTGCACTTCGGCCGCGCCGCCGAACGGCTGCACGTCTCTGTGGCCCGGGTCAGTCAGGCGATCAAGAAGCAGGAACGAGCCATCGGTGCCGAGCTTTTCGCGAGGAACAGCCACAGCGTACGGCTCACGCAGCTGGGTGTGCAGTTGCGGGACGATCTGCGCCAGCTGCACCAGGGCCTGACGCAGACCTTGGAGCGGGCACGGCTGGCCGCACGCGGCAAGACCGGCACGCTCCGGGTGAGCCTGTTCCCGGCCAACATCCAGGAGCTGCGCCGCTACTGGGAGACCTTCCGCGCCCGGCACCCGCAGTGGGAGCTGCGCCTGCGGGTGTCGGCCTACCAGGATCCGTTCGCCCAGCTCCGCAACGGGGAGGTCGACATCCTGGTCACCTGGCTGCCCATCGAGGAGCCCGACCTCACGGTGGGTCCGCTGCTCTTCGCCGAGCCCAGAGTGCTGGCCGTGGCCGGCGACCACGCGCTCACCCGATGGTCCTCGGTCTCCCTGGAGGCGGTCAGCGACTTCCAGCACATCGCCGTCGAGCCCGCGCCCGACTACTGGTTCGACCACTACGTCCCAGTGCTCACCCCCAAGGGCCGCTCGATCGATCGCATCGCCAACGTGAACAACATCGAGGAAATCTTCATGCACACGGTCCTGGGGGAGACCGTCACCCTCTTTCCGATCCACGTGACCCGGTACTTCCCGCGCCCCGACATCGCCTATCTGCCCGTCAAGGACATGGATGCGCTGCCGTACGGGCTGGTGTGGCTCAGCGCCGCGGAGAACGACATGATCCGCGCCTTCGCCCGCGTCGCCCGCGACCTGGGGCCGCTGCCCGACTGAGACCGTCATGCCGATGCGCGGCGCGTCGGTCTTCCCTGAGCGGCTGATCGGGCCCGATCCACGCTGATGCGAAGCTTTTCGTAGACCGGCCGGAGGTCCTGGCGACCTTGTTCATCGGCCAAGGTCAGGAAGATCTCGATGTCGCGGATCTCCTGTGTGAAGCCTGCGGTTAACGCAGCGTTGCAAGATCCGGCATTGCCCCGGCCAGGCCGTATCGGCACCCTTGATCCCGGACGAATCACTACATAGGAGGGAAACCATGGCAAACAATTGCATACGAGCAGAAGTGTGAACATAGTCTCCTCAACAGTCGTCTTCACCGTCGATGATCTGGCAGGCTCCCGCCACTTCTTCACCACCTATCTGGGCTTCCGCGAGGTGCTCGACACCCCGGACTTCGCCTGGCTGAGCCGCGACGACACGGCCGCCGACATCCTGCTGCACCAGCGCGACCTCGAACTGCCGCGAGAGCGGGTGGCTCAGCCGGTGGTGGCGTTCGCGATCACCGACCTGGTCAAGGAACACGAGCGTCTGCACGACGAGGGCGCACCGATCACCAGGCAGTTGTGCCGCAACCCGTGGGGTGAGTGGCTGATGCGTCTCACCGACCCCAACGGCATCGTCGTCGAGTTGACCGAATGGATCGCACCCAGCGGCGCCTGATTCACCCCCCAACGGAAGGCGTGTGGAGCGCGCCATCCTTCAGTCGATCACTCTCTGTATGCGAATGGAAGCTAGAGGCATGCAACCGCACCCTCGTCGCTGGCTGATCCTGGTCGTGCTCTGTCTGAGCACGCTGGTGCTGGTCATCGACAACATGGCACTCACCGTCGCCGTGCCCTCCCTGGCCGCCGATCTGGGCGCCACCGCGCAGGACATCCAGTGGATTCTGGAGTCCTACATGCTGGTCTTCGCGGGCCTGCTGCTCACCGCCGGATCCCTGTCCGACCGGTACGGCAGGCGCAGGCTCATGGTCATCGGCCTGATGCTGTTCGGCACCGCCTCCGCGGCCGCCACCCTCGCCACCGACCCCGGCCAGCTGATCGCCGCCCGCGTCGCGATGGGCGCCGGCGGCGCGCTGATCATGCCCAACACCCTGTCGATCCTGATGGTCGTCTTCCCCGACGAGGCCGAACGGCGCAAGGCCATGGCCGCCGGGGCCGCCTTCGCCGTGCTCGGCCTGATCGGCGGCCCCGTCGCCGGCGGCGCCCTGATCGCCTCCCTCGGCTGGGAAGCGGTCTTCTGGATCAACGTCCCGATCGCGCTCCTGGCCATCCTGGCCGCCCTGGCCTTCATGCCCGAATCCAAGGGCTCCGCGACCAAGCCCGACCCCGTCGGCGCTGTCCTGTCCATGATCGGCATGTCCGCCCTCGTGTGGACGCTCAACGAACTCGCGCACGGCATCGCCTGGGCCCCGCTGATCGTCGCCGTCGTCGCCCTGGCCGCCTTCATCGGCTGGGAGTTGCGCACCGAGCACCCGATGGTGCCGCTCAAGCTCTTCCGCGACCGCGACTTCGCGGGCGGCAGCCTGTCGCTCACGCTGGTCCAGATCGGCAGCGGCGGCATGCTGCTGGTGCTGACCCAGTACATGCAGTTCGTCCTCGGCTACACCCCCACCCAGGCCGGACTGGCCTTCATCCCGATGTTCATCGCGTCGGTGGTCTTCAACGGCGTCGGCGCGGGTTTGGGCACCAAGCTCGGCAACCGCACCACCGCGGTCCTCGGCATGATCGTGATGGCCGCAGGCTTCGCCGTGCTCGGCTTCTCCTCCTCCGACAGCTTCCTGGTTCTGGCCATCGCCCAGGTCGTGCTGGGCGCCGGCAGCGGCCTGGCCGGGCCCACGGCGATCGCCGCGCTGATGAGCGCCGTCCCGACCGAGCAGGCCGGTGTCGGTTCGGCTTTGAACGACACCATCCAGCAGGCCGGCGCCGCCCTCGGCGTGGCCATCCTGGGCAGCCTGGCCACCAGCAGCTACACCTTCGCCATGCCGGCCACCGCACCTGAGGAGGCCCGCCGCTCCGTAGCCGCCGCCGTGGCCGACCCGTCCCTGGCCGCAGCCGCACGCCAGGCCTACGACGCCGCCATGTCCACCGCCTTCATCGGCGCCGGCGCCGGGGTGCTCGGCGCCGCCGTACTGGCTCTGCTCCTGCTGCGCGGTCGCAAGATCGGCGCCCACGCGGCCTCCTCGATCCAGCAGCAGACCCCGGTCGGTGTCACTCACTGAGACCGCTCGCTGGAGCGGAACTGGCTCAGCTTCTCCAGCCGCTCATCCCTCCGCCGCTGAATCCTCACGGATGCCCTCGCGTTCACCGTCGACCATGCGGTGTCGTGTCAGCGGCCGTGTCAGTACGGCAACGGCCCGGTATCAGCGCGGTCGGCGATGGTAGCTGCCATGAACGGTTCAGCGATTGCGGCCTCACCGGGGTATCCGGATTGCTCAGGTCGGGTCGCCCGCCAACCATCCGTCCATTCAATTTGAAATTTCGTAACAGATATAGAGGAGCTCACCATCATGTCGATCACCCTTACCGACCAGGACAAGCTCACGCTGCAGACCGCCGCGTGGGGCGCCGTCTCGCTGATGTCCGCCGCTGGTGCCGCCGGCTCGGCCCACAAGGTCGCCACCGAGGGCTCCATCGCGCTGACCTCCGCGACCGGTCTGGTCGGGCACGTGCTCGCCAAGGCGCCCAAGGGCGTGAAGTGGGGCAAGACCGTAGCCGACCTTGCCGACCAGGTGCTGCCGGCCCTGACCGTGGCCATGAGCCTGCTCAAGCAGCAGGCTCCGGCTGAGGCCGACAACTTCCGCAACACCATCATCGTCGCCCTCGACGCGGCCGCCCGCACCCACCTGGGCGAGCCCAGCCCCACCCTGGCCGACATGGCCCGCAAGATCACTGAGGCTGTGGACGCCGCCTGATCCAGCCGTAGCTGGTCATCGGAGTCCTGTCCGGGCCCGGTGACACGGCGGCGTGCCGGGTCAGGGGCGGGCGGCTCGCTCACCAAGCGCGCCCGGACTTCCTGGTGGGCTCGCAGTCGCCGGCCTGCCACCCGACCCCCATCCCCATCGACCCCGAATTGCTCGGCGAGCTGTTCGCCTGAGCGCGACACCAGAGACGAGGAACAATGAGAACCCAATCCCCGCCGGCGATCACGGCGACCAAGGTCTTGCGACGAGTGGGGGTCGCGGCGCTGGCGGCCGCGCTGCTGGCCGGGGTGGCCACACCCGGGGTGGCCACCGCGGACAGCACGCCGGTGTCGAAGGCCGCTGCCGGGCAGGATCGCCCGGAGTTGCAGAAGGCCATGCAGGCGTTCGTCGATGCCGGTTTCACCGGGGTGCAGGTGCGTGTGCACGATGAGCAGGGCGAGTGGGTCGCTAGCGCCGGGGTGCGCCAGCTGGGCCAGGCCGCCAAGCCGCCGACGAACGGGCGGTTCTGGACGGGCAGCGTCATCAAGACCTTCACCGCGACCCTGGTGCTGCAGCTGGTGGCCGAGGGCAAGATCGAGCTGGACAGCCCGGTGGACGACTACCTGCCCGAGCTCGGTGTGGACAAGCGGATCACCGTGCGCATGCTGCTGCAGCACACCAGCGGGTTGTTCAACTACACCGGCGACACCATCGACGGCAAGTATGTGCCGGGCATCCCCGCCCAGGGTGACGAATGGCTGGCCAACCGCTTCAAGAGCTACCAGCCGGAGGAACTGGTACGGCTGGCGCTGTCCAAGCCGGCGGTCTTCGCGCCGGGGACCGCCCAGGAGTACTCCAACACCAACTACACGCTGGCCCTGCTGTTGATCGAGAAGGTCAGCGGCAACTCCTACGCCGAGGAGCTGCAGCGGCGGATCGTGCGGCCGCTCGGGCTGCGGAGCACCCTGGTGCCGGGCGACCGGTCGACCCTCCCCGGGCCGCACGCCCACGGCTACTACCGCTACCAGGAAGACGGCCGGGACAAGGTGGTCGACGTCTCCCGCCAGAACCTGTCCCTGCTGGCCGGCGCCGGTGACCTGATCTCGACCACCAAGGATCTCCAGACGTTCATCTCCGCGCTGATGGGCGGCAAGCTCCTGCCGGCCCCGCTGCTGGCCGAAATGCGCAAGCCGTACGGCAAGTACAACTACGGCTTCGGCCTGTTCGTGCAGGACCTGGGCCCCAAGTGCGGCACCGTCTACCAGCACAACGGCAGCCCTCCGCACGGGTACGGCACGCTCATGTACAGCACGCCCGACGGCAAGAAGACCCTGACCGCCTCGATCACCCTTGTGGACGACGCCGCAAGGTCCCTGGCAGTCAAGGAGTTCCAGAAGGCGGTGGGCGGCCTCGTCAACACGGTGTTCTGCGACGGGCAAGCCGGGTGAGCTGAGGAGGCCAAGTCGGCCCGCACGCCTAAGGGGTGACTCCCTACGGTCAGGTAGATCGCAAAATGGGCCACGCCGAGCACGCTCACGTGCTCGGCGTGGCCCGATCCACGCACGCGGACGCCGGTCCGAGCAGGTTGAGGAACGTCCCGATAGGCAACGGCGTAAGCCGCAGGACGGCGAGCGATCCGATCAGCTCACGGGCTGATCACGCAGTTGGTCACTCAGGGGCGAGGGCTTCGGCCAGGCGGTGGGACTCGACCGTGTGCGCATGATGCATGAGCCGATCCACGGTGGCAGCGCTTGTCTCGGCCTCAACCGTGGAATCCCCCGTCCGCGACGAACGCCTGCGCCGGTCGGGAGCGCGCTTCACCGGCTCGTGTCATCACGGCGTGTCGCCATTGCGATCGATCTCGTCGACAAAGGCGAGGACCCGGGCGTTGACGCGCTCGGGGAACTCGCCGTTGATGGCGTGGGAGGCGTCCGGCCACAGTTCGACGACGCCACGGGCGAGCAGGCGGCGGGCACGCAGGGTGGCCTTGCGCGGATCGTGGATGATGCTGCGCCCGGCGATCAGGGCGAGCACCGGCACGTCGACTCCGGCCACCTGGGCGTCCGTGGGGTACGTCGGTGGCGGCAGGAAGGCGGTGAAGTCCCGCATCCCGGCCGATATCAGGTTGGCGACGGGTTCGTCGTCGGAGGCGTCGGCTCCGCCGGAGATCCAGCTCAGCAGCCTCCGGCGCCACGACTCCGGGAAGAACGGAACCACCGAGCCCAGCGAAACGACGACGACCTTCCAGGTGATCCGGCCGAAAAGGATGGCGGGATCGAGCAGGCTCACTGAGGCGATCTTCTCCGGGGCGTGCATGGCGAGGTGAAAAGCGCTCCACCCGCCGATGGAGACCCCGAGGAGGTGCACCCGGTCATGGCCGAGCCGGGCCAGCAGCTCCGCCAGCCAGTCGGCATGGTCTGCCGCGCTCGCGAACGCCCGGGTCTGTACCGAGAGGCCAGGCTCGCCGAGCAGGTCGACCGTGTAAACCGGCCGGTGGGCGGTGAGGCCGGCCAGGTTCGACTCCCACATCGGGGTGGACGCGGTGCGTCCTGGCAGCAGGAGAAGCGGTACGCCGTCGCCGGCGCCGAAGCGATAGACCCGGACGGTCCCGAAGCGGGTCGCCACGTCCTGGATCTGATCGGGTTCGGGAAGCTCGGCCATGGCCCGGTCATAGGCGTTCCGGTAGCGCGCGAAGGCGGACGCGTCGCGGAAGTAGCCGAGCCGCCGCCGGCGGAAAGTGGCTCCGATGTTGGGTTCCACGAGGTCGTTCACGTACGGGATCCTCCGTTCACCTTTCGCGATACGGTCGTATCGCATTAATATCACGATACGCTCGTATCGCGAAGAGAGGAGGCCAGACCGTGCCGAAGCAGGTGGACCATGCGGCGCGGCGGGCGGAGATCGCCAATGCCGCCCTCAGGCTTTGCGCTCGGGACGGCCTGGCCGGTGTGAGCATCGGGCAGGTCGCCCAGGAGGCCGGCATCTCCAAAGGGCTCGTGCAGCACTATTTCGCGGCGAAGGCCGACCTGCTGCGCGCGAGCGCGCAGCTGCTCAGGCAGGAGATCGAGCGCCATGTTCGCGCGGCGCTACATGACGCCGACAGCCCGGCCGACACGCTGCGGCGCACGCTGCTCGCCGTCGTCGAGCTGGGTGAGCGCGCTCCCGTGCTCCTGCTCGCCGGGCACGCGTTTCTGACCAGGGCCGTCGCCGACCCTGATGCACGCGGGCTGTACCGCGCGGGCGGCGAAGCGGTCCATCGCGAGATCGCCGCGCTCGTGGCCGCCACCGCTTCGGAACCTGGCGTCGATGCCGACGCCGAGGCCCACATGCTTCTCGGGCTCGCGCGCGGCCTGGCCGACGGCGTGCTGGTCGGGGAACTGGACGTCGCGAAGGCGGCCGCGATCCTCAACCACCAACTCGGCCGGATCGGCGTGCCACCGGACCTGTGAGGGGAAGGTAGGTTCCCGAAACACGTCGCCGGCGAGAGGCAGTAACCGCGGTTACCGGCGAACGACGGACTGCCGTCACAAGAACCCGCAGCGCCCAGGACTCTTCGCTTCCAGAGCGTTCGACTACGAAGCTGCCCATCCCTGGCACCTGATCGCCAGGGGCAAGCTCGCCGCTTTCGATCTTGGCCTTGAGGTCCTCAAAGACCTGAACCCATCGGGAGATTCCGGGCTTCCATGCCAGCCGTGGCAAGCGAGATGCACCATGCCTAGTGAGCTATAAGTGATGACCATGACAACCAGGAGGACGAGGGCTGAGACGGGTGGAGTCCGAGTGAGTTGGCTCCCCCCGATTTCCGGAAATGGAAAAGGGCCCGATCCGCTTAGCGGATCAAGCCCTCTACCTGGCGAAAATCTGTCGGGGTGGCGGGATTTGAACCCACGACCTCTTCGTCCCGAAGCAATTCGAACACGCATTCGACTTGATGGAGAGTCATCCTGGGCGGCCCGGAACGTGCGTGGTCGTTCGCGGACGTCCGTGATCGACCACGGCGATTGTCACGCAGTCTGTCACTCACTCGCCCGACGATTTGTCCCCGCGTCCGCTCGCAGCGGCTCCGAGCCTGATGAAGAGTCTGTCAGCGAACTGGCCGTTCGATCTTCGTGCCGGGCAGCTCATACCAGTGAACCGCGGGGTGTAGCTGGCGTGCCCGGTCCAGTTGTGGAGATCTTCGGCGCTCACACCGTCGAGGTCGAGGGTGACCAGGGAGTTGTCGACAGCTCGCACGCTTGGCCTTTGTCCCATCTTCGTCCCTTCGAGGAGGTTGACTCGGCTCCTTGAGCAAAACGCCGATCACCGTCAAGCCGCCATTTGGTTGAGCCGTGAGGCATAGGGTTCGCTATAGCGTCGCGCGTGTGGACTTACGTCGATTGCACTACTTTGTGGTCGTCGCGGAAGAGGGCAACGTGGGCCGCGCCGCGCGTCGCCTGCACATCTCCCAGCCGCCCCTGAGCCAGCGCATCCGCGAGCTGGAGGCGGAGCTGGGATGCGCCCTGTTCGTCCGCACACCGCGGGGGATGACCCTCACCGTTGCTGGTGAGGTGCTGCTGAGCGAGGCCCGCGCGCTGCTGGCCGCCGCCGACGGTGCGGTCGAGCGGGTACGTCAAGCAAACGGCGAGCAAGTGCTGCGGGTCGGGGTACTCGGCCCGGCCGAAGCGGCGTTGTCAGCCGGGGCGGCCCAAGGGTTCGCGAAGCGGTACCCCGGCGCGCTGGTCCAATTGCGCCAAGGCAGCCTGGTCGACCCCACGATCGGCCTGGGCCGCGGCGAGGTCGACGTGGCGATCACGTTCACGCCATTCGACGAGACAGGGCTGGCCGTTCACGTCGTCCGCCCGGAGCCGCTCTACGCCGCGCTGCCCGCGGACGACCCGTTGGCCTGCCGCGCCTCTATCACCTGTGCTGATCTGTGTGGCCGCCGGACAGCCCGGCTGCCCAGCGGAGCCGACCCCATCTGGGCGGAGTTCTGGCAGGCTCCAGGTGACGGCCCGGTGGTGAGGTCCCTCGGTGAGGGGCTGCACGCGGTCTTGTGGCAGCAAGCCGTGATTTACGTACCCGAGAAGACGACGTGGACGCATCCGGTCCCAGGTGTGCGTTACGTCCTGCTGGCCGATCACCCGCCGGCCCACCTCGTCCTGGTCAGGCGCAGCACCGACCTCTCGCCCCTGGTAACCGGCTACATCGCCGCCAGCCTCGCCTGGGCCCAGAACTCTGACCATTTTGGGGTTCCACCTAATAGCTAGGGCCCGCGCCCTGGTGGCCGTCCAGACGGGCGCCGCCCTCCTCACCGCCTGCCGCCTCACCCGCCGTCCCGGCGGCTAGGCACCGGAGCGGCGGGCATTCTGTGCGGGCCGGGCGCCGGGGAGGTCTACTCCCCGTTACCGCGCATTGGGCAGTTCAGGGCGTGGGCAGCGTCAGCTGTCCCACACCCACAGCCAGTCACTCATATCCCATCTCGCGCCCGAGGGGCTGTAGACGGCGAAGTCGATTGCGCCGCCCACGGTGTCATAGTCGCTCTTGCCGACCCACTCGACGCCGACTCCAGAGTCGGTGTCGTTGTACCAGGCCCAGGGGTTGACCTTGCCCCGGCAGTTATGGATGCTGCCCCCAAGCGAGAATCCAAAGAAGTTGAGGGAGAGGTTGCGGTCCCAGCAGTGGGGGAAATCGACCGTGTATTTGGGGTCCTGGTCTTTGATCTGGTTGTATCGCGGGAACACGCTCCACTGATGGATCTTCGTGATCTCACAACACGACGAGTCGTCCCTGCCGCTGTGCCAGTCCTGGCCGAGGATTCCCCAATTCCCGTGTCCGTCGGCGTTCACCAGCCAGTAGCCGTACCAGGCATACACGTGGCCAGTGCCGACAGTCACATCCACGCTATCGGACCAGGTCGGATTGTCGGCCGGGGTGGTCGAGGCGGAATACGCCTGGTCGGTCGGCCGAGCGGGACCAGACCCGGCGAACCTGAGCAGCTCAGACTTGCTGATGGCCGGGCCGGTGATAGCTACGCCGACACCTCTGGCACTGACCATCTGGGCAGAAGGGTTCTTACTGGAGCCGCTGGCCTGAGATGCCGAGTGGGAGACGCGGACGGTGCTGCCGGGGAGCAGCCCTCGTGCTGTGATCTTCAGGCGGCCGGAGCTTGAGGTCCAGGTGATATCCCGGGCTCCGGTGGCCTCCGTAGCGTTGACGGACTCGGCGAAGGTCTCCCCGGCCTGATCGGAAACGATGGTCACCGGCCGGTTGAGATTGGTCGGTGGCTCGGCTGCCACGGGACCTGCTGCGAGGACCAGCGACGTGGCGACCGCTGCCGCGATGCTTAAGGACTTCATGGTTCCCCCTTCCCTTTCATGGAGTGGGCGCCAAAGGCACGGGAGGCACGTCACCGCGAGGGCGCCGAGCCTGGATAACGTGGGGCCTTTGGCTCCTTGAGCAAACTGCTCAGCACCCGGGTTGGTCCAAGACCATTTCGAGATCGCTAGGACAGTTCTCGATATGGCTGCTTTCGTGCCTCTTCCCTGGATGCCGAAGTAATCGGGCTCAAGGCCTTCCGCATCTCATCGGCACACGTTGCCGGGCTCAATCCGCCTCCCCGTTGACGTAGGACCACCCCAATAGGGACGTGCACGCCATCGTCATAAGGTCGGCTGCAACACGGGGTGTTGCAGCCGCTTTGTCGTGCCTCGCACGATCCGAATTGGACGCGCGAAGCGCCGCTAGGTCTTCAGGTGTTGAGTGACAGCAGGGACGCCCTCTCTGCCCCGCGTCCCTCCGAAGGATCTGCATTTGGGCTGCTCAATCCCCGTCCGGGGACAGTAGGGACGCCAGGGAACGGAACCACATCATCGAGGACCACGAGAAGCTGTTTCGCCAGGGCCTTCTCAAGCCTGCGGAACTCCTCAAAGGTGACCGTGACGCTGCGTTGGACATGGATAGCTTCTCCGGCCCTGGTCGGCGTAAAGAGGTCAGCCACTACGCCATAGGGCTCGATGTCGCCGACGGTGTAGACGGCTGCGCCCCGTCGTAGGCGTGGACATGCGGTCAGTGCACCAGGAATGCAGGGCAAGCACGTTGGAGGCGCGTTCGTGTAGCCCGCTGTCTCCGAACTCTCGTGTGGTTCATCGGCCAGCACCCACCACGTTCGGCCCGTCAACTGGTCTACGGCGGAGGCGCCACACACCTGACACAGCCGGTGGAGCATGCACCGTCGCTGCCTGAAGGTGTTCACCAGCTTCCACTCAGGCCGCCCGCACGCCGCTAACCCCTGGCGCGCCCATAGCACGCCGAACATCCAATCCTGGGGCTGCGGGTCTGAGTAGGCGAGCCGGAGACCAGCGGCTTCATCCGCCCAAGCGAACCCCAGGGGGTGCTCCATGAACTCCCCTGACCAAGCCGTGATGTACGGCACGCGGAACGTCGTTGGCATGGCGTGCTCCCATGTGGAGTCAGTCAACGTGAGCCCATCATTGCGCTATTACGTAATAGCGTAAAGGTGCAGGAGCGCTATAGCGACAGAATCATGGGACGGTGCAGATTGATCCGAACTCGTTCACGCCGCTCTACGTGCAGGTGGCAGACGTCCTGCGTGCCCAGATCGAGGAAGGGGAGCTTCGGCCTGGCGACAAGCTCAGGAACGAAGATGCCCTGGCCCACGAGTTCGGCACCGGCAAGGCGACCATCCGCCAGGCGTTGCGGCTGCTGCGCAGCGAAGGGCTCATTGATACTGAGAACCGGCGCGGAAGCACCGTGCGGACGCCGCCGGAGCTCACCGTGGTGAACCTGGAGAAACCGGCCAGGATCAAGGCCCGGATGCCGACGCTCAAGGAACGGACAGCCCTGGGCCTGCCCGAAGGCGAACCCGTTCTCGTGGTCACCTACACCGATGGCCGAACTGAGGTGCTTGCCCGATCAGAGATCGAGGCTGGTCCGGCGCCGAGCGATCAGTAATCGCCTGGGGGAGCTGGTGATCTACAGGAGTGCGTCCGCCAGCCGTATGGCGCTCTGTGAGAGTGGGCGGCGATACCAAGACCCGCAAGTCTCGGCGGACTCTGGCGCTCCCCAGGCGTTGCATGGAAGCTCTTCGAGATCAATGGGAACAGCAGCAGAGGGAACGGTCGGTCGCCGGGAAGAGCTGGAGAGAGAGCGGCCTTGTGTTCACAAGCAAGGTCGGGACGGGACTTGATCCCTCGGACGTTCGACGCGACTTCCGCAACGCCATCAGGGGCGCTGAGGGCATCGAACCGGACGACTGGACGCCGCGAGAGCTGCGGCACAGCTTCGTGTCTCTGCTCTCCGACAACGGCATTCCGCTAGAGGAGATCTCCCGTCTGGTCGGCCACAGCAGCACTACCGTGACCGAGGCCGTCTACAGGAAGCAGATCCGCCCAGTACTCCAAGAAGGCGCCGTTGTGATGGACCGCATCTTCCAAGGGGAGTAGCCACCCGGGGACGAGGCCCTGTGCGGAATTCCGGACGGGGCCTCGTTGCGTGTCGGTCGTGATCCCTAGGCGGGGGACGTGCTGCCGATTACACCAACAACCGCTAGGAGCGCTCGAAGGGACGCGAACATCTTGGACTTCAAGAGCTTGGAGACCATCTGCTTACCTCTCTTCCAGACGTCACGGAGTTCCGGCATCACGAGGAGACAGGCAGCAGCGACGATCTCCGCCCGCGGGAGTCCCGGACTCGAACCAAGACTTCCCCAGCCTAGGGATCACGAACAAGGTCATTTTAGACGGTCTCGGGTGTTGATGTCTGGCCAAGAACGTACGCTCAGCTGTGGCATCGGGGCAGGTCTCTATCTGGGTCCATCGCATCTTCGACCTGGATGGTCCAAGGGTCGTCGTGGAGAGCAGTTCGTAGTCTGAAACCCTGCGGGTACTCGTGAGGCGGGGGCATGCTGGCGGTGTGTCGACTGCAAGCGCCCCCATCTCTCGGATGTTGCGGCCTGTTTATCGCCCTTCGGCCAATGGAGAATTCGTCCTCTACGCTGGAGACTTGATCATCTTGGGTGGAGATCAAGGACCAGAAGAGCATGTGCTAGGTACTCTGCGCCTACGCCTAGATGATGCTGGGGCCAGATTTGATGCGAGTGTGTACGTTGATCGCAAGACCAGGATTCACATGCTCAATCTTCCTGAGTTTGCGCACGTGAAGCTCCCACCTGGCGCGGATCTAGCTCCTCCAGCTATCGCAGATGTTGCTCCTGGTGGCTTGCCAAACAAAGAGTGGCATTCCATCTCTATCAGCAGTTTGATCACGGGATCTCCCTCCGCCGTTCGCAGGTTGATCATCCACGTCATGAGTCAACTCACAGAGATTCCTTTCCCTGCCTGCAACACGGCCGTCGGAGTCCAAGGTCAACTGGTGTTTGGGCTTCCGAACTGGGACCTTCGCATGGCCCACGTCGAGGATGCTTCCGATTCAGGCCCGTCCTTCGTTATTGAGGCAGTACCCCAGAGCCCGTCTCCGACCGCGGAGATGATCGAGCTTCTAGAAGATCGGCTCTTCGACCTTCTCGGTCTGATCGCGGGAACCGAGCCAGGCATCGGTCCTGTAGTCGGCCTGGATGGGTCGGACGAAGTCGTCTGGGTGCATTGGGGTTCTCCCCGAACGGGGCGAGCTAGCTGGCGCTGGTGCCAGCCCGAGATCGTCGAATCTGCGCTCCCGGCATTGGCTCAGGGGGTATCTCAAATCGATCAGACCCCAACTCTGGAGAAGATCGTCAGCCGCGCAACCAGGTACGGGATGGCGGCCAACGCCAGTGGCGTGGTCCTGGATGTCAAGATTCCCGTTGCTTGCTCAGGACTCGAACTGCTGGCTTGGGGCGTACTCCAGCAACGCCAGTGGCTCGACACGGACTCGTTGGGCAAGCTCAACGCGGGTGCAGCTCTTAGGCTGCTCCTGCAAAGCGCAGGCATTCCTGTCGACTTGCCTACCGACTTCACCGCCCTAGCCAAGCGCAACAGGGAGTATCACCATGGGAAGGCAGGCGGCCCAGAGTTGATCTTTGCTGTGCGCAATGATCTCGTACATCCCTCAAAGAAATCTGCCAAGCTCGAATGGCCGACAGGTGGGGAGCTGTTCGAAGCATGGCGCCTGTCGATGTGGTACCTGGAGCTTGTGATCCTCCAACTGCTGGACTATCAAGGTGGTCATCTCTCCAGGCTTCCTAGGCGGGCATCCGCCATCGAGCCTGTGCCTTGGGCAGTTTGACCCAGCAGAGCTAAGCGCGTAGTCACGCAGTTAGTCACTCAGCAGACGAGTAAGGCCGCTTCCGATCTTCGGAAGCGGCCTTCTAGCTGGCGTAACTCTGTCGGGGTGGCGGGATTTGAACCCACGACCTCTTCGTCCCGAACGAAGCGCGCTGCCAAGCTGCGCTACACCCCGGTGCACGCCCTACTTGCGCGTGCTTGGGAAAGTCTAGCGGACTCCGGCAGTGCTTGTGACCGCCTCAACGCCTGGGGACAAGGGTCAGCAGGGACGCCTCCGGGTAGCAGGCGAAGCGGACGGGAGCGTAGGGCGAGGTGCCGAGGCCGGCGGAGACGTGGAGCCAGGCCGAGTCGTGGCGGTTCAGGCCCTTGACGCGGGCGCGGTCGAGGCCGCAGTTGGTGACGAGGGCGCCGTAGAAGGGGATGCACAGCTGCCCGCCGTGCGTGTGGCCGGCGAGCAGGAGCTGGTAGCCGTCGGCGGCGAAGCGGGTGAGGTTGCGCGGCTCGGGTGAGTGCATGACGCCCAGGCGGAGGTCCGCGTCGGCGGGAGCGGGGCCCGCGACGAGGTCGTAGCGGTCGCGGTCGATGTGGGAGTCGTGGATGCCCGCCACCGCGACGTCGAGGTCGCCGACCTTGACGTGGGCGGTGGTGTTGTTCATGTCGAGCCAGCCCTCGGCCGCCATGCCGGCGCCCAGCTCCTCCCACGGCAGCGTGGGCACGTGCTGACGCCGGTTGGTCTTGGACGTGCTGTACAGGTAGCGCACCGGGTTCTTGGGCCTGGGCGCGTACAGGTCGTTGGACCCGTACACGAACAGGCCGGGGCGCGACAGCAGCGGCTCGAGCGCGTGCAGCAGCGAGGGCACGGCGTCGGGGTGCGCGATGGAGTCGCCGGTGTTGACGACCAGGTCGGGCTCGAGCGCGCCGAGCGAGCGGACCCAGTTGATCAGCATGGTCCTGCGCGGCGTCAGGTGCAGGTCGGACAGGTGGAGGATGCGCACGGGGCGCTGCCCCCTGGCCAGCACGGGCACGTCGAATCGGCGCAGCCTGAAGGTGTTGCGCTCGATGACGGAGGCGTAGCCCAGCCCGGCCACGCCGAGACCGAGCAGGGACAAAGGCACAGCTACGGCTTTCCTCACGTACTCATGATGCCCGATGACACCCGAGATCCGGCCCGGGTCCGGCACAAGGGGGTCCGGTCAGGCGGCAAGATGGACCGCATGAGCGCATTGAAGGACAAGCTGAAGGCCGACCTGACGGTCTCGTTGAAGGCCAAGGACGAGGTCCGGCTCCGCACGATCCGCATGGCCCTGGCCGCGATCAACGTGGAGGAGGTCGCGGGCAAGGCGGCCAGGGAGCTGTCCGACGACGAGGTCGTCAAGGTGCTGACCAAGGAGGCCAAGAAGCGCCGCGAGGCGGCCGAGGCCTTCGGCAACGCGGGCCGCGCCGAGCAGGCCCAGGCCGAGCTCGACGAGCAGGCCGTCCTCGAGGAGTACCTGCCCGCCCAGCTGTCCGACGAGGAGCTCGGCAAGCTGGTGGACGAGGCCGTCGCCGAGACGGGCGCCTCGGGCCCGCAGGCCATGGGCCAGGTCATGAAGGCCGTCAACCCCAAGGTCACCGGCCGCGCAGAGGGCGGCCGCGTCGCCGCCGCCGTCCGCGCGCGCCTCTCGTCCTGAGCCGCCCGCGGGTGGTGGGCGGCATCAGGTAGGGCCGGATGTACGGCATGCCGCCCCTCCGCGCGCGCCCTCAGGTAGGGCCGGATGTACAGCAAGCCGCCCTACGCGCGCCCTCAGGCAGGGCTGGATGTACGGCAAGCCGCCCCTACGCGCACGCGCCGACGCCAGCCGGGCTCTGTCATGGCCGGTCGTGAGGGCTGACGGCTCCTCGCCGTAACGCGCGCTCGCTTGACCGCCTGGGTGGGAAAGCGATGCCCCGCCGTACGGAAAAGCGAAAGGCCTCCGCGTGGAAGCGCGGAGGCCTTTCGCGTCAGGTCAGTTGGCCGGGGTGATCGGCGTGGTGCCGCCGCGGCCGTGGCCGTGACCGTTGTTACCGTTGGGGTCGCCGTTGTTGCCGTTCGGGTCCAGGTTGAACGGGTCGAACGGGTCGGCGTTCGGGTCCTGCGGGTCCTTCTTCTTCGGCTGCTTGGGCGCGCAGTTGTCGCCGCAGCCGCCGAAGCGTGACCTGTCGACCTCCGTGAAGCTGGCGGGCTCGACGTCCTCCAGCGCCTTGAGCATCGCGGCCTTCCAGATCGGGCCGGGGATGGAGGCGCCGAAGACGCTGCCGTAGTAGCGCCCGCCGATGGTGACGCCGCGCAGCGGGTGCTTGTAGGCGCCGCGCGGGTCGCCGACGCTGACGGCCGAGGACAGGTTCGGCGTGTAGCCGGCGAACCAGGCGGTCATGTACTCGTCGGTGGTCCCGGTCTTGCCGGCGGCGTCGCGGCCGATGCCGCCCACGCCGCTCATGGTGCCCTTGGTGAACACGCCCTGCAGGATGCCGCTGACGGCGTCGGCGACCTCGGGCTCCAGGACCTCCGAGCACTTCGGCTTGTACTGGGTCACCTTGCCGTTCCTGTCGGTGACCTCGGTGATGGCCAGCGGCCTGCAGTACTGGCCGCGGGAGGCGAAGACCGCGTAGGAGTTGGCGACGGTGACGGGGTCGACCTCGTTGATGCCGAGGGTGAAGGTCTCGTACTCGCCGAGCTTCTGCCCGTCGGAGCGGTGGAGTCCGAGGCGCTTGGCCATCTTGACGACCTTGCACAGCCCGACCTTCTGCTCCAGGCGCATGAAGAAGGCGTTGACCGAGCCCCAGGTGCCGGTCTGCAGCGTCTTGAAGCCGCCCTCGCTCTCGCTGGAGTTGTTGATCGTGGCCGAGGGGTCGCCGACCCGGTCGCCCTTGCAGTTCCTGAAGTCGCCGTAGCTGCCGGCCTGGTAGGAGGAGGCGGGGAAGCCGTCGTTGTACTTGTAGCCCTCTTCCAGCGCCGTGGCCAGCGTGTACGCCTTCGCGGTCGAGCCCTGCTGGAAGCCGCCGCCTCCGCCGTGCGCGGCGTCGGCCACGACGTTGTAGCTGATCTCGTTGTCCTTCTTGTCGCGCCCGAAGGGACGCGAGGCCGCCATCGCCTTGATCTCACCGGTGCCGGGCACGATCATCGCCTGCGAGGCGACCTGCTTGTCGGACTTGAAGACGTACTTCTTGATCGCCTTCTCGGCCGCCTCCTGCATCTTCGGGTCGATCGTCGTCTTGATCGTCAGACCGCCGCGCTGCAGCAGGCGTAGCCGCTCCTTGGGCGTCTTGCCGAAGTCGTCGTTGTTGAGGATGTCGTTCTGGACGTAGAGGCAGAAGTAGGGGTACTTGCTGGCCTCGCACCCGCCGGCCACCTTGACGTCCTTGAACCCCAGCGGCTTGGCCTTGGCCGCCGCGGCGTCCTGCGGCGTGATCTTGCCGAGCTGGGCCATCCTGTCCAGCACGACGTTGCGCCTGGCCAGCAGCAGCGCCCTGGACTGCTTGCTGACGTTGGGGTCGGTCCTGTTGGGGTTCTGTACGGCTCCCGCCAGCGTGGCCGCCTGGGCCAGGTCCAGGTCGGCGGCCGACTTGCCGAAGAAGCGTTTGGCCGCGGCCTGGACGCCGTGCGCGCCGGCGCCGAAGTAGGCGATGTTGAAGTACTTCTCCAGGATCTGGTCCTTGGAGTACTTCTTGTCGATCGCCATGGCGTAGCGCAGCTCGTTGAGCTTGCGGGAGAGCGTGGGGGCGATGGCCGCCGCCTGCTCCTCCGGGGTCTCGGCCGCGTTGAGCAGCACCTGCTTGACGTACTGCTGGGTGATCGAGGAACCACCCTGGACCACGCCGCCGCCGGTGAAGTTCTTCAGCAGGGCGCGAGCCGTACCCTCGACATCGATCGGGCCGTGCTGGTAGTAACGGAAGTCCTCGATCGAGATCAGCGCCGTGCGCATGATCGGGGCGACTTTGTCCAGCGTCACCGACTGGCGGTTCTCGTAGTAGAACTCGGCGATCTTCTTGCCGCCGGCGTCGACCAATTTGGTGCGCTCGGGCAGCGGAGGCTCGTTGAGGTCCTCGGGCTTGAGATTGAGTTCCTGCATGCCCGACTTGGCCGCCACTCCGGCGCCGCCAACGGCAGGCAGGGCAATGGCCGCAGTCAGGACGCCCGCGGCCGCGCCGGCGGCGATGAGCCGCACGACGTTCAAGACGGGGGAGGAACGATCTTTGCCCTGAGCTTGCACAGACCCTAGGGTACGCGGAAAGAGTGGTGTTATCGGTAACCGAACCCCATTTCGCCTTGACTGACGGGGGTGACTAGTCATTCCCGGTCAACACTGGGGCGAGAAATTGGTCCTCTGGGGTCTGTCGGCCCGAACGTGTAGTTGCGTACGTTCTCCTCTGCGGCAACTGAATACGGAGGCTCGGCGCCCGCGCCCGTCGGCCCCAAATGACGACTGACCACCTAAGGGGAGTGGGGTCGAAAAATGTGGATCACGGATTGGACCTCCCGTGCCGCCTGTCGAGGTGCGGACCCGGACGCTCTGTTCGTCCAGGGCGCCGCACAGAACAGGGCGAAGCTGATCTGCCGAGGATGCCCGGTCCGTACCGAATGCCTCGCTGATGCGTTGGACAACCGCATCGAGTTCGGGGTGTGGGGCGGTATGACGGAACGGGAGCGACGGGCCCTGCTGAGGCGGCGGCCTGACGTGGACTCGTGGCGTGAGCTGCTCGAGTCCGCCAAGGAAGAGTACGAACGGACCAACGAGCTGATCGCGGGCTGACCAGCCTGGAAAACGCGGCCGGGGAGAGCACCCCGGCCGCGTTTTCATGCTCCGGCGGCCAGCAGGTCGCCGATCTCGCGCAGCCCCTCCAGGTCGTGCACGTCGCCCGGCATCGCCTTGACCTGGGCGACCGGCACGGTGGGGTGGGCGGAGACGAAGTGCTCCTGCTCGCGTGACTCCCGCGCCGCCAGTTGCATCCGGCCGGTGTGCAGGCGCAGCACGGCCGAGGTGAGCTCGTGCTCGCCGCGCGACTCCAGGTCCTCGGCGGCCGCTGCGCTGCGGGCCGCCGACAGTTTGGTCGCGGGTGACAGGTGCACCCGGTTGACCACCAGGCCGGCCAGCGGCATGCGCTCCTCGGCCAGGCGCTCGACGAAGTAGGACGCCTCACGCATCGCGTCCCGCTCGGGCGCCGCGACCACCACGAACGCCGTGCCCGGCGCCTGCAGCAGCTTGTAGGTCATCTCGGCGCGCTGCCTGAACCCACCGAAGACCGCGTCGAGCGCGGAGACGAACGTCTGCAGGTCCTTGATGACCTGGGCGCCGAGCAGCTTGGTCATGGCGCCGGCCACCAGTCCGAAACCCACGTTCAGTAACTTGAACGCGCTGCGTCCCCCGGCCTTGGCCGGGGCGGTCAGCAGGCGGATGAAGCGCCCGTCCAGGAAGCGGCCGAGCCGCTCGGGCGCGTCGAGGAAGTCCAGCGCCGAGCGGGAGGGTGGGGTGTCGACGATGATCAGGTCCCACTCGTCGGAGCGGCGCAGCTGGCCCAGCTTCTCCATGGCCATGTACTCCTGCGTGCCCGCGAAGCTGGACGACAGCGACTGGTAGAAGGGGTTCGACAGGATCTGCCTGGCCCGCTCGGGGTCGGCGTGGGCCTCGATGATCTCGTCGAAGGTCCGCTTCATGTCGAGCATCATGGCGAACAGCTGCCCGCCGTTCTCGCTCTCCACGACCAGGCGCGGGGTGTTGTCGAGCTCTGTCAGCCCCATCGACTGCGCCAGGCGCCGCGCGGGGTCGACGGTCAGCACGACCGCGCACCTGCCGCGCTCGGCGGCGCGCAGGCCCAGCGCGGCCGCCGTGGTGGTCTTGCCGACGCCGCCGGCGCCGCAGCAGACCACGATCCGGGTGCCCTTGTCGTCCAGGATCGCGTCGATGTCGAGGACCGGGGGCTTCTTCACGCTGCTCCTTGGGTGCGCATGCTCTCGGCCAGCTCGTACAGCCCGGCCAGGTCGACCCCGTCGGCCAGCAGCTGCAGGTCGTAGCTCGGCAGGTTCGCCGTGGTCAGCGACCGGCGCTCGTCCTGCTCGAGCTCTGTACGGCGGGCGTGCTCGGCGACCTCCGCCGACAGGGCCTCGGCGATGGCCGTCGCGTCGTGGCCGTCGGCCAGGCCCGCCGCCTTGAGCCCGAGGGCGAGCTCCCCGACGTCGAATCGGCCTTTGACAGCCGTGTCAAGAGCAGATTGAGGAAGCAGTGAATCGCGCACCATATTGATGAATATCCCGCCGGGCGGCAGCCCCGCCGAACGCAATTCGGTGAGCCCGTCGAGCGTCTCCTGGACGGGCATCTCTTCGAGCAGCGTGACGAAGTGCACGGCCGTTTCCGGGGATTTCACGACCTTGCTGACCAGGTCGGAGTGGTTCTTGATCGGGCCCACCTTCGCCAGCCCCGCCACCTCCTGGGTGACGTTGAGGAAACGCGTGATGCGGCCCGTCGGCGGCGCGTCGAGCACCACGGCGTCGTAGACGCGCTTGCCGTTCTTGGCGCGCCTGCGCACGGCCTCGGTGGTCTTGCCGGTGACCAGCACGTCGCGGAATCCGGGCGCGACGGTGGTGGCGAAGTCGACGATGCCCATCTTGGTCAGCGCGCGGCCCGCGCGGCGCATGCCGTAGAACATCTCCATGTACTCGAGCATGGCCTCTTCGGGATCGACGGCCAGCGCGTAGACGTCGCCGCCAGAAGGGGCCACCGCGATCTTGCGCTCCTCGTAGGGGAGTGGTGGCAGGTCGAAGATCTGGGCGATGCCCTGCCTGCCCTCGACCTCCACGAGCAGTACCTTGCGGCCACCGGACGCCAGGGCCAGGGCGAGTGCTGCGGCGACGGTGGTCTTGCCGGTGCCGCCCTTGCCGGTGACGACGTGCAGCCGCACGCCGTCCCAATCCGTGTCGCGGGACTCCACTCCTGAAGGCTACCGAACGGTCATTTGCCGAAACGTCCGTGCAGGCCTTTGAGATTGGTCACAGTCACGCCGTGCCTGGTGGTTCGCTCGCGAAGCTGCCTCACTAGGCTGACCCGCATGAAGAAATGGGAGTACCTCACGGCTCCGGTGTTGATCCACAACACCAAGATGATCCTGGACAACTTCGGTTCCGACGGCTGGGAACTGGTGCAGATCCTCCAGGGCGCCAGCCCCGAGCAGCTCGTCGCCTACTTCAAGAGGGAGAAGCAGTGACTCCGGAGGAGAAGATCGCCGAGCTCGGGCTGACGCTGCCCGAGGTCGTGCCGCCGCTGGCCGCCTACGTTCCCGCCGTGCAGACCGGCACTCTCGTCTACACCTCCGGCCAGGTGCCGATGGTCGAAGGGAAGCTGGCCGGGTTGGGCAAGGTCGGCGCCGACGTCACGCCCGAGGACGCGCAGGGCCACGCCCGCATCTGCGCCCTCAACGCCATCGCCGCGCTGAAGTCCCAGGTGGGCGAGCTGTCGCGGGTCAACAGGATCGTCAAGGTCGTGGTGTTCGTGGCCAGCGCGCCGGACTTCACGGGCCAGCCGGGCGTCGGCAACGGCGCCAGCGAGCTGCTGCGCGACGTGTTCGGAGACAAGGGCGTGCACGCGCGCAGCGCGGTAGGCGTCGCGGCGCTGCCGCTGGACGCTTCCGTCGAAGTGGAGCTGATCGCAGAAGTCAGCTGATACCCGGATATGTCACCATGACCGAGTGATGTTCTAGAAGGAGGTCTGGTGTCCGGAATCGTGCTGCCGCAAGAACTAGCCGATCGAGCCAGGGAGATCAACGCGGGCCGCCTGGAGCCGGTCACGGCGCGCGATGCCGCCACGGTGGTGATCCTGCGTCCCGGACCCGAGGTCTACCTGCTCAGGCGCAAGACCACGATGGCCTTCGCCGCCGGGGCCTACGTCTTCCCCGGCGGCTCGGTGGACCCGCGTGACACCGATCAAGCGGTCGCCTGGGCCGGCCCCACTCCCGCGCAGTGGGGCGAGGCCTTCGCCGCGGACGAGGGTACGGCGCGCGGCCTGGTGTGCGCCGCCGTACGGGAGACCTTCGAGGAGTCCGGCGTGCTGCTGGCAGGGCCGGGGCCGGATTCCGTGGTCGAGGACACCACCGGCGACGACTGGGAGGCCGACCGGCTCGCCCTGATCGACCGGAGTCTGGCCTTCGCCGACTTCCTGGCCAAGCGCGGGCTGGTGCTCCGCTCGGACCTGCTGAAGCCGTGGGCCCACTGGATCACGCCGGAGATCGAGACCCGCCGGTTCGACACCCGATTCTTCGTCGCGGTGCTGCCCGCCGGGCAGCGCACCAGGGACGTGGGAGGCGAGGCCGACAAGGTAGCGTGGCAGCGCCCGGCCGAGGCGATCGAGCTGGCCCACGAGGGGAAGATCTTCCTGATGCCTCCCACCTACCACACGCTCAGCGAGCTGGCCGCCCACGACAGCGTGGAGTCGGTGCTGGCGGCCGAGCGCGAGATCGTCACCATCCTCCCCAAGGCCGTCGAGGTCGACGGCGAGATGCGGCTGATGACCTGATGAGCGGCCTGCACATCCCCATCGGCTCGCCCGACGGCTCCCGCACCGACCACGCCGAGAACCTGCTGGCGCCCAACCCGTCGCTGATGACGCTGGACGGCACCAACACCTGGATCCTCGGCACCCGCGACGCCGTCGTCGTCGACCCCGGCCCCGAGGACGAGGCCCACCTGCGCCGCGTCGCCGATCATCTCCAGGGCCGCAGGGTCACCGAGATCCTGCTCACCCACGGCCACGTCGACCACAGCGGCGGCGCCAGGCGCTTCGCCGAGCTCGTCGGCGCCCCGGTCCGTGCCCTGGACCCCAAGCACCGCCTGGGCAGCGAGGGGCTCTCCGACGGCGACGTGGTGACCGTCGACGACCTGGAGATCAGGGTGTACGGCACGCCGGGCCACTCCTTCGACTCCCTGTGCTTCTGGCTGCCGAGGGACCGGGCGATGCTCACGGGCGACACGGTCCTGGGCCGCGGCACCACGGTCATCGCCGGCGACGGCGGCCTGGCCGACTACCTGCGCAGCCTGGACCTCCTCAGGAAGGTCGCCGAGGAACTGGAGGCTCAGGCGCTCCTGCCGGGACACGGCCCGGTGCTGCCCGACCCGATCGGCGCGCTCGACGGCTACATCGCGCACCGCCGCGAGCGCCTCGACCAGATCAGGGCGGCCCGGGCACAGGGCGCCAGGACGCCCGGCGAGATCGTCGAGATCGTCTACGCCGACGTCGACAGGTCGCTGTGGCCGGCCGCCGAGATGTCGGTCCGGGCACAGCTGGACTACCTGGGGGGTGTGGACCGCTAACGCGAGCGGTTGTACAGGCGGTCCATGTCGAGAATCACCACGGCCTTGGCCTCGATGCGGAGCCAGCCACGCTGGGCGAAGTCGGCCAGCGCCTTGTTGACGGTCTCGCGGGAGGCGCCGACGAGCTGGGCGAGCTCCTCCTGCGTGAGGTCGTGGTGGACGCGCAGCCCTTCCTCGGTCTTGGTGCCGAAGCGGTCGGCCAGGTCGAGCAGCTGCTTGGCCACCCGGCCGGGCACGTCGGTGAAGACCAGGTCGGCCAGCACGTCGTTGGTGCGCCGGAGCCGCTGGGCGAGCGCGCGCAGCAGGTGGAGCGCCACCTCGGGCCGCCCGGTCAGCCAGGGACGCAGGTCGTCGTGGCCGAGCCCGGCCAGCCGTACGTCCGTGAGCGCCGTCGCCGAGGCGGTGCGCGGTCTGGGGTCGAACAGGGACAGCTCGCCGAACATCTCGCTCGGGCCGAGAACGCTCAGCAGGTTCTCGCGGCCGTCGGGAGACTGGCGGGAGAGCTTGATCTTGCCCTCGAGCACGACGTAGAGGCGGTCGCCCGTCTCGTTCTCATGGAAGAGAGTCTGCCCCTTGGAGAGCTGGACCTCGGTGATGCTCGTGCGCAGCGCCGCGGCGCTCTCACGGTCGAGCGCGGCGAACAGGGGGGCCTTGCCCAGCACGTCTTCGGTGTTCACTCTGCCTCCTCTGCTGCCATTGTGACTCACCCCACTCCGGGCGGCACACCTAGGTGGGGGATTTGAGCGAAGCCACGCTCCATCGGCGAAGTTTACGGACAAAACCCCCAGGTTAGCGAAATATCGTATTAGCCATGATGATTATGGTGATACGAGGGATGGGCTGCGCCATCGGGTGAGACGTGCGAGGGTAATTGTCATAATCATTTAGCGATGGGAGGTGCGATGGCAGCGGAGAACGGCGCCGGTGAGCCGCCCGCGCCGCGACGGCGCGACGGCGACCGGGCGGGCCTGCTGTCGCGGGCGGAGATGGCGGCCGACCAGATCGCGGCGCTCGCGGCCAGAGCGGAGCCGGGCTCCCGGCTGGGCACCAAGGAGGAGCTGCGCGGACGCTGCGGCGTCTCGGTCGGCACGTTCAACGAGACCCTGCGCCTGCTGCAGGCCCGCGGGCTGGTCACCGTGCGGCCAGGGCCGGGCGGCGGGCTGTTCGCCGCCGAGCAGACGCCGATGGTCCGGCTCGGCCACTCGATGCTGGCGCTGGACTCGCAGGTGTCGGACGTCGCCGAGGCCGCCCGCATCCGCGACGCGCTCGACCCGCTGCTGGTGGAGGACGCGCTGTGGCACGCCTCCCCGGCCGACATCGCCGAGCTGCGCGCCCGGCTGGCCGACATGCGGACCGCGGTGCGCGCCGAGGACCCCGACGCCTTCATCCGCGCCAACTGGAAGCTGCACGCGGCCATCGCCGAGATCAGCCCCAACTCGCTGCTGCGATCGCTGTACGTCACGCTGCTCGACCTGATCGAGTCGCACACGCTGTCGGTCCTGCCCGACGGGGAGATGCCGCTGATGCCCTACATGGCCGAGCGCTACGAGCTCCACGCGGCGCTGGTCGAGGCGCTGGACACGCGCGACCGCGAGGAGTCGCTGCGGCTGGTCCGCCTGCACAACACCACCGGATAGCCGTCAAGACGCGTATCGATAGGGTGGTAGCGGGTGTGCCGGGAAGACGGGTCGGCGTGTTGGGGGGACCGTCCCTCTGATTCCAGCCGCCAAGGGGGATCCCGTGCGCCGAGCCACCGAGAAGTGGCCATTCAGGCCTACCGTCCGCTATGCCCGCACGCTCGCGGAGGCCCTCAGGACGGAGACGATCGGTGGCATCGTCATGCTGGCCGCCACCGTGGCGGCACTGATCTGGGCGAACGTCTCGATCGAGAGCTACACCGCGCTGCAGGAGACCGTGGTCGGCCCGCACGCCCTGCACCTGGACCTCGAGCTGTACCGGTGGGCGCAGAACGGCCTGCTCACGATCTTCTTCTTCGTGGCGGGGCTGGAGGTCAAGGAGGAGTTCGTCCACGGCGAGCTGGCCAACCTGCGCAAGGCCGCGCTGCCGATCATCGCCGCGATCGCCGGGATGGTGGTGCCCGCGATCGTCTACCTGCTGGTGACCGCGGGCACGCCGGGGGTCGCACACGGCTGGGCGATCCCGACGGCCACCGACATCGCCTTCGCGCTGGCCGTGCTCGCGGTGACCGCGAGCGCGATGCCGGCCTCGCTGCGGGCGTTCCTGCTCACCTGCGCGGTCGTGGACGACCTGGGCGCGATCACGATCATCGCGCTGTTCTACTCCGAGGAGCTGAACCCGCTGATGCTCCTCATCGGGGTCGCGCTGATCGCGATCTACGGGTTCCTGCAGCACAAGCGGGTCAAGGGGCTGTGGATCTACCTGCCGCTGGCCGTGGCCTCCTGGTACTTCGTCGAGGTCAGCGGCGTGCACGCCACCGTGGCCGGAGTGGCGCTCGGCCTGCTGACCCGCGTGTCGACCGACGAGGGCGAGGACAGGTCCCCCGCCGAGGCCGCGGACCACTACATCAGGCCGATCTCGGCCGGCGTGGCCGTGCCGGTCTTCGCGTTCCTGTCGGCCGGGGTCGCGCTGAACGCCTCCAGCTTCGGCATGATGTTCGGAGATCGGGTAGTAATCGGGGTGATGGCCGGGCTGGTGATCGGCAAGTTCGTCGGCGTCTTCGGCGGGGCATGGCTGTCGGTACGGCTGGGCCTGGCCCGGCTGGCGGAGGAACTGCACTGGCGGGACATGGCGGCGGTGTCACTGCTGGCAGGGATCGGGTTCACCGTGTCGCTGCTGATCGGCGACCTGGCCTTCGGTGACGACCCGGCGCGGACCGACGGTGTGACCCTGGGTATCCTCGCGGCCAGCCTCATCGCTTCGGTTCTGGCGGCGGTGCTCCTTCACATACGGGTGCGCAACAGAACCCGTGGAGCTGGATGATGTTTGACAGGGGCACGGCGCCCCGATAGGAGACGTGCATGTCCCAGACTCCCGAAGAGGAAGAAACCCTGGGCTCGCTGGTCGCCCAGGCGAGCAACCAGATCTCGACGCTGGTCCGCTCCGAGATCGAGCTGGCCAAGGCCGAGCTCAGGTTCGACGCCAAGCGGGTCGGCACCGCCTCCGGCCTGTTCGCCGCCGCCGCGTTCATGGCGCACCTGTGCCTGATCCTGGCCTCGTTCACCATCGCGTACGCCCTCACCCTGATCCTGCCCGCCTGGCTGTCCTTCCTGATCGTGACGGTGTTCTACCTGCTGGTGGCCGCTCTCCTGGTGTTCATCGGGGTCAGGCGGCTCAAGGGGCTTTCCGGGATGAAGCGGACAGGCCGCTCGCTCAAGGAGCTCAAGGAGATAGCCGAACCCGAGCCGGTGAAACTCGATGGCACCTGACGAGACCGTCGTCCAGATCCAAGGCCCCTGGACCCACCGGGCCGTGCACGCCGGCGGCACCCGCTTCCACGTCGTCGAGGCGGGCGAGGGGCCGCTGGTCCTGCTGCTGCACGGCTTCCCCCAGTTCTGGTGGACCTGGCGCCACCAGCTCGCCTCGCTGGCCGCCGCCGGATACCGCGCGGTCGCGGTCGACCTGCGCGGCTACGGCGGCAGCGACAAGACCCCCCGCGGCTACGACCTGCCCACCCTGGCGGGCGACGCGACAGGGCTGATCCGGGCGCTGGGCGAGACCGGCGCCATCGTGGTCGGCCACGACTGGGGCGGGCTGCTGGCCTGGACGATGGCCGTCATGGACGCCAAGAGCGTGCGCCGCCTGGTCACCGTGTCCGCCCCGCACCCGCTGCGGCTGCGCGCCTCGCTACTGCGCCTCGGCCAGTTCAGCAGGTACGCCCTGGGCTTCCAGCTGCCGTTCCTGCCCGAGCGCAGGCTCGTTCGCAAGGACGCCGCGCTGGTCGGCGCCCTGCTCGAGCAGTGGTCGGGCCCGGGCCGGCCGGACCAGGAGACCGCGCTGACCTACCGGGAGGCGTTCAGCATCCCCGAGGTCGCCCACTGCGCGCTTGAGTACCACCGCTGGTTCGGCCGCTCGCAGTTGCGGCCCGACGGGCTGCGCTACGCCAGGGCCATGCGTACCGAGATCGAGGCGCCCACGTTGCAGCTGCACGGCGCGCTCGACCGGTGCATCCTGCCCCGCACCGCGCAGGGTTCGAGCCGCTACGTGGCCGCGCCGTACCGCTGGCGGCTGATCGAGGGCGCGGGCCACTTCCCGCACGAGGAGACCCCCGAGGCCTTCGACGCCGAGCTGCTCGGCTGGCTGGCCGATCCCGAGCCGGACAGATAGGGCCCGACCGATGAGAGACCGCGATTCAGAAGGCAGGCCGCGCAACGCCCGGCCGCGCGACGCCTACGGCAGGCCCATGCCGTACGGCGCGACCGGGGTCCCGCGCGTCCCCGACGACTACGCGCCCACCACCGAGCAGGCGCTCGCCGACGGGCGCCGGTTCCTGCGCGACGGCATGCCGTTCAACGCCCATGAGGTCTTCGAGGGCCGCTGGAAGTGCGCGCCCGCACCCGAGCGCGAGCTGTGGCAGGGCCTGGCGCAGATCTGCGTCGGCCTCACCCACCTGCAGCGCGGCAACGGCCGCGGCGCGCTGACCCTCTTCAACCGCGGCACCGCCAGAGTCCAGTCGTACGGCGAGCCCTACGACGAGGTGGGCCGCATCGCCTCAGGGTTCGACGCCGACACCGATGCCGAAGAGGCGATCGACGCCGTGCTCGCCGCCCTGCCGAGCTAGTCGCAGTCCTGGGTGCCGGCGGGCGTGGTGTCGTTGCGGCCCTGGTCGGCGTCGGGCTTGACCTCGTCGGCCGTCAGCACGTAGCCGGTGTCCTCCTGGCTGATCGCGGCGGCGAAGATCACGCCGAAGACGCGACCGTCGACGGTCAGCAGCGGGCCGCCCGAGTTGCCAGGAAGCACCTTGCCGCGGATGGCGTAGACCTCGCGCGTGACGTTGGAACTGCGGTAGATGTCGGGCCCCTCGGCCGGCTGCTTGCTCCTGATCCTGGCCGGCTCGGCGGTGAAACCCTGCCCCTTGGGGAAGCCGGCGATGATCGCGTTCTGCCCGGTCTTGCCGGCGCTGTCGAAGCTCAGCTGCGGCAGGTTCAGCCCGGGCACGTAGAGGATCGCGATGTCGCGCTGCGGGTTGTAGCGCACGACCGTGGCCGGGTGGCGGTTGTTCTGGTAGTCGATGACCTGCAGCTCGCGGGTGACGCCGGCGACCACGTGCGCGTTGGTCATGATCCGGTCGCCCGCGTAGACGAAGCCGGTGCCCTCGATGTGCTTGTTGCAGCTCTCGGCGTTGCCCGACACCTTCACGATGGCCTTCTGGGCGCGGCCGAGCCTGGCGCCCTGCAGGATGCTGCGCGCGGGCGGCGGCACGTCGACCAGCTGGCCCGAACCGATCGCGTCGAAGACCGGCGGGAACTCCGAGCGGTCGATGAACTTCTTGAACGGCTGCTGCCAGTTGCGCGCCGACTGCGGGATCGCGTCGTCGACGGTGGTCAGCAGCAGCGAGTCCTTGACCTGCTGCACCAGCGGCGCGAACGAGGTCGACACGATCAGCGACCCGATCAGCCAGCCGATCACCAGCACCGACAGCGC
Source organism: Nonomuraea sediminis (assembly GCF_018531495.1). Lineage (GTDB taxonomy): Bacteria > Actinomycetota > Actinomycetes > Streptosporangiales > Streptosporangiaceae > Nonomuraea > Nonomuraea sediminis. The sequence goes on from NZ_JAHDTI010000002.1 coordinate 1,270,166, forward strand.
GCTGGCGAACGTACCGCCGACCGCGTCGGCCATCTTGGCGGGCTCCCAGGTGACGTGGCTGCGCACGACGGCGCCGATGGTGGAGGAGGCGAACTGGCCGATCGTTGCGGCCAGGAACACGATGACGATCGCGAGCAGCGCCTGCGGCGTGTCCTCGTCCACGACGGCCTTGGCGATGGGCGGCGCGATGAAGACGCCGAGTACGGCCCCGCCGACGAAGCCCACGAAGCTCATGGCGCCGATGATGAAGCCCTGCCGGTAGCCAGAGATGCCGAAGGCGATCACGAGGCCGATCAAGATGAGGTCAAGCAGATCACCGCGCACGCTTCAAAGGTATCCAGCGATCCGGTCAAGCGTGCACGTCTTCGGCCAGGACGGCGTCACCGGCCCGGCTACGGTGGGCGCCATGCCGCCCATTGGAGATCTCATCCAGGCAGCGCTAGGCGACACCGATCCTGACGGGCCGGTGCGCTGGCACGTGATCTCCGTTCTGCAGGAGCGGGCGGACCTTGAGGCTTTCACCGAGGCCCGCCGCCTGTGCGGGGCGCAGACGGTGGCCGAGCGGCTGCTGGGCGTCGACATCATGGGCAGGCTGGAGCCGTTCAAGCACAGGACGCTGCCGATCCTGCGCTACCTGGCCGCCAGCGAGAGCGACGCCATGGTGCTCTACTCGGTGCTGATCGCCTTCGGCCACCTGGCCGACCAAGGCGCGCTGCCCTCGGTGATGGAGCTGGCCTGCCACCCCGACGCGCGGGTCAGGTACGGCGCGGCCTACGCCCTGCAGCACGTGCTCGGGGACCCGCCCGATCCCGCCGGGCTCGACGCGCTGCGCCTGCTGGCGGCCGACCCGGACGACGACGTGGCCGGCTGGGCCTCGCTCGGCGTCGCCCTAGCCACGAGCCGCAAGATTTAGCATGTCGGGCGGCATGTCCTCCACCCTGCTCGAATCCCACGGCTTGGCCAGGTCACCGGCATGCAGCACGGTGTCGAGCACCATCGCGGTGAACCCCCACACCAGCATCCCGCGCACCCGGAAGGCGGGCCCGGCGAATCCGCGCGGGTGGCGCAGCTTGAAGCGGTTGGCGGGATCGACCAGTTCGGCGATCGGCACCCGCTCGACCGACTCGACCTCGTGCGGCGAGGCGGCGTGCACGGCGGACGGCTCGTGCCACCACCCGATCACCGGCGTGACCCGGTTCTCGCTGCGCCAGATGTAGAGCTCGCGCATCTCGCACAGGACCGTCACACCCGCCGGGTCGAGCCCGGTCTCCTCCTCGGCCTCCCGCAGCGCCGCGCCCACGGGCCCGCCGTCGTCGGGATCGACGCCGCCGCCGGGGAACGCGGGCTGGCCCGCGTGCTTGCGCCCGCGCGAGCTGCGCTGGATGAGCAGCACGTCGGGCCCGAGCGGCCCCTCGCCGAACAGCATCAGCACCGCCGCCACACGCCCGCCGTCGGCGGGCGGCCGCATCCCCATGGGGACGGGCAACTGCACGGCTCGCGCGGACAGTCGGTCGAGCCAGTCGGGCACCTCTATCACGCATCCTCCAACACGCCGACGGCCCGTGGACTTCCCGCGATCTACGAGAATGTGGGCCAGTGCTCCGGCGTTACGCCGGGGGTGAAGGCCCACGTGGGAGTGCCCGCTAGGGCGCGAGCGTGCCCTGACCTTTCAGGTTTGTCGGCAGCAGTTTCACTCACACAGGTCGTTTCTGCTGCTCGATGTACTGCTTGAGCACGGTGAGCGGCGCCCCGCCGACCGACCCAGCGAAGTAGGAACCAGACCAGAAATGTCCGCCCCAGAGGTATTTGCCTACGTGTGCGCTGTATTCCTTACGAAGCATCCGAGCCGAAACCCCCTTGAGCGAGTTGACGAGTTTGGACAGGGCGACCT
>NZ_JAHDTI010000033.1 GCF_018531495.1 Nonomuraea sediminis
CCCCAGGCCGAGGCCGGCATGAACGCCGGACGGGAGTGGCTGCGCGCCGCCTGGGCGGAACGCGCGCACGTGCCGCCGGGGGCGCCCAGGGCCCGCTGGGTGATCGGCTACGCCTGGCTGGTGGTGGCCTGGGCGGCCCGGCGGCTGTGGTGGCCGGCGGTGGCCGTGCCGCTGGCCGCCGGGGTGGGCTGGCTGGACCTGCACGTGGAGGCCGCCGGCATCTCGCTGGTCGCGGTACTCACCGCCGCCACCGGCGCCGGGATCTGCGCCCGGCGCTGGGCGCCGCTCGCCGGCCTGATCGTGGGCCTGGGGGTGGCGCTCACCCATCTGCTGCTGATCTGGAGTGGCCGCCCGGTCCCCGCCGGGCATCCCGCCTCGGCCTGGTCGGCGGCGGCTCTGGTGGTGCTGGCCGTACCGTGCGTACTGGTGTCGATCGTGGCCGAGCGGATAACTCGACACATGTAGCCGTCAGTGAGCGGCAACGACGAGGTCGCGGTAGAGGCGGAAGAGGCGGATGTCCTCCTCGCCCCGGGCCAGGAGCGACAGGCACTCGGCGACCAGCGCGCGGGCCTGGGTGCCCGGCCAGGGCCGCGGGAGCAGTTCCCGCGGCAGGAGCGGGTCGGGCTCCATGGCGCGGGTGAACTCGGCGGCCAGCTCGATCGCGATCGTCAGGCGCCGCGGCTCTGGCAGGTCGGCCTGGTCGCGCAGGAGCTGCAGGCGGGGCCTGGCGACCTCGGCGAGCCGCTGGTAGCGCCCCGCGATCTCGGCCAGCGGCCACAGGCGTGCGGCGAGCACCGCGGGCTCGGTATGACCGCCCTGTCGCAGGTCTCTGCTGGTCAGGAACGTGAGGTGCTCGGCGACGCCCAGCCGGCGGGCGTGGTCCTCGACGTAGGGCTCCCACGGGTTGGCGCTGACGTACAGGCCGCCCTGGACGGCGGCGCCGCCCAGGCGGGTGAGCTCGGCGCGCAGCGCGTCGCGCCCGGTGCGGGCGCTCTCGGGCACGGCGAAGGCCACCAGGTGCCAGGCGCCGTCCCAGGGCGCGAGCCCCGCGTCCTGCCGGAAGGCGTGGTTGACGAACTCGACGTCCAGGCCCAGGTCGTGCTCGGTGGTGCCGCTCGCCCGCAGGATCGCCTTGCGGCCCCTGCCCTCCTGCACGAACCGCCCCTCGGCGGCCAGCCGCTTGATACACAGCCGTACCTGCTGGTCGCTCATCCCCAGCAGGTTGCCCGTGGCGTACAGCTCAGCGCCGTCCACGGTCATGTCGGGCCGCACCAGCGCCTCGACCAGCATCCGCGTGGGCACCTGCACCTGCTCGGCACTCATGTACGGCGAGCCTCCCCATCGATCGTTCCCAGCACGATAGCTCAGGAAACGATATACACGTGCATATGAATCGGACCGATCGCTTGTATGCCGTGGTGGAGGAGCTGCGCGCCGTCGCCCCCAGGCCGCGCAGTTCCCGCTGGCTCGCCGCCCGCTTCGAGGTCAGCCCGCGCACCATCGAGCGTGACGTCAGCGCCCTGCAGCAGGCGGGCACCCCGATCTACGTCAAGCCCGGCCGCAGCGGCGGCTACGTCCTCGACCCCCGTCACACCCTGCCGCCGCTGAACATCACCCCGAACGAGGCGGTCGCCGTCGCGGCCGGGCTCCAGGCCCTGGCCGCCACCCCGTTCGCGGAGACGGCCCGCTCGGCCCTGCACAAGCTGCTGGCCGTCATGCCCGAGCGCGAGATCGCCGCCACCCACGACCTGGCCGGCCGGATCGGCTTCATCAAGGCAGACGTCGCGGCCGTCCCCCGCGCCATCCAGCAGGCCCTGACCGCGCGGCGGGTGCTGCGGATCTCCTACGCCGACCGCGCGGGCGCCGCCTCGGAACGCCTGGTCGAGCCGCTCGCCTTCCTCGGTGGCAGCCACTGGTACCTGCTGGGCTGGTGCCGCCTGCGCGGGGCCGTCCGCGGATTCCGGCTCGACCGCATCGAGCGCGTCACCGTCACCGACGAGACCGTGCCCCGGCGCGAGATCGACCTCGCCGAGTTCGACGCCCTCGGCCACGATGTGATCCCAATCACGCACATGGCGTTGTCGGGCGGCGGGCCGAAGCTCGGGGCATGAAGCAGCTCTGGAACGACTGGACCAACCTCTGGAACGGCGACTACTCCCTGGCGGAGCACGTCATCGCCGACAAGCTCACCGTCCACTCCCACGCCGCCGCCCCCGTCGGCGACCCCGACTCCGTCACCGACCGGCACGGCCTGACGGAGTGGATCGGCCAGGTCCGCGGCTCGCTCGGCCCCGACCTCACCTACCGCACCAGCGTCGGCCCGTTCCTCGACGAGGGGCACCTCTCCTGCCACTGGCTGGCCACCTTCACCGGGCAGGACGGCGCCCAGGTCACCAAGGGCGGCATCGACGTCCTGCGCCTCGAGGGCGACCGCATCGCCGAGGTCTGGACCGTCACGGGCACCCGCCTGCTCTAGCGGTCGTGCGGAACCCCTGGCGCCCGGGGAGCGCGCCAGGGGTGGTCGTGGCGGGTTACCGTCCCGTCTTGGTGGACCAGAGCGGGTCGGTGCCGTCGTAGATCACGACGTTGCCGTCGTCCTGGACCTCGAGCCGGGCGCCCGGGTTCTTGCCGGTGCCCGAGTCCCACAGCGGCGTCGTGCCCAGGTAGACGACCAGGTTGCCGTCCTTCTGCATGATGGCGAACGCGCCGGTCTTGCCGCCCGTCCGCGAGCTCCACAGCGGCCTGCTCGCCCTGTAGAGCACGAGGTTGCCGTCGTCCTGCATGACCAGCTGGTAGTCGCCGTTGTGCGAGCGCACGTACTGGTTCGCCTTCAGCGGGTAGCCCGGCTTGAGCACGCTGATCGTGGAGTGCCTGCTCCACACCGCCGTCTTGCCCGAGTAGATGACCAGGTTGCCGTCGTCCTGCACGGCCAGGCGCGCGCCCGGGGCGTCACCGGTGTTGGACGCCCACAGCGCGGTCCTGCCCCGGTAGACGACCAGGTTGCCGTCGTCCTGCATGACGGCGAACGCGCCGGGGCTGTCACCGGTCTGGCTGCTCCACAGCGGCGTGGTGCCCCGGTAGAGCACGAGGTTGCCGTCGTCCTGCTGCTGCAGGACGTACTCGCCCCCTGACGAGCGCACGGAGTCACCCGCGTCGAGCCGCTGGCCCGGGTTCAACCACGTGGTACGGCCGGCGCTGCTCACGCCTGCCGTGGTCACGGTCGTCGCCGAGACCGGCACCGAGGCCGTGACCATCGTGCCGGCCAGCGCCACTGCGAGCGCGCCCACGTAGACCGGCATCTTTCTCATGTTGCCCCCTCAGATCGTTCTGTTGATCAGCAAGCAGGGACGGTAATCCACGGACGCCGGCGATCTTCTCATTTCCAAATCCTTCGAAGGGTTCGCATCGACCCGGATCGTAGGGTGGTTGGAGGGCTGACGAAGGGGTGGAGAGATGAAGATCGCGGTAGCGGGGGCGACCGGGCTGGTCGGCCGGCTGCTCGTCGGGGTGCTGGAGGCCGAGGGGCACGAGGTGGTGGCCATCTCGCGTTCCGCGGGCGTGGACGTGATCACCGGTGAGGGATTGGCCGAGGCGCTGGCAGGGGTGGAGTCCGTGGTCGACGTGACCAACGCGGACGGGATCGACGAGGAGTCGGCCACCCGGTTCTTCACCACCGCGGCCAGGAATCTGCAGGAAGCGGGGGCCGAGGCCGGGGTGCGGCGGCTGGTGGTGCTGTCGATCATCGGGGTCGACCGGTTCTCGGCGGGATACATGGCGGCCAAGGCGGCGCAGGAGCGGATCGCGCTGGCCGGTTCGGTGCCTGTGAGCGTGCTGCGGGCCGCGCAGTTCCACGAGTTCGCCGGGCAGTGGCTGGCGTGGGGCAGGCAGGGTGAGGTGAGCCGCGTGCCGTACACCCGCACGCAGCCGGTGGCCGCCGTGGCGGTCGCCAGAACCCTCGCCGACCTGGCCACGGGGAAGGTGGCGGGCGAGGGGCCGATCTGGGAGATCGCCGGCCCGCGAGAGGAGGAGCTGGTCGACATGGCGACCAGGCTCGCCGCCCGGCGCGGGGATCCCGAGCGTGTCGAGGGCACGGAGTCCGCGACCGAGCCGGAGGTGGTCAAGGCCGGCGCGTTCCTGGCGGGCCCCGGCGCCATCATCGCCGGGCCGACGTTCCACGACTGGCTCGAGGCCACGGGCTGAGTCAGTCGTACCTCTTTCCTAAGATGACCGGCGTGAGCCAGAGCGACATCCAGTTCCGCAGTGACATGACCGTCGAGCTGATCAAGCACGCGGCCTCCGACGCCGACGTGCTGTGGGCGGCCAGGGTCTCGACCAAGGGGGAGAGCTCCCTGGAGGAGATCCAGGCCGATCCCGACGGGTCCCGCGGCCTGATCAACTTCCTCATGCGGGACCGGCACGGCACGCCGTTCGAGCATTCCTCGATGACCTTCTACGTGCGCGCGCCCATCTTCGTGTTCAGGGAGTTCATGCGGCACCGCACGTTCAGCTACAACGAGGAGAGCGGCCGCTACCGCAAGCTGGACCCGGTGTTCTACGTGCCGGCGCCCGACCGCAAGCTGGTCCAGATCGGCAAGCCGGGCAAGTACGAGTTCGTCGACGGCTCCGCCGAGCAGCACAAGCTCGTCACCGACATCACCAAGGACAGCTACCGCCGCTCCTACGAGGCCTACCTGGAGATGCTCGAGGCGGGCATCGCCCGGGAGGTGGCGCGCACGGTACTCCCCGTCGGCCTGTACTCCTCGATGTACGCCACCTGCAACGCCCGCGCCCTGATGAACTTCCTGTCGCTGCGCACCAAGCACGAGGACTCGGCCTTCCCCTCGTTCCCGCAGCGCGAGATCGAGATGGTCGCCGAGCGGATGGAGGCGATCTGGGCCGAGCTCATGCCCCTCACCCACGCGGCCTTCCAGGCCGGCGGCCGCGTCTGCCCCTAGCCGCCTACCAGGCTCCGGGCACGTCCTGGAGGAGGCCGAGCAGGTTGCCGTCGGCGGTCCTGACGACGGCGAGCCTGCGTCCCGGGCACTCGTTATTAGAATGGAACACTTTGTTCCGCAAAGTCAGGATTACCACTCCTCGAACGGGAGCGCGATGCGCGCCAGCGCGTCGAACAGGACCATCCCGTCGTCGAGGCGCACCACTCTGATCTGCAGCGCCTGCCCGCCGGCCAAGCCTTCCACCGCCGCGTAGGCGAACTCGGCGAAGTGGTAATGATCGACCGCGGTGTAGTCAGGCGGCGGAAGGGTGATCTGTACCTCGTACCGGTCCGGCGGCCACCGCCATGGCTCCAATTGATCACTTCCATCTCTCAGGGAGGGTCCCCGAGTGAACTCCCCCACCATCGGTCACGCGGCCGGAATCCGGCCAACTGTGACCACGTCGATGACCGATCGTAACTGTCCGGTAAGCGATCACTCCCATAGGTGAGCGAAGCTCGCACCACAGCGTGTTACCCCTGGATACAGGCCCGGTCGGCGAGACGGCGCAGAGCGATCAGGCCACACCCCAGAAACAGGAAGGAGACGGCCAGCGCCACCGCGATGAGCGAGACTCCGCCGTAGCCGTAGTGGTCCACGTTGAGAAAGGGGTAGGGGTAGCGCTTCCACGCCCCGGGCGGCAGCAGGGCGCCCCTGATGAGGGCGAAGACCAGATAGGCGACCGGATAGATCAGCCACAGCGCCGCGGCCGCCCATCCGGGGCGGGCCCTTCGGTCGAATGCCAGCCAGTCGATCACCGCCATGACCGGTGTCACGTAGTGCAGCAGGAAGTTGCCCAGGGCGAGCCCGCCGAGATGGTCGAAGGGGTTGGCCCCGCGCATCCGCAGGAAGTGCCAGACCAGCCCGGTGATCACGAGGTAGAGCGTCACCGCCCCCTTGACCGCGGCGGAGGGCGGCCGCCTGCTCACCACGCGCCGGCCGTAGTAGCCGACGAGCATCAGGTTGCTCTGCACGGTGAACAGGACGAGCGGGTGCAGCGGGTCGGCGAGCGCGATCCACGTGCAGGTGAGGCCGGCCAGCGCGACCACGATCAGCACCGAGCGGAAGACGTAGATCACGAGGCTCAGCCTCGCACGGCGTGCCTCCCCCCGGCCGGGCGTTCGGAAGAGCCGAAGGAGCGGATGGCCTGGGCGAGCTCCGCCGGATGCGTCAGCTGGAGGTGGTGGCCGGCGTCGGGGATGACCGTCACGGTGGCCTGCGGCAGCGTGCGGACCGCCGAGGTGAGCGGGTCCCGGGCTCCCACGATGATGTGCACGGGGCCAGGGTGGCGTGACAGCTTGGCCAGGAGGCTGCCGCGCCGGCGCTCGCTGCGGGTGGCGGCCAGCAGGCGGGCGACGTTGGCGGCGACCTTCCCGCGGCGCAGGTCGTCGACGCTCGATCGGAGAGCATGGGCGTGCGCTGCGTCCCCGGTGAGCCGGCGCGCCAGCGCCTCGGGGCGGACAAGGCGCAGCAGCCACCGTGCGAAGGGCACGGCTCCGCCTCGCGGCTGCAGGAAGAACGGCGACACGAGCGTGAGCGCCTGGTCGGTCGCGGCCTCCACGGCGGCGGCCGCGCCGATGGAGTGACCCACCAGGTGCCGGGCGCCGAGCGCGGCCACCCAGGTGGGCCAGTCCTCGGGACCTCCCGCGCTCATCCCCAGCCCGGGAAGGTCCGCGGCGCGCGCCTGGCCCAGCGCCTCGACGACGGGCGCCCAGGTGTCGGCGTTCACCGGCAGCCCGGGCAGCACCACGGTGGGCGCGTCGGGCGAGCCGAGCTCGAAGGTCCGGACCCCGGCCACGGTGGTGAACCGCCGCTCGCCTTCCGGGGCGTCACCGAACCGGTGCGCCGCCAGGTGATCCGCCCACCGGAGCGTCGCCGCGGTGAAGTCCGGCATCGCCAGCCCGTGGCGCGCGGCGAAGGCGTCCGCCGTCGCCGTGGGATACCGGTCCGTGGACAGGAAGGAGAAGGTCTCCGGCTCCGCCTTCGTGACCCACCGGGGCAGCCGCCTGACGACGGGCACGGGGACCCGCAGCCGCGGCACCTTCACCTGGTAGTGCCTCCCGACCAGCGCGAGCAGATCCGGCAGCGCGGGCGTGGAGTCGTCGAGCAGCCAGTACGAGGCCCGCTCGCCGGCCTCGTCCAGCGGAAGCAGGGTCATGAACCGCGCGAGGTAGTCGACGGACACCACGGGGACGAACGTCTTCGCGCCCCCCGGCAGGGCCGCCATCGTGCCCCGCCAGATCTCCTTCACGCTGGCGGCCAGCCCCAGCTGCTGGTCGGAGTCGTCGCCGATCACGGTGGCCGGGTTGACGACGGTCCACGGGATGTCGAACCCCCGCAGCACCGCGTCCCCTTCCACCTTGGACGCCTCGTAAGGCCCCAGCCCCCGGTCGGCCCCGGGTTCCTTGCCTCCCACCCGGTACCCGGAGACGTGCACCAGCCGCCGCAGCCGGGGCAGCCGACCGGCGAACGCGGCGATGGCGCGCACGCTGTCGACGTTGGCCCGCCGGGCCTCCTCCATCGACATCCCGAACCGGTAGGCGCCCGCGCAGTTGTAGATCTCGGTGACGTCGTCCACGTCCCCCTCGATCAAGTACGGCGCGCCGAAGTCGACCCGGAGATCGGCCGGAGCCGGGTCCCCGAGCCACCGGGCGAGCCGCCGGTAGGACTCGGGGCTCCGGCTGGCCGCGCTCACCCGCACACCGGCCTGCCTGAGCGCGAGGACCAGGTGCCTGCCGATCAGTCCGCCGGCCCCGAAGACCAGCGCGTGTCTGCTCATCATGAGGCGAAATAATAGACCGGTCTACCTATTTCTGCCAGACGGTGGGGCCGTAAGTCCCACAAATCGGTCTTGACATCTCCTCGTCCCACCCCCAGGCTGTTGCGTATAGCGCTAAACGTTTCTCTTTACGAAACCGGGGTGTGAGGATGATCCCAGCGTGCCCACTGGCGTCACTCCCTCGAGGCGAGGCTCTTCGCGTCGAGGCCGACCCGCCGATCGCGGTGTTCCACACCGAGGACGGCGAGATCTTCGCCATCGATGACACCTGTACCCACCAGGACGCCTCGCTTGCCGACGGCTGGCTGGAAGGGTGCGAGATCGAGTGCCCGCTGCACGCCTCGCGTTTCGATCTGCGCACCGGCCAGGTGGACGCGCCGCCGGCCAAGCGCCCCGTGCGCACGCACGAGGTCGTGGTCGACGACGGCGTCATCTACGTCAAGCCGTCCGATGCGGAACCCAACCTGCCGCCGGGCGTCACCGTCAAGGGGCAGGCGTGAACACGGTCTGCGTCGTCGGCGCCTCCCTGGCAGGGCTGCTGACCGCCAGGGCGCTGCGCGCCCAGGGCTACCAGGGCCGGCTGGTGCTGGTCGGCGACGAGCAGCACCGCCCCTACGACCGCCCGCCGCTGTCCAAGGACTTCCTGCGCGGCGACCTGTCCGAGGCCGATCTGGCCCTGGAGGGCGAGGGCGAGGAGCTGGACGCGGAATGGCGCCTCGGCGTGGCCGCCGTGGCCCTGGACGCCAGGCAGCGCCGCGTCGAGCTGAGCGACGGCACCTCGGTGCAGGCCGACGGCATCGTCATCGCCACCGGCGCCACCGCCCGCAGGCTTCCCTGCGCCGGCGAGCTGACCGGCGTCCACACGCTGCGCACCCTCGACGACGCCCGCGCCCTGCGCGCCGACCTGGAGCAGGGCAGGAAGCTGGTGGTGATCGGCGGCGGCTTCGTCGGCGCCGAGGTCGCCGCCACCGCCCGCGACCTCGGCCTGGACGTCACGCTGGTCGAGTCGGGCCCCGCGCCGCTGGCCCGCGTCGTCGGCGTGCCGATGGCCGAGGCGCTGGCCGCGCTGCACCGCCGGCGTGGCGTGCGGCTGCTGCCCGGCTCGGTCGTCACCGAGCTCACCGGCGACGGCCGGGTGGACGGCGTACGGCTGGCCGACGGCACCCACCTGCCCGCGGACGTCGTGGTCGTCGGGATCGGCGCCGTGCCCACCATCGACTGGCTCCAGGACAGCGGCCTCGAACTGGGCGACGGCGTGCTGTGCGACGAGGCGGGAGGCACCTCGGTCCCCGGTATCGTGGCCGTGGGTGACTGCGCCGCCTGGTACGACCCGAACCAGGGCAGTCACCACAGGATCGAGCACTGGACGGGAGCCCGGCAGCGGGCCTCGGTGGCGGCGGCCACGCTGCTGTCCGGCGGCACCGCCCGCACGGAGGCGCGCCGGCCCAGCTACATCTGGTCCGACCAGTTCGACGTGAAGATCCAGTTCATCGGGCACGCCGCGGACGCGGACACGGTCAGTGTGGAGGAGGGCGACCCGGCAGGGCACAGCTTCCTCGCGGTCTACCGCCAGGGCGACCGCCCGGTCGCGGTCCTCGGGGTCAACCAGGTACGGCTGTTCACCCGCTGGCGGCGACAGCTCGAGACGGCGCCGGTTCAGGTCGCCTGAGACAGGAGTGAAACATGGCTCATGAAGTACGCGGGGTAGTCGCGACCGGCAAGGGCAAGCCGGTCAGCCTGGAGACCATCCTGGTCCCGGACCCGGGACCCGGCGAGGCGCTGGTCAAGGTCCAGGCCTGCGGGGTCTGCCACACCGACCTGCACTACCGCGAGGGCGGCATCAGCGACGACTTCCCGTTCCTGCTCGGCCACGAGGCGGCCGGCGTGGTGGAGTCCGTCGGCGAGGGCGTCACCGACGTCGCGCCCGGCGACTTCGTGATCCTGAACTGGCGGGCCGTGTGCGGCTCGTGCCGGGCCTGCCTGCGCGGCCGCCCGCAGTACTGCTTCGCCACGCACAACGCCACCCAGAAGATGACGCTGGCCGACGGCACGCCGCTCAGCCCCGCGCTGGGCATCGGCGCGTTCGCCGAGAAGACGCTGGTGGCCGCGGGCCAGTGCACCAAGGTCGACCCGGCCGCCTCCCCCGCCGCGGCGGGCCTGCTCGGCTGCGGCGTGATGGCCGGCCTCGGCGCCGCCGTGAACACCGGCGGGGTCAGCAGGGGCGACTCGGTGGCGGTCATCGGCTGCGGCGGCGTCGGCAACGCGGCCATCGCGGGCGCGCGGCTGGTCGGCGCGACCACGATCATCGCGGTCGACGTGGACGACAGGAAGCTGGAGTGGGCCCGCGGCCTGGGGGCTACGCACACCGTCAACGCCAAGGACGGCGACCCGGTCGAGGCGATCAGGTCGCTGACCGGTGGCAACGGGGCCGACGTCGTGATCGACGCGGTCGGCCGTCCCGAGACCTACAAGCAGGCCTTCTACGCCCGCGACCTGGCCGGGACCGTGGTCCTGGTCGGCGTGCCCACGCCCGAGATGACGCTCGAGCTGCCGCTGCTCGACGTGTTCGGCCGCGGCGGTTCGCTGAAGTCCTCCTGGTACGGCGACTGCCTGCCGAGCCGCGACTTCCCCATGCTGATCTCCCTCTACCTGCAGGGACGGTTCGACCTCGACGCGTTCGTCAGCGAGACCATCGGGCTGGACGACGTCGAGGACGCCTTCGCCAAGATGCACCGCGGCGAGGTGCTGCGGTCCGTGGTGGTGCTGTGATGCGGGTCGAACATCTGGTCACCTCCGGCACGTTCAGCCTGGACGGCGGGACGTGGGAGGTCGACAACAACGTGTGGCTGGTGGGCGACGACCAGGAGGTCCTGGTCATCGACGCCGCCCACGACGCCTCCGCCATCGCCGAGGCCGTGGGCGACCGGCGGGTGACCGCGATCGTGTGCACGCACGCGCACGACGACCACGTCAACGCCGCGCCCGCGCTGTCCGAGCTCACCGGCGCGCCCGTGCTGCTGCATCCCGACGACGACGTGCTGTGGAAGCTGGCCCACCAGACGGCCACGCCCGGCGGGCGGCTGGCCAACGGGCAGCTCCTGCGGGTGGGCGGCTCCGCCGTACACGTCCTGCACACGCCGGGGCACGCGCCGGGCGCGGTATGCCTGTACGTGCCGGAGCTGGGCGTTCTGTTCTCCGGGGACACGCTGTTCAACGGCGGCCCCGGCGCGACGGGCAGGTCTTACAGCGACTTCCCGACGATCATCTCGTCGATCAGCCGGACGCTGCTGACGCTGCCCGGCGAGACCGTGGTGCACACCGGACACGGTGAGGACACCAGCATCGGAGCCGAGGCTCCGCAGCTCGAGGACTGGATCCGCCGAGGGCACTGACCCGGCCCGTTTCAGAGGAGTACTGCCCGTGACCACCACCACCGCCACGTCAAGCGTGATCCCGACCCTCCCGGGTCGCTACTACGTGGACCCCGAGATCTTCGCCGCGGAGCAGAAGAACATCTTCGAGTCCATGTGGTTCTGCGCGGTGCGCTCGGCCGACCTGCCCAAGCCTGGCGCGTTCAAGACCGTGCAGGTCGGCTCCGAGAGCATCCTTGTGACCAGGTCGCGCGACATGTCGGTGCGCGCGTTCTTCAACGTCTGCCGCCACCGCGGCGCGACGTTGCGCACGGAGGAGTCGGGCGAGGTGAAGCGGGCCTTCCAGTGCCCGTACCACGCCTGGACCTACGACCTGGACGGCAAGCTGATCGCCGCGCCCAACCTGACCAAGATGGAAGACCTGGACCGGGTGGAGTACGGCCTGGTGAAGGTGCACGTGCGCGAGTGGCTCGGCTACGTGTGGGTGTGCCTGGCCGACGAGCCTCCCTCCTTCGAGGAGGATGTGCTCGGCGCCGTGACCGAGCGGCTCGGCTCGCTTGAGCTGATCGACAACTACGATGTGGCCGGCCTGGAAGTGGGCCGCAGGATCGTCTACGACGTGAAGGCGAACTGGAAGCTCATCATCGAGAATTTCATGGAGTGCTACCACTGCGCCACGATCCACCCTGAGCTGACCGAGGTGCTGCCGGAGTTCGCCGACGGCTACGCGGCGCAGTACTTCGTGGGCCACGGCGCCGAGTTCGGCCAGGACATCCAGGGCTTCACGGTCGACGGCTCGCAGGGGCTCGACCGCATCCCCGGCGTGAGCGAGGACCAGGACCGGCGCTACTACGCGATCACCATCAAGCCGCAGGTGTTCATCAACCTGGTGCCCGACCACGTGATCGTGCACCGGATGTTCCCGCTGGCGGTGGACCGCACGGTGGTCGAGTGCGACTGGCTCTACCTGCCCGGCGTCGTGGCGAGCGGCAAGGACCTGGACAAGTCGGTCGAGCTGTTCCACCGGGTCAACGAGCAGGACTTCGAGGCGTGCGAGCGCTGCCAGCCCCAGATGGGCTCGCGCACGTACGCCAAGGGCGGCGTGCTGGTGCCCAGCGAGCACCACATCGGCGCCTTCCACGAGTGGGTGCAGGACCGCGTCGGGTGAGCGCCGGTGACGACGAGGGGCTGACGGTCGGCCCGCCCAAGGACTGGGCGGGCGGCCTGCCCGCGGTGACCAACGCCATGCGCATCGCCTACCGGCAGATGGGAGCGGGCCGTACCGCGCTGACGCTGCTGCGCGTCAACCAGAAGCGCGGCTTCGACTGCCCGGGCTGCGCCTGGCCGGAGGGCGAGCACCGCAGCCCTGCCGAGTTCTGCGAGAACGGTGCCAAGGCGGTGGCCGAGGAGGCCACCACCCGGCGCGTCACCCGCGAGTTCTTCGCCGCCCATCCGGTGAGCGAGCTGGCGGGGATGACTGACTACTGGCTCGGGCAGCAGGGCAGGCTGACCGAGCCGATGTACAAGCCCGCGGGCGCCGACCACTACGAGCCCATCGGCTGGGCGCAGGCCTTCGGCATCATCGCCGAAGAGCTGCGCGCGCTGGAGGGCCCGGACCAGGCGGTGTTCTACACCTCAGGCCGTACCTCCAACGAGGCGGCCTTCGCCTACCAGCTGCTCGTGCGCCGGTTCGGCACCAACAACCTGCCCGACTGCTCCAACATGTGCCACGAGTCCAGCGGCGCCGCGCTCACCGAGACGGTCGGCATCGGCAAGGGCACCGTGTCGCTCGACGACCTGCACCACGCCGACCTGATCTTCGTGGTGGGCCAGAACCCCGGCACGAACCATCCGCGCATGCTCACGGCGCTGGAGAAGGCCAAGCGCGGCGGCGCCCGCATCATCGCGGTCAACCCGCTGCCCGAGGCGGGCCTGCTGCGTTTCAAGAACCCGCAGAAGCCTTCCGGGCTGGGCAAGGGCACGGGGCTGGCCGACAGGTTCCTGCAGATCCGGCTCAACGGTGACATGGCGCTGTTCCAGGCGCTGTCGCTGCAGCTGCTCGACACCGCCGACGAGGCGTTCATCGCCGACCACACCAGCGGCTTCGACTCGTGGAAGGCGCACCTGACCGGCCTGGACTGGGCGGACGTGCTGGAGGCGACAGGTCTGACCCGGCAGGAGCTGGAGGAGACGGCCGACGACGTCAGGAACGCGAAGTCCGTCGTCGTGTGCTGGGCCATGGGGCTCACGCAGCACCGCAACTCGGTGGCCACCATCCGCGAGGTGGTCAACTTCCAGCTGCTGCGCGGCAACGTGGGCCTGTGTCCCGTGCGCGGCCACTCCAACGTCCAGGGCGACCGGACGATGGGCATCTACGAGAAGCCCTCGGACGCCTTCCTGGACGCGCTGGCCCGCGAGTTCGGGTTCGAGCCGCCGCGGCGCCACGGGCTGGACACCGTCGAGGCCATCCGGGCCATGCGCGACGGTGAGGCGAAGGTGTTCGTCGGCATGGGCGGCAACTTCGTCCGCGCCACGCCCGACAGCGACGTCACCGAGGCGGCGCTACGCCGTACCAGGCTGACCGTGCAGGTGTCGACCAAGCTGAACCGCTCGCACGCGGTGTGCGGCGAGCTGGCGCTCATCCTGCCCACGCTGGGCCGCACCGAGCGCGACCCGGGCGGGTTCGTCACGGTCGAGGACTCGATGGGGCTGGTGCACGCCTCGCGCGGCAGGCTCGCGCCCGCCTCGCCGGACCTGCTGTCGGAGGTGGCGATCGTCGCCAGGCTGGGCCGTGAGCTGTTCGGCGAGGAGCCGTGGGCGGAGTTCGAGCGGGACCACGCCACGATCCGCGACCGCATCGCGCGGGTCATCCCCGGCTTCGAGGACTTCAACGACCGCGCCGAGGCCGGCTTCGCGCTGCCCAACGCGCCCAGGGACGAGCGTCGCTTCCCCACCGCCACCGGCAAGGCCAACTTCACCGTCAACCGGCTGGAGGTCCTGCGGGTGCCGCAGGGGCGGCTGCTGCTGCAGACCGTGCGCAGCCACGACCAGTACAACACGACCGTCTACGGCCTCGACGACCGCTATCGCGGCGTCAAGAACGGCCGCAGGGTGGTCTTCGTCCACCCCGACGACCTGGCCGAACGCGATCTGGCCGACGGCGACATGGTGGACCTGGTCAGCGAGTGGCCCGACGGCGAGCGCACCGCCGAGGGCTTCAGAGTCATCGCCTACCCGACCGCCCGCGGCTGCTGCGCCGCCTACTTCCCGGAGACCAACGTGCTGGTACCGCTCGACTCGGTGGCCGAGACCTCCAACACCCCGACCTCCAAGAGCATCGTGGTACGGCTCAGCCGGCGTACCCGAGGCGACGGCTGATCTCGTCGGCCCCGCCGATCAGGACCGGAGCGAGCTCGTGCATGCGCTCGGCCGTGAAGCGGTAGGCGGGGCCGGAGGCGCTCACCGCGGCGACGACGTCGCCGTGGTAGGAGCGGATGGGCGCCGCCATGGCGTTCAGCCCCTCCTCCAGCTCCTCCAGGCAGTAGCCGTATCCCGTCCGCTTGATCTTGACCAGCTGCTCTTCCAGCTGGGCGACGTCGGTGACGGTGCGGGGCGTGAGGGGCTCGAGAACCCCGTCGGACAGCACCCGCTCGCGCTGGCGCTCGTCCAGGTAGGCGAGCAGGACCTTCCCGCTGGAGGTGGCGTGCAACGGCGTGATCTGGCCCACCCAGTTGTAGGCGGTGACCGCCGAGGGGCCGCGCACCTGGTCCAGGTTGACCACGTAGCTGGAACGGAGCACGGCGATGTTGATCGTCTCGCCCATCTCCTCGGCCAGGCGCTGGCAGGTAGGGCGCCCCCGCTGGGTGACGTCGAGCTGCGTGTTGACCCCGCCGGCCAGGCGGATGATGCCGAAGCCGAGCCGGTACTTGCCGCGCTCCTCGGCCTGCTCGACCAGACCGCGCGCCTCGAGCGCGCCGAGCAGGCGGAACGCGGTCGACTTGTGCACGTCGATCTCCGCGGCGACCTCGCTGACGCCCGCCTCGCCCCGCCGGGAGAGGATCTCCAGCACGCTGATCGCCCGATCGACGGACTGCACGCCCCCACTGCCCGAATCGTTGCCCATAGCGAAACTGTAAGTGCTAGAGGGAACTCGGTCGACCTAACATCCAAAAGATCTCCTGTTGCGAGTAGTGAAACGCAATGCGTATAGCGCTACGATTTGGCGAAACGCGCGAGCGAGACGAGGCACCATGACGTCAAATAAGTACGACTTCGTCATCGTCGGAGGCGGCTCGGCCGGCAGCGCGCTGGCGAACCGGCTCTCCGCGGACCCTGCGACGCGGGTCCTCGTCCTTGAGGCGGGCCGGTCCGACTATCCGTGGGACGTGTTCATCCACATGCCCGCTGCCCTGCCGTTCCCCATCGGCAACCGCCTCTACGACTGGCGGTACGAGTCAGAGCCCGAGCCCCACATGCACGACAGGCGGATCTATCACGCTCGCGGCAAGGTGCTCGGCGGCTCCAGCAGCATCAACGGCATGATCTTCCAGCGCGGCAACCCGCTGGACTACGAGCGCTGGGGCGCCGATCCCGGGATGAAGAACTGGGACTACGCGCACTGCCTGCCGTACTTCAAGCGGATGGAGAACTGCCTGGCGGATCCCGACACCCCGTGGCGCGGCCACGGCGGGCCGCTGGTGCTGGAGCGCGGGGCGGCGGGCACGCCGCTGTACGACGCCTTCTTCGAGGCGGTACAGCAGGCGGGCTATCCGCTGACCGACGACGTGAACGGCTTCCGGCAGGAGGGCTTCGCCCGCTTCGACCGCAACATCCGGCGCGGGCGCAGGCTCAGCGCCGCCAGGGCGTACCTGCACCCGGTGATGAAGCGGCCCAACCTGACCGTCAAGACCCGCGCGCTGGTCACGAAGATCATCTTCGAGGGCAACAGGGCCGTCGGCGTCGAGTTCGACGGCGGCAGGGTCCGCGCGGGCGAGGTCATCCTGTGCGGCGGCGCCATCAACTCGCCGCAACTGCTGCAGCTGTCCGGGATCGGCAACGCCGACGAGCTGCGCAAGCTCGGTGTCGACGTCGTGCACGACCTGCCTGGCGTCGGCGAGAACCTGCAGGACCACCTCGAGGTCTACATCCAGCACGGCTGCAGCCGGCCGGTCTCGATGCAGCCGAACCTGCAGAAGTGGCGCCACCCCTGGATCGGCGCGCAGTGGCTGTTCCTGCGCAGCGGGCCGGGCGCGACCAACCACTTCGAGGCGGGCGGCTTCGTCCGCAGCAACGACGAGGTCGACTATCCCAACCTGATGTTCCACTTCCTGCCCCTGGCCGTGCGCTACGACGGCTCGGCGCCATCGGGCGGGCACGGCTACCAGGTGCACGTCGGGCCCATGTACTCCGACGCCCGCGGCTCGGTGAAGATCAAGAGCAAGGACCCGCGGCAGCATCCCGCGCTGCGCTTCAACTACCTGTCCACCGAACAGGACAGGCGCGAGTGGGTGGAGGCCATCCGGGTCGCCCGCAAGATCCTCGGGTCGCCGGCGCTGGCCGAGTACAGCACCGGCGAGCTGTCGCCGGGCCCGTCCGTGGAGACCGACGAGGAGATCCTGAACTGGGTGGCCGAGGACGGCGAGACCGCCCTGCACCCCTCCTGCACGGCCAGGATGGGCGTGGACGAGATGTCGGTGCTCGACCCGGACACGATGCGGGTGCACGGCGTCGACGGGCTGCGCGTGGTCGACGCCTCGTCCATGCCGTACGTGACGAACGGCAACATCTACGCGCCGGTCATGATGCTGGCCGAGAAGGCGGCCGACCTCATCCTGGGCAACACGCCGCTGGCGCCGCAGACCACCGAGTTCTACCGGCACCGGGCATGACGTGAGGGCGGTGGGGTTCTCCCTCCCCCACCGCCCTTCGTCGTCCCCGGAAACGAACCACCCCGAGCCCCAGTCACAGGGGCTCGGGGTGGTTCGTCAGCGTGTCAGCGGAACACCACGGTGCGGTTGCCGTTGAGCAGGACGCGCTGCTCGCTGTGCCACTTCACGGCCCTGGCGAGCACCTGCGCCTCCACGTCCCTGCCGGCCGCGACCAGGTCCTCGGGGTCGAGCTCGTGGTCCACCCTGGCCACGTCCTGCTCGATGATGGGCCCCTCGTCGAGGTCCGCCGTGACGTAGTGCGCGGTCGCCCCGATGAGCTTCACGCCGCGCTCGTGCGCCTGGTGGTACGGCTTGGCGCCCTTGAAGCCCGGCAGGAAGGAGTGGTGGATGTTGATGGCCCGCCCCTCCAGCTGCTTGCACAGGTCGTCGGACAGGATCTGCATGTAGCGCGCCAGGACCACCAGGTCCGCGTCGTACTCCTCGACCAGTTCCAGGATCCTCGCCTCGGCCTCGTCCTTGGTGGCGGCCGTCACGGGGACGTGGTGGTACGGCACGCCGTACGAACCGGCCAGGCCCTCGAGGTCGGGATGGTTGGAGACGATCGCGGGGATGTCGATGTTGAGCGCGCCCACCTGGCGGCGGAACAGCAGGTCGTTCATGCAGTGGCCGAACTTGGACACCATGACCAGCGTGCGGGTGGGCGTGGCGGCGTCCTTCAGCTGCCAGTTCATCTGGAAGGACTCGGCGACGTAGGTGAACCCCTCGCGCAGCCGCTCGATCTCGTCATGCGCGGCGAAGTGCACCCGCATGAAGAAGCCACCACCCTTGCGGTCGTTGAACTGCTGGCTCTGCAGCATGTTCCCGCTGTGCTGGACGAGGAAGCTGCTGACCGCGTACACGATGCCCGGCTTGTCGGTGCAGGACATCGTGAGGATGAACTCGCGGCCAGGGTCGGGACGTGGAGTCATCACACCCTCCCGGTGTTGCGTATGACGCAATAGTGAGATTTATACGCAACAGCCTGAGGGCACGGGGCTACCACGTCAAGGGGCAAGAAGGTCAAACCTCATCACAACGTATGTATTTGTCTAGCGATTCCGGCAAACCCTTGACGAACGCTCGAGGACGAGTCAATCCTGTTCCTCATTGAGCAGCGCCTTGCGCGATACGCAACGATCAAAGGTGTGTCGATGACCGAGCTCTACATCGGAGGCGGGTGGACCAAGCCACTCGCCGGTGGTCAGCGGCTCATCCACTCGCCCGCCGACGGCGGCCTCGTGGCCACCGTGGCCGAGGGGACAGCCGCGGACACCGAGGCGGCGATCGCCGCGGCCAGGCACGCCTTCGACAGCGGCCCCTGGCCCACCACGCCCGCCCGTGAGCGCGGCGCCCTCCTGTTCAGGGTAGCTGACCTGCTGGAACGCGACCGCGACGCCTTCGCCCGCGCCGAGTCGGGCGACACCGGCAAGCGCCTGGTCGAGAGCGAGTACGACATCGACGACTGCGCGGCCAGCCTGCGCTACTTCGCCGGAGTCGCGGGCACCGACGCGGGCCGGGTCGTCGACACCGGCCGCGACGACGCGATCAGCCGCATCGTGCACGAGCCGATCGGCGTCTGCGGCCTCATCACGCCGTGGAACTACCCCCTGCTCCAGACCACGTGGAAGGTCGCCCCCGCGCTCGCCGCGGGCAACACCTTCGTGCTCAAGCCGAGCGAGCTGACCCCCAGCACGGCCATCCTGCTGATGCGCGCGCTGGCCGAGGCCGGACTGCCGGACGGGGTGGCCAACCTCGTCCTCGGCACGGGCCCCGAGGTCGGCGCCCCGCTGGCCGAGCACCCGGACGTGGACATGGTCTCCTTCACCGGCGGCCTGGCCACCGGGCGGCACATCATGGCCGCCGCCGCGACCACCGTGAAGCGGGTGGCGCTGGAGCTGGGCGGCAAGAACCCCAACATCGTCTTCGCCGACGCCGACTTCGACACGGCCGTCGACTTCGCGCTCACCGCGGTCTTCCTGCACTCCGGCCAGGTCTGCTCGGCCGGCGCGCGCCTGCTGGTGGAGGACTCCCTGCACGACGCGTTCGTCGATGAGGTCGTACGGCGGGCCGAGCGGATCCGCCTGGGCGGCCCCTTCGACCCGCAGGCCGACACAGGCCCACTGATCTCCGCCGCGCACCTGGCCAAGGTCGAGGAGTACGTGGCGGCGGGTCTCGCCGAGGGGGCTGTGCTGCGCTGCGGCGGCCGCCGCCTCGACGGGCCCGGACACTTCTACCGGCCGACCGTGCTGGATGAGTGCAAGCAGGGCATGCGCGTGGTGCGCGAGGAGTCCTTCGGCCCCGTGCTGACGGTCGAGCGCTTCACCACCGAGGACGAGGCGGTCCGCCTCGCCAACGACACCGAGTACGGCCTGGCCGGCGCGGTCTGGACCCAGGACGCCGGCAAGGCGCAGCGGGTCGCGGGCCGGCTGCGGCACGGCACGGTGTGGATCAACGACTACCACCCCTACGTGCCGCAGGCCGAGTGGGGTGGCTTCAAGCAGTCCGGTAACGGCCGTGAGCTCGGCCCGACCGGCCTGGACGAATACCGCGAGATCAAGCACGTCTGGCAGAACATCCGCCCGCGCCCACAGCGGTGGTTCCCAGAGAACTGATCGCTCCGACGACGAAGAGGTGGTCATGACCGTCCCGTCACTGACCGAAAGCACGCCACTGAACACCGAGGCACCCCCCATCCTCGACGTCCGAGGGCTGTGGAAGGTGTTCGGCCAGAAAGCCGACCGAGTGGTCGGCAGCACGCTCAGCCGCAAGGAGCTCAAGGAGCAGACCGGCTGCGTCGCCGCGGTCCGCGACGTCTCCTTCTCGGTACGGCGGGGCGAGGTGTTCGTCGTCATGGGCCTGTCGGGCTCGGGCAAGTCCACCCTGGTGCGCTGCCTGACCCGGCTGATCGAGCCCACTGCGGGCGAGATCGTGCTCGACGGCGAGGACATCCGCACGGCCGACGCCCGCAAGCTGCGCGAGCTGCGCAGGCACCGGATGGCGATGGTCTTCCAGCACTTCGGCCTGCTGCCGCACCGGTGCGTGCTGGACAACGTGGCCTTCGGGCTGGAGATCCGCGGCACCTCCAAGAAGGAGCGCTACGCGCGGGCCCGTGAGGTGCTCGGGCTGGTCGGGCTGACCGGCTTCGAGAACTCCTACCCCGACCAGCTGTCCGGCGGCATGCAGCAGCGCGTGGGCCTGGCCCGCGCGCTGGCGGCCGACCCCGAGGTGCTGCTGTTCGACGAGCCGTTCTCCGCGCTCGACCCGCTGATCAGGCGCGAGATGCAGAACGAGGTCATCCGCCTGCACCACGAGGTGGGCAAGACGATGATCTTCATCACCCACGACCTGAGTGAGGCGCTCAAGCTGGGCGACCGGATCCTCATCATGCGCGACGGCGAGCTGGTCCAGGTCGGCACGCCCGACCAGGTGGTGGGCGCCCCCGCCGACGAGTACGTGGCCAACTTCGTCAGCGACGTGCCGCGCTCGCACGTGCTGACGCTGTCGTGGATCATGCGCCCGCCGCAGGTCGACGAGCTGCTCGACGGTCCCGTGCTCGGACCCGACGTGGTCATCCGCGACGCCGTGCACACCGTGCTGTCGGCCGACCGTCCGGTGCGCGTGGTCAGGAACGGCGAGCTGCTCGGCGTGGTCACCAGCGCGGAGATCCTCGAAGTGATCGCCGGAGGGCAGGACTGATGGCAGCCGTCACGGCGGTCACCGCCAAGCTGCACAAGCTGCCCGACCGCAGGCTGCTGCTGGCCCTGGTCGTCACGGTCTGGGTGGTGGGCTGGGCGGTGTTCGGCGGGCGTGACACCCAGCAACTGGGCGGCGCCGAGCTGACCCCGCTGCACCGCGACCTGAACCAGGTCATGGACGTCATCGACGACAGCCGCAACAGCAACCCGTTCTTCCTGTACTTCATCAACTACATCCGGCTCTTCCTGGACGACGCGGTGACCTTCGTCCAGTCGCTGATCAGCCAGCCGTCCTTCGACCGCCCCGTGCCCCTGCTCGGCTGGCTCGGCGTGGTGGCGATCGCCACGGCCGTCGCCCTGCTGTACGGCAACAAGAAGGTGGCGTTGCTGACGGCCGCGGGCTTCCTGTCCTTCGGGCTGCTCGGCCTGTGGCAGGAGAGCATGGACACGCTCGCGCTCACGCTGACGGCGGTCGCGCTGTCGCTGGCCGTGGGCATCCCGCTCGGAGTCTGGGCGGGGCTGAGCGACCGGTTCCTGCGGCTGGTCACGCCGGTGCTCGACTTCATGCAGACGATGCCGACGTTCGTCTACCTGGCGCCGCTGACGCTGTTCTTCCTCATCGGCCCGGCCAGCGCGACCGTGGCCACGATGATCTACGCCGTCCCGCCGGCCATCCGCATCACCTCGCACGGCATCAGGCAGGTCTCGGCGGAGACGATGGAGGCGGGCACCTCGCTCGGCGCCACGCCCGGGCAGGCGCTCCGGCACGTGCAGCTGCCGATGGCCAAACAGACGATCATCGTCGGGGTCAACCAGACCATCATGGCCGCGCTGTCCATGGCCACCATCGCGGCGCTGATCGACGCGCCCGGCCTGGGCAAGACCGTGCTCAAGGCGCTGCAGACGCTGGACGTCGGCACCGCCTTCGCCGCCGGCCTGGCGATCGTGATCATGGCCGTGGTGCTGGACCGGGTGACCTCGGCGGCCAGCCGCCGGGTGGAGGTCGAGCGCCGCGCGGGCCGGATCAGGTCCGTCCGCGGGCGCCGCATCGAGGTGACCGGCGTGCTCGGGATCGCGGCCGTGCTGGCGTACCTGTCCTACACCTACGTCTGGGCCGCGGACTTCCCCATCGAGGCCAACATCGGCTCCTACGTGCGCAGCGCCGCGGACACCGCCAGCGCCTGGGTGCAGGACAGCCTGGTGACCTACACCAGCGCGCTGAAGAACGCGCTCACCAACGGGCTGCTCAACCCGTTCGAGGCCCTGCTGACCGACTCGCCGTGGTGGCTGGTCTGCCTGGTGGCCGTCGCCGTGGCCCTGCTGGTGGGCAGCGCGCGCGCCGCGCTGGTCACCGCCATCGGGCTGCTGGTGGTGCTGCTGCTCGGGCTCTGGCAGGACAGCATGGTGACGCTGGCCTCCACGCTGGTCGCGACCATCCTGGTGATGGTGCTCGGGGTGATCCTCGGCGTGTGGATGGGCCGCAGCGACCGGGCCGACACGATGCTGCGTCCCGTGCTCGACGCGGGCCAGACCATGCCCGCCTTCGTGTATCTGGTGCCCATCCTCGGCCTGTTCGGCCCGACGCGGTTCACCGCGATCATCGCCGCCGTGGTCTTCGCCGCTCCGGTGGCGATCAAGCTGGTCGCCGAGGGCATCAGGCGGGTCTCGCCCACCACGGTGGAGGCGGCGACCTCGGCGGGGGCCGGCACCTGGCAGCTGATCTCCAAGGTGCAACTGCCCATGGCGCGCAGCGGCGTGACGCTCGCCGCGAGCCAGGGACTCATCTACGTGCTCTCAATGGTCGTCGTGGGCGGCCTGGTAGGGGCAGGGGCGCTCGGCTACGACGTGGTGGCCGGGTTCTCCCAGCACGAGCTCCGCGGAAAGGGGCTGGCCGCCGGGATCGCGATCGTCGTGCTCGGCATCGTGCTCGACCGTGTCATGCGCGCCGCCACACAGCGGGCTGACGCCGCCGCCCACGGAGGGCTTCGGCACAAGTAATTCGACAGGAAACACAGGAGGACCAAGTGGCGATATCGAGAAGCGGCAGGATCAGGGCGCTCGCGCTCGTGACCGGCGGCGGCCTCCTGCTCAGCGCGTGCAGCGGAGCGAAGGTCGGCGAGAACCAGCAGCCGGCCGCGGGAGGCGGCAAGGCGTGCGGCACCTTCAATCTCGCGGTCAACCCGTGGGTGGGCTACGAGGCCAACGCCGCGGTGATCGCGCTCGTCGCGCAGAAGAACCTCGGCTGCAAGGTGGTGAAGAAGGACCTGAAGGAGGAGGTCTCCTGGCAGGGCTTCGCCACCGGTGAGGTCGACGCGGTCGTGGAGAACTGGGCCCACGACGACCTGAAGAAGAAGTACATCGACGACCAGAAGGTGGCCGTCTCGGCGGGGCCGACCGGCAACAAGGGCGTCATCGGCTGGTACGTGGCGCCGTGGATGGCCAAGAAGTATCCCGATATCACCGACTGGAAGAACCTCAACAAGTACGCCTCGCTGTTCAAGACCTCCGAGTCCGAGGGCAAGGGCCAGTTGCTCGACGGCGACCCGTCCTTCGTCACCAACGACGCGGCCCTGGTCAAGAACCTCAAGCTGGACTACAAGGTCGTCTACGCGGGCAGTGAGACCGCGCTCATCCAGGCCTTCCGGCAGTCGGAGAAGCAACAGACGCCGATCATCGGCTACTTCTACGAGCCGCAGTGGTTCCTGTCAGAGGTCAAGCTGGTCAAGGTCAACCTGCCCGCCTACACCCAGGGGTGCGACGCCGACGCGGCCAAGGTGGCCTGCGACTATCCGCCGTACGAGCTGGACAAGATCGTGAGCAAGAAGTTCGCCGATTCGGGCAGTCCTGCCTACACGCTGGTCAAGAACTTCACCTGGACCAACGACGACCAGAACCTGGTCGCCAAGTACATCTCCGAGGACAAGATGACGGCTGACGAGGCGGCCGCCAAGTGGGTCGCCGCCAACCCCGACAAGGTCAAGGCCTGGCTCCCCACGGGCTGACCTCCTTCGCCGCGCCCGGCCCGATCGTCCTGCCGCGATCGGGCCGGGCGCACGTGTGCTCAGGCAAGGAAACATCCCACGAATGCCGTACGCCGGATAAATCCCGCGCAAGCCGTACGGAATAAGACAGAACACCCCTTGACACCCGGAATGCGGCGGGCGACGCTTGTTGCGGAAAGCGCGTTTGGTTGCACATGTCGCAACAACGGAGGTGGCTATGACGGGCCCGAGCGTGGTCATCATCGGCGCGGGCGTGGTCGGCGCGGCCTTGGCCGACGAACTGTCCGCCCGCGGATGGACCGATGTGACCGTCGTCGACCAAGGAGATGTGCCCGCCACCGGCGGCTCCTCCTCACACGCCCCTGGCCTGGTGTTCCAGGTCAACGGGTCGAAGACGATGACCGAGATGGCCCGCTACACCGCGGAGAAGTTCGTCGAGCTCGACAGCTTCCTGCAGGTCGGCGGGCTCGAGGTCGCCACAAGCCCGCAGCGGCTTGCCGAGATCCACCGCAGGCACGGCTGGGCGGTCGCATGGGGGCTCGAGGCCCACCTGCTCACGCCCGAGGAGTGCGTGGCCAAGCACTCGCTGCTCGACGAGGCCAAGGTGCTCGGCGGCCTGTTCGTGCCGACGGACGGCCTGGCCAAGGCGGTCAAGGCGGTCGACGCCCAGCTCGCCAGGGCGCAGGAGCGCGGCGTGCGGGTGCTGCCCAGGCACGAGGTGCTCGACATCAGGACCCAGGACGGCAGGGTGTGCGCGGTGGTGACCGACCACGGCGACATCCCCGCCGAGGTGGTCGTGTGCTGCGCCGGGATCTGGGGCCCGAAGGTGGCCCGCATGGTCGGCATGGAGCTGCCGCTCACCCCGCTGGCCCACCAGCTCGCCTGGACCGGGCAGGTGCCGGGGCTGGTCGGCCAGACCGAGGAGGCGACCCGGCCGATCCTCCGGCACCAGGACGCCGACCTGTACTACCGCGAGCGTTACGACACGCTCGGCATCGGCTACTACGGCCACCGGCCGATGCCGATCACCGCCGACGAGATCCTGTCGGTGGACGAGGCCGAGGTGATGCCGTCGGTGCTCACCTTCACCCCCGACGACTTCGCCGAGGCCTGGGACGAGACCCAGCGGCTGCTGCCCGACACGCAGAAGTCCGAGGTCGAGTCCGGCATCAACGGGCTGTTCTCCTTCACCACCGACCACCAGCCGCTGATGGGCCAGTCTCCGGACGTCGAGGGCTTCTGGGTGGCCGAGGCCGTCTGGGTCACCCACTCCGCGGGCGTCGGCCGGGCGATGGCCGAGTGGCTGGTCGACGGCCACTGCTCCTCGTTCGACCTGCACGAGTGCGACGTCAACCGGTTCGAGCAGCACCAGGTCGCGCCCGACTACGTGCGCGACCGCGGCTGCCAGAACTACGTCGAGGTCTACGACATCATCCACCCGCTGCAGCCGATGGAGCACCCGCGCCCGATGCGGCTGAGCCCCTTCCACCCGCGCCAGCAGGACCTGGGCGCCATCTTCCTGGAGGCCTCCGGCTGGGAGCGCCCGCAGTGGTACGGCGCCAACGCGCCGCTGCTGAACGGGCGCGACATCCACACGCCCGGCCCGTGGGCCTCGCAGTACTGGTCGCCGATCGTCGGGGCCGAGGCGCAGGCCACCCGCGAGTCGGTCGCGCTGTACGACATGAGCGCGCTCAAGCGGCTGGAGATCAGCGGCCCCGGCGCGCAGGCCTTCCTGCAGCGGATCACCACCGGCGACGTGTACAAGTCGGTCGGCTCGGTGACGTACTGCCTGCTGCTCGACACCGACGGCGGCATCCGCAGCGACGTCACCGTGGCCAGGATCGGCCCCGACCGCTTCCAGGTCGGCGCCAACGGCAACCTGGACCTGGACTGGCTGGAGCGGCACCGCCCCGCCGACGTGTTCATCCGCGACATCACCGCGGGCACCTGCTGCCTGGGCGTGTGGGGCCCCAAGGCCCGCGACCTGGTCCAGCCGCTGACCGGCATCGACCTGACCGCGCTGAAGTACTTCCGCGGCGCCCGCGGCTTCATCGGCAACGTGCCCGTCACCGTGCTGCGGCTGTCCTACGTCGGCGAGCTCGGCTGGGAGATCTACACCACCGCCGACATGGGCCTCAAGCTGTGGGACACGCTCTGGTCCGCGGGCCAGGAGCACGGCGTGCTGGCCGGCGGCCGCGGCGCCTTCACCAGCCTGCGCCTGGAGAAGGGCTACCGCTCCTTCGGCGTCGACATGACCTTCGAGCACGACCCCTACGAGGCGGGCCTCGGCTTCGCCGTCAAGCTGGACAAGGGCGACTTCGTCGGCCGCCGGGCGCTGCTCGAGCGCAAGGAGTCGGTCAGCAGGAAGCTCACCTGCCTGCTGACCGACGAGGTGGTCATGGGCAAGGAGCCGGTCTACGACGGCGACCGCGTCGTCGGCTACGTCACCAGCGCCGCCTACGGCTACACCATCGGACGCGGCATCGCCTACGCCTGGCTGCCCGCCTCGCTGGCGAGCCCGGGCCAGGCCCTGCACATCGGCTACTTCGACCAGCGCGTCCCGGCCGTGGTGGCGGAGGAGCCGCTCTTCGACCCGGCGATGACGCGGCTGCGCGGTTAGGAAAGGACCTCACATGATCGACACACCGCTGGACGTGGTGGACCCCGAGGTCCACGCCCTGATCGGCGCCGAGCTGACCAGGCAGCGCTCGACGCTGGAGATGATCGCCTCGGAGAACTTCGCGCCCGCCGCCGTGATGGCGGCCCAGGGCTCGGTACTCACCAACAAGTACGCCGAGGGGTACCCGGGCCGTCGCTACTACGGCGGCTGCGAGCACGTCGACGTGATCGAGCAGATCGCCATCGACCGGATCAAGGCGCTGTTCGGCGCCGAGGCGGCCAACGTGCAGCCGCACTCCGGCGCCCAGGCCAACGCCGCGGCGATGGCGGCGCTGCTCGAGCCGGGCGACACCATCCTCGGCCTCGACCTGGCGCACGGCGGCCACCTGACGCACGGCATGCGCATCAACTTCTCCGGCCGCCTGTACAACGTGGTCGCCTACCACGTGCGCGAGAGCGACAACCTGGTGGACATGGACGAGGTGGAGCGCCTGGCTCGCGAGCACCGTCCCCGGCTCATCATCGCCGGCTGGTCGGCCTACCCGCGGCAGCTGGACTTCGCGGCCTTCCGCCGGATCGCCGACGAGGTGGGCGCCTACCTGATGGTGGACATGGCGCACTTCGCCGGGCTGGTGGCGGCGGGGCTGCATCCCTCCCCCGTGCCGCACGCGCACATCACGACCACGACCACGCACAAGACGCTCGGCGGCCCGCGCGGCGGGGTGATCCTGTCGACCGAGGACCTCGCCAAGAAGATCAACTCTTCGGTCTTCCCCGGCCAGCAGGGCGGTCCGCTGGAGCACGTGATCGCGGCCAAGGCGGTCTCCTTCAAGATCGCGGCCGAGGAGCCGTTCAGGGAGCGGCAGCGCCGTACGCTGGAGGGCGCGCGCATCCTGGCCGACCGGCTGCTGCAGCCCGACGCGGCGGCCGCGGGCGTGAAGGTGCTGACCGGCGGCACCGACGTCCACCTGGTCCTGGTCGACCTGCGCGAGTCCGAGCTGGACGGCAAGCAGGCCGAGGACCGGCTGCACGCGGCCGGGATCACGGTCAACCGCAACGCCGTGCCGTTCGACCCGCGTCCGCCCATGATCACCTCGGGCCTGCGGATCGGCACCCCGGCGCTGGCCACGCGCGGCTTCAGTGCCGCCGACTTCGCCGAGGTCTCCGACATCATCGCCACCGCGCTGACCCCGGCCGCGGACCTGTCGTTCCTGCGCGACAGGGTCGAGGCCCTGGCCGGCAAGCACCCGCTGTACGGAGAGGCACGATGAGCCTGCCCGAGCACCCGCAATGGTTGTGGAACGCCGCCGAGCCCAAGCGCTCCTACGACGTGATCATCGTCGGAGCCGGCGGGCACGGCCTGGCCACCGCCTACTACCTGGCCAAGAACCACGGCATCACGAATGTCGCGGTCCTGGAGCGGGGGTGGCTGGCCGGCGGGAACATGGCGCGCAACACCACGATCATCCGCTCGAACTACCTGTGGGACGAGAGCGCAGGCATCTACGAGCACGCGCTCAAGCTCTGGGAGGGCCTGGAGGAGGAGCTCGACTACGACCTGCTGTTCAGCCAGCGCGGCGTGCTCAACCTGGCGCACAGCCTGCAGGACGTGCGTGACAGCGTGCGCCGCGTCGAGGCCAACCGGCTCAACGGCGTCGACGCCGAATGGCTGGACCCGGAGCAGGTCCGCGAGGTGTGCCCGATCGTCAACATCTCGCCCGACGTGCGCTACCCGGTGCTCGGCGCCACCTTCCAGCCCCGCGCGGGCATCGCCAAGCACGACCACGTCGCCTGGGGATACGCGCGGGCCGCGGCCGCCCTCGGCGTGGACTTCATCGAGCACTGCGAGGTCACCGGGCTGCTGGTGACCGACGGCCGGGTCACCGGCGTCGAGACCACGCGGGGCACGATCGCGGCGGGCCGGGTGGCGCTGTGCGCGGCCGGGCACTCCTCGGTCGTGGCCAAGACCGCCGGGATCGACCTGCCGCTGCAGAGCCACCCGCTCCAGGCGCTGGTGTCCGAGCTGCTCGAGCCGGTGCACCCGACGGTCGTCATGTCCAACGCCGTGCACGTCTACGTCAGCCAGGCGCACAAGGGCGAGCTGGTCATGGGCGCCGGCATCGACGCGGCCAACTCCTACCGGCAGCGCGGCGCCTTCCACATCATCGAGCGGCAGATGGCCGCCGCGCTGGAACTGTTCCCGATCTTCGCCCGCGCGCACGTGCTGCGCACCTGGGGCGGCGTGGTGGACGTCTCGCCCGACGCCTCGCCGATCGTCGGCCTGACCCCGGTCGAGAACCTCTACCTCAACTGCGGCTGGGGCACCGGCGGCTTCAAGGCGACGCCCGGCGTGGGCTGGTGCCTGGCCCACACGGTGGCCAACGACGAGCCGCACCCGCTCAACGCCCCCTTCTCCCTTGACCGATTCACCACCGGGGCGCTCGTGGACGAGCACGGCGCCGCCGCGGTGGCGCACTGAGGAGCCGCAGATGATGCTGATCCCATGCCCCTGGTGCGGCCCTCGCGACGAGGCCGAGTTCCACTACGGCGGGCAGGCCCACGTCGCCTACCCGGCCGATCCGGCCTCGCTGTCGGATGAGGAGTGGGCGCGCTACCTGTTCTTCCGCGACAACCCCAAGGGACCCTTCGCCGAGCGGTGGAGCCACTCGGCGGGCTGCCGGCGGTGGTTCAACCTGGTCCGCGACACGGCCACCAACGAGATCCTGGAGGCCCGATGAGGCTGTCCACAGGCGGGCTGATCGACCGCGGCGTCACGCTGCGCTTCCGCTTCGACGGCCGCGAGCTGACCGGTCACCCCGGCGACACCCTGGCCTCCGCGCTGCTGGCCAACGGCGTGCGGCAGGCCGCGACCAGCGTCAAGCTGGGCCGCCCGCGCGGGATCTTCGCCGCGGGCAGCGAGGAGCCCAACGCGGTCATCCAGATCGAGGAGCCCTTCCCCGAGCCGATGCAGCCGGCCACCACGGTCGAGCTGTACGACGGGCTGGTGGCCGGCAGCCTGCCCGGCAGGGGCCGCCTGGCCGCCGAGCCTGACCCGGCCCGCTACGACGCCGTGCACGCCCACTGCGACGTGCTGGTGGTCGGCGCGGGTCCTGCCGGGCTGGCCGCCGCGCGAGCCGCGGCCAGGGACGGCGCCCGGGTGATCCTGGCCGACGAGCAGCCCGAGCCGGGCGGCAGCCTGCTTGGCACCACCGAGCAGCTGGCCACAGGGGACGTGCTGAACAGCCCGTCCTGGCTGCGCGGCCCCGAGTGGGCGGCGTCGGTGGCGGCCGACCTGGAGCGCCTGCCTGACGTCACGGTGCTCCGCCGCACCACGGTCTTCGGCTACTACGACGACAACTACCTCATGGCCGTCGAGCGCCGCACCAACCACCTCGGCGCCGCCGCCCCCGGCAACGTGGCCAGGGAGCGGATCTGGCGCATCAGGGCGGGCCGGGTCGTGCTGGCCACCGGAGCGCACGAGCGGCCGATCGCCTTCGCCGGCAACGACCTGCCGGGCGTGATGCTGGCCGGCGCAGCGCGCACCTACGCCGTCAGGTACGGCGTGCTGCCGGGCCGCCGGGCGGTGGTCTTCACCACCAACGACAGCGCCTACCGGGCCGCCTTCGACCTGGCCGACGCGGGCCTGGAGGTGGCCGCGATCGTGGACGTGCGCCCCTCCCCCGGGCTGGCGTCCGAGGCGCGGCGGCGCGGCATCGAGGTCCTGGCCGGGCAGGCGGTCGAGGCCGCCAGGGGCGACGGGGAGGTCTCCTCCGTCCTGGCAGGCGGGACCGAGATCGCGGCCGACCTGCTGCTGGTGTCCGGCGGCTGGAACCCGGTGGTGCACCTGTTCAGCCAGTCGGGCGGGACGCTGCGTTACGACGAGGACCTGGCCGCGCTGGTGCCTGGGGTCGCGCGGCAGGACGTGCGCGTGGCCGGGGCCGCCAGGGGCGTGTTCACGCTGGAGGGCTGCTTGGCCGACGGCGCCGGGGACGGCGAGCCGGTGCCCGCGGGGCCAGGCGGCATGCCGTACTGGCTGGTGCCGGCGGACGACCTCAGCGGGCACTTCGTGGACCTGCAGCGGGACGTCACCGCGGCCGACGTGCTGCGCGCCACCGGCGCGGGGCTGCGCTCGGTCGAGCACGTCAAGCGCTACACCACCGCGGGAACCGCGCACGACCAGGGCAAGACCTCCGGGCTGCTGACCTCGGCCGTGGTGGCGCAGGCGCTGGGCGCGCCTGTGGGCGAGGTCGGGATCACCTCCTACCGCGCGCCGTACACGCCGGTGAGCTTCGCGGCGCTGGCCGGGCGCGACCGCGGGGAGCTGCACGACCCGGTCAGGGTGACGGCGCTGCACGAGTGGCACGTCGAGCACGGGGCGCTGTTCGAGAACGTCGGGCAGTGGAAGCGGCCGTGGTACTACCCGCGCGCGGGCGAGGACATGGAGGCGGCCGTGCTGCGCGAGTGCCGGGCCGCCCGCGAGGACGTGGCGGCGATGGACGCCTCCACGCTCGGCAAGATCGACGTGATCGGCCCCGACGCGGGCGAGTTCCTCGACAGGATCTACACCAACCTGATGAGCTCGCTGGCCGTCGGCTCGATCCGCTACGGCGTGATGTGCAGGCCTGACGGCATGGTCTTCGACGACGGCACCGTCATCCGCCTGGCCGACGACCACTTCCTGGTCACCACCACGACCGGCAACGCCGCCACGGTGCTTGACTGGATGGAGGAGTGGCTGCAGACCGAGTGGCCGTCGCTGCGCGTGCACTTCACCTCGGTGACCGAGCAGTGGGCGACGGTCGCGCTGGTCGGGCCTGGCTCGCGCGAGGTCCTGTCGTCGCTGGCGCCGGAGCTGGCGGTCTCGGCCGCCGAGTTCCCGTTCATGACCTGGCGTGAGGCCGAGGTCGCCGGGATCCCCGCCCGGGTGTGCCGCATCAGCTTCTCCGGCGAGCTGGCCTACGAGATCAACGTGACCTCCTGGGACGGGCTCCGCCTGTGGACGGCGATCATGTCCGGCGGCCGCGTCACCCCCTACGGCACCGAGACCATGCACGTGCTGCGGGCCGAGAAGGGCTACCCGATCGTCGGCCAGGACACCGACGGCACCATCACGCCGCAGGACCTGGGCATGTCGTGGGTGGTGTCGAAGAAGAAGCCGGACTTCGTGGGCAAGCGGTCCTACGCCAGGGCCGACACCTCGCGTCCCGACCGCAAGCAGCTCGTCGGGCTGCTGCCCGACGACCACGGCTTCCTGCTTCCCGAGGGCGCCCACCTGGTCGCCTCCTCCGAGCTGCCGGAGCCGCCGGTGCCGATGCTCGGCCACGTCACCTCCAGCTACCGCAGCGCGGCGCTCGGCCGCACCTTCGCGCTGGCCCTGCTCAAGGGCGGGCAGTCGCGGTACGGCGAGCGGCTCTACGCGCCCGTCGGGGATGCCATGGTGCCGGTGACCGTCACGTCCCATGTCCTGTACGACCCGGAAGGAGCCCGTCGCGATGGTTGAGCGCAGGAGTCCGGCCTCGGCGTTCGCCGGCCGTTTCGAGGCGGTATCGCGGACCGGGGCGTTGACGCTGCGGGAGATCCCCTTCCTCACCCACGTCAACGTACGGGTGGACCCGGGAGCGGACCTCGGCGTCCCGCTGCCGGTCGAGCCGAACACCGCGGTGACCTCTGACGACGTCACCGTGGCCTGGCTCGGGCCCGACGAGTGGCTGGTGATCGCCCCCGCCGACTACCGGCCCGAGCTGCTGCGCAAGTCGCTCGGCGAGCGGCACGGCTCGATCGTGGACGTCTCCGCGCAGCGCACCACGCTGTTCGTGGGCGGGCCGAAGGCGCGCGACCTGCTCGCCCACGGCTGCACGCTCGACCTGCATCCGCGCGTGTTCGGTCCGGGGCGGTGCGCGCAGACCATGCTGGCGCGGGCGCAGGTCGTGCTCGTGCCGCGCGAGGACGGGTTCCTGGTGCTGGTGCGCTCGTCCTTCGCCGCCTACCTGGCGGAGTGGCTGCTGGACGCGGCGACGGAGTACGTGACATGAGCATCGGGGTCTTCGACCTGTTCAAGATCGGAATAGGGCCGTCGAGCTCGCACACGGGCGGGCCGATGGCGGCCGCGCACAAGTTCGCCCGCGGGTTGCACGAGGACGGGCTGCTGGCGCGAACAGCCCGGGTGCAGGTGATCCTTTATGGCTCGCTCGGGCTGACCGGCAAGGGCCACGGCAGCGACAAGGCCGTCCTGCTCGGCCTGTCCGGCGAGAAGCCGGAGCTGGTCGACGTCGACTCCATCGACGCCCGGCTGCTGGCCATGCGGGAGT
>NZ_JAHDTI010000034.1 GCF_018531495.1 Nonomuraea sediminis
CGCAGTTCAGGGGCTGACAGGGGCCACCCGATAACTCGGATCACGCCTGCGCGCCGCGTGGTCGCTCAGCGGCAGTCCAACCACCACGACCCCCGAACCGGTGAACCTGTGTGGCCAGAGCACTAGGTGTTCATGGATGTCTTGGGAGAGCGTCTTGGCGCTGCGGTAGTCGCCGCTGGCGCCCAGGTAGCGTGCCACAGTCCAGGACCCGGGCGAAGCGAGCGGGAGTACGGCCAGAGCGTGCGGCAGCAGGGCTCGGTAGGTCGGCCAGTGAGCGATCGCCTCGGGCTCGTCGGGTTACGCCTTCTCCACCAGGAGAGCGGCCCTCTGTCGCCAGTGGCTCTGCTGGTCGGCGGTGAGGCGATCGAGGGTGACGGCTTGCACTAAACGGTGCACCGAGAGCGCACCATCGACCGGTCGGCTGATCAGGCTGTAGCGGCGCAGCGCCATCGCCGCGGCGTTGACGGCCAGGTCGCCGCGCGGCAGCTCATCATCACTGTTGTCGCGGTCGGGCCGTGACAGCAGAAGTCGGTAGGGGATGGCCTCGGAGGCGTAGCAGGCCAGCAGCCGCAGCAGCGCGATCGCTTGCGGGTCGGAGGTGGCCAGTTGGTCAAAGGCCAGTTGCCAGGTGGAGGCCACCCGCTCCCGATAGCCCCACGCTTGGCCGTGGGCGAGCAGCTCGGCGCGCTGGGCTCGCAGGAGCTTCGCCATAGCGGCGGCTGCCCTGGCAGCTGCAGAGTCAGGTTCCCAAACTGACCAGGTGCGGCATCAAACAGGCCCAGAAGGGCGTGATGCCGCACCGGGGCTGTGACGTCAAGGCGTCAGCCGTACATGCGGTGGTAGTGCTTTGCACCGCACCTACCGATCGTTCCTTACGATCGCCGTGACTATGTTGTTGTAGGTGTATTGGATGTTCGAGACGTATTGGGTATATTCCATGTTGCGCTGCTGACAATATTGGATTGCCGCCACTGCTTGGTTCTCGGTCGGCATTTCGGCGATTAATGCAGACTCGCCAGGCGAAAGGTACGGGCAACCATAGAAGGTGCCCCCGCCGCCGCCGGGTACGTCGTTTGCCGCGCTTGCTGGGATCGTCGCCATCGCGCTGCCAGCGCTCGCGACAAGCGCCACTATCGCGTACTTCACTCCTCGCACGGTGATCATCTCCTCCCATCTGGATGGGAACATTTCGTCGCACTTCGCTATATTTCTGCAATAGTGCTTTCTGGCTCAGAGCCCTGTGCGAGAACCCTCCTAAACGGATGGGCCCAGTCTCGCCCGGCCCAGTCGCGGCTTCTTGGAAAACCCGACCTGTCGGGTGCCGGAGATTGTCTCAGCCCCGCTCACTGGTTGCTACTTCGCGTTCACAAGCCGTTACGCCCCTACAGCTTGACGTGATGGTAACTCCGGGACAAACGAGACCTTCGCCACAGACCGTTCGTTCACCCGTCACGGGGCAAGATCTTTGCCATAGCGGCGGTGGCCCTGGCGACCTGCAGAGTCAGGTTCCCAAACAGGGCTCTGAGCACGTGCTGCCTCCTCGTGGATCGCGAGTCGCTATGGCGCGATTGTTTCGAGGCGGGCCAGCGATCGCGTTGGACGTTCATGCGAACTTCGGCGCCAGCGACTCCAGCAAGGCGCTCGGTGTCGCCTGCCTGTGGCGGCGCATCACCCGGGTCAGATGGGCCTGGTCGGCGAAGCCATACTTGACGGCGAGCGTGCGCAGGGAGCGCTCCCCCTGGTGGAGGTCCTCGAGTACGGCGCGCACACGTACCTCGTTCCGGTACGCCGTCAGGGTCATCCCGGTGACGCGACGGAAGACCCGACTCAGGTGGTGAGGCGAGTACCCGAGCAACCTCCCCAGGGCGTCCAGGCCGAGGCGGAGGCCGTCCTCTTCGGCGAGTGCCGCCGCGGCCTGCGCGACGATGCGCCGGTGCTGCAGATCGGTGGTCAGACGATGGTGTGACGCCGAGTGAGCGTCAGGGATGAGCCGGACCAGGGAATACAGGCGGTCGGTGAGCTCGAATTCGTCGATTCCCCGGCGGCAGGCCGCGAGCATCGAGCGGTGGGCGTGGTCCATGGGCGCGAAGATCGTGAAGGCGCCCTGGGTGAGGCTGGAGGCCACCTCTTCTGGGACGCGGATGATGGTGGCGGTGTCGTGGGTCTTGACCGGGTGCGCGACCTGTCGCTCCTCGTCCATGCGCAGGACCAGGCCGACGGTGGCGTCGACGAAGCAGTCCTTTCCGTCGATCCGGAAGGCGAAGCCGCCGGTGCGCTGGAGGTGGATGGCGTGATCCGGGCCCGGGGTGGGCCGGTTGAAACGGCGATGGTCGTTCCAGCAGGTCGCATCGACGACGGCCATGCCTGTACAGGCGCCAAGATCTTCTTCTGACCCCAGTGACTCCCAGTCATTTGTGGGCACATGCGAAACCTAGGCGAATCAGGCGATCACTGCCAGAGGTCTTGCCGTACATGGGGTGCCGGTAAGAATCGCGCCACACGGCCCAAAGCGACGGTGCGTATGTGAAATAACCCCTGTGTTCGTTGAATGGTTGAGCGTGGCCATAGCCGCAGGACCTGGGCGTACTCCCTGGAATCTGTGGTTCTTTCGAGATTGATGAGATTTCAGAAATTCTGAAGGTCTATCGTCTTCGTCGTTCGTCTTGCATGGACGGCGAAGACGAGGAGGCCGAGGCGGCCTGAGCCGCCCGGCCCTGGCCGGCGGCCTGCCGAATGGGCCGATCTCCAGATAGGGGTTCGTCATCGGGCTGGCCTTCGCCGGCAACGATGCGGCTGCGTCAGCGCCGCCTCGCTCTGGGCACGCTGTACCAACCTGCTGGCGAGTGCGGCTCAACGTACCGCGCCTGAAAAGTCACGGCCGCGGGCGCCGTGACCTTCGAGGTCAGGAGGTCAGGGCCGTGAGGGCGGCCGCCGCTTCCCGGTAGATGAAGCTCGGGTCCTCGGACAGCCACGCCTTCGCCTGGCGGCTCGCGTCGTCGGCGAGCACCTCGGACCGGTGCGCCTCGATACCGTCGAGGGCCGCCGCGACGATCACCTCGGGGGCGGTCTTGTCGCCGTCGTACCAGGCCATCATGTCGGTGTCCGCGGCCCCCAGGTGCAGGCCCGTCACCAGAGTGCGCTGCTTGGCCAGCTCCAAGCGTACGTTGTTGGTGAGCGCCCACTCGGCGGCCTTCGCCGCGTGGTAGGCGCCCGCGCCGTCGTAGGCGAGCCACGAGATCGCGGACAGAACGTTGAGGATCGCGCCGTCGGCCAGCTGGGGCGCAAAGGTACGGATCACGTTGAGGGTGCCGTAGAAGTGGGTGTCCATCTCGCGGCGAATCGTGTCCAGATCCCCGGTGACCAGATTCGCCCCGGTCGAGATTCCCGCATTGTTGATGACGATCTTGACATCAGGTGCCGCTGCCGCTGCGGCGGCGACCGATGCCGGATCCGTGATATCCAGGCGCAGCGGGATGACCCCCGGTACGTCGATGAGCTCCGGGCGGCGGGCAGTGGCGTACACCCTGCCTGCGCCACGGTCGAGGAGAGACAGGACGAATTGTCGTCCGAGGCCGCGGTTGGCGCCGGTTACCAGCACATGTGCTCCGTTTATCTGCATGTCGATACGCTAAAACCTGACGTTGACGTCAGAGGCAAGTCTTGTGATGGAGGTCACGGTGCGTATCGGCGAGTTGGCGGCAAGGTCGGGCGTCAGCGTGCGTGCCCTGCGCTACTACGAGGAGCAGGGTCTGTTGGACGCGTACCGGAGCGACTCCGGGCAGCGCCACTACCCGGAGTCGGCGGCCGACCGTGTCCAGTTGATCCAGATGCTTTATGCGGCCGGCCTGTCCAGCCGGACCATCGCCGAGTTGCTGCCCTGCGTCGAGGCCAAGGTCAGTACTCCGGAGTCGCGTGCCCGGCTCGCCGCCGAGCGTGATCGCATCGATGCCCAGATCGCCGCGTTGACCCGTACCCGTGACCGCCTGGATGTGGTCATCACGCACTCCGGAAGCCCGGACAGCGGCTGCACGTGGATCGCGGACCAGGACGTCGCCGCCGTAGAGGCGAGTCACTCCGCGACGCCGTGATCGCCACGGCCAGGTCGGACTCGATGCCAAGACCGCGGTCCGTTACGCAGAAAAGGCCCGAGCACTCCTGACGACCGCCGCAGAGGAACAAGATCCCGCCGGTGCCCGCGAACCCAAGGGTCCCGAATCACTCATAAAGCGTGAAGCCCCATGGGTTCATCGTGAAGACCCTTCGGTTCGGGCGAACTCTGGGACTTCAAGGGGTGCCACCGGAATACGGCAGAAACGGGCCGCGGGCTGAGGTAGCTGCTGGTCAGGGGGCTCCCGCCGGAACGGGAACCAGGACGGAGCGCCCCCGGCGCAGCGAGGACGACCCGGCACTGCCCGACAAGGCGCGGTGGTCACCCTCAGCGAGGCGAGGGTGACCACCTGCTGCGGCGAAAGGGCTTTGCCCGCTACTCGAGTAACCCGCTAGGCATCTGCGGTGGCCTGCACCATCTTCACCAGGTAGCTGATGTCCTTGTCGAAGGTGAGCTCACGCAGGATGGTGGTGGGCCGTCCTTCCTCCATCCGCCAGATGAAGGTATACAGCGCCGGGGTGCCGTCCTGGACCCGGCGCATGACGATTGCCGCATGGTCACCGAAGTCGGTGGTGGCTGGGAAGGTGACGTCGTCGATCGACTCGCCCACCCGCTCACCCTGCTCACGCAGAGCGCGAAAGCGTGCCATGAACTGAGCCTTGGTCAAGGAGACGGTCTGACCGGACTCGTCGACCCGTACGTTCTCGAATTCGGGGTCGTACAACCGGTCCAGGGTGTCCACGTCCATGGCCAGTCCGGCCTTGAGGTACGTCCACATGCCATCTACGAGCGCCTGGTTCATGACCACACCTTTCTATAACAGCGTTACAGGAGATCAATGTAACATAGTTATAGGGTGGCGTCATGGACGCGGACACGATCGTGAGGCAGGCCCTGACGCTGTTGCGGCAGGACGGGCTGGCTGGGGTGACCTTCCGCAAGCTCACCACCAGCCTTCAGGTCAAAGCTCCCGCCATCTACTGGCGCTTCAACGACAAGCAGGAACTGCTGGAGGCGATGGCCGAGGCGATCCTCCAGGAACAGCTGGCCGATCTCACACCGCTACAGTCAGGCCAACCCTGGCAGCCGTGGCTGGCCGGAGTCCTGCACCGCCTGCGCCGTGCGCTGCTGACCTACCCGGACGGGGCCCGGGTCGTGACCGGTGCGCGGCCAACCGGCACGCCCACCATTGCCCGCATCGCCGAATATGGTCTCCGCGCGCTGCAAGACGGCGGTCTCACCCTGCCCGAGGCGGCCAACGTGGTCTTCACCAGCATCCACTACACATTTGGCCACGCCATCGAAGAGCAGGACTCGACGGGCGCCCACACCATGGACGACAAGACCGCAGAAGAGTTCGTCCGAACGTATCCGACGATCGCCCGTGCCATGGTGGAAGCACGCAGCACCGGAGTCACCGGCGACGACATCTTCGACGCGGGCATATCTTTGATCATCGGAACCCGGGCCCCAGCGGGCATCGAGCCGGACACGGATCGGTAGAGACCCGCGCCGTCCACCCTCGTCGCATCGCGCCGCCGGCATCGGCCTGGAATTCCTCACCGGCGAGCTGCAGGGTTCCCACGACCCGTCCGGCCGGGTGTTCACCGTCGGTTGCGGGAAGAGGATGTTCCCGGCCCTCATGGACGAGATCCTCGCAGAAATCGGCATCCAGACCGTGCTCACCGGTATCCGGATGCCGCGGATGAACTCGGTCATGGAGCGATGGGTGCAGTCGTGCCGCCGCGAGCTGGTGCACCGCTGCCTGATCTGGAACGAACGCCACCTGCGTCATGCCCTGCGCGAGTACGAAGAGTTCTACAACCAGCACCGCGCCCATCAAGGCCTGGCCCAAGCAGCTCCCCTACGCGCCGTCCCGGATCTGATCACAGATCCGAGCCGTATCGCCAACCTGGGCGTACGCCGGCGAGATCGGCTCGCAGGGGTTCGCCACGAATACTCACATGCCGCTTGACCTGGATGGATGGAGTTTTCGGCAGGCGCTGGGTTGGCAGGCCAGCCGCGATGCCGTGTGGTGCCCAAGGCATGACTTGCGCGTGAGTCAGTTCATCTTTATATATAGATAACATGAGCAGAAGATCCATGCAGGAACCGACGTTCCTGATCCTTACAGCGCTCGCAGCCGGGCCCCAGCACGGCTACGGCATCATCACAGACGTCGTGCAGATCTCGGGTGAACGGGTACGACTGCAAGCCGGCACGCTGTACGCCGCGCTTGACCGTCTCCAGGGCGAGGGGCTGGTCGAGACCGACCGCGAGGAGGTCGTCGACGGCCGCGCGCGGCGTTACTACCGTCTCACCTCCGAAGGCGAAGCCAGGCTGGCCATCGAAGCGGAACACCTGCGTCGCAACGCCGACACCGCCACCTCTCGCCTGCGCACCAGACTCCGCCCGGCGTTCAGCATCATGGTCTTCAGGAGCGCCACGTGAACTTGGAGGATCGTTACCGACGGATAGTGGCGTGGTATCCGAAGGAGCACCGCGCGTCGCATGAAGAGGAAATGGTCGCGGTGCTCCTCTCGGCAGCCGCGCCCGGCCGCGTCCGGCCGAGTGCCCGTGAGACCTTCGACCTGCTGCGAGGCGCCTTCACCATCAGGTTTCGCCGTGCCGTGGGGCCCGTTTCCCGCCGACACTGGCATGCCGCCTTCAGCCTTGCGGCGCTCCTCGCACCGATCTGCCTGCTTGTCCTCGAAGTCGGCCGAGTCAGCATCTACGCTGAGGATGCGCTGCGAGATGCGAACATGGACCCGGAAGTGACGCTGAAGACGCTTGCTGTGTCCCTGCCTTACGGACTCATCGCCTTCCTGGCCTGGCGGAACTCTCGAAAGGCCGCGGCCGCCGTGGCATGGGGCTGGACCGTGCTGTACGCCGGGCTCGTCGCCAGCCCGCCCACGCTTGGCCTTTCTCCCATCTACGTGATGTGGGACGGTGTGCTCTTCGCAGGGTGGGGATTCGGAAACGTCTTGCTGTTCGTCCTGCCTGCCTGCCTGGCCGCCGTGATGCTGACGTTCGCTCCGTCATCCGGTCCCGGTCCGTTGGGAACCCGGCGGCTGGCCGGATGGACCGCCGTCTTACTCGCCAGCGTCGTGGCGTGGCCTCAGATTCCCTTGCCGGAGGCAGGTTACCTCCCGCTTCTCGTGGTCGCGGTGGCGGCGGTAGTGGCAGTGCGCTCCCCCGTGGGGCGGCGGGCGGTGTTCATCTTGTTGCCACTCACGGGTGTCACCCTCGGCTGGCTGCGCTGGGTGGATGATCCGACGAACCTTCCAGTGGTGGCTGCGCTGTCTGTGGCGGTGTTGGCTGCCACGGCGTGGCTGGCCAGAACCGGCACCATCGCCTCCAGTCCGGCGAACGTCTCACGAGCGGCGCGTGGGGTGCGGGACGGTCGCCGGTGACGTAGGCGCTGCCAGGCCCAGGAGTTCCTATCTTGCGACCTCAGCTTGTCGTTAAAGTTCTGATCTTCGCGTATGTGGCGTTGTGGACATGTCGGGCTGTGTGCTTTGTAGCCGGTCAGGTTGTGCGGCGAGGCTTGGTTCCTTTGCGGTGGTGAGCTGGGCGTTTGTAGAGCTCTCCGGCGACCAGCAGGAGTCCGACGTCATGGCGGGGAGCTCGGCGGTTGGTGGAGCCGCGTGACCGTCCGCGGCCGGGCATCATGTCCCGGTGACCGACGACTTCGCGCTCTCCGCCGACCAGCTCCGCGAGCACGCCCTGGCCGACCTCGCCGTACTCACCGACCCTGACCTCGATCCGCGTGCTGCTGCGATCGAGGCAAGTACCTGCACACGCCTGGCGGCCGTGCCGAAGATCGCCGACCGGCAGCGGTTCGCAACCGATATCAGCGATCAGTCGGCACGTAATGTCCAACGCGGCGGGATCGTCACCACAGTAGGGCACGATAAGGCGGCGGCCGTCGAACACCGGTGGGTCCCCTGCCAGACCCGCGCGTGGCAGAGGTTGAACGCCTTGACGACATGCCCGCCGGTCACCCGCTCGATCTCCTGGGCCATCGACCTGCCGGGTGTGGTGACCAGGGTGAAATGCTCGACCTCGACCGGGTTGTTACAGTCGACGATCACCTTGCCGCGCAGTGCGTCGCCGATCTGGGCCAGCGTGGACGTCATCCCTTGGTACAGCACCGCGATCAGGGCGACCTCCGCGAACTCGGCCACTTCCTCAAAGCTGTCGGTGTGGGCGCCCCACTTGTCGGCCAGGGCTCGGGCCTTACCCACCGTGCGGCCAGTGATCATCAACTCGTGACCCGCGGCGGCCCACCGTGTGCCGAGCGCGTCAGCCATCGCCCCGGCGCCGAAGATTCCGATTCTCATGGACCAGAAGGCTAGGAAGGCGCAGGGAACCCGTTCGCTTTCGAGTGTTATGCCGCTGGGGCTGGTCGGCCCCAGCGGTGTCCGCGTTCGCTCCGGATGCGGGCGCGGTGGTTATCTAGGGTTGGAGGACCCTTCCAGCAGGTCAGAGGACGATGATCTCTTCTTCACGTAGGCCAAGTTGACCGCACGCAGCCCGGACCCAAGAAGAACCG
This sequence comes from Nonomuraea sediminis, assembly GCF_018531495.1. Taxonomy (GTDB): domain Bacteria; phylum Actinomycetota; class Actinomycetes; order Streptosporangiales; family Streptosporangiaceae; genus Nonomuraea; species Nonomuraea sediminis. Next base: position 8,664 of record NZ_JAHDTI010000034.1, read on the forward strand.
AGCGTGCGGAGAGCGCCTCGGGGTCGTTACAACTAGTTCACCGGCCAGTCCCTCGCCGCCGTGTGGGACGGCAGCGTCTTCAC
>NZ_JAHDTI010000035.1 GCF_018531495.1 Nonomuraea sediminis
GTGAAGACGCTGCCGTCCCACACGGCGGCGAGGGACTGGCCGGTGAACTAGTTGTAACGACCCCGAGGCGCTCTCCGCACGCTCGGTTCTTCTTGGGTCCGGGCTGCGTGCGGTCAACTTGGCCTACAGCGCCACGACGCCTCAGCGCCCGAAGACCGTACGACCTGCGCCACCGCCCGAACCAGACCCCTGGTCGGCTACCACGGCTGGTGAATATGTCACGCAGCTACGCGCGCTGCGCGCCTGGACAGGCCAGACCAGCATCTACGAAATCTGGCAGGCGGCCGGCAGGCGTATGCCGTCTAGCACGATCTACGACACGCTCAATCCGAATCGGTTCCGAATGCCGCCGCTTGAGGTGGTCCGCGCCATCGTGATCGCCTGCGGTGCCGACGTCGAGCAGTGGACCGGCGCCTGGCAGAAACTGCGCATGCAGGAGCATGTGAACACCCCCGCTCCCTGCCGCGTGGTGAACCCACCGCGGTTCGAACCCATGGAGATCACGGAGGTCAGACTACGAACGATGGCTGCGCAGCCACGCTACCTGCACCCGGACCGTGGACGTCAGCAACTGCGTGGGGGCTACGGGGCATGACGCGAGTGAAGAGTCCCGGTTGGAGCCGCGCGCGCCCGCGTCGGACGCGCCGGTTGCTGGTCCCTAAAACGGTCGTTTTTGGGACGTGGTCGTGCTGATCAACCTTCGAGCGCCTGCTCGCCGGTTGCGCTGGCGCGAAGCTGGCGCAGATCGGGGATGTGGTTGTACAGCGTCCCCGCCGAGACGCCGAGCAGCTTGGCGATCGAGGTGATGGAGTGCTCGGGGTTGGGCAGCATGTCCCGGGCCGCGCGCAGGATCTCCGGGGTGATGATGGTGGGACGGCCGCCGACGCGGCCGCGAGCACGGGCGGCGGCCAGGCCCTCGCGGGTGCCGGCGACGATGAGCTCGCGGATGAACTCGGCGAGCGCGGCGAAGACGTGGAAGACCAGGCGGCCGCCGGGGGTGGTGGTGTCGAGGTTCTCGTGCAGTGAGGTGAACCCGATCTCGCGCTTTCGCAGCTCGCCGACCATGGTGATGAGGTCGGCCAGCGAGCGGCCGTAGCGGTCGAGGGAGGGCACAACCAGGGTGTCACCTTCAGCGAGGAAGGCGTGGCAGGCGGCGAGCTCGGGCCGCTCGACGCTCTTGCCGGACTTCTTGCCGGCGAAGATGCGCCGGCACTTGGCCGCCTTCAGCGCGTCCAGCTGGCGCTCGAGCTTTTGCCCACCGGTGGAGACGCGGGCGTAGCCGATGCGGATCTCGGTCAGACGGACGGGGAAGGCGGCCAACGGGTCGGTGGGCAGTTCCAGGGCGTTGGTCACACCTGCCAGTTTCTCAACAAACGGTCTTCAGAGGTTGTTGAACTACCAGGGTTGTTGAAGGAGTTTTTGAAGGCCTTTCGTGGCCGCAACAACTCTTTGTGATCTTGTCAGAAAACGATCGTTTTTTGAAGACGCTGCTAACTCAGCCCGCGGCGGGGTCGGGCCGTCACCGCCCATTCGGGTGCCGCGTGCCGCGCACGAACATCCCCCTGATCAGCGGGGGGACTAATCAACATCATGCTGCCCCTCGACCACGCCTCGCCGGGGCCGGCTCGAGGAGGCCGCACGCTCGGCGGAACGGCGACCGCCAGGCCGCCCTCGAAGACGTAGAGACGGATTTTCATTCGCCGCGATGAGTTCCGACCCCGCCGCCGGTATGTACTCACGAGCTCGCCGGAGTACCTCGGGCGAGTCGATCACAAGGGAGAATCGAAATGTCGAACACTCGTGCGGCAGACGAGGCCGCCATCCAGGCCGTGCTGGTTGACTCCTACAAGGCGTGGGAGGCAGGCGACGCCGACGGCATGGTCGCCAACTACACCGCGGACGCGACCGCCATCATGACCGGCTCGCTCCGCGACAGCCGTGACGTGATCCGTCAGAACATGGCCCTGGCCTTCGAGGGGCCGCTCAAGGGCAGCTCGACCTACAACAAGCAGCTCGGCATCCGCTTCGTCGGTAGGGACGGCGCGATCGTCATCAGCGAATCCGCCATCCTGTTCCCCGGTGAGACGGAGGTCCCAGACGACGTGCGTAAGGTGAACGCGACCTGGGTCTTCGAGAAGCGGGACGGCCAGTGGCTGATCGCCGCCTATCACAACAGCCCGGTGCTGGCGCCTGCGCAGTAAACCCTTCTCTGTAACCAGCAGTGATCGCGTGTAGGGCCATGACCAATAACGGACCGAAAGCCCTGCATCGCTCTGAGCTGTAGGAACTTCACTCCCCGATGGCCAGATGCCGTCGCATGGGCACCTCGGACCCGTGCACCACATGCAACCCGGAGGACCCACAAGACGCATCCGGACGAAAAGTCACGCCAAGGACCCTTGTTCCCGGCCCCTTGGCGTGACTTTTCGTACCGACGCCCCTACCTACGAGCGACCTTTAGGAACAGCACTATCTATCCAAAATTTGGATGTATGCCATGGCCAGGCCGTTGACGACCGCGCAGGGTGATCTATCCGCCCATAGCGATTGCTCACTGCAGTCGCCGGATATGGTGGCTGCGGCGGCAGTGGAGATGGAGCGTGGCGTGATGACGGGGAAGGAAGGCTTCGATCGTCGGATCGAACCGTTCCGGACGGAGCTGCTGGCGTACTGCTACCGGATGCTCGGCTCGGCTCACGACGCGGAGGACTTGGTCCAGGACACGTACCTGAGGGCGTGGCGGGCGCGGGAGCAGTACGACGAGATCCGCAGCTCACTGCGCACCTGGCTCTACCGGATCGCAACCAACGCCTGCCTGACCGCCTTGGAGGTCCACGGTCGCCGACCGCTGCCGTCGGGGCTGGTGGCCGCGTCGGATCCGCTCGGGCCGCTCGTCCAGGGTGAGCACGCCGCCTGGCTCCAGCCCTTGCCGGACTCGCTGCTGGACGCGGGCGATCCGGCTGGGGTCGTGATCGACCGCAGCAGCCTGCGCTTGGCGTTCGCCGCCGCCCTCCAGCACCTGTCGGCGCGTCAGCGCGGTGCGCTGATCTTGCGTGACGTGCTCAGCTTCTCCGCGGCCGAAACGGCGGAAATCCTTGGCACCACCGTCGTGTCGGTGAACAGTTCCCTGCAGCGGGCGCGTACTCGCGTCAAGGAGGTCGGGGTCCGGCAGGAATGGGTCAGCGAGCCGTCTGCGGCCGAGCAGCGCGCCTGGGTCGAGCGCTACATGAAGGCATTCGAGCTGGCCGACGTCGAGGGCCTCAAGCGGCTGCTCACCGAGGACGTGATCATGGAGATGCCGCCAATGCTCAACTGGTTCTCCGGCCGCGGCAACTACGGCCTGTTCATGGAATGGGTCTTCGGGGCGGCCGGGAAGGACTGGCTCCTCAAGGAGGTCGCGGCCAACGGCAGCCAGCCCGGATTCGCCGCCTATCAGCGCGTCGGCGACGGGTACAACCTGCACACGCTCCAGATCTTCACCGTCACTGACGAGGGCATCACCCGGAACTCGGTCTTCCAGGACCCCAACATCTACGCGACTTTCGGCCTGGCGGCCAAGCTCGACGACCAGGGACTTGCCATCGCCGGGGCCTAGTGCGGTGACGCTGGGGCGGACGCCCTCTCAAAGCCGCAGCCTGACCGCAACCCCGCGAACCTGCGCGGTCACAGCACTATCCCGGGGTGGTCATGTCTACGCTGGCGGCGTGACATTGGTGTGGGTGACGGGCAATTCAGGGACTGGTAAGTCCACGGTCTGCGGGGTGTTG
>NZ_JAHDTI010000036.1 GCF_018531495.1 Nonomuraea sediminis
TGCTTTGTGGTCAAGTCCTCGGCCTATTAGTACCGGTCAGCTCCACACGTTACCGCGCTTCCACCTCCGGCCTATCAACCCGGTCGTCTACCGGGAGCCTTACCCCCTCACAGGGTGGGAGACCTCATCTCAAGGCGAGCTTCCCGCTTAGATGCTTTCAGCGGTTATCCCTTCCGAACGTAGCCAACCAGCCGTGCACCTGGCGGTACAACTGGCACACCAGAGGTTCGTCCGTCCCGGTCCTCTCGTACTAGGGACAGCCCCTTTCAAGTCTCCTGCGCGCGCAGCGGATAGGGACCGAACTGTCTCGCGACGTTCTAAACCCAGCTCGCGTACCGCTTTAATGGGCGAACAGCCCAACCCTTGGGACCTACTCCAGCCCCAGGATGCGACGAGCCGACATCGAGGTGCCAAACCATCCCGTCGATATGGACTCTTGGGGAAGATCAGCCTGTTATCCCCGGGGTACCTTTTAGCCGTTGAGCGACACCGCTTCCACATGCCGATGCCGGATCACTAGTCCCAGCTTTCGCTCCTGCTCGACCCGTCAGTCTCACAGTCAAGCTCCCTTGTGCACTTACACTCAACACCTGATTGCCAACCAGGCTGAGGGAACCTTTGGGCGCCTCCGTTACCCTTTAGGAGGCAACCGCCCCAGTTAAACTACCCACCAGACACTGTCCCCGATCCGGATCACGGACCAGAGTTAGACGTTCAAAACGACCAGAGTGGTATTTCACCAATGACTCCACCCGAACTAGCGTCCGAGCTTCCCAGTCTCCCACCTATCCTACACAAGACGCTCCAAACGCCAATGTCAAGCTGTAGTGAAGGTCCCGGGGTCTTTCCGTCCTGCTGCGCGTAACGAGCATCTTTACTCGTAGTGCAATTTCGCCGGGTCTGCGGTTGAGACAGCGGGGAAGTCGTTACGCCATTCGTGCAGGTCGGAACTTACCCGACAAGGAATTTCGCTACCTTAGGATGGTTATAGTTACCACCGCCGTTTACCGGCGCTTAAGTTCTCACCTTCGCCAACCGAAGCTGGCTAAGCGGTCCCCTTAACGTTCCGGCACCGGGCAGGCGTCAGTCCGTATACATCGTCTTACGACTTCGCACGGACCTGTGTTTTTAGTAAACAGTCGCTTCCCCCTGGCCACTGCGACCCCCACCAGCTCCAGACGCTAGGTCTATCACCAGCAGAGGTCCCCCTTCTCCCGAAGTTACGGGGGCAATTTGCCGAGTTCCTTAACCACAGTTCACCCGATCGCCTTAGTATTCTCTACCTGACCACCTGAGTCGGTTTAGGGTACGGGCCGCCATGAAACTCGCTAGAGGCTTTTCTCGGCAGCATAGGATCATCCACTTCACCACAATCGGCTCGGCATCACATCTCAGGCACATGTGTTGCGGATTTGCCTACAACACGCCCTACATGCTTACCCCAGGACAACCATCGCCTGGGCTGGACTACCTTCCTGCGTCACCCCATCACTTACCTACTACCCCATCGGATCCGGCGTTCAGCCTCACCCCCTAGCCCGAAGGCATCAGAGGGACTTAAGGACCGTTAGCATCAGGAGGTTCGATATGGGCGCTTCAAAGCGGGTACGGGAATATCAACCCGTTATCCATCGACTACGCCTGTCGGCCTCGCCTTAGGCCCCGACTTACCCTGGGCGGATTAGCCTGCCCCAGGAACCCTTGGTCATCCGGCGCGAGGGTTTCTCACCCTCGATTCGCTACTCATGCCTGCATTCTCACTCGTGTACGCTCCACGACTAGATCACTCTGCCGCTTCACCGCATACACGACGCTCCCCTACCCATCCAGTCCAAGACTGAATGCCACGACTTCGGCGGTGTACTTGAGCCCCGCTACATTGTCGGCGCGGAATCACTTGACCAGTGAGCTATTACGCACTCTTTCAAGGGTGGCTGCTTCTAAGCCAACCTCCTGGTTGTCTCTGCGACTCCACATCCTTTCCCACTTAGCACACGCTTAGGGGCCTTAGTCGGTGATCTGGGCTGTTTCCCTCTCGACTACGAACCTTATCGCCCGCAGTCTCACTGCCACGCTCTCACTTACCGGCATTCGGAGTTTGGCTGACGTCAGTAACCTTGTCGGGCCCATCAGCCATCCAGTGCTCTACCTCCGGCAAGAAACACGCAACGCTGCACCTAAATGCATTTCGGGGAGAACCAGCTATCACGGAGTTTGATTGGCCTTTCACCCCTACACACAGGTCATCCCCCAGGTTTTCAACCCTGGTGGGTTCGGTCCTCCACCCAGTCTTACCTGAGCTTCAACCTGCCCATGCGTAGATCACTCCGCTTCGGGTCTACAGCATGCGACTCAAACGCCCTCTTCAGACTCGCTTTCGCTACGGCTCCCCCACACGGGTTAACCTCGCCACACACCATAACTCGCAGGCTCATTCTTCAAAAGGCACGCAGTCACATCACACACAATCCGAAGACTGTGTAAGCTCCTACGGCTTGTAGGCACACGGTTTCAGGTACTATTTCACGACCCCTCACCGGGGCACTTTTCACCTTTCCCTCACGGTACTCGTGCACTATCGGTCATCAGGGAGTATTTAGGCTTACCAGGTGGTCCTGGCAGATTCACACAGGATTTCTCGGGCCCCGTGCTACTTGGGAACACCCCAAACAGCCCATCCAATTTCGTCTACCCGGCTCTCACGGTCTACGGCAGCCCTTCCCAGAGCTTTCAACTATCAGACAGGTTTCTGACTGTTCGAAGGAACGGCAGCTCCTTCAAGGAGGTCCCACAACCCCTGACATGCAACGCCTGCCGGCTATCACACACGCCAGGTTTAGCCTCATCCGCTTTCGCTCACCACTACTCACGGAATCACTGTTGTTTTCTCTTCCTACGGGTACTGAGATGTTTCACTTCCCCGCGTTACCACCAACCGCCCTATACATTCAGGCGGAGGCAACACCACATGACTGGTGCTAGGTTTCCCCATTCGGACATCCCCGGATCAACGTCTGGTTGGCGACTCCCCGAGGCTTAACGCAGCCTCCCACGTCCTTCATCGGCTCCTGATGCCAAGGCATCCACCGTGTGCCCTAAAAAACTTGGCCACAAAGATGCTCGCGTCCACTATGCAAATCTCAAACAACAAACAGGCCCACC
>NZ_JAHDTI010000037.1 GCF_018531495.1 Nonomuraea sediminis
TTGACGTGCTCCTCCGCATGAATGTGGAGGATTCCTGTGCTGCTTACGCAGCAGCTCGCAGCGCGGGCGCGGGCGAGACTGTGGGACAGGATGCTTGACGCTTCACAGGCCCCGGTATCCCGGAGTCTCCACGTCCTGTGACCGCCCATCCGGCGGCAGAGTTGTACCGATGAAGCTGGTTTCGGGCGGCGTTGGTATCAGCGTTGCCGATCCATCCGCACGCCAGGTTCTTGCACGCGAACCGCGACTGCGTTTCGCGAGATCCTGGAGTGGTGGTGTGGCAGCGGTGGCACTCTTGGCTGGTGCCGTGCGGGCGGACCTCGGCGACCAGACCGCCACGGTCGGCGCTCTTGTAGGTCAGGAACTCCACCGTTCGGCCCCACGCCTGGCTCGCGATCGAGCGATTCAGGCCCCGCTTTTGGGCGACGTTGACCCCCGGCTCCTCCACGGTCCCAGACGCCGAGGCCATCATGTTGGTGATTTTCAGGTCTTCAACCACGATCGCGCTGAATCGCCGCGCGAGGTCGGTCGTGCTCTGATGCTGCCAGTCGACGGCTCGGCGCTTGGCTGTCGCGCGGAGCCGGGCGATCTGGTCGTAGGTGCGGCGTTCCCGGTTGGAGACCGGGTTGCCTTTCTCGCGGGTGGCACGCTGACGGGCGCTTTTGCGCTCCAGACGCAAGAGCCGCTCACTCTCCCCGCTGGTGAGCCACGGGCCGTGCCGAAGGTGGTGCCCGTTGGAGAGGGCGAGAGGGACCGTGATGCCTCGATCCACACCAACCTTCGGCCCGGTGTGCAGGACGGGTGCGGATACGAGCAGCTCGGTACGGAAGACGATGTTCCACCCGTGGGCTTCTTTCAGCAGGCGAGCCCCGGTGACCCTCCCAGATGGTCCGCCCTTGGTGATGCCGGACAGGTCTTTTGTCCACCGGAACGTCACCCGCCCGACCTTGGGCAGGTTCACCGCACCCCACCTGCGGTTGATCCGGGTGATCTGCAAGTCGCGGGCCTGGGGGACGTCCACGGCCATCCGGGACCGGAACCGGCCCTTGAACGTCGGGCGCTTTGCCGGGTGGTCGGGGTTGAAGAAGTTCGCCCACGCCTGCCGGTAGGTCTTCAGTACGGCTTGCGCGGCCTGGGCGGGGAGCTGTCCCATCCACTCGATCTCGTGGCGGGCTTCCCGAATCGCCGCGTCGCAGGCCTTCAGTGACGCGAACCGGCCCTGGCGGAAGGTCGTGAACTCATGGAGCAGGTTCCACAAGGCGCGCGCGGTGTGGGCTTGACCGTCCAAAACGGCTTCCTGGGCCGGGTTGAGGTCGAGTCGCGCCGCATGCGCACGAGTCCGCTTCACCTTCTCCACGCACTGATCATATCGTTTGGTTTATGTCACCACGATGGAATCCGAACCCCGATGTCAGAACGGGGCGACATGTCGTCTACAACCTCCACGCCCATTTGGTGTTCGTGACAAAGTACCGGCGTGGGGTGTTCACCGACGAGATGCTTATCCGCTGCGAGGAACTCATGCGCGAGGTATGCGCCGACTTCGAGGTCGAACTGCGCGAGTTCAACGGCGAGCACGACCACGTCCACCTGCTGGTCCACTACCCGCCCAAGGTCGCCCTGTCCAAACTCGTCAACTCGCTCAAGGGGGTTTCGGCTCGGATGCTTCGTAAGGAATACAGCGCACACGTAGGCAAATACCTCTGGGGCGGACATTTCTGGTCTGGTTCCTACTTCGCTGGGTCGGTCGGCGGGGCGCCGCTCACCGTGCTCAAGCAGTACATCGAGCAGCAGAAACGACCTGTGTGAGTGAAACTGCTGCCGACAAACCTGAAAGGTCAGGGCACGCTCGCGCCCTAGCGGGCACTCCCA
>NZ_JAHDTI010000039.1 GCF_018531495.1 Nonomuraea sediminis
TAGCACTCGATGACGTTGACGGCCAGGCCGCCGCGCGAGGTCTCCTTGTACTTGTCGAGCATGTCCCGCCCGGTGTCCCGCATCGTCTTGATCGCCTTGTCCAGCGAGACGAAGTGCCGGCCGTCACCGCGCAACGCGATACGGGCGGCGGTGATCGCCTTGATCGAGGCCACCGCGTTGCGCTCGATGCACGGGATCTGCACCAGACCACCGATCGGGTCGCAGGTCAGCCCCAGATTGTGCTCGATACCGATCTCGGCGGCGTTCTCCACCTGCTCCGGCGTGCCACCCAGCACCTCCGTCAGCCCGGCCGAGGCCATCGAGCAGGCCGAACCCACCTCACCCTGACAGCCGACCTCGGCACCGGAGATCGAGGCGTTCTCCTTGAACAGCACCCCGATCGCCGCCGCCGTCAGCAGGAACCGCACCACACCGTCGTCATCGGCGCCCGGCACGAACCGGTTGTAGTAGGTCAGCACGGCCGGGATGATGCCCGCGGCGCCGTTGGTGGGCGCGGTGACGATACGGCCCCCGGCGGCGTTCTCCTCGTTGACGGCCAGCGCGAACAGCGACACCCAGTCCATCGCCTGCAGCGGGTCCTTCTCCGTCGACTCGGTCTGCAGCTGGCGGTGCAGCTGGTGGGCTCTGCGCCGGACCTTCAGCCCGCCGGGCAGCACGCCCTCCTTGGCGATGCCGCGCTTGACGCAGTCGGACATCACCCGCCACAGGCCGACGATCCCGGCGCGGATCTCCTGCTCGGTGCGGCCGAAGGCCTTCTCGTTCTCCAGCATCAGCCCGGAGATCGACAGCCCGGTGTTGGAGCAGTGCTTGAGCAGCTCTTCGGCGGTGGTGAACGGGTAGGGCAGGACGGTGTCGTCCGGCTTGATCCGGTCGGCGCCGGTGGCGTTCTCATCGACGACGAAGCCGCCGCCGACCGAGAAGTACACCTTCTCCCGCAGCGTGCTGCCGTCGGCGGCGAAGGCGGTGAAGCGCATGCCGTTCGGGTGCTCGGGCAGGGAGATCTTGCGCTCGAAGACCAGGTCCTCCCCGACCACGAACGGGATCTCGTGCGTGCCGTAGAGCGACACCGTGCCCGACTCCCGCATGGCCAGCAGCCGGGCGTCGATGGAGTCGACGTCGACCAGCTCCGGCTTCTCGCCGGACAGGCCGAGCAGGACGGCCTTGTCGCTGCCGTGGCCCTTGCCGGTCAGCCCGAGCGAGCCGTACAGGATGGCCTCGACGCGCGCCGTCGAGTCGAGCAGCCCGTCCTCGTGCAACCCGCGGGCGAACTTGTGCGCGGCCGCCATCGGCCCGCCCGTGTGCGAGCTCGACGG
>NZ_JAHDTI010000040.1 GCF_018531495.1 Nonomuraea sediminis
GAGACCGAGCTGACGCCGGAGGAGCGGCTGCTGCGCGCGATCTTCGGTGAGAAGGCGCGCGAGGTGCGTGACACCTCGCTGAAGGTGCCGCACGGCGAGTCCGGCAAGGTCATCGGGGTGCGCGTGTTCTCCCGCGAGGAGGGCGACGAGCTGCCCCCGGGCGTCAACGAGCTGGTCCGCGTGTATGTGGCGCAGAAGCGTAAGATCACCGATGGTGACAAGCTGGCCGGCCGGCACGGCAACAAGGGCGTCATCTCCAAGATCCTTCCGGTCGAGGACATGCCGTTCCTGGAGGACGGCACCCCGGTCGACATCATCCTCAACCCGCTGGGCGTGCCCGGCCGGATGAACGTCGGTCAGGTGCTGGAGACCCACCTGGGGTGGATCGCCGCCCGCGGCTGGGACATCTCCGGCATCCAGGAGGCCTGGGCCGAGCGGCTGCGCGACAAGGGCTTCGAGAGGGTCGAGCCGCGCACCAACATGGCCACCCCGGTCTTCGACGGCGCGCACGAGGAAGAGATCGTCGGCCTGCTGTCCAACACCGTCGCCAACCGCGACGGCGACCGGATGGTCCAGGCCAGCGGTAAGGCACGGCTGTTCGACGGCCGTTCCGGCGAGCCGTTCCCGTACCCGATCTCGGTCGGCTACATCTACATCCTCAAGCTGCTGCACCTGGTCGACGACAAGATCCACGCTCGCTCGACCGGCCCGTACTCGATGATCACCCAGCAGCCGCTGGGTGGTAAGGCGCAGTTCGGCGGCCAGCGCTTCGGCGAGATGGAGGTGTGGGCCCTGGAGGCCTACGGCGCCGCCTACGCCCTGCAGGAGCTGCTGACCATCAAGTCCGACGACGTGCTGGGCCGCGTCAAGGTGTACGAGGCCATCGTCAAGGGCGAGAACATCCCAGAGCCGGGCATCCCGGAGTCGTTCAAGGTCCTGATCAAGGAAATGCAGTCGCTGTGCCTGAACGTGGAGGTGCTGTCCAGCGACGGCATGTCCATCGAGATGCGCGACACCGACGAGGACGTCTTCCGCGCGGCAGAGGAACTCGGCATCGACCTGTCACGCCGCCCCAACGAGGGC
>NZ_JAHDTI010000041.1 GCF_018531495.1 Nonomuraea sediminis
TCTTTCGCGCGTATCCAGGAGCCCCTCGAAGTTCCTGACCTTCTTGCTCTGCAAACCGAGTCGTTCGACTGGTTGCTGGGCAACGAGAAGTGGAAGGCCCGGGTCGAGGCGGCTCAGCAGGCCGGGCGCAAGGACGTCCCGACCCAGTCGGGTCTGGAGGAGATCTTCGAAGAGATCAGTCCCATCGAGGACTTCTCCGGGACCATGTCCTTGTCGTTCCGCGACCATCGCTTCGAGCCGCCCAAGTACTCAGTCGATGAGTGCAAAGACAAGGACATGACCTACTCCGCCCCGATGTTCGTCACGGCGGAGTTCATCAATAACACCACTGGTGAGATCAAGAGCCAGACGGTGTTCATGGGTGATTTCCCGCTCATGACGCCGAAGGGCACCTTCATCATCAACGGCACCGAGCGTGTCGTGGTCTCGCAGTTGGTGCGGTCTCCGGGTGTCTACTTCAACCGTAGTGTCGACAAGACCTCCGACAAGGACCTGTTCGATTGCCGGGTGATCCCGTCGCGGGGTGCCTGGCTGGAGTTCGAGATCGACAAGCGCGACAGCGTCGGTGTGCGCATCGACCGTAAGCGCAAGCAGGCCGTCACCGTGCTTCTTAAGGCACTGGGCTGGACCAGCGAGCAGATTCTCGAGCGTTTCGGCCAGTACGAGTCGATGCGGGCGACCCTGGAGAAGGATCACACCGCCGGTCAGGACGATGCTCTGCTGGACATCTACCGCAAGCTGCGTCCGGGTGAGCCGCCGACCAAGGAGTCGGCGCAGACCCTGCTGGAGAACCTGTACTTCAACCCCAAGCGGTACGACCTGGCCAAGGTGGGTCGCTACAAGATCAACAAGAAGCTCGGGGTCGACGCGGAGATCACGC
>NZ_JAHDTI010000042.1 GCF_018531495.1 Nonomuraea sediminis
GTAGGCCAAGTTGACCGCACGCAGCCCGGACCCAAGAAGAACCGAGCGTGCGGAGAGCGCCTCGGGGTCGTTACAACTAGTTCACCGGCCAGTCCCTCGCCGCCGTGTGGGACGGCAGCGTCTTCACCGTGACCACGTTCGACCGGTTCGCCCGCAACATGGCCGAGGCCAACGAGATCCTCACCGGCCTGTCACGACACGGCGTCCTGTTCGGCTTGGGCGCGCCCGTCTACGACTGGAACGACCCATTCGGGCGGCTGTTCCTGCAAACCCCGCCATGGTCGCCGAGTGCGAGAGCGAGGTGTCCCTGGCCGACCTGGCCACCGAATACAGCGTCGGACGCTCCACCATCCACCGCATCATCCACGGGCCAGAAACCCCCACGTAGAACGCAGGATCATCGCCCCCCAAGCGATCACACACCGGCGTTGGGCGTCACTCTTCGCTCAAAATCATTCTCATCGCCAACGGCTGTTCCTGGGTTCCTCAACTCGATGCCGTGCCGCTGTTTGCACCTCGTGCACCTCTCCTTCCGGAAGGCGTACGGATGGCCGCCTGGGCTGAGTGCGGGCGGCGAAGCCCGTCCAGCACGAGGGTGATGACGCCGTCGGCTTCGGCCCGCCAGTCGGGGCGGTCATGGGCCGCGCCGATGCCGTGCAGCGCCATCATCACGGCACCGGCATCCACGTCGTCGCGAACGGCGCCGTCCCGCACGGCGGCGGCCACCAGGTCGGTGACAGCCTGCTCCAGCGCCCGGCTGCCCTCGGCGAGGGCACCCGAGCGATCGGCCATGAGCGTGGCCAA
>NZ_JAHDTI010000003.1 GCF_018531495.1 Nonomuraea sediminis
GCACCGTCAACCCCCTCCCCGCCCCACCAGCCGCCATCCGCGCTCACAGCGACGCCACCGCACCCCGCACCCACCTGACCGCACCGCAGAGCACCGCGAGCCACCCGGCAAGCACCACAACCCAGCTCAGCGCCACGCCACCCACCGCCCACAGCGCCATCGCCTCCAGCACCTCCCCCACCCACGCCGCCGCCTCCTTCCAACTCGCCTACACCCGCAGCACCGCCTTCTCGCAGCCCACCTACGCCCACACCGCCGCCCTCTCGCACCCCGCCTACACCCGCGGCGTCGCCATCTCGCAGCCCGCCACGGTCCACCAGCTAAGCGCTGCCCGCCTCCGGGGCTCCTTCGCTTCGTCTGCCGTCGCCCGCCACCACGGCGTCACCGAAACCGGCGTTTCCTCCGTCGCCGCCTCTTCGCACCGCGGCTCCGTCTCAGCCGCCTACTCGCAGCCGCCCTACACCCGCGGCACCGCTTCTCTGCCCGCCTACACCCGCAGCACCGCGCTCTCGCAGCCCTCCTCCGGGCATGCCCACCTGCCCGCCCGTGGCGCCCAGCCCGCCCGTGTCGCCGCGCCCGGCTCCTTCCCAGCCGGACAACGGACCCGCGAGACGCTCTCCGGGCGGACCCGCGACGGGCTGGCCGGACGGACCCGCGAGGTGGCGGTCGGGCGGATTCATGAGGGTGTGGTGGGGCAGGCGGTGGATTCCGAGATGGACGATGGGCGGGGGGACGGCTCGCGGCCGATGGGGAGGGCGGTGGTGCCCGAGGTGTCCACGGCGGGTGAGGCGCCTGAGGAGACGTTGCGGATCGCCGCTCGGCTGATCGGCGCCGATCCTGCGCAGGTGCGCACGGACCCGGCCGTCAACATCCGGGCCGGTGCCGCTCTCCTGGCGTCCTATCAGCGCGAGCCGAGCCAGGACCCCAACGCCTGGTACGACGCGGTCGCCAGGTACTCGGGCTCCGACGACCCGATCGCCGCGCGGGCCTTCGCCGACGAGGTGTTCGAGGTGATGCGTTCCGGCGCGGCCCGCCGTACCGATGAAGGGGCTTACGTACGGCTGGCCCCGACGGAGGGCCTGCGACACCCCACCCCGATGCGGATGGCGAGCAGGACGGAATGTCCGGCGGAACTGGGATGCGAGTGGATGCCCGCCGCCTACAAGCGCTTCGGGAAAAAGGACTACGGCAACCACGATCGGATGCGCGGCTCCCGGCGGATCGACTACATCGTGATCCACGACACCGAGGGCACCTATGGCGGGGTTGCGTCGATGGTGCATGATCCGCAGTATGTGAGCTGGCACTACACGATCCGCTCCCGTGACGGACATGTCGCCCAACATGTGCTGACCAGGGACATCGCCTGGCATGCGGGGAATTGGGATGTCAATTCCCGCTCCATCGGGATCGAGCATGAGGGATACCTCGCCAAGGGCACCTGGTACACCGAGGCCCTCTACCGGTCCTCCGCCCGCCTGGTGAGATATCTGGCGGGCAGGTTCGACATCCCGCTCGACCGGGCCCACATCCTCGGCCACGACAACGTCCCGGGCACGACGCCGAAGATGGTGTCCGGCATGCACGAGGATCCCGGACCTTACTGGGATTGGGCCCACTACTTCGAACTGCTCGGCGCCCCCTTCGAACCGGCCGGGAAGGGTTCCTCGGTCATCATCCGCCCCGACTTCGACCAGAACCGGCCCACTCTCACGGGCTGCGCGAAGCGCAAGAAGCCCTGCCCGCCTCGCGGCTCCTCGACGATCTGGCTCCGCAAGGCGCCGCGCGACAACGCCGTGCTCGTGGACGACATCGGCAAGACGCTCGGCAGGAACTCGACCTACAGCGTCTACGACCACAGCGCCCGCGCCTCCACCGGCCAGCGCTACGCCCTCGCGGGCACGTCGGGCGACTGGACGGCCATCTGGTACCTCGGCCAGAAGGCCTGGTTCCGCAACCCGCCCGACCGGCCCACCGCCATCCCCGCCACCGGCCCGCTGGTCGTGCCACGCCACGACAAGGTCAAGGTGTACGGCAGGGCGTATCCCGAGAGAGCCGCCTATCGCAGGACGGGCGTCAAGTACCAGCCGCAGGTGCCGCTCCAGTACCGCCTCCGCACCGGCCAGCGCTACTCGCTCGGCCTCACGATCCCGAGCTCCTACCAGTCGGCCAAGACCTTCAACCCCGCCAGGCACGTCACGGTCCACGGGAAGCTCCGGTATTACCAGATCCAGCTCGGCCACCGCGTCATGTTCGTCAAGACCAACGACGTCCGCGTCCTCCGCTGACACAGACAGATCCGGTACGGCGTGCCAACCGCACAAGCACCCGGACGGGAAGGAGCGCCCCCGGCACAGCGTGCCGACCCCACAAGGCGTCCCGACGGGAAGGAGCGCCCCGGCACAGCGTGCCAACCGCACAAGGCGTCCCGACGGGAAGGAGCGCCCCCGGTACGGCGTGCCGACGACACGAGGCATCGGTGCGGGGATGGCGTTGGGGCAGGAAAACCCACGGTTTCGGGCGCGTGTGCGCACGGGCACTCCGCAGAGACGATATGGTTTTCCCGTGACCGGCAATCGCCGGAAACGCGCGGAAGTGGCTCAGTGGTAGAGCATCACCTTGCCAAGGTGAGGGTCGCGGGTTCGAATCCCGTCTTCCGCTCGGAGTACAACTCCTGGTGGAGTGGCCGAGAGGCGAGGCAGCGGCCTGCAAAGCCGTCTACACGGGTTCAAATCCCGTCTCCACCTCGGTGCGGTCGGCGGACCCCGCGGGATCCGCTAAAGTAAGTGAGCGCCATGCGGAAGTGGCTCAGTGGTAGAGCATCACCTTGCCAAGGTGAGGGTCGCGGGTTCGAATCCCGTCTTCCGCTCTGAGGTCAACTCAATATTGATCATCCCGGACGATTAGCTCAGCGGGAGAGCGCTTCCCTGACACGGAAGAGGTCACTGGTTCAATCCCAGTATCGTCCACCAGATTCACAGGCCGGTTCCTTCACCAGAAGAACCGGCCTTTTGATCGTCCGTGCTGAGGACGTACCTGCTCAAGAAGTTCGGCAACGGTTGCTCGTCGCAATCTCCCCGCGTACGGCAGGCGGCGTGGCTCGGCCGACGAGAGCGACGGCCTGGTTTTCGGTGGCCATCTCGCGCACGGTGTCCAGCCGGGCCCGGGTCGTCGATGATCCCGGATGCCGGTCAGCCCCGCCCCGATGAGGCGACGCCATCAACCGGCAGGTAGTCAACGAGGACGCCGTCCGGCCGGGGATGATCGAAGGCCGGACGGCGTACACGGGTCGCTACAGGGTGATCGGGATGCTGGTCACCGTGTTGGAGACCTTGGGCTGCGACGCCGAGGTGATCTTGATGACTCGGCCCGCGACCATGACTGCGGAACCGAGCATCAAGGCACCCAGTGGTTGCCGGAGACGGTGATCATGGTTTGGAGCTGGATGCTGGCCGAGTAGTAGCCGGTGGTGTCGATCGGCGTGGCGAGCATCTTGTTCCACAGGGCGTCCAGCCAGGCCTGGCTGCCGGGGTCGGTCAGCGCCGCGACCGCGAACGGCGCGAAGAAGGCGGCCTCGCTGCCGCTGGAGATCTGCGTGCCGTTCAGCTTGTAGCCGACGCCGATCTTGGCGGGGTCGCCGCCGGTCTTGGCCTTGATCCAGCTGTTGAGCTTGCGCGCCGCCGCCAGGGACTTGGCGTCGCCGCTGGTGACCGCGTCGTCGGCGATCCGCCACGGCGTGCGGCAGGAGTTCCACCAGTAGTTGCCGTCGTTGACGTCCTCGAGGACCTTGCCGGGCGCGGGCTTGGCCGTGGTGTTGGTGTTGACGATGAAGTCCGGCAGCAGCCCGGTGCTGGACGCGTAGGTCGACTGCATGGACGCGATCAGGTTCTGGTGCGCCGTGCGGATGGTGTCCCAGGCGGCGTCACCGGAGGCGGTGCGGAACGCGCGGAAGTGGTCGATCATCCAGTCGGAGGCGCGGGTGATGTAGTAGGACGCGTCGCCGGAGCTGGACCAGTCGCCCATCTTGACCAGGTTCGTGGAGGGGTTGACCTCGTCCTTCTTGATGGCGGCGATGTGCCTGGTGGCGAGCTGCTTGTAGTTGTACGTGCCCGCGCTCCCCCACTGCCGGTCGGCCAGGAGCAGCCCGTAGGCCACGTCGAGGTCGCCGTCGGTCGCGCTGTCGGAGCCGTCGACGCTCTTGCACGCGCTGTCCTGCTCGGCGGCCAGCAGGTCGTGGTTGTTGACCGAGGGGTGGTCGATCATCCACTTGACCATGCCGTCGAAGATCTTCTTGGCGTCCGGGTCCGCGCCTGCCATCGTGGCCACGATGGCCATGCCGTACCCCTGGGCCTCGGCGACGTAAGGGTGGTCGGCGTCGGGGGAGATGACCTGGTACCAGCCGTTGCCGCAGTTCTGGCGGACGAAGGCGGACTTCCACTTCTTGTAGTAGTCGATCACCTTCTGGTCGATGGCCGCCTGGTCGCCGCTCGGGCGCAGGGTGCCCGGGGTGTACGGGATCGAGTGGCTGCCGAACGGCACGGCCACGCCTCCGCCGCCGGACTGCGTGGTGGCGGTGACGGCGTCGCTCGCGGGCGAACGGTTGCCGGCGGCATCCACCGCCTTGACCGTGTAGGTGTAGGCCGTCGAGGCGGCCAGGCCGGTGTCGGTGAACGACGTGCCCGTCGCGGTGCCCGCCAGGGTGGCGCCCCGGTAGATCTCGTAGCCGGTCACGCCCACGTCGTCGGTGGAGGCGGTCCAGGCCAGCGAGACGCTGCTCGACGTGGTGCCGGTCGCCTGCGGGTTCCCTGGCGCGGTGGGCGGGGTCGTGTCACTGGAGCCGCCCGAGGTGCCGTACACCTGGAACTCCCACAGGGAGTAGCCGTAGGAGGTGCCCCTGGCCGTGCCGTACATCCGGACGTAGCGGCCGCTGCCGGAGACGGTCAGGTCGTCCGTGCCGCCGTCGCCGGAGGTGGTGGAGGAGACGTCGGTCCACGTGGTGCCGTCGGGCGAGGTCTGGATCTTGTACGACTTGGCGTAGGCGGCCTCCCAGATCAGCTTGACCCTGGAGATCGTGGCGGTGGAGCCGAGGTCGACCCTGATCCACTCGGGGTCGTGGCCCTCCTGGGAGGCCCAACGGGTGCCGGTGTTGCCGTCCACGGCCTTTGCCGCCGCGTAGCTGGAGGACTCGGTCGAAGAGGAGGTGGCCGGTTTGCCCTGCGACAGCAGGGTTTCGGCGGCGGTGACGGCGGAGTGGGCGGGCGGCGCGGCCATCGCCGGCTGCGCGGCGAGCGCGAGCGCGGCGACGGCGGCCGCCAGGGAGATGCGTAGCATCGGTGCTCCTGCAGAGGCTGGGGGTGACAGGAACCTCGATAGTTAAGAAAGATTCCTAACTACCAAGGGGTAGATTAGGTTGCCCTCATCCCGCGCGCAAGACCCCGCCTCCGCCGCACGCCCGCGGATGCGGACATCACCGCAGCTCAGGCGTGATATCCATGATTGGTGGAGATCTGGATCAATCCCGCCTGCTCGAAGTGCCGGGCGGCCCTGGAACTGCTGGACGCCGAGCAGGCCGGCTACACCGTGCGCCACTACCTGGAGGACCCGCCGACCGAGGCCGAGCTGGGCGAGGTCCTCGGCCGCCTGCGCCTGGAGCCGTGGGACATCACCCGGCTCGGCGAACCCGTCGCCGCCGACCTCGGCATGGAGTCCTGGCCCAGGACCGGGGAGAGCCGGGACCGGTGGATCGCGGCGCTCGCCGCGCACCCGATCCTCATCCAGCGGCCGATCATCACCGTGGACGAGACGACCGCCGTCGTCGCCCGCTCCCCCGAAGCCGTCAGGGCCGCGCTCGAGTCGACCTAGAACCGGTAGTGGAGCACGGTCGTGCCGTGGCGGGACCACCAGGCGCTCAGCGAGGCCAGCTGCGTGAACAGGCGCAGCGCCAGCGGGAACTGGGCGACCTCGGGCTCGCGGGTCAGCAGGATCTCCCTCACCAGCTTTATGCGGGGGTTCCAGCTCTCGGGCTCGCGCGGGTCGTCGAACCCGGGTGACTTGAGCAGGTCGGCGACCGACTGCGTGCCGCGGTAGCGCTTGGCGGCCCAGATGGCGAAGCGGGAGTAGCCGTTGAAGGCGATCTCACCGTGCGGGAAGTGGTCGATGAGCCGGTTCATCAGAGCGATCATGTCGTCGGGCGTGAGGAAGGCCAGCAGCCCGTCGGCGACGATCACGGCCGGTCGCCCGGTGGGCACGGCGTCCAGCCAGTGCAGGTCGGTCAGGTCGGTGCCGATGCCGTGGGCTCCGGGACGCTCGGGCAGCACCCGCTGCCGGGCGGTGATCACGTCGGGGAAGTCGACGTCGTACCAGTCGACGCCGGGCGGCGGGTCCAGGCGGAACACCCGGGTGTCCAGCCCGGCGCCCAGGTCGAGGCCGATCGCGTCCGGGTTACGGGCGATGAATCCGGCCGCGACCTCGTCGAGCTTCTTGGCGCGCTGCGCGATCAGCAGGATGGGGTTGGTGCTCATGTGGAACTTGTCGCAGTCGTAGTCGAGCTTCCTGACGATCTCGTCGGCCATCGTGTCGGACAGGATGGAGTTGTCGAAGCGACTGTCGAGTGCCTTGCCGCACAGCGTCAGCCAGAGGCTGTTCTCCAGCGGGGTGAATTCGGGCAGGGTGATGCCCATGGCGGCGTCCTTTCTACAGCTGGTAGATCCATTCGCGAGTGGCCGGGATCACCTGCTCGAAGACGGCTGTGATCTCCGCGGCCGCCGCGGTGACGCCCTCGGGTGAGGGGTTCGCCGGTTCGAAGGCGGTCTCGACCACATGGGCCAGGGCGTCCGCCTTGGCCCGCAGCTCCATCTCGGCGGCCGCCGGGTCGAGGTTGTCGAGGAGATGGAAGCCGACGTGCACGGCCGTGAAGGCGTAGGCCAGGTCCCGCACGTCGTCGCGGAGGAGCCCGTGCTTGGCCAGCACGTCCATGAAGCGGGAGATGGCCAGCAGGTCCTCGCCGCGCCTGGGGCTCTCGGCCATGAGGTCGCGTAGCTCCCTGGCCTCGCCGGTGATGATGGCGCGCAGCACCGGCCTGCCTTGCACGGCCAGGAACGAGGCGGCCATCAGCCGGTGCGGCAGCACAGCGGCCGGATCCTTGCCTAGCCCGGTGAGCAGTTCCTCGAGGTAACCGACGCCCTCGCGCATGATCAGCGCCTGGAAGAGCCGCTGCTTGGTGCGCCAGTGCAGGTAGACCGTACCCTTGCCGATCCCGGCACGCTGAGCGATGTCCTCCACCGTGACCTTGCGGTAGCCCAGGCGCAGCAGCAGCTCGGCCGCCGCGTCGAGAATCCGGTCCGCCCGGCTGTGGTCCATCGCATGCTCCTCCGTTTGACTGGTTGACTGGATTGGAAATCTGGTCAACCAGTCACACGTTACACCAGGGCAGCCGTAGGGATCTCTCTATAACCCGGAGGCATGGGCCTTCCAGTTGACCAGGCGAGCGCGGTGCTAAAGCAGGGCTCGGCAGGTGGTGACGATCAGGTCGTCGATCTGCGGAGGCGGTGGGTCGCCGGAGCCGAGATGGCGGCGGACCGCGCCGTAGGGGACGTCGACGACCGCGAAGGCCAGCGTCGTCGCGTCGAGGCCGGGATGGCGGGCGAGGTAGCCCTCCAGCGCGGCGGCCGGGACCCGCTCGATCCGCCGCAGCTCCTCGCCCAGTTCGGCCGGCCAGGCGGCGACCAGGTCGGTGCGCCGGTAGAGCAGCAGCACGCCCGCCTCGTCGGGGTGCAGGCGGCACCAGCGCGGGGTGTGCAGGGCGGCGGCCTCGACGTCGTCGGCGTCGAGCGCGGCGACGAAACCCTGCTGGAAGCGTTCGACCGTGCGCACCCACAGCGTCGCAAGCAGCAGGTCGCGCGAGCGGAACCGGTGGTAGAGCGAGCCGGCGGGCGCGCCGAGCCGCTCGCCGAGCGCGACCGTGGTGGGCCCGGCGGGCCCCTGCTCGACCAGCAGCTCCAGCGCCGCGTCGAGGATCTGATCCGCGGAGAACTTCGCCGGTCTGCCCATCGTGCTGGAATTCTAGATCAGCGCGTGGCTCAGCCGCCGGGCTTGAGCAGGCCGGCGTCGTAGGCGGCGGCGACGGCCGCCGCGCGGTCGTTGACCTTGAGCTTGGCGAAGATGTGCAGCAGGTGCGTCTTCACCGTGGCCTCGGTGATGAACAGCTTCCCTGCGATGTCGCGGTTGGTCGCGCCGCGCGCGACGAGGCCGAGCACCTCGAGCTCGCGCCTGCTCAGCGTCTGCGGCTCGGGCGCGCGCAGCCGGTGCGTCAGCACCCCGGCGACCGACGGCGACAGCACCGTCTCGCCGCGGGCCGCAGCCTGGACGGCGCGGCGCAGCTCGGCGCGGGGCGTGTCCTTGAGCAGGTAGCCGGTGGCGCCCTGCTCGATGGCGGGCACCACGTCGGCGTCGTCGCCGAAGGTGGTCAGCACCAGCACGTGCACGCCGGGCTGCCGCTCGCGCAGCAGGCGGATGACCTCCGCGCCGCTCATCCCGGGCATCCGCAGGTCGAGCAGCACGACATCGGGAGAGGTACGGCCGGCCACGACGAGCGCCTCAGGCCCGTCCGCCGCCTCGCCCACCACCTCGAAGGCCTCGTCGCCGGAGAAGATGCCGCGCAGCCCGTCACGCACCACCGGGTGGTCGTCGACGATGATCAGCCGGACCGTCATGCCTCACGCCCCAGCGCGGGCACGGTCGCGGAGATGCCGGTGCCCTGGCCTGGCGCCGTCTCGACCTCGAAGCGGCCGGCCAGGCGGGTGACGCGCTGGCGCATCGCCACCAGCCCGAAGCCGCCTGCCGTACCGGATCCGCTGAAGCCGGAACCGTCGTCGCGCACGTCCAGGACCACGACGTCCTCCATGTAGGAAAGGGTGATGCCGACGCGGCCGGCGGCGGCGTGCTTGGCCACGTTGGCCAGCGCCTCCTGCGCCACCCGCAGGAGCGTGGCCTCCACGTCGGCATGCAGGGGGCGGGCGTCGCCGGTGACCGACACGGTCGCGGGCACCGCGCAGGCCCGCGACCACTTCTCGGCGACCTCTTCCAGGGCGGCGGCGAGCTGGGCCTGCTCGAGCGGGGCGGGCCGCAGCGCCTGCACCGACCTGCGCGCCTCGGCCAGGCTCTCCCTGGCCAGCTCGCGCACGGTGTCCAGCCGGGGCCCCGCCCCGGCCGGGTCGTCGATGGCCTCGATCTGGGTCAGGATGCCGGTCAGCCCTTGGGCGATGGTGTCATGGATCTCCCTGGCGAGCCGCTGGCGTTCCTGCAACACCCCGGCCTCGCGGGCGCCGGTCACCAGCCGGGCCTGCAGGTCGGCGTTCTCCTCCGCGAGCGCCGCCAGCTTGGCGATCATCCGCTTGCGCGACTCGTTCTGCGACCGGATCACCTGGCCCGCCAGGCCCGCCGCGGAGGCCACCAGCGTGGCCACCAGGAAGGAGAACGGGATCTGGGCCCAGGGCCTGGTGCTCACCAGGACGGCGGCGGTGGCCGCCACCCCGGCGTAGGCCCACCAACCGGGCAGCAGCAGGAAGGCCTGGATGAAGGCGCCCAGGCAGATCACCATGAACAGCGAGTCGATCCTGATCAGCACCGCCACCAGCCCGAGCAGCACCGCGAGGTAGGCGATCGCGCCCGCGAGCCGCTCGGTCCGCCCCGCCATGAACCACTGCCACCCCACGGCCGCCAGCACCAGCGCCAGCACCTCGGGCCGCCACTGCCGGACCAGGGAGAAGACCGCCGGCAGCAGGATGAACAGGTACGGCAGGGCCGACCAGACCCGCGGATTCACCACCGGAACGCCCGCACGGCGATCGCACCGGCGACGAGGGCTATGGCGGCCATGATCCCCACATTAGACGCGGAGACCGCGTTTCCCACCCATCCATCGCGAAGTGCGTCCACCGCGGGCGCCATCGGCATCAGGTCGCCGATCGCGCGCATCGCCCCGCCCATGGTCTCGCGCGGGATCACCGCACCCGACAGGAAGACCATCGGGAAGAACAGGCTCAGCCCGATCACGGTCGCCGCCCGCCCGCTGGGCGCCAGCGCGCCGACCAGCAGCCCGATGGCGCCCAGGCTGAGCCCGCCGAGCAGCCACGCCAGCAGCACGCCCGCCACGTCCGCGGGCCCGGCGAGCCCGTAGAAGGCCAGCCCGAGGCCTACGAGCAGCGCGCTGCCGAGCACCGCGAGCAGCATGTGCGCCACCCACTGCGCGCCGTACAGCATCGCGGGCGAGGCCGGCGTGGCCCGCAGCCGCTTGAGCACCCGCCGCTCGCGGTACTGCGCCAGCGTGGCGGGCAGCACGACCAGCGCGGCCAGCCCGACCACGAAGACGATCAGCATCGGCACTGTGGCGTCGACCAGCCGCACGCCGCCCGGCAGCGGCTTGTCGCCGCCCCGCAGCTTGACCCAGAGCATGATCACTGGGAAGGCCAGCGCGAAGAACGCCGACATCGGCTCCCGCACGGCCAGCTTGAGCTCGACCGCGATGACGTTGACGATGCCTTTCATGACTGGTCCTCTCCGGTCAGCGTGACGTACGCGTCGTCCAGCGAATGTGTCCTCGTCCTCGCGATGAGCTCGTGCGGACTCCCCTCGGCGATCACCCGGCCGGCGTCGACGACCGCGATGCGGTCGCACAGCGCCTCGGCCTCGTCCATGAAGTGCGTGACCAGCACGACGGTCACGCCGCGCTCGCGGACGGCCCTGATCAGCCCCCAGGTCGTACGGCGGGCCGACGGGTCGAGCCCGGTGGTCAGCTCGTCGAGGAAGACCACCTCCGGATCGCCGACGAGGGCCAGCGCGATGAACAGGCGCTGCTTCCACCCGCCCGACAGGCTCGCGAACCTGGTGCGCCGCCGGTCGGTCAGCCCCCACTCGTCCATGACCTGCCGCCAGTCGGCGGGCCTGTCATAGAAGGAGGCGTACATCCGCAGCGACTCCCCCACCGTGATCGCGTCGGGCAGCGCCGCCTCCTGCAGCTGGACGCCGATGCGGGGCAGCAGCGCGCGCCGGTCGGTCTCGGGGTCCAGCCCGAGCACCCGCAGCGTGCCGCCGTCACGCCTGCGCAGCCCCGACGCGCACTCCACCAGCGTCGTCTTGCCCGCGCCGTTGGGGCCGGCGATCCCGAAGATCTCGCCGTGCTCCACCCGCAGGCAGAGCCCGTCCACCGCCGTTGCGCCGCGGTAGGTCTTGACCAGGCCGTCGATCTCGATGACTGTCATGGCTCGAGGATCACCGCGATGCGCGGCCCGCGACATCAACCGAATGACCGATGGGCATCAACCGCAGCTGTTTGCCGGGTCGGCAACAAGGTTTGCGTCCGGACGGCGCTCTGCCGCATCCTCTGGCGCATGCATGACGACGTGATGCCCGCGGAGTTCTGGGACACCCTGTACTCCGAGCGGGACCAGTACTGGACCGGTGAGCCGAACGCCTCCCTCGTGCGGGAGGTGTCGGACCTGGTGCCCGGGCGGGCCCTGGACCTGGGATGCGGCGAGGGCGGTGACGCGATCTGGCTGGCCGGGCGCGGCTGGCGGGTGACCGCGGTGGACATCTCCCAGGTGGCACTGGAGCGGGCGGCCCGCCGCGCCGCCGAGACGGGAGTGGCCGACCTGATCGACTGGGAGCTACACGACCTCGGCCACGACTTCCCCGCCGGCGAGTTCGACCTGGTCACGGCCGCGTTCCTGCACTCTCCCACGGACCTGCCGCGCGAGCGGATCCTGCGCAGGGCGGCCGAGGCCGTCGCGCCGGGCGGCACGCTGCTCATCGTCGGCCACGGCGCCGCGCACTGGCAGGACGAGCAGGGTGAGCGTCACGAGCACAGCGGGGCCGGGCACGCGGACCTGGCGCTGCCCACGCCCGGCGAGGTGCTGCGGTCGCTCGACCTGCCGGACGCCCAGTGGAAGGTGCTGGTCAGCGAGGAGTACGAGCAGATTCACACGGCCCAGGACGGCCGGCAGCTCCACCGCACGAACAACACCCTCAAGCTGGCCCGCATCACCTAACCCGTTGCGGAGTAATCCGGAAATATCGGGACAAGAGGGGAGAGAGATGCGACCTGGGGTCACAGAAGCGACTTGAGTGATAATCGCCACATGTGCCACTATGGCGTCTGCCTGGGCGGCGGAACTAACAGTAATTATCCAAGTAAGGGGTAATTCATGCCGCTCAGAACCCCCTGCTCGGCAATTCGCAAAACTCCTTCTTCATTGAGGAGTTGACCGCGCAGTGAGCAGTGCTGAGCCCATCATGATCGACCAAGACAGCGACCCCCCGCCCCTCACCCGCGAACAGCAGGCCATCGTGGCCCAGCCGCCCGACGCGCTGCTCCTGCTGGTCGCCGACGCGGGCACCGGCAAGACGCACACGCTGACCCGCCGGGTCGAACTGCTGGCCGCGGCCCCGCGGGACGGGACGATCCTGGTCCTCACCTTCTCCAGGGCCGTGGTCTACGAGCTGCAGGTACGGCTGGCCGCCCACGGCGAGCGAGTCCAGGCGGCCGCCTTCGACACCTGGGCGCTGGACCTGCTGACCAGGATCGACCCGTCCGCGAACTGGTCGGGCATCCCCCTGGAGTCGCGCCTCGACGCCGCGCTGCAGCACCTGAGCACCGGCCTGGTCGACGAGCTGTACGACGACCTGCTGCACGTGGTCATCGACGAGGCGCAGGACCTGGCCGGCCGTACCAGGGAGATGGTGGAGCTGCTGCTGGAGCGGGTCGACTGCGGTTTCACCATCGCCGGCGATCCCGAGCAGGCGGTCGGCGCCGACGGCCCGGGCTTCCTCGGCTGGCTGCGCGAGGCCTTCGGCGGGGACCTGGCCGAGGCCCGGCTCACGCAGAACTTCAGGAACCGCACCTGGGAGGCAGCCTCCGCGCTGTCGCACACGGCCAGGCTGAGCACGCTCAAGGAGAGCGACCATTACGCCGACCTGCGGGCCGCCCTGGGCGAGCGGGTGGACGTGGGCCGCCTGGGCCAGGGCTTCGCCGGCGAGGCGCTGACCCGCTACAAGGGCACCACGGGCGTGCTGTGCAGGACCAGCGCGGAGGCCATGATCGTCTCGGCCGACCTGCAGCGGATCGGCGTGCCGCACCGGCTGCGCAGGGCGTCGGGCGACCAGGTGGCGCCGCCGTGGCTGGGGTCGCTGATCGGGATGTGCCAGGGCGCCCTGCTGAGCAGGCCGCGCTTCGAGGAGCTCGCCGCGACGCCGGCCGTAACGCTCGAGCTGACGGACGGGCGGCTGTGGGCCCTGCTGCAGCGTACGGCCGGGGGCGACCCGGCCGATCTCACGCTGGAACTGGCCCGGCTGCTTGACGGGATCGCGGCCGGGCGGCTGCCCGACGAGCTCACCGCGCAGGAGCCCGCCCAGATCATGGTGTCGTCGTTCCGCCGGGCCAAGGGCCTGGAGTTCGACCGGGTCCTGGTCGCCGATCCTGGTCCCGTGCCGCCCGGCGACCCGGCGACCGAGGCCAGGCTGCTGTATCTGGCGATGACCCGGGCCAGGTACGAGATGTTCCGCCTGGAGGGCCCTGACATGCGCGGCCTCGCGGTGGATCCGGGGACCGGCAGGTGGTCGCGCCCGCGGGCGAGCATGCAGGTGCTGGAAGACGACGTGCACACCGCGGAGCCCGCCGGCGTCCGCGACTTCCTGGCCGACGCGGCGGAGGTGCAGTCCTACCTGGCCACCGCCGTGCAGCCGGGGGACTCGGCCGTACTCGAACGGCTGTACGTGCACGGCAGGGGCCCGCAGGAGAGCCCGCCGTACGTCCTGGTGCACAGGGGCTACGCGATCGGGGTCTCGTCGGAGCGGTTCAGGCGGGATCTGAGCCGGCTGCTCGGCGACCCCGCGGAGTGGCCGCGGACGATCACCGGGATCCAGGTCGACGCCGTGCGCACCGTCGTCGGCTCGGCGACCGCCGGCGCACATGCCGGGCTCGGGCCGTACGGGGTGTGGCTGGCGCCGCGCCCGGCCGGCATCGGACAGTTCATCTGGGACAGGAGTGACCATCATGAGCGTTGACCTAGGGCTGTCGGAGCTCCCCTTCTGGACGCTGCCGCAGGCGCGCCGGCTCGACGCCTTCCGCCGGCTCCGCCAGCTCGACAAGCCCGTGTACTTCGAGGAGCCGAAGATCCCCTGGGTCGGCAAGGGCCCCGGCTTCCACGCCCTGGTACGGCATGCCGACGTGGTCGAGGCCAGCCGCAACGCCGAGGTCTTCAGCAGCGAGCCGTGCGCCAACAGCGTCATGGACCTGCCCAACTGGCTGGCCGTCTACTTCGGCTCGATGATCAACATGGACAATCCGCGGCACGCGCGGCTGCGCAGGATCGTCTCCCGGGCCTTCACCCCGCGCATCATCGGCAAGATGGAGGAGGACCTGGCCAAGGCCGCCGTGGAGATCGTCGACCGGGCGGCCGCCGCCGGGTCCGGCGACTTCGTGGACGTGGTCGCGGCCCGGCTGCCCGTCCGCGTCATCTGCGACATGATGGGCATCCCGGCCATCTGGCACGACTACGTGCTCCACCGGACGAACATCATCCTCGGCTACACCGACGCCGAGTACACCGGCGTCGACACGGCGCTGTCGCGCTGGAAGGTCGCCTCCGCGCTGACCAAGCTGGTCCGCGCGGGCCACCAGCTCAACCGGCTGGGCGCCAGGATGGCCGAGCAGCGGCGGGCCGAGCCGACAGAGGACCTGACCAGCCTGCTGGTCAACGGCGAGGAGAGCCTGACGCCACAGGAGCTCGGCTCGTTCTTCATCCTGCTGGTCGTGGCGGGCAGCGAGACCACCCGCAACGCGATCTCGCACGGGCTGAAGCTGTTCACCGACCACCCCGAGCAGCGCGAGCTGCTGCTCGGGGACTTCGACAAGCACATCGCGGGCGCGCTGGAGGAGATCGTCCGCCTGTCCAGCCCCGTCATGCAGTTCCGCCGGACGCTCACCCGCGATCACGAGATGAACGGCATGCACTACCGCAAGGGCGAGAAGGTGGTGATGTACTACATCTCCGCCAACCGCGACGAGGCCGTGTTCGACGACCCCGACCGCTTCGACATCACCCGCGACCCCAACCCGCAGATCGGCTACGGCGGCCCGGGCCCGCACTACTGCCTGGGAGCGCACCTGGCCCGGCGGGAGATGACTGTGATGTTCCGCGAACTGTTCACCCGGATGCCGGGAATCAAGACCGCGGGCAAGCCCGACTACCTGATCTCCAACTTCATCAACGGCATCAAACGCCTGCCGTACAGCGCGAGCTGAGGTTGCGGGCGGGTGCGCGAGTGGGGCAGCATGGTGGGCATGATCTACGGGAAGGGCGGCCACCGCCCCAGCCGGTGAAGCCCGGCACGTGGAAGCTGGATGACGGTCCCCTCGACGACCGGCCCACCTTCCTCGCACACGCGCTCGCGATGTCCCTGCGCCACGGCCCCGGGCCCTGGCCGGACGAGGCCCAGGAACTGCACGACGAACCGCCCCGGCCACCCGGTGGCGCGCCGTACCTGCCCAGCGTCTCCAGGGACGGCGTCGAGACCCACCACTTCAGTCCCAGACCCGACCCCGAGGCCGTCGCCGAGGTCGCGGAGACGATCTGCGCGCTCGCCACGGCCGGCGTCCCTGACCCGGGTGACCTGCGCAGGCTGCACGCGCGGCTCGAGACGGTCTCGGCGCTGGCCATCGTGGACGAGGTGCTCGAGCACCTGGCCCGCGTCAGGCCGCCGCGCGAGCGGGTCCACCGGATCGGCCGCCACCTGGCCGAGTACGGCACCGCGCGCGAGGCGGTCAAGGTCGGGCTCGCGCTGGTCGGCGCCACCGGCGGCGAGCCGGACAGGGAGCTGCTGCTCCTGCTCGGCACGCTGGAGGAGTTCACCCTGTACGCCGTGGTGGCGCTGGTCCGCACGCAGCCCGACAGGCAGCGCGCCGCCTACGAGCTGGCCCGGCGGGTGACCTGCTGGGGACGCGTCCACGCGGTCGAGCGGCTGAAGGGCTGCGACGATCCGGAGATCAAGGCGTGGCTGCTGCGCGACGGTTTCCGCAACGGCGTGATGAACGAGTACCTGGCTCACCTGGCCGCCACGACCGGCGGCCTGTACGAGGCGCTGCTCGAACCCGAGGTGGACAACGCCCTGCTCGACGGCGCCGCCGCCATCCTGGCGGCGCTCGCCGAGGGCGGCCCCGCCGAGGACATGAGCGACTACGCCGACGGCCGCCCGGCCATGAGCCGCCTGGCCGACCTGCTGAGAGTTCGGCCGGCCACGCTGGACCGCCTGGCGAACCTGCTCACGATCAGGCACCACCTGAAGGACGACCCCCTGCGCGGACGCTACGACGCGCTGGCGGCCGAGCCGCGGTGGCGGGAGCGGGTCATGGCGAGCCTGGCCGATCCAGGACACCCCGACTTCCACCACGCGCTGTGGCTGGCGGACAGGCTGGACCTGCCGACGGCCACCGAGCTGGCGGCGCGGCTCGAGCGCGAGCCCACCGACGACTACGCCTGGTCGAAGGCCGTCGAGCAGGATCCCGCCCGCTTCGCGGGGATGGCGGAACGCCTCCTGCCGCTCGCCGAGCTGGCGCGGGGGCCCGAGCTGCACCACGGCTTCGGCCAGGACTGCGATCCCGACCGGTCGCTCGAGTCCGTCGTGGGCGGCCTCGGCTCCGTCCCCGGGCTCGGCGTGACGCTCATCGAGACGGCCCTGCGCAACCGCGTCATCCGCGTCCGCCGCCAGGCCGTGGCCACCCTCGCCGCCTGGCCCGCCGTCCCCGGCCGGCTCATGGACCGGGTACGGCAGGCCGCGGGCGTCGAGCCCGACGAGGACACGCGACGGGAGATGCTCACCCTGAGCGAGCGGTGAACGGGTGACCCGGCGTGACCGTGACGGGACCGTGGTCGAACACGGTCCCGTCCAGGGCGCGGATCGTCATGCTGCCCGCCGTGCAGACGATCTCGACCCCGGCGGGATCGCGGGTCAGGTGACCCCAGCCCGACGGCAGGAGCAGCGGCCAGCGGCCGGGCGAGCGGGTCGTCAGGTGGCCGGTGCGCTCGTCCCAGGAGATGCCGGACACGGCGTCGAGGACCGACCAGCCGGCCATGGCCCGGACGTAGTGGTCGCCACACTCGATCTCGTTGTAGGGGTTGCGGCGGCGGCCGTCGTAGCGGGCCCACAGCCCGTCGAGGATCGCCCACGCCTCGGTGTCCAGACCCTCCCACAGGCAGTGCGCGGCCACCTGGTACTCGCTGCCCGTCCACACCTCGTCGCAGTAGCGGGTGGGCACGGCCGGGCGGCCGCCGCGCGGCCAGGTGCACATCAGCAGCCCGGTGTCGTCCTCGTCGGCGAAGACCCGGTAGGGGTGGTCGAAGTCACTGAAGCCCTTGCGCAGGTTGTGGCCGACGACCGCGCGCAGGGCCGAGACGACGTGCTCGCGCGGCAGCACGTGGCCGAGGTCGAGCTGGTGCGCCCACCACTGCCCGATGAGCTGGTCGGACAGGCAGCCGCGGCCCCACTGGAAGTCGCGGCCCGTCTCCTCCTGCTCGTAGTACTCGCCGTTGAACAGGGCCTGGTCGTAGGCCGTGCTCCCCCGCTCGAACAGCTCGCGCAGCTCGCGCGTGTAGCCGGGGTCGGGCGACAGCTCCTCGGCGGCCCGCAGCGCCGCCAGCCAGAGCGTGCCCATGAACGGGTTGACCCCGTACAGGTCGATGTCATGCGTGGACGGCTGGATGCCGCGCAACACCCCGCTCCCCTCCGGATCCCACTTTTTCCGGATATACGTGAGCATGCGGTGGATCGCGGGCCAGTGGCGGTCCGTGCCGCCGTGCCGTACCTCGCGGTAGGTCTTGAGGACGGCGCCCAGCATGCCGTCCAGGGCCGGCTCGACCGGGCCGCCGATGGGGACGTCCCAGAGCTGGCGCAGGTAGATCGGCGCGATCACCCGGTGCGGCAGGTAGCCCTCGGGCGCCTGCGTCACGTCGAACTCGGTGGCCCGCATGCCGCGCTCCAGCGAGGGGAAGAGCCTGGCCACGGCCTGGGCGTAGTTCCAGACGTGGGTGCAGTTGAGCGGGCACGACCCGCCGACGTCGCCCGACCACATCGCGGTCGAGGCGCCGAGCACGCCCTCGAAGCCGAAGAAGGCGCCGTCGGCGCTCTGGAAGCAGGACGGGCTGCGCAGGATCGCTGCCTGCGCGGCCAGGTGCTCGACCGCGACGGGCGACAGGCTGCTTCCGGCGATCGTCTCCACCCAGGCCAGCGTGTCCTCCCGCAGCGAGGCCCACTCCTCGCGCACGCGGGCGGCGACGTCCAGCGCGTCGGCGAAGCGGGTGGCGTAGGCGTTGCCCAGCCAGAACCTGGTCGGCCCCCACTGCGGGTTCGGCGGGCCGAACTGGTTGAAGTCGGCGTACCGGTTGGGGAAGTACCAGGCCAGGCAGAGCCGCACCCGCGCCGATTCGCCCGGCTCGAGCGCCGCGGGCACGACCAGCCCGCCGTTCCAGGTCCGCCCCGGGCCGCTGGGCCCGGAGGAGGGCGGGTCGGGCAGCCAGGTGTGGACGGCCCTGGACTCCAGGAATCGCAGGAACTCCGCCGGATGCTGCCAGTCCGGCAGCACGGCCGCCCTGTCGGAGTCCGCCGCCAGCACGGCCTGCCCGGCCCCCGCGGCGACCGGATCGACCGACGGGTTGTCCATCACCAGCGACGTCCAGCCCCGCTCGCGCCGCACCCGGTTGACGTTCCCGCCGTACCCGCGCGCCCGCACCCCGTCGACGGCCGTCTTCCCGTCGTGCCCGACAGGGTTCTGTACGGCTGCCGCCAGCCACACGTGGACGGGCAGCGGACCGGTGTTCGTGATCGTGAACGTGAACAGGGCCGCAGGCAGGGAGCTGCGCTCCACGTCCAGCGGCACCAGCGGGTTGAACGCCTCCAATCCCACCTCCACCGGCCACCGCTCGTCGTGGAAGTCCACGTTCGCGACGGGATACGTGGCGCGGAAGCTCGTACTGGACACGCCGGGCAGGTCGCGCTGCCACGCGGGCACGTGATCGTCGGTCACCAGCGGCGTGGCGGGGCCGGGCTCGGCAGGGGCCTGCAGCACCAGCGTGGTGTTCAGCGGCGGCTCCACCCGGCTGACGCGCAGCGCGAAGAACGTGTACGGCAGGTCGCCGCGGTGGTTGCCGGCGTTCTGCAGCTGCCACTGCCGCAGCCCTCCATCGGCGCAGACCGCCAGGTTCCCTGTGCCGATGCCGCCCAGCGGCATCGCGACGAACCTCATTTCAGCCCCGAGATGCGGACCCCGGCGATGATCTGCCTCTGGAAGATCAGGAACAGGACGATGACAGGCAGCGCCGCCAGCGTCGATCCCGCCATCAGCAGCCCCAGCTCGGAGGTCCGGTCGGAGCGGAACGTGGCCAGGTACTGCTGCACCTGGAACAGGTCCGGGTCGGTGATGGTGAGCACCGGCCAGATGTAGGCGTTCCAGAACGCCAGGAACGAGGTGGCGCCCACCACGACCAGCGCGCCCTTCGACAGCGGGATGAAGATGCGGCTGAAGATCCGCCACGGCCCCGCGCCGTCGAGCTGCGCCGCCTCCTCCAGCGCGCGCGGCACGGCCAGGTAGTACTGCCGCAGGAAGAACACCTGCAGCCCGGAGGCCGCGCCGGGGATCACCAGGACGGCCAGCGTGTCGAGCATGCCGAGCTGGGTGACCACGATGAACGAGGTCAGCATGATCGCGATGGCCGGGATGAACATCGTGGTGATCACGATCACCCACAGCGTCCGCTTGAAGGCGAACTCCAGCCGCGCGAACGCGTACGCGCCGAGCGAGTTGACCGCCAGGCTGAGCGCCGCGAACAGCACGGCCCCGGCGAACGTCACGCCCAGCGAGCGCAGGAACGCCTCGTCGCCCAGCATCCTGGTGTAGTTCTCCCAGTGCCAGACCTCGGGGAAGAACTGGAACGGCGTGGCCACGACCTCGGTCTTGGCCTTGAAGCCTGCCACCGCCATCCAGGCGAGCGGGAACAGCGCGGCGAGGACGAACAGCGCGGCCAGCGGGTACCTGGCGAACCTCATCAGCCGTCCACCGCCCTTTCCGACTTGACGAGCCTGAAGATGACCGCCGACACCGCGCCGAGCACCACGAACAGCAGCAGGGCGGCGGCGATCGAGTAGCCGACGTAGAGGTCGTTGGTGAAGTGCCGGAAGATGAACAGGTTGGGCAGCGTGGTGGAGTCCAGCGGCCCGCCGTTGGTCATCACCAGCGGCACGACCAGGAACTGCAGCGTCAGCGCGAACCCGGTGACCATCAGGTACAGGATGATGTTCTTCATCAGCGGCAGCGTGATCCTGGTCGCCCTGGTCCACGCCCCGGCGCCGTCGAGGGCGGCGCACTCGTAGTAGACCTGCGGGATGTCCAGCATCCCGGCCAGCATGATCAGCGAGGCCACGCCGGTGCCCAGCCAGATCGCGGGCACCGCCGTCGCCCACAGCGCGGTGCCGGTCTCCCCCAGCCAGGCGGTGTCCTCGTGCCCGAACAGGCCGAGGAACCAGTTGAGTATGCCGCCGCGGTAGGTGTAGGCGAGCGCGAACACGATCGCGGCGATCACCTCGGACACCACGGCGGGAATGTAGATCGTCACCTTGAGCACCGCGGCCATCCGCCGGCTGCACGACTTCACCAGACTGGCGAACAGGAAGGCGATGACCAGTTGCGCGGGCACCACCATGGCCGCGAAGGCCAGGCCCCTGAGCACCGCCTTGACGAAGTCGGCGTCGGTGAGCACGTTGAGGTAGTTCCGCAGCCCCACGAACACGGGCGCCTCGTAGAAGCTCCAGGTGAAGAAGCTGATGTAGACGGCGTGGACGAGCGGCCAGATGACGAAGATCCCCAGCAGGATCAGCAGCGGCGCCAGCATGACCATCGCGACCTTGGTGTCGCGCCTGCGCGCCGGGCGCGGGGTGCGCGGCACGCTGACCACCGTCGCGTCCTTCGCGAACGTCACGGCCACGGGTGTCTCCTCCTTCCTGACATGGTGGCCCCGGGCAGGGGCCACCACGGGTTCATGACGTGATGCCCTGCCCGGCCAGGTTGTTCTTGGCGATGACGTCCTTGATCTCGGCGTCGGCGTCCCGCAGGGCGCCGTCGATGTCCTTGCCCTGCAGCGCCTTCTCGATCGCCTTGCCGAAGGCCAGGCTGACGGCGAAGTCGTAGGCCGGCTCGGGCTTGGCGTGCGCCACGATCTGGTCCTCGATGGTCTTGGCCCAGATGTTCTCGGCGGCGGCCGGGTCGTTCTTGACCGCGTCGGCCACGGCGGCGCGCGGCGAGTACTTGGAGAACTTCGTGGTCTTGAAGTAGTCCACGAGCAGCGTGGTGTCACCGGCCAGCAGCCAGGAGACGAAGTCGGCCGCCGCCTGCGGCTGCTTGGACTTGCCGTCGACCACCAGCGTCCAGCCGCCCAGCGTGGCGGTGGGCTTGGTGGCGTCGCCATCGAAGGAGGGCAGCGGCGCCGCGCCGATGTTGGCCACCATCTTCGGGTAGTCCGACAGCAGGACGCTGGCCGCCCAGGAGCCGCACACCATCATGGCCGTCTTGCCCTGCCCCATGGGGTTGGCGTCGGCGTAGGGCGCCAGCGGCTGCTTGGGCATGATCCCCTGCTGGTAGAGCGTCTGGTAGACCTGCAGCAGCTGCTTGTACTTGGGGTCGCTCGCCCTGGGCGTGGACCAGTCGTCGCTGATGGGCAGGTGTCCCGCGGCGTTCCACTGCAGGCCCCACGTCGACCAGGCCATGTCGATCGCGGCGCCGGCCGTGACCACGCCCGAGACGTCCTTGGTGGTCAGCTTCTTGCCGTCGGCGATGAGCTCGTCCCAGGTGGCCGGCGGCTTGTTCGGGTCGAGCCCGGCCTTGGCGAACAGGTCCTTGCGGTAGTAGAGCACGGCCGACGGCTCGACCAGCATGGGGTAGGCGTACTTCTGGTTCTTGTACTGGATGGAGGAGACGACCGACTCTTTCAACCCCGCCCACTTGTCGGCCGGGATCAGCGGCTCGAGCGCCTTGATCTGGCCGGTGCGGGCGAAGCCGGGCACCTTGTTGTAGTTGAGGGTGAACACGTCCGGCGTCTTGCCGGCCGCCTGCGCCGCCTTCATCTTCTGGTCCCACGCGTCGGCGGGTACGGTCACCAGCTTGACGACGACCTTCTTCTGCGCGGCGTTGTAGGCCGCCACGGCCTTCTTGTACCAGGCGTCCTCCTGGTCGGTGAACTTCTGCTGCCAGAGCGTGAGCTCGGTCCTGCCCTGGTTGGGGGTACCGCTGCCGCACCCGGCGACCAGCACCAGCGCGGTCGCTAAGACGACGAACTTGCGCACGACTGCTTCTCCTTCCGGAGATCGACGCTGAAGAGGAAGACGTTGTACGGCTCCCACAGCGAGAGGTTGAAATACACCCGGCTGCCCGAGCCCGGGTACATGAAGGGGGCGTACAGCCCCGGATACTCGGCGGCGTCGACGACGAGCTTCGGCTCGCTCCACGGGCCCCAGGGCTCGGCGCTCTGGCGCATGACGACCCCGGTGCCCTCCTTGAGGTACATCATGATCCAGGCGCCGGCGTAGTCGTTGCGCACCACCGACAGCTCGCCGACGGTGTCGTCCACGACCAGCCCCGGGTGGTACTCGTACGCCGAGGGGTCCTCCACTCTGTCGGCGGGCACCGTGGCCAGCCGTACTCCTCCGAAACGGCCGGCCGGGACGCCCCAGAAGTACAGGTCGTCGCCGTCGCGGGCCACGCTGACCTGGGCGAACCCCGAGTCTCCCGGCCAGGTCGGGGCGTCAAGGACCCGCCACGTGCCGCCCTGGTCGTCGGAGCGGGCCAGGCCTGAGCGGTTGACCTCCCAGTGGCCCGGCGCGCCCCAGTGGCGTACCGACATGTAGTGCAGGTACATGCTCTGCCCGACCGCGAAGCCGTAGGTCGGGATGACCGTCATCTCGGCGCCGTCGACCTTCTTCGACGGCAGGAGCTCCTTGGCCAGCCCCACCTCGTCGGTGACCATCCCGTCCAGCCGCAGCCCGTCCGACAGGTCGCGGTCGGTGGTGTAGCCCATGACGTTGGAGCGCCAGAAGCTCTTGTCCTCGCCGAAGGTGTCGCCGAAGACCAGATACGTACGCTCGCCCATGGTGAAGACCGAGCCCAGGTCGGTGCCGTGCACGGCGTACCCGTCCGTGAGGCCGGGCCCGGTGACCTGGGCGAGCTTGGTCAGGCCGCCCGGCGTGACACACTGCATGCCGCCTCCTCGCGGGCCGCCGCACCCGGCGCCCCCGCTGAGGAGGACCAGGACGAGCACGGCGAGCACCCGCTTCACCAGATCGGCAGCCGGTCCGTCACCGGCGGCAGGTCGAAGGGCTTGTGGGGCAGCTCCTGGTACCAGAACGCCACCGACGACAGGTCGTCGCTGCGCCGGTTGGCATGCCCGTGCTCGATCGTGACCCTGATCGAGCGGGTGAACGGCACCGGGTCCTCGATGTGGAAGCGGTACATGGAGATCTGGCCGCTCCAGTTGTCGCCGCCGGGGATCGTGATGCCGTGGTAGGGCGCGTGGTAGGTCTGCGAGGGGCACCAGGCGGTGTTGAAGTAGTCCTCGGTGCCGGTGCCGTGCAGGCTGGGCGGGAACGCCTCTCCGTCGATGAAGATCATGTCGTCGCCCTCGCCGTACCAGTTCCAGTCGGCGGTGCGGCGCAGGTTCGTCACGTTGAGCACGCAGCCCACGTAGTGGCCGCGGCCCTCGGCGTCCAGGATCACGTAGTTGCCGTCACCGTCGAGGTTCTCGCCGTCGAACAGGAACTCGGAGTTGGTCAGCTCCCCCTGCTCGAGGCCGTCGGTGGGGCACTCGCGCCGCCACTGGGCGTGGAAGCGGCCAAGCCCCTCGCCCAGCTCGTCGAACTGGTCGTAGTCGATGTAGTAGTAGAACCAGAGCACCTCCGACTCGCACTCGCTGGTCAGCTCGAACCGCGCCCCGGTGGCGAACGGCATGTGGAACCAGCAGTTGAACGCCTTGCCGTCCTGCGGGCTCATCTGCAACGGCGCGGAGACCGTGTTGGCGGTGCGGGCGTGCCCGACGCCGAAGAAGTCCCCGAGCGGCACCAGCACGCTGGGGTGCTCCGCGCCGTCCCAGTACACCCGCAACACCAGCTTGCGCAGGAAGTCCCGGTCGGCCGTCTCCGGCGTGCCGGGGTCGCGGGGCGCGACCGTCATCCAGATGTGGTTGACCGATCCCGCCCCGCGCAGGTCCGCCAGCGTGACCGTCTGGCCGGGCTCGACGGTGATCCGGTCGTCGTTGCCCCCGGAGCGGTCCCAGCTCGATTCGCGCCGGCGGCGGTGGGTGCGGAGCCGCGGCAGATCCCTGAGGCTGCTGCCGAACTGACCGTAGGTCACGATGTTTCCCTCCATGCTGCGATAGCGAGAAATCGATTGCTGACGTCCTACTCCTGACCCGGGGCAGGGTCAAGGGGGCGTTACCGAATCGTCTTCGGCTCTCAGCGCCGTACGACGGCGAAGTCGTCGGCCTGCAGCCACATGTCTCCGTTGTCGGTCCAGATCCCCGCGAACACCTCGACAGAGCTCCGGTTCCCGCTGTTGAAGTCCACGGTGAAGCGGGTCCAGCGGCCCACCGCGTGGAAGTTGACCTCGTTGAACGGCAGGCCGCCTGGGTTGCGCACGCCGAAGAAGCCGTTGTCGTTGTTGCCCGAGGTCCGCAGCCAGCCGGTCAGCCTGTAGTCGGTGTTCTGCGCGACCTGGACCACCTGGTGCAGGTCGTGCCAGCCGCTGTTGTACCGGACGAAGCCGTTGCGGTCGGCGGTGAAGGCCCAGGTGGCGTGGTCGATCCCGCAGTTGCCGTAGCAGCCCCACGGCGGCGACACCGTGCCTGCCGTCTGGCGTTCGAAGCTGGGGTCCTGCACCAGGTTGGGGTTGGCGATGGTGGCGTCGCGGTTCAGGGTGATCCGGATCAGGTAGACGTTGTACGGCGTCCACTCCGACATCGCCAGGTACAGCGACGAGCCGGACGACCAGGGATGCATGAAGCCGCCGTACAGCCCCGGATAGTCCGCGGAACTGGCGACCACACCGGGCGAGCTCCACGGGCCGGTGGGCGCGGGCGCCGAGCGCAGGATGATGTCGCTGCCCTGCAGGTAGGTCATCAGCCACCTGCCGGTGTAGGCGTTGTACTGCACCGACAGCTCCGCCACCGGCGCCGCGACCACGGGTGCGGCCAGCGTGTCGGCGCCTGCCTGCCAGGAGCTGCCCGTCCAGTAGCTGTAGGCGTTCTTGTCCAGCACCGAGCCCTCGGGGACCCTGGCCAGGTAGGCGGCGCCGTTGCGGCCGTTGGGCGTGCCGTACAGGTAGACGTAGCCGCCGCGGCGCACCAGCGCGGCCATCTGGAAGTGGTCGTCGCCGGCGGGGTTGTCCCAGCGCGGCCCGCCGGCGGTGGTCCAGTTCTGGCCGTTGCCGTCGGAGTAGGTGATGCCGGCGTAGTTGGTGTCCCACTGGCCCGGCGGCCCCCAGTGACGCACCGACATGTAGGCCAGGTACTGCCGCGAACCCACCGAGACCCCGGCGGTCGGGATGACGGTGATCTCCACGCCGTCGACCTTCTGGCTGGGGATGAGCTGCTTGGCATGGCCGGGCGCGTCGGTGGCCGCGCTGGTGAACGACATGCCGTCGGTGAGGTCGTGGTCGTCGCTGCGCAGCAGGGTCTGGCTGCGCCAGTCGCCGCCGTTGGCGCCCGGCGGGCTCCAGCCGTCACCGAAGGTGTCGCCGAACGCGGTCAGGACCTCGCCGGCGCCGTTGTCCCACATGATGCCCAGGTCGGCGGCGTTGATCTTCCAGTTCGCGTCGGTCGCGCTGACCGAGTCGGGGCCGCTCATCTTGGCCACCACGACGGCGGGCGACCGCGCGGTCGTGGCCTGGGCGGGCAGCACACCGGCCACGGCCACGAGCAGGGCTGCTAACAGGAGAGGGGTGGTCTTCATTGTCCCGGCACCTCCGTCCGAGAAAACGATTTCTCCACATTGTGGAGCCGAGAGGCGTCCTGGTCAAGGAAGAGCGTGAGTTGCTCGTGAGGCTCACGTCCCGTTTGTGCCAGAAATGGGGAATCGATTTCACAAACGGACTGGTCGCAGACTCCGTTAGCTGGGCCAGGCCTTCCACGGGCGGGTTGGAAATCATGGAATTCCCAGACTCCAGCAGGAGAGGAGCGCCTCATGAGCGAGGTTTCGAGGCGAGGGTTATTGGGCGGGGTGGCGGCCACCGCGGGCGCCGCGGCGATCCAGTCCGCGGTGCAGGCGGCCGTGAACTCGGGCCCGGCCGCGGCCGAGACGGCCGCCTGCCCCACGACCGGTCCCGTGACCGTCTACCCCGCCGATCCCCGCTACCA
The DNA here is from genome assembly GCF_018531495.1 of Nonomuraea sediminis. Lineage (GTDB taxonomy): Bacteria > Actinomycetota > Actinomycetes > Streptosporangiales > Streptosporangiaceae > Nonomuraea > Nonomuraea sediminis. Next base: position 26,439 of record NZ_JAHDTI010000003.1, read on the forward strand.
GGAGCTGACCGTCGGATACAACCAGCGCTGGGTGGGCGCGCCCGACTACGTGCGGCTGGTGAGCTCCACCGACCAGGTGGTGCGGGCCGTCCAGGAGGCGGTGACCGCCGGTAAGCGGATCTCGGTGGTGTCCGGCGGCCACTGCCTGGCGCCGTTCGTGTTCAACCCCGACGTCAAGGTCGTCATCGACCTGTCGGGGCTGAACAACGTCTACTTCGACCCGCTGCGCAACGCCTACGCCGTCGAGGGCGGCTGCCGCCTGTCGGCCGCCTACGACGCGCTGTACAAGAAGTGGGGCGTGACGATCCCCGGCGGGATGTGCCCCACGGTCGGCATCGGCGGGCACGCCACCGGCGGCGGCTACGGCTTCCTGTCGCGGCAGCTCGGCGCCGTGATCGACCACCTGGACGCGGTCGAGGTCGTCGTGGTCGACCGCACGGGCACCGCGCGCGCCGTCGTCGCGAGCCGCGACCCGGCCGACCCGAACCACGAGCTGTGGTGGGCGTGCGCGGGCGGAGGCGGGGGCAACTTCGGCATCGTCACCAGGTTCTGGTTCCGTACGGCGGGCCTCGGCGGCAAGCAGCTGGTCAGCCCGCCCAAGGACGTGCTGCTCAGCGCCGTCGGCATCCCGTGGAGCGCGCTGGACAGGACCAAGTTCACCGCCCTGGTGGCCAACTGGGGGTCCTGGTACGAGCAGCACGCCGCGCCCGCGGACCCGGCCAGGGCGCTGTCGGGCGTCGCCTCGCTGGCGCACAGGTCGGCGCAGAACGTCTTCCTGCTCACCCAGGTCGACGCCACCGCCTCAGGCGCGCAGCAACTGCTGTCGGGCTACCTGGGCGCGCTCACCGAAGGTCTCGGCGTGGACGCGATCGTGGCCGCGCAGCCGGCGGTCAAGCTGCCGTGGCTGCACGCGGTCAAGCTGATCGCGGCCAGCATCCCCTCGTTCATCAACCCGACGCTGCGCGGCTCGTCCAAGTCGGCCTACATGCGCAAGCCGTACACGGCCGCGCAGGCGGGGGCGATGTACGACGCGCTGAACCGCACGGACTTCAGCAACCCGGCCGGCGCGGTCACGCTGGCGGGCTTCAGCGGCGGGACGATCAACGCGGTCTCCTCCACCCAGACGGCGCTGGCGCACCGGTCGTGCTCCTACTGGACGCTGTTCGAGACGCAGTGGCAGGATCCGGCGGCGGACGCGGCCAACATCGGCTGGCTGCGCGACCTGTACGGCTCGGTGTGGTCGGCGACCGGCGGCTATCCCGTGCCCGGCGACCAGGCCGACGGCTGCTACATCAACAACCCGGACCCCGACATCACCGACCCGGCGTTCAACAGGTCGGGCGTGCCCTGGTACACGCTGTACTACAAGGACAACTACCCCAGGCTCCAGCGGGTCAAGGCGGCCTACGACCCGCGCAACGTCTTCCGTCACCAGCAGTCGATCGCGCTGCCGTGACCGCAAGGGAAAGGGGGCCCCGGGCGGGGCCCCCTTTCTTGTGAGCGGGGTTTTCAGCCGTCCATCGGGTGGCGGCGCAGGAAGCTGAGCGCCGCCTCTCCGACCGCCACCGGGTTCATGCTCTGCAGCCCGTGCGTGGCGTTGGGGATGCCGCACCGCTCGGCCTGCGGCAGCCAGTCCATGAGGAAGCGCTGCGTCTCGCGGAAGCCGGGCATCGCCGACTCGCTGTCCAGGCCCATGACCGCCAGGAGCGGCATGGTGGGCTTGGGACCGAACCTGTCGGCCTCCGACATCTTGAAGCCCCACTGCGAGATGGCCGGGAAGTCGACGGTGAACGTCGTGTCGACGCAGGCCTCGACCCGGTCCCACACGTCAAGCGGGCCCGTCATCTCCACGGCCGGCAGGAAGCTGGGGCCGCAGACCGACTCCATGTAGCGCTGCGCGGCGCCCAGCTTGTCGCCTGTCTCGTAGACCTTCATCGCGCCCATGAAGGCGTCGATGTTGGCCTGGACCGCGTTGGGGTCCTCGCGCGGCAGGTACGGCTCGAGCAGGATCGCGCTGTGCGCCCGCTCGGGGTGAGACAGCAGGAACTGGAAGGCGATCACCCCGCCGAAGGAGAAGGCCATGATGTGCGCCTTCTCCAGGCCGAGGTGGTCGAGCAGCTCGCGGACGTGCTCGGCGCCCTCCTCGATGCTGAGGGCGTCCTTGTCCAGCGTGCTGCCGTTGTAGCCGGCCCGGTAGTAGCTGATGAGCTGGTAGCCCTCGAGCAGCGGCGGGTAGAACTTCAGCGGCGTGATCAGGCTGTCGGCGATGCTGGTGCCGTGGATGCACAGGATCGGCTCGCCCTCGCCGAGCACGGCGTACCTGAGCTCGGCGTCGCTCACCTTGGCGCGCCTGTTGTGGTCGACGCTCCATTCGCGCCCGATGTACAAGGCGTTTCTCGTCATGGTCTCTCCAGCAGTCCTGTCTCTTCGAGGCTGGGCACGAGGTCGAACACCAGGAACTCGAGGTAGTAGCGGCCCCACAGCAGCTGCCAGAGCGGGAACACCTCGTCGAACGGCTCGCCGCGGTGGCGGGCCAGCCGGTCCTCCATGTCCCAGACGACCGTGTTGAACTCCTCGGCGGTGAACGGGTGCCCGGCCTGGGCCGCGGCGGCGATCACCTCGTCCTTGGACCTGTCCTTGAGCTTGTCCACCAGCTCCGGCTGGGTGGCCAGAAATCGCAGGTACCCGAGCGCGCTCATGAGACCAGCTCCTCGTCGGTGAACCGGGAGGCGACGTCCTTGACCAGGTAGTCGAGGTAGCGGCTGCCCCACATCGCCTGCCACAGGGTGCTGCTGCCGTCGAAGGGCTCGTTGTCCTGCTCGGTGACGACGGCCACCTCCAGCCGCCCGATCACCCGGGCGGCCTCCTCGGCGGTGAAGTCGTAACCCTCGTTGCGGGCGTGGAAGAGCAGCCGGGGCAGGCTCATCGCGGCGTAATCGTCGAGCCGCGGCGGGCTCGAGCCGACCTCCCGCAGGAACCTCACGAACTCCGTCTCGGACACGCTAGCTCTCCAGGGCGTGCGTGATCACGTCGTCGATGGCCTTGACGTCGTCGGCGCTGAGCCCGAACGTGGCCAGGTGGCCGAAGACGCTGTCGATCTGGCGGAACTCGGCCCCGGGGATCATCTCGGCGAAGCGCCTGGACTCCGCGGGCGGGAAGAGGTTGTCGCCGGTGAGCGCGGCCACCGTCGTCTTGGCGGTGACGCGCCCGAGCACCGTCTCCAGCGACTCGCCCGCCGCGCCCGGCCAGGAGGCCCGCGCCTTGCGCGCCTGCACGAGCACGTCGTTGGGGTCCTGCGGGAGCCAGAAGCCCTCCCAGAACCCGGCGACGAAGGCGTCCACGCTGTCGAAACCGAGCGTGGGCCACACCTCGGCGCCCTCGTGGAAGAACGTGCGCGGCGGCGCGGTCAGCGCCGAGCCGTGGGCCACGCGCTTGAGGCCGCCGGCGACCGCTGCGGCGTCGCCGTACCGGCCGTCCTTGTACTCGGGGTCGGACTCGAGCGGCTCCTCGATCACCGTCCGCAGCCAGAGCTTGGTCCACGGCGGCGGGGTCGGCGCGCCGGCGATCGGCGCGATGCGCCGCACCGTGTCGCCGAAGCGCAGCGCCCACTCGTAGACCTGGATGGCGCCGATCGACCAGCCGAGCACCAGGTGGATCTGGTCGACGCCGAAGACCTCCGACATCAGCCGCCGCTGCGCGATCACGTCGTCGGCGATGGACACGGCGGGGAAGCCGGCGCCGCCGCTGTTGCTGGGGGCGGAGGAGGGCGCGAGCCCGAAGTGGCCGGGCAGCACGATCAGGTACTTGCGCGGGTCGAGGGCGCGGCCCTCGCCGATCCAGCCGTTGAGCACCTCGGGCGGCGCGCCGAGGAAGGTGGGGAACACCACGGCGTTGTCCCTGGCCGCGTTCAGCTCGCCGAAGCTCTGGTAGGCGAGACGGGCGGCGGGAAGCGTGGCGCCCGAGGTGAGCTGGAAGTCGCCTAGCTCGAAGAAGTTCATGCCTGGCTCTCCGATTCGAAACGCAGGATCGTCTTGATGTTCCGGCCGGCCCTGAAGTCCTCGGCGGCGGCCTGGATGTCGGCGAAGGGGTACTCCTTGATGAGCGGCTCCATCGACAGCCGCCCCGCGCGGATGAGCCGGGCGAGCAGCGCGATCAGCCTGTCGGGGTCGCTGTCGCCCTCGCACACGCCCAGGATCCGGCGCCCCGGCAGCAGCCGGTGCACGTCGATGGAGACCTCCACCCCGTACGGCGGTGCCCCGACGACCGCGACGGACCCGCGCGGCGCCAGCGCCTCGATCCCGGCCCGCAGCACGTCGGGGTTGCCCACGGCCTCGACGACGTGGTCGACCCCGGCGCCACCGGTGATCTCGCGCAGCGCCGTGGCCAGGTCGCCCTGGGTGGTGTCGACGGTGTGGGTGGCGCCGAGCTTGGCGGCCAGCTCCAGCTGGGCGGGGTTGCGGCCGACGGCGATGATCTCGCTGACCGGGGTGAGCGCCGCCCCCATGATCGCGGCCAGGCCGACGGCGCCGGTGCCGATGACGGCGATCGAGGTGCCGGGCTCGGGCCGCAGCGTGTTCCAGACGGCGCCGGTGCCGGTCTGCACGCTGCAGGCCAGCGGGGCCAGCAGCTCGAAGGGCAGGTCGTCGGGGACCTTGACCACGCTGCGCTGGTCGGCGATGGAGTGGCGGGCGAAGGACGACTGGCCGAAGAACCTGCCGCCGAGCTGCTTGCCGTTCTGGCTGATCGGCGAGCTGCCGTCGGCGCGCTTGCCGCCGATGAGGTTGGTCGGGATCCACGTCGTGCAGTAGGCCGGGTGCCCGACCCGGCACGAGGGGCAGTCGCCGCAGGAGGTGAAGGTGAGGACCACGTGGTCACCCGGCTTGACCTTGGTGACCCCGGGGCCGACCTCCTCGACGATGCCGGCGCCCTCGTGGCCGAGCACGCCGGGCAGCGGGAACGGGATGAGGCCCGCGGCAACGGTCAGGTCGGTGTGGCAGATGCCTGCGGCCTGCATGCGGACGAGGATCTCGCCCTGGCGGGGCGAGTCGAGCTCGACGTCCTGGAGCGTGAAGGGCGCTCCCGGTGATTCGACGACCGCGGCCTGGGTGGTGGTGGTCACGGCTGGCTCCCTTCGGGGCGTGGGCTGAGTGCGTAGGTGCTGGTGATGTGGGTCCACTCGGCCGGGCCCCACTCGGCGCCGTGTCCGGCGCCGGGCCCCGAGCCGTCGAAGGGGGTGACGTAGTAGCTGAGCAGGCCGGGTGCGCGGCGGGTCCAGATCGAGCCCTGCTCGTCGTGGTGGCGCTGCCCGAAGTAGAGCCGGTCGCCGGACATGCCGAGCAGGTCGTACTCCAGCGGGCAGTCGTCCACGCCGGGCAGGTCGATCGACGGGCAGCCGCCGTGCGAGACGTCCTTCCACTCCCCCGGCGTCCAGGTGCCGGGGGCCGAGGCGATCACGTCGGCGTCGAACAGCCGCAGGCACACCTTGGTCCGGGAGAAGTTCGCGTCGCGGGCTCCCTGGGTGGCAGTGCTGGGGGCGAGCAGCTCCCAGAACCCGGTGATGATCAGCTCGAACAGCCGCTGGGTGCAGTCCGCGTCCTTGTAGCTGTTGAAGTGGATGGCCCAGAACGGGCTGTGCAGCCAGAAATCGTCGATCCCGTAGATGCCGGGGAAGACCTCGGCGGGTTCCGGGCTGCGCCATCGGCCGTCCAGGTCCTCCAGCGTGAAGTCCGCGCTGGTCGCCGGGCCGGCTGTTCCGACACTCATCATGACTCCTTACGAAAGGGGGAGCAGCGCCGGTGGCACGTGCGCCCGCAGTTGCTCGGCGAAGCGGGTTGCGACCTGCCCGGCGGCCGTGACGGCCGCGGGCGCGCCGCCGGCCCGCTCCGCCTCGGCGCACCGCTGGGCCAGGACCTGCATCCGCTCGTGCAGCAGCGCCCACGACGGCTCGCGCCACGGCACGAAGTTGCTCATCGCGTAGTACATCTCGAAGGCGAATCCGGCAGTACGGCCCGCGTGCCCGGGACCGGCCGGGAGTGTGGTCAGCGCGGTGCCCAGCGGCCTGACCGCGGCGGCCATCAGCCCGATCGCGATCCCGACCAGCAGGCCGAGCTGCTCGGTTGTCTCGTCGGTGTGGGTGAAGAAGCGGGTCAGGGTGTGCAGCACCAGCTCGTAGGCGACCGTCGCCAGCTCGGCCACCCGGCGCGCGACCGGGTCGGTGAGCAGCGGCCTGGGCTCGGCGAGGTCGAACGGCTGGCTGAGGTAGGCGGCCAGAGCGGGGCGGGCGGGTTCGAAGGACGGGTCACGGCGGCGTAGCTCGCCGTACTCCTCCCACATCGCCAGGAAACGGCCGTAGTGTGCCGTCCGCCAGTCGCCGCGCGAGCCCTCGCCCTGCTCGATGATCGTGTCGATCGCGGCGAGCGCAGAGTCCAGCCCGGTCACGGCGATCAGCTGGGGCCAGCGGAACAGCTCGGGGGTGGCCTGGGCGCGCGGCGATCCGAGGAAGACGGCCCGCTCCCCCAGCCGGGAGGTCAGGTCCTTCATCCCCTCCTCGAGCCCGCGGTAGAGATGGCCGATCGTGGCGTACTCCTGGCCCCTGGGCATCAGCTCGCCGGGGTCCAGCCGCTCGCGCGGCGGGGCGCCGGGCACGAACGTGGCGGCGTCCTGCAGCTGCATGCCCTCGGGCCGCTCCAGGTACAGGAAGTGCCGCAGCGCCTGCTCGCCGAAGGGCAGCAGGTCGAGCTGGAAGCCGGCGGGGAAGTAGCCGGACAGCTGCGGGAAGTTGGGCCGGCCGAAGGTGGGCGCCGCGCCGATGGCCGCCATGAGGTTGGCGACCAGCGCCATGTGCAGCATCTCCTCCACGGCGATGCCGTGCAGCACCTGCCGCCAGCGGCCGACGGCGTCCGCCTGCTCCTGGGTCAGGCCCTCCGCGGTGCCGTCCTTGAGGCTGAACTCGGCGAACAGGTACTGGCACAGGATCATGTGCTCAAGCTGGGAGGCCTCGGTGAGCAGGAACCACAGGTGCTCCCTGTTCGAGACCACGATTCCGGGTTCGCCCATGGGTCAGCCGTTCTGCAGCACAGCGCGGTAGCGCACCTGTCCGGCCTCGACGCGTTTGAGCACCTCGTTGACCTCGTCCATCGCGTAGGACTCGACGACCGGCCTGACCTTGCCCGAGGCCATCAGCGTCAGCACCTCGACCAGGTCGGAGCGGTTGTTGTGGGTGCTGCCCTTGATGGAGCACTGCTTGAACAGCAGCGTCATCATGTCGTCGATCTTCAGTGGTCCCGTGACGCCCATGGTGACCAGCCGGCCGGCGTAGCGCAGGCCTGACAGCACCTTGGCGACCAGGTCCGCCGAGGTCGTGGTGGCCAGGATGATGTCGGCGCCGCCCGCCTCCGCCAGAGCCTTGCCCGGGTCGTCGCCGGCCACGATGCCCTCGACGGCGCCCAGCTGCTTGGCGTAGTCGGCCTTGTCGGGCGAGGTGGTGAGCACCACCACCTCCAGGCCGATCGCGGTGGCCAGCTGCACGGCCATGTGGCCGAGCCCGCCGACGCCGAGCACGCACACGCGCTCGCCCGGCTTGGGGTCGGCGTTGCGCAGCCCGCTCATGGAGGTGAAGCCGGCGCAGAAGGCCACGGCCGCGTCGGTGTAGGACAGGCCCTCCGGCAGCAGCGTGCAACCGGTCTCCCAGGCCAGCATCAGGTCGGCGTACCCGCCGCCGAGGTCCATCCAGGTCTGGGTGTGCTCGCACCTGACGGGTCGCCCGCTCTGGCACTGCAAGCAGCGCCCCTCGCCGCGCTGCATCCACGACACGCCGACCCTGTCGCCGACGCGCAGCGTTGTCACGCCCGGGCCTAGCTGCACGACCTCGCCCACCGGCTCGTGGCCGGCGACGATGGGCAGCTGGACGGGCCAGTGGCCGCGGTGCACCAGCACGTCGCTGAAGCACATGCCGCAGGCGTGGATGCGGACGACCACCTGGCCAGGTCCGGCTACGGGGTCGGCCACCTGCTGGAACTCCCACGGTGAGTTCAGTCGTGTGATCACGGCTGCTCGCACGGTCTCCTCCTTCGCCGGGGGATGCCACGATAAGTACGGCCTGAGCGGCGAGGGGACCCGCACTTAACGCAGCAGGGCCGCCAACAAATCTGTAATCTCAATTACATGGTCAGTCTCTACGAGCACGCCGGTGGCGACGAAGCGCTGCACAGGGTCGAAGAGGGCTTCTACGCCAAGGTCCTCGCCGACCCGCTGCTCAAGCCGCTGTTCCCCGAGCGGCGGCCGCACCACGTCGAACACCTGACCTGGTTCACCGCCGAGTCCTTCGGCGGGCCCGGCCGGTTCACCGAGCGGCTCGGCTTCGCCTACCTGATCAACGCCCACCGCGGCCTGCGGATCACCGACGAGCAGCGGCAACGCTTCGTCGAGCTGTACCTGGAGGCCTTCGACGAGGCGGGGCTCCCCGGCGACGAGGCCTTCCGCGAGGCGGTGCGCTCGCACGTGGAGTTCGGCTCGCACGTGGCGATGCAGAACTCGCTGGCCACCACCGACGACGAGCTGCACCCGCTGCGCGAGGTGCCGCACTGGACCTGGGACGAGCCGACCTGACGCAATCCGCCTGAGAGCGGGCCGGATTCCGCCGCGCCAGGGACGGCGCTGATACCAAGGAATCATGCAGGCTCTCGTCGCCATCGCGCTGGCGGGCGGTCGCGGGGTTCGCGCCCGGCCGCTGACGCTGGAAGGCCCGGGTCACATCCGCAGCAAGGCGGCCGTCTCCTTTCTCGGCAGACCGCTCATCGAATGGCAGATCGCCGCGTTCCGCGATCAGGGGATCTCCCGGTTCTACGTGGCGGCCAACGGCCGTGAGAACCGCTACCAGGTCAAGGAGGCGCTCGGGTACGGCGAGCGGCTGGGCGTCTCGATCCGCTACTCGCGCCCGCGTTCCGACCGGCACAACACCGGCTCGGGGCAGGCGACGCTGGCCATCCTGGAGGAGTACGACCTGCGCGGCCACGCGCTGGTCTTCCCCACCGATTCGCTGTTCGAGTTCGACCTGGCCGAGCTGGTGCGCGACCACCTGACCGGCGGGGCGGTCGTCACGGTGGCCACCGTCACCAGGAGCGCCGAGCAGGTGGCAGGCACCTACGGCACGATGGAGATCGACGGCGGGGGCTGGATCAGGGCGTTCGTGGAGAAGCCGCCGGCCGACGCGCTGGCCGCCATGCCGGTCGATCCTGCCAACGTGCCGATCAACGCGGGGCTCTACCTGATCGACTGCGCCAGGCTGCGCGAGCTGGGCGCGACGGCCGAGCTGGCGGCGCTGGCCAGGCGGCAGCTCGACTGGGGCGGCGACCTGCTGCCCTGGCTGCTGGCCCAGGGGCACAAGGTACGTAGCTCCCCCATCGGCAAGATCGGCGATCTGGGCAACCCGCGCGACTACCTGCTGACCATGGCAGAAGCGATGGGCGGCGGCTACCCCAGCCTGGGCCTGCCCGGCAAGCCGGTGATCCACGAGTCGTCGCTGGTGCGCCGCGACGCGGTCAGCGGGATGACGCTGGCGGCCAAGCTGGCCGGCGGGCTGGTCCAGGTGGGGGCGAACGTGTGGATCGGGCGGGACGTCGAGGTCGGGCCCGGCGTGGTGCTCGAGGACTGCTACGTCGGCGACGAGGCGGACCTGCATCCGTGGTGCCGGCTGCGGCGGGTGGCCTGCCTGGACGGGGCCATCATCGGGCCGGGGGCGCGGATCAGCGACGCGCACGTGGGCATGATGGCGCAGGTGGACTCCTCGCTGCGGCGGCCCACCGTGATCGACGGGTTCACCGCGCTCGGCCACGAGGTGCGGGTCGACGAGGGCGCGCGCCTGACCGGTGTCACGGTCTACCCGGGGTTGAGCGTGCCCGTGGGCGCGGGGGTGCCCGCGGGCGCCCGGCTCACGAGCTGAACCGTCAGTCTTCCTCCCCGACGTCGTAGTGCAGGCGGGACTCGATGGCGTAGGCGTGCGGGGCGTAGCCGGTGCGCAGTTCCTGGAAGACGGCCCAGGCCGCGCGCGCGTCGCGTTCGGTCGGCAGGCCCGCCTCGCCGGCCAGCCGTACGGTGTCGGAGAAGTCGCGCTCCTCGCGGCCCTGCAGGCTGACCGTGATCGGCGGCAGCCTGATGCACAGCTCCCGCGCCAGGCGCTGCAGGCAGCGCGTGCCCGTGTCCAGCAGGGGCCGGGTGTGGAAGGGCGCCCAGGCGGGGGCGAGCGACTCGGTGAGGGCGGCCACGTCGAGCACGATGACGGCGGCCTTGAGCCAGTCGAGCTCGCCCGAGGGCCGGCGGAAGGTGAGCGTGGGGTGGGCGACGTGGGTGCTCTCCACCTCGGTCATCCAGCCCGTCCACTCCGAGAACAGCGTGTCGAGGTGGTCGCGGGTACCCGTCCTGAGGAAGGCGGCCAGCAGCGCGTCGGCGTCGCGGGGCCGGCACACGCTGCCCGCCAGGCGGGCCACCAGGCGCTCCCGCCTGCCGTACGCCTCCATGAAGCGCAGCAGGTAGGTGGCGATGGCCACCAGCAGCAGCCCGGTGGACAGCCACTCGATCCGCTGCAGCGGCGTCTCCGACAGCAGCGCGAAGCCGGTACGGCTGGCGCCCAGCCACAGCGCGCCGACGGTGAAGATGGCCAGCGGCGCGTTGAGGTCGAGCAGCGGCTCGCGGATCCTGCGCGGCAGCCGGCCGGCCAGCGCGACGATGGTGGAGGCGTACGCGCGCAGGGTGCCGCGGATCAGCCGCGACGGCCTGCCCCTGGGGGTGAACACGGTGAGCAGCATGCTCACCCATGCCGCGACCAGGAGCAAACCGCCGAGCAGGGCAGTCACCATGCGCTCCATGGTGAGGCACGCTCCGGTTCCGCCCCAGAAACGGTTGATGCTGGCACTCCCGATTCCAGCCAGGTGCGGCTCTAGCCGGCGCGCAGCCGGGCGGCCAGCTCAAGCAGCGTGCTCGGCCCGAGCAGCAGCCGGACGGGCACCTCGACGCCCAGGTCGCGATGGAGGCGATCCTTGAAGCGGGTGGCCAGCACCGAGTCGAGCCCGAGCAGCGTGAGCGGGACGTCCACGCCGATGTCGTGCCCGGGAACGGCGAGCACCTGCGCCGCCAGCCCTGCCACGACGCCCGCGACCTCGGTGTCCTGCATGCCCGCCAGGTCGTAGGTCCTGGCAGGCTGCTCGGGGGCGGCCGGCTCGGGGGGCAGCACGGTCCCTGCCTGGTCGGGCCAGAAGCGGCGGCGCTGCCACGGGTAGGCGGGCAGCGGGAGGTGCCCGCCCTGCGGGTAGAGGCGTTCCCAGTCGGGTCGGCAGCCCAGCTCGTAGGCGCGGCCCAGGGCGGCGTGCAGCGCGTCGGTCTCGGGCCGCCCGCGCTCCAGCGACGCCACGACCGCGCCGCGGGCGCCCGAGGCCTCGATCTCGTCCTCCAGCGCGGGCCGCAGCAGCGGATGGGGGCTGATCTCGACGAACACCGTCGGCCGCTCCTGGGTCAGCGCCGCCCTCGCCGCGGCGGCGAACCGGACAGGCAGCCGCAGGTTCTCGAACCAGTACCCGGCGTCCATCTCCTCGCCCTTGACCGGGGCGTCCCAGGCCGTGGAGTGGATGGGGACGGTGCCCGCCTCGGGCCGCAGGTCCCGCAGCTCCCGCAGCAGCGGCTCGCGCATCGGGTCGACCTGGGGCGCGTGCGAGGCGTAGTCGACCTGCACCCGTTTGCCGAACACGCCCCTGGCCAGCAGCGGCGCGACGATCTCGTCGAGGGCGGCGGCATCCCCGCTGAGCACGGTGGAGTGGGAGCTGTTGATGACGCCGACGCAGACCAGGTCCGCGTGGTCGCCGATCGCCTCGCGGGCGGCCTCCTCGCCGAGGCCGATCGCCCACATGGCACCGCGGGCGTGCGACTCGCGCAGCACCCTGCTGCGGCGGCAGACCACGGCCGCGCCGTCGGCGACGCTGAGCGCGCCCGAGATGACCGCGGCGGCGATCTCGCCCATGCTGTGGCCGATGAGCAGGTCGGGTTCGACACCCCACTCGCGCCACACGGCGGCCAGGGCGACCTGCATCGCCCAGATCGTCGGCTGGATCTGGTCGACGTGCTCCAGCGGCCGCTCCTGGCGCAGCAGCTCGGCGGGCGACCAGCCGAGCTCGGCCCGCACGGCCCGCGCGCAGCTCTCGAGGTGCTGACCGAAGGCGGGCAGGCGGTCGAGCAGGTCGCGGCCCATGCCGGTCCACTGGGCGCCCTGGCCGGGGAAGACGAACACGACCTTGGGCTCCCTGCGGGCGTAGCCGCCCTCGCCCGCCTGGCGCAGGGCGGCGGCCAGCTCGGCGGCGTCGGCGCCCACGGCGGCGATCCCGAGCTCGTGCCTGGTGGTCCTGACGCCGGCGGTGTGGCAGAGGTCCTCCAGGTCGGGTCCGGTGTCGAGCAGGTCGGCGTAGGAGCCGGCCAGCTCGCGCAGCGCGCGCTGGTCGCGCGCCGACACCGGCAGCACGTAGCAGGGCCTGGCGGGCGCGGGCAGGCGCGGCTCCGGTCGCGGGGCCTCCGACAGGACCAGGTGGATGTTGGCGCCGGACATGCCGAAGGAGCTGATGCCCGCGATCGCCGGCCGCTCGTCCTGCGGCCAGGGCTGGGTGAGCATCGCCAGCTCGACCGCGGTGTACGGCTGGCGGAGGATCTCGTGGGGCTGGTCCACGTGCAGCGTCGCCGGGATGGTCCGGTGCCGGATGGCCAGGCACGTCTTGAGCAGCCCGGCCAGCCCTGCGTTGAACTCGGTGTGGCCCAGGTTGGACTTGACCGAGCCGACCAGGCAGCGCCGGTCCTCGGGCCGGCCCTCGCGCAGCACGATGTCCAGCGCGGTCAGCTCGGTGGGGTCGCCGGCGCGGGTGCCGGGGCCGTGCGCCTCGATGTAGTCCACGTCGCACGGCGCGACCCCGGCGTCGAGGTAGGCGCTGCGCAGCATCTCCTCGTGGCCCTCCAGCCCGGGCGCCACCATCGAGCCGCCGGTGCGGCCGTCGTGGGTGGCCGAGCTGCCGAGGATCACCGCGTAGGGGGTGTCGCCGTCGGCCAGCGCCCTGGACAGCGGCTTGAGTATGACCGCGGCCACGCCCTCGCTGCGGACGTAGCCGTCGCCGGAGACGTCGCCGAAGCGGCACTGGCCGGTGCTGGACAGGACGCCGGCGTCGGCCAGCGCGAAGTAGAGGTCGGGCACGATCTGCAGGTTGGCGCCGCCCACGATGGCCAGGTCGGCCTCGCCGTTCCACAGCGCCCGGCAGGCCACGTGCACGGCCAGCAGCGAGGTGGCGCACGCGGCCTCCACGCCCATGCTGGGGCCGCGCAGGTCCAGCCGGGTCGAGACGCGCCCGGGGAAGATGCCGGGGATGGCGGCGCCCAGCGCGGCGTGCATGTCGTACATCCCCGCGCGGCGCAGCAGGTCCCAGTAGCCGGACGGCAGCAGGCTGGTGTACACGCCGGTCCTGGTGCCAGCCAGGCTCTCGGCGGGGATGCCGGCGTCGGCCAGCGCCTCCCAGACGGCCTCCATCAGGATGCGCTGCTGCGGGTCCATCCTGAGCGCCTCGAACGGGGACACCCCGAAGTACCGGGAGTCGAACCCGGTGATGTCGTCCAGGTAGCCGCCGGCGCCGCGCAGGACGCCCGGCGTGCGACCGCGCTCGGACTCGTCCGCGAACCTGTCCGCGGGGATCGTGCCGACCACGTCGCGGCCCTCACGCAGCACGTCCCATAACTCGGTGATGCTGCTCGCGCCCGGCAGGCGGCATGCGGCGCCGACGACGGCGACGGGGTCCCGGCCTTGGTTGAAGGTCATGGTTCCATTCCCATCCTCGCGCCGAATTCGCGCGCTGCAATTGATGGTTGGTGACAGAAACCAAAATCCAGTGAGCGGCAGAGGCTGTCAATTAGCAGATGACGGAATGCCGGTCGCCGGAATTTCCGTGTTACCGAATTATTTCGGATAATGGATCACCAGGGCGACCGTGGGTTCGTCGGGCGACAGCATCATCGCCAGGCGCAGCGTCTGCATGCCGAGCGTCGGATGGTGGAAGCGGCGCACGCGGGTGCGGTGTTCCTGCACGTCATGCTCGCGCCAGAGCCTGGAGAAGACCGGGCTGATTTTCGAGAACTCCGCGATCTTCGCTTTCATGCGCTCGTCGCGCGGCCATTTGGCGACCTCCGAGCGCCAGCGGGCGACGATGTCGCGGGTGTCGTTCTCCCAGTCGGGCAGGCGTTCCCTGGCCACCGGCGAGACCAGCATCCAGCGCAGCATGTTGCGCTGTTCCTGCGGCCAGGCGCTCCAGTCGTCATACCATTCCGCGCTGGCGTTGTTCCAGGCGATCAGGTCGCAGTAGACGTCGGTGGCGTAGACGGGATAGTCGGTCTCGTCCATCAGCGACACCAGGCGCGACATCATGCCCACGGGCGGATCGACCTCGTCCAGCGGCTGCGGGTTGGCGACCTGGCCGTGCGCCAGGGTGTGCATGTAGCGGCGCTCGTCCTCGGTCAGGTCGAGCACGCGGGCCAGGCTGTCGAGCACCTGCACCGAGGGGTGGATGTCGCGCCCCTGCTCGAGGTAGGTGTACCAGGTCGGGCTCAGGCCCGCCAGGACGGCCACCTCCTCGCGCCGTAACCCCTGGGTACGACGCCGCGACCCGGCGGGGAAACCCACCTGGTCGGGCCGCACTCTGGCCCTCCTGCTCTTCAGGAACCTCGCGAGTTCCTGTCGACTCCACTCGTCGCCTGGCACCGACTCCCCCGCTTAACCTCCAACTGCACGCACAAGTACCGTTCAAGTCCGCCCTGATTCTAGGTCCATTGACGGTCCGGGGAACCCTCGGAAACACAGAATTTTCCTCCGATTACCGATTGCGTCACATCCGCATTGACCGGTGGCCGTGCGTCCCAAAGTATGTATTCGCCCTTCCATAACGACGGACAATCGGCTGGAGGCACCGTGGAGTGGCATTTCGTGGGCAGAACCCAGTTACTCGAAACGATTCGACGCGCGCTCCGCGACTCCGTCACCGGCCCGTTCGTGATCGCCGGGGAGCGAGGCAGCGGCCGAACCTCCCTGGTCGAACGCCTGATCGAATCTCCTGAGGCGGCCCACTACCAGGTCGTCCGTATTCACTCCTCCGACACCGCGGCCGACATCGCCGCCCGGGCGGGCGACGGGCCCGACGCGCTGCTCGTGGTGGACGACGCCCATCTGTGCGACCACGCGAGCCTGCTGGCGCTGCGCGAACTGGCCCGGCGCCGGGGCGCGGCGATCGTGGCCACGACGCTGGCGGGCACGCCCGACCGGCGGCCCGACCCGACCGACTGCCTGCGCTTCGAGCCGGGCGCGCGCACGCTGGTGCTGCAGCCGCTGACGGTGGAGGAGGTGGCCGCGCTGCTGTCGGAGATCGCCGGCGGCCACGTCAAGCAGGCCACGGCGGCCGCGCTGCACTCGGCCTCCAGGGGGAACGCTGCCCTGCTGCACGACCTGCTGGTGGGGCGCGGGCTGGTGGACCGGCTGACGCGCGGCGCGGGCGGCTGGGAGCTGCGCCAGGTGCCCCGCTGGCGGGCCAGGCCGCACAGGCAGGGCACGCGCCATCTGGTGGAGGCGACCTGGGTCGCCTGGCGGGGCCGCGCCTTCGACCGGGCCTTCGAGCTGTGCAAGGCGGCCGCGTGGTGCGGGGAGGAGCAGCTGGTCGCGGTGCCGATGGCGCACCTGCTCCTGCTGCGCGGGCGGCCGCTGGAGTGCCTGCGCTTCCTGGACTCCCTGGGCACCGGAGCGGTGGAGACCACGCCACACCTGGCGCTGGCGCGGGCGCTCGCGCTGGCGAGCGGGCTGGGCAAGCCGCAGGCCGCGGCCGACTTCCTGCTGCGGGCCGCGCTGGCCGGCGGCGTCACCCGGCCGCAGCCGCTCTACCTGGCCTACCGGTCCTGGATCATGGCGCTGACCGGGCTGGGCACGGCCGAGCCCGCCACGGTCGACCGCGACGACCGCGAGACGGCGCTGTTCGTGCACGCGGCGCAGGCGATGGCGGAGCTGCGCCTGCGCTCCGAGCGCGCGGTCTTCCACCTGCGGCGGGCGCTGGCCCTGGTCAGCGGCGGCATGGAGGCGGGCCCGCCGTGGCTTTCTCCGCATCTGACGGCCTGCCTGATCGACGCGCTGCTGCTGGCGGGCCGCTCCTCCGAGGCGACCCTGCTCGCCGCCAACTTCCACGCCGCCGAGCCGGCCTCCGGCTGGGAGGTGGTCTCCGTTCTGGCCGCTTGACCTTCCTGATGTACGGCAGGCCGGCCAACCGCCGGCCTGCCGTCACAAGGTCAGGTGGGCCGGGTTCGGGGTGCGGCGGAGCGCGAGGGTCGTGATGTCGTCCGACTGCTCGGCGGTTCCCGCGAAGTGGCGGACCGATCCGTCCACCGAGTCCAGGAGGGTCTCGGTGTGCGGCGGCGGGCCGTCCAGCAGGGCGCGCAGTCTTGGCATGCCGTACAGGCCGTGGTCGGTGTTGCGGGCCTCCACGACGCCGTCGGTGTAGGTGAACAGGGCGTCGCCGGGGGCGAGGTGGACGTGGCCGAGGGTGTAGGAGCTGTCGGACAGGATGCCGACCGCCGGGCCCGTGGGCGGCAGCAGCGACTGGCCGCCGTCGGCGCGCAGCACCACGGGCGGGTTGTGGCCCCCGTTGATGTAGAGCAGGTCGCCGGACTGCGGATCCAGCACCCCGAAGAACATGGTGGCGAAGTAGCCCTGCTTGAGGTGGTTGCGGGCCATGTACTGGTTGGTCCCTACGACCGCCTGGATGAGCGGGCCCGCCCCCAGCGACAGCAGCGGCAGCACCACCTCGCTCGAGGAGCCGTTGTTGACGGCGACGGCCAGGTCGTCGCTGACCATCTGCCCCAGCCCCGTGTGCTCGGCCGTGTGCCGCAGCAGGGTCCTGATCAGCGCCATGAACAGCGCCGCGCCGACCCCCTTGTCGCACACGTCGGCCACCACGAACGCCAGCCGCCGCCCGTTGACGATGGTGAAGATGTCGTAGAAGTCGCCGCCCACCTGCCGGGCGGGGCGGAAGCGGGCGCCGATCTCCCAGCCGTCCATCGACGGCATCGACTCGGGCAGGAATCCTGCCTGGATCTCGCGGGCGATGCTCAGCTCCCGCTCGTACTCGCGCAGGCTGGCCAGCTCGGCCATCTCCTCCACGGTCGTGCTCAGCTGCCAGCGCTCCCAGCAGGAGTTCAGCCGGCCGCGCAGCAGGCTCGGCAGGAACGGCCTGGTGACGTAGTCGAACCCGCCGCGCACGCACTCCTCCAGCTCGGCCAGGTCGCCCTCGGGGAAGGCCACGACCGTCGGCGCCGCGCCGTCGGCCAGGAAGCGCTGGCTGACCAGCGCCATCCGGTGCAACCCGAGGGAGGCCGAGACCATGAGCAGGTCGGGCCGCAGCCGCAGCGGGAGATCGAGCGGGGTGGCGTGCAGGACCTCGAATCCCTCCTCGCGCAGCGCCCTGTCCAGCTCCGTTAGCGCCTCGGACCTCTCGGTTCCGTGCTCAGCCACCACCAGGGCGTTCGGCATCCGTTCCTCCCCGCCGCATGATCAGCGTGTTCCTGTTGCGCCCTCCGACGAACTCGTAGCCGAACTCGTCGACCTTGGCGATCGCCAGCATCAGCCCGTAGCCGCCTTCCTCCCTGTGCATGGGAGGTACGGCCAGCCGCGGAGCCGGGTCGTACCGGGTCGGATCGAACGGCGGGGCGTCGTCCTCGATCCAGACCCTGAGCCGGTCCTGTTCGATCTCGGCGGCGATGTCCACCACTCCCCCGCGGCCGCCGTAGCCGTGGTGCGCGATGTTCGTGGTGATCTCGTCGGTGGCCAGCCGCAGCCAGTAGGCCTGCCGGGAGGTGAGCCCGGCCTCGTCCGCCAGCGCCGCCACGAAGTCGGCCACCACCCCGGGCAGGGAGGTGTTCGCGCCGTCAACCCTGAGCCGGCAGGCGAGCATCACTGCATCACGATGCTGCGATCGAAACCCGTCATGCGGATGGTCTCCGCGACCTCCTCTGAGGTGCCCACCAGAGTGATCTCCGAGTCGCGCGGGAGCTTCTGATGGGCGAAGATCAGGCAGCGCACCCCCGCCGACGACATGTAGGTCAGCTCGTCGAGCAGCAGCACCAGCTTGGCCACCTGCTGGCCGACGGCCTGGACGACCAGGTCGTTGAGTTCGGGGGCCGAGCGTCCGTCGAGCTCGCCGATCAGGCGGAGCGTGGCGGTGTCCCCCTCGACGTTCATCTTCACGTTGAAGCTCATGACTGTTCCCTTTCGTGCGTGACCAGGACGAGCACGCTGCGCGGGCCGATCTCGACCCGGCCCTGGTCGGCCAGGGGCGGCTCGGCGCCGGGCTCGTGCGCGTCCATCGGCGGCGCGGCCCCGGTGTCGGCGAACAGGTGCCAGGCCAGGCCGCGGGGTGGTGCGGGCAGGTCGAGCGTGTGCTCTTCCCAGTGGGTGTTGGCGGCGAAGTAGACGCAGTCGTCCCCGCCGCCGTCGAACATCACGGCGAGCAGGCGGCAGTGCGGGGACCAGTCGGGGGCCCAGGCGTGCACGCCGTGCCAGCTGACGCCGCCGGGCGCGCCGCGGCGCAGGACCGGGTGGGCGCGGCGGAAGGCGATGGCCCGCCGTACGAAGCGGATCAGGGGGGCGTTGGCGGCGGCCAGGTCCCAGTCGAACCAGGTCAGCGGGCCGTCGTGGCAATAGGCGTTGTTGTTGCCGTGCTGGGTGCGTCCCGCCTCGTCGCCGGCGAGGATCATCGGGACGCCCCAGCTGGACAGCAGGATGAGCAGGGCGTTGCGCACCTGGCGGGCGCGGGTGGCCAGCACGGCGGGGTCGTCGGTCTCGCCCTCGTGGCCGCAGTTCCACGAGTGGTTGTCGCTGTCGCCGTCGCGGTTGTGCTCGCCGTTGGCCTCGTTGTGCTTGTGGTCGTAGGAGACCAGGTCGCGCAGCGTGAAGCCGTCGTGGCAGGTGACGAAGTTGACGGTGGCCGAGGTGCCGCGGCGGGCGTACATGTCGGGTGAGCCGAGCATGCGGGTGGCCAGTTCGCCGGTGACGCCGAGGTCGCCCTTGACGAAGCGGCGGACGGTGTCGCGGTAACGGCCGTTCCACTCCGACCAGCGGCAGTAGTCGGGGAAGGCGCCCACCTGGTAGAGGCCGGCCGCGTCCCAGGCCTCGGCGATGAGCTTGCAGTCGCGCAGCACCGGGTCGTAGGCCAGCGACTCCAGCAACGGCGGGTTGTGCAGCAGTTCCCCGCCCCGGCCCCGGCCCAGGATGGCGGCCAGGTCGAAGCGGAACCCGTCGACGTGGAACTCCGATGCCCAGTAGCGCAGGCAGTCGAGCACGAAGCCGCGCACCACCGGGTGGTTGCAGTTGAGCGTGTTGCCGGTGCCGCTGAAGTTGTAGTGGTGCCCGTCGGGCGTGAGCATGTAGTAGGTGGAGTTGTCCAGGCCCTTGAAGCTGATCGACGGGCCGCGCTCGTCGCCCTCGCCTGTGTGGTTGAACACCACGTCGAGCAGCACCTCGATGCCGGCCTTGTGCAGCTCCTTGACCAGGTGCTTGAACTCGTCGACCTGCATGTGGTGGCGCCCGGTGGCCGCGTAGGAGGCCTTGGGCGAGAAGAAGCCGAGCGGGCTGTAGCCCCAGTAGTTCTGCCCGGTGTTGATGTTGTCGGTCTCGTCGAACTCGAACACCGGCATGAGCTCGACGCAGTTGACGCCGAGCTCGACCAGGTAGGGGATCTTCTCCACCAGGCCCGCGTAGGTGCCCGGCGCCGACACGTCCGCCCCGGCGGTGAAGCCGCGCACGTGCAGCTCGTAGATCACCAGGTCCTCGTGCCGGATGCGGGGCGGCCGGTCGTCCTCCCAGTCGAAGTCGTCCAGCGGCACCCGGGAGCGGTGGCGGTGCTCGCCGCATCCGGTGGTCAGCCTGGCGTAGGGGTCGGCGAGCACGTTGGCCGGGTGGAAGGGCGGCCCGGGGCCGTCGGCGCGGTAGCCGTACTCGAGGCTCTCGGGGTCGAGGCCGAAGACGGTCATCGACCACACGCCGCCGATCTTGAACGACTCGGGGAAGGGCAGCTCGGCCATCGGCTCGTCCGCGCCGTCCTTGTAGAGCACGAGCGTCATGGCGGTGGCGTGGTTGGAGAACACGGAGAAGTTGATGCCTGTGTTGTTTCCGTTGGTGGGCACCCGCGTCGCGCCGAACGGCAGTGACCGTCCGGCGCGGACGGGGAACCCGGCGATCCGCTGCGTCGGGTAGGCGTCTATCGGCTCGAGCACCGTCATACGGACAACGCCTCCACGCCTTCCTCGATCGACCCCACCACGGTGAAGAAGCCGAGGAACCCGGTGGCGTCCATGATCTCGCGCACGTCGGGCGGCAGCCCGGTCAGCGCCAGCCGGGCGGCGCTGTGCTGCGCCTGCCGGTAGATCAGCAGCAGCACCCGCAGCCCCGCGCTGGACATGTAGCTCGTGCGGCTCAGGTCGAGCACGACCACGCCCTCATCGGGGAACAGCGCCTGCAGCTCCTGCTGGACGCGCGGCGCGGTCTCGCTGTCCAGCCGCCCGTCCATCGTGATGACGGTGATGTCACCGCGCAGCTGCTTGCGTACGTCCATGTCCACTCACTCCTCGACCGGCGCCAGGTGCGCCCGCACCGTCACGGGCGCCGTGGAGTCGGGCAGCTTGACCGTCATCGCGGCCGCGTCGAACAGCTGGTACGGCTGGCCGTCGACCTCCACCCACTCCAGCCGCACCCGCCCCGGCGGCAGCGCGTCGGGCGCGACCCGCAGGACCCGGTCGGTGAACCCGTCGGGCCGCGGTTTGAAGTGCAGCGTCAGCGGCTTCCTGTCCAGCAGCAGCCGCTGGTAGACGGTGGCCAGGAAGCACAGCTCGGCGGCGTGGCACATGCTCATCGAGTGGCTGCCCTTGAAGCGCTCGGTGCCGAGCAGGTAGGGGTGGCCGTCGGCGAGCACGTTGAAGTAGACGCCGCCCTCGTCATGGTCGAGGAAGAAGGCGTTGTAGAAGGCCGCCGACTCCCTGGCCCTGCGCAGGAAGGCCGGGTCGCCGGTGTTGCCGGCCAGGATCTGGTAGGCCAGGATCGCCTGCTCCTGCTGCCACCAGGCCTTGCGGTCGTGCCAGGTGAAGCGGTGGATGCGCTGGCCGGGGGCGAGTTTGCGCTCGACCACGTCGTACCAGCCGCCGCGCTGCGGGTCGCTGCCGAAGGCGGGCATCTTCTGCCCGATCTGGGCGGCCAGCTCGCGGTAGCGGTCCTTGGGCCTGATCGACATCATCCGCATCAGGTTCCAGGCGATCTTCAGGTTGTGGCCCACGACCGCGCGGTCCTGCTGCCAGTGCCAGCTGGTGTCCGGGGTCCAGTCGGCGTGGAAGCGCTCCTGGACGTAGGGGCTGTCGCCGCGCGGCATGTGCTTGACGATCAGGTCGAACGTCTCCTCGAGCATGTCGGCGTGGCGCTCCTCGCCGGTGGCCAGGTAGAGGTTGATCAGGTAGGCCGGGGCGTGGTCGCCGACGGAGTTCCAGTTCTTCCTCGACTGGTTGGGGCCGAGCGACTCGTGGTTGGGGTCGAGCAGGATCGGGTCGATGTGGCTGTAGTAGCCGCCCTTGTCCGGGTCGCGGAAGAACTTCTGGAACAGCCGCAGCGTGCCGTCGATGTCGGAGGCGATGCGCGGGTCGCCGGTCAGGCGGTACAGCTGGGTGGGCCCGGCCAGCGCGTAGATCTGCTCGTACATCGGGATGGCGTCGTAGTCGTCGCCGAACTCCGAGGTGAACAGCTTGTGCTCGATGCCGTCGCGGATGTCGATGCCGTGGTACCAGTACACGACGTCCTCGTCGCGGTCCACGAAGCGCATGTGCGCGCGCAGGTAGGCGGTGCCCTGCTCGGCCACCTCGAGGAAGTCCTCGTCGCCTGTGAGCATGTAGGCGCTGGACATGCCGTAGATCAGCCGGGAGATCGTGTCGGTCTCCTGGGTGAACTGGTCGATCTTCTCGCCGCCCAGGCGCAGCATCGTCCGGTAGGCGGCGTAGTCGATCGGCCCGTCAGGGCCGAACTGGGCCCTGCGGTAGAACTTGCCCAGCTCGTGGATCTGCTTGACCCACCAGTCGGGCTGCTCGAAGGCGTACTCGCCCGGGTGCCGGCCCAGGAAGGTGAGCGCCTTGGCCTCGATGGTGTACTCGTCGTGCTCGGGATAGAAGATGCCGTGCGCGAACAGGTAGCTGCCCGGGGTGAGCAGCTGGTCCAGGTGTCCCGAGGCGTCGATGTAGGGCTCGGCCAGGTTGCGCACGAACTCGGCCGACATGGTGGGCGTCAGCCGTACCTGCACCTTCCTGTCGTCGTTGGTGCGCAGGTCGATCGTCTGGCCGTCGAAGGCGGTGACGTAGCCGGCGACCAGGTCGGAGAAGGTGAAGTCGGGCCGGTACCCGGTCAGCAGGGTGCTGCGCTCGGCCGCGAGCAGGTCGATGATCATGCGGGCGAACACGTGGCAGTGGTCGGCGGTGCGGGCGGTGACCAGGTCGCGGTCCACGACGACGTCCTGGTCGGTGTAGAGCGCGCCCATGTTGCGCACGTCGCCGACGAGGTTGTTGTGGCAGGTCAGTCGGCGCCCCTCGACGACCTCCGGGATCGGCGAGACGAGCCAGAGCCCGTGGCAGATGACGCCCTTGAGGATGCGCGGGTCGGCGAAGGCGTCCTTCAGCAGCCGCACCGCGGGCGGGAGCTGGTTGACGTCCTCGGTGTAGCGCAGCCGGTCGGAGACCATGCCCGAGGGGACGATCAGCGCGTCGATCCTGTCCAGGTCCACGCTCTCCAGGTCGCCCGCCACGGTGAACGGCTGCCGGTATTCGTGCCCGTGGAAGGTCAGGGAGCTCTGGCCCCACAGCCGGGTGACGAACTCCACCCGGGCGCCCTCCTCGGTGAAGCGGCGCTGGTAGTAGTGCAGTTCGGGCTCGACGAAGTCACTTTCCATCAGGATCGCGATCGTGCGGCCCGCCAGTCGCTGGTCACTCACGATGACACCTCTCACGTCGTCACGAGATCGACGAGGAACGGCCCGGGCTCGGCCAGCATGCGCCCGACGGCCGACTCAACCTTGGCGGGCTTGTCGACCTTGACGGCGGGAACCCCGAGGCTCCTGGCCAGCCGGACGAAGTCGATCTCGGGATGGGACAGGTCGAAGCCCTCGGGGTGCGGGTGCGTGTCGACGTTCCGCTCCCGCCAGTACTGCTCCAGGTTGTCGTCGAGCAGCTGGTAGCGGCGGTTGTCGCAGATCACGAACCGGGCTGCCACGCCGTACCTGACGGCGGTCCACAGCGCCTGGATGGTGTACATGCTGCCGCCGTCACCGGTGAAGGCGACGACCTCGGACTCGGGGCGGGCCAGCTTGACGCCGATGCCGCCGGGGATGCCGACGCCGAGCGAGCCGCCCCTGGTGGCGAAGTAGCCGCCGGGGGTACGGCCGGGCAGGTGCCTGGTCAGCGCCGGCGAGGCGGTCAGCGCCTCGTCGAAGACCACCAGCCCGTCGGGGGCCCGGCGCGCCAGCTCGGCGCAGAACAGGTCCATCATCGTCTCGGCGTAGATCTCCGCCGGCCGTACCACCGCAGGCCTGCCCGAGGGCTTCAACCGCGCGGCCAGCGCGGCCAGGGTGGGCTTGGGGTCGGCCACCAGCGCGACGTCGACGGGGAAGTTCTTGGCGATCTCGTAGTCGTCCAGGTCGATGTGGACCAGCTTGGCCCCTGGCCTGAACGGGCTGGTCAGCAGCGGGAAGACCTCGGGGAAGACGTAGGTGCCGACGATCAGCACGGCGTCCGCGTCCTTGATCATCTCCGCGCTGTGCTCGCCGAACATGTGGCCCAGCTGCCCTTGGTAGAGCGGGTGGGTGGCGTCGATGTTGACCTCGGAGTTGTCGACCCCCCACACCGGCGCGCCCAGCGCCTCGGCCACCCGGGTCAGCTCGTCCTGCGCGCCGGAGACCGACACCCCGTCGCCCATGAGGATGACGGGGTGCTCGGCCGCCGCCAGCACCGCCGCCGCGCGGTCCAGGTCCTCCGCGACGGGCACCGCCGACCGCCGCGGGATGGTGCTGGGCACGGCAGGCTCGTCGGTCAGCTCGTCGAGGACGTCCATCGGCAGCGCCACGAAGACCGGGCCGCGCGGCGGCGTCATCGCCGTCTTGACCGCGCGGCGCAGCACCCGCAGCACCGATCCCGGGTGGGTGACCCTGGTGGCGTACTTGGTCACCGGCCGCGCCATCGCGACCAGGTCGGCGGCCATCTGCCCGTCCATCGCCTCGTAGCGCACGCCGGCCTCGCCGGCGATCACCACGAGCGGCGAGTGGCCGCGCTTGGCCTGGTAGAGCATGCCGATGCCGTTGCCGAGCCCGACGCCGCTGTGCAGCTGGACCAGCGCGGGTCCCGCGGTGGCGCGGGCGTAGCCGTCGGCGATGCCGACCGCGACGGACTCCTGCAGCGCCAGCACGTACCCCATGTCCGGCATGTCCTCCAGGACGTCCAGGAAGCCCTGCTCGACGGTTCCCGGGTTGCCGAACATGAGGGTGATGCCGTCGGCGGCGAACTGCTCGAAGATCGCGTTCTTGGCGGGGCGGGCGGCCATGGTCACCAGCCGTAACGGCGCAGGCCGGACTCGAGGACCTCGGCCAGCTTCTCGCCCGACAGGTAGGAGTCGGGGGTGGAGCGGCCGGTGACGAACGGATAGTCCACGATCACTGAGGTCTCCTTGCCCACGTTGCCGTGGTAGCGCCCGTCGGGGCCGGTGGCGTCGCGCAGGATGTACTCCAGCGGGTACGGCGGCGGGCCCATGTTGAAGTCGACGCCCAGGAAGCCGGTGCCGTCCTTGTAGTCGTACTCCTTGCAGTGCCCTGTGACGTGCTTGCCCCACAGGATGCTCTTGCGGTCCTCCCAGTCACGGGCGAAGGCCAGGCAGGCGATGCCGTAGCACTCGGCCAGGATGGGCTTGTCCTCCCGCAGGAAGGCCAGGATCAGGTCGTGCACGCGGCCGTTGTTGGCCAGGTCGACGATCGGACCGCTGCCGCCCACGATGACCAGCGCGTCGTATTCGGCGATGTCCAGGTGCTCGACCTCGCGGTAGTAGGCCTCGACCTTTCTCAGATATCCGTCGGCGCTGTTGTAGGGACGCTCGGGAATCCACTCGGCCAGGCTGATCGGATTGTCCAGCCTGCTCGACTCGTCCAGCCGCCTTGCGGCCACCGCGACCTCAGGTGTGGTCACGGAACGGCCGAGCGGAGGATCGACGTAGCCGGGATCCAGGCTCGGCGGCAGGGCATGCGGTCGCTTGCCCGTCGGGGTGGCGAACACGCTCCGGTAGTCCCGCTTGTCGAAGGCCGCGAGCGGCCCGACCAGCTCTTCTCCCCAATATCCGTACTCGGAGAGAACAATAAGAATGGTGCGTGGCATGAAAAGAATTCAAACAAGGTGCCGTATTCAACGACAAGGCCGGCGGGGCCATTGCGTCAAGTCGATAATTGTCCGCGGCACTTCGTCAGGTGACTGACAGAACGAGTCGAATACCATGTCAGAATTCAGTCATGTCCGACGTCGTGCCGGTCCACCGGCAGCCGTACGGTGAATCTGGCGCCCTCGGGTCCCGAGGTGACCTCGATGGTGCCGCCGTGCCGCTGCGCGACGATGTCCCTGCTGACGTGCAGCCCGAGCCCGGTGCCCTTGCCGACGTCCTTGGTGCTGAAGAACGGCTGGAACACCAGCGGCAGCACGTCGTCGGGAATGCCGGGCCCGCTGTCGAGGAACTCCACCACCGCGTGGTCGCCCTCCAGCCGGGTGCTGATCGTCAGCTCGCCGCGGCCGCCCATGGCGTCCACCGCGTTGTCGATGAGGTTCGTCCAGACCTGGTGGAGCTCGCCGGGGAACACCTTCAGGTACGGCAGGCCACCGAAGTCCCGGTGCACCCGCACGTCGCGCAGCCGCGGCGCCATCAGCGCCAGCGTGGCCTCCAGCCCCTCGCGCAGGTCGACGTCCTGTTCGGGGGCGCGGTCAAGATTGGTGTAGGTGGCGATGCGGCGCACCAGCTCGACGACGCGCTGCCCGGCCTCGGCGGACTCCTCGGCCAGCGCCCCGGTCCGCAGCGCGTACGCCAGGTGTGTCAGGGCGGCAGTCAGGGCCTCGGGCCGCACGCCCGCGGCCAGCTCGTCGAGCAGGGCCTTGCCGGCGCCCCGCTCGGCCAGCACCTCGTCCAGGTCGTCCGGCGGTCCCTCGTCGAGGTCGTGGTCGGCGAGCCAGTCGGCCACCTCGTCCACGGCCTCGGCGGCGGCGAGGGGATCCAGGCGGCGCCTGGTGCACAGCCGGTCCTGGATCCCGTCGAGCACCTGGAGCTCGGCGTCGGTGGCCAGGCGGCCCCAGTCCCGTGCGGCGGCGGCCAGCCCTGGGACGCCCGCCCGCAGGTCGCCGGCCGCCCGCAGCGCCGCGGCGGCCGGGTTGTTGAGCTCGTGCGCCAGCCCGGCCGCCACCCGGCCGAGCCCCTGGAGCATGCGGCTGCGCCCGGCCTGCCGTTCCATCGCGTTGATGCGCTCGGCCAGCACGGGCAGCAGCACCCTGCTCACCTGCGGGCAGCGTTCCAGCATGTCGAAGAAGGCCGCCCGGTCGTAGCACATGACCTGCGCGGATCCGACGGCCAGCGCGGTGGCCAGGTACTCGCCGCCGGTCAGCAGCGGCAGCTCGCCGGTGAAGCTGTGCTCGAGCCGCTGCCCCCCGTGCCTGGCCAGCACCTCCTGGCGCCCGTCGAGCAGCTTGGTGATCACGATCTCGCCGCGGAAGAGCACGAAGAAGCCGTCGGCCTGCTCACCCTCGCGGAACAGCGGCTCGCCGTCGCCCAGCTCCCGCAGGGTGCCGGCGCCGGCGAGCCAGCCGAGCTGTTCAGGTGTCAGTTCGGCGAACAGCTCCATCCCGCGAAGCCGGTCGTTCACCCATGGGGCAACAGACACAGGTCCTCCGCGCTCTCTCCCTCGAGCCTGCGCAGCAGGCGGTAGGCATGCGCCACGGACACGAGCGTGACATGGTGATGCCAGCCTTGGAAGGAACGTCCCTCGAAGTGCTGCAGACCCGACTCGCCCGCCGCGCCCAGCTCGGCCAGCGCCCTGTTGCGCAGGCCCACCAGTCCGGCCAGGTCGGGCACCCGGTTGCGGCCCACGTCGGTCAGCCAGATGGGCCGGGTGCCGGTCCTGACGGCGCCCTGCTGCCGGTGCTCGCGCGAGCGCGCCGCCCCGTCGGCCGCGTGCCGCTCGGGCGTGCGGGTGGGCCGTGCCGCGCCGTGCTCGGGGGTGCGGGGCAGGCCCTGGCGTCCCGCGCCCCGCGCCACGGCGTCGTGCGGCCGGGCCGTACCCGGGCCGTAGGCGCCTCTCAGCGCCGGGCGCAGGCCGCGGCCCTGGATCGCGTAGAGGCGGGGCCTGATCGGCTCGAGCAGCGGGCGCGCGGGCAGGCCTGGCGCCATCGCCGGCAGCGCGTTCTGCGCGACCCGCACCAGGTACGGCAGGCCGCGCTCGGCCAGGCCCGCGATGAGGGGCTCGACCCCGGGCGTCGAGCGGGCGTCCACCACGATGGGCGCGGGCGGCAGGCCCCAGTCGATCACCATCTCGTCGATGGCGTCGAGCAGGTGTCTCCAGCGCGGCCTGCAGCGTTCCTGCGCCGGGACGCGGGTCCTGCTGCGCAGGCCGTCGTCGTCGTCCCAGGAGCGCGGCAGCATGAGCCGCCAGTTGACCGGGCATCCCCCGTCCTCGCCGACCAGGACCACGGCCAGCCCGAGCTGGCAGTTGATGACCCGGCCCGCGGAGTGGACGAACTGCCGCTCGACCCCGACGGACTTGGAGCCGTTCTTGGGGAAGACCACCTCCTCCAGCACCCAGGCCTTGGGCCGGATGGCCTGGACGAGGAGCTGGGCGAGGCGTTGGCGTACCGGGCCCCAGTCCCACGGACTCTGGTTGACGAACTGCTGCAGGCACTGGTCGACGGGCCGCCCGACGACGTGGTCGGAGATGCGGCGGATGGACTTGCGGCCCGGTACCGAGACCAGGCCCTGGACGTATACCTCGCCCCATCGGCGCTGGTCCGAGCGGAGGAAGGAGGCGAACAGGTCTTCGCAGAGAGGAGTGAGCCAGGTTCCGTCAGCATACAAGTCCGCGAGAATCGCCATAACGCCGCCCCTATATATCCGGAAATATCCAATTTCTAATTATTCGAATACCCGGGGCGAGTAACAGGAGGCGTTTATCGTGGCACCGCCACTTCTATCTATGACATCCAGGTGAACAGGCAGCGAGCAGCAGCCGCCCTCCGAATACCCGGGGGGCGGCTGCCGCTTATTCGATTCATCCGGTGATTAACTCAGCGGCCCTTTCGGCGATCATCACGATCGTGGTGTGCGGGTGCGCGCTGACCAGCGACGGCATGATCGAGCCGTCGGCCACGCGCAGCCCGTCCACGCCGCGCACGCGCAGCTCCGGGTCGACGACGGCGTGCGCGTCGGTGCCCATCCGGCAGGAGCCCGCGAAGTGGTAGTAGGAGCCGGTGTTGGCCTTGACCCAGGCCCGCAGGTCGTCCCTGGTGGCCACCTCGGGGCCCGGCGCGACCTCGGCGAGCTTCCACTCCTCGGCGAAGGACCTGGTGCGGTAGATGTCCCTGGCGATCTCCACGGCCGTGACCGTGCGTTCCAGGTCGACGGGATCGTCGAAGTAGCCGGCGTTGATGCGCGGGTAGGCTCCCGGGTCCGCGCTCGCCAGCCGTACCGATCCTCGTGAGACGGGGCGGACGAGGCCCGTCAGGCTGAGGATCACGTGCGGGTCGACCAGTTCGGTGACGTCGGCGACCGGCTGGCCCGTCTGGACGCGGCGGATCACGTTGGCGAAGAACTTCTCGCCGAACGGCGCCCGGTGCACCAGGCAGATCTCCAGGTCGGGCACGGGCAGGCCGGGTTCGGAGCCGCAGAACAGCGCGACCTCGGTGACGTTGCCGCGCGGATCCTCGCCCGGCCGGTCGAGATAGCCGATCGGCCCGATGACCAGCGGATGGTCGTGGAAGTTGGCGCCCACGCCCGGCAGGTCGGCCCGCACGCCGATGCCGAACTCGGCCAGTTGCTCCGGCGGCCCGAGCCCGGACAGCAGCAGCAGCTTGGGCGACTGGATCGCGCCCGCGCACACGACGACCTCGCCCTCGGCCCGTGCCGTGCGCGTCTGGCCGTCCTTGCGGTACTCCACGCCCACGCACCGGTCGCCCTCGAACAGCAGCCGCGTCGCGGGCGCCCCGTCGAGCGCGGTGAGGTTGGGCCGCACCAGGGCGGGGTCGAGGTAGGCCTCGCGGGCGCCGTGTCGCAGCCCGTCCTTGATGTTGACGTGGTGCCACCCGGCGCCGAACAGCCCGGCGTTGAAGTCGTCCAGCCGCGGATGGCCGAGCTCCACGCAGGCGTCGATGAACGTCCGCGACACCGGGTTGCCCGTGTCGGCCGCGTCGGCGACGGTCAGCGGGCCGCCCTTGCCGCCGAGCGGGTTGTGCCCGTCCTGCTGGTCCTCCAGCCTCTGCAGGTACGGCAGGACGTCACGGAAGGCCCATCCCGGGCAGCCGTGGTAGGCCCAGTCGTCGTAGTCCTGGGGGCGGCCCCAGGTGTGCATCATGTGGTAGACGTTCGAGGTGCCGCCCAGGCCGCGGCCGGCCGCCGAGTAGACCTGGGTGCCGCCCAGTCCGGGCTGCGGCTCGCTCATGTAGGCCCAGTCCAGCTCGGTGAGCAGCACCTCGTTCCACCGGTGCGGCGTCCTGACCGCGTCGGTGACCTTGGCGTCGCCCGCCTCGAGCAGGAGCACGGTGGCGTCGGGGTCCTGGCTGAGCCGGGCGGCCAGCACGGAGCCAGCGGCGCCCGCCCCGATGACGATGTAGCGGTAGGTGTCGGCCACGGCCTGCTCCTTCACGCGATCAGGTCCGCCGCGCGCTCCCCGATCATCATGGTGGCGGCGGCGGTGTTGCCTGCGGGGATGGTCGGCATGATCGAGGCGTCGGCCACGCGCAGCCGTTCGATGCCGTGCACGCGCAGCTCGGGGTCGACGACCGCCATGAGGTCGCGGCCCATCCGGCAGGTGCCCACCGGGTGCCAGACCGTGGTCGCGGTGGCCCGCACGTACGCGCGCAGGTCCGCGCTGCGTCCGGGCGCGCTCTCACGGTCGCGGAACGGCGACAGCGCGGCGGTGTGCGCCAGTTCCCTCGACAGGTCGATCCCGCGCACGAGCGTCTCCAGGTCGGCCTCGTTCTCCAGGTAGCGGGGATCGACGCGCGGCAGGTCGGCGGGATCGGTGGATCTCAGCGTGAGGGTTCCCCTGCTGCGCGGCCGTACCAGGACGGGGGCGAAGGTGAAGACGGGACCGTCGACGCGGTAGGCGTCCTCGACGAACTGCACGGGTCCGAACAGCAGCTGCAGGTCGGGGTCGGCGGGCGGGAACAGGCCCGCCTCGGCCAGCAGCTCGGGCTGCGGCAGGTCGACCGAGGCCGCGTAGGCCACGCCGAGGATCAGATGGTCGTGCAGGTTCGCGCCCACCCCCGGCAGGTCGTCGGCGACCTCGATGCCCAGGTCGCGCAGGTGCTCCTCCGGGCCGATGCCCGACAGCATGAGCAGCTTCGGCGTGGCCAGCGCGCCGCCGGACAGGATCACCTCGGCGCTCGCCTCGGCGCGGTGCAGCCTGCCGTTCCTGACGTACTCCACGCCCGTGGCCGTCGAGCCGGCGAGCAGCACCCGGGTGGCGCGGGCGCCCGTCTCCACGGTCAGCCGGGGATGGCCGATGAGCGGCTCCAGGTAGGCGACCGAGCTGCTCGACCGCTCGTTGTCCTTGGTCCTGGTCGACTGGTAGAAGAACGCGCCCTCCTGCCGGTAGCCGTTGTAGTCCCAGTCGTCCCCGCCGGGGAAGCCGAGCTCGAGCGCCGCCTGGATGAACGCCTTCGACACCGCCGACGGGCTCGTCACGCGCGAGACCTTGACCGGTCCGCCGGCGCCGCGGAAGTGGTCGGCGCCTTCCTCGTAGTCCTCGGCGCGCTTGAAGCACGGCAGCACCTCGTCGTACGACCAGCCCTCGTTGCCCAGTTCGGCCCAGTGGTCGTAGTCGCGCCGGTTGCCCCGCACGTACAGCATCGCGTTGACCGACGTGCCGCCGCCCAGCACGCGGCCCTGCGGCAGCGCGATGGACCGGCCGTCCAGCCCGGGCTGCGGCTCGGTCATGTGCGTCCAGGTGACGTCCGCGTCGCCCCACAGGGAGATCATGGACGGGATGTCGGTGCGCCTGATGGCCTCCCTGTCGGCGGGGCCGCCCGCCTCGAGCAGCAGCACCGTGGCCTGGGTGCGTTCGATCAGCCTGGCGGCCACCACGGCGCCCGCCGCGCCGGAGCCGACGACCACGTAGTCGTAGCCTGCCATCAGCGGGCCTCCGGTCCGATGACCCAGTTCTCGGTCACGACCATCCGGTGGATGTAGCGGGGCTCGACGAAAGCGTGCAGGTCCTCCTGCGCCTTGGCGAACTCGGCCGAGGCCAGCGCCGCCGTCAGCGCCTCACGGTCGTCGAACCAGAGCTGGAAGGCGGCGTCGAGGACCGCCTCGCCGATGCCGTAGAAGCCGTCGCGGGTGTGGCACTGCAGGTAGCGACGCAGGCCCGGCACCTTTCTGACGAGCTCGGCGTGCGTGTCGAGCGCACGGGCGCGGAAGTCCTCGAGCGGCAATCCCTCCTTCCGCTTGACCAGCACGATCAGCTTCACGCCCTCGGCGTCCTCGGGGCCCTGGACCAGCTCGTGGGCGTCGGTGTCGAGCACCACCGTGCGCCAGAACGCCGCCCACGTCGGCTCGTCGCGGCGCGCGCCCTCCAGGAACTCCGGCGTCTGCAGGGACTCCAGCTGCTCCTGCTCGTTGCGCAGCCAGATCTCGGCCACGCCGCTCCACAGAGGCTCGCCCTCGTCCTCGAAGAACGGGATCCTGGTGTCGATGAGGTATCTCCTGATCTGCGGAATCTTGCTCGCGTACTTGATGGCGTGCACGTTCAGCCAGTACTGCTGGAATTCCCGCTCGGTCATTCCCGGCCTCGGTGCCGCGAAGATGAGTTGATGGATCACCGCATACCTCCGTCACAGCCGGCGTGGACTCCGACGCTAGGAGCGCGCGATCTGCCCGAGAAGCGCCCGCCGGGGTCGCGCGCGGACAAAGTCAAGTCGGCGCGGCTACTTGGCCAGGTCCCTCGTTCCTGAAGAAAGATCGCGCGGACTCACAGGAAGTCCGTAGGATTCCTTCAGACAACCGGAAAGGCGGCGTGATGGCCGAGGACGAGCGCGCTCCGGCGGGGATCGACCCCACCGTGCCGAGCGTGGCCCGCATGTACGACTACTACCTCGGCGGGAAGGACAACTTCGCCTCAGACCGGGAAGCGGCCGAGAAGATCATCGAGCTGGTCCCGAGCATCAAGGACATCGCCAAGGACAACAGGGAGTTCCTGATCCGCGTCGTCCGCACCCTGGCCGCGAACGGGATCCGGCAGTTCGTCGACATCGGCACCGGGCTGCCGACGCAGCAGAACGTGCACCAGGTGGCGCTCGACGCGGCGCCCGGCGCCCGGATCGTCTACGTGGACAACGACCCGATCGTGCTCGTCCACGCCCGGGCGCTGCTGACGGACAATCCCCAGACGATCGTCGTCAACGCCGACATGCACGATCCGAAGGGCATCGTCCAGCATCCCGTGCTGCGCTCGCACATCGACTTCAGCCGGCCCGTCGCCCTGCTGCTCTTCGCGATCCTGCACTTCGTGCCCGACCAGGAGGAGGCCGCCTCGATCGTCACCGCGCTGCGGGAACCGCTCGTCCCTGGGAGCTACGTGGCCGTCTCGCACAGCTACGCGGGCAGCCTCACCCAGGACACGATCCAGCGCGGTCAGTCGGTCTACCGCGCGGCCACGCCCGGCTCGATCACGCCCCGCGGGCGGGAGCAGGTCGGCTCGCTCTTCGACGGGCTCGAACTCGAGTCGCCCGGGATCGTGCCCGTGCAGGCGTGGCGCCCGGACTGGCACGACATCCAGCCTGACTTCACCCTTCCCGGGCTCCTCGGCGGCCTCGCCCGCGTCCCATAGTTCCTTCAGGTAGTTCCTTCAGGCCGCCGCTCATCTCGACCACGTCTTACCGGACCGGGGCGTGGAGTGCCGTGGGGCGGTCAGGGCGCCCGGCCGGGTTGCGTTGCGGCCTGCCGTACGGCTTGAGCAGGGGGCATGAAAAATCCCGGGCGGTGGGGTCCGATGCGCACGCGTCGGCGAGGGCCACCGCCCGGGCCCGGGGGGCATCGAGGTCGAAGGACCGGATAACGGCGCAGATGTTATCCGCCCCCCACGAGGCGTTCGACCTACTCATATCCTGCCTTGCGGCCATTGCATGTTCAAGTGCAGATGCAATTGCAGAGCGACCCATTGCGCCATAATTACCGCGACTTGGGGCGCCGACCTAGCACAATGGTCTGCGTGAGTACAGCGCCGGCGCACCGGATGAACGAAGCCAATGGCGGACCCACGGTGGTCCGCATCCTCCTCGGCGGCCACCTGCGGCGCCTGCGCGAGGCACGCGGCCTCACCCGAGACGCGGCCGGGCATGTGATCCGGGCGTCCGAATCCAAGATGTGCAGGCTGGAGCTCGGCCGGGTCGGTTTCAAGGAGCGCGACGTCCGCGACCTGCTGACCTTGTACGGCGTGAGCGAGGAGGAACGCGCGTCCCTGCTGGAGATGACCCGCGAGGCCAACGCGCCCGGCTGGTGGCAGCACTACAGCCCGGTGCTGCCGACCTGGGGCGAGGCGTACGTGGCGCTGGAGGAGGCGGCGAGCATCATCCGCGCCTTCGAGATCCAGTTCCTTCCCCCGCTGCTGCAGACCGACGACTACGCGCGCAACCTCCTGGCGCTCCAGCATCCCGACTCGTCCGACGCGGAAACGTCCCAGCGAGTCTCCCTGCGCGCCCGCCGCCGCCAGCTCCTCGACCAGCCCGACGGCCCTCAGCTGTGGGCGGTGATCGACGAGGCGGCTCTACGCCGCCCCATCGGCGGCGAGGAGGTCATGCGAGCCCAGATCGACCACCTCATCCAAACAGCGGAGACCTACCCTCACATCACCATCCAGGTACTGCCGTATTCCAAGGCCAGCCACGTCACGTGCCCCGGCTTCACCCTCCTCCGCTTCGCCGAACGCGACCTTCCCGACGTCATCTACCTGGAACACCTCACAGGCGCCCTCTACCTGGACAAGCCCGACGAGGTCCAGGCATACCGCGTAGCCATGGACCAACTGACCATCTACGCCCTGACCCCCGCCGACAGCCTCGCCTTCCTCCACTCCCTCTAACCCCACCCAGGGACGCCGGGCCCCCATCGACCCGGCGCCTGGGGCCTACCGCGAGATTCGGCGCCCTGAATCGGCCAGCCGACCCCCGGGCACCCGCCCAAGCATCGCGCCAGAGCCTGCCGCGCCCGGGGCTTCGCCGTACATCACCACGCCGACGCGGTGCCCTGCTTCGTTACGGCACCGCGCATCTGCCGTGGCGCCCTTCGTACCGCGCCACCACAGGGGATCTGTCAGGCGGCGCGACCCCTGATCTCGTCGTAGGCGGTATCGGGTTCGGGGATCGCCACACGAGGGGCACTCACCGGACGACGTGGCGCGCGGTGCGGCGTGGTGCCGAGAGCGGGCGCTCGCCGTACGGCCAGGTAGGGGCCGCGGTTGGGGCCGCGGCCCGGGTGGTTAGAGGCGGGTGAGGAGGGACTGCATCTGGGTTACCTCTGCCTGCTGGGCGGACTCGATGGTTTTGGCCAGGGACTTGGCCTGGTCGTTCGAGCCTTGGGCCTGCTCGGTGCGGGCCATGTCGATCGCACCGTTGTGGTGGGCGATCATGAGGCGGGCGAAGAGCCGGTCGAAGGCGGCGCCCTTGGCCGACTCGAGCTTCTTCATGTCCGCCTTCGACATGATGCCGGGCATGTCATGACTCATCCCGCCGGACGGGGCGGGCTTGCCCCAGGCCTCCAGCCAGCCGCGCATGGTCTGGATCTCCGGGTCCTGGGCGGCCTTGATCTTGGCGGCCAGGTCCTTGATCTCCTTGTTCTGCGCGCGGGTGGCGGCCAGGTCGGCCATCTCCACGGCCTGTTCGTGGTGCGGGATCATCATCTGCGCGAACATCACGTCCACGTCGCTGTAGCCCACGGCGGAGCCCGACGGCGAGGACATGGCGGACATGTCATGCGAAGTCGCCGCCGAGGCAGTGGCTGTCGGCATGGCGGCCATGTCGTGGGAAGTCGTGCCGCACGCCGTAAGCACAGCGAGTGTCCCGGCTGCCAGGGCGGTGAGCATGATGCGGTTGGTCATGGTTCTCCTTCGGTGATGCGGTGAAAGGTCGTCTGTCGCGCGACAGCCGGCCTAGATGCGCAGCACCGACAGGAGGGTCAGCGTGGGCTGCGGTGGCGGTCTGACCACGGGGAGGGTCACGATCCCGCCGCAGGAGGGTTCTTCTCGGGTACGGCATGCCCGCCCCGCCGCCGCGATCAGCATCAGCACCAGGAGTGGCACGAGTACGGCGAGGCAGACGGAGCTCGGGTCAGGCATCCGGTGATCGTTCGAGGCCGTCGAGGACGCGTCCTGGATGTGCTCGTATGCGGGCATCGCCATCCCCGGGGACGGGGTGACATGACCGAAGGTGTGCATTCCACACACCCCCGCTACGAGTAGGACGAACAGGAGCAAGCCTCCAAAGGGGATACGGACTGAACTGCCCATACTCCCCCTCGCCTAGATCGAAACTCCGGACTCAGGTCACCATATTACGACGACCAATCGTAGGTTCGGACACAAGGCGCGCGGCCACGCGTCGCGTCAGGTCGCACGCCTTTTCGTCCGGCAGCCGTGCACCCGGCCGCTGCTGCCCGATCGATCAGGTTAGGCAGGGTTCGGCTTGTCGGCCGCATACTCGGCCAGGACGCGCTGGGCTATGGCGAAGGCGGAGTTGGCGGCCGGGACGCCGCAGTACACCGCGGTCTGGAGCAGGACCTCCTTGATCTCGTCAGGCGTGAGGCCGTTGCGGAGGGCGGACCGTACGTGCATGGCGAGCTCCTCCAGATGGCCCCGGGCGACGAGGGCGGTGATCGTGACGCAACTGCGGGTCCGGCGGTCGAGGCCCGGACGGTTCCAGATGCCGTCCCAGGCGTATCGAGTGATCATCTCCTGGAAGTCAGCGGTGAACGGCGTCGTAGCGGCCACGGCCCGATCCACGTGCTCGTCCCCCAACACCTCCCGCCGAGTCCGCATCCCCGCAACCCACCGCTCATCCCCGACACCCAGCGAGCGCGGGTCATCCCCGGCACTCACGGAAGACACGGCATCCCCGGAGCGCGGGGCATCTGCGTCCGTGGTGTGCGTGGGAGGGGTGGGGATTATGGAGGGCTGGTCGTACTGGAGGAAGGTGAGGATGGCTCGGGTGGCTTCCTCCGGGTGTTGGACGGGGGCCAGGTGGGCGGAGCCTGGGAGAACTGTGAGGGTGGCGTTGGGGATGGCCTTGGTGAGGGTGAGGGAGTGGTCGAGGGGGGTGGCGGGGTCGTCGGAGCCGGCGATGACCAGGGTGGGCGCTTTGATCGTGGGGAGGCGGTCGCGCAGGTCGAAGGCCGCGAGGGCCTCGCAGCAGGCCGCGTAGCCCTCGGGGTCGACCTGGTCGAGCATGTCCAGCACCCAGCCGCTGTCGAAGCCGTTGGTGAACCAGCGCTCGGCCAGCGCCGGTGCCAGCACCCGTACCCCTTCCCTGCGCACCAGCGCCGCCCGGTCGAGCCACGGCCCCGGCTCGCCGAACCATGCCGACGTACAGCACAGCACCAGCCCGGTCACCCGCTCCGGCACTCGGGCCGCGATCGCCGCGGCCACCGCGCCGCCCAGCGAGATCCCTCCCACGACGAAGCGCTCGTCCTCCACGAGCTCCAGTACGGCTCCCGCGATCTCCTCCACCGACAGCCCCGCGGCCTCCGCAGGGCGTTGGTCGGTCTGCGCAGGGCGTTGGTCGGTCTCCGTGGGGGAAATGCCTGTGCCCGGCTCAGGGAGGTCGGATGTGTTCGGGGAGGTCGTCGACGGTCTCGGGTTGGGGTGGGTCGTCTCGTGGGGATGAGCTGGCTTCGCTGTTGGAAGGGCGGGGTCCTTCGTGAGAGGGGCGGGGTTGCCTGTGGGCAGGGCGGTGGGGGAAGGGGAGAGCCCGTGGCCGGGGAGGTCGTAGCGGAGGACTCGGTAGGAGCGGGTGAGGCGGGAAAGCAGGGGGCGCCAGACGTCCAGGGTGGTGCCCAGTGAGGGGCCGAGGACCAGGAGCGGTGCTCCGGACGGGCCGTCGATGCGGTGGTGCAGCTTCACAGCTCTCCCAGGATTCTGTCGATCAGTTCCGACGCCGCGCCGAGGTAGCCGCGTGGGTCCTGGTCGGCATCGGGATGTACGGCGAGCCGTTCGGAGACGAGGCCGGGCCCTGTGAGCGCGGCGTTGGCTCGCATCTTGTCCGGAAATATCTGGAGACCGGCGACCAGCTCAACCGCCGTGGCCGTGGCTCCCCCGGTGAGCCGCAGGCAGTCCCGCAGTGGAAGCCACGAGGCCTGCCACGCCCCGGCCGAGCGCTCGTGCTCGCCCACCGCGTAGAGCACCTGGGCGTACGCGGGCACCTGGAGCGAGGCCGAGCGGATCAGGATCGACAGGGCGGGATTGCGCTTGTGCGGCATGGCCGACGAAGCGCCCTCGGTTGACTCGGCCACCTCTCCCACCTCGGTCTGGGCCAGGAGGATCACGTCGGTGGCCAGCTTGCCGAGGGCGCTCGCCGTACCGGCCAGAGCGGCGCCCAGCGAGGAGACGACGGAGCGCTCCGTGTGCCACGGGTGGGCGGGGGCGGCCAGGCCGAGTTCGGCGGCGTAGAGGTCTGACAGGGCCAGTGGGTCCCAGCCGCGTTCGGTCATGGCGGCGAGTGTCCCGGCGGCGCCGCCGAGTTGGGCCGGGAAGCGGAGTGCGGTCAGGGCGTCGCGGGCCCGGATCAGGCCTGCGAGCCAGCCTGCGGCCTTGAGCCCGAACGTGGTGGGTACGGCGTGCTGCCCCAGCGTGCGTGCGGCCATCACGGTCGCGCGGTGGGTGTCGGCCAGCTCGGCCAGGGTCCGCATGACGGTCCCCAGGTCCTCCAGGATCACCCCGACCACCCGCGACGCCACCAGCATCGCCGCACTATCCACGATGTCCTGACTCGTCACCCCCAGATGCACAAACTCCGCCGCCAAACCATCGGGACCCCAGGAACCCGCGTCCCCGGGAAGCTGGGGGGACGCAGCGCCGCCAGGAGCCTCGGAGGCCGGGGAGGGATCGGCTCCGAGGTGTGAGGAGGCGTCGCCGCCGGAAAGGTGGGCGGGTGGGTTACCAGGAGATGCGGGCCCGGGTGAAGGACCTGAGGTGCCGTCAGGGACGTCCGGGGACGGCGCGTCACCGGTAGGACCCACGGGAGGTCGGACATCTGGGGCGGTGGGAGAGGGTGGGCCTGCGGCGGGGCCGAGGGGTGGGCCGCTGGGAGGTGGGGTGGTGGTTGCCTCATGGAGGGCGGCGCGGAGGGTGGTGAGGAGGGGGAGGACGGGGGTGGCGGAGGTGCGGGAGTGGAGGGCGAGGGTAGCGGGGTCGGGGGTGAGGGTGGAGGCGACCCGGGTGATCGTCTCGGCGGCCGTCGTGGGGATGAGGCCCAGGCGGGCCTGGGCGCGCGCCAGCGCGGCCTCGCACTCCAGCATGGCGCGCACCCAGGCCGAGTCCGAGGTGAGGCCCGCCGCCCTGGTCCCCGCGACCACGGGCGCGAGCAGGTCAGAACTCAAGGAATACCGTCTCCCCCGCCCCCTGCAACCGCACGTCGAAGCGGTACGAGTCTCCCTCAGAGGAGGCGATGAGCGTGGCACGCCGCGCGGGTTCCAGCGAGTCGAGCAGCGGGTCCGGCACGTCCGCCAGGTAGACCCGGGTCAGCAGCGACCGCAGCAGCCCGCGGGCGAAGACCTGGAGGGAGAGGTACGGCCCGCGGGGGCGCGCCGTACGGAATCTGAACGAACCATCGGCAGCCGTGGCGCACCGCCCGAACCCGGACACGGCCCCGGGAGTGCGCACGAGCGCGCCCCCCGGCCCGGGAGTGCCGGTCCAGAGTTCGAGCAGCGCGTCGGGCAGCGGTTCACCCGCGCCGTCGAGCACCCGCCCGGTCAAGGTGATCGCACCGGGGTGCCCGGGAGGAGTCAGCTCCCAGTCGCCGGGGTACGGCAGGGCGTGGCCGAAGAAGGGGCCCACGGTCTGCGACGGGGTGGTCATCACGCCTCCATGGGGGTGCGCCCGAGCACGATGTCGAAGCGGTACCCGAGGGCCCACTCCGGCTCGGTCACCTCCAGCTCGAACGTGGAGATGAGCCGCTGTCTGGCGGCCTCGTCGGGGATGGACTGGAAGATCGGGTCGAAGGGGAACAGCGGGTCGCCGGGGAAGTACATCTGGGTGACCAGCCGCTGCGTGAACGCCCGCCCGAAGACCGAGAAGTGAAGGTGCGCGGGCCGCCAGGCGTTGGGGTGGTTGCGCCACGGGTACGCGCCGGGCTTGATCGTGACGAAGCGGTAGTTGCCCAGCGAGTCGGTCAGGCAGCGTCCCGCGCCGGTGAAGTTGGGGTCGAGCGGCGCCGGGTGCTGGTCGACGGGGTGGGCGTAGCGGCCGGCGGCGTTGGCCTGCCAGAGTTCGACCAGGGTGCCGGGCACGGGCCGCCCGCCTGAGTCGAGGACGCGCCCGGTGACGATGATCCGCTCGCCGATGGGCTCGCCGGTGTGCTGGCGGGTCAGGTCGTGGTCAAGCTCGCCGACCTCCTCGTGGCCGAAGACCGGGCTGGTCAGCTCGATCGCGTCCGGGTCGGCCGTGAACGGCACGGGCTTCTGCGACGGCGCCCGCAGCGCGGTGCTGCGGTAGGCGGGGCTCAGGTAGGGAGGGTGGGTCACGGGAGCAGCTCCGTTCCTGTCGCGGCGCGCACCTCGTCCGGGCGCACGCCGGGCGCCGTCTCCACGAGGCGGAGGCCGGAAGGGGTGACGTCGATGACGGCGAGGTCGGTGATGATCCGGTTCACGCACCCCTTGCCGGTCAGGGGCAGCGTGCATTCGGGCAGCAGCTTGGGGCTGCCGTCGCGGGCGGTGTGCTCCATCACCACGAGCACGCGGCGGGCGCCGTGCACGAGGTCCATCGCCCCGCCCATGCCCTTGATCATCTTGCCGGGGACGGCCCAGTTGGCCAGGTCACCGCGGGCAGAGACCTGCATGGCGCCGAGCACCGCCACGTCCACGTGCCCGCCGCGGATCATGCCGAACGACAGCGACGAGTCGAAGTAGGAGGCCCCGGCGGTGACCGTGACGCTCTCCTTCCCCGCGTTGATCAGGTCGGGATCCACCTCTTCGGCAAGAGGGTAGGGGCCGACGCCGAGGATGCCGTTCTCCGAGTGGATCACCACGGTACGGTCGCCGAGGTGGCCGGGGATCAGCGTGGGCAGGCCGACGCCGAGGTTGACGTAGCAGCCGTCGGGCAGCTCGGCCGCCGCCCTGGCCGCGATCTCATCTCTGCTCCAGGGCATCAGGAACGCACGACCTTCTTCTCGATGGGCTTGTCCGCGGCCTGCTCGGGGGTCAGGGCCACCACGTGCCGCACGAAGATCCCCGGCAGGTGCACCTCGGCCGGGTCCAGCTCGCACAGCTCCTCGACCTCGGCGATCGTGACCCGCCCCGCCATGGCGGCCAGCGGGTTGAAGTTCCGCGCGGCCTTCGAAAACACGAGATTTCCGTAAATGTCGCCTTTCAGGGCCCGCACCAGCGCGAAGTCCGTGACGATCGACCTTTCGAGCAGGTACGGCACGCCGTCGAAGACGCGCACCTCGCGAGGAGGCGAGGCCACGGCCACGGTCCCGTCGGGGTGGTAGCGCCACGGGATCCCGCCCGACTCGACCAGGGTCCCCACCCCGGCCGGCGTGTAGAAGGCAGGGATCCCGCTGCCCCCGGCGCGCAGCCGCTCGGCCAGCGTCCCCTGCGGGATCAGCTCGACCTCGACCTCGCCGGCCAGGTACTGCCGGGCGAACTCCTTGTTCTCCCCCACGTAGGACCCGGTGACGCGGGCGATCTGCCCGGCGGCAAGCAGCTCGCCGAGCCCGCGCCCGTCGGTGCCGCAGTTGTTGGACACCACGTGCAGCCCGCCGACCCCGCCGGCCAGCAGCGCGCGGAGCAGCACGGACGGCACCCCGGCGAGCCCGAACCCGCCCACCGCGATGGAAGAACCCTCGCCGATCACCGAGACGGCCGCCGCGGCCGACTCAACGAGCTTGTTCACAACGGCATCCCCACATAGTTCTCCGCCAGTGTCGTGGCCGCGGCCTCCGAGGAGGTCACGTAGTCAAGGTAGGAAAGCTGCAGCCGCCGCCCGTAGGCGTCGTCGGACTCGAAGGTGTGCAACAGCGTGGTCATCCACCACGAGAAGTGCTGCGCCCGCCAGACCCGCTTCAGGCACGCCGCCGAATAGCCGTCGAGCAGTTCGGTCGAGCCGGTGCCGAAGAACAGGTCGAGCGCGTCGGTCAGCACCCGGACGTCGGCCACGGCCAGGTTGAGCCCCTTGGCGCCGGTGGGCGGCACGATGTGGGCGGCGTCCCCGGCCAGGTACAGCCGGCCGTACTGCATCGGCTCGGCGACGAAGCTGCGCATGGGCGTGACGCCCTTCTCCACGATCTCGCCCGTCGACAGCGTGAAGCCGGGCACCGACTCCAGGCGGGTTCTCAGCTCGGCCCAGATGCGCTCGTCCGGCCAGTCGTCGAGCGAGGCGTCCGGCGGGACCTGCAGGTAGAAGCGGCTGATCGTGGGCGAGCGCATGCTGTGCAGGGCGAAGCCGCGCTCGGTCCTGGTGTAGATCAGCTCCTCGGACGAGGGCGCGACGCGGGCCAGGATCCCCAGCCAGGCGAAGGGATACTCCCGTTCGAAGAACGTCAGCTCCCCCTCGGGGATCGAGGGCCGCGAGATGCCGTGGAAGCCGTCGCACCCGGCGATCACGTCGCAGTCCAGCCGCTCGCCGCCGAAGGTCAGGTACGGCTCGGCCTCCAGCGAGTGCACGGCCACGTCCTCGACCTCGAACCGGACGTCGCCGCCCGCCTCGAGCCGGGCGGCGATCAGGTCCTTGACCACCTCCTGCTGGCCGTACACCGTGATGGAGCGGCCGGGCACCAGCTTCTCGAACGGGATCCTGTGCCCCGAGCCGCCGTAACGCAGCTCGATGCCGTGATGCACGAGCCCCTCGCGCATCATCCGGTCCCCGACGCCCGCCTCGACCAGCGTGTCCACGGTGCCCTGTTCGAGCACCCCTGCCCTGACCCGCCGCTCCACGTAGTCGCGGCTGCGCCGCTCCAGCACGACGGAGGAGATGCCGCGCAGGTGGAGGAGGTGGGAGAGGAGCAGACCCGCGGGGCCCGCCCCGATGATCCCGACCTGAGTTCGCATGAGGAGAGCATGCAGCGCGCGGAGGGGGCGAACCCAGGGGGTACTTCCGCTCAGTGGAAGAATTGCCCCATGGCAGGCGGATCCCGTGAACCGGGCAGGACGGTGACCTCGCGCGTCCTGGCCATCCTCGGCGCGTTCGACGCCGAGCATCCGCTGCTGAGCCTGTCCGACCTGGCCAGGCGCAGCGGCCTGGCGCTGAGCACGGTGCACCGGCTGGCGGCCGAGCTGGAGGAGGGACATGCGCTCAGCCGCGCGCCCGACGGCCGGCTGCGCATCGGGTTGCGGCTGTGGGAGCTGGGCCAGCTCGCCCCCAGCCGGCTGCAGGACGTGGCCCATCCCTGGCTGCAGGACCTGTTCGCCGGCACGGGCGAGAACGTGCATCTGGCCGTCCGCGACGGCCTGGAGGTGCTCTACGTCGACAAGGTGTACGGCAGGCGGGCCGTGCCCATCGTGTCGCGGGTGGGCAGCCGGCTGCCGATGCACCCGACGGGGGTCGGCAAGGCGCTGCTGGCCTTCGAGCCGGACTGGTTCGTGGAGGCCTACCTGCGGCGCAGCCTGGAGCGGCCGACCTCGCACACGATCACCGAGCCGGGGCGGCTGGCCCGCGAGCTGGCCACGGTCCGGGCCCAGGGGTACGCGCTGACGTATGAGGAGATGACCCTCGGCTCCTGCTCGGCCGCCGCGCCGGTGCTGGTGGACGGGCGCCCGGTGGCGGCCCTCGGCATCGTCCTGGCGTCCCGGCGGGCCAGGGAGTTGCCCCGGCTGGTGGACCCGCTGCTGCATGCGGCCGCGGGGATCGCGAAAGCCGTCGGTAACCCTATGTAGGCGAACAAGCGCTGTCCGTTATATACTGTTGGTCATACGGGATCCATTTCTCGTGTGGCGGCCGCCCGCCCTACTTCGCCGTCGTGGCGGGCGGCCATGTCCTCGCGCGCCCGATCGAGAAATCTGGGCGAGGGGTGAAACGCCCGGCGCCGAGCCGGACAGCTCTGAGGTGAACCGACCGATGAGGAGCTGTAGATGCGATTGATCAGCGTGCTCGCCGGAGCCGTCCTGGCCGCCGGAATGCTGTCCCCCGCCGCGAGCGCCGCCACGCGCCCGACGCTGGCCGACTGCGTGGGCAAGCCACAGGTGAAGCCCAAGGCGATCATCCTGGCCTGCGCGGACGGGGGCGACGTCGTGCACAAGCTGAAGTGGACCTCGTGGGGCAGGCGGACGGCCCACGCGACCGGCGTGGAGAGCGTCAACACCTGCGACCCGAACTGCGCCGCGGGACACTATGAGACCCACCGGGTCAAGGTGACGCTGCGCGGCGACGGCAAGCGCTTCACCAAGATCATCGTCAACGGCAAGGTATACGAGAGGCGGTAGCGGTCCCGTGGCCGATCGGGCGCGTGAGCGGTTCACTCGCGTGTTCGCCGACCACCACCGGGCCGTGCTCGGCTACCTGCTGCGGCGGGCCGACGAGCACGACGCGGAGGACGCGCTGTCGGAGACGTTCCTGGTGGTCTGGCGCAGGCTCGACGCGGTCCCGGCCGACGATCCGCTGCCGTGGCTGATCGGCGTGGCACGCAACGTGCTCAACAACCAGCGCAGGAGCGCGGTCCGGCGGGAGGCGCTGCGGGAACGGGTCGTGGCGCACGCCGTACCCGACCGTCACGACCCGGCGCCCGCGCGGGACGGCGAGGTGATCGCGGCGCTGCGGCTGCTGGCAGAGCGCGACCGGGAGGTCCTCATGCTGCACGCGTGGGAGGACCTCTCGGCGGCGCAGATCGCCCAGGTGGTCGGCGGCACCGCCGCGGGGGCGCGGTTGCGGCTGCACCGGGCGCGCAGGCGGCTGGCCCAGGCGCTCGAGGAGGTCACGCGATGAACGAGCACGAGACCCTGGACGCCCTGCGCGCCGCCAACCCCGCTCCGCGCCCCTCGCTCTCCGAGGAGCGCCAGGCCGCGATCACCGAAGGCATCCTGTCCACCCCGGCCCGGGGCGCAAGGCGCCGGGCGTGGGTCCTGGCCGCCGCGGCCGCCGCGCTGGTGGCGGTGATCGCCGTGGGCGCGGTCGTGGGGTCGTGGCGGGACCCGCGGCCTGCGGCGGCCGAGGTGATGGAGAACGCCGCCCGGGCCGTGACGTCGGCC
The DNA here is from genome assembly GCF_018531495.1 of Nonomuraea sediminis. Lineage (GTDB taxonomy): Bacteria > Actinomycetota > Actinomycetes > Streptosporangiales > Streptosporangiaceae > Nonomuraea > Nonomuraea sediminis. Next base: position 71,170 of record NZ_JAHDTI010000003.1, read on the forward strand.
GAGACGACGTACCAGCGGATCCCCGACGAACGGCAGGCCTACCAGCGGACAACCGAGACGACCGCCTACGACGCCGGAGGCTACCGGTACACGGTCGAGCGGACCGTGGAGACATGGGTGTCCCCCGACGGGGTGGCCAGGGTCAAGACCACCATGGGCGCGCCCCGGTTCGACGACCAGGGACAGGAGAGGGCCTGGCGGGAGAAGGGCGGGCCGCGGCTGCCCGGCGTGAGCGTGCCCGGCGCCACCGAGGGTCCGGCCGTCTACCAGGTGGGCGACACCCAACTGGACTACCAGGCGATGCTCGCCCTGCCCAGGGACCCGGGACTCCTGCAGGCGCGCCTGGGCCGCGACCGGTTCGACGCCGCGAGGAGGCTGCTGGTGGCCCCGGCGCTGCCCGGGGACCTGCGGGCGGCCCTGTACCGGGTGATCGCCGCGCAGCCCGGCATCACCGTCACCGAGCGCACGCCAGGAAGGGTCACGGTGACGCGCGGGGACGAGGAGCTGTCGGTGGACCCGCGCACGGGCGCGGTCCTGTCGAGCGGCACCACCGTGGTCCGCCAGGCGGGCTTGGTGAACTGTGTCTCGACCGTCGAACGCCCGGCCAGCATCGTCCTGACCTGCGCGGACGCCAACTACGTGCTGGAGAGGCTGACCTGGTCGGCGTGGGGCGGCCCGACGGCCAGGGCCGCGGGCGTGGCGAGGGTGAACACCTGCGACCCCGACTGCGCCGACGGCAGGTTCGTGAGCTATCCGGTAGAGGTCACCCTCGACGGGCAGCGCTTCTGCGGCCAGAACCTGACCCTCTACACCAGGGCCCGCGTCCACTACCTCGACCGGGTCCCGCGCGGCCTGCGCCGCACTGACGTGACCGATCTTCCGTGCGGCCCGTGAGCGACTGTTTGCGCTTTCGTTACCCTGCGCCCCTTGCTGGCCTTTCTCAGGTCTATGTACGGTCCATCCATTGCCACTTAACAACTTGTTCAGTACAGCCATCCGAGAGGTTCGATGACTGAATCCGAGACCGCACGCCTGGGAGCGCGCATCCGCGCCTACCGGACGATGCGGCGCATGACCGTGCGCGGTCTCGCCGGAGAGGCCAAGGCCAGCCCCAGTTTCATCAGCCAGTTGGAGCGCGGGCAGACCAGCGCCAGCATCGGAATGCTCCGGCGGATCGCCGGAGCGCTCGGCCTCACGGTGGCGGACCTGTTCAACGAGGAGGACGAGGTCGGCCACCGGGTCGTCAAGCGCTCGGAACGGCCTGAACTGCACACGGCGCCGGGAACCCGCAAGTTCCTCATCTCCCAGCGGCCGCTGCAGGATCTGGAGGTCTACGCCGGGGAGTTCGACCCCGGCGCGTCCACCGGCGCCGAGCCGTACACCCATGGCGACTCGCAGGAGATCTTCCTCGTCGTGCGCGGCCAGGTCACCCTCTGGCTCTCCGACGCCCCGCACGTCCTCACGCCGGGCGACAGCGTGGAATACCGCACCTCGGTCCCCCACCGCGTCGTCAACGACGGCGAGGAGACCGCCGAGGTCCTCTGGATCATCGCCCCGCCCACGCCCGCCTGACCCACCTGCCCGGGCGCTGCCCGCGACCGTCACCGGCGAGATCTACCTGGTCAGCAGTCGCAAACTGGAGTTGAGGCTCGCCGACGGGTCGCCCGCGCTGGTGCGGGAGCAGGTCGGTAGCCTCAGCGAAGCCCGGCCAGGCGACGAGGTGACGCTGACGTGGCGCTTCGCCGACGCCGTACTTCTACCTGATTCGCCCGATGTGGAGGATGTAACAACGTGAAGGGCATTCCGCTGACAGGAGACTTCGCCAACGGCGGTGTCTCGTTCTGGTACCGGCAGATCGGTGTGCCGGACCGCCGTGCGGCGCTGCCCGGCTCCCGCGAGTACGACGTGGCGATCGTCGGCGGCGGCTACACCGGGCTGTGGACCGCGTACTACCTGAAGAAGGCGCAGCCCGACCTGCGCATCGCGATCCTGGAGAAGGAGTTCGCCGGGTTCGGCGCCTCCGGGCGCAACGGCGGGTGGCTGTCGGCGGAGTTCGCCGGCTCGCGCAAGCGGCACGCCAAGGCGCGCGGCAAGCAGGCGATGATCGACCTGCAGCACGCCATGTTCCGCGCGGTCGACGAGGTCATCGACGTGACCCGCGAGGAGGGCATCGACGCCGACATCCACAAGGGCGGCCTGGTGCACGTCGCCACCAACCCGGCACAGCGGCGCCGCCTGCGCGAGGAACTGAAGGAGCTGCGCACCTGGGGGTACGGCGAGCAGGACCTCAGGCTGATGGGCCGCGACGAGCAGCGCGAGCGGATCCAGGTGGCCGGCACGCTTGAGGCCGCCTACTCCCCGCACTGCGCCCGCATCCAGCCGGCCAAGCTGGCCGTCGGCCTGGCCCGCGTCGTGGCCGAGCTGGGCGTGGACATCTTCGAGGGCACCACCGTGACCGAGATCCGGCCGCGCGTGGCCGGCGGCAAGGCCTCCGCGGTGACCTCGCACGGCGTGGTCTCGGCCGACTACGTCATCCGGGCCACCGAGGGGTTCACCGCCTCGATCGAGGGCCAGCACCGGCAGTGGCTGCCGATGAACAGCTCGATGATCGTGACCGAGCCGCTGCCCGCCGACGTGTGGAAGCACATCGGCTGGGAGGGCCGCGAGCTGCTGGGCGACCAGGCGCACGCCTACATCTACGCCCAGCGCACCGCCGACGACAGGATCGCCATCGGCGGGCGCGGCGTGCCCTACCGGTACGGCTCGCGTACCGACGTGCGGGGCGCCACCCAGGCCTACACCGTGGCGCTGCTGTGGCGGATGCTGGTCAAGCTGTTCCCCGCCACGGCCGACGCGCGCATCCAGCACTCCTGGTGCGGGGTGCTGGGCGTGCCGCGCGACTGGTGCTCGACCGTCCACCTCGACCACGCCACCGGCCTCGGCTGGGCCGGCGGGTATGTCGGCAGCGGTGTCACGACCACGAACCTGGCCGGCCGTACGCTGCGCGACCTGGTGCTGCGGCGCGACACCGAGCTGACGGCGCTGCCGTGGGTGGGCCGCCAGGTCCGCCAGTGGGAGCCCGAGCCGCTGCGCTGGGCCGGGGTGCAGGTCATCTACGCCCTGTTCAGGGCGGCCGACCGGCACGAGAACGACCGCGGCACGAACACCTCGCTCTACGCCCGGCTGGGCAACCTGATCAGCGGCCGCTAGGAGGACTGCCATGACGTATCTGCCGAACGCGCTTGCCGCCGAACTGCCCCCCGCGCAGCCCAAGCCCACCAGCCTGACCGGGCAGCGGGAGGCGACGCTGGAGCTGTGGACCGACGGCGGCGCCGAAGCCGGCATCTGGGAGTGCGACGCCGGCCGCTTCACCACCGTGCGCGACGGCTTCCACGAGATCTGCCAGATCCTGTCCGGCACCGCCACGCTGACCGGCGAGGACGGGCAGGTCGTGGAGCTCGGGCCGGGCTCGACCGTGGTGCTGCCCGACGGATGGCGCGGTACCTGGGAGGTGCACACGCCGATGCGCAAGACCTACGTGACGGTTCAGACCGGCGGCACGAGCTCGAAGTAACGCTCGATCCGCGTTTCATCACCGTTGATCGTGAGCCGGTCGGCGGGGATCCGCTGCCACAGGAACAGCATCAGATCCGACGCCGACCCACTCACCTCGACATCGGCCGATTTTTCGGTATTCATCGTGATCTCGTCGCCGTCGAAGGTGACCGTCCACGCGTCCGGCCCGTCGGTCCGCCGGAACAGGTACCGCTCCCCCTCTCCGGGCGGCGCCTGCTTCCAGCTCCGGCGGGCCGGGGCCATCACCTCGAACGTCTGCGCCACCGCGTCGGCGGCCAGCTCGGCGTCCACGGGCTCGGGGACGCCGGTGGCGAGCTGAGCGTCCCAGCGGTGCAACGCCGCCTCGATGGTCTGCATCCTCGCCCAGAAGCCGACGCTCTGCTCGCGTGACCACGTCCACACCCGGGCGTCCACGTCGAGCAGCGAGGCCAGCCTCTCCGCCCCGTCGGCGAACCAGCTCACCAGCCCCTCCGGCACCGGTCCCGGGTTGGGCGCCTTCATCGGATCCGGCCACGCCGCGCTCTCGGCGGGCAGGCCGAGGAAGTCGCGCTCCGCCGTGCCGGGTGGTCCGGCCAGCCGTTCCTCGACGATCCTGGCGACGTAGCGGTGTACCCATCCCAGGTGCATGATCAGGTCGGTGACGGTCCAGCCGGGACACGAGGGCACCGCGGGCGCCTCCCCGACCGGCCGCACGGCGCGCTCGAACGCCAGGACCTCGCGGCGGAAGTGCGCGGTGTGGTCGATCACTCGGCCGCGCCGCTCCAGGGGTCCCAGTCGACCTCGAGCGGCTCCTGCGGCGGCCGCTCCTCCTCGGGCACGTGCTGCAGGTTGACCCTGATGCGGTACCACACGCTCGATCTTCCCCGCATGCCGTCGACCAACACGTCCGCGGGCTCGAGTCGGGCGGCGACGCCGGGGTGGCGGGCCTTCCAGCGTTCGAAGCCCTCCATGGCCTCGTGCTTGTGCTGGGCCTTGGCGATCTCGATGACCGGCATGGTCTGCTGGCGGCGGCCCTCGCCCTTGGGCGGCTTGGGCGCGGGCCCGAGCTCCTCGGCCAGCCGCAGCAGCCCGTCGAGGGAGCCGGGGTAGAGGTCCATGTCCTCCCACGGGTCGCCGATCTCGGCCAGGCGCTTGGGCACGGTGTCGACGGTGAAGCGGGCCGGGTCGCAGCCGGGCACCTCGTCCCAGGTCAGCGGGGTGGACACGCGGGCGTCCTGGACGGCGCGGACGGAGTAGGCCGAGGCCACGGTGCGGTCGTAGGCGTTCTGGTTGAAGTCGACGAAAACCCCGTGCCGCTCCTCCTTCCACCAGCGGCTGGTCGCGATCTCCGGGGCGCGCCGCTCGACCTCGCGCGCCACGGTCTCGGCCGCCTTGCGCACCTGGGCGAACGGCCAGCGCGGCTCGATCCTGGCGTAGACGTGGAAACCGCGCGAGCCCGACGTCTTCGGCCAGGCGGTCAGCCCATGGTCGGCCAGCACCTCTCTGGCCACCTGCGCGGTGCGCAGCACGTCGGCCCAGTCGACGCCGGGCACCGGGTCGAGGTCGATGCGCAGCTCGTCGGGGTGCGCCAGGTCGGTGGCGCGCACCGGGTGCGGGTTGAGGTCGACGCAGCCCAGGTTGATCACCCACAGCAGCTGGGCCAGGTCGGTGACCACGACCTCCTCCGCGCCGAGCCCCGAGCGGTAGCGCAGCTCGGCCACCTCGATCCAGTCGGGCCGCTTGGCGGGCGCCCGCTTCTGGAAGAAGGCCTCCTGGTCGATGCCGTGCACGTACCGCTTGAGGATCATCGGCCGCCCCGACACGCCGCGCAGGGCCCCCTCCCCGACAGCCTGGTAGAAGCGGATCAGGTCGAGCTTGGTGTGTCCCGTGGCGGGAAAGACGACCTTGTCGGGGTTGGTGATGCGCACTTCGCGCCCTGCGACCTCGATGTCAGGCATACCGCCAAGATACGCGCCGGGTCTGACGATCTTCCGCGCTCAAGCCTCCCAGTAGGTGAGGCCGAGGGCGCGGTGGGTTTCCACGGCTCGGGCGGCGTGGCGTGCCGCCGCGCCGGGGCGGTCGAGGCGGGTGGCCAGGCGGGCGAGCACGTCGTGGACCGAGCCCCACGCGGTGCTGCCGACGCCGAGGACCATGAGCTGATCGGCGATGGGCAGCAGCCGGTCGTACAGGGCGGCCGGGTCGGGGGTGCCGAGCCGGGCGGCGATCAGGCCCCACACCGGCCAGACGAAGTCGGCCGTCCAGTCCTCGCGCAGCTCGGCACCCCAGCGGCCGAGCAGCCGCCCGGCCAGCGCCTCGTCGCCGGTGTCCAGCGCGGCCAGGATCGCCATCGGCCGCAGCGGGCTCGGGCCCGGCCGGTCGGCCGCGGCGACCAGCTCGTCGAGGATCTCCCCCACCCGGCCCTGTCCGCGGCGGCAGGTGTAGACGAGGCCGAGCCGCCGCGCCTGCGAGCCCCACAGCGTCGAGCCGAACGTCAGCGAAGGGAAGCGGGCCAGCAGCGCCTCCGCCTGATCCCACTCGGCGCGCAGGGTGTGCCTGGCGCACTCGCAGACCCTGACCATCGCCTCCAGCTCGGGCCTGCGGACCTCGGCCAGCAGCCGGTCGCACGCGGCCAGCTCGCGCTCCCACTCCGCCAGCTCGCCCGCCCGCAGCAGGCACGACATCCGCGTCACCGCGGCCACCAGCCGCGCCTCCCTGGCCAGCCCGGGGATCGTCGCCATCTCCTCGGCCGCGCGCCTGCGCTCGGTGTTCCTGCCGGGCACGAAGCTGGCCAGCAGGTAGTTGCTCAGTGTCCTGGCCAGCAGCTCGGGCCGGCCGAGCCGGCGCGCGATCGCCACGGCCTCCATCGCGTGCCGCTCCCCCTCGGCGCGCCGCGGCCCGTAGTGCAGCTCGACCCCGAGCGTCCCGAGCAGCGTCGCCCGCTCCGCCTCGCCGGTGCCGGTGAGCAGGGATTCCAGGGTGGCGACCATCGCCTCGTCGACCGTGCCGTAGGGGCGCCACATCCACACCGACAGGCCGCCGGTGGCCGACGCGGCGGCGACCTGCGCGTCCCTGTCGTCCACCCGCTGCGCCATGGCCAGGGCCTCGGCGGCGGCCCGCGCCGCGCCCTCGGCGTCTCCCACGGTACGGCGGGCCTGGGCCAGCGCCGTGAGCAGGCGGCTGCGCCCGGCCGAGTCGCCAGGCGGCAGGTTCGCCAGCGCCAGCTCCCACAGCGCCACCGCCTCGGCGTAGCCGTGGCGCCGCCCCGCCTCCTCGGCCGCCAGACCGGCGTACCGCACCGCCCTGGGCCCGCCGCCCGCCACGGAGGCGGCCGCGAAGTGCCCGGCCAGCGCCGCGGGGTCGGAGCCGGGCAGGCTCTCCAGGTATTCGCCGGCCCGCAGGTGCAGCCGGGCCCGCTCGAGCCGGCCGAGCCCGGTGTCGAGAGCCTGCCGTACCAGGGCGTGGGAGAAGCGGAAGTCGGCGCCCTCGGCCAGCAGCCCGGCGGCGAGCGCGGGCTCGAGGCGCGACAGCGCCTCCTCGAAGGGCACCTCCAGCATGGCGGCCAGCAGGTCGAGCCGGAACTCGCGCCCGGCGACGGCGGCGGCGCGCAGCGCGGCGGCCGTCGCGTCGGGCAGCCTGGCGACCCGCCAGTCGATGACGTCGCGGGCGCCGGGCGGGACCAGGTGCCGTTCGGCGGCGGGCAGGCGGAGCAGCTCGGTGAGGTAGAACGGGTTGCCGCCCGAGCGTTCGAGCAGCTCGCCCGGGTCGGCGTCGACGGCGTGGCGGCGCAGGTAGTCGCCGATCTCGGCCTGGCCGAACGGCGGGAGCGGCAGGCGCACGGCCTCCCTGGACAGGGCGCCGGGCGGCGTCTCGGGCCTGAGCGTGGCCACCACCAGCGCGGGGGTGCGGGCGAGCTCGCCCGCCACGTACTCGAGCAGCTTCAGCGAGGAGGCGTCGGCCCAGTGCAGGTCGTCCAGGACGAGCAGCAGCGGGCCGCGGCGCAGCTCGGCCACCACCTGGTCGTAGAGGTCGAACAGCTCGCCCGGCACCTCGGCGGGGATGAGCCCGGCCTTGATCCACGGCCAGAACGCGGGCGCCGTGCCGTCCTCCAGGCAGCGGCCCCAGGCCACCCGGAAGCCGCGCGCGGAAGCCTCGTCGGCGGCGGCGCGGGCCAGGCTCGTCTTGCCGATGCCGGCCTCGCCGGTGACCAGCAGCAGCCCGCCCCTGCCCGCCCTGGCGGCGGCCAGCCGCTCCTCGACCAGCCGCACCTGCTCTTCCCTGGCCACGAGCGCCCGGCTCGACGGCGCGGGGGCGGGCTCGGCGAGGCGGACGGGGGCCGGGTCGGACGCGTCCAGCTCGGGAGACTGGTCGAAGACGGCCTGTTCCAGGCGTTTGAGCTCGGGCCCCGGCTCGATCCCGAGCTCGTCCGACAGCAGCGCCCGCACCTCGCGCAGCGCCGACAGCGCGTCGGCCTGCCGTCCTGCCTGGTAGAGGGCGCGCACCAGCAGCCCCCACGCCCGCTCCCTGTAGGGATTGGCGGACACCAGCGACTCCGCCTCGGGGACGCTGGCCCGCCCGAGCGCGATCCGGGCCGCGAGCAGGTCCTCCAGCGCGCCCAGCCGAACCTCGCCCGGCCAGTCGGGCGCGAGATCGGGGAACTCGGCAAGCGGCTCGCCGCGCCACAGCTCCAGGGCCTGCTCCAGCCGCTGGACGGCGTCGGCCGGCCGCTCGCCGCGCAGCAGCCGACGCCCGTCCTCGGCCCAGGCGGCGAAGCGCGCCAGGTCCACCTGCCCCGGCGTGACGTCGAGCAGGTAGCCGGGCTCGCGGGTGAGCAGCACCTTGGGCGGCGTGCGCGGTCTGCGTCCCGGCTCGAGCACCCGCCGCAGGTGGGAAATGTAGGCCTGCAGGGTCGCGGTCGCCTTGGCGGGCGCCTCGCCCGCCCACAGCTCCTCGATCAGCCTGTCGAGCGGGACGACGCGCCCCGGCGACAGCGCCAGCATCGCGACGACCGCGCGCTGCTTGCGCGTGCCGAGGTCGAGCCGGTTGCCGTCGGCGTCGTCGACCTCAAGCGGCCCGAACAGTCTGATCTCCATCGACCTCAAGTCAACCCCAAGTCCCGCTCAAAGGTGAAAACGCACGCTAGGGGACATGAACGAACTGAAGAACATGATCAACGGCAGGGTGCTGCTCCCCGGCGACGACGGCTTCGACGCGGCCCGCACCCCGTGGAACCTGGCGGTGGATCAGCCCGTGCGCGCGGTGGTCGAGGCCGCCGACGCCGACGACGTGGCCGCCACGGTCGGCTACGCCCGGCTGAACGGGCTCGCGGTGACCGCGCAGGCCTCGGGGCACGGCGCCTCGGGCGCGACCGACGGCGCGATCCTGCTGCGCACCCACCGGCTCGGCGGCGTGACGATCCGCGACGGCGTGGCGCGCGTGGGCGCGGGCGTGAAGTGGCAGCAGGTGCTCGACGCGGCGAGCCCGCTCGGGCTGACCGGGCTGGCGGGCAGCTCGCCCGCCGTGCCCGTGGTCGGTTACACCCTCGGCGGCGGGTTGAGCTGGTTCGGCCGCAGGTACGGCTGGGCGGCCGACAGCGTGCGCGCCTTCGACGCCGTCGACGCCGGCGGCGCGAAGGTCAGGGTGACGGCCGAGTCCGACCCCGACCTGTTCTGGGCGCTGCGTGGCGGCGGTGGCGACTTCGCGCTGGTCACCGCCGTCGAGTTCGACCTGCACCCCGCTCCGCACCTGTACGGCGGGCGGATCATGTGGCCGGTGGAGCGGGCGCCGGAGGTGCTCGAGGCCTTCCGCGAGGTCACCGCGGACGCGCCGGCCGAGCTGACGGTCTGGTTCGACCTGCTGAAGTTCCCCGGCGCGCCCGGCTACGTCGCGATCGACTGTACCTATCTGGGCGAGCACCCCGGCGCCCTGCTGCGCCCCTTCGACAAGATCGACGGAGCGATCTCCGACTCCCGGGGATCGCTGGCGGTCGCCGACCTGGGCTCGATCTCGGCCGAACCCACCGATCCCGGCCCCGGCATGGCCAGGGCGGAGCTGCTGACGGGGCTGGACGACGCGGTGGCCGGGATCCTGCTCGGCACGCCGATCGACCCGCTGATCAGCGTCCAGGTCCGCCACCTCGGCGGGGCGCTGGCGGGCAGGGTGGCCGAGCCGTACGGGCTGTACCTGTTCGGGCATCCTTCGACGGGCACTGCCGAGCGGATCGACGGGTTCCGCGAGTGGCTCGTGCCGTACACGACGGGGCGCAAGCCGTACACGCTGCTGGCGGCGGGCGAGAGCGCGACGGCGGCGTTCTCCGGCGCGGACCTGGCCAGGCTGCGCGACATCAAGCGGGCCAGGGACCCGCGCGGCGTCATCAGGGCGAACTTCCCCGTGCTTGACTGACGGGGATCTCCAGGCCGGCCTTGACGCGGTCGAAGACGGGCAGCGTGTTGTAGCGCCTGATGTTGTCGTCGTTCTTGAACAGGTGCTCGCCCAGCTCTCTGCAGTGCGGCATGTCCCTGGCGGCGAGCACGACCACGTAGTCCCACTCCCCCGCCACCGCGTAGCACTGCTGCACCTCGGGCGTGGCCAGCATGCGCCCGGCGAAGCGCGCGTGGTGCTCGCTCGACTCGCGCTCCAGCGTCACGAGCACCACCGCGAGCAGCGCCCCGCCGACCGCGTCGGGCGCGAGCACCGCCACCTGCCGGTCGACGATGCCCGCCCGCTGATAGCGGCCGATGCGCCGCTGCACCGCGCTCGGCGACAGCCCGACCTCCTCGCCGAGCTGCCTGAGCGTACGGCCGGCGTCACGCTGCAGCAGGTCGAGCAGGTGGCGGTCGATCGGATCCAGGTCGGTCACGCAACAATGTTGCGCGGGGGCGGGAAAAGTTTCAATCGGCGCCTCCGGCCCCGCGGTTATGGTCGCCGCATGGAGATGGATCTGGACGTGAGCCGCATCGCGCAGGCGGCCAAGACGATCGACCCGGTGTTCCTGAACACGCCGCAGTACGTCGACGAGCAGCTCTCGGCCCGGCTCGGCCGCGAGGTCCTGGTCAAGGTGGAGACCGCCAACCCGCTGCGCTCCTTCAAGGGCCGCGGCGCCGACTTCCTGATGGCCGGCATCACGCCGGGCACCCGCACGGTCTGCGTGTCCTCCGGCAACTTCGGCCAGGCCATGGCCTACACCGGCCGCGCCCACGGCGTCCCCGTCGAGGTGTTCGTCCGGTCCGACATCAACCCGGCCAAGAGGGCGCGGATGGCGGCCTTCGGCGCGGAGGTGATCGAGGTGGGCGACGATCCGCTGTCGGCCGCCCACGAGCACGTCGACAGGCATGCCGACCGGGTCTTCATCGCCGACGGCAAGGAGGCGGCCGTGGCCGAGGGCGCCGGGACGATCGGCCTGGAGCTGCTCGAGTCCGGCCCTTTCGACACGGTGGTCGTGCAGGTGGGCGACGGCGCGCTGATCAACGGCGTCGGCCTGTGGGTCAAGGAGCACGCGCCCGGCACGCGCGTCGTCGGCGTGTGCGCGGCCGGCGCGCCGTCGCTGGCCGAGAGCTGGCGCGCGGGTCACGTCGTGCGCAGGGGGCAGAACACGGTGGCCGAGGGCATCAACATCGACAACCCCGTGCCGGAGTCCGTCGAGCGGATGCGGCACCTGGTCGACGACTTCGTGCTGGTGGACGACGAGGCGATCCTGGCCGCGGCCCGGCTGGCCAGGGACACGCTCGGCCTGCTGGTGGAGCCCGCCGGGGCGGCGGGGCTGGCCGCGATCACCACGCACGACCTGCCGGGTCACCGCCTGGCCGCGATCCTGACCGGCAGCAACCTCCGCCCCGGCATCCTGGACTAGCGCCCGCGACGCCCTTCCGCGAACTCCACGGTGAAGCCGAGCGCCCCCGAGCCGTCAGCCCAGGAGCGTTCGCATGCGGTCGATCTCGGCGGACTGGGAGCGGTCGATGTCGGTGGCCAGGCGGCGGATGCCGGGGTCGCGGCCCTGGCGCAGGACGGTGCCCGCCAGCTGGAGGGCGACCTCGTGGTGCTTGATCATCTGCTCGAGGAAGAGCCGGTCGAAGGCGGCGCCGTGGGCCGCCTCCAGCGCCGACAGGTCGTGGCCGGGACCGTGGCGGGGGCTGCGGCCCAGCTTGGCCAGCCACGTCGTGAGCCAGGTGATCTCCGCCTCCTGCGAGGCCCTGACCCGGCTCGCGACCGCCCTGACGGCCTCGGTGCCGGTGTGCCCGGGCACCAGCGCCGCCATCTCCAGCGCCTGCCGGTGGTGGTCGACCATGGCCTCGGCGAAGCGCACGTCCGCGGCGTCGGGTTCGAGCGGCGGTGCCAGGGTCTGTCCGGGTGTGGCCGTGACGGCCTCGCGGCCCGGCTCGCCGGGAAGGATGACGGGCGGCCCGCCTGTGGGCACCACGCCGTGCGCGGGCTGCTGTGCCGTACACCCGCCGATGACTATTAACGCGGCAAACCAGGCGTTACGGTTCATCCTGGGGAGAATCTACGACGAACGGTGCCGCTATGCGACGGGGTGTCTTAGCCGGATTTTTCGTGTTATCTCTGGCCGCTTGTACGGCGCAGCCGCCTGCACCGCCTCCCTCGAGCCCCGCCACCACCGCCGCGGTGGCGGCCGCGCCCAGCGAGCCGCACGCCACGATCAAGCCGGAAGACCTCGCCGCCTACGACAGAACAGCCACGCACAGCGGCAACCTGCGGCCCGTGGCCGGCGTGGCGCGGCGCGCGCCGTTCGACACCGACGCCGCCATCGGCTCCGACCTGGCCTTCACGGGGAACTACGCCATCGCCGGCAACTTCGAGGGCTTCATCGTCTACGACATCAGCCACCCCGAGCGGACCTCGATCGTCAGCCAGGTCTACTGCCCGGGGCCGCAGAACGACGTGACGGTCAGCGGCGACCTGCTCTTCCTGTCGGTCGACCAGCCGATGACGGGCCCGAGCTGCCGCAGCTCGGCGGCGCTCGACGCCGGCTGGGAGGGCATCCGGATCTTCGACCTGGCCGACAAGCGCAGCCCGCGCTACGTGGGCGCGGTCGCGGTCCCGTGCGGCTCGCACACGGCCACCCTGGTCCCCGGCCCCACCCCGGAGGCCGTCTACCTGTACGTCTCCTCCGTGCCCACCCACCAGGGCGTGACACCGGCGTGCGAGGCGCACAAGGGCAAGATAGGCGTGGTCAAGGTCCCGGTGCGCGACCCGGCCAAGGCCGCGCTGGTGGGCGAGCCGGTCGTGCTGCCCGACGGCGGCACGCCGTTGCAGCGGCTCAGCTACGGCGGCTGCCACGACATCACGGTCTTCACCGCGCGCAAGCTCGCCGCCGCGGCCTGCATCGGTGACGGGCTCCTGCTCGACATCGCCGATCCCGAGCATCCCCAGGTGCTCGACCGGATCCAGGATCCCCAGCACTTCGGCTACTGGCACTCGGCCGTCTTCAACGCCGCCGGGACCAGGGTGGTCTTCTCCGACGAGTTCGGCGGCGGCCTGTCGATCGTCTGCGACCCCAAGACCGGGCCGGATTACGGCGGCAACGGGATCTACGACATCTCCGGCGGGAAGCTGAAGCTGCGCGGCTACTTCAAGATCCCCCGTCCCGAGCTGGAGCCGGAGACCTGTAGCGCGCACAACGGCTCACTGATCCCGGTGGCCGGCCGCGACATCATGGTGCAGGGCTGGTACGAGGGCGGCGTGTCGGTCATCGACTTCACCGACCCCGAGCACGCCCGCGAGATCGCCTACTTCGAGCGCGGCCACTCCCCCGCCGAGTTCGGCGGCTCCTGGTCGGCGTACTTCTACCACGGCTACATCTACTCCAACGACATACTGAAGGGCCTGGACGTCCTCCAGCTCACCGGCGTCCCCTTCGCCGAGCCGCCCATCACCCAGCTGAACGCCCAAACCCAGTAGGTGCCACATCGACCGGCCTCCGGACGCCGTCGTGCTCGACCCGGGCTGCGGGCTGGACAGCCGCGGCTACCGGATCGGCCCGCCGCCGGGCGGGGCGAGGAGCGCTGGACAGGGCATGCTCCGCTACGCCTTCGGCTCGTGGCTCCCCACGATCTCCTCGCGCGGCAGGGCCGACAGCGTGCGCGTGACGCGTAGGAAGGCGGCACGGTCGGGCTCGGGGATGGCCGCGAGGAGGCGGTCCTCGTTGGCCCAGATCGCGCTCTGAACGGCGCGGCGGACCCGGCGTCCCTTGGCGGTGATGGCCAGCAGCCGGACGCGGCGGTCGTCCGGGTCCGGGGTGCGCTCGATGAGGCCCGCCTCCTGCAGCTCGTCCAGCGTGCCGATGATGCGGGTCTTGTCGGCGCCGATGGACTGGGCAAGCGCCGCCTGGGTCCGCATCGGCTCGCCGTCCAGGGCGTTGAGCACGGCATATCCCCACATGGACACCCCGTGCGCCGCCAGCACCGGCAGCTCGGCCGCGATCAGGTTGCGGACCAGCGGCTGCAACATCGCCGCGAGATCGCGCCGCTCGCCCTCGTGATCCGTCACCCCCGGAAGCGTACTCCTTGACAGATAATAAGCTTCTGCACATCATAAGCCCATGCACACTAACTTGAACATCGTCGCCCTGGACGCCGTCGCGGTCCGCACGAGCGTCGAGCTCGCGACCCATGCCAAGCCCGCAGATCTGGCGCGTCCCACGCCCTGCGTCGGGTGGACCTTGCACGGACTGCTGGCGCACATGGCCACGCAGCATTACGGCTTCGCCGCCGCCTCCCGCGGCGAGTCGGACCTGGCGTTGTGGAAGCTGCGCCCGCTCGGCGACGACCCGGTCGGGGCCTACCGCGCCTCGGCGGAGCACGTCCTGGCGGCCTTCGCCGGGGACGGCGTGCTGACCCGCGACTTCCCGCTGCCGGAGTTCACCGCCGCCCAGATCTTCCCTGCCCGGCAGGCGATCGGCTTCCACTTCATCGACTACGTGGTCCACTCCTGGGACGTCGCCAGAACCCTCGACCTCCCGTTGAGCTTCACCCAGGACGTCCTGGACGCGGCGCTGCCCATCGCCCAGGCGGTCCCCACCGGCGCCTACCGCGAGGCCCCCGGCGCGGCCTTCGCCCCCGAGGTCCCCTGGACCGGCGGCACGACCCTGGACCGGATCCTCGCCCTCCTCGGCCGCGACCCCGCCTGGACGGCCCCCCACGCCTAGAAGGCGCCGTGGCGCCCCTCGCCGGAGGTGAAGCGGGCGGCGCCGTCGACGGCGTCGGGGAGGGAGACCAGGCCGTGGCGCAGCTCGTTGCGTATGGCCTCCTCCTCCGGCAGGGGCGCCTGCTCGAGGGCCGACAGGCGGTCGCCACGCAGGCACAGCTGCGGGAACGCGGCGATCTCCCTGGCCAGGGCCTCCGCCTGCCGGCGGGCCTGGCCGTTGGGGACCACCCGGTTGGCCAGGCCCATGGCGTGCGCCTCCTGGGCCGAGACCGGGCGTCCCGTGAGGATCAGGTCGAGGGCGCGCGACAGGCCGATGAGGCGCGGCAGCCGTACCGTGCCGCCGTCGATGAGGGGGACGCCCCAGCGGCGACAGAAGACGCCGAAGACCGCGTCCTCCTCGGCGACGCGCAGGTCGCACCAGAGGGCCAGCTCCAGGCCGCCCGCGACCGCGTGCCCCGAGATCGCGGCGATGACGGGCTTCGACAGGCGCATCCGGGTCGGGCCCATCGGGCCGTCGCCGTCCTCGCCTACGTGGTTGTCCAGGCTCCTCAGGTCCGCGCCCGAGCAGAACGTGCCGCCCTCGCCCCACAGCACGGCCACCGCCGCGTCACCGGCCTCGAACTCGCGGAAGGCGTCGGCCAGCGCGTCGGCGGTCTTGCGGTCGACCGCGTTGCGCACTTCGGGCCTGCTGAGCACGACGGTGAAGACGGGACCGTCGCGCTCGATCCTGACACTCATGGCATCTCCCAACGCTCCATGTCAAAGCCTGCCCCATGGAGCCTGGGTGTCAACGGGACCCGTAGTCGCCGAAGGGATCGTCGCGCTCGCGTACCGCCTGGCGGAAGCCGGCCTCGGCGGCGCGCGCGACGAACGCGCGCCCCTCGCGCGTGTGCCGCGCCACGCCGTCGAGCAGCGTCCCGAGGGTACGGCCGGCCGTCAGCCCCATGTTCTCCGCGGTCTGGTTGCACAGCAGCTTGAGCATCTCCAACTGGTTGCCGGGCAGCCGGGCCATCCGCCTGGCCAGCGCCATGGCGTGCTCCTGGAGCTCGTCGTCGGGCACCACCTCGGCGATCATCCCGATCTCGTGCGCCCGCCCGGCGGTGATCTCGTCGCCGGTGAGCAGGTACCGCTTGGCCTGCTCGAACCCCATCCGGTAGACCCACATCGCGGTGGTCGGGATTCCCCACACCCGGGCGGGCGGGTAGCCGAAGCTGGCTCCCTCCCCTGCCACGATGATGTCGGTGCACAGCACCAGGTCGGTGCCCCCGGCGACGCACCACCCGTTGACCGCGGCGACGGTGGGCTTGGCCGCGTACCAGAGCTGCATGTAGACGTCGACGAACGTCTTGAGCAGCCGGTAGTCCTGGGCGGAGTCCCAGTCGTCCTCGCCGGCCTGCGACTCGGTCGACCAGTCGAGCCCGTACCCGGCGCAGAAGGCGGGCCCCTCGGCCCGCAGCAGCATCACCCGGACCTCGGGATCGGCGTCGGCCTCGGTGATCGCCGCGGACAGCGCGTCACGGAAGGCCGGCGTGATCGTGTTGTACTCCGAGGCCCGGTCGAAGACGATCGACCGGACCCCGTCGGCGGTCTCCGTACGGATCACGCGATGGCCCCTGCCAGCAGGGCGTCCAGGTGATCGGTCCAGGCCAGGTCCAGCCCGCGCATCGGCCCGCGGTCGGCCAGGTGCGCCTCGGCGTAGAGCCGCGCCACCAGGGCCTTGCGCGTGTCGTCGATCCCCCAGGTGGCCTGCTCCTCCAGCAGCGCGGCCGCGTAGACGTCCGCCATGAACTGCGCGAGCCCGAACAGCCTGAACTCGTCGGGCGCCTCGAGCCACGAGGAGATCACCTTGTCCAGGTCTTCGATCCGCTCCCGCACCAGCTCCGAGGTCGCGACCTTCCGCAGCCGGTCCAGGAACGGCAGGTGCGCCTGCTCGCGGAGCATGGCGCGGCGGACGTCGAGGCAGAGGATGTTGTCGCCGCCCTCCCAGATGGGGTTGACCTGGGCGTCGCGCAGGAGGCGGGCTACGGGCCACTGCTCGATGTAGCCGTTGCCGCCGTGGACCTCGATGGCGTCGGTGGCGGCCGTGACGCCGAGCCTGGCCGTGCGCAGCTTGATCACGGCCGGCGTGAGGCGCTGCCGGTTGATCAGGCCGTCGAAGACCAGGGCCTGGGCGGCCTCGACCTCGACGATCAGCTCGGCCAGCTTGCGGCGCATGAGCGGCTGCTCGATGAGCGGCTTGCCGAAGGCCTCGCGGGCGCGGGCGTAGCAGATCGCCTCGACCAGCGCGCGGCGGGCCACGCCGACGCCCATCATGGCGACGCCGAGCCGCGAGGCGTTGGTGAGCTTCATCATCGTGCCGAGCCCGGAGCCTTCTGAGCCCTCGGGGCTGCCCAGCAGGAACGCCTCGGCGCCGGTGAACTCGACCTCGGCCGAGGCGACCGACCGGGTGCCCAGCTTGTCCTTCAGCCGCCTGATCCGCACCCCGTTGCGCGAGCCGTCGCGCCGCTCCCACAGCACCAGGAACGGCTTGACCTCCTGCGAGGGAAGCCGGGCAAGCACCACGAAGGCCGACCCGTTGGCGTTGGAGGCGAACCACTTGAAGCCGCTCAGCTGCCACGCCTCACCCGAAGGCGTCGCCGAGGCCTCGAGTGCCGCCAGGTCGGAGCCGCCGGTGCGCTCGGTGAACATCTGAGCGGCCTCGCCGGAGTAGAACCCGTTGGCGAAGATCTCCCGCACCCGGGCGAGCACGTCCGCGGGCGCGTACTTCTCGGCGAGCGAGACCACCATGTCGCCGCCCGTGCCGAGCGCGCACCCCATCCCGATGTCGGCCTGGTCGAGCAGGTACGTCCAGGCCGCTCCCAGAGCGGCCGGGTTCGCGCCGTGGTCGAGGGCCTGCCGGACGAAGGCGGGCGCGAGGAAGTTGTGCTCCATCATCGCCTCGCGGGCGGTGTGGAAGGAAGGCGGCATGACGACCTGGCTGACGTCCCTGCCCCAGCGGTCGTACTTCTCCAGCCGCGGCGGGTTGCGGTCGGTCTCCTCCGCGCACTCGGCGACCACCCCTCCGGCCACCTTGCCCAGCTCCTCCAGGTACGGCGCGGCCCAGCCGTACCCGTCGCCGAGGTGATGCCGCATGAGCAGTTGCAGGGTGGGGTCGATGGCCCACCAGTCGCGGCCCACGGCGCCCTGGTAGCGCTCGGTCGCGTAGCGGTCACTGCCGTCGAACGGCTCGATGAGATAGCGGCCCATGTCTCGGAGTGTTACATATACTCGACACGCGATGGAAGAGCGTAATGGAACTCTGAGCGCGCGGTCGGCGGTGCTCAGCGCGCTGCTCGGCAGCCACCCGCCGGAGCTGGCCGCGCGCCACCTGGTCCGCATCGGCGGACTGTTCGGCATCGCGGAGGGCACGGTGCGGGTCGCGCTGTCGCGGATGGTGGCCGCGGGCGACCTGATCCAGGTCAACGGCCGCTACACGCTGTCGGAGCGGCTGGTCGAGCGCCAGGCCAGGCAGGACGAGAGCCGCGACCCGCACACCAGGCCGTGGGACGGCACCTGGGAGATCGCGGTCGTCACCGCCGAGCGCCGGGCTCCGGCGGACAGGGCGGCGTTCCGGCACGTCATGGGCGCGCTGCGGATGGCGGAGCTGCGCGAGGGCACGTGGCTGCGCCCGGCCAACCTGATCAGGTCCTGGCCTGACAGCGTGCGCGCGCAGTGCACGCTCATCGACGGCCGCCCGCACGACGACCCCACCCCCCTGCTGTGGGACCTGGACGGCTGGGCGGCCGAGGCGCGCCGGCTGGAGCGGGAGCTGGAGCGCGCCGACGGGCTGGCCGAGGGCTTCCTGGTGTCGGCGGCGGTGCTGCGCCACCTGCTGAAGGACCCCCTGCTGCCGCCGGAGCTGCTGCCGGCCGACTGGCCGGGAGCCGAGCTACGCCGGATCTACGACGGGTTCGACCGCGCCTACCGGACCACGCTCCTGGAGCACCTCAGAGATTGACCCCGTAGACGATCCGCATGTTCCTGAACTCGGTGACGGACCAGAGCCGCCCGCCCTGGAGGGTCAGGTCCTCGTTGCCGATCGGGAACGGGCGGGCGGTGAGCGTGTTGTTCTTCCAGACCAGGAGCTTGCCGTTGGTGTGGGAGTCGGCGGCCTGGCTGAGGTACCAGGTGCCGCCGGAGGACAGCGCGCCCTGGATCTTCTTCTGGCCCATGACGTAGCAGTCCCTGGGCACGCCCGTCATGTCCAGGTCCCAGCGGGCGACGCGGCCGTTGGGGTCGGTCTCCAGGTATTCACCGGAGATGAGCGTGTGCGGGGTGGTCGAGCGGTCGATGGACACGAACGAGAAGATCGCGCCCTTCGTGACAAGCTGCCAGGAGTCGACCTGGGGCAGCAGGTAGCGGTAGCCGAAGGCGTGGAACTTGCCGTCGTGGCGGCCGAGCAGTGTGGGGTCGCCCAGGTCGTTCTGCGCCGTGCGCAGGTCGAGCAGGTGGTTGGTGTCGAAGACGCGCAGGCCGTGGCTGGTGTCGGCGACGTAGATGAGGTCGCCGTGCCAGGCGATGCCGCCGGCGTGGATGTTGATCGCCTTGTAGTTCCCGTCCGGGGTGGCCTCGACGAACAGCGCGTGCTGGTACTTGAACGTCGACGGGCTCAGGAACGTCGCCCTGATCCCGCGCTCGACGACCGGCGGCTCCGGCTTGAAGTACCAGCTGGCCACGAACACCGGCACGCCGGACTGCCCGGAGTCCTCGCCGCAGGTCAGGCCCTGCGGGTACCAGTCGGGGGTGTCCTCGTCCTTGATGTCGAAGGCGTACCACTCCACCGGCTTCGGGTTCATCTTGCCCAGCGCCGCGGCCGCGCCCCGGCGGATCGCCGTGCGGTTGCCCTGCGCCAGCACCGCTTCCACGGAGGTGCCGCCGATGTCCTTGGCCAGTTTGGCCGCCCCCTCGGCCAGTGTGCCCGTCGCCCGCCGCAGAGTGAACGGGGCCTTGTCCGTCGGAACCATGTGTCCTCGCTTTGCCGTCAGTTGTGGTCAGTTTGACGGACAGTGGGCGACCAAAGTTGCGAGATTCACCACATGTGTACCGGGAGTCCGGACAGCGCCCTTTCCCGATAGCGACGCACCAGTTGCTCCCAGTCTCCGGAGAAGTTCTCTTTCTGCCACACCGCTCCGGTACGGCCCAGCCGTACGCGCTGCCTGATGACCTCCAGCGCGGCGTCGGCGTCGGAGGGGATCACGCCGGCGGCCAGCAGCGCGGCCCTGGACTCGGGCAGCAGGTCGAGGATCAGGTCGTCGGCGCGGAACTCGCCCTTGAAACCGGGCCAGGACAGCTTGGCCCCCAGGCCGTGCATGGCGGCGCGGTAGAAGTTCCGGTAGGCCTCGGCGAAGCGGTAGCCGGTCAGGTCCCGCTGGGCCTGCGACAGCGTGAGGCCCAGGAGGAAGGCCGTGTTGGCGGCCATGTCCGCACAGGACGGGCCCGCGGGCAGGGCACGCATCTCGATGCGCAGGTGGCCGCCGTCGGCCGGGTCGTAGACGGGGCGGTTCCACTGCCAGACGGTGCCCTGGTGGAGGCGGAGCTCGGCCAGTTCGCTCTTGTCGTCGCTGTCGGAGAGCTCGGGCACCACCGGCTCGTAGTCGCGCACGTAGCGCTCGAACAGCTCGTAGGCCCCCTCGTGCACCCAGTCGGAGCCGAGCGTGACCCGCCCGTCGCGCCGGAAGCGCCGCGCCACGTCGCGGTCGTCGACAGCTTCCTCCATCAGCGCGATCCTGGTCTCCTCCCACAGCTGACGGCCCAGGAAGAACGGCGAGTTGCCGCAGGCCGCCAGCACCGGGCCGACCGCGAGCTGGGCGGCGTTGAACAGCCGGGCGAAGCGGTCGGGCGGGGTACGCAGGTGCACCTGCCAGGAGGTGTTGGCGGCCTCCAGGATGACGTCCTCGACGGTGAGCTCCAGGTCCTCGATCTTGACGATGAAGGGCTCCAGGCGCAGCCGCCTGACGCCCCTGCTCAGGGCCCGGTAGCGGTTCTCGTCACTGATGGCCTGCCGGGTGAAGTCGCCGGTGCCGAGCGTGGGCAGGATGCCGATCGGTACCACTCCCCCGTGCTCGACGGCCTGGTCGATGCGGGTGATCGTCTCCTGGATCTCGGCGCCGAGCGCCTCGAACGGCCGCCCGGCCAGCGGCTGCGGCGTGAGGTTGACCTCCAGGTTGAAGCGGCCGAGTTCCAGCACGACCCGCGGGTCGCCGAGCTCGTCACGGATCTCGCTGTTGCGCGGCAGCGGCCGCCCCGCCGCGTCGACCAGGAACAGCTCAAGCTCAGCCCCGATCGTCGCGGGCCCCTGACCGAATCCCGGCTCGCCGAGCAGCTCGCGCAGCACGACGAGCTGCTCTTCGAGGCGTTCCCCGAAGCGGGTGAACTCCGCCTCGGAGAAGCGCTCCTTGTCCAGATCCCGTCCCATACCTCCCTACCTGTCCGATAAGGAGGGCTCCACACCTCACCAGGGGACGGGGCCCGCGTCCTCCAGGTAGGCCCCGGTGGGTCCGTCCTCGTCCAGCGTCGCCAGCCGTACGGCTATCGCGGCGCCCTGCTCGGCGGTGCGGAATCCGGTGTGATCGTTGAGGTCCGTGGCGCAGTAGCCGGGATTGGCCGCGTTGACCTTGATCGGGGTGTCCGCCAGCTCCTTGGCGAAGGACACGGTCACCATGTTGAGCGCCGACTTGGAGGAGTTGTAGGCGACGAAGTTGGCGTGCTTGAACGGGCTGTCCGGGTCGACCGCCATGCCGAGCGAGCCGAGCTCGCTGGTCATGTTGACGATCCTGCCCGCGGCCGAGCGGCGCAGCAGGGGCAGCATCGCCTGGGTCACGGCGACGACGCCGAACACGTTCGTCTCGAACACCTCACGGAAGGCCTCCACCGGGGTCGCGCTCGGCACCGGATCCCGGTATCCGCCGGTGATCCCCGCGTTGTTGACCAGGATGTCCAGCGCGCCGTACTCCTGCTCGATCCACTTCGCGGCGGCCCGCACGCTGTCGGCGTCCGTCACGTCGAGCCGCACATACGGCTGGCCGAGGCTGGCCGCGGCCTCCTTGCCCCGCTGTTCGTCGCGCGCGCCCACGATGGCGGTGATGCCCTGCTCGCCCAGCAGGCGGGCGATCTCGAAGCCGATTCCCTTGTTGGCGCCGGTGATGAGTGCTGTTGTCATGGCCGTCAGCCTGGTCCGGGACGTCGCGGACCGGGAGAGACCTGCCGAGGCTGGGATTTTTGATACCACCCACGTTCCGGCGACATACCGGAGAATTAGTGACGTGAACCGTTCAGCCCTGGCGGAGTTCCTGCGCACCCGACGTTCCCGAGTCACGCCGCTGGAGGTGGGCCTGCCCGCGGGCGGCACCCGCCGCACGCCCGGCCTGCGCCGGCAGGAGGTGGCGCAGCTGGCGGGCATGTCGATCGACTACTACATCAGGCTCGAGCAGGGCAGGGGTCCGAACCCGTCGCGCCAGGTGCTCAGCGCGATGGCCAGGGCGCTCATGCTCAGCCAGGACGAGCGGACCCACCTGTTCGAGCTGGGCGGGCAGCGGCTCGACCCACCCCGGCTGCGCAGGGACGTACCGGACGGGATGCTTCACCTCATCGCCTTCCTGGAGGAGGTGCCCGCCTACGTGATCGACGCCAAGTACGACATCCTCGCCTGGAACCCGATGGCCAGTGTGCTGATGGGCGACCTCGACTCCCTGCCCGCCGACAACCTGAACGTGATCCGCTGGGTCTTCGGCTCCCCAGACGTGGCCGAGCACCTGTCGTACGAGGAGAAGGGCCGCTTCGCCAGGACCTCCGTGGCGGACCTGCGCATCGCCGCCGGCCGGTATCCGGACGACCCCGACATCCAGGCGCTGGTGGCGGAGATGCTGGCGTGCAGCCCCGAGTTCGCGCGGCTGTGGGAGCAGCACGACGTCGAGATCCGCAGGGAACAGCGCAAGACGATCGTCCATCCCGAGGCCGGCACGATCCACGCGATCTGCCAGGTCCTGCCCGTTCCCGACCGCGACGACCTGCGGCTCGTCCTCTACACCACCGAGCCGGGGTCGCCCTCGCACCAGGCCATGCGCGAGCTGCGGCGGCTGACCTCGACTCCCGCGGCCAGAACCCCCTAACAGCCTCTTGCGCAGGTCACAGGGGGTGACCATAAGCTCATGAGATGCGCGCTGTTGCCTTTGACGTCTTCGGTGGTGAGCTGGACCTCCGTGAGGTTCCCGACCCCGCGCCTGCCCCGCACGGAGCGGTGATCCGGGTCGAGGCGACCGGCCTGTGCCGCAGCGACTGGCACGGCTGGCAGGGCCACGACCCCGACATCACCTCCTTCCCCCACGTTCCCGGCCACGAGCTGGCCGGCGTCGTCGAAGCCGTCGGCTCCGACGTGCGCGGCTGGCGGCCCGGCGCGCGGGTGACCGTCCCGTTCGTGTGCGCCTGCGGATCCTGTACGGCCTGCGCCGCCGGGCAACAGCAGGTCTGCGAGCGACAGACCCAGCCCGGCTTCACCCACTGGGGGTCGTTCGCCGACTACGTCGCCGTCTCCCACGCCGACGTCAACCTGATCGAACTGCCGGAGGAGATGCCGTTCGCCACGGCCGCCGGGCTCGGCTGCCGCTTCGCCACCGCCTTCCGCGCCGTCGTCCAGGTGGGCGGGGTACGGCCCGGCGAATGGGTGGCGGTGCACGGGTGCGGCGGGGTCGGCCTGTCGGCCGTCATGATCGCCGCCGCCTCCGGCGCCCGCGTGGTGGCCGTCGACGTCAGCTCGCAGGCGCTCCATCTGGCGGAACGGGCGGGCGCCACCCACTTCGTCAACGGCTCCCACGGCGACGCCGCCGACCAGGTGCGCGAACTCACCCGGGGCGGCGCCCACGTCTCCATCGACGCCCTCGGCAGCCCGCAGACCTGCGCCGCCTCGGTCCTGGGCCTGCGCAGACACGGCCGCCACGTGCAGGTAGGCCTCCTGCCGGAAGGCTCCCTGGTCCCGATGAACCGGGTCATCGCCTACGAACTCCGCCTGCTGGGCAGCCATGGCATGGCCGCCCACACCTACCCGGCGATGCTCGAACTCATCCGCTCAGGCACCCTCCACCCCGACCAGCTCATCACCCGCACCATCGACCTGACGGAGGCCGGCAAGGCCCTGGCAGCCATCGGCACGGTCCCCGGCGTCACCATCATCCGCCCCTGACCCTTCGGGGGGCGTCGCCGCCTCACGACGCGCCTGCCGCATGCGTTGATTTCGCGCGCGGGACAGGGGCCGGCGCCCAAGGCCGTATCGACGCAGTTCAGCCGCGGTAGAAAGAACCTCACCTGTAGGCTCAAGAAGCTTCACCGCTCGTCATCTGAGGTTGACTCCCCGAGTCGGCGATCTCGCTAGCTTGAGGGCGCCATGGGGCCTGGATTCACCGTCCAAGGCTCTCATCACCCGAAGTAGAGGAGTCATCATGACCGTGCTTGAAGACCTGCCGACCGACCAGGGCCTCGCGTACTACACCCGAAAGCTGATACGGGAGGAGGTCTCGTCGCTGCTGAGCGACGAGCTTGGTGAGATCAGGACGCTCATTGGCACCCCCGACATCCCGCCCGGCCAGCCAGGCTTCCGCCCCCTCTTCGACGAGGTCCGGGACATCAAGACCACCCTGTCGGAACACTCCACGACCCTGGCCGAGCACTCAGCGACCCTGGCCGAGCACACATCGATACTGAACGAGCACACGGTAATCCTGAACGAGCACTCGGCGACCCTCAAAGAGCACTCGGCCATGCTCGCGGAACTCAAGTCCACACAGGACGAGCACTCGGCAATGCTCGCCGAACTCATGTCGACCCAGAAGGAGCAGGGCAGGCTGCTCTACAAGATCGCGGAGAAGCTGATCTGACGTAGGCCGGAAAACAGATCCCCCGCCCGGAAGGCGTCCGTGGCGGGGGATCTTCACGTTGGGGGGCGGCGCGACCGGGGTCCCGATGGCGTGGCGGCGAGTTACCCGCCTCGACTCGCCGGAGGCGCCGGGCGCGGGTCATCAGCCGAAGTACGGCGGGCGGCCGGTGGCCGTGGCTTGCCGTACAGCCGCCAAAGCCTGAGTCACCGTGAAAGCGTGAGTAAGCCTGAGTCGCCGTGAAAGCGTGGGTTGCAAGACGGCTCAGCCGAGGGCCTCCACCAGCCGGGCGATGCGGCGGGTGCGGGTTTCCGGGGACTTGGAGGCTTCGATGTCGCGGACGTGCTTGCGGCGGAGGCCGTAGCCGAGGCGTTCGAAGGCCTCGCGGGTGCCGGGGGCCGCCGCGAGGGCCTCGGCGAGGTCGGCGGGGAGCTCGACGATGCGGGGCTCCGTGTCGTGGCGCAGGTCGACCTCCACCAGGTCGCCCGCGGCGATCCGGCTGGCGTCGCGGTTGGCGGCGCTGATGCCGATGAGGGTGGTGCCGGACATGGCCGCGACCCGGCTGCGCCAGGTGTGGCCGTTGATCGTGATCGCCACCTCGGGGCGACTCCCCGCGCCGAACGCCTCGAGCACCTCGGCGGGGACCTCGACGCAGAGGGCGTTGCCCCGCGGTGTGACGACGGCTTCGAAGATCATGCGGGCGTCTGCGACAGTCCGACGACGTTGCCGTCGGCGTCCTTGACCGTGGCGATGAGCTTGCCGCCGCCGACGTCCCTGACCTCCTGGACGGTCTCGGCGCCCGCCTCGAGCAGCGCCTGGAGGCTGGCCTTGATGTCGTCGACCTCCCAGTAGCCGACGGGACCCGTCATACCCTGCTTGTGGCCGTTCGGGTCGAGGCCGAGGTCCTGGCCCTCGATGTTCCAGCCGGCGTAGTAGGGCTGGTCGTAGTCGGGCGCGCGGCCGGCGAGGGCGCTGAACAGGGTCTTCGCCTTGTCGAAGTCGCTGACCGGGTAGATGATCGTCTTGATTCCCTTGCTCATGAGGTCAAGGCTACGAGCCGGGGATACCGGTCGGCTTCTTCATTCCTGACGGGTCGTCGACCTGGACGCGGAGGGTCTTGAGCACCACGGCCAGCATGTCGTAGTGGGCGATGAGCATGACGAGCTCGATCCTGCCTACCTCGTCGTAGTGCTTGCAGACGGCGGCCCACGTCTCGTCCGTCAGGTCGCCGGCCTCGTGCAGTTCGTCGGCCACGCGCAGGACGAGCGCGTCGACGCCGTGCCAGGTCGCGTCGGCCTGCCGTACGGCCTGGATCTCCTGCTCCGTGAGGGAGTCCAGGGCGATGCGGGCGTGCGCGGACCACTCGTAGTCGCTGCCGCGGTGGTGTGCGGTGCGGAGGATGGCCAGTTCGCGGTCGCGGGCGGGGAGCGTGCCGTCGAGCAGCGCGCCGCCGAAGCGGAGCCAGCCGCGGTAGACCCTGGGGTGCCGGGCGAGCGTGGTGAACACGTTGTAGGGGTTGGCCCGCTGGAAGTCGTCCCACTCGGCGGGCGGCAGGGGCTGCACTCGGGGTTCCATGGTCACTAGCATCCCGCATATGAACGAGCGTTTAGCCGGACGCCGGATTCTCGTGGTCGGCGCCGGCACGAGGCCGTCGGCCGAGCCTGATCCGCCGGTGGGCAACGGGCGGGCGATTGCGGTGACAGCGGCGCGGCAGGGTGCGCACGTCATCTGCGCCGACGTGGACACCGCGGCGGCAGCCGAGACCGCCGACTGGATCAAGCAGGAGGGCGGTACGGCGGGCGTCGTCGCCGTCGATCTCGCCGACACCAGGGCGTGCGAGACGCTTCCCGAGCGGCTGGGGCCGGTGGACGGGGTGGTGCTGAACGCGGGCATCGGGGCCGGATTCACCCTGGCAGGGACGTCCGCGGACGACTGGGACCGGGTGTTCGCGGTGAACTTACGCGCACATTTCCTGATTAGTCGGGCGTTTCTGCCGCACATGCACGGCGGGGCCTTCGTGTTCGTGGGGTCCGTGGCGGGCCTGCGGGCGGGCAGCCGCATCCCGGCCTACGAGGCCTCCAAGGCGGGGCTGATCGGGCTGGCCAGGAACGTCGCCCTGGAGGGGGCACCGCAGGGAGTGCGGGCCAACCTGGTGGCGCCGGGCCTGATCGACACGCCGCTCGGACGGGACGCCTCCCGCCACTGGAAGCACCGCGACCAGATCCGGGTGCCGCTCGGGCGGCAGGGCACCGCCTGGGAGGTGGCGAACGTGACGTGCTTCCTGCTCTCCGACGAGGCCTCCTACGTGACGGGTCAGGTCCTGGCCGTGGACGGCGGGCTCACGCTGCGCTGAGGCTGGCGTGCTTTCCTCCCCAGGGTGGATGGGTCAAGATATGGGTCCTGACGTTGTCGGCCGAGGGGCGAGGATCGCGTGATCCGAACTTTGCTCGCTGAAGACATGCACCTGGTGCGCGGGGCGATCGTGGCCCTGCTGGCGTATGAGGAGGACATCGAGATCGTCGCCGAGGTCGACAGGGGCGATGGGATTCTGGCAGCCGCGACCTCGGCCCGGCCGGACGTCGCCGTCATCGACATCGCCATGCCCGGCAAGGACGGCCTGGAGGCCGCCCATGAGCTGCGCACCGAATTACCGGAGTGCGGGGTGCTGATCCTCACCGGGGTCGGGACGCCGGGGTTGCTGCGGCGGGCTCTGGACTGCAACGTGCGCGGTTTCATGGCCAAGGACGCCCCTCCGGCCCGGCTGGCCGAGGCGATCCGCAGCGTGGCCGCCGGGGAGCGGGTCATCGACTCCGAGCTGGCGATCGCCGCGCTCAGCCCGGAGGATGCACCCCTGACCCAGCGGGAGCTGGAGGCGCTCGGCGCCGCGGCGGACGGCGCGTCGATCACGGAGATCGCGCGGACGCTGTTCCTGGCCGAGGGGACGGTGCGCAACTATCTGACGCGGGGCGCGGCGAAGCTCGGAGCGCGCAGCAGGATCGACGCCATCCGCATCGCCAAGGAGTCCGGCTGGCTCTAGAGCCGCAGCCCCGTCTGTTCGACGAGGAAGGCCAGGGCGTCGGCGGCCAGCGCGATCGAACGGCTGACGGCACGGGCGCCATGACCTACGTCGGGTTCGTGCCTCAGCAGGATCGGGCGCGTCCCCGCGGTGGCCCACTGCAGCGCCGCGCACATCTTGCGAGCATGCATGGGGTCCACCCGCGTGTCGGCGGCGGAGACGGCGAACAGGGTGGCCGGGTAGCGAACTCCCTGGCGGACGGCGTGATAGGGCGAGTAGGCGAGCAGCCGGTCCAGCTGGCCCGGGTCGGCGGCGGTGCCGTACTCCGCCGTCCATGAGGGGCCGAGGCCGGTCCGCTCGTAGCGGGCCATGTCGAGCAGCGGCGCCGCGCAGACGGCGGCGGCGAACAGGTCGGGCCGCTGCGTGAGCGCCGCCCCGACGAGCAGCCCGCCGTTGGACTCGCCCCAGGCGGCCAACCGGTCCGGCGTCGTCAGCCCCGTGGCCACGAGATGCTCGGCGGCGGCGATGTAGTCGTCGAAGACGTTCTGCTTGCGCTCCAGCATGCCGTCGCGGTGCCACTGCTCGCCCTCCTCGCCGCCGCCGCGCAGGTTCGCCACCGCGAGCAGCCCGCCGGCCTCGACCCAGGCCAGCGAGTCGGCGGCGTAGACCGGGGTGAGCGCCACGCCGAACCCGCCGTAGCCGGTCAGGATGGCGGGGCGCGGGCCGTCGCCGGGCGGAGCGACCACGACCATGCGCACGGTGGTCCCGTCGGCGCTGCGGTAGGTGAGGCGCCGGCTCACCGCCTCGGGCGGCGGGCGCAGGCCCGGCGGCGTGGCCCACGGAGCGGCGGTCTCGGTGCGCGCGTCGTAGCGCCACACCACGGGCGGGGTGACGGCGTCGGTGTAGGTGAACCAGGCCTCGGCACCGCCCGGCCGGGAGGTCAGCGAGGCGACCGTGCCGCTCCCGGGGAGGGGTACGGTTCCGAGCCGCTTCCCGCTGCGCGGATCGTGGATCCCGATCTCCCCGACCGCGTGCCGTACGGCTGACACCAGCAGGCGCGGGCCCTCGACCAGGGTGAACGAGCCCAGCGTCGCCTCGGGGTCCTCGGGGACGAGCTCCGTCCAGCGCTGTGGCTCGGCGGGATCGGCCACGCAGATCCTGTGCCGGGGCGCGTCGCGGTCGGTGAGGATGTACAGGCGGCCGTCGGGGCCGACGGCGGCGGCGCTGCGGGCGCACGCCTCGGCCTGGATCGGGCGCAGCACGGGGTCGGCGGACAGGTCGGCCAGCCAGAGGGCGTTGCCCGTCCGGGTGCCCGCGGAGATCACCAAAGCACGGCCCGCGGCGTCGGCCTCCAGCCCGTACGACAGGGCGCCCCTCGTCAGGATCGGGGTGTCGGCCTGCCGGGGGGTGCCCAGGCGGTGCAGGTAAACGCCGTCGTGGAAGCGGACATAGTGGAAGGCGCCGGGCAGCCAGGCCACGGGCGAGTAGCGGCAGCCGCCGATCGGCCCGTCGATCACCGCGCCGGTCTCCAGGTCGAGCACGTACAGCTCGCCCTGCTCGGTGCCGCGCCGGGAGATCTGGTAGGCCAGCAGCCGCCCGTCCGGGGACGGCTGCCACTCGTCGAGCGTGGTCAGGCCGGAGTGGTCCAGCTCCATCGGGTCGAGCACGGGACTGCCGTCGCGGTGGAGCACCGGGTGTTCCTGGCCCGGTGACCTGCTCAGGTGGAAGCGGTGGCCGCCGCGCCAGATCGGCGGCGTGGTCATGCCGACGGAGGCCAGGTCGGCCAGCCTGCGCAGGAAGTGCTCCCGCAGCGGCAGCCGCGCCGCGTGCCGCCGCCACAGCTCCTCCTGGCAGGCCAGCCAGGCCAGGGTGCCGGGGTCGCCGGGGTCTTCCAACCGGCGGTAGGGGTCCTCGACGCGGCGCCCATGGAGGACGTCGACGACGGGCTCTCGCTCCATGAAGGGATATGTCATGACACGGGCTCCGGGTGCCAGTACCCGAAGAGTTCCGCGTAACCGGGCTCGGTCCGTACGAGCTCATCGTGGGTGCCGATCCTCCAGCGGTCGCCGGTGAAGAGCACCCGGTCCGCCCGGGCGGCCGAGCTGAGGCGGTGCGCCACCACCACGAGCGTCCCGCCCCTCCGGGCGAACGCTTCCTCGACCCGGGCCTCGGCGGCGGGGTCGAGATGGCAGGTGGCCTCGTCCAGGATGACCAGCCGGGCGGGGGCGAGATAGGCGCGGACGAGGGCGACGAGCTGCCGCTGCCCTGGTGACAGCGCCGCCGGGTCGATGTCGGGCGCGTCGTGCTCCAGCCCCAGCTCCCGCATCGCCGCCTCCATCCGCTCCGGGGAGGCGTCGCCGTAGTAGGCGAGGTTCTCCCGCAGGGTGCCGCGGAAGACGTAGGCCTCCTGCGGGATGAGCACCCGGGCCGCCGGGTCGACCCGGCCGGCGGGCGCCCCGCCGATCGTGACCGTGCCCGCGTCCGGGGTCAGCAGGCCGCTCATCAGCGCCGCCAGGGTGGACTTGCCCGACCCGCTCGGGCCGACGACGGCCAGGTGCTCTCCCTCTCGCAGGGTCAGGTCCAGGCCGTCCACGACGGGTTCGGCGTGCTCGCCGTACGCGAAGCCGACCCCTCGCAGTTCCAGGGCCCAGCCGGAAGTTCGGAGGTACGGCGGCGCGGCGGCGGGCCGCGGAAGCAGGATCCGGTCGAGCACGGCGGCCAGCCGGACGCCGCTCACGCCGAGCCCCTGGATCAGGCCGCCGAGCGCGGGCCCGAGCGACTGGGTGACGTAGGTCAGGGCGCCGACCACGACGGCGGGACTCGAGCCGGTCCGCAGCAGCCACGGTGTCCCGGCCAGCAGCAGCACGACGGGCAGCCACCCGCCCACGGCCAGCGCGGCGGTGCGCGCGGACGTCACCCTGGCCAGCGCACGGGCGGCGCCCGCCTGCTCCTCGACGGCGCGTTCCGCCCGGCCGGCCGCGCGGTCCTCAGCGCCCCAGGCGGTGATGTCGCGCAGCCCGCCCGCCAGCTCGGTCATCGTGCCGGCGAGGCGCTCGTCGGCCACCAGGAAGGCACGCTGCCGCCGGGCGAGCAGCCGCAGCGACGCCAGGAAGAGCGCTACCCCGACGACGTAGGGCGGCAGCACCAGCAGCACGGTCCGCGGGGCCAGTGTCAGCAGGCCGAGCGTCACGCTGATCAACGTGAACGCGAACCCGCGCACCGTGGTGACCAGCGCGGCCAGCGCGTCCCTGGCCAGCTCGACCTGGAGCCCGGCCCTGGCGACGGTCCCCCGGTCCGTGCCTCGCCCGAGCGCTCCCCCGACCACCTCGGCCAGCAGGTCGTCGCGGAACGGCTCGACGACCGCGGCCACGCCGAGCACCACCTGCCGGGCGCCCAGCGCGCTCACCAGCCACGCCCCGCCGAGCGCGGCCAGCCAGCCCAGGCCCACGCCAGGTCGTCCCGCGGCGAACCCGTCCTCCAGCGCCCGGGCCACCGCGTGGCCGACCAGGAACGCCGGCGCCGCCTCCAGCACCGACCAGGCCCCGATCTGCGCCAGCGCCGACGGCCGCCGCAGCAGGGCACGCAGCACCGCCCGCCTCATCGCGCCTCCGTCATGAAGACCTCCCGGTAACCGGGGTCCTGCCACAGTTCGCGGTGCGGCCCGCGGGCCCGTACGGCGCCGCCGTCCAGCCAGAGGACCTGGTCGGCCCGCGCGGCGGTGGCCACGCGGTGCGCGACGATCAACCGGGTCCTCCCCGCCTCGGTGAGCGCCTCGGAGATCTGGTGCTCAGTGACGGTGTCCAGGCCGGAGGTGGCGTCGTCCAGCACCAGGACGCGCTCCGCCTGCGCGAACGCCCTGGCCAGGCCGAGCCGCTGCCGTTCGCCTCCGGACATCGGCGCCTCGTCGAGCGGGGTGTCGTAGCCCCGCGGGAGCCTGCGGACGAAGGCGTCGGCGCGCGCCATCCGCGCGGCCGCCACCGCCTCGCCCCCGATGACCTCGGCCGGAGTGTCGCCGAGCAGCACCGGCCGCTCATAGGCACAGCCCACGGCCCGCCTGAGCGAGGCCCGCTCGAGCTCTGGCAGCGGCACGCCGTCAAGCAGCACCTGGCCGCTGGTGGGGTCGGCCATCCGGGAGGCCAGCGCGGCGAGCAGCGACTTGCCCGAGCCGGACCTGCCGACGACGGCGGTCACGCTCCCGCCCGGCAGCACGAGGTCGCCCACAACCAGCCCGTCGGCGGCCACACCGCGGAACTCGAGCTCGCCGGACCCCGGGGCCAGGGTCCTGACGCCATGGCGGGGGGCCGCCACCGCCAGGACCTCCGCCACCCTGGCGGCGGCGGCCCGCGCCCTGGCCAGGCCGCCCAGATGGCCGAGCGCGGTGCTCAGCGACGCGCCCAGCACCGCGTACCTGGCGGCCGCGTACAGCTCGCCGAGCGTCAGGTCCCCGGCCGCGAGCCGGAAACCGCCCACCGCCAGCACCGCCACCTCCAGCAGCGGCACGGTGAGCCCGGCGCGCACGCCGGCGTCGGCGTTGGCGCGCCACAGGCGCAGGCCGTGCTCGCGCAGCCGCGCCAGCGGGGCAAGCACCCTGCGCGTCTCCCGCTCGGCCGTCCCGGCGGCGGCGATGGTGCGGGCGCCGTCCATGGCGTCGACCAGGCGGGCCGCGATCTCGCCCTGCGCCTCCTGGTAGCCGGCGGCCAGCACGGTCGTGGTCCGCAGGAACCGGCGCAGGACGAGCACGATCAGCGCCAGGCCCGCCAGCAGGGTGACCGCCAGCGTCACGTCGATCAGCGCGAGCGCGATCACCGCTCCCACGGTCGGTACCAGCAGCGCGAGGGTCCCGGTCACCGCGTCCGGCGCCCTGCCCACTTCTTCGGCGTTCAGCCCGGCCCGCGTCACGAGCTCCCCGGCGGGGAAGCGCCTGGTCATCGCCGGTCCCACGGCCAGCGCGTGCCGCAGCAGGCCCACGCGCAGCCGCGCCGCCGCACGAGCGCAGCTCGCCCCGCGCGCCCACACGCCGACGCTCTCGCACCCGGCCACGCACGCCGCCACCCCGGCGCACAGCGCCACCAGCGCCACGCTCGGCCGGTCGACGGCCCGCCCGATCATGTACGGCAGTGCCAGCTCACCCGCCGCGCCGAGCAGCACGGTGGCGGCCAGCACCCACGGCCACGGGCCGCCGCGCCATACCGTCCGGGTGACGAGCACGTCCGCTCCTCCTGAGGTCGGCGAGCCTCCGCGCCGGCGGCGCGGAGGCTCGGTGTTGGTGCTCAGTGGCACAGGGCCACGCTGAGGTTGCTCGGGTGACCGGAGTGGCACGTGAGCGCCGTAAGAGTGCTGCCGCCGCTCGCGACGTCGCTACCGGTGGGAGCCTCGAGCCCCTGAAGGTCGAGAAGAACCATGGATGACACCTCCTTCCCTGAATTGGCTGGTAATGGGTTCCAGGAAAGGCAGGTGGCAGGCGCCCTCGGTGGCGCCCAGGGCGAGCAGGACGCCCGCCGTACCGGTGGCCAGGTCCATCGACAGGCGCAGCAGCTGATCGCCGGGGAAGGCCAGGCCGCCCTCGTACGGCAGCGCGTGCCAGCGCAGGCCCTCGGCCTGTTCCCGGCAGCCGAAGGCCGCCATGACGCCGGCGCGCCCGGTGAACAGGCCGGGCTGGACGAAGTAGCCGGAGCGTTCGACCAGCCGCAGCTCGGCGAGGGCGACGGCGAGCTCGGGATCGGGCCGGTGGACCAGGTGGCGCGCCAGGACGGCGGCGATGCCGGCCGACCCCTCGTCCAGGTACGGCAGCAGCCGCCAGCCCTGGTTCACCTGGAGCGAGCCGTCCTCGGCGTGGCGGCATCTGCGCAGGTCCTGGCGCAGCGCGAGCTCGGACAGGTCGAGCAGGCCCGGGTCGCCGGTGCGTTCGTAGGCGTGCAGGAACAGCAGCGCCGGGCCGGACGAGCCGTACATGAGCCCGGCCCTGGGGTGGTCGCCGCCGCTGATGTCGGGCACGGGTCCTTCCAGGTGCCGCGCGCAGGCGTCAGCCGCCCGCATGGCCAGGTCCTGCCGGTCGAAGTGGAGGAGCGCGAGCCCGATGCCCGCCAGCCCCGAGTACAGGGCGGGCTCCACGTCCTGCCAGCGCTCGCGCAGGCAGATGTCCAGGACTTCGAGGGCGTCCTGCCGGTGGCCGAGCCTGTCGAGCGCGTAGGCGATCCCGGCAAGGCCGTCGTACAGGCCCAGCCCGCTGCCCTGGACGGGCCGGCGGGCCCTGTCGCGTAACCACGCGAGGTGCGGGGCGAGGACGCCGGGGTCCGCCCCGGTGGCGGCCAGCGCGAGGAGCACGCCGGCGGCACCGTGCGCGAGGTTGACGCCGCCGCCGGGCTTGAACTGCGCGATGTCGCCGGGGAAGAGCCTGTCGTCCCGGTCCGGGGTGGCACTGGCGAGGATGGCGCGGTGCATCGCCCTGCGCAGCTCCTGCCACGGGGCTCGCCCCGGCATCGGCGGGTCGATCCTGCCGTCCGTGCCGCCGATGACGTCGATCACGGGTGTGAGGTCATCCACCGGGAAGGTCTCGGCGACCAGCTCGCCGAGCTGGGCGATCTTCGGCCGGTGCAGCGGCAGCATGATCGTGCACTGCGGGGCGAACAGCCCGATCCGCAGGCAGGCCAGCGCGTAGTCGTCCACCTCGACACCGCGCCGCTCCGGCGGAGCGGTGTAGGCGGGATGCCCGAGCGCGGCCCGCGCCCGGTCCTCGGCGAGCGTGGCCACCTCGTAGTCGATGAGCACCACGCGCCCGTCCTCGCAGAGCAGGATGTTGTCGGGGTGCAGGTCGCCGAAGACGACCCCGCGCCCGTGCAACTCGGCGAGGGCCTCGGCCACCTGGTCCAGCGTCGCCAGCGCCCAATCGGTGTACTCCTCGACGTCCGCCCGCGTGCAGGTGGCCCGCGTGAACGGGTAGCGGCGCACCAGCCTGCGCTGCAACGTCACGCCGTCGACGAACTCCTGGACCAGGAAGTCGTGCTCGCCCAACGAGAAGTGGTCAAGCAGCCGCGGCACGGCGTTCAGCCCGGCCAGCCGACGGAGGATGTCGCGCTCGTGCCCGAGCCTGGTCACCGCGTCGCGCCCCGCGGCGTCCAGCCCGGCGTGCGGCCTGGCCTCCTTCAGCACCACCCGCTCGCCGTCGCGCTCGTCGCGCGCCAGGTAGACGCCGCCGCCGTTGGAGAAGTGCAGCACGCTCTCGATCCGGTACGGCAGGCCGGACGTGGTCACCGCGTTCCTGGCCACCAGATGGGGCTTCAGGAACGCCGGCAGCGTCGTCCACGGCGGCACGGAGAACGTGGAGCCCCGCCGGTCGGGCACGAGGTTCCCGTCGCCGTCGGCGACGGCGAGCACGCGCTCCCCCGCCGACAGGCAGTGCCGCTCGGCGAACCCGCCGTAGCGCACGAACAGCGGGCCCTCGCCGTAGCGCAGGTCGCTGAGGATGTACGGCCCGCGCACGCCGCGCAGCAGCTCATCCAGTTCCTTGAGCGCGAGCTCGAGGTGGGTCTCGTCCCGTGGGTAGATCGTGACGAGTTTGCCGCTCGATGCGCGGGAGGCGGCCTTGGAGTTGACCATGACGAGCACGGACGGGCCGCGCAGGAACTTGAAGGCGATCCCGCGGGGCACGCAGTAGTCCCAGACCGCGGCGATCGCCCGCTCGGCGTCGTCCAGGCGGGCCGAGACGTGGATCTTCCATCCCTGCCGGGGCAGCGGCGGCCCGTCCACCGGGGCGTAGTAGAACCAGGTGTCGTTCTGCTCGTGGGCCCATCCCTGGGGTATCTGCCTGCGGGCCGCCGGGAAAACGACATCCTGGCGCTCCAGGGTGTCGTAAAAGGTGGCGTCGGCCAGACAGAACGCCTCGTACTGGTCCATGACTCGAAATCTTTACCAACCACCTCTTTTTCGTCCAGTAACATACCGCATTATTGATGCGTGACTAATTCCTGCACTCTAGTGAATTCTTCACAAATGGCCGGGAACCCATCAGCGTGGTAGATGCACCGTGAACGCGAACTGCCCGTTGCACGCGTCGCCGACCGTCGCCCAGCCGCCCAGCTCCGTCACCCGCTCGGTGAGATTGGCCAGGCCGATCCCGCCCTCGTGCGCCCGCGACGGGCGCACGCCGTCGTTCCAGACCGACAGCTCCACCAACTCGCCCCGCTCCACGAGCCTGATGGCGCACTCCCGCGCGGCGGCATGCCTGAGCACGTTGGAGATCGCCTCGCGCAGGACGTAGGTGAGGGCCTGCGCGATGCCGCCCGGCAGGTCCCTGCACGACACGTCGATCTGGCAGCGCACGCCGACGGACTCGAGCAGGGCCCGGGCCGCGGCCAGTTCGTCCTCCAGCGAGAAGCGGGCGCCGCCGTGCGCGACCGCCCGTACGTCTCCCGCCAGGGCGCGCACCAGCACAAGCGTCTCGCCGACCTCGCCCGCGGCCTTGACGTCGCCGGTCTCGACCAGGCGCTGGATCAGCTCGGCCTTCAGCACGAGCACGGTCAGGCGGTGTCCGACGAGGTCGTGCAGGTCGCGGGTGAAGCGCCGGCGCTCCTGCGCCACCGCCCTGTGGATCAGGTCGGTGCGCGCCACGGCCAGCCGGTGCGCGCGGGAGGCGAGAACGACCAGCGCGTACTCCACCAGGCCCGCGATCGGGCTCGCGATCGCCCACTCCTGCTGGACCAGCGCCGGCCTGGGCGCGAGCAGCAGCACGGGACCGCAGGCCAGGGCCGCGGCGACCAGAACCGGCGACCTGATCCTGGCGGCGGCCAGCAGCAGCGAGCCGGTCAACGGCGCGCACAGGGGAGTCCACGCCGGGCCGAGGAGGGCCAGTGGGAGATAGGTCAGCCAGGCCGCGACCGCGATGGTCCACCAGGCTCCCCGGAATCCGGTCAGCGCCCCGAGCAGGTACTGGAGGTGGATCGCCAGGAGGACCGCCAGCGCCAGCACCGCGGGCCACACGTGCGGCGTGTCGTGAAGACCGGAGAACACGACGGCGGCCAATGCCAGCATTCCGGCTATCAGAGCGGAAAAGCCAAGACACAATGGGGACGACCGGAATACGGCCGTTAAATCACGTGCCGCTGGACCCACAACAACCCCCGAATCGGGTTCTATTTCAGCATTTGACTCACGTCCCTATCCCCACGATGACCTGCACTACCCGCTATTGGGAGTTTCGCACATTACAGGCCATATTATTGGGTTATGGAGTACACACGACTTGGTAACACCGGCCTGAAGGTTTCCCGCATCTGCCTCGGCATGATGAGCTACGGTGACCCGGCCAAGCAGGATTGGGCCCTGGACGAGGACCAGACGGAGCCGATCGTCCGGCGGGCGGCCGACGCGGGCGTGACGTTCTTCGACACCGCGGACGTCTACAGCGCCGGCGCCAGTGAGGTCGTGACGGGCAGCGTGCTGCGCCGCATCTTCCCCAGGCGCGAGGACTACGTGCTGGCCACCAAGGTCTACTTCCCGATGGGCCGCGGCGCCAATGACAAGGGACTGTCGGCCAAGCACATCCACGCCGCCATCGACGCCTCGTTGCAGCGCCTCGGCACGGACTACGTGGACCTGTACCAGATCCACCGCTGGGACGACGAGACGCCGATCGAGGAGACGATGCAGGCGCTGCACGACGTGGTCAAGGCGGGCAAGGCCCGCTACATCGGCGCGTCGTCGATGTGGGCGTGGCAGTTCGCCAAGGCGCAGCACGTGGCGGACGTCAACGGATGGACCAGGTTCGTGTCGATGCAGAACCACTACAACCTGCTCTACAGGGAGGAGGAGCGCGAGATGCTCCCGCTCTGCGCGGACCAGGGCGTGGGCGTCGTCCCGTGGAGCCCGCTGGCCCGCGGCGTCCTGGCGCGCGCCGGCTCGGCCGAGTCGACGACGCGGCAGGGCTCGGACGGCCGCATCGACTTCCTCTACGAGCCGGACAACGACCAGCGCATCCTCGAGCGGGTCGCGCAGGTGGCCCGCGAGCGCGACCTGCCCGCGGCGCAGGTGGCGCTGGCCTGGCTGCTGCACCAGCCCGCGGTCACGGCCCCCATCGTCGGCGCCACGAAGGACCGCCACGTGGACGACGCCGTCGCCGCCGTCGGCGTCTCGCTGTCGGACAAGGAACTGGCCTTCCTCGCCGAGCCGTACTCTCCGCGCGAGGTGCGTTTCTAGGGTTCTGTACGGCGGGCCGCGGGAACCCGCCGCCCGCCGTACTCCGGCTGATGATCCGCGCCCGGCGCCGCCGGCGAGTCGATGACACTCCCCGCCGCAACGGCGCCCGGGACCCCGGCCAGGGGTCTCGGCTAGCGGGCGGCGTCCGAGGCGGTGGCGGTCCAGTAGAGAGCCCTGGCCACCTGGGGGAACAGGGCCTTGGGGTGGTTGCGGAACATGGGCTCCGTGCCGAACAGGACCGCGGCGGCGCCACGGGCCGAGCGGCCCGAGACGACGGCCGCCTGGCCCTTGGCGGCGTCCTGACCGCCCGTCCCGTCGTCGTCGGGACGCCAGTGCCCCGAGACGAACGAGTCGTAGGTCTGGTCGGCCCGCACCCCGGCGCCCAGGCCGGTGAACCAGCGCGGGGAGTAGACGAAGCTGTAGTCACCGGACGTGAGCCGGACGACGCCGTTGGCGTCCGAGCGGCCCGCGACCGCCTTGACAGGCAGCAGGGCGGTGGCCGCGTTGAAGGCCGCGCCGGTGGCGCCACGGGTGACGACGCCACCGCTGGTCAGGTACGCGTCGAGCGCCGCCTTGGCCGTCGGGTTGAGCGCGCCGTAGTTCAGGCCTGACGAGACGAACAGCACGTCAGTAGAGCTCCAGTCGTAGCCCGCGTTGAGCACGGCCGTCGACACCGGCGTGACCGTGAAGCCCATCTCGCGCAGCGTGAACAGGTCGTCGGCCGAGGCCGCCGCCGTGATGCGGACGGGCGCCAGGGTGGCGCCGCTCGCCGTACCGGATCTGGCGAAGCGCACGCCGTACCGGTCGGCCACCTCGCGGGCGGCGGGGCGGGCGCTGTCGGGCACGACGGCACGGCCGTCGGCGGTCCAGGTGACCTGGACGCCGCGCCCGAGCAGCGCGTTGAGCGCGATCACGTCCTTCTCGTCGGTGAGCTGCAGCGCGAGCGGCCCGTGGCCCGGCGGGACGAAGCCCGTGGGAGCCGCGGCGCGCACCGGCTCGGCGACCAGCCGGTAGTCCGGCAGCGGCTGGACCGTGGCTCCCCACAGCAGGGCGTGGCTCCAGCCGGAGATGTCGTACATGGCGTTGACGCGCGGGCTGATGTCCTGGCCGGGCTCCAGCATGACGTTGGCCAGGCCGCGCTTGGGCTGGTGCATGTCGACGACGTAGGTGCCCGCCGGGTACGTCCTGCCGCCCGATCGGAAGGGCAGGACCGCGCGCCCGACCGCGACGTCGTTGGCGATCAGGTGGTCGACGAGCCTGGCGGCCGCCGGGCTGCCCGCGGTGATGGCGTAGGCGCGCGGGAACGTGGTGTTCCACTGGTCCTCGGGGCCGAACCCGGGCACGGTCCCGAGCGGGACGACCCTGGACGGCTCGCCGGCGGCGCCGCGGCGGAACACCTCGGTCTGGTCGCCGACCAGCCTGTCGTGGTTGGCCGTGACGAAGGAGTACGTGGCCCGGATCGCGGCGGAGGCGATGTTCACGTTGATCTGGGCGCGCCTGCGCAGTTCCTCCACTGGGAGCGTGTTGTAGGCGGCGTTGTTGACCTGCATCGGGAACTCGATCGTGTGCGCCGCGACCGTGCCGTGGAAGGGCGCGTACTGCGGGGTGAAGATCGGCGGCCAGTCGTCCCAGCCTTCGTCGGAGTCGCGGAAGGGGATCTGGACGGGGAAGACGCCGTCCTTCTCCGGCGTGTAGCCGAGCCCGTTGATCGCCGCCTCGATGCCGAGCCCGTTGGGGTAGGCGTTGCGGATGAACAGGTCGTACTCGTAGTTGGCGCCGTGCGGCGGCGTGGTCGGCTCGACCAGCGTGCCATTGACGTAGCCGTGCAGGTCGATCATCGTGACCGGCTGGGTGTCGATCATGATCTGCCGCATGGCGCGGTCCTCGGGCTGCGAGGCGGTCACGAAGTCGCGGTTCAGGTCGAAGCCGTTGTCGTTGGCGCGCTTGTTGCCGACCCTGCCGTCGGGGTTGGCGGTGATGTTGAAGTACAGGCGGGTGGTCCTGAGCAGGTCCCCGGCCGCGGGGTCGGTGGCGAGCTCCTCGATCACGCGCAGGGCCGCGTCGGTGCCCTCCCACTCGTTGCCGTGGATGTTGGCGTTGATGTAGATCGGCGCCTTGTACCGGTCCTTGGAGATCTGGTGGCCCGATCCGATGCGGCGGCGGAGGCTGTCCTGCTCGCGGGCCTGGGCTGCGGTCTCCGGGGCGGTCACGGTGACCAGGTAGAGGTCGCGGCCGCCGGCCGACCTGCCGATGATCTCGGCGCTGACGCGGTCGCTCCTGGCCTGCAGGTCGTTCAGCCTGGCGGCGATCGCGTGGTGCGGGATCAGGCCGAGCTTGATCGAGGCGTCGTTCGGGTTCTCGGGTGGGATCGGGAGCTGGTTGTGGCGCGGATAGCCGCGGGTGTGGTCGAAGGCGGGGACCGGCGTCCCGGCCGTCCTGGCCGCGAGGGTCGCGGCCTGCTCGGGGATGAGCGCCGCCTCGTCGTTGCGGTCCGGGCCGTTCCCGAAGTCGCGTACGGCGGGCGAGGGCGTCGGCGTGGGTGCGGCGGTAGCCGTACCGGGCGAGAGGAGCAGCACGG
This sequence comes from Nonomuraea sediminis, assembly GCF_018531495.1. Classification (GTDB taxonomy): domain Bacteria; phylum Actinomycetota; class Actinomycetes; order Streptosporangiales; family Streptosporangiaceae; genus Nonomuraea; species Nonomuraea sediminis. The sequence continues at coordinate 111,572 of NZ_JAHDTI010000003.1, forward strand.
ATAACAGAGGAAGGAGGATGCTCTTTCGCATGATCGAGCCTGTCACGAAGATCGGTGATCCTCAACCGTCGGCCTTGGGGATCTGTCGGCCCCAACCTCTAAGGTTGGGGCATGGCACGGGCAAACGATGAAGCGGCCGCGGCGCTGCAGGAATACGCGGAGCTGTTCGCGCTGACCGGGGGCGACGCGTTCCGGGTGCGCAGCTACCAGAAGGCCGCCAAGGCGATCGCCGGCTTCCCCGAGGACATCTCGGAGGTCGACGTGCGCGGGGTGCCCGGGGTCGGCGAGGCGATCGCCAAGAAGATGGAGGAGTTCCTGCAGCGCGGGAGCTTCCGCCAGCTCGACGACCTGCGCGGGCGGGTGCCCGACGGGGTGCGGCGGCTGACCAGGGTGCCCTCGCTCGGGCCGAAGACCGCGATCATGCTCTACGAGGAGTTCGGCATCGACTCCCCCGCCGCGCTGTCCGAGGCGATCGGCGACGGCCGGCTCGAGGGGGTCAAGGGGCTCGGCCCCAAGACCCTGGCCAACCTGCTCAAGGGCATCGAGCAGCTGGAGCAGTCGGGCCGCCGGGTCCACATCGGCGTCGCCACCGCGCTGGCCGAGCAGGTGATGGCCTCGCTGGAAGCCGACAGGATGGCCTACGCCGGGTCGCTGCGCCGCATGAAGGACACGATCGGCGACATCGACATCCTGGCCGTGGCGCCCGAGTCGATCATGGAGTCGTTCCGCGGCCAGCCGTACGTGGCCGAGGTCATCGCGGCGGGCGACAAGAAGACCTCGGTGCGCACCACCTCGGGCATCCAGGTCGACCTGCGGGTGGTGCCCGCCGAGTCGTGGGGCGCCGCGATGCAGTACTTCACCGGCTCCAAGGAGCACAACGTGGCGATCAGGGAGATCGCCGTGAAGAAGGGGTGGAAGCTCTCCGAGTACGGCCTGTTCGAGGGCGAGCGGGTGATCGCCTCGGAGACGGAGGAGGAGATCTACGCCGCGCTCGGCATGCAGTACGTCCCGCCGACGCTGCGCGAGGACGGCGGCGAGGTGCGCGCCGCGCTGCACGGCGAGCTGCCCGTGCTCGTCGAGCTGAAGGACCTGCGCGGAGACCTGCACACGCACACCGACCTGACCGACGGCATCGCCTCCCTGGAGGACATGGTCGCCGCCGGCCACGCCCGCGGCTACTCCTACTACGCCGTCACCGACCACGCGCCAGACCTGGTCATGCAGCGGATGACGCTGGACAAGGCGCTCGAACAGCGCGGCCAGATCGCCGTGCTGCAGGACAAGTACCCGGACATGCGGATCCTGCACGGCACCGAGCTCAACATCGCCCCCGACGGCTCCGTCGACTGGCCCGCCGACGTGCTGCGGGACTTCGACATCTGCGTCGCCTCGGTGCACTCGCACTTCACCCAGTCGCGCGAGGAGATGACCCGCCGCTTCATCGCCGCCTGCGAGAACCCCTACGTGGACATCATCGGCCACCCCACCACCCGCAAGATCGGCAAGCGCCCCCAGGTCGACGCCGACTGGGACGCCGTCTTCCGCGCCGCCGCCCGCACCGGCACGGTCATGGAGATCGACTCCTTCCCCGACCGCTCCGACCTTCCCGCGGACCTGGTACGGCTGGCCAAGCACCACGGCGTCAAGTTCTCCATCGACAGCGACTCCCACGCCATCCCCCACCTGGCCCACCAGCGCTTCGGCATCGGCATCGCCCAACGCGCCTGGCTCACCCCCGACGACGTCATCAACACCTGGCCCCTCGAAAAGCTCCTGGCCTACATCCGCCCCTGACCTCGTCTTCTGGAAGCGCTCAACGGCCCTTGCTTTTGTCAGCGCTTTCGCGCGATCAGCCGCGGGCTGTCCTCATGGGGGAGCCGAGCTCCCCCAAACCCCCTTGCCCGAAAGGACACCTCACAGGCACCTGACCGACCGGCACGACGTCAACGACACAACGCTCCAGCTTCCTTGCACCCCTGCGGCGTGAAGAACCACAACCAGGTGGATCGCGCCAAGACTCCAGCCGCCTTGATGAACGCCCGTCGCAGGACGCCACATCACCGCAATATGTCGGAACCGGATGGCAGAGTGCGTCCGTGAACATCACCGACTTCTGGCAGCTCATCGACGCGGCCCGCGCGGAGGCGGCCCAGTCGTCCTCCAACCGGGAGGATGCCATCGCCCTGGCCCTGGTGGACCGGCTGGCCGCCACCTCGAAGCAGACGATCTTCGAGTATGAGGACATCTTCGACCAGCTTCACAGGGCTCTCTACCGATGGGACATCTGGGCTGCTGCCTACCTGATCGGGGGAGGCTGTTCGGACGACTCCTTCATGGACTTCCGCGCCGGCCTGATCGCACAGGGCCGTGACTGGTACGAGAGGGCAGCCGCGTCGCCGGACACCCTCGCCGATCATCCCGACGTCATCAGTGCCGCAGCCCAGGGTCACGACATGGCACTGTTCAACGAACTGGTCAACTACGTGGCCGCGTACGCCTATAAGCGGATCAACGGCGACGAGGCCGACTGCACCTTCAATGACGACTACGCCAAGTTCCGCTCCGCGCGGCCGGACCTCGAACCGACAGACATGGGCGAGGACTTCGACTTCGATGACGCCTCGGAAATGCACACGCGCCTACCACGATTGGCGCGCCTGTTCCTGACACCCGTCGAGAACTGAAACTTCCGTCGGATCCGCGCCTGGCTCAGGCAAGACACAGGGCTTGGCCCAGGAGCCCGGCGCCGGAGGGCCACGATTGCTCGTCCAGACTCGGGCAGCATGTCCGGGACTGTCCGATCACCGCCCCGACGAGCAGATCCCGCCGGGGCGGTTGCTGCAGGTCTGTGGCTTCTGCTGGGCGGACAGGAGGCTAGATCCACCGTTTCCGGAACATACCCGCATGTCCGACCCTGGGTTGATGTGTTGCGGGTGGGTGGGCTCGGAGAATCAGGGGCGTGAAGATCTGGGCGAGGGTGTTGGCCGGCGTGGGTGTGCTGGTGGCGGCCGGGGTTGTGGTCGCTGTGCAGGCGTATCCGTCGGTGGCGGCGACGGCGTGTCCTGGTTGCTATGACCTGGCCGAGGCGGCTCCGGGTGTGTATGTCGAGGAGGGGCAGGACGGGGCGCGAGCGGTCGAGGTGGCCAGAGTCGCCAGGGAGCGGGTTCGGGGGTTCTACGGGTCGTTGGTGAGTTCTCCTCGGTTGCTGGTGTGTGTGACCGACGCGTGTTATCGGCGGATCGGGGGCGGGGGTGAGCGGGGTATCGCGGTGATGAACCAGGCGGTGATGCTGTCGCCGCGTGGGATCGATCCCGTCATCGCCTCTCATGAGATGTCTCATGTCGAGTTGCACGCGCGTGGCGGGAAGGTGCCGCAGTGGTTCGACGAGGGGCTGGCTGTCGTGGTCTCCGATGATCGGCGGTATCTGGCCGCGCCCGATCCCGCCGACCCGAGCGGGCTCACCGCGCAGGGCTCGCGTGATCGGTGTCTGGTCCGTACGGCGGGGCCGCTGCCGGACCGGCTCGACGGGTGGCTGCGGGCCGCGTCGGCGGACCGGCAGGTGTACGCCAAGGCGGCCTGCCGTACGAACCAGTGGCTGGTGGCCAACGGCGGGAGAGACGGGCTGCTCAGGTCGCTAGGCCGTTGAGGCGCCGCCGTCGACGGTGACGATCGTGCCGGTGGTGTAGGCGGAGCGGTCGGAGGCCAGGTAGGCGACCAGGTCGGCGATCTCGCCGGGGGTCGCGGGGCGGCCGAGCGGGAAGGCTGCGGCGGCCGCGCGGAAGCGTTCGCTGGTCGCGATGAGCTTGTCGATGCGTTCGGTCTGCACGGGGCCGGGGTTGACGCCGACCACGCGGACGCCGTCGTACAGGCTCTGGCCGCCCAGCGCCTTGGTGAAGGCCATGAGGGCGGCGTTGGCCGTGGCGCCGCAGATGTAGTCGGCGGTGGGGCGTTCGCCGGCGGCGCCGATGACGTTGACGATGACGCCGCTCCCGCGGGCCTTCATGCGAGTGTAGAAGTGGCGGGTCAGGTCGATGTAGCCGTGGACCTTGAGGTCCCAGGCGTGCCGCCAGGTCTCGTCGTCGATCTGGTCGAGCCGCCCGGCGGGGATGTCACCGGCGTTGTTGACCAGGACGTCCACCTCGTGCTCCGCGAGTGCGGCGCGCGCGGCGGGGTCGCGCAGGTCGAGGGCGTGCACGGTGGTCCGCGTCGGGAGTGAGGCGGCCACCTTCTCCAGGGAGGCGCGGTCGCGGGCCACCAGGTGCAGGTCGCAGCCTTCGGCGGCGAGCGTGGTGGCGATGGCGGCGCCGATGCCCTTGGACGCCCCGGTGATCAGGGCGGTTCTGCCGTGTAGTGCCAGGTCCATGCTGATCCTCACAGTCCGAGGGCGCCGACGAGCAGCCGGTCGCGTAGTCCGATGGGCAGGTGGGACAGGATCGCGGCCAGCCGGGCGTCGCGGCCGGTGACGTAGCGGGGCCGCGGGCGGCGCGCGGTGACGGCGGTGGCGATGACCCGGGCGACGCGCTCGGTCGGGGCGTAGGTCTGCTTGGCCATGGCCGCGTCGAACTTGGCCAGCTGGTCGCGGTAGAGCCCCGCCGGATAGCCGCGGCGGGCCTGGGCCGCCTTGGCGAAGATGGGCGTGTCGAGCGCCCCCGGCTCGACCACGACCACCGGGATCCGCCAGGCCGCGAGCTCCACGCGCAGCGCGTCCGACAGCGACTCGAGGGCGGCCTTGCTGGCCGAGATGGGCGCCATGTACGGCAGGGCCGTCCTGGCGCTGGCCGCGCTCACGTTCACCACCCGGCCGCCGCCCCGGCGCAGCAGCGGCAGGAAGGCCCTGGTGACGGCCGCCGGGCCGAAGACGTTGACCGCGAACTGGCGGCGCAGTTCCTCGTCGGGCACCTCCTCCAGCGGCCCGTCGACGATCACTCCGGCGTTGTTGATCACGGCGTGCAGGGCGTTCTCCGTCTCGGCGATCTCAGCCGCGGCGGCCTCGACGGAGGCGGGATCGGTGACCTCCAGGACCACCGGGCGGGTCCCGTCGGGTGCACGTGCGGGGTCGCGGACTCCCGCGTACACGGTGTAGCCGCGTGCCAGCAGCTCTCGGGCGGTAGCCGTACCGACTCCGCCCGAGGCGCCGGTGAGAAGCAGCGCGCTCATGCCTGAACCTCACATGGATCGAAGGACATGTACTAAGGGACATGTCTAGAGGGACACCGTCGGCGTGTCAAGATGGTCATGTCGAAGGGAGGGGCGGGTGTCACTGCGCCACGCACTGCTCGGAATGCTGGCCGAGGGGCCGGCCAGCGGCTACGACCTGGCCGGGAACTTCCTGCGGATGCTCGGACCCGTGTGGCCCGCGCAGCACCCGAAGATCTACGCCGAGCTGGCGCGGCTGACCGATGACGGGCTCATCGAGGTCGACAGCAGGGGGCCGCGCGGGCGCAAGGCCTACCGGATCACCGAGGCGGGGCTGGCGGAGGTGCGCCGGTGGCTGTCGGACGGGGACGTGGACCACACACTGCGCCTGGAGCCGGTGCTGCGCTCGTTCTTCTTCTGGCTGATGCCGCCCGAGGACCTGGACGCCCACCTGGCCAGGGAGGAGGAGTTCTTCTCCGCGACGGCGGCCGCCTACCGGGAGTACGCGGCGGCCAAGGACCGCGGCGAGTTCGGCGACGCCCCGCACACCAAGTCCGCGCGCCTCGCGATCGAGGCGGGCGTCCGCCTCTACCAGGCCCTGGCCGACTGGGCCGCCTGGGCCAGGGAGCAGGACCCGGGCAACCACGAGGAAGCGCGACCGTAAGCCGCGAGATTCAGCCACGGAGTGCCTCACGCAGGATTAAATGGTTTCCTGGTAGGGAATTATTGTAAGAGGAGGTGCGGCCCCATGACGCAGGCCCTGGCGACGATCGTCAAACCACTGCCCGAGCACCTGTTCATCCGGCGCGACCTCAGCGCCGAGATGCGCTGGGAGGCGATGGCCGGGCAGGGCTACCACACTCCCGTCGACCGCTTCTTCGTCCGCAACCACACCCATACCCCGCTCATCGACGCCGCGACCTGGCGCCTGCGCCTGCACGGCCCCGGGCTGCGATATCCGTGCGAGTTCGGCTACGACCAGGTGCGCGCGATGCCGTCCAGGACGATGGACGTCGCGATCGAGTGCACGGGCAACGGCCGCCGCTTCTACCGCACGCAGCAGGGGATCCACGCGCCCGGCATGCAGTGGGGCCTGGGCGCGATCGGCGTGGCGCGCTGGCGCGGCGTGCCCCTGCGCTACGTGCTGCAGCAGGCCGGCATCCGCTCCGACGCGGTGGACCTCCTCCCCCAGGGACTGGACGCGCCCTACGAGCACCACGGCCACGTGCGCAGGCCGCTGCCGGTCGCCAAAGCCATGGACGACGTGCTGGTGGCCTATGAGATGAACGGCGGGCCGCTGCCGCCCGACCACGGATTCCCGGTGCGCCTGGTGGTGCCAGGATGGGTGGGAATCGCGTCCATCAAATGGCTCGGAGATATAGAAGTCGCCACCCGTGAACTGTTCTCCCCATGGAACACCGAATTTTATCCCGACGTCACCACGATGCCGGTGAAGAGCGCATTCGAACTGCCGTGGGACGCCAGACTGGAAGCGGGCAGGGCGCACATCCTGCACGGCAGATCCTGGTCGGGCAATGGCCGCATCACCCGGGTCGAGGTCAGCGTGGACGGTGGCCAGACCTGGCGCAGGGCGGAGCACCATGGAAAGCACCTGGTCGGAGCCTGGCTGCCGTGGCACATCAGCTGGGCGCCGCGCCACGTGGGGCCGCACCTGCTGATGGCCAGGGCCACCGACGAGTCGGGACACACCCAGCCGCCGGTCACGCCGCACCACCCGTTCGGCTATCACTTCGACGCTGTCGTGCAACACCCCATTCAGGTTGTTCGGGGATAGACAATTGTCACCGATCGGGGCTGAGCTGCGTTTTCGCCGAACGCGTGTCCGGAGCTGCTGAATTCATCTGTAAGACTCGCGCGGAAACCTTTCAGAAACGCAGCCGTGTAAGGGTGATGAGATGCGCCAGTTGACCGCGCTCGACGCGCAGTTCCTGAACGCCGAGTCCGAGACGACCGCCGCCCACGTGGCGGGACTGGCCGTGCTCGACCCGGCCGACGGGGCGGTCGACCGCGAGGCGCTGGCCCGCCTGCTGTCCGAACGGGTCCACCTGTCCCCCGCGCTCAGCCTGCGCCTGGCCGAGGTGCCGCTCGGCCTCGACCGCCCCTACTGGACCGCCGATCCCGGCTTCGACCTGTCCAACCACCTGTTCGAGACGTGGCTGCCCGCGCCGGGCGACGAACGGGCGCTGGCCGCCGAGGTGGCCGCGATCCACGCCCGCAGGCTGGACCGGGCGCACCCGCTGTGGGAGATGCACCTGATCCACGGCCTGGCAGGCGGCCGCGTCGCCGTCTACACCAAGGTGCACCACGCCGCCATCGACGGCGTCTCCGGCGCCGAGACCCTGGCCACGCTGCTCGACCTGTCGCCGGAGTGCCGCGCGGTCGAGCCGGTGGAGGAGGACCAGGAGGGCGCGCCCGACCTGCTCGGCATGCTGACCGGCGCGGCCGTGCGCGGCGCCACGTACCCCGTGCGGGCGCTGGGCTCGCTCGCCCGGGCGGCCGGCGACCTGGACGCGATCCCGCTGGCCGGCACGCTGCCCGGCGCCCGGCTGATCGCCCGGACCGCGCGCCTGCTCACCGGCGACCGCAAGCCCCGCGCCGAACTTCCCCGCCTGACCGCGCCGCGCACCCCGCTCAACGGCCCGATCAGCGGGCGGCGCGAGTTGTCGTTCGGCTCGGTGCCGCTCAAGGACGTCAAGGCCGTGGCCAGGGCGCACGGGCTGAGCGTCAACGACGTGGTGATGACGCTCTGCGCGGCCGCGCTGCGGGCCTGGCTGCAGGAGCGCGACGCGCTGCCGGAGGAGCCGCTGCTGGCCGCCGTCCCGGTCGCGGTCCGTACGGCCGGCGCCCGCGACGTGGTCGGCAACCAGATCTCCGCCATGGCCGCGCCCATGGCCACCGACATCGCCGATCCGCACGAGCGGCTGCGCACGATGGGCGCCACGATGCGCGCGGCCAAGCGCCGCTTCGCGCAGGCCCCGGCGGACTGGCTCGGCGAGCTGTGCTCGATCCTGCCCGCCCCGGTCACCTCCATGGCCACCCCGGCGGTGTTCCGGCTGGCCTCGGTGGCGTTCCCGCCGATCAACCTGATCATCAGCAACGTGCCTGGACCGCAGTTCCCGCTCTACCTGTGCGGCGGGCGGGTGCTGTCGTACTACCCGATGTCGGTGCTGACCGACCTGAGCGGCGGGATCAACATCACCTGCTTCTCCTACGACGGCATGCTCGACTTCGGCATCGTGGCCTGCCCCGAACGGGTCGACGACGTGTGGAGCCTGATCGGGTTCCTGCGCAAGGCGCTGGACGAGCTGCTAGACGAGCGAGTGGGCGATGAGCTCGGCGACCGCGTCGGGGTCGATCTGGTGGCCCGTTAGCAGGCAGAGGTTCTCCTGGTAGAGCAGGACGGCGGCGAACGTGGCCGCGGCCACCTCCAGCCGCGCCGCGTCGCCCCTGCTGCCGGGCAGCGCCAGTTCCAGGGCGAAGCGGGCCCGTCTGATCAGCTCGCCGTTGAGCCGGCCGAGCCGCTCCTTGACCGAGCCGTGCGTGTCGGCCTCGCGGAACAGGATGCGCCGCATCGCCGGTGAGGCGCGCAGCGGAAGCTTGCGCGCCAGCTTGGACAGCGTGCCCGCCGGGTCGCCGGGCACGGCGTCGACCTCCCTGCTCTCCTCGACCAGCGTCCGCTCGTCGATGAGCGCCACCAGCACGTCGATCTTCTTCGGGAAGTAGTGGAAGACCAGGCCCTTGGGCACCCGGGCGAGCTTGGCGATGACGGCGGTGGGCGTGGCCTCGTAACCACCGCCGGCGAACAGCTCCTCGGCGGCGTCCAGGATGCGCGTGCGCGCGTCACCGATGACCACAGCCGAACCATAACGCCCCCGGCCCCACCAGGACCATCCCGCGCGGGCGAGATGGCAGTGATGTATCGTCTGAGACGAAATTGTCGCAAACGAGACGGGGCTGTGTGATGACGGCGAGCCGTGAACAGATCATGAGCGCGGCGATCCAGCATCTCAACAAGGACCCCACGGCCTCGATGGCCGAGCTGGCCGAGGCGGTCGGGGTCAGCCGCGCCACGCTCCACCGGCACTTCAGCAGCCGGGAGGAGCTGATGATCGCGCTCGGCCACTGCGCGCTCGACCACTGGGAACGCGTGCAGGACGAGGCCTGCATCACCGACGCCGCCGATCCGGAAGCCGCGCTGCGTGCCCTGCTGCTCGGCCTGATCGGCTGCGCGGACGAGTACGGCTTCGGGCTCACCGACCACGCCATGGGCACCGACCCAGAGCTGCTGCGCCGTTCCGACGAGCTGGAGGAACGGGAGATCGCCTTCTACGTCGCCGCCCAGCGGGCCGGGGTGATCAGGGCCGACCTGCCGCCGCGCTGGGTCAGCAACACCGTCTACGGCCTGCTCGTGGCCGTGCGCGAGAGCCTGCGCCGCGGCGACGTCGCCAGGCGGGACGTGCCACGGCTGCTCATCGACACCTTCCTGCGAGGGACCTCATGACCGTCGTCGCCACGCCCGTCCGGCGGCGGTGGGCCGGGCTCGCCGTACTGTCCGCGAGCCTGTTACTGGTCGTCATCGACATCACGCTGCTGAACGTGGCGCTGCCCGCGATCTCCGCGGACCTGCGGCCCGGCGCCGTCGCGCTGCTGTGGATGGTCGACGTCTACGCGCTGGTGGTGGCCGGGCTGCTGGTCACCGTCAGCGCGCTCGGCGACCGGTGGGGTCGCAAGAAAATGCTGATCACCGGGTTCGCCGTGTTCGGCGCGGCCTCGACGGCGATCCTGTGGGCGCACAGCCCGGGCGCGGTGATCGCGGTCAGGGCGCTGCTCGGCGTGGGCGGCGCGATGATCATGCCGTCGACGCTGTCGATGATCAGGACCCTGTTCACCGACGCCCGCGAACGGGCCACCGCGCTCGGCGTCTGGGCGGCCATGGCCGCCGTCGGCAGCGCGCTCGGGCCGATCCTGGGCGGGCTGCTGCTCGAGCACTTCAGCTGGCAGGCGGCGTTCCTGGTCAACGTGCCCGTCATGGTCGTGGCGATCGTCGCGGGCGTGTTCCTGCTGCCCGAGTCGCGCAACCCGCGGCCCGGCCGCTGGGACGCCCTCGGCACGCTGCTGTCGATGGCCGGCATGGTCGCGCTGGTCTACGCGATCAAACGCATCAGCGAGTACGGCCTGGCCGACACGATCTCGCTCGTCTCGGCCGCGGTGGCCGTGGCGGGACTCAGCTGGTTCGTCGCCCGGTGCCTGCGGCGGCCCGATCCGCTGCTGGAGATCCGGCTGTTCCGGCGCCCCTCCTTCAGCGCGGGCACCATCACGGCGCTGACCACCGAGATCGCGATGGCCGGGATGATGCTGCTGCTGGCCCAGTGGATGCAGCTGGTGCAGGGATACTCGCCGCTGGAGACCGGGGTGCGGCTGCTGCCCGCCGCGCTGGCCGCGCTGGTCGTCTCGCCGCTGGCACCCTCGATCGCCACGCGGGTGGGGGCCAGGGTGGTGCTGGCGGGCGGGCTCGTGATCGTCGGGCTCGGGCTCGCCGTGGTGGCCCTCGGCCCGCTCGGCTACCCGGCGGTCGCGGTGTCGCTGGTGTTCATCGGGCTCGGGATGGGGTCGCTGGCGATCGCGTCGGCGGTCATCATGGCCGGGGCGCCGCCGGAGAAGGCGGGCAGCGCGGCGGCCATCGAGGAGACCAGCTACGAGGTGGGCGGGGCGCTCGGCGTCGCGGTCCTCGGCAGCATCGCGGCCGCCGTGTACCGGTCCGGGCTGCCGGTGGACGCGCTCGCGGCCCAGGGCGTCACGGGGGCGGCGGTCTCGACGGTCAGGGAGTCGATCGGCGGCGCCCTGTCCGTCGCCTCCCAGGCGGGGTCCGGGCTCGCGGCTCTGGCTCGGCAGGCCTTCACGGAGTCGCTCGCGGTGACGTGTGCGGCAGGTGCCGGGCTCGTGCTGGTGGCGGCGGTCGCGGTCTGGCTGCTCACGCCCCGGGATCTGGATCTGTCGTCCTCGCACCACTGACCGGTCGTGGCTCGGGTTCCCGCTTGGACGGCTTCCTCGGGTCGTGGCGGCGAGCAACCCGGCGGATGCATGCGTGCCGCTGGGTGCGGCGGGACGGGGCGTCGGCGGGCGGCGGTAGCCGTACATCCGTCACGGCCGCGGGGGGACGCCGATGGCGGCGAGGAGCGTGGGCAGGGCGCGGTGGAGTTCTGCCTGCCACGTGGTGTGGTTGTGGCCGCCGCTGGAGAAGTGGGTCTCGACGGGGATGTGCAGGGTCCGCAGGCGGGCGGTGAAGGCGCGGGCGGCGCGGTTGGCGAGGTCCTCGACGAGGTCTCCCCGGCCGGCGGCGACGTAGAGGCGCACGCCGCGCAGCTTCGCCGCCTGGTCGTAGGGGTTGTGGGCGCGCCAGATCGCGCGCTGCTCGTCCGGGTCGCCCCAGATGCGCTTCCAGTCCGTGCCGAGGCAGCCGAGCGTGGTGCCCGCCATGACGGCCTGCGGGACGCCGGGCTGCAGGATGTCGACGGCGCCGCTGAAGGAGGCGGCGGCCTTGAAGTAGCCGCGGGCGGCGTAGAGCATGGCGCCCTGGCCGCCCATCGAGTATCCGGCCACGGCCCGCCGCTGGCCCGCCCGATAGCGGGACTCCAGCAGGGGCAGCAGTTCCCGCAGGTGATAGTCGGCCCAGCGCGGCGGGCCGCCGCGGCCGCGGTTCCACCAGTCGGAGTAGCTGCCGCACCTGCCGCCGTCGGGCATCACGACCATCACGCCCAGCCCCCTTGTCAGGCGGTCGACGTCTGTCTTGGCGGTCCAGGTGGCGTAATCGTCGAGCCCGCCGTGCAGCAGCCACAGCACCGGCCAGTCGCGGCGGGACTCCCAGCGGTCCGGCAGCAGGAGGCGCACTTTCGTGGTGGTCCCGAGCGCCTCCGACCGGATCGTGAGCTCCATACGGCGCCCATCGGGCCGCTGCTCGTCCACCACGACCGCCTTCGACGGCACAGGCTTGGGGGATGTTTCCGGACCCGTACGGCGGGCGAGCAGACCCGCGACGGCGAGGCCGAGCGCGGCGACGGCCGCTATCACGCCGATGAGGCAGCCACGAGACCGGGGCTCCATCGAGCCTCCCTGTTGGATGCGCGGATAATAGCGGGATGAGATCGATTGGCACCACGGCTCTGTCCGTTTTTCCGATATGCCTCGGCACCAACGTCTTCGGCTGGACCGCGGACAAGGAGGCCGCCTTCGCCGTCCTGGACGCCTACGTGGCCGGCGGCGGCAACTTCATCGACACCGCCGACGTCTACCCGGCCTGGGCCACGGGCGAGTCCACGTCCGAGACGATCATCGGCGAGTGGATGGTCAAGCGCGGCAACCGCGACAAGATCGTGCTGGCCACGAAGGTGGGCATGCTCCAGGGCCTGCAGGGGCTGGCGCCCAGGACGATCCGCACCGCGGTGGAGAACTCGCTGCGGCGCCTGCGCACCGACCGCATCGACCTGTACTGGGCGCACGTCGACGACCGCGACACGCCGCTGGCCGAGTCGCTGGCCGCCTTCGACGCGCTGATCCGCGAGGGCAAGGTCCGTTACATCGGCGCCTCCAACTACGACGCCGTCCGCCTGGCCGAGGCGCTGCGGATCTCCGACGAGGAGGGCCTGGCCAGGTACGTGGCGCTCCAGCAGCCCTACAACCTGGTCGAGCGCGGCTACGAGGGCGCGCTGCGCGAGGTGGCCTCCCGCGAGGGCCTGTCGAGCACGCCGTACTTCGGGCTGGCCCGCGGCTTCCTGACGGGCAAGTACGCGCCGGGCGTGCCCGTGGACAGCCCGCGGGCCGGGCAGGCCTCTGAGTACCTGCGGACCGAGCGCGGCCCGAAGGTGCTCGACACGCTGGCCAAGGTGGCCGCCGAGCGCGGCACCGAGCCTGCGGCCGTCGCCCTGGCGTGGCTGGCCGCCCAGCCGACGGTCACCGCGCCCATCGCGAGCGCCAGGAACGTCACCCAGCTCCAGGCGCTGCTCGCCGCCACCACGGTCACGCTCGGCCGGGACGAACTCGCGCTCCTGGACACGGCCTCGACATAGTGTAGTTGCGGAACGTTACCGATGGATTACTATTAGCGATCCTGGCCGTTCCCCCTGTCCCGGAGTCCACCATGGCCGAAGAGCCATCGACGGGCGAGCTCGCGCGCCGCCTGGCCGACCTCCAGCGCGCGCTCCCGAGGCTGATGTCTCAGGAGTTATTCGTGGCCGAGCAGCGAGCTGTCGAGCGCCGCTTCACCACCGTCGAGCGCGACCTCGAGGACCTCGAGGATCGCCTCGGTGGCGAGATCAAGTCGCTGCTGGCGCGCCTGGAGGCGCGCGAACGCGACCGCGGCGCCAACTGGCGGCAGAGCGTCTACGCCGGGGTGATCCCGGCGGCGCTGCTGCTGGTGTCCCTGTTGGTCCAGATCTGGCTGACCGCGAAGGGCACCGCGTGAGTACCAGCAGGTTCCGCCTGACGCGCCGCGACCTGGCGCTCTTCGTGACCATCGCCATCCTGATGGCCCTGGCCCTGTGGGTGTCGGCCGCCATCCGCGAGCTCGGCGCGCAGTTGCAGGCCGCGCAGCATGACCGCGAGATCCTCTTCCAGCAGGTGCGGCAGCTCGGCGGCGTCCCCAAGGTGGGCGAGCGGGGCAGCCGGGGGCTTCCCGGCCTGCCCGGATTGCGCGGGTTCCAGGGTCCGGCCGGGCCTCAGGGGTTGCCCGGCTCACCCGGCTCACCTGGACCGGCCGGATCGCCCGGGCCCACCGGGTCGCCAGGACCTTCGGGGTCCCCCGGACCCGCCGGGCCGCCCGGGCCGCCGGGGCCCGCGGTCTACTGCGTGCCGGGGTCCGCGGGGGCGGGGTGGCGGTGCGGTGCGAGTCCGCCTGCCGTACCGCCGGGGACGGTTCCGCCTGCCGCCAGGGTGGTACCGACGCCGACGCCGACGCCGTCGTTGACTCCTAGCCCGACGCCTTCCGGTGAGTGCGGGCTGGCGCTGCGCAGGACCTCGCTGATCAATCTCTGCCTGCTGTCTCCCAGTCCTCGCCCGTAGGTTGCTACGGTTCGCAGGGAAGTCTCGGCGGCGAGGAGGGCGAATGTCCAGAGTCTGCGTGACCGGCGCCGCGGGAACGGCGGGCCGCGCCATCGTCCTCGACCTGCTGGCCCACGGCCACGAGGTCGTCGCCACGGACCTGAGGACCGCGGGCGGCGAGGACGTCATGCAGGCCGACCTCACCCAGTACGGCGCGGCGGTCGAGGTCCTGACGGGGGTGGACGCCGTGGTCCACATGGCCAACATCCCCGCCCCCGGGCTGCGCACCCCGGCCACCACCTACGCCGACAACACCACGATGAACGCCAACGTGTTCCTGGCGGCCGCGCAGCTCGGGCTGAGCCGGGTGGTGTGGGCCTCCAGCGAGACGACGCTCGGCCTGCCGTTCGACACCCCGCCCCGCTACGCGCCCGTGGACGAGGACCACTACCCGTACCCGACCTCGACCTACGCCCTGTCCAAGGTCGTCGGCGAGACCACGGCCGCGCACGTCGCCGAGTGGTCCGGGATCCCGTTCGTGGGGCTGCGCTTCTCCAACATCTTCACCGAGGACGACTACGTCCACGTGCCCGCCTTCTGGTCCGACGCGCGCTCGCGGCGCTGGAACCTGTGGGGGTACATCGACCACAGGGACGTGGCGACCTCGTGCCGGCTCGCGCTGGAGGCGCCGCTCACCGGCGCGAGCAGCTTCATCATCGCCGCCGCCGACACGATCATGAACCGGCCGTCGGCCGACCTCATGGCCGAGGTCTATCCCGGCGTGCCGATCAGGGGCGACCTTCCCGAGTACGGCACACTGCTGTCGATCGCCAGGGCCCGCGAGTCGCTCGGCTTCACCCCCGCCCACTCCTGGCGCGACCACCTCCCCCACTGACCACCACCTCTTCTCTTGCAGCGAGCCTCCTTCTTCTTTTGCAGCGAGCCTTCTTTCTTGTACGGCGAGCCGCACCACCGGCCGCCCGCCGCACTTCGGCTCAGGACCCGCGCCCGGCGCTTCCGGCGAGTCGAGGCCACTTACCCGCCGCTACGACGCCTTCTGGGCGTGGATCCCGGGGGCACCATTCCAGGAGACCCCCGAGCCGGAGCGCGGGCGTTCCCGCGGAGGGTCGACTGAGCGTGGATGTTGTCCAGCAGGACGAACGGCCGCAGCGCGGGCACTATCGAGCAGGACGAGCGGCCGCAGCGCGGGCGTTCCCGCAGAGGGCCGACGGTCCGAGCGCGGGCGTTGTCGAGCAGGACGAACGGCCGCAGCGCGGGCGTCGTCGGGTAGGGCCGGTGGTTCGGTGTCGGCCTTGAGGGCTAGTGGGTGCGGTGGACCAGGGCCGCGCACAAGGCGTGCAGGGAGTCGGCCTCGGGCAGCGTGTCGCGCAGGGTGGTGAGCGCGGCGGTCAGGTGGGACTCGGCCAGGTCCAGGGCCGTGGCGCGCCCGCCGGCGCGCTCGATGAGCTCGGCCGCTTCGCGGTGATCCTCGTCCGAGGTCTCCACACCGAGCAGGGCGGCCAGCTCCGGGCTCACCGGCAGAGCGGCCAGCACGGGAAGGGTCTTCTTGGCACGCCGTAGATCGCTGTAGACAGGTTTGCCCGTCTGCGAGGGATCGCCCCAGATGCCCAGCAGGTCGTCGGCGATCTGGAACGCGACACCCAGGTCGCGCCCCATCTGCCACATCGGCTCCGCCAGCGACGGCGCCCCGCCCAGGATCACGCCCAACGACGCGGCGGCCGCCAGCAGCGAACCGGTCTTGCCCGCCGCCATCTCGGTGTACTCGGCCACCGTCACCGCCTCGGGACCGATCCAAGGCCGGTCCTCGAAGGCCATGTCCAGCGTCTGCCCGTGCACCAGGTCGATCAGCGCGCTGGACAGGTACCGCCCCGCCAGCGGATCCCCCTCCCGCGCCAGCCGCCCGATCGCCAGCGCCAGCAGCGCGTCGCCCGCCAGGATCGCCGGCCCCACCCCGTAGGCCTTCCACAGCGCCGGCCGGTGCCGGCGCCGCTCGTCCCGGTCGATGATGTCGTCGTGCACCAGCGAGAACGCGTGCACCAACTCCACCGCCACGGCCCCCGGCAACGCCGCCTCCGCCGTCGCGCCCACAGCCTCGGCCGCCAGCATCGCGATCGCCGGCCGCAGACTCTTCCCCCCGTCCCCCTCATACGGCCGTCCGTCCACGTCAGCCCACCCCAACGTGAACGAGGCCATCCGCTCCCCCCACGGATGCAGCCCAGCGATCGCCTCCCGCAGCGCGGGCTCGGCCAGCCGCCGCACCCTCAGCAGTTCGTCCTCCCCGGACCAAGATGTACGCGAGTGCCCAGGATCCATCGGGTGCTCCTACCTTGTCCGATCTTGAGATACCACAGACGATCATGTGATACTTACCCAGAGAAACTACTTTTGTCCTGAAATATCCGGCATATGAGACCGGGACTTTGCGCTGCCGAGGCCGCACAGGGTGGGGAGATCGCGACCTTGTCTCTTGACATCGAACCCATCGAGACCAGGACCTCACGAGAGTTACCCTTCCACCGGGTCGTACCCCGCCTGCTCAAGGATCCGGTGACCGAGCTGGCGAAGATGGGCTGCGAGAACGACGGCCGCATCGTCCGCCTCAATGTGGGACCGTTCCGCCCTTACCTGGTGTCCCACCCCGACGACGTCCAGAAGGTGATCAAGACCGACTGGGAGAACTTCGTCAGAGCAGGCATGTTCTGGAGGCCCGTCTGGCGCGTGACCGGCCGGGGCATCGTCGGCGAGGGCCTGGACTGGGAGACCAGCAGGCGCATCCTGCAGCCGCTGTTCACCACGCGCTACATCGCCTCGCTCGGCCGCCAGATGGCCGACGTCATCGCCGCCGGCGTCGCCGAACTGGACGAGCCCGCCCGCGCCGGGCAGCCGGTCGACAGCGCGCTCCACATGAACAGGATCGTCAACCGGGTCATCATCCAGGTCCTGTTCGGCGGGCGGATCCCCGCCGAGTTGGGCGAGCGGCTGGCCCCGGAGTTCACCACCTGCGCGAGCTCGATCGCCTTCCGCCTGCTGCTGCCGACCGTCCCCTACTCGGTCAGGATCCCCGGCGACCGCGCATTCCTGAGGGCACTGAAGCAGATCGACGACATCATCTATCCGCTGATCGACGCCGCCATGCGCGAGAGCTCCGTCGAGGGCGACGACGTGCTCTCGCACGTGCTGCGCGCGCGTACGGCCGGCGGCCTCGGCGCCGACCTGCGCAGGCAACTGCGCGACGACGTGGTCAGCATCTACGGCACCGCCTCCGAGACCACCGCGATGTCGCTGACCTGGCTCTGGAGCGTTCTGCACGACCACCCTCAGGTGATGACCAGGCTGCGCGCCGAGATCGACGAGGTGGTCGGCGCCGGACCCGTGCAGCCGGAGCACATTCCCCGGCTCACCTACCTGCATACGGTGCTGCAGGAGCTGTTGCGCGTGTACCCGGCCGCCTGGCTGGTCCCCCGGCAGGTCAAGCAGGACACGGAGCTCGGCGGCGTGCGCATCGGGAGCGGATCCCAGCTGCTCATCAGCCCCTACACCACCCATCGGCTGGAGGAGTTCTGGGAGCGTCCGCTGGACTTCGACCCGGGCCGATGGGATCCGGACAAGGCCGAGCGCCGGCACCGCTACGCCTACTTCCCCTTCGGCGGCGGCCCGCACGTCTGCCTGGGCCAGCACCTGTTCTACATGGAGGCACCGCTCGTGATCGCGAACATCCTCAGCAGGTACCACACGGAGGTGGCAAACCCGCAGCCGCTGACCCCGGCTCCGGGAGCCTCCGTGCGGCCCAAGGAGCAGATCCTGCTGACGCTGCGCCCGATCCACCAGACGCGGTAGCCGTACCGTGGAGATCGGCAAGGCCGCCGAGGAGCTGGTGAACGGCCTCATGCTCATGCCGTGGGGCCAGGTGTCCGCCTCGGTGTACGAGACCGGCAGGCTGGTGACACTGGCCCCCTGGCTGGAGGGTCACCGCGAGCGGATCGACTATCTGCTGGATGCCCAGCGGAGCGACGGATCGTGGGGCGCGCCGGGCGGTTACGGACTGGTGCCCACGCTGAGCGCGACGGAGGCTCTGCTGCGCGTGCAGGTCCGCGGCGACACCCACCCGGCCGAGTCCCGGCTGCGTCCGGCCGCCGACCGGGGGCTGCGGGTGCTGGACAGCCTGCTGGCCGAGGCCGGCTCGCTGCCGGACACGCCGGCGATCGAGTACCTGGTGCCCGCGATGCTCGCCCAGATCAACGGCCATCTGCCGGACCCGCTCCCGCTGCCCGCCGGGATGAGCTACGAGCGGCTGCACCTGGTGCGCTCGTGGATCGAGACCGGTGCCGACGTGCCGGTGAAGTTGCTGCACGCGCTGGAGATCGCCGGGCCCGCGGCCAGCGGCGCGCCCGCCGTACGGCCGACGCCGATCGGGACGGTCGGGGCCTCCCCCGCGGCCACCGCCGCCTGGCTCGGGGACGACGCCGAGCCGGGATCGTTCAGCAACGCCCGCGGCCACCTGGAGGCGCTGGCCCGCCGCCACGGCGGGCCGATGCCCGTCGGGGTGCCGATCACGGTGTTCGAGCGGGGCTGGGTGCTGAGCTGGTTGATGCGCGCGGGCGTGCCGGTGGACGTGCCGCCGGAGATGGTGGCCGACCTGCGGGCCGCGATCGGCCCCGCGGGCACGTCGGCGGGCGCCGGGCTGCCGGCCGACGCCGACACCACTTCCGTGGCGCTGTACGCGCTGGCGCTGCTCGGGACGCCGTACGACCCCGAGTGCCTGTGGGCCTTCCACGCCGGGACGCACTTCTCCACCTGGCTCGGCGAGGACGGCGCGTCGGTCAGCGTCAACGCGCACGTGCTCGACGCGTTCGGCGCCTACGTCGCCCAGCGGCCGGCCGCCGCGGCCCGCTATGGCCAGGCCATACGGGATCTGTCGGCCTGGATCCGCGCCAGGCAGCAGCCCGACGGCTCGTGGAGCGACCGCTGGCACGCCTCCGGCTACTACGCGACGGTCGCCTGCGCGCTGGCGCTCGACGAGTACGGCGGGCCGGAGTCCGCCCCTGCGGTGGACGCGGCGGTGGAGTGGGTGCTGTCGACCCAGCGCGCCGACGGCTCGTGGGGCCGCTGGGGCGGCACCGCCGAGGAGACCGCCTACGCGGTGATGGTGTTGCGGCTGGTCCGCGGCGGGGATGAGCCCAGGCGGGCGCAGGCGGTCGCGCGCGGCCTGGTCCACCTGGTGCAGGCGAGCGACCACCCGCCGCTGTGGCACGACAAGGACCTCTACACCCCGCTGGCGGTGGTCCGCGCGGCCATCATCTCCTCCTCACACCTCGCCCTGCAGTGAGCGCAGGTCGCTCTCGAGGTCGTCGACGGTGTAGTCGTGCGTGTCCCTGGCCAGGTACCAGCGGCCGTTGAAGGCCACGCTCCTGCGCTGCCCGACCGCCACCGGCTTCAGCTCGGCAGGCAGTTCGGCGAGCCGCTCGGTGAAGCGGGCGTCCAGCACGTCGATGTGCGCCGAGACGCGGCGGACCGCCTCATGAACGGCGAGTCCCTGGCGTTGGAGGATGGCGATGGAGTTGGGCTTGCCCTCGGCCCGCTCGCGCTCGAAGCTTCTGATGTCGTTGGCCAGCCGCAGGCAGGTGGCGCCCAGATGGGTGGCCTCCTCGATGGCCGCCCAGTGCCCGGCGCCGGCGGGCAGGGGGCCGAGGATGGCCAGAGCCGCCGCCCACCAGGTGTGGTAGAGGATCGTGAGCATGCCGTTGGCGACGTAGTCGTCGTAGGAGGGCCAGGGGTCGGCGCCGGAGGCCCAGGCCCGCTCCCGTGCCATGGCCTCCCCTGCCAGGGCGAGTTGGTCGGCCATGGCCGGCACGTGCACGGGCGCGCCGGGGCGGGCGCGCAGGCGCTCGCACCACTGTGCCCAGGCGCGTACGACCTGCTCGCCTGACTCCTGTCCCTCTTCTCCCCGGAGGATGGAGACGAGCGCCCCGAACAGGTCCGCGAAGTCCGCCGCGGAACGCCGCCCGACGACGCTGTCGGCGATGTCGTCCACGCCGAACAGGATCACCGTCAACGCCCCCAGATCGGCGATCTCGTCGCGGGTGCCGTCGGGAAAGGTCGCCGCGGCCGACAGGCAGCTGAAAGCCAGCCTGCTCGCCGAGCCCGTCCCGTCGGCGTAAAGGGCGGGATAGGACCGCAACATCTCGGCCGCCTTCGGCACCGCCTCCACCGCCGCCCGCAACACCTTGCCCCGATCCCGCTCCGGCACCCCGGCGAGCTGGTGCGATCCGGCCAGCAGAGTGTCGGCGAGCTCGTTACGGATGTCGAAGTACCCGGGCTCGTTCACCGGATGATCTTATCGATGCCCACCACTGTTTGCCGAAATGGCTGACAAGTCGGCATTACTGATCGCAAAATGTGCATGTTGCTTGAGTGAAGATCGTTACCCTTGCTAGGGTGCGGAGGCTGTTCGAGCGGGCCTCCAGCCACCCCAAAACTTCACATCCCAGGTAGGTATGATGCGACTCCGCAACACACGGCTGCGGACCAAGGTTACGGCTCTGATTGTCTCCCTGGCGGCCTTGTGGGTGTTCGCGGCCTGGGTCACCCTCCGCGAAGGGGTCAACCTGCTCTGGGTGTCCCAGCTCGACAGCAGCGTGGTGTCGCCGAGTGAGCCGCTGCTCATCGAGCTCCAGCAGGAGCGCCGGCTGTCCATGGTCCGCCTGAGCGACGACTCCGCCCTGGCCCGCAGGAACCTGCAGTCGCAGCGCCAGCGCACCGACCGGTTACTGGCCGACTTCCGCGAATCGGCGACGAACTCGCTGGTCAGCTGGGCGACCGACGACGAAGGCCAGCGCCGCCTGGCCACCACATTCAAGGGCCTGGACAACCTCAAGCCCCTGCGCCAGTCCATCGACGGCGGTCGCCTTGGCCGCATCCCGGCCACCGAGGCCTACAGCGAGATCATCGACTCCTTCTTCGGCCTGTACGGCTCGCTCGCCACTCTTGACGACAAGTCCGTCGCCAAGGATGCCCGCACCCTCATCGCCATGAACCGGGCACGCGAGATCCTGTCGAAGGAGGACGCGCTGCTGTCCGGCGCGCTGGCCGAGGGACGCATGACCACGGCCGAGCGCGGCCAGTTCATCGAGACCGTCGGCGCCTGGCGCACCCTCGCTGACCAGGCCGCCGTCGACCTGCCCGACACGGACAAGACCGCCTACGACAAGCTGCTGTCCGGACCGGCGTTCGTCCGGCTGGACAACCTGGAGAAGCAACTGGCCGAGCGCGACAACGTCGTCGGCATCCCCTTCACCGCCGAAGAGTGGCGCCCCACCATCGACCAGTCGCTCAGCCAGCTCAGCAACCTGGTGCTCGGCGCCGGCGACCGCGTCGTCGGCCGGGCCGCGCCCGTTGCCATCGGCGTCGTCATCCGGCTCGTCCTGGCCGGAGGCCTCGGCCTGATCGCCGTCATCTCCTCGATCATCCTGTCCGTCACCACGGCCCGCGCCATCGTCGCCCAGCTGAAGAAGCTGCGGGACGCGGCGCATGAGTTGTCGGATGAGCGGCTGCCTGGGGTGGTTGAGCGGATCGGGCGTGGGGAAGAGGTGGATCTGGCGCGGGAGGTGCCCGAGCTGGAGTTCGGTGACGACGAGATCGGCCAGGTGGGCCAGGCGTTCAACACCGTGCAGCGCACCGCCGTGGCCGTGGCCGCCGAGCAGGCCGAGCTGCGCCGTGGCATCCGCGACATCCTGCTGAGCCTGGCCCGCCGCACCCAGGGTCTGGTGCACAGGCAGCTGACCGTGCTGGACGTGATGGAGCGGCGCGAGACCGATCCGGAGGAGCTGAAGGAGCTGTTCCGGCTGGACCACCTGGCGATCCGGATGCGGCGCAACGCCGAGAACCTGATCGTGCTGTCCGGCTCCTCCCCCGCGCGTACCTGGCGCCGCTCGGTGCCCATGGTGGACGTGGTCCGCGGCGCGCTGGCCGAGGTGGAGGACTACACCCGCGTCACGCTGATGCCGATGGGCGAGGTGGTGCTCGTCGGCCGGGCTGTGGGTGACGTCATCCACCTGCTGGCCGAGGTGATCGAGAACGCCGTCTCCTTCTCCCCGCCCTACACCAACGTGCAGGTCAGCGGCCAGCTCGTGGCCAACGGGTACGTCGTGGAGATCGAGGACCGCGGGCTCGGCATGAAGCCGGAGGACCTGGAGGCGGCCAACGAGCGCATCGCCGACCCGCCCGAGTTCCGCATCTCCGGCACCGCGCGCCTGGGCCTGTACGTCGTCAGCCGCCTGGCCGATCGGCATGGGATCCAGGTGGTGCTGAAGGCCTCGCCGTACGGGGGCACGACCGTCGTGGTGCTGCTGCCGCAGGAGCTGGTGGAGCTGGGCGACGCCCCGCGGCCGGCCGACGGCGGCCAGCCGGAGACGATCCTGCCGCGCAGGAAGTCCCCCGTGGCCACCGCCGCCCGCGAGAACGTGCGCACGCTGCGCTCGGCCAGGCCGCGTGACATCCCCATGTCTGCCGGTACGGCGGGCCGTCCCGACGACACGGACGAGTTCCCCGTCAGTCCGGTGTCCGCAGAGGAACAGCCCGCGAGCCCGGAGACCCCAGTGGCACAGGCCGAGACCGAACTGACCCCGGGAGGCCTGCCGATGCGCGTACCGCAGGCCAACCTGGCTCCCGCGCTGCGCGAGGAGCCGCCACCCGCGACCGAGGAGGATGATGACGAGCGTTCGCCGGAGGAGATCCGCGCGATGATGGGATCCCTGCAGTCAGGCACCCGACTGGGTAGGTCGGAAGCCGCCAAACTCCTGGAGGACCAGCAGTGAGCGGCACGGATCTGAACTGGCTGCTCGACGACCTGGTGGGGCGTGTGCAGGAGGCGCAGCACGCGATCGTGCTGTCCTCCGACGGCCTGCTGATGGCCTCGTCGGCGGGATTGGAGCGTACCGACGGCGAGCACCTGTCGGCGGTCGCATCCGGCCTGCAGAGCCTGGCCAAGGGTGTGTCAGAGCACGTCAAGGGCGGTGCGGTACGCCAGACGGTGGTGGAGTGGAAGTCGCAGTTCCTCATCGTCACCGTGGCGGGCGAGCGGGCCTGCCTGGCCGTGCTGTGCGCGCAGAACGCCGACATCGGCCTGATCGCCTATGAGATGGCCATGCTCGTGGCCCGCGTCGGCCAGTATCTGACCTCGGGCCCGCGGGTGGGGAGCGACCGGTGACCGAGGACGATCGCTGGATCGACCCGGAGATCATCCGGCCGTATGTGGTGACCAGGGGCAGGACCCAGCCGGCGCACGGCAGGTTCGACCTGATCTCCATGGCCCTGGCCGTGGGACCCACCCCAGGTCCCGATGCCGGGCTCGATCCCGAGCACCTGGCGATCCTGCGGCTGTGCAGGGAACCCAAGTCCGTCGCCGAGATCGCCGCGCACCTGAACCTGCCCGCGGGCACGATCCGGGTGCTGCTCGGCGACCTGTTCGACCGGCAACTCGTCGAGGCCCAAGAACCGCAATCCGAGGTGGACATGCATGACATGAGGATGTACAAGGCGGTGCTCGATGGTCTTCGCTCGCTCTGAGCGGCGTCTGCCGACCGCGATCAAGATTCTGGTCGCCGGCGGCTTCGGCGCGGGCAAGACCACCATGGTCGGCGCGGTCTCGGAGACCAGGCCGCTGCGCACCGAGGAGGTCCTCACCGATCGCAGCGTCGGCATCGACGATCTCTCCGATGTGACGCAGAAGAAGACCACCACGGTCGCCATGGACTTCGGCCGCATCACTCTCGGCTCGGACTACGTGCTGTACCTGTTCGGCACGCCGGGCCAGGAGCGGTTCTGGTTCGTCTGGGACGAGCTGGCCGAGGGCTCGCTCGGCGCGGTCATCCTGGCCGACACCCGGCGCCTGGCCGACTGCTTCCCCTCGGTGGACTACTTCGAGCGGCGCGGCACGCCGTTCGTGGTGGCGGTCAACTGCTTCGAGGGCTCGCCGTCGTTCGAGCTGGCGGAGGTACGGCTGGCGCTCCAGCTGAACCCGTCGATCCCGATCATCATGTGCGACGCGCGCAAGCGGGATTCGAGCAGGGAAGTGCTGGTCACGCTGGTTGAGCACTCGATGAAATTGCGCGCGCAACCAGTTTCTTGACGAGCGTGATCGGCGAGGCGCATCGTCAGGAGTATGAGCGAGCCTCAGCTGCTTTCCGAGAGGGTGGCCGGCGGAATCCTGCCACGCGTGCTCACCACGTTCGACATGGTCGCCATCTTCGTGGCGATCGTCCTGTTCATCACGAACGCGGCCGTCATCCAGAGCGCGGGCCCGGCCGCGTTCGGCTGGTGGATCATCGCGTTCGCGTTGTTCCTCATCCCGTGCGCGATCGTGACCGGGCAGCTGGGCGTGATGTTCCCCGGCGAGGGCTCGATCTACCTGTGGACGAGTAAGGCGTTCGGCCCCTTCTGGGGCTTCTTCGCCGGATTCTGCGCGTGGTGGCCGGGCGTGCTGGTCATGGTCGCCACCGGCACGCTGACCATCTCGTTCCTCGGGTTCGTCTTCCCGCCGGTCGGCGCGCTGCCCGTGCAGGCCCAGGGCGGGCTGATCGTGGTGATCCTGGTGGTCGCCGCGCTGCTGGCCGTGCTGCGCTTCCGGCTGACGCAGAACGTGGTCAACGTCGTCTTCGTCGCGTACGGCCTGGCCATCCTGGCCATGTTTGTGGCCGGAGTGGTGCACCTGCTCGAGGGCAACGCGTCGGCGACCAACCCGTGGGACTTCGCGGCCTGGAGCCCGTCGGCCGAGCACGGGATCAACTTCGCCAACTGGAGCTTCTTCGGCCTGGCCGTGCTGGCGCTGCTGGGCGTCGAGGTGCCGCTGAACATGGGCGTGGAGATCCGCGAGGAGAAGGCGGTCACCCGCTACCTGCTGTGGGGCTCGCTCGCGGTCATGGTCGCCTACCTGATCGCGACCTGGGGCGTGATGGTGACGGTGCCGGCCAAGGACGCCGCCACGATCACCGGGGTGGCCGCGGCGGTGAGCCTCGGCATCGGCGACTGGGCGGGCAAGCTGGTGGCGCTGGTGCTGGCGGCGATGTTCTTCATCATCACCGTGGTCTACAACTACTCCTTCGCCCGGCTGATCTTCGTCTCCGGGCTGGACAGGAAGCTGCCCAAGGTGGTCAGCCACGTCAACGCGCACAAGGTGCCGGACGTGGCGGTGTGGATCCAGACCGTGCTGGCGGGCGTGTTCACGCTGCTCGCGTTCGTCGTGGTGCCGTTCGCCTCGGCCAAGCCGGCCGACGCACAGACCGAGGTCTACAACGTGCTGCAGGCGGCCGTCACGGTCATCTGGTGCCTGTCGATCGTGGTGCTGTTCGTCGACGTCCTGATCATCCTGCGGCGCTACCGCGAGCAGTTCGAGGCGCGCAAGCTCGCCCATCCTGCGGTGTTCTGGGTGGCCTCGATCGTCGGGGCGCTGGCCTCGCTGGTGGGCGTGATCTCCACGCTGTCGGGGTCGTGGACGCCGCTGATCTCCAACGACGCGGGGAAGGTCAGACTGTTCGGCGCCGAGATCTCCTACGGCACCTGGTTCTGGCTGGTGGGCGGGATCGCGCTGGCCTCGCTGGTGGTGGGCGCCCTGATCTACCTGCTCCAGGGCGCCCGCCGTGCCACGACTAGTGCTTGACGGCCTGTTCCGCGCCGACGCCGGTGAGGGAGCGGACCTCCATCTCGGAGTACTTGGCGGCGTTGTACTCCTTGCTGAGCACGGTGCCGAGCCAGCCGAGCAGGAAGCCGAGCGGGATGGAGATGATGCCCGGGTTCGACAGGGAGTGCAGGTGCCAGTCGGAGTTCTTGAACAGCGCGGTCTTGGCGCCGGAGACGACCGGTGAGAAGAACACGATGATCAGGGCTGAGATCAGGCCGCCGTAGATGGCGCAGACCGCGCCCGTGGTGTTGAACCTCTTCCAGAACAGGCTGTAGAGGATCGCGGGCAGGTTGCCGGAGGCGGCCAGGGCGAAGGCGAGCGCCACCAGGAAGGCGACGTTCTGCCCCTGGGCCAGGATGCCGAGCGCGATCGCGATCGCGCCGATGACCAGGGCGGAGATGCGGGCCACCACGACCTCCTGCCGCTCGCTGGCCTGGCCGCGCCTGAACACGTGGGCGTACAGGTCGTGGGCGAAGCTGGAGGAGGAGGCGAGCGTGAGCCCGGCCACCACGGCCAGGATCGTGGCGAAGGCGACCGCGCCGATCAGGGACAGCAGGATCGTGCCGCCCGTCTCGCCGAAGAAGTTCGCCCCGATGGCGTTGGCCAACTGCGGGGCCGCGGTGTTGCCCGAGGTGTCGGTCGGCGGGATCTTCACCAGGGCGGCGGCGCCGAAGCCGATCACCAGGGTGAACAGGTAGAAGACGCCGATGATGCCGATGCCCCAGAGCACGGACTTGCGGGCGTCCCTGGCGGTGGGGACGGTGTAGAAGCGGATCAGGATGTGCGGCAGGCCCGCCGTACCGAGGACGAGGGCCAGGCCGAGGCTGATCAGGTCGATCTTGCCCATGACGCCCTGCGCCGCGGTGCCGTACTTGAGGCCGGGGCCGAGCAGGCCCGGCTTGCCGCTGGCCTCCTGGGCCGCGCCGAGCAGGGTGGAGAGGTTGAAGTTGTACTTGGCCAGCACCAGGACCGTGATCAGCGCGGCGCCGCCCATGAGCAGGACCGCCTTGACGATCTGGACCCAGGTGGTGCCCTTCATGCCGCCGAACACCACGTAGATGACCATGAGGGCGCCGACGCCCACGATCGTCCAGGCCTTGCCCGAGTCGCTGGTGATGCCGAGCAGCAGGCCGACCAGCGCGCCCGCGCCGACCATCTGGGCCAGCAGGTAGAAGATGCTGACGATGATCGTGGAGACGCCTGCGGCGGTGCGCACCGGGCGCGGGCTCATCCGGAAAGCGAGCACGTCGGCCATGGTGAACTTGCCGGAGTTGCGCATGAGCTCGGCGACGAGCAGCAGCGCGACGAGCCAGGCCACCAGGAAGCCGATGGAGTACAGGAAGCCGTCGTAGCCTGACAGCGCGATGAGGCCGGCGATGCCGAGGAAGGAGGCGGCCGACATGTAGTCGCCGCCGATGGCCAGGCCGTTCTGCAGGCCGCTGAAGGAACGGCCGCCGGCGTAGTAGTCGGCGGCGGTCTTCGTCTGGCGGCTGGCCCAGAACGTGATGCCGAGCGTGGCGGCGACGAAGGTGAGGAAGAGGATCGTCGCGAGGTTGTGGGAGCTCACTTGGCGACCTCCTGAGTGTCCTCGACCTGGTGGCGAAGCTTCTCGGCGAGCGGGTCGAGCTTCCTGCCCGCGTGGCGGGCGTAGGCCCAGGCGATCAGGAAGGTGGACACGAACTGCAGCAAGCCGAAGATGAGCCCGACGTTGATGTCGCCGAACACCTTGGTGCTCATGAACGGGCGCGCCCACCCCGACAGCACCACGTAGAGCAGGTACCACGCCAGGAACGCCGCGGTCATCGGGAACGTCCACCGGCGGAAGCGCCGCTTCAGCTCCTGGAAGTCACTGCTTGCCTGCACCTGTTCGTAGACCGATGCGTCATGTTCTTTAGTCGTCACGAGACCTCCACTGTGATGCGGATCACGCACAAGGTAAGAGCGCAACCTACCCCTCGTGGAGGGGGTCGGAGGGGCTGTTCGGCGAGCCGCCGCCGCCCGGCGCTTAGTTGGATGGGGCATGCGGTGAAAGGTCCTTTCAGCGCGATAAGCGGTTCCTGGACCTGTTCGCCGCAGATGAACGGCACGATCGTCGGCGAGTGGCATAAACGGCGGATTGACACTGAGATTTCATGCCTCGGTGAGGTTGATGCCGCTCTTGGGATCGAAGAGGTGGATGGCCTCGGCGTCGTACCAGAGCTCGAGCGGCTGCCCCTCCTGGGCGGTGGTCCTGGGGTCGAGCCGGGCGACGAGCTGAGCGACGCCGCCGGCCTCGAAGGCGAGGGTGTCGGCCAGGTGCTCGGATTCGACGGCGCCCGCCTCGAGCGTGAAGTAGGCCAGCTTCTCCGAGCCCATCGACTCCAGGATGTCGACCGCGCCGGTGAACGTGCCGCCGTGGTGCCGCTCGTGCACGAGCGCGGCGTCCTGGAAGGACTCCGGCCTGATGCCGACGATGACCTGCTTGGGTACCCTCCGCTCGGCCAGCGCGCGGCGCAGCCGGGGGCCGGACGGGATCGTGCCGATCACGGTGCGCAGGCCGTCCGGCAGGACCTCGGCGGGCAGGAAGTTCATCGACGGCGAGCCGATGAACCCGGCCACGAACAGGTTGTGCGGGTGGTCGTACATCTCCTGCGGCGAGTCCACCTGCTGCACCAGACCGGCCCGCATGAGCACGATCCTGTCGCCCAGCGTCATGGCCTCGGTCTGGTCGTGGGTGACGTAGACCGTGGTGGTGCCCAGGTTCTTCTGCAGGCGCGCGATCGTGGTCCGCATCTGGACCCGGAGCTTGGCGTCCAGGTTGGACAACGGCTCGTCCATGAGGAAGGCCTTGGGGTTGCGCACGATGGCCCGGCCCATCGCCACCCGCTGCCGCTGCCCGCCCGACAGGTTGGCGGGCTTGCGGTCCAGGTACGGGGTCAGGTCGAGCAGCTCGGCCGCCTCTTCCACCTTCCTGCCGGTCTCGGCCTTGTCCACCTTGGCCAGCTTCAGCGGGAAGGCGATGTTCTCCCTGACGGTCATGTGCGGATAGAGCGCGTAGGACTGGAAGACCATGGCGATGTCCCTGTCGCGGGGCGCCTTGTCGTTCATGCGCTGCCCGTCGATGCGCAGCTCGCCCTCGGTGATGTCCTCGAGCCCGGCGATCATGTTCAGCGTGGTCGACTTCCCGCACCCGGAGGGCCCCACCAGGATGACGAACTCGTGGTCCTTGATGTCCAGGTCGAGATGGTCCACCGCGAGCGTTCCGTCGGCGTACTTCTTGGTCACCCCGTCGAGCACGATCTCAGCCATCGTTCACCCCTTCACCGCTCCCGAGGTCAGGCCCGCCACGATGCGGCGCTGGAAGAACAGCACGAAGATCACGATGGGGATCGTGATGACCACGGCCGCCGCGCAGATCGAGCCCGTCGGGTCCTCGAACTGGGAGCTGCCGGTGAAGAACGAGATCGTGGCGGGCGCGGTGCGGGCGGCGTCGGAGGAGGTGAGCGAGATGGCGAACAGGAAGTCGTTCCAGCACAGGATGAACGCCAGGATGGCCGTCGTGACCATGCCCGGCGCCGCCAGCGGCGCGATCACCCGCCAGAACGCCTGGAACGGGGTTGCGCCGTCCATCTTGGCCGCCTTCTCCAGCTCCCACGGGATCTCCCTGAAGAAGGCCGACAGGGTGTAGATGGTCAGCGGCAGCGCGAAGGTGATGTACGGCAGGATCAGCCCCATCCAGGTGTTGAACAGCCCGAGCGCCCGCTCGATCTGGAACAGCGGCGTGACCAGCGAGATCTGCGGGAACATGGCGATCAGCAGCGAGAAGCCGACCAGCAGCCGCTTGCCGGGGAAGGTCAGGCGCGCGATGGCGTAGGCGGCCATGGTCCCGAACACGAGCGCCACGAACGTGGAGATCAGCCCGATCCCGATCGAGTTCACCAGCCCGCGGACGAAGTCGTCGTTCTGGAAGATGCCGCGGTAGTTCTCCAGCGTCCACTTCCGCGGGATGAACGAGCCGTCGGCGATCGTGCTGGGGTCCTTGAACGACAGCGAGGCGATCCACACCACCGGGATCAGCGCGTACACCAACACGAGCACGTCGACGCCCGCCCATTTGGCCTTCACCCGGCTCCGCCGCCGGGTGCGGAGGCTCCGAAGAGCCTGACGAACACGAACGCGATGATCGCCACGGTGATCAGGATCAGCACGGACATGGTCGAGCCGATGCCGAGGTTCAGCCCGCCGATCAGGTTGTGGTAGGCGATGATCGACACCGAGGAGGTGTTCTGCGCGCCGTTGGTCAGCACGTAGATGTTGTCGAAGATGCGGAAGGCGTCCAGCGTCCTGAACAGCAGCGCCACCAGGATCGCCGGCTTGATCAGCGGCAGCGTGACGCGGGTGAAGCGCTGCCAGGTCGTGGCGCCGTCGACCGAGGCGGCCCGCAGCAGTTCCTCGGGCACGACGGCCAGCCCCGCCATCAGCAGCAGCGCCATGAACGGCGTGGTCTTCCACACCTCGGCCAGGATGATGATCGCGATGGCCGGCCACTGCTGGGTGAGCGGCGCCGAGCCCTCGGGCAGGAAGTTGGCCAGCCAGCCGGTGCCCGGCGTCCAGGCGTACTTCCAGCCGTAGGCGGCCACGACCGTGACGATGCCGTACGGGATCAGCGCGACCGTGCGGACCACTCCCCTGCCGACCAGCGTGCGGTACATGGCCAGCGCGAGCAGCATGCCGAGCACCAGCTCGAAGGCGACGCTGACCACGGTGATCAGCAGGGTCACCCAGAACGCGGTCCACCAGTAGGGGCTGCCGAGCACGGTGGCGTAGTTCTCCAGCCCGATCCACTCCTGGTCCTGCGGGAAGCGCAGGTCGGCCCGCTGCAGCGACAGCAGCACCGAGTAGAGGATGGGCCAGCCGGTCACGGCCAGCATGATGATCGTGGCGGGCGCGCACAGCCACAGCGCCAGCCTCCGCTCGGCCCGCTGCCCTTCGGTGAGCTGCCGCCCGCTCACGGCAGCACTCCCTTGCTCTGCAGCGCGTCGCCGATCTGCTCGCGCAACCGCGCCAGGGTCGCGGGCGGGTCGATCGCGGCCGGCGGCGACAGGATGGCGGAGGTGACCGTGGAGACGTTCTGGTAGACGGGCGTCTTGGGGCGCGGCGCCGCGGTCTCGAGCGCGTCCAGGATGGCCTGCCGCATCGGGTACGGCCTGGCCATGGCGGGATCGTGGTAGACCGCCTCGATCGTGGGCGGCAGGCCGTCGAGCGTGGCGGCGGTCTTCTGGCTCTGCGCGTCGCGCAGGCACAGCGCGGCCTGGAAGGACGCCTCCGGATGCGGCGAGTAGGCACTGACGGCGAAGTTGGCCCCGCCCAGCGGCGAGGTGCCTGGCCCGTCGATGCCGGGGTAGGGCGCCCACTTGAAGTGGGGCAGCATGCTGGGCTGGTTGGCGGCCATCGCCGCGTACACGTACGGCCAGTTGACCTCGAAAGCGGCACTGCCCGCCTCGACCGCCAGGCGGGCCTCGTCCTCGTGGGTGTTGGACAGCGACGGGTCGGCCGCCTGCGAGGTGGCGTAGGCCCGCATCACCTGCAGCGCCTTGAGCGCGGGCGGGCCGAGAGCGACGGCGTTGCCGCCGGGCGTCAGGATCCTGCCGCCGGCCGAGGCGACCACGCTGTTGAACCAGACGACCAGCCCCTCGTACTGGGCCCCGGTCACCTCGCCGTAGTGCGGGTTGCCCTCGGCGGCCAGCCGGGCGGCCTCGGCCATGATGGCCCGCCAGGTGGCCGGCGGCCGCCGCACCAGGTCGGACCGGTACCAGAGCAGCTGCACGTTGGTGGTGTACGGCGCGGCGTACAGCTTGCCGTGCCAGATCGCGGTGTCGAGCGGCTTGGCCAGCGTGCCCTGCCGGGCCTGGGCGGCGTCGCGGCCGGTCCACTCCCTGATCCAGCCTGCCTCGGCCAGCTCGGCCGTCCAGGTGACGTCAAGCGCCAGCACATCGAGGCCGGTGTCGGCGGCGGCCAGGCGGCGCACGAGCTGCTCACGCTGGCCGTCGGCGTCGCGCGGCAGGATGTTCACGACGATCTTGTAGCGCCCGCCGGCCAGCTTGTTGCACCGGTCGGCGATGGCCTGGATGTGCTCCTGCGGGGAGTTGTACAGGTTGATCACCGGCACGCCGCTCTCGCCGCCTGACCCGCAGGCCGCCACGGCCAGCGCGCACGCCGGCAGGGCAGCCACGGCGAGGCGGCGGGCGGCGATCATGCATCAGGCCATACCCCTGGCCCCGCCTCCCGTCGACGCCGGGACGTTAAATGATGCGTCAACCCTTGACGGCCCCGGCGGTCAGGCCCTCGACGATGTAGCGGCGGATCACGGCGAACAGCACGAGCGTCGGGATCACCGACACCACGGTCGCGGCGGCCATCGAGCCCCAGTCGATGTCGTACTGGGTGATGAAGGAGTTCATCGCGACGGGGATGGTCTTGGCGTCCTCGCTGTCGATGAAGGTGATCGCCAGGAACAGCTCGTTCCAGCACTGCACGAACGCGAAGATGAAGGTGGCGGCGATGCCCGGCAGCATGACCGGGATCACCACCCGCACCATCGCGGTGATCCGGGAGGCGCCGTCGACCTGCGCGGCCTCCTCCAGCGCAACGGGGATCCGATCGTAGAAGCCGCGCATGATGATCGTGGAGAAGGGCACCAGCATCGCCACGTACACCAGCATCAGCCCGGCCAGGTGGTTGAGCAGGTCCAGGTCCGACATCAGCAGGTAGAGCGGGCCCAGCGCGATGAACAGCGGCACCATCTGGGTGACCAGGAACGCCAGCATCAGCGGCCCGCGCCCGGTGAAGCTGAAGCGGGCCAGCGTGTAGCCGCCGAGGATGCCGATCACGGTGACCACCGCGGCGGAGATCATCGAGACGAAGAAGCTGTTCAGCAGGTAGGTGCCGAACTCGGCGAAGGAGAACAGGTCCTGGTAGTGCTCGAAGGTGAGGTCGGCGGGCCAGTAGCGCAGCGGGACCTGGAAGATCTCGGACTTGGGTTTGAGCGAGGTGATGAGGATCCAGTAGAGCGGGAAGATGGTGATCAGCAGCCAGGCGCCGAGCACCACCGACTTAGCGAGCCGTCTCATCGGACCTCGTCACGTTGAGATAGAAGATGCTGAAGGCCAGCAGCAGCGCCAGAGCGAGCAGGCCGACCGCGCCCGCCCTGCCGTAGTCGCCGCCTATCACCTGCTGGATCAGGAACGTGGTGATGATGTCGGTGGAGCCTGCCGGGCCTCCCCCGGTCATCGAGTAGATCAGGTCGGGGAAGTTCAGGATCCAGATGATCCGCAGCAGCACGATCAGCGCCAGGGTCGGCCTGATGTGCGGCACGGTGACGTTCCAGAACTGGCCTAGGCGCGAGGCGCCGTCCACGGAGGCCGCCTCGTACAGCTCCTTGGGCACCGACTGCAGCGCGGCCATGATCATGATGGCGAAGAACGTCACGCCGTACCAGACGTTGGCCACGATCACCGAGGTCATCGCCCACCCGGGGGTGCCGAGGAAGGCGATGGGCCGGTCGATGATCCCCACCTTGAGCAGCAGGTCGTTGATCACGCCGAACTGGCCGTTGAACATCCACCGCCACAGCAGCCCGATCAGGAAGCCCGACATGGCCCACGGGAAGAACACCCACGCCTGGTACAGCCCCCGGCCGCGGAAGTGCCTGCGCAGCAGCAGGGCCAGCCCGAAGCCGAGGAAGAACTGGAAGACCAGTGACACGAACACCCAGGTGCCCGTGTTGCGGAGCGCCGTCCAGAACCGGTCCTCGGCCAGCACGCCCCTGAAGTTCTCCAGGCCCACGAACGGCGTCTCGGTCAGGTCGAACAGGTTGTAGCGCTGGAAGGCCATCACGCTGCCGCGCACCATCGGCCAGTAGGTGAACACCAGCACGAAGACCACGCCGGGCAGCAGGCACAGGCCGATGAAGGCGGCCCGCCGCCCGGTGAATGCGGGTTTGCCCCGCCCGCCGACCGCGGTCACGAGACTTTCTTCGCCTGGTCGGCCCAGAAGGCGTCCCAGGACTTCAGCACGTCGGCCGCGGTCTTCTTGCCGGTGATCAGCGCCTGGATGTCACGGTCGGCGTCCACCTGGAACTGGCTGTAGCCGGGGTAGTCCGTCGGGCTGATCGTGATCACCTGGTTGGGGTCCTGCTGGGCCTCGATGTAGGCCTTCCAGGCGCCCTGCGAGAACTGCGGGTCGCTCTGCGCCTGCTTGGAGATCGGCATCAGCGAGTTGCCCTTGGCGAAGGCGGTGCTCTGCTTGGCCTCCGACAGGAACTGCACCAGCTTGACCGCCTCCGCCTTGTGCTGGGTGAAGGAGGTGATGCCCCAGCCGGCGTAGCCCACGTTCTGCAGCGCGTAGCCGCTGGGGCCCTTGGGGATGGGGGCGGTGGTCCAGTTCTTCAGCCCGCTCTCCGTGACCGTCTTGATCACCTCGGGGTCCTGGATGAGGATGCCGGTGACACCCGAGGTGAAGCCCTGGACCATCTCCGGGTAGCTCCAGGCGACCGAGTCGGGCGGGGAGACGTCCTTGAACAGCTTGACGTACAGGTCGAGCGCCTGGGCGGCCTCGGGTGTGGAGAAGATGGTCCGCTTGTCCTTGAGGAAGAAGGACTTGTCCGGGTTGACCTTGTCGCCGTTGTAGGCGCTGATCATGAGCACGGCGTAGCCCGCGCCGCCCTTGCCGCCGCGGAAGGAGTAGCCGAACTTGCCGCCCGTGGTCATCTTCCTGGCCGCCTCGTACAGCTCGGGCCAGGTCTTCGGCGGGGTCGTGACGCCCAGGTCGGTGCGGTAGAACATGGTCTTCATGTAGAAGCCGTACGGGATCAGGTACGGCTTGCCGCCCACCTCCGCGGCCTTCTTCTGGGTGAGCGCCGTGAGGTCGTCCCAGCCGGCCCAGTCGGTGGTGGGCAGTTCGCCGAGCCAGCCGTTGTTGGAGAAGGACTTGGCGGTCAGGTCGCGGACCTCGAGCACGTCCAGGTCCTTCTTGGTCTGCAGGATCTGGGTGATCTTCTGGTCGGCGCTCTCGAGGGGCGGGGAGATGAGCTCCACGTCGATCTTCGGGTTCGCCTTCTCGAAGTCCGCGATCAGGCTCTTGATCAGCTTGGTCCGCTCGGGGCTGGTCAGGCTCTCGATCATGCGGAGCTTGACCTTGCCGTCCGACGAGCCGGAGCCGCAGGCAGCGAGCGTGAGGGTCAGGGCGGTGACCGCCGCGAGGACAGGTGATCTCATCGGTACTCCCTTAGGACAGCCCCGTTATGACAGCGCTGTCAGCAGGCTAGGCCACCGACCCCTCTCCGCGCTAGACCTCAGATCGTCTCGAGTGCCTGGCCGAGGTCCTCGATGAGCGCTTCCGCCGACTCCAGGCCCACCGACAACCTGACCAGCCCGACGGGGACCCCCATCGTCTCCCTGACGCTCTCCTCAATGGTGAGCGCGGGGGCGCTGGCCAGGCTCTCGAACCCGCCCCACGACACCCCGATCCGAAAGTGCCGCAGCGTGTCCAGAAATTTCGCGACTTGCGGACGGGAGTCCGTGTCGAGCTCAAGAGACAGCAGCCCAGAGAATCCCGACATCTGCCGTTTGGCGAGCTCGTGACCCGGGTGGGACTCCAGGCCGGGGTGATTGACCGCCCTGACCGCCGGGTGGGACTCCAGGAAGCGGGCCATAGCCAGGCCGCGCTCCTGGTGTGCCGCCATCCGGACCGGGAGGGTGCGCAGGCCCTTGACGACCTTGCCGGCGTCGTGCGGCGACATGGCCGCGCCGTACAGCATGTACTCGGTCCTGGCCAGCGGCCTGATCAGCTCGGCCGAGCCGCAGACCACGCCGCCGACCAGGTCGCTGTGGCCGCCGATGTACTTCGACAGCGAGTGCAGCACCAGGTCCACGCCCATGGTGATCGGCTTCTGGAAGATCGGGGTCGACCAGGTGTTGTCCATCACGGTGACCAGTCCGTGCTCGCGCGCCCACGCGGTCACCTGGGGGATGTCGAACAACTCGTAGCGCATGTAGGACGGGGACTCGAAGTACAGTAGGCGCGTGGATGCGTTGATAGCGCTGTCACCCGCCGCGAGATCGCTGATGTGCGTATGCGTGACGCCGTACTTCTCCAGGTAACGCAGGAACTGCGTCGTCGGGCCGTAGACGGCGCCCAGCACGAGCACGTGGTCACCGGCCGAGACCAGCGACGAGATCGTCGCGGAGATCGCGCCCATGCCGGAGGCGAAGCACTTGGCCCGCTCGGCCCGCTCCAGCGCGGCCAGCTTGCGCTGGGCCAGGTCGACGGTGGGGTTGGTGCCCCGCCAGTAGACGAATTTCTCGTCCTCGTCCTTGATCGCCTCGGCCAGGTCGCCGACGGTCTCGAAGGTGAAGATCGAGTTCTCGAAGATCGGCGGATGGACCGCCCCCAACAGCCAGGGCTCGTCCTCGCCGAGACGCCCACAAATCCAGTCATCATCCATGCCGTGGACCATATCGTGAGGATTTCTTTTTCGGCCTTCCTGGTCCTGTACGGCCTTCTCGTCCTGAAGAGCTTCATGGTCCTGTACGGCAAAGCCCCGCCCACCGCGCACCGCCGACCCAGCTTTCCGGCCGTGCCCGACGGCACGCATGGGTGGGACGGTTGCTCGCCGAGACGCCGCTTGGGAAGCAGGGACCGGCGTTCCGTGCGCGGCGGACGCCGTCTTTCCGGGCGGGGTGGTGCTGGCCGGGTGCCGGGGCGGGATAGGGTCCCTGCGGTGATCACCGCGGGGTCGCCTCCTGGAGCGAGGGAGCGGGTGGTCGTGGGGCGTGCCGTACCGGTGGGGAGGCTGGGGTGATGGAGCGTAAGCCGACGATGGCGGACGTGGCGCGGCATGCGGGGGTGAGCCTGAAGACCGTCTCGCGGGTCGTCAACCAGGAGCCGCACGTCAGCTCCGACGTGCAGCGGCGGGTGCTGGACGCGATCTCGGCGCTGGGCTTCCGCC
The DNA here is from genome assembly GCF_018531495.1 of Nonomuraea sediminis. Lineage (GTDB taxonomy): Bacteria > Actinomycetota > Actinomycetes > Streptosporangiales > Streptosporangiaceae > Nonomuraea > Nonomuraea sediminis. Next base: position 148,444 of record NZ_JAHDTI010000003.1, read on the forward strand.
GCAACGAGGCCGCGGCGCGGCTGGCCAGGGGCGCGACCATGCTCACGATCGGCCTGATCATGGAGAACATCTCCAACGAGTTCTACGCCCGGCTGGCCAAGGCGGTGGAGGCCGCGGCGGCCGAGCACGACGCGCTGGTGGTGTTCGGCTCCTACGAGGAGCGGCCCGAGCGCGAGCGGATGCTGGTCGAGTCCATGTACGCCAGGGGCGTCGACTCGCTGATCGTCGTCCCGTCCGCGGGGGACCACGGGTGGCTGGCCGAGGGGCCGCGGGCGGTGTTCGTGGACCGGGTTCCCGAGGGGCTGCCCGCGGCGGACGTGGTGCAGCTCGACGACGTGACGGGCGGGCGGATGGCCACCGAGCACCTGATGGCGCACGGGCACCGCAGGATCGCGCTGATCTCCGACGACAGCGGGCTGAGCTCGGTGCACAACAGGGCGCTCGGTTACCGGGAGGCGCTGGGCGAGGTGGACGAGTCTCTGGTGGTGAGCGGGGTGTTCGATCCGTGGCGGGTGTCGCACGAGGTGGGGCGCCTGCTCGACCTGGCCGACCCGCCGACGGCGTTCTTCGCCACCAACAACCGGGCCGCGATCGGCATCCTGCATGCGCTGCGCGACCGTACCGAGCGGCCCGCGTTCGTGGGTTTCGACGACTTCGCCCTGGCGGACGTCTTCAATCCGGGCGTGACGGTGGTCCGCTACGACACGGCCCGCCTGGCCCGCTCCGCCGTCGACCTGCTGCTCACCCCCTCCGACACGCCCCGCCGCGTCCGGGTCCCCGTCGAACTGATCGTCCGCGGTTCGGGAGAACAGCGCTGACCGACGGCGGTCCGGCGGTACCGGTCAGCGGGGGCGGGTGGCGGCGGCGCGGAGGACTTCGGCGAGATCGTGGGCCAGGTCGGGGGTGGCGGCGACGACGCCGCTCCAGCGGCGGGTGAGGTCGGTGTCCAGCTCGATCGGGCGGCCGAAGACGTCGCGGACCGCTCCCCCGGCCGACTCGGCGAGCACCACGGCGGCGGCGATGTCGACCAGGCGGTGCGTGTCGGAGGCGGCGTCGGCGAACGCGTCGGTCGCGCCCTGGGCGACCAGCGCGGCCTCCAGGCAGCTTGACGACAGGATCCGCACCCGCGCGGCCCGCTCGGCCACCGCCATCCACGCCGCCAGCGCGCCCGGGTTGCGCGGGTGCGGGCGCAGCAGCGACACCGCGGCCCCGTCGAGCTCGCGGCGTCCCGTGGTGCGCAGCCCGCGCGTGGTACGGCGGGCCCACCAGCTGCGGCCGGTGTCGAGCCAGACGGTGAGCGCCTCGGTGAACTCCCCGTCCTCGGCCAGCGCGGCGGAGAAGGCGGCCAGCGGCACCCCGGCGGCGGCGTTGGCGGAGCCGTCGACGGGGTCCATGACCAGGGTCAGCGCGGAGCCGCGGTCGACCCAGCCGGTCTCCTCGGTGAGCACGTTGGCCTCGGCGGGCAGGGCGGCCAGCACGGCGTCCTCGACGAGCTCGTCGATGCGCATGGTCGGCGTCCCGTCGGCGCCGTCGGCGACGATGGCCGACAGCGCGTCCCTGTCGTGCCCGGCTCCGGCGTAGGCGTCGAGCGCCGCCCGGGCGGCGGCGAGCAGCGCGGGATGGGCGTCCCCGGGGGGCGCCGGGTGGACGCCGGGCGGCAGGAACACCTGGGCGTGCGGGAAGAGCTCGGGGTGTGCGGTCATCGTGCTACTCCTGCCAGGTGGGCCGAGTCGGCGGTGATGGTGTGGCGGACGGTGGGCCAGCCGCGGTCGACGGTGGCCACGGCCAGGTCGGCGCGGAGCCCGGGGACGAGCGCGCCACGGTCGGTCAGCCCGGCGACGGCGGCAGGTCCCAAGGTGACGAGCGAGATCGCCGCGGGCAGGGAAACCACTCCCTGGGAGGCGAGCAGCAGGACCGCCGCCAGCGGGGTGGAGGGCAGGTAGTCGCTGGACAGCCCGTCCACCAGGCCGAGCGAGACGAGTTCCGCGGCGGCCACGTTCCCCGAATGGGATCCGCCGCGCAGCACGTTCGGCGCGCCCGCCACGATCCTGAGCCCGCGGGACCTGGCGGCGCGTGCGGCCTCGACCGTGGTGGGGAACTCGGCGACCGACACCCCGTTGGCAGCCGCCACGTCGATCTCGTCGGCGGTCACCGGGTCGTGCGCCAGCAGCCGGGCCCTGCCTTCGGCGGCCCAGGAGGCCAGCCGGGCGAGCGCGACCTGGCGGTGCCACCTGCGCGTGTCGCGCTCGGTGACCAGGTTCTCCGTCCTGACCTGCGCCTCCTCGGCGGACAGGCCCTCGGTGCCCTCGAGCCAGCGCCGGTAGTAGGCCGTGTCGCGGTACTGCCCCTGGCCGGGCGTGTGGTCCTCGAAGGACACCAGCGACCCCGGCGCCTCCAGGCACTCCTCCAGCGCGGCCAGCCCGTCGGGGTCGCGGGCGTCGAGCCGGTAGAGCACCCGGTGGTCGACCAGCGCGTGCCCGGACAGGCCGCGTTCCCTGATGGCCGTGTCGAGCTCGCGGGCGCGGTCCACGGTGCGCCCCTTGCGGTTGTGCGACTCGAAGGCCACCCCGTGGAAGACCGTGGTCACCCCGGCCGCCCGTACCCGCCCCTCGAAGCTGGCCACGGCGAAGGCCGTGTCGAACTCCGCTCCCGGGCGGGGCCGCCGCTCGTTCTCCAGCCCGTCGCTGTGGGTGTCCACGACGCCGGGCAGCAGCAGCGCGCCGCGCAGGTCGACCGCCCCGGCCGGGACGGCTCCCGCCGCCTCGCCCACGTGGGTGATGAGTCCGTCCTCGACCGCCACGAGCGCGTCCTCGACGACGCGGTCCGGCAGGACCGCCATGGCGTGCGCGTACACCGTCAACGAGCCACCTCCAGGGAGAGCACCTTGGCGGGGTCGCCGTCGGCGGCCACCCGCCCCGCGTCGAGCACGACCACCCGGGTGGCCAGGCGCTCGATCGCCTCGAAATCGTGGAAAACGGAGAGCACGGCCACGCCCAGCGAGGTGAGCTCGGCGATCATCGCGAGCACGGCCTCCCTGTTGACCGGGTCGAGCGCGGATACCGGTTCGTCGAGCAGGAGCAGCCGGGGCGGGGAGATGGTGCCCGCGGCCAGGTTGACGCGCTGCTTCTGGCCGCCGGACAGCACGGTGGCGTGCATGGCCCACAGCCGTTCGTCGATCCCGAGCCTGCGCAGCGCGACGGCCGCCGCCTCGCGCGCCTCGGCGGGATCCATGCCGCGGGCCGTACCTGATCTGGCGACGACGTCCAGCACGGACCGGCGGGGTTCCGCGCGCAGGAACTGGGAGACGTAGCCGAGCTCGCGGCCGCGCAGGTGGGCCACGTCGGCGTCGGGCAGCGTCGCGAGGTCGAGGCGCCCTTCTGCGGTGTCGAGCCAGATGTGCCCCGACGAGGGCAGGTAGGTGCGGTAGACGCAGCGCAGCAGGGAGGACTTGCCCGCGCCGGAGGCTCCGGCGAGGGCGACGTGCTCGCCGGCGGCCACGTCCAGGTCGACGCCGTGCAGGGCGCCGACGGTCCGTCCGTCGATGGTGTGCAGGGTGAAGGACTTGGTCAGGTTCCTGACGCTGAGGACGTTCATCCGCGGGCCGCCGCGACGAGCCGCTGGCTGTAGGGGTGCTGGGGGTCCTCGAGGAGCTGGTCGGTGAGGCCGGTCTCGACGACCCTGCCGTGCTGCATCACCATCACCCTTCTGGTCAGCATCTCGATGACGCCGAAGTCGTGGGAGACGACCACGGCGGCCACCCCGAGCCGTTCGAGCAGCCCGCGCAGCAGGTCGAGCACCCCGGCGGCGACGGAGGCGTCCAGGCCGGTGGTGGGCTCGTCGAGCAGCAGCACGGGCGGGTCGTTGGCCAGCGCCTTGGCGATCTGGACGCGCTGGCGCATGCCGCCGGAGAACGTCCTGACCGGGTCGTCCATGCGGTTGAGCGGGACCTCGGTCAGTTCGAGCAGTTCGGCGGCGCGGTCGCGGATGCGGCGGAAGTTGCGCGCTCCCGCGGCGGTCAGGCGCTCGGCCACGTTGCCGCCCGCGGAGATGTCGAGGTCGAGCCCGGCGGCCGGGTCCTGGTAGACGACGGCGATCCGGTCGATCCTGAGCCTGCGCCTGGCCGCGTCGTCGAGCAGGAAGACGTCGACGCCGTCCAGGTGGGCGCTGCCCGCGGTGGGCCGTTCGTCGCCGGCGACGCAGCGCATGACGGTGGACTTGCCTGATCCCGACTCGCCGACGATGCCCAGGGCCTCGCCGCGGGCCACGTCGAAGCTGACGTCCCAGGCCGCCACCACCGCGCCGGTCGCCGGCGACACCGAGGTCCCGAACTCCGGCCCCGTTCCGGCTGTGTCGCCGGTGGGCCCGTAGATGCGGCCGAGCCCCTCGACGGTGAGTGCCGCGTTCATGTCTCCTCCGTACGGCTGCGCGCGCAGTGGTCGGTGTCGCTGCACACCCACTCGACGGACCCGTCGGTCCTGGGCACCTCGACCAGGTACGACCCGGCCGAGCCGCAGTGGCGGCACGCGGCCCCGGGCGTGTGCTCCACCTGGAACGGGACGTCCTCGAAGACCAGCGGCTCCACTCTGGTGTGCGGCGGCACCGCGTAGATCCGCTTCTCCCGCCCGGCGCCGAACAGGGTCAGGTGGTCGGCCATGTCCAGCTTGGGCACGTCGAAGCGGGGAATCGGCGTGGGCGAGATCAGGTACCTGCCGTCGACCAGGCAGGGGTAGCCCGCCGACCTGGTGACCACGCCGTTGCGGACCAGGTCCTCGTAAAGGCCCACCCACATCCGCGAGTAGTCGGCCTCGGCGTGCATGCGCCGCTGCTCGCGCGCGTCGTGCTCGACCGCGCGCAGCGGCTCGGGCACCGGCACCTGCAGCACCAGCACCTGGTCGGCGCGCAGCCTGGTCTCGGGGATGCGGTGCCGCGACTGGATCACGCTGGCCTTGCCCGTGTCGGTCACCTCGGCGCAGCCGACGTGACCGGTGATCAGGCGGCGCAGGTTGGCGGCGTTGACCCCGCCGTCCTCGCCCTGGTCGATCACCTTCAGCCGGTCCTCGGGCCCGACCAGGGCGAGCGTCACCTGGAGCCCGCCCGAGCCCCAGCCGCGTGCCACCGGCATCTCCCTGGACCCGAACGGGACCTGGTAGCCGGGCACGGCCACGGCGGTCAGCGCGGCCCGCCGTACCTCTCGTTTGGACAGCTCGTCGAAGATGCCGCGGGGGCCGCCGTCGCCGGCGAGGGCCTGGAGCCTCATCGGGCCGCCACCGCCTCGCGGACGGCGCGCTTGCGGTCGAGCACCGAGCGGAAGTCGACGTAGTGCGGCAGCTTGAGATGCTCGAGGAAGCCGCCCGCCTCGATGCCGTCGAGGGTCAGCAGCACCTCCTGCTCCAGCTCGGTGCGGCCGTCGTCGCGGTGGACGAGCAGGTCGAGGCCGGCCATGGCGATGGCCTTGCGCTCGTTGTGCCCGAAGCACATGCCGTAGCCGAGGTCCAGCATGGTCCTGTCCTCCTCGGGCCGGTCGAGGTCGTCGATGGTCTCCACCTCCGTCACCCGCACCTCGGCCACCGTCACGGGCTCTCCGGTCAGCGGATGCCGCACCCGCACCGGCAGGCGGCCGTGGCGAACCTCGCCTGGGAATTCGTGGTTGTGCCTGCCCGGGCGGAACGTGTGCGAGTACCACAGATGCACGAGCGCGCCCGTCTCGGCGCGCGCCATCGCGGTCAGCCGCGCCGACCGCGGCACTCCCGGGCGGATCGGCTGCCGCGTGATGTCGTACGGCTCCGCGTCGCCTTCCCCGCGGCGCTCCACCACCATGCCCATCTCGCGGAGCAGCCCGAGCAGCCGCGGCGGCCGTCGCGGATCGTGCTCGCCGTCTGTGGGGGGCGGGTCCGCGGGGGCGGGGTCCGCGGGGACAGGGGGCTGGTCGTCGGGGAGCAGGTCGAGGAGGCGGCCGACGTAGTCGAGGGTGCGGCCGAGGAGCTGGTCGCCCGGCGGGTTGCGGAAGGCGGGAGAGATGCGGCGGACGACGCGGAGCTCGTCGGCGTGGACGGGTTCGGAGTAGGCCAGCCTCGGCAGGGTGGAGCGGTGGGCCCTGATGAGCTGGGCGGCCTCCTGAACGTCGCCCTCGGCCTGCCGCAGCGCGCGGGCGGCCAGGTCGGGAGCCCAGAGGCCGCCCTCGCCCATGACCCGGTCGACGGCGAGCCGGAGGCGGCCGGTGATCTGGTCGATGCCGAGCCGGGCGCTGTCACCGCCGTAGCGGTGGCGCCTGACCAGCTCCTCGGCGGCGAGGATGGCCTCGTGGCCGCCGCTGGCTCCTGAGTACCCCATTCAGTGGACTCCGATCTGGATGCTTCTGGGCAGTCCGGCGACGGTCCCGTCGGCGGCGACGAGGAAGGTGTCGATCCCCGCGGGAAAGTCCCCGTTGGCCGTGGCCAGCGCGGTGAAGACTTCGGTAGGCATGCCGGTGACGCCGAGGCTCCGGCTCCCGGGGACGCCGGGGCCGCTGAGCGACAGCCGTACCGTCGCCGAAGACTCGGACAGCGTGGCGACGGCGAGGATGAGGCGGGTCCCGAGCTCGGGGTGGAGCGCGTCGCCGCGGGGCATCGCGGCGATCTCCTCCGGGGTGGGCGGGCGCAGGGCGACGACCATGCGGGCCGTGCCGAGCGTGGCGACGGGCGCGGACGTGGCCAGGTGCAGGGCGCGGGCCAGGTGCTCCTCCCCCAGCACGGCCGTGGGCACCTCGACGTCGGCCAGCCCTCCCGCCACGGCCAGCGCGGGCGGGCCCGCGCAGGGCGCGATCCGTTCGAGCGTGCCGGGCCTGGCCAGCGCGTTGATGAGGGCCCTGAAGTCGGCCTGGGCCTGATCCGCGGTACGGCCGGCCGCAGCGATCATGAGAGCTCCTCGAAGGCGACGCGGGTGGTGGCGACCTCGGCCCATTCGGCGGCGTCCTCGCGGGCGCGGCGCTCGGCCACCGCCCGGCACAGGGCCTCGACCTCGGCGGCGGCGGGCAGGTCCGCGGCGGCCGCGGCGTCCAGGATCGCGGCGGCCAGCGCGGCCACGCGGTCGTCGCCGCCGCGCATGGACCAGCCGGTGGCGCCGGCGAGCTCGACCGTGCACCGGGTCACGAGCACCTCGCCCAGGTGGAAACGGTCCTCGGCGACGGGCTCCCTGACGGTGAGCATGACCATGCCGACCTCGGGCGGGTGCACGACCGACGGTTCGCCGACCTCGTCGATCAGCCGCTCGGCCAGGGGAAGCAGTTCGTCGGACGTGGCGGCGGCCAGCAGCTCCGTCCGCATGGCACGCGACAGCACGGCGGTCACGAGGGGTCCTCGGCGATCTCGAAGGCGACGTCGAGGACGTCGGGGCGGAGGTAGGTGCGGGCGTACTCGACGGGCGGGCCGCCGGCCGTGCGGTTGACGCTCTCTGCCAGCCACAGGGCCGAGCGGTTGCCGCCGGTGAGGTGGTCGGCGATGCCGGGCGGCGGCACGTCGAGGCTGATGCGGTATCGGGAGCGGGTGACGGTCAGGCCGTAGCGGCGGCGGAGCACCCGGTGCAGCGACACCTCGTCGCCGAGCTCCCTGTCGAGGTTCAGCAGGGGCTTGCGGGGCAGCACGCTGGTGGCGTAGGCGGCGACCTCGCCGTTGACGGAGAAGACGCGCTCGACCGACCAGACGGCGGCGCCGGTGGGCAGGCAGAGCCGGGCGCGCTCCTGCTCGACGGCGCGGCGCACGCCGCACGACAGCAGCCGGGAGCCGGGCTCGGCGCCCGCCATGCGCACGGTGTCGCTGAAGGAGGGCGGCACGGAGGCGGAGACCACGTACTCGACCCGTCCCCTGCGGAACGTGCCGACTCCCTGGACCCGCCGCACCAGCAGCCGGCGTTCGAGTTCCTGCAGGGCGGCGCGCGCGGCGGGCCTGCTGACCCGGAAGCGGTCGGCCAGCACGTGCTCGCTGGGCACCTGCGCGCCCACGGGCACGTGCAGCAGTTCCGCCTCCAGCACGTCGGCCATCTCCAGATAGCGCTGCGTACTTGTCATGACAAGCACCATCGCCAGCGCAGGTGTCCCGCCGGTGAACGGCGGGCGACGCCGCACGAGCGAATACCCCATCAACGCAACAAACTCCGCAAAACCGTCGATATCCCCTCAACGAACAGCACGATCGCGAAGACGGGCAGCACGATGGCGGTCACCACGTCGTAGTCGAGCGCCCTGATGTGCTGGCTGAGCGCGAACCCCAGCCCGCCCGCGCCCACGATGCCCAGCACGAAGAAGGCCCGCAGGTTGACGTCGAGCGCGTACAGCGTGGTGGCCACCAGGCGGGGCGTGAGCTGCCCGAACAGCGAGACGGTCAGCTCCTGCGCGGGTCCTGCCCCGGCCGACAGCAGCGCCTCGCGCGGGCCGCGCCGCAGTTCCTCCGCCTCGTCGGCGACGAGCTTGGCCACCAGCGCGGCGGTGAAGACGGCCAGCGCCAGCGTCCCGGCCACCGCGCCCTGCATCAGCCCGAACGCGGCCACGAAGATCAGCACGAGCAGCAGGTCGGGGATCGAGCGCAGGCCGACCAGGGCGGCGCGGGCGGCCAGCCGTACCACTGGATGGGGGGCGACGGCGCGGGCGGCGAGCAGCCCGAGCGGGACCCCGGACAGCACGCCGAGGAAGGTGGCGCCCAGCGCGATCGCGCAGGTCTCGGCCAGGCCGGGGCCGAGCAGGCCGAGGATGGGGCCGAAGTCGGGCGGCAGGAACTCGCCGATCGCGGTGACGGAGCGCAGGAGCTGCGCGGGCGAGAACCCGACCTGCCACAACGCCGCGGCGGCCAGCAGCAGGCCGCCCCACCCCGCGAGGTGCACGATGGTCCTGGCGCGCGTCCACGGCACCCGGGTGCCGGTGAACGACGGCGCGGCGACGGCGCGGCCCGCACCGAGGAGCTGGCCGCGCAGCCCGACGGACACGGCCTCGACCAGCAGCACGACGGCGACGGTGACCAGGGCGATGCCGGTGGCCTCTGGGTAGTCGGTGAAGCCGAACGCGGTCTTCAGGTCGAGCCCGATGCCGCCCGCGCCGACGGCGCCGAGCAGGACGGAGCCGCGGAAGTTGATGTCGAGCCGGTAGAGCACGGCGGCCACCCAGGCGGGCGCGACCTGCGGGAGCACGCCCGCGGTGAGCCGCTGCAGCGGGCTCGCCCCGGTGCCCGCGACGGCCTCGCGGACGCCGGTGTCGGCCCGCTCCACGGCCTCGGCGAACAGCTTGCCCAGCATGCCGACCGAGTGCAGGCCGAGCGCGAGCACCCCGGGCAGCGGCCCGATGCCCAGCGCGGCCACGAAGAACACGGCGAACACGATGTCGGGCACGGCCCGGCAGGCCACGATCACCGCGAGCGCCACCGGTCTGGCCCTGGTGCCGACGCACACGGCCAGCACCGCCGCCAGCAGGGCGGCCAGCGCGGTGCCGGCGATCGCCATCCAGAGCGTGTCCAGGACGTGGGCGAACGTGGTGGCGGGGTCGGACAGCGTGGGCGGCCACGCGCGTGCCAGCAGCCCGCCCACCTCGCCGAACCCTGCCAGGTTCACCCCCAGCACGCTGAGCGCCGCCACCCCGAGGAGCCCGAAGACCAGGGGAAAGGCCCAGGCAGCGGTACGGCGGGCGGTCCTGGGCGGGCGGAGCAGGTCGGTGGTGGTCATGACGGGCCGGTCGCGGTGCGGGCGCCGACCGTCACCTGGGCGGCGGTGTAGAGGCCGCGCAGCCGTACCTCGTCGAGCAGGCTGGTCGCCTCGTCGAGGCGGACCCTGCCCTCGCGCAGGCCGACGACCCGTTCCGTCCAGCGCAGGGCGAGCTCGACCTGGTGCAGGGTGCACACCATGGTCAGCCCGTCCTCGCGGCAGACCCGCACGAGCAGGTCCATCACGGAGGCCGCCGTCTCGGGGTCGAGCGAGGCCACCGGCTCATCGGCGAGCACCAGCTCGGGCCGCTGCAGCAGCATCCTGGCGATGGCCACCCGCTGCTGCTGCCCGCCCGACAGCCCGTCGGCGCGCGTGTAGGCGCGTTCGGCCAGCCCGACCCGGTCCAGGTGCTCGAGCGCCTCGCGGCGGATGGCGCGCGGCCAGGTGAGGATGCCGTACCGGGGCCCGCGGACGCGGCCGAGCGCCCCGCTGAGCACGTTCTCCAGCACGGTCAGCCGCCCGATCAGGTTGAACTGCTGGAACACCACCCCGATGCGCCGCCGCAGGGACCGCAGGTCGCCTCCCCTGGCGGCGGCCACGTCCACGCCGAGCACCCGGACCGAGCCGCCGTCGGGGCGCGTCAGCCCGTTGAGGTGGCGCAGCAGCGTGGACTTGCCCGACCCCGACGGCCCGAGCAGCGCCACGGTCTCGCCCTGCCGCACGGCCAGGTCGACCCCGGCCAGCGCCGACACCGTGCCGAACGCCTTCACCAGGCCGCGCACCTCAATGATCATGCCTTGGCGCACTTCGCGTTGTGCGTGGCCGCGCACACCTTGCGCACCGGGTCGAAGGCGGCGTCGGTGACGGGGACGAAGCCCCAGATGGTGGCGTCGGCGGTGACCTTGCAGGCGCCGGCGTCCTTGCAGATGCCGAGCTGCACCATGCGGTCCTTGTTGGCGTCCTTGACGTAGGTCTGGGTGATCTTGGCCTTGAGGTCGGCGGGCAGGTCGTCGCGCATCGCGACCGGCGACATCGGGATGCCGTCGGACTTCCACACCACCTTGACCTGGCCAGGCTTGAGCTTGCCCTTGTCGATGAGGATGGTGTCGACCATCGCGTTCTCGGCGAACCCGGCGTCGCACTTGCCGCCGGCGACCGACAGGACCGAGTTGTCGTGACCGCCCGCCATGACCGGGTTGACGCCGGTCTTCGGGTCGATCCCCGCGGCCATCAGGCCCTGGCTGGGGAAGAGGTAGCCAGAGGTGGAGCCCGGGTCGACGAAGCACACCTTCTTGCCCTTGAAGCCTTCGATGCCGGTGATCGGGCTGCCTGCGGGGACGAATCCGTAGCTCTGGTAGGTGGGCTTGCCGCCCTTCTCCACCATCGACGCGATGGGGGTGATCTTGGCGCCGTTGCTCCTGGCGAGCACGTAGGACAGCGGGCCGAACTCGGCCAGGTCGATCTTTCCCGACACCATGCCCTCGATGACGGCGTTGTAGTCGGTGGAGCGGACGAACTCCACCTTCTTGCCGGTGTTCTTCTCCAGCAGCGCGATGACGTCCTTGTACTCGGCGGTGGGGTCGATGTTCTGCTCGGCGGGGATGGCGGCGAAGCGCAGCGTGTCGCCGCTGCCGGTGCCGCCACTGGCGGAGGAGCAGCCGGCCAGCGCGAGCGCGCCGAGAACGGCCAGGGTGGTGGTACGCATCATGCTCGCCACGGTCCGCGCCACCAGTGATGACCAGGGCAGGTACGCCTTACGCCGCACGATCCGGCGGGTGAACTTCAGGATGACCTGGGACGCCAGTCGCCGCGGTCGAGGTCGAGGTTCTCCGGCGTGTGCAGGCGCACCATGGTCCTGGCGACCCCGGCCGGCACCCGGTGCGGCGTCAGGAACGACACCGACACCATCACGGTGAACGCGATCGGCACCGTCCAGGCCGCGGGCTGGGCCAGCAGCGCGCCCGCCGGCCCGTCGTAGGGCCCGCCGGTGATCGTCAGCAGCACCGCGGCGCAGGCCAGCCCGCCGCCGACGAACAGCCCGGCCAGCGCGCCCGTGGTGCTGAGCCGCCGCCACCAGATGCCGAGCACGAGCAGCGGGCAGAAGGAGGAGGCGGCCACCGCGAACGCCAGCCCCACCACGTCGGCCACCGGCAGCTCCCGCGCCCACAGCGCCAGCGCCAGCGGCACCGCGACGGCCAGCAGCGTGGCCTTCCTGAACGCGCCCACGCCGCCCTTCATCAGGTCCTGCGCGATGACGCCCGCCACCGACACGGTCAGCCCCGACGAGGTCGACAGGAACGCCGCGAACGCCCCCGCCGTGACCAGCGCGGTCAGCACGTCGCCGAGCGTCCCGCCGATCATCCGCTCGGGCAGCGTCAGCACCACCGCGTCGGTCCGCACCAGGTCGGGCGCGTACAGCCGGCCCAGCCAGCCGTACAGCGGCGGCAGCAGGTAGAAGGCCCCGAGCAGCGACAGCACCACGAGGGTGGTACGGCGGGCCGCCCGCCCGTCGGGGTTGGTGTAGAAGCGCACGAGCACGTGGGGCAGCCCCATCGTGCCCAGGAACGTGGCCAGGATCAGCGAGTAGGTGGAGTACAGCCCGTACTCCTTGCCGCCGCCCAGCGGCACCTGCCAGATGGCGGTGTCGTCGGGGCTCAGCGCGGGCGACCCGTCGGCCTTCCACGCCATCAGCAGGAAGACCAGCGGCACGGCCAGCGCGGTCAGCTTCAGCCAGTACTGGAAGGCCTGCACGAACGTGATCGACCGCATCCCGCCCGACAGCACGTTGACCGCCACGACCACGGCCACCAGCAGCCCGCCCGCCCAGACCGGCGCCCCCGTGACGGTGCGCAGCACCAGCCCGGCGCTCTGGAACTGCGGCATCAGGTAGAGCCAGCCGATGAGCACGACGAGCACGCTGGCGGTGCGCCGCACGGTCATCGACTCCAGACGCGCCTCGGCGAAGTCGGGCAGCGTGTAGGCGCCGGAGCGGCGCAGCGGCGCGGACACCAGCACCAGCAGCACCAGGTAGCCGCCGGTCCATCCGACGGGCAGCCACAGCATGTCGGCGCCGAACGACAGCACCAGCCCGGCCACGCCGAGGAAGGAGGCGGCCGACAGGTACTCCCCGCCGATCGCGGAGGCGTTCCACAGCGGGCTGACCGTGCGGGAGGCCACGTAGAAGTCGGAGGTGGTGCGCGAGAAGCGGATCCCGAACGCCCCGATCAGCACGGCCGCCACCACGACGACGACCACGGCGGCGAGGCTCATCGGCGGTCGACCAGGTCGGCGAAGTGGCGCTCGTTGCGTTCGGCCTGCCGTACGTAGAGCCAGGCGCCGGTGATGAACAGCGGGTAGATCAGCCCGGCGAGTATCGCCCACGGCAGCGGCACGCCGAGCAGGTCGATGTCGCGCAGGTGCGGGATGAGCAGGAACAGCAGCGGTAACCCGCCGACCACGCAGGCCAGCACCGTGCAGATGAACAGCGCGAGGCGGAACTGGGTGCGCAGCAGCGAGCGCATGTACACCTCGCCGAGGTGGGTCTGCTCGTCGATCTCGCGGGTGGCCGGGTAGCGGGGGCGGCGCGCGGCGGCGGTGCGCGGGCTGGTGACGGCGACGCGGCGGGGCGTCTCGGCGCGCGGGTACGGCACGCGGCGGGATGGACGGGGCTCGGCGCTCATTCTGTTCTCCCCTTGCGCGCCCGCCTGACCAGCAGGTCGCGCAGCTCGCGGGTGTGCCTGCGGCTGACGGGGATCTCGGTGTCGCCCACCCTGACCGTGCACCTGCCCGAATCGATGTGCAACTCGTCGATGTGCTTGACCGCGACCAGGTGGCTGCGGTGCACGCGGACGAACCCGGCCGAGGCCCAGCGTTCCTCCAGCGTCGCCAGCGGGATGCGGACCAGGTGGCTGCCCGCGGCGGTGTGCAGGCGGGCGTAGTCGCCGTGCGCCTCGACGTACACCACGTCGGCCGTGGACACGAAGCGGGTCACGCCGCCCAGCTCGACGGGGATCGTGGTGGTCTCGTCGCCCTCCACGGGCACGTCGGCCGAGACGGCCACCCGGCGGATCGCCTCGGCCAGCCGTTCTGGGCGGACCGGCTTGAGCAGGTAGTCCTCGGCCTTGATCTCGAAGGCGTCGACCGCGTGCTCCTCGTAGGCGGTGACGAACACGACCCGTGGCGGGTTGGCGAACTGCGACAGCAGCCGCCCGAGCACGACCCCGTCCAGGCCGCGCATGCGGATGTCGAGGAAGACCGCGTCGATGGGGCGGCCGTCGGCGATGGCGCGGTCCAGCAGCCGCAGCGCGGCCGCGCCGTCCCTGGCCGTGACGATCTCGCCGATGCGCGGGTCGGCGCGCAACAGGTAGGCGAGGTCTTCCAGCGCGGGAAGCTCGTCGTCCACGGCGAGAACACGCAGTCCCATACACACACATGAAAACAGACATGAGACGTCATGGCCGTCACAGCCCGATCACAGCTACGGCATGTGCCACCTTCCCGCTGTATCGTCCAGTACGTGCGTGTCCAGGCGAGGGTGGAACGCTCTGTCGCTGCCGCCGATCTGCTGCGCGGGGAGCTCGCCGCCTGGCTCGCTGCCCGCGCCCCCGATCCCGGATTCGCCCGCTTCGGCCACCACTTCGAGGTCATCGAGACGGTCATGTACAGCATGCTGTCCGGGATCCGCGCCGGGCTCACGGCCGTGACCGGGACCGACTCCGGCGCCGCCTACGCCCGATGCCACGAGCTCGACCGGAGCCTGCTGACGGTCAAGCGGCTGTTCGACTGGTACGCGCCCAAGTACGACCAGCGGCTCGACCCGGTGCGCGGCCCCGTGCTGGCGGCGGCCGACGAGATCGTGCGCAGCTGCTGGTGGCAGCCGTTCGACGTGCTGGGCAGGCGGCCTCCCCCTGGACCGCTCCCGTACCTGGATCCGCTGTTCGACGCGTTCACCACGCCGCGCCGCGAGGTGCCCAGGGCGCTGCGGGCTCCCGACGACGCGCTGGTGGCCGAGCTGGCCGACAAACTGATCCCGGTGATCTCGCTGCCCGCCTGGGCCGTGCGCGAACCCTGGTGGCTGGTCGTGGCCGCGCACGAGACGGGTCACCTGGTCATGCACGACCTGGACCTGGCCTACGAGGCCACGGCGGCGGCGGGCGACTGGGCGGACGAGGTGTTCGCCGACGTGTACTCGGCGCTGATGGTGGGCCCGGCGGCGGCCTGGCTGGTGGACGAGCTCATGCACGGGCTGCCGGTGGACGGCCTGTACTACCCGCCGCTCGACCGGCGGCTGGCGATCATCGGGCTGTCCGATCCGCTGGCCTCGGCGATGCTGGAGCTGACGGTGGACGGGCATCGGCTGGCGTCGCTGGCGGGGGCCCTGGACGGGCGCCTGGTGACGGCCTGGACGTCGGCGCTGGCCTCCGACGATCCGACGATCACCAAGGTCCGGTCGCGGGACGCCGCCCGGGCGATGATCGCCGCCGGGGTGGCCGCGCCGCCCGGGCCTGCCGTACGGCGCAATCTCCTGACCTACCTGCCGAAGTGCGGACCGCCGGGGACGATGGGCTCGGCGCCGCCCGCGGGCGACGTCCGCGCCCTGGCCGACCGCCTGACGAGGCGGGTGCTGCGATGAGCCTTCCCCGCATCGTGATCACCCCTGCCGGAGGACAGCTGCTCCGGCAGCTTCCACCACCCGGCCAGGTGGACGGGCAGCAGCTCTTCGACGCGCTGCTCGGGCCCGAGCTGTGGGAGCGGATACTGGGGCTGCCGGAGGTGCGCGCGAGCCGGGGCGTGGAGCTGGCGCTGGAGCTGCCGATGTCGCTCCAGGGGCATCCGTGGGAGGCGATGCACGACGGCGATCGGCCGTTGGGCGCCAACCCGGGCCTGCTGGTGGCGATCACCCGGCGGGTGGACTCGGACGCGCCGCTGCCCGGCCCGGTGGCGGGCGCGCCGCGGGTGCTGTTCGCGTCGGGGGCCAAGCTGACCGAGCCGGTGATCCTGCCGGGCGCGATGTTCCTGGGACTGCTGCGCGAGTGCGAGTCGGACGGCCTGGCACTGGCCCGGGTGGCGGACGACCTCGACGCCGACAGGCTGGCCGCCCGGTGTGAGGCGTTCCGTCCTGATCTGATCCACCTGGTGGCGCACGGCAGGCTGGACGAGGACGGCGAGCTGCTCGTCGAACTGTCCGGCACGCCCGTCACCGCCGACCAGCTGGTGGCCGCGCTGCTGCCGGGCGCGCGCAGGCCGCTCGCCGTGGTGCTGAGCGTCTGCCACACGGCGCGGCTGAGCCCGGCCTCGCTGGCGGCGAAGCTGATCGGCGCGGGCGTGCCGATCGTGGTCGCGATGGACGGCGAGGTGGCCGAGCCCGCCTGCCGCCTGTTCTCCAAACGCCTGGTCAGAGCGCTGCTGAACGGCGACGGCGTGGCCGAGGCCGCCGCGCACGGCCGCCGCGCGGCGCTGGTGGGCGAGCCGGACCCCGGCACCCGCGACGACTGGGCCAGGCCGACCGTCTACACGGCGGCGTCGCTGCCCGCCTCCTTCCGCCCGGTCGACCCGGCGCCCGCGCGCCGGGTGCTGGAGCAGGCCAGGCAGCTCGACCTGGCGCAGCAACCGGTCTACATCGGGCGGCGCGCCATCTTCGACCAGGTGGACCGGCTGCTGCCTGCCGGGCCGGGGCTTCTGGTGGCCTACACCGAGGGCGGGTTCGCCAAGCTGGGCGCGACCCGGCTGCTGCGCGAGATCGGCTTCCGGCTGCTGCACGCGGGTCACGTCCCGCTGCTGCTGGCCCCGCACACGCAGCACACCGCGCCCAGGACGTTACGGCAGGCCGTGGCCGCCGTGCTGAAGGCGGCGCTGGACGCCTGCGACCGGCTCGGCCTGCCCGCCCCTCCCCTCGGCACCGTCGCCGTGGGTCTCCCGCCCGGCGCGGCGAGCCCGCCGGGCAGCCCGCGGCGCGGGGTGGTCGCCTTCCGCGACGCTCCCGGCGCGCTCGACCTCGACGTCGTCGGGGAGGCGCTGGCCGCCGACCTCGCCGCGCTGGCCGCGGTCGCCGGGGAACGGCTCGGCCTGCCGTACGGTGACCACACGCGGGTCGTGGTGCTGGCGGAAGGGCTGCACCTGTGGCTGGGCGCGCTGGGGTGGATCGAGTCGGAGCCGCCTGGCCTGCTCGACCTGGTCACGCCGAACGGGCTGGGCGGCGCGGCCAGCCCCGTGCCGGTGGTGGCCACGGCGGCGCTGGACCAGTGCGTGCCGTTGAGCACCTTCAAGGCACAGCGACCCGGGATGGGCGCCTACCGCTTCGAGCCGCTCACCGCGCTGCCCGACGACGAGGCGATGCTCGGCTACCAGTGGGTCCTGCTGCAGGCCTGGCATCCCGACGACCGCTACAGGAAGGTGTGGGTGGCGGCGCCCGGGCACGACAGGGAGGCGTTGCGGGCCACCTTCAGCAGGCACCTGCGCGGGCACCCTGCCGGGGTGGCCGACACGCTGTACTTCCTGGTCGACGTGCTGGCCGAGTGGAAGCACTTCGTCGCCCACGACGACGAGGCGGCCTGGCGCGTGTACGCCGAGCTGAACCGGCTGGCGCCATGAGCATGCCGGAGCAGACCCTGGAGGAGCGGCTGCGACAGCGCCGCTTCGCCGGCTACCCGTCCCACCACCTGGCCTTGCTGGCGTTGATCCCGCTGTGGGACGACGAGCTCGCCGAGGTGGCCGGCCTGGCGCCCATGCCCGACTCGGAGCTGGTGGAGAGCACCACCGTGCTGCGCGAGGACGGCTCCGAGGAGCGGGTGTTCTGGATCCGCGAGAGCGTCCGTCCCGAGCTGGGCGCCTACTTGCGTGCCATGGTTCCCGAGGTGCTGCGCATGGCGGTGGAGACGGCCGAGGCTCTCAGCGGGCTGATCCCGAAGCTGCGTCACTCGCTCCTGGCACTCGAGGACGACCCGTCGGGACTGCGGCTGCTGTTCGAGGTGGAGCGGCTGGTCGAAGGCGGCGCGGTGCCCGAGGCGGCGCGGCTGGTGGCCACCGCCAAGGCGGTCGCGGAGGTCGTCGGCGGATACCGGGTCGGTTCCGCGCGGCGCGCCGAGTGGCGGCTGGCCAGGGCCGCCAGGGAGGCGGAGGACGCGCACTATCTACGGCACTACCAGCCGCGCGAGGAGATCGAGGCCGCGGTCAACGGAGCCGATTCCTGGGCCGTCCACCTGCTCGGGCCGGGCGGTTCCGGCAAGACCATGCTCATCAGGCACCTGGGGCTGCGGACGGCGCGGGTGGACTTCGACCACCTTGACCCGCGCTACCCGGAGAACCGGCCAGGTGAGATGTTCCTGGCGCTCGCGGTCGACCTGCTCGGCTGGGTGGGCGATCGGCTGAGCGACAGGCGGTACACCCGTTTTCTTGACGCCGTGAACGACCTGCACGAGGAGTTGGACGCCACCACCCGCGTCGAGGCGCGCGTTGGGGAGCTGAGGGAGGAGATGGTCAGGGCGTTCGCGACGTTCCTGCGTTTCATCCCTGAGGATGTGGTGCTCGTCCTGGACACCTGCGAGGAGCTGGCCAAGCTGTACCCGCTCGGTGAGCCCGCGCCCGGCATCGACGTCACCTTCGAGCTGCTCGAGCTGCTGCACGAGCAGTTGCCGTCGCTGAAGGTGCTGCTGGCGGGCCGGCGCTGGCTGGTGCCGCCGGCCTCCGGCGACGCGCCCGCCGGTCCGCGGCTGCGGCCGCGGCCGTACCTGCGGGTGATCCAGGTCGGCGGGTTCTCGCCGGCCGAGGCCGAGCGTTACCTGGCGGCCCGCGAGGTCCGCGACGCCGACGTGGTGCTGGCACGTGCCAGGTCCGGCGACGAGTACAACCCGTTCGACCTGGCCGCCTACGCCGACTGGCTGCTCGCCGAGCCGGACCTGGACGCGCGGGAGCTGCTGTCCGCGCCGGGCGACCCGTACGTCAGGCAGCGGATCATCGGCCGCATCAAGGACCCGGCCGTGGCGCGCTGCCTGGGCGTGGCCGCCGAGCTGGGCACGATCGACCGGTCCCTGGTCGGCGAGGTCTTCGGCGAGCTGGGCGTCGAGGCGGAGGCGGTGCTGGCCGAGCTGGCCGCGCAGGAGTGGGCCAGGGTCCGCGCCTACACCGCCGACGGGCGGCCCGCGCTGGTCGAGCTGGAGCCGAACCTGTGCGAGCGGCTGCGGGCCGAGACCGCGACCGATCCCGGCCGGTTCCCCGTGCACGAGACCGTGCTGGGCTCGGCCGCCGCGCACGCCATCGACGCGGCGCCGTCGGTGGCGGAGGTGACCACGGGGACCGTGCTGCCGGCCGTACGGTTCCTCGCCGAGCGGGAGGCGGTCGCGCTGTGGCAGCGCGTCGAGGACCGGGTCGTGGCCGAGGGCGCGTGGGGGTGGGCCGAGCAGGTCGCCGCCCGCGCGGCCGCCGCCTGCTCGGGAACGGTCCTGGCGGCCGTGCTGTCGACCCAGGCCGCCTGCCGCATTCACACCGGCGCCGGCGGGGTCGCGCCGCTGTGGCGGCACGTCGAGCGGATCGGCTCCCCCGGGCAGCGCGACCGCGCGCTGCTCGGCCGGGTGGCCGCGGGCGACATCGAGGGGATCGACTTCCCTGCCGAGCTGCGCAGGATCGTCTCGCACGGTACGGCTCCCGCCGCGTCGATCGTGGCGGCCGTGGACGGGTGGATGGCGGATGGTAGTACCGCTCCGTGGGCGGAGCTCCGGGCGGTGACGGCGTTGACGGACGATCCTGCGACACGCTCGTTCGCGCTGGACCAGGCGGCGGCGCTCGCCTTGATGGCCGACGCCGAGTTCACGGCGCTCGACCTGGCGGAGGAAGCGCGCCTGATCGCGCTGGACGTCGTGGGATACCCGGTGGCCGCCGACCATCCTCCGGCAGGGGACGCGTGGGCCAGGGTGGAGCTGGTGCGGCGGCTGGCCATCGGCGACAGGCAGGAGGAGCGGCCCAGGATGAGCGAGGCCGGGTCTCCCGAGGCCGATCGCCTGCGCGCGCTGGAACTGCTGTCCTGGAAGGCGTCCCGCCAGCTGCTCGACTCCTTCGCCCGGGTCGACCGCTACCTTCCCGGGCCGGTGACCTCGTGGGCGGCGCGGCAGGTCAAGCCCTTCGTCGTCGCGCTGGCCGAGGCGTACGTGTCCATCGGCGAGCACGCCAGGGCGGCCGAACTGCTGCGGGAACGGCTCGAGGAGGCGCTGACCGCGGGCGACGACCCTGACACGGTCGAGGCCTGCCAGCTCGGGCTGCTCATGGTGTGCCGGCGGGCCCGCTCGCTCGACCACTACCCGGCCGTCAGGGAGCTGGCCCGCACCGGCTCACCGGTGTGCCGGTCGGAGGCCTGGATCACGCTCACCCTCGTGACGGGCCAGCGGCCCGAGGACAACATCGAGACCGGCTCGGTCTACGCCGCCTGGCGGTGCGGGCTGAACCTCTGGCCCGGCTACATGATCGAGGACGAGGACGGCATCCCGCCCGCCTGGACCCGGCAGGCGCGGTTGGAGCACGAGGTCGACCAGGGCTTGGCGCCATCGTCCCGCCTGGAACCGCCGCTGCCGTTCGCCGCCACCCGCTTCCGGTGGCTGCGCGGGCTGCGCACCCTGGAGTACGCCGAGGTGCTCGCCCTCCACCTCCCCGGCAGGGCCGCCGAACTGCTCCACCAGGCGGCCGAGGACCTCGGCGTCAAGACGGAACTCGGGAGGCAGGCCATCCGGCTGGCGAACGCCGCCGAGGTCGGCGACCAGCAGATGCACGAGCTCCCGCCTCCCGACGCGGAGCCCCGCCCGACATACCCAGACCTCCCGCAGGAGAGCCCGGGACAGCTTTCCGGGTGGAAGCCGCCTCAGCAGCGGGTGCCGGGCTGGATCATCGTGGCCGGATGGACGATCGGCTCCGCGGTGGCGGCGGTCGCTCTGCTCGTGGCCATGTTCTTCGCGTTCCCCCCCATTTGGGGCCGGGGCGATGTGGACATGTTGCCGATCTACGCCTTCTACCTGGGCCCACCCATCGCCGTGCTGGCCATCGGCACCGGGGTCGCCGTGTGGCGGTCCAACCTGCTGGCACGCGGCATGACCGCCGCGGTGCACCCGGACGGTGCAGTCTCGCTCACCAGACACACCTACGCGCGTTGGGGCGGCCCGGCCTGGCGCAGGTTCGGGTTCGGCATCTCCCCGCCGCGCCCCCGTGCTGCAGGTTCCAAGGTGAGCCGTCTGGCCCATGCAGTCCTGATCCATGCCGACGTGGACCTGCATACCGCCCCGGTTGAGCACCGGGTCTTGGGGCACCTCCCCGACCTGCCCGCCGTGTTCCGGTCGATGCACTCCGCGGCCCGGCTCGAGGCGGACAACGGCTACGACTACCAGGGGCCCGACCATGTGCCGCGGTTCCAGGGCGTCAAGCTTCGCGGCCGGCGGACGCATCTGATCGGCACTCCGGTCGACACCAGGGACGGCATACGGCTGCGCGTCATGATCGACGTCGAGCCCACGGTCGTGTCCGCCAGGCGCGAACGGCTCCGGGCTCCGGAGGGCCTGGCCAGGCTCTACGTCCTCCAGGCGGAGCCCGTGGACGGGCCGCCCCGGCCGTTCGACGAGAAGGAGCGCGACGGGTTCCTGGCCTTCGCGCGGGCGCTCTGCCGCGCGGGGACGCCGGCCGTACTGATCACCCCGCCGTTGCCCGACCAGGCCGCGAGCAAGGCCGTGGAGATCTGTGCGACCTGGAGGATCGCCAGGCAGGAGGTGGTCGACGGGCGCCGGATGCTCAAGCTGCAGCGGCGGCTGCGCGAGATCGTCGCCGAGGCCGGGGGCGATGTCCGGGCGATGTGCGATGTGATCCTGTTCCTCCCGACGGAAAGCAAGGAGGCTCGATGAGCCGTATTTCCCAGTGGTTCAGCGCGCGGGCAGAGCACACGCATCTGGCGTTCCTGCCGGAGCCCGGCTCGAGGCCGCTGCTGCCCCGCGAGGGCTACCTGCGGGCCTGGCTCGTCGAGGGGTACCTGGCGCAGCGCAGGACCTGGGGAAACGACCACTACCCCGCCCTGCACGGCGGCGTCACGCTGACCTTCCTGGGCGCGCAGCCCAGCGCCTTCACCGCCGTGACGACGCCCGCCTGGTCGACCCCTGGCGTCCACCTGGACCTGCCGATCTCGCCGCTGCTGCCGTACAACGGCGGCGTGGTCAGCGTCGAGGCGGGCCTGTTCCAGGTGTCGCAGCGCGGCCCGCTGGCCGCGGCGGTGCAGGTCCTCGGCAAGCTCGCGGCGCTGGTCGGGCCGCCGCTGTCCACGGCCGCCACGATCGCGGAGAAGATGTCGGAAGGCATGGACACCGTGCTCGAGGCCACCGGCGACCAGCCCACGCTGGGCGTGCACTGGAGCATGGTGGCGCCGGGCGGCGCGGGCCGCCCGGTGCAGGCGGGCCACGTGGTGGTGCTGGACGCGCCGGAGCCGCCGGGGCCGCTGGAGATCGTCGACGGGAGGCTGCGCGCGGGAGGCAGGCCGGTCGAGCTGGACTACCTGGTGATCCGGCTGGAGACCAGGGCCGAGCACGACTCCCCCATCACGCCCGAGCTGGCGCAGCTGATGCGCCGGGCCATCGAGGCCGGGCTGCGCGGCGAGGTGGAGTCCATGGACGCACTCAGAAAGGAGGCCGTCATCAAGGCGTGGAACTGTGCCGACCTGGTGCCCAAGGACGCCCGCCGGGTCGCCAAGCTCATCCACGACGAGATCGACACGGCCAGGCCCCTGGGCGTCGTGCCCACCGAACGGCTCGTCGCCCGGCTGCCGGCCCGCGACGATCCCGAGCTCAAGCGGCTGCGCCTGTCGGACCTGCTCGCCTAGCGGACCGAGACGCCCGGGCGGTACTTGGGCAGGCGGATGTTCACCTTGGTGCCAGCGCCCTCCTCGGTCTCGACGACGAGCCCGTACTCGTCGCCGTAGACCTGGCGCAGGCGTTCGTCGACGTTGGCCAGCCCGACCCCGTTGCCCTCGGCTCCCGCCAGCACGCGGCGCAGGCGTTCCGGCGCCATGCCCAGTCCGTCGTCCTCGACGCTGATGCGGCACTCCGCCCCGGCGTCCTCGGCGATGATCGTGATGCGCCCGACCCCGTCCTTGCTCTCGAGGCCGTGCCGTACCGCGTTCTCCACCAGCGGCTGCAGGCACAGGAACGGCACGGCCACCGGCAGCACCTCGGGCGCGATGCGCAGCGTGACCTGCAGCTGGTCGCCGAAGCGGGCGCGTTCGAGTATCAGGTAGCGGTCGATCGAGCGCAGCTCCTCGGCCAGCGTGGTGAACTCGCCGTGGCGGCGGAAGCTGTAGCGGGTGAAGTCGGCGAACTCGAGCAGCAGCTCGCGGGCCCGCTCGGGATCGGTGCGGACGAACGAGGCGATCGTGGTCAGCGAGTTGTAGATGAAGTGCGGCGAGATCTGCGCCCGCAGCGCCCGCACCTCGGCCTCCATCAGCATCGTCCGCGAGCGGTCCAGCTCGGCCAGCTCCAGCTGGGAGTCCACCCACCCGGCCACCTCCTGCGCGGCCCGCACCAGCCCGGCCGAGGAGTGCGGCCCGTAGGCGGCCAGCGAGCCGATCACCCGGTCGTCGGTGGTGAGCGGGACCACGACCGCGTGCCTGATCGGGCATTCGAGCAGCTCGCACTCGATGGCCAGCACCTGGGTGCGGCCGTCGCGCAGGGTGGCGGCGGCGTGCTCGAACGCCTCGCGGGCGTGGTGCTCGCCGGCGCCGTCGTAGACCAGCAGTTGCTCGCCGTCCGTGATCGCCAGCGCGGGCGAGCCGAGCAGTTCGCGCAGGTGACGGGAGGCCTTCAGGGCGCCCTCCGCCGTCAGCCCCGCCCGCAGCGGCGGCGCGGCCAGCGACGCGGTGTGCAGCGTCTCGAACGTGGCCCGCTCGGCCGGGCTGGTGCCCAGGTCCCTTCTGCCCCGTACGACCCGCCACAGCACGATCGCGGGCACGCCCACGAGCACCGCCACGACCACGACGCCGACCAGGTACTCCACGGGCGGAGCCTACCTTGACGCCTTTCCCTGCCCGGTTCTACGTTCCGAGTAGGGGGCAAGGAGCGATGTCATGAGGAACTGGGCCAGCCTGAAGCCGTTCGGGCTCGGCGAGCAGAAGCCCAACAACTACCTCGAGATCTGGAAGGCTTTCCGCGAGAACCGAGGTCAACGCCGCTTCGCCTGGCGGATCCTGCGCGACGGCGCGTGCGACGGCTGCGCGCTCGGCACGAGCGGCATGCACGACTGGACGATGGACGAGATCCACCTGTGCAACGTCCGGCTCAGGCTGTTGCGGCTGAACACGATGCCGGCGCTCGACATCCGCCTTCTGGCCGATGTTTCGGAGATTTCCGGTAAGTCGAGCGCGGAGCTGCGGGATCTGGGACGCCTGCCGTACCCGATGATCAGGCGCGCGGGAGAGCCCGGCTTCACCAGGATCGGCTGGGACGAGGCGCTCGACCTGGCGGCCGACAGGCTGCGGCGGGCCGGGTCCGACAGGTTCGGCATGTACATGACGAGCCGGGGCGAGCCCAACGAGAACTACTTCGCCGCACAGAAGGCGGTGCGCGCGCTCGGCGGCAACTCCATCGACAACGCCGCGCGCGTGTGCCACTCGCCGTCCACGTTCGCGCTCAAGGGCGCGCTCGGTGTGGCGGCGACCACGTGCTCCTATACCGACTGGATCGGCAGCGACCTGATCGTCTTCATCGGCTCGAACGTGGCCAACAACCAGCCCGTCGCGATGAAGTACCTGTACCACGCCAAGAAGAAGGGCACGAAGGTCGCGGTCGTCAACACCTACCGCGAGCCGGGCATGGACCGGTACTGGGTGCCGTCCAACCTGGAGTCCGCCGTCTTCGGCACCCAGATCACCGACCGGTTCTTCCTGGTCAACGTGGGTGGCGACATCGCGTTCCTGAGTGGCGCGCTCAAGCACATGATCGACAACAAGTGGGTGGACAGGGACTTCGTCGACGCGCACACCGTCGGGTTCCCCGAGCTCGAGGCCGCTCTGGCCGAGCGCTCGTTCGAGGAGCTCGCCGCGGTCTCGGGCGCCTCGAGCCAGGACATGCTCGAGCTGGCCAGGATGCTCGGCGAGGCGCGCACGGCAGTGCTGGTGTGGTCGATGGGGGTCACGCAGCACGAGTTCGGCGAGGACAACGTCCGGGCGATCGTCAACCTCGGCCTGAGCAAGGGCTTCGTAGGTCACGAAAAATCCGGACTTATGCCGATCCGCGGCCACAGCGGCGTGCAGGGCGGCGCCGAGATGGGCGCCTACAGCACGGCGCTGCCCGGCGGCCTCGCGGTCACGCCGGAGAACGCCGCGAAGTTCCGTGACCTGTGGGGATTCGAGGTGCCCGCCGAGCCGGGCCTGACGGCGCCGCAGATGCTCGACGGCGACCTGGACGTGCTGATCTCCAGCGGCGGCAACTTCCTGGAGGTGCTGCCGGACCCGGCACACAGCAGGGAACGCCTGGCCCGCATCCCGCTGCGGGTGCACATCGACATCTGCCTGTCCAGCCAGATGCTGGTCGAACCGGGCGAGACGGTCCTGCTGCTGCCCGCGCAGACCCGCTACGAGATGATCGGCGGCGTCACCGCCACCTCGACCGAGCGCCGCATCATCTTCTCCCCGGAGATCCCCGGCCCGCGCGTGCCCGAGGCCTGGCCCGAGTGGAAGATCACCACCGAGCTGGCCGCCCGCGCCAGGCCCGAGATCGCGGCGCTGGTCCGCTACACCGGCACACCGCAGATCCGCGAGGACATCGCCCGCGCCGTCCCCGCCTACCAGGGCATCGAGACACTCACGGCCAAGGGCGACAACCTCCAGTACGGCGGGCCGCTGCTCTGCCGTGGCTGGAACTTCCCCACCCCGGACGGCAAGGCCCACTTCTCCCTGGTCGAGGTGCCCGCCATGGACCGTCCCGACGGGACGTTCGTGGTGTCCACCCGCAGGGGCAAGCAGTTCAACTCGATGGTCCACGAGCAGCGGGACTCCCTGACCGGCGCCACCCGCGAGGCCGTCCTGATGAACCCGCTCGACGCCGACCGGCTCGGCCTGTCCGACGGCGACCGGGTCACGCTCAGGAGCGCACGCGGCGAACTGTCGTGCCGCGTCTCCCGCGCGCCGGTCGCGCCCGGCAACCTGCAGGTGCACTGGCCAGAAGGCGAGGTGCTGATCGACCGCACGAAGCACTCGCCGCAGGCCGGCATCCCCGACTTCAACGCGGTCGTGACGGTCGAACCCGCCGCGCCGCGCTCCTGACCCTCAGGAGACCGGCCGGCCGCCGATGGCCTTGGTGATGCGGTCGGCGTAGGACCTGGCCTCCTCGTCCGACTCGTACTTGGTGCGCGGCCAGAAGAAGCCGCGCAGCCCGTCCTTGCGGTTGCGCGGCACCACGTGCACGTGCAGGTGCGGCACGCTCTGGCTGACGCGGTTGTTGAGGGCCACGAACGTGCCCGCCGCCTCCAGCGCCTCCTCGACCGCGCCCGTGACGAGCTTCACCCGCTCGAAGAAGGGGCCGACGTCGGCCAGGTCCGTGAGCGTCTCGACGTGGATCCGCGGCACGACCAGCACGTGGCCCTTGAAGACCGGGCGCGCGTCGAGGAAGGAGACGGCCACCTCGTCGGAGTGGACGACGAAGGCAGGCCGCTCTCCCGCGATGATCTCGCAGAACAGGTCGGTGCTCACCGCCCGACTTTATCCGCGAAAGCCGTCCAGCTCGTCATGTTCCTCCCGCCGAACTCGGTGGGGGCGTGCAGGAAGCGCTCGCCGGCGAAGGACCTCAGCCGTTCGGGAACCGTGGCGACCTTGGCGCCCCGGCAGTGGTAGACCAGGCCGCCGCCGCGCTGCCCCATGGCCATCCACGGCAGCCAGGGCGAGACGCGGCACCACGAGAACACCGCCGGCACATCCGGCATGTCCGACTTCAGATCGGACTCGGCCACGAAGAACTGGAAGAGCTCGAGAGCCCGGTAGGTGTCGTTGGCCGAGTTCTCCGGGAACTTCGCGACCGGAAGGGGCGAGGGGTAGGCGAGCCGGATGTCCACGTTGAAGACCACCTGGTCGCCCAGCGCGGTCGTGGGGACCGGGTAGTTGCCCAGGCGCTGGTTGACCGGGTCGTTGAAGACGTGCTGGACCTCGACGGTCTTGCCGGTGATCGGGTTCTCCCAGTCGGAGAGGATCTCGCGGCTGCGCGGATCGAGGTAGGCGGCGGCCTCGCGGGTCAGCAGCTGCCACCCCTCGTCGGTCTCGACGGCCCTGGCCACGTTGATCCCCTCGAAGCCGAACAGGTGGTGCGGGCCGTCGTCGTCCTGCCAGCCGTAGACGTCGCCGGTCCACCACGAGATCGTCTCCGCGCCGTCGGCCGACGCGCGCACGCGAATGAAGTCCATGGCCGGAAGCCTCCCATATTTTTCTCGACACTGTGTTGCTATCCTTGGCGACATGGTGTCGCTAACTGAGCGAACCCGTCAGGGCTGGCTCCCCCTCTTCGTACTCGCCGTCGGCATGTCGATGATCATCATCGACGCCACCATCGTGAACGTGGCCGTCCCCGCGATCCTGGCCGACCTGCGGTTGTCGGCCACGGACGTGGAGTGGATCAACTCGATCTACTCGCTGATGTTCGCCGCCCTGCTCATCCCGCTGGGCCGCACCGGCGACGTGCGGGGCAGGCGGCGGATGTTCGTGCTCGGCCTGGTGGTCTTCCTGGCCGCAAGCGCGCTGGCGGCCGCGTCGGTGAGCGGGCCGATGCTGATCGGCGCCCGCGTGATCCAGGGCGTCGGCGCGGCCATGGTCGTGCCGATGACGCTGGCCACGATCAACGCGGTCTACACCGGCTCGCGGCGGGTGATCGCCTTCGCGGTGTGGGGTTCGGTGATCGGCGGCATGGCGGCGGTCGGGCCGCTGCTCGGCGGCTGGCTGGTGACCGACCACGGCTGGCGGTGGGCGTTCTGGGTGAACCTGCCGATCGGCCTGCTCGTGCTGGCCGGCGCGACCCGGGTGCCCGAGACGCGCGACCCGTCGGCCGGCGGCCACGACGTGCCCGGCGTGCTGCTGTCCACGGTGGGCACGTCGTCGCTGGTGTTCAGCCTGATCGAGAGCCAGCGCTACGGCTGGGGCGGCTCCTCCCCCGTGCCTTACGCGTTCGCGCTGGCCGTACTGGCACTGACGGGGCTGGTGCTGGTCGAGCGTTCCCGCGCGCGCCGGGGCCGCCCGGTGATGCTCGACCTGTCGCTGTTCTCGATCAGTTCGTTCCGGTACGGCGGGGCCGCCGCGACCGTGGTCGCGCTCGGCGAGTTCGGCATGATCCTGGTGCTGCCGCTGTTCCTGCAGACGGCCATCGGGTTCACCGCCTTCCAGACCGGGCTCATCATCGCCTCGCTGGCCGCGGGGGCGTTCCTGTCGGGCGGGATCGTGCCGCGGCTGGCCAAGCTGATGCCGGCGCGCCGGATCGTCCAGCTCGGCCTCCTGTGCGAGGCGGCCGGCGCTGCCGCGATCGGCCTGGTGGTCTCCCCTGGCCTCGGGCCGTGGACGTTCGTGCCGTGGCTGGCGCTCTACGGCCTCGGCGTCGGCTTCGCCTCCGCGCAGCTGACCAGCGTGATGCTGGCCCAGGTGCCGTCGCGCCAGTCGGGCCAGGCCTCCGGGCTGCAGAGCACGATGCGCCAGGTCGGGGCCGCCATCGGCGTGGCCGCGCTGGGCGGGGTGCTGGTCACCGGGCTCGGCGGGGCGATGGAACGCCACCTGCCGGACCGGCCGGACCTGGCCCGCGCCGTCAGGGATTCCGCAGGCGCGGCGATCGCCGGCATCCGCGAGCCCGCCACCCGCGCGGCCGCCGTCGAGGCCTCGGCGGAGGCCACCCGGCGGGTGTCGCTCGTCACCGGCGCGGTGCTGCTCGCCGGGGTCGGCGCGGCACTGCTGCTGCCCGATACTGGGGGGAGACGACGCGAGGAGGAGTGAGCCGTGCCCAGGATCACCGCGGCGACGGTGGCCGATCATCGGGCCAGCCAGCACGCCGCGCTGCTCGAGGCCGCGCTGGAGATCCTGGCCGGTGAGGGCGCGGCCGCGCTGACCCCCGCCGCGGTGGGCGCCCGGGTCGGCCTGGCTCGCTCCAGCGTCTACCGGTACTTCTCCTCCACCGCCGACATCCTGGCCCAGCTGGTCGAGGACGCCATCCCGCGCTGGGCCGGGGTGCTCGCCGCGGCGGCCGACGGGTCTGGCGACCTGCGCGAGCGGCTGCGCGGGTACGGCGCGGCCACGCTGACGTTCGTGCACAGCCGCGACTACGTGCTGCTGCCCACCTTCGCCGCGATCGACCTGCCCGCCGAGTGCCAGGCGCGGCTCGGCCAGCTGCACGAGACGATGATCGAGCCGATGCGCGCCATCGCGGCGCAGGCGGGGCACGACCATCCCGATCTCGTGGCCCACCTGGGGTGGAGCATCCTGGGCGAGGGGCAGCGTCAGATCGCTGCGGGCGCGGACGCCGAGGTGGTCACCGCGGTCACGATCGACACGCTGTGCCGCGCCGTCCTCACTTGACGGTCAGCTCGAAGATCGCCTCGCCGGACTGCTGCTTGCTCTCCTCGGTGGTGGGCGTCTTGCTCTGGCCGCAGCGCCAGCAGTTGTAGAGCTTGATCTCGGTGGCGCCGGGGTGCTTGGCGTTGAAGACGAAGTAGCTGGTGCCGCCCGCGCCTGGGCCGTCGCCTTCGGTGCGGCGCTCCTTGCTGATGAAGGAGGCCACGTTCGCGTCGGGCACGGCGACCAGCGTCCACGAGTCGCCGACCGAGGGATTGTCGGCGACGGCCAGCGAGAAGCGCTCGCCGCCCGTGGCGGAGACCTGGGTGGTCGCGCCCTTGGCGCCCTTGACCACCGTGCCGAGGTTGTTCACCGCGGAGCCCGCGCCGCACCCCGCGACGAGCAGGGCGAGCAGGGCTCCCAGTGCCGTACGACGCATCACTCCGGCAGCGTATCGGGCCCCGATGCCGGGGCGCTTACTTGGTCTTGCCGCGCTTCATGAGTCTGCGCGCGATGAGCGCGAGGACGATTCCCACGCCCACGATGAGCAGCACGGGGCGCTTCCTGGCCTCCGTGGTCACCTTGTCGGCGGCGTCCTTGACCTGGTCGGGCATCTTGTCGGCGACCTCGGCCGCCTTGGCCTTGACGACATCGGCCTTGCCCTTCACCTGGGTGTCGGTCTTCTTGGCCACGTGATCCTCCTCGGTCTCCCCCTTCGAGCGCTGCCGCCCGCCTCACCTGGTTCTTACCGATCAGCACGTGTACTGCGGCAAGCACCGGCAAAGCTCCTTCCACGATTGCGGCAGGCGCACATACGACTACCCAGCGGAAAGGCTTTCTCACCGGCCTTCCAGATCGGCCTCCATCGCGTCCCTGGCCGCGATCAACGGATTCTCGCGTTCCTCTTCCAGGCGTACCGCCTCGGACTCCGCCTCGCCAGTCGTGTCCAGGACGTCGCCGCCCGTGACGTGGGTGGCGGGAACGAACACATCGTGCCGCTCGTGGGACTTCTCCCACTCCTCGGCGTTCTCCGTGGCTCCCGGCCTCACCTGCGGCATGTTGATGGACCCCTCGTCGGTCGGGGTTCCGATCGTGGCGCGCCGCGATCCCACGTCGCCCGCGTGCTCGTCGACGTAGCCGTAGCCAGGGTCATGGTCAGTCATGGCTCAGCCCCCTTTGACCCGATTGTCGCCTTCCAGGTCGGGGAGGGATGGCAAGGGCAGGCAAAGCCTCCGTCAGCGCCTGGCGAGACGCAGCAGCAGGCCCACCATGTCGCCGAGAGGGGACTCGACCTCGCACCAGTTGTCCGGCTTCTCCGGCTTGCTCCACGGGGAGGGCAGCTCGCACGAAGGAGCCGGCGGCTTGGGCCGCTCGCACCACGATCCGGGAGGATTCATGCCTTCAGCGTACGACCAGATGCGTGAGAGCGGCGACCCTTCTGTAGGGGTCTGTCCGACCGGCCTGCTCCTCGCACTCCAGCAGCGCCTCCAGGTCCCCGGGCACGGGGGCGTCGTTGGCCGCCGCGTCGGTGAACACCCGCACGCCGTACCACTCCTCCACGCGCAGATCGTGTACGGCGAGCCGCCCCACCAGCTCCTCCAGGCGGTCGGCGCGGGCCCGCACGCCGATCCTGTTGGTGTACCCGCCGGCCCCGAACGCCTGGCCTGCCGCGGCCCAGTCGCCGAGCAGTCCCGGCCGCATGGCGAGCGCGTCGCCGTTGCGCACGAGCAGCGACAGCATCCCGCCGGGCGCGAGCACCCTGGCCAGGGCGGCGATCAGGGGATCCGGGTCGTCGAAGTACATCAGCACGCCGTGGCACAGCACCACGTCGAAGGAGCCCGGTTCGAACAGCTCGCCCATCCGATCGAGGTCGGCGTGGACGACCCGCACGTCCATGCCCGGCTCGATCTCCCGGCGCAGCAGGCCGAGCAGGTCGGCCGAGGAGTCGAGCGCGGTGACGCGGTGTCCGCGCGCTGCCAGGCGCAGGGCCTGGGTGCCCTGGCCGCAGCCGGCGTCGAGCACGCGGACCGACTCCTCGGGCAGGTGCCGCGCGAGCTGCCGGGTGACGAGCTCCTGGCGGACGACGTTGCGCAGGTTGCCGAGCAGGCTCCGCCAGCCGCTCTCTCCGGGCGCGAATCCCATGGTGTCCTTCCTGTCTGAGGCCAAATTGCCGAGCAGGCTAGCAGACCCGAGCCGACCTGTCGGTGCCTGGCGGTAGCCTTCCGGGGTGCTGGTCGTACACGGAGTCTGGGCGGGAGACGCCCTCGCCTTCTGGTCGGAGGACTCCGTGGCCGCCCCCGCCGACGACGGGGCGCACCCGTTCGCCGCGGCGCCGTTCCCCGGTGACGACTTCCCGCGTCGCGAGCTGGAGCTGCTGCTGCCCGGGTCCGCGCGGGAGCCGCTGCCCTCGCCCGAGACCGGGCGGATGACGCGGATCATCCGGCCTCGGCTGCGGCTGTGGCGGGTGCCCGCCGCCGTGCCGCCGGTCGCCGTCGCCCTGCGCCTGCTCGATGACCACCCGGGCAGCGCCACTGTCCGCCACTGGGCCGCCGTCGCCGACCTGGCCCGCGATCTGGTCCGGCGGGGCCGCGTCGTGCCCGGCCTCGTCTCGCTCGGCGCGCCCGCCGAGGCCGACATGTGGTCGATCCCGCAGGACAACGCGGTCGCGGTGTGGCGGCCGGTGCTGACCGGGCCTGACGCGGCCTGCTTCAGGCAGCTGGCGCTGGCCATGCCGCCCGCCTGCCGCACTTCCCGCGTGGAGCGCCCCTCGGCGGAGGTGCTGCGGGAGGCGCTCGACGCCTTCACCGACGCGCTGGTCCGCGAGCGGCTCACCGAGCCCCTGGTGGCCAGGCCCAAGACCCTGCTCGACCGCTGGCTGGCCGCGCTCAGCGGGCCCGATCCCGCCTGCGTCGACCTGCCCGAGCTGCGCGAAGACCTGGCCGGCTGGCATGCCGCGGTCTCGGCGGGCGACGGCGCCGCCCGGGTCTGTTTCCGCCTCGTCGAGCCGCCCGAGACCGACGACCCTTGGCGGGTGGAGCTTGCGCTGCAGGCCGCCGACGACCCCAGCCTGTACGTGCCCGCCCGGCGGGTGTGGAGCGGCGAGCCCGTCGTCGGGCTTCCCGCCCGGCCGGAGCGGGAGCTGCTCGCCGGGCTCGGCCGTGCCGTACGGCTCTATCCCGAGCTCCACAGGGCGCTGCGGGTCGCCGAGCCGGCCGAGCTCGATCTCGACACGGCGGGCGCGTTCGGGTTCCTGCGGCAGGCGGCGCCGCTGCTCCAGGCGGCCGGGTTCGGGGTCCAGCTGCCCCGCTGGGCCGGCCGTACGCGGCTGGGGCTGAAGCTGACCACCCGCGCCAAGCCGCAGAGCGCGGCCACCAGCCAGGGGTTCGGGCTGGCGCAGCTGGTCGACTTCCGCATCGACCTGGCCGTCGGCGACCAGACGATCAGCGAGGCGGAGCTGGCCGAGCTGGCGCGGCTCAAGGTGCCGCTGGTGCGGGTCCGCGGCCAGTGGGTGGAGCTCGACGACCGCCAGCTCAAGGCCGCGCTGCGGGCCGTCGAGGGCGCCCGCTCCGGCGAGCTGCCCGCCGCCGACCTGCTACGCACGGTGATCCAGGACGAAGACGAGCTGCCGCTGCTCGAGATCGACGCCGACGGCGTCCTTGGCGATCTGCTGTCCGGGCAGGCCGAGCACCGCCTCGTGCCGCTGGTCACGCCCGCCGGGCTCGACGCCCGGCTGCGGCCCTACCAGGAGCGCGGGCTGGCCTGGCTGAGCTTCCTGTCCGAGCTGGGGCTCGGCGGCGTGCTGGCCGACGACATGGGGCTGGGCAAGACGATCCAGACGCTGTCGCTGCTGCTGCACGAGCGGGCCGAGCTGCCGACGCTGCTGGTGTGCCCGATGTCGCTGGTCGGCAACTGGCAGCGCGAGGCCGCCAGGTTCGCCCCGTCGCTGCGGGTCTACGTGCACCACGGCGCCGGCCGAGACGCCGCGAACATCTCCGCCGCCGACCTGGTGATCACCACGTACGGCACGGCCCAGCGCGACCTCGAGGCCCTGCGCGAGGTCGAGTGGCGGCGCGTGGTGTGCGACGAGGCACAGGCGATCAAGAACAGCGGCACGCTGCAGTCCCAGGCGGTGCGTGCGATCCCGACGCGCACCCGGCTGGCCCTCACCGGCACTCCCGTCGAGAACCATCTGGCCGAGCTCTGGTCGATCATGGAGTTCTGCAACCCCGGGCTGCTCGGCTCGCGCTCCCGGTTCAAGACCCGCTTCCAGGAGCCGATCGAGGCGCGCGGCGACGAGCAGGCCGCCCGCGCGCTGAAGCGGGCCACCGGGCCGTTCGTGCTGCGCCGTGTCAAGACCGACAAGTCCATCATCTCCGACCTGCCGGAGAAGCTGGAGGTCAAGGAGTGGTGCACGCTCACCCCCGAGCAGGCCTCGCTCTACCAGGCGGTCGTCGACGACATGATCGGCAAGATCGACGACAGCGAGGGCATCGAACGGCGCGGCATGGTGCTGGCCGCCATGGCCAAGCTCAAGCAGGTCTGCAACCACCCCGCCCACCTGCTCAAGGACGGCTCGCTGCTGTCGGGCAGATCGGGCAAGCTCGCCCGGCTGGAGGAGCTGGCCGAGGAGATCACGGCCGAGGGCGAGAAGGCGCTGTTCTTCACGCAGTATTCCGAGTTCGGCACCATGCTCCAGCCCTACCTGGCCCAGCGCCTCGACCGGCCGGTGCTGTGGCTGCACGGCGGGCTGCCGAAGAAGGCGCGCGACCGGCTGGTCGACCGGTTCCAGCAGGAGGACGAGCCGATGGTGTTCCTGCTGTCGCTCAAGGCGGCCGGGGTCGGGCTCAACCTGACCGCCGCCAACCACGTCGTCCACATCGACCGCTGGTGGAACCCGGCCGTCGAGGACCAGGCCACCGACCGTGCCTTCCGCATCGGGCAGCGCAAGAACGTGCAGGTGCGCAAGCTCATCTGCGCCGGCACCCTGGAGGAGCGCATCGACGAGATGATCGAGCGCAAGAAGGCGCTGGCCGAGCGCGTCGTCGGCACCGGGGAAGACTGGCTGAGCGACCTGTCGACCGATGAGCTGCGCGAGGTCTTCCGGCTCACCGCCGAGGCGGTGGCGTGATGCCGTTCTTCGACAAGGGCGCGCCCATCAAGGTCGAGGGCGGCATCAGGGCGCGCAACCAGCGCGGCTCGATCGGGTCGTCGTGGTGGTCGCGGCGCTTCATCGACATCCTGGAGCGGATCTGCGACAGCGGCCGCCTCTCGCGCGGCCGCACCTACGCCCGCAAGGGCCAGGTCCTGTCCATCGATCTGTCCGCCGGCCTCGTCCAGGCCGCCGTCCAGGGTTCACGTCCCGCGCCCTACGAGATCACCATCGAGATCGCCGCGTACGGCGATGCGCAGTGGGCGGCGATCGAGGAGGCCATCGCCGCACAGGCCGTCCACAAGGCCAAGCTGCTGGCCGGGGAGATGCCGCCGGAGATCGAGGAGGTCTTCTCCTCGCTGGGCCTCGACCTGTTCCCGCGGTCGCTGGACATGGAGTGCTCGTGCCCCGACTGGGGCTGGCCGTGCAAACACCTGTCGGCCGTCCTGTACCTGCTCGCGGAGTCCTTCGACGACGACCCCTTCCTCGTGCTCGCCTGGCGCGGCCGCACCCGCGACCAGCTCCTCGGCTCCCTCGAGGCTCCCTCGGCGGAGAGCGCCCTGACCGTGGACGACGTCCCCTTCGCCGACCGCCTCACCGACTTCTTCACCCCCGGCGCCACCCTCCACCGCCGGGAACGCCGCCCCACTCCGGCCGCCCCCGACCTCCTCCTCCGCCTCTTCCCCCCACCCCAGAACCTCACCCACCCCCTCCGCCCCGCCTACAACCAACTCCCCGACCCCGCCTACAACCAACTCCCCGACTCCTGACAGCGGTTCTGCCCCGCACGCTTCTTGCCTCGCACGCTTCTTGTACGGCACATTTCTTGTACGGCAAGCCACCGCCACCGGCCGCCCACCGCACTTCGGCTGAGGACCCCTGACCGGCGCTTCTGGCGAGTCGGCGCCACGTACCCACCGTCACGGCGCCCGTGCCCCAGGCACCGCCTTCCCCCGCCCCCGCACCCGCCGTACAAAGGCGCCGCCCACCACCCCCGCCGCACAAGGGCGCCGCCCACCACCGCCCCCACTCCTCACCGACCCGGCACCTCCACCCGTCACCGTCCGCCGACGCCCTTATGTCTCGTGGCGATTCGGGGGCTCCTCACACCCTGCGCCCTGCGCCTCGCCGTCCCGCGTCCCACCGCCTCGCAGCCCCGCGCCCCGCGCCTCGCAGCCCCGCGCCCCGCCGTCCCGCGCCCCGCGCCCTGCGCCTCGCCGTCCCGCGTCCCGCGGCATCGCGCGCCCACCTCCCGGCATCGCGCGGGCGCCTCAACGCCGCGGCTTGGCGCGCCTCGCGGTTTCATGCGCGGACCCTTACGCCCGCCGCAGGACGTGGCCGGCCGTACCGGGGGCTAGGGGAAGGCGCGTTCCAGGGTGTCGAAGGCGTTGTTGACGGCGGTTACGTGGTCGTCGTGGACGGCGGCGGTGGTTTCGCCGGCGAGGATGCGGGCGGCGGTGGTCTGGTAGGTGGTGCGGAAGGCCGCGACGACGAAGGCGGCCATCAGGTGGGGGTCGTGCGCCTCGCCTGACTCGGTGAACAGGCGGGTCAGCACCGCCTCCACCTCCTCGGCCACCTCCCTGGCTCGGGCGCGCAGCGCGGGCGAGTCGAGCACCACGCGCCAGAAGTGGCGAAATCGGTCCTCGATCCCGGCCAGGGGGTGGCCGGTGGCGACGTGGTCGAGGATCATCCGGCGCAGCGCGCCCAAGACCGTCTCGCCCGCCGGCCTGTCCGTGACCGTGCTGGTCAGGATGTCGATCAGCTCAGGGATGCGGTCGAGGAAGATGTCCTCCTTGCGCGGGAAGTAGTTGAAGACGGTCACCTTGGACACGTCCGCCGCCTCGGCGATCTCGCTGATGGTCACGTTGTCGAAGCCGCGCTCGTAGAACAGCATCGAGCCGTGATCGGAGATGCGCTGCCTCGTCTCGGCCTTCTTGCGTTCGCGCAGACTCATGAGAAAAGTTTATCGCACTCAAAGTTGAGTCGGGTATGGTTTTGATATGGACTACGACGTGATCATTGCCGGTGGCGGGCCCGTGGGGCTGATGCTCGCATGCGAGCTGGGGATGCACGGGGTGCGGGTGGCCGTGCTCGAACGGCTCAACGAGGTGGACGAGACGATCAAGGCGGGCGCGATCAACACGCCCACGGCGGAGGCGTTCTACCGCCGGGGGCTGCACGGGCGGCTGGCCGAGGCGCAGGAACGGACGATGGCGCAGTTCCGCGCCTTCATGGCGGGCAAGGGCAGCACCCCTCCGCCCAAGGGGAAGAGCTTCGCCGGGCACTTCGCGGCGCTGTGGCTGCTCGGGGAGCTGGTGGACGAGGACGACCCCGACTTCGCCGACCGCGGTCCCGCCGCGCTCCTGACCGGGGTCAGGCAGCAGGACATCGAGCACGTGCTGGGGGCGAGGGCGGCCGAGCTCGGCGTGGACGTGCTGCGCGGCGCCGAACTGACCGGTTTCGAGACCTCGGCGGACGGGGTGACGGTCGAGGCCGGCGATCGGGTGCTGCGGTCGGCGTGGCTGGTGGGCTGCGACGGCGGGCGCAGCGCGGTCCGGCGGATCGCCGGGTTCGACTTCCCCGGCACGCCGCCGGAGATCACCGGCCACCAGGCGCTGGTGACGATGGAGGGCGGCGAGGAGCTCGGGTTGGGCTGGAACCACACCGACACCGGCATCTACGTCAACGGGCCCGTTCCCGGGCGCATCCTCACCGTGGAGTTCGACGGCCCGCCGGAGTACCGCGAGGCGCCCGTCACGGCCGAGGAGCTCCAGGCCAGCCTGCGCAAGGCCTCCGGGGTCGACGTCACGATCACCGGTGTGCGGTCGGCGACCCGATTCACCGACAACGCCCGCCAGGCGACGACCTACCGCCTGGGCCGCGTCCTGCTGGCCGGGGACGCCGCCCACGTCCACTCGCCGTTCGGCGGCCAGGGACTCAACCTCGGCATCGGCGACGCCGTCAACCTGGGGTGGAAGCTGGCCCGCGTGGTCAAGGGCAGCGCCCCCGAGTCGCTGCTCGACACCTACACCGCCGAACGCCACCCGATCGGCGCCTGGGTGCTCGACTGGACGCGGGCCCAGGTGCTGCTCATGCGCCCGGATCCGAAGGCCAGGGCCATGCGCGCGATCGTCTCCGACCTGGTGGACACCGTCACGGGTACGACCTACTTCGTCAAGAAGATCTCCGGCGTGTGGCAGCGTTACGACCTGCCCGGCGACCACCCGCTCATCGGGCGCAGCGCTCCCGACCTGGAGCTGGCCGACGGCACCCGGGTGGGCGACCACCTGCACGCAGGTCAGGGCCTCCTGCTGGACCTCGGCCTCTCCCTGCCCGCCGACCCCCGCGTCCCCCTGCTCAAGGCCGAGCCCGCCAAGGACCCCGGCTTCCTGGCGATGCTCATCAGACCCGACGGTGTGGTCGCCTGGGCAGGCAACGATCAGGACAAGGCCCTGGACCAGGCGCTGGAAACGTGGTTCCAGTGAGGTCCCGCCGCCCCTGGCGTGCCACGGGCAGGGCGGCGGGTCCTGGCCGGGTTCCTCGACCTGGCCGACAG
The DNA here is from genome assembly GCF_018531495.1 of Nonomuraea sediminis. Classification (GTDB taxonomy): domain Bacteria; phylum Actinomycetota; class Actinomycetes; order Streptosporangiales; family Streptosporangiaceae; genus Nonomuraea; species Nonomuraea sediminis. Next base: position 186,331 of record NZ_JAHDTI010000003.1, read on the forward strand.
CCCAGCGGCTGGCAGGGAGTGATCGTCAGGCGAGCAGCTTCTCCGGCGTGAGCGGGAGGTCGCGGATGCGGTGGCCCGTCGCGTTGTGGACCGCGTTGGCGATCGCGGCCGCCGCGCCGACGATGCCGAACTCGCCGATCCCGCGCGCCCCCAGCGGGCTCAGCAAGGTATCCGGATAGTCCAGGAAGTGGATGTCCATGTGTGGGATGTCGGCGTTGACCGGGACGAGGTAGTCGCCGAGGTTGGCGTTGGTGAAGCGGCCGGTCGCGGCGTCGAGCCGCAGGTCCTCCAGCAGCGCCTGCCCGATCCCCATCACGATGCCGCCGATGACCTGGCTCCGCGCGGTCTTCTCGTTGACGATCGTGCCCGCGTCGGCGACGCACACCCACCGCGTGACCCGCGTCTCCATCGTCCACCGGTTCACCCGCACCTCGCAGAAGTGCGCGCCGAAGGACCGGAAGGCGTGGTCCTTGACCCGGTTGCGCGGCGAGGTGGCGGTGGCCTCGACCGCGGGCAGGTCCAGCGCGCTCAGCAACTCGCCGAACGGCATCGCCAGCCCGTCGGCCACCACCTCGCCCTTCTCGAAGCGGGCCTGCGCGCCGTGGAAGGGCGAGCCGGGGTTCCCGGTCGCGAGCTCGAGCAGCGCCTCGATCGCCGCGGACGTCGCCAGCTGTACGGCGGGCCCGTTCGTGGACGTGGATCCCGACCCGCCCGCGCTCGCCGCCGGGGGCGCGCTGGAGTCGCCCAGCTCCGGCACGACCCGCCCGACCGGGATGCCCAGCCCCTCGGCCGCGAGCAGCGCGAACACGGTCGACTGCCCGGTACCCAGGTCGGCCGCGGTCCCTGAGACCGTGGCACGCCCGTCGGACAGCAGCCGCACCTTGATCGACGCCTGGCCCCTGAACGCGCCGTAGGTGGCCGTGGCCATGCCCATCCCGACCAGCCAGTCGCCGTCCGCCACGGTGCCCGGCTCCTTGGCCCGCTGCGACCAGCCGAACCGCTCGGCGCCCAGGTCGTAGCACTCCGCGAGGTGCTTGCTCGACCAGGGCAGCCCGTTGGCCGGGTTGACCGGGGAGTCGTTCCTGCGGCGCAGGTCAAGGGGGTCCATCCCCAGCGCCTCGGCCAGCTCGTCGAGGGCGCTCTCCAGCGCGAACGACCCGTTGGACTCCCCCGGAGCCCGCATGATCGTGGTGACCGGGGTGTCGAGCGGCACGTAGGACCGGCTCACGTACAGGTTCCGCGCGCCGTACATGACCATGGACAGGTTGGCGGCGGACTCGAAGAAGCCGTTGGAGACCGCCTTGGCCGAGACGCCGTCGTTCTTGATCGCGACGAGCGTGCCGTCCTGGTCGGCGCCGAGCGTGACGGTCTGCCTGGTCGGCGGGCGGTGGCCGACGACGGTGAAGACCTGCTCGCGGGTCAGCACGGTCTTGACCGGCCTGCCCAGGGCGCGTGCGGCGGCCACGGTGAGGGGCGTGTGGGCCCAGGTGTCCCACTTGTTGCCGAAACCGCCGCCGATGTAGGGGTTGATCACCCGGATCTTGGCGGGGTCGATGCCCAGCGCCTCCGACAGCCGCTCCACGGCCAGCAGTACACCCTGCGTGGCGGTGTAGACCGTGACGTGGTCACCGTCCCACTCGGCGACGGTGGGGTGCGGCTCCATCGCGGCGTGGGTCTCGGCCGGGCTGGTGTACATGGCGGTGATCCGCACCGCGGCGGAGGCCAGGGCCTCGTCGATGGAGCCCACGCCGGGGGCGAGCACCTGGCTCGTCCCCTCGGTCACCGGGGTCCCGTCGGCGAAGGAGGCCTGCGGCGGCTCGGCGTCGTACTCGCAGCGGACCAGCGCGGCGGCGTCCCTGGCCTGCTCGAACGTCTCGGCCACGACCAGTCCGATGGCCTGGCCGTAGTAGCGGACGGCTGGGCTCTGGATCGGCGGCGTCAGCTCGGCGTTGTCCTCCTTGGCGAACGGGTGCAGCTCGAGCGGGTTGAACGGCGTGTAGACGGCCAGCACGCCGGGCGCGTCAGGGACGTCCATGCGGCGGATCGTGCCCTTCGCGACCGTGGCGGTGATCAGGTAGCCGTAGGCGAGGCCGTCGAGGTGCTGGTCGGCGGCGTAGCGGGCGGCGCCGGTGACCTTGAGGTGCCCGTCTTCCCTGTCGGTCATCGGGTGGCCTCCACAAGGGCTCGCACGATCGTACGTTGCAGCAGCGGGATCTTGAAGGCGTTGTCCGTGAGCGGACGGGCGCCGCGCGCGGACAGCTCGGCGGCCGCCTCGAACGCCTCGACCGTCGCGGGGGCGCCGCGCAGTGCCGCCTCGACCTCGGGCAGCCGCCACGGCACCGTGCCCACGCCGCCTGCGGCGATCCTGGCGTCTCGGACCGTGCCGCCGGCCAGGTCGAGCGCCACTGCGGCCGAGGTGAGGGCGAACTCGTACGACCGGCGGTCGCGTACCTTCACGTACCCGGACCTGCGGGCCCAGGGCAGCGGCGGGACGATCACCTCGGTGATGAGCTCGCCGGGCCTCATCTGGTGCTCGAGGTGCGGGGTGTCGCCCGGCAGGGCGTACAGATCGGCCAGGTCGACGGTGCGCTCGCCGGTGGGGGTGGCCAGCCGTACGGATGCGTCCAGGGCGACCAGCGCCACGGCCAGATCGCTCGGATGGGTGGCGACGCAGGAGGAGGACGTGCCGAGGACGGCGTGGGAGCGGTTGCCGCCCTCCTGGGCGGGGCAGCCCGTGCCGGGGGTGCGCTTGTTGCACGGGGTGGCGACGTCGCGGAAGAAGCCGCAGCGGGTGCGTTGCAGCAGGTTGCCGCCGATCGTGGCCATGTTGCGCAGCTGGGGTGAGGCGCTCTGGAGCAGGGCCTGCCGGATGACCGGATAGATCGCGTCATGGTGGGCGACGTCCTCCATGAGCTCGAGCGCCCCGATGCGCAGACCCTCGGGCCCCGGGCGGATGCCGCGCAACGGCAGCCGGGTGATGTCCACCACGTGGCCGGGCGTCATCACCTCGAGCTTCATCAGGTCCACGAGCGTCGTGCCGCCCGCCAGATACGTGCCCCGCAGCTCAAGAGCCTCGTGCGTGCTCACGGGCGCGACATACTCAAACGACCGCATCGCGCACCACCTCGTCGCCCGTGGAGGCCGCGCGCTCGTCCTGGTTCATGGCGGTCTGCACTGCATCCACGATGTTGGGGTATGCGCCGCAGCGGCAGATATTTCCCGACATGGCCTCGCGAATCTCTTCGTCCGTCCTGGCCCGACCGTCCTCGATCACCGCCACGGCCGACATGATCTGCCCAGGCGTACAGAACCCGCACTGGAACCCGTCACACTCCACGAACGCCCGCTGCGCCGGATGCCCGGAGACGCCCTCGATCGTGGTGACGCTCCTGCCGCGCACCGCCACGGCCAGCGTCAGGCACGCCAGCACCCGCCGCCCGTCCACGTGCACCGTACAGGCGCCGCACTGCCCGCGGTCGCACCCCTTCTTGGTCCCGGTCAGCCCGAGCCGCTCCCGCAGCGCGTCCAGCAGCGTGACGCGCGGATCAACCCGCAGCCTCTCCTCGCGCCCGTTCACGGTGAACACCAGCGCGTCCTGCTCGGCACTCGACGAGTACGGCACGGCCTCCCCTACCGGAGCGTCCGCGTACCCATGCCTGGATAACTCCATCCGAAGAAACTCCCCTGCGAACGGCCGGTAAGCGTTTTCCAGAAGGTATACGTCCACCCTCTCCCCAACGTCAACAGTGCGGCGCCGACCTGCCCATATATCCATATCGCCATGGATGCCGGAGCGATATCGATATTAGACATCCCGTGATCGCGTCTGCTTTGCTCCTGCCCACCGACGGACGACAGCAAGGATCTCCACATGCGAAACCGCCGCGCCCTCGCGCTGGCCACGTTGACGATCACTATCCTGGCGGGTGCCACCTCGCCCGCGCGGGCCACGGGCGTGCGCGAGGAACTGCGCGCCCTCGAGGCGTCCTTCCACGGCAGGATCGGAGCGTTCGCGCTGGACACGGCCACAGGGAAGACGGTCGGCTACCGGGCGGCGGAGAGCTTCCCGCTCCTGTCCACGTTCAAGGCGCTGGTGGCGGCCGCGGTGCTGCACAAGGCCCGCACCTCCGATCCCGGGCTGATGGACCGGGTCCTGCACTGGACCTCAGCCGACCTGAAGCCCAACTCGCCGACCACGTCCCAGCACGTCGCGGACGGGCTCACCGTGGCGCAGCTCTGCGAGGCGGCCATCACGCTGAGCGACAACACCGCGGGCAACCTGCTGCTCAAGCAGGTCGGGGGTCCCGCCGGCCTGACCCGCTACCTGCGCTCGCTCGGCGACCCGGTCTCGCGCCTTGACCGTTGGGAGACCGAGCTCAACGACTGGAAGCCGGGCGAGCGCCGCGACACCACCACGCCCGCCGCGGTCGCCGCCGACCTGCGCGCCCTCACCACCGGGTCGGCGCTCACGCCCAAGGACAGGACCCGCCTGATCGGCTGGCTGGTGGCCACCAAGACCGGCGACGCCCGCATCCGGGCCGGGCTCCCCAAGACCTGGACCGTGGGCGACAAGACCGGCACCGCGGGCGTGTACGGCGGGGCCAACGACATCGCCGTCATCTGGCCTGCCAAGAAGGCGGCGCCCATCATCATGACGATCTACACCACCCGCCGCTCCCCCACCGCCGCCCCCGACGAGAAGACCATCGCCCAAACCGCCACAATCCTCGCCCGCTCCCTGAACCGCCTCCCCTGACCACACCACCCCGCACGCTCTTGAGCACCCGCCCAAGACCCCCGAACCCGCAAAGCCCGTGCCCGAACACCCAAACGCGGACACCCGAACGCACGTGCCCGGACACGAGTGCCCGAACGCAGGTGCCGATGCTGACGCCCGGACTCGGGTGCCCGGACGCTGCCGCCCGGACGCTGCCGCCCGGACGCGGGTGCCCGCCAACGGCACCCCCTGGGCGAGGGGTCGAGGGGGTGCCTGGGGGTGGGCGGGGGGCCGTAGCTCAGTGGCCGGGGGACCAGATGAGGAGGCCGAGGCACATCTCGTCGCTGGTGCCCTCGCCCCAGACGACGTAGCGGGCGGGCTGGCTGCTCAGCGCGGGCAGCAGCTTGCGCAGGCCCGCGTCGTGGGTGCAGGTGACGCGGACGGTGTCGCCCTTCTTGACCGCGACCGGCTGGGGCAGCGGCCGGATGGCCTGGTCGTCGAAGTTGTACTCAGGGATGTCGAGCAGCGTCCGCGCCCCGGGCTTGCCGGGGTTGAGCTCGAGCTTGATCGAGCGGCCGAGCAGGTGCATGTGCCCGGCGGTGGCGTAGACGGTGCCGGCGACCGGCAGCTTCCTGGTGCAGCTCTGCGTGTCGCCGGGCGTGAGCGCCTTGCCCCGGCCGCAGGCCTTGTCGAGGAAGTTCGCGGTCTCGCGTGCCTGCTCGCCGAAGCGGTGCGCCAGGTCGTTGACGGCGGCGGTGCGCACGCACAGCGGCCCGGACTCCTGCTTGGTGCAGGGCAGCTCGACAGGAGCGGGCAGCGTGGTCGTCTGGAGCGGCGTGAGCTTCTGCGCCCCGTCGGCGAACCTGAGCCGGATGCCGGACTGGTCGCTGCCGGCGGGCTTGCCCTCGCTGGCGAGCAGGTTGTAGTGGATCTGCAGGATCAGCCGGCTGCCCGCGGCGACGGGGTGGCCGACGCGCTGGGTGAGCAGCGTCTCGTTGGCGCCGGGCGCCCAGTGGCCGATCCAGTTGCCGCCTTCGATCCCCGCGTCGCCGAAGCAGGTCCAGCCCTCGCCGGGGGTGCTCACGTCCAGCGCCTGCGCCTTGCCGGCGGCGGCCTGGTCGACGGCGTAGACGATCGCGTGGTGGACCAGGTCGGTGTTCTGCGGCAGGAACTGGTTGCCGGTCAGGTAGGCCGCGCTCTGGAGATTAGGGTCGAGCAGGAAGCACCGGTACTCGTCGGTCGCGCCCGCGGGGGCGGCCGGGGTGTAGGGCTGGGGCAGCTTCAGCGTGACGAACCGCTCCCCCGCCCGTAACGGCGCGGCCGGCGGCGGCGCCTCGGCCTTCATCCCGTGTCCCGCATGAGCCTGCTGAGTCGTCGCGGCGGGAGCGGCCGCCTGATGACCGTGCTGCGCCCCCTGCTGCCCGCACGACGTCACGACCAGTGCGCCCGCCAGGACCAGTACGGCCCCGCCCATCCACCCTGTCGGTCTCATGCGATCAAGGGTGCCCGCCCGCGCCCGCGCTTTCATCACCCCAGGAGCCGAACCATGTCATACCTGAGAGGGAACTCGGGCCTCGGCTAGCGGAGGGAGGTGTGCAGCATCTCGCCCACCTTGCGGTAGCCCACCCGGGCGTAGACCCGGCCGGCCTCGTCGCTGCCGGGTGTGAGGAAGGGCGTGGTGATCCCGGCTGCCCCGCCCGCGCGGGTGAGCAGGGCCGTGACGGCGCCGGCGATGCCGCGCCTGCGGAACGAGGGGAGGACCGCGATCCCGGCCACCTCCGCGACCCCCTGGTGCGGGCTGCCGAGCTGTCCGGCCCCGGCCGGCTCGCCCGTCGCGGTGTCGGTGGCGCGCGCGACGAGGCCGCCGCCGTCCAGGACGCGGCGCATCCGGGCGACGTCGTGCTCGGTGGCGGCGGGCGCGTCGAAGGCCGCGTTCATCACCCGGGCGACCTGCCACAGGTCGGCGTCCGCGGTCACGAGGGAGACCTCCACGCCGGCGACGGGGGCGTCCGTCACCTCGCCGGGCCCGCACACCATGAGCGGGAAGCGACCCTCGGGGGTGAACCCGGCCAGCGCCTGCTCCACCTTCGGGGCGGCGCTGGGGACGTACTCGAGCCGCGGCGTCCGTGCCCGCGAGCGGAACGCCGCGACCAGCTCGCCGATGTCGTCCGCCGTGGGCGCGGCATCGTCGTCGGGGATGGCGTAGTTGAAGGGAAGAGCGTCGTCGTGATCGTCGAACCGGATCACGAACGGCCCCACCCGGTGGGCGCGCGGCCCTGCCACCGACCTGAGATAGGCGTGCACGTCAGCTTCCAGCACAGCACCGCACGCTAGGGCCTGGGACGCCGCCCTGCCAACCGGATATTCGATGGCCGGGCCGCGAGGCCGCCCGCTAGCGTCGCGACGATGAGACTGCTGTGGCTGTGCGGCCCTTCGGGGGTCGGGAAGTCGTCGGCGGGCTGGGAGCTGTTCACCCAACTCGGCCGCGACGGCGTCAGGACGGGCTTTCTCGACACCGACCAGATCAGCCTGATGTACCCCTTTCCGGCCGAGGAGACCCACCGCCTCAGGGCTCGGGCGCTGGCCGCGCTGTGGCCGAGTTTCCGTGCCGAGGGCGTGCGCTGCATGGTCATGTCCGGCTTCGTCGACAGCGCCGAGGAGATCGCCGAGTACGGCAGGCTGCTGCCGGACGCGTCGATGACGGTCTGCCGCCTGCGCGCGGATCCCGCAGAGCTCGAAGCCCGGTTCAAGGCCCGCGGCCGGCGCCCCGAGCTGGCGGCCGAGGCCGTGGCCAACGCCAGGGACCTGGACCGCAGCGGCTTCGCCGACCTGACGCTCGACACCACCGGGCTGACGGTCCAGGAGGTGGCCCGTGAGGTCCGCCGCCGGGCGCCCGCGGGACGGACCACCGCGGCGGCCGGGGCGCACGCCCACGACGGGCACGCGGACGGCTTCCCGGTGTTGTGGATCTCGGGGGCGACGGCGGTCGGGAAGTCGACCGTCGGCTACGAGGTCTTCACCCGCCTGTTCCGCTCGGGCACCCGCACCTCCTACATCGACACCAAGCAGATCACCGCGGTCCGCCCCGCGCCGAGCCCCGCCTTCGAGGCCGGGAACCTGGCCGCCCTCCTGGCGGTGCACCGGGCGCACGGTGCGGAACGCCTGGTCGTCTCGGGGGACAGGCCCACCCCGATCCCCGGTGCCCGGCTGACCGTGTGCAGGCTCGGCGCCGAGCCGGGGACGCTCGCCGTACGGATCAAGGACCGTGCGGCGGGGCGCGGGCCCGCCATCCCGGGCGACGGGCTGAGAGGCCTGTCGCCTGCGGAGCAGACGCGGGTGGCCGAGCGAGCCGCCGAGCAGGCGCAGAAGGGGGACGCGGACCTGGAGGTCACCACCGACGGGCGGTCGCCTCAGGAGCTGGCGGCGGAGATCATCGCCAGGCTCTAGGTGTCGACGAAGTCCTCGGGCACCATCACGCGCACGCCGTTGGGCACGACGCGCAGCCGGATCGGGGTGCGCAGCCGTACCTCGCCGTCGACGTCGGCGGCCATCGGCGGGTCGGTCTCGAGCAGCATCTCGCGCCCCACCACGAACGGGCCGCCCGCCAGGCTGCGCCAGCGGCCGGTGGTGGCCCTGGCCAGGGTCTCGAGCAGCAGCCGCAGCCTTTTGCCCGAGCCGAGCTGGTAGGCCACCAGCTGCCCGTTGTCGATGCTGATGTCCTTGGCCACCTGCCAGCCGCCGTGGAAGCGGCCGTTGGCGATGTTGAGCTGGTGGGTGAGCAGCTCGTGCCGCCTGCCGTCGACGGTGATGTAGGCGCGGAACGGCTGGTGCCCCGGCAGGACCCGCAGCGCGGTCAGCGGGTAGGCAGGGCGGCCGAGCAGGCGCTTGAGCCACGGCTTGACGGTGCCGGCCACCTCGACGGAGACGCCGAAGCTGGCCAGGTTGGCGAAGGGCCGGTCGTCGGCCATACCCAGGTCGATGTCGGCGACCTTGCCCTCGGAGAACACCCGGATGGCGCCCGGCAGGTCCAGCGGCAGGCCCAGGCTGCGGGCGAAGTTGTTGGTGGTGCCGAGCGGCAGCACGCCCAGCGCCACGTCCCTGTGGGCGATGTGGCGTACCGCCGACGACAGCGTGCCGTCGCCGCCGCCGACCACCAGCACGTCCGGCTCCAGCGCCAGGGCCTTGTCGAGGTGGTCGCGCAGCCGCTTGGGGTTGACCACGGAGAACTCCCCGAGCGGCTCGAACCCCTGCTGGTGGATCAGGTCGAGCGCCTCGAAGTAGTGCCGGCGGCCGCGGCGCGAGCGCGTGTTGACCACCACGGCCATCCGGCGGTCGCGCCGGATGGCCGCGGTGTGGTCGGCCTTGCTCCGCAGGTCACTCATGACCCTTCATCGTAGAGGTGGAACGACCTTCACGAGTGCCCCCAGATTCCCCGGAAGCGGAGCGATCAGCTTGAACTGCACGCCCAGCGCCTTGCCCTCGTCACCCGGGTTGCCGGTGCCCAGGACCGAGCCGTTGGGCAACTGCTGGCCGTACAGCTCGGTGGCGGGGGTGCCGTCGGCGTGCACGACGCGTGTGCTGTAGGACTGGTCGCCCTTGGACGGCACGACCATCGAGGCGTCGAAGTCGCGGTAGCCGAGCGCGCCGTCGCGCACCTCCATGCCGGGGTACCAGGTCTTGGCGTCGGTGAAGGCGGAGACGCCCTTCAGCGCGGCGACGTCCGTGCAGTACTCGCTGAACGGCTCGTTCGGCGCCTCCAGGCACTCCTTGAGCGGATAGGTCTTGCCGAAGGTGAAGGCCGCGTTGGAGGACTGCGTGCGCGACTCCATGTTCTTGCGCAGCGTCGGGTCCTTGTCGGCCGCGGTGCCGGTACGGCGCAGCGGCTCGTAGTGCGAGTCCACGATCAGCAGGGTGCCCTTGGTGCCCACGCTCGGCGGGTTCTCCAGGTTCGGCAGCAGCACGTTGTTGGTGTAGGTCGAGTCGCGGTACCAGACCAGGAGGCCGGGAGCGTCGTACTTGACCTTCTCCACCTTCCACGAGCCGTCGCGTGAGTAGGAGGTGTCGTAGGCGTACTGCAGGCCCTTGTCGAAGCCGTCGAAGTTGCGCCACTCGGCCAGGTAGAAGCGGGAGATCTCGCGGGATCCGTCGTTCTGCGTCCAGCCCTGGCCGCTGGTGTTGGTGAACGAGCCGCCGGTGGCCTTCCAGCCGTTGTCGCCGCCCTCCACGTCGTCGCTCCACACGGCGGCGCCGCCGTTGGTGAGCTGGAAGTCGTCGGCGTGCCAGCCGCGCAGCGTGGTGGCGGCGTCGGTGTCGTAGTCCAGGCGCAGTTTGATCGTCTTGCCCGCGTACGGCGTCAGGTCGACGTAGTCGTGCCGCCAGCCGTTGGTCGCGCCTGTCAGGCCGTGCTTCTTGCCGCCGAACGCCTGAAGGTTCTTGTTCGGGTCCGGGTAGTCGTCCGGGGTGGAGACCTCGTTGCCGGCCTCGTCACGGACCTTGAGCTGGGTCCAGGAGTTGCCGCCGTCGGCGGAGGCCTCGACGAAGCCGTAGTCCCAGTCCTGCTCGGTCTCGTAGTTGTTCCACATCCAGAACTTCAGGTCGGTCCCGGCGGGCACCTGGACGTCGCGGGCCAGCTTGACGTCGGCCCACTCCTGGTCCTGGCCCGTCCACCAGGCCTTGGCGCCGCTGTGCGGGTCGAGCATCTTCTGCGGCGTGCTGGCCAGGTTGACGCGGACGCCGTCAGCGGTGAAGCGGGGCGTGCGCGAGGACTGCCCGACGGTGACCACGCGGGCGGAGTCGCCCGGGTTGAACACCTTCGGGTTGGCCCAGCCCAGCACCCACTTGTCCCACAGGCCCATGTGGGAGGGCATCGACTGGTAGATCGGCCCGGAGTGGGAGCCGCTGGACATCAGGTCCCAGAAGTCCACGTCGGAACTGGCCGCGCCCGAGGTGTCGTAGAGATCGGGCAGGCCCAGGTCGTGGCCGTACTCGTGGGCGAACACGCCGACGCCGGCGTCCTCGGGCTGCACGATGTAGTTGGAGATCTTCTTGTCGGCGCCGGGGATCTTGTAGCCGCCGGCGACCGCGCTGGAGTGCGCCCAGATGGCGTACGTGCCCTCGGCGCCGCCGTCGGCGGACTTGTCCTTGCCCGCGTGGATCAGCACCAGGTGGTCGATGACGCCGTCGGGCTCGGCGTAGTTGCCGTCGCCGTCGAAGTCGGAGACGTCCTCCTGGTCGTAGTCGGCCCAGGGGAAGTTCGGCTGCGCCTTGGCCAGCGCGTCGACCGCGTCGATGGCCAGCTGCCCCGCGCCGCGCGGGTTGTCGGGGTGGCCGCTCATGTCCTGCGGAACGCCGCCGCAGGCGGCCGCGCCGTACCAGGCCTCGGAGTGCGGCGCCTTGACCCAGCCGACGGCCGAGCCGGTGACGGAGTAGGCGCCCTTGGACATCTCCTCGTACATCTTCTTCATCGTGTAGCCGGAGATGTCGATGCCGGGCTTGCCGTCGCGGGGGTCCTTCAGGTCGGTGCGGACGCGCTCGGTGATGCCCTTGTCGGTGTAGAGCATCGTGTTGAAGTGCTGCGTGCTGAAGTCCTTGACCCAGAAGGTGTTGTTGTCCTTGTGCGGCAGGGCCGCCGGGTCGGGGAGCTTGTTGTGCAGCGGGCCGTTCTTGATCGTGCCCGCCGGCTCGGTCACGCAGTCGTTGGGGGCGCTGTTCGTGGTACGCAACCGCTTATAGCCCGAAAAATCGTCATTCGCCTGGTCGTTGAATTCGACGAGGAGGGTGAGCAGCTTGGCGGTCTTGGTCTGCTTGGCCTTCTTGAAGATGAAGTCGGCGGGGTTGAGTCCCGTCCTGATGGCCTCGTTCTCGCGGGCCGCGAGCACCCGGGCGGCAGCCGGGTTGCCGCTGACGAACTTCCTGTCGGCCTTCTGCGCCGGCGTCAGAGACCGGGCGGCCTGCCCCGGAAGGCCGGGTTCCGCCGGGTCGTTGTCGACCCGCGGCGGGGCGAAGTTGATGTAGTAGTCGGCGGGGCCGGGCTGGTAGCCGGAGGCCGAGGCGGGGGTGGGCGCCGTCAGTGCGGCGGCGAGGAGTGCGGCTGCGGGTAACGCCGCTAACATTCGCAGTCTTTTGGGCACAAACCCGGACGTTAGACGTTAGGTAAAGTAACAGTAAAGAACGTTGTTGAAATGTGACGTGCTGCCCCATTTTCAGAACAGGACGAGGACGGCCGCCACCGTGCCGAAAATCGCGGCGCCGTAACAGAGGATCGCGATGACCAGGTCGAACCTGGCGATCCCGAGCACTTCCTCGCTGGTGAATCGGATCCGATGCGCTGCGTGAAACAGGCAGAGCACGACGACCACGAGCAGCGCCAGCCGTACGACGACGTTGCCGAGCAGGGCCTGCAGGTGCCCGGCGGAGGGCCAGTCGAGCACGCCGAGCGGCATGAGCACCCCGAACAGAAGCACCAGCACGGGCAGCACGAGCGCGGCCACCACTCCCCCGCCGCTGAACAGCAGCCAGAGGTAGGGCTCGAGCGTGCGTCTCATCGGAACCCCCGCAGCACGAAGAAGGCGATGATCGCGGAGATGACCAGCCAGGCCGTGTGGTTGCCGCCCTGGATCATCCAGGAGGGCAGCCGGTAGCCGTCGAGCCGGACGACGGTGGCCTTGGGCGCCAGGTTGAGGAAGGTGACCGAGTGGAAGGCGGTGGCGACCAGGGCGACGAGGTTCAGCGCGATCACCCACGGCTGCCGGGCGAAGGCCGCGAAGTCCGCGAGCGTCCCGCCGAGGACCGCGTCGGCGAGCAGCAGCAGGAACACCACGGTCCAGGCCACGAAGACGCTGGTCAGCTCCCGCAGCACGAACACCGTGTAGGTGCGCCTGCGCAGGAACCAGGCGAAGTCGCGCGGCGCGCGGTAGGTCGTCATCGCTTGCTCCTCCTCGCGGAGAAGGGCAGCACCGACCGTAGCGCGGCGGTCACCTTGTAGCGCTGGATGGCCTCGGCCGGATCCACGTGCTTGGGGCAGACCCTGGTGCACTCGCCCACGAACGTGCAGCCCCACACCGCCTCGTCCAGGTTGAGCACGTCGAAGCGGTCGCCCATGTCCCGCGAGTCCAGGTTGTAGCGCTGCGCCAGCGCGATCGCCGCGGGCCCCAGGAAGTCCGGGTTGAGCACGTAGACCGGGCAGGCCGAGTAGCACAGCATGCAGTTGATGCACATGCTGTACTGCTTGAACGCCTCGAGCTGCTCGGGCGTCTGCGCGTACTCGCTGGTCAGCGGCAGTTCCTCGCCCTCGCGGACCAGCCAGGGGCGCACCGACGACAGCTTGGCCAGGAAGTCGTCGATGTCCACCACCAGGTCCCTGATCACCGGGAACCCCTTCAGCGGCTCGATCCTGATCGGCCCGTCGCCGTACTCGGTGAAGAACGTGCCGCAGGTGAGCCTGGGCTCGCCGTTGACGGTCATGCCGCACGAGCCGCAGATCCCCATCCGGCACGACCAGCGGAACGACAGCGACCCGTCGAGCTGGTCCTTGATGTAGGTGAGCCCGTCGAGCACCGCCCAGTCCTCCATCCTGGGCACGTCGTAGCTCTCGACGACCGGCTCGGCGTCCTGCCCGGGCCGGTAGCGCGCGACCTCCAGCGTGATGGTCCGTACTGCCTGCCGTACCTGCTGCTTGGCTTCAGTCACGGCCGTAAACCCTTTCCCCCGGTGGCCAGCGGGTGATCGTGACGGGCAGGAGCCCGACGGAGGGCGAGCCGTCGGGCGCGCGGTGCACGAGCGAGTGCGCGAGGTAGGTCTCGTCGTCGCGGGCCGGATGGTCGGTGCGCTGGTGGGCACCGCGCGACTCGCGACGGTTGAACGCGCAGGCGGCGATCGTCTGCGCGATGTCGAGCATGGACTGCAGCTCCTGCAGGTTGATCAGCTCGGTGTTGAAAGCGGTGCTGGTGTCGTCGAGCCTGGCGTCCTGGGCCCGGTGGTTGAGCTCGGCGAGCGTGTCGACGGCCTTGGCCAGTTCGGCGCCCGTCCGGTAGATGCCGGCGGCGCTCTCGAGCGTGTGCTGCATCTGCTCGCGCAGGTCGGCGATCCGCTCGCCGTTGGGGTTGCCGCCCCGCACGCGCTCGAGCCGCCGCTGTTCGTCGGCCCCCTGCGTGCTCACGGCGGGCGGCTCGGACTGCCGGTGCCCGCGGGCGAACTCGGCGGCGGCCAGGCCCGCCCGGCGGCCGAAGACCAGGATCTCCGGCAGCGAGTTCGACCCCAGCCGGTTGGCGCCGTTGATGCTCACGCAGGCCGTCTCCCCCGCCGCGTACAGGCCGGCGATGGGCGTGGCGCCGTCGAGGTCGGTGTGGACGCCGCCCATCATGTAGTGCACGACCGGGCGCACCGGGATCAGGTCGGTCGCCGGGTCGAGGTTCTGGTAGCTGCGGCACAGCTCGCGCACGAACGGGATCCTGGCGTCGATCTTCGCCTCGCCCAGGTGGCGCAGGTCCAGGTAGACGACCGGCCCGTAGGGGGTGTCGACCGTGCGGCCCTTCTCCTGCTCGTGCACGAAGGCCTGCGAGACCCGGTCGCGCGGGCCCAGCTCCATGCTGCGCAGCTTCGGCGTGGGGGTGGGCTTGCCGAGGTCGTAGTCCTGCAGGTAGCGGTAGCCGTCCTTGTTGATGAGCCAGCCGCCCTCCGCCCTGGCGGCCTCGGTGATGAGGATGCCGGTGAAGGGCAGGCCGGTCGGGTGGTACTGGACGAACTCCATGTCCTTCAGCGGCGCGCCGGCCCGGTAGGCCAGCGCCATGCCGTCGCCGGTCTTGATCGCGGCGTTGGTGGTGAAGGGGAAGACGCGGCCGCAGCCGCCGGTGGCCAGGATGACGGTCCTGGCGGCGATCGTCTCGATGCGGCCGGTGCGGATCTCGACCGCCACGACGCCGTGAACGCGGCCGTCGTCGACGAGGAGCTTGGTGACGTACCACTCGTCGTACCGCTTGATCTCCTGATATTTCAGGGTGGTCTGGAACAGGGTGTGCAGGAGGTGGAAGCCGGTCTTGTCGGCGGCGTACCAGGTGCGTTCCCGTTTCATGCCGCCGAACGGGCGGACGGCGACATTGCCGTCGGGTTCGCGGCTCCACGGGCAGCCCCAGTGTTCGAGCTGGATCAGCTCCCTGGGCGCCTCGGCCACGAACGCCTCGACCGCGTCCTGGTCGCACAGCCAGTCGCCGCCCGAGATCGTGTCGTAGCAGTGCTCGTCGAGCGTGTCGCCGTCGGCTATCACCCCCGCGGCGCCGCCCTCGGCGGAGACGGTGTGGCTGCGCATCGGGTAGACCTTCGACACGACGGCCACCTCGAGCGCGGGGTCGGTCTCCACCACGGCGATCGCGGCGCGGAGACCCGCGCCGCCTCCGCCGACGATGAGCACGTCGATCATGCGCATCAGCTCCCGTGATCAGCCTGGGACCTGTCCTTCACCCGTTTCCCGTCGTGGCGGATGGCGGACAGATGGATGCTCCCGTCGTGGTACTCGTGCCGGATCCTGCGGCAGCCACAGTCGAAGAACTGGTCACGGATCACCAGGCCGTAGCCGTCGTCATCGACGAGGCGATGTCCGCCGGACTTCTTCCCGCAGGGGGCCGTCTCGGGATCGAACTGCGTCTTGGTGCCTGTCATCGCCGATCTCCTTAGATAGGCGAACGCCATTTCCACACAAGCACCGGAGGCCACCTCTGAAAAGGGGGTCAGACCGTACCGCACTGGTAATCACGGAAGAGCTTCCATGACCATGGCTTTACGCGCTGATGCCGACCGCGTGGCGGAAGGTCTCCGGCATCGTCACGAAGTCCAGCATCGCCCGCGCCGCATCCGCCCTGGTGATGGACGCGCCCACCGGCCCCGCCTCGACCAGGTGGCGGTAGGTGCCCGTGCCGGGAGAGTTCAGCAGCCGCGGCGGGCGCACCACGGTCCAGTCCACGTCGCTGTCGCGCAGGATCCGCTCCATCCGCGCCAGATCGGTGTAGACGTCCCTGAGCACCGCCCACAGCAGCGGCCCGAAGACGCTCCGCGAGGCGAACGGCTGTCCCGCGCCGGTCCTGTTGAGGGGGCCCGCGCTCACCGTCAGGATGCGCCGCACGCCCGTCGACGCCATCGCCTCGAGCGCGGCCCTGGCGGAGGTGGAGGCGGGCCTGAGCGGATCCTTGCGCCCCGCGGCCCCGATCCCCGACAGCACGGCCTGGCTGCCCGCGATGACCTCCTTGACCGAGACGGCGTCCAGCGCGTCCGCCCGCACGACCGTCAGGTTGTCATGCCGTACGGCCAGCCGCGCCGGATCCCGCACGGCCGCGGTGACCTGGTGCCCGTCGGCCAGCGCGAGGGTGACGACGTGCCTGCCGATGCCGCCGCTGGCGCCCAGAACGGAGAGCTTCATGGCCCCTCCCAAGGGTGAGTGAATACTTACCAACCCTCAGTGTACGAAGGAGCACGGCGCCTCGCGCAGGCGGGCTCAGTCGGACTTCTGCGCCTCCTCCGGCTCCTCGATCGCCGGCACCTCACGCGGGTAGTGCAGGTCGAAGGCCGGCCGTTCGGAGCGGATGGGCGGGATGGTCAGGAAGTTGTGCCGCGGCGGCGGGCAGGAGGTCGCCCACTCCAGCGAGTTGCAGTATCCCCAGGGGTCGTCGAGCGTGACCTTGGGCGCCTTGCGGGCGGTCTTCCAGACGTTGTAGAGGAACGGCAGCGTGGACAGGCCGAGCAGGAACGCCCCCGCGGAGGAGAGCTCGTTCAGCGAGGTGAACCCGTCGGCCGGGCTGTAGTCGGCGTACCGCCGGGGCATGCCCAGCATCCCCAGCCAGTGCTGCACCAGGAACGTGGTGTGGAAGCCGATGAACAGCGTCCAGAAGTGCAGCTTGCCCAGCCGGTCGTCGAGCATCCGCCCGGTCATCTTGGGCCACCAGAAGTAGAACCCGGAGAACATGGCGAACACCACGGTGCCGAACACCACGTAGTGGAAGTGCGCCACCACGAAGTAGCTGTCGCTGATGTGGAAGTCCAGCGGCGGCGAGGCCAGGATGACGCCGGTGAGCCCGCCGAGCAGGAAGGTGATCAGGAACCCGATCGCGAACAGCATCGGCGTCTCGAAGCTGAGGTGGCCGCGCCACATCGTGCCGACCCAGTTGAAGAACTTCACCCCGGTCGGCACCGCGATCAGGAACGTCATGAACGAGAAGAACGGCAGCAGCACCTGACCGGTGGCGAACATGTGGTGCGCCCACACGGTCATCGACAGCCCCGCGATGGAGATCGTCGCGCCGACCAGCCCCATGTAGCCGAAGATGGGCTTGCGGCTGAAGACCGGGATCACCTCGGTGATGATCCCGAAGAACGGCAACGCGATGATGTAGACCTCGGGATGGCCGAAGAACCAGAACAGGTGCTGCCAGAGCATCGCCCCGCCGTTGGTCGACTCGAACACCTGCGTGCCCAGCTTGCGGTCGATCTCCAGCACCAGCAGCGCCGCCGCGAGCACCGGGAAGGCCATCAGCACGAGCATGCTGGTCAGCAGCGTGTTCCAGGTGAACAGCGGCATCCGGAACATCGTCATGCCGGGGCAGCGCATGCAGATGATCGTGGTGATGAAGTTCACCGAGCCCAGGATCGTGCCGAGACCTGACAGCGCCAGCCCCATGATCCACAGATCGCCGCCGATGCCCGGGCTGTAGACGGGCGAGTTCAGCGGCGCGTAGGCGAACCAGCCGAAGTCGGCGGCGCCGCCCGGCGTGGCGAACCCGAACAGCACGATCATCCCGCCGAACAGGAACAGCCAGTACGCCACCGCGTTCAGCCGCGGGAAGGCCACGTCGGGCGCGCCGATCTGCAGCGGCATGACGACGTTGGCGAACCCGGCGAACAGCGGCGTGGCGAACAGCAGCAGCATCACGGTGCCGTGGATGGTGAACAGCTGGTTGTACTCCTGCTGGGAGACCAGCTGCAGCCCCGGCTGGGCTAGTTCGGCCCGGATGACCATGGCCATGACGCCCGCGATCAGGAAGAACACGAACGAAGTGATCAGGTACAGGTATCCGATGACCTTGTGGTCGGTCGTCGACATCCAGGACACGATGATGGTGCCGGTCCTGCGGCGCCTGACCTGCTCGAACGACGTCTCGCGAACGGTCGTCACGGCTGCTCCCCTCCACCCCGGAGTGTTGCGTGCCTCGATCCCACCATTGCACAGCTCCGATCGCCCTACGTGAAGCCGTATAACGGAAAATCTCCCTTGTCCACATGGTGGACATCGGCCCGGGCGGCCACCCCCGTCTCCTATCCTCGGTGTTTCACCGATCGGAGGAGATTTCGTGAG
The DNA here is from genome assembly GCF_018531495.1 of Nonomuraea sediminis. Classification (GTDB taxonomy): domain Bacteria; phylum Actinomycetota; class Actinomycetes; order Streptosporangiales; family Streptosporangiaceae; genus Nonomuraea; species Nonomuraea sediminis. The sequence continues at coordinate 204,384 of NZ_JAHDTI010000003.1, forward strand.
TGCTCAGCGTGACTACGCCGCCCTCGTCCAGCAGGGACTCAAGCTTGACCTGACTCGGGGCAAGCCTTCGTCACGCCAGCTCGACCTCTCCAATGACATGCTCAAACTTCCGGCGTCTTACACCTGCTCCGACGGCACCGATGGGCGCAACTACGGAAACCTGCAGGGACTGGCCGAGCTGCGGGAGCTGTTCGGGCCGCTGCTGCAGGTGCCGGCCGGGCAGCTGGTGGTGGGGGGAAACTCCTCGCTGGCGATGATGCACGACACGATCGTGCACGCGCTGCTGACCAAGGTGCCGGGGGCCGAGCGGCGCTGGGTGGAGCAGGACGTGACGTTCCTGTGCCCGGTGCCCGGCTATGACCGGCATTTCACGATCTGCGAGCGGTTCGGGATCAAGATGGTGCCCGTGCCGATGGGGGCCGACGGGCCCGACATGGACGTCGTCGAGCGGCTCGTCGCCGAGGACGCCTCGGTCAAGGGCATCTGGTCCGTGCCGAAGTACAGCAACCCGTCCGGCGTCTCCTACAGCGACGAGGTCGTCCGCCGCCTGGCCTCGATGCCGGCCGCCGCCCCCGACTTCCGGATCTTCTGGGACAACGCCTACGCGGTGCACCACCTGACCGACACGCCCGACCAGCTCGCCGACCTGCTGGCCCTGTGCGAGCAGTACGGCAACGCCGACCGGACGTTCGTCTACGGCTCGACCTCGAAGGTCACGATGGCGGGCAGCGGCGTGTCGTTCTTCGGCTCCTCGCCGGCCAACGTCGAGTGGTTCCTGGCCAACACCGCCAAGCAGTCGATCGGGCCCGACAAGATCAACCAGCTGCGGCACGTGGAGTTCCTGCGCGACGCCGACGGCGTGGCCGCGCACATGCGCAGGCACGCCGAGCTGATCTGGCCCAAGTTCGAGACCGTGGACCGGCTGCTGACCAAGGAGCTGGGCGACCTGGCCACCTGGACGAGCCCGCGCGGCGGCTACTTCATCAGCCTGGAGGTGCCGAACGCCCGCGAGGTGGTGGCCAAGGCCAAGGCCGCGGGCATCGCGGTCACCCCGGCCGGCGCCACCCACCCCTACGGCGACGACCCGGCCGACCGCACGATCCGCCTGGCGCCCACCTACCCGGACCTCGAGGAGCTCGAGCAGGCCATCCGCGGCCTCATCACCTGTGTTCGGGTCGTCGCAGAAGAGCTTTCTTAGGTACGGCGAGGCCGCCCCATCGCCACCCGCCGCACTCCGGCCGGGCCCTGTCCAGGGGGACGATCCTCCGGCGATGCGGGGCTGGCCGCCGTTACGACGCACGGAACCCGCCTGGACGGGTCCCCAACCCACGACGCCCTCCCCGGCGCTTTCCCGCGCCGGGGTCGGCGAGTCGTGGGACGGCGGTTGTCCGGCGCAGGTACGGCGGGCCAGGGAGACCGTGGTGCCCGCGTCCCGAAGCGGCGTGACGGCGGGCAAGCGGCACCGACTCGCCGCAAGCGCCGGTCGCGGGCCCTGAGCCGAAGTGCGGCGGGCGGCGGGTGGCGGCGGCCTGCCGTACAGCAGAAAGTTGTCAGTGGGGTCTGAAGCCGAAGATGTACTCGCGCATTTCCGCCGGCGGGAAAGCCATGCCGATGCCGGGCTCGAAAACTTGGTTGTCGCGGGTGCAGTAGTACAGGCCTTCCCAGACCAGTAGCGCCTTGTCCCTGGCGGGGCCCTCGGCCGCGTCACGCTTGCGGGCGCCGTACGAGCTGAGCACGAACAGCAGGCCGAGCCCCCAGAACAGGCCCGTCAGGCACAGCGGCGCGAGCAGCACCTCCGTCCAGGTCGTCTGCTTGCCCATCGCGATGACCAGCGACGACACCAGGTGTACCAGGGCGGCGCCTAACAGCATCAGGTACCCGGCGTTCCTGGTCGAGGCCGCGTAGTGGCGGGAGGGGAACGACAACCACACCGCCAGCTGCGTGCGGTGCATCACCTGTTTGGTGGCTCCGCCGAGCGACAGGGACGTCGGCAGGTCGGCGATCTCGCGCTCGCCGGGAGGCCTGACGCGTCCGATGCGGTACGTGGTCCCCGCTGCGACAACTCCCGGCACAGAGGCAACCTGGTCATCTTGCTTACAGACCGGGCACGTCACATCCACTTAGGCAGTCTGGCCTTAAGTAACAAGCGGTGCAAACCGTAGTGTTTACCTGTGATTGATGCCTTGGTGAACGCCTTGCCTGAAGGCCGCGTCGTGACCGACCCCGACGTCATCGACTCCTACGCCCGTGACAGGACCTTTCTCGAGCCCGGCAAACCGCTCGGCGTCGTGCTCGCGACCAGCCGAGACGATGTCGTGACGACGCTGAAGTGGGCCAGCGAGCACCGGGTGCCCGTCGTGCCGCGCGGCGCGGGCACCGGCCTGGCCGGCGCCGCCACCGCGAGCGACGGGGCGATCATCCTGTCGCTGGCCAAGATGACGGCGATCAAGGAGATCTCCCCCGACGACGAGCTCGCCGTGGTCGAGCCCGGCGTCATCAACGCCGACCTGGACAAGGCGGCCCGCGAGTACGGCCTGATGTACGCGCCGGACCCGTCCTCCTACGAGATCTCCACGATCGGCGGCAACCTGGCCACCAACGCGGGCGGGCTGCGCTGCGTGAAGTACGGCGTGACCCGCGACTCGGCGCTGGGCCTGGAGGTCGTGCTGGCCGACGGCCGCGTGCTGCAGACCGGGCGGCGCACGGTCAAGGGCGTGACGGGTTACGACCTGACCGGGCTGTTCATCGGGTCCGAGGGCACGCTCGGGGTGATCACGTCGGCGACGGTACGGCTGCGCCGCGTGCCCGCCGTGGAGCCCGCCACGTTCGCGGCCGAGTTCGGCTCGCTGCGCGACGCGGGCGCCGCCGTGGCCGCCATCATGGCCGCCGGCTGCCAGCCCTCGCTGATGGAGCTGCTCGATCGCGCCACGCTCGAGGCCATCGACGACTGGCGCAACATCGGGCTCGAGCCGGACACCATGGCGATGCTGATCGGCCAATCCGACGCCTCCGACGCGCCCGAGGTGGCACAGCGCATGCAGGAGCTGTGCGAGGCCAACGGAGCGAGCTTCGTCGCGGTGTCCTCCTCGCCGCAGGAGACGGAGGAGCTGATCGGCATCCGGCGGATGGCCTACCAGGCCAAGGAGCGCCTGGGCGCCTGCCTGGTCGAGGACGTCTGCGTGCCGCGCTCCAAGCTGCCCGAGATGATCACCGCGGTCGAGGAGGCCGCCCGCAGGCACTCGGTCAAGATCTGCACAGTGGCCCACGCCGGCGACGGCAACCTGCATCCCGTGTTCATCTTCGACCACGGCACGGTCGAGCCCCCGGCCGAGGTCTGGGCCGCCGCGGACGAGGTGTTCCGCCACGCGCTGGAGCTCGGCGGCACCCTGACGGGCGAGCACGGGGTGGGCCTGCTCAAGAAGCGCTGGCTGGCGCTGGAGTCGGGTCCGGTCGTCCAGGAGATCGAGCACGGGATCAAGGCCGTTTTCGATCCGCTGGGCATCCTCAACCCCGGAAAGGCGATCTGAGGGACTCGGTTGACCAAGACGTGACCTGGCTCCTGACCTGCGATGTCACGTGACCGGTTTGTCCAGAACATGAAAGATCTGTCAGGTCCGGAAGACGTAACAATGGCCACACTGGTAGCGTTTTGCCCCGCTTGTTCATGACAAAGGGGAGTCAGACGTGGATCAGAACCAGCCGCTGGCGGCGGACGACCCGCGGCGGCTGGGCGCCTACGACATCGTCGCCCGGCTCGGCGAGGGTGGTCAGGGCGTCGTTTACCTGGGCCGCGGCGAGACAGGGGACCAGGTCGCGATCAAGCTGCTGCACCAGGCGCTGGTGGCCGACGCCGAGGCCAGGAGCAGGTTCCTGCGCGAGGTCGCCGTCGCCCAGCGGGTGGCCAGGTTCAGCACCGCCCCGGTGCTCCACGCCGACCTCGAGGGCAGCCGGCCGTACATCGTCAGCGAGTTCGTCCCCGGGCCGTCGCTGCGCGAGCTGGTGGTCAAGGAGGGTCCGCGCCGCGGCGCCGCGCTCGAGCGGATCGCGATCAGTACGGCTACCGCGCTGGCGGCCATCCACCGGGCCGGCATCCTGCACCGCGACTTCAAGCCCGCGAACGTGCTGATGGGGCCCGAGGGTCCCGTCGTGATCGACTTCGGTATCGCGCGCGCCCTGGACGCGCCCGGCGCCACGGCCACGGGGATGGCCATGGGCACCCCGTCCTACCTGGCTCCCGAGCAGCTCAGCGGGGACCCGGTGACGGAGGCGGCCGACGTGTTCGCCTGGGGCGTCACGATGGTCTTCGCGGCCACGGGCAAGCCCGCGTTCGGCGCCGACTCGATCCCCGTGGTGATGAACCGCATCCTCCACGAGGAGCCGCAGCTCGGCGGCATGGACGGCGTGCTGAGCGACCTGGTGGCGGCCTGCCTGTCGAAGGACCCCGCCCAGCGCCCCACGGCCGACGAACTCATCCTCCACCTGACCGGCCAGCCGGCCCCCACCATCTCGGGCCCCAACCCCATCCCCCAGCCCGCTCCCGGCCCCCGGACCACCCCGGCTCCGCAGGGCGCTTCCGGCCCGCAGCCGGCCTTCGGCGGCCCTCAGCCCGGTCCCCAGGCCGCACCGGGGCCGTGGCACGGTCAGCCGCCGGTCACCGGCCCTCTGGGCATGCCCGCCGCCGCTGCCGCCGCGTCCCCTGGCCGGCCCGCGAACGCCCCCGCAGGCCAGGCTCCGAACGCCTCGGGCCCCGGCGCGCATGCCCCCGGAGCCCCGACCGGTCCCGGCCAATCTCCGAACGCTCCCGGCCCCAACACCCCGGGACCGAACGCCCAGGGCGCGAACCCGCAGGGACCGCAGGCGAAGGGTGCGGGTCAGCCCCCGTACGCCGGTGCGCCCGGGCAGCCGGGTGGCGGGCCGAACCTGTTCCAGCCCGGCTCAGGAGTCCCGCCCCAGCAGCCGAAGCCGCCGGCGGACGGCGCGGCGGTCAAGCAGCGCCGCGTCCTCACCCTGGCGCTGTCCGGCGCCGCGGCGGCCGCCCTGCTGGTCGTGGCTGGCGCCGTGGTGGTGAACGCCAACTCCCGCCCCACCCAGGTCGTGGCCGTGGGCGACGCCTCGCAGGCGACCCCCACGGACGGCTCGGGCGCCGGCCAGCCCGCGGACCCGCCCGTCGATCAGCCCACCACCGTGCCCACGGGCGACCCGCAGCCGGTGCCGACGCTGACGATCGAGCAGCCGGACCCCACCAAGACCAAGGAAAAGCACCTCAAGCAGCCGCCGATCCAGGTCACCGTCACCCAGGCCCCGGTTCCGACCACGGCCCCGCCGACGACGGCTCCCACGACGGCGAAGCCGACGCACAAGCCCACGCACAAGCCGAGTCAGAAGCCGAAGAACACCGACTCGACCGACCCCAACACGGAGACCCCGCCGACGGTCACCGACGCCCCCCAGCCCACCAGCCCGACCAAGAGGCCGACCACCAGGCCCACGGTCAAGCCAACCACCACCGTCAAGCCGACGACGAAGCCGACGACCGCCCCCAAGCCGAACCCGTACTCCGCCACCCAGGTGTGCGGCGCCGGTTTCAAGGTCATCGACTCGCACGCGCTGGGCAGCAGCGCCACCATCTACCTGCTGTACGGCAACGGCAAGAACTGCGTGGTGACGATGTCGCGCTTCGTCTACCCCAACAAGGTGTCGATGAACGCCACCCTGAAGGTCCAGAACGGCGGCAGCGGCGGCAACCCCGGCAGCTTCACCGCCTACGCGGGCCCGATCCGCCTGGCCGCGGTCAAGAAGTGCGTCCAGTGGGGCGGCTCCTGGAGCAACCTCAGCTGGACCTCCGGCTGGTCCCACTGCACCTGACCTGCGGGTTCAGGCGAGCCACGACGCGCAGGCGCCGAGTTCGGCGCCCTCGCGGAGGAACTGCCACAGCTCGCCCCCGCACCGGGGCGGCGCCATGGTATCGGCCTGGAACGCCCGCGGCCAGTCGTCCTGCCTGTTCTCCCTGGCGCAGCGTTCCAGCCGCGCCAGAGGGTGCTCGCCGTCGGCCGGGGCGAGGGTGCCCGTCAGGTGCGGCCACCGGATGGCCAGGATGGCGAGCTTGGCGATCTGCGCCGGGTCCGGTGACTCCTCGCCGATGAGGCGCTGCCGCTCGGCGATGAAGGTGTAGAAGCGGTAGAGGTTCACCAGGCGCTTGACCTCGCGCGGGTTGCGCGAGGAGAGCATGGGCATCGTCTGCTTCAGCGTGGCGAGGGCGTCGAGGTCGCTGTAGAGGTCGGAGACGACCCGGTCAGCGGCGGCCAGCGTGACGGGCCGCAGGGGTGCGGGCAGGCCGAGCCGTTCCAGCTGGACCTCCAGGGCCACCTCGCGGAGCGTGTCGGGGGTGGGGTGCCTGTCTCTGATCTCCTGCTCGATGGCCGCGACCTCCTCGGGTGAGGGCCGTCCCTGCCCGGACGGCGTGGCCGTACCGCCTGTGACCGCCGGATCCCGCGACGGGCCCGGGCTCGCTGGAGCGGCGCCGCCCGAGGGCGCTGGAGTCGCCAGGGAGGTGCCCGGGGTCGCCTGCTCGACCAGCGAGCTCAGGTAGTCGGCGAGGTCGTGGCGCGGCGCGGGGATGGTCACGGGGAGCTGGATCAGCTTCTCCATGAAGCGCCACCCCAGCGAGGAGCCCTCGCCGACGGGCTTCTGGGCCTGCACCAGCTTGTCGTAGGCGACCTCCACGTGCGCCGCGACCGCGCCGGGCTCCATCCCGAGCACGAAGACGCAGTTGTGGAACTCCCCCGCAAGGAACAGGTTGACCGCCTCGATGACCTGGGTGACCGTACCGGGCGAGCATCTGTCGAGGTCGTCGACGAAGACGACGAGCGGCCGCCGCTTGGTGGCGATGAGCTCGAGCACCCGCTTCATGTCGGTCTGCACCAGGTGCAGGAAGCCCAGCCTGCTCGCGTATCCGGGATCGGGGAGGATCTGGTCGAATCCCGCCTTGGCCTGATCGGCCAGCAGATTGCGGCTGCCGCCGAGGATGTCGGGCTTGCGGACCAGCGCGGCGAGCGGGCCTGTCGCGGTCCTCGCCAGGAAGGACCAGGCCTGCCCGGCGAGGACGGCCAGCGTCGCCAGGGTCCCGCCACCGAAGATCGCGGTGAGGACCCCCGACAGCGCCTCACGCAGCGGCGCGAAGGCCTGTACGGCGAGCGTGATCAGGACCGCCACCGCCCACACCGCAAGGACGGGCAGCAGCCGCTCGGCCAGCAGGCGGTACCAGCGGCGGCGCAGCGCGCTGCGGTCGATCCTGGCCAGGTTGAGCCGCAGCCAGAACAGCTCCCTGTCGGCGAGGACGAGCCTGTCGGTGACCTGGGTGATGATCTCGTGGGCGAGCCCGGCCCAGACCTGCTCGCCGCTCTGGTACATCCACGGGTTGAACCACACCGTGGGGCGCCAGTCGTCGGCCAGGATGGGCGCCCCCTCCGCCAGCACGGCCCGCAGCCTGCCGGGAGAGGCGTCCTGGGCATCGGCCTGGTGCAGGATCTCCAGGTTGGTCACCCGGTCGCGGAATCTGCGCCGGCGGTCCTTGTCCACGGGGTCGTCGTCCAGGCGGATGGGACATGGGGGCCGGTCGTCGTCCTGCGGGTCCAGGTTGTTCTGGATCATCCGCATGAGCGAGGTCTTGCCCGCGCCCCAGGGCGCCTTCAGCCCGATCGTGAGCGGCGGGCGCGTCTGGCGGTGCCGGATGAACTGCGCGATCGCGTCCGCGTAGTGCGCGTGGTCGAGCCGGTCGCGCAGCGTCCAGTAGTCGCTGGTGATCATCGGCTCCGGGCGCGGCCGGTGCCCCCTGGCCAGGAGGAAGTACCGGCGGGCCCGATCTCGGGCCAGCGCGATCGCCTCCGCGGAATCCTCCCGCTCGGCCTGCTCCCTCGCGAACCCGCGGACCACATCGGGCAGCCGCAGCCCGTCGGCGGAGGCGTCGGCCAGAGACGCGGCCACGAGGTGGTTCGCCGCCGCGCCGAGCTCCGCCTCCGACGCGTCCTCGATCAGCGCGCTCATCAGCGCCCTGGGCAGGTCGACCTCCTCGGCGACCGCCAGCCTGCGCAGGAGCGTGGCGGCGAGAGGTTCGAGCGTCCCGTAGGCCCGCTCGACGACATCGCGAGTGGGGGCGACCACGTCACGTTCCGTCCCGGCCGGCCCCTCGACCGGGATCGCGCTGGACTCGACCGGGATCGCGCTGGACTCGACCGGCGGGGCGGCTTCGACCGACCGCGAGCCCAACGGGGCCGAGGGCTGCTCGGACAGGTCTGCCAGCAGGGCTTCGTGGCGTGCGCGCCAGCGGTCCAGGTCGGCCAGCTCGTCCTCGAAGGGGATCCCGTGCTCCCTGGCGAAGGCGCCGCAGGCCTCCAGGAAGGCGACCACGAACTCCCACGACGGTGCGGACTGCCCGGCGAGCTTTTCGCTCACGGTGATCTCGGCCAGCCGTACCGGGCCACTGGTCGCTGAGAGCCGCTCCAGCTCCTTGTACGCCGGGCTGCCCGCCAGGTCGCGCAGCCTGCGCAGCTCGGCGGCGAAGTCCTCGAGGTCCTGCTTGCCCATGCCCGTCACTTGGCGACCTCCATGACATAGCGGCGGGCGGCCCGCACGTCGCGGTCGTCGCCGCCCAGCATGACGCCCCACCGGACGACGGCGCGGGTGGCCAGCTCCGACGCCCCGCTGAGGTCGCCCACGGCGGTGAGGTACTCCAGCTGGTCGAGCACCAGCCCGCGCATCTCGGGCAGCTCGCAGCCCAGCGCGTCGCAGGCCAGCAGGTGCCGCTGGATGTCGGCGTACCTGCCCCAGCCGGCCCTGTCACGCGGATCGCGGCCCCTGGCCCGCAGCAGCAGGCAGTGCGCCACGTGCCCGAGCCGGACCCGGCGCGCCTCCGGCATGGCGGCCTTGCGGCGTACGGCCAGCTGGATGAGCCGGTGCAGCTGGATGGTCCGCCGGCCGACGTCCATGTCGAGCAGCGCGAACTTCCTCAGGTCGCGCACGGCGCGCATCAGCTGGACCGGCTCGCCCAGCAGAGCCGCCAGCTCTCCCTGCGCCACGTCGTCGTCGACCGGGGCCAGGAAGGCGCGCGGAAGCGGTTCCGGCGCGAACATCGAGCACAGCTCGAGCAGCTCCACGGCCGCCGGGTTGGCCTCGCGCAGCCGGTCGATGGCCAGCTGCCAGGAGGCCATGACGGGGGCCGGGTAGCCCAGCGGCATGTCCCTGCGCAGCTGGTCCTGCAGCACCTCGTCGAACCACTGCAGGTGCTCCTCCACGCTCATCCCGCTGGAGGCCTGCCATTCGGCCGCCAGCACGAGCGCGATGGGCAGGCCGCCCGACCGCTCCACCATCAGCTCCGCGTCCCCGCGCGAGAGGCGCTGCCTGGCCGGGAGGTGCCGGTTGAGCAGCTCGATGCTGTCCTCGACGGGGAGAACGCCCACGTCGACGACGCTCTTGTCCGGCCCCCAGAACGGGTCGCGCGAGGTGAGCAGGAGGTGCCCGCGGCCGTCGGGGAGCAGCTGCGCGATGTCCGCCGTCGGCACCGCGTTGTCATAGATCACCAGCCAGTTGCCGTACGGCCGGCCGTCCCGCAACGCCTGCAGCGCCCGGGACCAGGGCTGACCGCCGGCCGCGCCGGGCAGGTCGAGGCGGTCTGCCAGCTCCGTGAGCGAGGTGCGGATCGTGGCCGGTTGCTGGGCGGGCACCCACCAGACCAGGTCGTAGCAGGACCGGTAGCGGTGGGCGTACTCGATGGCGATCTGGGACTTGCCGACGCCGCCCATGCCGTGGAGCGTGCACGTGAGCAGCGCGGGTTCGCCGTTCTCGAGCCTGGCGCGCAGGCCGGCCAGGATGTCCTGCCTGCCGGTGAAGCGCGGGTTCCTGGCGGGGATGTCCCCCCACACCGCCTCCGGCGGCTTCTCGAGCTCAGCCGGAGCCTCCGGTCCGGTCGAAGGTTCCGCTGAGGGCTCGGGTTCCGGCGGCCGTTCGCCAGGGGACTCTGGGCGCGGGGAGGCCGTGCCGCCGAGCGGCGGCAGCAGCACCTGCTCCCGCACCCCGGCGATCACGGCCGGCTCGTCGCCGTCCTCGAACGGCAGCCGCTGCGCCAGCTCGGCGGTGAAGCCCAGCACGTGCGCGGCCTCGCTCCGGGTGATCCGCGACAGCAGCACTTCCCTGACTCCCGGATGGAAGTCGTACCGCTCGGCGCCGGATCGCCGCAGCAGTCCGCCCAGGTAGACCTCGGCCAGGTGGACGGGCTCCGACTGGGGCAGCATCTCCCCCTGCACCAGCGACATGACGGTCAGCGACAGCGGCACCGCGGCGAGGTAGCCCGCAAGGCGCATCGCGTTCCGGGAGGCCAGGGCGTTGAAGCGCATGACCCGCTCGATCGCCGTCATCGGCTCGGGCGCGGGCAGCTCCCCCACCTGCTCGCCCAGGTAGGCGACGCCGTTCACCCAGCCGCTGCCCGCCCCGGACACGACCTGGCTCCAGGCGGTCAGCCAGCGCGCGTCCAGCTCGAGCACCGGCACGGGCACGACGCCACGACGGGGCCGCGGCGCCTCCTCGTCGCGTGGCCGCCAGCCGAGCCGCGAGTTGGGCGTGCAGGCCTGGGGCTCGCAGCGCCAGCGGACGGGCGTCAGCCGGAGCCCGGTGTGCGGCCACAGCCGCTGGGGCAGCACCTGGAGGATGGCGACCGGTTGCCGGCGGCCCCAGGCCGACAGCAGCGGCCGCACGGCTCCTGACCGCCACGCCTGTCCCACGCAGTCGGAGATCACCAGGATCAGCTGGCCGCGCGCGGGCTCCACCACCTCGCGCGGATGGCGTGCGGGGCCGCCGTCACCAGACCTGATCGTCACGACCGGCTGGTCGGTGTCCAGCCGCCAGGTCCGCACCGACCGGAAGACCCCCAGGCGCTCGAACGTCGCCCGCGCCTGCCGCACCCTCGGCCGCCACACGTCCATCGAGCCGCCGGTGTCGACCACGAGCGCCAGGTCCACGCTCGCCAGGTGACCGGACTTACGCAGGGGACGCAGCGCGCCCGCCACCGCGGCCGAGCCGGGCAGCGGGCCCGCCGTGGCCTCGAACGGCTCGGTGGGGGCACGCCGTACAGCGGGAATGTCGGCGGCGGAGAGGCGATCCGTGAGCCACAGGGCGTCGGCGAGCTCCTCGGCGGTGAGATTCACGCCGAGCTCGCCCAACGCCCCGATCAGCCTGCGGATCATAGGTAGTCGTCCGCCTCCACCCGCCGCATCAGCGTGTCGATCACCTGCCGGGCTTCGGGCACCGGCTGGTCGGCCCAGGCCGCGGCCAGGAACACGGCGTTCAGCAGCTGGTCCACGGCCGGACCGCCGTCGCGCCCCGCGTCCAGGAACTCCTCGACCAGCCGCCCGTCGACGGCGCCCAGGTGCGCCTGGAGGATCGACACCAGCTCGCCGGTGCTCGGCGGCGTGATGTCCAGCGGCAGGCACCGGCGCCGGAACCGGGCGGGGAACTCGCGCTCACCGTTGCTGGTGATCACCATCAACGGGAACGCCGCGCAGAGGACCCGCCCGAAGGACACCACCGTTTGTCGCCCCTCCGATGTGTGGAGGTAGCTCCTCTCCATAGCCCGTGATCTCGAGATCGTGAAGGAGCCCGTCTCGATCACGTGCAGCAGATCGTTGGGCAGATCCACGTCACCGTTGTCGAGATCGTCGATCAGCAGGACGCGAGGCCGCGCTGTGGGAAGCAGCGCGGTCCCAAGCGGACCAAGGCCGAGCTCATCGGTCTCGTAGAAGCCGTCGGGCTGGAAGAGGCCGTCACCCAGCGTCGTGCTCCGGTTGACCGGCCAGTGGAGCACCGGGCCGAGGTTCAGCTCATACGCCACGTGGTGGGCCAGCGTCGACTTCCCGCTGCCGGGCGGCCCGGTCACCAGCAGCGGACGCCGCAGCATGAGCGCGGCGTTGACCATGCTGACCGCCTGAGGGCTGGGACGGTAGGCGATCGCCCGGCGCCTGTCGACCGGATCCAGCTCCGCGGGCGCGGCCGCCGCCTCCGCCGGTTCGCCGAACGTGCGCCAGGGCGGCGGCGGGGGCAGTTTCTCGATCCCGTCGTGCGGTACGCCCGTGCCCCGGTAGATCGACGTCATGGCGTTGCCTCCTGCGAGTCGGGCGCCATCAGCAGCGGCGGTTGGACGGGCGGGCGCTCCGGGTCGTCCCACAGCACCGCGATCCGCCTGTCCGGCGGCGAGGACCTGCGCAGGTCCCGTACGGCGCGCGGCAGCTCGGCCGGGTCCGTATGCGCCACCAGGTCCCGGACATCCTGGTCGGCCTCACGGGCCCAGACCACGACGGGGACTCCCGAGGAGACGGCCCGACGCAGTTCCGTCTCGTCCCCCTCCACGAGCCGCACCTCGGGGGAAGCCGTTGCCGACCGGCGGTCCGTCCAGCCTCGGCCGCTGCGCCTGACGACCGGATACCTGTGCCCCAGCCTCTCCCCGTCCGGGGTGCTCAGCTCCTCGACGTGCCAGGTCAGCAACCGCCTCGGCACGATGAACTCGATCACCAGCTCACCCTCCGCGTGAACCTCTTCGACCAGCCGTCCGGCCGCCTCGGCTACCCCCTCGAGCGGCAGCGCATCGTCGCCACGCACGAGGGTGACCACCGGCTCCGCCTCCTCGCCGCTCAGCCACGCCGACACCCGGAACAGACCGGGGTCCAGCAGATCGCCGTCCACCTGGATCGTCAGGTGCGAAGGCCGCGCCACCCGCCGCCGCGGCTCTTCCGGCACGGCAGGTACGGCCAGCCGCGAGGTGAAGGCGTCCTGCCAGGCACGCAGCCGGTCGTCGCGGGCGGCGAGCGGCCCGGCGAAGGCGGCCAGCGGCGGGGCCGTGCCGGGATCGGCCACGAGCTCCTCGAGCGCGGCCACGAGCGCCCGCGGCCCGCCGTCCGACGGGGCCGGACGTCCGGATGCCTGCTCGTAGGCCTTGCGGAGTTCGGCCTGCGGCACGGGCGCGAGCAGGGCGAGCAGCTCGCGCCGTTCACTGACGGTGAGCAGCGGCGGCGCCTCGAGCTGCTCGACGCGGGCGGCCAGCGCCTCGACGTCCACGCTGTCGGCGACCATGAACCTGGCCACGTCGAGCAGCTCGTGCAGCCCGCCCGGTTGGCTCCTGCACCACGTCACCAGCGACCAGAGGTCCGCCCGGGGACTGGCGTGCCGGGCGATCAGCGGCGGCGTGCCGATCGCCTCGCCGAGCAGCCGCACGTACAGGGATCTCACCTCGGGCGAGCGGATGTCGGGCAGCTCGAGCAGCGCGTCGACCAGCCTGCCCAGTTCCCGCGCCCGGCCCGGCTCGGCCGCGGGCCGTTCTTCGAGGTGGTCGAGCAGCGGCGGCCAGTATTCGGCCATGCGCTCGACGGGAAGCATCCACGCTTCCGACAGCCCGCGCGCGGTGATCATCCCGACCACCGCTCCGGTGGCGGTGTCGATCACGGGCCCGCCGATCCTTCCGGGGAAGTCCGAGGTGGCAGGCATCCGGAGCCATTCCCAGTCCTCCCCGCCCTGCGGGGCGTCCAGCACCGACACCACAGGGAGTACGGGCGGGCTTGTCACTCTCATCCCGGGAGCGGCGCCGCGCCCGAGCCTGGGCAGCGGGTCGCAGCGGATGGCGGGGCCGAGCAGGGTGAGCACGGCCAGGTCCCCGCTGCCGGATCCGGCCGGGACCCAGCCGCCCGCCAGCACCTCCGCCTGCCGTTCCGTGTCCAGAGCGGGGAACTGGACCCGCACGCTGCCGGCGGGACGCTCGGCGGTGCTCCGCGTGCCGGCGGCGCCGGCCACGATGTGGGTGCAGGTCAGCACCATCTGGTCGCTGATGAGGAAGCCCAGCCCCGTCACGAAGCCCTCGGCATCGAGTAACCGGGCAAGCCATGGCACGTCGGGACCCGCCACCGGCACCCCCCTTCGTGGTGATCGTCATTATCACCCGGTTACAGGACGGTCACCAGCCGTTTGCCCCTTCCGGAGCGGAGATCGACGGGTTAACGTAGTTGACGTGATCGTCAGGTCTGAGGTGCTGACCGGGCGTGGCCGTAGGACACGGGCCGCGCTGGTCGAGGCCGGCCGGGAGGCGTTCGAGACGCAGGGGTACGACGCCGTGCGGATCGACGACGTGTGCGCGCGGGCCGGGGTGTCTCACGGGACGTTCTACACCTACTTCGACTCCAAGGAGGCGCTGTTCGGCGAGGTGGCGGGGGCCGTGGTGGGAGCGATGTTCGCCGCCTCCGTGGTCGGGCCCGCGCCGGACGAGCCGTACGCGCGCATCGAGGCGGCCAACCGGCTCTACCTGCGGGCCTGGGCGGCGAACTCGCGGCTGGTGCGGATGCTGGAGCACGCCGCCTCCGACGACGACCGGTTCGGGCGGCTGCTGCTTGAGCTGCGGGAGGTCTTCGTCCGGCGGGGCGCCGACGGGCTGCGGCGGCTGCAGGAGCAGGGGCTGGCCGATCCCGCGCTGGATCCCAGGCTGACGGCCATCATGCTGGGCGGGATGGTGGAGCACTTCGCCCACGTCTGGCTGGATCTGGGCGAGCAAGCGGACGAGGAGACGGCCGTCGCTCTCCTCACCAAGCTCTGGGCCCGGGCCATCGGATTGACACCCACGTCAACAGAGCGGGAAGAGGTGGGGTGATGGACACCGTCGGCGAGGAGTACCTGCGGCGGCGCGAGTCGATGCTGGCCAAGCTGGAAGAGCTGGCGGACGAGCACGCCAAGGCCGTGGCGGGCGGCGGGGAGAAGTACGTCGAGCGGCACAGGAAGCGCGGCAAGCTGCTCGCCCGCGAGCGGATCGAGCTGCTGATCGACCCCGACTCGCCGTTCCTGGAGCTGTCACCGCTGGCCGCGTGGGGCAGCGAGTTCCCCGTGGGCGCGAGCGTCGTGACCGGGATCGGCGTGATCGAGGGCGTCGAGTGCGTGATCACCGCGAACGACCCGACCGTGCGCGGCGGCTCGTCGAACCCGTGGACCCTGCGCAAGACGCTGCGCGCCGCCGACATCGCGCTCAAGAACCGCCTGCCGTACGTCAACCTGGTCGAGTCCGGCGGCGCCGACCTGCCGACGCAGAAGGAGATCTTCATCCCCGGCGGCCGCATCTTCCGCGACCTGACGCGGCTGTCAGCCGCGGGGATCCCGACGATCGCGCTGGTCTTCGGCAACTCGACGGCCGGCGGTGCCTACGTGCCCGGGATGAGCGACTACGTGGTGATGGTGCGGGAACGGGCGAAGGTGTTCCTGGGCGGGCCGCCGCTGGTGAAGATGGCCACCGGGGAGGAGTCGGACGACGAGTCGCTGGGCGGGGCCGAGATGCACGCCAGGACCAGCGGGCTGGCCGACTACCTGGCCGAGGACGAGCACGACGCCCTCCGCCTGGGCAGGAGCATCGTGAGGTCGCTGCGGTGGCGGAAGCTGGGCAACGCGCCGCTCGCCGTGCGGGAGCCGCGCTATCCGGCCGACGAGCTGCTGGGGATCATCCCGGAGGACCTGAAGGTGCCCTTCGACCCGCGTGAGGTGATCGCGCGGATCGTGGACGCCAGCGAGTTCGAGGAGTTCAAGCCCCTCTACGGCTCCTCCCTGGTCACGGGGTGGGCGCGGCTGCACGGATACCCGATCGGGATCCTGGCCAACGCGCGCGGCGTGCTGTTCAGCGAGGAGTCGCAGAAGGCCACCCAGTTCATCCAGCTGGCCAACCAGTCGCGCACGCCGCTGCTGTTCCTGCAGAACACGACCGGTTACATGGTCGGCAAGGACTACGAGCAGGGCGGCATCATCAAGCACGGCGCCATGATGATCAACGCGGTGTCGAACTCGACGGTGCCGCACCTGACCGTCACGATGGGCGCCTCGTACGGGGCGGGCAACTACGGCATGTGCGGGCGTGCCTACGACCCCAGGTTCCTGTTCACCTGGCCGAGCGCGAAGTCGGCGGTGATGGGTCCCGCGCAGCTGGCCGGGGTGCTGTCGATCGTGGGCAGGGCGGCCGCGCAGGCGCGCGGCCAGGTGTACGACGAGGAGGGCGACGCGGCGATGCGGGCGATGGTGGAGGCGCAGATCGAGGCGGAGTCGCTGCCGTTCTTCCTGTCCGGCCGGCTCTACGACGACGGGGTGATCGATCCGCGCGACACCAGGACGGTGCTCGGCATCTGCCTGTCGGCCGTCAACAGCGCCGCGGAGCCGGCCGAGGGCAGGTTCGGGGTGTTCCGGCCATGATCACGCGCCTGCTGGTCGCCAACCGCGGGGAGATCGCCCGGCGGATCTTCCGCACCTGCCGCGAGCTCGGCATCTCGACGGTCGCGGTCTTCTCCGACGCCGACGCCTCCTCGCCGCACGTGGCGGAGGCGGATCTCGCCGTACGGCTGAGCGGGGTGCGCTCCGGCGAGACCTACCTGGACATCGCGCGGATCCTCCAGGCCTGTACGGTGGCCGGCGCCGACGCCGTGCACCCCGGATACGGCTTCCTGTCGGAGAACGCGGACTTCGCCAGGGCCGTGATCGAGGCCGGGCTCACCTGGGTCGGCCCGTCACCGGAGGCGATCGCGGCGATGGGCTGGAAGATCGAGGCCAAGCGCCTGATGGCCGAGGCCGGAGTCCCGGTGCTGCCGTCGTGGACGGAAGAACAGGGCTACCCCGCGCTGGTGAAGGCCGCCGCGGGCGGCGGCGGTCGCGGCATGCGCGTGGTCCGCGCGGCGCGGGACTTCGACCGCGAGGTGGAGGCCGCCAGGCGCGAGGCCGAGGCCGCCTTCGGCGACGGCACCGTCTTCGTGGAGCCGCTGCTCGAGCGGGCACGGCACGTCGAGGTCCAGGTCGTGGCCGACCAGCACGGCACCGTGTGGACGCTGGGCGAGCGCGAGTGCAGCATCCAGCGCAGACACCAGAAGGTCGTCGAGGAGTGCCCCTCCCCCGGGATCTCCGAGCAGACCAGGCGGATCCTGCTCGACGCGGCGGCCAGGGCCGCCAGGAAGATCGGCTACGAGGGCGCGGGCACGGTCGAGTTCCTGGTCAAGGGCGACACGGTGGCGTTCCTGGAGATGAACACCCGGCTGCAGGTCGAGCACCCGGTCACCGAGCTGGTCCACGGCGTCGACCTGGTCCGCCTCCAACTGGAGATCGCCGAGGGAGCCCGGCTCGGCGAGGCCCCGCCGCCCGGCGGGCACGCGATCGAGGTCCGGCTCTACGCCGAGGACCACCGGCATCTCCCGCAGTCTGGCGTGATCCACCACTTCGAGATCGGCGGCCAGGTCAGGGTGGACTCGGGCGTGGAGTCCGGTTCACACGTCTCCCCCTACTACGACCCGATGCTGGCCAAGGTCATCGCGTACGGCGGGAGCCGTACCGAGGCCGTCAGGAAGCTCACCGACGCGCTGACCCGCGCCAAGCTCCACGGCATCACGACAAATCGCGATCTTCTAGTCAACATCCTGAAGAATCCGGACTTCCGGGCCGGTGACACGCACACGGCCTTCCTGGACGAGCACGACCTCACCCACCAGCCCACCGACCTGGAAACCGCGGCGCTGGCGGCGGCACTGGCCATCGCCGCCCGCAACAGGGCCGAGGCCACGGTCCTGTCCACGATCCCGGGAGGCTGGCGCAACGTCCGCTCCCAGCCCTCACTCGCCCGCTTCGAGGAGGCGGAGACCGCCTACGACCCGCTCCCCGACGGATACACGCTGGTCAGCGCGACACCGGGCGAGGTGGTTCTGGAGCGGCACGGCCTGCAGCATCGCTTCGACGTCGCCGAGCACGACGGCAGGGTCTACGTGAACTCCGCGCACGGCCAGGTCAGGCTCACCCCCATCCCCCGCCTGCCCGAACCCGTCGAACGTGTCGCCCCGGGCTCACTGACCGCGCCCATGCCCGGTACCGTGCTGCGCGTGGCCGTCGAGCCGGGCGAGATCGTGTCCGGCGGCCAGGAGGTGCTGGTGCTGGAAGCGATGAAGATGGAGCATCGGATCGTCGCGCCCGCCCGCGGTGTGGTCTCCGACGTGCGCGTCGAGAAGGGCACGCAGGTCGAGGCGGGGACGGTACTGGTGATCATCAACCAGGAGGGGGACGCATGACGCGGCTGGTCCACAAGGAGCTCGCCGGCGGCATCGCCACGATCACGCTGGACTCGCCGCCGAACCGCAACGCACTGTCGGTGCGGCTGCTCGGCGATCTGGAGGACCGGCTGAACTGGGCGCTCGGCGAGCCGGAGGTCCGGGTGATCGTGCTGACCGGCACGGGTCCGGTGTTCTGCTCGGGCGCCGACCTGAAGGAGCAGCGGGTGGAGCCCGCCCAGGGCGCGGGCGACGCGCCGGTGACGGCCTCCTTCCCCGAGATCCTCTCGCTGATCTGGGAGAGCCCCAAGCCGGTCATCTGCCGGCTGAACGGCACCGCCCGCGCGGGCGGCCTCGGCCTGGTCGCGGCCTGCGACTTCGCGATCGCGCCGCTGTCGGCGTCGTTCGCCTTCACCGAGGTACGGCTGGGCGTCGTGCCGGCCATGATCTCCGTGCCCGTGCTGCGCAGGCTGGAGGCGCGGGCGGCCGCCGAGTACTTCCTGACCGGCGAGGTCTTCGACGCGGCCAAGGCCGAGCAGATCGGCCTGGTGACGCGGGCCGTACCGGCGCAGGAACTGGACGCGACCGTGGCTCGTTACGCCGAGATGCTGATCAAGGGCGGCCCCGAGGCGCTGGCGATCACCAAGCGGCTGGTCAGGGAGATCCCCGAGGTGTCTTTCGAGGAGGGCCTGCGGCGCATGACCGCCCTGTCGGCCCAGCGCTTCACCTCCGCCGAGGGGCAGGAGGGCATCGCGGCCTTCATGGAGAAACGTCCCCCGAAGTGGGTTCCCGACATGTAAGGAGGATCCCGTGTCCACGATCGCTGCGGCCTTGCGGATGGCGCCGCGCACGGCGCCGTTCCTGTATTGCGGTGAGGATACGATCAGCTTCGGCGAGCTCGACGAGCGCAGCGACCGGGTCGCCGCCGGGCTGGCCGAGCGGGGCGTGGGCAAGGGCGACCGCGTCTCGGTCGCGCTGCCGAACGGGCCCGCGTGGCTGGAGCTGTTCTTCGGCGCGATGAAGCTGGGCGCGATCGTGGTCACGCTGAATCCCCGCTATCGCGAGGCCGAGCTGCGGTACATGCTCGGCCACTCCGGCACCGCGCTCGCGGTGACCGACGCCGAGACGGGCGTCCACTACCGGGACATGGGCGTCGAGGTCTGCACCGAGCTCCCGTACGGCACGGCCGCCGTGCCCGACGCCGAGGCCGGACCCGACGATCCCGCCGTGATCCTGTACACCTCGGGCACCACGGGCCGCCCGAAGGGGGCGGTGCTGACCAACCGCAGCATCCTGGCTTCGGCCGCCGCGCAGGCCACGCACTTCGGCTACGGCACCGAGGTGATCGTCGGCAACATGCCCTTCAACCACGTGGGCGGGCTGACCTGCACGATCGCCACCGCCCTGCTGACCGGGAGCGCGGTGGTGCTGCTGCCCGCGTTCAGCGCGGAGGCGGCACTGTCGGCCATCTCGCGGCACCGGGCGACGATCTTCGGCGGCGTCCCCACGATGTACGTCATGATGCTCAACCACCCCGGCTTCTCCACCTACGACGTGGAGTCGCTCCGCATGTGCATCGCCGGAGGCTCGAACGTGGAGCCCGCCCTGTGCGAGCGGATCATGGCGGGCTTCCCGAAGGGCCGCGTGCTGAACCTGTACGGGCTGTCGGAGAGTTCCGGCGCCTGCGTGCTGTCACGTCCTGACGACGACGTGGCGGCGGTGTCGTCGTCGATCGGCGTGGTGGTCGGCGACTTCGAGGCCAGGATCGAGGACGCCGTGGACGGGATCGGCGAGCTGCAGGTCAGGGGCGCGTGCGTGGCGGCCGGATACTGGGGCCAGGACGCGCCCGACACATTCCTGTCCGGCGGCTGGCTGGCGACCGGCGACCTGGGCTCGATGGACGGCGACGGGCGGATCTCGCTCAAGGGCCGCAAGAAGGAGATGTACATCCAGGGCGGCTACAACGTCTACCCGGTCGAGGTGGAGAACGTGCTGGTCACCCATCCCGCGGTGGCGATGGCGGCAGGGGTCGGGCTGCCGGATCCGTGGCTGGGCGAGATCGGCCACTACTCGGTGGTGCTGCGGCCCGGCGCCTCGGCGACGGCGCAGGAGCTGCTGGAGTACTGCGCCGCCCGGATGGCCGACTACAAGGTGCCCAAACGGCTGGAGATCGTGGACGACCTGCCGCTGACTCCCGCGGGCAAGATCCAGAAGTCGGTGCTCAAGGAGCGGCTGTCGTGACGCTGCGCATCGCCAACTGCAGCGGCTTCTACGGCGACCGGCTCTCGGCGGCCCGCGAGCAGGTCGAGGGCGGGCCGATCGACGTGCTGACCGGCGACTGGCTGGCCGAGCTGACCATGCTCATCCTGGCGGGCAACCGGCTCAAGGGCCGCCCCGGCTACGCGCCCACGTTCCTGCGCCAACTGGAGGACGTGCTCGGGACCTGCCTCGACAGGGGCATAAAGATCGTGACTAACGCCGGCGGGCTGGACCCGGCCGGATGCGCGGCGGCCGTGCACGAACTGGCCGCGCGGCTCGGCCTGTCGCCCAGGGTCGCCCACGTCACCGGCGACGACCTGACCGGCCGCGAGCTGGACCTGGTCAACGCCGACACCGGCGAGAAGCTCGAGGCCACGCCGCTGACGGCCAACGCCTACCTGGGCGGCCGCCCGATCGCCGCCGCGCTGTCGGCCGGCGCCGACGTGGTCGTGACGGGCCGCGTCACGGACGCCGCCCTGGTGACGGGCCCGGGCATCTGGCGGTACGGCTGGCGCCCTGACGACCTGGACGCGCTGGCCGGTTCGGTGGTCGCCGGCCACGTCATCGAGTGCGGCTGCCAGGCCACGGGCGGCAACTACGCCTTCTTCCAGGAGGTTCCCGACCTGGCGCACTGCGGGTTCCCGATCGCCGAGCTGGAGGCCGACGGGTCCGCGGTGATCACCAAGCATCCGGGCACCGGGGGGCTGGTGTCGATCGGCACGGTCACGGCCCAACTGCTGTACGAGATCGGCTCGCCGCGCTACCTCGGTCCCGACGTGGTGGCCCGCTTCGACACGATCGCGCTGTCGGACGAGGGTCCCGACCGGGTGCGGATCTCCGGGGTGCGGGGCGAGGCGCCGCCGGACACGCTCAAGGTGGCGGTCAACTACCTGGGCGGCTACCGCAACACGATGACGCTGGTGCTGACGGGCCTGGACGTGGCGGACAAGGCCCGCGTCGCGGAGGAGGCGATCTGGGCGCGCGTCCCGCGCGACTCCTTCGACCAGGTGGACGTCTCCTTCGACCCGCCGCTGCTGCGGATCACCGTGATGTCGCCGCAGCAGGAGGTGGCAGGGCGCCGCTTCTCCTCGGCCGTGGTGGAGACGGGCCTGGCCAGCTATCCGGGCTTCTACGGCCTCACTCCCCCGGGCAACGCCTCGCCGTACGGCGTCTACTGGCCCGTCCTGGTCCCGGCCCGCGAGGTGGATCCCGAGGTCCACCTGGACGGCGTTCGCATCCCCTACGAGGAGACTCCTTCGGCACCGGACCGGCGAGCAGAGGTACCGCGGCCCCCGGCGCCCCCGTACGGCGAGCACCCCACCACCCGCCTTCCCATGGGCCGCGTCGCCGGTGCCCGCTCGGGTGACAAGGGTGGCAACGCCAACCTGGGCGTGTGGGTGGCAGGGGCCGAGGCGTACGCCTGGCTGGCCGGCTACCTCACGGTGGACCGGCTCAAGGAGCTCCTCCCCCACCTGGATCCCTTCGCGGTCGACCGGTACGAGCTACCCAACCTGCACGCGCTGAACTTCGTGATCCACGGCCTCCTGGGCAGGGGCGTCGCCGCGAGCCCGCGCCTCGACCCGCAGGCCAAAGCCCTCGGCGAAGAACTCAGGGCGGCGACGGCCGATGTTCCACGGCACCTGGCAGGAAGATCCGAGCTTCCCGATTAGCTATGGTCAACGATCGACCGCCTGCCAGCCGAGGAGTGCGGCGCCGAGCATCCCCGCGCGGGTGCCGAGGCGTGACACGCGGAGTTCGGGCGCGGCACGGAAGGCGAGGCGGGCGGCGAGGCGGCCGCGCAGCGGCGTGAGGAGCGCCTCGCCCGCCAACGACAGGCCGCCGCCGATCACGATCACGGCGGGGTCCGCAATCAGCGTGTAGGTGGCCAGCGCGATGGCCAGCGCCTCCACGGCCTCGGCCCACACCAGGACGGCCTCGGGGTCGCCCGACTGCATGCGGCGCACCACGTCGGCTGCGGAGGTCTCGCCGCACCGGGCGGCGATCGCCGAGGCGGAGGCGTACTGGCCGAGGCAGCCGCGCTGGCCGCACCCGCACGCCCGCCCGTCGGGCCACACGGGGATGTGGCCGATCTGCCCGGCCCACCCGGCGGCCCCGCCGTACAGGGTGCCGGACAGGACCGCCGCGCCCGCGATGCCCGTGCCGATGGGCAGGAACAGCACGTGGCCGCCGTCGTGGCCGGCGCCGTGCGCCAGTTCGGCCTCGCCCGCCGAGCGCACGTCGTGCCCGAGCGCCACGGGCAGGTCCACGTCGGCGAACGCCGCGGCGGGCACGTCCCGCCACCCGAACGCCGCGGCGAACACCGCCCGCTCGGGCGTCACCAGCCCGGGCACCGCGAGCCCCACCGCCAGGGGTTCCCCGGCCGCGGCGAGCTCGGCGACGAAGGCGCGGATCGTCGCGATCACCCGCTCCGGGCCCTCGGCGCGCGGCGTGGGGCGGCGCTGCTCGTGCAGGATCGTGCCGTCGCGGGCCACGAGCCCGCCCTTCATGGAGGTGCCACCCACGTCGATCGCCACCACACAGTCCATGACGCCCCATACTCCCCGATAATCCTTTGCGGGACTGGAGCGGCCCGCACCATCATGTGCGGCGTGGACGTACGCCGCCTGAGCCTCGATGACCTGCCCGCCTGCACCGACCTGGCGATCAGCCGCGACTGGGGCGCCGAGGAGCACAAGTGGCGCCTGCTGTTCGCCGTCGGCGAGGTCTACGGCCTGGACGCGCCCGACGGCGACGGACTGGCCTCCACCACCGTCCTGGTCCGCTACGGGCTGGACTCCGCCGTGGCGAGCATGGTGCTCACCGCCCGCCGCTACGAGCGCCAGGGCCTGGCCGGCCGCGTCATGCGCCACGTCCTCGACCAGGCCGGCGACCGGATCGTCTCGCTGCACGCCACCGCCCTGGGCCGGCCCCTCTACGAGCGGCTGGGCTTCGAGACCGTCGGCCGGGTCGACTCCTGCCGCGGCCTGTTCCGCGGCGAGCCGTCCGGCGCCACCCGCGCCGCCACCGACGCCGACCTCGACCCGATCGTCGAGCTCGACGCCGAGGTCTTCCAGACCGACCGTGCGCCGCTGCTGCGCCGCATGCCCGCCTTCCATGAGCGCCTGCGCGTCCTGGAGCGTGACGGCCGCATCGCCGGGTACGGCGGGGCCTGGCGCAACGGCGACTACCTGGTCATCGGCCCCGTCGTGGCCCAGGACGTCGACCAGGCCAGGGCGCTGATCGGCGACCTGGCCACCGGCTGGGGCGTGCCCGTCAGGCTCGACCTCGACACCCGGCAGGAGGAGCTCACCGCCTGGGCCAGGGCCAACGGCGTCGACCAGGGCTTCCCCAACGCGCTCATGGTCCGCGGCGGCAGGCTGCCCGGCGACAGGAGCCGGCTGTTCACGCCGTTCATGGTGGCCCTGGGGTGACTCCTTTGATAGATTCGCCTCCAGAATAAGATTCGGTTGAAGGGCGGCCATGACCTCCACCCACATCGACGTCGGCGCCATCGACTTCGCGGCGCTGGGCGGCTGGATGGACGGGCAGGGCCTGCCCGGCGGGCCGATCACCGAGGTCGCGCCGGTGCTCGGCGGCACGCAGAACGTCATGGTGCGCTTCGAGCGGGGCGGCAGGCCGTACATCCTGCGCAGGCCGCCGCTGCACGCGCGGCAGAAGAGCAACGAGGTGCTGCGGCGGGAGGCACGCCTGCTCGGCGTGCTGCGTGACACGCGGGTGCCCGCGCCGCGGCTGATCGCGGCGCAGACCGCGCAGGAGCCGGTCTTCTACCTGATGGAGCCGGTCGACGGCTTCAACCCCTCGACGGGGCTGCCCGCCCTGCACGCGGGCGACCCGGCGATCAGGCACCGGATGGGCCTGGAGGCGGCCGCCGCGCTGGCCGAGCTCGGACGCGTCGATCCCGGCAGGCTGCCGGGCTTCGGGCACCCCGAGGGTTTCCTGGAGCGGCAGGTCCCGCGCTGGCTGGGCGAGCTGGACTCGTACGGCAGGCTCGACGGATACCCGGGTCCCGACATCCCGCACCTGGACGGGACCGCCGCCTGGCTGGAGGCCAACCGCCCGGCCGGCTTCACGCCGGGGATCATGCACGGCGACTACCACTTCGCCAACCTGATGTTCGCCCACGACGGGCCTAGGGTGGCGGCGATCGTCGACTGGGAGATGTGCACGATCGGCGACCCGCTGCTCGACCTCGGCTGGCTGCTGGCCACCTGGCCGTCGAACAACGGGCACGTGCCCGGGCTGCCCTCCCCCGAGGAGCTGGTGGCCTACTACGCCGAACTGTCCGACCGGGACCTGTCGGCCGTCGACTGGTACGCGGTGCTGGCCTGCTTCAAGCTCGGCATCATCCTGGAGGGCAGCCACGCGCGCGCCTGCGCGGGCAAGGCGCCCAAGGACATCGGCGATCTGCTCCACCAGACCACGCTGGACCTCTTCGCAAGGGCGCAGACATGGATTTCTCAGTAGAACCGGAGTTCCAGGCCAAGCTGGACTGGATGGACGCGTTCATCCGCGACGAGGTGGAGCCGCTCGACCTGGCCTTCCCCGGCCGCGCCTACCAGCGGCTGGACGACCGGCTCCGCAAGATCGTGGACCCGCTGAAGGAGCAGGTGAAGGCGCAGGGGCTGTGGGCCTGCCACCTCGGTCCCGAGCTGGGCGGCCAGGGATACGGGCAGCTCAGGCTGGCCCTGATGAACGAGCTGATCGGCCGTTCCACCTGGGGTCCGGTCGTCTTCGGCTGCCAGGCGCCCGACACCGGCAACGCCGAGATCATCGCGATGTACGGCACGGCCGGCCAGAAGGAGCGTTATCTCAAGCCGCTGCTCGAGGGCGAGGTGTTCTCGGCCTATTCGATGACCGAGCCGCAGGGCGGATCCGATCCCCGAATGTTCCGGATGCGGGCCGCCAAGGACGGCGCGGAGTGGGTGCTCGACGGGGAGAAGTACTTCACCTCGAACGCCGCCAACGCCTCCTTCCTCATCGTGATGGCGGTCACCGACCCCGAGGCGCACCCGTACAAGCGGATGTCGATGTTCCTGGTCCCCGCCGACACCCCGGGCGTGGAGATCATCAGGAACATCGGCACGATGGGCGAACGGTCCGGCGGGCACGCCCACATCCGCTACAGCGGCGTCAGGGTGGGCTCCGACGCGCTGCTGGGCGAGGAGGGCGGGGCGTTCGCCGTGGCCCAGGCCAGGCTCGGCGGCGGCCGGGTCCACCACGCGATGCGTACCGTGGCCGCGGTCAAGAAGGCCTTCGACATGATGTGCGAGCGGGCGCTGAGCCGGGAGACCCACGACGGGGTGCTGGCCGACAAGCAGCTCGTGCAGGCCGCGATCGCCGACTCCTACCTGCAGATCCAGCAGTTCAGGCTGCTCGTGCTGCACACGGCCTGGCTGATCGACCAGTCCTCGACCAGGGAGGCGCGCACGCAGATCGCGGCGTGCAAGGTGGCCGCCGCGCGGGTCTTCCACGACGTGGTCTACCGGGCCATGCACCTCCACGGGGCGCTGGGGGTGTCCAACGAGACGCCGCTGGGGCGGCTGTGGCAGGCCGCGCCGCTGATGGGGATCATGGACGGGCCGACCGAGGTGCACCAGGCGTCGATCGCCCGCCGGGTGCTCAAGGGCTACGAACCGGCGCCGGGACTCTGGCCTACGGAGTTCCTGCCTGACAAGATCGAAGCCGCCCGCACCAAATATGCCGATTTTGCCTGAGACGATCACTTTTGATCCTCCGAGCTCTACAATTGCGCGCAATTGCTCTTGATCTCGGGGAAGGATCGTCATGCGCATGCGGTTCCTCGGCTCCACCTCGGAGGCGGGCGCCTGCCCCACCCTCTACGAGACCGACCGCGGCACCATCGTCGTCCAGGGGCTCACCGTCATCGATCCGGAGGCGCTCGCGGATCTGCGCGACGTGCTCGACGGGGAGTCCGCGGTGGAGGTTCCGCGCGAGTTGCTGACCGAGGTCGCCCGCCGGGTACTCCAGGCAAACGCTTTCCATATCACGGAATCGGCACCCGCAGCGACCGAATGATCACAATTGCGCGACTGGGCCTGGCATGATCCGCACGCACGGGATTAGCCTCTTGCGGCGTGACGTCGTTCCAGCAGGCACGCATCGACCTGGGCAGCCAGCTGCGCCAGTTGCGTGAGGCCGCTCACCTGTCAGGCAAGGACCTGGCCGAGCGGCTGCGCTGGCAGGCCTCCAAGGTCTCGCGCCTGGAGAACGCCCGCCAGACGGCGACCGAGGACGACGTGGTCGTGTGGGCGCAAGCCGTACGGGCCGCTCCAGATACGACGGACGACCTGATCAGGCAGGCGATCTCGCTGCTTGAGCGGCACGACGACTGGAAGCAGCGCCACCGCAGCGGGCTGGCGGCCATCCAGGAGGACATCCGCGACCTCGAGGCTCGCACCAAGCTGTTCCGCGTGTTCGAGCCGGGCATCGTGGTCGGGCTGCTACAGACCTCCGAGTACGCCCGCTACATCTTCCAGAAGGTCAAGCGGCTCTACAGCGCGCCCGACCAGATCGACGCGGCGGTCCGGGTGCGGATGCAGCGCCAGGAGATCCTCTACGACCGGGGGCGGACGTTCCGCTTCGTGGTGCCGGAGTCCGCGCTGCGCACCCGGCTCACGCCGGTCGACGTGATGCGCGGGCAGCTCGACCGGCTGCTGGCCGTCAGCACGCTGCCGAACGTGGAGTTCGGCGTGATCCCCTACGACAACGAGCTGCCGTCCGCGCCGATCAACGGCTTCTGGATCTACAACGAGGCCATGATCGGCGTGGCCACCCTGACCAAGGACCTGGTGCTGCGGGACCCCGACGACATCGCCTTCTACGTGCGGGCCTTCGACGACTTCTGCGAAGTCGCCGACTTCGGCCACGAGGGCAGAGCCCACATCATCCGCATTCTTCACGATTACGGGAAACAATCCTCACATTAATCGCCGCAATTGCTTGCCTCCCGGCGCAAGATCGTGCAATTCTGTCGCGAGACGTTGCGGAGGTGACGCATGATGTTGGATACCGCGCTCTGCCTCGAGCGGTTCGCGTGGTTCGCGGGGCGTCACGCAGACCTTTCGGTGCAAAGCCTCGCACTGGCCTGTGAGCCTGCCTACGTGGCGGTGCGCAACCGCTTCTCCAGCACGCTCACCGAGACCGTGACCTGCTCCGAAGAGGGGGTCTTCGTCACGTCCTGGGGATACCGGCTCGGCAGCACCGACGACGTCGAGGGCGCCGCCGCCCGCCTCGCCTTCCTCCTGGCCGCCCTCCCAGCCTGACCCCCTGGGGTTCAGAACGTGCGGCGGTATTTCCGTTTTGCCCCTTGTCTCCAAGCAAGGGCCAGTCTGCACTGAATTCGCCGTCGGCGTCGGCGAAATCCCCCTATCTTCGGGTGGCGAAAAAGGTTCGTATTGCGGTGAACCGTGGAGCCGAAGGGTACGTTTTGGGGGCGGGGGCCGGAACGGAGACGTTATGGGGGATCACCCTCTCACCGGCAGAACTCGCGAAGTCGCCGCACTCCAGCACGCCGTCGCGCTGGCGGCGCACGGCGCCACGGTGTTCGTGGATGTGCGGGGCGAACCGGGCATCGGCAAGACGAGCCTGCTGGACGAACTGGTCAGGATCGCGGCACGTCACGGGTTCGCCGTCCGGGCGGGCCGCGGGCAGGAAGTGGCGCGGCAGCGGCCGTTCGGGCCGTTCGCCGGGATGCCGTCGCTGCTGCCGACCGCGCTCATGGTGGAGCGCTACCGGCTGCACCGGGCGTTCGCGGCCGAGCTCGAGCGGGCCGCGGGCGAGCGCGGGCTGCTGCTGATCCTGGACGACCTGCACTGGGCCGACAGCGCCTCGTACGAGCTGCTCAGCCACCTGCTGCGCCACCCGCCCGAGGCGCCGCTCGTGATCGCCGCGGCCTACCGGCCGAGGCAGGCGCCCGCGTTGCTGCACGCGGCCCTGCAGAAGAGCCACGCCCGGCACATCAGGCTGGACGTCGGCCCGCTGAGCCGCGAGGCCGTGGCCGAGCTCGTCGGCGAGCGGGAGGCAGAACGCCGCCACGCCGAGAGCGGCGGGAACCCGTTCCATCTGTGGGCCGGGGTCCCGATGCAGGAGTTCGCGCAGCTCGACCGGCCGGCCGCGACCGTCGCGGCGGCGATCGCCGTGGGCGGTGACGGGCTGGATCCGCGCCAGGTCGCCCACCTGGCCGGGCTGCCGATCGAGGACACGCTGGCCGCGCTGGACACGCTGGCCGCCCGCGACCTGATCGGGCACGATCTCGCCTTCCGCCACCCGCTGCTGCGCCAGGCCGCCTACCGGCACGCCGATCCCGACTGGCTGGCGGGAGCGCACGCGCGGGCGGCCGAGTGGCTGCGCTCGCGCGGCGCGCCCGCGACCGAGCTGGCACACCATGTGGAACGCTCCGCGCGGCCGGGCGACGCGCGGGCCGCGGCGACGCTCATAGAGGCGGCCCAGCTGGCGCTGGCCGGCGCTCCGGCGAGCGCCACGCACTGGCTGGGGGCGGCGCTCAGGCTCATCCCCGACGGGGACGCCGATCCCGCGCTGCTGCACACGCTGGCCAGGGCCCTGCACGTGCAGGGCAGGATCGGGGAGAGCAGGCGGCTGCTGCGGCGGCTGGTTCCCGCGATGCCGTGGGGCGGCGAGCGCGGCTCGACCGTGTTCCTGTGCGTGACGCTGGACCAGATCGCCGGTGATCGCGGCGCCGCGACCGCGCTGCTGGAGTCCGAGCTGGCCGCGCCGCCCGAGCAGGAGGCGTACCTGGCCCGGGTGCGGCTGAACCTGGCGATGATCCACGCCGACTCCGGCGAAGCGGAACGGGCCGGCGCCTGGGCGGGGCTCGTCATCGGGTCGGGGCAGCGGCTGTACGAGGCGGGCGCGCACGCGGTGCTCGCGGTGGTCGCGGCCGAGCGGGCCTTCAGCGACGCGGTCTGGCACGCGCGCCACGCCACGGCGCTGGTGGACGGCCTGCTGGACGGCGAGCTGGCGGGAGCGCTCGAGGTGGCGATGTGGGCCGCGGAGGCCGCGCACGTGACCGAGTGCTTCCCCGACGCCATCAGGCATCTGACCAGGGCACTGCCGCTGGCCAGGTCGACGGGGCAGAACGTGTTCGCGCACGCCTTCCTGCTGCAGCTGGCCGGGTCCCAGTTCTGGACGGGCAGGCTGACCGAGGCCTGGCAGAGCGCGGTCGACGCGCTGGAGATCGCCGAGCTGCTGCAGAGCCCGGAGATGGTGTGCGTGACGCTGGCCAGGCAGTGCCAGATCGCGCTGGACCTGGGCGAGGTCGAGCTCGCCGTACGGCTGGGCGAGCGGGCGTGCGCGGAGGATCGGCATCGGCGGGCCATGTGCGCGGGGCTGCTGGCGATGGCACGGCTGGCGGCGGGCGACGCGGAGGGCGCGCTGCGCGATCTGCGGGCGGCGCTGCCCGGGATGGCGACGGCGCGGCTGCCGCACTGGTACGACGTGCTCGTCCAGGCCGAGCTGCGGCTCGGGCGGGTGGCGCAGGCCCGGCTGTGGGCCGATGAGGCGGCCGCGCTGAGCGTGCCTGCGGCCTACGGCTACGCGCGGCTGGCGGCGGCCAGGGTGCACGCGGCCGCGGGCGACCCGCGGCTCGCGGCGGCCGCGGCGGGCGAGGCGGCGACCAGGTTCGCGGAGACGGGAGTGCCGATGGTGGAGGCGCAGGCACGGCTGGTCGCCGGGAGCGCGCTGGCCGACCTGGGCGAGAGCACGGCGGCGCACCACGAGCTGAGCCGGGCGCGCGACCTGTTCACCGCCTGCGGCAGCCCCCACTGGCGCGACCAGGCCCGCGGCGAGTTGCGCCGGCTCGGCGCGCGGCGGCCCCGGCGGGCGACCGGCGAGGCGCTCACCGAACGCGAACGCGACATCGCGGTGCTCCTGCGGCAGGGGCTCAGCAACCGGCAGATCGCGGCCCGGCTGCGGGTGAGCACCCGGACCGTGGAGACGCATCTCGGCCGGATCTATCGCAAGCTGGGCGTGGCCAACCGGGCCGGGCTCGTCTCCAGGCTGGCCGGGTGAGGCGCGATGCTGATCGGACGCGAGCGGCAGCTCGCCTACGTGCGGCGTGCCCGGGTGGCGGTACTGGCGGGCGAGCCGGGGATCGGCAAGACGACGCTGCTGCGGGCGGCGTGCGAGCAGGCCGTGTGCGACGGATACACGGTCTTCCGCGGCGGCGGGTGCGCGGCCGAGCGGGGCGTGCCGTACGGGGTGTTCCTCGACGCGCTGCCCCAGGGGCGGCGCACCCCGTTGGACGCCGGGCGGCGGACGGGCATCGAGGAGGCGGCGGCCTGGCTGCGCCAGGTCCTGGCGGGGCGGACGCTGCTCGCCCTCGACGACCTGCACCTGGCCGACGATCCGTCCCTCGCGCTGCTCGACGACTTGTCGCGCGACCCGCCCTGCCGGCTCCTGCTGGTCCACCGCGACGGGGCGCTCCCCGGCGAGCGCCTGGACCTGGAGCCGCTGACCGTCGCCGACGCGCTCACCATGGGCTGCGACGCCGCGGCCCACGCGCGAGCTCTCGGCGTGCCCCTCTACCTGCGCATCCTCCACGACGGCGGCGACGCGCGCGCGGCCGTCGAGCCCGAACTGGCCACCCTGTCCCCTGTCGAACTGCGCGTCCTGCATGCGGCCGCGGTCGCCGGCGACCGTTTCGACGCCCCGTTGCTCGCCGAGATCGCCGACGTCCCCCTGCCCGCGACCCGCGCCGCCCTCACGACCCTCCTCCACGAGTCCCTGGTACGGCCGGCCCCCCGCGACCCGGCGTCCGGCGAGGAGGTGCTGGTTCACCGGCATCCCCTGGTGCGGGAAGCCCTGTACGACAGGTGCGGACCCGGGTGGCGGTTCGGCGCGCACGTGCGGGCGCTCGCCGTACTGGAAGAGCGGGGCGCGCCCGCGCACGTGCTGGCCCCGCACGTCGAGCGGACCGCCGCCGCGGGTGACATCCGGGCGGCCGCCATCCTGACCGAGGCCGCCGCCGACGCCGACCCCGCGCCGGCGGTGCGCCTGCTGGAGGCGGCCATCCGCATCGCGCCCGACCCCGCACGCGAGGTACGGCTGGCCGCGGGCCTGGCCGCCACCGGGCGCCTCCGTGAGGCCCGCGACCGCCTGCACCGCACGATCGGCGTCCTCCCCCCTGGCCCGCTGCGTGCCGAGGCCGTCGAAGGCTGCGCCATGGTGGAACGTCTCCTCGGCCGCCACGCCGAAGCCCTCGCCCTCCTGGCGGCGGAACCCGATCCCACCCTCCCCCTGCGCGTCGAGGCGGCCGTCGCCCACCTCATGGGCGACCTCCCCTGCACCCCCTGGCCCCTGGACGACGCCGCCCTCGCAGCGGCCCGCTCCCAGCCGGACCCCGGCCTGCTGGCCTCGGCCCTGGCCCTGCGCGCCCTGGACGACGCCGCCCACGCCACCATCACCTCCACCACCCTCGCCCACGCCGTGGAAGCCGCCGCCCTCCTCACCAGGGAGGGAGCCGGTTCCACGCGGGTGGGGGCGTGGTTATGGACCGGGGTCGCGGCGCTGGTGCTCGGACGGATGGACGACGCCGACGAGCTGCTACGACGCGCGGGAGAGCTCGCGCGGCGCACGGGGCAGCGGCACCTGGTCAGCCACATCCGGTACTTCGCCGGGCTGGCGGGGCTGCGGCTCGGACAGATGGAGGAGGCCGCGAGCGCGTTCGCCGAGGCGCTGGAGGCCGCGAGGGAGACAGGGAGCCCGGATCTGGTGTGCATCGCGCTGGCCGGGCGGGCGCAGGCGCTCGCCTGGAAGGGCGAGGCGGCGGCCGCCGCGGCCCTGGCGGAAGAGGCGGTCGAAGCGGCCAGGGGGCGCCGCAGCCTGCCCGCGTCGCTGGCCATCGGCATGGTCGCGCTGACCAGGCGGCTCATGGGCGACCCCGCGGGCTGCGCCGACCTCCTGATGGCCTGGGGAGGCGGTCCGGAACTGCCCGGCTTCTGCATGCTGCACCGGGTGGACTGGCTCACCGTACTGGCGGAAGCCCAGGCCGCGGCCGCCCGGTCAGGCGCCGCGGATACCGCCGGCGTACTGGGGCGGGCTGCTCAGGCCGAGACGGCGGCCGGGCAGGCGGTGCAGCTGGCCAGGCGGTCAGGGGTGGGGAGGCAGGTGGATCTGGCGGAGTTCGCCAGGGCCTGCGCGTTGAAGGGGGCGGCGCCGTGGTGGGCCGCCAGGGTCGCGGTGGAGGCGGCCGAGTCCTTCGAGCGGCGCGGGGACGTGCCGTATGCCGCGTGGGCGCGGATCCTGGCTGGGTCGGCGCTGGCCGACGCCGGCGAGGCGGGGACGGCGCGCAGGGAGCTGGAGTACGGCAGGGCCCTGGCCGCCGCGAGCGGCGCCAGGACGCTCATCGAGGCGGCGGCCAGGGAACTGCGCAGGACGGGCACGGCCGTGCCGCTCGACCCGAGAGAACTCCAGATCACCCACCTGGTCAGAGCCGGACTGACCAACAAGCAGATCGCCCACCGCCTCTACCTCAGCCCCCGCACCATCGAGGCGGCCCTGACCCGGATCTTCGCCAAGCTCGGCGTCTCCTCCCGGGCAGGCGTGGCGGCCGCCCTCACCACGCAACGCTCAGCCTGACCACTCGACGTGGCTCCGTGTCCGCGAGTCCCTCGACGAGGGACTCGCGGGCGATCGGTCAGCAGCCGGCCTTGTAGAGCACCTTCTGCACCTCCGGCTTGTCCACGTTGTCCTTGGTGACAATGGTGGCGTCGGTGGGGATCGACGGGGTGACCTGCTGCCCCTTGACCGCGTTGACGGCCTGCTCGACGCCCTTGGCGCCGATGTCGCCGGGCAGCTGGGCGATCAGCGCCTGGACGACACCGTCCTTGAGCTGCTTGACCTGGGCCGGGCCCGCGTCGAAGCCGACCATCTTGACCTGGCCGAGCTTGCCCGCCTGCTGCAGCGCGGTGCCCGCGCCGGTGGCGGAGTTGAGGTTGGTGGCGAAGACGCCCGCCAGGTCCGGGTCCTTGGCCAGGGCCGCGTTCACGATCCTGGAGGCCTCGCCCACGTCGTTGTGGGAGTACTGGACGCCCACGTAGGAGATGTTCGGGTGGCTGGCCTTGATCTCCTGCTCGAAGCCCTTGATGCGGGCGTCGACCGTGCTCACGCCGGGGTCGGTGGAGATGACCAGGGCCTTGCCCTTGTCGCCGATCTGCTCGGCCAGTGCCTTGGCGGCCGCCGCGCCGCCCTTCTCGTTGTCGGTGCTGATGCGCGACAGCCCGATCGACGGGTCGTCCACCACGGTGTCCACCAGGATGATCTTGATGCCCTGCTGTTTGGCCTGGGTGAGCGGCGCGATCATGGCCTTGACGTCGGTGGGGGCGATGAGCATGGCGTCCGGCTTGCTCGCGGTCACCGAGTTCACGATCGGCGTCTGCAGTGTCGGGTCGAACTTCTGCGGCCCCTGCACGTCGAGCTGGACGCCCAGTTCCTTGGCCTTGGCCTTGGCGCCGCAGGCCATCGTCTCGTAGAACTCCTCGCCCGCCAGCCCCTGGACCAGCGTGACCTTGATCTGGCCACTGCCGCCGCCGGAACAGGCGGCGAGAAACAGCAGCAGCGTTCCGGCTGCCAGAGCCTTGCGCATGTGTGGTGCCTCCTCATCGTTCGCGTCTGCTGCGCTGCCGCTGGTCGGCGTAGACGGCGGCGACGAGCACGGCGCCGACCACGACCTGCTGCCAGAACGGCTTGACCCCGAGGATCTGGAACCCGTTCTGCAGCACCGCCGGGATGAACACGCCGATGACGGTGCCCACCACGGTTCCCACGCCGCCGAACAGGGACGTGCCGCCGATCACGACGGCGGCGATGGCCTGCAGGTTGTCGGTGGAGTGCGCGGATACGCCGGTGATGCCGTACTTGGCCAGCGACAGGTATCCCGCGAACCCGGCCAGCAGCCCCGCCAGGCCGTACACCTTGATCAGGTGGGTACTGACGGCCACGCCGCTGCGGCGGGCCGCCTCGGCGTTGGAGCCGATCGCGTAGGTGTGGCGGCCGAAGCGGGTGCGGGCGAGCGCGACGCCGAGCACGGCGGTGACCGCCCCGCAGATCCACACGATCTGCGGCACGCCCAGCCAGCGGTCCAGCCCCAGGCCGAGGTTGAGGTCGCTGGGCGCGCGCAGGTCGACGCCGCCGGTCAGCAGCAGCGCGCCGCCTAGCGACATGCCGAGCGTGCCCAGCGTCACGATCAGCGCGGGTATCCGGCCGCGCGCGACCAGCACGCCGTTCAGCAGTCCCCAGGCCAGCCCGGTCAGTACGGCTGCCGCCGCGCCGAGCAGCAGGGACCCGGTGGCGTCCATGACCTCGGTGGCCGCCACCGCGGAGAAGACGAGCACGCCGCCGACGGACAGGTCGATGCCCGCCGTGATGATCACATACGTCATGCCGGTGGCGAGCAGCGACAAGATGGCGGCGTCGCTGACCAGGTTGAGCAGGTTGAACGCGGTGGCGAAGCTGCCCGGCCTGAGCGCCGAGAAGACCACCAGCAGGATGAGGAGCACGAGCCCGATCCACACCACCTGGAGGTCGCGTAACCGGGCTTGGGGCTGGAGCACCTTCACGTGCCGTTCTCCTGTTCCCGTGCTCCGGTCATGGCGGCGACCAGGTCTTCCATCGACGCGTCCGCGGTGGCGAAGCGG
The DNA here is from genome assembly GCF_018531495.1 of Nonomuraea sediminis. Lineage (GTDB taxonomy): Bacteria > Actinomycetota > Actinomycetes > Streptosporangiales > Streptosporangiaceae > Nonomuraea > Nonomuraea sediminis. Next base: position 239,413 of record NZ_JAHDTI010000003.1, read on the forward strand.
GCCACCCGGCGTCCGAGCCGCAGCACCTCGACCCGGTCGGAGACCGCCTTGACGTCCTGCATGTTGTGGCTGATGAGCACGACCGCCACGCCCGCGTCGCGGACGCCGCGGATCAGGTCGAGCACCCGCTGGGTCTGCAGCACGCCGAGCGCGGCGGTGGGCTCGTCCATGAACACGACCCGCTCCGCCCAGGTCACCGCCCGTGCCACGGCCACGCCCTGGCGCTGCCCGCCGGACAGGGTCGAGACGGGGGCGCTCTGGGACTTCAGCTGGACGCCCAGCCGCTCGCAGGCCTCGCGGGTGCGGCTGCGCATGACAGCGTTGTCCAGGAAGCCGAGCGCGCCGAGGATGCCCGGCTTGAGCACCTCGCGGCCGAGGAAGAAGTTGGCGGCCGGGGTCAGGTCGGCGCAGAGCGCCAGGTCCTGGTAGACGGTCTCGATGCCGGCCTCGCGCGCCTCCTCCACCGAGCCGAACGACACCGGCCTGCCGTCCAGGAGGATCTCGCCCGCGTCCGGCTGTTCGACCCCCGACATGATCTTCGCGAGCGTGGACTTGCCCGCCCCGTTGTCGCCGATCAGGGCCACGACCTCGCCGGACGGCAGCGAGAAGTCGGCGCCTCGCAACGCCTCGACGTGTCCGTAGCTCTTCACGATCCCGCGGGCTTCGAGGAGCATAGATCCATCAAGAGTCCCAATGACATCGTTGTCAACCCAGTGTCTCTCTTCTCTGCGTGAATGAGACCTCTGATGTACGGCGGGCCGCCGCCACCGGCCGCCCGCCGCACGGAGGTCGGCGCCCTGTGTGGTGGGAGGCCGGAGACCTGGGTGCCCGGAGCACGCGACGTCGTAGCGGCGGTGCATGCGCGTCGCCGGAGGAGCGTCTTCCTGGACAGGGCCCGGCCGGAGTGCGGCGGGTGGCGGTGGGGCGGCCTCGCCGTACAGGAGCAAGATCTCGCCGCACAGAGGGCGGACCTCTGTGCGGCGAGGTGTTCTCAGATGAGGCTCCAGGCGAAGAGGTGGGCCGTGGCGCGGCCGGTGGGGGCGGCCAGGGTCAGGGATTTGAGTTGTTTGGTGGAGTCGAGCTGGATCGGGGCCGTGGCGAAGATGTAGACGTTGATCTCCTGTTTGCCGCCGCCCGCGTCGAGCCGGTACGGGGTCTTGGCGATGATCTCGTTGCCGAAGCGGGGCGGGTAGGCGTCGCGCGCCAGCGCCCAGTCGCTGAGGCCGAGGGTGGCGTCCTGGGTCGTCCCGTCCGTGTAGGTGATGGTGACCTTGGTCTGGATGTCGCCGCTGCCCCCGGCGCCGAGGAAGGCGAGGGACTTGGCGGCCGTCGGGGCGAGTTCGATGGTCTGGCCGTTGGCCTGGACGTTGTCCCACTCGCCGGGTTTGCGGTCGGGCCAGGTGAAGGTGTGGCCCTTCCAGGTGACGCTCGCGCCGGGCTTGAGTCCGGCCGCGGCGAGGGCCTGGGCGGAGTAGCTCCAGCCGCCGCCGTCGAAGTTCGCCAGCCCCGCCTCGGCGTCGTCACCGACGCCGGAGTTGTTCTGGTACCACTGGATGGTCCCCTTCTTGGCGACGTTGAGCCGGATGCCCGCGGTGACGCCGGAGACCTCGAACGGTACGGAGACGAACCCGGTGGCCGCGTCGGCCGCCACCGACACCGTGACCTGGACCTTGCCGAGGCCGTAGTCGGGCACGTCGACCGTCCCGGTCGCCGGGGTGACGGTGATGCCGGTCGGCGGCTTGGCGGTCCACTGGAGCGTGCCGCCCTTGCCGACCGCCTGGACGCTGAGCGTGGCGGTGACCGATCCGCCCGGCTCGACAGGGGCGCCGCCGGGGTCGAGGCTGACCAGGTACGGCTTCTGGCCTGCCTGGAAGCTGGGCGGGGGCTCCTTGCCGAACTCGGTGTTCGGCTGGGCGCCCATGGTGAGGTCGAGCCTGCCCGCGAAGCCCTCGAGCAACCACGCCTTCGAGGTCGCGGCGCCGTTGACGGTCAAGGTCTGGATGTATCGGTTGGTGTCGGAGGCACCGGGGGCGTTGATGGTGATGGTCTTGCCGTTGGACCTGGTGACGGTGATCTTCTCGAAGGCCGGGCTGTTGAGGATGAGCTCCGCCCTGCCGGGGATCGCCGGATAGATGCCCATCGAGGCCCAGACGTACCAGGCGCCCATCGTGCCGAGGTCGTCGTTGCCGGTCAGGCCGTCCGGGGTGGGCTTGAACAGCTCCTTGCGTGCCCGGGCCACGATGTCCTGGGTCTTGTAGGCTCGCCCGGCGTAGGCGTACAGCCACGGTGACAGCAGCGAGGGCTCGTTGCCCAGGTAGGCGTAGGGCTTGTTGGGGCCCGCGTTCAGCTCGGTGAAGAACGTGTCGAGCCTGGCCACCGCCTTGTCGTCGCCGCCCATCGCGTCGAACAGGCCGCGCGGGTTGAACGGCACCAGCCAGTGGTACTGGGCGCCGTTCCCCTCGACATACCAGCTGGGGCTGGCCGGGTCGAAGTTCGGCAGGAACGAGCCGTCGCCGAAGCGGGGCTGGATCCAGCCGTTGGCCGGGTTGAACGTGGACTGCCACGCCTGGGCGCGCTTCATGAACTCGTCCCTGGTGGCGGTGTCGCCGAGGCGCTCGGCCAGTTGCGCGATGCCGAAGTCGGCTATGCCGTACTCGAGCGTGGTCGAAGGGTCGGCGGGCACGTAGCCGTTCCTCAGGTAGGCGGCGTTGCCCGGGCGCTCGGTGTAGCCGGTGCCGGGGTCCTCGCCGACGCGTTTGGCTCCCTTGACCATGGCGGCCAGGGCGGCCTTGGCGTCGAAGTCGCGGGCGCCCATGGCGTACACGCTGGCGATGATGGAGTGGTACGGGTCGCCGTTCATCACACCGGTGATGGTGTTCTGGTGCGACCAGCGGTCCCAGACGTCGCCGATCTGGTGCGCGTCGTCGTACATGGACTGGGCGATGTCACTGGCCACGTCCGGGGCGAGCAGCGCGATGAGCTGCATCTCGCTGCGGTAGACGTCCCAGCCGGAGAACGTGGCGTACTGGTGGTGGCCCCTGCGCACCTGGTGGGTGCGGTAGTCGAAGCCCGTGTAGGTCCCGTCCACGTCGTCGAACACGTACGGCTGCAGCAGCGCGTGGTACAGGCTGCTGTAGAAGGTGCGCATGCGCGTCTCGTCGCCGCCGGTGACCTGGATCTGGCCGAACCGGGCGTTCCACGCGGCGCGGGCGTCGGTGGCCACGCGGTCGTAGCCCTTCGAGCCGACCTCGCCGGCCAGGTTCTTCTTGGCGCCGTCGAGGCTGACGTAGGACAGGCCGGTGCGCATCTGCACCGCGGTGCCGCCGTCGAACTGCAGGTAGACGCCGGAGCCCGGGCCCTTGACGATCACGTCCCGGGTGGGCGCCGACAGGGCGTTGCTCTGCGGCGCCAGCGAGGGTTCCGTGGCGGGTCTGCCGTCCTTGCCCGGCGGGGTCGGGGCGTTGACCAGGCCGTGCGTCTTGACCGAGGGCGCGACCTTGGCATCGGACCTCCCCGTGACCTGGGCGTCCCCGGGGGCGACCGAGTCGTTCTTCCACGTGCCGTACGCCCGGATCGGGCGGTCGAAGGTGGCGTGGAAGTAGACGTAGTACTTGTTCTCGGTGCCGCAGAAGCCGCCGGTCCTGGCCCAGCCGCTGACGGTGTTGCCGCTGATCTTCGCCTCGGCGTCGTCCACGCCGTTGACCGAGCCGGTGACGTTGAGCAGCAGCGTCAGCGGTTTGCCCGTTGGCCCGGTGAAGCGACCCACGCCGGCTCGGGCCGTGGCCGTGGTCTCCGCCTTGACAGCGCTGTCCAGCGTGACCGCGTAGCGGCCGGGAGAGGTGCTCTCGTTCTCGTGCTTGAAGGTCTGGACGTAGTCCTCGCCGTGGGTGGCCGGCGAGCGGCCGATCGTGCCGGAGATCGGGATGACGGGGAAGTCCTCGGCGCCCTGGCAGCCGGGGCCCGAGATGTGCGTGAGCGACAGCCCGCGCAGCCGGTTGTCCTCGTACTTGTAGCCGCCGCCTGAGCCGCGCACCGTGTCAGGGCTCCACTGCATCATGCCGAACGGCACGGCCGCGCCGGGGAAGTTCATCCCGGCTCCACCGCCATGCCCGAAGTCGGGGCCACCGTCCTGGGTGCCCATGAACGTGTTGACATATCCGGCCAAGTCGGGTGCTGCCTTGGCCTGGACAGGAGTGGGGATCACGAGGGCGGCCGCGGTCAGCACCGCTAACCCGGGTAAACGTGACAAGGCTCCTCCGTGAGGGGCTCGCGTTGAAGCAGGCCCGCCCTGTCCGCGGTCGGCGGGCCCGTAAGGGTAGACAACGTTGTCATCCGCGATTGAACGACCACTTGCACGCCGTGTCAAGGTCACAGTCACCGCCGGGCCGGGCGTACCTCTCGTTCCCCGCCCGGCCGGCGGCGGGTCAGCCCGCGCAGTCGTAGAGGCCGTCCTGGCCCTGTACGGCGGTGCAGTTGGCCTTGACCCAGTCGGTCACCTCGGTGTTGCCGCGTCCGGGTCCGCCGCGGTCGTCGCCGGTGAGGACGTAGCGCAGTTCGCCGTTCCCGACGAGCTGCTTCAGCCTGGTCACGGTCATGGCGGGGTCGCTGCCCGTGAAGCCGCCCATCGCGATGACCGGCTGTCCGGTGCTCAGAATGATCGAGGAGGCCTGCTGGGCGCTGCTGACCGCGACCAGCCAGGTCGCTCCCCCTCTGTGCGCCTTCAGGTAGGAGACCGTCGACTCGCTCACCTGCCCGCCTGGCCCGCCCATGCGCCCGCGGAATCGCCCCGTCGCGGACTGCCCCTCAGGAGGCTGACTGGGGAAGGAGGCCGTGACACCGGGTGGGGGCTGGCCGCGGAAGCCGCCGGGCCCGCCGAAGCCCATCCTGTCCGTCACCGGCCCCGCCAGCGGGTTAGTGCCGTTGACCTGGGAGGACAGGGGCGTGACCGCGTAGGCGGCCGGTCCCGCGAGCCCGGCGACCAGCGTCGCGACCAGCGCGCCGAGTGCCATCGCCCGCCACCGCACCCGCGCCAGGACGAGCCCGAGCACCGCCACGACGGTCGCCGCCAGGACCACCCACGCCAGCCACGGCACGAACTCGGGCGTACGGCGGAGCACCGCGAACGACCAGGCGCCGGTGACGACAACCCCGACGGGCAGCACCCACGCCCAGGCCCGCGACTCCCGGTAGGCCTGCCACATCATGACCCCGCCCATCCCGGTGATCGCCGCCACGGCCGGTGCCATCGCGGTCGTGTAGTACGGATGGAAGGTCCCGCTGGAGAAGCTGAACACCACGAAGTGGACGACCAGCCACCCACCCCACACCAGCCACGCGGGGGCCGACGTCCGGCGGGACCGCAGCCAGGTGACGAAGGCGAAGACCAGGGACAGCGCGCAGAACGGCAGCAGCCAGGAGATCTGCCCGGCCATGGTGTCGTTGAACAGCCGCCCGGCCCCCGACTCCCCGCCGAAGGACGCGCCACCACCGCCGCCACCGAACCCGCCCTGGCCGAAGATCCGGCCGAGCCCGTTGTACCCGATCACGAGGTCCCACACGGAGTTGTCCGTCGACCCGCCGATGTACGGCCGGGACGACGCCGGCCACAGGTCGGCGATCACCATCCACCACGCGCTCGAGGCGACCAGCACCGCCCCGGCCGCGAGCAGGTGCCCCACGCGGCGCCAGAGCGAGGTCCTGGCGCAGACCAGGTACGCCAGGGCGAAGGCGGGCACCACGAGGTAGGCCTGCAGCATCTTGGTGTTGAACGCCAGCCCGACGGACAGCGCCGACAGCGGCAGCCACCGCAGCCGCCCGGTCCGCAACGACTCCAGGCAGAGCCAGGCCGCCAGCACCAGCAGGAACACCAGGAGCGTGTCCGGGTTGTTGTCGCGGTTGATGGCGACCGTGATGGGCGTCAACGTCATCACGACCGCCGCGGTCAACGCCGCCGCCTCGGCCCGCCGTACACCGAGATATTCGCAGGTGTTGCGCCGGACGGCCGAGTAGACCAGCCCCACCGCGGCGACGCCCGCCAGGGCCTGCGGGAGCAGCATGCTCCACGTCGAGAAGCCGAAGATCCGCGCCGACAGCCCCATCACCATCAGCGCGAGCGGCGGCTTGTCCACGGTGATGAACGAGCCCGAGTCGAGCGCGCCGAAGAACCAGGCCTTCCAGCTCTGCGTCCCCGACAGGATCGCGGCCGCGTAGTACTCGTTGGCGTATCCGGACAGCGCCCAGGTGTACAGCACGGCCGCGGCCGCGAGGACACCCCACAACGACAGACGCCTGGTCATCGGGACACCCTCCGCTTGGGGTTGAACACCCACACGCGCAGCAGCAGGAAGCGCACCAGCGTGGCAAGCGCGTTGGCCACCACGACCGCCACCAGTTCCACCTTGTGCGGCACGCCGTCGGGCAGCATCGCCAGCCCGCCGGTGGTCAGCACGAGCCCGACCAGGAAGGCGATCAGGCCCTCGACCTGGTGCCGCATCGCCCCGGCCGCGCCGGTGACGCCGAAGGTGAAGCGCCGGTTGGCGGCGGTGTTGGCCACGGCGGTGGTCAGCAGCGCGATGGCGTTGGCCACGAGCACCGGCAGCACGTTCGACAGGGAGGAGAACAGCAGCAGGTAGGCCACGGTGCTGATCACGCCGACGGCGGCGAAGCGGGGCAACTGCTTGGCCATGCCGCGCGGCAGCTGCTGAGGAGAGCCGCTGAAGGCGACCCGCGCCATGCCGCGCAGGTCGTCCAGCGCGGTGCGCAGGATGTCGACCCGGCTGTCCGGGTCGTCGGTCCAGTCGACGGGCACCTCGTGGATGCGCAGGCCGTGCCGTTCGGCCAGGAGCAGCAGCTCGGTGTCGAAGAACCACTGCTCGTCCTCGACAGCGGGCAGCAGCCCCTGGGCGACCTCGGTCCGCAGCGCCTTGAACCCGCACTGCGCGTCGGAGAAGCGGGCTCCCAGCAGCGACCTCAGCAGCAGGTTGTACGAGCGCGAGATGAACTCCCGCTTCGGCCCGCGCACCACCCGGGCCGTGCGGGCCAGCCGGGTGCCGATAGCCAGGTCGCTGTGTCCCGACAGCAGCGGCGCGACCAGGGGCAGGAAGGCGTCCAGGTCGGTGGACAGGTCGACGTCCATGTAGCTGACGACGTCCGCCTCGCTGGCCGACCAGACGGCCCGCAGCGCCCGTCCGCGCCCCTTGCTCTCCAGATGTACGGCGCGCACCTGCGGAAGCTCCCGCGCCAGCTCGGTGGCCTGGCTCCAGGTGTCGTCGGTGCTGGCGTTGTCCGCGATCGTGATGCGGAAGCCGTAGGGGAAGGTGCGGGTGAGGTAGCCGTGCAGCCGCCTGATGCTCGGGCCCAGCGCGCGCTGCTCGTTGTGGACCGGGACGACCACCTCGACCAGGCGCGTCCTGATAGCTGTTTCCATGACACCACGGTCACGGAGTGAGCTTTAACCCGACTTAGCCGATTCTGAATGGGGGGTTAGATTTCCCGGCAGCTTGATCGTCGCCACGACGCCGCCGCCTGGGGCGTTGTCCAGCCGGACCTCGCCGCCCGCCTCCGCCACGGCCTGCGCCACGATCGCCAGCCCGAGCCCCGACCCGGGCAGCCCGCGCGCGGACGGCGAGCGCCAGAACCGTTCGAAGACGTGCGGCAGCTCCTCCTCCGGGATCCCGGGACCGTGGTCGCGCACGGTCACCACGCCCTCGCGCAGCCGCACCTCGACCTCGCCGCCCGGGCCGAACTTGGCCGCGTTTTCGATGAGGTTCAGTACGGCACGCTCCAACGAGACGGCGTTGCCCACCACGAACCAGGGGCTGAGATCCGTGGTCACCCGGGCGCCGCGCAGCTCGGCCCGCCCGACGGCGGCCTTGACCACGTCGTGCAGCGCCAGCTCGACGTGCGGCTCGTGGTCGGTGTCGCCGCGAGCAAGCTGGAGCAGGTCGCCGACCAGCGAGCTGAGCTCGGCGAACTGCGCCTTGACGTTGACCAGCAGGCGTTCCTTGGCGCCAGGGTCGAGCTGCCTGCCGGTCTGCTCGCTGCGCAGCAGCAGGTCGATGTTGGTGCGCAGGGTGGTCAGCGGGGTGCGCAGCTCGTGCCCGGCGTCGGCGACGAGCTGCCGCTGGCGGTCGCGCGAGCCGGCGAGCGACGCGGTCATCGCGTTGAACGACTGGCTGAGGCGGGCGATCTCGTCCTCGCCCTCGACGGGGATGCGCGTGTCGAGGTCCTCGGTGTGCGCGATGTGCTCGACGGCCTTGGTGAGCCGGCCCACGGGCCGCAGCGCCGTACGCGAGACGACGAGGCCGGCCCAGGCGGCGAGCAGCACACCGCCGGCCGCCACCCCGGCGAGCAGGACGGCCAGGTTGCGCATCGAGCTGTTCAGCTCGTGCAGCGGCCTGCCGACCATGACGGAGACGTCGGGGAAGACGTTGGCGACCATGATGCGCATGGGACGGCCGTCGTCGTCCTCACCGTCGTAGAAGTCCCTGTAGTCGCGCGGTCCCTGGGCGGCCGCCTTGGCCTTTTCCGACACCTTCATGCCCACGCTGCCCATGACGCAGCGGCTTTTGTCGGGATAAACGATCTGGACGGCCTCGCGCAGCGGCGGGCCGTGCTGCCACCACTCATCGGACGTCGGGTTCGGCGAGCAGTGGCCCTGCACATATCGCACCTGGTCCGGTGGCGGCTTCGACTCCCACAGCGAGTCGTTGATCTGCCAGGACAGCTGACGGTAGACCAGGTACCAGCACCCCACCGCGCTGACCGCCACCGCGATCGCGACCGCGGCGGCCACCAGCAGCGTGAGGCGGGTGCGGAGGCTGCGGGACTTCTTCACGGGGCGGCTCGCAGCACATACCCCACCCCGCGCACGGTGTGGATGAGCCGCGTCTCCCCTGCCGCCTCGAGCTTGCGCCGCAGGTACATCACGTACACGTCGAGCGAGTTGGACGTGGGCTCGAAGTCGAAGCCCCACACCTCGCCCAGGATCTGCTCCCTGGTCAGCACCTGGCGCGGGTGGGTGAGGAAGAGCTCGAGCAGCAGGTACTCGGTCCGCGTCAGGTCCACGTGCCGGGAGCCGCGGGTGACCTCGCGGGTGGCCGGGTCCATGTGCAGGTCGTCGTAGGCGAGCGCGGTCTCGTCGGCCTGGCCGGACAGGGCCCCGCGGCGCAGCAGCGCGCGCACGCGGGCCAGCAGCTCGTCCAGCTCGAACGGCTTGACCAGGTAGTCGTCCGCCCCGGCGTCCAGCCCCGAGACCCGGTCGCCGACGGCGTCGCGGGCGGTGAGCATGAGGACGGGCACGTTGTTGCCCGACTGCCGCAGCCGCCGGCACGCGGTGAGCCCGTCCAGGCGCGGCATCATCACATCCAGCAGGACGCCGTCGTACGGCTCGCGCGTCAGCGCTTCCAGCGCCGCCTGACCGTCGTTGGCGGTGACGACCTTGTAGCCCTCGAACTCCAGGCTCGACTGCAGCGCCTCGCGCAGCGCGGGTTCGTCGTCCACCACCAGCAGGCGGGCAGGCTCACTCATGCCTACACGCTAGGGCCCCATTCTGAGAACTCGGTGAAGGCGCACTTAGAAGGTCACAGGCAGGGCTTTCAGCCCGAAGATGGCACTGTCGTATTTGAACGACAGCTCCTCATCTGCCTGCTCCACGCCCAGTCCGGGGATGCGCTCGAACAGGGTCCGGTAGGCGATCTCCAGCTCCGCCCTGGCCAGGTTCTGCCCGAGGCACTGGTGCACGCCGTACCCGAAGGCCACGTGGTGGCGGGCGCCGCGCTCGACGTCGAGCTCGTCGGGCCGCTCGAAGACGCGCTCGTCGCGGTTGGCGGAGGCGCCGAGCACGTAGATGCCCTCGCCCTTCTTGACGTGCTGACCGCCGATCTCCTGGTCCTCGGTGGCGACCCGGTCGAAGGCCACCCAGTCGACGATGGAGTGGTAGCGCAGCAGTTCCTCGACGGCCATCGGCCAGAGGTCGGGGTTCTCGCGCAGCCGGGCCAGTTGTCCAGGCCGGCGCAGCAGGCTGAGCGCGCCGAGCGGGATCATGTTGGCGGTCGTCTCGTGCCCGGCCACCAGCAGCAGGAACGCCGTGCCGACGATCTCGTCGTGGGTCAGCTGCCCGCCCTTGTACAGCCGCCCGATCAGGTCGTCGCCGGGATCGCGGGTGAACAGGTCGTCGAGGTACTGCCTGATCTCGAAGGCCGCCTGGAACCCCTCCCCCGACAGCAGCGCGCGCGTCCTGGACTGGAAGAACTCCCTGTCCTCGTACGGCACGCCGAGCAGCTGGCAGATGACCAGCGACGGCACGGCCAGCCCGAAGTCCTCGACCAGGTCGGCCGGCGAGCCCTTGGCCAGCATGGCGTCGATCATCCCGTCGACGACCTCCTGGATGCCGGGCCGCATGTCCCTGACGCGCCTGACGCTGAACTCGGGGATGAGCAGCTTGCGGAAGCGCGTGTGCTCGGGCGGGTCGAGGTCGATGAACTGCCCGACGGAGAACTTCCGCATCGCCTCCAGTTCCTCGGGGCTGGGCGGCTCCGGGCTCAGCGCGCCGTTCGGGTGGCCGGGCGTGGCCGGGTTCGTGCTGATCCCTTCGCCACGCAGCACCTGCTGCGCCTCGGCGTGCCGGGTGACGAGCCAGACCTCGCCGCCCGGCAGGCTCGCCCGCACCAGCGGCGCCTCTTCCCGGTAGTCGCGGTACTCATCCGGCGGAGCGAACGGGCACGTGCGCTGGACGGGGAAGGAATGAGCCATAGTCTTGCTCCCTACTAGCCGGATCGCATTGCTTACTTACGCGAAAGTAAGCATTGTGACCCGAGGATGTCAAGCACGAGGAGCGGTATGGCCGGGCGCCGGACGGACACACGCGAGCGGATCCAGCGGGTGGCCCTGGAGCTGTTCACCGAGCGCGGCTACGACAGGACCACGCTGCAGGAGGTCGCCGAGCGGCTGGAGATCACCCGCCCGGCGCTCTACTACCACTTCCGCACGAAGGAGGACATCCTCACCAGCGTGATCGAGGGGCTGCTGAGCTCGATGGACGAGCTGGTGGACTGGGCCGCGCGGCAGCCGCGCACGCACGAGGCCAGGGTCGAGATCCTGCGCCGCATCTCGGCGCTGCTGGACGACCAGTGGCGGCCGCTGTTCTCCTTCGCGCAGGTCAACCAGGGGGCGTTGCGCGACATGCCGGCCGGCGAGCGGATGCGGCTGAGCATGCTCAAGATGCTGTCGGTGATGAGCACGCCGGAGGCGGGCACGAAGCAGCAGTTCCAGGCCCGCCTGGCGGTGTTCGCGGTGATCATCGGCAGTGTCCCGTTCCTGTTCGGGATGGACGTGCCGGAGAGCGAGCGGTCGGCGGTGGCCCTGGAGGTGGCCACCGACCTGCTGTCACGCCCCTAGGCGTGCTCGGCGCACAGGCAGCCGACGCCCCGCTCGATCCACTCCTGGCCGACCCACTCGGGATGCCGCTCGATCAGCAACGCCCGGACCTCGGCGACGATCTCTGCCTCGCCCATCGCGGAGTCACGCCGCCGCCAGGTCTCCTCGCGCAGCTCGCGCAGGTAGTCGCGGACGCCGTCGAGCACCTGCGGGCCGCCGAGGTCACCGTGACCGGGCACCACCACCCGGGGTTCGCCGGCGGCCAGCCGGTCCAGCACCGCCAGCCAGCCCACGCCGGAGACGTCCGTGTCGTGCGGCGGGAACCAGGGGAAGATGGCGAACTGCCCGGTCTCGGCGAGATCCCCGGTGAACAGCACCCCGGCGTCCGGCACCTCGACCACCTGGTCGCCCTTCGTGTGGCCCCGGCCGGTGGGCCGCAGCCGTACGGTCCTGCCCCCGAGGTCCAGGTCGTACCCGTCGTCGTAGACCAGATCGGGGGTGGGCACCCGGACGCCGTCGAGGCGGCGGGCGATCGGCCCACCGAAGCTCCGGAACATCTCCAGGTAGCCCGGCCCCTTCGTCTTCAGATCCTCCGCCTGGGCGCGGTTGACCAGGTACGTGGCCTGGCCGGCGAACACCTGCGCGCCGAAGGCGTGCTCGGGATGGAAGTGCGTCGTGGTCAGGTACAACCGGCGGCCCTTGGCCACGTCGGCGGCGAAGGCGAGGACCTGCTCGGCGTTGACGGTGCCGATGCCCGTCTCCACGACCAGTACGGCCTTCGTACCGGCGACGATGCCGATGTTGGGCACCAGCGCCACCCGGTGGTTCGGGATCACCAGCAGGCCGGGGGCGATCTCCTGGGCGTCGGAAACCCGCACGGCGGGGTCGGTCATCAATTCGTCCGTCATGCTCCGATTTCACCTCCCGGGCACCGCCGCCGTCCAAGACCGATGGGATGCCGTCGATACCGCAGGCGTATCGTCGCCGGTCATGGAGCTACGCACGCTGCGCTATTTCGTGGCCGTCGCCGAGGAACTCCACTTCGGCCGGGCCGCCGCCCGGCTGCACATGAGCCAGCCGCCGCTGAGCCGGGCGATCAAGCAGTTGGAGGGCGACCTCGGCGCCGTTCTGCTGCACCGCAACGCCGCGGGCGTCACGCTCACCCCGGCCGGGGCGGCGCTGCTCGACGAGGCGCGCATCCTGCTCGACCAGGCCGACCGGGTACGCGTGCGGGTGGCCGCGGCGGCCGGCGCCCCGGCCATTACCGTCGGCCTCCTGGGCGACAGCGCCGACCGGAGCGTGACGCGGCTGGCCGCCGCGTACCGCCGCAGGCACCCGGGCGTCGAGGTCGTCATCCGCGAGACCGACCTGACCGACCCGACCTGCGGGCTGCGCGCCGGACTGGTCGACGTCGCGCTGACCCGCGCGCCGTTCGACGAGACCGGCCTGACGGTGCACGAGCTGCGCGCCGACCCGGTGGGCGCGCTGCTGCGCGCCGACGATCCGCTGGCCCGCCGCGATCGGCTGAGGCTGGCCGACCTGGCCGGCCGGCGCTGGTTCAGGTTCCCTGACGGCACCGACCCGATCTGGCAGTCGTACTGGAACGGCGGCGAGCCCCGCGAGGGTCCGGTGGTGCGGGCCGTCCAGGAGTGCCGGCAGGCCGTGCTCTGGAACGGCACGGTCGGGATGACCGTTCTCGGGCACGAGCCGCCCGGGGAACTGGTCGTGGTACCGCTGATCGACATGCCGCCGAGCCGCGTGGTGGCGGCGTGGAAGGAGAGCGACGCGAACCCGCTGATCCGGTCGTTCGTCCAGATCGCCACGGCCGCCTACCGCGGCTGAACCGCTCCTTACCCGCGCTCGAGGACCGCCATGGCGGCGTTGTGGCCGGGGATGCCGCTGACGCCGCCGCCCCTGCGGGCGCCGGCGCCGCACAGCAGGATGCGCTCGTGCCCGGTCTCCACGCCCCAGCCGCCCTCGTCGGCGTACGGCCAGCTCAGGTCGCGGTGGAAGATGTGGCCGCCGGGCAGGCCCGCCTCGTTCTCCAGGTCGACGGGCGTCTTGGCCTCGATGCACGGCGTGCCGTCGGGGGTTCTCAGCAGGCAGTCCTCGATGGGCTCGGCCAGCACGGAGTTGATCGAGGCCAGCGTGGCCTCGAGCGCCTCCTGACGCGCCTTGTCCGGATTCTTCCTGAAAAGGCGGGCGGGCATGTGCAGGCCGAACAGCGTCATCGTCTCCGCGCGCCCGCGCAGCTCAGGCCCGAGGATGGACGGGTCGGTGAGCGAGTGGCAGTACACCTCGGCGGGCGGAAGGTCGGGGATCTGCCCGCTCGCCGCCTGGGCGTGGGCGCGCGCGAGCTGGTCGCGCCCCTCGTTGATGTGGAAGGTGCCGCTGAAGGCCGCGAACGGGTCCACCGCCGCGTCCTTCAGCCGCGGCAGCCTGCTCAGCACCATGTTGACCTTGAGCTGCGCCCCCTCGGGCACCTCCGGGGTCCTGCCGAGCACCCGGTCCAGTACGGCCGGCGGCAGGTTGACCAGCACCCGCCCACCGCTGACGGTGTGCTCGCCGCCGTCGGCGACGAACGTGACCTCCCCCTCGGGCGAGATCCCGACGACCTCCGCCCCGGTCCTGATCTCGGCGCCCGCCCGGCGAGCCGCCGCCTCCAGGGCCCCGGACACGGCGCCCATGCCGCCGACGGGGACGTTCCACTCCCCCGTGCCGTCGCCGATCACGTGGTAGAGGAAGCACCGGTTGGCCAGCAGCTCGGCGCCCGGGTCGGCGAACGTGCCGATCAGCGAGTCGGTCAGCACGACCCCGCGCACGGTGTCGTCGCTGAAGCGCTCGTCGACCACCTCGCCGATGGGCCGCTCGAACAGGTCGCGCCAGGCCTCGGCGCCGACCAGCGCCTCGATCTCCTTGGCCGGGCGCAGCGGCTCGAGCAGCGTGGGCGCCAGGGTCCGCGCGACCTGGGCGGTCATGTCGTAGAAGTCCTGCCAGGCGCGGTAGTCGGCCTCGCCGCCCGTCACGGTGCGGAAGGACTCCGCGGTACGGCCGGCGTCCTCGTTGTCGACCAGCAGCCCCGTGTCGCCCTTCGGGGTGTAGGAGGCGTACCTGCGCCGTCGCAGCTCCAGATCGAGACCCAGCTCCTTGACGATCTTCGTGGGGAGCAAGCTGACCAGGTAGGAGTAGCGCGACAGCCGTACGTCCACACCGGGGAAGGCCCGCGTGGAGATCGCCAGGCCGCCCACGTGGTCCAGCCGCTCCAGCACCAGCACCCGCCGGCCCGCGCGGGCCAGGTACGCGGCGGCGACCAGGCCGTTGTGCCCGCCGCCCGCGATCACCACGTCGTAAGAGCTCATTCCAGGACCTTATGTCAGGGGCAGTCCCGAATCGACCCCGCGTCGCCGTATGTCTGGGTCGGGCGATTCAGGGGCGGGAGGCGATCGCCAGGAGCGTGGCCGCGGGGGCGGTCAGCGGCCGGCCGCGGCGCCAGACCGCGCGCAGGCTGCGTACCAGGTTGAGGCCGGCCAGTGGCACCTCCACCAGGCGTCCCGTGGCGACGTCGGCCTCGACCGCGTAACCGCTGAGCACCGCGGGGGCGGCACCCGCCTGGGCGGCGCCCTTGACCGCCGAGTTGGAGCCCAGCTCCAGCCGCGGGCTGGCCCGGTGCAGGTCGTGGAAGGCCAGGTCGAGCGTCTCGCGCGTGCCCGACCCCGGCTCCCGCACGACCAGCGGCGTGGCGGCCAGCTCCGCCCCGCGCAGCAAGGTACGGCGGCGCGCCCACGGATGGCCGGGCGCCACCACCACGACCAGCCGGTCGGTGCCCACGACCCGGCTGGCCAGCCCCTCGGGGACGTGCGGGCCCTCGACGAAGCCCAACTCCACCTCGCCCGCCAGCACCCGGGCCGCGACGTCGGTGGAGTTGACCACGTCCAGGCCGACCTGCATCTCGGGCTCCCGGTTCTGCAGCTCGCCGAGCCAGCGCGGCACCAGATACTCGGCCACGGTCATGCTGGAGGCCACCTTCAGGTGCACCGCGCCGCTCTGCCGTACGGCTTGCGCGGCGCGCATCAGCTCGTCGGCGGCGGCCAGGACCTGGGCGGCCCAGTTGACCACCATCTTGCCCTCGGCGGTCAGGGTCGAGCCGCGCGGCGTGCGCTCGAGCAGGGGCAGGCCGAGGCGGCGTTCGAGCAGCGCGATGCGCTTGCTGGCCGACGGCTGCGCGATGCCCGCCCGTTTGGCCGCCTGGCCCAGGCTGCCCAGCTCGCCGACGTCGACCAGCAGCTTCAGCGAGTCGAGATCGGGCAGCGCACTCATAGCCATAGGCTATGGCCTGCCAGGCAAGGCGTGGCTACCGGGGGCTTCCGACACGCCGAAGACTGGGATCATGCTTCTTGCCGATCGCCGTGCCTCGCTCGTGCCCGGACTCCTCGTGACCGGGGTGGTGGTGGTGTTCGCGCTGGTCGTGAACCGGTTCCTGCCGCTGCTGAGCCCGGCCGTGATCGCGGTGGTGACGGGGGCCGCGCTGGCCAACCTGGGCGCGATCGGCGAGCGGTACCGTCCCGGGCTGCAGTTCGCCGCCAAGCGGGTGCTGCGGGCCGCGATCGTGCTGCTCGGGCTGCAGATCGCGCTGCCGCAGGTGCTCGCGCTCGGCTGGCAGACGATGGTGATCGTGGTGGTGGCCACGGGGGCGACCTTCACGATCACGCCGCTGATCGGGCGCAGGCTGGGACTGTCGCCGGGGACGTCGTTGCTGGTCGCGACCGGGGTGTCGATCTGCGGGGCGGCCGCGATCGCGGCCATGCACGACAGCGTCGACAGCACCGACGACGACGCGGCCGGCGCGCTCAGCGTGGTCGTCCTGTACGGCAGCGCCGCCATCGTGGTCGTGCCGTTGCTGGCGTCCTGGCTGGGGCTGACCCAGGCGCAGCTCGGCGTGTGGGCCGGGGCGGCCGTGCACGAGGTGGCCCAGGTGGCGGCCATCGGGGCGGCCTCCGGCGTGCTGGTGGCGGCGGTGACGGTCAAGCTCGGCCGGGTGATCCTGCTGGCCCCGATCGTCGCCCTCACCACGCTCCGCCGGCGCTCGACCACCACGGCCGGCTTGGCCGGGGTTTCCGCCGCGCCCAGGGTGGCCGACAAGTCTGGCGTGTCGGGCGTTTCCGGCGTGTCCGGGACTTCGGGGACTTCCGGGGCGAAGCGACCGCCTGTGATGCCGCTCTTCGTGGCCGGGTTCCTGGCGATGGTGGCGCTCCGGAGCACCGGGCTGGTGCCGTCAGCGGTGACGGACGTGGTGCCGACGGTCACGAACGTTCTGATGGCGGGCGCGCTGTTCGGCCTGGGGACGGGTATCGACCTGCGGAAGCTCGCCAAGGGTGGTCGGGCCATGCTGCTGGGCGCCATCGCCACCGGCCTGATAGGAACGATCTCGTTGGCGGGCGTCGCACTGCTCGTCTGATCACCGGCTGGACGAGCGCCTGATCCGGCCGTAACGTGCTCATTTTGGAACAAATTCCGCGAAATACACCGTTCCATGTGAGCACGCGCCGGTACCAGCAAGGAGCACGAACCAGACATGCGCACCACCGCCGACTCCATCCTGCAGCCGTCCGACGAGGTGGCGCAGGCCCTCGCCGCCGGAGCCCCGGTCGTCGCCCTGGAGTCCACGATCATCTCCCACGGTCTGCCGCAGCCTCGCAATCTGGAGGTCGCCAGGGAGTTGGAGGCGGTCGTCCGCGCCGCGGGAGCCGTACCGGCGACCATCGCGGTGCTGGACGGGGTCGCCAAGGTCGGGCTGGACGAGGTGGAGCTGGAGCGCATCGCGACCGAGAGCGGGCTGCGCAAGCTGGGGCAGCGTGACCTGCCGGTGGCGGCGGCGCTGAAGGCCAGCGGTGCGACCACCGTGTCGGCGACGGCGTTCCTGGCCGCGCGGGCCGGGATCCGGATCTTCGCGACCGGCGGGCTCGGCGGCGTTCACCGCGGCTGGACCGAGGATCAGGACGAGTCGGCCGACCTGGACACGCTGGCGCGCACCCGCATCACGATCGTGTGCGCGGGCGTCAAGTCGATCCTGGACGTGCCCGCGACGCTGCAGCGGCTCGAGACGCGCGGCGTCACCGTGGCCGGCTACCGTACCGACAGCTTCCCCGGCTTCTACCTGCACTCCTCCGGCGAGCCCGTCGACTGGCGGATCGAGTCGCCCGAGCAGGCCGCGGCGATCATGCGCGGCCAGGACGCGCTCGGCGGCGCGCACACCGCGCTGATCGTGGCCAACCCCGTGCCCGAGGACCGGCAGCTCGACCCGGCGCTGCACGACCGGGTGCTGGCCGAGGCGCTGGCCGCGGCGGGCAGGGACGGCGTCACCGGGCAGGCCATCACGCCGTACCTGCTCGGCTACCTGGTGCGCGGCACGCAGGGCGCCTCGCTCGAGGCCAACCTGGCAGCGGTGCGCGGCAACACCGCGCTCGCGGCCCAGATCGCGCTGGCCTGGTCACGGCCGTGAGCGACTCCGGCCTGCTCGTGATCGGCGACGTCGTCACCGACGTCGTGGCGCTGCACGGAACGCCCGTCATGTCGGGCACCGACACCGCTGCCGACATCGTGCTGCGGCCGGGGGGCTCGGGGGCGAACACCGCCGCCTGGGCCGCCTACCTGGGCGCCGACGTCCGGCTGCTGGCGCGCCTGGGCTACGACAGCAGCGAGTGGCACACCACCGAACTGGTCAAGACGGGCGTGCGGCCGCACGTCCGGGTCGATCCCGATCATCCCACGGCCGTCGTCATCTCGATGGTCGACAAGACCGGCGAGCGTTCCATGCTCACCAACCGCGGCGCGGGCGGCAGGATCTCGGCCGCCGACTGGGATCCCAGCTTCCTGGACGGGGTGCGCCACCTGCACCTGTCCGGCTACACGCTGTTCGCCGAGGGCGGGCTCGGGCTGGCCAGGCTCGCCATGACGGCCGCCGCCGCGGCCGGCGTCTCGATCAGCGTCGACCCGGCCTCGACCGGCCCGCTGCGGGACTTCGGCGTGGACCGCTTCTTCGCCGAGACCATCCGCGCCGGGCTGATCATCCCGAACCTCGACGAGGCACTCCTGCTGACCGGCGCGTCCACGCCTTCTCAGGCTGCCACATCACTCAGCGAGCGGTACGGCCTGGCGGTGGTGAAGCTGGGGTCCCAGGGAGCGGTCGCGGCCAGGGACGGCAAGGTCGTCGCGGCGGCGGAGGGGATTACAGCCGAGGTCGTGGACTCGACGGGCGCGGGTGACGCCTTCGCCGCCGGGTTCCTGACGGCGCGGCTCGACGGGTTTTCCGAAGAGGCCGCCTTGCAGGCAGGATGCCGTGCGGGGGCGGAGTGCGTGGCCCTTGTAGGCGGTCGGCCGCGATACGGTTTGGACCTGAACCTTCTTTACCCTATTCACACCGATTGATAGCTTGCCGCGTAGGCTGCACCAATAGCCACATGCGTCACTCTGGGGAGGATAAGGTCCGCCGATGGACGTCGAGTCATCGATCTGCCTGAGCGACCTGGTGCCTGCCCTGCGCTGGAGCCGTCCTCAGCAGGTGGCGGAGGCCCTCGCCGATCCGCGCCTGCCCGCGAGCTGGTGGTCCTCGCTCGCCCTGTCCCGGGCGCTCGGCACCGCCGGGCTCGACTGGATGTGCGAACGGCTGGCGCGGCTCGCGTCCTCCCGCTGGGACCATCTGGCGCTGGCGGACATGCTTCCCGCCCTGGTGGTGCACCACATCGACCCCGGGCTGCCGGGCTGGCCCGAGCCCACGCGCGCGGCGATCAACGGGCTCGGCGGGTGGCAGCGGCTGCGGCGCCTGTGTCCCGGCGACCTGGCCACCCCGTCGGTGGCGGCCGAAGTGGTCATCGGATCGGTCTTCAGGGAGATCCTCGGCCGCGTCCCCGAGGCGCGGCCGGCGCCGCACCCGGAGATCACCCACCCGGTCCAGCTCCCCTCCCAGCAGTCTTTCCCCTCTGGCGCCCGCCCCGCGGCCCCTTCAGCCGACAGGCCCCAGACCGGTCCGCTTCCCGCGGTTCCGCCTCTCTCGGCCGGGTCTCCCGCGGCCGCTTCTGGCGCTCGACCCCACACCGGCCCACTTCCCGCGGTCCCGGGCGACTCCCCCGCCGGACCACCCCCCACGATTCCGCCCTACCCGGCGGACTCCCCCGCCGCGGGGACTCAGCCTGCCCGGCCCCAGACCGGCCCGCACCCCACGGTTTCGCCGTTCCAAGCCGATTCCCCGGCCGCCGCGTCAGGGGCCCAGCCCGCCGGACCCCAGACCGGCCCGCATTCCACGATCCCGGCCGCCGCCTCGGGGGCTCAGCCTGCCGTTCCCGGGGACCAGCCCGGCGCGTTGCCGCGGCGCCCGAACGGGCCCCTTTCCGCGCCGCCTTCCGCGGCCGGCACGTCGGCGCCCTCGCACACGGGGCCGGTTCCCTCCGTCCCGCCTTCGGGGCCGGGTTCCGGTGCTCCTTCGCGGACCGGGTCCTTCTCGCCGTCAGGCGCGCCGCCCCAGACCGGGTCCTTCCCCGCCATTCCCACTTCCGGCGCCGCACCGCAGAGCGGGGCGTTCCCCGCCGCGGGCGCGCCCCCGCAGACAGGACCGTTCCCCGCCGCGGGCGCGCCCCCGCAGACCGGGCCGTTCCCTGCCGTGCCGCCTTCCGGGGCTTCGCCGCAGAGCGGGTCCTTCCCCGCTTCGGGGTCCTCGGGCGGAGGGCCGCACACCGGGACGTTCTCCGCGATTCCGGCCGCGCCCGGGTCGCAGGCGTTCGCGGGTTCCGGATCGCCGGCCGTACCGTCTGACACCGACCACGCGATGGTGCGGGTGGTCGACAGCCTCTTCCGCAGCCTGGACAAGCTGGAGCTGGCGGTGGCCGTGCACCGGCTGTTCGCCGAGGACCCCGTGAGCCTGCGTACGCTCGCGCACAAGATGCTCGTCGACCGGGACGTGCTGTCGCAGGCGCAGCGCACCGCCGAGGAACGCATCCTGCACTGGCTGCGCTCGTCGGAGTCCGCGCCGGTGACCGGGCACATGTTCCGGCTGACCGAGTGGCTCGGCGCCGCCGCCACCCAGGACCAGCTGATCGGGGCCGACCCGGCCCACCCGGTGAGCGTGCCGTCGTTGCGGTCGCCGCTGTGGCGGGTGCTGGTCACGCTCATGCCCGACCGGCGCCTGCAGGACGGCTGGCTCGTCGTCGGCGACATCCACGGCCTGCAGGAGCGTACCCGGCAACTGCTCGCTGCCCGTCGCGACTCCGACCCGCTGGAACTCCTCGCCGAACTCGGCATCCGCGCCCACTCGGCCAAGGCCTGGCTCGACGCCCTCCCCGCGGAGGCGCCCTCGGAGCCCATGGCCGCCTCTGCCGCTCCGGCGCCCGCCCAGCCGCTGCCCCGCCGTACTCCCGGGGCCAACGGCCACCACCATCGCGGCGGCCAGCCCATCCCCACCGCCGAAACCGGCTCGATCGACCCCACCGCGGCCCTCGCCACCCTCTCGGCCCTGTCGGGCGGCCGGCCCCCGGTCCTGCCGGGCCTGGCGGGCGCCCCCTCCACGCCGCCTCCGCCCATCCCCGGCCCCACCTCGGAACCGCGCCGCTGGCAACGCATCGAGGTCACCCCCGAACACCTCCGCGGCGGCCCCGTACCGGTCCCCGAGGGGTACGCTGCCCAGCTCGGCATGCGCCCCGGCACCCTCCTGTCGGTAACGGGCCCCGGCGACAACGCCATCGTCCTCGTCTGGCAGGGCCACCAGCCGGTCTTCGACTCCCTCCAGCCGGTCCTCATGCGCCTGAACGCCCGCCCCGGCGACCAGGTCTACGTCACAGTCGACGGCTACCGCCTAGAAGCCCAACTAACCGCCTAGCCCACAAGGCCCGCCCCAACCCAAACCCCAAACCCGGCCCCATCACGCCCCGGCCCCACCGCGACCTGGCGCCACCGCGACCTGGCGCCACCGCGACCTGGCGCCACATCGCGACCTCCCCGGCGTGTTGCTCCCTCACCCCATGGCGACCTCACCGCAGGTCGCTCCCTCACCGCATGCGAGCTCACCGCAGGTCGCTCCCCACCCCATGCGAACTCACCCCAGGTCGCTCCCCCACCCCATGGCGACCTCACCCCAGGTCGCTCCCTCACCGCATGCGACCTCACCGCACGTTGCTCCCTCTCCCTGCGTACGGCGAGCACAAGCCCCCGGGTACTCCGCCACCCAGCATCCGGACCGTGCTTCTCGGCATCCCGCGGCCCCACCCAGGCGCCGCGTCGGCGGGAAGGTGGTCGGCGAAAGACGGCGCCCCGTACGGCGGCGCCCTGTACGGCGATGCCCCGTACGGCGGCGCCCTGTACGGCGGTGCCCCGTACCCGGGCGCACCATACGGGGGCGCACCATACGGGGGCGCGGCGCACCGTACAGCGGCGCACCTTACGGCGGCGAGCCTCGCAGGCGGGCGCGAACGGTGTGTTCGTCGGGGTGAGCGCAACGCTGAGCGTGCGCGAGGGCTCTAGCAGTCGCAGCTGCAGTCGCAACAGCAGCCGTCGTCGCAACTACAGCAGTCGCAGCAGCTGCCGCAGTCCCCGCAGTTGGAGCAGCCGTCGCAGCACCCCGTGTCGCAGCGGTCGGTGCATGACTTGTGGCGGTCCTCGTCCCACGGCGGCCGGTACAGGCCGCACGTACAGCAGGCCAGGGCACCGCAGACCAGCGAGAGCAGACCGCCTGGGTCCTGCTCGACCTTCCGCTCCTCCTCGGTCTCCGAGGCGTCGGCGAACGTGCGGGTGACGGCTCTGTCCGTCTCCTTGACCAGCAGCGCGGTGACCAGGCCGCGGCGCTCCAGGTCCAGGTCGGCCACGGCGACCCGCAGCCCCGCGACCGCGTCGTCGCAGAGCCGCCTGGCCTCCGCCAGGCTGGTGCCCGACGCCACGAGCGGGTTGTACGCCCCGCGGGCACGGTCGGCCGCCAGGTCCTCGACCGCGTCGAGCAGATGGGCCAGGCGACCGAAATACCGGCCCGCCTCCTCCAGAGTCACCCGGTTGTGCGGCCGGTCGGCCAGCACGGCGGTGTGGCCGAAGGCCGCGGCGACGGCGGACTCGGTGGGCGCGGTGAGCTCCAGCACGCCCAGGCCGGACCGCCGTTCGAGCCTGGCCTGCTCCTCCACCGCGGCGGCCAGCGGCGCCGGATCGAACCCGATGCCGGTGGCGGTCTCGCCTCCGGCGGCCGACCAGCGGACGGCCAGCCGCGTGGCACCGGCGGCCACCAGCCTGCGCGCGTAGACGCCGTCGCCGTCCTCGACGTGGTCCTTGACCTTGCCCGCGGCCAGGATCAGCGATACGGCTGCCGCCAGCCGTACACCTTCCGCCTCGACGACGTCGGCGCGCTTGAAGCCGCGCAGCGCGCACGGCCCGGCCTGGCGGCGTGGCGCGGTCGCGGGCCGCTGCGCCTCGGTGAGCACCGAGACGAGCAGCCCGTCATAGCTCGTCACGAGACGCGCGGCATGGCCATGCTCGTCCCGCAGGGCCAGGCACAGCCCGCAAAGATGCGCCAGCCAATCCTTGAACAGTCCCGCGCATAACCCATGCCGACAAGGACGAACGATCCCGAACACGCGCCAACCGTAGCGTTCACGCACGGCACAGCCATCGTCGGGTGGCTTCGCGCACATCTCGGAAATCGATCAGGCCGCGCCTGATCCCCCGGCCAGGCGGTGGTGAAGCAAATCCACACATCCTGACGGGCCAACGCTATGTCACCGGCAATCTTGGTGGACATCGGCGCGGTGCGGAACGCCGCACTTTCAAGCTCGGGCAGGTTGGCCGTACATCGGAACTGACTTGATCACCGCCGGTCACGATCGTGCGGCTGGTTCCTGTTTGAAGGTCAATGGCCTTCGGGCCAGGCCGTACTAACCTGCTTGGCAGTCTCCGAGAGTCGTGGCGGCGTTACGATCGGTCCATGCCCAGCCTGGCGATCTCCACCCCGGGACTCATCGCGCTGACCGTGGTCGTCACTGCCACCGCCATCTGGTTGATCGTCCTGGCCGCGCGCCTCACCCGCCGCCCACGCAACCGCCTGATCCCCGCCGACGACCTCGCCGACCAGGCGCGCGAAATGAAGGCACACGGCCAGATCCAAGAGGCCGTCTTCCTGGTACGCGGCGAGACGGGAATGAGCCAGCGCGCAGCCGTCCGCTTCGTCCGCCGCCTTTGACCCAGACATCGGCGAGTGCCTGTGCCGATGGGGTTCGCCACCGGACGAGGCTGACGGGATGACCGGCGCGCCCGACACCAACGCGGCCGGTACGCCCCTGGCTGCTTCACAGGAGTCACAGGGCAAGCCGACCCGTCATCCCGAAGGCCTCCGGCGGACACGGCTCGATCCGCCGCCTCGCCCCATGAGCGAGGAGACAGGTCCTAGTCGAGGGGGAAGAGGTGGAGGCGGTGGGCGGTGGCGGCGGCCTCGGTGCGGGAGGACACGCCCAGTTTGGACAGGATGTTGGAGACGTGGACGCTGACCGTCTTGACCGAGATGAAGAGCTCTGCGGCGATCTCCCGGTTGCTGCGGCCGTCGGTTACCTGGGACAGGACCTCCAGCTCCCTGGCCGTGAGCCCGAGCGGCGGACCCTGGGGCGCGGGCTCGTCCGCGATCGCGATCCTGGCTCGGCGGGCCAGGTCGTCGAGCTCCGCCGCGAGCGGCACCGCGCCCAGCTGCTCCGCCAGCTCCCGCGCGCGGGTCAGCCGCGCCGTCGCGCCCTGCCTGTCGCCGGCCGCGACCGCCGCACGTGCCCCGCCCAGCAACGCCCAAGCCTCCGAGTACGGCTGTCGCAGCTCCCCCCAAGCCGCCACCGCCGCATCCCAGGCCCCGACCCGCCACGCCGCGGTATCCGCCACGACCTCGCCCCCCGAAACCGACCCATCCCCACGACGAGCGCCAACCCCGCCGGAAGCCGCAGGAGGCCCGGTGGGCGAGCCGTCGGGCGCCGCGGTGTTCGGGCGGGACCCGGCGCCGGCCGCGTTCTTGGGTGAGGGGGCTTCGGCGGGGCCGGTCAGGGCGAGGAAGGTGAGGTGGAGGGCTCGTTGGAGGTCGCCTTCCACGTCGAGCCAGGAGGCCATGGACCGCAGTTCGTCCACCGGGGCCGAGCCCAGGCGGGCGCAGGTGACCAGGACGGGCCACGAGTAGCGGGGGTTGGCGGTGAGGTCCTGTTCGCGCAGGATGCGGAGGGCGAGACGGCGAGCCTCGTCGGGACGGCCGTGCGCGGTGAGGAGCTCGATCTCGCGGCGCGCCTGCGGCAGGACCGTCTGGTCCCGGAACGTGCCGCGGGCCAGCGCGCTGCGGGTGGCGGCGAAGAGCGTGTCGGCCCGGTCGAGCTGGCCGCGGGCGAGCGCGATGTCGAAGGCGAACCCCTGCACGCTGGCCCGGTAGGGCGCCGGCGGGATGAGGTCGAGCGCGTGCTCGACCACCTCGAGCGCCTCGTCCCAGCGGCCGAGCGAGACCAGCGGCTCGGCCAGGTTGATCGACAGGAACGTGCCCGAGGTGCGGGCCAGGCCGAAGCGTTCGGCCTGGGCGATGCCGTTGCGGGCGACCTGGGCGGCACGTTCGTGCCAGCCGGCGCCCTCCAGCGCGTCGGACTCGGAGATCGCGCTGCGCAGGAGCGCGTTGTAGGCCTCGGCGCTGACGGCGATCCTGTTGGCCTCGGCGAACGCGCCGAGCTGGGCCTCGATCTGCGAGTAGCGGCAGCGTGCCCAGGTCAGCGTGATGAGCGCGTGGGACTCGGTGGGGCCGTCGCCGACCTCGTGGGCGATGCGCATGGCCTGCTCGGCCGTGGCGATCTTCTCCTCCCACTCCTCGGGGGCGTGGAGCATGCGGGCCAGGCTCTCCAGCACCTGGGCACGCAGGCGGCTGGGCGGCTCGTTCGGCACCAGCGCCGCCGCCTGCCGCAGGTCGTCGATGAAGCCCTGGCGCCCGAGGTCGTAGCGGGTCAGGCCGCGCTGGCGCAGCATCCGGGCGGCACGGATCGGGTCGGCTTCCTGGTCCACCTCGGCCAGCGCGGCGCTGGCCAGCGCGATGGCGCGCTCGTACTCGCCCGCCAGGTGGGCCACTGTACTGGTGAGGCGCAGCACCTCGGTGTGGTCGGCGCCGATGCGCTCGGCGGCGTCGGGCACCTGATCCCACAGCTCCAGGACGCGGGACATCATGGTGAGCTGCTCGTCGTAGGCGGTGGACTTGCGGGCGGCGGCGGCCGCGCGCCAGGCGCTGATCAGCGCCCAGGTGGAGTCGTGCGCGGCGTGCCAGTGGTGGGCCAGCTCGATGGCGCCGCGCGGCGCGGGCAGGATCGACAGGTCCTGCTCGAGCGCCTCGGCGAAACGGGTGTGCAGGCGGGTGTGCTCGCCGGGCAGCAGGTCGTCGTGGAGCGCCTCGCGGATCAGCGCGTGGCGGAAGGAGTAGCCCTCGCCGTCGACGACCAGCACGTTGCCCGCCACCGCCGGGCGCAGCGCCCGGTTGAGGTCGCCGTCGTCGAGCCGGGCCACCGCGGTCAGCAGGGCGTGCTCGATGCGCTGGCCGCCGGCGCTGGCCACCCTGAGCAGCTCCTGCGTCTCGTCGGGCAGCCGCTCGACGCTGGCGAGCAGCAGGTCGCGCAGCGACTCGGGCAGCGCGTCGCCGCCGCCCTCGACCAGCAGCGCCTCGACGAACAGCGGGTTGCCCTCGCTGCGGGCGTAGATCTCGTCCATCTCGGCGGCCGACGGCTCGTGCTCCAGGATGCCCGCGGCCTGCGCGATCACCTCTCTGCGCGACAGGCGGCGCAGCTCCAGCCTGGTCACCCAGGCCACCCGCCCCAGCTCGGCCAGCAGCGGCCGCAGCGGGTGGGTGCGGTGCAGCTCGTCGGCGCGGTAGGTGACGACGATCAGCAGCCGCGCGTCGGAACGCTGGTAGCGCACCAGGAAGGAGAGCAGGTCGCGGGTGGAGCGGTCGGCCCAGTGAGCGTCCTCGATGACCAGGATGACCGGCTCGTCCTCGGTGAGCCGCTCGAGCAGGCCGAGCACCTGCTCGAAGAGCCGCGCCCGCGCCTCGGCGCCGTCGCGGTCGGGCTCGCCGAACTCCGGCAGCAGCCGCGCCAGCCCGCGCGTGGTGCCGCCAGGCACCATCGCCGCGATCGCGTCACGGCCCAGGTCGCGCACCAGCGTGCGCAGCACCGCCGTGAAGGGCGCGAACGGCAGGCCGTCGGTGCCCAGCTCAAGGCAGCCGCCCACCAGGACCCGGGCGTCGCCCGCGCGGTCGGTGAACTCGTTGATCAAGCGGGTCTTGCCGACGCCCGCCTCGCCGCCGATCAGCACGGTGGACGTGGACCCGGAACGCGCCTGCGCCAGCGCGCGGCCGAGCGCCGCCAGCTCGCCCGAGCGCCCGACGAACACCGGGCTCACCGTGTGGATGCTCACACGGCAAGGATGCCATCTCGCTACGACAGGTTGGTCAGCGCAATACCTTGCGGTAGAACGTCGCCGAGGCCTCGTAGCCCAGCGCGTGGTAGAACTCGGGCGCGCGGCGTGTGGCCATCGCCACATAACCGGCTTCGCGGGAGCGCGCCCACGCCTCGAACTCGACGAGCAGTGCCCGCCCGATGCCCTGCCGGCGCGAGCCCGTCTGGACCATGGCCTCCTCGACCCAGGCCACCGGCCCGTTCGCGAAGAGCGTGAGGTGCACGAACCCCAGCAGGTAGCCGTGCACGCGTCCACCGACCACCGCCGCGAGGAGCAGCGCGTCGTCGTTGCGCAGCAGCTGGGGCAGGGCCACGTCGAAGGCCTCCCGCTCGGGGAGGAACGTCAGCCCGAACTCGCGGGCAAGCGCGAAGATCTCGTCCGCGTCGGTCTTCTCAGCCCTCCTGATCAGGAGATCTTCAGACGTCATGACACGTGACACTAGATCGTTTACGCCTCCCTCGTCCACTTGGCCCCCCGCTTTCTCCTCAAGCATAGGCACGGGTACGGCCGGCCGCCCCGGAACCCCGACCGCACCCCGGCGACAACCACCCGCCGTACAAGGTGCCGCGGTGCGGGACCCTGAGAGTCAGCTGGTGAGGGCCTTGACGGCCTGGGTGGCGACGTCCTGGGCGCCCTTCATGAGGACGTCCTCCGGGACCGGCTTGACCTTGTCGCCCTGGGCGAGGATGTCGCCGTCGGGGAAGTCCGTGCCGAAGTAGCGGATCTCCAGCGTGGCGTTGCCCGCGACGACCTCCGCCCACACGTTGGTCGTCCCCTTCAGGTTGGAGGTGTACATGGCGTGCGCCTCGTCGCCGACCCCGGCGAAGTCCTTCATCGGGGCGTAGGTGCTGAGGTAGCGCAGGCCGGGGTTCTCCTCCTTGGTGCCCGCCATGTCCTTCATGGAGCGGATCTGGTCCTCGAAGTCCCCGCGGGCGTCATCGACGCTGGGCCAGACGTTGACCGACAGATGGATGGAGCGCAGCGGCACCGTGCCCGTCTTGTTCCAGGTCTTCTGCGTCCACTCGCAGCCCTTGCGGAGGGCGCCGTAGCCGTCCTTCTGCACGCCGGGCTCCGACACGGCCTTGGGCGCCAGCTTGGCGATGAGGTTGGCCGGCAGCAGGTCGCACACCTCGGGCACCGCCTTCAGCGGCGGGTAGGTCGAGGTGGCGCTGGGGGTGGGCGACTCGGAGACGGCAGCGGATTCCGAGGGCAGGGAAGTCGGCAGTGACGACGGCACGCCGGAGGGCAGGTCCAGGGAGGGCGGCGCCAACGACGGCTCGGCCAGCGGCGGCGGCGTGGAGGAGCCCGCGTTGCGCAGCCCGACCGACAGCCCGCCGACGAGCGTCACGACCGTCGCGCCCGCCAGGATCCCCTTGGCCCAGCCCGGCGGCTTCGACCCGGACGGGGGCCGGCTCCCGGCGTCCGGCCAGTACGACTGCGGTGGAACCGGGGGCGCGTCTGGACTTTGGATCATGACCACTTCCCGGAGTCAATGATTACGAATAGGCCAGTAAGAGATCGAAATATAGCCAACCTAAAGCAACAAACCACTATGGTCACGTGCGTGCCTGGTCTGGGGGATACAACGATCGCAGGCCGCTACCGGGTGCTTCACGCGCTCGGCCAGGGAGGCATGGGGACCATCTGGCTCGCTCATGACGAGCTGCTCGACCGTCAGGTCGCGATCAAGGAAGTGCTGCTTCCCCAGTCTCTCGATGCGGCCGCGCGTTCCGAGGCGCTGCAGCGGACGATGCGCGAGGCGATGGCCGCTGCCCAGCTGCGCCATCCGGGCATCATCACCATCCACGACGTGCTGTCGGAGGACGGCAGGCCGTGGATCGTCATGGAGCTGCTCAAGGGCCGCGACCTGAAGCAGGCCGTGGCGACCGAGGGGCCGTGGGCGCCGGAACGGGCCGCTGACCTGGGCCTGCGGGTGCTCGACGCGCTGAACGCGGCGCACGCCAGGGGCATCCAGCACCGTGACGTGAAGCCGGCCAACGTGTTCCTGACCGACGACGGCCGGGTGGTGCTGACCGACTTCGGCATCGCCAGGCTGGAGGACGAGGCCACGATCACCGCGTCGGGCCTGCTGGTGGGCTCGCCCGGGTTCATCGCGCCCGAGCGGCTGCGCGGCGAGCGCGGCGGCCCCGAGTCGGACCTGTGGTCGCTGGCCGCCACGCTGTACGCGGCGGTCGAGGGCAGGGCGCCGTACGTGGGCACGTCCCCGCTGTCGATCCTGCGCGAGGCGCTGACCCGGCCGCCGGATCCGCCGATGCGGGCGGGTCACCTGGGCCCCGTGCTGATGGCGATGATGGCGCGCGAGCCGTACCAGAGGCCCGGAGCGCAGGCGGCCGAGCAGTTGCTGCGGCGCGTCGCCGAGGGAGGGCAGGCGCTGGCGCCGCCGCCCGCCAAGCGGAGCAACCGCGTGCCGATCCTGGTCGGCGGGGGCATCGTGGCGGTCGCGGCGGCGGCCGTCGCGGTGGTGGCACTGATGCCGGGCGACAAGCCGAACAGGCCGCCCAAGGTCTCCGGAGCCGCCCATCCCACGCAGACCACCGAAAAGCCGACGCCGACACCGACACCGTCGAAAGCCGAGGAGGCCAGGTTCCACGCGCCGGTGAACCTGTGCAGGACGCTCACCGCCAAGCAGATCGCCGCGCTGGTCCCGGGGGCGCCCCAGGGCAAGCGCGACGGCAACTCCTGCGAATGGACCCTGCGCGGCATCGGGCTGTCGATCCAGTCGCTCGACGTGGACGAGGCGCCGGATCCGTGGAGCGCGGAGCTGGATCCCGCCAAAGAGGAATACGTCAACAAGAGCAACGCGCTCAGCCAGGGCGCCAAGATCACCTGGCAGTGGCCCGAGATCGGGCTGAAGAAGGGCATCACCCAGCCCCGCACGCACTTCAAGGACCTCAAGGGCATCGGCGACGAGGCGTTCACCTACGACCTGGTCAATCCCAAGGGCCAGGCGGAGCACGTCACGGTGGTCTTCCGGGTCAGCAACGTGAACATCGAGATCGACTACGTCAACGTCAACCGCATCGGCAAGGGCGACACCCTCAGTCAAGGGGCGCGCGGGGCCGCGCGCTGGGTCGCCGACAGGCTGAACCGGAGTACCGAATGAACCAACCTCGACTCGTGGGCGGTCGCTACCAGCTGATCCAGCAGATCGGCCGGGGCGGGATGGGTATCGTCTGGCAGGCCCGCGACACCTCGATCGGCCGCGACGTGGCGATCAAGCAGGTCATGCCGCCGCAGGGCATGGCCGTCGCCGACGCGGCGGCGCTGCGCGCCAGGACGCTGCACGAGGCCCGCACGGCCGCGCAGATCAGGCACCCGGCCGTGGTCGCCGTCCACGACGTGGTCGACGAGGGCGGCGAGCCGTGGATCGTGATGGAGCTGGTGCGCGGCCGCTCGCTGGACCAGGTGATCAAGGCGGGCGGCCCGATGTCGCCACAGTGGACGGCCTCGGTCGGGCTGTTCGTGCTGTCGGCGCTGGCCTCGGCGCACGCGCGCGGCCTGCTGCACCGCGACGTGAAGCCGGGCAACGTGCTGCTGGCCGACGACGGCCGCATCCTGCTGTCGGACTTCGGCATCGCGGCGCCGTCGGGCGCCGCGGTCCAGCCGGGCACCGTGCCGGTGGGCACGCCCGGGTACACGCCGCCGGAGTGCCTGACCGAGCCCCTGCGGCCGGGCCCGTACTCGGACCTGTTCTCGCTGGGCGCCACGATGTACTACGCGGTCGAGGGCGCAGCGCCGTTCCAGCGGCCCAACGCGATGGCCACGCTGGGCGCGGTGATGACCGAGCCGCCCAGGCCGCCGCAGCGCGCGGGCGCGCTCGCGCCGATCGTGCAGGGCCTGCTCGCCAAGGACCCCGCGCACCGTCCCGACACCGCCGCGCTCAGGCAGGCCCTGACCAAGGTCACCGGCCGGCCGGGCGTCACGACGCCGACCGCCGACTGGGTGGTCCCCAAGGCCGCCGCGTACGGCTCGGCCGCGGCGGTGGTCGTGGCCTTCGTCGCCGCGGTGACGCTGATCCTCACGATGGGGTCGTCGGCGGCGACGCCCAAGCCCACCCCGACGCCCGTCGCCGCGCCCAAGAAGACGGTGCAGAGCGCGCCGCCCAGCGCCACGCCGACCGCCTCAGCCTCGCCCTCGACATCGGCGAGCGCGTCACCCAGCAGCGCCCCGGCCGAGCCCGGCAAGTTCTCAAAGATGCCCAGGCCGTGCTCGCTGCTGACCAAGCAGCAGGCCACGCAGCTCATCGGCCCGTATCTCACCTCCTCGCTCGACCCGTCGTTCATCTGCGGCTGGGGCAACACGGCCGACGGGAGCAAGGAGATGGCCTTCTGGGTGGAGCTGTGGCTCTACCCGCCGCAGGGCGACGGCTACGAGACGACCCTGGCCCAGGACCACATGGTGGGCAGGAAGAAGGAGGACCAGGACCAGGCGGGCCGCGGCGGCACCGGCGGCAGGCACGGCGAGGTGTTCGAGGTCCCCGGCGCCGGCGACGAGGCCTTCGGCCAAGAGGTCGAGGAGACAGGCGCGGGCGGCAAGACCTACGTGGTCAACGTGACGTTCCGCACCAGCAACATGGTGGGCGAGCTCCGCTTCACCAAGAAGCTCGCCAACGACCCCAAGCTGCGTGACAAGGCCGCGCAGGCCGCCAAGTTCCTGGTGCAGGGCCTGGCGGGCAAGGCCGGCTGAGCCATGCGCGTGATCGCAGGACGCTACCAGCTGCTCGCCCCGCTCGGGGCGGGCGGCGCGGGCACCGTGTGGCGCGCCCGCGACGAGGTGCTCCACCGCGAGGTGGCCGTCAAGGAGGTACGGCTGCCGCCGGGCCGTGACCGGGATCGGGCGCGGGTCGACACCCTGCGGGAGGCCAGGGCGGCGGCGGCGCTGAACCACCCGTCGATCATCACGGTGCACGACGTGATCGACGAGGGCGGGCAGCCGTGGATCATCATGGACCTGCTGACGGGGTCGTCCCTCGGCGACCTGGTCAAGCAGCGCGGCCCGCTGCCGGTCGGGCAGGTGGCCACCGTGGGGCTGCGGGTGCTCGACGCACTGGAGGCCGCGCACCACCGGGGCATCCTGCACCGCGACGTCAAGCCGGGCAACGTGATGATCACCGAGTCGGGCGAGGTCGTGCTGACCGACTTCGGCATCGCCTCGCACACCGGCGACGTGCAGGGAGCCGCCACCGCGGCGGCCGCGGCGCACCTGGGCAACGTGCCGGGCTCGCCCGGCTACATCGCGCCCGAGCTGCTGCGCGGGGAGCAGGGCGGGCCGCTGTCGGACCTGTGGTCGCTGGGCGCCACGCTGTTCACCGCGGCGGAGGGCAGGCCGCCCTTCGACCGCGACTCGACCATGGCGGTCATCGCGTCAGTGCTGACCGCGCCGGCGCCGCAGCCGCTGCGCGCGGGTCCGCTCGGCGGCCTGCTGCTGGCGATGCTGGCCAAGGATCCGGGGATGCGGCCGCATCCGCAGGCGATCAGGGCGACGCTGCAGCCGCTGGCGGCGCCGTTGCCGGTGCGCGCGAGAGAGATGGCGACCGTCCCCACACTCCCGGTCAGGGCCCGCAAGAGCAGGGCGCCGCTGATCGTGGCAGGCGCGGTCGTGCTCGCGGCGGTCGGCGTGACCGCGGTCGTGCTGGTCGACCGCGGCGCGGAGCCGCCGCCGCGGAGCCAGGCGAAGTCCGGCATCCCGACGCCCGCGGAGCCGCCGCCCGCCACCTCGGCAGCGCCCTCCCAGGCGCCGACCAGCGCGGCGCCGCCGACCGTCCTGGCCAGGGGCGACGGCAAGTTCGGCCAGCCCCCGGCCGCCTGCGACCTGATCACCGACGAGCAGGCGCAGGAGATCCTGCCCGGCTCCCACTCCCGCCAGGACCAGGTCTACGACGACTCCGCGTGCAACTGGCTGGCCGGCGTGCAGAACGCCAGCATCAAAGTCAAGGTCACCTACGCCGACACGGTCGAGAAGGCCACGACGGCCTTCGCGCGCACCCGGCAGACGCAGCAGTCCAAGACCGGCAAGTCGGAGAAGACCGAGACGCTCCCCGTCCAGCGGCTCGACCTGGGTGACCAGGCGTTCGTCCAGGACAGGCGGGAGAGCTGGTTCAACTCCTCCGCCAGCACGGTGTGGCTGCGCGTCAGCAACGTGGTGGTCAAGCTCGAGATCTACTACGAGCACGACTACGCGATCAAGAAGGTCCATCCCCTCGCGGTCAAAGCCGCCCGAACCGTGGCCGACAACCTCCAGAAGGCGACATGAGCGACAACCGGAATTTCCCGACCGCGCCCACCGCGCCCGCGGGCGCCCGGCCCGGGCTGCGGGTCACGCCCGTGATCCTGTGCGGGGCGCTGGCGGTGGTCGTGCTGATGGTGTTCACGGTCGTCTTCCTGGCGACCAGGCAACCGGACAAGCCGGCGGCGGCAGCCGTACCGTCCAGCAAGCCCGTGCAGGTGCCGACGCAGCCGGTCGTGGAGCCGACGCCGAGCGAGCAGGCCAGTACCGAGGATCCGCCGCCGACCGGGACGGCGAGGTTCACCAAGGACGTCCAGCCGTGCCCGCTGGTCGATCAGAGCCTGGTCAGGAAGTACACCTTCTTCCCCGACAAGAAGCAGATCTACCAGGAGGAGTGCGAGTGGCAGACGCTCGCGCCCGGGCACGGCATGCCGGGGAACAACCAGTGGCTGCTGAAGCTGTACGTGAAGGTGTTCCCCGGTGACCTGGCCAAGGCGCAGCAGCAGTTCCTGGCGCAGCGGCAGGACGCGGTGCTGCTGTCCAAGACGTTCACGCCGGCCGACCCGCCCATCGGCGACGCCTCGTGGACGACCCTGTACACGCTGGACAGCGGCAACGACCACGGGCCGACCACGGCGACGGTCGGCGTCCGGGTCAGCAACGCCGTGATCATGGTGACCTACCAGCGGCGGGTCACGGAGGACCCGCAGGGCAGGCTGATGAAGGGCGCGCTGGAGATCGCCAAGACCGCCGCCGACAAGCTGCAGGCGGCGGGCTAGGCAGGCTAGAGGTCGCCGAGGCCGAGCTGGCGGGCGATCAGCATGCGCTGGACCTCGCTGGTGCCCTCGCCGATCTCCAGGATCTTCGCGTCGCGGTAGAAGCGGCCGACGGGGAACTCGTTCATGAAGCCGTATCCGCCGAAGACCTGGGTGGCGTCACGGGCGTTGTCCATGGCGGCGTTGGAGGCGACCAGCTTGGCGATCGCCGCCTCCTTCTTGAACGGCAGGCCCGCCAGCAGCTTCTCGGCGGCGTGGTAGTAGGCGAGCCGGGCGGTGTGGGCCCGCGCCTCCATGTCCGCGATCTTGAACTGGATGGCCTGGTAGTGGCCGATCGGGTGGCCGAAGGCCTTCCTGTCGCGCACGTAGTGCAGGCACTCGTCGACGCAGCCCTGCGCCAGGCCGACGCTGAGGGCGGCGATGGCGATGCGGCCCTCGTCGAGCGTCTGCAGGAACTGGGCGTAGCCGCGGCCGCGCTCGCCGAGCAGGTTCTCGGCGGGGACGCGGCAGTCGGAGAAGGACAGCTCGCGGGTGTCCGAGGCGTTCCAGCCGACCTTGGAGTACTTCTTCGACACGGTGAAGCCGGGCGTGCCGCTGGGCACGAGGATCGTGGAGATCTCCCGTTCGCCGGTGAGCGCGGCCACGCCGATGACGCCGGTGATGTCGGTGCCGGAGTTGGTGATGAACGCCTTGGTCCCGTTGATGACCCACTCGGCCCCGTCGAGGCGGGCGGTGGTGCGCATGCCGCCGGGCACGTCGGAGCCGCCGCCGGGCTCGGTCAGGCCGAAGGCGCCGAGCAACTGGCCGGCGGCCAGCCTGGGCAGCCAGGTCCGCTTCTGCTCCTCGGTGCCGAAGCGGTAGATGGGCATGGCGCCGAGCGAGACCGCGGCCTCCAGCGTGATCGAGACGCTGGAGTCGACCCTGGCCAGCTCCTCCAGCGCCAGGCAGAGCGCGAAGTAGTCGCCGCCCATGCCGCCGTACTCCTCGGGGATCGGCAGGCCGAACAGGCCCATCGTCCCCATCTGGCGCACGATGTCGTAGGGGAACTCCTCGCGTTCGTAGTAGCCGCCGATGACCGGCGCGACCACGTCGCGGGCGAACGCCTCGACGGTCTTGCGCAGCTCCTCGTACTCCTCGTTGAGCATGGGCTAGTCCTTCTTCGTGAGTGCTTGGACGACTCGGGATGGGCTCGGTCGGCCCAGCCGTTCCGCCAGCCAGCCGCTCGTGGCGACCAGCTTGTCCAGGTCGAGTCCCGTCTGGATGCCCAGGCCGTGCAGCATCCAGACCAGGTCCTCGGTGGCGAGGTTGCCGGTGGCCGACTCCGCGTAGGGGCAGCCGCCGATCCCGCCGGTCGAGGCGTCCACGACGGTGACCCCGGCGCGCAGCGCGGCGAGCGTGTTGCCCAGCGCCTGGCCGTAGGTGTCGTGGAAGTGCACGGCCAGCCGTGAGGGGTCGCCGAACGCGTCGATCAGCGCCTTGACGTGGCCGGGGGTGCCGACGCCGATCGTGTCGCCGAGCGACAGCTCGTGGCAGCCCAGCTCGAGCAGCCGGGTGCCGACCCTGACGACCTGGTCGATCGGGGTGGGGCCCTCCCACGGGTCGCCGAAGACCATCGACACGTAGGCGCGCACCCGCACGTCGTTGTCCAGCGCCCTGGCCACCACCGGTTCGAACATCTCGAACTGGCTCTCCAGGCTGCGGTTGAGGTTCTTGGCGGCGAAGGTCTCGGTGGCGCTGGCGAACACGGCGATCTCGTCGACCTCGAGCGCCAGCGCCCGGTCGAGGCCGCGCTCGTTGGGCACCAGCACCGGGTAGCGGACGCCGGGCTTGCGGTGGAGCCTGGTCAGCAGGTCCTCGGCGTCGGCGAGCTGCGGCACCCACTTGGGGTGCACGAAGCTGGTCGCCTCGATCACCTTGTGTCCCGCGTCGGCCAGCCGGTCGATGAACTCGGCCTTGACCTCGACGGGCACGATCGCCGACTCGTTCTGCAGCCCGTCGCGCGGCCCGACCTCGTAGATCGTGACGTGGTGCGGCAGGCCGTCGAGCGGATAGGCGGTCATGAGCCCTCCTTCGTCGGTCTCATGACCAAGGTGCTGTGTTCATTGATGACCTCGACAAGCTCGGTCATGGCCCCTCCTCCTGGACCACGGCCAGCACGGCGTCCATGTCGACCGGCTGTCCGACCTTGACCGCAAGCTCGGTGACCACGCCGTCGCGCGGCGCGGTGATCGTGTGCTCCATCTTCATCGCCTCCACGATGAGCAGCGGCTGCCCTTCGGCCACCCGGTCGCCCTGCTGGGCCTTGACCACGAGCACGGTGCCCGGCATGGGACTGCGCACCACGCCGTCGCCTCCGCCGGCCGCGCCCGGCCTGTCACCCGGGTCGCCGATGAGGTGCCTGGTGAACGCCCAGCTCTGGCCGTCCCTCCCCAACCACAGCGTCTCGCCGTCGCGCGCCGCCGCATAGTGGGTGGTACGGCCGGCCACCGTGACCGTCACGCCTTCGGAGCTCCACGTGATCGTGGCGGGGCCGCTGTCGACCTCCGCCGAGACCTCCGGCAGGCCGCGCACCCGCACGGCGTGAACCCCGTCGCGCGACTCCAGCCGCCAGGTGGTCCAGGCGGGCTCCCCGACGCGCCAGCCGTCCGTGATCTCCCACGGGTCCGCGCCCCGCGGCACGGCGTGGAACACCAGCGCCGCGGCGGTCACGACGTCCTGCGGCGTCTCGGCGGAGCCGACCAGCTCCGGCAGGAACCGTTCCACCAGCCCGGTGTCGAGCTCGCCCGTCCGCACCGCCGGGTGCACGGCCAGCGCCCGCAGGAACGGGATGTTGGTGGTGACGCCCAGGACGACCGTCTCCCTCAGGGCCCGGTCGAGCACCCGCAGCGCGTCTCCCCGCTCGGGCGCCCATGCCACGACCTTGGACAGCATCGGGTCGAACTCGCTGCCGACCACCCCGCCCTCGGCCAGCCCCGAGTCGACCCTGACCCCGCCCGGCTCGCGCAGCAGCCGCACGCGCCCGCCCGTCGGCAGGAACCCGCGGGCGGGATCCTCGGCGTACACGCGCGCCTCGACGGCGTGGCCGCGCAGCCGTACCTCGTCCTGGCCGATCGGGAGAAGCTCGCCCGCGGCCACGCGGAGCTGGAGCTCGACCAGGTCCAGGCCGGTGACCAGCTCGGTCACCGGGTGCTCGACCTGCAGGCGGGTGTTCATCTCCATGAAGTGGTAGGAGCCCGTGGTGCCGTCG
The DNA here is from genome assembly GCF_018531495.1 of Nonomuraea sediminis. Taxonomy (GTDB): domain Bacteria; phylum Actinomycetota; class Actinomycetes; order Streptosporangiales; family Streptosporangiaceae; genus Nonomuraea; species Nonomuraea sediminis. The sequence goes on from NZ_JAHDTI010000003.1 coordinate 276,526, forward strand.
ACGATGAACTCGACGGTGCCGGCGCCCACGTAGCCGACCGCGCGGGCGGCCTCCACGGCCGCCGCGCCCATCTTGGCCCGCATGTCCTCGTCGACGAACGGCGACGGGGCCTCCTCGATGATCTTCTGGTGGCGGCGCTGCAGGCTGCACTCGCGCTCCCCGAGGTGGATCACGTTGCCGTGGGTGTCGGCCATGATCTGGATCTCGATGTGGCGCGGGCTGTCGATGTACCGCTCGATCAGCAGCGTGTCGTCGCCGAAGGCGTTCAGCGCGGTCCTGCGCGCCGACTCCAGGGCGGTGGGCAGTTCGGCGGCGGAGCGGACCACGATCATGCCCTTGCCGCCGCCCCCGGCCGAGGGCTTGATGAGCGCGGGGAAGTCGCTCCACGTCTCCAGAGATTCCGCGGTGCCCGGCACCACGGGCACTCCTGCGGCCGACACGGTGGCCTTGGCGCGGATCTTGTCGCCCATCGCGTCGATGGCCTGCGCAGGGGGGCCGATGAAGACCAGGCCGGCCTCGGCGCAGAGCCTGGCGAACTCCGCGTTCTCCGCCAGGAAGCCGTATCCGGGATGGACGGCCTGCGCGCCGGAGGCCACGGCCGCCGCCACGATCGCCCCCATGTCCAGATATTTCGGGACCTGTAGTGCTTCGTCGGCGTGGCGGACGTGCAGATCGTCGGAAGAGGTGTGGACGGCGACGGACGCGATGTTCAGCGCACGAAGCGTCCTGAAGACGCGGACGGCGATCTCTCCGCGATTGGCCACGAGTACTCGGTTGAACATGATCACATCCGGAAGACGCCGTAGCCGACGGGTTCGAGAGGCGCGTTGGCCGCGGCCGACAGGGCCAGGCCGAGCACCGTGCGGGTGTCGAGCGGGTCGATGACGCCGTCGTCCCACAGCCTGGCGGTTGAGTAGTACGGGTTGCCCTGGTGCTCGTACTGGGCGCGGATCGCGTCGGCGTCGGCGGTGCCGACCGTGGTCAGGACGTTGGCCGCCTGCTCGCCACCCATGACGGAGATGCGGGCGTTCGGCCACATCCACAGGAACCTGGGCGAGTACGCCCGCCCGGACATGGCGTAGTTGCCCGCGCCGAACGACCCGCCGATCACGACGGTGAACTTGGGCACCCGGGCGCAGGAGACCGCGGTGACCATCTTGGCGCCGTGCTTGGCGATGCCGCCGGCCTCGTAGGCCTTGCCGACCATGAAGCCGCTGATGTTCTGCAGGAAGACCAGGGGGATTTTGCGCTGGTCGCACAGCTCGATGAAGTGCGCGCCCTTGAGCGCCGACTCAGCGAACAGGATCCCGTTGTTGGCGATGATCCCCACCGGATGCCCGTGGATGTGGGCGAACCCGGTCACCAGCGTCGAGCCGTACTCGGCCTTGAACTCCAGCAGCCGCGACCCGTCCACGATCCTGGCGATCACCTCGCGCACGTCGTACGGCTGGCGCGTGTCGGCGGGCACGATCCCGTACAGGTCGCGCGGGTCGAGCCGGGGCTCCTCGGGAGCGGCCCGCTCCCACGGCGTGGCCGCCCTCGGCGCCAGGGTGGAGACGATGTCGCGGACGATGGCCAGCGCGTGCGCGTCGTCCTCGGCCAGGTGGTCGGTGACGCCGCTGACCCGGGAGTGCAGGTCGCCGCCGCCCAGCTCCTCCGCCGTGACCTCCTCGCCGGTGGCCGCCTTCACCAGCGGCGGGCCGCCCAGGAAGATCGTGCCCTGGTTGCGCACGATGACCGCCTCGTCGCTCATCGCGGGCACGTACGCGCCGCCCGCCGTACAGGAGCCGAGGACGGCGGCGATCTGCGGGATGCCGCGCGCGGACATCGTGGCCTGGTTGTAGAAGATGCGGCCGAAGTGCTCGCGGTCGGGGAAGACCTCGTCCTGCTTGGGCAGGAACGCTCCACCGGAGTCAACCAGGTAGACGCAGGGCAGGCGGTTGTGCAGCGCCACCTCCTGCGCGCGCAGGTGCTTCTTGACGGTGATCGGGTAGTACGTGCCGCCCTTGACCGTGGCGTCGTTGGCCACGATCACGCACTCGCGGCCGCTGACCCGGCCGACGCCGGTGATGATCCCGGCGGCCGGCGCCTGGTCGTCGTAGAGGCCGTTGGCCGCCAGCGGCGACAGCTCGAGGAAGCGCGAGCCGGGGTCGAGCAGGCCGTCGACGCGGTCACGCGGCAGCAGCTTGCCGCGCGACACGTGGCGCTGCCGCGAGCGCTCGGGACCGCCGAGCGCGGCCACCGCCAGACGCTCGCGCAATTCGGCTGCCAGCCGCTCGTTGAGCTCGGCGTTGGTCTTGAACGCCTCGTTCCCCGTAGCGGCGGCGGACTTCATGACCGGCCAATCGCTCATGCTCGGCATGTTAGTCATCATTAACTCATTCGTCTAGAATGTGAGACGTGGCCGTACCTACCCGCAATCGCCGCGCCGAGATCCTCGACGCGGCCGCCAGGCTGTTCGCCGCTCGCGGCTTCCACGGAGTCACCATCGAGGACATCGGCGGCGCGGTCGGCGTGTCGGGTCCCGCGCTGTACCGGCACTTCAGCGGCAAGGACGCGCTGCTGGCCGAGATGCTGCTCGACATCAGCTCCCGGCTGCGCGGCTCGGCCGCGGCGGTGGTGACGACCGCGGCCACGCCCACCGAGATGCTCGACGCGCTGCTGAACGTGCAGATCACCTTCGCGATCGAGCAGCCGGCGCTGATCACCGTGCACGACAGGGAGCTGGGCAACGTGCCCGAGCAGGAGCGGCGCCAGATCAGGCGGCTGCAGCGGCTCTACGTCGAGGAATGGGTGACCGTGCTGGCCGAGCTGCACCCCGGCACGCCCGCCGCCCGCCTGCGCGCGGCCACGCACGCCGTCTTCGGGCTGCTCAACTCCACCCCGCACAGCGCGGGCGAGCTGCCCTCCCAGGCCATGCGGCCGCTGCTGCACACGATGGCGCGCGCCGCGCTCCACGCCTCAGTTAACACTCACTAACATCGCGACTTCTCGCCAGATCTGGGCCTTGTTGTGCCAACTATCTAGATATATCTTTCAGCTATCTCGATAGTTGGAGGGATCATGCACCCCTGGCACAACCCCCCGCCCGACATCGTCTTCATGACCCACCCCGACCCCCCGCCTCCGGCGCTGGGTCCCCCGCCGGGTCACCTCGTGATGCCGCCCATGCCGCCTCCCGGGCCACCCGCTCCCCCGCCTCGGGTGCGGCGCGGCGACGTACGGCTGGCGCTGCTGACCCTGCTGGGCGAGGAGCCGAAGAACGGCTACCAGATGATCCAGGAGATCGAGGCGCGCAGCCGCGGCGTGTGGCGGCCCAGCCCCGGCTCGGTCTACCCGGCGCTGCAGCAGCTCGAGGACGAGGGCATGGTCGCCGGGGACGAGGCCGGCGGCAGCCGTACCTATCGGCTGACCGAGCAGGGACGCCGGCACCTCGCCGGCCGTGACGGCGAGGTCGCGCCCTGGGACGAGGTGGCCGGATCGGTCCCCGAGGACGGGCACGAGCTGCGCATGCTGTGGAGCCAGCTCAACGAGGCGTTCGTGCACCTGACCCACACCGCCAACGAGCGCCAGCTCGCGCGCTTCAAGAAGCTGCTGAAGCAGACGCGCAAGTCCATCTTCCAGATCCTCGCGGAGGACTGAATGGATCCCGCGATATCCGTACAGGGGCTGCGCAAGAGCTACGGCAAGCTCGAGGCGGTCAAGGGCATCGGCTTCGAGGTGGCGCCCGGCGAGGTGTTCGGCTTCCTCGGGCCCAACGGCGCGGGCAAAACCACCACGATCAGCATGCTGTGCACGCTGGTCAACCCCACCGGCGGCAGCGCCACCGTGGCCGGCCACGACGTGGTGCGCCGGCGCGACGAGGTGCGCAGGAACATCGGCCTGGTCTTCCAGGACCCCACGCTCGACGGCTACCTCAGCGCCGAGCAGAACCTGCGCTTCCACGCCGAGCTGTACGGCGTGCCCAGGAGCGTGGTCGGCGACCGCATCCACCAGGTCATGGAGATGGTCGCGCTGTGGGACCGCAAGGACGCCAAGGTCATGACGTTCTCCGGCGGGATGAAGCGGCGTCTGGAGATCGCCCGCGGCCTGCTGCACTCGCCCCGGGTGCTGTTCCTGGACGAGCCCACCGTGGGACTGGACCCGCAGACCCGCTCGGCCATCTGGGGATACATCAACAAGCTGCGGCTCATGGAGGACATCACCATCTTCATGACCACGCACTACATGGACGAGGCCGAGTACTGCGACAGGATCGCGATCATCGACCACGGCGAGATCGTCGTCGTCGACTCGCCCGAGGCGCTGAAGGCCAGCGTCGGCAAGGACCGGGTGCAGATCCACACCGGCGACGACACAGCGGCGATCTCGTCGCTGCGTGAGCGGTTCAGGCTGGAGGCCGCCGTGCACGAGGGCGCGGTGACCTTCGCGGTGCCCTCGGGCGAGGAGTTCGTGCCGCGGCTGTTCGCCGAGCTGGGCATGCCGATCAAGTCGGTCAGCGTGTCTCGGCCCTCGCTCGACGACGTGTTCATGTCCTACACGGGCTCCACGATCCGCGACGCCGAGGCGGGCGCCGACAACCGGACGTGGATGCGAGCGATGGCGAGGCGATAGGGATGGCCACCGAGGCGATCAGCGTCCGCATCCCCACCCGTGGCGCGAGCCACGACCTGCGGGCCATCAAGGTCGTCCTGCACCGGGAGATGCTGCGCTTCGTCAACGACCGCACCCGGATGGCGTCCATGCTGCTGCAGCCGGTGCTGTGGCTGTTCGTCATGGGCACGGGGCTGGGGTCGCTGGTGCGCGGCTCGATCCCGGGGGTCGACTACCGCACGTTCATGTATCCCGGCATGATCTCGATGACCGTGATCATGACCGGCATGTTCTCGGCCGGCTCCATCGTGTGGGACCGCGAGTTCGGCTTCCTGCGCGAGATGCTGGTCGCGCCCGTCGCCCGCGGGGCGATCGTGGTGGGCAAGTGCCTCGGCGGGGCGCTCGTGGCCACCGCCCAGGGCGTCATCATCCTGGCCATGGCCGGGCTGGTAGGCGTGCCGTACTCCCCTGCCCTCATCGTGACGCTGCTGGCGGAGATGTTCCTGGCGGCGTTCACCGTCACGGCGTTCGGGGTGATGCTGGCGGCGCGGATGAAGAACATGCAGACGTTCTTCGGGCTGATGCAGATGGCCATCATGCCGATGATGTTCCTGTCGGGGGCGATGTTCCCGCTGGCCAACCTGCCGTCGTGGCTGCACGTGCTGACGACCGTCAACCCGATGACGTACGCGGTGGACCCAATGCGGGAGGCGGTCTTCGCCCACCTCGACGTCCCACCCCAGGTCAACGCGGTCCTCAACCCCGGAGTCCACTGGTTCGACTTCCACGTCCCCGTCCCCCTGGAACTCGGCCTCGTAGCGACCCTGGGACTCCTCCTCCTCGGCATCGGCATCGCCCAGTTCCGCCGCGCCGAGTAGGCGGAAGGCCCGGGACTCGCGTCCCGGGCCTTCGCGTTGTGCTGCGGGTGTCAGCGCTTGACGCGGACGTAGTCCAGGCGGCTGGTGTCGCCGTAGAAGTCGGCGTCACCCCTGAAGACCATCTTCCAGGTGCCGGACTTCCAGGCCTTGGCCTTGGTGTAGATCTTGCCGCTGCCGGTCGACCACACCGTCTTGACGTACTGCCAGTGCGAGGAGCCCTTGGGCTTGAAGTACAGCCGCACCTTGGCGCCGTACCCCTCCCAGGTGCCCGCGTCGTCGATCTGCAGCTTGCCCTTGAAGCGCAGGTAGTGTCCGCGCTTGGCAGGCTCGGGATAGGCGTCGAACTTGATCAACCGGCTGTCCGACTTTGCCGCCGGGGGCGGGGTCGGCTGGTTGACCGTGACCCAGTCGGCGTCGCTGACCGAGCCGTTGACGCCGTCGTCACCGCGGAAGACGGCACGCCACCAGCCCGACTCGACCGCCGTGGCGGCGGCACGGAAGCGGCCGTCGCGTCCGGTCACGTCGCTGGTCACGTACTCCCACCGGTCCGAGCCGCCGGACCTGAAGAAGATCGAGACCCGCTCGCCCGGCAGCGGGTCCCAGCCCGACGCCTGCAGGACCCCGGTGAAGTTGAGCCTGTCGCCCTTGTTCACCGGCTCCGGGTAGGCGTCGAAGCCGACGATCCGGCTGTCGCGGTTGCGGAACTTGACGTCGACGCGGTCGGTGTCGCTGACCGAGGAGCGGGCGAACTTGTTGCCCGCGAACTCGGCCCGCCACCACCCGGTGGAATCGGCGCGCACCTTGGTGGAGAACCAGCCACTGCCACGTGTCGTGGTCGTGGTGACATGACGGAACGCGTCCGTCCCCTTCTCACGGAAGGTGATGGTCACGTTCTGCCCGCCGTACCCCTGGCCGTTGGCGAGCAAGCGGCCGGAGACCCGGATGAGGTCGCCCTTGCTGACCAGGTCGGGGTTGGCGTCGAAGTCGACGATCTTCGTGTCGAGGGCCTTGCGGACCTCGAACGTGCCGCGGGCCGAGCTCTCGTCCTTGTCGCCGTGGGCGATGACCAGGAAGCTCCACTTTCCTGCGTCCTTGGCCTCGAAGGATCTGGTGCCCGTCCACTTCGTCTCGGTGCCGTGCGGCGACGGCGTCAGCGTGACGGGGGTGCCGACGCTGACATCGCCGGGGGCTTTGAGCTGCAGCTCGGCCTTTCCGGCGCCCTTGGTGGTGAAGGAGAAGGTCGCCGTCACGGGATTGTCGAAGACGACGATCGGGGGACTTGGGCTGATGCCCACGTCCGAGATTCCGGGGGCTTTCGCCCCCGTCGCTGCCGAGGCTGCGGGTGCCAGGGCGAGTGCCCCGGCGCCCACGGCGAGCGCGACGGCAGCAACACGGATGCGTTGCAACATGCGGGTTCCTTTCTGGACCCCAACGGTTGAAACGCGGCATTGAGGGTGCCACGCGTATCTCTCAAGTAGACGTTCAGACAGCCCCAAAAGTTGGTAATTCTGACAATCTGTTATTAATCCGGGTCAATCGGACCGGTCCATAACATGTCACCTCCGACGGGGAGACGCGGGCGCCACCTGGGAGACATAATCGGCCTGTGGCGCGCGACACTGTTGAGACTCATTTCACCCAGGCGGTTGCGACGCTGAAGGCGGGCGTACCGCGAGATCCCGCCCGACCCGTCCGCGACGGGACGACCCTGACGGGCGAGCAGTGCCTGCGCCTGTACCGGCGTCAGCTCGACAGCAGGCTCCTGGACATCGCGGCCCGCTGGCTGCGCGAGCAGGACGAGGGCTTTTACACGATCGGCTCGGCCGGCCACGAGGGCAACGCGGCCGTGGCCGCGGCGCTGCGGCCGCAGGACCCCGCCCTGCTGCACTACCGCTCGGGCGCGTTCTACCTGACGCGTTCCGAGCAGGCGGGGCGGCTTCCGGAGCAGGGCATCCGCGACGTGCTGATGGGGCTGACCGCCTCGGCGGAGGAGCCCATCGCGGGCGGCAGGCACAAGGTTTTCGGACATCCCGATCTGGCGATCATCCCGCAGACCTCGACCATCGCCAGCCACCTGCCGCGGGCCGTGGGCGTCGCGTTCGCCATCGAACGCGCCCACGCGCTGGAGGCGACGTCGGCCTGGCCGCACGACGCGATCACGGTGTGCAGCTTCGGCGACGCCTCGCTCAACCACGCCAGCGCCCTGTCGGGGTTCAACACCGCGGCCTACGCCACCTACCAGGGGCAGTCGCTGCCGATCCTGTTCGTGTGCGAGGACAACGGCATCGGCATCAGCGTCCGCACCCCCAAGGGGTGGGTGGAGGCGGCCGCGCGGCGGCCCGGCATCGAGTACTTCGCGGCCGACGGCTGCGACCTGGCCGACGCCTACGACGCGGCCCGCAGGGCCGCCGAGTACGTGCGCACCCACCGCTCCCCCGCGTTCCTGCACCTCAGCACGGTCCGCCTGATGGGACACGCGGGCTCGGACGTGGAGAGCGCCTACCGCACGCAGCGGGAGATCAAGTCCGACCTCGAGCGCGACCCGCTGGTCACGACCGCGCGGCTGCTGGTCGAGGCCGGGCTGCTGACCGCCGAGCAACTGCTCAAGGACTACGAGTCGGCCCGCGAGCACATCCTGCGCATCGCGCTGGAGACCACGCGCAGCCCGCGGCTGGAGTCGGCCGAGGAGGTCATGGCGACGATCGCGCCGCGCCGCGCCGACATGATCGCCAAGATCAGCCCGGTCGCCGCCGAGACCTCGGTCAGGGAGAAGGCCTTCAACGGCACGCTGCCCGAGACGGAGAAGCCGCTGACGCTGTCGCAGGCCATCAACCGGACGCTCGCCGACGCGCTGGCGGTCTACCCGGAGATGATGGTCTTCGGCGAGGACGTGGCCAAGAAGGGCGGCGTCTACGGCGTCACCCGCGGCCTGCAGAAGCGCTTCGGCCCCGGCCGGGTCTTCGACACGCTGCTCGACGAGCAGGCGGTGCTCGGGCTCGCGCTCGGCGCCGGGGTGTCGCAGATGCTGCCGGTGCCCGAGATCCAGTACCTGGCCTACCTGCACAACGCGCTGGACCAGATCCGCGGCGAGGCGGCCACGCTGTCGTTCTTCTCCCAGGGGTCCTACCGCAACCCGCTGGTCGTGCGGGTCGCCGGATACGCCTACCAGAAGGGATTCGGCGGGCACTTCCACAACGACAACGCCATCGGCGCGCTGCGCGACATCCCCGGCCTGGTCATCGCCTCGCCCTCGCGTCCCGACGACGCCGCCGCCATGCTGCGCACGTGCCTGGCCGCCGCGCGCACGGAGGGCTCGGTCTGCGTCTACCTCGAGCCGATCGCGCTCTACCACACGCGCGACCTGTTCGACGAGGGCGACGGCGGCTGGCTCTCGGCGTACGCGCCGCCGTCGCGCTGGGCCGAGACGCACGTGCCGATCGGGCGGGCGCGCTCCTACGGCGACGGCCGCGACCTGACGATCGTCACCTACGGCAACGGGCTGCGGATGTCGCTGCGCGCGGCCGTCCGGCTCACACAGGAGGGGTTCAGCTGCCGGGTGCTCGACCTGCGCTGGCTGGCGCCGCTGCCGGTCGAGGACCTGCTGCGCGCGGCGGAACTCACCGGCAAGGTCCTCATCGCCGACGAGACCCGCCACACGGGGAGCATCTCCGAGGCACTCATCGCTGCTCTCGTGGACGCGGGCTTCACCGGGCAGGTGGCCCGGGTGACCTCTTCCGACAGCTTCATCCCGCTCGGCGACGCGGCCAACCTCGTGCTGCTGTCGGAGGAGGAGATCGAGGAGGCCGCCCGCAAACTCCTCGTCTGACGTACGGCAGGCCACCCCACCGCCAGTCACCGCACTTCGGCCGGGCCCCGTCCAGGGAGACGCTCCTCCGGCGGTGGTGGCCTCCCGCCGTCACGACGTCACGTGCCCCGGGCACGCGAGTAGTGCGCCGTGCGGAAACGTTGCCTAGCGTGATCTCCATGACGCCAGAGGAGAGGCTGTACGCGGATTTCGGGGCGGAGCACCTGATGCCGCTCTGGACGCAGGTGGGCGACCTGATGCCGGTCCATCCCAAACCCAGGGCCGTGCCGCACGTATGGGAGTGGAAGAGGCTCCACCCGCTGGCCGAGCGGGCCGGGGAGCTGGTCCCGGTGGGCCGGGGCGGTGAGCGGCGCGCAATCGCGCTGGCGAACCCGGGGCTGGGCGGCCTGCCGTACGCGACGCCGACGTTGTGGGCGGCGATCCAGTACCTGGGGCCGCGCGAGGTCGCGCCCGAGCACCGCCACACGCAGAACGCCTTCCGCTTCGTGGTCGAGGGCGAGGGCGTGTGGACCGTGGTGAACGGGGACCCGGTGGCGATGCGCCGCGGCGATTTCCTGCTCACGCCCGGCTGGCACTTCCACGGCCACCACAACACCACCGACCGGCCGATGGCGTGGATCGACGGGCTGGACATCCCGCTGGTGCACCACACGGACACGTCGTTCTTCGAGTTCGGCCCCGACCAGGTGACCGACACCTCGACGCCCGGCATCTCCCGGTCCGAGCGACTCTGGGCGCACCCTGGCCTGCGGCCCCTGTCGGCACTGAGGAGTACGGCGAGCTCTCCGATCGCCGCCTACCGCTGGGAGCACACCGACCGGGCCCTCGACGCCCAGCTCGAACTGGAGGACGAGGGCCACCCCGGCGTCGTCGAACCCGGTCACGCCGCGGTCAGGTACACCAACCCCACCACCGGCGGCGACGTCATGCCGACGATCAGGGCCGAGTTCCACCGGCTGCGCCCGGGCGCGAGGACGGCCGCGCGCAGGGAGGTCGGGTCGAGCGTCTACCAGGTCTTCGACGGCACGGGCTCGGTCACGCTCGACGGCGTGGAGCGGCGGCTGACCAAGGGGGACCTGGTGGTGGTGCCGTCGTGGTGCGCGTGGTCGTTCCGTGCGGAGACCGCCTTCGACCTGTTCCGCTTCGCCGACACGCCCGTCTTCGAGGGCCTGCACCAGTACAGGGAGGAGCTCGCGTGACGCACCTGCCGCTCATGGAGGCGGGCACCGCCTACTTCGCGGACCGCCTGCGCGGTGCCGACCTGACGGGGACGTCCGGCCTGCCCGGCTGGACGCGGGCGCACGTGGTGGCGCACGTGGCGTGCAACGCGCGGGCCATCGGCCGGCTGGCGCACTGGGCGCGCACCGGCGTGGAGACCCCGATGTACGCCTCCAAGCAGGCCCGCGACGCGGAGATCGAAGCCATGGCCGGGCAGCAGGGCCTGCCCGAGCTCGCCGAGCGGACCGCGCGCGAGCTCAGTGACGCCCTGGGCGAGCTGACCGGCCCGCAGTGGCAGGGCGTCGAGGTGCGCGGCGCCGCGGCCGAGCTGGCCGCGTGGGTGACGGGCCGCGCCCCGGCCCCGCGGCCGGACGCGCCGCGACCGGCCCGCTGGCTCTAGAGAGGAGTGTCCGTGAGCGAGGTACTGGTCGCCGGCGGCGGCATTGGCGGGCTGGCGGCCGCCTTCACACAGGCCAGGGCGGGACACCGGGTCCGGCTGCTCGAGCGGGCCCAGGAGTTCGGCGAGGTGGGCGCCGGCCTGCAGCTCGGCCCGAACGCCACCCGGCTGCTGGCCGGCTGGGGACTGCTCGACCGCGTGATCGCCGCGGGGGTGCTGCCCGAGCGGCTGGTCTTCCGCGACGCCCTCACCGGCGAGGAGCTCACCGACCTGCCCCTGGGCGAGGACTTCCAGGACAGGTACGGCGCGCCGTACGTCGTGGTGCACCGCAGCGACCTGCACGGCATCCTGCTCGAGGCGTGCCGGGCGGCGGGCGTGGACCTGGTGCGCGGGACCGGCGTTGAACGCGTGGAGACCCGCGGGGAGCGGGCGACGGCCTACTGCGCGGGCGGCGCGGTCCACGACGGCGACGTGGTGATTGCGGCGGACGGGCTCCAGTCGGGCCTGCGCGGGCAGCTCGTCGCCGACGAGCCACTCGATTCCGGATTTATCGCCCACCGGGGCACATGTCCGCTGCCGGATGATTTCGACACCACCGAGGTCGTGGCCTGGTTCGGCCCGGACTGCCATTTCGTGCAGTACGCGCTGCGCGGTGGCAAGCTGCTGAACCAGGTGGCCGTCTTCCGCCGCGGCCGCGACCTCGACTCGGCCTACGAGGGCTGCTGCGAGCAGGTCCAGAAGGGCCTGCCGTACCTGTGGCGCGACCGCAACTGGCCGATGCTCGACAGGGAGCCGGCGCGGACCTGGGTGCGGGGCAGGCTGGCGCTGCTCGGCGACGCCGCGCACCCGATGCTGCAGTATCTGGCCCAGGGCGCCTGCCAGGCGCTGGAGGACGCGCACGAGCTGGCCGCGCAGGCCGCGGGAGGCGACTGGGACCGGGCGCTCGCCGCCTACCAGGAGATCAGGGCGCCGCGCACGGCCAGGGTGCAGGCGACGGCCCGGCTGTGGGGCGATATCTGGCACGTCGACGGCGTCGGCAGGATCCTGCGCAACGAGCTGTTCCAGACGCGTGACAGGTCCTCCTACGTCTACACCGACTGGCTGTACGGCGAGACCACGGTGACCACGCGCTCGGCCGCGGCCGACTCGACGGCGACCGCCTCGGCGGTCCGCAGGTAACCGGTGGACACCTCGGCCGGCCGTACCGTCAGCGGGCCCGTCGTGGTGAGCCGCACGCGGAAGTCGCCGTCGCCCAGCACGACCTCGCCTTCGTCCCGGCTGATCAGGCGCAGCGACGGGTCGAAGTGCCAGCGCGCGCTGAGGCTCGACCCGGCGGGCACGGTGTCGACGACGCGCAGGCCGTCCGCGACGGTGACCTCGCGGGTGCGGCGCACGCCGTAGGCGTCGTCGGCCAGCACGTAGGAGTGTCCGGACGCGGACAGCAGGCGCGTCGCGGTGCCGGGCCGGAAGGTGGCCTCGGCCACGATCGGGACGTTGTGCGCCTCGGGGCCGCGGGTCCACAGCGTGTACGGCGTGCGCTCGTAGGAGTGGAACCCGGTCTCGATCAGGATCGGGCGACCGCCGGCGAAGTAGGTGACGCCGAGGTGGTCCTCGTGGCCGTGCAGGCGGCGGCCGGGGCCGAAGCGGATGGAGTAGTAGGCGGACTCCGTCCGGCCGAAGACGTATCCGGCGTCGAAGACCTTCACCTCGCCGTCGCGGGCGAAGGCGGGGGGACGGACGTCGGCGGGGCTGTCGCCGATGGGCACGAGGCGGCCGTCGGGCTGGGTGGCGTGCGCGATGTACGACTCGAGCGCCGTGCGCCTGGCCACGAGCGTGGCGGGCACCCTGGCGCCGCTCTCCTCGATGGCCCGCAGCGCCACGCCCAAGCGGCGGTGCACGTACAGGCCGTACCGGGGTGCCTGCTCGTGCAGAGCGCCCTGCTCGTCCACAGCCAGCATCGCGGAGGCGACCATGCGGCGCACGGCCAGGTCGCGCCAGCGGGTCCTGCCCAGCCGGGTGCCGACCACGAGCAGCGCGATGTCCTGGTCGAGCCCGTGGTTGTGGCCTTTGCGGTAGAGGGCCGGGTCGGCGAGCAGCTCGCCGTGCTCGGCCAGGCTCGCGGTCAGCCGTTGGCTGCGCACGTGCGCGCTGAGGCAGACCAGGACGGGCGCGCGCAGGGCCACGGCGTGCTCGGCCCACGCCCATCCGCTGGTGCCGCGCGGGTTGCTCCTCATCCAGTCGTCGATCAGCGCGGCGGCCCTGTCGAGGTGGGCGCGTTCGCCGGTCCGCTCGAAGCTGGAGACCAGGCGGCCCGCCCAGCGCAGCGCGTGCAGGTTGAGCCCCCACGACCGGTTGCCGTGCGGGTCGGCCCGCCAGTCGACCTCCTCGCCCAGGTCCACGGGCGGCAGACCGGAGAAGCGGACACGGCCGCGCATCACCTCGTCCACCTCGACGGCGGGAAAATGGGCAGCAAGACAGATCGCCCGGCCTTCCCGGGCACGCCGGAACATCTACCGCGGTCCCCGGTCCGTGAATCCGGCTTCGACGACCACCTCGGTCACGCGGCCGTCGGTGGCCGACAGGACCTGCGAGGAATCCGGGTCGATGATCAGGGTCCGGTCCCCGTAGGCGAAGGCGTCGCCGGTCCTGCCGCGCGGATCGGTGCGCGGCCCGAGATAGCGGACGCTGGGCAGGTCGGCGAGCACCCGGTAGGCGGCCGCCCTGACCTTCGGCGGGGACGGCTTGCTCCACAGCAGCCCGGCCACCGCGTCCGCCTTCACCTCGTCCCTCGCGCCGGGCGGGAGCACCCCCGTCACCCAGCGTTCGAGCGCGGCCTCGTCGGTGGGCAGGCGCTGGATCTCCTCGAAGGTGAGCGCCCTGCCCGCCGTGCTGAAGGGCACCGCGACCGGCACGGCGTCCCTCCACGCGCGGCCGTCGGTGGAGACCCAGAGGGTGCTGACCTTGCCGCCGATCTCGCGCTCGACGTGCCAGTACGGCCCGCGCGACGGCGGGCTCGAGGCCGCCGAGGTGGCCGCCGCGAGCAGGATGTCCCTGCCGTCGGGCGCGCCTCCTGGGAGCACGGCGATGACCGCCGCCGCCGTGGCCGTCGCCAGCGCGCCCGCGCTCCAGGCGAACCTGCGCCGCCTGCGCCGCCGGGAATCCAGGCGCCTGCGGACCCGCTCCTTCAGCCACGGGTCGAGGGGCGGCTCGCCGTACAGGTCGCGGACCAGGTCCAGCTCATCCATGGTCGGCCTCCTCCAGGACGAGCGCGCCGAGGGCGCCGCGCAGCTTCCTGCGCGCCCTGCTGAGCCGCGAGCCGACCGTGCCGTACGGGATGCCGAGCGCGGCGGCCACCTCCTCGTGGCTGAGCCCTGCCAGTGCGACGAGCCCGACCACGTCGCGGTCGCGCCGGTCCAGCGCGGCAAGTGCCCGCGCCAGCTCGGGACGCAGGCTCTGCGCGCTGACGCGTGCCGCCACCCTGTCCTCGTGCCCTGGCGCGTCGCCCTCCGGTCCGTACCGTCCGAGTGCCGCGAGCGCGCGGGCCTCCTGCCTGCGGTGCTTGCCGATCAGGTTGGTGGCGATGCCGTACAGCCAGGCCCTGGCCGTCGCGCGGGCCGGGTCGAACTTGGCGCGCTTGCGGAAGGCGACCAGGAAGGTGTCGGAGACGACGTCCTCGGCGGCGTCGGGGCCGAGCCGGTGGGCGACGTACTTGTGGATCTCACTGAAGTGGGCGTCGAACACCTCCTCGAAATCCATGGGCGATCCCTCCGGGTCGATCAAGCGGTCATCTCTTATCCCCCGATCGGCGGGATCGCTTTCATTCGCCCTCTATGACGCCGCCTGTGGTGGACGGGTTCGCGCCGGTGCGGGCACCTTTCGACCGGGGTCGAAACGACTCGCGCCTAGCGTGCGAAGCATGGTGCCTGTTACTCAGACCTCGGGGGTGCGGCGGCGGGTCGTGCTGGCGGCGACGAGCATGGGGCTGGCGGTCGTCCAGCTCGACGTGAGCGTGGTCAACGTCGCGATCAAGCCCATCGGCGCGTCCCTCGGCGGAGGCGTCGCGGCGCTGCAGTGGGTGGTGGACGCCTACACGCTGGCCTTCGCCGCGCTCATCCTCACGGCGGGTTCCCTGGGCGACCGTTTCGGCGCCAAGCGCGTGTTCGTCACCGGTTTCGCCGTCTTCACGCTCGCCTCCGTGGCCTGTGCCCTGGCCCCGGACGTCACCGTGCTGATCGCCGCCCGCGCGCTTCAGGGGGTCGGTGCCGCCGCGCTCGCCTCGTGCTCCCTGAGCCTGCTCACGCACGCCTACCGCGACCCGGCGGCGCGCGCCCGCGCGGTCGCTCTCTGGGCCGCGGGCGCCAGCACGGCCCTGGCCGCGGGTCCGGTCGCCGGGGGCGCGCTGATCGCCACGCTGGGCTGGCCGTCGATCTTCCTCATCAACCTGCCCATCGGCGTGGCCGGCATCTCCCTGACCCTGCGCTATGCCACGGATGCGCCTGGTGGTCGTGCGGCGCTGGATCCGTGGGGGCAGGTCACCGCGGGGGTGGCGTTGACGGCCATGGCGGGGGCCACGATCGAGGCGGGGGCGCGCGGCCTGGCCGATCCGCTCGTGCTCGGCGGTTTCGCCGTCGCCGTCGTGGCGGGAATCCTCTTCGTGATCGTCGAGCGCGGGAGCGCGCACCCGATGCTGCCGCTGCGCCTGTTCGCCGTGCCGGGGTTCGCGATGCCGGTCGCCATCGGCCTGCTCGTCAACGTCGCCTTCTACGGCCTGATCTTCGTCTTCAGCCTGTACTTCCAGCAGGAGCAGCGCCTGTCGCCGCTCGAGACCGGCCTGATGTTCACCCCGATGCTGGGCGCGATCGTGGCCGCCAACGTCACGGCCGCCCGCCTGACCAGGCGCGTCGCCCCTCGTCCGCTGATCGTCACCGGGGCGCTCCTGCTGGCCGCCGCCTGCCTGGCGATGCTCCCTCTCGCCGGGCCCGCCGTACTGGCCGCCGCGTTCGCCGTGGAAGGGTTCGGTTTGGGCCTGCTCGTGCCCGTCATCACGGCGACCCTCATGGGCAGCGTGAGCCGTACCCGCTCCGGTGTGGCCGCCGGCACGCTCAACGCCTCCCGCCAGACCGGTAGCCTTCTGGGGGTGGCCGCCTTCGGCTCCCTGGCTGCCCTCGGCGACGGCCTGCGAGAAGCGCTCCTGATCTCCGCCCTCCTGGCGATCTTGGCGGCCGTTCTCGGTACGCGATCATGAATCGACCACCCCTGTCAAGATCATGAACCGCCGAACGTGACTCCACCGTGTCGGCCAATCTCACCATTAACAAGGTGATCTTGTCTCTGTGACTGTGGGCGCGTAAAGATCCACCCCCCAAGGAGGTCGCCATGATCCGCGCACTCAACAAGCTGGGAGACCGCCTCCTCGACAAGCTCCTGCCCTCGGCCGATGCCTCGGCCGCGTGCTGGACCGACTGGTGCTGCCAGGGCAAGTTCTGCCGGACCTGCTGCTACCACGACTCCACCGGCACCGTCAGCTGCGGCAGCTTCAACTACTGCTGACGCTTCCGATCCTGTGACAGCCACGCGGTACGGCGCGCGTAGCCGAGGCCGTACTGCGGGCGATCCCCTGGACGGTGCGGACCGGCCTGCCAACGGCCCGCACCGTCCTGGCGGGTTACGACGCCCCGCGTCACCCGCCGAGCCGCGTCGACCTTAAGGAGCCCGCATGCCGTATGTCATCGCCGCCGTCATCGTCATCGGATTGCTGTGCGTGGTGGATCTGGTGCTGACCCTGGCGGTGATCCGCCGGCTGCGCGAGCACACGCAGCGGCTGGCGGAGGTGGGGCCGATGCGTTCCCCGCTGGTTCAGCCGGGGACGACGCTCGGCGACTTCAGCGCGACCACCGTTGACGGCGAGACCGTGTCGCGCGCGTTCTTCTCCGGGCCCAGCGTGGTGGCGGTGTTCTCCACCGAGTGCGCGTCCTGCCACGAGCGGCTGCCCGAGTTCACGTCCTATCTGGCCGATGCCCGTCCTGAGCGCGTGCTCGCCGTGGTCACCGGCGACGCCGAGGAGGCCCGGCGGTTCACCTCCGAGCTGACCTCCGCCACCGTCGTGGTCGAGCCGATGGGCGGCCCGGTGAGCAGGGCGCTGCAGGTCTCCAGGTTCCCCAGCTTCTACCTGGTCGACGGTGACGCGGTGGTCATGGCGGCCGACACCGCCCCCGGCAGCCTCCCGGCGGTCTCCCTCCGATGATCTCCTCCGCCGGGCCACGGCGGTTGCGCGCGGCCGCGGCGCTGGCCTGGCGGGCGCACCCGGCCGCCGTGGTGGGATCCGGTATCACGGTGCTGCTCATGGGCCTGGTCCCGGTCGTCGCCGCGTGGCTGACCAAGCTCGTCCTCGACGGCCTGGCCGCCGGGCAACGCCCCGCCGAGCTGCTGCCGCAGGGCGTGGCGCTCGGAGTGACCGGCCTGGCGGGCGCGGCCCTTCCCTCGGTCGCGGAGTACGCCCAGGAGCAGCTGCGCCGCGCGCTCCAGTTGCTGATCCAGGATCGGCTGTTCACCGCCGTCAACGCCCACCCCGGGCTGAGCCGTTTCGAGAACCCCGCCTTCCACGACCGGGTACGGCTGGCGCAGGAGGCCGGGCAGAACGCGCCGCAGCGGATCGTCCGCTCCGGCCTGGGAATCGGCCAGGGGGCCGTCACCCTGGCCGGCTTCACGGCGGCGCTGGCCGTACTGGCTCCGGGAATGATCCTCGTCGTGGCGCTGTCCGCGATCCCCTCGGTCCGGGCCCAGCTCGACCTGAGCCGGCGCCGCGCCGGGATGATGTGGGGCGTCAGCTCGAGGACCCGGCGGCAGATCTTCTTCGCCAACCTGCTCACCAGCCCCGACGCGGCCAAGGAGATCCGGCTGTTCGGCCTGGGCGACTTCCTGCGCGCCAGGATGCTGGGCGAGCTGCGCGAGGTCAACGACGCCGAGCAGGCACTCGCCCGCAGGACGCTGCGCACCCAGGGTTCGCTGTCGCTGGTCGGAGCGGTCGTCGCCGCGCTCGGCCTGCTCTGGGCGATCATCAGCGCCGCGTCGGGCACGCTGAGCGTCGGCGACGTGGCCGTGTTCGTGGCCGCGGTGGCCGGGGTCCAGTCCGCGCTCACGTCGATCGTCGGGCAGTCGGCCGACGCACACAACGCGCTGCTGATGTTCGACCACTACCGCGACGTCGTCGCCGAGACGCCCGACCTGCCCGTCCCGCGGCAGCCGAGCCCCGTCCCCGCGCTGCGCGAGGGCATCGAGCTGCGCGACGTGTGGTTCCGCTACGACTCCGCGCATCCGTGGGTGCTGAGCGGGGTCGACCTCCTCATCCCCCGTGGCTCCTCCCTCGCCCTGGTCGGGCTGAACGGCGTGGGCAAGAGCACCCTGGTCAAGCTGATCTGCCGGTTGTACGACCCGGTACGCGGCTCCATCCACTGGGACGGCGTCGACCTGCGGGACATGGACCCCGCCGAGCTGCGCGATCGCATCGGCGCGGTCTTCCAGGACTACATGTCCTACGACCTGACCGCGGCCGAGAACATCGGCCTCGGCGACGTCGCGGCCATCGGCTCCCGTGACCGGGTAGAGGCCGCCGCCGGCCTGGCCGGCATCCACGAGACGGTCGCCGGACTGCCACGGGGCTACGACACGCTGCTGAGCCGCATCTTCTTCGGCGACAGGGACGACCCCCAGGCGGGCGTGGTGCTCTCCGGCGGCCAGTGGCAGCGCCTCGCCCTGGCCCGCGCCCTGATGCGCCAAGGACGCGACCTGCTGGTGCTCGACGAGCCGAGCTCCGGCCTGGACGCGCAGGCGGAGCACGCCATTCACCAGAGCCTGCGCCACCACCGGGCGGGCCGTACCAGCCTGCTCATCTCACACCGGCTCGGCGCGGTACGGGAGGCGGACGTGATCGTCGTCCTCGCCGAGGGCCGGATCGTGGAACGCGGCTCGCACACGGAACTGATGTCCCTCGACGGGGAGTACGCGAAGCTCTTCACCCTCCAGGCCCAGGGCTACTCGCCGGCCTTCCCGGAGTCGCGGGAGGGGGCGAGCGCCCGAACGACGACGCCCAGCACCCGGTCGAAGGGCACGTAACCCCACGCCCGCGAATCCTCACTCACCGGCCCGTCACCGAGCACCACCAGCCGCCCCGCAGGAACCGCGTCGCCCGCCGACGCCCCCACCCGGGCCACGACCTGCTCAGGCACCGGATCCCCCGGCACGGCCACCGCCCGCTTGATGAACCACATCGCGGCCCCCGGCTCAGGCAACGCCCCCGTGCGCCACACTCCCCCAGGCAGCGCGGTCTGCAACACCACCACCTGCCCCCGCCGAACCCCCGCCCCCGAGGTCCTCCGGACGAGCACCCGATCCCCGGTCCGGTAGGTCGGCAACATGCTCGCCCCGGAGATCCGCACCACCACGAACCGCCGCCGCGCAACTCCCAAACCCACGGCCAGAGCCACGACCGAACCCAGCAGAATCACGAGCCGCCACACAACCCCTCCAAAGTCGATCACCCACGCCGACCCTAGCGATCAACCCCCTCTTCGAACAGCAGACCGCTAAGGTGACGCCGTGATCAGCAAGCCGCCCGGATTACCGTTTCTGATCGTCTTCTCAGCCGTGGCCGCCATCATCCTGATACGGGCCAGCTACCCGCTCTGGGACGAGATCGAGATGATCCTGATCGGGATCCCCGTCGGGCTGATCCTGCTCACCTACTGGGCAGGCCGGATGGTGTGGGCCGACCACAGGGGAACCGTGCCGGACGGTCTGAAGTACCGCTGGATCCTGCCCTTCTTCATCTCGGGCGGCGTCATGCTCGCGCTCTTCACGGACGCGCCTTTCTGGATTCGCTTCACGATCTCCGAATCGAGCCTGGAGGCCTATGCCAAAGCCGTGACCTCCAGCGACAAGGCGCCCTGCCAATGGGCAGGCCTCTACCACGTATGCGGCGGATCGCGATACCACGACGGCGTCACCGATGAAGTGCTCCCCGATAGTGCACGGTTCGAGGTCCGAGGCTGGTTCCTCGGCGGCGGCAAAGGCTTCATCTGGCTGCCCACCGGCGAGCCGAACGACATAGCCGGCGAGTACGGCGAGAGCTACAGCCATCTGAAGGACCGCTGGTACGGCTACGCAGGTCCCAGGGGCGGCTGGTAATCCACGGCACCAAGGACCGGCCTTGATCTCAGGCCCACCAAGCGCGCGGGTGTGGGGGGCGACATGGGGGTGTAGGGGTGGGGCACATTGATTCGGATCGGGGATCGAGGGAGCTTGGGCCATCCGAGCTATGCGGGAGGGCTGATGGGACAACGATCATGGGGGCGCGCGGTCGCGGCGCTGGTGTTAGCGGGCGGGATGATGGTCGCGGCGCCTGCCGAGGCGACGGCGTCGCTGACGCTGGAGGCCTCCTACACCTCCGGGCTGGAGAACGGGTGGGCGCTGGTCGAGCGCTACAAGGACAACTCCACCGGGTTCCTGTCCGAGACCTATCCGTCTGACGGGCGGGGTGATCAGGCGGGGCAGACCAAGCGGCTGTTCGGCGACGTGGCGCGGCCGCATTCCTCGCGCTTCCTGCTGTATCACGCGCCGGGCTGGCAGACGGGGGCCAAGGCCACACCTGTGCTGCTGGTGCACGGGGCCAACCAGAACGCCGATCTGGCCTGGGCCAATCCCAACGCCAAGGGGGCGTACGGGTGCGGGCAGGCCAGTTGTCCCACCACGGGGCTCATGCAGTACCTGTCGGGGCAGGGGTACAAGGTGTTCGCGATCGGGTTCCCGCATGTCACGGGGGACGGCTACTACTGGGCGGAGCAGATCCACGACGCCGTCGCCACGATCAAGGCGAAGACCGGGGCGGCGCAGGTGGACGTGATCGGCTGGTCGAAGGGGGCGTTCAATGCGCGCATGTACGTCTCGTCGCTGCGCAAGACCTGGGGCACGGCCTACGCGGGCGACGTCAGGAAGCTGATCCTGCTCGGCGGGCCGAACAAGGGCTTCGACTGGGGCTACCGCCACGGCTGGACCCACGATTTCGCGATATTTCCGGAATGCGGGGGGTCGTTGAACGCGCCCGCGCCCCACTCCCAGATGGTCTGCTACGGCCTGTGGCGCAACCACCCCGAGCTGAGCTACGAGGGCGACGCCTACCCCGGCTCCGACGACATGCTCTACCGCTGGGACGACGTCTACCCGCTGCCCACCACCGAGCAGGACTGGTACACCACCTACTACGGCGGCACCGGCTTCTACACCGCCGGCCGCGGGATCCAGTGGGCCATCGACAGGGGCTCCCTGGTGCAACCCCTCATCAACGCGGGCACTCCCGCGAGCGTCCCGGTCTACCAGCTGTGCGGCAACACGCCCGACATGGCGCTGCTCCACAACGAGCACACCGGCCCGTCGGACGGCGCGGTCTTCGTGGCGAGCTGCACCGCCCCCGACGGCATCGCGAACCGGGCCGCCACGGCGACGCTCGCCCTCAACCACCTCAAACTCGGCTGGGCCGCCTCCGCCATGACCCAGATCTCCACCTGGCTCGGCTGAGCCAAGCGGCACAGCAACCGCCTCGTTCCAGCGACATGACGCTGCTGCGGGGTCACGGCAACCGTCTCTTCCCGCGGCATCGCATCGCCACCAGGTACGGCGTGCCTCCCACCGAGGCACGCCGCAGGCGGTGCCGCGACCAAGAACCTGTGTTGTGCAGATAATGACTTGAGAAGATTTAAGATGGGTCCATGTCGACACCTGAGCCGGTGACTCCTGCCCGTCGTGATCTCGAAGCCGGTCTCCAAGCCGAGGTGCAGCAGGCCATCGCCGACGGAATCCTGCTCCAGCAGGCCGTGGCCGACCGCCTCGGCCTGGGCCTGAGCGACTTCAAGTGCCTGACCGCCCTGAGCGGAATGGACGCGCCCACAGCGGGGGATGTCGCCGCTCACACGGGACTGACCACGGGCGCCGTCACGCGGATGATCGATCGCCTGGAGCGCGGCGGGTGGGTGCGACGTGAGCACGGCACTCAGGATCGCCGCAAGGTGATCGTGCGCTTGGTGCCCGAGAAGATGTCACAGGTCGGCCCGCTGTTCGACGGCATGTCGGCGGCGTGGACCCAGGCCCTGGCGGAGTACGACGACGATCAGATCGCGATGATGCTCGACCTGTTCCGGCGCATGCGCACGGTCGCCAGGCAACAGGCGCTCGCCCTCGCCGAGTGACAACCGCGAAGCGGCTATCGGTCGAGCAGCCGATCCCGCAGCGGACCCTTGACGATCTTGTCGACGGCGTTCTTGGGCAGTGCGTCTTCGAACCACACGGCGCGTGGGCGTTTTACGACCGCCGCTTCCAGCACCGCCGGGCGAGAGCACAGTACGTCCTCGATCTCCTTCGGCAGCCCGTAGCCCTCCACCACCGGCACGCCGTACCGCGTTTCGAAGCCGGTCAGCAGCTCCGCGCTCGCCGGCGCAGCGCCGCAGCCGACGAAGCGCAGCGAGGACGTGTCGGGGCGCACGTCCGCGGGTCGAACCGGGGGCCGATCACCGTCGACGCTCCCCCGAGCAGTGGCGCGAGCGTGCTCACCACGATCGCGTTGGCGTGGAACAGCGGCAGGATCAGCAGGGAGCGGTCGGCGGCGGAGACCGCGCTCCATGCCAGCCACATGTCGACCATCGCCGCGATGTTGGCGTGCGTGAGCATGACGCCCTTGGGCTTGGCGGTCGTACCGCTGGTGTAGATCAGCAACGCGAGGTCGTCGCGCTCGGCGCGGGCGTCCGGCGCTCCGCCCGGCGGCACGGGCTCCCCGAGGACGTCCGCGTCGACCGAGCCGCGGCACGACGGGGGCCACCAGCGCGGCGGTCGACTGCTCGACGATGGCCACGGACGCGTTCGACGTCAGTCAATCATCTTGATGTTTTGTCTTTGCCCTTGATGCGGCGTTGCCTGCAGCAGTCCGAACGGGTCGCGACCCACGAGCACGTCACTGGCTGACCTGCGGATACGTTGGCTTCAGAGCCAGTCGCGGCGTTTGAAGACCGCGTAGAGGACGAGGCAGACCGTGCCCATGAGGAAGATGGCGAAGGGGTAGCCGAAGATCCAGTGGAGTTCCGGCATGTGCTCGAAGTTCATGCCGTAGATCGTCCCGACGAGCGTGGGCGCGAAGAGGATGGCGGCCCAGGCGGAGATCTTCTTGACCTCCTCCCCCTGCTTGATGCTGGTCTCCGTGAGGGCCTGGGTGACCAGCGTGGAGTTGATCACCAGGATGTCCTGCAGCATCTGGCGGAAGCCGGCCACCCGTTCCGAGACCGTGATCGCGTGGTCCGCCACGTCCCGCAGGTAGCTCTGGAGCTCCTGGTTGACCCCGTACTTGGGCGCGCCGAGGATGAAGCCGTCGATCATGCGGATGAGCGGCTGCGTGGCGCGCTGGAACTCGATGACCTCGCCCGACAGCTCGTAGACGCGGCGCGAGACCGAGGGGTCGCCGCCGAAGACCTGGGCCTCGATCTCCTCCAGGTCCTTCTGGAGGCCGGCGACGACGGGGGCGTAACCGTCGACCACGGCGTCGAGGATGGCGTACAGGACGGCTTGGGGACCCTGGCGGAGCAGGTCGGGCTCCGATTCCATGCGTTTGCGCACGGCGTGCAGGTCGGGCGCCTCGGCGTGCCGTACCGTGATCACGAAGTTGGGGCCGACGAAGACGTGCACCTCGCCGAAGGCGACCTCCTCGACGTCGTCGAGGTAACGGGCGGCGCGCAGGACCACGAAGAGGGTCTCGCCGTAACGGTCGGCCTTGGGACGCTGGGAGCCGACGATGGCGTCCTCGAGGGCGAGTTCGTGGAGTTCGAACTCCTCGCCCAGCTTGACCAGCTCCCACTCCTTGGGGCGGTAGAGGCCGATCCAGGCCATGCTGCCCGGCTCCTGTTTGAGCCGTTCGAAGGCGTCCGCCAGCGAGCCGGGGTTGTCGACGCGATGGCCGTCCACGTAGATGGCGTTGTCGATGACGGTCGGCCGGTAGGGGGCCTGATCGATGGCCCGCGGGTCCATCGAGTGCTCGGGCGCCTCCTCACGCGGGGCCGTGGCACGCCTGAACCCCTTCAGCCGCGCCATGTCAGACCACGCCGTCCAGCGCCTGGGCGGCGCGGTCGCGGATCGTCTTGCGCCACATGGGGGTCCAGCCGAACACGTAGCCGTGCGGCCGCCCGAGCGCCATCTTGGACCAGTGCTTGAAGTCGAAGTCGTCGTGGTGGCGCACGATCAGGCCGTCCTCGAATCTGAACAGGGCGTCGATCTCGTTGACGACCCGGCGCCCGGTGGTGGAGAAGGTGTAGCGGGCGGTCCAGTGGGCGGTCGCGGTGAAGTCGTCGGCGCGCACATCGCGGTAGTCGGAGGACAGGCCGCCCTGGACGCCCAGTTGCAGCCGCCACATGGCCATGACCTTGTCGCGCCCCTCGACCTCGGGGAAGACGGGGTCGCCGAAGCTCACGTCGGGGTGGTAGCAGCGTTCCATCGCCGCGTGGTCCGCGCGGCCCAGAGCCTCGTAGAAGGCGCTCACCAGCGCCACGTGCCGATCGTTCACGGTTTCCATCAGATCACGGCCGCACCGTTGTGCCAGCACACTGCCCTGAGCCAGTCGTCTCCGAGGTCGAGCCGCTCGAGCGCGTAGAGCTGGTGTGCGTAGGCGTATGGGATTGTCGGGAAGTCGCTTCCCAGGACCACCTTCCCCGCCAGACCGAGATCACGCAACGCCGGGCGCAGGGATGCGGGGAACGGCATGCGCCGCTCGGAGAAGTCGGTGAAGGCCATCGTGGTGTCCAGCATCACCCGCTCGTGGCGCAGCGCCAGCTCGAAGAACGGCTCGTACTCGGGCATCCCGAGGTGCGCGATCACGGCGCGCAGTCGCGGGTGCCGCCGCAGCACCTCGGCCATCGGCCCGGGTCCCACTCCCCCGCCGGGCACGGGCACCGAGCTGGCGTGCACGACCACGGGCACGCCCGCCTCGGCCAGCACGCCCCACACCTCGTCCAGCTCGGCCACGCGCGGATCGAACCCGCCCACCTGGAGGTGCACCTTGAAGACGCGCACGCCCTCCGCCAGGGCCCGCCGTACGTAGTCCACGACCCCAGGCTCGGGGTAGAAGGTCGCCGACAACAGACATCCAGGTGTACGGCCGGCGAAATCGGCCGCCCACGCGTTCAGATCCCGCGCCATGTCCGGCTTGTGCGCGTAGGACAGCGCGGGGAACGAGCGCACGCCCAGCTCCCGCAGCCGCGCCACGCGCTCCTCGACCGGCCACTCGTACTCGATCTTCCACCCGTCGCCCACGAGCGGCCCGCCGTGGTTGAAGTGGTGCCACACCCGCCGCTCCATCCGCTCGGGCAGGAAGTGCACGTGCAGGTCGATCAGCCCAGGCAGGCCCAGCCCACCCCACCAAGCGGGCACATCCGCATCAATCACCCTTTTAGTATGGTTTGTCCCCGCTGTCCGCGCTCCGCGGTGCGGGTTTCCCCGAGCTCGCCGCCGAGGCGACAGTGGAGAGGCATCCGGGCACACTACACAGGCGCGCTCAGATGGATAGGGTCTCCCTCGATGGACAAGCTCTGGGCTCATTTGGTCAAAGTCCAGCCCGCGCCGGACCCCTGGGTGGTCGGCGTGTCCGCGCTGGTGGCGCTGGCGATCGTGGGCTTCACCACGCCGTGGCATCTGAGCCGCGGGCTGATCACGATCGCGCACGAGGGCGGCCATGCCCTGATGGCGCTGCTGACGCGGCGCAAACTGGAAGGCATCCGGCTGCACTCCGACACCTCCGGCGTGACCCTGACCAGGGGGCGGCCGACAGGCCCAGGGATGGTGCTGACCGCGCTGGCCGGCTACCTGGCGCCGTCGCTGCTCGGGCTCGGCGCCGCCTGGCTGACCTCGGAGGGGCGGATCACGCTGCTCATCTGGGCGGTCTTACTGTTCCTTGTCTGCATGCTGCTGCTGATCCGCAACCTGTACGGCGCGCTGATCCTGCTGGCCACCGGCGGCGCCGTCTTCGCGCTCTCGATGTACGCGCCCGGCAGGATCCAGCAGATGGTGGCGTTCCTGGCGGTGTGGTTCCTGCTGTTCGGCGGGGTGCGGCCGATCATCGAGCTGCAGCGCAAGCGGGCCAGGCGGCAGGCGCGCGACTCCGACGCCGACCAGCTCGCGCGGCTGACCATCCTGCCCGGCGGCTTCTACGTGTTCTTCTTCCTGCTGGTCGCGGCCGCTTCCGTGGCCGCAGGCGCATACCTCATGAATCCGCTCTAAAGTCCGAAAAATCGCACTAAACTCGCCCGTGACAGGGGGGAGTGCTGTGCTGCCAGTCGAGGACACTCCTGGTTACCGGGTGCTCGACCAGGCCGGACAGGGTGGATTCGCCGTCGTCTACCGCGCCTACCAGGAGCGCCTCGACCGGGTCGTGGCGCTCAAGGTGCTGTCGGTGGACAGGGTGGACCAGCGCACCATGCGCAGGTTCCAGCGCGAGCTGCAGCTCACCGGGCGGCTGACCGGCCACCCGAACGTGGTGACCGTGTTCGACACCGGCGTCACCCGCAGCGGCAAGCCTTACATCGCGATGGACTTCTTCGAGAACGGCTCGCTGCGCGACAAGGTCCGCAAGCAGGGGCCGCTCCCCGTGCCCGAGGTGCTGCGCGCGGGCGTGAAGCTGGCCGGCGCGCTGGCCGCTGTGCACGAGGCGGGCGTCCTGCACGGCGACATCAAGCCGCAGAACATCCTCATCTCCCGGTACGGCGAGCCGGCGATCGCCGACTTCGGCGTGGCCCGCGTGGTCGACTCCTCCGAGGTGTCGGCCATGGCGCAGGCCTTCACCCCGCTGCACGCGGCGCCGGAGGTGCTGAGCGGGCAGCCGCACTCGGTCGCCAGCGACATCTACTCGCTCGGCTCCACGCTGTACCACCTGCTGGCGGGGCAGCCGGCCTTCCACAGCCCGACGGACCCGTCGATCGCGCTGGTGATGTACCGGGTGCTGAGCACCGAGCCGCCGCCGCTGAAGCGCGCGGACGTGCCACCGGTCGTGTTCGAGGCGATCCTGCGGGCGATGGCCAAGCAGCCGGAGCAGCGCTACGGCTCGGCGCGGGCGTTCGCGCAGCGGCTGCAGCAGGTGCAGGGCGAGCTCGGGCTGTCGGTCACCGATCTGGTGGGCCAGGATCCCGGCCCGAGTCCCGCCATGTCCACGGTGCCGCGCGGTCGTCCCGAGGCCGAGCCGCCGCAGGCCGTCATCTCGACGGGCGCCCAGCTCCCGCCTCCGCTCGCCCCTGTCAGGCAGCCCGTCGATCCGTGGGTGAACAACGGTCCCGCCTATCCCCCGGCGGTCGACCACACGCCGGAGACCGTCGAGCCCTACGCCGGCCCGCCGGCTCCGGCGGGCCGGTGGGCCGGAGCGCCGGAGCCGGCGCGCCCGCAGTCGCGGCTCGGGTTACGGCTGGCCGTCGGGACGTCCGTGGGCGTGGTCGCGATCGCGGGGGCGGGCTTCGCCGTCTACCTGTCGCGGCAGAACACCTCTGAGACGCCGAACCCCCCGGCGGCCTCGAACCAGCCGCAGAAGACCGTGCCCGCCTCCATCGACGAGCGGATGATCGCCTCGCTGGCGCCACGCAACGTGCGCGTGGCCGACAAGGGCCGGATCGTGGAGCTGCGCTGGACGCTGCCCGCCAACGCGATGCGCTACCCGGTGGTCCTGCAGCGCTCCCCCGTCAACCAGGGCGAGCAGCCGATCACCCCGCTCACCCAGGGCACCACCTCGACGAAGGTCGCGGGCTTGGATCCGAACAAGGGCTACTGCTTCCTCATCGGCGTGCCGCTGCAGATCTCCAAGAACAGCACGGTCGCCTGGTCCAAGCCCGCCTGCATCAGGGGCGCGGTCATCGCCGGCTAGTTCCGCTGTGCGCCACCCGGACGGGTTGACCGCGAACACGCAACGGAAGACACACCAGCACGGGCTGAGGGCCGCAGTGCCACCCAGCTGGTGGTGGCGCTGATCTTCCGCCTCTAATTTTCGCGCGACGTGGCCGCCTCGGTGACGAGCGAGGCGGTCTGGGTGCCGGAGATCTCGAGACCCGAGCTGGTCGCCCGGTTCCGTGAGGCGGCTCAGGGCTATCCGGACGTGGCTACCTGAGGAAGCGGGCGACGTCGTCGATCTCCCGCTGGAGCCCGGGCAGGTCGTCGTCGAACGGGGCGACGGTGACCGCGTTGCCCTTACGGCCCCAGGTGCCCCTGATCAAACCGTCGACCAGCACCACCGGGCGCAGGATGCCGCCGCCGGGGAACACCTTCCTCGCGTGCTCAGGGTCGAGGATGGCGTCCCTGCTCTTCCAGCCGAGCAGGTACTCGTCGAACGACGGCGCCAGCCGTACCACCCGCTCGTCGACGGGGTCGTACGGCGGCGCGTCGGCCCAGGCGGCGCGGGCGTCCCCGAGCGACAGGCCCGACCAGGCGGCCAGGTCCTCAGGGGTGGCGTCCGCGTGGGCCCGGCGGTAGCGGACGCCCAGCTCGGCCAGGGCCCTGCCCCTGTCCTGCTCGAAGGCGATCGGCGCGCCCAGCCAGTCGGCGGCGTGCACGTAGGTGGGCTTCCCGCCGCGCAGCGGCCCGAGCACCGCCAGCCCGTAGGAGGCGGCCAGCGCCACCAGGTGCACGATCCCCTGTCCCGCCGCCCTGCCCTTGAGCCTTTTCTCCAGCTCGGCCTTGGTGAGCGGCCCCTGCCCCGCCAGCGCCCCCTCGATCAGCCCGAGCAGGTCGTCGCCCGTGACGCCCTCCTCGGCCAGGCGGCGCAGCGCCCCGGTACGGCGGGCCGTCAGCGCGAGCAGCCACGGCAGGTCGTCGGCGTGCACGAAGTGCAGCGTCCCGCGGGGACCCCAGACCCGCACGATCTCACGCGCCTGCCAGGCCGCCTCGACGTCGGCGACGGTGACCGTGGCCGACCGGGCGCGGAACGCCAGCCGGGCCGACGGGACGTCCTGCGCCTGCACGGCCAGCAGGTGACGGACGATGTCCCCCGCGCCCAGGCCCGGCGGGCGGTGCAGGAGCTGGGCGGCGAGCCTGGTTCTCATGACCGTCATTTCAGCAGAAGCCGCCGGCGCAGGCGGTGCTTGAGCGGGGTCCGGCGGCGGACGGCGACCCGGACGGCGTCGCTGCGACGCCAGGCCTCGTCGGCCGCCTCGGTGGCCACGTCCTCGGGCGCGTACCGCACAAAGTTTGAAATATCGGCCAACGGCTGGAGATGGGCGGAAATGTCGCCCGGGTGGCGGGCGACCACCTCCTCGGCGGTCAGCGCCTTCTGCTCCTTCAGTCCCAGGTCGTCGCAGGTCTGCTGCCAGGCGCCCAGCACCCGCTGCTCGGCGCCCGCCACGTTGCGCCGCCTGCGCCGCCGCCACCAGGGCAGCGCGAGCGCCACCCCGCCGTACACCACGAGGATCACGGCTCCGGCCGCGGGGGCGATCAGCCACAGCGGCGGGCCGCCCGCGCTGTCCTTGGCCTGGGCGCCGACCGGGTGGGTGGAGTCCTTGGGCTTGTTCTCCGTACCCTGGGTGAACTCGCCCGCCAGCTCCTCGCTCTCCTCGATGGCCGAGGAGACGACGTCGTGGTCGTCCTTGGCGCCGCCGCGGCCCGGCGTGGGGAAGAACGGCCGCCAGCCCAGCTTCTCGAACTTGATCTCCGCCCAGGCCATCACGTGCCCGGACTTGACGTGATAGACGCCGTTGACGGGCTGCCCGGGACGGAACCCGACGACCACCCGCGAGGGGAGCCCCAGCGTGCGCGCCATGAGCGCGTAGGTCGCGGCGAACTGCTCCGACGTGCCGCGGTGCGTGGTCTCCATGAAGAACTCCAGGCCCTTCAGCGAGTGCCCGGGCGGCGCGGTCACGTCGTAGGTGGCGTTCGCGCGCAGGTAGTTCTGCAGCAGGTAGGCCTGCTTGATCGGCACGTCCGCGCCCTTGGTGGCCTGCTGCGCCAGCTTGCGGAACAGCGCCTCCTGCGGCCCCGGCGGGAAGGCCGTCAGCGACGGGTCGTTGACGGGCGCGGCCGCCAGCAGGTCCGCCTTGGACGGCTGCGGCACCCGCGAGGTCACCTCGTAGCGGAACCCCTTGACCGGCTTGGTGCCCGCAAGCAGCGCCCCGCTCGTCGGGTCCACGGCCAGCCCGCGCACGCCGCTCACCTCGACCGGCCGCTCGGCCGCCGGCAGCCACGTGCCCGGCAGCCCGTCGAACGTGATCGTCTGCCGCACGGTCGCCGACCTGCCCGTCCACTCCCCCTCAGGCACGCGCCCGCCCGTCGGCTGGAAGCGCGCGCCCGAGGTCCAGCGCACGCCGTCATAGTGATCGAGTACGGCCAGCCGCCAGTTGAGCGGCTTGTCCGCCTGCACGGTGAACAGCTCCCGATCCGGGATCTGCAGCCACGCCGACACCCGGTCAAGCGGGCTCACGCTGTCGACGCGGACCGGCGGCGGCAGCTCCACGTTCCGGCGCGGGTTGTACGGCTCGGCCGCGATGGGCAGCAGCGGGCCCACCACACTGGCGGCGACCGCCAGCACGGCGGCGGCCGGGGCCCCGGCCAGCAGCCAGACCGGCGGCCGCTCGTCGCGCACCATCGCCAGCACCGCCACCAGGACCAGGATCGCCCCCGTCAGGACCAGGTTGTCGCCGTCGCCGTCCACGCCCAGCAGCAGCGCCACGCCGTAGACCGCCAGCGCGGGGAGCGCCGCGGCCACCCGGGTCCTGGTGCGGGTCAGCGTCTCCGCGCCGATCACGGCGGCCACCCAGACCAGGGTGTGCGCCAGGATCAGCAGCCTGGGCTCCGGCTGGACGGGCAGCAGCGTGGTGAGCAGCGCCTGCCAGGAGTTCACCAGGTCGCGCGCCAGTGCCGGGTTGAGGCCGCCGTAGAGCGGGATCGTCGCGACGAACCACAGCACCAGGTCCAGGACCAGCGCCGTCCACAGCGGCCTGCGCCAGGTGACCGCGGCCACCACCACGGGCACCACGGCCGCCGGCGCCACGGTCCTCACCAGCTCGAGCCCCGGGAACACCCGGTGAAACCCCCACCCCGCGACCCCCGTCACGGCGGCCACCACCACCAGCCCAACGACCCGCCGCCACCCTTCCCCCGGCCGCACCTCCCGCCGCCCGGCCTTCGCCTCCCGCACCGCAGACGTGGCGCCGCCGGGAGGACCGGGGTAGGTGTGCGCCGAGGCAGGCTCACCAGGGATGGGCGCGCCCGGAGCGGCGGAGCCGGGCGTGGCGGCGGGGGGCGTGCCGTAGATCGGGGGCGAGACGCGCTCACCAGGTGCAGGCGCGTACGCACCGAGACCGGGCGTGACGTGGGGTGGAGCCGAGACGGGCTCCCCGGAGGGTGCGGTGGGGTCCCAGGTCATCGGGGACTCCAGGCTAGGGGGAGGGTGGGGAGGTCGGGGATGGGGGCCACTGTGACGCCGGGGGCGGTGGGGTGGCCGGGGCCGAGGTAGACGCAGATGACGCGGTCGAAGCGGCGGCGGACCCCGGCGGCACGGCCCACCTCGGCGGGATCCGACGTGACCAGGACGAGGGAGCCGCCGCCCCTGGCCAGCCTGACGGCCTCCGTGACGCCTGCCGTACCGGAGGTGACCAGGGCGAGCCGGTCGAGCACCAGCTCGGCGTCGGCCTTGGTCTCGGCGAGCAGCCCGTCACCGGTGATGAGCCGCACGGGGAAGCCCGCACGGGCCGCCGCGACCGCCACCGACGCGGCCACGTCGACACCGAGCTCGAACGCCTCGCCCTCCGACCCTGACGCCCCGCCCGCGGACCCGGGCGTACCTCGCGGGAACCCCGAGGAACCAGTCACGGATCCAGACGTGTCCCGCGGGAACCCGGAACCACCCGCGGATCCAGACGTGTCCCGTGGGCCCGCCGACCTGGACGTGCCTTGCGGAGACGGGTCGAGGGCGTCGGGGAGGCGGGTGTCGAGGATGATCGTGGTGGTGGGGAGGCTGGCGTCGATGAGCTGGCGGACCATGAGCGTGCCCGTGCGGGCGCTCGAGCGCCAGTGGACGTGCCGGAGGTCGTCGCCGACGACGTACTCGCGCAGCGTGTGGAAGGTGACCGTGCCCGCAGGGGCGTTGTCGCTCGTCGGCCCCTCCAGGTGGTGCGCCCTGCCGGAGGGCGGCACGGGCAGTTGGACCGTGCGCGGGCGCACCAGGAGGGTGACGGCCTGGCCGTACTCCCTGACCCTGCGGGTGAGGCCGAGCGGGTCGGCGCGCACCAGCAGCAGCGGGCCGACGGGGATCTCGCCGCGCACGTCGGTGGGCAGCGGGTAGGAGACCATGCGCAGGCCGCCCTTGGGCAGGCGGGGCAGGTCGACGGTGTGCTCGGCGGCGCCGATGCGGTCGCGGGCGCGCAGTCCCGACAGGCCGGAGCGGCCGAGGTTGCGCACGTGCAGCACCGCGATCGCGGCCTCGCCGCGCGGCACCTTCAGCGGCGTGATCTCGCGGTGCACCTCGAGCCTGGGCCGCGGCGCCGTCCACGCCAGCGCGGCGGCCAGCGCGATGAGGCCGCCGGTGGCCAGCACGACGGGTTCCGGATAGCCGAGGACGAAGCCGGCCGCGTACAGGAGCGCGGATCCGGCCAGGGTCCCCCAGCCGAGCGGCGTGAGCATCTAGGCCGCCTGAGGCACCGGCATCCCGGTGAGGATCTCGCCCAGCACGGCGGTCGCGCCGAGCTCGCGCAGCTCGGCCTCGGGCGTGAGGATCAGCCTGTGCGCGATGACTGGTACGGCGAGCGTCTTGACGTCCTCGGGCACCACGTAGTGCCGTCCCGCGGCGGCCGCCTTGACCCTGGCGGCGCGCAGGAGGGCGAGGCTGCCCCGGGGGCTGGCGCCCAGGCGCAGGTGCGGGCTGGTGCGCGTGGCGGCGCAGAGCGCGACGATGTAGTCGTAGACGGGGTCGGCGACGTGAATCCGGGTGGCGAAGTCGATCATCGCGGCCACGTCGGACGCCCTGGCGACCGCCGGCAGCCGGTCGACCTGCGGGCCTGTCGGCATGCCCTTGAGCACCTCGACCTCGGACAGGTGGTCGGGGTAGCCGACGGAGATCCGCATGAGGAAGCGGTCGAGCTGCGCCTCGGGCAGCGCGTAGGTGCCGTCCATGTCGACCGGGTTCTGCGTGGCCACCACCAGGAACGGCCGGGGCACGGGGTGCGGCTCGGCGTCGACGGTGACGCGGCGCTCCTCCATGACCTCGAGCAGCGCCGACTGGGTCTTGGGCGAGGCGCGGTTGATCTCGTCGGCGAGCACGATGTTGGCGAAGACCGGGCCCTGGTGGAACTCGAACTTCTGGTGCGCCTGGTTGAAGATCGACACTCCGGTGATGTCGCTGGGCAGCAGGTCGGGCGTGAACTGGATCCTGCGCCACTCGGCGTCCACGCTGGCGGCGATCGAGCGGGCCAGCGTGGTCTTGCCGGTGCCCGGGACGTCCTCGATGAGCAGGTGCCCCTCGGCGAACAGGCAGATCAGGGCCAGTTCGATGGCCTCGTGCTTGCCGCGGATGATCCTTTCGATGTTCTGGGCCAGCAGCTGGAACCGCTGGGCGAACTGAGCGGCTAACTGCTGGTTGTTGTCCTGATAGGTGTACTGGGTCAACTGAGTCCCCTTCTCAGTCGTCGCACTCGAACAGCGGGCCCCCTGGGAAGCCATCCGGTACTGCCACCAACGTGCTGCTCAGCCAGCCGTTGCCGTACTGGGTCTCCACCCTGTTCCAGACGTCGCTGTTGCTGTTGTCCTCGTCCTCGTGGACCATCTCGCCCTTCTTCTGGCAGATGACGGTCACCGAGATGTACTGCCCCTTTGGAATGGTCCCGACTTCTCCGCTCTTGGCGGGCCCGGGCCGGACGAGGGTGTTCGTCTGGTTGTTGTTCTTGTTCTGGTACTGCTGGCGCGGATACGCCAGGTCCGCGTCGGTGGACGCCTCGTCCTGGCTCTCCCCCGCGTCGTTCTTGGCCTTGAGCTTGAAGGAGTACTTGGCGTTGTTCTTCAGCCCGTCGACGGTGAACGACGTCCCCTTGATGCCCTCCTTCGTGGCCCCGCCCGTCAGCGTGTACGTCACCCCGTCGTCGGCGTTGGCGGGCGCGCTCCAGGACAGCTCGGCGCCGTGGTTCTTGGGCTTGGCCGAGAACCCGGACGGCGCGCCGGGCGCCACGCACGGCTTGGCGCTCGCGCTCGGCTCCGACTCGACCTCGCCGCCCGACCAGTGGGCGATCACCGTGAAGGTGTACTCGTTGCCGCAGTTGCCCTTGAACTCGAACTGGAACGGCCCGTTCGCGTCGACCGACTGCGGTGTGGCGTCCCCGGATCCGCCCGAGGCCCTGAGCGTGTAGCGCTCGACCTTGCCGCCCGTGGACGGGCTGAAGTGGATCTCGATCTTCCCGGATCCCGACTTGGCGCTGACCGCGCCGGGGCGCGACGGGGCGCTGGGCGACGGGGTCGGCGTGGGCGAGGGTGACGTGGTCCGCGTCGGCGTGGGAGTCGGGGTGGGCGTGGGCTCGTCGGTCGGCTTGTGCTTGGGCTTCTTCGTGGTCGGGTCCGGGTTCGGGACGTCCGTCGTGGTGGGCTCCGGCTCGCCGGTCCGCGTCGGGTCCGGCTTGACCTGGGTGTTGGTGGGTTCCGGCTTGGGCGTCTGCTTGGGCTTGGGCGTGTTCGTGGGGCCGGGGACGTCGGTGTCGTCCTTGACGATGTCGTGCTTCTTGCCCTCGGGGTCGATCACGACGGCCTTGTCGCCGTTCTCGTCGTTGGCCCAGAGCAGGCCGTCCTTGACGAACACGTCCACCGGGCCCGGCTGCTCGGCCACCTGGAGCCTGGTCGGTTCGCCGCCGGCCGCGCTGTCCCACACGATGAGCCCGCCGGTGCCGCGGTCCGGCACGTAGATCTT
Organism: Nonomuraea sediminis; assembly: GCF_018531495.1. Taxonomy (GTDB): domain Bacteria; phylum Actinomycetota; class Actinomycetes; order Streptosporangiales; family Streptosporangiaceae; genus Nonomuraea; species Nonomuraea sediminis. The sequence goes on from NZ_JAHDTI010000003.1 coordinate 311,373, forward strand.
GGAACCCAGGACCTGCGGGACGCCCAGGGTGGCCGGGTCGTCGACCGCGAACTTGGTGTTGAGCACCGAGTTCGAGGCGGTGTCGATGACCACGAGCAGGCCCGCCTTACCGGGGGCCAGGACGGGGACGAGCGAGCCCTCGGTCGTCGCCGGGGTGAGCACGCCGCCCTTGGCGGCCTGCGCGACCTCCTTGGGCAGGGTGATCTCGCCGATGCCGCCCTCGGCGCCGATGATCGTGGCGGTTGCGGCCCTGGTGTTGACCACGACGGGCAGGCCGCCGGCGACCGTGACCGCCAGCTCCTCGCCCGGGTCGCCGACCTTGACGGGGTTGCCCGCCACGCTCCTGGTGACGGGGACGACCTCGCCCTTGGCGGTGACGGGGACCCACAGGCGCCCGCCGCCGTCGATGCGGGAGGCGCCCAGCGGGCCTTCCAGCGAGACGGGCTCGCCGATGGAGTTCAGCGTGGCGGGGTCGATCCACTGCACCTTGCCCGCCGGGTCCACCGCGTAGGCCGTGGGCCCGGAGACGACCAGTTGCAGGCCGGCCGCGCCGAAGTCGCGGGTCTGGGCGACATTCAGCTGGCTGGGCTCGATCCTGCTGACATATCCGGTACGGTCGTCGACGAGCAGCACGTTCGAGCCGTCCTGGACGACGCGCAACTGCTTGCCCGCCTTGGCGTCGAGGTAGCCGTCGACCTCGCCGGACAGGCCGTTGACGTGGACGACCTTGCCCTTGACCTTCGTCCATAACCATGCGCCGACGTCGGCCAGTTTCGGGTTCGCGCTGGACACGCCCACACCGAAGACGGCGGCCGCCACCACCAGGACCGCCGCCACCGCACCCGCGATCACCGCGGTGGCGCGGTCACCTCGGAGCATGCGGATACGCATCCGTCACTCACCCCGTATGTACGATTACCGTGCGTTTGCCCCCGTTGTAACGCGCATCACGATAGCGCCTTGCCGTACCTCCGCGCAGAGGTACGGCAAGGCCGTTATGTCTATTCAGACATACTGGCGTACTGGGCCTGGTGCCGCGCCCGGAACCGCCCTTGGGCCGTGGCCTCGGTGAACTGATAGGTCTCGAGCAGCCGGCCCTGTCCCGTGCGGACGTCGACGGCATAGGCGTGGATGGTCTTGTCCTCCGCGGGGAGCCTGTCCAGCAGCTTGGGCCGGTCATCCGGCAACATCGCGAGAGGTAGGGGGTACACGTCGACGCGGACCGTCGTCGGGTTGAGCCATCCTCGGATGGTCGGCATCGTGCCGGTTCCCTTCTTGACGTCGACGGGCCGCATGGTGGGGAGCGCCAGCCGTACCGACGACGTCCAGGTGCGCGTCTCGAGGTCGAGGACGGCGAGCTGGTTCATCGGCGACGTCTTGCTCGTGTCGGCCAGCCGGGCGAGCAGGCGCCCGTCCGAGGAGAGAGCGCCGCTGTCCGTGCTCGAGCCCTGCGGTCCCGGCGGAATGCTGACCTTGGCGATGCTGCGCCCGTCCAGCCCCACGGTGACCAGGTCGGTCCAGTTCTTGTGCTCGACCTCCATCACCACGCGGTCGCGGGTGACGATGCGCACGCAGCACCGCTCGGGCAGCCGGGTGGTCCTGCCGGTGGCCAGGTCGACGTAGAGCGCGCGGTTCGGCTTGTCCGAGCCCAGCCCCATGCTCGTGTACACGATCACGAGCTGGGAGCCGTCGGCTGACAGGGTCAGTCCCATGTCCCCGACATCTGCCTTGCTGGGCGGCACCCGATCCGTCCTGACGGGGGTCACGGTGCCGGCCTCCAGGTCCCGAACCACCAGCTGCCGGTCGGCGGCCCGGTAGTAGGCGATGTGGTCGCCGTCGTCGCTGAGCGTGAGCGGCGCTGTGATGTAGCCCTGCGCACCCTTCGGCGGGTAGCTGGCCAGCGCCTGGTTGACCTCCCACTGCACGCCGTCCTGCCCGATGAGCCGCCACTTCATGCAGTTGGCGCCGCACTGGACGAGGGCCACGTCCTTCATCGTCCCCGCTCCGCGATCAGGCAGCGGCCTGACCGGAGTCGCGATCTCCGGAACCGGCTGCTGCCGGTGCTGGACGAGGGGAACGGCCGCGAGCGCGACAGCCGCGGCAAGCGCGGGTGCGACGATCCATCTGGTACGGCGGCGCCGTCGCGTGATGCCGATGGCGCGCTCGGCCAGGCTCGTGGTGGGCTCAGGGGCGTCCTCTGCCAGGTCGGCGAGCGTGGTGCGCAGGCGGGTCATCGGGCCACCTCCTCGGGGTCCAGATCTGACAGCAGCTCGGGCGCCAGTGCCCGCAGCTTCGACAGGGCGTAGTTGGTCTGGCTCTTGACCGTGCCGACGGAGCAGCCGAGCAGGTCGGCCGTCTCCCGTTCTGTGCGGTCCTCGTAGTAGCGCAGGACGATGACGGCCCGCTGCTTGGGGGTCAGCCTCGCCAGCGCGTCCCTGAGCGCCAGCTTCAGCTCCACGTCCTGGCCCCGTTCCGGGAGGTCGGGCGGGGCCGCGCTGGGTAACTCGGCGTGCCGGAGCCTGCGACGCCAGGAGATGTGCTCGTTGACCAGCGCGCGGCGGGCGTACGCCTCCGGGTTGGCGTCGCGTTCCAGCTTGTGCCACTTCTGCGCGACCTTCGCCAGGACGCTCTGCAGCAGGTCCTCGGCGAGATGCGGGTCCCCCGTCAGGAGGTAGGCCGTGCGCATCAGCGCGCGTTCGCGGCTGTAGACGAAGGCTCTGAAGCCGTCGTAGTCATCCATGCCGCCTCCTCTCACCCGTTACCAACGCTGTCGTTCGCTCTCAAGGTTGGAATCGGGTTTGTGGTGAGGCTCCGCCGTACCTCGCGATTCTTGTCGGCGCGAGGCCGTACCTTAGAGCGCGTGCCTGAAGACCCGTTGACCTTGGACGCGGCGCTCTCCGACGAGGCGGTGCTGTCGACCTACCGCCGGATGTTCGCCGCGCTCGCCCGCGACAGCGGCGCCGTGGTCGACGATCCGGTGCTGGTCGACATCGCCGAGACGCTGTTCGCGGCGTTCGCGGAGGCGGGCGAGGAGTGGCTGACGCACGAGCAGATGCGCTTCATCTGCCGCGCCTACCCGGCCGACCAGTTCGACAACCGGCTGCGGGTGCTCAAGGGGCTGGGCGCGATCAGGGAGGTCTTCCCCAAGCCCAACCAGCTGCGCTACCGGGCGTCGTTCACCAGCGTGGTCGGGCTGATGTTCATCCGGCGGATGATGGACGACGGCGGCCAGTCCGAGATGCACCGGTTGCTCGCGCTCGAGGATCTCAACGTCGCCGACCCGCGCACCACCATGGAGGAGGCCCGCCTCTCCGCGGTCAACCTGGCCAGGGCGTTCCGGCTGTGGGCGCTCGAGCTGATCACGCTGTCGTCCGGCACGATCGAAGAGTTGCGCGAGCAGGCGCCCAAGCTGTGGGGCACCGAGGAGATCGCCCGGCGGGCGCAGGGGCTGCACGCCACGATCCTGACCCGGTGGCCGGAGCTCGACCGGGTCTGCACCGATCTGCGTGCCGCGATCTACGCCTACAGTGACGCCTCCCGCCGCGCCGCCGGGCGCCTGGCCGACTCGGCGGGCACGACCCGCAACCTGATGCTGCTGCCGTCCGAGACGTGGCGCACCTTCGCCCAGACGGCCTCCAGGGATCGGCTCGCCGCGGTCCTCGACGGGTTCGTCTTCGACGCGCCCGCGCCCTGGCACGACCCGGCCGCCATCGTCCGGGCCGTCGACGAGGCGCCCCGTCCCGCGCCCGCGCAGCCCGCGCCCCCGCGCTCCGCCCTGCCCGACTCGGGTCCCGCCGACGCCGTCGACCAGTCGGGCGACGCCGCCATCGAGCGCCTCACCGCGGTCGCGGAGTCCGCCCTGGGCACCGGGTCGCGGGTCGCCCTCGCCGACGTGATCGGCTCCGACTGGCCCTCCGCCCGCCGCCTCCTCGCCGACCTCACCACGATCGACCTGCGCCCCGAGCTCCCCTACCGCCTCACCTGGTCCGACGCCCTCACCATCGCCCCCGGCAGCGAGCCCGCCTGGCTCTCCCACGGCTACCTGGAGCGCACCCCATGACCCCACACCACCACGCCCCGCCCCCCTCCCCAGAACTTCGCCCCTCCGCGCGCCCCACCCACGCCGTGCCCGACGTAGGTGCGCTTTCTGCGCGGCGCAGCACCCCCCGAGTCGTACCGGGGTACTTCACGCATTCCGCGCACCGCAGCGCCATCCGAGCCGTGCCCGACCACCTTGCGCGCCCCGCACTGCACAGCACCGCCCGAGCCGTGCCCGACTACGGCATGCATTCGGCGCGCCGTGGTGCCACCCGAGTCGTGCCCGATGCCGGTGCGTGTTCTGGGCGGTGCGGTGCCGTGCCTTGTTCTGTGCTGTGCGGCGGCGGGCTGGACTGCGTCGCGCGGGGTGCGGTGGAGGCGGGGCTTGGTGATGTCGGGCGCGGGGTTGGCCCCAGGAGGGGTGGGGGCGGCTGGCCGTACTGGGTTGAGGGGGTTCGGTGAAGGGGACGCATGCCGTACGCGAGGGCGTGGACGCCGCGTACGCTCACGTGCTGGCTCGGGCCGAGGGCCCGATCGGGCTGGGGGCGGGGGTGTCGGCGCCCGCGGGGATGGCGCGGCTGACGCATGACGACTCCACCGGGGTCGGCGTGCCCGTGTGGCCCGACGGGGTCACGCCGTCGCTGCTGGAGGAGTACCAGGTGGCGCCCGTGCCGGTCGAGCGGGCCGGGGAGTCACGACGGGTGCTGGCCGCGTGCCTCAAGTGCTGCTGGACCGACCTGTCCACCGACCCGTGGCCCGGCTCCCCCGCACCCCTCGATCAGGTGCTCGACACATATCGCGCACTGATCGGACGCACCGACGACCTCATGCGCAACTGGGCGATCGGGGCACTGCGCCGCCTGCACGACTCGGCCTGGGTCGTCATGACCGACGGCGTCGTCCGCCTCGGCCCGCGCTGCGCCACCTGGCCCGTGGAGTCGTACGCCCTGCTGAAGGAACTCCTCCGCCGCCTCCCAGAACCGGACCGCACCGACCTCATCACCACTCTCCCCACCGAAACTTCCTCCGGCGAACAAGCAACCACCGAGCAGCCACCCGTCGACGCACCGAGGACACCAGCCACGTCGTCCCTGCCGTCACACCCCACGAACGTCGCACCTACGCGTTCCGAGGATGCCGGCACCACACCACACGGCAACGCTGCACCGACCGAGGACACCGACTCGGCATCACACGCGCACACGGTGCTGCCCCAGGCTCAGGACACAGGGTCAGTGCCGCATGGTGACACGGCGCCAGCACACGTCGGGCACGAGCAAGCCGCGAATGTCGTGGCAGGGCAGACCGAGCAGGAGCAGCCCGGGGCTGTCGTCCTGGCCCAGACCGCCGACGTAGCGCTGCACGCAGATCCCGCGCCAGAGCAAGCCGAAGACCCCACGCAAACACAGCACGCTGACGTCGCCCCGGAGCCGGGAAGGAATGCCGGGCAGGCGCGGCGTGGGGATGTCGGGCCGCAGCCTGCTGAGGATGCCGTCACGACCCAGGCCGCTGACGTGACGCTCCGCACGGATGTAGAGCAGACCGAAGACACCGTCCAGGCGCAGCACGCTGACGTCGCGCCGGAGACGAGCGGGAATGCCGGGCAAGCACCGCCTGTCGCGGCTGAGCAGACCGAGGACACCGTCCAGGCGCAGCACGCTGATGACATGCGGGAGACGAGCGGGAATGCCGGGCGGCCACGGCGTGGGAGTGTCGGGGTTGCGGCGCGTGTGGTGTCGGAGAGTGGTGGGCGGGTTGAGGGGGCCTCGGGGGACTTCGAGGACTTGCTGAGTGGGTTTGATGAGCGGCGGCGGGCGGAGTTGGTGGCGGCGTTCATGGCCGTCGAGTACGCCGGAGAGCCCGTGCCCGAGGCCAGGTTCGGGGCGCTGCGGGATCCGGCGTTGCGGCACACGCTGGGCGAGATGCTGGCGCGGCGCGGGCGCGTGCTGGTGCAGCATCGCGAGCGGTGGATCTCCGGGTACGCCGACGGGTCCACCGCGCGCCTGCAGGAGCCCGGGCTTTCCGAGGCGGAGCGCGCGGTATTGACGCTGGTGCTGGTGCACTCGGTGGCGATCCCGCGAGCCGAGGGGATGCTGCCGGAGGACTCGTGGCTGTCGCCGCACCCGACGGCGGCTGAGGAACTGCGACGGCACACCCAACTGCCGATCGGCGAGCTCGAGGGCGCGCTGCGGACGTTGCGGCACGCCGGGCTGCTCGGGCAGGTCAAGGCCGGTGAGGAGGCGGGCGGGTACGTCCCCGGGCCACAGTTCCACCGCCTCACGCCCGCGGCTCGGCGCCGGTTGCAGGAGGAGCTCATCCTCGCCGCCGGGCCCCACACGCCGCTGGCGGCAGCCGTACGGGCCAAGAGATCGTCCTCCGAATCCGCGGCCCGCCGTACGGCTCGCGCCGGAAGCTCAGGAGACGTACGGCCCGCACAGTCAGAGACCGTCGAACAAGTCAACGCGGGCGATCCGCCCCCGGGTGAGGTGGGTGCCGTGACGGGTTCGGGATAAACACGAGCACGCTCCTACCGCACCGCGACTCGAAGGAGGCGCCCGCCCGCACGGACCCCGGAAGCCCGGACCGCGCAGGCCCGCCGCAGAGTCGACCGGTCAGGCACTGGCGGGTCGATGCTCGAAGGGCCGACCGGCTGGGCGGGCGCGCGTCGCGGGCGGGTGCGGGTCGCGGCGGGTGCGGGTGCGGGTGCGGGTGCTCCGAGGAAGCGACCAGCCCGGCGCACCGGCTCGGCATCCCGTGGACACGCTTGGTACTCGGATGGGACGAACGGCCAGTTGCGGGACTACGAGTGACGCGGGCCCGCGCTTCGGTGCGGGTGACCGACGGAGCACGGGTCTGCGTTGCGATGTGCGTGGGCGGCGGCTTGGGCGAGCGTTCGGGAGCTGGCGACCGTCCAAGGTCGCGGCACCGCACGCGCACAAGCGCCGAGAGTCCCCGGTGGCGCTGAGGGCGCGGGATACCCCGGGTGCGGGCGTGCGAGACGCGGGAACCTGCGTGCGGGCATGCGCGGGCGGACGTGGCGGGCGTGGGAACGCGTGCGGCGGCGCGGGAACACTGCGGGCGGGCGTGCGCGGGCGTGGGAACGCGTGCAGCGTGCGGCGGCGCGGGATCCCTGCGGGCGGGCGTGCGCTGGCGTGGGAGATCCCGCAGGCGGGTGTGGGCTTGGGGCCGGTGGTTGGGCCGGTGGGTTGAGTTGGTTTGTGGTTTGGATGGAGGGGTTTCGGGGTGTCTCAGGTGGAGAACGTCGTCGGGGATCGGGTGCTGATCGCCGCGCAGGCGGTCAATATTTCGCGGCTGTCGACGCACCCGGTCCCGATCGTGCCGGGGACGCTGATCGTGGTGGCCGGGGCGGGGCCGAAGGACTCCAACGGGGCGGGCAAGTCGTCGTTCATCGCCTCCATCACCGCCCTGCTGGGCGACGAGCAGTGGCGGTTCGCCTCGGGCGCGAAGGCCGTGTCGGAGCTGCTGTTCAACGCCGAACTGGCCAGCGGCACCGGCGCCCGGCAGTGGGCCAGCGCCGACCACGGCTACATCGTGGGCGTCTTCGGCTACCCGCACGGCCATGAGGTGCCCGAGAGCGACGACGAGCTGTTCCCCGCCGACGAGAGCGGCGCCGTGACGGTGTGGCTGCGCGTCAACCAGGAGGCGCCGCACCTGGAGATCCGCTGGCAGGAGGGTGTACGGCTGGCCGCGGCGGGATCCGAGGCCGAGCGGGTGACCAGGGCGGACGACATCTGGACGGCGCTGCCGAAGTCCGCGGGCCGCAGGGACGTGGTGGCCCGCGACCTGACCAAGGTCCTGTACGGCGACCGCGTCAGGTGCGTGTCGTTCCTGTCGACGTCGGTGCGGAGCAAGGTCGCCACGAACCTGCTGTCGCAGCCGCTCAACGAGATCTCCCCCGAGCGTGTCTTCGAGGCGATCGCCGCGCTCACCGGCCTGGACGCCGAGCTGGAGCAGGAGCGCGAGGCACGCCGCGACGAGCACGCCAGGCGGGTGCGGGCCGCGCAGGCGGGCGAGCGGCTGGCCGAGTTCGAGGTCGAGTCGAAGGCGCTGCTGACCACGTTCGACCGCCGCGATCAGGCGAGGATCCGGCTGGCCGACGCGTTGCGGTGCTGGCGCGGCAGGCAGGCGCGCAAGCTGGCGGACGCGGCGGCGAAGGACGAGACGCTGGCCGCCGAAGCGGCCAAGCACGGGAAGGCGGGCGAGACGGCCGCCGAAGCCGTGGCGATGGTCAAGGCGGAGATCGCCACGCTGAAGGACGACACGCTCGACAGGCGGGCGTCCGACGCGCGCAGGGAGCTGGCGGCGCTGCAGGCCAAGGCGGCCAAGCTGGACGCCGACCGGGCGGTGGCGGAGAACTCGGCCGACGAGCTGCGCGGCCGGATCCCCGCGCTGGAGGAGTCGCGGCGGTTCGCCGACGGGCGCGACGTGCCCACGGCCGAGCGGGAGCTGGGCGAGGCGCGGCGGCGGATGAACGAGGCGTTCAAGGCGCTGGGCGTGGCCGACCAGGAGGTGGCCTCGGCCCAGGCCGCGCTAGACGACGCGGAGGGCGGTCCGGCGGCGGCCCAGCTCAACGCCCTATCCGCCGCGGGCGTCGCGGCGACGGGCCTGCTGGACGCCCTCGACGTAGCAGAACAGGCCCGCGACTACGCCCACTCGGCCGGACCCACCACGACCCAGAACCGCGACACGACCCACAAACAGGAAGCCGGGCGGGACACGACCCACGAACAGGAAGCCGGGCGGGACGCGACCCGGGCGCACGAGGCCGGGGGCAGCGGTGGGCTGGGGCTCGAGGGGCTGCGGGGGTGGCCGAACGAGCACGCCGTGATCGTGGATGCCGCCCACCTGGACGAGGCCGCGCGAGCCCTCGCGGACCTGCCGGGTTCGGTGCTGGTCAGCTCGGCGGGCGTGTCCGTGGTGGGCGCGTTCGACGGCGTCGCGACCGGGCGGGAGGCGCGGATCAAGGCCGCCGAGCACCGGCTCAACCGGGCCAGGGACACGCAGGAGAGCGCCGCGCAAGCCGTACACGAGAGCGAGGAAGCGGTCGCGGAGGCGCAGCGGAGGCTGGAGGGCGCCAAGGCCGGGGTGCAGCTCGCCGAGCTGCAGGAGCGGCTGAAGGAGCGGCGGGCCAGGCTGGCGGAGCTGACCGCAGCGCTGGAGGAGCTGGTGCCGAGCGTGGCCGAGGCCGAGCGGCAGACCACCCAGCTGGACTTCCGCGCCCGCACCAGGGACATGGAGATCGAAAGGCTGGAGGGCCGCAGGCACCGGCACGAGCAGGAGCGCACGCAGGCCCACGACCTGGAGGCCAAGGCGGAGTCCGAGCGGGAGTCGCTCAAGCTCGACGCGCTCAGGGCCGACTGGGGCGGCACGATCGAGACCGCGCGGGAGTGGCTCGCCGCGCTGGCCGAGGAGGAGCAGCCGAGGAGCGCCGACGAGTGGTGGCGCGTGGCCGAGCGGCACCTGGACCAGTCCTTCAGGGACAGCTTCCCCGAGGAGGACGCCGAGGTCCCCGAGGAGCTGGCGTTCCTGCTGGAGGATCGGGGCGGCAGCGCGGCCAGGGAGCAGGCGACGTTCGCCGCCGTGTGCGGTTCGCTGGCCTCCTACCTGCGCGGGCAGGAGGAGTACGAGCGGCACCAGCGCCGCCAGATCGAGGCGCAGATCACCAGCAGGCAGCGCGACCTGGCCGCGGCCACCAAGGGCGCCGAGGAGGCGGCCCAGTCGACGGCGGTGCACAGGGCCGCGCTCACGGCCGCGATCAAGGCCAGGCTGGCCAGGGTGGCGGAGGAGTTCGAGAAGCTCGACACCTCCTACGGCGGCTACGGCGCGACGCTGGAGTTCCCGGTGCCGCCGGCGCCCGCCGATCCCGAGCAGCGCTGGCAGTGGCGGGTCACGCCGAAGTGGCGGCGCGGCGAGGGCCAGGGGTTCGTCCCCTACAACCGGCGGGCCAACACCGCGCTCATGGACGAGAAGGCGGTCAAGCTGGTGTGCGCGGCGGCCATCGCCTCCAGCGGCGGCGGCCACCTGTGCCTGGTGCTCGACGAGCTGGGCCGCAACCTCGGCAAGGAGCACCGCCGCGAGGCGGTCGCGCTGTTCCGCAGGATCGGCGAGACCTACGGCATCACCGTGATCGGGGCGCTCCAGGACGACATGGAGCCGTACGCGATCGACGCCTGCGGCCAGTACGTCAAGCTCAGGCGGTCGTCGGACGCCATGCCGTACAACGAGCCGCCGGTGATCATCGGGCACGACCAGCACGCCGAACGCGTCCGGGCGCTCGCGAAGTACGTGGACAGGAGCCCCAATTCTTAATCAAGCGGCGTTTGCCCTGATAACGACCGGAAATCGTCCTTCCGATGACCTACGCAGCCTCTGAGGCGGATGCGCATCGCGCCATGGCCCTCGCGTTGCACGTCGGCGAGCTGCTGCTGGGCAGCGGCGAGGCGACGGAGAACGTCTCGGGCGCGATGCGCAGGATCCTGCAGACGTACGGCCTGCGCCAGGTCGAGGCCGACGTGAACCTGTCGGCGATCACGCTGTCGCACGTCCCGGAGGACGGCAGGCCGGCGACCACGGCCGAGCGGCGGGTGCGCAGGCGGCAGCCGGACTACGACCGGCTGATCGCGGTGCACGAGCTGGTGCGCGAGATCGTGGCGCAGCAGCTGCCGCTGGCCGACACGCACGACCGGCTGCGCGAGGTGGGCCGCCGGCCGCGCGTCTACCCGGGCTGGGCGGTGGTCACGTCGGTGGCGCTGATCGCGGCGTCGGCGGCGGTGCTGATCGGCGGCGGGCCGATCGTGGCGGCCTCGGCGTTCGTGGCGACCATCATGGGCGACCGGCTGGGCGCGTGGCTGGCCAGGCGCGGCGTGGCGGAGTTCTTCCAGCTCGCGGTGGCCGCCAGTTGCGGCACTCTGATCGCGGTGCTGCTGATCTGGCAGCGGGTGCCGGTGCAGGCCTCGGCCGTGGTGGTGGGCGCGGTGATCGCGCTGCTGCCGGGAAGGCCACTGGTGGCGTGCGTGCAGGACGGCATCGCCGGCGAGTACGTCACGGCCACCGGCAGGTTCACCGAGGTGCTCTTCATCGTGGCGGCGGTGATCTCGGGGATCGGCACGATGCTGTCGATCGCGGTGCTGCTCGGGGTGCCGATCAGGGTGGACGTGGTGCCGGTGGCTCCGCTGTCGCTGGCCGCGCCGCAGCTGCTCGGGGCGCTGGGGGTGAGCCTGACGTTCGCGGTGGCGCTGCTGGTGCCGCCCCGGCACCTGGTGGGAGGCGCGCTGGGCGGCGCGGTGATCTGGGTGACGTTCGTGCTGCTGGCCAGGAACGGGTTCCCGTCGATCATGGCGACGACGCTCGCGGCGGCGGTGGTCGGGCTGCTCGGCACCGCCTACGCGCGGCTGGTGCGGGTGCCGGCGATGGTGTTCGTGATCCCGGCGATCGGCCCGCTGCTGCCCGGCTCGGTGTTGTACCGGGGGATGCTGGAGATGAGCCTGGGCGAGCTGTCGAAGGGCGCGCTCGACCTGGTGGAGGCGCTGTCGATCGCGCTGGCCATCGGCGCGGGCGTGATCCTGGGCGCCGAGGTGCTGCGCGCGCTGCGCGGCCGCGGCCTGGCCCGCCGCATGCGCCCGGCCTCGCGCAGAACGCGCGGCTACTGAAGCTCGATTCCTAGGCGTGCGGCGGCCCGGTGTAGGCCGCGCGCAGGCGCAGCAGGGACCCCTTGGCGTACTCCTCCATCGCGTGCGCCAGCCAGCCCGCCGTCCTGGACACCGCGAAGATCGCCTCACCCGCGCCGGGGATCATGCCGGCCACCGCGCCGAGCGTGGCCAGCGCCAGGTCGATGTTGTGCTCGGGCAGCCGCCGCCTGCGCATCTCCACCAGTACGGCGCGCGCCGCGGCGAGCCGTTCGTGGCCGGGCGCGGCGGCCTCGACCAGGTCGAGCAGGAGGGAGCCGCGGGCGTCGCCGTTCTTGTAGATGCTGTGGCCGAATCCGGGGATGCGCTCTCCCCTGCGGACGCGGTCGCCGACCGCGCGCGCCGCCTGGCCGGGCTCGGCCACCTCGGCCAGCAGGCGCTCGGCGCCGTAGGACGCGCCGCCGTGCAGCGGGCCGCCGAGCACGCCGAGCCCGGTGAGCACCACCGCGTACGGGTCGGCCTTGGCGGAGGCGGCGACGCGGGCGGCCAGCGTGGAGGCGGCAAGCTCGTGGTCGGCCAGCAGGATCATCGCGGACTGGAGCGCGTGGAGCAGCGCCGGGGTGGGCGGGTCCGGGCAGACCTTGCCCCACAGCCGCCCGGCCAGTGATCCGGGATCGCCGGCCCCGAGGGCGGGCAGGGCGTCGACCAGCCCCGAGATCAGCCGGCGGCCGGTGGCGGCCACCGACTCCTGGTCGAGCTGGTAGCGCAGGGAGTCGGACGCGCCGAGCACGGTCGTGATCACCTGCAGCCGGTCGAGCGGCAGCAGATCATCGGACAGCCCGCGCTGCGCGGTCACCGCGGCGTCGAGGGCCGCGGGATCGCTCGCCCACTCCCCGGCGGGCGCGGACCACAGCCACTCGGCCGTCGACTCGAACGTGCCGGTGCGGGCCAGGTCGATCGCGTCCAGGCCGCGGTAGTACTGCCGGTCGACGCCGAGCGCGGTGATCGCGGACTCGATGACCAGCTCGGGCGGCTGCCCGCGGGGACGGCCGCGCCGGGCCAGGCGCTCGATCTCGGCGGCATCGAACAGGCTGCGCCGCCCGTCCTCGCTGTGGCGGCGCTTGAGCACGCCCCTGCTCACGTACGCGTACAGCGTCGCGGGCTTCACGCCGAGCCGCTCAGCCGCGCTCGCGGCGTCGATCCACTCCACACCCAGCCTCCCATGTTGACGAAAATCAATATTGATACATATTGAATGAGCATGTCAACGTGAAGGCATGCCTCAAGTTCACTTCCTCGACGTGACCAACCGGGACGGCGTGCAGACCGCGCGCACCGGCCTGTCGAAGTTCGGCAAGACCATGGTCAACTTCTATCTGGCCAAGCTCGGCGTGGCGCAGTCGGAGATCGGCTTCCCCTTCCTCTTCCACGAGGTCCCCTACGTGCGGGCACAGGTGGCGCTGCAGGAGGCGGGCGCGTTCGGCGACCTGCGCCTGTCGGGCTGGTGCCGCGGGGTGGCGCAGGACGTGGAGCAGGCCGCGCCGCTCGGCCTCAAGCACTACAACCTGTCGATCTCGACGTCCGACTACATGATCCAGAACAAGTTCAAGGGCCGGCTGGACCGGCAGGCGATCATCAGGGAGATGACGGCGGCCATCGGAGCGGCCAAGGCGGCCGGCGCCGAGACGATCGGCGTGAACGCCGAGGACGGCTCGCGCACCGACGACGGGTTCCTGCTCGAGTTCGCGCTGGCGGCCAAGGAGGCCGGGGCCGACCGGGTGCGTTACTGCGACACGATCGGCGGCGACACGCCCGACCGGATCCGCGAGCGCTTCGCCAAGCTGGCCTCGGCCACGGCGATGCCGGTCGAGACCCACTGCCACAACGACCTCGGCCTGGCGGTGGCCAACTCGATCTCGGGCGCGCTCGGCGACCTGGACGCCGGGCAGGACGCCTGGATCAACACCTGCGTCAACGGGATCGGCGAGCGTTCCGGCAACGCGGACCTGCTGTCGACGATCCTCGCCTTCGAGCACGGCTTCGGGCTGAACGCCACGATCGGTGACGCCCTCGACCTGACCTGGGCCAGGCGCTTCGCCCTGTGGGCGGCCTACGCCTTCGGGCAGCCGCTGCCGTACAACCAGGTCGGGGTCGGCCGCAACGCCTTCGCCCACGAGTCGGGCATCCATGCCGACGGCGCGCTCAAGGACCACGGCAACTACGAGCTCTACGACGAGGCCACGCTCGGGCCCTTCCCCGAGGACTGGCACGCGCGGGCGGGCCGCGTCGTCCTGACCGGCGAGTACGGCGGCAAGGCCGGCTTCCGCCACGTCATGGACGGTCTCGGGCTACAGGTGGTGGACGAGGACCTGGCCTTCCGCGTCGTCCAACTCTGCAACGCGATGACCGGCCGCCCCCTCACCGACGACGAACTCACCCTTATCGCAACATATCCCCGCAAACTATCCCTCCTCTTCCCCGGCCTCGCAGACTGACCCACACCTCCGAACGTCCCTTGTACGGCGAGCCGCCACCACCGGGCACCCGGCGGGCGTAGGTCCGGGGGCGCGGGCACCCGGCGGGCGTAGGTCCGGGGGCGCGGGCACCCGGCGGGCGTAGGTCCGGGGGCGCGGGCACCCGGCGGGCGTAGGTCCGGGGGCGCGGGCACCCGGCGGGCGCGGGTCCGGGACGCGGGCACCCGGCGGGCGCGGGTCCGGGACGCGGGCACCCGCGGGCCGTGTCAGGCGCCGGGTCGGCGAGATGTGGTGCGGTGGTAGTCGGCGCCCTGTACGGCGGGGAACCGGGGCCGGGGTGCCACGGTGCCGGAGGGGCGTAACGGCGGCCGGCCACGTCCTGCTGGCGTGGCGTCTCCCTGGACAGAGCCCGGCCCCGTACGGCGGGTGGCGGTTGCGGCGGCCCGCCGTACAGGAGCCCTGCGCAACGAGGTGACTCGCCGTGCAGGTGGCTTATGCGGCGAAGTCCTGGCCTGATCTGGTCGGGAACGAGGCCTGGAAGTCGTCGGCGGGGTGTTCGATGGCGGTGAGCTGGACCAGGTCGCGACGGAAGAGCATCGACAGGGTCCAGTCCGCCAGGACGCGGGCCTTGTGGTTGAAGGTGGGCACCCAGGCCAGGTGGTAGGCCCGGTGCGCCAGCCAGCCGAGGACCCCCGTGAGCTTGAGGCGGTAGACCTGGGCGACGCCCTGGTGGTGGCCGAGCCCGGCGACCGAGCCGAGGTAGGCGTGCCGGTAGGGCTTGAGCGCGCGGCCGCGGACGTAGGCGGCGAGGTTGCGGCTGAGCAGCTTGGCCTGCCGCACCGCGTGCTGGGCGTTGGGCGCGGTGAACTCGCCCGGCCTGGTCAGGTCGGGCACGGCCGCGCCGTCGCCGGCCGCGAAGGCGTCGGCGACGCCCTCCACGGTCAGGTACTCGGTGGCCTTGATCCGCCCGACGCGGTCGAGGGGCAGGCCGCTGGCCGCGTTGAGCGGGTTGGGCCGCCCGCCCGCAGCCCAGACCAGGGTCCCCGCGTCGATGACGGTGCCGTCGTCGAGCGTGGCCCTGCCCTCTTCGGCCGAGACGAGCCGGCTGTTGAGGCGCACAGCGACGCCGCGCTTGGTGAGGGCCTTGGCGGTCCAGGCGCCGAGGTCCTCGTGGAGCTCGGGCAGGATCCGGCCGGTGGCCTCCACCAGCGTCCAGCCGAGCTCGTCGCGCGCGATCGACGGGTGGTAGCGCAGCGCGTCGTCGGCCAGGCCCTGCATCTCGGCCAGCGCCTCGACGCCCGAGAACCCGCCGCCGACCACGACGAACGTCAGCGCCCTGCGGCGGACGTCCGGGTCGTCGGTCGAGGCCGCCGCCGCGAGCTGTCCGAGCACGTGGTTGCGCAGGTGGACGGCCTCGCCCACGGTCTTGAAGCCCACCGCGTGCTCGGCCAGGCCGGGAATCGGCAGCGCACGGAGGATCGAGCCCGCCGCCATCACCACGATGTCGTAGGCCAGGGTCCGCGCGGGCCCCTGCACCGGCTGGAACTCGGCCACCCGCTCGTTGTGGTCGATCCGCGTCACCCGCCCGGCCAGCACCTGGACACCCTTGAGCACCCGGCTGAGCGGGGCGACCACGTGGCGCGGTTCGATCGCGCCGCCCACGGCCTCGGCAAGGAATGGCTGGTAGGTCATGTAGCCGCGGGGGTCGACCACGGTGACGCTCACCTCGCCTGAACGGATGAGCTTGCGCAGCCCCAGCGCGGTGTACATGCCGACATATCCGCCACCGACGATCAGGATGTGCTTCCTCATGGTCCCGTCTCCTTTCGGGTTCTTCACCACAAGGACGGAACAGACCCGGCATTCGTGACAGTGATCTACCTCACACGAAGCCCGTCGAGGGCGAGCTCCAGGAGCCGGTCCACGTCGACCTCGCTGTCGGGACTGCACTCGGCGATCCAGGAGACCGCGCTGACCAGCTTGATCAGGTCGTCGACGGTCATGTCCGCCCTGAACGCCCCCGCGTCCTGCGCCCGTTCGAGCAGGTCGTGGCCCATCGTCCGGAGCGACTCGCAGGAGTCCTTGAGCTCGTCGCTGCCACCTTGGATGCCGACCAGGTACTCGCGCGCCAGCCCCCGGTACCGCGCGGTGTGGTGGATCCACCCGCGCACCCACGCGAGCAGCGCCTCCTCCGGCGCGACCGTCTCCCGCAGCTCGCGCGCCCGCGCCTCCAGGTCCTGCTGCCCCTGGTCGAGTACGGCCTGCACGAGCGCCCGCCGGGTCGGGAAGTGCCGGTAGAGGGTGCCGATGCCGACCCCGGCCGTCCTGGCGATGTCCTCCAGCGACGCCTCGGTCCCATCGCGGTGGAACGCCTGGCTCGCCACCTCCACCAGCCGCAGGTAATTGCGCCGGGCGTCGGCACGCATGAGTGACCTCCCTTGCAAACCGGAGGCACCCTCCGTATATTCACCGGAGGAGGCCTCCACTTACTGTCTCGACTCTATCTCTGGACTGCCATGCAGACGACTGTCCGGACATCCGAGCGGTCCTGGGCGACCCTCGGTGTCCTGGTTACCTCGCAGCTCATGCTCATGATCGATGGAACGATCGTCAATATCGCGCTCCCCCGCATCGGCGCGGAGCTCCACATGTCCCGTACCGACCTGTCGTGGGTGATCAACACCTACATCCTGGCCTTCGGCGGATTGCTGGTGCTGGGCGGGCGCGCCGGCGACATCCTCGGCCGCCGCCGGGTCTTCGTCGCCGGGATCACCCTGTTCACCCTCGCCTCGCTGGTCGGCGGGCTGGCCCCGACGGCCGGGATACTGCTGGCCGCGCGGGTCGTGCAGGGTGTGGGCGCCGCGCTCAGCGGGCCGGGCACCCTGGCGTTGATCACCGGCAACTTCGCCGAGGGAGAGCCCCGCAACCGGGCTCTGGCCGTACTGACCGCCGTGACCAGCGGAGGCTCGGCGATCGGGCTGACCCTGGGCGGCGTGCTCACCGACTCGGCGTCGTGGCGGTGGGTGATGTTCATCAACGTGCCCATCGGCGTGGCCGTCATGCTGCTGACCCCGCGTTTCGTGCGGGAGAGCGAGCGGCATCCCGGCCGGTTCGACCTGCCGGGCGCGCTGACCTCCACGCTCGGCATGACCTCGCTCGTGTACGGGCTCATCAGGGTCTCCTCGGCCGGCTGGTCCGACGGGCAGGCGCTGGGCGCCTTCGCGGCCGGGGTGGTGCTGCTGGCCGTGTTC
The DNA here is from genome assembly GCF_018531495.1 of Nonomuraea sediminis. Taxonomy (GTDB): domain Bacteria; phylum Actinomycetota; class Actinomycetes; order Streptosporangiales; family Streptosporangiaceae; genus Nonomuraea; species Nonomuraea sediminis. Next base: position 328,782 of record NZ_JAHDTI010000003.1, read on the forward strand.
GGCTGGGTGGAGACCAGGGCCGAGCAGCCTGTCATGCCGCTGCGGCTGCTGGCGGACCCCGGCCGGCTGGGGGCCTACGTCAACATGCTGCTCGTCCCGGCCGCGGGCATCAGCATGTTCTTCTTCATGGGCCAGTACCTGGAGGACGTGCTCGGCTACGGCTCGCTGGCCACGGGCCTGGCGTTCCTGCCGCTGGCCGGGGCGCTGCTCGTCGCCTCGCAACTGGCGCCGCGGCTGATGAGCAGGTACGCCCCCAAGCCCGTCGCGCTCGGCGGCATCGCGGTGATCACGGTCGGCCTGGCCTGGCTCACCCAGGTGGACACCGGCACCTCCTATATCGGCGGGATCCTCGGGCCGATGTTCCTGTTCGGGTTCGGCGCCGGGTTCACGTTCATGCCGCTGACGTCGATCATCCTGTCCGGGGTGGCGCCGAGCGAGGCGGGGGCCGCCTCGGGGCTGATGCAGGCATTCCAGCAGACCGGCGGGTCGCTGGGCCTGGCGATCCTGGTCACGGTGTTCGGCTCGGTCACCGCGCACACCACGCTGCGCGGCACGGCCGCCCTGGCCCAGGGCATCAGCGCCGCCGTCACGGCCACGGCCGTCTTCACCGCCGTCGCGATCGTGATCACTCTGGCGGTACGGCAGCGCCGTACCTGAAGCTCTGGAGGTTCTCCTCGGCGGTCTCGGGGAGGGCGAGCAGGCACAGCAGGCTCAGCACCGCCATCGCCGAGACGTAGATCCCGACGGAGAACACTCCCAGGGCGGTGGCCTGCAGCCAGGTGGCGACCAGCGGCGGCACCGCGCCGCCGAGCACGCCGCCGAGGCTGTAGGCCACCGAGGCGCCGGTGTAGCGGTACTCGGTCCTGAACAGCTCGGGCAGGTAGGCGCCCATCGGGCCGAAGATCAGGCCCATCAGCGCGAGCGCGACCGCCAGCGACAGCCCGACCAGGACCGTCGACCTGGTCTCCATCAGCGGGAACATCACCAGGCCCCACGCGATCGCGACCGCCGTCCCGGTCAGGAGCACCCGCCGCCTGCCGAGGCGGTCGGAGACCAGGGCGGAGACCACGATGCCCGCGGCCATGAAGAGCACGCCGATCATGGTCAGGCCGAGCATCGTGGTCTTCGGGATCTTCAGCGTGGCCGTGCCGTACGACAGGCAGTAGGTCGTGGCCGTGTAGAAGAGCGTGTAGGTGACGGTCATCGCGCCCGCGCCGAGCAGGACACGGCGCCGCTGGTGGCGCATCAGTCCGGCGAACGGGACCCGGGCGATGCGGCGCTGGTCCATGGCGGCCTGGAAGACCGGCGTCTCGGAGATCCGCAGCCTGACGTACAGGCCGATGAGCACCAGCAGCAGGCTGGCCACGAACGGCAGCCGCCAGCCCCACCCGGCGAACTGCCGGTCGGTGAGCGTCGCGCCCAGGATCAGGAACAGCCCGTTGGCCGCGATGAACCCGACCGGGGGGCCGAGCTGCGGGAACATGGCGTACCTGCCGCGCCTGCCCGGCGGCGCGTGCTCGGTGGCCAGCAGCGCGGCGCCGCCCCACTCCCCGCCCAGGCCGAAGCCCTGGGTGAACCGGAGCAGCACCAGCAGTACCGGCGCGGCCACGCCGATGGCCGCGTACCCGGGCAGCAGCCCGATCGCGACCGTCGACAGGCCCATCACCAGCAGCGAGGCCACCAGCATGGACTTGCGGCCGATCCGGTCGCCCCAGTGTCCGAACACCGCCGACCCGAGCGGCCTGGAGACGAACGCCACCGCGAACGTGGAGAACGCCGCGAGCCGTCCCGCCAGCGGGTCGAGCTGGGGGAAGAACGCGGTGTTGAGCACCAGCGCGGCGGCCGTGCCGTAGATGTAGAAGTCGTAGAACTCGATAGCCGTGCCGACCAGGCCGGCCACCGCGATCCTGGTGTTCACGTGATCGTGGAGCCCGTCCGGGTCTTGGTCACCCTCAGCTGGGCGGTGATCCTGCTGCGCAGCTCCGCGACGTGGCTGACGATGCCGACCGCCCGGCCGCCGTCGCGCAGCCCGTCGAGGATGTCCAGGACGCCGTCCAGGGTGTCCTCGTCGAGCGTGCCGAAGCCCTCGTCGACGAAGAGCGTGCCGAGCTCGGCGCCGCCCGCCTCGGCGGTGACCACGTCGGCCAGGCCCAGGGCCAGCGCCAGCGAGGTGATGAACGACTCGCCGCCCGACAGCGTGGCCGGGTCGCGGTCGACCCCGGTCCACCCGTCGGAGATCCGCAGCCCGAGCCCGCCTCCCGAACGGCCGCGGGCGCCCGCGGTCTTGCGCAGGTCGTGCTGGAGCAGGTAGCGGCCGGCGGACATGTGGTCGAGCCGGTCGTTGGCGGCGTCCACGACCTGGCGCAGCCGCTCGCCCAGCACGAACGACGACAGGCTCATGCTCCACTGGTTGTCGGTGGAGGTGCCGCTGGCCAGCGCCGCCATCCGCTCGGCCAGGCGGTGGCGCTCGGCGGCGGGCTCCCACCGTGCCAGGCACGCCTGGAGTTCCTCCGTCAGCTGGCGCAGGCGGCGCAGCCTCGACTCGGCCTGGTCCCGTTCCGAGGCCAGGGCGGTGTGCTCCTGCTCGGCCCGGTCGCGTTCGGCCTCGAGTCCCGCCAGGTCCGCTCTGGGCTGCTCGGCTGCCGCCGTCAGCTCGGGATCCTCGAGCGTCGCGGTGACGGCGGCGTGCTGCGCGTCGAGGCTGCGCAGCAGCTCGGCCTTCCGCTCCCGCTCAGCTCTTGGACGCGCGGCCGCCTGGGCGTCCCTCGGGTCGTCGAAACCCGCCTCCTCGGCGGCCTGCCGTGCGGCCTGCTGCGCCTTCTCGTGCTCGCTTTCCGCCTGCTCGGCGGCCCGGACCGCCTCCAGCGCCTCCCGCAGCAGCTCGGCCTCGTCGGTCAGCCTCGACAGCCGAGCGGCCAGCGTCCGGTCGTCACCGCGCGCGCTGTCGAGCCGCGCCGTCAGCCTCCCGACGTCCCCGCTCAGCTCCTCCTGCCTGGTACGGCCGGCGGCCAGCCGCGCGGTGACGCGCCGCAGCCCCTCCTCCAGCGCAGCCCGCTCCCGCGTCAGCCGCCCGACCTCCGCGGCGAGCCCGGCCTCCCGGCCCGCCGACTCCCGCAGCCCGGCCACCTCCCGCTCGGCCACCCCCAGCACGGTGGTGCCGTCGCCATCCGTGGTGCCGTCGCCATCCGTGGTGCCGTCGCCATCCGTGGTGGCAAGCAGAGGACGCAGGCGCCCGACGAGACGCGACCGCTCCGACCGCAGGTGCTCCTGATGCGTACGCGTCGCCGCCATGGCCTCGGCGACCTCGCGACCCAGATCCGCCACCCGCTGCCACTCCGCCTCGACCCGGTCGACCTCGGCGCTCAACGCCCGCTCCCGCTCGGCCACCACCCGCAACCGCCGAAGCTCCTCCTCAGCCGCCCACACCAACTCCTCGACGGCCTCCTGGGAAACCTCTCCCCCGGCCCGCACCACGGCCGCCAACCGCGCCCCCAACACCTCCAGCCGCGCACCGGCCGCATCCGTCTCCTGGAGCCCGGCCGCGCCCACCGAGCCGCCCTGCGCATGGGACTCCGCTTCAAGCGTCGGCCCCGGCTCAGGGGACTGCCCGTCGAGGGGCGATCCCAGCTCAGAGAACTGCACGTCGAGGGACGATCCCGGCTCGCGGGGCTCCGTGATGGCGAGCGGGCGGGAGCCCAGGAGGGTTGTCACGGTGATCGGGGGCGATGCGAGGGTCTCCCGGGTGGTGGCCAGGCGGGATTCCAGTGTGGCCAGGTGGCGTTCGCCCGACTCGCGTTCCGCGACCGCCGCCTCGTGGGAACGCTCGGCGGACTGCTCGTCCTCGGGCGACGGGGTGCTGGGAGCGGGCGCTGCCAGGTGCGGGTGGTCGGGCGAACCGCACACGGCGCACGGCTCCCCGTCGGCCAGTCCTCGCGCCAGCTCGGCGGCCATGCCGTCGATGCGGGCCTGGCGCAGGTCGAGCCAGCGTTCGCGGAGCGCCTGGGCTCGGTCGACGAGCTCCGTGTGCGCGTGCCTCGCGGTCGCCAGCTCGGCGGTGAGGGCGTCGCGGCGCCGTACCGCGTCGAGAATGACGTGCGCGCCGTCGAGAGTCGCCGCCACGGACGGGATGGCCGCCGCCTCGTCCCGCGTAGCGGCCAGGCGATCCCGCGCCCCGGCCAGCCGATCGGGCAGCTCGGCCGCCGCCGCGGCCACGCCTGCCTCGCGCTCCTCCAGCCCGGCCGCCGTCGCGGCCAGCCGTACCAGCTCCTCCTCGACCCGGACCAGGTCCGCCGCGGCCTCCAGCAACGACTCGGCCGCGGGGATCCGCGCCGCGTCCACCCGCGCCTGGGCGAGCTCACCGTCGGCGGCCTCGACCAGCTCAGGCAGTACGGCCAGCCGCCGCGTCACCGTGGCCTCCTGGGCGACGAGCCCGGTGAGCTCCTCCTCGACCCTGCCCAGGTCGCGACGGACCACCGACAGCCGGGCCTCCTCGGTCAGCAGCTCGGACAGCCGCGCCACCTCGCCCTGCCTGTCGCGCTCCATCCCCGCCAGCCGCTCCACCAGCCCCGCCTCGAACCCCCGCACGGCCGCACGCCCGGCATGGGCGGCCCGCAGGGCCTCACCCTCGGCGGTCCGGGAAGCCCCGGCGTCTCGGGCAGGTAGGAGAGGGCGGGCCCGGGCCACCGCGTCGGTGGCCAGGGTGCGGGCCTTGGCGTAGGTCTCGGCCCGGTGGTTCGCGGCGTTGATCAGCGGGAGTACGCGGTCCGCCCTCGTGGCCTCGTCGAGGATCGCCTCGAGGTCGGCCCGCTCGTCGGCGCGTTCGTCGAGGGTACGGCGCAGGGTGAGCGCCTCAGCGTGGCGGCGTTGCCGTTCGGCCAGCGCCGCGGCCTGCTCGTAGCGGGTCCTGACGGCCCGCAGCGCGAGCTCCCCCGCCGAGAAGCGCTCGCTCGTACGCGCGACGACGCCCTCCACCCTGGCGGCGAGCCACCCCGCCCACCCCAGCGGATCCACCTCGACATCCGGAACCACCACGACCGCAGCAGCGGGCTCGGAGCCTTCCGCCCGGAGGTCCCCGGGGCCGGAGACGCGGTGGTCATAGTCGCGCGCTTCGAAGAGCGTGGGATCAGCGGTGGAGGCGGGACCACCCATGGCGGGGCTTGCTGCCGGCGGTCGCACATCCGCGGCGGCAGGGCTCAGGGACGAGGGAGGCCCGGACGTGGCGGTCCAGGACGGAGCCGCACCGTGGTCACCCGCGACGGAAGACGACGGGTGGTCGTGCATGTCCGGGGTGGCGGGATCGTCGGGGATCGTGTGGGGGCCGGCGGCTTCTTGGAGGCGTTGGAGGGCGTAGTCGACCTCCTGCCTGAGGGTCTGGTGGTCGCGCCAGGTCTGTTTGCGGTGCTCCGCCAGCCACGTCTCCGCCTGGGTGAAGGCTTTGACGGTGAAGAGGCGTTCCAGGAGTTTGCGGCGGTCGTCGCCGTCCGCGCGCAGGAACTTGGCGAAGTCGCCCTGCGGCAGCATCGCCACCTGGCAGAACTGGTCGGCGTTCATGCCGAGCAGCCCGCCGATGAGGTCGCCCGCCTCGTCGGCCCGGGTGGTGAGGCCGTGCCAGGTGTCGCCGAGGCGTTCCTCGACGATGACCTTGGCCTTCTCCTCGGTGAACCCCGAGCCGCGCAGCTTGGGGCGCTGCCAGGCGGGCGAGCGCCGGATGCGGAACAGACGGCCGCGGATGGTGACCTCCAGGGTCACCGACGGCCCCGTGCCCGCGGGAGCGTGGTCGCAGCGCAGCGTGCGGGCACTGTTGCGCTGGCCGGGCACCTGGCCGTAGAGGGCGAAGCAGAGTGCGTCGAGGATCGTGGTCTTGCCCGCGCCCGTCGGACCGTGGATGAGGAAGAGTCCGGCCTCCGCCAGCGAGTCGAAGTCGACCGTTTCCGAGCCCGGGAAGGACCCGAACGCCGTCAGCGAGAGCCGGTGCGGCCGCATCTACGCCATCGTCTCCTTCACCCTCGACGCCTCGATCGCCTGTCTTAGCAGGTCTTCCTCGTCAGGTGCGGCAGGCTCGCCGCGCACCTCCCTGACGAAATCCAGTGCCACCTCCGCCTCGGGCCGCCCGCTGAGCCTGACCTGCTCGACCTTGGCCTGCGGCCCTGAGGGCTCGAACGAGAGCGCCAGCGTGTGCGGGAAGCGGGCACGCAGCCGGTCCATCGCCGACTTGGGCCGGACCGGGTCGGTCAGCGTGACCTGCAGCCAGTGGTCCTCGTACGTCTCGTAGCTGGGCAGGGTCAGCAGGTCGTCGATCGTGCCCCGCAGCCGCCCGATCGGTCGCGGCACGGGCGCGGCCACGAACTCCACGGTGACCGCCCCACCCGGCGCCCGCACGACCTCCACCTCCGGGATCCCGCCCCGCGACCGCTCGCCGCCGCCGTGAAGACCTTCACCCTCCTGGTACGGCGGGCCGCCCGCGGCGACGTCAGTAAGGGCCTCGGCCGCGCCGAAGAGGGCGTCCTGTTCTGTCCCGGCGGGCGCGCGGGGAAGCCGCGCCCGCTCGGAGGACAGCGTGACCAGCCAGCACCCCTTGACCTGACCGGCCTCCGAGAAGGAGTAGGCCAGAGGGGACCCGGAGTAGCGCACCGTGCCGGACATGCGCTGGCGGCCGTGGAGATGGCCCAGGGCGGCGTAGTCCACGCCGTCGAAGGCCGACAGGGGAACGTGGGCGACGCCTCCGACGCTGATGTCGCGCTCACTGTCGCTGGCCTCACCCCCGGTGACGAAGGCGTGTGCCAGCACGACGCTGCGGCGGTGCCGTACGGCGTCGAGGCGGATGCGGGACATGGCGTGGCCGAGCGCGGCGCTGTGGGTGCGCTCGGAGAGCTCCCAGGGGGCACGCACCAGCTCGGGCTCGAGGTAGGGGATGCCGTAGAAGGCGACGTCGTCGAGGACGATGGGGTCCCAGGCGCGGGAGGGCTCGGTGCGCAGGTAGACCCCGGCGGCGTCGAGCAGGTCGGCGCCGAAGCCGAGCCGGCGGGCGGAGTCGTGGTTGCCGCTGATCAGCACCACCTTGGCGCCGGCGCCCACGATGCGGCGCAGCGCGTCCTGCAGCAGGGAGACCGCGTCGACCGGCGGCAGCGCCCGGTCGTAGACGTCGCCGGCGATGGCGACCACGTCGACCCGCTCGGCGTGGACCGTGCCGACGAGGTGGTCGACGAAGGCGGCCTGGGCGTCGAGCAGGCTCTCCCGATGGAACGACCGGCCGAGGTGCCAGTCGGACGTGTGCAGGATCCGCATGTCGCAGGAAGCTAACAGGTCCCACCGACAAATGCGGTCCCCCGCGCCACACGGACCGGGAGTAGGCTGAAAGATCGGCGGGCAGACCAACGCAGACGGGAGGCCGATGCGCACCAGCCGTCGCACCTTGAGCGTCGCCGCCGGCTTGGTGCTGGTGGCGCTGGCGTCCGTCGGCTACGTTCTCCCACCCGCGTTCGACCCGCCCGCGCTCCAGGTCGACCAGGCGTTCAGGTCCATCCCCGCGCAGTCGGCGGCGGAGACGCGGCCGGTGGTCCAGCAGGGCACCTACCGCCAGGAGGAGATCTCGCTCCCCGCCGAGGGCCAGCGCCTGGAGGGAACGGTCCGGATCCCGGTCACGCCTGGCAGGCACCCGGCGATGGTGTTCGTGTCGGGGTCGGGCAACGGGTCGCGGACGGAGTTCACGCCGCAGGCGGAGTTCATGGCCAGGGCGGGCGTGGTCACGCTGGCCTTCGACAAGCGCACGGTCGGCTACAACTTCCGCGACCGGGACTTCGGCCTGCTGGCCGACGACGCGCTGCGGATGGTGGAGTACCTGCGCACCAGGCCGGACGTGGATCCCGCGCGCACCGGGATCTGGGGGGTGAGCGAGGGCGGCTGGGTCGTACCGATCGCGGCGGCCAAGAGCAACGCCGTCGGCTTCGTGGTGCTGGTGTCCTCCTCCAACGTCTCGCCGCTGCGCGAGGTCGCCTGGGCGCTGAACGAGCAGCTGCTCAGGCTGCGCGCCCCGATCGGCGCGCGCGACCTGCTGACCAGGGCGATGGGCGCGGTGGGCTTCAACTTCCTGCGGTACGACGCGATGCCCGCGCTGAGCCGCATCAAGCAACCGGTCCTGGCCTTCTACGGCACCAACGACCCGTCGATCCCGTTCGTGGAGTCCACGCAGGCGTTGACGCAGGCGATGCGCAAGGCCGGCAACGACCAGTACACGATCCGCTTCATGGGCGACGGCGACCACGCGATGCGCGTCAGCGGCGGCCCGTTCACCCACGGCTACCTGGAGACGCTGACGAACTGGGTGACCGGCCTGCCCGGCACGGCGCGTCCGGCCGTGCACATGGCGGGCGCGACGCCGGTGCAGCGCTTCGAGGCCAGCGACGTGCCCAAGGCGCCCTGGTACGCCGGCGGCACGATGCTCGGGCTGACGATCTGCCTGACCGCCGTCGGCTACGTGGCCGGCCCGGTCGCGGCGATGGTGGTACGGCTGCGCGGCAGGGGCCAGTCGCGCTCGGAGACGAACGCGGTGCTGTGGCCGCCGATCAGGCGCAGGCTGAGGCGGATGGCGTGGACCGGGCTCGGGCTGCTGGCCTCCGTGGTGGCCTTCATCACGCTGCTGGTGCTGTTCGCGGTCAACCAGGCGGGCGCCTGGCCCGCCGTGCTGGCCGGATGGCTGGTCGTGCGCGTGCTGGCCGTACTGATGCTGATCCAGGAGGTGACGGCGGTGGCGGCCGTCGTCGCGGCGCTGCGGGAGGGCATGCTGCCCGGGCGCGGCCAGCACGTGGCGATCGCCGGCGTGCTGGGCGGCACCGGGCTGCTGCTCGTGGTCGCCGCCTACTACGGCCTGTTCTCGTTCCCCTGGTAGACATAAGCGTTCAGCCAGCGGTCCAGTTCGGTGAAGGCCTGCTTGCGGGCGGGCCCGGACGACAGCACCACGTCGTGCACGGCGTCGGTGATGCGGACGCAGGTGACGTGCGGGCCGATGGCGGTGGCCCAGCGGGCGATCTGATGGGGATCGAGCACGATGTCGGCCGACTGCACCTCGGGCACGAAGTCCTTCACGCGCATCCCCTTGGTCGAGGCCATCACGAGCACGGGCACGTCGACGGACAGCCCCGCGTGCAGGCGCCGCTGCGCCCTGCGGATCGCGGCCAGCCAGGTGGCGTGCACGGAGAAGCCGCCGAGCGGCTTGAGCTCCAGGTCGTAGTCCCACTCGCCGTGCCGGGAGCGGTGCAGGCTGTCGCCGTAGGCAGTGCTGATGCCGACCGGCAGGGCGCGCGAAGAGTACGACAGCGGCGTCTTGAGCAGGTCGGCGGCCAGGCGCAACGGCGTGGGCACGTTCAGGTCGAGGAAGGGGCTGTTGAGCGCGAGGCCCTGCACCAGCCCCTTGCCGCGGACCCGGTCGGCCCACAGCGCGGCGACGAGCCCGCCGGTGGAGTGGGCGTTGATCGTCACCGAGTCGTGGTCCTCGCGGATGACGCGGACGGCCTCGTCGATCTCGGGGAAGTACTCGGTGATGCTCCTGACCATGCCCCTGGTCTGGTGCGGCAGCAGCGACCTGCCGTACTTGCGCAGGTCGAGCGCGTAGAAGTCGATGCCGCGCTCGAGGTAGTGCTCGGCCAGGTGGTCCTGGAAGAAGTAGTCGGTGAACCCGTGCAGGTACAGCACCGCCCTGGAGGAACCGGAGGAGCCGGCGCGTCTGGACACCAGCGTGGCGACGACCTCGCCCTCGTAGTCCGGGGGCAACTGCAGCACGGTGCTCTCATACATGGCCATCACGATAGGGCCAATCGGGCAAACCGCCAGGAAGATCGGCGCTGATCCTCATCGGGAAGTCGGCCTGCCGCTTCTCCAGGAACGACGTGACGCCCTCGACGGCGTCGGGCGCGGCGCCCAGCTCGGCCATCAGCCGCGAGTCGGCGGCGTGGGCGTCCCACGGCGAGGGTGAGGACAGCCCCGACCACATCAGCCTCCGGATGGCGGCCACCGCGACGGGCGAGGTGTTGTCGGCGATCTCGCGCGCCAGGGCGTAGGCGGCGGGCAGCAGTTCCCCGCCCGGGTAGACCCGGGACACCAGCCGGCCGGCGAGCGCCTCCTCGGCGTCGAAGACCCTGCCGGTGGCGGCCCACTCCATGGCCTGGGCGATGCCCACGATCCTGGGCAGGAACCAGCTTGAGGCCGCCTCGGTGACGATGCCGCGGCGGGCGAAGACGAGGCCGAAGCGGGCGGTGTCGGCGGCCAGCCGTACGTCCATCGGGAGCGTCAGCGTCAGGCCCACGCCGACGGCGGGGCCGTTGATCGCGCCGATGACCGGCTTGAGCGAGCGGGCGATGCGCAGCGCGACCGTGCCGCCGCCGTCGCGGGGATGGCCGTCGACCGTCTCGTCCTGTTCGCGGCGCTGGAAGGTCCCGCCGCCTCCGCTCAGGTCGGCCCCTGCGCAGAACGCGCGGCCCGCTCCCGTGACGACCACGGCGCGTACGTCGTCGTCGGCGTCGGCCAGGTCGAGGGCCTCGATGAACTCCCTGCGCATGGTAAAGGTGAAGGCGTTGAGCTTCTCTGGACGCTTCAATGTGAGGGTGGCGACACGCTCTGCCACGGCGTACTCGATCTCGGAGAAGGCCATGAGCCGAATCTTATTCGGCAACTGATGTTCACCCTCCCATAAGGACATAGTTCGCATTCGGTCCATAGGCTGCGGCGGCGAATCGGCCTACCGTGAAGCACACGGGGAAGCGGGGATGGCGTGGGGCAGGCAAGGAGACCGGTGGGCGTCATCGGCTGGCTGCTGCTCTCGGTGGTCCTACCGGGTGCGGCACACCTGCGGGCCGGCTGGCGCAAGACCGGTCTGGCGCTGCTCGGCTGCTACGTTGCCGGGCTGCTGGCGCTGCTCTGGATCGTGCTGAGCACCGACAACCTGATCGGCCACCTGACCGAGGACTCCTGGCTGACCGCGATCACCGTGACCGCGGCGGCGCTGGGCGCGGCGTGGTTCCTCCTGATCGTCCACTCGTTCGTGGTGCTGAAGCCGGCCCGGCTGCCGTGGGGCGCCCAGATCCTGGCGGGTACGCTGGCGGGCCTGCTGGCCGTGGCCGTGGTGCTGCCGTTCGGCGTGGTGACGCAGTACGTCTGGACCGCGCAGAAGACGCTGAACGACGTGTTCGTCGACACCCCGGTGGAACAGCAGGCCCAGGCCCCCGCCGCGGCGAAGGAGGAGGACCCGTGGGCCGGCCGCGACCGGGTCAACATCCTGCTGATCGGTGGTGACGGCGACGACGACCGCGTCGGCATCCGCACCGACAGCATGAACGTGGCCAGCGTGGACGTGAAGACCGGCAACAGCGTGATGGTGAGCCTGCCGCGCAACCTGGAGGACGTCCGCTTCCGCCCCGGCACGCCGATGGCCGAGCACTTCCCGACGGGCTTCCGCCTGCCGCCGGACCCGGGCGGCGGTCGCAGCGACCTGCTCAACAGCGTCTGGGAGTACGCCGACGCGCATCCCGAACTGTTCGGCGGCAAGCAGCACCAGGGGCCGCAGGTGCTGATGGACACGATCGGCTACACGCTGGGCCTGAAGATCGACTGGTATGTCCTGGTCAACATCTGGGGCTTCGCCCGGCTCGTCGATGCGATCGGCGGCGTCACGATCACGGTCGAGCAGGACGTGGTGTTCGGCAAGTACAACGAGGGCCTGGTCAAGGCGGGTACGCGCAAGCTGAAGGGCGCCGACGCGATGTGGTACGCCCGCTCGCGCACCTACAGCGACGACTTCACGCGCATGCGCCGCCAGCGGTGCGTGCTGGCGGCGCTGCTCGACCAGGCCGACCCCGGCACGGTGCTCACCCGTTTCAACAAGATCGCGCTCGCGACGAAAGAGCTGATCAAGACCGACGTCCCCCGGCAGATGCTCAAGGACCTGGTGCCCCTGGCACTCAAGGTCAAGAACGCCAAGGTCACCAGCATCCAGTTCGTGCCCCCGTTGATCAACACCGGCTCACCCGACTGGGACAAGATCCGATCCATGACCCAGAAGGCCATTCAAGCCCCGGCCGATTCCCCGACGGTGGCCATGTCGGCCAAGCCCTCCAAGACCCCCGCTCCCACGAAGTCTCCGACCAAGGAGCTGAGCGAGGGCTGCGGGGTCAGTTGAAGCAGTCCTGGTTGTTCGCCACGATGTTGAAATCCGTGACCTTGGCGTGCTCGACGGTGAAGGAGTAGTACGCCTTCTTGTTGCCCGGGACCTTGATGTCGTAGAACCCGTGCACGTCCTTCTTGATGTGCGGGTAGGCGGCCTTGAGCTGCTTGCCGGTCGAACCGATCCTGATACCCTCGGGCGTCTTCACCCCCTTGCCGGCCGCGATCAAGACCACGCCGTACTTCTTCGAGATGTAGATACCGACGTAGTCCTTGCCGGTCGGGAACTTCTTCAGGTCCCAGCCCGAGCAGGGGCCCTCGCCACTGCTATCGCCGTTCTTCTCGACCACGGCGCCCGTCGCCTTGGCCTGCTTGGCGGTCATGCCGAGCTTGACGTCGCCGTATCCGTAGGGGCCGAGGGTGGGACCGGTCTGGGCGAAGGCCGCCGTCGCGCCGCTGGCCAGCACTGCCCCCGCGACCAGCACGCTTCCGATCATCGTCTTCATCATGACTGCTTTGACTCGCGCGACGGCGCGGAAGTTCTGACAATCCTGACAAGACCCAGCGAATCGCCGGGCGCTGCCGGCCTCTGCCAAGCTGGCGGGATGGAGTTTCAAGAGGTGGTACGGCGGCGCCGCATGGTCAGGAACTACGACCCCGACCGCGCGGTGCCCGCCGAGCTCGTCGAGCGGATCCTGGCCAACGCGCTGCACGCCCCGTCGGCCGGTTTCAGCCAGGGCTGGGCGTTCCTGGTGCTGGAGGACCCGGCCGACCGGACCCGTTTCTGGGAGCTGGCGGTGGAGGACGGCGGCGCATGGGGCGAGGGTCTGCGCAGGGCGCCGCTCCTGATCATCCCGTTCTCGCACAAGCAGGCCTACCTCGATCGCTACGCCGAGAGCGACAAGGGGTGGGCCGACAAGGACGAGTCCCGCTGGCCGGTGCCCTACTGGGACATCGACACCGGGTTCGCCTCGCTGCTGATGCTGCTCACCGCCGTGGACGAGGGGCTGGGCGCCTGCTTCTTCGGCATCCCGCCGGGCGAGCGGACGGCCAAGGTGAAGGAGGCCTTCGGGGTGCCCGCGGCCTACAGCCCGATCGGTGTGATCAGCCTGGGGTACCGGGCACAGGACAGGCGGTCGCCGTCGCTGAAGCGGGGCAGGCGGCCGCTGGAGGAGGTCGTCCACCGGGGTCACTGGAACGATTGAAGTTAAGAAAGTTTCCTAATCTTCTTGACCGCGGGCATGACGCTCGGTTCGATGCGTCTATGCGTGTCCTCGCCGTCGCTCTCCTGCTGCTCTCCTTATCAGCGGCCCCCGCCCGCGCCCAGGCGTTCAACCACCCCGGCGTGCTGGTCAGCCGGGCGCAGCTGGACTTCGTCAAGGCCCATCTGGGCGCCGAGCCGTGGAAGTCGGCGTGGGCCGCGCTGCGCGCGAGCTCCTACGCCTCGCTGTCATGGAAGCCGAAGCCGCGCGCCACCGTCGAGTGCGGGCCGAGCTCGAACCCGAACTACGGCTGCTCCGACGAGCGCGACGACGCGATGGCCGCCTACACCCACGCCCTGCAGTGGTACCTGACCAAGGACGCCCGCTACGCGAAGAAGGCCATCGAGATCATGGACGCCTGGTCGGCCGTGATCACCGAGCACACCGGGCACAACGCTCCCCTGCAGACCGGCTGGTCGGGCGCGTCCTTCTCGCGCGCGGCCGAACTCATCAAGTACACCTACACCGGCTGGACGCAGGCCGGCAGGTTCGCCACCAAGCTCCGTACGGTCTATCTGCCGACGGTGATCAAGGGAAGCCCCGACACCAACGGCAACTGGGAGCTCATCATGACCGACGCGGCGATCGGCATCGCCGTGTTCCTGGACGACCGCGCCTCCTTCGACACGGCCGTCCAGCTGTGGCGTGACCGGCTCCCGGCCTACATCTACCTGAAGTCGGACGGCGCCTACCCCAAGACCCGGCCCGGCAGCAAGTACCACACGCCCGCCGAGATCATCTCCTACTGGCAAGGGCAGTCCACGTTCGTGGACGGGCTCGCCCAGGAGACGTGCCGGGACTTCGGCCACACCGGGTGGGGCATCGCGGCCGCGGTCCACGTCGCCGAGACCGCCCGGCTGCAGGGGGTGGACCTGTGGGCCGAGGGCAAGGACCGCCTGCGGTACGCCATGGGGTTCCACTCCGGGCTCCAACTGGGCGAGCCGGTGCCGTCCTGGCTGTGCGGCGGCAAGGTGAACCTGGGGCTCGGGCCGGTGCTCGAGCCCGGCTACAACGCCCTGCACAACCGGCTGGGCGTCACGATGACCCGCACCCAGCGCCTGGTGGAGCAGTCACGGCCCGCCGGAGTCAGTCACTTCCTCGGCTGGGAGACCCTCACCCACGCCGAGAACCCCGGCTGATCTCATAGCGCAGGTGAGCACATCTCGGGTGCTTCCACCGGAGACGTCGGATCAGCCGCGCGCTCTTCGACGGCCGGGTCAGGCGCGGAAGGTGTCCTTGGCCAGGCGGCGCAGGCGGGTCTCGTCGATGGTGTGGCCGAGGCCCGGCTGGGTGAACGGGACCGCGATCACGCCGGCGTTGGCGCCGACGATCGGCGTGACGAACTGGTTGTTGCGCGGCGGCTGGGTGACGTCGCAGGGCAGCGTGCAGCCGGGCAGGCTGGCGACGGCCACCGTGGCCGCCCTGGCCAGCCCGGCTCCCTGGCCGCCCGTGCACTGGATGTCCCAGCCCGCCGCGACGGCGCGGTCGTGGGCCCGCCGTACCTCGGACAGCGCGGGGAAGGCGGTGGGGCGCAGCAGCAGCACGCGGGCCGCGCGCAGGGTGAGGTACTCGTCGAGCTGGGCGGTCGAGCGGACCTCGACGGCCACCGCGGCGGCGACCTGGTCCTGGAGGGTGGCGTGCAGGTAGACGTCGTCCACGGCGAAGGGGCGCTCGATGACCTCCAGGCCGTAGGAGTCGAGGGCCACCAGCTGCTCGGGGCTGGTGTAGGTGCCGTCGCAGTCGACGGCCAGCGTCAGCGCCGGGTAGGCCTGGCGGACCGCGCGGACGGGCTCGACGTCGAATCCCGGCCGGATGTCCAACGTGACGTGGCCGTAGCCGGCGCAGACCTGCTGGTTGACCCGGGCCACCAGCGACTCGACCGACGGGTCGGGGCTGAGGCGGATCGTTGCCACCAGCGAGGTGCGGGTGCCGCCGATCGCCTCGGCCAGCGGGACGCCGCGCATCCTGGTCCACAGGTCCCAGCAGGCCATGTCGACGGCGGAGTCGCGCGAGTCGACGGAGTCGGGATGCTCCCAGTCGACGCCGATGAGCCGTGCCGCGAGGGATTCCTCGAGGCCGGCCCAGGTCTTGGCGGCGGGCGAGATGGTCTCACCCCAGCCGACCATGCCACCGTGATCGGTGAGCTTGACCAGCAGGCTTTCCGACCGCCTGCCGTACGGCAGGTTCAGCCTGAAGACCTCCAGCTCCCGCACTCGCGGCATGTGGCTCCCCCTTAAGACGTGACCTCCTCCATGGTGCCTGCAGGAACGGACTGCGCAAAACGGGGCGCCACGAACGCCGCCACGAGGGCCAGCACGAAGGCGAAGGCGAAACCGACCAGGTAGGTCTCGCCGGTCGCGGTGAACAGGGCGCCGGTGACGGCCACGGCCACCACGGTGAAGACCGACTCCCCCACGCCCACGGCCGCGGTGTTGGCGCCCTCCTCGCCCTGCTTGGACAGCCGCAGGACCAGCACCGACACGGTCGGGTGCAGGGCGCCGATGCCCAGCCCTGCGATCGCCCAGGCCAGGAAGGCCAGCGCGATCGGGACGGCGTCCACCAGGACCAGCGTCATCAGGGCGATGCCCGTGGCGATCATGAGGGCGCCGCCGCGCATGGCGGTCAGGTGGCCGATCGTGCCGCGCCCCTTGATCCAGGAGCCGGTGGACCAGCCGAGCGCGCCGATGGTGAGCACCAGGCCGGCGCTGATCGGGGTCATGTGGCGGACGTTGATCAGCATCAGCGGGATGAGGACCTGGGCGGCGGTCAGCGCGCCGAAGGCCAGGCCGCGCAGGACGGGGGCGCTGGGCAGCCCGCGGGCGGCCCGCAGGGATCCGCGCAGCAGCAACTTGGGCAGGGCGATGGCCAGCAGGACCACGCCGGCGAGCAGCAGGGGCAGACCGGCCAGCGCCTGGGCGCTGCCGTACTGGATGAGGGCGGCGGCGACGGCGGTCACGGTGGCCCACACGAGCTTGCGGCCCAGGCCGGGAGCGGGCTCGGCGATGCCCTCCGACAGCGCGTTGCCCGCGGTGCCGCGCCACAGCAGCAACGCCGAGGGGATCACGATCAGCGCGACGCCGAGGAAGACCCACCGCCAGTCGACGTTCTCCACCACGAAACCGGCGATCGCCGGGCCGACCATCGAGGGCACCACCCAGGCCGCGGAGAACAGGGCGAACACCTTGGGATGCATGGCAGGCGGGTAGGCACGGGCGACCAGCACGTACAGCGAGACCTGGATCAGCCCGCCGCCCAGGCCCTGGATGAACCGGCCCGCGACGAACACCTCCATCGTCGGGGCGAAACCGGCCACCAGCAAACCCGCCACGAACCCGGCCACACCCACCGCGATCGGCTGCAGCGGCCCGCGCACGTCGCTCCAACGCCCGCCCAGCACGGTGGCGATGACCTGGGCCGCGAGCGTGGCACTGAAGGCCAGGTTGTACAGGTGCATGCCACCCAGATCGCGGGCCACCACCGGCATGGCCGTGGCCACCGCCATCGCCTCAAAGGCCACCAGGACGACGAGGGCCACCAGTCCGACGCTCAACGTCCGGTAGGCCGAGGAGACCACTCCGGCCGGGGGTGCTTCAACAGTCGTTGTCATACCCGGCAAGTTATGGCGACACCCCAGGTCAGCACATCGGGCGGCGGGCCTAGGCAATTAGGCCTAAGGCATGCGGGCCTCAAGCCCGGCGATCATGAGGTCCAGTCCGTACAGGAAGCGGACGGCGCCGTCGTCGGCGGTGAGCACGTTCGCGTACTTGCTCGTGTACGGGAACTGGTCGGAGGGCAACGACTTGTAGTAGACGGTGATCTGGTCGATGAACGAGACGATGTACTCGACCGGGTCCTCGTGCCCCGAGGCCCGCATCCTGGCGTAGTGCAGCGACTCCTCGTAGGCGTCGCTGGAGATGTACAGGGAGATCCTGTCGAGCGCCAGCGCGGCGTCCCGCGGCGACAGCCCCGCCTCGATCATCAATCCGAGCATGGCCTCACCGACGCGCAGCGCGTTCGGCCCCGTCGGGATGTTGGCCAGCGCCGCCTTGGCCAGATCGGCGTGCGCGGTCAGCACCCTGTGCGCCTCGAGCGCGTAGTCGCGCAGACCCTCCTGCCAGCTGTCGACCTTCTCCGGCAGCCGGATCTCGCTCAGCACCAGGTCGTAGATCAGCTCGACCAGCTCTTCCTTGTTCGACACGTGCGCGTACAGCGACGCAGGACCGGTGTCGAGCTCCTGGGCGATCCGCCGCATGCTCAGCGCGTCGATGCCCTCGGCGTCCACGATGCGCAATCCGGTCTCGACGATGAGCTCCTGGCTCAGCTGCGGCTTGATCTGGCGGCGCTGCTTCCGCCAGGGCGGTGTTGGCACGTTCGTCATAACGAACACTGTACTTGACACGAACGACGTTCGCCACTAAAACAGTGTTCGTAACGAACAACGTTCGTCCTAAGAACACCGTTCCCCCCAAGGAGTTCCCGATGACCGTCACCGCTCCCGCGGCAGCCACCGAGGCCCAGCGTTACCGCTGGCGCTGGGCCGCGCTCTTCGTCATCCTGGCCGCCGAGGTGATGGACCTCCTCGACGCGCTGATCACCACCATCGCCGCCCCCACCATCCAGAAGGAGCTGGGCGGCACCGCGAGCCTGGTCCAGTGGCTGGGCGCCGGCTACACCCTGGCCATGGCCGTCGGCCTGATCACCGGTGGCCGCCTCGGCGACCTGTACGGCCGCAAGCGGATGTTCCTCATCGGCGCCGCCGGCTTCACCGCGATGTCGCTCGTGTGCGGGATTGCCATGAACCCCGAGATGCTGATCGGGGGCCGCGTGCTGCAGGGACTGTTCGGCGCCGTGATGCTGCCGCAGGGCCTGGGCTTGATCAAGGAGATGTTCCCGCCCGAGGAGATGGGCAAGGCGTTCGGCATGTTCGGTCCCGTCATGACCATCTCGTCGGTGGGCGGCCCCGTGCTTGGCGGCTGGCTGGTCGACGCCGACCTGTTCGGCACCGGCTGGCGCATGATCTTCCTGGTGAACCTGCCGCTCGGGCTGGCCGCGCTGGTCGCCGGGCTGAAGGTCCTGCCCGAGTTCCGCCTGGCCAACGCCACCAAGCTCGACATCATCGGCGTCGTCATCGTGTCGGTCGCCGCCTTCCTGCTGATCTTCCCGCTCATCCAGGGCCGCGAGCTCGGCTGGCCCGTCTGGACCTGGGTCTCGATGGCCGGCTCGATCGTGATGTTCGCCGTGTTCGGCCGCTACGAGTCGCGCCGCTCCCGCTCCGGCAAGGACCCGCTGGTCACGCCGAGCCTGTTCCGCAAGCGCGCCTTCACCGGCGGCCTGGTCGCCGGGCTGGCCTTCTTCTCCGGCATGATCGGCCTGTCGCTGGTCTTCACCCTCTACACCCAGGTCGGGCTCGGCTTCAGCCCGCTCAAGGCGGGCCTCACCGGCCTGCCGCAGGCCATCGGCGGCGTCATCGGCTTCGGCCTGGCGATGTCGGGCCTGCAGGAGAAGCTGGGCCGCGGCCTGCTCCAGATCGGCGTCACCGTGATGGCCGCCGGCGCCGGGGTACTCGGCCTGACGATCCACCTGTCCGGCGTGTCCGTCGGGCCGTGGCAGCTCGCCCCCGGGCTCGCGCTGGTCGGTATCGGGATGGGCCTGACGATGGCGCCCTTCTTCGACATCGTCCTGTCCGGGGTCGAGCCGCACGAGTCGGGCTCCGCCTCGGGCTCGCTCACCGCGATCCAGCAGCTCGGCGCGGCGCTCGGCACCGCCGTCCTGGGGACGCTCTTCTTCAACCTGCTCAAGAGCCAGTGGTCGTTCGGCTCGGCGATGCAGCTGACGGTCTGGGTGGAGATCGGCCTCCTGGCCGCCACCTTCGTCCTCTCCTTCCTCCTCCCCCGCAAGGCGACCGTCTCTTCCCATTGACCGTCCGTTCGAAAGCCTCGCCATGTGCGGGGCTTTCGTTCGTACGGCGGGCCAGGAGGAGCCGCGGTGCCTGGATGACGAATCGCCGTGGCGGCGAGCAACCCTCACCGACTCGCCGGAAGCGCCGCTCGCGGGCCCTCGGCCGACGTGCGGCGGGCGGCCGGTGGCGGGGGCCTGCCGTACAAGAAAAGCCTCACGGGCCCTCAGCCGGAGTGCGGCGGGCGGCCGGTGGCGGCGGCGGCTCGCCGTACAGGAAAGAAACTCGCCGTACGGGAAAAATGGGGCTATGGGGTGTGGGTTTCGGACCAATGAGTGAGGTCGCGGCGGTCTAGGGCAGCGGCCATGAGGTCGGGGAAGGCGTCGGGCGTGCAGGCGAAGGCGGGGACGCCGAGCGCGGCGAGCGCCGCGGCGTTGTCGTGGTCGTAGGCCGGCGCGCCCTCGTCCGACAGCGCGAGCAGGACGATCACCTGGATGCCCTGCTCGGTCATGGCCGCCACCCTGCGCAGCATCTGGTCGCGCAGCCCGCCCTCGAACAGGTCGCTGACCAGCACCAGGATCGTCTCGCTCGGCCGGGTGACCAGGCCGTGGGCGTAGGCGAGGGCGCGGTTGATGTCGGTGCCGCCGCCCAGCTGGGTGCCGAAGAGCACCTCGACAGGATCGTGCAGCAGGTCCGTGAGGTCCGCGACCGAGGTGTCGAAGGCGACCAGCGACGTCTTGAGCGAGCCCGTCGAGGCCAGCACGGCCGCCAGCACCCCGGCGTAGACGACCGAGTCGGCCATCGAGCCGCTCTGGTCGACGCACAGCACGACCTCCCGCCGCAGCGCCCGCTGCCTGCGGGCGTAGCCGATCAGGCGGGAGGGGACGACGGTGTTCCGCTCGGGCAGGTAGTTCTTCAGGTTGGCGCGGATCGTCCTGGCGAAGTCGATGTCGGCGACCGTGCGCGGGCGGTGGGTGCGGGCGGAGCGGTCGAGCGCGCCCGCGACGGCGGCGCGGGCCTTCTGGGCGAGCCTGCGCTCCAGGTCGTCGACGACGTGGCGGACGACCCTGCGGGCCGACTCGCGGGCTGCGTCGGGCATCACCTTGTTGAGCGCGAGCAGCGTGCCGACCAGGTGGACGTCGGGCTCGACGGCCTCGAGCAGCTCGGGTTCGAGCAGCAGCCTGGTCAGGTCGAGGCGTTCGATGGCGTCCTTCTGCATCACCTGGACGACCGTGGAGGGGAAGTAGGCCCGGATGTCGCCCAGCCACCTGGCCACCTTGGGCGCCGAGGCCCCCAGCCCTGCGGCGTCCTCGTAGACGGCGCCGAGCGCGCCGTCCATCCGCGCGTCGGCCGCGTCGAGCGCCATCCCGATCCCGTCGGCCTCGCCGCCGCCCAGCACCAGCCGCCACCGCCGCAGCCGCTCGTCCTGGCCGCTCACGTGCCCCTCCCCAGGATCGTCAGCACGGTCCGTACGGCGGGCGCCGCGCGTTCCTCGTCCACCTGTTCCCCGGCCGACACCGTGCGGGCCCCCGCCTTGAGGCGGTCGCCGATCGCGCGCCGTTCGGGCGCGGCGAACTCCGAGAACGTCCGCCGCAGCAGGGGCAGCACCTCGGTGAACTGGTCCCCGGTCAGGTGCGCCAGCCACGAGTCGACCAGCTCGAGCAACCGCGGATCGTGCACAAGCAGCAGCCCGCCGCCCGCCAGGAACCCCTCCACCCAGGCCGCCGCCCGAGCCGGGGTGTTCCCCCTGGACATGGCCCTGGACATGCGCTCAGGCGCGTCCCCCAGCGATCCCGCGTCCAGCAGGATCCTGGTCAGCCGCCCCTCGATCAGCCCGTGCGGCTCGCCCCTGTCGCAGATCCCGCGCAGGGTCTCCAGCCATCGGTCGCGTTCGTCGGACGAGGGCTCCTCGCTGAGGAGGGCGACCGCCGAATGGACCGCGTCGATGTGCTCGAGCAGCCCGGCCGCCGCGCCCTCGTCGACGCCGGACACCGCGACAGGGAGCCCGACCCTGATCCGCTCCAGCATGGAGTGCGCGATCGTGGCCAGCCCCTCGGCCGGCGTGCCGCGCACGTCGCCGTAGCGGTGCGCCCGCACCATCGCGGGCAGCGCCGCCATCAGGTGGGTGACGTCGGCGTCCAGCGCCGCCCGGGCCGACAGCGCGGCCAGCACCTCTGGCATCGCCTCCGGCAGCCCGGCGAGCAGGCACCGCTCCACCAGCTCGGTCAGCTCCGCCAGCGACACCGCGGCCGCGCACCTGTCGCGGGCGCGCTGGGCGGCGGCCGCGCGGACCGTGGTGCCGAGCGCGGCCGACTCGATGAGCGCCAGGTCGTACTCGGGCCGCCACTCCAGCGTCCACGTCTCCCTGAACGTGCCCTTCCCCCGCGCCTCCTCGGCGGCGCCCCACTCCACGCCGAGCAGCCGCAGCCGGTGCAGCAGGTGGCTGCGCTCCAGGTCGAGCGGCTTGCGCAGGTCCAGGTCGAGCTCCCGCCTGAGGGCGTCAGGCTTGAGCCGCAGCCGCCGCTGGTGGTCGCGCAGGTCCCGCTGCAGCGGCACCATCGGCGTGCCCTCGGCGACCTGCCCGAGCCGGTCGCCGACGACCATGCGCCGCTGGATCAGCCCGACCGGCAGCTCGTCGCCCTCGCACAGCACCGCCCTGGCCGCCTCCGTCACCTCGCCGAGCCCGGCCAGCGGCCGCCCGCGCAGCGCGGCCAGCGCCTCGGCCAGCCGTACCGCCTCGATGACGTGCGCGGAGGAGACGACGAGCCCCTCGGCGCGCAGGACGGCGGCGGCCTCGGCCAGCCAGCGCTCGACGGGGCGGTCGGCGACGGTGAACAGGTGGTGGTACCAGCCGGGCGAGGCGATCCCCGCGCCGTAGCCCGACCAGGCGGCCAGCCGCCCGTAGGTCCACGGCACCCAGGTCAGTTCGGCCTTGACCCTTGGCAGCCTGCGCAGCAGGGCGTCGTCGGAGGCCGCGGTGGGGAACGGCTCGGTGAGCGCGGGCACGTGCCAGGCGCCGCACACCACCGCGATCCGCTCGTGTCCGGCCTTCCTGGCGGCGCGGATGGTCCTGCGCATGTGGGCCTCGCGGCGGGCCTCCCGCTCGTCCGGCCGGTATCCCTCGCGCAGCGCGGTCATCGCCTCGGCGATCACGTCGAACGGGGTATCCCCGCGGTGTTCGACGACGTCCTCCCACCAGCGTTCCGGGTCGTCGTAGCCGGCCACGGCGGCCAGCTCGCCGATCGGGTCGCGGGAGAAGCCCTCCCTGCCGTTCATGGCCAGGCTGTGGGAGGCGGGCAGGTCGCAGAACTGGACCGGGGTGCCGGAACGCGTACCGTACAGGATCGCCTGCCATTCCGGCGAGAACACCGCGAACGGCCAGAAAGCCGCGCGGGAGGTGTCTCCGGGCACGTGGGCCAGCAGGGCGACCGGCGGCTCGCAGCCGGGCGCGTGCGCGACCAGGCCGTCGGCCTCGGGCGGCCCCTCGATGAGGATCACGTCGGGGCGCAGCCGCTCCAGCTCGGCGCGTACGGCTCGCGCCGAGCCGGGACCGTGGTGGCGGACGCCGAGCACCCTCATGAGACCTCGCGGCAGGCCCGGTAGAAGTCGCTCCACCCGGAGCGCTCCTTGACCACGGTCTCCAGGTATTCGCGCCACACCACCCGGTCGGACACCGGCTCGCGCACGATCGCGCCCACCAGGCCCGCGGCCACGTCGGCGGGACGCAGCACGCCGTCGCCGAAGTGCGCGGCCAGCGCGATGCCGCTGGTCAGCACCGAGATCGCCTCGGCGGTGGACAGGGTGCCGCTGGGCGACTTCACCTTGGTGCGGCCGTCCTCGGTCACGCCGTCGCGCAGCTCGCGGAAGACGGTCACGACCCGGCGGATCTCCGCCAGCCCGGTCGTGATCTCGGGCAGCGCCAGCGAGCGGCCAAGCTCGGCCACGCGGCGCGCCACGATCTCCACCTCCTCCTCGGCGGTGGCGGGCACGGGCAGCACGACCGTGTTGAAGCGGCGGCGCAGCGCGCTGGACAGCTCGTTGACGCCCCTGTCGCGGTCGTTGGCGGTGGCGATCAGGTTGAAACCGCGCTCGGCCTGGATCTCCGTGTTGAGCTCGGGGATGGGCAGCGTCTTCTCCGACAGCACGGTGATCAGCGCGTCCTGCACGTCGGACGGCATCCTGGTCAGCTCCTCGACCCGGGCGACGCGGCCCTCGGCCATGGCTCGCATCACCGGCGACGGGGTCAGCGCGTCCATCGACGGGCCCTCGGCCAGCAGGCGGGCGTAGTTCCAGCCGTAGCGGATGGCCTCCTCCGCGGTGCCCGCCGTGCCCTGCACGAGCAGCGTGGAGTCGCCGCTGACGGCGGCCGCCAGGTGCTCCGACAGCCAGGTCTTGGCCGTGCCCGGCACGCCGAGCAGCAGCAGCGCGCGGTCGGTGGCCAGGGTGGCGATCGCCACCTCGACGATCCTGCGGGCGCCGACGTACTTGGGCGTGATCCGGTCGCCGTCGCCCAGGACGTAGGTGGTGACCGCCCACGGCGACAGCCGCCAGCCTGGCGGGCGGGGCCTGTCGTCGTCCTTGGCCAGCAGGGCGAGCTCCTCCGCGTACTGGTCCTCCGCGTGTGGGCGCAATACCGTCATTCGAGCTCCTCCAGCATGTCGGCACGGAAGCGCAGCAGGGCGGCGACCTCCTGGACGTTCGGGTCGGGCCTGGCCAGCACGGGCAGGTCGCACAGCGCGGGGTCGATCCGCTCGGCGGCCAGCCTGCCCAGCTCGCCGAGGTTCCACGGCTGGGTGGCCGCCACCTGCACGATCTTACGGAGTACGGCTGCCGCCAGCGTGTCGTGCCACGGCGCGGGAACCCCGCCGAGGACCATGATGAGCTGGCTGTCCATCTCCCGATTCTTCACGAAATCGGCGGCGAGGTGCTGCCGCTCCCCCGGCGGCAGGACGGCCAGCAGGTCGGCGATCGGGTCCCAGGCGAACATGGCGCGCGCCCAGGCGGCATCCTGTTGCAGGACCGCGCCCCTGACCCAGCCGGCCCGCACCTCGTCCTCCCAGTCGGGGATCCGCCTGCGGACCACGTCGTCGGGGTCGCCCCACCTGGCCAGCGGCGCCCTGGCGATCACCTGCTGGAGCCACCAGGCCTTCTCACCGATGCCGCGCGGCGGTTTGGCCCTGATGCCGTCGCGCTCCATCGACTTGTCGCACTCTTCCGGCGGGTTCACCTGGTCGGTGCCGATGACGCGGGAAAGGCGCTCGGCCATGCGCCGGGCCAGGCGGGATCCGGGCAGGCGGGTCAGCAGGTTGGCGGCCTGCTGCCGCACCTCGCGCCTGCGGTCGTCGAGCGCGGCCTCGAGGAAGGGCTCGTCGTCCATGGTGAGCCCGTCGGCCAGCACCCCGACGAAGTCGGCGCGGTCGTCGGGCGTCTCCACCTCCCAGGTCTCCTGCAGCAGGCGCCTGGCCCTGGCCGGGTCGGTGGCGCGCAGGAGCGCCAGGTGGGCCCGCCGGTCGCCGGCCTTGCCCAGCTCCCAGACCTGCCCGCCGGGCTCGCCCGTCGGCTCCTCGAGCAGGTAGGCCCAGTCAGGGTTGCGCCGGGCCAGCCACCTGCCGCGCTCACCCGCCAGCACGCCGAGGTGCGCCCGCATGGAACGGTCGCGCCTGCCGCGCTCGAGCAGGTCGGGCAGCGCGTAGGAGGGGGCGCGCCGCCCTGACGCGGCGGCCGCGGCCAGCCACTCGGGCAGCACCCTGATGTACTGACCGGCCAGGATCCTGACCAGCCGCCGGGCCGCCGCCCGCCCGACGGCCTCGCGTTCCTCCTCCGGCGCCACGTCCGCCTCGTGTCCCGGCGCGGCCGGTCGCCGCCCTGCCCTGCGGCGGACGACCTCGACGGCCGCGTCGGCCAGCAGGTCGGCGCCGTACGGCCGGCGGTCGGTGCCGACCAGCGCGGTGGAGACCAGGTCCTCCCAGCTCACAGCGGCACCGCCGTGCCGTCGTCGGCCCAGGTGGCCAGCGGGCGCACGCCTGCGGGGGTCCACTCGACGGCCACCGTCACGGGCCGCCCGCCCGCGACCGCGATGAGCCGCCACGGGTCCCTGTCGCGGGGATGCAGCGGCAGCCCGCCGAGCGTCTCGGCGCCGGGCACCACGTCGCGCAGCACCAGCGGCCACGACTCGACCCACGGATCGGCCGCCAGCATCCTGCCCACCTCCCGCAGGCCCTCCGCCACGCTCACCCCCGTGGGCGCCGGGCGGTCGGCCGGCTCCGCCTCGGTCACCAGGGCCCGCAGCGGGGCGGCACCGGGGTAGAAGGCGAGGGCGGCGTCGATGACCGTGCCGGGGGCCAAGGAGTCGTCGGGCCGCTGGCCGGGCGGGGTGAACGTCAGGATCAGGGCAGGTCGGCCAGTGTCGTGGCCGTGCAACCAGACGCGGCGCACGACGAGCGGGTCCTGGTCCTCGTCGCGGCGGGCCAGGACGTGCCAGTGGTCGCGCACCGCGGGCCCGGCCAGCACCTCCTCGCGCGAGGTGGGGAAGCCCACCCGGCTCAGCACGGTCCGCGCCAGCGGCTCGGGCAGCTCCGCCCGGCGGCGGAAGGCCACGGCGAGCAGGTTGAGCAGCGCGTACTCCGCCAGCAGGCGCTCGGGCCAGCCGTCGAGCGAGCGCATCCGCTCCAGCCGCGACACCACCCCGGCGACCCCGGAGGCCTGCGCGTCGACGAGTCGCTTGGCCAGTTCCTCCCAGGCGCGGCGGTCGGCTCCCGCGATGCCGTGCCGTACCTGGTCGCCGAGCCAGCGCTCGAGCTCGGCCAGGCCCGCGGCCACGCGCGCGTGACGTGCCGTTTCCCCAGGTCGCTGATCCGGGGAGCCGCTCTGTTCGGTCACGTGCCGCACAGTAGCCACCTCGACCGACATTTCACAGCGCTCTGGTGCATCCGGCGAGAGACGCCTATTGTATTCAAAACTCAGTATGCAGAGCATGACATACCACAGGACGTCATCGTGAAGAAGATCCATGTCATAGCGGGATTGGCGGCCGTCGTCGCGCTGAGCTCCTGCGCCACCGGCGGTGCCCCGGCCAAGCAGGCCCCGAAGCTCGCGCAGTCGGCCAAGGTCTCGGGCTCCATCAAGGTCTGGTCCTGGGACGTGGCCGCCAAGGCGCTGCAGCGGCTGGCGCCGGAGTTCGAGAAGTCACACCCCGGCGTCAAGGTGGAGATCGAGGACATCGGCTATGACAACGCCTACGACAAGATCACCGTCGGCCTGAAGTCAGGCGCCGGCCTGCCCGACGTCATCACGCTCGAGGACACCTACATCGCCGGGTACGCCGAGCACTTCCCCAACGGCCTGGTGGACCTGAGCCCGGTGGCCGCCAAGTACCAGAGCGACTTCGACCCGGCCAAGTGGAAGGCCGCCACCTCCGGCAAGGGCCTGTACGCGATGCCGTGGGACTCGGCGCCCGTCGGCCTGTTCTACCGCCGCGACTACTTCAAGCAGGCCGGGGTGGACCCCGAGGCCGTCCAGACCTGGGACGACCTGGTCAAGGCGGGCGAGAAGATCAAGCAGGCCACCGGCAAGCGCCTGTTCGTCTCCGACCTGACCAGCGCCGCCGGGTTCACCACGCTGCTGCAGCAGCTCGGGCAGGGCTACTTCAAGGACGGCAAGGTCGCCGTGAACACCCCGGCCGCCGTCCGCGCGCTCACGCTGCTCAAGACGCTCAAGGACAAGGATCTGCTGCAGAACGAGAAGGGCTGGGACGGCCGCGTCACCGCCACCAAGCAGGGCAAGGCCGCCACCCAGCCCACCGCCGCCTGGTGGACCGGCACGCTCACCGGCGAGATGGCCGAGCTGTCGGGCAAGTTCGGGGTCATCCCGCTGCCCGCCTTCGACCAGGGCGGCAGCCGTACCTCGGCCAACGGCGGGTCGGCGCTGGCGATCACCTCGCAGACCAAGAACCAGGACACCGCGTGGGCGTTCGTCGAGTGGCTGCTGGCGAACAAGGACCAGCAGGTGTCGATGATGAAGACCGAGGCGCTCTTCCCCGCCTACCTGCCCGCGCTGTCCGACCCGTTCTTCGACGAGCCGCAGCCCTACTTCGCCGGGCAGAAGATCAACCGCCTGTTCGCCGACCAGGTCAGGAACATCCCGCCGATCGAGCTGACCGGTGACGACAAGGAGGCCGAGGAGCTGCTGAAGAAGGCGGTCTCCGACGCGCTGCTCAACGGCAAGGACCCCAAGGCGGTGCTCGACACGGCCGCCGAGCAGCTGGCCACCGCCACCAAGCGGGGTCTGGCGTCATGACCGCCACGAGTACGGCGGGCCGCCTGCTCCTGGCGCCGCAGCCCAGGCGCTGGCGCCGCCGTACCGTGCCGTGGATCTTCGTCGGGCCGGCGGCGGCGCTGTTCGGGCTGTTCTTCGCCTACCCGCTGGCCGCCTCGCTGCTGCAGAGCCTGGACGACGGCGCGGGCAACTACACGCGGCTGACGAGCGACCCCTCGTTCCTGCAGTCGCTGGTGAACGTGGCGCTCATCCTGGTCGTCCAGGTGCCCATCATGATCGCGCTGGCAACCGTGCTCGCGTACGTGCTCAACCAGTCGTGGCTGCGCTTCCGCGCGACGCTGCGGGCGGCCTACTTCCTGCCCGCGGTGACCACGCTGGTGGCCTACGCGGTGGTGTTCCGCGTGCTGCTGCGCACCGAGGGCGGCGCGGTCAACCAGGTGCTCGGCCTGCAGGTTGACTGGCTGAACGACCCGCTGTGGGCGCGGGTCGCGCTGATCGCCTCGATCACCTGGCGCTGGGTGGGCTACAACGCGATCATCCTGCTCGCCGGGCTGCAGGCGATCGGGCGTGAGCAGTACGAGGCGGCCGCCATCGACGGCGCGGGGTCGCTGACCACGTTCACCAAGGTGATCCTGCCGCAGCTCAGGCCCGTCCTGCTGTTCTGCTCGATCACCTCGACGATCGGCACGCTGCAACTGTTCGACGAGCCGCTGGTGCTGACCGGCGGCGGGCCCGGCGACGCCACGCTGACGCCGATCCTCTACCTGTACCAGGTGGGCTTCAAGCAGTTCGACTTCGGCTACGCGGCGGCGATCGCGTGGGTGGTGGTCCTGCTGATCGGCGGGCTCTCCTGGCTGCAGTTCCGCTACTTCGGAAAGGGGCGCGGGTGAGGCGGCTCGTGCTGTGGGTACTGGCCGTGGCCGGCGCGGTGGTCAGCGTGGTGCCCTTCTACTGGATGATCGTGGCCGCCACGCACGACGGGTCGGAGCTGTTCGACTCTCCCCCGCCGTTCCTGCCCGGCGGCGACCTGATGGCCAACCTGCGCGGCCTTGAGGAGTCGGTCCACTTCGCCAGGGTGATGGCCACCAGCGTGTGGACGGCGCTGGTCTACACGGCGCTGAGCGGGCTGGTGTCGGCGATGTGCGGCTACGGGCTGGCCAAGTACCGCTTCCGCGGGCGCGGCCTGCTGCTCGGGGTGGTGCTGGCCACCATGATGATCCCGTTCCAGGTGCTGCTCGTGCCGCTGTTCCAGATGATGGCCAGCATCGGCTGGGTCGACACCTACCAGTCGATCATCATCCCGTTCCTGGCGAACTCCTTCGGCATCTTCCTGATGCGGCAGGCGTTCCTGGACTTCCCGGACGAACTCCTGGAGAGCGGGCGGCTCGACGGTGCGGGCGATCTGCGGATCTTCTACCGGATCGTGCTGCCGTGCGTGCGGCCCCAGCTGGGCGCGCTGGTGATCTTCACGTTCATGTCGCAGTGGAACGCCTTCATCTGGCCGCTGCTGATGCTGAACTCCGAGGAGCGCTACACCGTGCCGGTGGCACTGAACCACCTGATCGGGCTGTCGCACGTGGACTACGCCGGGCTGATGCTCGGCGCCTTCCTCGCCACGCTGCCGCTGATGCTGGTCTTCCTGGTGTTCCAGCGCCAGTTCGTGTCGGGGTTGCTCGGGGGTGCGGTGAAGGCCTGACACCATGGGTGACATGAGTACACGTCCGGTCATCGCGGAATTGCTCGACATGTCACCGCATCCCGAGGGCGGCTGGTTCAAGGAGACCTGGCGCACCGCCGTCACCTTCGAACCTCCGGGGTACGGCGGGGCCAGGTCGTCGGCCACCGGGATCTACTTCCTGCTCTGCCCGGGCGAGGAGTCGCGGCCGCACGTCGTCCGCTCCGACGAGGTGTGGCTGTGGCACCGGGGCGGGCCGCTGGAGCTCGTGATCGGCGACGAGACCGTCGTCCTCGGGCCGCTGGTGGAGAAGGGGCAGGTGCCGCAGGCCGTGGTGCCGGGCGGTGTCTGGCAGTCGGCGCGGCCCGCGGGCGATGAGGAAGTGCTGGTCAGCTGCGTGGTCTCACCGGGGTTCGACTTCGCGGACTTCGAGATGCGCTGAGCCGAACCACCGGGTGAGCGCCTCCGCGACGGGTTCCGGCTCTCCTGCGGCCCAGGCCACGTAGCCGTCGGGGCGGACCAGCAGCTCGGGGTCCGCGCCGGCCTGCCGTACCAGCAGGCCCTTGCCCTCGCGCAGCAGGTCGCGGTACGGCGCCGCCACGAAGCGGCCGACGCGGGGGTCGGACGCGGCGGGGGCGTGGTCGATGTCGGTGCCGTTGGCCATCGCGGTGAAGTGCTCAAGCGCCTGCGGGAGCCGCAGCGTCTCCTCCAGCACCGCGCGCAGGGCGTCGACCTGCGGGCCCGGGCGCATGAGGGCGACCTGGGCGCGGGTGTTGCGCAGCACGCGGTCGGCGACCGGGCGGCGCTCGGCCGTGTAGGTGTCCAGCAGCGACTCCGGGGCCTTGCCGCGCACCACCAGGGCGAGCTTCCAGCCGAGGTTGGCCGCGTCCTGCAGGCCCATGTTGAGCCCCTGGCCGCCGATCGGCGAGTGGACGTGGGCGGCGTCGCCCGCCAGCAGGATCCTGTCGCGGCGGTAGGTCTCGGCCAGGCGGGTGTTGTCGCTGTAGCGGATGCCCGCCTCGAGCGAGGTGACCCGCACGGTGTCGACGCCGCTCGCGCGGCGCAGGCTGGCCTGCAGTTCCTCGGCCGTCATCGGGGCGTCGCGCTCGCCGGGGCCGCCGTCGAACTCGATCGTGGCGATCTCCCCCGGCACCAGCGACAGGTTGACCAGGCCGCCGGGGCTGCGCAGCGACGAGACGAGCGCCGTGGGGTCGGCCACCTCGGCGACGGCGGTGCGGCCCGTCAACGTGGCGTCCGTGCCGGGGAAGGGGATGCCCGAGCGCTTGCGCACCACGCTGCGGCCGCCGTCGCAGCCGACCAGGTAGGCGCCCTCGAAGCGGCGGCCGTCACGCAGGATCGCGGTCGCTCCTTCGATGTCGACGACCTCGCAGCCGGCCAGGATCCGCACGCCCAGCTCCTCGGCCCTGGCGGCGATCACGCGCTCGAGCAGGTGCTGCTTGAGCATCACGTACTCGGCTGGTCCCGGCTCGTCCTGCAGCAGCGGCAGGCCGCCGAAGTGGCCCCGGGTCTTGCCCTCCTTGAGCAGCTGGATCAGGAACGACACCGCGTCGGCGCCGTCGTGCGCGACTCCTTCGAGGTACTTCCACTGCTCCTCGATCACCGGCTCGGCCAGCCCGCGCAGGGCCAGCGTCTGGGTGCTGCGCACGTTGAGCGAGCGCAGGCCGAGGCTGCGTTCCCTGCGGACCGGACTCTCGGCCGCCTCCAGAACCAGTGTCTCCACGCCGCCCAGCGTCAGCTCGGCGGCCAGCAGCAGGCCGACGGGCCCGCCGCCGACGATGATCACGTCTGTCATGTGCCCTCCTTCGAGACTTACGGCGTAAGTACAGCGCTTACGGTGTAAGTTTGTCAACGTGGGTAAGGGAATCAACCGCGAGGCGGTCCTCGACGCCGCCCTGCTCCTGGCTCAGGAGGAGGGCCTGGCGGGGCTGTCGATGCGGAAGCTGGCCAAACGGCTCGGCATCGAGGCGATGTCGCTGTACAACCACTTCGCCAACAAGGCCGACATCCTGGACGGCCTGGCCGAACGGGTCTACGGCGACGTGGCGCGCCCCGATCCCGCGCTGCCCTGGCAGGAGCGGGTACGCACGACGGCGCTCGGCATGTACCGGGCGCTCAGCCGGTATCCGGTGGTGCCGCTCGCGCTGGTGACCGACCAGGCCAACCCGACCTCGGAGCGGGCGCTGCGGTCCCTGGAGGATCTGCTCGAGGCGCTCTACGCGGCCGGGTTCGACGACACGCAGGTACGGCGGGCGCTGAGCGCGATCAACGGGCTGATCATGGGTTCGCTACTGCTGTCGACCGCCGGGTTTACCGGCGACTTCTACGCGAGCCGGGGCGCGGAGCAGCTCGACCACTTCCGCCAGGGCGTCGACGCCGAGCGGCTGCCCCACTTCACCCGGCTGCTCGGCGTCCTGCCCGACATCGACGCCGAGGCCGACTTCACCGCCGCCCTCGACATGTTGATCACGGGAATAGCCGATGCCGCGGGGCGGTTGGACGGCGCATGAAGATCGCAGTCATCGGCAAGGGAAACGTCGGCGGCACGCTGGGGCAGGCCTTCGCCGCCGCCGGGCACGAGGTCACCCACGGCTCACGGAGCACGCCGATCCCCGACGCGCTCGCGGGTGCGGAGACCGTCGTCCTGGCGCTGCCCGGCACGGCCGTCGCGGGCTTCCTCGAGGAGTACGGGCCCGAGCTCGACGGGAAGCTCGTGGTGGACGCGGTCAACCGGATGGGCGAGGACAAGCTGCACAGCGCGGCGGACGTCGCCGCCAAGGCGCCGGGGGCGCGCTACGCCCGCGCCTTCAACTCCTACGGCTGGGAGAACTTCGCCGACCCGACCTTCGACGGCCAGGTCGGCGACCTGTTCTACTCCTCGGCCGAGGCCGACAAGGACGCCGTCGAGCAGCTCGTCGACGCCGTCGGCCTGCGCCCGGTGTACCTCGGCCCCGACCAGTACGACGCGCTCGACGGTGTGCTCCGCCTCTGGTTCGCGCTCGCCGTGGGTCAGGGCCGAGGACGGCACCTGGCGTTCCGGGTGCTGTGATCAGTAACCGCGGGTGTAACGCACGCCCGGGCCGATCGAGATCGGCACGCCCGCCCCGTCGACGAGGTTGACGCCCGAGGCCACCGACAGCTGGTCGCCCTCGCCCTTCTTGAGCTGGATGCCGGTCTCGAGCTTGGTGCCGTGGCCGACGATCGTGTTGCCGGAGATCGCGGCGTGCCCCGTGCCGTAGTTCACCGCGTCCAGAGCCAGGTAGACGAAGTTCACCTCGGGCGGCAGTGCGCCGGTGGCGGTCAGCTTGCGCTCGTCGGGCGCCCTGCGCTCCCGGAAGGCCCGCTTCAGCGCGGCGAAGCCGTCCGGGGGCGGCAGGAACTTGTGGATGCGGTTGCCGGTGATCGTGGTCGCCGCGTCACCCTGCAGATCGCAGCGGATGCCGTAGTAGGTCTGGCCCTTGGTGCTCTCGGCGCCGAAGTCCTCGATGTAGTTGTTGGAGATCGAGGTGCCGAAGCAGCGGTGGGCGTCGATCGCGTTCTTCGGCGTGGCGTACAGGTGCAGCTCGCTCAGCGTCCAGCCGGCCGCGTTGTCCATCTGGATGGCGTTGGTGCCGTTGAACCCGATCCAGGCGCGCTGCAGCGTCCAGTCGGTGACCGAGTTGCCCGGGTCGACGACGCGGATGCCCGCCTCCGCCGAGCCCTCGATGTCGACGTCGCTGATGATGCTGTTCACCATCGTGTTGCGAAGCATCGTCCCGTTCTGCGACGGGTTGCTGATCCGGATCCCGTCCGACGGCGCCCCGTAGATGTCGACGTCGTAGACGCGCGCGTTCCACGCCCGCAGCATCAGCCCCACGGTGCCCTTGTTGGCGTCGCGGTTGCCGTCCAGCGTCAGCCGCTCGATCCTGATCGTGTCGTCGCTCGTCTCGGCGTTCTTGACCCACCCCTCGGAGGCCAGCATCGCGGGCAGGTTCGCCCCATCGGCCTGCTTGATCACCGTGCCCGCCTTCCCGTCCCCTCGATAGGTACGGCGCGGCGGCAGGCTGATCGTGGCATTGATCAGACACGGCCCCTTGATGACGACCTCGTCCCCGTCCTTGGCGGAGTCGATCGCGGCCTGCAGGTTCTTGGCATCATCGACGGTGTTCGCGCAGGTCGCGTCCACCCGGCTCGCCGAGGCAGGAGCAGCCACAGCGGTGACGGTCAGCCCGGTGGCAGCCACCACAGCCGCCCCCGCCAACCCAACAGCAGATAACTTCCGCATTTCCCCGTTTCCTTCCTGACACAGCAGGAGACGCTTCCCCCGTCCCCCGACGCACCGATCCCCCCTGGACCGGCTATTGATCATCCTGCCGTAAATCCCCAGACCGAAGCCGCACAGTTCCCGATTTATCCCGATATAGAAGCCGTACGTTCTCACCATGACGGCTGCCCGCCTCTTCCTGACAGCCCTGACCGCCGTATGCCTGCTGGCGAGCCCCGCGTCCCGCCCCGAGATCCATCGCGGAGGATGCCCCGGCGCCTGGGTCCCGGACTGGGGGATCCGCGACAGGCCCGGCGACTTCCTCCCCTCGGGTCCTGTCACGTCCGTGACGTACTGCGAGCTCATCCTCGAGCCCGGACCCCACCAGGGCGAGGCACGCGTGCTGACGACCGGGGCCGCCGAGGTGGCGGCGCTGCTCAACGCGATGCCCACCAGGGAGGAGTTGGAGGCCCGCATCAGGGCGCAGGAGAGCGCGGCAGGGCGGCCCATCACCGGAGAACTCCACCTGGGCGAGATCTGCCCGCTGATCGCCTACGACCGGAGAGGCTCCTTCGTCGTACGGTACGAGGACGGCTCGTCGGCCGTCATCCTCCTCGACCCCAACTGCGGCACGGCCTACTACGACGGCAGGACCCGCTTCCTGGGCAACGCCCCCGTCGACACCTTCCTCGACCTCTACCGCCGGCAACTGGCCCGCGCCCACCCCGCCGTCCCGGCCCCGGCCTGCCCGTCCCGCGCCGGCCCGGCGGGCTCGACGCCGCGCGACGACATCGCCCGCAACCGGGGGACGTCGAGGACCTTCCTGCCGAGCCCGCTCGCCGCGGCAACCGCCTGTCGCTACGGCCCCGACGGCCGCCTCACCAGACAGCGGACGATCACCGGGGACCTCGAACCGCTCCGCACGCTCATCACGGTCGAGACGCCGTCCTCCCCGGGCGACACGAAATCCTTGCTCAACGGCACCCGGTGCTCGATGGACGGGTCGTCGCCCACCGCCCTCGACACGATCTGGGTGACGGACGCGACCGGCGCGACCGCCGAGATCCGGGTGTGGCGGGCACCTTGCCTCGCGGTCCTGTACGGCGGCTCCGCCCCGTTGGTCCCGGGCCGGGCGCTTCTGGAGCGCCTCGACACCGTGCTGGGCGCTACTTCGGGAGGGTGAGCATCTTGGTCTGATCCGCGGGAGGGGCCTTGATCGTCACCTTCATGCCCCAGCCGGACAGGCGGATGTCGTCGATCATGTGGTAGCGCCTGTCACCGACCTTCGCGTCCAGTCCGCATACCTCGTACGAGGCCCAGATGCGGCGGACCAGTTGGTCCTTGCCGAGCCACATGCGCCAGGTGACATTCCAGTCGGCGCACTCGGCGGCGTCCTTGCCCATGAGCCTGGGATCAGCGGCGGCGAGCGCAAGCTTCGCAGGAGGCGATCTCGGAGCGATCACAAGGGCGGGCCGTAAATGGTGCGCGCGTTGTCCCTTTCTCCGGGTGGGGGTGATCGTTGTGATTGGGGATGGGGCTGGGTTTCCAGATCTTGCGGCGGGATGATTGTGTGGGCGAAGGAACTACGAGGAGGTCACCGGTGACGCGTCACATCGTTTCGGTCATTGGCGGCAAGGACGCCGCCGCCGCGAGCACGTACGAGTCGGTCAACCCTGCGCGCACCGGCGAGGTGGTCGCCCAGGTCGGACTCGCGGACGCCGACACGTTCGCAGCGGCCTGCCGTACCGCCAAGGAGGCGCAGCGCGAGTGGGCCAGGGTGCCCGCGCCGGTCCGCGGCAGGGTGATCGCGTCGATCGGGCGCCTGGTCGAGGCGAACGCCGAGAAGCTGGCGCACCTGGTGACGGAGGAGATCGGCAAGCCGTTCAAGGAGTCGCTCGGCGAGGTCAGGGAGATCGTCGACACCTGCGACTTCTTCCTGGGCGAGGGGCGCAGGCTCTACGGCCAGACCGTGCCGTCGGAGATGCCGGACAAGAACCTGTTCACCTTCCGCAACCCGGTCGGCGTGGCGGCCGTGATCACCGCGGGCAACTTCCCGGTGGCCGTGCCGTCCTGGTACCTGGTGCCCGCGCTGCTGTGCGGCAACGCCGTGGTGTGGAAGCCCGCCGAGTACGCCGCCGCCTCCGCGCACGCGATGTACCAGCTGTTCGTGGCCGCCGGGCTGCCCGACGGGGTGCTCAACATCGTCTTCGCCGACGGCGCCGGCACCTTCGCCGGGCTGGACAAGGCCCTGGAGGAGGGCACGGTGCAGAAGGTCGGGTTCACCGGCTCGAGCGCGGTCGGCCGCAAGATCGGCGAGCTGACCGGCCGCCACCTGCAGGCGGCCTGCCTGGAGCTGGGCGGCAAGAACCCGATGGTGATCATGCCGGACGCCGACCTGGACCTGGCCGTCGAGGGCGCGCTGTTCTCCGGCTTCGGTACGGCGGGCCAGCGCTGCACGAGCCTGGGCACGGTCATCGTGCACGAGTCGATCCACGACGAGTTCGTCGAGCGCTTCGCCAGGGCCGTGCGCAACGCCAAGATCGGAGACCCGGAGCAGGACGTGCTGGCGGGCCCGCTGCTCGACCAGAAGTTCGCCGACCGCTACGAGGAGTTCCTGGCCTGGATCCAGCCTCACCACGAGGTCGTGTCAGGAGAGACCGGGAGGATCACCGCGAACAACCCGCACCACGACTTCACCGGCGAGGGCGGGCTCTACTACCACCCGGTGGTCGTGGACGGGGTCAAGCCGGACGACCAGCTGTTCCTGGAGGAGACGTTCGGCCCCATCGTGGGCATCGCCTCCTTCCAGACCCTGGACGAGGCCATCGAGCTGGCCAACCGGCCCGGCTACGGCCTGTCCAGCTCGATCTACACCACCGACCCCAAGAACGCCTTCCGCTTCCGCGAGGGCATCTCGGCCGGGATGGTCAGCGTCAACAACTCCACCTCCGGCGCCGAGGCGCACCTGCCCTTCGGCGGCAACGGCAAGTCGGGCAACGGCAGCCGCCAGTCAGGCATGTGGGTGCTCGACCAGTTCACCCGCTGGCAGGCGATGAACTGGGACCACTCGGGTCGCCTGCAGAAGGCCCAGATGGACGTCGCCGACATCACTCCAGATATGGATTTCCGACTCTAGATCCTTCCACCTGGGAGTAAGAAAGCCACTCCGCCGGGAAGCATGGGGCTTCCCGGCGGGTGAGGGTCGTGCCACGATAACGGCGCCTTCGATTACGGGGAGAAGCCGATGCGTGACGATCTGAAACTGGTGACGGTGGCGATCCGGCTCCGCGCGGGGTTCCCGTGCCGGTGGAGCGTGGTGAGCGCCGACGGCCGGGGCTGGTTCCCGCAGGACACCTCACCTGCCCGCGACCTGGACGGCCTGCCGTACTTCCACGGCGACGACCTGGTCGTCCACGTTCCGCGCGAGCAGCTGACGGTCAGGGTGACCAGGGGCATGGAGTACGGCTCGGCCGAGACGACGCTGACGCCCGGCTCCGGCGAGACGCTCGTCGAGCTGGCGCCGCCGCGCATCTACGACGCCGCCGCCCGCGGCTGGTACGGCGGCGACCTGCACGTCCGCTTCAACCGCCCCACCCGGTGGGTGGCCGACTCCCAGCTCGGCGAGGACCTGCACGTGGTCAACCTGCTGCCCGGCGACGGCGAGGCCGGGGAGACCTGGTCGGGACGCGACCTGCCGTGGTCCGACGAGACGCACGTGGCCAGGGTCGGCCTGGCCCACCAGGCGCTCGGCCCGGAGAGCGACACGCTGAGCAAGCTGCGCGAGCGGGGCGCCCTGATCGGCTACGCCAACGCCTTCCGCGGGCCGGTCGAGACGCCGGAACAGCTGGTCGGGGTGGGCGATCCCGGCTTCGACGCGCGGCTGTCGGTGGTGGACGCCGCGCTGGGGCTGGTCGACACCTTCTCCTCGGCGATCGAGTCGGCGCGCGCCTACCGGCGCCTCATCGGCGCGGGCAACAGGATCGCGGCCGTCGCCGGCACCCCGCAGCGGCTGGGCCCGATCGGCCGCGAGCGCACCTACGCGCACGTGCGCGGCCCGCTGACCGCGGAGTCCTACGCCGAGGCGGTACGGCGGGGCCGCACATTCGCCACCACGGGCCCGTTCCTGGAACTCGCGGTCGACGGGGAGGGCCCCGGAGCCACGCTGGACCAGGTGGCGGGCAACCGGGTGAGCGTGGTGGGCCGGGTGATCGGTCCCGGCGTGGAGACCGTACGTCTGCTGACGGCGGACGGCGAGCTGGCCTCGGGCCCGCCCGGGGAAGTGGCGGCTGACCTGGCGGTCAACTGGCCGACGTACGTCGTGGCCGTGGCCGAGGGCGGCGGCCAGGTGCGGGCCCACACCAGCCCGGTCTATCTGGACGTGGAGCGGCGCAGGGTGGCCCGCGAGGAGGACGTGACGTTCTGCCTGCGCTGGCTGGAGTTACTCGAGGATCTCATCCGCGACCGGGTCAGCGCGGACTACCTGGCCGTGGTCGAGGAGGCGCGCCGGGTCTACCAGGCGCGCCTGACCTGAACGTGGGAGAACGCGGGCCCCATCGGGGGTGCCCGCGTTCTCCCGGAATGTCGATCAGACCTGGCCGGCCTTCTCCAGAGCGGAGCAGCAGGTGTTGACCAGCAGCCTGGTCACCACGTACGGGTCGACGTTGGCGTTGGGGCGGCGGTCCTCGATGTAGCCCTTGCGGTCCACCTCGACCTGCCACGGGATGCGCACCGAGGCGCCGCGGTCGGAGACGCCGTAGGAGTACCTGTTCCACGGGGCGGTCTCGTGCGCGCCGGTCAGGCGGGACTCGATGTCGGCGCCGTACTGCTTGACGTGCTCCATCGGCTTGTCGCCCTCACCGAGCGCCTCGCAGGCGGTGATGATGGCGTCGTAGCCCTCGCGCATCGCCTTGGTGGAGAAGTTGGTGTGCGCGCCGGCGCCGTTCCAGTCGCCGCGGGCGGGCTTGGCGTCGAGCGTGGCCTCCACGCCGAACTCCTCGGCCGTCCGGTAGAGCAGGTAGCGGGCCACCCACATGTGGTCGGAGACCTCGACGGGCCCGGCCGGGCCGATCTGGAACTCCCACTGGCCGGGCATGACCTCGGCGTTGATGCCGGAGATCGCCAGGCCGGCGGCCAGGCAGCGGTCGAGGTGGAGCTCGACGATCTCGCGGCCGAAGACGGCCTCGGCGCCCACGCCGCAGTAGTAGTGGCCCTGCGGAGCGGGGAAGCCGCCCTCGGGGAAGCCGAGCGGGCGGCTGCCCTTGAAGAAGGTGTATTCCTGCTCGATGCCGAACCAGGAGTCCTGGTCGGCGAACTGCTCGGCGATCGGGCGCAGCAGCGCGCGGGTGTTGCTCTTGTGCGGCTCGCCGTCGATCTCCTCGACCTCGCACAGGACCAGGATGTTGGCGCCGCCGCGGATCGGGTCGGGGCAGGTGAAGACCGGGCGGAGCACGCGGTCGGAGGAGTGGCCCTCGGCCTGGTTGGTGCTGGATCCGTCGAAGCCCCACACCGGCGGCTCTGCGCCGTCGGCCAGGATCTTCGTCTTGGCGCGCAGCAGAGCCGTGGGCTCGGTGCCGTCGATCCAGATGTACTCAGCCTTGTAGCTCACAACGATCCTTTCGCGGTTCTCTCCAGCCACGCCGAGAAAACCAGACGGCCGTTTCCCGGTTTTTGCCCGTATGTAACCGGCGTGTTAATCCGAGGACCATCGTTCACCGAAGACACGCCTCTTCAACGGGGGTACCGCCTGGCACGTACGGAAGAAGGCGCGGGCGAAGGCTCGGTTGATCCGGCTGGCCGAAATCCCCATCCTGGCGTTGGACAGCGCCCGCTTCGAGGCGGCGAAGCCGTACTCGATCATGGCGCGTTCGTACTCCCCCAGCGCGGTCACCAGTTCGGCCTGGCCCCTGCCGACGGCGGCGAGCTTGGCCGTGAGGAGCTGGGCGTCGCGCAGCGCGGTGTTGCCGCCCTCGCCGCCGGTGGGCAGCATCGCGTGGATCGCGTCGCCGAGCAGCGTGACCGGCCCCGTGGGCCACGGCTTGACGGGGGCGGAAGTGCGGAAGTCGAACATCTCGACGCTGACAGGATCGGATTCGGCCACCATGCGGACCAGAGCGGGATGCCAGCCCTCGATCAGCTGGGTGACCGTCTCGCGCAGGTCGTCGCGCTTGTCCGGATACGCGTCGCGGCGGGCGACCAGCGCCCACAGCACGTAGTCGCCCTCGCCGGCGTCGTAGGTCCTGCGCTTGAAGACGGCGGTGAACATGGAGCGGCCCGGCCGGCCGAAGATGACGTTCATCCCGGCCGGGATCCGCTCGGGGAGCCAGGCCTTGGTCTCGGGGGTGAGGTAGAGCTTGCCGCCCACCGCCAGGGCGCCGCTGTCCAGGTAGCCCGCGTCTGGGAGCAACTGTGCCCTGACCCGGGAGTTGCTCCCGTCGGCGCCGATCAGCACGTCGCCCGTGGCCGTCGATCCGTCGGCGAACCGCGCCAGGATGCGCCCGTCCTTCGTCTCGTAGCCGGTGAACTTCCTGTCGAAGTTCACGATCTCGGAGATGTCGGCCAGGAGCAGGTTGCGCAGCGTGACGCGGCTGACCGCGTGGTGACTCTCCTCCGGCGCAGTGCGCCCGCCGGTGAACAGGTCCTCCTCTATCAGCGCGAGCTGGTCCAGCCGGTGGGTCATGAACGCCATCCCGGCCCCCGGGTCGCCGGCCGTGGCCACGAACCGCTCCCAGATCTCGGGGCTCAGGCAGGCGTGCAGGGCCCTGCTGCCCTCGGTGTTGATGTGGATGCGGTAGCCCTGGTTGCGGTTGGTCGGGGTGACGTCCCGCTCGTAGACCGCCACGCTCACGCCGGCCCGTTTGAGCCCGTTGGCCAGGCAGAGTCCACCGATGCCGCCGCCTATCACGATCACGTGCATGGTTCAGGCTCCTTCGATGAGTTCACGGAGGTGGGCGAGCACGACCGCGGGGTCGTCGGGGATGAGCGTCAGGCCCTTGGCCGCGGCGATGACCAGCGCGACGTGCTCCGGTGCGATGCGCATGGCCAGCGCCCCGCGCCAGCCCTCCTCCACCCGCTCGATGGTGGCGCGGATCTCCGGGTCGCGCAGCGAGCGCAGGTCGATCTCGCGCAGCACCACGAACAGCTCGGGCTGCTCGCGCATCGCGACCGCCAGCATGTCCAGGTAGTCGCCCAGGGTCGTGCCGGGCGCGTGCAGCTGCCGGGTGGTGTACTGCACGACCGCGGCGATGAGGTCGTTCTTGGTGGGGAAGTGGTGGTGCAGCGTGGAGTGGTCGATGCCCACCTCGCGCGCCACCTCTCTCAGGCGCAGGCCTTCGAACCCCTTGGCCGCCAGGCAGCGGAACGCCGCCTCGATCAGCTCCTGCCGTCGATCTCCCACGATCTTTCACCTCTCCACCAACCAGTTGGTGGAGAGGTAATCACGACCCGCTCGCGCCCGTCAACCCATCACAGGACGCGGAACCAGAGGTTGGTGGCGTGCGGGACGGCGCCGTGGGCGAGACGTTCGAGCTTGACGTCGGTGCCGCCCGGCCGGTCGAGCAGGCGGGTGCCGTCGCCGAGCATGACGGGGGCGACGATCACGAGGACCTCGTCGAGCAGGCCCGCCTCGAGGCACTGGCGGGCGACGTCGGCGCCGAGCACGTTCACGTACTTCTCGCCCGCGGCGGCCTTGGCCAGGGCGACGGCGGTCTCGAGGTCCCCCGCGTAGGTGAGGTCCGCGGCAGGGGCACCGGGCCGGTGGGTCAGGACGATCTGCGGCCCGCTCCACCCGCCGCCGAACGCCTTGCCCTCCTTGTCGGGGACGCCCTTGTACGGGTCGTCACCGCGGAAGGTGCGGCTGCCCACGAGCAGCGCGCCGATGCGCGGGACCAGCTCGTCCACGAGCGGGTTGGGACCGAGGTGCTCGGTCAGCCAGGACATGTCCCCGCCGGGGCCCGCGATGAAGCCGTCCAGCGACATGGTGGCCGAATACAGCAGCTTGGCCATGATGATCTACCTCCTTGGTCGACCTCCTTCAAGACGGGCGTCCGGCGGAAAAGTCATCGGCAGGCCGAACGCCTCGAACACCCGGACGTCGTGGAAGGCGGTCAGCTCGGTGATGCGCCCGCCCTCGACGCCCAGTACGGCTATCGCGAACGCGCGCCCGTCGAGGTAGGCCGCCGCGGCCGGCTGCCGGTTGGCCTCCAGGGGAAGCATCGTGAAGCGGCCGATGGGGTGCGCCGGGTCCCAGCTCGCCCTGAGGCTTCCCAGGACCGCTTGCCTGCCCAGGAACCAGGTCGGGTAGGGCGGCATCGTCGCGCGGACCTCTTCGGCGAGCAGGTCCGCCATGGCGGCCAGGTCGGCGCGCTCGACCGCGTCCATGTAGCGGCGCAGCACGGCGCGCTCCTCGTCGGTCGGGTGGCTGCGGGCCGCCCAGTCCAGGCGGTGGCCGGGCAGGCGCTGCCTGAGCGTGGCCCTGGCCCGCTGCAGCGCGCTGTTCACCGACGCTTGCGTGCCGTCGAGCAGCGCCGCGGTCTGCCTGGACGGCCAGCCGAGCACGTCACGCAGGATGAGCACGGCGCGCTGGCGGGGCGGCAGGTGCTGGATCGCGGCCAGGAACGCCAGCTCGATCGTCTCTCTGCTCACCGCCGCGGTCGCCGGGTCGTTCCCCGTCGGGTACGGCTGCAGCCACGGGATGTCCATCCGCGGGCCGTCCGTCTCCGGCGGGCCCAGCTCGTACGGGAGCACGCGCCGCTCGCGGGCCTCCAGGGCGTCGAGGCAGGCGTTGGTGGCGATCCGGTAGAGCCAGGACCGCAGCGACGAGCGGCCCTCGAAGGCGGGCAGTCCCTTCCAGGCGCGCAGCAGGGTCTCCTGCACCAGATCCTCGGCCTCCTCGAACGACCCCAGCATCCGGTAGCAGTGGACGCGCAGCTCACCCCGGTGCCGCTCCACCAGCTCCGCGAACGCCCCCTCGTCCCCACCCCGAGCCTGCGCGACCAGCCCGTCCTCCCCACCCGGCACTCTCTCCACGCCCCTGCCCGTCACCTCGACCGACCTGTCCCCTCCCCACCCTCCGTCATGCGACCTCAACCCGGGCGCGTCAGCCCTCGGACACCACCCATCCTCCCGGCCGGACCTTCCCCACGTCGCGGACGCCGCCCCCATCCTCCTGGCCCGCCAGTCTCTTCCGCTTTTCGCGCCCTTCCCGCCCTTCGGCGGGGCAGACCTGAGCTGCCTTCCTGGCATGCCGTACCTCT
Source organism: Nonomuraea sediminis (assembly GCF_018531495.1). Taxonomy (GTDB): domain Bacteria; phylum Actinomycetota; class Actinomycetes; order Streptosporangiales; family Streptosporangiaceae; genus Nonomuraea; species Nonomuraea sediminis. The sequence continues at coordinate 371,551 of NZ_JAHDTI010000003.1, forward strand.
TGTGAGGGGTCGGGAGCCGAGGGTGGGTCATGTCCAGCGGCCGGTGGCGGCGCAGGTGCGGATGGTGTCGGCGGTCGGCTCGGGGAGTCCGGCCGCGACGAGGTCGGCCGAGGCCAGCACTTCGGCCGACGGGAACAGGTGGGTGAGGCCGTGCGTCAGCCCGGGCACCGGCTGCCCGAAATTTCGGGCTATGGCTCCCAGCTGCTCTCGCGCCCACGTCGAGCCCCCGTCAGTGGAGAGAACGGCCCGTACGGTCCCCTCGAACGGACCCCAGCTGTCCGGCCCACCCTGACCGTCGACTCCCAGCATCAGCCCGACGCGCTCGACCACGTGGATCAGCCCCTCCCAGTACGGCAGGTGCGCCCTGAGCACCAGGTGGTCCTCGCTGCCGGGGTGGACCTCGAGCATCCCTGGCCCGCCGTCGAGCCCGATCGTGCGCCGGTAGACGCGCCCCTCGACCGACTCCACCCCGGGCACGGCCCCCTCGGCCAGCCCCGCGACGACCTTGTCCCAGTCGAAGGGCTGCTGGACGGGCAGCCGCATCGCCAGCCCGCCGTCGGCCGCCAGCCGATCGGACCGCCGCCTGCGTCCGCGCAGCTCCCGCGGCGAGGCGCGGAACACCTCGCGCATCTCCCTGTTGAACTGCCGCAGGCTCCCGAACCCCGACGCGAACGCCACGTCCGCCACGCTCAGCTCGGTGTCGTCCAGCATCCGCCGCGCGAAGTGCGCCCTGCGCGAGCGCGCCAGCTGGTCGGGCGTCACACCCAGATGATCGCGGAACAACCGCCGCAGGTGCCGCGGCGACACGGCCAGCCGCTCCCCCAGCGCCGCCTCGTTGCCCTCGTCGAGCACTCCGCGGATGATCAGCTGTACGGCCTGGCACACGAGCTCCGGCGCATCGGCCCCCACCGGACTGGCCACCCGGTACGGCCGGCAACGCAGGCAAGCCCGGAACCCCGCGGCCTCCGCGGCGGCCGCCATCTCGAACGTCCGCACGTTCTCGGCCAACGGCCGCGCCCCGCACCCGGGCCTGCAGTAGATCCCGGTGGTCACCACGGCCGAAAACATCGTCATCCCCCCTTTATAGAAAAGCCCTCCGACCCTTTCTCGCCACATCCGGACACCCGTTGGTGACCATGCAGATCAACGGGACAGCCGACGCAAGGCGATCTCGAGGGCCCCGGTGGCCGACCCGGCGCATCCAGCCGGCCAGCACGATCGAGAGCAGCCAGCCCCCCACGCCGATGGCGAGTGCGACGGCGGCGGCGCCCATGCCATCGGCCAGATCCAGCGTGAAGGTCGAGCCGGGCGTCCACGCGCCGACCGCGATCAGCGCCATCGGGAGCCTGCCGACGACGGCCGGCGCGAGGAAGGTGACCAGGTGGAAGAGGCACAGCCGGTAGCCGAACAGGAACACGAACATCGCGCGCACCAGGTTGGGGGCAAGCGCGCGAACCCGTGTCGAAGGGACAGTAGGCATCGACCGCTCCTGGGAGAACGGGATTCCGGACACGGCGACCTGGCCCCACGTGTACGGTCGCGGCCGACGGCCGCCGCGACCGTACGGCAGTTACTTGTCGGAGGTGCCGGTGACCAGCGGCAGCGAGATCGACGTGCCGGCCAGGTCGATGGTGACCTTGGCGCCCGTGCCGGGTTCGACGTCCGTCCCGGAGCCGTTGCCGGTCTCGTCGAGGTTGAAGTCGTCGTTGGTTCCGGTCAGCACCAGGCCCAGCCGGTGCCCGGCCTTGAACTCGTAGTCCTGCGGCAGCATCTTCCAGGTGATCTGGTACGGCTTGCCAGGCGTCAGCGGTGTCGAGCGGCTGAGCGACTTGTGGTTCTGCGCGTCCAGGATTCCGCGGGTGACCACGTTGAAGCCGGAGGTCGCCGTGTTGTCGCCGGCCCTGTGATAGCAGCCGTCGTCATCGGGAGTGCCCTGGCCGACGCAGTCTTCGCCGCCGATGAACTTGAGCCCTTCCGCGGACGTCGCAGTGCGTTCGCGGTAGTTGATGCGGGTGTCCTGGCCGTAGTCGACAAGCAGGACACCCAGGTTGGCGGTCGGCTTGTCCAGCGTGAGGCGCAGGCTCACCGACGGCGTCCCGGACAGCCGCATCGCGTTCTTCAGCGGTGAGGTCAGGAAGGCCAGCCGGTTCGGGTTGGGGGTGGCAGGGTCGGCGGCCATCGCGATCTCGGTCTGGGCGGTGTCGAGGTAGCTGCCGGTTCCGGTCGAAGGCGTCCGACCCAGGGAGCCGTCCTGCCGCGGCCGCAGGGTCACCGTCCGCGTTCGCGCCGGCCAGTCAGCCTGGGTGATCCACCGGTCCGGGCCGAGCTGCACATCGACGCGCGGCTGGCGCAGGATGTCGTTGGCGACGCCCATCAGCTCGTGGTCGAACCACTGGTGCAGGGTGTTGAGCCACACCTCGCGGCGGGCCCAGAACGGGTCCAGGTGCCCGTACTGCGTCACCCACACCTTGCGCTGCACGGCGCGGGGCAGCATGGCCCACCACTGGGAGAACTGGCTGCCCACCACGTTCCGGTCCTGCATCCCCATCACCTCGAAGACGCTGGCGCGGACGTTGCGCGCCTTCGAGATCGGCCCGGTCCGGTAATTGCGTTCGTCCCAGTAGGCGTTGTAGTTGCCGGTGGCGTCGTCGGAGTCTTCGAGCAACTGCTGGCGCACCGCCGCGCATTTCTCGTCCGGATCCTTGTCGAACACCTTGGACTGCCAGGCCGCCCCGCCCTTGAACCAGGTGAGGACGCCGTTGTTGCGCCACGACTCGTATCCGCTGGTGTACCCCGCGATGTTGACGATCGTCTCCAGCCCCTGCACGCCGGTGCCGGCGACGCCGACGCCGAGCGCTCCCTCATACGAGTGGCCGATCATCCCGGTGCGGCCGGTGGTCCAGGAGGCTTTGACCGGGTCGCCCTTGTCGTCGTAGGCGGTCGCCCGGCCGTTCAGCCAGTCGACGACCGCCTTGCCGCCCAGCACGTCGGAGGCGCCGTAGGAGGTCGGGCAGCCGTCGGACAACCTGGTGCCGATCATGTCGACCGACACGAACGCGTACCCGCGCGGCACGAAGTAGTTGTCGTAATACAGCGGGAACTTGGTCGCGTTTCCGTTCGCGTCGTATTTCTTGTGGTCGTTCTCGTAGCCGGCGCCAGGGTTGTCGAAATCTGGGCTTTCGTGCATGATCACCGGGACCTTGAGCCCGGATCCGCTCTCCTTCGGCCGGATGATGTCCACCCGGACCAGGTCCTTCTTGCCGTCGCCATCACTGTCGACCGACGACTCCACCCGGACGTGCTCACGGATGGCGTCCTTGTAGGAGAAGACGGGCTGCGTCAGCCCGCCGGAGATGTCAATCTTCGGCTCCGCCGTCGCGGACGCGGCGGGAGCGACGGAAACCACGAGCGCGGTCGCGAGTGGGACTGCGGCGAGGAACCCTCGCCGACGCGTGTTGGACATGCGAATCCCCTTCGGGGTCGGCTGTTGCCAGGTGGGTCGGTATTTGTGGCGCGGTGGTGGCACCGAGCTTTGGTGTTGTCAGCGCGGGGCGTGCCGGGCAGATCGGCGGCGGCCGGCCGAGCACGCGGAGGTGACGGCGTGCCGGCCAATGGGCAGCGGCAAGCTCGTCGTGGTGCGCGCGAATGGTGCGGGCAGCAGGCGCGGAACGCCTCGCGCTGCAGGTTTCGGCCGGACGGGGACCTGGTGCCCAACCGGGCGGGTCACGGTGCTGTCAGCGGCGTCTACGGCCAAGTCATCATCGCCCCGTCGTGGCGCTCGCGGCGTGGCAAGCGCCATACGGGTTCCTGCTCGTCTGCCCGGTGTGGACCGGTTCGCTTCGCCCGGTCAGTGGCTCGCGGTCAGGCGTCCCAGGTGACCGGGAGGCTCTTGACCCCGTAGATGTCGGCGGTCTCCGGGCGCAGGGCGACTTCTTCAGACGGTACGGCCAGGCGCAGGGTGGGGAAGCGGTTGAGCAGCGCGGGAAGCGCGACGCGCAGCTCGACGCGGGCCAGCTGCTGGCCCAGGCACTGGTGGATGCCGTGGCTGAAGGCCAGGTGCCCGCCATCCTGCCTGCGCAGGTCGAGCACGTGGGGGTCGGTGAAGCGCGCGGGGTCGCGGTTGGCGGTGGCGTACGACACGATGACCGTCGTACCGGCCTTGATGGTCTGGCCGCCCAGCTCGACGTCTTCCAGCGCGACCCGGGCGAACTGCTTGGCGACGCTCAGATACCGCAGCAGCTCCTCCACGGCCCCGTCGGTGAGCGCGGGATCGGCGCGCAGCGCGGCCAGCTGCGCGCGGTTCTGCAGCAGTGCGAAGGTGCCGAGCGCCAGCATGTTCGCCGTGGTGTCGAACCCGGCCGACAGCAGGATCAGGGCCATGCCCCGCAGCTCCTCATCGGTCAGATCGCTGTCGAGGAGGTCGCTGAGCACGTCGTCGGTGGGGTTGGCGCGCTTGGCCGCCACCAGCACCGCGAGGTACTGCTGGGTCGCGATGTAGGCCTCGACAAGTTCCTCGTCGCTGACCTCCCCGCCGAGGAACTTGTCGATGTTGTCCTGGAAAGAGCCCCGGTCCTCGTACGGCACGCCCAGCAGCTCGCAGATGATGATGGCGGGGATGGGCTTGGCGAACGCGGTCACCAGGTCCGTCGGCGGCCCGGCCTTCTCCATGGCGTCCAGGTGCTCGGCGGTGATCTGCTCGACGCGCTCGGTGAGCAGCCGCATCCGCCGTACGGTGAACTTGCCCACCAGCGGCTTGCGGTAGCGGCTGTGCTGGGGCTCGTCTGTCAGCAGGAACTCGCCGGGCGGCGCCGGGGGGACCTCGATGTCACCGTAGTCGATCAGCGGGTGGTGGCGCATGAGCTCCTTGCGCGAGCTGAAGCGCGAGTCGGCCAGGATCGAGCGGAGCAGGTCGTAGCCGGTGACCAGCCAGCCCTGGTGCCCGTCGGGGAAGGTGAAGCGGCTGATGGGGCCGTGCCGGCGGGCCTCGATCAGCTCCTTGGGCGGGTCGAAGGGGCAACCGGCCTGACGCGCCGTCGGCATCGACGTGAGGGTGTGGAGGGAATCAGTCATGGCCATTCCTCGTCTCTTGTACGGCTCGAATACGAGGCTGCGGTGTGGGTGCGGCGCCGTACCGAAGGGGCACCCGCGGACGGGCGTCGAGCTTGTCCGGCTTCCGCAGCGCTAGGAGATCTTGCGGCGGTAGGTGTTCATGGCGAAGGCGTAGGCCACGATGAGGATGCCGACGCACCAGGCCAGGGCGATCCAGATGTCGGTGCCGACCGGCTGCTGGGTGAACAGGTCGCGGATGGCGTTGACGATGGAGGTCACCGGCTGGTGCTCGGCGAAGAAGCGCACCGGGCCGGGCATGGTGTTGGTGGGCACGAAGGCCGAGCTGAGGAACGGCAGGAAGATGAGCGGGAAGGAGAACGCGCTCGCGCCGTCGACGGTCTTGGCGGTGAGGCCGGGGATGACGGCGATCCAGGTCAGCGCCAGGGTGAACAGGATCAGGATGCCGGCGACCGCGAGCCACGCCTGCACTCCCGCGCTCGAGCGGAAGCCCATGAGCAGGGCGACGAGCAGGACGACCACGAGCGAGATCAGGTTGGCGACCAGCGAGGTGAGCACGTGTGCCCACAGCACGGACGAGCGCGCGGTCGGCATGGACTGGAATCGCTCGAAGATGCCGCTCTTCATGTCGGTGAAGAGCCGGAAGGCGGTGTAGGCGACGCCGGAGGCGACCGTGATGAGCAGGATGCCGGGCAGCATGTAGTTCACATACGACGCCGACCCTGTCTTGATCGCGCCGCCGAACACGTAGACGAACATCAGCATCATGGCGATCGGCATGATCGCGGTCGTGACGATGGTGTCCATGCTGCGCGTGATGTGGCGCAGAGAGCGTCCCAGCAGGACGGTGGTGTCGCCGAAGAAATGCTTGCTCATCGTTGTTCCTTATGCGTCCGTTGCGACGTTGCGGTCATGGCCGTTCTTGCCGTTGTCACCGACGAGCGTGAGGAAGACGTCCTCGAGGGTCGGCTGCTTTTCGATGTATTCGACCTTGACGGGCGGGAGCAGCTGCTTGAGCTCGGCCAGGGTGCCGTTCACGAGGATCCGGCCCTCGTGCAGGATCGCGATCCGGTCGGCGAGGTGTTCGGCCTCGTCCAGATACTGCGTGGTGAGCAGCACCGTCGTGCCCTGTGCGGCGAGTTCCTTGACGGCCTGCCACACCTCGATGCGCGCCTGGGGGTCGAGCCCGGTGGTCGGCTCGTCGAGGAAGATGACCGGCGGATTCCCGATGAGGCTCATCGCGATGTCGAGGCGGCGGCGCATGCCGCCCGAATACGTCGACACCTTCCGCGCGCCCGCGTCGGTCAGCGAGAAACGGGCGAGCAGGCCATCGGCGATCTTCCCCGGATCCTTGAGGTGCCGCAACCGGGCGACCAGCACGAGGTTCTCCCGCCCGGTAAGGATCTCGTCGACGGCCGCGAACTGCCCGGTGAGGCTGATGGACTCGCGCACGTCCGCCGCCTGCTTGGCGACGTCGAAGCCGTGGACGCTGGCCGTACCCGCGTCGGCCTTGAGCAGCGTGGACAGGATCTTCACCGCTGTGGTCTTGCCCGCCCCGTTGGAGCCGAGCAGGGCGAAGATGCTGCCCCGCGCCACCTCGAAGTCCACGCCCCGCAGCACGTGCAGTTCCTTGTACGACTTCTCCAGGCCCTGCACGCGGATCGCGGGCCCCTGGATCTGATGAACTGTCATCCGGATATCCGTTCTCTGTTTGGTCACGACTCGTCGCCCGCGACCCGATCGATGGCCTTGGTCAGCCGCTCCCGCTCCCGGCCGATCCACGAACCCCCTGGGTAGTTCCGAAGGAACGCCTCGGCGAACTCCACCGGGTCTTCGCCGACGACTTCGCGGATCGGGGTTCCGTCCGCCGCGCTCTGCTCGAACAGGTCGGCGAGGTCGTCCAGCATCGCCAGCAGGCTTTCTGCGTCCGCCGGCCCGAAGTACTGCATGTAGTGGTCCAGCGCGTCGATCGCCGCGTGATAGTTCGCGGGAAGCTGCTGCTTGCGCGCCTTGTACTGCCGGTAGCGCTTCTTGTCCTCGAGCGGCCCGGTGACCATCTCCAGGTACTGCCGGTAGCGGCTCTTCGGCTCGTTCGGCTCTGTGGCCATGGCTACTTACCTCCTTCGCGGAGCTGTGCGAGCCGTTCCGTGAGGAAGCTCCAGGTCCTCCAGAACTCGTCGAGATACACCCGTCCCTGAGCGTTCAGGGAGTACACCTTGCGCGGCGGCCCCTTCTCCGACGGGACCTTCTCCACGTCGACGAAGCCGCGCTGCTCGATCCTGACCAGCAGCGCGTAGATGGTGCCCTCGGCGATGTCGGAGAAGCCCTGGTCCCGCAGCCACGCCGTGATCTCGTAGCCGTACGCGGGCCGGCCGGACAGGATCGCCAGAACGATGCCCTCCAACACGCCCTTGAGCATCTCCGTCGCCTGCTTGCCCATGGCGCACCCCCTTTCAGCTACTCATTGTTGCTGACTACCAGTACAAAGTAACACCGACTACTGGTATATAGCAACACTGAATACCAAAGGCGCAAACCAAGGCCGCAGCCCGCCGGAGATCTCGACCTCCGGCTTCGCCATCGCCGACGCGGCGGGAGCACCGGCGACCACAATCGCTGAACACCCCATGGCGCCCACCATCACCGACCGCGCTGACATCGGGCCGTTGCCGTGCTGACACGACACCGCCTCAGGGGGCCTAGTAGCCGCGAAAATCCAGCGAACCCGTCTCTGACCTGCTGCTGCTCGCCGCTACAGTTCGCACCGGTTCTTCCGTGTCAGCCCCCGCCAAGGGCGCCCGGAACGTCATGCGTACGGTCGCGAGCACACGTGGATGGCGGGCCCCTGGACCGGATAGGCCGTTCTCTTTCGTCACGGTTGTCGCTCGTGACGTGATCAATGGTGTTGGTCAGCCGTTCCCGCTCCCGGCTGATCCACTGACCCTCCGGGTAGTTCCGAAGAAACTCCGCAGGGTCCTCCCCGACGACTTCGCGGATCGGGGTTCCGCTCGCCGCGCTCCGCTCCAGCGGGCGCGAACTCGAGAGAATGTTCCAGCGCCGTCCAACTGGACGGCGCCTACTCGCAGAAGACCCGCAAGTAGCCGTCGGTCTGCTCGAGCTCCACGACCGTCTCGTCGAGATGCTCCACCAGCGGCTCGAGGTGTTCGGGCTTGAGCTGCGTCAGGTCGAACGGCACGCCCGACCTGCTCAGCTCGGCGTTGGCCCGCTCCAGCGCCTGCGGCGGGATCAGGGCCGCCAGCTGTACACCGGCCCGCAGCAGCTGCAGCGGCACGCGCACGTTGAGCCGCTGCGACTCGCCCTCCTCGAGGAACTCCATCACCACCCGCAGGTACTTCGCTTTGCCCTTCGGCCGGGCAGCGGGGCTGGCCGCCGCCGGTGGCTGGTTCCGTTCGAGTGCGGTGAGGAGCTGCTCCGCCTCCTCCGCGGTGATCCTGCCCTCGGCCAGCAGGTCGAGGATGTCCTTGCGCTGTTCGTTCATCGCGGCCTCTCCTATCGGATGGCGACGAGCACGGCCGTACGGCTGTACTCCATGTCGACTCGGGTGCCGGGCAACGCGCAGACGATGCGCCAGCCGGTGCCCAGTGCCCGCACCACGTCGATGCGGTACAGGTGGCAGGCCACGACCGCCCCCAGGACGGCCAGGACCACCACCGGTGACAGCACCAGGACGACTGGCACTACCGGGACCCAGACCCGGATGCGACGACGGTCCGGGCGTGTGACCCCGACGGTCACCAACTGCGGCATCATGTGCGGCCCTCCAGTTCGGACAAGGCCTGCTGCGCGGTGATCTCGCCGCGGCGCAACCGATCGACGATGTCGGCCCGCGACGGCGCCGGATCGGTCTCGACGAAGTCGAGCATCTGCGCTACCCGGTTCAGCCGTGCTTTGATCGTCGGGTAGCTCACCCCGAAGATCCGTTCCATCTGCTTGATGGAACCGTGGCAACGTACGAACGCCGTGACGAAGACCTGGTCCTCGACGCTGAGCTGAGCCAGTTGCGGCAGCTCGAACTCGCCCTCGATCGCGACGCCGTTGCCTGCCAGGCGCACCCGCTCGACGACGAACGGCTGGCCCCGGGTCAGGTTCGTGAGTTCCTGCCAGTCCATCGCCTGCTCTGTCATATCTAAAGTTGTACCCGGCCAATCCTTAACTTTCAAGATGTCGATCTTGATTTTCCTAAATTCGCACTTCGTTCGGCTCCTTACTGGTCCGCGGTTGTCCGGATGTGGCGAGACAGCGGGGTGGGCGGGCGGGGAAGGTTTGGTGTCGCGAAGCGAGAAAACACGTTCGAGAAGGAGTACGCATGCTCGCCAAGGTGTTTCCCATCAAGCTCAAGCCCGGCAAGCAGGCCGAGGCGGAGGCCGTGGTCGAGGAGTTCGCGCCGAAGGGGCCCGAGCAGGAGCCGGGCACGCTGTCGTTCCGGGTCTACCGGGATCCCGCGAACCCGGACTACCTGCTGTTCGTCGAGCACTTCGCCGATCAGGCGGCCTACGACGCGCACACCGGCTCCCCGGCCTACCAGGAGCTGATCGCGGGCAGGTTCGCGGAGCTGATCGTGGAGTTCGTGGAGATCGACCACGAACTGCTCGTCAGCAAGTGACCCCTCGCGGCGGGTGACGGCGGCTCGGCCGTACGGCAGGCCACACCACCGCCACCCGCCGCACATGGCCGGGCCCTGTCCAGGGAGAACATCGGTGTTGGGCTGGTCGGGGGTTGACCTGGGGTTTCACGCGGTTGCGCGGAGTTCTGCGGCGGGTTGGCCCGTGGCTGGCCCGCGAGATCCGGGTTCGTTTGTGCTGGTCAGAGCGTTGAACGGGCGAGTCTCGCGGGCGAGTACGGCATCGATCAGCGCGTTGGCGCGTTCTTCGCCGGTGTCGATCCAGTGGGCGTAGATGGTCAGCAAGGTTTGGATGGAGTGGCCGAGTCGCCGGGCTACGTCTGCGGTGTCCAGGCCCGCCTGGAGGAGTGTGGAGGCGTTGAAGTGGCGCAGGGTGTAGACGCGTCGGGCCAGCGGTGAGGCGTACTCGGCCCCGCTCAGGGCCGCCTTACGGGCCCGGTCCCAGACACGGCGGTACATCTGGCCCTTGAGGAAGGCGTGATCCGGTCCGTCGTAGAACAACCACCAGTCCGCAGCCGGAGCGAAGTCCATCAGGTGCAGGCGGAGGATTTTGACCAGGTCGGGCGGAATCGGCACCACCCGGACGGCCTTGGGGTCACGGTGTTTGAGCCCGCGCTGCTCATAGCGCTGGCCGTCGTCGGTCCACAGTTCGCCGACCTCTGGGGCGGAGCTGGTCAGGGTGAGCTTGCCCCAGCCCCGCACCGGTAGGTGGCAGTTGTCGACCTTGAGCGCTACGGCCTCTGCGGGGCGCAGCCCGCAGTAGAGCATGACGCAGAAGAAGGCGAACAGGATGCGCCCCCGGTCGGCGTTGGCGGGCATGTAGTCCAGGTCGCGCACAGCCCAGATGATGCGCCGCGCCTGGTCGAGCGTGGGCACCACGACCGGCGAGACCGTGTCGTCGGCGGGACGGCGCTGACTCTTGACCCCGATCAGCGGATTGGCCGTGATCAGCTTCGCCTCTCGTCATCATCGATCTCACGGACCTGAACTCGTATCGCCACCCGGACAGGGTGACCGTCACGCGCCGCTGTGCTGAGCGCCTCAGTTGGGGAATGGACGCGGCATCTGGCGGGACGAAGCACGGTAGGTGGCGAGGCGGGTGCACCGTGCCAGCCTCCGACCCTACTCATGCTGCTCCGCGCGACCCGCACGGGCGAAGTGGGCGACGGCGCGGCGGCGCCAGTTCGACGTCCACCAGAAGGCACCGAAGAACAGGACAAGGCCGGGAAACACGAGGATGGGGCTGGCCACATTGTTCTCCGGCTGGGCCCATGCCGTGATGCCGGTTCCGGTCATCAGGAAACCTGCGGCGCCGCACAGGCCGATCAGGTAGCCCTCGACCCGCATCGGTACGGGCACGTCCTTGGGCCTGATACGCGCCCTGCCGGACTCGATCAGCCGGAGCGCTTCGGCCTCGCCACGGCTGCCGAAGCCCGCCCCCGGCGAGCCTTCGGACCCGGCGGGCTGCCCGTCAGGGCTCTGCCTCGAGGCCTCGTCGTAAGGGATTCCGGCGAACCGAGTGGTGAACCAGGCGTCCGGGACGACGAGGACGGCGTTTTGATCCGTCGGTGCAGAGCGCAGCTGCTGAAGTGCCTCCTCGGTGTGCGGCGAGCCGAGCGCGGCGATGTAGCGGGCGAGCGCCTGTCTGGCCTCCGCCTCGGTGGGGTAGTCCTCGCCGGTGCTCAGCGGTGCGGAGAACGGATTGTCGTCACTGTAGTGCGCCCAGGTCCATTCGGTGTCCACACCCGTCAACCTATCCACACCTTTCGCCTGGCACGAGGGAGTTGTGGCAGTTCAGAACCTGTCCGCCATGGAGCTCCTGACGGGGCCTTTCTCTTGAGCGCTTCAGTTGGCGAGGCACGTCAACTGAAGCGTTGAGTCACAGCCGCCTGGCACAGCACCCGGACGGCGCGTCACATCACAACAGTGCAAACGTTGCCTGATCCGGCACTAGTGGTCGCACGGCCGGAGCCGCGGGAACCGATCGTGATCATCTTTCCGCCGCGTGCGGGCCGGCTGCACTCACTTCGTTCGCCCTACGGGTGACCTTCGGTCATGCCGCCGGCCCCCACGCTCCCGACCCCATACCGGCCCGTAGCGCACGGATCGGCACGCAGACGAGCCCATGCGAGCCCAAGTTCGTCTTTGCGGATTCTGCTCCCCGACCCCATACCGGCCATAGCTCCGGGAGATCCGTACACAGATGAGCCACACCGAGCCGCATATACCCGGACATAGCGGCGGCCCCCGCCCCGCTTACTCGGGGACGCTGTTGGCGAAGTAGATCGAACGGGAAAGGCCCCGTGATCAACATCAGTGATCACGGGGCCTTTCCCGTGTTAGGAGCTGTATGCCGAGCCAGCTTCACTGCTGAAAGCAACAGAATGAGGGCAGGGCTCGGAACGAGGATGGTTTGCATCTAGCAGCTGCGGTTGGCAGGAACTTCAAAGATGAGTCCGAGACCGTCCTCTTCGTCCCAGTCTTCTCCGACCTTGACGAAGCCGAAGCCGGCGATCGTGGCCAGGGACGCCACATTGTCGGGACTGATCGTCGCCCGTACGGTCTTGACCGCCGGTTCGGCCGCGGCCCGGCGCAGCAACTCGATCAGGATGGCTCGGCCGTACCCCTGGCGACGGAAGTCAGGAGCGACCGCGTAGCCGATCTCTACCATGCCCGCCTCATCGGGCGGTCCGTGAAAGCCGGCATGACCGATGACGACACCTTCGGGCCCGGTTACCGCTTGCCGCGCTATCCACGGTGCGTGGTGGGGGTCGGCGGCCATCTGGTCGATCCGAATCCGCCACAGCCACCGTGCTCTGTCTGTCACGAAGTACTCAGTCAGAGCGACCCCAGCCGTGTTGCTGGCTGTGGGCAGATCCCCATCGAGCAGAGCGGACATCGCGGTGCTCGACAACTCGACAAAGCGCACATGCTTCGGACTGATGGGGAACGACGTCTGGCGATCGGCTTCGTCCGTCACCGTGCGATGGTCGCAGAGTGTCCGACAGACGTCCACGAAGTTTGGAGTGATTGATCAACCGAACTTGCTCACGACGGCATCCACCACCACGAGCACCAACCCGCTGAAAAGATCACGCCGGGCACCGATTCTCCTGGTTTGCGGCGCTCACCGTAAGAGTGAACCGCTGCACTTCTTCTACGCGCCGACCATTCGGTCACGCCGCAGGGCGTAAGGCGGCGAAGTGCGAAGTGCGGGTTGGAGCCAGCCGCGTTCCGGTGAGCCATGCGTCGAGTCTGGTGAGGTTCATCGCTGCGGCGATGAGGAGGTGCTGGAGGTGGGTCTTGGCGGTCCCGCGGTAGCGGGATCTGCGCAGGCCAAAGCCTTGCACGGCCTCGGCCGCCTGCCGGTCGGACAGTCCCTCGCCGAACTGCAGGATCGACACCAGCGCCAGCCGAGCCGGGGACAGCGCCGGGCGGCCACGGGTGGAGAACGCCGCGGCGAAGGTCTCGTCATGGAACAGGACACCCAATGCATCTTGGATACGGATCGCCAGGCTGCCCTTCGGGAATGCCGCCCGAGCCACCGCCAGGGTGGCCGCCGGGATCTGATCTGGATCAGTCGAACGCAGCGACACCCACAACTCCATCCGCGAGCAAGAACGACAATAGCGGCCCCATGATCACAGACGTGATCACGAGGCCGCTGCTTTTTGATCTACTTCACCAACGGTGTCGCTTACTCGGGAGGGCAGGGGCCGTCGTGGGCGGCATCGTCAGATGTCGAACTCGCCCTTGCCCGCGCCGGTGAGGAACGCCTTCCACTCTCCTGGTGTGAAGATCAGTGCGGGGCCCTGGGGGTTCTTGCTGTCGCGGACGGCGACGATGCCGGGCAGGTTCGTGGCGACTTCCACGCACTGCCCGTTGTCGCCGCTGGCAGTGGACTTGCGCCACTCGGCTTCGTCGAGGTTTACCTGGTCCATTTCCTGATCGCATCCTCTATCGCCTGGTGCGTAACGCTTTTTGGCTGGGCATCCGATCTGATGCTGTCATACCTTTGCTTGAGGCGTGCGACGGCTTCATGGTCGGCAGTCACCTGGCCGGACAGGACCGAGTCAGCGGAGACGACTTCGGAGCCGTCGCGTAACCGTGCCAATGCGAATGCGCTCATCATGCCGGGGGCGCAACCGGCCGCGATAGGTACGCACTGGACAGTTATGCGTGGATGCTGGGCCAGTTCCAGCAGGTAGCGCAGTTGAGCTGCCAGGATGTCGACGCTGCCGATGGGCCGATTCAGAACGCCTTCGTCGATGAGCGCTATGAAGGTCGGTGGATGCGGGCCGTCGAAGACCGCGATGCGGCGGGTACGGGCCTCAACTCGCTCATCGACGCGGCCAGGGGTGGAAGTCGTCTCGAAGATCGCGCGGGCGTAGTCCGGGGTTTGCAGGATGCCCGGGATCAGTAGCGGGTCCCACGATTGCAGGATGACTGCGCGAGGTTCGATCTCCTCCACCCAGCGGGCAAACCAGCCGAGCGAGGGCGACTGGGCGATCTTCGTGAACAGGGCGACGAAATGTCCGTCTAGCCCGAAAGTTCGGTCGGCTTCCTCAGCGATGTCGATAGTGGGGGCGCGTCGGCCGGTCTCGATATGACTGATGAGGGATTCGTGACAACGCAGGCGAACAGCTAGCGCGGCCTGTGTCATCTTGGCAGTTTTGCGGTATTCGGCCAGGTCATGGGCGAATTGCGCACGGGGGGAGGTCTGATCACCAGGGCTAGTTTCCATGGTGTCTCCATGGTCGTGAACTGGAGGTCTTCACTGCTGGCGACCATACTGCGACGTCATGGCGACAATCAATACAACAGCGGCGTATTTCTTTGTCGGCCAGGTTTCGCGAGATTGACGTATCGACCGGTGGCGTGAGTGTTCATGCTGGGGAACCGACACAGCAGAAAAGACAGCGTGCGTGTCTCGGGATCGTGGAAAACAATCTCGTATAAGTCGGTGATTTCGTGCCAGTACAGACCGTGACCGCGCAGATGCCGGACGTCGCCAGATGGCTGGATGCGACGCTTCGGCGCAGCGCCAAGACGCCTCGCCATGCCCGCCAGGCGATCCGGCTATGGATGGCCGACGCCGACCCGGTCCTGCTGTCGAATGCCATGCTGGTCGTCAGCGAGCTGGTGACCAACGTCGTGCGGCATGTCCCGGCGGGGGTGCAGCGCGAGTGGGTCAAGGTCCGACTCGGCTTGGCCGATGACTTTGTCCGGCTGGAAGTGATCGACCCAGGAACGACGTACCCCGAGCCCCGGTTCACGCCGCTGACGCAGGGCTCCATGCAGCAAACGGGACGCGGTCTGGGCCTCGTGGCCGCCCTCGCGATCCGCCATGGCACTCAGCTCCTCGCAGGCGGCCACCGCGTCGTCTGGGCTGACCTGACACATGCCGACGCCGCCAACGCCACCCTTGTCGTCGCCACCGACGTTCAGGAACAGGTCTCAGCGGTTCGTGAGCCAAGGTGATGACGATGGACCACTGGCAGCCGTCCACTCCGCGCGGAGTCGTGTGCGTAGTGGAGGAATCCTGCTGCGAGGCATACGTCCTATGCTCCGAGGCTGGACAGTACGAGACTCGACGGTACTTCGTACGCCGCCGCGCCGCTGACGGCAGCTTTGAGGAGACCGCCCGAGGTCCCTATCCACTCACGTTGCGGACATGGACGGAACTCGTCGCGGGCATCCTCGCTCTCGACCTTGACCGACAGGAAGACCCATCATGAGTGACGCCCTGATCGACCTCATTAGCGACACCTTCGCCGACCGGCCGCTGCGGATTGGAACCCGCAGCTCACCCATGGCCCTGTATCAGGCAGGCGACGTGCGCGACCGGATCCGCAAGCGCGTTCCCGGCCTGGAGGTCGAACTGGTGCCGATGACCACCAGCGCCGACCTGTGGCCCGGCGACTTGGCCGAGCTCGGCGGCAAAGGCAACTACACGAAGGAAATCGAGCGCGCCCTGATGACGGCACAGGTCGATATCGCCGTGCACTGCATGAAAGACGTGCCCGGTGACATCCCTCTTCCGGATGGGACCGCGTTCGGCGCTTATCTCGAACGCGAGGACGTCCATGACGTCGTGGTCACCCGCGATGGCACCCGCCTGACCGACCTCCCGCCCGGTTCGGTCATTGGCACCAGCTCGGTACGGCGGCGCGCTCAGCTCCACATGCACCGGCCGGACCTGCGCAGCGAACGCATCCGTGGCAACGTCAACAGCCGTCTCGCCAAACTGGACGAGGACACCACCTATGCAGCGCTCATCCTGGCCCGAGCCGGACTGGGCCGCATCGACGCACTAGACCGGCACATCGAGGTGCTACCACTGGAGTTCCATCCGGCCAGCGACCGCATCGTGTCCATGGTGCCCGCCGTTGGCGCGGGCGTGATCGGTATCCAGGCCCGCACTGCTGACAGCCCGATCATGCGGCTGCTCGACGAACTCAACCACCCCGCGACCGCCGCTCACATCCTGGCCGAGCGCACGATGCTCCATATGCTGCGCGGCCACTGCAACTCCCCGATCGCTGGTTATGCCTCCACCACCCCCGATGGGCATATGTCACTGTTCGGAATGGTGTTCAACCGCGACGGCTCGCAATTCGTGCGTGGGCATCTCTGGGGCGATGCCTCCGATCCGGCCACTCTCGGCTCACGGGTGGCCGCCGACCTGCTGCATCAGGGGGCCCGCCACCTGATCATCGCCACTCGCAAATGAGCCGCACAGATGAGCACTGACTTGCCCGTTCCGCTCGCGGTCACGGATCAGCCGACTGGGTGCGCTGTCACCGCGCACTTGCTGCCCTTCCACCAGCTCGGCCGGTGGCTCATCCTGCGCACCGCCCGCGATCACAGCCGCTGGCAACTGCCCGGCGGCCGAATCCGGCCCGGTGAGAGCCCCCGGCAGGCGGCCGAACGCGAGGCTCACGAGGAGACCGGCCTGGACCTTCCCGCCCGCGAGTTCCTGATCGCGTCCTGGATCCCCGGTAACCGGCGGGACCGCCTGGCCTTGCTGTTCGCCACTCGCACCCTGACCGATGCCGACCTGGACGCCATCACCCTGCAAACCAGCGAAGTGGACGCCTGGTCCCTGACCGCCCCAGCCGCCGCCGACCTGCCGGTGCATCCGCTGCTGGCCGAACGGCTGACCGCCCTGGCGACGCTCGGGCCAGGACACTACCTCGAACAACTACGCTGCCCCTAGCCCGGCGCGCCGCGCACGTCCGGGCATGACCACAGGCCCTTCACCCGTCGATGGCAGGTGAAGGGCCTGCCTGTCGCTGACCGGCTTGTGGCCCTAGCCCCCTTGCGGTCCTGCTGCTAGTGACGGGCGTGGTCGGATCGTTTCGGAGCCAATCTCGCGAGACCCACCAAGATCACGCTCCCGGGGCCAGGAGGGAAGTGCTGAGGGCAGGGGCGACGCCCCTCCTCCATTGGCGGACCAGCGTAATGGCCCCCGGACCGTGATCTTGCCCACGAGATCAGCACCACCGCAACGATCCGTCAACACCCTCACGTCCGTTTCAGTGTTGTTAGACCCCCGCCAACATGAGGCTCTGACCTGCGGATATGTGCCCATTAGCTTGGCCCGTACGTGGCCCGCGAACAGTGATCCATGGTGAGTCATAGTGAGACTCTGTGAGACATCGTTCTGCGCCACCGGCAGCATTTCCGCAGGTCAGATACGAGGCAACCCCCCGATCAGCGATGAAACGATCATCGAGGTTTCGTCCACAAGCTACAGATGTTCTTCCAGGGAGACGCTCCTCCGGCGATGACGCTCCCCCGCTGTAACGCCCCTGCGTGAACGTGGCCGAGCGGGGCCGAGTCACCGTGCGTTGTCGAATTCCCTCAGGAGGAGGTCGAACTCCCTCCGCAGGAGGTCGAGTACGGCCTCGACCAGCAGCTCACCGGTGGCGGCCTCGAAGTAGCTCATGAGCGCCTCGTAGCCGCCCACGGCATGCGCGGCGGCATCAGCGACATATCCGAAGTAGCCGTCGGTGTAGCCGACGACCCGCGTGACGGGGAACGGGCTGCGTTCCTTGATCTGCGCGGCGAGCGTCGTGAACAGCTCGACGGGCACGTGCGCCCACGCGACCCCGCCCAGCCGCACCACGCTGATCGGCAGCTCCATCACCGGAGGCAGCGCGGCCTCGCCCAGGGCGGCCAGCCCCCGCGCCCCCTCGACCACCGACTGCGCCACCCGGTCACAAGGATCCCGCCCCACCGCCTCCCGCGCCTCCGCCAGCCTCACCTCGACCTCACCCCGCCCGGGAAAACCCCGCACCGGCAACGCCACCGTGCCCCGCCTGATCCTCGGCCCAGAATCAGAGAACGGTACGGCGGGCAACACCACCCCGCCTTGCCCGATCCCCGGACCCGGATCAGAGACTGGCCGCGCAGCGGGCAACGCCCCGGAGTCCTGCCCGATCCTCGGCTCCGGATCAGAGACTGCCCGCACGGCGGGCAACGCCACCGTGTCTTGCCTGCTCCTCGGGGCCGGATTGGAGAGCGGACGGGCGGTTGGCGGGGCCACGGGGTCCTGTCTGGTCCTCGGGTCCGGGGCAGGGAGTGGTTGGGCGGTGGGTAGGGCTCGCAGGATGGGGGTGGCCAGGAGGTCGCCCAGGCGGGTGGCCTCGGTGGTGTCGCGGCCTCGCCGTACGAAACGGGGGCTGACGTCGCCGGCGGCGCCCTGCAGGAAGGCGACGACGCCGGGCAGCGAGCGGCGGGCGGCGCCGGGCCAGTCGGCCGACCAGGACAGGTTGTCCGGGCCGAGCACCGTGGGGTGACAGGCGTAGTCGACGAGCAGCGCCTCGACCCCCTCGGGACCGTGGAGCGCGAGCACCCCGGCGGAGGTGTCGTGCGGCCCGTCGGGGCGGTGCCGGTTGGCGCCGACGCCGGGCGCGTCGGGCGAGCACCACAGCGCCCGCACCCGCCGCCGCTCGAGCACCACGCCCTCGACGGCCGCGACCAGCGCCTCGACCAGTTCGGGAGACCGTACGGCGGGCAGGAAGGGATGGATCGACCCCGACCACCCCGACGGTCCCGAGTGGGTGTGCGAGGCGCACACCACCACCCGCTCGTCAGGCACTCCCGGCACGGCCCCGGCCAGCCGGCGCGCCAGGTCCGTGGACACGGCGACCGCGTCCAGGCACAGCCACGCCACGCCGGGATCGCCGGCCGTACTCAGCCAGACGATCGTGGCACGCAGCGGATCGGCGGCGCCGTCGGCGACGCCCTCGCGGGCGGCGTACCCGTCGAGCGGGTGACCGGCAGGGGGCGTGACGTCGAGCGATGCGGCGGCCAGCAGCACGCCCGCACCTCCTTCAGCTGTCGACGTTGAAGCTCCTCAGCACGCGCGGCGCGGGCATACGCGACACGGCCTCGCAGGCGATCGCCTGCACGATGAGCGTCCCGGCGACGGTCGAGGTGGCGCCGTAGGGCGGGTCGCCCGGCAGCACGGCGTCCCCCGGCACGCCGCAGTTGTCGATCACGAGGGAGGCCACGTCGGCGAGCTTGTGCCCGCTGGGCACGCGGGACGGCACGGACCGGGTGTGCGCGAGCGAGGTCACCGCGATCACGTAGGCGCCCCGCGCCACGCAGCAGGCGGCGAACTCGACGGGAACGGCGTTCCGGCCCGAGTTGGACGCCACGATCACCACGTCTCCTGCGGCGATGCCGCGATCCTCGACCAGGATCTCGGCGAGCCCGGTCAGCCGCTCGAGCGCGGAGCTCTTGTGCGGGCCCTCGTGCAGCATCAGCGCGGGCTCCAGTACGGCCCGCACGTCGGCGAGCCCGCCCGCCCTGGCGTACAGCTCCTCGGCCAGCAGGTGCGAGTGCCCGGTGCCGAACACCCACAGCCGCCCGCCGGAGGCCAGCGCGTCGGCGAGCCGCTCGCCCGCCTCCTTGATGGCCTCCAACTGCGTGCCGACGACCCGGGCGGCGATCGAGGTGGCGGCGGTCAGGTAGGCCTCGGCGCTCACGGGAGTGCCCCTGCGGTCAGGCAGGTCATGGGAGTGCTCCCTCGGTCAGGTAGGCCTCGGCGGTCATGGGAGTGCTCCTGCGGTCAGGTAGGCCTTGGCGGGATGGTCATGCGAGGTCATCGGTCCCGGTTTCGTGGGGGGTGGCTGGGGTTGGGAAGCGGTGGACGGAGATGAGGTCGGCGTAGGGGCCCGGCGGCCCGGTGGCGAGCCGCGCCGCGCCGTCCAGCGGGCTCCCGGCCGCCGCGACCAGCTCGACAGAAGTGTCCAGGGCGGCTCTGAAGGGGTCGAGCAGGGCCTGGCCCGCCGTGAAGAGGCCACCGGTGAGGGCGACGGGCACAACCTCGGCGGTGGCGGTGGCGGCCGCCTTGGCATACGCGGTTGCGGCCGCCTCGGCGTGCACAGTGGTGGCCGTCTCGGTGTGCGTGGTGGTGGCGAGCCAGCGGGCGGCTGTGGTGACCGTCTCGGCCAGGTCGGCAGCGGCGGCGCGGACGATGCCGGTCGCTACCGGGTCGCCTTCGGCTGCGGCCTCGAACACCCGGGGCGCGAAGCGGGCCACGTCGTCCACCAGCGTGGGCGAGCCGTACAGCGCGGCGGGGTCGAGCCCGGGCGCGGCGAGCAGCGTCCGGGGCCCGCGGCCGTCGCGGGAGCGCTGGACGGCGGCGAGCCCGGCGCGGCCGATGGCGAAGGCGCTGCCCGCGTCGCCGAAGAGGTAGCCGCCGCCGTCGACCTTCATGAAGGCGCCGGACCGGGAGACGGCCAGGCACACCACCCCGGTGCCCGCCGCCAGCACGACGCCGGACCCGCCGGGCAGCGCGCCCGCGTGCGCGGTCACCATGTCCTCAGATATCCGGACTTCGGCTGCGCGCAGGACCTTGGCCACGCCGGAGGCGAGCGACGCCAGGCCCTCGACCGTGCCGGGGTACCCGGTCAACCCGAGGCATGCCACGCCGACCGGGCCGCGCAGCCCGGCCGAGCGGGCGGCCTGCCGTACGGCCTCGACGATGGCGGGCACACCACCGGCGTGGGCGTACCCGGGGCCGGCGCCCGTGCGGCCCTCGGGCAGGACCCGCAGCCGCAGCGCGGACTGTCCGCCATCGACGGCGACGTGCCGGTTCACGTGGTCGTTCCGTGCACCACAGCCTCCTCACGGATCGCCGGCCCCTACTGTGGGGCTCGGCGGCGCCTGCCGTAAAGAAACCTGACTAGACCAATTCGCCCGCGTGCCGGGGGAGAAGCGGGTCAGACCACTTCGCGCGGGATCAGGGTCATCGGCACGCCGTGCCGAGGGCGCAGCGTCACGGTCGCCTCGGGCACCACCTCCGCGCCCGGCCGCAGGTCCAGCCGGAAGCGCTGAGCGATCATCGCGATGATCAGGGTGGCCTCCATGACGGCGAACCCGGCCCCCACGCAGA
This sequence comes from Nonomuraea sediminis, assembly GCF_018531495.1. Classification (GTDB taxonomy): domain Bacteria; phylum Actinomycetota; class Actinomycetes; order Streptosporangiales; family Streptosporangiaceae; genus Nonomuraea; species Nonomuraea sediminis. Next base: position 392,670 of record NZ_JAHDTI010000003.1, read on the forward strand.
TCCGCCGCCCGCCGCCGAAGGGCAGGTAGGCGAAGCGCGGATGGGTGGCGCCGGGCAGGAAGCGCTCGGGGTCGAACCGGTCGGGGTCCTGCCACAGCCGCGGGTTGCGATGGGCGAGGTAGACGGGGATGACCACGTTGGTGCCTGCCGGGATCCGGCGGCCGTCCAGGATGTCGGGTTCGACGGTCTTCCTGACGATCGACCAGGCGGGCGGGTAGAGCCGCAACGCCTCCTGGAAGGCGGCGGCGGTCCACACCAGCTTCTCCGCGTCGTCCGCGGTGGGCGTGCGGCCGCCGAGCACCTCGTCGACCTCGGCGTACACCCGCTCGCGCGTCTGCGGGTGCAGCGCGAGCAGGTACCAGAGCCAGGCCAGGCCGTTGGCGGTGGTCTCGTGCCCGGCCAGCAGGAACGTCATCAGCTCGTCGCGGATCTGCCGCCGGTCCATCGGCGCGCCCGTCTCCGGGTCGCGGACCGCGAGCAGCAGGCCCAGCAGGTCGTCGGAGCCCTCGGGGTGCCGGTCGATGATGCCTTCCACGACCTCGTCGGTGGTGTCGAGCACGTCGTGGATCCAGCGCAGCCCAGGGGTCCACGCCGGGGCCCGCCGTACCAGTGCGGGGGCCTTGTCCAGCAGCCAGGGCGGCGGGTTGAACAGCAGTTGCAGCCGCGAGACGCGGACGCCCGCCCGCAGGCCCGTCGTCAGGACGGGCCCGAGCCTGGCGGCCTCGGCGGACAGTTCGGTGCCGAACAGGGCGCGGCCGACGACGTCGAGCGTGAGGCGGTTCATCGCGGTCGCGGCGTCGAGCTCGGCGGGGCGGGCGGGCAGCGTGTCGAGGAAGTCGGCGATCGCGGCCGTCATGTGCTCGGCGAAGCGGCCCAGGTGGCGCTTGGCGAACATGGGCTGGATGAGCCGGCGCTGCGCCGCCCACCGCTCCCCCTCGCTGGTGAGCAGGCCGTCGCCGACGACCAGCGACAGCAGCCGGTACTGCTCGGACTTGGCGTAGACGTGCTGGTGGGTGACGAGGATCCGCTCCAGGTGCTCCGGCGCCCAGGCCACGTAGTAGCCGATGCGGCCCGCCTCGATCCGCACCAGCCCCGCTGACCTGTCGTTGATCATGCCGAAGCGTTCGAGGACCTGCTGGGAGGTGAACAGGGCACGCAGCCGCTGCCTGCGGTTGATGCGGACGACCTCCACCATGACGGCTCCAGCTATTAGGTGTGACGTCTAATTAGAGAGTACCGGTGCGGAGCTCGGCGGTGAAGGCGTAGCGGTCGCCGCGGTAGATGCCGGTGGTGTACTCGCAGACCCGTTCGCGGCGGTCCAGGCTGATGCCGCTGAAGGCGATGCAGGGCTGGGTGACCGGGATGCCGAGCCAGCCGGCGGTCCTCTGGTCGGGCATCACCGGCTCCAGCTTGCTGGTGCCGCTGACCACTTCGGCGCCGTAGCGGGAGGCCAGCAGCTCGTAGAGCGAGCCCTCCAGGTGCTCCTCCGCCAACCCCGGCACGTAGGCGCCGGGCACGACGGTCCGCTCGACCACCATCGGCTCGTCGTCGGCCAGCCTCAGCCGTGCGAAGGAGATCACCGGGTCACCGACGGGGATCCGCAGCCGCCCGGCCAGCGCGCGCTCCGCCTTCAGCGTGCGGAACTCCAGCATCCGCGTGGAGGGCGTCATGCCGCGGCGCCGGATGCTCTCGGAGAAGGACACCATGGCCAGGCGCTTGGCCAGCTTCGGGCTGGTGGTGTAGGTGCCGCTGCCGCGCCTGCGCACCAGCAGGTCCTCCAGCACGAGCTCGTCGACGGCCCTGCGCAGCGTCATCCTGGCCACGTGCCAGCGCTCGGCCAGCCGCCGCTCCGACGGCAGCGCCGCGCCCTCGGGGAGCGAGTCGATCAGGTTGAGCAGCAACGCCCGGATCTCGGCCACCTTCCCGGGCAGCGAGGCATACACGGACCCACTATGACGTGATATTCCCGACACCGTCGACCACGAGCTTGCCCTGCGGCCCGAGCTCTCCGCACTCGGGCCCGTTCGGGAAGAGGCCTTCCGGCGTGATCTCCACCGTCCTGTCGAGCAGCTTCGTGCTCGCCTCGTCGAACAGGGCCAGGGTCACCTGGACGCGACGCTTGGGCAGGCCGGGGACCTCGGCCATGCCGTACTTGCCGCCGGTCGGGGTCGACTTCGCCGAGCACTCGGAGCCGGTGCAGGTCTGCTGTCCTGCGGCCTGCGCGGGGAAGAGTTCGAGCACCGGGCGCCGGCAGCGGCCGTCCCAGCACACCTCCAGCTCCGCCCTGCTCACGCCGGCCGCGAGCGGGGGCTGCAGGGTCACCCCGACACCGGCGAACGCGCCGATATCCGTACACGCGCGTTCCTGCGCGCAGCCGGTCAGCAGGGCGGCGAGGGCGACGATCACCACAAGACGGTGCATACCTGCTTGGACGTCGCGAAAGGCTGTCTGCGATCCTGCTGGAATGGACGATCTTTGGTTCGGGGCGTTCCTGACGCCCGAGGCTGCGGCCCGGGAACGGCTGATGCGGCACGTCACGCTGGCCGAGCAGCTCGGGCTCGACCTGGTCGGCATCCAGGACCACCCCTACCAGCCGGCGTTCCTGGACACCTGGACGCTGCTGTCGGCCATCGCGCAGCGCACCGAGCGGATCCGGCTCGTCCCCGATGTGATCAACCTGCCGCTGCGCCCGCCCGCCGTGCTGGCGCGCGCCGCGGCCACGCTGGACATCCTCAGCGGCGGCCGGGTCGAGCTCGGCGTGGGCGCGGGCGCGTTCTGGGACGGGGTCGCCTCGATGGGCGGGCCGCGGCTGTCGCCCGGCGAGGCGGTGAACGCGCTGGCCGAGGCCATCACGGTGCTGCGCGAGCTGTGGACGCCTGGTGACCCCGTGACGTTCCGCGGCACCCACCACCGCCTGGAGGCCGCGCAGCCGGGGCCGTTCCCGCCGCACCGGATCGGGATCTGGGTGGGCGCGCTCAAACGCAGGATGCTGGAGCTGACCGGCAGGATGGCCGACGGCTGGCTGCCCTCCTCGGCCTACAGCCCGCCCGAGGCGGTCGCCCGCCAGGCCAAGGTGATCGACGCCGCCGCGGCCGACCTCGGGCGCGACCCCGCGGAGATCCGCAAGGTCTACAACATCGGCGGCAGCTTCTCCCCGCTGGCCGGCGGCGGGTTCCTGGACGGGCCGCCGAGCCTGTGGGCCGAGCAGCTGACCGAGCTGGTCCTCACGGTCGGCATGAGCGGTTTCGTCCTCGCTCCCGGCCTCGACGCCGAGCGCGATCTGCGGGTCTTCGCCGAGGAGGTGGCCCCCGAGGTACGGCGGGCCGTGGCGGCCGAGCGTGGCACCGCCGCGCCCGCGGGGCCCGAGCGGCCGGCCGTACGGGTGACCGATCTGGACGAGGGCGCGCGGCCGCACGCGCCCAAGCACGACCCGGCCGAGCTCAGCCCGGCGCAGCGGCAGGCCGGGCAGCACCTGGTGGACGTGCACAACGGCTACCGGCAGGAGCTGCGGCAGGTGCGCGACGCGGTCGACCAGGTCGCGGCCGGGGCGCTCGACGGCAGCGCGCTGCGGTCGCTGATCAACCGGCTGACCATGCGGCAGAACTACTGGACGCTGGGCACGTTCTGCGCGACGTTCTGCCGGCTGGTGACCGTGCACCACACGATCGAGGACGAGGCGATGTTCCCCGCGCTGCTCCAGCGCGACGGCGAGCTGGCGCCGGTGATCAAGAAGCTGGAGCAGGAGCACGAGGTCATCGCCGAGCTGCTGACCCGCCTGGACGAGGCCTGCGTCGACCTGATCCGCGACCCCGCCCACCTCGACCGGGTCCGCGCCCAGGTCGACCGGCTCTCGGAGACCCTGTCCTCGCACTTCGCCTACGAGGAGGAGGAACTCGTCGAGCCGATCAGCCGGTTGGACGTCGAGATCTAGGCCCTCGGGTCCTTCCCGTTGCCGTCGTAACCGAGCAGGCGCATCGCCGTGTCCGGGTCCATCGCCGCAGCCAGCAACTGGGCGCGGGCGTGGGCCTGGTCGCGTTCGTGTTCCGCCTTGACCTGCGCGGCCCTGACCCCCTTGACGGCCACGATCGCGAGCCCGGTGCCCACGACCACCGCGACCACGATCACGAACAGCACCAGCAGCCAGCCGGGCGAGGCCACGTTCGGCACCGTGGCGATGCCGGACACGAACAGCCCGGCCACCGCGGCCAGCGCGACCAGGCCGAGCAGGCTGCCCAGCACCACCCAGACGCCGCGCCCCTTCTTCCTCTCCTGCGCGACCGCCTGCGGCGGCGGCGGCAGCTGCACGGACAGCGGCTCCGGCGCCCACGGGACGAACTCCGGCTTGCCGCCGCTGCCGTTGCCGTTGCTCACCACGGCGGGCACGCTGGGCTCCGGCTCGGCGATCTCCGCCTCGACGATCTCCGGCTCGATCACCACGCCGGGCAGATCGCGCTCGACCCGGCTGTGCTCGTTGTGCGCGCGCACCGCCTCGGTGTGATAGTCCTCCAGCTCCTGGTAGAACTCCTCGGAGGCGTAGACCGTGCCGTCGATCATGGGCCCCTGGGTCTGCTCGATGATCGCCACGACGTCGTCGCCGTTCAGCGTCTTGTGCGTCTCCAGGGCGTGCGCCACGCACAGCACGTCCCTGCGGTACTCCTCGAGCAGCTTGCCGGTCTTCTCCAGCAGCCGCACCAGGTTGAACTCGATGCGCTCGCCCAGCACGTGCGGCGTCAGGCCGGCGCGCGGCTTGTCCTTGCCCTGCTCCTCGCCCGGCTTGGGCAGCGACTTGCCGCCCATGATCTCCAGCTCCTGCAGCGCGGGCAGCGAGGTGACGCCCGAGCCCATGCCCCAGTAGGCCTCCATCAGGGCCGTCAGGTAGGTGGCCGAGTGCAGGTCGCCGGAGACGCCCGAGGAGTTGTCGTCGCCGAAGAACATCCGCTCCCCCGCCAGCGAGGCGAGCGAGACCATGATGTCGGCCTCGTGCTCCGACTTCCACATGGTGAACTGGTCCTCGGGCTTGATCGAGGCGACCATGCCCAGGTAGTCGGCGCCCTTCTCGATCGTGGCGATGTCGATCTCCAGGTGGAAGCGGGTCCGGTAGGCCACCACGGCGTGGCAGGCCTCGTGGACGGCCACCGCGTGCCGTTCCCGCTCGATGTACTCCACGTCCTCCGACGGGCCCAGCTGCTTGAGCCGCTTGGCCCGCAGCACGTCGGACCAGGTGATGACCTCGCGCCCGTCGCGGATCGCGGTGATCAGCGACTCGTTGACCAGGTCCTTGATCGTGGCGCCCGTGGCGTAGGGGGTGATCGTGGCCAGGCGGTCGAGCTGATCCAGGGTCAGCTCGTGCTCGACCTTGTCGAAGTAGCCCTGGTAGGTGCGCATCCGGCCGGCCTTGGACGGGTAGCCGACCTTGTAGATGCGGTCGATGCGGCCCGGCCGCAGCAGCGCCTCGTCCAGCGCGTCGGGCCGGTTGGTGGCCATCATGACGAGGATGCGGTACTTGGGCGGTGGCTTGGGCCGCATGCCGAGCAGCCTGCGCACCAGCCGGTTGAAGAACCCGCGCGGCTTCTTCAACCCGGACAGCTCGGTCAGCAGCGCCTGCAGCGTGCCGGGGTCGCCGCTGCCGTTCATCCCGCCGCCCATGAAGAACCGGTTGGAGGCGGGTTCCTCGACCGGTGGTCGCGCCTTGTAGGCGATCAGGGATCGGGTCTCCTCCGTCAGGTAGCTCATCCCGTGGCAGCCGGAGAAGCCGCCGCCCTGCCCGGGCGGGCCCTGCTGGGCCAGGCGGCCGCGCTTGCCGAGCGAGTCGGCCTCGTCGAAGAAGACGATCACGCCGCCGTAGCGCAGCGCCAGCTTGCGCAGCTTCCTGAACAGCGCCTTCACCTTCATGATGCCGACGCCCATGAACATGTTCGTGAACGCGCCAGGGTCGACGAACACGTACGGCTTGCCGGTCTCACCGGCCACGGCCTCGGCCATCAGCGTCTTGCCCGTGCCGGGCGGTCCCCACAGCAGCAGGCCGCTGGGGACGTAGCCGCCGCGCTGCTCGATCTCGCCCGGCCGCTCCAGGAAGACGATGTTCTCCCTGACGCGCTCGACCACGTGGTCCTGTCCCCACACGTCGGCGAAGCGGGTCTTGATGTCGTCGGGGAAGTACGTCTCCACGCCGCCCCTGGACAGGAACCAGAACAGGCCGACGAACTGGATGATGACCACGAAGAACAGGAAGACGATCTGCACCAGGAACGGCAGCGCCTGGACGACCAGCGAGGGCACCGTGAACAGCGCCACGAACGGGTTGTCCCCGCTGACCGCGCCCAGCACCAGCGCCAGCAGCGTGACGAAGAACAGTACCTTCACGGCCCGCGAGATGCGGTATCTGGTCCAGTCGTCGAACCTGCGGTGCGTCCAGCGCTCGAACCCGCCGAAGACCTTCTGGCTCCAGAACCGGTGGTAGCCGGACCAGCGCTCGCTGATGAAGAAGTGCAACTGCCGTACGAGTTCCGCGCCGAGCAGCCAGAAGATCCACGGGTAGGCACGCGCGATGGCCTGCATGGCCTCGGGGAAGCCGACGACCCCCGCGAAGTCGGCCATCACCTTCCAGGTCAGCACGAAGAAGGCCAGCACGATCGCCAGCAGGAACTTGCTGCGATCCCAGAGCTGCATCTTCTTCCTGGTGACGGCATCGGGATCAGAGGGCCCGCTGCCGGGGGCTCGCAGCCCCTCGTGGTGAACGTTGGTGGTCAAAGGTGCCCCCTCATCCGGGCAGCCGGAGCAGCTTGAAGGATTCGATGATTTTTTCGAACTCCCCGCCCCGTGCCTGGAAGCACTGCGACTGGCAGCGGAAGAGCAGGATCGAGACGGTGGCGCCCTTCTCGTCGAGGATGGCCGTCTGGTCGAAGGTCTGGACCTGACCGCCGATCTCGTAGTTGAAGCGCGTCCGCACTCCCCGGGCGCCCTTGTCGAGCTGGATCACCTTGTCGCCGAGGGACTCGAAATTCGTGAACAGCGGCTGGCGCCCGGTCCCGGTGAACTGGCTCAGGTACATCGAGCGCGTCTGCTCCGTCACCGGCAGGATGAAGTCGCGCATCTGGTTGAGGGACATGGAGTCGCGCTCCTCGTCCGTCAGCTTGTGCACGGCCGCGTAGACGAACGCGTCGTTGGAGCCGAACAGGTGCAGCACCTGCGGCTGCGTCGACTGGTCGAACGCCGTCGACCAGACCCGCTGTTTACGCTCCGCCGCCGCCGCGGATCCGGGGTTGTTGCCGCTCAGCAGGGCTTCCAGCGGATCGGCGTCCAGCTGGGTGTAGGAGGAGGGGACCTTGAAGTACGTGGTCCCGCCGTTGTCCTTGACATAGGTGTAGTTGGGCTGCCCGCATGCGGACAGCGCAAAGAATGCCGCCAAGACGGCAGCACAAGCCCGTGTCTTTATCACCAGGGCTTACCTCCGCGATACGGACCAATGCAGTTGTTGTGCCCGCTTTCAGGCAGAATGAGCCCGATGCCGGGTGATAAATCTTGACCAAATCTTGGCCATTCATTGGCCTTAGTTGTTACAGATCAGCTTTGCCGGGGGCTTTACCGGAATCTGCAAGGTCGCGCCGAAGCTGGTCGGGCTGGGGCCCGCCGTTGATCAGCACCGCGAAGAGCGCGCCTTCGGCCACGTAGGCGTTGCGGATGTAGACGCCGTGCAGATCGGCGTTGCCGCCCTCGTTGCGGGGGATCGCCGCGCCGGGAGCCTCACCGCGGTCCGCCCCGCACGCGGTCACGAGGAGCAGTGCCGCCAAGGTGATCGCGAACGCGCGCATACCCACACGTTCGCCCTCGTACAACGTTCGTGCAACCCCCCATTGGTTCAGCTCGAGAAGTAGCGAAGGATATGGGGGATGCCCGCTTGTACTGGGAGCGCCCGATGACGAAACCCGCAATGGAGATCATGAACAGCTGGGACGACTCCTTCGGCATGAAGGCGGAACGACTCTTCGCCGAGGTGTGGGCGCGCGACATCCTGTCCGTGAGGGATCGCCGCCTGCTCCTGATCGCGCTCCTGGTCGGCCTCGGCGGCCTGGACCAGCAGGTGGAGGTCCAGCTCGACGCCGCGTTGCGCGCGGGCGAGCTGAGCGCCGACGAATTACGCGAGGTCGTCGCCTTCCTGACCCACTACGCCGGGTGGGCACGGGGGTCCCACCTCGGCTCCCAGGTCGAGGACCTGATCGAACGCCTCAACCAGGACTGATCGTCGCCGCCAGCGTGGCGCCCAGCTCCCAGCACGCCTCCAGATCGGCCTTGGTGGGCGCGCCCACGATCATGACGGGCGCGCTCACGCGTTCCCAGCCGAGCCCGCCCGCGATCGACTCCACCGCCCGCACCGCTCCCCCGACGTCGTTGTTGCCGTGCACGTAGAGCCCGTACGGCAGGCGCCGGGTCTCCTCCAGGCACGGGTAGTAGACGGTGTCGAAGAAGTGCTTGAGCGCGCCCGACATGTAGCCGATGTTGGCCGGGGTCCCGAGGATCAGCCCGTCGGCGGCCAGCACGTCGGGCACGGTGGCGCCGAGCGCCGCCCTGGTGACGACCTCGACGCCCTCGATCTCGTCACACTGGGCGCCGCTGCGGACCCGCTCGAACAACTCATGCGTGGTCGGCGACGCGGTGTGATGAACGATCAGCAACCGATTCACGCGTCCACGCTATACAGACGATTCTGTACGGCAGGCCACCCCACCGGCCGCCCGCCGTCGTGTGCTGACGACCCGCGCCCGGCGCTTCCTGCGAGTCGGTGCCGCTTGCCCGCCGTCACGGCGCATGTGAAGCACCTGGACGGGTTTCCACGGCGGGGTGCCGCCAGAGAGCTATGGCAAGCGGGACAGGGCGTGGGCGATGGGCAGGGTGGCGGGGTAGAGGTCGCGGTAGAGGGTGTAGAGGTGGTCGTAGGATGCCCTGGCCTCGGGGTTCGGGGTGATGGTGGCGGCCGGGGGGTTCCACGCGGCGCTGTCGGCGCCGGCCACGAGCATGGCGTCGCCGTACGCCGCCCCGAGGGTGTGGGTCGGGAGCACCTGCGGTGCGTCCAGGACGTCGGAGACGATCTGGGGCCAGAGCGAGCCCGCCGTCCCGCCGCCGACGGCGACCAGCCGCTTGGCCGTGGCGCCCGCCGCGCGCATCTCCTCCAGGTTGTGGCGGACTCCGAACGCGGTGGCCTCCAGGGCCGCGCGGTAGAGGTGGCCGCGGCCGTGGCGCAGGGTGAGGCCGATGACCGTGCCGCGGGCGTCGGGGTCGAAGACCGGGGTCCGCTCGCCGGCGAAGTACGGGAGCATGAGCAGGCCCTCGGCGCCGATGCCCGCCTGCGCCGCCTCCTGGGTGAGCCGCTCGTAGGAGGCGCCGGTCAGGTCGCGCAGCCACGCCGTGATGGCGCCCGAGGTGGCCATGCCGGCGGCCAGGTTGTGTGAGCCGGGCGTGATGCCCGCCGTGCCCCAGAACGACGGTGAGGTGACACGCGAGGCCAGGATCTCGACGATGAACATGGTGGTGCCGTACATGAGCATGACGTCGCCTGGCTCGCGCACGCCGACGCTGGCCGCCTCCGCCCAGGCGTCGATCGTCCCGGCGATCACCGGCACGCCCTCGGGCAGGCCGAACTCCGCGGCCGCCGCGGCCGTGACCGTGCCCACGACCTCGCCGCTCCAGGCGAGCTCGGGAAGCCGGAGCCCGGGCGCGATCTCCTCGGCCCACTCGGGGATCCACGAGAAGGTGCGCGTGTCGTAGAGCGGCGCGCACTGGCTGGCGGAGTGGTGGTCGAGGACGTAGGCGCCGGTCAGCCGGTTGGCCAGCCACGAGTGCGCCATGAACAGGCGCCTGGTGGCGCTCCACACCTCGGGCTCGTGGGCGCGCAGCCACTCCAGCTTCGGGCCCACGGCCTGCGAGGTCAGGGGCGACCCGCAGCGCTCCAGGATCTCGGCCGCGCCGTACCGGGAGGTCTGGGCGGCGATCTCCGCGGTGGCGCGGGTGTCCACGCCGTACAGGATCGCGGGCCGCAGCGGCGTGCCGTCCTGCGTGGCCGGGAGGACGCACGGCCCGATCCCGCTGAGCCCGATGCCGGAGATCTCAGGACGTGAGAGCTCGCGGCAGATGGCCGAGAAGTCCTCCAGCCACACCGCGCGAGCGTCGTGCTCGAACCAGCCGGGACGGGGCGTGGCCGTGCGGTGCTCGCGCACCGCGGTGGCCACGACCCGCCCGTCCGGGCTGACCAGGACGCCCTTGGAGCTGGAGGTCCCGATGTCGACGCCGAGATACATCTAGTTGGCCCCCGAGAGGTCGTACTGCTTGTAGAGCTGGGCGGCGTTGTCCTTCGACACCTGGGTGGTGCCGAGGACCTGCTTCTTCTCGACCTGCTGCCCGTGCAGGATCTTGTTCACCGTATCGGCCGCCTCCTGCGCGCCGGTCGGATAGATGAACGTGGCGGCGAGCTGTCCGAGCTGGACGGCCCGGATGCCGCCGTCGGGGATGGCCAGGCCGTCGATGCCGATGAACTTGATCTTGTCGGCCCGCCCGGCGGCCTGGGCGGCCAGGTAGGCGCCGAGCGCCATCGGGTCGTTGTGCCCGTAGACCAGGTCGATCTGCTGGTTCTGGGCCAGCCACTGCTGCATGATCGGCGTGGCCGCCTCCTTGAGCCACTTCGCCTCGCGATCAGCGACGATCTTGATCTTGGGGTTGGCCGCGATGGCCTCGCGGAAGCCCTTGTCGCGGTCGATCTGCGGCTGGTTGGACAGGATCCCGCGCAGCTCGACCACGTTGCCGCCGTTGGGCAGCAGCCTGACCGCCTCCTCGCCGGCCTTCCTGCCGATCAGCACGTTGTCGCCGCCGATGAAGGAGGTGTAGCACTCGGTGTTGACCGTGCGGTCCAGGATGATCACGGGGATCTTGGCGTCGCAGGCCTGCTGCACGGCGGCGGTCAGCGGCGCCGGCTCGGTGGGCGAGACGATGAGCGCGTCGACCTTCTGGGTGATGAAGTTCTGCACCTGCGAGACCTGGGTGGCGCTGCTCTGCTTGGCGTCGGCGATCGGCAGCAGCTCGATGTCCGGATATTTCTTGAGGAAGTGCTGCAGCTGCAGGTTCAGCTGCGCACGGTACGGCTCGGCGTTGTTGGACTGCGAGTACCCGACCACGAACTTCGTCTTGGCCCCGCTCGGCCCGGAGGTGGCCGTGGGCGCCTTGGACGCGCACCCGGCTGCCAGCGCCACGGCGAGTATCGCGACTGCGAGAGCTTTCATGATTGCTTCCCTCCTCGGAGGAACCTGAACAGATCGGGGCGCTGCAGAACGACCGCCACGACGACGATCAGCCCCTTGATGACGAGCTGCCAGTTGTCGCTGACCGCGTTGAGCCCGAGCACGTTGTCGAGCAGGGTCAGGATGAGGGCGCCGACGAACGTGCCGGCGATCGCGCCGCGCCCGCCCGCCAGCGACGCGCCGCCGATGACGGCCGCCGCGATGGCGTCCAGCTCGAACGACTGCCCGGCGAGCGGGTCGGCGGAGGCGCTGTAGGCGGCGTCGATGGGACCGGCGAACCCGGCCAGCATGCCGCTGAGTGTGAAGACCGCGATGGTGACCGCGGTGACGTTGACGCCGGACAGCCTGGCCGCGGTGGGGTTGCCGCCCACGGCGTAGACGTGCCGGCCGAAGCGTGTCTTCGAAAGGATCAGGTGGAAGACGACGCAGACGACGATGAAGGCGAGCACCGGGTAGTAGATCCGGTCGAACAGGTTGTGCCCCGGCGTGCCGAACAGCTGGAACGCCTCGGCCTGCGGGGTGAGCCTGCCGTCGGGCCCGGCGATCTGGGTGCCGACGCTGACGTTGTCGCTGATCTGCCGGTCGAGCCCGCGCACCACCGACAGCATCGCCAGCGTCATCACGAACGACTGGATGCGCAGCCAGGCAGTGCCGGCCCCGTTCAGGAAGCCGAAGAAGGCACCCACCAGCATGCAGAGCGGCACGATCTGCCACGGCTCGAGCGCGAACTTCGCCAGCAGCATGGCCGAGGTCATCGACGCGATGCCGAGCAGCGAACCGACCGACAGGTCGATGCCGCCGGTGAGGATCACCAGCGTGACGCCCACCGCCAGGATGCCGCGGGAGGCGAACGCGCCGACGGCGTTGGTGAGGTTCGTCTCGTTGAGGAACATCTCGCCCTTGGTGGCGACGCCCACGGCCAGCACGAGCACCAGCCCGATGTAGGCCTGGGCGGCGCCGAGCGCGGACAGCGTCCGCCGCATCCTGCTCTCCGACGGCGCCTTCGCGGGCGGCGGCGCGGTCCTCACTGTCATGTTCCGGACTCCGTTGCGATCACTTGCTGCCGGGCCATGGCGGCCTCGAGGATGGCCTCCTGGGAGGCGCTGCCGCGGGCGAAGGCGGCGGTGATGCGGCCCTCGCAGAGGACCAGGATCCTGTCGCACATGGCCAGCAGCTCGGGCAGTTCCGACGAGGCCACCAGCACGCCCTTGCCCGAGGCCGCGAGCGACGACATGAGCGCGTGGATCTCCGCCTTCGCGCCGACGTCGATGCCGCGGGTGGGCTCGTCCATGAGGATCAGGTCCGGCGAGGTCAGCAGCCACTTGGCCAGCACGACCTTCTGCTGGTTGCCGCCCGACAGGTTCCCGACCGTGAAGCGCAGCCCCGGCGTCTTCACCCGCAGCTCCTCGACCTGCTCGGCCACGGCGGCGTTCTCGCGCCCGCGGTCGACGGTCCCCAGCCGCAGGAAGCGCCCGAGCGAGGACAGGCTGGCGTTGAAGGCCACGGTGTTGCCGAGCACCAGGCTCTGCGCCTTCCTGTCCTCCGCGACCAGCGCCACGCCGCGCCTGATCGCCCGCTGCGGGCTCCTCGGCCTGTACGGCACGCCGCCCAGCGAGACCGTGCCCGCCGCGGGGCGGTGGACGCCGAACAGCGTCTCGAGCAGTTCGCTCCGCCCGGCACCCATCAGCCCCGCCACGCCGACGATCTCGCCCCGCCGTACCGTGAGCGAGATGTCGCGCAGCGCCGTGCGGCCGGTGGCCGCGTCGCCGGGGACGGACAGGCCGTCGACCTCGAGCAGCACCTCGCCCGACGAGCCGCCGCCGGCGCGCGGGAACATCTCGCCGAGCGGGCGGCCGACCATCATCTGGATCAGTACGTCGCGGGTGGCGTCCCGCATGACGCGCTCGCCGATGTAGGCGCCGTCGCGCAGGACCACGACGCGGTCGGCGATCTCCTCCAGCTCCTCCAGCCGGTGGGAGATGTAGACCACCGCGACGCCGCGGCCGGTGAGGTCGCGGATCACCTGGTGCAGCCGATGCACCTCGGCGTCGGCGAGCGCCGAGGTGGGCTCGTCCATGACCAGCACCCGGACGTTGAGCGACAGGGCCTTGGCCACCTCGATGAGCTGCCGTTCGGCGATCTTGCACTGCTTGATCAGCCTGCGCGGCGCCAGGTCGAGCCCGAGGCCGCGCAGCAGCTCGGCGGCCGTCCTGTCGGCCGTGCGGCGGTCGAGGAGGAGCCTTTCCTGGCCGAGGAAGATGTTGTCGGCGATGGACAGCTCGGGCACCAGGTTCAGCTCCTGGTGGATCATCGCGATCCCGTGCCGCTGGGCGTCCCTGGGCGAGTGGATGCTGACGACCTCGCCGCCGACCTCGATCTCGCCCTCGTAGTCCTTGAACACCCCCGCCAGGATGTTCATCAACGTGGACTTCCCCGCCCCGTTCTCCCCGAGCAGGGCCACGACCTCGCCCTCCCCCACGGAGAGCGAGACCCCGTCGAGCGCCCGGACGCCGGGGAACGACTTCCCGATCCCCCGCATCCTCAGCACAGGGGTGGGGGTCACTGGAGGCTCCAGGCCGTGTAGGCGGCGGCTGACCAGGGGGTCGCGGGAGTCAGGGTCACGGTGATGGACGGCGTGCCGTGGGTGACGGACGACGGGATCTGATAGACGTCATCGAGCCATCGCCGGGTGGTGTTCGACAGTGGCTGGACCCAGTCCGTGAGGCGGTGGCCGTTGACCGTCACCTGGGCCTGCTGCCAGCCCTGGTTCTGGTCGGACGTACGGCGCAGCCGCACGCCCCGGTTGGCGGGGTCGACCTTGAGCGTGAAGGAGATCGGCTGGTCCGTGGTGCGCTGGGATGCCTGGAGCGCCGGAGGGTTCTTCCACTCGCCCTCGAAGGACGAGTCGAGCGTGGTGACCTCTCCTCCGCCCGTGTAGTGGTGTGCCTGCTCGCTGGCCTGGTCGCCGACGAGGAGGGTGTCGGTCGGGCGCCCCGACGGGGTGGGCGTGCCGTACCAGAAGGCCGTGGAGGAGTAGACGGAGTCGATGTTGTCGATCCAGCCGTGCTCGATGGTGAAGTCGAGCGAGCGGGCGAAGGGGACGGCGTCGGCGAGCATCAGGCGGTAGGCGCCGGTGCAGTCGTTGTCGGTGGCGCAGCCGGTGAACGGGGTGAGGTGCGCCGGGTTGCCGTGCCAGGGGGTGGCGAAGGTCTCGCGGTTGAAGTACCAGCCCGCCTGGTAGAAGTCCTCGGTGCCGGTGCCGTGGATCTGCGGGGTGCGGGAGCCGTCGACGCGGACGCGCTCGTCGCCCTCCAGGAAGTTGCGGTTCGTGGGTCCGCGCATGGTGTGGCTGACGCCGACGAACTTGCCTGTGCCGGTGACCTGCAGGAACGGCCAGCTCTTGGCGGGGGTGGTCGGACCGCTGCGGGACTGGGTCCGGAAATATCCGAGGTTGGTGCCTGCGACAACCGGGCGCGACGCCGACGTCACCCATGCCGTACCGGTCGTGATCGCCGTGCCGGAGCCGTTGTAGAGCTCCACGGTCGCGCCCGCCCGGTACGGCATGGGCCACCAGGCGGTCATCGTGCTGGTGTCGGCGTCGATGGTGGACATGAGGGACTTGACGGTGTTCATCGCGTGGCCCGAGCCGAAGAACTCGCCCAGCGGCGAGTCGACCGTGCGCTGCCCGTCGAAGGTGACGCGCAGCCGCAGGCCCTGAAGCAGCGCCTGGGCAGCCTTGATCTTGGCGGTCCGCGCGTCGTCGAGCGGGTAGCTGAACGTCCGGGTGCCCTGCCAGGTCTGGCCCGCGATGGCGTAGGCGTGCGCGGCCTCGTCGGCGGCGTCGCCCACGTTCACGGTGTCCGTGCGCCTGCCCGCGCTGTCGGCCCAGTAGGTGAACTCGTTGTAGTCGTAGTCGGAGCTGACGAACACGTTCTTGATCGTGAGCTGCGACTTGCCCTTGGTCAGCGCGGCGGGCAGGTCCACCGACTCCTCGGCCCACAGCCCGTAGGGCAGCTTCCTGCTCGGCCCCCACTGCCCGGCCTCCTGGCCGTCGACCAGCACCTTGGCCACCTGGTTGCCGATGGCGGGGTCGAGGCGGCGGGTCAGGCGGACGCCGTCGTTGGCCGGGTCCACCTTGACGGTGAACTGGCTGGAGCCGTCCCGGCCGAACGCGCGCCCGTCGTCGGTGTCGGTCCGGGCCTGGACGTGCTCGGCCTGCGGCAGCCGTACCTTGAGGGCGGAGATCAGGCCGGATCCCGTGGTGCGGGCCAGCCGTACCGTCTGGCCAGGGTCGACGCGTAGCGCGGTCTGCTGCGTGCGGCCGCCGGCCACGACGGGGCCGGGGTTCTCGAGGCGGTCGAGCACGTCCTGCGCCTTGTCGGCCGGGTCGAACGTGGTGACGCCCTGCGCGTCGGCGAACGTGCGGTAGGTGACGTGGTAGAAGAGCGGGTTGTTCTGCGTGGTGATCCGCATCGAGCGGGTGAACGGCATCGGCACCTCGACGTAGACGCCGCCGGAGCTCTGGTCGGCGTTGCCCACCAGGGGCGCCGCGAACGGCGCGCCGAGCTTGCCGTCCACGAGGTCCTGGAGCGGGGCGTCGACGACCTTCCTGCCGTCCAGCTCGATCGTGATCTTGCCGGTGCGGCGGACGTCGCCCTCGTCCCTGGTGAACCAGATCGCGTCGACCTCGCCGGGGCCCGCGTGCTCGGCGATGACGCATCCGGTCTGGTCGGTGCGCAGGCAGGAGTAGGTGCCGTTGAAGCCGTCGTTGTTCTCGCCCGTGCGGTCGAAGCTGGAGTACTGCTTGGTCTCCACGTTGACCGGGATCTCGGGCAGCCGCTCCAGGTGCCGGTAGACGTCCCAGCCGACCGACCCCTTGTCCTGGGCGGGCAGTGACAGGTCCGGTGAGGGTACGGCGAGCGTCCCGGCCAGCAGGACGACCGCCGCGAGACTAGGCAGCATCCCCGAACCCCTCGAAATCGACGTCAAGCTGCTTGCACACGGCGGCCAGCTCGGCCACGTAGTCGCCCGGCACCGCGTGGATGTGGTTGGAGCCGAACCGCTCGAGGAACTCCGTGGCGGGCACGTGCAGCCGGGTGAAGGCGTGCGGCCACTCGAAGGTGGACTGGCGGGCCATGCGCTCGTTCGTCTCGTCGTCGTACAGCTCGAACTCGCCGCGCATCACGTGCATGCGGTAGCGGCCGTCCCTGCGCGTGAGCCGGGCGAACGTGGCCGATCCCGGCGCGGCCAGGTGGTGGACGCTGGCGCCGCCGGCGGGGAAGAAGAAGACCTCGGGGTAGAAGTGGGTCCTGGCCAGGTTCTCCAGCGGGTCGTCGGAGCGGGCCGCGTACCAGGTGGCGTGCTGGCCGGAGTTGCACAGGTCCCACACGTCCTTGTCGGCGTGGTAGTGCCGCACGTCGGCGAACAGCACCGGGTCGCCGCTGATCAGCTTGAGGATCTGCATGCTCAGCGCGCCGTCCATGTCGGCCTCGGTGGCGCAGACGTGGGTCGGCTTCGGGCCTTCCCAGTCGTAGGGGTCGTTGAGGAAGGCCTCGGCGATGTCCATCGTGCAGAAGTGGGTGGTCAGTTCCGGCTGCCCCTTGATGCCGGAGAAGTCGAGGTTCCACTCCTCGATGAGCTCGCGCATCGCGTAGTAGGTACGGATCTGGCGTTCCAGCAGGTCGGGGGTGAGCTGCTTGCCGTCGTAGTGCACGTTGCCGTGGCGCTCCAGCCACTGCCTCGCCTCGGCGACCCGGGATTGCGCGGCGTTCTCGCTGCGCCGTACGACCTCCCACTGGTCGATCTCCTCGACGTCCACGCCGAAGGTGCGCATCCACTGGTCGGTGTTGGCGACGGCGGTGTACATGCCCATCGGGCGGCCGCCGATCCGGCCGAACGTCGAGCCGCGCAGCCCGCTCACCGCGTGCGCCGCCCTGACGTGGGTGAGCACGCGCTCCCTGACCACGGGGTCGGAGATGTCGCCCCAGGCCCTGGCGTGGGTGCGGCCGATCTGGTCGAGGCCGCCACCGCCCGCGAGCATGCCGACCATGCCGGGCTGCACCGGGTCGATGTTGGCCATGAGCAGCAGCGGACCGCTGGTCGCCTCGGCGGCCAGCATCGTGAAGTGCGGGAACGCCCAGACCGCGTAGTTGAAGATCGTCAGGTCGGGGCGCTGGTCGGCCAGCCAGCGGGCCTGGCCGGTGGCCAGCTCGTTGGTCCAGACGATCTCCGGGGCCACGATCACGTCGTGGCCCTCCTTGCGCAACGCCTCCGCCAGGCCGTTCGTCGCGGTGTTGATGTGGTCGACGAGATCGCGCGCGACGTAGTCGCGCCCGTCCGACATGCTCAGCAGTCCGATGCGTGCCACCCGGCACCTCCGCGAGAAATCGTTTGCTAGAAATCGATTTCCCGCTAAGCTAGATCCGGCCTCGAGGGGTGTCAATGGACCCTCGGATCACAGAATCGCAACGGGGGTGCCGGTGACGCAGATCACGATCAAGGACGTGGCCCTCGCGGCCGGCGTCTCCCCCTCGACCGTCTCCCGCGCGCTGAACGGCGGCCCCACGGTCGCCTCCGCCCTGCGCGACCGGGTGCAGGCCGCCGCCCGCGAGCTGGGCTACCGCCCCAACAGCCAGGCCAGGTCCCTGCGCACCCGCGCCACGACGGTCCTCGGCGTGATCATCTCCGACATCACCAACCCGTTCTTCACCTCGATGGTGCGCGGCGCGGAGGACGCCGCCTCCCGGGCCGGGTACTCGGTCGTGCTGGCCAACACCGACGAGGACCTGGACAAGGAGCAGCGCTACCTGGAGGTGGCGGCGGCCGAGAGCATGGCGGGGGTGATCCTCTCCCCCGCCTCGACCACCCGCACCTCGATCGACCTCATGCGGGAGCGCGGGATCCCGGTGGTCACGATCGACCGCCGCCTGCGCACGGCCGACGTGGACCGGGTGGGCGTGAACAACGTCAAGGCCGCCCAGGAGGCGGTGCTGCGCCTGGTGGCGCGCGGGTGCGGCCGCATCGGCTTCATCGCGGGACCCGCCGACGTCACGACCGCCGCCGACCGCCTCGCGGGTTACAAGCACGGGCTCAAGGCGGCCGGCCTGCCGTACGACAAGCGCCTGGTGGCGCGGGGCGACTACCGGATCGAGGGCGGGCGGGCGGCGGCGCAGACGCTGCTGTCACTGGAGCCCGACGCGCTGTTCATCTCCAACAACCTGATGACGCTCGGCGCTGTCGCGGCGATCAGGGAGCGCGGCCTCCGCTACCCCGGGGACATCGCGGTGGCGGCCTTCGACGACATGAGCTGGGCGCTGGGGCTGGCGGAGGAGATGACCCTCATCGCGCAGCCCACGTACGACATCGGGCGGCACGCGGCCGAGCTCCTCCTGCGCCGCGTCGCGGGGGAACGATTTCCCCCCAGCCACGTCGTCCTCCAGGGCGTCGTCAGGGGATGAAGGTGATCTCGGGGAAGCTCTTGGAGGGACCGTCGAGCAGGGGCGAAGGCCGGGACTTGAGGAAGCGGTCGAAGAACGCCACCGGGTAGGCCCGCTGGATCGCCAGGCCGCGCGCCGGATCCAGCGTGCCGATCTGTTTCCGCAGCTCGGGGGCGCCCCACCCGAGTAGTTTGGCGGCCTGCGGGTAGAGCACCTCGGCGTCGCTGAATGACACGTGCGCCGCGCCCTCGGCCTTGACGTTGAGCTTCCAGCCGCGCAGCCGTCCCCGGAACGCCGCCAGCTCGGGCACGAGCGCCCTCTGCGCCTTCGCGCTCATCAACAGGTACGGCACGGCCACTCCCTTCCGCGCCACCTCACCGAACACGGGCCCGTCCAGGCTCAGCCCGGCCTTGATCCGGGGGTCCTCCAGCATCGTGGTGGCCGTGGCCGCCCCGCCCATGGAGTGGCCGAACATGCCCACCCGGCCCAGGTCGAAGGCACCCTTCACCCCCTCGGGCAGCGCCCGCCGCTCGACGTCGGGATTGCCGCCGCCGTCGAGGTCGGCCAGCCGGTCCAGGACGAACCGCACGTCGGCCGAACGCACCGCGACCTGCGCCTCGCCGGGCGTCTCCGCCGGCATGGTGTGGGTGGCCAGCCGCCCGTCAGGGAACTCGACCTCCTCGGCGTCGTGGGTGTGGTCCACGGTGACGACCAGGTAGCCGCGGCTGGCCAGTTCCTCCACCACGACCGTGCTGTCGGACCTGTTGGCCCCGTTGCCGGGCGAGAACAGCACGACCGGCAGCTTCCCGCCGAGCACCGGGGAGCCGGTGCGGGCGTGGGTCACCGGCAGCCGCACGGAACCCTCCGTCAGGCCGTTGGCCTTGATGAAGCGCGCGGCCGCCTTCGGCGCCAGGTACGGGGCGAACGGCTGCTTGCCGTCGCGGGCGGGGTACCAGAGGCTGACCATGAGCTCCCGCCTGCGCCCCGGCTCGTAGGGGTCGGGGCGGGAGGAGTCCACCAGGTGCAGGTCCAGCGTGCCGATCGGGTGCGGGCCGGTGGGCGCGGGCAGCGTGAGGACGGCGGGCGGGTCCCCGGCGCACCCCGACACGATCGGCAGCGTCACCGCGGCCACCAGGGCGAGCAGCCGTGTTCTCACGTTCCCCTCCAGGGATGTCTCGTCGTGCGGTGCTCCCAAGATTCACCAGGTGGGGCGGGTTTCATATCCGCCGTTGGTTCGTTTCCCTGGGGCTCGGCATCCTGCCCGAGGAGTAGGAGGAGCCATCCTGCCGTACCGGCGGTGTGTGACGCCCCTTACCTGAGGCCGCCGACGATGGCGTCGGCCAGGGGGCGCGCTTCCGCGGCGGGCGAGAAGAGGCCGGGCGCGGCGAGCCAGGTGGTCGCGACGCCGTTGACGGCGGCGATGATCATGAGGGCGGCCGCGTCGCGCCGGGCCTGCGGGCTGACCTCGTCCTGGTCGACGGCGACCCCACCACGGACATCGACCACACCCTGGACATCCTCGGCGTATGGCGAGCCGGTCACCGTACGCGGGCGGCGAAAAAATGATGCGAGTGCGGGGCCGCTGAAGTACCGTCCCGGCCATGACCCCACCAAGGATCCGTCCCGACTTCGAGGCCCCCGAGCGCGAGCAGCTGCTCGGCTGGCTCGAGATGCAGCGCGCCATCATCCACTGGAAGTGCGAGGGCCTGTCCGAGGAGGACGCGCACCGGTCCGTTCTGCCGACCTCCCCGCTGATGACGATGGCGGGCCTGGTCTCCCACATGCGCTGGGTCGAGTACACCTGGTTCGAGGTGCTCTTCCTCGGCCGCCCCGCCGAGGGCCCGCAGTTCTCCGACGAGGAGGACGCCGACCTCAAGGTGGACGGCGTCCCTCTCGCGCAGCTGCTCGAGGAGTACACCAAGCAGTGCGCGATCTCCGACGAGATCGTCGCCGCCCACCCGCTGGAGGCTGTCGGCAAGCATCCTGACTTCCGCTCGGCTCAGGGGAACCTGCGCTGGATGCTCATCCACATGATCGAGGAGACGGCCCGCCACGCGGGCCACGCCGACGTGATGCGCGAGCTGCTCGACGGCGCGAAGGGCTACTTCTAGCGCACGATCACCTCCAGCGCCTGCCCGGCCGCCAGCTCCACGGGCCGGTCGAGGGTGATCTCCAGAGTTCCGTTCGCGTGGGTGAAGCGGACCTGCCCGGCCGGCCGTACCTGCACGATCTTGGGCTTGGCCGGTACGGCGAGCGTCACCCTCGACACGCGCAGCCTGCCGTACCGCAGCTCGATGGCCGCGTGCAGCACGGGGCCCGTGCGCCGCTGGCGGAACAGGCCCCAGCCCTCGGCGGCGGTGAAGGCGGCGCGGAAGTCGTCGGGGGTGAGGCGCGGCGCGAAGCCGATCCTGCCCTCGGGCCCGTGATAGGTGAACCCGCAGGCCGAGACGTAGACGCCGTAGGAGGCCATGGCGCGGGCGTAGTGGTCGCCGCACTCGATCTCGTTGTAGGGGTTGCGCTTGGCGGGGTGGTAGCGGTCGTGGATCGCCCTGGTGAGCGTGAGGCCCTTCTCGACCAGGCCCTCGTCCATCATGTGGTGGGCGACCTGGTACTCCTGGCCGGTCCAGCACTCGTTGAAGTAGATGGCGGCCCAGCTGGCCGGGTTGCCCGGGGCCTGCGCGTCGCCGCCGTGCGGCCAGGTGGTCATGAGCATGCCGTGCTCGCGTGCCATGGCGAACCAGCGGCCGCCCTCGATGGTGTGGAACTTCGAGCGGTAGTCGGCGGGGTCGGGGGCGAAGTTGTAGCGGTAGAGCTTCTCCAGCGCGGTCCTGCACTTGTCGGCCGGCATGACCCTGGGCAGGCCGTACTGCGAGGCGAGGCTCTGGCCGAACATCTGGTCGATGTGGCAGCCCCTGTTGTGGTTGATGACGTCGGCGTGCGCAGGGTCGACGCGCTGGATGTAGTACTCGCCGGTCCACAGGGTGGCGTCGATGAACGCCTCGCCCTTGGCGGCCAGTTCGGTGCAGGTGGCGGCGAACGCGGTGTCGCCGGCCTCGGTGGCCATGATCGCGCCCGCCTTGAGCGCGGCCACGTACATGGAGGTCATCCAGGAGATCTCGCCGTACCAGTCGGTGTCGAGCGTGTTGGGCTGGCGGCCTTCAAGGGTGCCGTCGGCGTCGCCGTCCTGAGCGATGACCCATTCGATGGACTTACGGATCCTCGGCCAGTTCCTGCGGAGGAATCCGGCGTCGGGCGACATCGTGTGCTCGCGGTAGATGCGCAGGATGGTGCCGCACTGGCCGTCGGCGGCCCAGCCCATCCAGGCCTCGGCGCGGAAGCCCATCTCGCCGGTGTCCTCGTGGAAGCCGATCCCCAGGTCGACGCGCTCGCGGGCGTCCCGCTCCAGGTCGGGGAAGAGGCGGCCGAGGGCCTGGGCGTAGTTCCAGACGTGCTCGCAGGTGCCCGCGCAGCAGTAGACGCCCTCCCAGCCGTAGAAGCGGCCGTCGTCGAAGCGGTAGCAGGTGGCGGTGGCCAGGGTGGAGGCGGTGGCGAAGGTCCGTTCCAGGAACCAGTGCGGCAGCGTGGAGTCGGTGTAGAACGTGTCGACCCAGCGGCGGGTCAGCCCCTCGAGCCTGTCCAGATTCTTCACGACATAGCTGGTGACGTCGGTCGCCGAGCCCCAGCGCTTGGCGTAGTGGTGGCGTAGCTTGTCGGAGCCTCTGAGGAAGGCGAGCGACTGCCGGTCGGGGATCGGGAAGTACCACGCCAGAACGAACCGGAAATTTCGGGATTCGCCGGGCGCTAGCCGTACGGGCACCGACACCGCACCCGCCATCGCGGCCTTGCCCGCGTCCACCTCGGCCGGGCCGTCGGCCGAGGTGAAGACCGCCTCCAGGGTGTCCCACGCGGCGATCGACGGGCGGACTCCCGCGGCGGGGCTCAGCGCGGTGAGGGCGAGTGTGCCCGCGTCGGGGAGCTGGTCGAAGGGCCTGGGGGCGGCGGGCCTGTCGCTGAAGACGATCGAGTCGACGTTGATGTGGCCCCACCCGCCGGTGTGCACGTCGACGATCTCGATGCTGGCCGATTTGCCCTCATATTTGGCGACATCCAGGGATCTGGGGGCCATGGGCTCGGCCTCGTGGCCCGTCGCGGTGGCCACGACCTTGCCGTCGACCACGACGTTCACGCAGGTCTGGCCCGCGTGCCCGCCGCCGCCCACCGCCAGGTTCACGTAGCGGCGCTCGACGGTGAACGCCCTGCTGGTGAGCCGGCCGGTGTGCGCGTCGGCCTGCCAGACGTCCTCGCCGTTCCTGAACTGGTGCGAGGTGACGAACCTGGCGCCCGTCCCGCCCAGGTCGCCGAAGCGCTTCATGTAGTCGGGCACCTTGGCCTTCTCGACCGGCCCCGTGCCGAACGCGGTGCCCGTGGCCGTCCAGCCCTGGTAGGTGTCCTGCTCGAAGTCCTCGAACGGGATGTCCTCGCGCGGCTGCCCCGACTGCCCGTCGCGGGCCCCGAACCGCAGCCCGCTTCCGGTGGCCGCCGCGGTGAGCAGGATCGGCTGCTGGGTACGGCTGTCGAGGCACACCGGGTTCTCCAGCCAGCCGAGCAGCTCGCCGTCCAGTCTGCTGCTGCCGGTGTTCCTGATCCTGTAGGTGAGTACGGTGGCCGGGATCGTCGAGTCGTCGGCGTTCAGCGGGATGAACGGGGAGAACGCCTCCAGCGTCACGGTCACGTCGTCGGCCCTGTACGTCACGGTCCCGATCGGGTACTGCCCGACGAAGCTGTGGTCGGGGAACCCTTCCGCGTCCAGCGACCGGTACCTGCTCCCGGTCCGCAGCGCGAACCCGTGGCCGAAGGGCGAGCTCGGCCTGGGCGGGTTGGCGTAGGTGGTGTCGTTGGTGGGCCTGGCCGGGGTGTTGAAGATGTCCCAGTGCCACAGCCTGCCGTCTCCGCCCAGGTAGAGCTGCCCCGCGCAGCCGCCGCCCACCGGCATGCCCACGTAGGCGGGGCTGTCGTAGCGGGTGGGCTCGGCGCGCCGGTAGAGCGCCCTGATCCACTCGGCCGACAGCGCCTTGTCCTCGGGGACGAGGATCACGTCCTCCTCGCGTAACCCGAGCGCCGCCGCGGCCTCGGCCCGCCACGGCACCATGGCCGCCGCCACTCCCCCGGCCGCCGCGGCCAGGAACCCCCGCCGCGACACGCCCGCGGGCGCACAGCACGATCCATCGTTCCTACACATCTTCGCTCCAGGGTCAGACTGCTGGGCTACTTCTGAGTCGGCCTGCTTCTGGGCCGTGCTGCTTCCGGCTCAGGCTTCTCTGCGTCAGGCTGCTTCTGCGTCGGGCTGCTTCTGGGCCGGGCTGCTGTGGCTCGGGCTGCTTCTGCGTCAGACTGCTTCTCGTCACGCTGCTCTGAGTCAGGCTGCTTCTGGGCCGGGCCGCTTCTGAGTCGGGCTGCTACTGGCTCGGGCTGCTTCTGCGTCAGGCTGCCGGGAACCGGTGAACGGGTCTGGGGTAGGACGGGCTGAAGGCGTTCGTCGACTCGGCCATGGACCGTGCGCCCGTCGCCTCGTCGGCCGCCCTGATCGCGTTCGCGACCAGCCCTTCCAGCTCGTACGGCGAGCACCCCACCCGCACGTTCACCACCGCCCGCGAGACCCCCGCCGCCTCGGGCCCCGCGATGTCGAGCACCGGAGCCGCCCCGGCGGCCACCAGACTCGCCTTGGCCAGCCCTCCCACGTCCGACGCGGTGATCTTGGCGTGCCCGACCAGGTATCCGGCGCGCGCGCATACTCGCGAGAGCTCTTCCAGTACGGCCAGCACCCACTCCCCCGGCACGGCACCGTCGACCAGGTAGCGGGCGTTGAGCCACCCGAGCCGCGCCTCGGCCGCCGCGTACCGGTCATAGTCGACCTCCAGGTCACGCCCTGCGGGCTCGGGCGCCTCCCACGCCTCGAGCACCCCCTCCATCCCCAGCCCGGTAACCGCCGAGCACGGCACGACCAGCGCATACGGATACCGCCGCGCCAACTCCCCCACCAGCCCCGGACCCCGCTGAGCATCCAACTTGGTCAGAGCGATCACATCCGCCTCAGCCAACTGCCGCTCAAACAGATACTCCAGATCCCCCTCAGCACCCCACCGACGCTCTGGGCTACCTTCGATCCCTTGTCCAACCGGTCGTCGGTCCGGATCGTCCACGGCCCCTTGCCCGGTCGTCCGGTGTTCAGGGTCGTTTGCAAAGGGTGGTCCTGGTGGGCGGGGTGAGCCGGGGGTCGGGGTGGGGAAGCCCAGGGCGGCCATGCGGACGGGCTCGACCAGAGTTGTCAGGGGTGCGACCCGGATCGAGTCGCCGTAGAAGCGGCGTAACGGGCGGAGCACGGTCGCCTGGAGGTCGGTGCAGCTGCCGACCGCCTCGGCGATCACGGTGTCCGCCCCGGTGCGGTCGACGACCTCGCGGATGGTCCGCTCCAGGTCCTCGAAGCGGCAGCAGAAGCAGCCGCCGGTGATCTCCGCGACCGCGCCCTCCGGCAGCCCGTGCGTCGCCACCGCCGTATCGACGAGATCGCCCGCCTGGTCGTTGGTGATGACGGCAACCCGCCTGCCCCGCCGCCCGAGCGCCCGCGCGGCGCCCACCATCATGGTCGTCTTCCCAGCCCCCAGGAACCCGCTCAATACGACGAGCCGGAACATCCGCGCCTCCGAGCAATCGATTTCTCGGTAATCGATTTCCCGCTAGCAAAGACGCTATCCCTGGAGCTGTCAAGAGATCCGTTACCACGAGGCCGCGCGCAGCGCCACCTGGAGGGTGCGGGGTGCCGCCGCGCGCGGAGCCGGGCCTACAAAGGAGCCTCGGGATCCACCAAGGGGGAGATCACATTGTGCATGCGTTCAGGATTGCTGCTGCTCACCGTCGTCGCGGCTCTCGGCCTCGCACCGGCCGCCACCGCCTCGGCGCGCTCGTACGGCGGCTGCTGGGGCGACGCGGGGGTCGTCGGGCCCAACCCGCACGGGTACAAGTGGCGCGCGAAGTACTGCCACAACTTCACCGGCGGTGACGTCTACAAGTCGCAGTACGGCCAGTACACCCAGAAGGTGGGCTATCTCAACGCGGGCGACAACTGGTTCGTCTGCCAGGACCGCAACAACGAGAATCCGCCCGTGGCCCAGGGCTACAAGAACGACATCTGGCTCTACACCCAGGGCGACCGCGCCACCGAGGGCACGCAGAACGCGTGGGGCAAGTTCCCCGCCAACCGCGTCTCCTCCTCGACCGGCGACTACCAGCCGATCCCCGGCCTCCCCTGGTGCTCCGACATCCGCCCCCTGGGCAACGCGCCGAAGGGCGCCATATAGATCTCTCCCCAGAGAACCCACCCGGTCCCCCGGCAGACCTCCTCACGGTCTCCCGGGGGACCGGGTTCGCGGTTCCCACTACCCAGGCGGTCTCACCGACCCGGCGCGCGGGGGTGGCTCGACTTGCTCGCCATAGATGCGCGCCGGATTCGCCGTACAACATCCCACCGCCCCGGCGCGGAGGGTGGGCGGCGTAGCGCAACTCGCCTGCTGGCCGTACAAGCGCGCCGACGACCGCCGTACAACACCCCGCCGACCCGGCGCGCGGCAGGGGCTCTTGCCTGTGAGCCGGGCGATGTTCCGCGTCGCGGCCGGGCGATGTCCCCTCGTCACGGCGTCCCCTCGTCGCGGCGGGGCGATGTTCCGCGTCGCGGTAGGGAGGGAGCTCAGGGGCGTGTGGGTGGGCTTGGTGGGTGGGGGTTCAGCGGGAGGCGATCCACTCGGCGGGGGGCTGGAAGTGCAGGCCGAGCAGGTCCTCGACGGTCGGGTCGGCGACGTAGAGGTCGCGGCCGTGTTCGGCGACCCAGTGGTAGGTTCCCGCCACGCCCGCGGCCGTCTCGGCGCCGAGCGCCGCCGCCAGGGCGCCCTCGAACTCGGCCACGTCCTGTGCCTCGTAGCGCACGTCCGGGCCGAACAGGGCCGCCAGCGACGGCCCGGTCAGGGGCGCGGGTCCGAGGTCGAGCTGCCTGCCCTCGATCCCGGGGCGGGTCAGCGCCGCGACCGTGGCCGCCCCAAGGTCGGCGTGGGTCAGCCACGACACGGGGACGTGCGCGGGAACCGGATACCGCAGCACCCCGGCGGCCAGCGGCCCCGCCACCCAGGGGGCGAGCACGTTGTCCAGGTAGATCGGCGGGCGCAGCACCACCACCGGCAATCCGGACTCGAGCAGCGCCGTGGCCGCCGCCCTGCGCGTCTCGAAGGCCGCCACGCCCGTCGGGCCAGGCGGGATCCGGTTGCCCGTGTTGAACACCAGCCGCCGCACCCCCGCCGCCGAGGCGGCGTCGATCACGTTGCGGACGTAGGTCTCCACCGTGAGCGGGGAGTACACCATGGGCAGCAGCAGCGAGGCGTGCGTCACCCCGGCGAACGCCTCCTTCACGCGTTCGGCGTCACCCAGGTCGCCGCGGAAGCCCGCCGTACGGGAGAATCCCCTGGCCTCGTGGCCCGCGGCCGTGAGCGCCTGAGTGATCGCGGAACCTTGGGCGCCTGACGCGCCCATCACCAGAAATGTCATGACGGCAAGTCTTGCCCGCCCACGCGATACGATCCATAAAGTGCAGTCTGCTGTCATTAATGAATCGTCCGACCTGCTGAGCGAGCTGCTGGCGCCGCTGCGGCTGCGCGGCGTCTTCCACAGCCGCTGGTCGGCGCGGGCGCCCTGGGCGGTGGCCGGCGAGCGGGAGAGCTGCGCGATCCTGCACTACGTCCAGGAGGGCGAGTGCACGGCCGAGCTGCCCGGCCTCGAGCCCGTACGGCTGGCGGCGGGCGATCTCGCCGTGTTCCCGCACGGCAGCGCCCACCGGCTGGCCGACGCGCCGGGCCGGGCGGCGGTGCCGCTGGCGAGCCTGCTGCCGGAGCGGCCCGCGGGCGAGGTGCGCACGGTCACCATCGACGGTCCCGGCGCGCGCACCACGATGCTCTGCGGCGGGCTGCACTACGCCGACGCGGCGGTGTCGCCGCTGTACCGGGCGCTGCCTCCGGTGCTGGTGCTGGACCGGGAGACCGTGGAGCGGCGGCGGCTGCTCGCCTCGACGCTGTCAGGGCTGGGCGAGGAGTGGGACAGCCGTGAGGCCAACGGGCTGGTGGCGCTGCGCGGGTTCGAGCTGGTCTTCGTGCTGGCCCTGCGGGAGGCGCTCGGCAACGTGTCCGCCGGGGTGCTGCGGGCGCTGCGGCACCCGGCGATCGGGCCCGCGCTGCTGGCCGTACAGTCCAGGTTCGCCGAGCCGTGGACGGTCGAGTCGCTGGCGGCCGAGGCGGGGCTGTCGCGGTCGGCGTTCGCGGCCACGTTCCGCGAGCTGGTCGGGGAGGCGCCGATGCGGCACCTGACCGCGCGCCGGATGCAGGAGGCGACGCGGTTGCTGACCGAGACCTCGATGCCGCACAGCCGCATCTCGCAGGCCGTCGGCTACCACTCGACGGTCGGCTTCCACCTGGCCTTCCGCCAGTGGTACGGCATGACGCCCGGCGACTACCGCAGATCCAGAACCGGTTAGGGTGCTGGCATGCCAACCGCATTGATCACGGGCGCCACCGCGGGCATCGGCGCCGCCTTCGCGCGCCGCCTGGCCGCCGACGGGTTCACGCTGGTGCTGGTCGCGCGCGACGACAAGCGCCTGGCCGAGGTCGCCGAACAGCTCAGGCTCAGGTACGGCGCGACCACCGAGACCCTGGCCGCCGACCTGGCGACCGACGAGGGACTCGCCACGGTCGAGGCGCGCATCCGCGACGGGGTGGACCTGCTGGTCAACAACGCCGGGTTCGGGCATCCGGGGGCGTTCCTGCAGACGCCGGTCGAGGACGAGCTGCGGATGCTCAAGGTCCACTGCGAGGCGGTGCTGCGCCTGACGCTGGCCGCGCTGCCGGGCATGAAGTCCCGCGGGCGCGGCGGGGTGATCAACGTGGCGTCGGTGGCGGCGTTCTTCACCCGCGGCACCTACAGCGCCTCCAAGGCCTGGGTGGTGAACTTCAGCGAGTCGGCCGCCGCCGAGGTCGGCCATCCGCGGGTCCGGATCATGGCGTTGTGTCCCGGGTTCGTGCGGACCGAGTTCCACGAGCGGGCCGAGATGGACGTCTCGGGCATCCCCGGGTTCCTCTGGCTGAAGGCCGACGACGTGGTCGGCGAGGCCATGCGCGACCTGGCGCTCGGCAAGACGGTCTGCATCCCCGACCTGCGCTACAAGGCCGTGGTGGCGATCGGGAAGCTCATCCCGCGCGGCTTCGCGGGCAGGGTGTCGGCCAGGATCGGCCGCTAGCCGCCCAGTTCCTCCACCACCAGGCCGAGGCCGATGCCCAGCATCAAGAGGTCCTTGACCAGGGTGATGCCCTGCTCGGTGGGCCGCAGGCTGCCCTCCTCCCGCATGCCGGGCGTCTTGTAGTAGATGCCGAGCAGGCCGCCCGCGAACGCGACCAGCCCCGCCCCGGCGAGCAGCGACGGCACCACCGGAAGTATCAGCGCGGTGCCGAGCGCGATCTCGCCCACGGACACCATCCGCAGGAACGCCTTCGGGTCCTGGCCCCGGAGGAACGGGTAGGTGCCCGCGGCCAGGCCGTGAACGCCGGCGGCGGTGGCCTCGTCGTCCCTGTTCTCCGCCTTGGACAGGCCCGAGTTCAGGATGATCGCCCCGGCCGCCAGCCGCGGCGGGAGCTGGTGCAGACGCGCACAAATCCTCACGATCCCCCCAAACAACGCGTTTGTCGATGTTGGGGGTCTTTCCCACGTTCAGGGCGTGCAGCCATGACTTGGCACAGCCTTACCCAAAACCACCTCGACGGTTGCCCGTGCGTGGCGGCCCGGCCACGATCCCGTGCGCCGTGACGGCGGGCCACCGTCACCGACTCGCCGGACGCGCCGGTCGCGGGCCCTCAGCCGAAGTACGGCCGGCGGCCGGTGGCCGTGGCTTCGCCGTACAGGAGAAGAAGCCGTACCGGAGCAGGAATTGCGTCGGGCCCACGGCGCGGGAGGGGGTCGCGGCGTGGGCCCGGGTCCAGCAGTCAGCTAGCCGATCGAGATGATCAGCGGCCGACGTTGGCCTCGTGGCCGATGGACAGGCCGGAGGTCGGGTCGAAGAAGTGCAGGTTGTGCGTGTCGACGACCAGGTCGATGGTCTGGCCGGGGCGCGCGTGGCTGCGGGCGTTGACGCGGGCGGTCCACAGGGACTTGTCGCCCACCAGCGGCAGCGCCGCCTCGTCGTCGTCGTTGTCCTGCGCGGCCGTGGTGTCGGCGTGCTCGACGGGCGGGGCGTCGATCAGGAACAGGACGTTGATCTCGGAGCCCAGCTCCTCGGTGACCTCCGCCTTGACCGACAGCGAAGCCCAGCCGTTGGCGTGGTTGCCCGCGGAGGAGGCGTCCTCGAAGTCCGACGGGCGGATGCCGAGGATGATCTTCTTGCCGATGTACTGGTCGAGGCCGGGCTTGTCGGAGAAGGTCGTCTCGGGGATCCCCAGCTTGAGACCGGCGAAGCTCACGGCGGCGCCGTCGTCGCGGACCAGCTCGGCGGTGACGAAGTTCATCGACGGCGAGCCCATGAAGCCGGCGACGAACAGGTTGACCGGCTTGTCGAAGAGGTTCTGCGGGGTGTCGACCTGCTGCAGGAGGCCGTCGCGCAGGACGCAGACGCGGTCGCCGAGGGTCATGGCCTCGACCTGGTCGTGCGTGACGTAGACGGTGGTGACGCCGAGGCGCTCGTGCAGCGTGTTGAGCGAGGCGCGCATGGAGACGCGGAGCTTGGCGTCCAGGTTCGACAGCGGCTCGTCCATGAGGAAGGCCTGCGGCTCACGGACGATGGCGCGGCCCATCGCCACACGCTGGCGCTGACCACCGGACAGGGCGGCCGGCTTGCGCTTGAGGTAGGTCTCCAGGCCCAGCATCTTGGCGGCTTCCTGGACGCGGCTCTGGATCTCCGCCTTGGGCATCTTGCGGAGCTTGAGGCCGAAGGCGAGGTTCTCCTCGACCGTCATGTGGGGGTAGAGGGCGTAGTTCTGGAAGACCATGGCGATGTCGCGGTCCTTGGGCGGAAGGTGGTTGACCACCTTGTCGCCGATGGAGATCTCGCCGCCGCTGATGTCCTCGAGACCGGCGATCATCCGGAGCGCGGTCGACTTACCGCAGCCGGAGGGGCCGACCAGGACCATGAACTCCCCGTCTTTGATCTCGAGGTTGAGACCGTTCACGGCCTTGACGCCACCGGCGTAGATCTTGTCGACACTGTTAAGAACGATGGAAGCCATGACCGCCCCGGGGGTAGATCTCTTGGATACGTTTTCATGCATCCCACCCGAAACGGACACGACTGTCAAGAACTAGCCGCTAATTGGCCTCAAGTGTTCCAGGAAAGCGGAAAGCATGATGGAATCGTTTCCATGGAACGGGCGACGATCAAGGATGTGGCCGAGGCGGCGGGCGTGGGCGTCGCGACCGTGTCCCGGGTGCTGTCGGGCGGTTCGGCCAGCCCGGCGACCCGCGAACGGGTGCTGGCCGTCGCCGCCCAGCTCGACTACCGGCCGAGCGCGCTGGGCCGCAACCTGCGCCAGCGCCGCACCGGCGGCATCGGGCTGCTCGTCCCCGACCTGACCGACACCTTCTACGGCCAGCTCGCCGAGGGCGTGCTGGCGTGCGCGCGCTCGGCGGGCGAGCCCGTGGTGACCGGCTCCACCGGCGACGACCCCGAGCAGGAGGCCGAACTGGTCGGCATGCTGCTCGAGCAGAGCGTCGACCGGGTGATCGCCGTCCCGTCCGGCGACGCGGAGACCTGGGGGCCGGCGATGCGCGCCGGCATGAACGTGATCTTCGCGGACCGCCTGCCCGCGGCCGAGCCCGTGGAACCCGACCCGATCACGGACCTCATGCTCCTGGACGGCGTGATCCCCCCTCCCCCGCCGCCGCTGCGGATCGACGTCCCGTCCGTCCTGGCCGACGACAGGGCGGGCATCCGTACGGCGGTGCGTTACCTGCGGGGCCTGGGTCACAAGCGCATCGCCTTCCTCGGCGGTCCTGGGCACCTGCGCCGCGTGGCGGCCTTCCGCGAGGCCGTGGGCGCGCCCGTGGACGAGGAACTGGTCGTCTTCGCCACCGGCAGCCGCGACTCGGCCTACGCGGCGGCCTCGGGACTGTTCCAGAGCCGTCCCGACCTGACCGCGGTGGTGGCCGGCGGCAACGTGCTGGGCGAGGCGGCCGTGCTGGCGGCGCGCGAGCTCGATCTGCGCGTGCCGCGCGACGTGTCACTGGTCATGTACGACGACGTGCCCTGGGCCGAGCTCTGCTCGCCGCCGCTGACGGTCGTGGCGCAGCCCGGCAGGGACATGGGCTACCGCGCCGCCGAGCTCCTCCTGCGCGGTGGCCGCCGCCCGCGCGGCGTCGTGCTCCCCACCGAGCTCATCGTCCGCGGCAGCTGCGGCCCCCGCCGCTGACCGGCGTGTCCGGGATCAGAGGAGCTTCTCGATCGCGGAGGTGACGGCCGGGTCCTCCGGCTCGGTGCGCGGGCGGAAGCGGGCCACCACGGCGCCGTCGCGGTCGAGGAGGAACTTCTCGAAGTTCCACTGAACGTCGCCGCCCTGACCGTCGGCGTCGGGGGTGTCGGCGAGCTCCTGGTAGAGCGGGTGCCTGTCGGTGCCGTTGACGTCGGCCTTCTCCAGGAGCGGGAAGTCGACGCCGTAGGTCGTGGAGCAGAACTCCTGGATCTCCTCCGCCGAGCCCGGCTCCTGGCCCATGAACTGGTTGCACGGCACGCCGACCACGGTGAAGCCGCGCTCGCCGTACTGCTGCTGGAGCTTGACCAGGCCGGTGTACTGGGGGGTCAGGCCGCACTTGGAGGCGACGTTGACGAGCAGCACGGCCTTGTCGCCGGCGAGCTCGGCCAGGGTGGTCGGGGTGTCCGCGAGGGTGCGGAGCGGGATGTCGCGAAGACTCATGAGCCGACCCTACCTGCCCGCAGAAAAGTGGCGCGTTCCGTACAAAACCCCTGAAAGGCAGCCACCGCCGGCCGGCACCACCGGTGATGATCGAGACGCCCAAGCGGCGGTCATCCCCGCTCCGAGGCAGGTCAGGCAGGTCCCGCGAGCCGGTAAATACCTCTTCACGCGGCGCGGGAATGCGGCGGTCCACGCGGCGGGCGCGTACTAGAAACCGCCTTGAGGACACGTCGCGGGCCCTGCGGGCCGCCCAGCACGATCGGGCGGGAAAGGATCCCGGAGCGGCCGCGCGGACTCTCCACGTCCGAGCCACGGACGCGGACCGGCACGGCGCCACGGGACTCACGTCCCGCACAGCGCTCGTCCGCACGCGACCTGATAGCAAGGATCGATTTGGACAGCAAACGCGCCCTCGCCATGGTGATCACGTTCACTGCGTTCACCGGCGGGACAGCGTCCGCCGCTTCGGCGGATCAGAACGACAGTGTCAGTGTCCACCAGAGCCTCTGGCAGGCTCCCGAGGTCAAGCAGCGGGTCTGGAAAACCGCCGCCGTCCCCAGGGAGCGCGTCGTCAAGTCAGAGAGCAGGAACAAGGACATCGCCCTCGGACTGGTCGTCCAGCGGGCCTGGTCCTACCACGAGTTCCGATGCCTGGACAGCCTCTGGACCAGAGAGAGCGGCTGGAACCACCGGGCATACAACAGCTCATCCGGCGCCTACGGCATCCCGCAGGCGCTGCCTGGAGGAAAGATGCAGGGAGCCGGCAGGGACTGGCGGGAGAACCCGGCCACACAGATCCGGTGGGGCCTGAAGTACATCAAGGGCAGGTACGGCAGGCCGTGCGGCGCTTGGGGCCACTTCATGTCACACAACTGGTACTAGCAGCCGATCACGGGGAAGGAACGGCTGCTTCCCGGGTGGGAGCTCCCGTCACAGGGGGCTCCCACCCTTCTTCGGCAGTACGGCTATCGCCTGGACGAGCAGCTCGACGCCGAACTCGAACTCGGCCTCGTGGTCGCAGCTCTTCAGCAGCGAAGCCAGCTCACTGACCTGCGGGAACATGGACACGTCGATCGCGGGGTCGACGATCGGCCCGTGCGTGGGCGCGAACGTGGGCGTCACCCCGACCTCGCGCAGCAGCGAGCCCACGATGAACGCGATGAACAGCCGCAGGATCCGTACCGCGTCCTCGCCGTCGAACCCGGCGCTGCGCAGCGTGGCCAGCGCCCGCTCCACCGGCAGCAGCCCGGCGTCGGAGTGCAGCTGGCGGCTGACGACCAGCATCGTGCAGCGCGGGTAGTGGTGGGCGATCTGGCGGAAGGCCCGCGCCTGCATGCGCACCCGGTCCTTCCAGTCGGCGTCCGGGTCGTCGGTGAACTCGATCTCGCTCAGCACGCTCTCGGCCACGCCGTTGAGCAGCGCGTCCTTGTTGGGCACGTGGTTGTAGAGCGACATCACGCCGACGCCCAGCTCGGCCGCGATCCGGCGCATGGACACGGCGTCGGCGCCCTCGCGCTCGATGAGGTCGATCGCCGCGGCGACAATGCGCGCCCGGGAGAGCGGCTCGGAGGTCATAGCTCATTCTATTGACGTACGTACACCGTACGTGCAAGCCTACGTACAGTGTACGTACCCACTGCGGAGGGGCCCCCATGTCGACGCACGAGCTGTACACGATCCCCGCCGAGCTCTCCACGTGGGACGTGGAGATGGCCGGTTCCAGCAGGTTCACCTGGGAGTACGACGACGGCAGGGACCGCATGCTGGCCCTGTACCAGAAGGGCAAGGACAAGCAGTGGGACTCGGCCAAGCGCATCGACTGGGACCTCGAGGTCGACCCCTACAACGTGCTGGGCATCCCCGACCAGACCATCGCCATCTATGACACGCCGCTGTGGAACCGGATGTCGCCCGAGACGCGCAATGAGGTGCGGTTGCACGGCGCGGCGTGGCAGTTCTCCCAGTTCCTGCACGGCGAACAGGGAGCGATGATCTGCTCGGCCAAGATCGTGGAGTCGGTGCCCGACCTGGACTCCAAGTTCTACGCCGCCACGCAGACCATGGACGAGGCCCGCCACGCCGAGACCTACGCCCGCTTCCTGCAGGAGAAGGTGGGCCTGGCCTACCCGATCAACGAGCACCTCAAGGCGCTGCTGGACTCGACCCTGACAGACTCGCGCTGGGACATGCCCTACCTCGGCATGCAGGTGCTCATCGAAGGCCTGGCGCTGGCCGCCTTCGGCGTCATGCGCGACATCACCACCAAGCCGCTGCCCAAGCAGATCCTGGCCTACGTGATGCAGGACGAGGCCCGCCACGTCGCCTTCGGCCGCATGGCGCTGCGCGACTACTACCGCGACCTGTCGGAGACGGAGCTGCGGGAACGCGAGGACTTCGTCATCGAGGGCTGCTACCTCATGCGCGACCGCCTGCGCGGCCGCGAGACCTGGGAGAACCTCGGCCTGACCGCGGCGGAGGTCGAGGAGGCGGAGGAGGCCACCGAGCACTCGGAGTACCTGCGGCTGTTCCGCTCGCTGCTCTTCAGCCGCATCGTGCCGTGCGTGAAGGACATCGGCCTGTGGAGCCCGAGACTGCAGCAGGCCTACGCGGACATGGGCGTGCTCGACATGGCCGGCCAGTCGCTCGACGCCCTGATGAAGCAGGACGAGGACATCGCCGACAAGCTCGACGAGGAGCGCTTCGCCCAGGAGGAAACCGAACGCCACGCCGAGGTGGCCGAAACCATCGCGCAGGGCATGGAGTAGCTTTTCCCGCTCATTCGAGCCCGGCCTCCCCTTTTCGGGGAGGCCGGGCTCTTTTTCATGTAAATGCGACAGAAATACGACATCATGCTCAGCCTTGACCTGTGACCGAAGTGCCGGTTGTATATCTCCAGCAATATCTGAGAATTTTCGATTAGTGAAACTTATTCGCAAACGGGAAATGGTACTGATCACGTGACGGCTTTACCCGTGCTTTCGCGCTCGGCCGCGACGGCGCAGTTGCTCCACACGCTGGCCCGCGCTCCGGCGGAGCGGCTGACCGGCGTGCTCCGCGTGCAGGGCAATCCGGGCGGGGTGATCCGCCTGGACCGCGGCTCCGTCATCGCCGTGGAGTCCCCCGGCGCCCCTGACGTGGTGACGCTGCTGCTGCGCTCGGGCCGGGTGGCCGAGCGCGACTGGGAGGCCGTCTTCCGGACAGGCATGGCCGGCGGCGACCTGGGCGCGGAGCTGGTGGCGCGCGGGCTGGCCGCCCCTGCCCAGTTGCACGTGATGTGCCTGATGGCGGCGCTGGACGCGGCCTTCGCCGTGGCCGCGGGCCGCATCGACGGCTGCGTGATCGACGGCGCGCACGCCCCTGCCGTGCTGCCGGTCGGCGGCGGGATCGAGCCCGACATGCTGATGGGCGAGACCGAACGCCGGATCAGGGCGCTTGGCGCGGCTCGCGTGCCGCTCTCGCCGTACAGGGACCGGGTGGCCAGGGTCGCGGGGCCGGGGGACGCGCGCGTCCTGGAGCTGGTGAACGGCCGCAGGAGCTGCCGCGACCTGGCCTTCCTGCTGGGGCGCGGCCTGTACGCGGTCACGGTGGAGGTCTCGCGGTTGCTCGCGGCGGGCTCCGTGGAGCTGGTACCGCGCGAGGAGCCGCCGCCTCAGGAGCCCGAGCAGGAGCCCCTCCCCCGCCGGCACAAGGGTGCCAGCGGAATCACCGACGTACGCGCCGCCAAACCCGCGGCCCGCCTGCGCACGCCGTTCAGATTGAAAGCGCGGACGACCGACGGCGAAGATCAGGAGTCAAAGGAGAAACCCCCCTAAGTCCATGAACGACATATGGCGGCATATTAGGCCGCTATTTCGGCATGCCTGCAGAAACGGTGATTTGCTGTGATTGATAATGAACAATTAATGTCCGAGCTCCGCCTTCTCAAGGATCAGGTGGTGGGTATCACCGACCTCGCGGTCGCCACCTCCGACGGGCTCCTGATCGCCGCCGACCACGACGAGTCCGTCGACACCGATCGGCTGGCCGCGGCGGCGGCCGCCGCGCTGGGCCTGGCACGCGGCTCGGGCGACGCCCTGGGACGCGGCCTGCTCCTGCAGACCGTCTCCCGATTCAGCGGCGGCTACCTGGTGGTGCAGCCCGTGGGAGACCTCGCGCTCATGGGCGTCCTGGGAGACGCCGGGCTCGACGTCGTCCGCCTGTACGTGGAATCCCAGATCGTCGCGGATCGCATCAGCCGCCTGCTCACCTCGCCCGACCAGGCGATCGCCAGTTAACCAACAGAAAGGAGCACCATGAGCGTCTCCGGATCCTCCCGCGACGCGCAGAGCCTGTCCGACCGGATCGCCGTCCTGGTCAAGAGCCTGCGTGCCGACGTACCCGACTGCCTGGCGGCGGGCGCCATCGACATGTCGACCGGCATGCTGCTGTCGGTCGAGACGGTCGACTCCCACCCGCCGGAGGTCCTCGACATGCTCGCGGCCGCCACCCTGGACCTGTTCCAGGGCCGCAACGTCGTCATGATCGAGAACATCTTCAAGGAACGGCGCGGCATCAAGACCGACAAGCACTACTTCCAGGAGATCCTCGTCAACAGCGAGAACCTCGCCCACCTGTTCCTGCGCTTCGACAGCGACGACGAGGTGGTCGCCGTCGTGGTGTGCCGCAACACGGTCAACGTCGGCATGCTCTTCGCCCAGGCACGCCGGGTCCTGCGCGAAGGCGGCCGCCTCTGATACCCCTGCCCCGGTGAGGGCAGGCGCGGATCCTCACCGGGGCAGGTAGAGCATTGCTCAGCGGCGGCGTTCCACTGCCAGGTGTCTCACAGGTCGCGCAGGGCGAGTGCCTCGGCCTCGGTCAACCCGCGACGGGCCGCGACTTGGCGGCGGGATCGTACCTGGGCCGCGGTGCGGGGGCGGTATTTGGGCTCGCGGCCGCATCCGCAGGGCTCGAATCCCTCGTAGGTCAGCCCGGCCTCGAGGACCGCGGCGACCGCCGCCCAGCGCCGGTCGTCGTGCCTGCGCGGCGCGGCGAAGTCGTGCCCGGCGAACAGCATGAGCCTGCGGCAGGAGGTGCACAGGTGCTCGGCGCCGTCCCAGACGTGCTTGCGGCTCAGCCTGCACCGCACGCACACGTAGTGGACCTTGTAGGCGACCATCGCGTAAGTGCACACCGGTCCACCCTAATCACGCCACACCGCGCCCGCAGGGCATGCCGTACGCGCAGCCGAATGTACGACCGACAGCGTGCCGGGCGCGCGACCAAAAGCTTGCCGTGAGTGCAACCGAAAGAGCTTGCCGCACGCGCGGCCGGAGGGTCAAGAAAATCGGTTGATCGGAGGGTTAGCCTGGAAGGGATGCCTCCCGATACGCGTTCACCTCGCCGTCCCCTGCTCAAATCCAACTCACTGTGGCGGATGAAGTCCTACCTCCGCCCCCACGTGACCAGACTGGTCGTCATCTGGCTCACGGCGATGCTCGGAATCGCCACCACCATCTCGCTGCCGCTGGTCAGCAAGGAAGTCATCGACGGGCCGGTCGCCCGCGGCGACTCAGGAGCGCTGCTCTGGCTCGCGCTGCTCGCGCTCGCCCTTGGAGCGATCGAAGCCTTATTGATCTTCATGCGGCGCTGGATCCAGGTCAAGCCCGTCCTCGGACTCGAGACCGAGATCCGCGACGACCTGTACGAGCATCTGCAGCGCCTGCCGATGAGCTTCCACGGCGACTGGCAGTCGGGCCAGTTACTGTCGCGGGCCACGACCGACCTGTCGACGATCCGCCGCTTCCTCGGCTTCGGCATGCTCTTCCTGGTCATGAACATCCTGCAGCTGACCACGGTGACCGTGCTGCTGATGAACATGTACTGGCCTCTGGGGCTGCTGGTGGCGGCCTCGGCCGTCCCCATCGTCTGGGTGTCGCTGCGCTTCGAGAAGCGCTACATCAAGATCTCCCGCCAGGTCCAGGACGAGCAGGGCGACCTCGCCACGCTCGTCGAGGAGTCGGCGATCGGGATCAGGACCATCAAGGCGTTCGGCCGCCGCCACTACGTCTACGACAACTTCGACGACGCGGCGCTCAAGGTGTACCGGACGTCGATGGACAAGGTGCGGCTCTCGGCCAGGTTCTTCACCTTCCTCGAGGTGATCCCGAACTTCACGCTGGCCCTGGTGCTGCTGCTCGGCGCGCTCGCGGTGGGTCAGGCCTCGCTGTCGCTAGGCACGCTCGTCGCCTTCACCACGATGATGCTGCAGCTGGTCTGGCCGATCGCCAGCCTCGGCTACATCCTGGCCATGGCGCAGGAGGCGATGACCTCCGCCGACCGGGTGATGGAGGTCATGGACACCGTCCCCGCCATCGAGGGCGGCTCCGGCACGATCGAGCAGCCGCGCGGCCACCTGCGCTTCGAGGGCGTCGGGTTCCGCTTCGACGACTCCGAGCAGCCCGTCCTGCACGACGTCTGGCTCGATGTACGGCCGGGCGAAACGGTTGCCGTGGTCGGGGCCACCGGCTCGGGCAAGACCACGCTGACCGCCATGGTGCCGCGCCTGCTCGACCCCACGCAGGGCCGGGTCACGATCGACGGCCACGACGTGCGCGACCTGTCGCTGCCCATGCTGCGCAAGGTGGTGGCCACCGCCTTCGAGGAGCCGACGCTGTTCTCCATGAGCGTCAGGGAGAACCTCACGCTCGGCCGGCACGACGCCGCCGAGGAGGAGCTGGACGAGGCGATCAGGACCGCCCAGGCCATGTTCGTCTACGACCTGCCGTGGGGGCTCGAGACCCGCATCGGCGAGCAGGGTATGTCCCTGTCGGGCGGGCAGCGGCAGCGGCTGGCGCTGGCGCGAGCTGTACTGAGCAAGCCCAAGATCCTCGTCCTCGACGACACCCTGTCCGCGCTGGACGTGGAGACCGAGGCGCTGGTGGAGGAGGCGCTCAGGCACGTGCTGCGCGAGGCCACCGGGATCGTGGTCGCGCACCGCGCCTCGACGGTGCTGCTGGCCGACAAGGTGGCGCTGCTGCGCGGCGGCACGATCACGCACGTGGGCCGGCACGAGCAGTTGCTCGCCGAGGTGCCTGAATACCGCGAGCTGCTGGCGCAGGACGCCGACCTCGACCCGTCGGAAGGAGCGCTGCGATGACGGCCCCCGCGGCCACGACCTGGCGGGGCGTGGCCTCCGAGGACCAGGACGAGCTGTCCGACAAGGTCTCGGTGCTCCTGCGGGAGCGCTCCCGCAGGCTGCTCGGCGACCTGCTGAGCCCGCACCGCAAGGCGATCGCGGCGCTGACCGCGATCATCATCGTGTCCAACCTGGCGGGACTGGCCATCCCCTACCTGGTCAAGGTGGGTATCGACGCGGGCATCCCGCCGATGCTGAAGGGCACGGGCCCTGGCACGCTGCTGACCGTGGTGGGGGTGATCCTGGCGGCGGCCGCCACGCAGGCCTTCACCCGGCAGGCGTTCCTGCAGCTGTCGGGCCGGATCGGGCAGGACATCCTGCTGGAGCTGCGGCGCCGCGTGTTCGAGCATTTCCAGCGGCTGTCGCTGTCCTTCCACGAGAAGTACACCTCGGGCCGGGTCATCTCCCGGCTGACCTCCGACATCGAGGCCATCGCCGAGTTGCTGGCCTCCGGGTTCGACGGGCTGGTCACCGCGGTGCTGACGATGT
The DNA here is from genome assembly GCF_018531495.1 of Nonomuraea sediminis. Taxonomy (GTDB): domain Bacteria; phylum Actinomycetota; class Actinomycetes; order Streptosporangiales; family Streptosporangiaceae; genus Nonomuraea; species Nonomuraea sediminis. The sequence continues at coordinate 433,036 of NZ_JAHDTI010000003.1, forward strand.
TCGGCACGGCGGCGCTGCTGCTCGTGCTCGACGTCCACCTGGGGCTGGTCGCGCTGATCCCGCTGCCGGTGCTGCTGCTGTTCACCAAGTGGTTCCGCAAGCAGTCGGCGATCGTCTACCGGCGCACCAGGGAGACCGTCGCGCTGGTCATCGTCCACTTCGTGGAGTCGATGACCGGTATCCGCGCGGTGCAGGCCTTCCGCCGCGAGCCGCGCAACCAGGAGATCTTCACCCAGCTCAACGACGACTACCGCGAGGCCAACGCCAGGAGCATGCAGCTCATTGCGATCTTCATGCCGGGCATCAAGCTGATCGGCAACATGACCGTGGCCGGCGTGCTGCTCTACGGCGGCTGGCTGGCGCTGCACCACGAGGTCACGATCGGCGTGCTGGCCGCGTTCCTGCTCTACCTGCGCCAGTTCTACGAGCCGATGCAGGAGATCAGCCAGTTCTACAACACGCTGCAGTCGGCCTCGGCGGCGCTGGAGAAGCTGTCGGGCGTGCTGGAGGAGGAGCCGTCGGTGCCGGAGCCGCGCGAGCCCGCGGCGCTGGAGAACGCCCGCGGCAAGGTGCGCTTCGAGAACGTCCGCTTCGCCTACGTCGAGGACCGGCCGATCCTGCCCGAGCTCGACCTGACGATCCCGGCCGGGCAGAGCGTCGCGCTCGTCGGGGCCACCGGGGCGGGCAAGACGACGCTGGCCAAGCTGATCTCCCGCTTCTACGACCCGACCGCGGGCCGGGTGCTGCTCGACGGGGTCGACCTGCGCACGCTGGACGAGCCGACGCTGCGCCGCGCCGTGGTCATGGTGACGCAGGAGAACTTCCTGTTCAGCGGTACTGTCACTGACAACATCAGGTTCGGCCGCCCTGAGGCCACGGACCGGCAGATCAGGGAGGCGGCCAAGGCCATCGGCGCGCACGAGTTCATCTCCTCGCTGCCCGACGGCTACGACACCGAGGTGGGCAAGCGAGGCGGGCGCATGTCGGCGGGCCAGCGGCAGCTGGTCGCCTTCGCCAGGGCGTTCCTGGCCGACCCCGCGGTGCTGATCCTGGACGAGGCCACCTCGTCGCTGGACGTGCCGAGCGAGCGGCTGGTGCAGCGGGCGCTGCGCACGATCCTGGCCGAGCGGACGGCGCTGATCATCGCGCACCGGTTGTCGACCGTGGAGATCGCCGACCGGGTGCTGGTGATGGACCAGGGCGAGATCGTCGAGGACGGGCCGCCCGACCGCCTCATCGCCGCCTCGGGCCGCTTCGCGGGCCTGCACCGGGCCTGGCTCGAAAGCCTCAGCTAGCTGTCCGAGCCCGGCTGAAAGCCTCAGCCGGGCTCCGGGTCCCCTCAGCTGTGGATGTGCGGGTGCGTGACCCGCACGAGGTTCTCGTACAGCTCGTAGGCCACGAACAGCGCGACCGGCACGCCGATCGCGGCGAGCAGCCGTCCCGGCAGCGGTGTCCTGGCGGGAATCCGCCTGGTCACGACGGGTACGGCGGGCGGCACGCCCACGGGTTCCGGCTCCGGCACGGGCACCAGCTCGGGATGGCGGCGCAGGTACCCGTGCGGGAACATGGTCACGTGGTAGGCGCCGCAGCCGGGACAGGACGTGCCCGACCAGGGCGGCTGGACGGTGACCGTACCGCGTAACCAGACGACGACTTCGTTGCCGTAGTTGTCGGTGAGACGGCGGACGATGTAGTCCTCCTCCCACACGTGCCAGCACCGCAGGCACTCGAAGGGCCACGTCTCTCGGGTCTCGAACCCGTCGCGCACGGAGACCACCTCCGGCTCACAGACCGTACGACATCCACTGAGAGTGTCACTCGCGCGTCAGAGGCGCGGCAAGGAGGGCTCATGACACTCTTGGCTAGGAAACGCTCACCGACTGTCAGGGTTAACGATCCAGGAACGATGGACCATGCTGGTGTGCTGGCGCTTGGCCGGACTGACCAGCGGCGTCGGGTCGGGCTCCGCGGGCTCTCCTGCCTTCTTGGCCTCGGGATGGCGGCCGAGGTACCCCTCGGGGAACGTGGTCACCTGGTGCGAGCCGCACTTGGGGCAGAAGGCCCCCGTTGACGGCGGCGGGACCTGCACGCCCCCGCGCGTCCAGATGTGACTCTCGTTGCCGTGGCCGTCGTCGACGTGCCTGACCAGGTAATCCTCTTCCCAGACGTGCCAGCAGCCGCGGCACTCGAAAGGCAGGTTCCTGCGTTCTTCCTCCATGAGGTCACCCCCTTACTCCGAGTGTGCGTCTCGGGGTGCCTCTCACGCAACGCAGAGGACGAAGGTGGCAGCCCCCGCCACCACGCAGAGCGTGCCGAGCCATGCCACCAGCGCGTCCGCCCCGCTGTCCAGGGGCTTTCCGCCGTGCAGCGCCTCCTGGACCCGGTGGAAACGGACTCCGGTTCGTACCAGGAGCACCCCGCCGCACAGCGCAGCCAGCGCGAAGACCAGCACGGGGGCCAGCGGCAGGCCGTGGCGCATCGACAGCCCCGCGCCACCCAGGCCGGCCGTGGACAGCGCCACGGCGGATCGCACCCAGGCCAGCCGGGTCCGCTCGCTCTGCAGGCCCGGGTCCCAGATCTCGGCGGACATCTCAGATGGACAGGATGATCAGCACGAGCGCGATGACGGCCACGGCGGCCACGCCGTACCCGAAGACCGCGGCGAGCTTGGGCGGCGGGAGCGGGGCCTGGTCGCGCAGGGCGCGCTGGATGTTGCGCCAGCGCGGGTAGGCCATGCCGGCCGCGAGCGCGGCCAGCGTCACGAGCACGATCGCCAGCGCGGTGCGCACCCAGTGGACGAAGACGCCCTCGGGCACGGCCGCCATGGCGACCCCACCCGCGCTGAGGGCGAGCGCGGTGCTCAGCCACGTGAGGAAGGTCCGCTCATTGGCGAGCGTGAAACGGGGGTCCGGTTCCATGCAGAAAACGCTAATTTATGCCCATTTCCCCTAGACGAAGCGGGATTAGGAGGCGCAGGACTTGGCCACCTTCTGCAGGTAGTCGGCCGTCTCGTTGCCGACCTTCTGCACCGCGTCCACGGCGTCGTTGACGCTGTTCACGTCGATCTTGCTGAGCGTGTTGGCCAGGTCGTCGGTGGCCTGCTTGAGCGTGGTGTTGGCGGCCTTGTCGGCGACGTCGTTCAGCTTGTTGGCGGCGTCGTCGAGCGCCTTGTCCATGGCCTTGGGATCGTCCTTGAGCTTGCTGATCTTCGCGCCGAGGTCGGTGAGGATCTTCGGCGCCTCCAGGCAGGCCTGAGCCTTGTCGATCGTGTCGTTGACCTGACCGCAGCCGGCCAGGAACACGCCTGAGACGAGAAGGATGAGGGGCGCATACCTGAATCGCATGCCTGCGACCCTACCCAACCGGCGCCCGCGGGGCGCTCCCGGGAAAATTCGCCTGCTGCTGTCGTTCTAGGATTTCTTCCATGGCAACTTGCGAGCATCTTTCCAAGGCGGGGGACCCGCCGGCGCGCACTCCTGAGGGTTGCGAGGAGTGCCTGGCCAGCGGCGGCCGCTGGGTCCACCTCCGCCGCTGTCTGGAATGCGGTCATATCGGGTGCTGCGACTCCTCCCCCAGCAAGCACGCGTCCCGGCACTTCCACGAGGTCGGTCATCCGGTCATGCAGTCCTACGAGCCCGGCGAGAGCTGGCGGTGGTGCTTCGCGGACAACGTGATGGGCTAGCGCTCCAGAATCGCCTCTTCGAAGTCGAGCGAGGCCATGACCTCGCGCAACACCTCGTCGTCCAGCCTGCGCTCGTCGCGCAGGCGGATGAAGACCTCCCGTTCGGTCTGCATCATCTCTCTGCGCAGGCGGCGGTAGAGGGCGCTGGGCGTCTCCGAGCCGCCCTGCCCGGTGCCGCCGCCCAGGCGCTCCCAGGCCGTCAGCGAGCGCCGCCAGGTCTTCTCCTTGAGCTGGTCGATGACCTGCTTCTGGATCTCGTCGGGCTTGCCGCCCTCGCGCTCGACCATCTCGTCGAGCTTCTCCAGGCCGGCCGTGAGCGCCGCCTGCTGGGCGGAGGCCTCGGCCAGGCGGTCCTCGTAGATCTCCTGCTCGCTGGAGACGCGCAGTCTCCTGATCAGCCACGGGAAGGACATGCCCTGCACGAGCAGGGTGCCGATGACCGTGGTGAAGGTCAGGAACAGCAGCATCGCCCGGTCGCGTTCCGCCATGGTCACGGGTATGGCGAACGCGGCGGCCAGCGAGACCACGCCGCGCATGCCCGCCCAGCCGAGGATCACCGTGACCTTGGGATCGGGCTTGAAGTCGCGCCTGAGCATCCGCAGCAGGTAGGTGACGACGAACACCCACACGAACCTGGCCAGCACGGTCACCAGGAACACGGCCGCGGCCACGCCCACGACCTGCCACGCGCTGCGCCCCGCGATCCCCTTGATGACCGGCACCAGCTGCAGCCCGATCAGCGCGAAGACGATGGTCTCCAGAAAGAAGGCGGTCACCCTCCACACCGCGTCGGACACCAGCCGGGTGCCGAACCCGGTGTGGTACATCCGGTTGCCCAGGTACAGCCCGACGATCACCACGGCGATGACGCCGGAGGCGTGCACCGACTCGGCCGCGAGGTAGACCCCGAACGGGATCAGCAGCATCACGGTGTTCTCGACCAGCGAGTCGCGGACGCGCTGCAGGATCCAGCCGAACACGAACGCCAGCGCCAGTCCGATCACCACGCCCACGGCGGCCGAGTACAGGAACTGACCCACGCCCTGGAACAGGCTGACCGTGCCGCCGATGGCGGCGCCGATCGCGACCCGGTAGAGCGTCAGCGCGGTCGCGTCGTTGAACAGGCTCTCGCCGATCAGGATCGTCAGCGACCGGCGCGGCAGGCCGAGCCTGCGCCCCACGGCCACGGCGGCCACCGCGTCGGGCGGGGCGATGATGGCGCCGAGCGCGAAGGCCGCGGCCAGCGACAGGTCGGGCAGCAGCAGGTGCACGACCAGCCCGACCACCACGGTCGTGAAGATCACCAGGCCGATCGACAGCATGCCGACGGCCTGCTTGACGTCGCGCAGCTTCAGGTAGGAGCTGTCGAGCGCCGCCGAGTACAGCAGCGGCGGCAGGAACACGAACAGCACCAGGTCAGGATTGAGCGGCACGTTCGGCACGAACGGCGACACCGCCAGCCCGGCCAGCACCAGCAGCAGCGGCGCCGGCCAGCCCATGCGGCGGGCCACCGCGGCCACCGCGATCGCGCCTGCCGCGATCAGCAGCACATCAAGGATCAACGTCCGATCCACCGGCGCTCCCTCATCTCAATACGGGCACGCGCTCGCCGAGAGCGCGGACGATCCTGATGACATCATGGAGCCCCGACGCTTTCCCGAGCCGGATCGGCGGCCCCGCCCCGATCCTGGTCGGCAGCAACGCGGGACGCACGCTCCAGCCTTCCCTGGTTCGCCGGAAGCGGAACCAGGCGATGACGCCCTGGTGGGTACCCTCGGGCCCGGCCGACGGGTTGGCCACCTGGTTGCCCAGCCCGTAGACCACCCACTTGCCGTGGATGCGGTCCCACGGCTGCACCACGTGCGCGTGGTGCCCGACGATCAGGTCGATGGCCGGGGAGGCGAGCAGTCGCCCGGCCACCCGCCGCTGCCGGGCGTCGGGCGCATGCTGGTACTCGGTGCCCCAGTGCAGGCTGACGATCACCACCTCCGCTCCCTCGGCCCTGGCCCTGCGGGCCGCCTTGATGATCACACGAGGGTCGAGACCGTCGTTGACCAGCCAGGGCTTGTTGCGCGGTTCCATCATGCCGTTCGTGCCGTAGGTGTAGGAGAGGTGGGCGACGCGGACCCCCCGCACCTCGAGCAGCGTCACCCTGGCGGCCTCCGCGGCGCTCCTGGCCGAGCCCGCGTGCCGCAGCCCGGCGGCCTCCAGCGCCCGCAGCGTCCTGCGCACGCCGGCCGCGCCCTGGTCGATGGTGTGGTTGGAGGCCGTGGAGCAGGTGTCGTAGCCGACGCGCTTGATCGCCCGCACCACCTGCGGCGGCACGCTGAACACCGGATACCCGTGGAAGGGCCCGCCGGGCGGGGCCAGCGGCGTCTCCAGGTGGCAGATGGCCAGGTCGGCCGCGCCGATCACGTCCCGCACGCCCTTCAGCAGCGGGTAGAAGTCCAGGCCCTTGCCGTGGCCGTCGCGCCGTGCCTGGGCGATCAGCGGCCCGTGCAGCAGCACGTCCCCCGTCGCGGCCACGGTGAAGCTCCGCGCCTCATGGCTCTTGCCCGCGTACGGCGTGGCCACGGCGTGCGGCGCGGCTCGGCCGTACCACGAGATATCCGGGATACCAGGCGAGAAGCGCACCGTAGCGAGGCGGGCGGCGAGCGGGGACCGGGACGGCATGGAGGTGGCTGTGGGCGGCGGGAGGCACGCGGGAGCGAGGACGGCGGCGAGAAGGGCTAATCGCACAAGATCGGCGCGCACGCCCGCAGACTAGCCGAGCGCGCGCCCCTCGGCGATCACCACTCCCTGCGGTCGCCCCGCTCGTCGTACTGCTGCTCGGGGCGCAGCCGCTCCCCGGTGGAGAACATCGGGTCGCCCACGTACGGCCGCGACAGGGGCTCCTGCGGATGTTGCGGCTGCTGCGTGCCGAGGGCCAGCAGCGGGTCGACAGGGTTGGGCTCGTGCTGCGGCGGGTCGGTGCGCCGGCCGGCGCCGGGGATGCCGTGCATCGGCGTGCCGAGGCCCGCGGCGCCCGTGCTTCGCTGGGGTTGCTGCGGCTGCTGGTCGTAGTAGCCCTGCTGCTGCGGGGCGGGGGCCGCCTGCGAGGGGAAGCCGAGCGGGTCGGTCATGGGCTGCCGGGGACGCTCGCCCGGCATCTGGTAGAAGGGCTCCGCGGGCTGGGGCTGTTCGGTGTAGTACGAGGTGCCCTGGTCGGTGTACTGCGGGCCCGTGAAGGCGGGGTTGTCCTGGTAGTGGGGGCGCTGCTCGGTGTAGTGGGGGCCGGCGAACGGCTCGTGGGGCTGGGCGAGCGGGTCGTTCTGGTCGACGTACTGCGGGCCGGTGAAGGGCTGGCGCTGCGGCTCGGCGGGATACGGCTGCCGCTGCGGCTCGCCGTACTGCGGGATGGCGGTCTCGCGGGGGACGGTGGTCTCGGCGTAGGAGGCGACCAGCTTGTCCTGGTGGCCGGGCGTGCCCCTGGCGACCAGCACGTCGTTGGGCGGGAGCGCGGCGGTGGGCCGCTCGTCGAGCGGCGGCGCGGCGGGCTGTGGAACCGGCTGGGCCGGGCGGTGGTACTGCCCGGTGCCGGGGATCACCTCGGTGCCCGGATCGACCTCGGCGGGGATCGCCGGCTGCTCGCCCGTGGCCTCCGCGAAGCCGTCGTCGAGCGTGTCGAGCAGGCGCCCCACGTCGTCCATCGGCATGCGGAAGCTGGCGGTGCACATCTCCCCACGCCACAGGCTGAGCACCAGGGTGCCCTCGTGCCAGGTGACCCGTAGGCACCGTTCCTGACCTCTGGCGTCGAAGAACACTTCACCGAACGACGGCAACGGGACAACTTCCGACATGGCAGACATATTGCTTTAACCAGCCTTTATCCGTCCACTCAACCCCGGAAAACCCTACCTAACCGGCCTTCCCACGCCCATCTGGAACCCCACCGATCTCAGCAGGAAGATCTTCTTTGACCGGGTTGGAGTTCCGACGGCCAGTGTGCCATGGGCCTCGCGCCCCGGTTCCTCGAACGCCGGGATGCGTCCGTACGATCACTGCGCGTTCGGCGCGCCCACGCGAGAATGCGGGTAGCGTTTACTGCCGTGCCGGACTCCCACCTCCCCCCAGTCGACGAACTGCTCAGCACCGCCGTGAAGGCCCTGGGAGGCAGCGAGCGGCAGGGCCAGATCACCATGGTCAAGGCCGTGCAGCAGGCCATCGACGACGAGGAGCACCTCGCGGTCCAGGCCGGCACCGGCACCGGCAAGTCGCTGGCCTACCTGGTGCCCTCGATCAGGCACGCGATGGAGTCCGACTCGCCCGTCGTGGTGTCCACGGCCACGATCGCGCTGCAGCGCCAGCTCGTCGACCGCGACCTGCCGCGGCTGGCCGAGTCGCTGGTCAAGGAGCTGCCGCACGAGCCGACGTTCGCCATCCTCAAGGGCCGGCGCAACTACCTGTGCCGCTACAAGGCGACCGCGGGCTGGCCCGAGGAGGACGAGCAGGACCAGCTGTTCGACCCGCGCGAGGTGAGCGCGACCGGGCGGATGGTGCAGCGCATCCAGGACTGGGCGGAAGAGACCGAGACGGGCGACCGCGACGAGCTCGTCCCCGGCGTCAACGAGCAGGCCTGGCGGCAGTTCTCGGTGAGCGCGCAGGAGTGCCTGGGCGCGCAGCGCTGCCCCAGCGGGGCCGAGTGCTTCGCCGAGCTGGCCAGGGCCCGCGCCGGCGAGGCCGACGTGGTGGTGACCAACCACGCGCTGCTGGCCATCGACGCGATGGGCGAGATCCCGGTGCTGCCCGAGCACGACGTGGTCGTCGTGGACGAGGCGCACGAGCTGGTCGACCGGGTCACCTCGGTGGTGACCTCCGAGCTGTCCGAGGCTTCGGTGTCGCTGGCCGTACGCAGGGTGGGGCGGCTGATCGACCAGCCGACCGCCGACCAGCTCATGGAGGCGGGCGAGGACCTCAAGGCGCTGCTGGCGGCGGCCCCCGCAGGGCGCATCGACGAGCTGCCCGAGGTGCTGGGGCTGACGCTGGCGCTCGTGCGTGACAGCGCGCAGCGGTGCGTCACGGCGATGGGGCCGCGCGGCGGCGACAAGGACGATCCGGACAAGGCGGGGCAGCGCAAGGCCGCCTTCACCGCCCTCGACGAGGTGCACGACACCGCGGTCCGGATGCTCGAGGCCTACGGCCACGCCACCGAGGCCGACCGCGCCGAGGTGGTCTGGCTCGACGAGGGCAACGACCGGCGGCCGCCCGTGCTGCGGGTCGCGCCGCTGAACGTGGGCGGCATGCTGCGCGACAGGCTCTTCGGCGAGCGCACGGTGGTTCTCACCTCGGCCACGCTCGCGCTCGGCGGCACCTTTGATGGCATGGCTCGGCAGTGGGGGCTCGGTGACAAGGGCTGGCAGGGCATCGACGTCGGCTCGCCCTTCGACCACCCGCGCTCCGGCATCCTCTACGTGGCCAAGCACCTGCCCCAGCCCGGCCGCGACGGGCTCCCCCAGGCCTACCTCGACGAGATCACCGAACTGATCGAGGCGGCGGGCGGGCGCACGCTCGGGCTGTTCTCCTCGATGCGCGCCGCCAAGGCCGCCACGGAGGCGCTGCGCGACCGGCTCGACGTGCCGCTGCTCTGCCAGGGCGACGACTCGACGATGCTGCTGGTCAAGCAGTTCTCCGAGGACGAGCCCACCTGCCTGTTCGGCACGCTGTCGCTGTGGCAGGGCGTCGACGTGCCCGGGCCCTCGCTGCGGCTGGTCATCATCGACCGGGTGCCGTTCCCGCGCCCTGACGACCCGCTCACCTCGGCCAGGCAGCGCCACGTCGCGGCCAAGGGCGGCAACGGCTTCATGACGGTCGCCGCCACCCACGCCGCCCTGCTGCTCGCCCAGGGCACCGGACGCCTGCTCAGGTCCCAGGACGACCGCGGCGTCATCGCCGTCCTCGACCCGCGGCTGGCCACGGCCCGCTACAGCGGCTTCCTGCTCGGCTCCCTGCCCCCGTTCTGGCGCACCACCGACCCCGAGGTCCCCCGCGCCGCCCTCCGCCGCCTCGCGGGCTGATCCAGCCCTCTCCTGTACGGCGAGCCGCCCTACCGGCCGCCCGCCGTCACGCGCTGACGACCCGCGCCCGGCGCTTCCGGCGAGTCGGTGAGGGTTGCCCGCCGCCACGGCGCCACATACCCCGGGCACCGGTCCCGGGGGCTAGGCTCGCTTCCACGGTGTGAGCTCGGGTCGCTTGGGCGGCAGCCCGTCGCCCGAGGACCTGCCGCGCAGCCGCCTGGTCACCCAAGGCACCAGGTGCTCGCGGATCCACTGGCTGTCCTCGCGCCGCTTGACGCGCGGGTCGACGACTCGCGCCGGCCACACCTTGTGCCAGGACTCCTCGTGCGGCACGCCGAGCACGTCGAGCACACGGGCGGCCACCAGGCGGTGCCCGTCGGCGTTCATGTGCAGGCGGTCCTCGCTCCAGGCCTGCCAGTCGCGCAGCCCCTGCATGGACCACTGATCGACCACGCGGCAGCCGTACAGGTCGGCGATGCTGCGCAGGTGCAGGTAGAAGACGGCGAAGCGGCCGCGCAGGCGGCGCATGAGCGGGGTGTCGCGCGGGTCGACGCCGGTGAACAGCAGCACCTCGGCGCCGGTGGCCCGCAGGTCGCGTACGGCTCCCGCCAGTTTCTTGGCCATCCGGTCGGGATCGGCGCCGGGGCGGAGCAGGTCGTTGCCGCCGGCGCAGAGGCTGACCAGGTCGGGCGCCAGCTCGACGGCGAGGGGGACCTGCTCGGCGACGATCTGGTCGATGAGCTTGCCGCGCACGGCCAGGTTGGCGTAGCGGAAGTCGGGGTCGTCGGCGGCCAGCCGTTCGGCGACCCGGTCGGCCCACCCCCGGAAGGCGCCGTCGTCGCCCGGGTCGTTCAGTCCTTCGGTGAAGCTGTCGCCGAGGGCGACGAAGGAGCGGTATCGCGTCATGACAGCTGCGTGATGGCGTGCAGGGCCAGCACGTAGGAGCGCAGGCCGAAACCGGCGATCGTGCCGGTGGCCACCCCGGCCACGACGGAGTTGTGGCGGAACTCCTCGCGCGCGGCCGGGTTGGAGATGTGCACCTCGACCAGCGGCGCGGTGCGCTGGGCGATGGCGTCGCGCAGCGCGTAGGAGTAGTGGGTGAAGGCGGCCGGGTTGAGCACGACGGGGATGCGGCCGTCGGCGGCCTCGTGCAGCCAGCTCACCAGCTCGGCCTCGTCGTCGGTCTGCCGCACCTCGACGTGCTCGCCCAGCTCGCGGCCGGTGGCCACGCACAGCTCGGCCAGGTCCTCGAACGTCTCGGCGCCGTAGACGTCGGGCTCGCGGGTGCCGAGCCGCTTGAGGTTGGGGCCGTTCAGCACCAGGATCATCGCGCGACCTCCTCGTAGGCGGCCTCGAGCAGCTCCTCGGTGGGGCCTTCGAGGCGGGCGGGCCTGGCCAGCTCGTCCAGGACGACGAAGCGCTGCTTGGCGCCGCGGTTCTTCTTGTCCAGGCGCATGTGCTCGCGCAGGGCGGGCCAGGCGTCGGCCCGGTAGGAGACCGGCAGGCCCACCGAGGTCAGGATGGCCCTGGTCCTGTCGACCAGGTCGGCCCGGCCGGACAGGCGCGACAGCACGGCCGCGTACACCATGCCGATGGCGACGGCCTCGCCGTGGCGCATGCGGTAGTTCTCGTGCCGCTCGACGGCGTGGGCCAGGGTGTGGCCGTAGTTGAGGATCTCGCGCAGCCCGGACTCGCGCAGGTCGGCGCCGACGACGTCGGCCTTGACCCGGATCTTGCGCTCGATGAGCTCGAGGGTGTGCTTGCCGTCGGGCGTGGTGGCGGCCTGCGGGTCCTCCTCGATCAGCTCCAGGATCCGCGGGTCGGCGATGAAGCCGCCCTTGATGATCTCAGCGAGCCCGGCCACGTAGTCGGCGCGCGGCACGCTCCTGAGCGTCTCCACCTCGCACAGCACGCCGGCGGGCGGCAGGAACGTGCCGACCAGGTTCTTGCCCTCGGGCGTGTCGATGCCGTTCTTGCCGCCGACCGCGGCGTCGACCATGGCCAGCAGCGTGGTGGGCACCAGCACGACCTTGACGCCGCGCAGCCAGGTGCCGGCCACGAACCCTGCCAGGTCGGTGGTGGCTCCCCCGCCGACGCCGACCACGGCGTCGGACCTGGTCACGCCGTTGCGGCCGAGCTCCGACCAGAGCCCGGCGGCGACCTCGACGGTCTTGGCCGCCTCCCCGTCAGGCACCGGGAGGTCGAGGACCTGGTATCCGGACAGCGCCTGCCGGACGTTTCCGGAGATCTCCGTCAGGCCCTCGGGGCGGATCACCGCGACGGTCGCGGCGCCGGAGCCGATGAGGCCGGGCAGCTCGCCCAGCACGCCCTGGCCCACCACCACGTCGTAGGGGCTGTCGCCGCTGACCGTGATCCTGCTCACTTGGCGAGCTCCTTGAGGATCTCCTCGGCCAGTTCCTCCGGCTCGCGCTTGTCGGTCTTCACGGTCAGTACGGCCAGCCGCTCGTAGATCGGGCGCCGCTCCTCCATGAGCTTCTTCAGCTGGCTGCGCGGGTTGAGCACGAGCAGCGGCCGCGCCGAGGCAAGTCCGACCCGCTGCACGGCGTCGGCCAGGCCGACCTCCAGGTAGACCACGGTGTGGCCGTCGAGCAGCGCCTGGGTCTCGGGGTTGAGCACGGCGCCGCCGCCGAGGGACAGCACCCCGTCGTGTTCGGCCAGGGCCCGCCGTACCGCCTGGTGTTCGAGCTCGCGGAAGCGCTCCTCACCGTCCTCGACGAAGATGTCGCTGACGGGCTTGCCCGCCACGGCCTCCACGTCGGTGTCGGTGTCGCGGAAGCCGACGCCCAGCCGCTCGGCCAGGAGCTTGCCGAGCGTCGTCTTGCCGGAGCCGGGCGGGCCGATCAGCACTGCGGTCGTCACTTGATCACCATCGATGAAAGGTAGCCGGACAGGTTGCGGGCGACCTCCTCCACGGAGTCGCCGCCGAACTTCTCGAGCGCGGCGTCGGCCAGCACCAGCGCCACCATCGCCTCGGCGACGATGCCCGCGGCCGGCACGGCGCAGACGTCGGAGCGCTCGTGGTGGGCCTTGGCCGCCTCGCCGGTCTTGACGTCGATCGTGGCCAGCGCCCTCGGGACGGTGGAGATCGGCTTCATCGCGGCGCTGACGCGCAGGATCTCGCCGTTGGTCATGCCGCCCTCGACGCCGCCGGCCCGGTTGGTGATGCGGCGCACGCCGTCGGCGGAGGTGTACTCGATCTCGTCGTGGGCGCGCGAGCCGGGCCTGCGCGCGGTCTCGAAGCCGTCGCCGACGGCGACGCCCTTGATGGCCTGGATGCCCATGAGCGCCCCGGCCAGGCGGGAGTCGAGGCGGCGGTCCCAGTGGGTGTAGCTGCCCAGGCCGGGCGGCAGGCCGTAGGCCAGGACCTCGACGACGCCGCCGAGCGTGTCGCCGTCCTTGTGCGCCTGGTCGATCACCTCGACCATCGCGGCGCTGCCCTGCGGGTCCCAGCAGCGCACCGGGTCCTCGTCGATGCGGGCCAGGTCGCCGGCGCCGGGCAGTGCGTCGGCCGGGGTGCGGGCGCCGCCGATCTCGGTGACGTGGCTGACGATGTCGACGCCGAGCGCCTGCTTCAGGAAGCGCCTGGCGACCTCGCCGAGCGCCACCCTGGCGGCCGTCTCGCGGGCGCTGGCCCGGTCGAGCACGTTGCGGGCGTCGTCGAGCCCGTACTTCTGCATGCCCGCCAGGTCGGCGTGTCCCGGGCGGGGTCGGGAGCGCGGGGCGTTGCGCGCCAGGCCTTCCAGCTCGGCCGGGTCGACCGGGTCGGCCGCCATGACCTTTTCCCACTTGGGCCACTCGGTGTTGCCGACGCGGATCGCCACGGGGCTGCCCATCGTGCGGCCGTGCCGTACGCCGCCGACGATGGTGACCTCGTCCTGCTCGAACTTCATCCGGGCGCCGCGGCCGTAGCCGAGGCGGCGGCGGCGCAGCGCCTCGTCGATGTCGGCCGTGGTCACCTCGACCCCGGCCGGCAGGCCCTCCATGATGGCTACGAGCTCGGGCCCGTGGGACTCTCCGGCGGTCAACCAGCGCAACATGCGTACAAGTCTTCCATGCGCGGCCCAGTGAGATGTCCGGTGTCCGTCAACCGAGACACAGCCCGGCCAGCGCCCCCAGCAGCATGAACGGGCCGAAGGGGAACTGGGTCTTGCGGTCGCCGCGCTTGCTGACGAGCAGCCCGACGGCGTACAGGGCGCCGAGCAGCTGACCCCAGAAGGCGGCCGCCAGCCACGCCTGCCAGCTCAGCGTGGCGCAGGCCAGCCCGATGAGCCCGGCCAGCTTGGCGTCGCCCAGCCCCATGGCCTGCGGTCGCAGCACCCACAGGCAGCCGTAGACGGCGGCCAGCGCCGCGCCGCCGAGCAGCCCCCTGCCCAGTTCGCCGGTCGGCAGCAGGGTGAGCGCGACCAGCGGGTAGGCGGGCAGCGTGATGGCGTCGGGCAGCCGCGTGGTGCGCCAGTCGATGACGGCCAGCACGAGGCCGATCACCGCGAACAGCAGGTACGGCAGGCCCGCCCGCCAGGCGACCAGCGCGAGCACCAGCCCGGTGGCCACCTCCATGGTGGGCGGCAGGATCACGGTGGGCCTGAGGTGGACGGTGGCGTGGACGGCGCGGCGGAACTCCCCGTCGACCGGATCCGTCCCCTGGAACTCCTGCACGAACGTCCGGAGGTAGCGGCCGAGGACGAGCCCGAGGACGGCGGCGATGATGACCACCCCGTGACCATAATGCGGAAGACCCTCATTTTTGGGGCTCCCGCCGGAAAAGGCGCCATGCCTAAGATCAACCCCACTATGGGCGAACCTCCGAAGATCAACACGTCGGTGGCGCATCCGGCGCGGATGTACGACTACTACCTGGGCGGCAAGGACAACTTCGAGGCCGACAGGGTCGCGGCCGAGAAGATGATCCAGGTGACCCGCGGCGGGGTGCGTCTGGGCGCGAGGGAGAACCGGGCGTTCCTGGTCAGAGCCGTGCGGGCGCTGGCGGAGGCGGGGATCACGCAGTTCCTGGACATCGGCACCGGGATCCCGACCTCGCCCAACACGCACGAGGCCGCCCCGGGGGCGCGGGTGGCCTACGTGGACAACGACCCGATCGTGCTGCAGCACGCCCGCGCGCTGATGGTGGGCAAGACCACGGTCATCCAGGCGGACCTGCGCGACCCCGGCGCCATCCTGGACGACCCGCGCACCCGCCAGACCCTCGACTTCGCCCGGCCCATCGGGGTGCTGCTGGTGGCGGTGCTGCAGTTCGTGCAGGACTCGGAGGATCCCTACGGGGTGGTGTCCAGGCTGATGGCGGCTACCGCGCCGGGCAGTCACCTGGTGATCTCGCACGTCACGCAGGACTTCGATCCCGAGGTGGCGGCGCACGGCGCGGACGCCTACGACAGGGCGACGGCGCCGCTGGTGCTGCGCTCGCACGCGGCGGTGACGCGCTTCTTCGAGGGGATGGAGCTGCTGGATCCCGGCGTGGTCCAGGTCTCCCGCTGGCGTCCCGACGGCGAGATCCCCCGCATCCCCGACAACCATCCCTGGGTCTGGGGCGGCGTCGCCCGCCGCAGATGAGTTAGCGGCGGCGTGACCACGGGAAGCGGCGGCGCCTGGGGGCGGGTTCCGCCAGGCGGGTGACCGTGATGGCGTCTCCGGAGTCAGGGACGCCGCCCGAGGCGACGGCGGCCATGGCCTCCAGCGCGGCGCCCTCGATGACGAACGAGTGCGGGCCCGCCACGTCGATCACGACGGCGGCCGCTCGCTCCCCCACGGCGGCCTGGCAGACCTGCAGGGCGGAGGCCTGGATGGGGCGGGCGTCGGGCCGCCACCTGGCCAGCGACTCGGCGCCGGTGAACGCGAGCACCGCCTCCCGCCCGTCCTTGCCGACGAGCTTGGGCAGCGCCATCTCGCTCTCCTTCTCCTGCCGCAGCCCGTGCTCCCCGACCTCGGACTCGGTCAGCAGGGCGACCACGGGCACCAGCAGCCGGGCGCCGGTCAGGACGTTGAGCACGTCGGCCGGGCCCGCCGTACCCGCGTGGAAGGCCTGCAGCGCGGCGGCGACGGCCGGCGCGGCCGAACCGTCGTCGTCCGGGAGGAGAGGCTGGGGAATGCTGGGCACAGCCTCCGACCCTAGTTCATGGCCGCAGGTGGCCCGCCCGCCGCCGGTCGGGAGAGCGCGGAAATTTTCGATGCTCAGAATCACAAGCCTGCACGATTGTTGGGGTCGTGGCGGCTTCTCGTCAGCATTCGTTCACACCTGACCGGAAGGAGCCCCCCATGCCCAGATGGACCGGCGCGGTCGCCGCCTGCGCGCTGACCCTGGCGCTCGGCGCCGCCCCGCCCGCGACCGCCGCGCCCAGCACCACGCTGCGGGCCGCGATGGACGGCTCGGGGGTTGACACGCTCAACCCGTTCCTGGCGTTCTTCGACGGAGCGCTGGAGATCTTCGGCAACGTCTACCCGGCGCTCAACTCGCTGCAGCCCGACGGGACACCCGGGCCGTACATGGCGACGTCGTGGACGCCCTCTGCCGACAAGCTGACCTGGACCTTCAAGCTGCGCGACGGGCTGAAGTGGAGCGACGGCAAGCCGCTGACCTCCGACGACGCCGCCTGGACTCTCAACCTGATCATGTCGGACGCGGTGGCGGGCACCGCCAACGGCTCGCTGGTCAGCAACTTCGACTCGGTGACCGCGCCCGACGCGACCACGCTGGTCATCAAGACCAAGGCGCCGCAGGCGAGCGTGCCGTACGTGAGCATCCCGATGCGCGGCATCCCGATCGTGCCGCGGCACGTGTGGGAGCCGCACGCCAAGGACCTCAAGGACTACAAGAACGACGCGCTGCCCGTGGTCGGCTACGGGCCGTGGGTGATGACGGACTACAAGCAGGAGCAGTACGCCAAGTACGACGCCAACAAGAGCTTCCTGCTCGGGGCGCCCAAGTTCGACCACCTGGTCGAGCAGAGCTTCAAGTCGACCGACGCCGCCGTGGCCGCGCTGCGCAGCGGGCAGATCGACTACAAGTCGGGCGTCAACGCCACCCAGTTCAAGGCGCTGCAGAACGAGAAGGACATCAAGGCGATCCAGACGGTCGGCAACGGCTGGATGGGCCTGGAGATCAACCACAACGCCCGCACCCGCTCGGGCAAGAAGATCGGCACCGGCGACCCCCGGCTCGGCGACCCCGTGCTGCGCAAGGCGATCGCCATGGCCACCGACAAGCAGACGCTGGTCACCAAGGTGATCGACGGCGTCGGCCAGATCGGCGCCGGCTACCTGCCGCCCGCCTGGCCGCAGTGGGCGTGGCAGCCCGCCGAGGTGACCCCCTACGACCCGGCGCAGGCCAACAAGCTCCTCGACGACGCCGGTTACGCCAAGGGCTCCGACGGCATCCGCGTCAAGGACGGCAAGCCGCTGAGCTTCCGCCTGGGCATCCACTCCGACGACTCCGCGGACGCGGCGATCTCCACCTACCTGCTCGGCTGGATGAAGGCCATCGGCATCAAGCTCACCATCGAGCCGCTGTCGATGAGCGCGCTCAACAGCGACCTGGCCAAGGGCGACTGGGACCTGCTCATGGACGCCTGGACGACCGGCCCCGACCCGACCTACCTGCTGGGCATCCAGAGCTGCTCGACGCTGCCCAAGGACGACGGCACCGGCGGCAACACCGACTCCTTCTTCTGCGACGCCGACTACGACAAGCTGTTCACGCAGCAGCTCGGCACGTTCGACCAGGCCGAGCGGGCCAAGGTCATCGGGCAGATGCAGGACATCCTCTACAAGGCCAACGTCAACCAGATCTACTACTACGCCAACGGCCTGGACGTGGCCCGCACCGACACTGTCTCGGGCCTGACGCTCGGCGAGCCGAACGCGCAGGGCCTCTACCCGGCGCAGTCGGCGTTCTGGAGCTACCTCAAGGCCACCCCGCCCACCGCCGCCGCGGCCTCCGGCGGCACGTCCGGCGGCGGTGGCGGGCTGCTGTGGGGTGGTGTCGCGCTCGTGGTGATCGTGCTGGGCGCCGCGATCGTGGTGCTGCGCCGCCGCTCCGCCAAGGCCGACCGTGAGTAGGTTCGCGCGATATCTGGGTTCCAAGCTGGTGGCGGCGCTGGTGAGCTTCTTCATCACGCTGGTCATCGGGTTCGTCATCTTCAACCTGATGCCGTCGGACCCGGTGCGGACGCTGACCCGCGGCCGCCCGACCAGCGAGGCGCAGCTGGCCCAGATCCGGGTGCAGCTCGGCCTGGACGAGCCGGTCTGGATGCGGTTCCTGTCGTTCGTCAACGACACGCTGCACTTCAGGCTCGGCTACTCCTGGCAGTTCCAGGAGTCGGTGTCGTCGCTGGTGGGCGAGCGGCTGTGGCCGACGCTGCTGCTGATGGGCACCTCGGCGGTCATCTCGGTGGCGCTCGGGCTGTGGCTCGGCGTGCGCAGCGGGTGGCGGCACGGCAGCCTGTTCGACCGGGTGTCGTCCGGGGTGTCGCTGACGCTGTGGTCGGTGCCGACGTTCTGGCTGGGCATGATCCTGCTGATCACGCTGAGCGTCGGCGTCGGCCCCATCCCGGGGCTGTTCCCCGCGGGCGGCATGACCGACCCGGCGCTCAACGCGACCGGGCTGGAGCACGCGCTGGACGTGGCCAGGCACCTGGTGCTGCCCTGCCTGACGATGGTGCTGGTGGTCTTCGCCCAGTACGTGACGATCATGCGGTCGTCCATCATCGACGAGCTGGGCAGCCCCTACCTGCTCACCGCCAGGGCCAAGGGGCTGACCGACGCCGAGGTCCGGCGCAGGCACGCCGTGCCCAACGCGCTGCTGCCGTCGGTGACGGTGATCTTCATGCACCTGGGCACGCTGGTGACCGGCGCGATCACCGTCGAGTCGGTCTACTCCTGGCCCGGCCTGGGCTACCTCACCTACGAGGCACTCAAGATCCCCGACCTGCCGCTGCTGCAGGGCACCTTCATCATCTTCAGCGCGAGCGTGATCGTCATGAACCTGCTGGCGGACATCGCCTACCGCTTCCTCGACCCGAGGGTGCGTGCCCAGTGATCCGTGCCTTCACCAAACGGCCCGCCGGGCTCGCCGGGCTGGGCGTCCTGCTCGCCTTCGCCGTGCTGGCGCTGGCCGCGCCGCTGTTCATCGGGCCGGACCAGCTCGACGTGGTCAAGGTGGACGGGCCGCGGCTGGCGCCGCCGAGCGCCGGCTACCCGCTGGGCACCGACCTGGCCGGCCGTTCGATCCTGCTGCTGGCGATCTGGGGCGCGCGCGAGTCGCTGGCCATCGGCCTGATCTCGACGCTGCTGACCGTGCTGCTCGGCACCGCGGTCGGCCTGGTCGCGGGGCACTACCAGGGCCGGATCGGCCGGGCGCTGATGCACGTCACCGACTGGTTCATCGCGCTGCCCAGCCTGCCGCTGGCCATCTCGCTGTCGGCCGTGCTCGGCCAGGGCGCGGCATCCATCACGATCGCCATCGCGATCACCTCGTGGACGGCCACCGCCCGCCTGGTGCGCGCCCAGACGCTGGCCGTCGAGGCCCGGCCGTTCATCGAACGGGCCAGGGCGCTGGGCGCGGGCAACCGGCAGATCATGATCCGGCACGTGCTGCCCAACGTGATGCCGCTCATCCTGGTCTCCAGCACGCTGACCGTCGCCTCGGCGATCCTGTCGGAGGCCACGCTGACCTTCCTCGGCCTGGGCGACCCGACCAGCGTCACCTGGGGCTCGATGCTGCAGACGGCCTTCTTCGGCGGCGCGGTCACCGCGGGCGCCTGGTGGTACCTGATGCCGCCCGGCGTGGCGATCCTGCTGGTCGTGCTCGGTTTCACACTGACTGGGCGCGCCGTCGAGCACATTCTCAACCCCCGGATGGTGAACCATGCTTGACGTGCGCGACCTGCGCGTCAGCTACGGCGCGGCGCCGGCCGTCCGCGGCGTCAGCTTCACGCTGGAGCCCGGGCAGACGCTGGGCGTGGCGGGCGAGTCCGGCTGCGGCAAGTCCACGATGGCGCTGAGCCTGCTGCGCCTGCTGCCTGCCACCGCCAAGGTGAGCGGCCAGGTGCTGTTCAACGGCGAGGACCTGCTGACCGCCCGGTGGGAGCGGTTGCGGGCGGTGCGCTGGTCCGGCGCGTCGGTGGTCTTCCAGGGCGCGATGAGCGCGCTCAACCCGGTCCGGACGATCGCCGACCAGCTGATGGAGCCGATCCTGCGCCACGACAAGGTCTCGGCGAAGGTCGCCAGGGCCCGGGCCGCGGAGCTGCTCGACAGCGTGGGCGTCCCCGCGCGGCGGATGGGCTCCTACCCGCACGAGTTCTCCGGCGGGCAGCGGCAGCGCATCATGATCGCGATGGCGCTCGCCTGCCGGCCCGACCTGATCATCGCCGACGAGCCGACCACCGCGCTGGACGTGATGGTGCAGGCGCAGATCCTGGAGCTGCTGTCGGGCCTGATCCGTGACCAGGGCATCGCGGTCATCATGATCAGCCACGACCTGTCGGTGCTGGCCCACCTGTGCGAACGGCTCGCGGTCATGTACGGCGGGCGGATCGTCGAGTTGGGCCCCGCCAGGCAGCTGATCTCCGAGCCGCGCCACCCCTACACCAGGGCGCTGGCCGGGGCGTTCCCGACGATCGGCGATCCCGCTTCCCGGCGCAACCCGTCCGGGCTGGCCGGGGACCCGCCGTCGCTGGGGTCGCTGCCCGCGGGGTGCTCGTTCGCGCCCCGGTGCCCGGAGGTGGGGGCGGCCTGCCGTACGGAGAGCGTGGAGCTGTGGCCCGCGGGAGCGGGACGCGAGGCGGCGTGCCTGCGAGTGCTGGAAGGGGCTGTCGATGCTGGAGACGCGTGACCTGCGGGTCGCCTACGGGCGGGCGCGGGCGGTGGACGGGGTGAACCTGCGCGTCGAGCCGGGCGAGATCGTGGCGCTGATCGGCGAGTCGGGCTGCGGCAAGAGCACGCTGGCGCGGGCGCTGGTCGGGCTGGTCGAACCGACCGGCGGGCAGGTGCTCCACCAGGGCAGGCCGCTGGACTACAAGGCGTTGAAGGCCTACCGGCGGCAGGTGCAGCTGGTGCTGCAGGACCCGTTCGGCGCGCTGAACCCGCGCCAGTCGGTGTTCGACGCGGTGGCCGAGGGGCCGCGGCTGCACGGCCTGACCGACGGGCTCACCGAGCGGGTGACCTCGGCGCTGGCGCGTGCCGGGCTGCGGCCGCCGTCCGAGTTCTTCCGCAGGTTTCCGCATCAGCTGTCAGGCGGGCAGTTGCAGCGGGTCGTCATCGCGGGAGCCCTGGCGCTCGACCCGTCGGTGATCGTGGCCGACGAGCCGGTCGCCTCGCTGGACGCCTCGGTGCGCGGCGAGATCCTCAAGCTGCTGCTGAACCTGCGCGACGAGCTCGGGCTGTCGGCGCTGGTCGTCAGCCACGACCTGGGCCTGGCCTGGAACATCGCCGACCGGGTGGCGGTGATGTATCTGGGGCGGATCGTGGAGTCCGGCACGGTCGAGGAGGTGCTGCTGCACCCCCGCCACCCCTACACGCGGGCGCTGCTGTCGGTGGCGCCCGGCGAGGACTGGCAGCCCACGCTGCTGACCGGGGAGCCGCCGGATCCCACCCGGATCCCCGCAGGGTGCCGCTTCCATCCCCGGTGCGCGAAGGCCTTCGAGCCGTGCGCCGTCCGCGACCTGCCGCCGCTCGCCGCCGACATTTCTGGCGCTGCCTGCCATCTGCTGACTGAGGAGACTTCGTGACCGATTTTGTGCAACCTCGTGCCCTGCGACCCGGCGACCGCGTCGCGGTGATCGCGGCCTCGAGCCCGCCGGGGCAGACCAAGCTGGACGGCGGCGTCCGCGCGCTGGAGGCCGAAGGCTTCACCGTGGACGTGTTCGACTCGGCCCGGGCCACCGGGACCGAGTACGACTACCTGGCCGGTGACGACGTGCTGCGCGCGCGGGACCTCACCGCGGCGCTGGCCGACCCCGCCTACGCGGCGATCTTCATGGCGTGCGGCGGTTACGGCGCGCAGCGCACCCTGGAGCTGGTCGACTGGTCGCGCGTCGACCCGGCCAGGCCGAAGGCGGTGATCGGCTACTCCGACGTGACCGCGCTGCTCGAGGCGATCGCGGTCAAGCTGGGCTGGGGGTCGTTCTTCGGACCGCTGGTGGCCACCGACTCCTTCCACCTGGGGCGCGGCGACTACGCCTTCGACACGCTGATGGCCATGCTCAGGGGTTCGATCAGCGAACTGACCTTCCCCGACGCCCGCACGATCACGCCCGGCGTCGCGGAAGGGGTGACGCTCGGCGGCACCGCCTCGCTGCTCGCGGCGAGCCTGGGCACCGACACCAGCCTCCCGGCCAGGGGCGCGATCCTGTTCCTCGAGGACGTGGACGAGTTCCTGTTCCGCCTGGACCGCATCCTCACCCAGCTGCGCCGCTCGGTCTACGTCGAGGGGGTGGCGGGGATCGTGCTCGGCACGTTCACCGAGTGCGGCGACCCGC
Source organism: Nonomuraea sediminis (assembly GCF_018531495.1). Lineage (GTDB taxonomy): Bacteria > Actinomycetota > Actinomycetes > Streptosporangiales > Streptosporangiaceae > Nonomuraea > Nonomuraea sediminis. The sequence continues at coordinate 455,280 of NZ_JAHDTI010000003.1, forward strand.
GCGACGTCGAGCGGCTGCTGGCCGACCGGTTCCACGACCTGGGCGTGCCCGTGCTGGCAGGCGCCGACATCGGGCACAACATCCCCACCCAGACCTTCCCGATCGGCGTCCCCGCCCGCCTGGACACCGAGGCGGGCACGCTCACCCTGCTCAAGCCGCCCGTCACCTGAGCAGGGCGTCCGCGCGGGTGGTGCGGGCGTAAAGGACCGAGCGCCCGACCCGGTGCGGGGTGACGAACCCGGCCTCCTTGAGCAGCGCCAGCTGCTCGGAGACGCTGCCCGGTGACAGGCCGGTACGGCGGGCCAGCTCCGTGGTGGAGGCCGGGGACTCCAGCTCGGCCAGCAGCTGGGCGCGGCTCCTGCCGATCACGGCGGACAGCGCGTCCGGCGCGGGGGCGGTGCCGCGCTCCCAGAGCGTGGCCACTCCCCTGGCCGGGTAGGCGATCACCGGCTGGCCCGGGGCCTCCGTGCGGTAGGAGATCCTGGGCCAGACGAAGATCGACGGCACCAGCAGCAGGCCCTCGCCGCCGAGCACCCGGGAGTAGGCGGCGGGCCGCTCCTCCAGGCGCAGCCGCATGTCCTGCCAGCGCACGGCCGCGTGCATCCCGGCGAACAGCCCCTGCGGGCCGCGCGCGGCCAGTTGCCTGCTCCGGTGGACCAGGTCGCCCTCGAGCAGGGCCCGCATCCGCGGCCAGTGCTCGGCCATGGCCGTGTCCCAGTAGGCCTCGATCCCCGCTGTCAGCCGCGCCATCCCTTCGACCGGCTCCGCATACAGCTCCCGCACCGCCGGGGTCCGGGGGCCCGCCATGGCGTCCAGGTTGGCCCGCACCACCTCCGGCGGCGTGGCCCTGAGGGTGGCCAGCTCGACCTCCAGGTCCGGCAGCGGGGTGGACGGTGAGGGCGTCAGGAAGTCGGGGATGTAGCCGGTCGGGTCGGCCTGCAGGTCCACCAGCGGCCCCAGGTCGAGGCCCGCCACGCGCACCGTCCTCATCCACGGCAGGTGCAGCGCCCGCCCCGCCGGGCGCAGCAGCGCGCGGAAGCTGTAGACGGCCTCGCGCAGCGGCGAGTAGGCGAAACGGATCGACGACAGGTCGTAGGCCGAGAACGTCAGCGTCAGCATCATTCGGCTCCAACCGAATCCATCGCCCGGGACCCGCCCATTGGAGCACCTTTTCCGGCATGACGCTCTTCAACGGACTTCCCCGGGTCTTCTGGCTGCTGTTCTCCGGCCAGCTGGTCAACCGCTTCGGCGCGGTCGTGCTGCCGTTCCTCGTCTTCTACCTGGGCGCCAAGGGCTTCTCCGCCGCCGAGATCGCCGGCGTCATGTCGGCCTACGGGCTGGGCGGGCTCGGCGGCCAGCCCCTCGGCGGCTACCTCGCCGACCGGTTCGGCCGCAAGGCCACTCTGGTCGGCGGGCTGCTGGCCACCGCGGCCTGCCTCGTGCTGATCGGCCTGGCCGGCGACCTGGTGTGGCTGGTGACGGGCGCGGTCGCGCTCGGGCTGGTCGGCGACGTCTACCGGCCCGCCGCCTCGGCGATGGTCGCCGAGACCACGCCGGCGCCGCAGCGGGCCAAGGCGTTCGGGCTCATGCACTGGGCGATCAACGTGGGCGCGGCGATCTCGGGCGCGGCGGCCGGGCTGCTGCTCGCGCACGGCTACTGGGTGCTGGTGGCGCTCGACGCCGGCTCCAGCGTGCTGTTCGCGCTGATCGTGGCCTTCGGGGTGCCCGCCGCTCCCCCCGCCCCGCGGGAGCGCAGGGCCGGGTACGCGGTCGCGCTGCGCGACCCGGCGCTGGTGGGGTCCGTGCTGATCATCCTGGTCGGGCTCACCATCTACGGACAGGTCAAGTACGGTCTGCCGCTCGCGCTGGCCGCCGACGGGCTGCCCGCCTCGCTGTTCGGGCTGCTCATCACGCTCAACGCGGGCATCGTCGTGCTGTTCCAGCCGGTGGCGGTGGCCTGGCTGTCCCGCTACCGCCGCCTGCCTGTGCTGGGGATCTCCATCGCGGTGATCGGGGCGGGGCTCGCGCTCACCGGGGTGGCGGACCAGGCCTGGCAGTACGTGGTCACCGTGCTGATCTGGTCGGCCGGGGAACTGGGCATGGCCGCCGTCGAGGCCGTCGTCATCGCCGACCTCACGCCTGAGGGCTCGCACGGGACCTACCAGGCGCTGTACGGCTGGGCCGCCGCGGTCTCCCGCTTCGCCGCGCCCGCGCTCGGCGCCCTGCTGTACGGCTCGGGACTGCTGTGGTGGTCGTGCGCGGCGCTCGGGCTGGCCTGCCTGGCCCTCTCCCTGGCCCTCCTCCCCACCTTCGCCCGCCGCGCCGCCCTCATCTCCTCATGACCTTTTACGGGAGCCTTCTCCTGTACGGCGAGCAGCCGCCACCGGCCGCCCGCCGCACTTCGGTTTGGGGCCCGCGACCGGCGCTTACGGCGAGTCGGGGCCGCTTCCCCGCCGTCACGGCGCTGCGTGATCGTGGCACCCCGGCCCCCGATCGCCCGCCGTCCAGGGCGCTGCGTCACCCGGGCACGACAGGTCCCAGGTTGCCCAGGGCGTCGACCCGGCGCCTGGAAGCGGGCGCCCGTAGCCGGCGTGGCCAAGGGTCCGGGGACCGTCCGTGCGCCGGTGTACCCCGTGGGCCGGGGCCAGGGTTCGGGGGCCGCTCGGGCCGGTTCCTGGCGCCGTGGCGGCGGGGAGTGGCACCGACTCGCCGGAAGCGCCGGGCTGGGGCCCTCAGCCGAAGTGCGGTGGGCGGCCGGTGGGACGGCCTGCCGTACAAGGTGATGATCTTCGCATTAGTGGTCCCATTACCGGGTGGGGCTTTGTTCGCGGCGGGGGAGGAGGCCGGTGGGGCCGGTGACGACGCTGAGGCGGCCGGGGGCGAACATGACCTCGCCCGTGGGGCCCAGGGAGATGGCGGAGTTGCCCGCCTGGAGTTCGGCCTGGAGGCCGGGGAGTTTGAAACGGACCAGGCCTGGCAGCAGGGCCGACAGCAGGAACAGCCCGAGCAGGACGGGCGTCATCGCCGACAGCAGGACCACCGTCACCTTGTCGGTGAGCAGGAAGGCGATCCACAGGGCGGCCAGCAGCGTCAGGGAGATGCTCGCCACCGCGTAACCGCCCCAGGCCGCCGGGGTGGCGGCGCGCATCTCGCGTTCGAGCAGGTGCAGGCTGCGCTGGGCGTCCACGTGGAGCAGGTCGCGTTTGAGGCAGGCGCGCAGGTGGCGCATGGCCCGCCGCCGGTAGCCGAGGCGGCCGCCCGCGCCGGCCAGCAGCGAGCCCATCCTGTGGTGAGCCACGCCCGCCACATAGTGCGGGTCGGCCTGGGTCTCCGGCGCCGTCCCGATCGCCAGCTGCGCCTGGGCGTAGGCGTCGGCGTGCAGGTCGGCGTTCTGCTGGTCGTCGCCGCGCTGCACGAGCAGCCTGGCCAGCGCCAGGTGGATGCGCCAGCGCTGGTCCACGTCCTGCCTGAGCAGGGTACGGCGCAGCGTCTCCTCGGCCTCGGCCTTCTCCCCCGCGGCGGCCAGCGCCTGCGCGTAGCCGATGGCGGCCGGGCCCGAGGCGGGGTCGACGGCCAGCGCGTTGCGGAACTGCTGCTCGGCGTCGCCTCCCCTGATCAGGTAGAGGGAGCCGAGCTCGACGTGCGCGGCCACGTCGTACCAGTCCTGGGCCACGGCGCGCTGCAGGTGCTCCTCGGCCTCGTCGTAGCGGCCCATCTGGACGTAGAGGGCGCCCAGGTCGGTGTGGCTGCCGCGCGGGTCGATCTCGATGGTCTTCTTCAGGTGGGCCTCGGCCGAGGCCAGCGCGCCCTGCCGGAAGGCGATCACCCCCAGGCACAGGTGGGCCGAGGGCTCCGGATACCGGTCGAGCACGTCGTGGGCGATCTGCCTGGCCTCCTGGTAGGTGTCGTCCCTGGCCTGGCCGACGAGCGCCCAGGCGAGGGCGAGCCGGTGCGCGGAGTCGTGCGGCCCCTGCGTGAGCGCGGCGCGGAAGTCGTCGGCGGCCTCGACGTAACGGCCTCCCGCGTAGCGGACCCAGCCGAGGCTGTAGCGGGCGGCGGCCCGCTCGCGGCCGTTGGCGGCCTGCCTGAGCAGGCGGGTGAAGGCCTGCTCGGCCTCGGCCAGCAGCCGCTGGTCGTGGTAGAGCCAGCCCTGTTCCGCCTGGAGGTCCCAGTTGGCGGGGTGCACGGCCCGCGCGCGGTCGAGCACGTGCTGGGCGTCGGGCCAGCGGCGCAGCGAGCGGAGCGTGGCCGCGCGGGCGATGGTGGCCGCCGGGTCCTGCGTGATCATCCCGAGGGCCTGGTCGTAGCAGGCCAGCGCGTCGTCGAACTGGAGCCGGCTGTCGTGGACGCGGCCGAGCTCGGTCCAGAGGTCGATCTTCTCCGGGTTGCGGTGCAGCGCGGTCCTGAGGATGCGCTCGGCCTCGTCGAAGCGGCGCAGCGTCCTGAGGGTGAAGCTCTGCCCCTCGATGCCGTCGGTGTAGGAGTGCCAGCATCCGACGGCGCGTTCGAAGCACGCCAGCGCCCCGCGCAGGTCCTGCGAGTCGTAGGCGAGCCACCCCGCGCAGACGTGCAGGCCGGGCTCGTCCGGATGGATCGCGAGCGCCTCCGCCACCGCCTGCCTGGCCTCGTCCATGCGTCCGCTGTGGCGCAGCAGGTCGATCCTGCTGCCCAGGAGCCATGCGTGGCGGGGCGCTATCGCCCGCGCCTCGTCCAGGCGGGCCAGGGCCTCGTCCTCGCGCCCCTGCGACTCGAGCAGCGCGGCGACCGAGGTAAGCACCTCGATCGAACGCGGATGCACCCCGAGGGCCGTGGCGGCGACGGTCTCGGCCTCGTCGTAGCGGCGCATGGCCACGAGAAAGTCGATCTTGCGGCGGAGTGCCCATTCGTGGTTGGGGTTGATGGACAGAGCCCGGTCCAGGACCTCCATCGCCTTGGCCGGGTCGCCTCTGCCCTCGTGCAGGTTGGCCACGGTCATGTAGACGGACGGCTCGTGAGGGTGGCGCTCCAGTGCCTGCTCGGCCAGCCGGTCCGCCTCGTCGTAGCGGTTGATGTAGGTGAGGAACTCGATGAGGCTGCGCACCGCCCAGTCGCTGGACTCATCGAGCTCGAGCGCGCGTGCGGCCAGGTCGGCGGCCTCCTTGTCGCGGTCCTGGCGGCTCATCAGCCACGCGCCGCAGAGCAGGAGGTCGGCGGACCGGGGCCACTTCTCGACGGCCTGGGCGAACGTCTCCTCCGCCTCCCGCAGGCGGTGCAGGTCGCGGAGCACGGTGATGCGGTCCCACCAGGCCCATTCGAAGTCCTCGTCCATCGACAGGGCGGCGTCGATCTCGGCCAGCGCCTCGTCGAGGCGGTCCTCGCTCTTCAGCAGGTGGCCGAACCGCAGTCTGATCGCCGCGTCCTCGGGCCGCCGTTCGAGCGCGATGTCGGCGGCGCGGTGCGCCTCCTCGAAGCGGCCGGCGTCGGCCAGCACGTCCATGCGCCGCCGCAGCGCCCACGAGTGCTCCGGGTCCGTGGCCAGCGCACGCTCCAGCCACCTGAGGGCCTCGCCGGACGATCGCGGGGCGCAGAGGTTGGCCATCTCGACACAGAGGTTCGCGTCGCCGTCGAGCTCCCGCAGCGTCCGCTCGGCCGCTTCCAGCGCCTCCTCGTGCCGGCCCTGGGCTCCGAGCAGGCGGGGGCGCCGCAGCAACGCCGCGGGCTGGCCGGGTTCGAGCGACAGGACCCTGTCCACCTGCTCAAGCGCCTGGAGTGTGCGTCCTGCCTCTTCGTAGGCGCTGGCGGCCGTCAGCAGGATGTCCATACTGCCGGGACGGAGCTCGACCGCCACGTCGGCCGCGCGCACCGCCTCGTCCGTCCGCTCCTCGTAGCGGAGGAAGTCGATGCGCCTGCGCAGCGCGTCCAGGTGGCGTCCGTCCAGTGACAGCGCCCGCTCCGCCTGCTCGGCCGCCTCGGAGTCCCTGTCCTGCGCGGACAGCAGCTCGGCCAGCGCCATGTGCACCTCGGGCGACCCGGTGAAGCGCCGGGCCAGCTCGTGCGCCTCGTCGTGGCGCGACATCCTCTGCAACAGCTGGATGCGCCTGGCGGCCAGGGTGGGGCTGCGCGGATCGAGGACCTGCGCCCGCTCCAGTAGCTGGAGCGCGTCCTCGCTGCGTCCCGCATGCTGGAGCGCCGTGGCGGCGGCCCGGTGGAGGTAGGTCCAGTCCGGGCTGGTCTCGAGCGCCTTCCCCGCGAACTCGACCGCCTCCTCCACACGCCCGGCCTCGGCCAGGAGCTCGACGCGGGTGCTCAGCGTGTCGGGATCCCGCTCGTCCAGTGACAGGGCGTGGTCGACGGCGGCCAGCGCCTGGTCGTATTCCTCCCTCCCGGACAGCAGGTCGGCGACGGCCCGCCAGATCCAGGGGTCTCGCGGCGCCAGTCGCTTGGCGGCTTCCGCGGCCTCGAGCGCCTCCTCGGGACGACGCGCGTAACGGAGCAGGTTGATCAGGGAGATCAGGGCGCGCGGGTAGGCCTCGTCCACGGCCAGCGCGCGCCGCGCCCACTCGGCGGCCTCGTCGTCCAGGTCGAGGCTGCTGAGCAGCCACGCCCACTCGATCATGATCGTCGGATGCCGGGGGAAGGCCGCCAGCCCCTGCTCGACGAACCTTTCGGCCTCGTCGTAGTGGCCGCGTAACCGCAGGACGCCCATCATGTCGACGGCCCATCGGGGGTCGAGAGCGCCCAGTGCCCTGGCCGCCTCGTAGGCCTGGATCGCGCCCGGGCCGTCGTGGCAGTCGTCGAGCACCCAGCCGAGCGTCGCGTGGGCCAGCGGTTCCCCTCGGTGGCGGGCGGCCAGGTCCCGGGCGCAGGCCTCCGCCTCGTCGAAGCGGTTCACGTCCACCAGGCCGTGGGCGAGCCACTGGTGGGCGATCCGGTGGTCAGGGGCGATCCGGTGGGCCTGCTCGAAGTACTCCAGCGCCGCCGCGGGCCGGCTGCCGTCGCGCAGGGCGCGGCCCATCGCCACCCGGATCAGCGGCGAGTCCGGCAGCCGCTCCAGCGCGCGCTCCCCTGCCTGGACGGCCTCGTCGAAGCTGCGGGCGCGGGCCAGCGCTGCCACCGTCCAGGCGGCGGGCTCCTCCCGGTCGGGCGCCCGGCCCGCCGCCTCGGTGAAGGCGGCCAGGGCCTCGTCCTCACGGCGCGTCGCCAGCCGCAGGCGGCCCCCGGCGACCAGGACGTCCACGTCCTCGGCCAGGTCCGGATGCTCGGCCAGCAGAGTGGTGGCCTCGTCGAACTCGTAGCGCCTGCGCAGGTCGTCGACGCGGGCCGCGATCTCGGTGCCGGACGGGCTCATGCACACCCTTCTCGCGATCAAGGCATGGCGGGTACGCCCTACACCATAGGCTTTCCCGTCCCGGATTCCCCGCGTTCCGGAGATCACCCGGCGGGTTTCCGGGAGACCACCCAGGCCGGTTGCCAGGAATCCACCCAGACCGATACCGCGCGCCGTTGCGGCGGGCGACCGTCACCGACTCGCCGGAAGCGCCGGGCTGGGGTCCTCAGCCGGAGTACGGCGGGCGGCCGATAGGGCGGCCCGCCGTACGAGGCGCTCGATCTTGTCCGGAATCACCCGTGGTCGGCGATGGCGGCGACGGGGCCGCCGCCGGAGGGGCCCTGGTGGACGGCGGCGACCGAGACGAAGACCGCCGGGTCGCCCGTGACCGAGGCCGCGACACCGCCGACCGTGGCCTTGATCTGCCTGTGCCAGTGCACGTCGGAGTCGTCGAGCATGATGTTGCGCCGCCCGCGCACCCTGCCCGAGGGGTCGGCCTCGCACTTCATGAAGACGTTGACGAGCCGGTCGCCCAGGTCGGAGGGGTGGGGCCGGTCGGGCAGCGGGATGCCCGAGTCGCGGATCGCCTCCCAGATGCCGTCGGCGTCCAGGGCGTCCTTCATGACGCTGTGGCCGATGCGGTAGCGGCCGCCGATGCCGCGGACGTTGCCGACCAGGACGATCTGCGCCCTGTCCAGCTCCACGCCTGACGAACAGGACGCGACGCTGCTGTAGAGGGACAGGTCGTGGAAGATCTGGTCGGCGCCGGGCATGTCGATCTCGCCGAGGGCGACCGCGATGCCGAGGGCCGTGGTGGCGTTCGACAGGTCCATCGACGGGCCCGTCTCCTCGATGGCGGTGTCCTTGCCACGGTTCTTGGCGTCGGTGATGGTGGCCAGCGTGAGCAGCGGCGTCTTGGTCTGCACGTAGTGCACGTCGCGCGGGTCGTCGATCCCGGCGATCTTCATGGCCTCGCGGACCCCGGCCGCGACCTTCTCCACCATCGCCACCCGGCCGATGTCCTCCGGCAGGATCACGTCGCTCATCGCCACGCCCACCGACACGCGCGGCTCGTCGGAGGCCGGCGCCTTGGCCGGGTCGACGGTGGCGAAGACGGTGGCGTGCGGGCTGAGCACGCCGTCGGTGCCGCCGGACCACACCAGCGGCACGCTCTCCGGCGCCGGATGCCCCTTGGCCGCCAGGACCCCGCGGAAGGCCTGGTCGGCCAGGATCCTGGTGTAGTCGTTCACCCCGCCGTTGCCCTCGGTCTTGCCGACCACGGCCAGCACCCGGCGGGCCTCGATCACCCCGTCGTCGATCAGCCTTTCCAGGCCGGAGGCGTCGGTGACGCTCTCGATCGGGACTTTCCTTATTTCTATGGGATCCGCCATGCTCACGTGACTCCTGCCCTGTCGGGTTCTACCTGTGTCCCCGTCTCCAGGGACATGGCTCGCTCGATTCCTGCCAGCGAGGTGATCACCGCCCGGCTGCCGCCTTCGTCGACGAACCGCAGCGCCGCCTCCACCTTGGGACCCATGCTGCCCCCGGCGAAATACCCAGCCGCGTGAAGAACACGCAGTTCACCGGCGGAAATCCGGCCGATCGGCCGGGGATCGGGTCCGCCGTACCCGATCACGGCGTTGGGCACGTCGGTGGCGATGAGCAGCACCGTGGCGCCCACGGACCGGGCCAGCAGCGCCGCGGCGAGGTCCTTGTCGATGACCGCCTCGATCCCGGCCAAGGTGCCGTCGGCCTGCCGTACGACGGGAACTCCCCCGCCGCCGGCGGCCACCACCGTGTAGCCGGCCTCCATGAGCACCCGCACCGCGTCGGCCTCGAGGATCTCCAGCGGGTGCGGCGAGGCGACCACCCTGCGCCAGCCGCGCTCGAAGCGGCGCCAGCTCTGGCCGAGCGCCTGGAACCTGCGGGCCTCGTCCCCGGAGAAGTAGCGGCCGATGGGCTTGGTCGGTTCGGCGAACCCGGGGTCGGCCGGGTCGACGAGGGTCCTGGTGACCACGGTGGCCACGCCGGGGCCGAGCGCGTTCATGATCAGCGTGCCGATGGTGGCCTGCGTCTGCGCGCCGCACCAGTCGAGCGGCACCGGCGGCACCACCGCGGCGGCCAGCTGGTTCTTCAGCAGCAGGTTGCCGACCTGGGGCCCGTTGCCGTGGGTGAGGATCACCTGGTGCCCCTGGCCGAGCAGGGCGCGCACGTGCCCCATGGCCTCCTCGACGGCCGCCCGCTGGTCGCCGGGGGCGGCGCTGCCGTCGGGCGCGGTCATCGCGTTTCCGCCGAGGGCGATCAGTACCCGTTCAGCCACGCTCAGAACGCTACTGACCGACAGATCCGGGCTTCATGGGCAATGTCTGCCTAACATAGGCTCGCCGTGTGATGCGTGAAGCCACAACCAACGGGATCAAGCTCGTCTATCGGGAAGAGGGCTCCGAGGCGGATCCGCTGCTGGTCCTCCTGCACGGCAGGACGGCCGACCACAACAACTGGAACGGCATCACCCAGCACTTCGCCCGCCGCCACCACGTGCTTGTCCCGGACCTGCGCGGCCACGGCGCCAGCGACCACCCCGGCTCCTACGCGCTCACGGACATGGCCGACGACATCGCCGCGCTCCTGGCCGGACGGCGGGCCGTCGTGGTCGGCCACTCGCTGGGCGGCGTCGTCGCCTACGTGCTGGCCGCCCGGCATCCCGAGCTGGTCGAGCGCCTGGTGCTCGAGGACCCGGCGCCGCCGCTGCCGCTGACCGGGCGGGCGCCGATCGAGGAGGACGACTCGACCGGGTTCGACTGGCGGATGGTGCACGAGACCGAGAAGCAGTTCATCAGCCCGGATCCCGCCCTGGCCGGCGCGCTCGGCGGCATCACCGCGCCCACGCTGATCGTGTCCGGCGGCCCGTCCAGCCACGTCAGGTCCGAGCCGCTGGCCGAGCTGATCCCCGGGGCGGAGCTGGTCACGATCGACGCCGGACACCTGGTCCACGAGAACGCCCGGGCCGACTTCGTGGCGGCCGTTGACCGTTTTCTCCCTTAACATCTGCCGAGTGACTGACGCCAAGCCGCATCCCGGTCTGACCCCCGAACGCGTGAGCATGTTCACCGACGCGGTCCTGGCGATCGCGATCACGCTGCTGGCCCTGGAGATCCCCCGCCCGTCCGAGAAGGACCTGGAGGACCTCGGCAGGTTCCTGAGCGAGCAGAGCGGCGCCTTCTTCGCCTTCGCGCTGGCCTTCGTCATGCTGTGGTTCGCCTGGCGCGCCCACCACACGCTGCTCGACCAGTTACGCGAGGTCTCCCAGGCGACGCTCGCGGTGCACGTCCCGCTGCTGCTGTTCGCCGCCTTCCTCCCCTACACCACCCACCTGTTCGGCGAGGCCGGTGCCATCCCCAGGTCGGCGCCCATCGCGGTCGCCATGTTCTCCGGCACCGAGGCCGTGATCATGATCTGCCTCGCCCTGCTGTTCACGCTCACCGTCACCCAGAAGCTCCACAACGCCGACGCCGACGCCAGGCGCCTGGTCACCTGGGCCGCCGTCACCTGGGGCATCGGCCTGTGGTGGGCGCTCAGCGCCGCCACGGCCCTGCTCGGCAAGCCCGACATCGCGATCACGCTGTGGTGGATCACGCCCGTCGTCACCCTCGTGATCGCCCTGGTGCGGCGGCGTGCAAGGGTTTCGTGAACGGCTGAGCCGGTTCTGGCTCATGGCGCCCTCGATCGGGCAGTGCGCGGTCGGTGCGGCGCTGGCCTGGCTCGTCGCGCTGAACGTGCTCGGCCACCCGCGGCCGTTCTTCGCCCCGATCTCGGTGCTGATCTGCGTCGGCGTCGGGCTCGGCCAGCGGCTGCGCCGCGTGGCGGAGCTCGTCGTCGGGGTCAGCCTCGGCGTCGGCGTCGGCGACCTGCTCGTGTCGTGGATCGGGTCCGGGCCCTGGCAGCTGGCGCTGATCGTGGCGCTGGCCATGTCCGCGGCAGTGCTGCTCAACAGCGGCGCCCTGTTCGTCGCCCAGGCCGGCTCGTCGGCCGTGCTGGTGGCCACGCTGCTGCCCTCCACCGGCACCGGCGGGCTCGACCGCATGGCCGACGCGCTCACCGGCGGCGTCATCGGCGTCGCCATGGTCGCGCTGCTGCCCGCCAGCCCGTTCACCATCGCCGCCAAGCACGCGTCCGAAGTACTCGACGCGCTGTCCACCGCGCTCGAACGCGCCGCCGAGGCCATCGACAAGCACGACGTCGATCTGGCCGCCGAGGCACTGGAGGAGGCGCGCGGCACCCAGTCGGCGATCGAGGAGTTCACCCAGGCGCTGCGGACCAGCCGCGAGATCGCCACGATCTCGCCGCTCCACTGGCACCGGCGGGCCCGCCTGGCCCGCTACGAGACGGCCGCCACGCCCATCGACCACGCGCTGCGCAACGCCCGCGTCCTCGTCCGCCGCACGATTGCCGCCCTCGGCGAGCCCGCGCCGCGGCCCGCCTGGCTCGCCACGTCGCTGCGCGAGATCTCGGAGGCGGCGCTGCTCCTGCAGCTCGAGCTCGGCGCCGGGCGCGAGCCTGTGCTGGCCCGTCAGGCGCTGCTCGCGGTCGCGGGGCGGGCGCGGCCGGAGCGGCACGGCTTCTCCACCGACGTCATCACCGCCCAGCTCCGCTCCATCGCCGTCGACCTCCTCGAAGCCACCGGCCTCCCCCACCCGGACGCCACCGCCGCCCTCCCGCCCGCCGCTCCCTGACACTTCTCATACTTGCGAGTCCTGTACTTGCTGAGTCCTGTACGGCAAGCCGCCGCCCCCGGCCGCCCGCCGCACTCCGGCCGAGGACCCGCGCCCGGCGCTCCCGGCGAGTCGGCGCTCCTTGCCCGCCGTCACGGCGCTTCGGCAAGCAGGCACCACGGTCCCCCTGGCCCGCCGTACAGACGCCGACCTTCGCCGTACGCCATCCCACCGCCCCGGCGCCCAGGAGCGGCCGTACAGGGTCGGGGGTTTCAGGGGGTGGATCGGAGGCCGTCGAAGAGGATGGAGAGGGTGCGGGTGCGGAGGGGTTCGTCCCAGTTGTTGTGCTGGGCGGCGAGGCAGGCGGCGCTGAGGAGGCCGAGGACTTCGGGGAGCTGGGCGTCGGGGCGGATCGTGCCCTGGGTTTGGGCGTTGACGAGGATGGTTCGGATGCGGCCGCGTAGGTCGGGCGCACCGGCCTTGGGGTCTAGGCCCGAGCCGGCCAGGGCGTCCGCGAAGACCTTCTTGGTGGTGGCGTCCTCCACGACCTGGGTGAAGAAGTCGAAGAAGGCGGTGCCCGCGTCAGGCGCGGCGGCCAGTTCGTCGGCTCTGGCGGCCAGGCGGTGCAGGCGGTCGACCAGGATCGCCTGGTAGAGGGCCTCCTTGGTGGGGAACTGCCGGTAGATCGTGCCCACCCCGACCCCTGCCAGCTCCGCGACCGCGCGCATCGACGCCGACAGCCCGTCGCGCGCCAGCACGGTCTCGGCCGCCTCCAGCACCCGGGCGCGGTTGCGCTGGGCGTCAGCTCGCATAGGTCTCTCCATTGACAAGCGGAACGCGTGTTCCGTATGTTCCGGAACATCGGTTCCGATTCTAGGAGATTCTGGTGGAACACACGACCTTGGGCCGTTCCGGGCTGCGCGTCTCCCGGGCCTGCCTGGGCACGATGAACTTCGGCACCACGTACGGCCTGGCCGCGGCGGACGAGGCGGAGGCCGGGCGCGTCCTCGACGCCTTCCTCGAGGCCGGTGGCAACTTCGTCGACACCGCCGACCTCTACCACCGAGGCGAGACCGAGGAGATCCTCGGCCGCCTGCTCAAGGGCCGGCGCGAGCGGGTGGTGCTGGCGACCAAGGGCGCGATGCCCGTGGACGGCGAGGCCAGGGGATTGTCGCGCCGCCACCTGACCCGAGCGTTGGACGCCAGCCTGCGCCGCCTGGACACCGACTACGTCGACCTCTACCAGTGCCACCAGTGGGACCCGGCGACGCCGATCGAGGAGACGATGGCCACCCTGGACGGCTTCGTCCGGGCGGGGAAGGTGCGCTACCTGGGCTGCTCCAACTTCACCGCCGCCCAGATCGTGGAGTCCCAGTGGGCGGCGGCGACGCCGTTCGTCAGCCTGCAGCCGCAGTACTCGCTGCTGGCCCGGGTGATCGAGACCGAGGTCCTGCCGGTCTGCGAGCGGCACGGCCTGGGCACGGTCGTCTACGGCACCCTCGGCGGCGGCATCCTCGCCGGCCGCTACACCCCCGGCAGGGCCCCCGACCCCGACAGCCGGATGGGCCGCCTGCTCGGCTCGTCGATGCCCGGCGCGCGGCGCTGGGCGGAGATGCTCCTCACCGACCGCAACCTGGCCATCGCCGCCGAGGTGACCCGGGTGGCGTCCGAACTCGGGGCCGAGCCGGGACACGTGGCGCTGGCATGGGTGGCCCGGCGCCCCGGCGTGACCTCGGTACTCCTCGGCCCCCGATCCGTGGACCAGCTCCGGTCGAACCTCGCGGGCCTGGACCTCACCCTTCCGCCCGAGGTCGCCGACCGCCTCACCCAGCTCTCCGACCTCAACCTCACCCCGCAGGACGGCAGCCTCTTCCACCTCGCCCGCTGACCCCGGCCACACCCAGGCTCTTCGGTACGGCAGGCCCCGGGTGCCCGGCGCCTTCGGTAGGGAAGGCCCGAGGTCCGGGGATTTGGTGCGGCAGGCTCCCGGGTGCCCGGCTCAGGGCGGAGTCGTGGCGGCGGGGCAGCGTCACCGACTCGCCGGAAGCGCCGGGCTGGGGTCCTCAGCCGACGTACGGCGGGCGGCCGGTGGGGCGGCCCGCCGTACGAGATCGAGCCGAGCGAGTCAGGCTAGATGACGGAGCCGTAGAGCGGCTTGCCCGTCCACTCGTAGGTGAGGAAGGCGACGCCGGCGTCGGTGATGGTGGAGGCGGTGAGCTTGAGGCCCGCGGGCGTGGTTCCCTCGGCGAACAGGCGCTTGCCCTCGCCGAGCACCACGGGGAAGATCAGCAGGCGGTACTCGTCGACCAGCTCGGCCTGCTGGAGCGACCGCAGCAGGTCGCTGCTGCCCTGGACGAGGATCTCGCCGTCGGTGCGCTGCTTGAGCTCGGCGACCGTCTTGGCCGCCTCGCCCACGAGCACCTCGGTGTTGCGCCAGGTGGCGGTCATGGGCGACCTGGTGGTGACGTACTTGGGCATGCTGTTGATCTTGGCGCCGCCCTCCTCGTCGGGCACGTCGGGCCAGAACGAGGACAGGATGTCGTAGGACCTGCGCCCGAGCAGCATCCCGCCGGCGCGGTCGAGCATGTCGCCCATGATCTGGTTGAAGCCCTCGTCCACGTGCGGGGGCAGCCAGCCGCCGTGCGGGAAGCCGTTGGAGTCGTCCTCGCCGGGCCCGCCGGGACCCTGCATGATGCCGTCAAGCGACAGAAAGGTGCCGACCACGAGCTTGCTTGCCATGTTCACTCCTAGATCTGATTCCTCGTTCGTCAGAGCAGGGCGTCCATCTGGCCGACGGCCTGGGCGAACGCCTCCGGCGCACCCCAGCGCACGACGGTCTCCATGTGCTCGAGCGAGCTGAAGACGGAGCGCACCTCCATGCGGGTGCCACCGCCGTGCGCGACGAGCCGCACCCGCACCCGGGTGGTCATCCCGGACGTCGGCCGCCCGTGCTGATCCGCGAAGCCGTCGGTGAACTCCAGCGACCCCGGCGGCTCCACCGACGTGACCCGCCACCACCCGTGCGACCTGTCACCGTCGGGCCCGGTCATGAAGTAGGTGACCGTCCCGCCGGGGCTCAGGTCGTGCTCGAGCACGGTCGCCGGGTGACTCGGCGGCCCCCACCAGCGCTCCAGCCGCCGCGGGTCGGCCCACAGCCACCACACCCGCTCGACCGGCGCGTCGAACTCGGCGACCAGCGTGAGGGTCAGGTTGTCGAAGTCCTTGTCGACGCGTGTGACAGTCACCCGGGCCCCAGTTCGTCGTCGAGCAGGTGCGCCATCCGGTCGACCCGCCCGCGCCAGATCGCCTCGTACTCGTCGAGGGCCTGCCGCGCCCGCCGCAGAGCGGCGAGGTCCGTGCTGACGAGCTGCTCCCGGCCGCGGCGCTGCTTGCTGACCAGTCCGGCCCGCTCCAGCACCGCCACGTGCTTCTGCACCGCGGCGAAACTCATCGGATACCCCTCGGCCAGCCGCGACACGGACAACTCACCCCCCAGGCACTTCCGCAGGATGTCCCGCCGGGTGGCATCGGCCAACGCATGGAACAGCCGATCCACCACCTCGTCGCCCAGCTCTTCTACAACCATTTGGTTGCAGGTTAGCCTCACCTGTCGCCCGCTGTAAACCACATCCCAAAACCTGCGACACCCGGTACGGCGAGCCATGGGGACCGTGGCTGCGCGCCAAGCTCAAACGCATGGTCGGCCGACGCCATCGAACCCGAACCCGAGCTGATTCCACGGACATGAGCCGGCCCCACCTACGGGCGAGCACGGGCCACACCTTGGTGAGGCAGATGCATGTTCGTGCGAGATTTGACCCCATAGCGCTACTGGTCCGTGACAGGCCCGTGGACTGCCCCTCACGGTCCCCGACGCCGTCGTCCCGAAATTCAGGTGCTCGCCACGGACCGGTGCTCTACTGTCCGGAAAATGAATCTTCGCGGTGAGCAACCGGGCGACCGAGAATCCGTGCGGATGGTGCATCTGCAGGCGTTCGGTGACCACGGAGCCGTCGTGGGCGAACTCGTGGATACCCTGCGCGGCACGATCACACCTGACACGGGCATCTCGCTGGTGGCCGAGAACGCCGGACGGGTCATCGGCCACATCATGTTCACCCCCAGCCTGCTCGACGCGCCACGGCGGCTGGTCCAGGTGCAGGTTCTCAGCCCGCTGGCCGTGGCACCCGAGTATCAGCAGCAAGGCGTCGGATCGGCCCTGGTCCGGCGCGGCCTGGAACTGCTCGCCGAGCGCTCGGTTCCCCTCGCCTTCCTCGAAGGCGACCCTGGCTACTACCAGCGCTTCGGCTTCCAGCCAGGCAGCGTCCACGGGTTTCGTAAACCGTCCCTGCGCATACCTGACGCGGCGTTCCAGGTGATCAAGTTTCCCGGATACGAGCCATGGATGACCGGGACGTTCGTCTACTCCCAGCCATTCTGGCAACACGATGCCGTTGGTCTCCGTGACCCTGACGACTAGGCTTCCCAGCCATCCGGCGTCGCGGCAGGAAGTCTCTCTCATGGGCGGGAACAGGTGGTGTGGGAGCGGGCTCAGGGTTCGATGACGAGGTGTTCGATGACGTCGTCGCGCAGCGTGAACCGATAGCGGAGATCGATGGCGCCGCCGGGGAAGTTGCCTTCGAGGTGGTGTGTGGCGATGTAGTGGGCCGTGTCGGTCTCCTGAGCGTTCGTGAGGCGGATGGTGTAGGTGAATTCGGTGGCGGATCGGTCCAGCCACCGCTCAATCGCGGCGCTGCCCTGGTAGGTGTTGCCATCGTCGATCACTGTGGCGTCGTCGGTGAACGTCGTGACCGCGGTGGCGGTGTCGTGGGCGCGGTGCGCTGTGAGGTAGCGGGTGATCACCTCAGGCAGGTCGTCCGGGGTGATGGTCCGGGGCTGGTTGTCGTGCATGACGCTCCTGATGGTGGTGGCGGCTTCAGACGGTGGGGGTGGTGCCGCCGTCGATGACGTGTTCGGCGCCGACGATGGCCGAGGCGCGGTCGGAAACGAGGAAGGCGACGAGCTCGGCGACCTCCTCGGGCCGGTTGGGACGGCCGAGCGGGATGCCTCCCAGGGAGTCCATGAGCCGGCCCAGCGCCGCTTCCTGGCTGATGCCGGCGTCGAGGGCGATCCGGGCGACGAGGTTGTCGGCGGCCGAGGTCTGGACGAAGCCGGGCGAGACGGTGTTGACGCGGACGCCGTGCGGGGCGACCTGGTTGGCCAGGCCCTTGCTGTAGGTGGTCAGGGCGGCCTTGGCGGCGGCGTAGGCCAGGGTGCCGTTCCACAGCGGCATGCGGCGCTGGATCGAGGTGACGTGCACGATCGCGCCCTTGCCCGTGGCGATCATGTGCGGTAGGAGTGCGCGGTCCAGGCGGACGGCGGCCAGCAGGTTCGTGTTCAGCTCCCTTGCCCAGTCGTCCTCGCCGAGCGCGGCGAATCCTCCTGCCGGTGCCTCGGAGCCGCCAAGGGTGTTGACCAGGATGTCGACGCCTCCCACGCGGGCTTCCACCTCGGAGGCGACGTGAGCGGCGCCCTGAGCGGTGGACAGGTCGGCGGTGATGAACGTCTTCTCATCGACGTCGTCGGGGCGGCTGCGGGCGGTGACCAGCACGGTCGCGCCGGCCTCGGCGAGCCGTCGGGCGATCGCGGCTCCGGTGCCCTTGGTGCCGCCGGTGACCAGAGCGCGTCGGCCTTCGAGGGATTCGCTGATGGATCTGGCCACGTTGTGCTCCGTTCCCGGGCGCGGGTATACGAGGCGCCGCCCCCGGCTTGACTGCTAAAATAGAAGCTACTCACTTTGATTTTAGCAGTAACTGAAGGGATGGTCGCCGTGGCAAGCCGGATCAGGCTGGAGGACCGGGAGTGCCCGCTGTCCACGACGGTGGAACACGTTGGCGAGTGGTGGACACTGCTGATCCTCCACGATGCCTTCGACGGCTACACCCGCTTCGACCAGTTCCAGGAGAGCCTGGGCATCTCCTCCAGCATGCTCACCACCCGGCTGAAGACCCTGGTCGCGGACGGCCTGCTGGAGCGCCGGCCCTACCGGACCAGCCCCGTCCGGCACGAGTACGTACTCACCGAACTCGGGCTCTCCCTGCGCCCGGTGATCGTCGCCCTGGCCGCGTGGGGCAACTCCCGCCTCACGCCGACGGAGCGCAGCATGATCCTCGTCGACGCGCACAGCGGCGAGGAAGTCGATCCCGTCGTCGTCGACGCCAAAACCGGCCGCCGACTCGACGACAGCGTCGCCTACGTCTTCACCGCGGGCCCCGCAGCCAGCGACGCGATGCGCAGCCGCTACGCGGCACGGCCGGCCGTTCCCGCGGAAGAGGCGTAAGTCCCGCCCGTGATCGCGGGAGACCACAGCCGCGTTCCCAGGCGCCGGGGCGGCGAGACGACGCACGGCGGAGCCCGGCGCCATGTACGGCAGGCCAGGGCGGGCATCCGGGAGGGGCTTGAGGCGCCGGGGCGGCGACGCGAGAGCACGGCGGGTGGTGATCTCGGGAGGCCGCGTCCGAGCTCCTGCGCGGCGGGGCGGCGGGATGGTGTACGGCGAAGGTCGGCGCCCTGTGCGGCGAGCCGGGGAGACCGTGGTGCCTGCTTGCCGACGCGTCGTGGCGGCGGGCCAGGGGCATCGACTCGCCGGGAGCGCCGGGCGCGGGTCCTCAGGCGAAGTGCGGCGGGCGGCCGGTGGCGGTGGCTTGCCGTACCGGCCATGCGAGAGCTAGCGGCCGGAGGGCGCGTGGTCGACGAAGGCGAGAGCTAGCGGCCGGAGGGCGCGTGGTCGAGGAAGGCGTGTAGTTCGGCGGGCGTGTCGACGACCAGCGTGGGAACTGTGACGTCGGTCCAGCGGGTGGTGAGGAGGGCGGCGAGGAGGCGGTCGTGGTGGAGGGCGAGGCGGGTGATGCCCGGCAGGACGCGGGCCGCTTCGAGGGCCAGGACGGCTCCGGTGGCGTGACCGTAGACGGCTGCCGTGCCGCCGGCCTCGGAGATGAGGGCCTCCAGGTCCTCGATCTCGCGTTTGACGTGGTAGGGGGCGGTGTCGCCGCTGGCCCCGCAGCCGCGGCGGTCGTAGGTGTAGACCGTGAAGTGCGGGGCCAGCAGTGCGGCGGGTTCGCGATCGCCGACCAGGACGACCACGGGCCCGGAGCCGGTGCGCTCGTAGGCGATCGGGGTGCCGTCGGCGGACAGGACGCGGTTCATCTGATCGTGTGGCCGACGCTGAACAGGTGGGCGGGGTCGTAGGCGCGCTTGACCTCGGCCAGGCGGGCGTAGTCGGCGGCGGAGTAGGCCTCGGGCGTCCTGGTGGTGTCGGCGAGGAAGTTCAGGAACGCGCCGCCCTTGGGCAGGCCGGGCAGCGCGGTGTCCACGATCGCGGAGAACGTGGTGCTCCGGTGGCCGATCGGGCCGGCGTCGGGGCCGGTCGCCGACAGGGCGCCGCCCCAGTGGCGGATCTCGACCCTGGCCTGCTCGCCGGCGGCCAGCCAGACGTCCAGATCGCCGAGCTGGTCGAACAGCGCCAGGTGTCTGGCGGGCGTGCCGCCCATGGCGGCCCCGGCGAAGGCCATCTCCTTCAGCCCGTCGAGCACGCCGAGCGGCGCCAGCGAGGAGGGGTCCCCGGCGGCCATGACCTTGACGGCCGCCGACTCGGGGGTGAGCATCAGCGCGGTGCTGACGTGGTCGGGCGCGGACCAGGCGTAGTCCAGGTAGCGCTCGAGCAGGTCGGCCTTGCGCGAGGCGGGGAACTCCACGATGCCCGCCCACACCCGGCTCACCGGGTAGAGCCGGAACTCCAGCCGGGTGACCACGCCGAAGTTGCCGCCGCCGCCGCGCAGCGCCCAGAACAGCTCGGGGTGGCTGTCACGACTGGCCGTGACCAGGTCGCCGTCGGCGGTGACGATCTCGGCGCTCACCACGCTGTCGGCCGCGAAGCCGTGCAACCTGCCCAGCCAGCCCAGGCCGCCGCCCAGGGTGTAGCCGGTCACGCCCACGTCGCGGGAGGAGCCCGCGAGCGGCGCCAGCCCGTACGGCCGGGCCGCGTCGATCACCTGGCCCCAGCGGGCGCCGGGCCCCACCTTGGCCACCCCGCGAAGCAGGTCGATCTCCACCTGGTCCATCTCGGTGGTCTTCAGCAGCACGCAACCGTCGGCCGGCACGTGGGTGCCGTGCCCGGTGGCCTGGACGGCCAGCCGTACGCCGCGCTCGCGGGCCGCCAGCACCGCCGACCGCACGTCGGCCGCGCTCCTGGCCGGCACGATCAGCGCGGGGTGCGGGTCGAGGCCGGCGTGCAGCGCCTGGCGTGCCTCGTCGTAGCCGGGCTCGCCCGGCAGCAGGGTTCCGGTTCTTTCCACGATGTGCTGTGTCATGCCTCAACCCTCGCGAAAGCGGGCCCGCGTGCCATCCGTGGTCACCACGGATGCACTACGGAACCGTCCCGGATAGGTAGGTTGTTCTGCGTGGCTGAGGTGTCGGATCGCGAGGCGGAGGTGCTGGAGGCGCTGGGCGCGCACCTGACGAACGCGCAGATCGCCGGCCGATTGCACATTTCCGTGCGCACGGTGGAGAGCCACGTCTCCTCGCTGCTGCGCAAGTACGGCGTGCCTGACCGCAGGGCGCTGGCCGAGCTGGCCGCGGCCGCCGAGCCGTCGGGCGCGGTTCGCGGGATCCCGGCGGCGCGCACGTCGTTCGTGGGGCGCGACGGCGAGCGGGAGGCGGTGCTCGCGGCCTTCGAAGGGTCGCGCCTGGTGACGCTGCTCGGTCCCGGCGGGGTCGGCAAGACCCGGCTGGCCTCCGTGGTGGCCTCCGCCCTGCCGTACGGCGGGGCGTTCGTGGAGCTGGTGCCGGTCAGGGACGGGTTCGTGGCGCAGGCGGTGGCGGCGGCGTTCGGGGTGGCGGAGCGGTCGGAGCAGCCGCTCGAGGACGCCATCGCGGAGCGGCTCGGCAAACGCCGCACCCTGGTGGTGCTGGACAACTGCGAGCACGTGCTCGACGCGGTGGCCGCCTTCGCCGACCGGCTGCTGTCGGACTGCCCCGGCGTCAGGATCCTGGCCACCTCCAGGGAACGCCTGGGCATCCCCGGCGAACGCATCGTCCCTGTGACGCCGCTCCCCCTGGCTTCCGATGCGGAACGGCTGTTCCTGGACCGGGCTCAGGACGCCGATCCCGGGTTCGAGGCGCCGGCCTCGGTGATCGGGGAGATCTGCGCGCGGCTCGACGGGGTCCCGCTGGCGATCGAGCTGGCCGCGGCGCGCAGCGGGACGCTCGGGGCGGACGGGCTGCTCGCGGCGCTGGACGACTCGCTGCGGCTGCTGTCGGGCGGCCGCGGCGCCGCCGAGCGGCACCGGTCGCTCGGGGCGGTGCTCGGGTGGAGTTACGACCTGCTCGACGCGGAGGAGCGGGCGCTGTTCAGGCGGCTGTCGGTCTTCGTGGGCGGGTTCGACCTCGACGCGGTGACCGCGGTGGCGGCGGGCGGTGACCGGCTCGCGGCGGTCGACGTTCTGGCCCGGCTGACCGGGAAGAGCCTGGTGGTGCGCGCGGGGAGCCGGTGGCGCCTGCTGGAGACGGTCCGGGCCTTCGCCCTGGATCGGCTCGCCGACGAGGACGGCGGCGAGCGGGCGGAGACGCGGGCGCGGTATCTGCGGTGGGCCGCGGACACGGCTTGCGCGCTGCGTGACCGGCTCGGCGGGGAGTGGCGTGACGACTTCGACGCCGTGGTCGACGACCTGCGCGCCGCCCTCACCCTCGCCGCCCCCGAACCATCGGCGACGGCGCACCGGCTGGCGCGGGGGCTGGGGCGGCTGGCGTATGCGCGGCGGTTCCTGAAGGAGGCGCGCGAGCGGTTCCTGCAGGCCGCCGCGCTGGCCCCCGACCCGGCCGAGGCGGCCGGGGATCTGCGGAGCGCGGCCGACATCGCCGTGGCCACGGCCGCGGCGGGGAAGGCGTTCGAGCTGCTGCTTGACTCCGCCGACAGGGCCGAAGGGAACGCCAGGGCGAGCGCGCTGGCCCAGGCCGTGATCGTGGCGACCCGGCATCCGGGGTTCGGGTTCGACAACCCGGCGGGGCCGGATCGGCTCGCCGTACTGGAGAAGCAGGCCCACGAGGCGGCCGGCCCGCACGACCCGGCGGTCGCCGCCTACCTGGCCGCGGCGGCCGCGTGGACCGCGGCCTGCCGCGACACCGCGCGGGCGGGGGCCGCGCTCGAGGCCGCGCGTGCCACCGGCGATCCGGTGCTGATCAGCGGGGCGCTGGACGCGCAGCTGTCGACCGCCGCCAGGAACGGCCGCCTGCGCGAGGCGCACGCCCTGGCCAGGGAGCGCCTGGACCTGCTGCCCGAGCTGGACAGGAACGACCCGCGCGCCGCCATCGAGATCGTCGACACCTACCACGCTGCCTCCTCCTACGCCGTCGCGGTCGGCGACATCGGCGAGGCTCTGGCGGTGGCGCGCATGGTCATGGCCGACGACCTCATCGGCAGCCACCTGGCGATCGCGCTGACCAAGTTCATCCCGCCGCTGGTGCTTGCGGGGCAGTTCGAGGAGGCGCTGGGCCACTCCGGCGCGATGTGGGAGTCGCGGGAGCGGGCGGGCAGCCGGCCGGGCAACTGGCTGTCGTTCTCGCTGGCGGCGCTCAGCCTGGCGCAGGGGCTGCGGGACGAGGAGGAGCAGTCGCGGCTGTGGCGGGACCGCGCCACGGCGCTCGGCGCGTCGGCGACCTCGCGCGAGCTCGGCCCCTTCCTGGCCTTCGTCGACGCCCGCCTGGCGGTGCACACGGGCCGCCACGAGGACGCCGCCGCCCTGGTGGAGGGCGCCTTCGCCGACTTCGTCCCCGGCCGGTTCGACCGTTACGCCCGCGCGGCCGGCGCCGAACTCGCCGTCGCCGCGGGCCTCGCCGACGCGCCCGCCCGCCTGGAGGCGGCCGCGGACGCCGCCCACGACAACGACTGGGCCGCCGCCTGCCTCCTCCGCGCCCGCGCCCGCCTCACCGGCGACCCGGCCCTCGCGGAAGCCTCCGCCGCCCTCTGGTCCCGCATCGGCGCCACCTTCGAACACAGCGCCACTCTTGCTCTCTGATCCTGTACGGCGAGCCCCCGCCACCGGCCGCCCGCCGCACTTCGGCTGAGGGCCTCAGCCCGGCGCTTCCGGCGAGTCGTCGCCGCTTGCCCGCCGTCACGGCGCTTCGTTCTCCGGGCACCGCGGTCGCCTGGCTCGCCGTACACGGCCTTCGCCGACGCCATGCGGCTGCGGGCCGTGCGGGTGGAGGAGGAGCTCTCCGAGCTCCTCCTCCACCTCGCCCACGCCGCCGGCTAGAAGAAGTCGTCCTCCTGGGGGCGGTAGGTCCACAGGACCGAGCCGTCGGCCCCGTAACCGGTGAACTGCATGCCGCGCCAGAACATCCCCTGCTTGCCCACCTTCTCGGGGATCTTCCCGGAGAACAGCGCCACCCCGTGACCCCACGGGTCAGGGACGGCGTCGGCCGTGGCCTGGCCGCCGCCGGGGAGGGTGACCGTGAGGCGGGTGGTGCCCGCGAGCGCGAAGCCGTACCAGACGTCCTTCTCGTACCCCCACCCGAGCGGGCGCTCGTCGCGGGCGAGGAGGCCGCTGAGCTTGCCGCCGGGGATGGCCTGGAAGGCGCGGGGCTGGTCCTTGCCGTCGCGCTGGAACTTCAGGCAGGGCCCGTCAAAGAGGTTGGCGACGAGACCGTCCCGCAGCGGCTGGCCCGCGGTGATGGGGCGCTTGTCGTCCCAGCACCAGGCCATGCCCTCCTGCCACATGTCCTCCAGTTGCCTGCCCTTGTGCTTGAAGGCGAAGGCGCCGATGCGCTCGTTCATGGCGGTGCGCACGTACCAGAGGGCGCTGGGGGTGTCCTTGCCGCGCGTGATGGTGGCGGGGATGCGGCGGCCGTCCTCGGTGACGGCATCGACGGACTCCAGGTCGTCGGCCGCGGGGCCGTAGAACAGACGGCTGCCGGGCAGCGGCAGGTAGCCCTCACGCCAGCCGGGACCCGAGCGCATACCGTGCTCGGATTTGAACGGTGAGCAGCCCGTGCCCACATTGCCGCCGCTGGCGCACAGGACCTGGCCCTTCTCCATCTTGGAGGTGGTGAACCAGAGCTTGACCGGTCCCTTGGGGAAGTCGTCGGTGCCGGGCACGGTGATGACCTCTCCGATCGGCGCGCCGTACAGCTCGTCGTCTTTCTGTTCGGGACGGGCGGGTATGTCCTTGCGCCACAGCAGCTTGCCGTCGGCATCGTAGCCGGCCTGCCGTACGCCCTGGGACCAGTCCGGGGGCGAGGTGAAGTAGGCGGGTCCCGTGAAGATGGCCAGGCCCAGGTTCCACGGGTCCGGCCTGGCCTGGAGTGTCAGGGGCGTGCCTGTGCCGAAGGTGATCTCGACCCTGGCGGTCCCCTGCTTGGCCACACCCCAGGCCACGTCTTGGTCGATATGCAGCTGCAGCGGTGTGTCCTTGTGGTCATCCATGTCCTTGAAGAGCGACTGCTTGTCCAGCTCCGTAAATCCCAGCTCCTTGCCCTGGCGGAACAGGAACAGCCGCTCGCCCTCGACGTCGTAGTCGTAGGGCTGCATGACCAGGCCGCCGGGAAGCGCGAGCGGCATCCCGGTCGGACGGCCACGGCGGCTCTCGTGCCGCAACATGGTGGGCGCGATACTCATGCCCTGCCGGCCCTTGTCGTCGACGAACTCCACCGTCTTGACCTGGTCGCTCGCGTTGAGGGTGACGGTCCAGATGGACCAGGGCGCGTCGGGGAAGGCGTGCACGGTGCCGTCGATGCGGCGGCCGTCGTCGGTGACGGCGGTCACCTTGGCCACGTCCGTGCTGGCCAGGCCGTAGTCGACGTAGCTGGGAGAGGTGTCGGTGCGGGTGGTGCCCTCGTACCAGCCGCTGCGCTCCAGCCGCCATATCGGCGGGTAGCACGTGCCGTACGGCTCGTCCTTGGCCTGTTCGACCATCGTGCAGAACTCCGGGTCGCCGAGCTTGGTGCGGGCCATCCACAGCCGCAGCGGCCTGCCCTCGGCCGGGTTGTCCACCAGCACCTGCTCGCCGGCGAGGGTCAGCCCCTGCATGAGCTTTTGGTACAGCTCGTCGGTGTCGCCCGCGGTCTTCCTGCCCAGGCCCCCGTTGACCAGGACAGGAACGACGAGCGCGATGGCGATCACGGAGGCGATCGCCAGCAGCCACCGGCCGCGCCCCCGCGGCGGCCGGATGCGGCGCTGGACGTCCAGCCAGGCGCGCGGCGAGGTGTCGAAGGTCTGGGCGCGCGCGTCGAGTGCGGCCTTGAGCCGCTGTTCCAGGGTGTTCACGCGTCCTCCTCCTTCAGTGCCTTGCCGAGCGCGGCCAGGCCGCGGCTGGCGTGCGTCTTGACCGAGCCGGACGAGACGCCCATGGCCTGGGCGATCTCGCGTTCTGACAGGTCCAGCCAGTAGCGCAGCACCAGCGCCTCGCGCTGGCGGCGCGGCAGCCGGTCGAGCGCGGCGAGCAGTTCGCGGTGCTCCTCCGCCACGAGGACGGCGTGCTCGCTGCTGCGTGCGTGTTCCGGCGGGTCGGGGCGGCGCAGCCGGACGAGCCTGAGGTGGCGCAGCCGGTTGCGGGTGAGGTTGCAGACCGTGGCGCGCAGGTAGCCCAGGGCGGCGCCGTCGTCGCGCAGGCTGCGGGTGGTGAGCCTGGCGAACGCCTCCTGGGCGATGTCCTCAGGGTCGTCGGCGCCGAGCAGCCCCGCCAGCCGTACCAGTGACTGGTACTGGGCGGCGAACAGCGCGGCGAAGGTCGGCTGCTCCACGCTAGGGGAGTCGATCACGCTCTAAAAGACACGCGGAGACGGCGTCGGTTGACTACGGGACGGGAATTCGTTCGACGCGGATGGAGAAGACCTCCTCGCGCGGCACGACGACCTCGTAGGCGCCGTGGTCGACCATCCAGTAGCCGAGCGCCTCCGCCTTCATGCCGCTGTGGCCGGTGTAGGCGATGTGCAGGCCGTCCTCGTCCTCGTCGAGGACGATGCACGGCTCGCCGCCGAAGGCCGCCACGGTGCGGATCAGCACCAGCCACTCCAGTTGCGCGCGGCGCACGGTGCGCCGCCAGTAGCCGGAGACCGCCTCGAAGCCGTCCAGCTCCTCCTCGCTGAACAGCACGACCTGGTCGTTCTCCGGGCCGAGCGCGGCCGGCAGCGTCAGCTCACCGAACCGGGCGACGAACCCCGAAGCGACCGGGGTGATCTCTTCACTCATGCGGCGGGCCGCCAGGTCAGCCCGTCGTACTCGGCGAAGGCCCGCTCCTGCTCGCCGCGCAGGTGCACGATCGTCGCCCCGGCGGGGATCGGCATCGGCGTGGTGTGGAACTGCGGCACCACGTGCTCGCGCGAGGTGGTGAACCCGTTGCCGGCGAACGGCGGCGCGTCGCTCCAGTCGCCGCCCATGTGCGGCCCGTACGGCACGGCGTAGCTGTCGACGTCGCGCGCGTACCACCGCATGAGGTACAGCTCCGGCACGCCGGCGGTCAGCTCGGACCCGTCGAAGGACAGGTCGAGGGCGTGGAAGAGCTGCCGGGGTGTGGTCAGCCGCGCGCAGTCCTGCACGCGGTAGACGTAGCCGGAGATGACCGTGCGCTTGCCCGACAGATAGGGCACGAGCAGACGCGGCGGTACCACCTTCTGCATCTGCGTTCCGCTCACTGTTCCACTTTACGGTCGCTTGACCCCGAGTACTCGATGTTCAAGGCAGGGCAGGGTCTTCCTGGCCGCCGCCACGGTCTCCTGATCGACTTCGACGAGCTGGACGCCCGGCGGGGTGCCGAGGTCGGCGCGGACCACGCCGAGCGGGTCGACCAGCATGCTGCGGCCGACACCGAAACCGTCCTTGGACTCGGCCGGGTTGGGCGCCTGGCCGACGGCGGCCGTCCACATGGTGTTCTCCAGCGCGCGGGCCCTGACCAGGGTCACCCAGTGGTCCTCCTTCAGCGGCCCTGAACCCCAGTTGGCGATCACCGCGAACAGCTCGGCGCCCCGGTCGACCAGTTCCCTGGCCAGTTCGGGGAAGCGCACGTCGTAGCAGGTGATCAGCCCGATCCTGAGCCCGGCCAGCTCCACCACGGCGGGTTCGCTGCCGGGTACGACCAGCTCGGACTCCTTGGAGTTGAACGCGTCGAACAGGTGGATCTTCCGGTAGGCGGCCCGCACCTCGCCGTCCGCGTCCAGCGCGACCGCCGTGTTGTGCACGCGCCCGCCCTCGCCGGGCTCGAACACGCCGGCGATCACGGCCAGCCCGTGCGCGCGGGCGGCCTCGGCCACGCCGGTGACGAACGGCCCGTCGAGCGGCTCGGCCACGTCGAGCATGTGCCTGCCGTACCGGGTGAGGGTGGCTTCGGGGAAGATGGCCAGGTCGGCCCCTTCGGCCCTGGCCAGCGCCTCGCGCACCCGCTTGAGGTTGGCGGCCGGGTCAGGGGACACCGGGATCTGGCAGAGGGCGATTGTCGTCACGGCCAGACCTTAACCGATTCGGCACCCATCGAAACCAGGTCAGGCACCGCCAAACCCACTCGAGTGGGCCGTACCTGAACCTGCCGAGCCACCACCGGCTGGCGGCGAGCTGGGCCAGTACGGTGACCAGCGCGATCCCCACCACGGTCAGGCGCGTCGAGTCCTGGCGCTCCCAAGGCCCGGTGAGGAAGATCACCAGGGTGCCGGTGACGTAGTTGGTGAGCGCCATCCTGCCCAGCGCCTCCAGCGGCGCGGACCTGCCGACGAGCACCACGAACAGGCCGGCGTAGGCGGCGGCCCCGGCCAGGGCGGCGGTGCTGTAGTAGGCCCAGTCGCGGCTGACGAGCCAGAACACCGTCAGCATCGCCGAGGCGGCGGCCGCCACCACCGACACGGGCGTGAGCAGCCACCGCGGCGGCCGCAGCCGCATCAGCGCCATCCCGATGAGGAACAGGCCGGGGATCTCCAGCGCGCCGCCTCCCTCGAGCACCGACCAGGCCAGCGCGGCCACGCCCAGGAGCAGCACGGGGATCCCGCCTTCGAGGAAGGAGGCGGGCAGCAGCACGGCCGCGCCGTACAGGGCGTAGTCGCTGAGCACCTCGCCCTCGTAGAAGGTGTGCTGGACCAGCCCGAAGCACAGCAGCCAAAGCAGCCGCCGCAGCAGCACCCAGCGGCCGGCCCTGTCCTGGAACAGCACGAAGCCGATGCCGAACAGCAGCGAGAAGATCGGGTAGAAGCGGCTCTGTAACAGCGTGTCGACGGTCCAGTCGACGCCGGTGCGCGGCGTGTGCGGCGCGTGCTGCCAGGTGTTGACCAGCATGATCCCGCACACCGCGACCCCGCGGAGCGCGTCGAGCTCGCCGATGCGCCTCACATCGCCCAGGCGTACCACCACACCAGGAATCCTGCCGCGACCACGACGGCCGTGATCTGGGGCCAGCGTCTCTCACGCAGCAGCGCGACCGCCGCCAGCACGGCGGAGGCGGCGGCCAGGTAGCCGTAGTACGTGACCGCGGCGGGCAGGCCGACGGCCAGGGCGGTCTGGTTCTCGCTGATCATCGAGTAGACGCTCTGCGCGACCAGGCCGGTGAAGGCGACGCCCGCCAGGCCGGAGAAAGCGGTCAGCGCGCGGCCCCTGAGCCCGCCGACCACCAGCTGGAACAGCGACACCAGCGCGAACAGCGCGAACGGCGCACCCAGCCACGGCATCAGCGAGATCTGGTACGGCGCGCCGCTGGCGTGCACGTCGGCGGACGTCACTCGCGGGAACGCGGCCGAGGTCGCCGGATCGCACACGCCTTTCGCGCCCTCGGCGATGTCCGGGCTGTCCACGAACAGGGCGATCCGTCGCCTGGCGCACTGGTTGACCAGGAAGACCGCGTGGCTGGTGTTCGCGAACTCGATGAAGCGGCCGTTGGGCAGTGCCTCGGTGGCGGGCTTGGCCGTCCTCGCCGGGGTTGTGGGATCATCCTGGCCACCCACCACCAGGACAGGCGCCGTGGTCGTCGCGTTGACGGGCGCCGACCTGGGCAGCTTCCAGGCCGCGCACACCGCCCTGTCGCCGTTGACCGTGAACAGCCGCGACCTGGCGGTGACGCTGTTGAACGGCACCTCGTCCTGACACTGGACCGCGTGATACAGCCCGAACTCGTGCGATACCAGGCTCTGCCCCACCGCGTCGGCCAGCGGGCGCAGCAGCTCGTCGTGCCCGTCGGCGAGCGCGTCGATCAGCGCGGGCGCGACCGCGCTCATGTCGCTGTCGTGCATGCCCTCCGACAGGATCGTGGCCACCATGTCGCCGGTCATCCTGGCCGTGTAAGGCTTGTCCACGAGCGGGTCGACGGTCGGCACCTGCGCGGGGTGGGCGTTGAGCCTGGCCACCACCGCGTCGAAGCGGTCCCTGACCCCGAGCCTGGTCAGGACGTCGCGGAAGTTCCCCTCGGCATCGTCGTACCAGTTCACGCGCTCCGGCAGGAACGAGTCGAGCACGACCGACCGCACGCCCTTGGGGTCGGCGGCGGCCACGTCCAGCATCACCCGGGTGGAGTAGCTGACGCCGAACAGGTTCCACTGCGGGTAGCCGAGCGCCTGGCGCAGCGCCACCACGTCGGCCGCGATCTCCTTGGTGTTGTAGCCGCGCAGGTCCACGCCCTGCCGGGCCAGCCGCTCGCGGCACGTGGCGGCCGCCGCGCCCACGTCCGTGCCGCGCAGCATGGCCTCGGCCGTCTCGGGGCAGGACAGCACCGGGTCGGAGTACTTCGAGCCGCGCTGCTCGATCGTCACCACGTCGCGGTCGGGGAACATCTGGCTCATGAACGTGGTCAGCTGGATCGAGGCCGAGGCGGGGCCGCCGCTCATGTAGACGACGGGATCGGGCTTCCTGTCCTTGGCGGTCGAGCGGTGCACCGCGTAGCCGACCTTCGTGGTCCTACCAGGCGCGTCCCTGCGCTCGGGCACGACCAGGAACCCGCACGTCGTGTTCGCCGGGACGGCCACGGGGCAGGAGCGCGCCTCCGTCTCGGCGGGGACGGCCGGGACGGTCAGGGCGAGGGCTAACAGGAGCCTGATGATCACAGGTCGAGACTAATAGTCTGGGGCCGTGACTGAGCCTCTTGTTTCCAGGATGCGCGCGTTCGGCACGACGATCTTCCAAGAGATGAGCGCGCTGGCCGTCCAGACCGGATCCATCAATCTCGGCCAGGGGTTCCCGGACACCGACGGGCCCGCGGCGATGCTCGACTGCGCGGTGGAGGCGATCCGATCGGGCGCCAACCAGTATCCGCCGGGGCCCGGCGTGCCGGAACTGCGGCACGCGGTCTCGGAGCACCGTTCCGCCCACTACGGCTTGGACTACGACCCAGACGGCGAGGTGCTGGTCACGGTGGGGGCCACCGAGGCCATCGCCGCTTCCGTGCTGGCGCTGTGCGAGGCGGGCGACGAGGTCATCGCGTTCGAGCCGTACTACGACTCCTACGCCGCCTCCATCGCGCTGGCGCAGGCCCGCCTGGTGGCGGTGACGCTGCGGCCGGTGGAGGGGCGCTTCACCTTCGACCCGGACGAGCTGCGCGCCGCCGTCACGCCCAGGACGCGGGCCATCCTGGTCAACTCGCCGCACAACCCGACGGGCACCGTGTTCACCCGCGCCGAGCTCCAGGTCATCGCCGATCTGTGCCAGGAGCACGGGCTGACGGCCATCACCGACGAGGTCTACGAGCACCTGGCCTACGACGGCGTCGAGCACGTCCCGCTGGCCACCTTCCCCGGCATGCGCGAACGCACCGTGATGATCTCCTCGGCGGGCAAGACGTTCTCGGTCACCGGCTGGAAGACCGGCTGGGTCTGCGCGCCCCGGCCGCTGGTCAGGGCCGTGGCGACGGTCAAGCAGTTCCTCACCTTCACCGCCGGCGCGCCCTGGCAGCTCGCGGTCGCCTACGGGTTGCGGCACGAGCTGGACTGGGTGTCGGCCCTGCGCGCCGGCCTGCAGGACAAGCGCGACCGCCTCATGGAAGGCCTGTCGGCGGCGGGCTTCGACGTCCTCAAGCCCTCGGGCACCTACTTCGTGCAGACCGACATCCGCCCGCTCGGCTTCACCGACGGCCTCGAACTCACCCGCCGCCTGCCGTCGCTCGCCGGCGTCGTCGCCATCCCCACCCAGGTCTTCTACGACCACCCCGACCGGGGCGCCCACTTCGTCCGCTTCGCCTTCTGCAAGAAGGACGAGGTGATCGACGAGGCCGTCACCAGGCTGAAGCATCTGTCCGCGTAGTGCTCCTCTTTTGTACGGCGGGCCGCCGCCACCGGCCGCCCGCCGTACTCCGGCTGAGGGCCCGCGCCCGGCGCTTCCGGCGAGTCGGGGATGGTCGCCCGCCGTCACGGCGCTTCGGCAGGCAGGCACCACGGTCCCCACGGTCCCGCTGCCCCGCCGTCCAAGGCGCCGGACGACGGCCGTCCCCTCCTCGCCGACCCCGGCTCGTGACCGACGATTCGATCCCAGGAGCAATCAGACCTGTCAGGTGCCCAGGGTGCGGTAGCGGGATTGGCGGGTGGTGGCGCGGGTTGAGGGGGGCTCGGCCAGGAGGCCGATCAGTTCGTGTTCGAGGGCTTGGCCCACCCGGGCGCAGAAGGCCTCCGGCTCGTAGGCCGCGTCCGGGAGTTCGGGGATGACGCGGTCGACGATGCCGTCGCGCCGGAGGTCCGTGGCGCGGACGCCCTGGACCTGGGCGATCTCGGGGGCGAAGTCGACCGAGCGGTAGAGGATGGCCGAGGCGCCCTCCGGCGGGAGGGGCGAGAGCCAGGCGTGCTGGGCGCACAGGACGCGGTCGGCAGGGAGGAAGGCCAGGGCGGCACCCCCGGCGCCCTCGCCGAGCAGCAGGCAGACCGTGGGGGCGTCGAGCGCGACGAGGTCGGCCATGCAGCGGGCGATCTCGGCGGCCAGGCCGCCCTCCTCCGCGGCCTTGGACAGGGCGGCACCCGCCGTGTCGACGACCGTGACCAGGGGCAGGCCGAGCTCCGCGGCCAGGCGCATGCCGCGGCGCGCCACGCGCAGCCCGGCGGGGCCGAGGGGGGAGTTGGCCCGCTGCCTGCGGCGGTCCTGGCCGAGCACGACGGCGGGAGCCGTACCGAAGCGGGCCAGGGCGAGGAGCAGTCCCGGCTCGTTCTCGCCCTCGCCGCTGCCGTTGAGCGGCGTCACGTCGGAGGCGGCGAACTTCAGCAGCGTCCGCACGCCGGGCCGGTCGTCGCGGCGGGAGCGGGTGATCGCCTCCCACGCCTCGACCGGGCGCAGGTCCTCCTCGGGCGGGACGCCCCGCGAGAGCCCGGATTTCTCGGCGCAGAGCACGCTCAGCGCCCGGATCGCCACCGCGCGCGCGTCGTCGGCGGACACGACCGCGTCCACCAGCCCGTGCCGGTAGAGATTCTCCGCCACCTGCACGCCCTCGGGGAACGGATAGCCGTGCAGCGACTCGAACACCCGCGGCCCCAGGAACCCGATCAACGCCCCCGGCTCCGCCGCCGTCACGTGCCCCAGCGACCCCCACGACGCGAACACCCCGCCCGTCGTCGGATGCCGCAGATAGACCACGTACGGCAGGCCCGCCGCCCGATGCGCCTGGACCGCCGCCGTGACCTTGACCATCTGGACGAAGGCCAGCGCGCCCTCCTGCATCCGCGTCCCGCCGGAGGCCGGGGCCGCGAACAGCGGAAGCCGTTCCCTGGTGGCCCGCTCGACGGCGGCCGTGATCCGCTCGGCCGCCGCCACCCCGATCGACCCCGCCATGAACGTGAACTCCGAGACCACCACCGCCACCCGGCGCCCGCCCAGCGAACCCTCGCCGGTGATCACGGACTCGTCGTAGCCCGACTTGGCGCGCGCGGCGACCAGCTCGTCGGCATAGGAGGTGCCCGGTCCCGCCGGGTCGGCGGGCGGCGCGTCCCACGATTTCCACGATCCCTTGTCCAGGACCGTTTCGATCAGCGTGCGCGCGTCCGGACGGCTCACTATGTCTCCCTGCTCATCGGTCGCTCCCCCACCGGGCCGTGTTCGGCCATGGCAGGTTCGCTGCGCCTGTCATCCGGTGATGCAATGTTGACGCACGCCGAGCCGAACCGGTGCCGCGAAATCCCGATCATCGCTCGCGCTCTTCGAGCCAGGCGAGCACCGCGTCGCCGTCCTGGCCGAGCGAGGGCGGCGCGACGTGCTCCACCGGGCCGAGCCCGTCGAAGCGCAGCACCGGTCCCGGCAGCCGGATCCTGCCGAGCACGGGATGGTCCACCTCGACCAGCAGCCCCTGGGAGAGCGTCTGCTCCCAGGCGTAAACCTCGTCGATCGAGCGGATGGCCCCGGCGGGCACGCCCGCCTCGTTCAGCCTGGCCAGCCAGTACGCCCGGTCGTGGGCGGCCAGGGCCTTCTCCATGTCGGCGATCAGCTCATCCCGATGCGCGAATCTTTCCCTATTCGTCGCATATTTCGCCATGTTGGGATCAATGTCCAGTAGAGCGGCGACCTTCTTCCACTGCGCGTCGTTGGCCACCGCGATCTGCAGCATCCCGTCGGCGGCGTGGAAGGCGCCGTAGGGGGCGATCGAGGCGTGGTGGTTGCCGTTCGCCCTGGGCACCTGGCCGCCGACCGTCCAGGCAGTGCCGTGGTAGGAGTGCACGCCGGTGATCGCCGCCAGCAGCGACGTGCGCACCACGCGGCCCCTGCCGGTCCGCTGCCGCTCGTAGAGCGCCGCGGCCACGCCGTAGGCCCCGTGAATGCCGGCGAGCAGGTCCGCGATCGACGCCCCCACCCGGTACGGCTCGTCAGGTCCCGGACCCGTCAGCGACATCAGGCCCGCCTCGCCCTGCGCGATCTGGTCGTAGCCCGGACGCCCGCCCTCGGGCCCGTCGTGGCCGAACCCGGTGATCGACAGCACCACCAGGCCGGGGTTGAGCTCGTGCAGGCGCTCGACGGGGAAGCCGAGCCGGTCGAGCACGCCCGTACGGAAGTTCTCGATCAGCACGTCGCACTGCCTGACCAGGCGCTCGATGAGCCGCTTGCCGTCCTCGGACTTCAGGTCGACGGCGATGGACTCCTTGTTGCGGTTCGCCGCCAAGAAGTACGTCGAAATATCGTGATCCGGCCCGACGAAGGGCGGCCCCCAGCCCCGCGACTCGTCACCTCCGTCCGGGTGTTCCACCTTGATCACCTTGGCGCCAAGGTCGCCGAGCAGCTGCGCGGCGTGCGGGCCTGCCAGGGCCCTGGACAGATCGAGCACGACGATGTCGTCAAGCGGTCCGAGCAAGATCGACCCCCTGCTTGAGTTCCGGGCGAACGACCATTCTCTCAGCTCCGCCACTCCCCTTCATTGGCTGGCCTGCTTCACGAGCATCCTGTACGGCGAGCCACCGCCACCGACCGCCGCCCGCACTCCGGCTGAGGGCCCGCAACCGGCGCTTCCGGCGAGTCGGCGACACTTACCCACCGCAACGGCGCCTCGACAGGCGGGCACCACGGCCCCGTGAACGGCCAGCGCGACCGTGCCCGCACTGCCTGCTGCGCGCGGCGAACGGGCGGCGCGACCGTGCCTGCGGGTCGGGCGTTGTAACGGCGCCGCGGGAGTCCACCCTTGCGTGCCGCCGGGCACGGGCAAGCACCCGGTGCGGACGGCGGCGTTACCCGGGCTGGCCGTAACGAAGCAGGAAGAAGTGCCCTGAAACCAAGAAGAAGACTAAGAAGAGAGCCCACTCAGGTGGGAGGTGTCGTTGAAGGTGGTCAGGTGGAGGTGGCCGTCGCGGGCGTGCCAGGTGGACAGGGAGGCGTTGCGGATCGGCGTGTGGGCGGCCAGGGCGGGCAGGTCCGCGTCGGGCGTGCGCGCCAGCACGTGGCGCAGCACGAGGACGACCGCGTCGTGGGCGACGATCAGGACGCGCCGCCCGGCCGCCGCCTCGTGCAGGTCGGCCGTGAAGTGGCGCAGCCGCTCGGCCACGTCCCCGAACGACTCGCCGCCCGGCGGCCGGTAGCCGTACTCCCCCTCCGCGCGGTGCCGGGCCGACTCCTCGGGAAAGTGCAGTTCGATCGCGGCGTGGTTGTAGGGCCCGAGCGAGCCCCACTCCCGGTCCCTGAGCCGTTCGTCGACCGTGACGGCCAGCTCGGGCCCGCCCCAGGAACGCTGCGCGACGGCCCAGGTGTCGTGGGCCCGCAGGTACGGCGAGCACCACACGAGCTCGGGCGCCTCCCCCGCGGGCAGCGTGGCGAGCCTGCGGCCGAGCGCGGCGGCCTGGCGGCGGCCGAGGTCGGTCAGCGTGACCTCGTGGTCGCCGCGTTCGTAGACCAGGGGCGCGCCTGCGGCCTGCTGATAGGCGAGGTTGGCCTCGCTCTGGCCGTGCCGTGCCGCCATGATTCTCACCGGACCCGTCATGCGGACATCCTGCCACCAACCAGGCGCCTTTACATTGTAGATTTCTAGCCGAGCACCTTGCGGAAGGCCGCGGTGACGTCGACCGCCTCGACGGGGTCGGCCATGAGCATCGGCTGGGTGAGCCACACGACGCTCCGCGCGGCCTGCTCGGCGGCGGGACACTCCCCCGCCCGCGTCAGGCCCTGCTCGGCGAGGGCGGGCAGCGCGCCGAGCGGCGGGTAGCCGGCGCTGAGCGGGACGCCTTCCGCGGCCATGGCGGTCAGCACGCGCTGCTTGTCGACGCCGGGGTCGAGGCGGAGCATCAGCAGGTGGCGCGAGTCGCGGGTGGTGCCCGGCGGCCGCGGGACGGCGCTGACGGGCAGCCCGTCCAGGTCGAGCGCGGCGCAGAAGGCCTCCCGCCGCTCGATCTCGGCCTCGAGCCGGTCCAGCCACGGCAGCAGCAACGCGGCCTGGAGCTCGGTCATGCGCAGGTTCCACCCCAGCTCAGGGTGGTCGTACCAGCGGCCGCCCCGGGTCCTGCCCAGGTTGCACACCGACCAGATCGCCTCGTAGGCGGATTCGTCGCGGCAGACGACGGCGCCGCCCTCCCCCGCGGTCATCGCCTTGCTCGACTGGAAGCTGAACACCCCGGCGTCCCCGAGCCCGCCCACCGGCCGCCCGCGGTAGGTCGCGCCGTGCGCCTGCGCCGCGTCCTCCACGATCCGCAGGCCATGCCGTACGGCCACCGCCGCCAGCGCGTCCAGGTCGGCGGGGCTGCCCGCCAGGTGCACGGGCATGATCGCGGCGGTGCGCCCGGTGACGGCGGCCTCGACCGCGCCGGCCGCCAGGTGCAGGTCGGACGGGTCGACGTCCACGATCACCGGGGTGGCGCCCGCAAGGATCACCGAGGCGGCCGAGGCCACGAACGTGTAGGCGGGCACGATCACCTCGTCGCCCGGCCCCACGCCCAGCCCGCGCAGCGCGGCGAACAGCCCGAGCGTCGCGTTGGCCACGCCCACGCCGTACGGCACGCCCGCCATGCCCGCCAGCGCGGTCACGAACCGGGAGCCCACCTCGCCGCCCTGGGAGGCGCCCCAGCGGCCGCTCTCCAGCACCTCGGTGACCAGCGCCCGCTGCGCGGGGTCGAGCGGCGGCGGCCAGGAGGGCCAGGGCTTGGCGCGGACCGGGGCACCGCCGTCCAGTGCGAGCGTCATGGGTGCGGGCCTCCGTTGAGTCGGTCGCCGAGGATACGGGCCAGGTTGCCGCCGAGGACGAGGGCGCGGTCGGCGTCGGGCATGGGGGCGAGGACGGCGCGGCCGAGGCCGACGCGCAGGTCGAGGAAGCAGGCGTCCGAGCCGTGGACGATGCGCCCGGCGCCCACGAGTTCGGCCAGGCGGGCGATCCAGCGGCCGGTCATGCGCGAGCCGCAGGTCTCCAGGTACACGTTCGGGTGCCCGGCCACCGCGCGGGCCGCGGCGGCGAAGCCGTACGGCCACAGGCCGCTGTGCCCCAGCAACAGCGGCACGTGCGGGTGCCGGGCGGCGACGGCGGCGAACTGGGTCGGGTCGCTCCACGGCGAGTCGGTCTGCCCGTGTGCCAACACCGGCAGCCCGAGCTCCCAGACGGGCTCGTAGCGCGGGTCGTCGAGGCGGCACCGGTGCACGTCCGGGTGGAGCTTCACGCCCCAGCCCGTCAGCCGCAGCTCATTACGGTGGTGGGGGTTGTAGACCTCCCACACGCCGAAACGGCCGGGATACCGGGCGGCCGCCTCGAAAGCCAACTGGTTGCCCGCGTCCGCGTCGGGACCGACGGCCAGCAGGTGGCTGATACCGATCGCGTCCACCTCGAGCCTGTCCATCAGCGAGACCATGCCCTCGGCCGACGGGTCGGGGATGAGGAAGTCGGGCCAGGTGCCGAGGTGGCCGTGCGCGTCGAGGATCACAGCAGGTCCTTCAGCGTCCCCGCGGCGACGAGCGCGAGCTCGTCCCGGTCGAGTTCGAGGTGGTCGAGCAGGAAGCGGGGCCCGCAGTCGTCGAGCACCGGCGCCCCCGTGCCGAACACCAGCCGCCGCGCGCCGAAGCGGGAGGCGAGCCACTCCACGCCGCGCTGGGTGTTGACCGTGCCGATCTCCAGCCACACGTTGGGCGCCTCGGCCATCAGCTCGGCCACCGCGCGCAGCCGCCGGTAGCCGGGGTTCAGCAGCAGGATTCGCAGCCGGGGCGAGCCCAGCGCCAGCGCGAGCAACTCGGCCGGGGTGGTCTCGTCGAGCTCGACGGCGACCGTGCGTTCCTGGTCCGCCAGCCATCGCGAGGCGATCGGCCCCGACAGCGAGAAGCCGTGCGTGCGGGGACAGAGCCTGACCATCCCCGCGCCCGGCTCCTCGACCTCCCCCGGCACCACCACGGGCACCGGGATCAGCCGAGGGTCGTCGAGCTTCCGCAGGGCCTCGTTGCCGGCCCGAGGGTCGGAGTAGAGGCTGAGCGTGTGGGTCACGCAGGCGGCCTGGATGCCGAGCCGGTCCATCTCGGGGCGAGGGTCCACCGGCAGGTCGTCGAACGGCACGGGGCCGGTCAACCGGTTGGCGTCGATGACCGCCAGAGATTTCGGCACAGACCGAAACCTAACCCGCTTCCTGAGTGACGGTCAAGGGCGGGCAGCCGGGATCCAGGCGCACCTGCGCCAGGTCGCGGCCGACCAGCGTCCACGCCCGCCACGAGCCGGGCTCGAAGTGCAGCTGCGGGTTGGTGTACCACTCGTCGCCCAGGCCGGTGGCCAGCAGCTTGGCCTCGGTGCCCAGCTCGTAGGCGTTGCCGCCGCCGAAGAAGGTCTGGGCGAAGACGCGGCCGCGGTGGACGGTCAGCTCGCCGTACCCGGACAGCGTGCCCTCGTGGACCACCTGCCTGGTGGCCAGGTCGAGGGCGATCCAGGCGCCCGAGTTGCGCTTGTAGACGCCGTAGAGCAGCCCGTCGTGCACCTTGATGTCCTGGAAGGTCTGGTAGCCGGGCTTGGGGTCGGTCTGCCAGAGCATCTGGCGGGTGTTCAGGTCGAAGGCCGCCACCGTGGCCGAGGTCTTGACCGGTGGGGTGCCTCCGCCGCCCCGGACGTCGCCGCCCAGGTAGACGACGCCGCCGTCGCCGACGCTGAGGCTCATCAGGCTCTCGCCGGAGATGACGCCCTCGTAGACGTCGATCTGGTGGGACTGCGGATCGATCACCGACAGGGCGCCGTCGAGCTTGGCGCCCAGGGGCGCGCTGGCCACGACGAGCTTGCCGGTGCGCTCGTCGTACTCGATGTCCCACGGGCGCTGCTGGCCGTGGCCGAGGTAGCCGAGGCTCTCCACCTGGTCGGTGTGGACGTCGATGGAGATGATCTGGCCGCTGGGGTACATGGCGGCGTAGATCTTGTCGCCGTGCCGGACCAGGTCCTTGGGCTCACCCGGGACCCGGAAGCGGCGCTTGTCGCCGGTGCGCAGGTCGCGGACCGTCATGGCGAAGTGGCCGCCGACGTACAGGGCGCGGTTGTTGACCAGCAGCATGCTCTGCGGCCGTTCCGAGCCGCTCTGCAGGCCTGCCTCGATGAGGTCGGTGAAGACGGAGCGGCCGGTGGCCAGGTCCAGGCGCCACATGCCGCCGCTGCCGGAGAAGCCGGCCAGGGTGTTCTGGTCGATCAGCGCCATCCTGCGGGTCTCGTCCTCGGGCGAGGGCGGGTCGGCGACCTTGGTCAGCGTGCCGTTCTCGTAGCGGTAGACCGCGCCGTCGGGGCGGCTGGTGGCGTAGACGGCGCCGCCGGGGGTGACGGTGAGCATGTCGACGCTGCCCGCGAGCTGGGCGCGCTTGGCGTCGGTGCCGTCCTTGCGCACGTCGATGAGGGTGTCGCCGCTGCCTGCCAGCACCCGGTCGCCGAAGTCCTGGACGACGCCGATGCCGGTGGGGCCCTGGGCGAGCTCGCGCTTGGCGCCGGTCCTGCGGTCGATGGCGATGAGCTTGCCCTTGTCGAGCAGGCCCGCGTAGACGGTGGTGTCGTCGGCGGCCACGGACCTGACGTAGCGCTCGCCGGAGGCGAGCACGCCGAGGTTCCTGACCGCGCCGGTGGAGGGGACGTACTCCCAGACCCGGCCGTCGGGATACGTGCCCGCGTAAAGGGTGCCGTCGGGGGCGGCGGCCAGGCTCCAGACGAAGCCGCCGTACTTGCCCAGCGAGCGCAGGTGCTCGACCGCGCCGGTCTTCGGGTCGTAGCTGTACAGGTCGGGCGAGGGGTAGGTGCCGATGTAGAGCTTGCCACCTGACATGGCGGTGGCCCATGCGCCCTCGATGGGGTCGTCGGGCAGGCGGGTGTTCCTGACCACCTTGTCGGTGGCCAGGTCGATGTCGGCGACGACGGGGGGCTTGAGGCCGCGGGTGACCACGTAGGCGTGGCCGGCCTCCACGGTGGCTCCCACGATCGCCCCGGTGACGGAGGCCTCGCCGTACTTCTGGACGGCGGGGGTGTCGCAGGATCGGGGTTCTGCGGCATGGGCGGGCCTGGCTCCTGCCAGGACGATGATCAGTGCGGCTAAGGCCGTCAGCCTGGGTCTCACCACGGGCGCACCTCCGGGGGTGTCCACTCTTGCTCAATTTAGGCCCAGACCGTAATCTTTCGAGCGTGATCCCGTCAACGTTCGACGCGAACCCGCTGATCGGCGATCTTGAGGTGACTCTGGACGTCGACGTGCTCGCGGGCGCCTATCCCGACCGCGACGCTCCGCCGGGCCCGTTCATGAAGATCCTCGCCGAGCACCGGATCCGCGCGGCCGCGGTGGCCTCGCTGCGGGGCGCGCTGTTCGACATGCGCTCAGGCAACGACGAGGTCCTGGCGCTGTCGGACGCACAGCCGGACGTCGTCCCCGCCGGCGCCCTGGACCTGCGCGACCCGCTCGGGTCCGTCAGGGAGCTGGAACGGCTGGCCGGGGCGGGGGTGCGCGCCATCAGGCTCTTCCCCGACGAGCAGGGCGTGGAGGCGGGCTTCCCGTCGGTGCGGCACGTGGCGCGCGAGGCGGCCGAGGCGGGGCTGACCGTGCTGACCGGGGGCGACGTGCGCCGCTTCTGGCAGCCGTTCGCCGGGTGGGGCGGCCGCGTCGTCTTCCTCGACACGCACTTCTACCACCTGGGCGACTTCCTGGTCGCCGCCGCCGACGAGCCCGGCTTCCACACCTCGACCCGGCTGCTCAACTCGCCGGACGCGCTGGAGACGGTCGCCGCCACGCTGGGCGCCGATCGGATGCTGTACGGCTCCCGCACGCCGTACAGCGAGCCCGTCGTGCCGCTGCTGCGGCTGGCCACCAGCGGGCTCGACGCCGCCCAGATCGCCGCGGTGGCGGGCGGGAACGCGCGGAGGCTGCTGTGATCATCGACGTGCACGCCCACTGGGGGCCGTGGTTCTTCACGATGGACGTGGCGGGGCTGAGCCTGGCGGCGATGGACCGCTACGGGATCGACATGGCGATCGTGTCGGCCACCGAGGCGGTCATCTACGACGCCCCGGCCGGGAACCGGGCGCTGGCCAATTTCCTCGCGACGACCGAATCGACCCGGCTGTTCGGATACGTCACGATCAATCCGCGCCGCCTGGCCGAGGGCGAGCGGGACCTGCGCGAACTGCTGCCCACCGGGCTCTTCCTCGGCGTCAAGATCCACACTGACTACACGGGGTCGCCGATCCCGCGGCTGCGCGAGACGCTGGCGCTGGTGGCCGAGGCGGGGTGCCCTGCGCTGGTGCACACGTGGGGCGCGTCGGTGCTCGACCTGGCGCAGGTGTGCCTGGACACGCCGGGGCTGCGGGTCATCGCCGGGCACATGGGGGCCGACGGGCACAGGTACGCGATCGAGGCGGCCTCCGCCTGCGACCGGCTGTATCTGGAGCCGTGCTACTCGCACGCGCCCGCCGGGCGGATCGCCGAGGTGGTGGCCGGGGTGGACCCGCGGCGGCTGCTGTTCGGCACCGATTCCACGCTGATCGACCCGGCCTCCGCCTTCGGCGCGGTGGCCGCGGCGCGGCTCGACCGGGAGACCGCCGAGCTCATCGCCTGGCGCAACGCCGCCGAGCTGTTCGACATCCCCCTGGGTTAGGAGAACCCGCATGATCCCTCGCCGCCGGTTCCTGCAGTTAGCCGCCGCTACCAGCGCCGCCGTCGCCGTGCTCCCCGAGACCGCGCACGCCGAGACCGAGGGCACGATCACCGACCTGGGGCCCGCCAGCGTGGCGAGCCCGCTGGGCAACGGCGAGTTCGTCGGCGACGTGCTCTACGCCGGGTCGCGCGGCCTGTCACCGAACGTCGTCGGCGCCTACGACCTGACCGCCGACCGGGTCACCAGGCACTTCGACATCCCCACCGGGATCGGCATCTGGGCGATGTGCAAGCACGGCACCGACGTCTACGTGGGCACGCACGCGCCGTCCGACCTCTACAGGATCGACACCGTGGCGGGCACCGTCACCAGGCTGGCCTCGCTGCCCGACCACTTCGTCTGGTCGATGGCCGCCGCGCCCGACGGCAAGGTCTACCTGGGCACCTCGGAGCCGGGGCGGCTGGTGGAGTACGACCCGGCCACCGGGACCACGCGTGACCTGGGGCAGCCCGCGCCCGGCGAGGCGTACGTGCGGGCCGTACAGGCCGACGAGAAGTACGTCTACGCGGGGATCGGCACGCACGCGCACCTGATCGCGATCGACCGGGCCACCGGCGACAAGCGCGACCTGCTGCCCGCCGAGCTGGCCACCCGCGACTGGGTGTCGAGCATGTCGGTGTCGGACACGCACGTGGCGGGCGGCATGAACTCCCTCGCCGAGCTGATCGTCTTCCCCAAGGCGGACCCCTCGGCGTACAAGGTGGTCAAGGCGAGCGCGGCGGGCGAGAAGTACATCGTCTCTGTGCTGATCACGGGCGACTGGGTGTACTTCGCCGGGCGGCCGAGCGGGACGCTGTACCGCTGCCGGCTGGATGGCGGCGGGCTCGAGGCGGTCGGCGTGCCCTTCCCCGAGGCGGCCACGGTCAGGCTGCTCGAGCACGGCGGGAAGGTGTACGGACTGCAGGACAACGGGGTGTTCGTCTACGACGGCACGCTGGAGTACCGCAACCTGGTGCAGCGCGGCTTCAAGGCGACGCCGGAGGAGCCGATGTCGGTGCACTCCGACGGCGAGCGCGTCTACGTGGGCGGCAAGAGCGGCGCCGACATCCACGACCTGGCCACGGGGAAGGTCACCCGCCTGCCGATCGGCGGCGAGCCCAAGACCATGATCACCGTAAAGGGCGTGACGTACCTGGGCGTCTACACCCAGGCCGCCCTCTACTCCCACCGGCCGGGCGACCCCGACGCCGAGCTCGTCAAGCGGACGGGCAACGAGCAGGACCGCCCGCGCGACCTGGCCTACGACGCCAGGACCGGCCTGATCGTGATGCCCACCCAGCCGGAGCCCGGCCACATCAACGGCGCGCTGTCGCTCTACTCGCCGCGCCGCGGCGCCTACGACACCTACCGCCCGGCCGTCGAACGCCAGACGGTCTACACGGTCGTCACCCGCCACGGCACCGCCTACCTGGGCACCCTCATCCAGGAGGGCCTCGGCCTGCCCCCGGTCACCACGACCGCCCGCCTGGCGGCCTTCGACCTGGTCGCGCGGAAGCTCCTGTGGCAGGTCGAGCCCGTCCCCGGCGCCCGCCATATCTCCTCGCTCAGCCTCGGCCACACCCTCCTGTACGGCATGGCAAGCACCGGCGACGTCTTCGAGTTCGACCCGGTACGGCGGCAGGTGACCAGGATGCTCAAGGTGGGCGCCAAGGGCGGCGAGATCTTCGTCGTCGGCCGGGTGGCGTACTGCGGCGACGGCGACAGGATCTACCGGCTCGACCTCGAGACCTTCACCGCCGAGACGATCGCCGCGGGCCTGGCGGGGCAGTGGTTCGGCGGCGAGCCCAAGCTCGCCCTCGACCCGTCGCGCCGGGCGCTGTACGCGGTGAAGGCGCGCAACCTCGTCCGCGTCGCCATCAACCCGGCTGGGTGAGCGGCGGGCAGTGCGGGTCGTGGGCGTGGGTCGCCGGGATGCGGCCCTCCTGCGCGGCCAGCGTGAGCATCCGCTGGACGTAGCCCTCCATGGGTTCGATGAACGTGGTGGCGGCCAGGGCGTCGAGCCGGGCCGCCGCCTTCTCGAAGGCGCGCAGGTCGCCTCCGGCGTAGGCGCGCATGACGTCGGCCGTGACGGGGACGTGCGCGGCCGCCAGGCCGACCAGGGCGGCCTCGCACCCCCACAGCAGGGAGGCGGCGAACATGCGGTCCTCGCCGGTGATCGCCAGCCGGCCCGCCGCCCGGGTGATCGCGATGGTCTGCTGGCAGGCCATCGCGTCCGACAGCAGCGCCGCCTTGACGCCCGCCACGCCGGGATGCGCCGCCAGCTCGCGGAGCACGTCCGGCGGGCACGGCCGGGTGTAGAGGTCGAAGGCGATCATGGGCATCCGCGCCCCCCGCCAGATCGCCTCGTGCACGGACAGGCGGTCGCCGAAGGGGAAGACCAGGACGCCGTGTGCGCCGAGGTCCTTGGCGACGCGGGCCTGGCCAGGGCCGTCCACGCCGACCAGGACGGGCGCTCCGAGTGCCACCGCGCGCTCGATCAGCCCGGCCCGCACGTCCGGCGCCAGGTACGGCCCGCGGCCCGTGTGGGCCAGCACGGCC
Organism: Nonomuraea sediminis; assembly: GCF_018531495.1. Taxonomy (GTDB): domain Bacteria; phylum Actinomycetota; class Actinomycetes; order Streptosporangiales; family Streptosporangiaceae; genus Nonomuraea; species Nonomuraea sediminis. The sequence goes on from NZ_JAHDTI010000003.1 coordinate 499,366, forward strand.
AGCGCGTCGGCGCCGTCAGCCAGCAGGCCCGCGTAGTAGCGGGAGGCCACGTCCATGGACACCTCACCCGAGGCCGTCATGGGGGTGGCCGCGGCGGCGATCAGGGCGCCGCGCAGCGAGTCACGCAGATGTTCAGCGCGCGAGTCCATGGGGCAACACCCTACGCGGTCCAGCGAAGGGCGTCCTTGGTGATCTCGTGCCGCAGGGGTTCGCCCCGCAGGAAGCGGGCGATCTCCTCGACCACGAGCTCGCCCTGGCGTTGGCGGGCCTGCATGGTCCCGGCGGCCTGGTGCGGGGTGAGCAGCACGTTGGGCAGGCCGCGCAGCGGGCTGTCAGGGGGCAGCGGCTCCTCGTCGAAGACGTCGAGCGCCGCGTCGAGCCGCCCGGAGGTGAGCTCGTCGAGCAGCGCCGCGGAGTCGACGAGCCACGAGCGGGCCGTGTTGACCAGGGCGGCGCCGTCGGCCATGAGCGCCAGCTCCCGGCGGCCGAGCAGGTGCCGGGTGGCGGGGATCGCGGGCGCGTGCAGGGCCACGACCTGGCTGCGTGTCAGCAGCTCGTCGAGCGGGACGAGGGAGGCGCCGAGCGCTTCGGCCTCGCCGTGGGAGATGAGCGGGTCCGACAGCAGCGGGACGGCGCCGAGCGCGCGCAGCAGCTCCAGGTAGGCGCGGCCGGTGCGGGAGGCGCCGACCACGCCGACGACGCAGCCGCGCAGCTCGACGCGCGGCCGGGCGGCCGCGATCAGTTCGTGCCAGTCGCCGCCGCCGTGCAGGCCCCACGAGAAGCGGTGCGTCTGGTGCAGCAGCGACAGCGTGAACGTCAGCGCGGCCTCGGCGACGGCGGGCGCCATCGCGGCGCCCGTCTGGGTGACCTTGATCCCTCTGGCGAACAGCTCGTCGGAGACCAGGAAGCCGACGGCGGCCCCGGTGTGGGCGACCAGCCGCAGCCGGGGCAGCTCCGCCAGCAGCGCCGCGTCGAGCCGGGGCGCGCCCCACCCGGTGACCAGCACCTCCGCGTCGCGCAGCCCGGAGACGACCTCGTCGAGGGACTCCAGCCGCGCCCAGAGCGGCGCCGGCATGAACATCTCCCGCAGCTCGGGAGACAGGTCCACGGCGATCATTTCAGTCCCGTCATCGCGATGCTGTTGACCAGGTAGCGCTGCAGCAGCGCGAACACCAGCAGGCACGGCACGACCGAGATGGCCGCCGAGGCCATCACCAGCGACAGCGGGTGCTCGTCGCCCTTCAGCGTGGTCAGCCCCACCGTGAGCGTCCGCAGCTCGTCGCTCTGCGCGATCACCAGCGGCCACAGGAAGTCGTTCCAGTGCCACAGGAACACGAACACGCCAAGCGTGGCCAGGATCGGCTTGGTCAGCGGGATCACGATCTGCCAGTAGATGCGCCATTCGGAGGCGCCGTCGACCTTGGCCGCCTCGAACAGCTCGTCCGGCAGGTCCCTGATGAACTGCCGCATCAGGAAGACCGCCTGCGAGTTGGCCAGCGTCGGCACGATCATCCCCCAGAACGTGTCGACGCCGTCCAGGTCCGACACGAGCACGAACATCGGGATGAGCAGGGCCTGGAAGGGCACCATCACGGTCGCCAGGAACGCCCACATGAGCGCGTCCCGCCCGGGGAAGCGCTTCTTGGCGAAGGCGTACCCCGCCATCGACGCGGTGAGCAGGATGATCACCACCGAGACCCCGGCGTAGATCAGCGAGTTCACCGTCCAGCCGAGGAACCCGGCCGCCGACAGCGTCTGCGCGAAGTTGTCGAACGTCAGCTGCTCGGGCCACTGGCGCGGCACGGTCGGCTTGCGCGGCGGCGACAGCGCCAGCACCAGCATCACCAGGAACGGGCTGACCGTCAGCATCGACACCAGCCCGAGCAGCACGGTCAGCGGCCAGCGCCGTCCGGTACGGCGGGCCCCCGACCGCCCTGGCGCCACCCGCGTGACCGGCCGGGTGGCGGTGAGCGTCATGACGTGCTCCGATCCAGGAAGCGGCGCTGGATCATCGACACCACGAACACCAGCAGGAACAGCACGATACCGATCGTGGCGGCGTAGCCCAGGTCGAAGAACTTGAAACCCTGGTCGTACAGCGCGTACACGAGGTTGTAGCTGGCCCTGGACGGCCCTCCCCCGGTCATCACGTAGATCGAGTCGAAGGTCTGGAAGGCCCCGATCGTCTCGATGACCAGCACGAAGAACAGCGCCGGCCGCAGCAGCGGCAGCGTGATCGAGCGGAAGCGCTGCCAGGCGTTGGCCCCGTCCACCCGGGCCGCCTCCAGGTAGGACGGCGGGATGGACTTCAGCCCGGCCAGCAGGATCAGCATCGAGTAACCGAAGCCCTTCCACGTCTGCACCAGCGCCAGCGACGGCAGCACCAGCGAGGCGTCATCGAGGAACCCGACGGGCCCGAGATCGAGATGGGCCAGCAGCCCGTTGATCAGCCCGTCGAAGTCGTAGACCCACTTCCAGAGCACCCCGGCGAACACGAAGCTGGTCACGTACGGCAGGAACAGCATGCCCCGGAACAGCCCGCGCAGGAACACCACCGCGTTCAGCAGCAGCGCCGTGCCCAACGCGATCACCACGGTGAGCGGGACGTAGATCGCCACGTACACCAGCGTCACCCGCAGGCTGCTCAGGAAGATCGGGTCGTCAAGCAGCTTGGCGTAGTTGCCGACACCGGTGAACGTCCACTCGCCGCTGATCTTGTAGTCCGTGAGGCTCATGCCCGCCGCCCCGAGGGCGGGCACGAACCTGAAGATCACGAACAGGACCAGCATCGGCAGCACGAACAGCAGGCCGGTGATCGGGTCCCGCAGGCGGTGACGCATCATCCGCCGCCGGCCACCACGGCGTTGGCGGCCTTGGCCGCGTCGTCGAGCGCCTGCTTGGCCGTCTTCTTGCCCTGCAGCGCGGCCTGGATCTCCGGCACCAGCAGCGCCATCACCTGGCGGGCGGCCGGGTGGGCGTCACCGGGGTAGGCGTACTCCAGCGACTTGGCGAACTCCTTGAGCGTGGGGCTCGAGTCGTCCACCTGAGCGTCGGTGCGGGCGGGGAAGTAGCCGGACTCCTTGGCCAGGTCCGTGGCCACCGGGGCGGAGGCGACGTACTGGATAAACTTCTTGGCCGCGTCGGCGTTCTCGGAGTGCTTGGCCAGCAGCAGGCCGCCGGGGATGCCGAAGGTCACCTGCTTGGCGCCCTTGAACGGCAGGCCCACGGCCACGTTCTCGGCGCCGATGGCGGCGCCCAGCTTGACGGCGTCGATGTTGGCCGCCGCGTTCAGGATGCCGGCCTTGCCCTGCTCCAGCGGGCCGCCCTCGGTCTTGGTCAGCGTGGCCGCGTTCTCCGGCAGCCCGCCCGCGGCCTTCAGGTCGAGCAGGTACTGCAGCGACTGCACGCCTTCGGGGCCGTTGAAGGCCACGCTCTTGCCGTCGGGGGCGAAGACCGAGCCGCCGTTGGACCACAGGACCGGGTAGAAGCTGAGGTTCAGCGTCGTCTCCGGGCCTCCCGGGTACATCAGGATGGCGATCTTCTTGGCGGCCAGCTTCGGCGCGTCCGCCTTCACCTCGTCGTAGGTCTCGGGAAGCTTGGTGATGCCGGCCTCGGCGAAGGCCTTCTTGTTGAAGATCGGGGCGGTGACCGTCTGGTAGATCGGCACGCCGTACAGCTTGCCGTCGGTCGTCAGCGCGGTCAGCGCGCCGGGACGGAAAGCGGCCTTGTCCTGCGCCACCACGTCGTCGACCGGGGCGAGCGAGCCCTGCTTGGCGTACTGCGGGATCTGGTCAGGGCCGAGCAGGACGATGTCGAAGCCCTTCTTCGAGGCCAGCGACGTGGTGACCTTCTCCTGCCTGCCCTCCCAGGGCTGCAGGTCGATCTTGATGTCGACGGTGGGGTTCTTGGCCTCGAAGTCCTTCTCGACCTTGGTCCAGAACGCCTTGCTCTTGGCCTGGTCGTCGATGACCGGGTACATCCACATGGTCACGGTTTTCTTGCCGCTCGCATCGCCAGAACCACTGGATCCGCAACCTGCCAGTGCTAACAGCAGGGCGGCCGCGAGGATCTTCCTCATCGGCTCTTCCTTTCCGTTTAATACCGGTCTAGACCGAAACCTAGCGAGCGGATGGAGGAGGGGTCAATGCCTGATACAGGACCGTAACGACAGCCTCGACGTGCTCGGCGGTGTAGTGCTCGTTCCAGTCGATGACCAGCAGCGTTTCCGCCACCATCCGCTCGGCCTGCGGGCAGGCCGCCATCGGGCCTGTCAGCGGGTAGCGCGAACGGCCGTATATCGGACCGTCCCAGATCGGCGCGCGGTTCAGCGGCTCGTTCAGGTAACCGGCCCGCGCGGGGATTCCGGCCTGCCGCAGCTCGGCCGCCACCCCGGGCGCGCCGCCGCCGGGCAGCACGAGCGGGAACAGCCACCACGCGTGCCCGTCGGGCCGCGGCAGCCGTACTCCGTCGAGCCCCTTGAGCGCCTCCACGAGCTGTACGGCGGTGCCGCGGCGGGAGGCGACCACGCCGGGCAGCTTGGCCAGCTGGGCGCGGGCGACGGCGGCCTGCAGCTCGGTCATGCGGTAGTTGAGGCCCAGACCGGCGTGCGAGCGGCCCGCGGCGCGGTCCCAGCCCTTGTCGGCGAACAGGCGCATGGCCCTGGCCATCGCGTCGTCGTCGGTGATGGTCAGGCCGCCGTCGCCGCAGGTGATGTGCTTCCACTGCTGCAGGCTGAGCGTGCCGACGTGGCCCGCCGTGCCCGCGTAGCCGCCGCCCGGCAGCTCGGTGAGCCAGGCCTGGGCGCAGTCCTCGACGAGGGTCAGGCCGTGCTCGTCGGCGAGTTCTCTCAGCGCGCCGGCCTTCGCGGGGGCGCCGAAGAGGTGGACGGCCGTGATCGCTTTCGTCCTGGGGCCGATCAGCCTCTCGACGGCCTCGGGATCGAGATTGCCGTCGGCGGGGTCGACGTCGGCGAAGACAGGGACCGCGTTCTGCGCCAAGATGGGGGCCACGGTCCCGAAGTCCGTGATCGGCGTGGTGATGATCTCGTCCCCCGGGTCAGGCGCCGCCGCGACGACCGCCAGGTGGAGCGCGGCCGTGCCGGAGCTGCAGGAGATCGCGTGGCGAACGCCGTACATGGCGGCGACCTCGCCCTCGAGCGCGCGGGCCTCGGTCCCCCAGACCGAGCTCAGCATGCCGGAACGGATCACCCGCTCCGCCGCGGCGACCTCCTCGTCCCCGAGGGTTCGGCCGTCGGGTTCGGCCATGCTTGGGAATTTCGGGATCACGAGTTAACCTTTCGGTCTTGACCGTATTAGGGAGGCTGGGTGGGTATCGTCATCGGGGTCGTCGGGCCGCACGATCTGGTCGACGACGTGGCCGCCACCTGCGAGGAGCAGCCCGGCGTGAGCACGCTGCGGCTCGACTACGACCACGAGTCGCAGGCCCCGGCCATCGTCGAGGCGCACGCGCAGGCCGTGGAGGGCTGGCTGTTCACCGGCATCGTGCCGTACATGCTGGCACGCGACGCCGAGGCGCTGACCCGGCCGGCCTCCTTCGTCGACTACTCCGGCGCGACGCTGCTCAGCGCGCTGGTACGGATGCAGCACTCCGGACACGACGTCACCCGGCTGTCGATCGACACGCTGTCGGCCGCGGACGTCGGGACCACGTTCGCCGAGGCGGGGCTGCCCGCCGACCACCTGCGCACGCTGCCCTACCGGGCCGGGATGACCTCCGACAAGGCCGTCGCCTTCCACCGCCGCGGGCCCGCCCATCCGGTGATCACCTGCCTCAGCTCGGTGCACGAGGCGCTGCGCGACGAGATGCAGGTCATGCGGCTGGTGCCGTCGGTGCACTCGGTGCGGGTGGCGCTGCGGCAGTTGCTGCTGACGGCCGAGGGGCAGGCGCAGGAGGACGCGCAGATCGCGCTCGGGCTGATCGAGGTGGACTCCGAGGAGGGGCTGCTGCGCGAGGCCACCGCGCTCGGCGGCACCCTCGCGGCCTTCCGCGGCGGCACCCACCTGCTCGTCACCACCCGCGGGCCCCTGTACGACTCCACCGGCGGCTTCACCGGACTGCCCATGCTGGGACGGCTGGCGGGTCACAACCCGCACGTGCGGGTGGGCTTCGGGCTCGGGCGCAGCGCCGCCGAGGCGGAGAGCCTGGCCCGCCGGGCGCTGGCGCGGGCGCGGCGCATCGGGGACGTGGCGGCCGTGCTGTCGCTGCGGGCGGACACGGACATCGTCCTGGAGTCGGTCTCCGCGCCGCCCGCGGCCGCGCAGAACCTCACGGTCCTGGCCCGCCGGGTCGGCCTTTCCGTGCCCACGCTGGAGAAGCTCCTCGAGGCCCGCGCCGCCGTCGGCGACGAGCCCCTGACGACCCGCGAGATCGCCGACCGCCTGGCCGTCCAGCAGCGTACGGCGCGCCGCATGCTGCACCGGCTGGAGCTCGCCGGCCTCGCGGAACGCACCGGCAACCTCACCAGCGGCTCCAGCGGCCGCCCCCTCACCCTCTACCGCCTCACCCTCTAGCCCCACACCCTGCCTCCCAACCCCACTCCGCCCAAGCCGCGCATCACGTCGCGTACCCAGTCCGTGCATGGGGCTAGGAGAGCCAGCGGGTCAGGCCGGAGGTTACGAAGTCGTCGTCCCGGAGGTGGGGGTAGGCCTGCCAGATGCGGTCGATCTCGGCCAGTTGGCCGGGGGAAAGGTCTTCTGCGGGGTCCAGGCACCAGCGGCCCTCCAGGAGGCCCTGGCGGCGCAGGATCTCGTGGATGCCGGGGATGCAGCCGTGGAAGGCGTTGGCCGAGTCGAAGATGGCGGCGTTGGCGTCCGTGAGGTGGCCGTCGAGCGTGAGGAGGCGGCGGGCCGCGTCGGGGTCGCCCGCGCGGGCGCGGCGGGCCTCCTCGAGGAGGTCGACGGCGCGGCGCACCCAGACCGCCCACTGGCCGAGGAGGCCACCGACGAACTCGACCTCGACCGTGCGGCCGTCCACGACCACGGAGTGGGGCGTGATGAGGTCCGTCAGGATGTGGTCGTCGTTGCCGGTGTAGAGGGCGACCTCACCGGCACGGCCGGCACGGACCACGCCGTGCAGCACGTCCAGCGTCCGGTAGCGGTCGAAGGGGGCGACCTTGATCCCGACGACCGCCTCGATCTCCGCCAGCCGTGTCCAGAAATTTCGCGACAGGGGGCGGCCGCCTACCGCCGGTTGCAGGTAGAAGCCGATGACCGGCAGCACCTCCCCCACGGCCCGCGCCCGGTCGATCAGCTCGTCCTCGGAAAGCTCGGCATGGGGACTCAGCAGCACCATGTGGTACCCGAGCGACCGCGCCGACTCCGCCTCCGCGACCGCCTGCGCCGTAGGCCCGGTCGCCCCCGCCACCAGGACGACGTCGCGCGAGAACTCCCGCGAGGTCACCGCCGCCAGTTCGAGCACAGGCGCGAGCAGCGGGGTCCCGTGGATGGCGAACTGCGTGGTGTGCACCCCCACGGCCAGCCCGCCCGCGCCCGCCTCCACGTAGTAGCGGGTCAGCGCCCGCTGCCGCCGCTCGTCCAGCTTCCTGGAGGCGGTCAGCGCCAGCGGGTGCGCCGGAATCACCAGACCGCGCCTGAACAGGTCACGCACGGACGTCTGCGCCTCGGGCGCCGCGCGAAGCACGATATGCCCCCTCTTTCTCAGAAATTTCGCAACAGAATCAGAAACGCCCGTCGCGGCGTTCGAACTTGGTCGGCTTGCCGAGCAGCCGCCCGCCCGCGGACACCCACGCCGCCACGTGCTCGATCAGCTCGGCGGGCGTCATCGACGGGTATCCGAAGGTCCGATGGCAGCGCCCCGCGTTGGACAGCAGCGCCGTGGCCGCCTCCTCGCCGGTGAAGACGGGCTCCTTGCCGAGCGCCCGCCCCAGGTCCGTCGCGGCCTGCCGTACCGACAGCAGCTCGGGCCCCGTCAGGTTGAGCACGTACGGCGGGGCCGCGGCGTGCCGCAGGGACCGCAGGGTGACCTCGTTGGCGTACCCCTGCCAGACCACGTTGACGTGGCCCGTGGACAGGTCGACGGGCTCGCCGGCGAGCACCTTCTGCGCCAGGTCGACCAGCACGCCGTACCGGAGTTCGACGGCGTAGTTGAGGCGGATGAGCGCCAGCGGCGTGCCGTGGGTCTCGGAGAAGTGCGTCATGACCCGCTCGCGGCCCAGGCAGCTCATCGCGTAGTCGCCGACGGGGCCGACGAGGGTGTCCTCGGTGGCGCCGCCGGAGGTCACGGGCACGAGCGGGTAGACGTTGCCGGTCGACAGCGCGGCGATGCGGCTGCCGCGGAAGCGCTCGGCGACCCGGCCGGGCAGGTAGGTGTTGGTGAACCAGGCGGTCGACTCGCGCCCCGACGTGCCGAACTTGGCGCCGACCAGGAAGACGACGTTCTCGGCGTCCGGCAGCGATTCGACGTCGGCGACGTCGGCGGCCACGACCGCGGCGCCGTCACCCTCCAGCGCCTCGGCCAGGCCGGGCTCGGAGAAGCGGGAGACCGCGATCACCCGGCGCGAGCCCCGCACCGCGTTGAGCGCCAGCCGCACCAGGCTGGGGCCGAGCTTGCCCCCTGCGCCCAGGATCATGATGTCGCCATCGAGCTCGGCCAGGTCGTGGACGAGTGCCTCGCTCGGCCGGGCCAGGCGCTCCTCGAGTTCTTCCAGCGTGCGCAATCTCAGCTCCTCTCATTTACGGTCCAGACCGTAACCATCAAAGAGCCGAGGTGTCAATGCAGGAAGGCGACGACCCGGGCGGGGGCCGCGGTGGCACCGATCAGCCTGAGCGGGAAGAAGCCGGTCGGCGGGAGCGCGGCGAGGTTGTCGAGCTGCTGCGCGATGAAGGCTTCACGCAGCGCGGAGATGGGCCGGTCCCCGCGCTGCGCGATAAAGGCCTCGGGCAGCGCGGGGATGGGCCGGTCCCCGCCGACGGCGTCGGTACCGAGGATCTTGGCGCCCTGGCCGATGAGGAAACAGGTGCCCGCGCGCGACACGACGTCAAGAAGCCGGCGGCGGTCCTGTCGCAACGTGATCCACGAGCTCGACGACACTGTGGATCACGAGGGCGGGCTGCGGTCGGTCAGGCGGTTCCCGGAGCCGGCGCTGCTTCGCGGGCGCTGACAAGGATCTCCAGGATCGCCCTGGTCTGCTCCCAGGGCACCGGGCTGGGGGCGCCCGCGACCATCGCGAGGAACGCCTCGATCGTGCCCTCGTAACCCAGGCCCTTCAGCGGGTCGTCACCGGCCTCGATGACGATCTCGCGGTCGCCCGCGCGGGTGTGCACGGTGACGGTGTAGCGCTCCTGTTCGGAGACGCCGAGGATCTCGACCGTGCCGGTGATGCCGCTCCCCCACCGCAGCGCCATCACCCCGGTGTCCTCCGAGCGCAGGCCCTCGTAGTGGCGGACCGCGCCGGCCGCCCCGGCCAGCCGTACGTCGGGGCCGAGCAGCGCGACCAGCAGCTCCACGCCGTGGACGCCCATCGTGACCATGGTGCCGCCGCCCTGGCCCGGCGTGTCCTGCCAGGCGTTGTAGCCGTTCGCCCACATGCCCACGTCGTGGCGGACCGTGGCCCGCACCGCCAGCACCTCGGCCGGGTCCACGGTGACGCCTGCGAACGACGGCGCGAAGCGCAGCACCGAGGCCGACATCACCCGGTCGCCGATGGGCAGCCGGTCGAGCGCGTCGAGCTGCTCGCGCGAGGCGGCGGCCGGCTTGTTCATGAAGACGGGCGCGCCCGTCTCGAGCACGCGCGCCAGCGCGGCGGGCGCCCGCGGGTTCGGCACGGTGAGCACCACGCCGTCGGGCCCTGACTGCATCAGGGCCTCGAGCGACGGGGCAACATGAGCGCCGGGATGCTCGTCGGTGAAGCGCCTCAGGCGCTCCTGGTCGGGTTCCCAGACGGCCAGCTCGCCGTGCTTGGAGAGAGTGTGCGCGTCGGTGTACGGGTGGCTCGTGGCCAGCCCGGCCAGCGCGATCCTCACAGCTCGTCCACCTCGGCGTGCGTCCGCCCGCCCGCCAGCTTCGGATAGCCGGGCCCGCGGTCGAAGAAGCGCCCGGTCGAGGGCCGCAGCCGGGCGCGCAGCTCGGCGGTGCCCTCCTCGTCGATGCGGTCGCCGTCGAGCACCACGCCGTAGTCGCCGAGCGCGCCCGCGATCGACACCTTGCCGTCGCGCACGTCCGCCGCCACCGCACGCGGATCCCTGTCGTACGGCGAGCCCCAGCCGCCCCCGCCGGTGGTGCGGATGCGGATGACCTCGCCCGCCTGCACCGGGTGGTCGTCGACCAGGCCCTCCATCTCCTTGCCCGCGATCTCCACCCGGAACGGCCGCCCGGCAAGCCCGCCGTTCACGCCCCAGCACGACAGGATCGACCGGTCGGCGATGGACATGTAGGACGCGTCGCGCAGCATCCTGATGTGCTTGTCGTAGCCGAGCCCGCCGCGGAACATGCCGGGCCCGCCGGAGTCGGTGGCCAGCGCCAGCCGCTCCACCCGGAACGGCCAGCGGGCCTCGGCGAACTCCACCGGGATGTTGCGCGAGTCGGGCACCACGTGGATGGTGTCCTCCCCATCGGCGTACCAGCGCCCGCCCGACCCGCCGCCGAGCACCTCGCGCATGAGGTACGGGTGGCCCTCGCCGTCGGCGCCGTAGACGCCGGTGTAGCGGATGGTCTCCTGGTCGGCGGGCATGCGGCCGCCGGTGGCCTTGGCCAGCACCCCGGCGAGCACGCCGAGCAGGCGCAGGATGACGAACGTGCGGGCGTTCGTGGGCGCGGGGAAGACCGGGGTCAGCAGCGTCCCCTTGCCGGGGAAGCGCATCTCGATGAGGGGGACGACCCCCTCGTTGACGTCCAGCTCGGCCATCCGCTCCGGGGTGTCGGCCAGGTTGCGCAGGACGGGCGCCAGCCACTTCTTCAGGAACACCCCGTCGGCGTAGTCGCCCGCGTGGTTGATCGGCCCCTTGGCCTGCGGCGAGGTGCCGGTGAAGTCGATCGTGAGCGGCGCGGGCGCGTGTTCATGGTCGAGCCCGCTTCGCTCCTCGTTGGCTCCTTCGTCGCTCTCTCGTCGCGAGCTCCTGCTCTCCGAGTGGTCGACGGTGAGCGTGATGCGCTGGGCGTGCAGCCGGGGCTCGTCCACGCCGTCGTGCTCGGCGTAGTCCTCCCAGACGTAGGTCCCCTCGGGGATCTTGGCCAGCAGTTCCCGCCGGAACGTCTCGGTGGTCTTGTCGATGATGGCGTCGAAGCAGGCTTCGACGTTCTGCTTGCCGTACCTGTCGAACAGCTCGCCCAGACGGCGGGCGCCCATGAGGCAGGCCGAGCACTCGGCGTCGAGGTCGCCGGCCAGCGAGTCGGGCATCCGGGAGTTGCGCGTCATGATGCGCAGCGCCGCCTCGTTGGGCACGCCCTGGTCCCACAGCTTGATCGGGGGGACCATCAGGCCCTCCTCGTAGACGCTGCGGGCGTGCGAGGGCATGCTCCCCGGTACGGCGCCGCCGATGTCGTCGTGGTGGCCGAAGGCCTGCACGAACGCGACGACCTCGCCGCCGTGGAAGACGGGGACGGTGACGCACAGGTCGGGCAGGTGGCCGATGCCGCCTTCCGACAGGTAGACGTCGTTGTGGAAGTAGACGTCGCCCGGCTTCATCGTCTCGATCGGGAAGTCGCGGACGACCGGCTGGACCAGCGCGCTGTAGGAGCGGCCCGTCAGCTTGCGCAGCTTGACGTCGTGGATGCCGGCCCTGAAGTCGTGCGCGTCGCGGATCATCGGTGACCGCGCCGTGCGGGCGATGGCGGTCTCGACCTCCTTCTCCACGGAGGCCAGGGTGCCCTCGACGATCTCGATCAGGATGGGATCAGCCACGGCGGATCTCCAGATTTCCGTATTCGTCCACCGTCGCGGTGAAGCCGGGGTGGAGGGGAGTGGTGGAGCCGTACTCCTCGATGACCGCCGGGCCCTCGACCACGGTGCCGGGGGCGAGCGTGTCGCGCTGGTGGACCGGGGCTGTCACGGACTCCTCGAAGTGGACCGTCCGCTCCGTCGGCTCCCCCGCGGTGGCCGTGAAGCGGTGGATCGCCGGGCGGGTGATCGGGCCGATGCCGGACACGCGCAGGTTGACCCATTCGACCGCGTGGCGCGGGTCGTCGCGGTAGGCGTAGCCGTACAGCTTCTCGTGCGCGTCGTGGAAGCGGCCGGCCACCTCGGCGAGCCAGTCATCGTCGACGGGTCCTGCAGGAGCCGCGACGCGCACCTCGTAGGCCTGGCCGTAGTAGCGCAGGTCGGCGCTGCGGGCGAAGACCGGCTCGTCGAAGCCCTCCCTGTCCAGCGCCTCGGCCGCCTCGGCCTCCAGCTCGCCCAGGATCCTGGCCGCCGTGTCCGGCGCCGGGTCGCGGGTGACGTGGGTGCGCACGTAGTCGTTCTTGACGTCCACGGTCAGCAGGCCGAACGCTGAAACGTTCCCGGGCTGGCGCGGCACCAGGACCGCGGGCAGGCCGAGGATGTCGATGAGGCGGCAGGCCAGCAGAGGCCCCGAGCCGCCGAAGGTGACCAGCGGGAAGTCGCGCACGTCCAGGCCGCGCTTGACGGTCAGCTGGCGGATGGCGTTGCTCTGGTTGAACGCGCTGATCTCCAGGATGCCGGTGGCGGTGCGCTCGGGGCTGAGTCCCAGCTTGTCGGCCAGCGCCTCGATCCCGGCGCGGGCGGCGTCGGCGTGGAGCGGGATCTCGCCGCCGAGCAGGTGCGGCGGGATGCGTCCCAGGAACACGTGCGCGTCGGTGACGGTCACCTCGGTGCCGCCGCGGCCGTAGCAGAGCGGTCCCGGGTCGGCGCCCGCCGAGCGCGGCCCGACCTTCAGCGTGCCCTCGGGCGAGATCGAGGCGATCGAGCCGCCCCCGGCGCCGACCGTCACGATGTCGATCATCGGGATCTTGCACGGGTAGCGGCCGACGCTGCCCTCGGTGGTCAGGGAGGGCTCGCCGTCCAGGACCACCGCCACGTCGGTGGAGGTGCCGCCGCCGTCCAGGGTGATCACCGAGCCGTGGCCGGCGGTGGAGGCGATCAGCGCCGCGCCGAGCGCCCCGGCCGCGGGGCCCGACAGCACGGTGGAGATGGGCTGGTTGACGACCTCACGGGCCGACAGCACGCCGCCGTTGGACTTCATGACCGCGAACGGCATGCCCAACCTGCCCGACAAATTGGCGATATATCGCCGCATGGTGGGCTTGACGGCGGCATCGACGAGCGTCGTGACCGACCTCTCGTACTCGCGGTACTCGCGCAGCACGTCGCTGGACAGCGAGACCACGGCCTCGGGATGCTCGGCGGCCAGCACCTCCCGCATCCGCCGCTCGTGCTCGGGGTTGGCGTAGGAGTGCAGGAAGCACACGCCGATCGCGGTGATCCCGCGGGCCCTGAACCAGCGGGCCACCTCGACGGCCTGCTCGATCGAGAACGGCCTGACCTCGTTGCCCAGGTGGTCGAGCCGTCCCCCGACGGTCCTGACCAGGTGCACTGGAACGATCCTGGGCGGTTTGACCCAGAAGTAGGAGTTGCCGTAGCTGTCGGGGACGCTCTGCCGGGCGATCTCCAGGACGAACTCGAACCCCTCGGTGGTGATGAACCCCAGGTTCGCGATCCGGTCCTCGAGCAGTTGGTTGGTGGCCACGGTGGTGCCGTGCACGACCGAGCTTACGTCGAGCTCCCCCAGCTTCTGGATGCCCGCGATGAACCCGTCGGCCGGGTTGGCCGGGGTGGAGGGTGTCTTGGTCGTGACGATCTCACCGGTCTGCTCGTCCACCGCCACCACGTCGGTGAAGGTGCCCCCGGTGTCGACCCCGATACGGACGCTCTGCATGGATTCCTCAGCTTCGACGGCGGCCGAGCACTTCGTCGATGACCCGCGGCGCGTTCTCGGTCCCCACGTATGCCGCCAGCCGAACTACCAGTTCCTGGGCCTTGGCCAGTTCGGCCTCCACCTTTGCCTTACCCGACTGACCAGCCTGCACGCCGAAATATGCCCCGATGATCGTGCCGACCACCCCGGCCACGCCGGCGAACAGCGCCGCGAACTCCCTGGTGGCGAAGACCGCAGCACCGAAGGCGACCAGGACGGCCACGATCCCGGTCACCACGACGAGGAAGCCGTAGCGCCACCTGGCGGCGTCGGCCTGGGCGGCCGTCACATCGTCCGGTGTCATCATCGCTTCCAATGCTTGCGGTTTGTCGGTGACCACAGTTCCTCCTGATGCGTCAGGAGAGAAATCTCCCACGAGGTCATGGATTGAGCCAAGCCGCTAGGGTGGCACCCCGTGACCGATCTGTCTCGACGCGATGCCGTACTGAAGTTCTACTTCGGCCCCATGGATTGCGGGAAGTCCACCCTGGCCCTGCAGATGAACTACAACCATGGGCGCCGGGGCAGGCGCGGGCTGGTGCTGACCAAGCACGACCGTTCCGGCGGCCCGCAGGTCACCAGCCGGATCGGCCTGGGCCAGGAGGCCGTCGAGGTGCACGACGGGCTCGACCTGGTGGAGCTGGTCACCTCGCACGCCGGGATCGACTACCTGATCTGTGACGAGGCCTGCTTCTACTCCGTGGAGCAGATCGAGCAACTGGCCGACCTGGTCGACGAGCACGGCGTCGACGTCTACGCCTTCGGGCTGGCCTCCGACTTCCGTTCGGTGATGTTCCCCGCGGCGCGGCGGCTGTTCGAGCTGGCCGACGAGGTGTGCCGGCTCCAGGTCGAGGTGCTGTGCTGGTGCGGACGGCCCGGGCTGCTCAACGCCCGGGTGGTGGGCGGCGTGATGGCGCGCGAGGGCGAGCAGGTGGTGATCGGCGACACCGACGCCGCGCCCGTGCGCTACCAGGTGCTGTGCCGCCGCCACCACCGCTCGGGCGACCTGGGCGAGGGTACGGCTGCCGCCTAGTTCTCCAGCTCGGAGAGCGTGAGCGCCATCTTCCTGTGGACGGCGGGGATGAAGTCGAGCGTGCGCAGGGCCGCGTTGCGGATGCCGCGCAGCGGCGAGTTGCCCACGGTGGCGATGCGGGTGATGCGGTGGGTGAAGGCCACCACTTCCTCGGCCACCGGCCGCCGCTCGGCCTCGTACTCGTCGAGCACGCTGTCGGGGGCGCCCTTCTCCAGGACGGCGACCAGCTTCCCCGCGAGGTTGACCGCGTCCTGGATGCCGGTGTTCATGCCCTGCCCGCCGGCCGGGCTGTGCACGTGGGCCGCGTCGCCCGCCAGGAAGAGCCGACCGGCGCGGTAGTGGTCGGCCAGTCGGTGGTGGACGCGGAAGCGTGAGCTCCACACCACGTCCTTCACGGTGACGTACTCGTCCAGCAGGGACTGGACGTACTCCAGGCCCGGCTCGTGCGGCGCCTCCTCCACGGTGGCGACCAGCCGGTGCCGCCCGCCGGGCAGCGGCGCGAGCACCAGCACGCCCTCGGCGGTCAGGTGGAGCCTGACCTCGGCGCCGAAGTCCTGGTCCAGGTGCATGTCGGCGAGCACGAACGACTGCGCGTAGGTGTCGCCGGTGAAGCCGATCCCGGTGTGCTCGCGCAGCGTGCTGTGCATGCCGTCGGCGCCGACCACGTAGCGCGCGCGGATCGTCTCGCCGGTGGCCATGGTCGCGGTCACGCCGGACTCGTCGGTCTCGACGCCTGCCAGCTCGAGCGGCCTGTGCACGTGGCCGCCGACCTCCTCAAGCCGCTTCAGCAGCAGTTCCTCGGTGACGTCCTGCGGGACGAGCAGCGTGAACGGGTAGTCGGTGGGCAGCTCGCCGAAGTCGACGGTGAGCAGGACCTTGTCGTGGTCGCGGATGGTGAAGCGGGGCACCACGATGCCCCGCTCGACCAGCTCGTCGGCGATGCCGACCTCGCGCAGGACCTCGAGGGTGCGGGCGTGGACGACCGCGGCGCGCGAGGTGTTCAGACCTTCGGCCAGCTTGTCGACGAGCACCGCGTCGACGCCCTGCGCGGTGAGGGAGGCGGCCAGGGTGAGGCCGACGGGACCGGCTCCGACGATGAGGACGGAGGTTTCCGAGGGGAGCATGACTGATGCCAATCCGTGTTTGCCAACAGTTGTGGGCAAACGCTAACACGGCCCACGGCTGTTGGCCTACACTTGTTGGCATGGCCTTCACCGAGCGATCCGCCCAGACCAGAGCCGCCATCCTGGCCGCCGCGCAGGGCCGCTTCGCCGTTGAGGGCTACGAGCGGGCCACGATCCGGGCCATCGCCGCGGACGCCGGGATCGACCCGTCCATGGTGATCCGCTACTTCGGCAGCAAGGCCGAGCTGTACGCGGCGGCCTCCGCCATCGACCTCGCAGTGCCCGACCTGCCGCCCGACCAGGCGGCCCACCGCTACGCCAAGGCCTTCCTGGACCGCTGGGAGGCGGGCGAGAACGCCGCAGAGGCCATCCTGCTGCGGACGGCACCCACCCATCCCGAATCGGCGCAGCGCGTCCAGGAGATCTTCGGCACGCAGATCGTGCCCGCGCTGCGCGCCGCCTTCCCCGACGACCCCGACATCGAGCCGCGGGCCGCGCTGGTACTCAGCCAGACTCTGGGCGTCGCCTACGTCCGCTACCTGCTCGGGATCGAGCCGCTGGCCTCCATGGATCCCGCCGTGATCGCCGCCGCCGTGGGCCGGGCGATCCAGTCACACCTCACCGCGCCGCTCGAACCAGGCGACTGAGCACGTCCCTGAACAGCCTGGCGTCCTCGTCCGCGACCTCGGCGAGGAACTCGCGCTCCGCCCGCTCCACCGCGAGGCCGCCGTCGCGGTGCGTCTCACGCCCCTTGACCGTCAGCTCGACGAGGTTCCTGCGCCGGTCGGCCGGGTCGGGGCGCCGGGTCACCAGGCCCTTGCCCTCCAGGGTGTCGACCATCGCGACCATCGTGGTGCGGTCGATGCCCAGGCGCGTGGCCGCCTCCTGCTGCGAGATCGGCTCCGCCACGTCGAAGACGGCCAGCACGGCCAGTTCCCGCCCGTCGATCCTGTAGGGCGCCAGGGCGGGGCCCGTCAGCTCCGTCAGGCGGAGCTGTGCGTGCTTGAGCAGGTATCCCAGACGACTCGACACGTTCCGATTCTCGCACTAGGGTAATCATCAGTGGCACTGACGATTTGTGGAGCTGACTTTCGATGAAGCTGAGCTTTGGCATCAAGACCGTGCCCGTCGACACGACGTTCGACGAGCTCGCGGAGATCTGGCAGGAGGCCGACGGCATCCCCGCCATCGAGCACGCCTGGCTGTGGGACCACTTCCTGCCGCTGCGCGGGCCGGTCGAGACGCCCATCCACGAGGGCTGGACGATGCTGTCCGCGCTGGCCGCGCGCACCCGGCGGCTGCGGCTCGGGCTGATGGTGACGGGCAACATGACCAGGCCGCCCGCCGTACTGGCGAAGATGGCCGCGACGGTCGACGAGATCTCGCACGGGCGGCTGGTGCTGGGGCTGGGCGCGGGCGCGACGCGACAGCAGGGCGACACGCTCGGGCCGCGCGAGTTCGGCGCGTACGGCCTGCCGCTCGTGTCACCGGGTGAGGGGGTGGCCAGGCTCGCCGAGTCGTGCGAGATCATCCGGAGGCTGTGGCGCGAGGACCACTTCGACTTCGACGGGCGCCACTACCAGCTGCGGGACGCCGTCCTCCGGCCCAAGCCGGCGACCGCGCCGCCGCTGCTGATCGGCGGCTGGGGCGACAGGACGCTCGGGGTGGTGGCCGAGCACGCCGACGTGTGGAACGTGCCCGGGCCGCCGCACAACACGCTCGACTTCCTGGCCGACCGGAGCAAGGCGCTGGACGAGCGGTGCGCCGCGACCGGGCGCTCGGTCGTGCGCTCGACCCAGCTGTTCGTGGACTACGCCGACCCGGCCGCCACCCGGCGCACGATCGGCGACCTGGTGGCGATCGGGTTCAGCCACTTCGTGCTGAACATCCTGCGGCCCGCACCGGACCACGTGGCCCGGTGGGTGGCCGAGGAGATCATCGAACCGCTTCAGACGGCGCAGTAGCCGTCCTCGCAGCCGTCGGCGGGGGCGGCCAGGCTGACGATCGGGGTCTGACCCGTGCGCTCGGCCACCTCGTCGATGGCGGCCTCGAAGGCCTCCAGCGGCTGGGCGCCCGAGACGGCGTACTTGCCCTCGAACAGGAACAGCGGCACGCCGGAGATCCCCAGCTGCCCGGCCCTGTCGAGCTGCTCGCGCACCTCGGCCGCACCCTCGCCGGTGTCCTCGACGCCCACGTCGGCGGCCAGCTTGGCCAGCACCTCGGGGTCACCGACGTTGAGGGCGTCGGTGAAGTACGCCTTGAACAGCCGCTGGGCCATCTCCTCACCCTTGCCCTGCTCGGTGGCCAGGGCGATGAGGCGATGGGCTTCGAAGGTGTTGGCGCTGACGGCGGTGTCGAAGTGCATCTCCAGCCCGTCGGGCTCGGCCGCGGCGGAGACGCGGGCGCTCATCTGAGCCGCGTTCGCGCCGAACTTGCGCTCCAGGTGGGTCAGCAGCGGCTCACCGTCGGAGGTGGCGGCGGGGTTGAGCTGGAAGGGGCGCATCGTCACCTCGATCTGGCCGCCCTTGGCCCTGAACGCCTCGGCGGCGCGGGCGAATCGAGCGTGACCGATATAGCACCAAGGACAGGCTACGTCCGAAAAGATCTCGACTTTCACGGACAAGCACAACCGCTTCGGGACGCGAACAATTCCGGCGCAACCCAGACGCCAACTCCTCCAGGCGGGCCGAAGTCGTCCGCTACCCCGACGCGAGCTCCTCCAGGCGGTAGGGCAGGTAGCCGGAGTCGTCCACGAGCGCGGAGGCACCCCGCCACCAGCCGAACCACTCGGCGCTGCGCCACATCCAGTCGACCCGCTCGATGGCGGCCACCACGTC
The DNA here is from genome assembly GCF_018531495.1 of Nonomuraea sediminis. Classification (GTDB taxonomy): domain Bacteria; phylum Actinomycetota; class Actinomycetes; order Streptosporangiales; family Streptosporangiaceae; genus Nonomuraea; species Nonomuraea sediminis. The sequence goes on from NZ_JAHDTI010000003.1 coordinate 518,267, forward strand.
GCCCACGTTCTTCCACCGCTCGCCCAGCTGCTCGTGAGTGGCGCCGTGGCGCAGCCCCCAGGCCCGCAGGATGCCGACGGCCGTGCTGTCGACCTCGCGCGCGTACGGGTCGGGGTCCTCTCCCGGCAGCGGGTGCGGCCCGAGCCCGGCGGCCACGCCCCAGCTCCACTGCGCCTCGGCGGGCCTGGAATAACGCAGCGAGTGGAAGTCCAGGTTCGAGCCCAGGTCGTCGTCGGGGCGGCGGGTGACCACGGCGTCCAGGCGGCCGCCCGCGTCGAAGTGCACGACCAGCCGCTGGCCGGGCTTGACGCCCGGCGGCAGCTCGAAGCGGTCCTCGGCCTGCCAGGAGTTCAGGTCGACCCCGGCCACGGCCGGGCCCCACAGCTCGTCGGCGGTGTCGTCGGCGATCCAGGCGGCCAGCATCTCCAGCGCCGTCAGATCGGTCCACGGCTCGATGGCGACGGCCGTCTCCAGCACCTCGTCGGGGGCGGGCAGCTTGCCGCCTCTGGCCCTTCCCCACCACTCCTGGCCCAGGTCGCGCGTGCCGACCAGGAGCGCGGCGACGGCGGACAGCTCGGCGGAGCGCCTGGTGAGCGAGGCGCCCAGCGCGAGCGCGAGACACCGGTCGGTACGAGCGTCACCCAGCACCGGCCGCGCGTCCGCGATCAGCGTGCCGGCGGTCGGGTGCTCTTCGCCCAGCAGGTTGCGCACGACCCGCCGGGCCTCGGTGCGCGCGTCTTCAGCGTGTGCCTGCCGCATACTCGCCACGCTACGCCCGGAGATCCTTTTCCTCCAGAGCTCACGCCACCCACCCCCACGCCCGATCCCGACCACCACACCATCCGAGCCACCCCGGCCCCGGCCGGGCCGCCTCGCCCCAGCCCATTCCGATCGCCACCCCCGGCAGATCCCACTCGGGCCCCGGCCCCGGACATCACGCCGCTCAGATCGCCCCCGGCCGCCACACCGGTCAAGCCGCCGCCAGCCGGATCCGGGCCGTCAGGAGCGGCGGCCCGCGCGGCCGAGGAGCCAGCCGACCGCGACGCCGGTGATAGCGATGCCCGCACCCATCCCGAACGCCGCCAGCATCACCCACGGCCTGGTCTGCGCCTGCTCCTTGAGCGGCCGCTCGTACACCGGACGAGCCTGCGCTCCGCCCGGCTCGACCCCCGCGACCTGAGCGGACTGCGCCGCCACAGCGCCGTCGGGGGCGCCCGACAGCAGCGCCTGCTCGACGGCCGCGAAGAACTCGTCCGCGGTACGGCGGGCCACCGAGCCGAGCATCCGCTGCCCCACGCCGCCGATCATCCCGCCCACCACGGCGTCGGCGTCGTAGTCGACCCTGGTGCGGCCTTCCTCCTCGGCCAGCCGTACCAGGATGGTGGCGTCCACTGTGCCCGGCGCGCCCTGGCCGCGGGCCTTGAGCACGAAGCTCTCGGGCTGGTGCTGGTCGGCCAGCGCGACCTCGCCCTGATAGACGCCCTTCACCGAGGCGACCCCCGCGTTGACCGTCATCCGGTAGGTGTCGGCACCGGTCTCCTCCAGACGCTCGCAACCCGGGATGGTGCGCACCAGCACCGCCGGATCCTGCAGCGCGGACCACACGCGCTCTCTGTCGATGCCGATCACGGCACTGCCTGCGACCTTCACACCCGCCACTGTAGGCAAATCCTCGCCCCGACGACAGGATCACAACACACGCGCCCACCACAACTACCAGGACCCGGCCACCCGGCACCCACCAACCGCAATCCCCACCCGCCCGCGCCGATCGCCAGGCCGTCGTGCACCCCGGTCGGTTAGGCCCTCCCCGATGCCGATGCCCAGGTCCTGGCCGTGCTGCACCCGCCGCCCGCAATCCCAGCCCGCCCACGCCGCCCGCGCCGATCGTCAGGCCGTCGAGCACCCCGGTCGGTTAGGCCCTCGCCGATGCCGATGCCAGCGCCTGGCCGTGCTGCACACACCGACCGCGGTCCCCGCCTGCTAGGGCCGCCCGTGCCTATCGCGGCCGTCGTGCACCCCGGCCAGTTGGGCTCTCCCCGATGCCGATGCCCAGGGGCCTGGCGGTGTTGCACCCGCCGACCGCGGTCCCTGCCCGCTAGGGCCGACCGGGCCGATCGCCAAGCCGTCGAGCACCCCGGTCGGCAGCCCTGTCCCTATGCCGATCAGCACGAACGGCACCAGCCGCCCGGGCAGCGCGCTGTCGAGCCCGATCGTGACCAGCGGCAGCGTGCCGAGCCCGTTCACCTCCACCAGCACCACGCCGGGCGACCCTCCAGCCAGCCGTACCCGCTGCAGAGGGCGGCAGCAGCGTGGGGAGAGTGAACACCGACACCCCGTGATCTTGAGGGGAAAGGCGAGACAGGCCGTGGGAAACGTGAGGCGAGCCGTATCGGGTGGAGGGTGCTGACGCGGCGGAAGCGATGGCTGCGTGCCGGTGCTGGAGGCAGGGTGATCTGTCCCAAAGGGGCGCGCGGGTGCGTTTTGTGGCTGGCATGATGTGCGCCATGTTCCGGGGGCGAAATGGGGGGCCACGCCTGGCGGGTGTGGCGGGTGTTGTGGTTGTGCTGGTCACGGGGTGTACGGCCGGGCGGGCACAGAGTCCGCCTGCTGTGGAGGAGACGGAATCCGGGGCGCCCACGGCCTCGGCGTCGCGGCCTGCCGTACAGGGGCCACCCGGGGTACGGCCACGGCCCGGGGAGGTCGGGCGTGTTCAGTCGGGCAGTGGGCCGTTGCCGGTGATCAGCTCGATCCCGACCAAGCGGAAGGTGGTCTTCCTGACCATCGACGACGGGTGGGAGCAGGATCCCGGCTTCGTCAGGCAGGTGCGCGAGGAGCGGATCCCGATCACCGTGTTCGCGATGCGCGACGCCGTGGAGGCCAGGGGGAAGCCGGATCCCGCCGGGGGCGTGGGGCGGTACGTGGGCGCCGGTAAGTGGGGATATTTCCGGCAATTGCGTGATGCGGGCGCGCCGATCGAGGACCACACGCTTACCCATCCCAACCTGCGGCTGCTCGGGTACGACGCGCAACGGCGGGAGATCTGCGGCTCCGCGCAGGTCATCAGGAAGGAGATCGGGGTCAGGCCCACGCTTTTCAGGCCGCCGTTCGGCAACTACAACACCGACACGCTGCGTGCCGCCGCCACCTGCGGGATCAAGAAGGTGCTCCTCTGGACGGCCACGGTCCAGCCCGGCGGCAAGATCGCCTACCAGGTACCGGACAAGCGACTGCGGCCGGGAGATGTCCTCCTCATCCACTTCCGCCCACACCTGGCCGGAGACTTCCGCATCCTGGTCGACAAGATCCACCGCCGCGGCTTCGAACTGGGCAACCTCCAGGCCTACCTGCACGCCATGCCCTAGAACCTGTAGGCCTGCGCGCCATGGTCTAGGAGGCGCCGGTGGCCTTCGATCGTAGGGTCTGCTTCTTGGCGCGGTTGCCGCAGGTGTCCATGGAGCACCACCGGCGGGTGCCCGGCCGTGACCCGTCGAGGAACAGGGCGGCGCAGCCCTCCCCCGCACACGCCCGCACCCGCTCGATCGCCGGCGAAGTGACCAACTCCAGCGCGTCCCGCGCCACCAGGGCCAGCATCGCCGCGACGGGATCCTCGGCCGCCCACCGCAGCCGCCCGTCACCCCCGAGCCACGGCGCCGGCGCCGGTCGCGCAGCCGCCCGGTTCACCACGTCCCGCTCGCCCTGACCCGCCGCACGCCCGTCCCGCGCCGCTCGCACCAGCGCGTTCACCGCCTCACGCAGTTCCCACGCCTCCTCCACCCGCACACCGGAGCTCCACCCAGCAGCCCCTGCACCACCCCGCACGACGGACCTTCCCGCCGCGTTACCCCGCACAACGGGCTCACCCCCACCGCCATCCCGCACAACGGGCTCACCCCCACTGACGTCCCGCACGGCGGGCCTTCCCTCGCCGGAAGCGTCTGCGGTGGGGGTCAGGGGGCCTGGGGAGAACTGGTGGGTCCACGCGGCGAGGGCCCTGACATCGGGCAGCTCCTCCACCTCGCCGGCTAGGCCGCGGCGGCGCAGCGTGCGGATGAAGTCCAGGCTCAGGCGGCCCGCCCCTTCGCGGAATTCCATGGTCCACACCCTACCCCGGGAACCGGTTTAACTGGTACCGTCCCGAACCAGTCAAACCGGTTCCGAGGGGGAAGCGTGATTCTGATCCTGGCGATCGCCTGTGGGGTGGCCGTGGCCAACATCTACTTCCCGCAGGCCGTCAGCCCGCTGATCGCCGCGGGGCTCGGACTGCCCCCTGACGGCGCGGCGCTGGTGGTGACCGCCGCCCAGTTGGGTTACGCGGCCGGGCTGTTCCTGCTCGTACCGCTCGGCGACCGGGTGCCGCACCGGCGGCTGATCGTGACCTTGCTGGTGCTCACCGGGGCGGGGTTGCTGGTGGCGGGGTTCGCGCCGGGGCTGCCGATGCTGGTGGCGGCCAGCGCGGCGGTCGGCGTGACGACCGTGGTGCCGCAGATCATCATCCCGGTGGCCGCCGGGCTCGCGGGTGACGAACGCCGCGGCGCCGTCACCGGGACGCTGCTCAGCGGCCTGATCGGCGGCATACTCCTGGCCAGGACGTTCGGCGGCACGCTCGGCGAGTGGCTCGGCTGGCGCGCCCCCTACTGGGTGGCCGCCGCGATGGCCCTCACCCTCGCCGCCGTCCTGCGCGCCGCCCTCCCCCACCAACGAGCCAAGCCCGAACAGGACCGACACCCCCGATCACCCGCCGAACCCGAACAGGGGCGACACCCCCGGTCGCACGCCGAACCCGAACAGGGGCGACACCCCCAATCGCACGCCCAACCCGAACAGGGGCGACACCCCCAATCGCACACCGAACCCGAACAGGGGCGACACCCCCAATCGCACACCGAACCCGAACAGGGGCGACACCCCCAATCGCACACCGAACCCGAACAGGGGCGACGCCCACGGTCGCCCGTCTCGGGTGGACAGAGGTGGCATCCGCGGTTGCTGGTTGAGCCCGTTCGGCTGTTGCTGGACGAGCCGGAGTTGCGTAGGTCGTGTCTCTACCAGGCGATGATGTTCGGCGGGTTCAGTGCCGCGTGGACGAGTCTGGCGCTCCTGGTCACCGGGCCCGTCTACGGGCTTGGCGCGCAGGCCGTGGGGCTGATCGCGCTGGTGGGCGCGGGCAGCATGGTGTCGGCGCCGATGGCCGGCAGGTGGGTGGATCGGGGTGGACCCGACCGCGTGAACCTGGTGTGCCTCCTCGGCGCCGTGGCGGCGGCGGCCGTCCTGCTGATCGGCGCGCGAGGCGGCGCGACTGGACTGGTGGGCCTGGGGGCGGGGATGCTGCTGCTCGACGTGGCGATGCAGTCGGGCCAGGTGGCCAACCAGGCGCGGATCTTCGCGCTCCGCCCCGAGGCGCGCGGCAGGCTGAACACGGCCTACATGACGTGCTCGTTCGCCGGCGGCAGCGCGGGGTCGTGGCTGGGCGTGCAGGCCTACACGCATCTGGGCTGGCCGGGTGTGTGCGCGCTGGTGGCCATCGCGGCCGGGATCGCGCTGCTCAGGTGGTGGCGAAGGTCGCCATCATCGCCGCGTCCTCGCCCAGCCGCGGCGCGGCGTCGACCCGATCGGCCACGTGCGGCAGGCCGTTGATCAGCCACCTGCCGGAGCCGTGCGGCCGAACCGCCGCTCCCTCGCGCCCACGGCACGGGCCGGATCAAGCCGCTCGACCCTGGCCAGCCGCATGGGGACCCGGGAACCTGCCGGCCACCCTGCGCTTGCCTTGAAGCGCGTCACCAGGGTCGTCGTCCGACCCGCGCGCGCCCCTGAAGCGGCTCACCAGGGCCGCCGGCCAACCCGCGCGCGCCCCTGAAGCGCGTCACCTGGCCTGTCGGCCGACCCGCGCGTGCTCTTGAAGCGCGTCACCTGGGCTGTGTCGGCCGCCCTGTGCGTGGCCCTGAAGCGCATCCCCGCCCGCCGCCCAGCGTGTTACGCATGGCGACCTCGCCACCCGACCGCACCCCGGGAAGCTGACGACGACGCTCCCCCGCCGAGATCTGGATCCCGGCGGGCGTCACCGGGCGCTCGAGCAGCCGCCGTTCGACCCGATCCACGTGTACGGCAGGCCGAAGCGCCGACCCGATCCGCGTGTACGGCAAGCCGAAGCACCGACCCGATCCGCGTGTACGGCAAGCCGGAACGCCAACCCGGTCTGCATGCACGGCAGGCCGAAGCGCCGGCCCGTAGCGCCGCGCGTTGAAGGCGTCGAGCGGCCGTAGCCGGTACCGCGCGGGCTCCGCCTCGAACGCGGGCCACGCCACGGAGCCCCGTTGACCAGCACGACGCCGTGCGACGGCGTCGCGGCCGGGGAGGGCGGGCCGTACCACTGAGGGCGGCTGATCGACGGTGTGCTCGTCCGCCCAGAGAGGTAGAGGCGAGTCAACCCGCCGGGGGACGCCCGGAACGTCAGGGTTCGGGACCCTGGAATCACCGAGGAGAGCGCTTGTGACGAAGATCGCATCGCGTTGCTCTACGACCTGTAGTACTACTTTACGTAGATGCTCTACGAGCTGTAGAGCAACGGTCCGGTGAGGGGACTATGGACGCACTTGATCTCGCACGGTGGCAGTTCGGGGTGACCACCGTCTACCACTTCTTGTTCGTGCCGCTGACGATCGGGCTGGGCATCTTCGTGGCCGGGCTGCAGACGGCCTGGCACCGCACGGGCAAGGAGCAGTACCTGCGGCTGACGAAGTTCTTCGGGAAGCTGTTCCTGATCAACTTCGCGATGGGCGTGGTGACCGGGATCGTGCAGGAGTTCCAGTTCGGGATGAACTGGAGTGAGTACTCCACCTTCGTCGGCGACGTGTTCGGAGCGCCGCTGGCGATGGAGGCCCTGCTGGCGTTCTTCCTCGAGTCCACCTTCCTGGGGCTGTGGATCTTCGGCTGGGACCGGCTGCCGAAGCGGGTCCACCTGGCCACGATCTGGGCCGCCGCCCTCGGCTCCAACCTGTCGGCGTACTTCATCCTGGCGGCCAACGCGTGGATGAAGCACCCGGTCGGCTACACCGTGGAGAACGGCAGGGCCAGGATGACCGACCTGTGGGCGGTGCTGACGAACTCGACCGCGCTGGCCCAGGTGCCGCACGTGATCGCGTCGGCGTTCATCGTGGCGGGCGGGTTCGTGCTGGCCATCAGCGGCTACTGGCTGCTGAGGACCAAGGCTCGGAAGGAGCGCGGTCAGACCAAGGCCGCCGCGTTCCAGGGGTGGCGGAGCGCGGCGCGGGCCGCGCTGGTGATGACGGCGCTGGCAGGGGCCGTCGTCGCGTTCACCGGCGACAGCTCGGCCCAACTGCTGCACACCCAGCAGCCGATGAAGCTGGCCGCCGCCGAGGGCCTGGAGCGCGACACCGCGGGCGCGCCGTTCTCGGTGGCGCCGGGGATCGAGATCCCGAAGCTGCTCAGCTTCCTGGCCGCCCACGACCCCGGCGCCACCGTCGCGGGCACCGAGGACCTGCAGCAGCGCTTCGAGAAGCAGTTCGGCCCCGGCGACTACCGGCCGAACCAGCCCGTGGTGTTCTGGTCGTTCCGCCTGATGATCGTCTTCGGCCTGTCGACCGTCGGGCTGTCGGTGCTGGGGCTCTGGCTGACCCGCAGGAAGCGGGAGGTGCCCGCGTGGCTGTCGAAGCTCATGCTGCTCGCCCTGCCGCTGCCACTGCTGGCGGTCATCGCCGGGTGGCTGCTCAGCGAGATCGGCCGCCAGCCATGGACGGTCGCCGGCGAGCTGCTGACCGCCTCCAGCGTCTCCCCCGGCGTCTCGCTCGCCGAGGTGGCCACCTCACTGACGATCTTCACGCTCCTGTACGGCGGGCTCGCCGTGGCGGAAGCCGTACTGATCACCAAGCACGTGCGCAAGGGCCCCGAGGAGCCCGAGCTCGCGCCGCAGGCAGAGAAGCTCGAACCGTCGCTGATGTACTGAGGACACCAACATGATCAACCTGTGGTTCGTCATCATCGCCTTCCTCTGGACCGGCTACTTCGTGCTCGAGGGCTTCGACTTCGGCGTCGGGCTGCTGGCGCCCTTCATCAGCCGCGGGCCGCGCGAGCACCGGCAGAGCCTGGAGACCATCGGCCCGGTCTGGGACGGCAACGAGGTCTGGCTGATCACCGCGGTGGGCGCCATGTTCGCCGCGTTCCCCGCCTGGTACTCGGGCCTGTTCAGCACCTTCTACCTGCCGATGGTGCTGATCCTGGTCGGGCTGATCGTGCGCGGCGTGGGCCTGGAGTGGCGCGGCAAGGTGGACAACCCGTTCTGGTGCGATCTGGGCATCGTGCTCGGCAGCGCCCTGCCGGCCTTCCTGTGGGGCGCCCTGTTCGCCCAGCTGCTGTACGGCTCGGCCCTGGCGGCCATGGTCGGCGGCGCGTTCACGCTGGCCGTCTGCGTGCTGCACGGCGGGGCGTTCCTGGCGCTGCGGACGACGGGCCCGGTGCGTGCCCGCGCCAGGATCGCGGCGCTGATCGCGGGGGCGTTCGCGATCCCGCTTGGCGTGGTGGCGCTCTCACAGCTGGGCACCGTCCCCGCGCTGATCGCCATGGCCTCCTTGGCCGCTGCGGCGGTGCTGAACTGGCTGCGGCGCGAGGGCTGGGCGTTCGCCGCCACGGCCGCCGCGATCGCGCTGGCCTCGGCGTCGGTCTTCATGGAGCTGCGCGGGGCGCCGATGCCTGGGCTGACGCTGGCGGAGGCGGCCTCGGGCCCGTACACGATGCGGATGCTGACCTGGATCGGCCTGATCGCGCTGCCGTTCGTGCTGGCCTACCAGGGCTGGACCTACTGGGTGTTCCGCAAGCGGGTGACCGTCCCGGCCTGACCGCAGCCGGACCTGTACGGCGGGCCGCCGTTATGCCGTACGGAACCCGAAACAAGCGATACCGGGATGCCCGCATCACGAAGGGTCGTGACGGTGGGCAAGCGGCACCGACTCGCCGGAAGCGCCGGTCGCGGGCCCTGCGCCGAAGTGCGGCGGGCGGCCGGTGGCGGCGGCTTGCCGTACAGCAGCGATCGAGAGAAGCCGCCGCATGACCAGCCTTATGAGGAGAAGTCGGAGGCGTGGTCGTGGGCCCACTGGGCGAAGGTGTGAGCGGGGCGGCCGGTCAGGTCGGGGACGGTCGTGGAGGTGCGGGCGGGAACGCCGACGCCGGACGCCCACACGCGCATCATGGTCTCGACCCCGAGCGGCGGCATGGTCCTGCCCAGCTCCACCCGAGCCTCCTCGGGCGTGAGCTCCTCGACGCGGATGTCGCGGCCGATGGCGTTCCCGATGTGCTTGACCAGCTCGCGCTGCGTCAGGGACTCGGGCCCGTAGACCGTGTAGGCCTGCCCGGCGTGCCCCGGCCGGGTCAGGGCGGTGACGGCCAGGGCGGCCATGTCCTTCTCGTGGATGGGCGCCGTCTGCGCTTCCGGGTACGGCATGCGGACGCGGCCCTCCTCCCTGATCGAGCGGGCCCACCACCACAGCGTGTTCGTGGCGAACATGCCGGGCCGGATGAATGTCCACTCCAGCCCCGACTCCTCGAGCGCGGTCTCGACCCTCCGGTGGCTGATCGCGATGGGATCGCGGTCCGCGCCGGGATTGACCACCGCGCCCGAGGACAGCAGCACCACGTGCCGCAGCCCCGCGTCCCTGGCCGCGGCCACGAACCCGTCGATGCCCTCGGGCTTGGCGTAAATGAAGGCCCGGTCCGCGCCCTCCAGCGCGGCGGGCAGCGTCTCCGGCCGCTCCAGGTCCGCCACGACGAACCCGGCGGCAGACTCCCTGCTGGTGACGCGGAACCGTACCCCGGCCTCGGCCAGGCCCGCGGCGACGTGGCGGCCCACGCTGCCCCTTGCTCCGAAGACGACCGCGACCATCATGCTCCTCCCAACAGCTTGACCAGCTCTTCCCGGCAGCGGCCGCGGTACTCCGGCGACATCGGGTCCAGCCCGAGCATCCCCTGGACGAACTGCGGCATCGTGATCGGCGCCAGCACCAGCGCGTACGTCACGAGCAGCGCGAACGCGGGATCAAGCTCCTCGGAGACCTCGCCGTCGCGCTGGCGGCGGCGCATGCCCTCCACCGCCTCGGCCAGCCGCGAGCGCTGGGACCGCGCGAAGCGCTCACCGTCGGCCTCGTCGGCGAACGGGCAGTCGCCGAGTGCCTGCCACACCAGCAGCCTGGCCCAGTCGGGCCGCTCGAGCGTGGCGTCCAGCGCCTTGCCGATCGCCTCGTCGAGGGGACCCTCGATGGTGTCCTCGGTCTCCTGCCAGCGCTCGCGCAGCGCGTCGAGCAGTCCCTGCTTGCCGCCGAAGTAGTAGGCGATCAGCTGCTGGTTGACGCCGGCCCTGGCCGCGATGCCCGCCGTGCGAGCGCCCGCGTAGCCCTTGGCGCCGAACTCGGCGACCGCGGCCTCCATGATCCGCTCGCGCGTCCGGGCGGCCGCGACGCCGCGTTCCTCCGGAGCCCTCCGTGCTGCCATGAGGGCGACCGTACTTCATCAATCAATTGAATGACAAATGTCATCCAATCAATTGATGGTCTTCATGGTCCTGTGGTCCTTCAGGTGGAGGTCGCCGCCGAGCCGCTCCTTGAGCAGTTCGAGGACCTGCCGGCTGGACAGCGCGGTCCACAGGTAGCCGACGAGGTGGGGGTTGTACTCGGGCGCGGTGTCCATCCAGGCGTCCTTGCCGGCCTGGGTGGAGAAGGTCGTCAGGAAGAACTCCCCGTCGACCGTCTTGCAGTAGGCCTGCCGCATGTCGGTGGCGTTGACCTGGATGCGCGGCGTGCAGCCGACCTTGGCGGCGAGCTGCTCGACCGAGAGCGGCTTGGCCGGTTTCTGGGCGGCGGCCAGGCGCGCGCCGCCGGAGGAGCAGGCGGCGCTCAGCCCCACGGCCATCACGCACACCACCAGGCGCCGAAATGTCGTCATGTGCCGAGATACGCACCCTCGCGAGCCCGGGTTCAGCGCAGGATGACGCACCCGCGTTCACGCAGCCGGTCCAGGCAGGCGGGCTCGTGGTCGAGCTTGTTCCAGCGCAGGTCGAGCTTCTCCAGGGCGGGCAGGTCGCCGAGCGTGTCGGGCAGCGTCCTGAGACGGTTGTTGCGCAGGTCGAGGTGCCTGAGCCGGGTCAGCTCACCGATCTCGACGGGGACCTGGCCGAGGTGGTTGTTCCTGAGGTCGAGCTGCCGCAGCTCGCCGAGTCCCGCGATCGAGGCGGGCAGGGCCGTGAGCCGGTTGCCCTGCAGGTGGAGCTCCCTGAGCTTGGCCAGCCGTCCGATCGTGCCGGGCAGGCTCGTCAGGAGGTTGTTGTAGAGGCGCAGCTCGACCAGCGACTCCAGGTCGCCGAGCGCGTCCGGGAGCGTGGTGAGGCGGTTGTCCGTCAGGTTGAGGTACGGCAGGCGCCGCAGCCTGCCCAGCGCGGCGGGCACCTCGGTGAAGCCGTTGTCGCTCAGGTAGAGGTACTCGGTCAGGTCCAGGTCGCCCAGCTCGGCGGGGATGGCGGGCAGCCGGTTGTGGCCGAGGTCGAGCATGCGCAGCCGCCCGAGCGCGCCGATCCCCGGCGGCAGGGCGGTCAGCCCGCACTCGGCGAGGTTCAGGCTCTCCAGCTCGCGCAGCTCCCACAGCGTCTTCGGCACGCCGGACAGGGGGTTGCCGCCGACGGCCAGGTGGCGCAGGCCCGGCGGGAGCCGTTCGGGCAGGGTCTCGATCGCGTTGCCGTAGGCGAACAGGACCCGCAGTCCCGGCGGGCACTCCGGCAGCTCCCGCAGCCGGTTGCCGTCCAGGTGCAGCTCCCGCAGCGAGCCCAGGTGGGCCAGGCTCGGCACCCGCGTCAGCCGGTTGCCGTCCAGCCGCAGGACGTCGGGCTCGCCCACCTCCGCGGGCATTTCGGTCAGTCCGCGCCATGCAAGATCCATGCCGCGTATCCTCCCAGAGCCCTAGGGGCGCTGGGCCCGCAGGTCGAACAGGTCCGACGGGGAGATCGGCATGCGGTCGACGGGGAAGCCCTCGGCGTCCTCGACCGCGGAGGCGATCACCGCCGAGACCGGGATGACGCCCGCCTCCCCCGCGCCCTTGATGCCGAGCGGGTTGAGCGGCGACGGCGTCTCCAGGTGCGCGGTCTCCACCTTCGGGATCTCGGTGGCGTAGGGCATCAGGAAGTCCATGAACGAGGCGTTGAGCAGCTGCCCGTGCCCGTCGTAGACCATCTTCTCGTACAGGGCGCCGGCGATGCCCTGCGCGACGCCGCCGTGGATCTGGCCCTCGACGATGGCCGGGTTGATCAGGCGCCCGCAGTCGTGCACCACGGCGTAGCGCAGCACCCGGATCTCGGCCGTGTCGGGATCGGTCTCGACGATGGCGGCGTGCATTCCGGAGGCGAAGGTGGAGCGGATCGGCGAGTAGTAGTCGCGCCCCTCCAGGCCAGGCTCCTCCCCCTCGGCCACCGGCGGCTTGTCGGGTGAGGACGTGCCGGAGAACTGGGTGGCCTTGGCCGCCTCGTCGTCGAAGGCGTACCGCAGCGGGTTGGCCAGCACGGCGACCGTGGACAGCGGGATCGAGACCTGCGGCGTGCCCACGACGTGCACGAGCCCGTCGATGATCTCCAGGTCGGCCGGGTCCGCCTCGAGCGCGTCGGCCGCGATCCTCAGCGCCTTCTCGCGGACCTTACGGCAGGCCAGCGCGATGGCGTTGCCGCTCATCACCGCGGCGCGGGAGGCGAAGGTGCCGACGGCGTACCCGAAGCGGCGCGTGTCGCCGGTCACCACCGACACCTGCTCGATGGGGACGCCCAGCTCGGTGGCCGCGATCTGGGCGAAGACGGTCTGGTGGCCCTGGCCCTGCGAGGTGAGCCCGGTCGAGACGTGCACGCGGCCGTCGGAGGTGATCTGGACGTGGCCGCCCTCGTAGGGGCCGACGCCGGTGCCCTCGACGTAGCAGCCGATGCCGATGCCGAGGTTGGGCCGTTTCTCGAAGGACTCCCAGCCGATCAATTCCTTGATCATTCGCAACATTTCCGGATAATCGCCGCTGTCATAAATAAGCGGCCTTCCGTCCTGAAAAATCATGCCTTGGTCGTAAGGGAACTCGTTCGACTGGATCAGGTTGGCGGCGCGTACGTCGGTGCGATCTTTCCCGAGATATGCGGCGATCTTGTCCATGGTCCGTTCCATGCAGAAGACGCCCTGCGGGCGCCCCGCGCCCCGGTACGGCGTCACCTGCACGGTGTTGGTGTAGACGGAGGAGAACTCGACCCGGTAGGAGCCGATCTTGTACGGCCCGAGCAGCTGCGTGGACGTGATGATCGGCACGATGATCCCGTACGGCGTGTAGGCGCCGTGGTCGTGCAGGAACGTCACCTCGAGCCCGAGGACGCGCCCGTCGTCGTCGAAGCCGACCCGCACGTACTGCACCTGGGCGCGCTCGTGGGCGCTGGAGACGAAGTGCTCGCGCCGGTCCTCGGTCCATTTCACCTCGCGGCCCAGCACCATGGCCGCCCACGGGACCAGCACCTCCTCCGGCCATGGGTGCACGATCTTCACGCCGAAGCCGCCGCCCACGTCGGGGGCGATGACCTCGACGTTGGTGAGGGGCAGCTCGAGCGCGGCGGCGACGGCCATCCTGACGCTGGTCGAGGTCTGGGTGCTGGAGTAGACGCGCAGGTCGGTGCCGTCCCAGCGGGCGTAGACGCCGCGGCCCTCCAGCGGCATGCTGGCGCTGCGCTCGATGTCGAGCCGGAAGGCCAGCGTGTGCGGCGAGGTCTCGATGCTCTCCCTGGCGTTGCCGACTTCCTGCACCAGGTTGGCGCCGACGTTGCCGGGCACGTCCTCGTGCACCAGTTGGGCGCCCTGCACGGCCTCCTCCAGGCCGACGACCGCCTTGAGCGGCTCATAGTCCACCTCGATCAGGGCGCAGGCGTCCTCGGCCAGGTAGCGGTCTGCGGCCACGACCATCACCACGGGCTCGCCCACGTGGCGGACGATCTGCCTGGCCAGCGGGTAGGCGGTGCGGCCGTGGGTGAGCGCGGGGTGCGGGATCAGCAGCGGCAGCGGGCGTGCCAGGCGATCCGGCAGGTCCTCCCAGGTGTAAATCGCGATGAGCCCGTCCACGTCCAGGGCCCGGGAGACGTCGATGTCCCGGATCAGGGCGTGCGCGTGCGGCGACCTGACGAAGGCCGCGGCCACGGCGCCGGGCCCCAGGTCGTCGACGTACCGGCCCTGCCCGGTGAGCAGCCGCGGATCCTCCCGCCGCTGGACGGGCTCCCCGAACAGCCGGGTGGTCACGATTCCTCCGCGATGAGCTCGGCGGCCCTGCGGACGGCCTTGGTGATGTTCTGGTAGCCGGTGCAGCGGCACAGGTTGCCGGAGATGCCCTCCAGGACCTCCTCCTCGGTGGGCGCGGGGTTGTCGCGCAGGAACGCGGTCACCGTGCAGAGGAAGCCGGGCGTGCAGAAGCCGCACTGCAGTCCGTGGCACTCGGCGAAGGCGCGCTGCACGGGCGAGAGCTCGCCGTCGCGGGCCAGGCCCTCGACCGTGGTGATCGACTGCCCGTCCACCGTCACCGCGAACGTCAGGCACGAGCGCACCGGCTCGCCGTCCAGCAGCACGGTGCAGCAGCCGCACACGCCGTGCTCGCAGCCGACGTGCGTGCCGGTCAGCCCGAGGTCGTGGCGCAGGCAGTCGGACAGCAGCCGGCGCACGGGCACCCGCACGCGCCGGGTCACGCCGTTGACGACCAGCGTGACGTCCCGCTCGCTCGCGCCGCTCATGCCGCAGCCTCCCTGCTCGCGTCCGTGAGAGCCCGCTCGGCCAGGATCCCGGCCAGGTGCCGCCGGTATCCGGCGCTGGCGTGGATGTCGGTCTCCGGATCGATCGCCTCCCGTACGGCTCGCGCCGCCGCACCCCAGTCGCCGCGCGTCTCGGTGACGTCGACCAGCACGGGCACGGGCCCGACGCCCACGCACCCGACCCTGGCCGACTCCACCCGCAGGTCCTCGTCCAGGGTCACCACCGCGCACACCCCGGCCAGCGCGTAGTCGCCGTGCCGCCGCGCCACCTCCAGGAACGCGGTGCCGGACCGCTCGGGCAGCGCAGGGAAGAACGCCGACACGGCCAGCTCCCTCGGCTCGATCGACGACTCCATCGGCCCGACGAAGAACCGGGACGCGGGCACGTCCACGAACTCGGGCCCGTCGCCGCCGCGCCGCGCCAGCCGTACCGACCCTCCCAGGACGGCCAGGACGGCGGGCAGCTCGGCGGCCGGGTCGGCGTGCACCAGGCTGCCCACGACCGTGCCGCGGTTGCGGATCACCGGGTGGGCCACCAGCCGCAGCGCCTGCCGCAGCAGCGGCGGGACGCCGGCCCGCTCCACCTGCGCGTGGCGGGCCAGCGCGCCGACCGTCACGCCCTCGGGGGCCGTCTCGACCACGGCCAGCGACTCGATCCTGTTGATGTCCACCAGGTGAGCGGGGGCCGCCAGGCGCATGTTGAGCATCGGGATCAGGCTCTGCCCGCCCGCGAGCACCTTGCCGTGCGAGCCCACCTCGGCCAGCACGTCGAGGGCCTCGCCGAGGTCCTCCGGTGCGTGGTGCTCAAAGGGCGGTGGCTTCACCCTGTTTCGCTCCCCACTGGTGCGGCCGGACGTCCGGACAGCCACCGCAGCAGGTGGTAGCCGGCCACCACCACGATCGTGCCGAACGCGATGCCCTCCAGGCTGAAATCACCGGTGATGACGTGCTTCACCGGTCCGACAGCCAGGATGATGCCCGCTCCGATCGGAACCATGTTCACCGGATCGGCGAAGTCGACCCGGTTCTCGACCCAGATCTTGGCGCCGAGCAGGCCGATCATGCCGTAGAGGATGACGGTGACGCCGCCGAGCACGCCGCCCGGCGTGGCGGCGACCAGGGCGCCGAACTTCGGGCACAGGCCGAACAGGATCGCGATCACGCCGGCGATGTAGTAGGCGGCCGTCGAGTAGACCTTCGTGGCGGCCATGACGCCGATGTTCTCGGCGTAGGTGGTGGTCGGGGAGCCGCCCACGGCGCTGGTGACCACGGTGGCCATGCCGTCGGCCATGACCGCCCGGCCCACGTACGGGTCGACGTCGGTGCCGGTCATCTCGCCGACGGCCTTGACGTGGCCGATGTTCTCGGCGATCAGCGCGATCACCGCGGGCAGCACCAGCAGGACGGCCGAGGCCTTGATGTCGGGCGCGTGGAAGTCGGGGATGCCGATCCACGGGGCCTTGGCCACGTTGGCGAAGCTCACCCGGTCGTGCTGGAACGCGGTGGCGACGCAGTAGGTGCCCTCGTTCTGGCAGAGCGCGCCGGCCGCGTCGCGCAGGTTCTGGCCGGGCAGCACGGAGCTGATCGGACCGGCCGTCTTGTCGAGCAGCCACGACAGGACGAAGCCGACGACGAGCCCGATCAGGATGCCGATGCGGCCGATGAAACCTTTGAACATGACGACGACCGCGAACGTGACGATCATCGTGATCAGCGCTATCCACTGGTCCTGCGGCCAGTAGACGTCCGCCACCACGAACGCCAGCCCGAACCCGATCAGCATGACCACCGCGCCGGTCACGACCGGCGGGAAGATCTTGTGGATGATCTGCACGCCGAGGAAGTGGATCGCCACGCCGGCCAGCGCCAGGACGAGCCCGGCGACCAGGATCGCCCCCGTCACGATCGCGCTGGCGGCGGGCGTGTGGCCGCCGAAGGCCGCCCTGATCGCGAACACGCCGCCCACGAACGAGGCGCTGGTGCCCAGGTAGCTGGGGATCTTGCCGTTCACGATCAGCAGGAACATGATCGTGGCCACGCCGGACATCATCACGGCCACGTTCGGATCGAGCCCCATCACCAGCGGGAACACGAACGTGGCGCCGAACATCGCGATCACGTGCTGCGCCCCGAACCCGATCATCCTCGGCCATGTCAGCCGTTCGTCGGGCCTGACCACCTCTCCCGGGGCCAGATGCTTGCCGTCGCCGTGTTTGGTCCAACCCAAAACCATGAGAGCCCCTTTGCACTTGGGCCGTCGGTTCGGTGGCCACCCCGCAGGCCGTTGCGGGCACATTAGGCCAGATCGCTATCGGTTACATCGGCATGATCTGCCAGTTCTTCCCCATGGTAGAGGTGGCTTCTCGCCGCGCACCGCCTTTCCCCCCAACTCCCTCCCGGCGAGTCTTCCCCACCCCCCGAAACCTCTACCCGACGCCTCCCACACGCCAACCCCACCCCACGACGATCACCCCGTACCGCGAGCGTCCCTCCCCACGGCGAGCACTCCGTAAGACGGGCGTTTCCCCACGGCGAGCACTCCGTACAGCGGGCGTCCCTCCCTACGGTGAGCACTCCGTACGGCGGGCGTTCTCCCTGCGGCGAGCGCTTCCAGGCGCCGGGTCGGTGGGACGGTGTACGGCGAAGTCGGCGCCCTGTACGGCGCGCGACCGGAACCCAGGGACGCGGATCCCGTGCGTCGTAACGGCGCGCGACCCCGCATCACCGCAGAAGCGTCCCCCTGGACAGAGCCCAGCCGAAGTACGGCGGGTGGCGCAGGGGCGGCCCGCCGTACAAAGAGAAACAGGTCAGTGGACCCTGATCGAGAAACCCTCGCCCGAGACAAGAGCCCCCGAACGCACCTTGCGCGTCTTGCGGAGCTCCACCTCCCCGTCGACCAGCACCATCCCCTCGGCGATGAGCTGCTTGGCCATGCCGCCGGTCTCGGTGACGCCGCAGTACTTCAGCAGGTCGCACAGCGGGATGTAGTCGGTGTCGAGGTCGAATTCCAGGTCCACAAGCCCCCAGCCTAGATGCCTCGCATGCGCAGTACGTGCAGCGCCAGCGTCAGGTTGAGCCGCAGGTGGGGGTCGTCGGTGAAGTTGCCGAGCAGCCGTTCCAGCTTCCCGATCCGGTAGCGCAGCGTGTTGTAGTGGAAGTGCAGCCGCCGCGCCGTCTCGGCCACGTTGAGGTTCGTCTCCAGCAGTACTTGCAGCGTGCGGCGCAGGTCGGCGTTCTCGGCGTCGTCGTCGGAGGCCAGCGGCCCGAGCGTCTCCCGTACGAAGGCGTGCAGCTCGCCGGTGTCGTTGACCAGCGACAGCAGCCGGTAGACGCCGAGCTGGTCGAAGTGGGCGACGGCGCCGCGCCCGTGCAGCTGGCGGCCCACCCTGGCCGCCTTGAGAGCCTGGGCGTAGGCCTCGGGCAGCGAGTCCGCGCCGGGGCAGGGCCGCGAGGAGCCGGTGGAGAACGTGGCGGGCAGCATGTCGGCGAAGGCCGAGGCGGCGTCCTTGGCCACGCGGGCCGCGTCCACCGCGGCGTGGATCACGGCCACGACCTCGTGCGAGAAGCCTGCCACGGCGCCGCGCGGGTCGTGGCGGCGCATCGCGGCGGTCCAGGAGGTGATCAGCCGGTCCTGCGCGGTCCGCTCGTCGCCGTCGGGGTCGAGCTCGGCCACCAGGACCGTGACCGGGCGTTCCAGGTCCCAGCCGAAGGCGCGGGCCCGGGTGGTGATCCGCTCCGCCGTACCGGCCCTGCCGGTCAGGACGTCACGCAGGAAGTCGGCGCGGTACTTGGACTCGACGGCGTTGACCGCCTCCTGCCTGGTCACGACGAGGGCCGCGACCGTGGCGGCGCGCTCCAGGATGCCGATGTCGCTGTCGCGGATGTTGCCCTGCGGGCTGTAGGCGACGATGCGGCCGTGGTGGTGGCCGCCGGCGACGACGGGGACGGCGGCGTAGGACTGGCCGCGGCCCGCCGCGGCGGCGGGGGCGGGCGGGCCCTCGTGGGAGATCGACTCGCGCAGCGCGGCCAGGTGGTCGGGCGGCCCGGCGGCGGCCAGCATCCGGCCGGAGCCGTCGACGGCGGCGACGGCCACGTCGAGTAACCCGGCCACCTCGGCGGTCACCTCGTTCAGCCCGCCGCCGGCCAGCACGACCTGCACCAGCGCGCGGTGCGCCTCCTCGGCCCGCAGCAGGTCGGCGGCCTGGCGGTTGAGGATGTCGGTGAGCACCTGGTTGAGGATGTCGTCGAAGCCGACGTCGTTGGGCAGCAGGATGAGCGGGAAGCCGAGCCTGTCGGCCTGCTCCACCATCTCCTCGGGCAGTTCGTCGACGTAGCGGCCGAGCTTGATGGCCAGCGCAGCCAGTCCCCTGTCGTCCAGGTCGGCGACCAGCCGGCCCAGCGACTGCGGGGTGTTGCGCAGCGGGTAGCCGGTGGTGAGCAGCAGTTCGTGCGGCTTCACCCACGCCAGGATGTCGGGCACCTCCATCACGTTGAGGCGCTGCACGATGCGACCGAGCCCGCTCTCCCCCGCGATCAGACGGGCCTCTGCCAGGGTCGACACGCCCAGAACCTCCCCCACGGACACGCCGTGGATGATCGTTCCTGTACTGGCAAGACGGACAGGGGGCTCCATAGTGGTGATTGTGACCCCAGAAGCGGTCTGTCAGGAAGAGCCAACCTTCCCGCTGGCTGTTGGCAAATTTCTCCGTACGAGGGGTTGAACGCGCGTTCTACGGTCAGGTCCAGGATCGGAAGGGAGCTCCTGTGACCGTCGGTACGCGCACCAGGCACGTGACGGGCGCCGCAAGCACAGCCGTACGCCCGGTGCTGGAGGCACCGCGCCGCCCCGCGCGGGTGCTCGCGGCCTTCCCTGCCGGGGTGTATCTCGAGGTCAGGACCGATCTTGAGCCGTCGGTGATCGCGATCATCACCGGGGCCGCCACCCGCCTGCCCAACTCGGTGCTGCTGGCGGCGGAGCTGCCGCACGTCACGGTGGGTGACGAAGCCGCGGTGGGCGACGGCTCGGTCGAGCTGGGCCACCTGAGCCTGCGCGCGCGACGCTGGTGGGATCCCGCGCCGCCGCTCGGCCCCGTCGATCTCGTACGGCTGGCCGAGGCGCTGCCCCGGGTGGTGCCGCACGGCGCGGGCCTGGCGGGGAACTCCACGGTGGCGCTGCTGGCCGAGAGCTGCGCGTCCGGGTGGCTGCTCGGCGCGGTGAGCGCCGCCGAGCGGCTCGTCGGGCTGGGCCCGGGATTGACGCCCAGCGGCGACGACGTCCTGGCCGGTCTCCTGGTGACGCTGCGGCACCTGGGAGGCGCGGCCGGGGTCGAGCGGGCGGTGTGGCTGGCCGGATGGCTGGCCGCCACCGTCACCTACGACGCGCGCACCCGGACGACGCCCATCTCGGCGACCCTGTTGCACTGCGCGGCGCGCGGCGAGGCCAGCCCCGAGGTCACCGACGTGCTGCGCGCCGTGGCCGACGGCCTGCCTCTCGACCCCGCCCTGCTGCGCCTGCACGCCCTCGGGCACACCTCGGGGGCCGACCTCACCCAGGGCATCGCCATCGGCCTGTCCGCCGTCGTCGGCATGGGCGCGGGGGGCGGCACGTGACCCGCGACCTGGTGCTGGTGCGGCGCGGGGTCTACCACGACTCGGTGGCGTTGATGCGGGTCAGCCGGGCGCTGTCGGAGCTGCCGGGCGTCGAGGTGGCCACGGTGGCGATGGCGACCGAGCTCAACCAGGGCGTGGCACGCGATCTGGGGTTCGACCTTCCTGCCGCGGAGCCCGGCGACCTGCTGGTGGCCATCCGCGGGCAGGACGTGGACGCCGCGGCGGACGAGCTCGACCGCCAGCTGGGGGCGCTGTCGAGCCCGTCCGCCCAGGCGGCCGAACAGCCGCCGCTGACCACCCGCTCGGCCGTCCGCGCGGGCGGCGGGAACCTGGTGCTGGTGTCCGTGCCGGGAGAGCACGCCTTCTGCGAGGCCATGGACGCGATCGAGGCGGGCCTGGACGTGATGGTGTTCAGCGACGGCGTGCCCGTGGAGCAGGAGGTGGCGCTCAAGCGGCGGGCCGACGAGCAGGGCGTGCTAGTCATGGGTCCCGACTGCGGCACCGCGATCATCGCGGGGGCCGGGCTCGGGTTCGCCAACGTCGTCAGGCCGGGTCCCGTGGGCCTGGTGGCCGCCTCGGGCACGGGCGCGCAGCAGATCACCTCGCTGCTCGACCTGGCGGGTGTCGGCACCAGCCACGTGCTCGGCGTGGGCGGCAGGGACCTCACCCCCGAGGTGGGCGGCCGCTCGACGGCCAGGGCGCTGCGCCTGCTCGACGAGGATCCGGCCACCCGGCTGATCGTGCTGGTCTCCAAGGCGGCGGGAGCCGTACCCGAGACTCCCAAGAAGCAGGTCGTGAGCGCGATCATCGGCGAGATCGATCTGACCGAGGCGGCGGAGGCGGCGCTGCGGGCGCTCGGCAGGTCCGTGCCCGAATGGCCGGCCTGGCCCGGCTGGTCGGGAAGGCCGGTGACGGGCACGATCCGCGGGATCTACTCCGGCGGCACGCTGTGCGCGGAGGCCGCGGCGATCGCCGGGCGCGGCGAGTTCGTGGACTACGGCGACGACGCCTACACCCGCGGCCGTGCCCACCCGATGATCGACCCGATGCTGCGCGTGGAGGCGATGGCCAAGGTGGACCCCGGCGACGTGGTGCTCATGGACGTGGTGCTCGGCCACGGCGCCGATCCCGACCCGGCCTCGTGGCTGGTGCACGCCATCCGCCGCTGCCCCGCCACGGTCGTGGTCGCGCTGGTCGGCACCGAGGGCGACCCGCAGGACCTGCACCGGCAGGCGGCCGCGCTGCGCGAGGCGGGCGCGTCCGTCTTCACCTCCAACGCCCAGGCGGCAAGATACACGGGGAGCCTGCTGTGAGCCTGCTGTCCGGCCCGCCCCGGGTGATCACCGTCGGCGCCGGCCTGCTGGAGGAGTCGCTGCGGGCGCAGGCCGTGCCCACCACGCCGGTGACCTGGCATCCGCCGCTGACCGGCACCGAGGACGCGCTGGCCACGCTGCTCGCCGACCCGCGCCGCGAGGCCGCCAACGAGGTGGCCGTGGAGAAGCTGACCTCCGCCCGTCCCTTCCTGGTGGGAGTACGGCGGGCCGCCGAGATCCTGCCCGCGGGCACGTTCCTGCACGCGGGCCCGCCGATCACCTGGGAGCGCGCCTCCGGCCCGCTGCGCGGCGCGCTGATCGGGGCGATGCTGCTCGAAGGGCTGGCGGGCGACGAGCAGGACGCCGAGACCAAGCTGGCCGCCGGCCAGGTGCGGTGGGAGCCGTGCCACGAGCACGCCGCCGTGGGGCCGATGGCGGGCGTGGTGAGCCCGTCGATGTGGATGTTCGAGGTGCGCGACGCCGAGCACGGCGGCACCGCCTACTGCTCGCTCAACGAGGGCCTGGGCAAGGTGCTGCGGTACGGCGCCTACGGCCCTGAGGTGCTGGACCGGCTGCGCTGGATGGACCGCGTGCTGGGTCCCGCGCTGGCGGTCGCGCTGGAGTCGACCGGCCCGCTCGACCTGCGGGCGATGATCGCCCAGGCGCTGCAGATGGGCGACGAGCTGCACAACCGCAACAGGGCCGCCACCTCGCTGCTGTTGCGGGAGCTGGCGCCCGCCCTGGCCGAGACGTGTTCCGAGGCCGCCGAGGTGCTGCGCTTCATCGGCGGCAACGACCACTTCTTCCTCAACATGGGCATGGCCGCCGCCAAGGCCGCCACCGACGCCGCGCGCGACATCCCCGGCTCGACCATGGTCGTGGCCATGGCCCGCAACGGCACCGACTTCGGCGTGCAGGTCTCCGGGCTGGGCGGGCGCTGGTTCACCGGGCCAGCCGGGGTGCCCGACGGGCTCTACCTCGGCGCGTACGGCCCCGAGGACGCCAACCCGGACATCGGCGACTCGACGATCACCGAGACGTCGGGGCTGGGCGGGTTCGCGATGGCCGCCTCACCGGCGATCGTCCGCTTCGTCGGCGGCGACGTGTCGGACGCGGTGGCCGCCACCCGGTCGATGTACGAGATCACGCTGGCCGAGCATCCCGCCTACCAGATCCCCGGGCTCGGCTTCCGCGGCACGCCCGCCGGGATCGACGTCACCCTGGTCGCCAGGACGGGCCTGCTGCCCGTGGTGAACACCGGCATCGCCGGACGCGTCGCCGGAACCGGGCAGGTCGGCGCGGGCCTCGTCAGGCCGCCGGCCGAGGCGTTCACCAGCGCTTTGATCGCTCTTGCAGCAGCCGTAACCCCAGGTCAGCCCGGCAGTTAACTTCCATTTCTCAACAACCTGCCTATATCGTGGCGAATCTCATAATCTGGAAGCGTGGCGCGAATGTGACATTTGAGGCGGAAGATAGGGGCGGGACATGGCAGCCGACCGCTTGCTCAGCGGCCACGGAGACGCTCCACCTCCGCCGTCGCAGAGCCAGGGCCGACTGATCGGCAGGCGCTACCGGCTCATGTCGCCTGTCGGCAGGGGCGGCATGGGCATGGTGTGGCACGCCCACGACGTGCTGCTCGACCGCGACGTGGCGGTCAAGGAGCTGATCCTCCCCTACGGGCTCGACCACGCGGGCAAGCAGGTCGCCCACCGCCGGATGCTGCGCGAGGCGCGCTCGGCGGCCAGGCTCACGCATCCCGGCATCGTCACCGTGCACGACGTGGTCGAGGAGGACGGCCGGCCCTGGATCGTCATGGAGCTGGTCCGCGCCTGGTCCCTCGAGCAGGCCGTACGGCAGAGCGGCCCGCTGCCCGTCGTCCAGGCCGCCGAGATCGGGATCCGGGTCCTGGACGCGCTGCGGCACGCGCACGCCGCCGGGATCCTGCACCGCGACATCAAGCCCGGCAACGTGCTGCTGACCTCCGACCGGGTGGTGCTGACCGACTTCGGCATCGCCGCGATCGAGGGCGACGTGACCATCACCCAGACCGGGCTGCTGATGGGGTCGCCGGCCTACATCCCGCCGGAGCGGCTGTCGGGGCAGCCCATCACGGTCGCGGCCGACCTGTGGTCGTTCGGCGCGACGCTGTACGCCGCGGTCGAGGGGCACCCGCCGTACGAGGGGCCCGACGCGATCGCGGTGCTGGGGGCCGTGCTGACGCAGCCGCCGATCGGGGCGCAGCGGGCCGGGGCGCTGCTGCCGGTGATCGACGGGCTGCTGCGCAAGGACCCGGCCGAGCGGCTCACGGCGGAGCAGGTGGGCGAGCAGCTCGAGCAGATCCTGCGGGCGCACGGGTCGAACCCGCCGCGCACGCTGCCCAGCCAGGGCGATCCGACGCCCGCCGGGCTGCTGCCGCCGCTCGATCCGCCCTCGGGGCCGATGCCCTCGCGCATCGTGGAGACGCCGTCGGGGCCGGTCCGCGTGCCGTACGATCCGCTGTCCGGTCCGTCGGACGCCTACGCGATGCCGTACGACAGCCCTTCCGGGGCGCACCGCACCGACCAGCTGCCGCAGCAGCCCTTCGACGCCTTCGCCAGCCACTCGGGGCCCCTGCCCGTGCACTCCGGCCCCGCCGAGTCCGCGCACGACGTCCTCGACGCCCCTGAGCGCGACCAGGCGCCGGACGGCCCGCACCGTCTCACGGAAGTGGCACGCCGCCTGCCCGACGCCTTCGACGCCCCGCCTGACGGCTTCGGCGGGCCTTCCGGACCGTATGCCGTGCTCGGCGGGCAGCAGCCGTCCTTCGGCAGCCCGTCGGGGCCGCAGCCGATCCTGCCGCTGACCACCGACGCCAAGGCCGCGCCGTGGCCGCTGGCCTCGCCCGACGACCTGCGCGAGCATTCCAGGGACCTGTCGCGCGACCTGCGTTCCGGGCAGTCCGGCGCGCACGCGATCCCTGAACGGCCGCTGAAGGGCCGGCGCCGCCCCTCGGACGAGGACGGCGGCTGGATCCGCGAAGGCCGCCCCACGCTCCGCCTGATCGTGACCGCGGTGGCCGTCGCGGGCGCGGCCGTGGCGGTGTTCGCGTTCCTCACCTCGGGCGGCTCGCAGTCCCCCGCGACCACCGCCTCTCCGCTGACCGCCCAGCAGGGCTCGAGCGGCGAGCAGACGGCCGCGGTGCCCGGCGGCTTCAAGGCCTTCACCCCGCCGGGGTTCACCGCGGCGGTGCCCGACGGCTGGAAGCTGGCCTCTTCCAGCTCGGAGGCCACCTTCTCCGGGCCCAAGGACTCGGGCATGAAGATCAAGGTCGTGCACGCCACGCCCCAGGCGGACGGCGGGCTGGCCGTACTGGGCCAGGAGGAGGCGGCGGGCGGCGTCGACGGCTACATCCAGGTGCAGCTGCAGGCGGTGAAGTACCGCGACTGGAAGGCCACCGACTGGGAGTACACCTACACGCTCCCCAACGGCGTCCCCATGCACGCCCTGACCCGCTACGTCACCATCGACGACACGGCAGCCTTCAAAATCACCTTCGACCTGCCGGAACTCAAGTGGGACGACCAGGCCGACGCCCGCAGGACCTTCCTGTCCACGTTCCGCCCCACCCGCTGACCCCTCGGCCGCCCGGCCGTGAGGCGTGAGATACGGTCGGCGGCATGAGGCTGGCGAGCATCCACTACTACCCCGTCAAGTCGACCCGAGGTCACGACGTCGAGCACGCGCAGGTGGAGCCCTGGGGCCTGGCAGGAGACCGGCGCTACCTCATCGTCGACGCCAAGGGCGAGATGCTGACCGCCCGCGAGGAGCCCCGCCTGCTGGCCTGCCACCCGCGCCTGGAACCCGACGGCGGCCTGACGCTCACAGGACCGCATGCGGACCCGCTGCGCGTCACGCCCACCGACCGGATGGCGCCCGTCACCGTGTGGCGTACCGAGGTGAAGCTCACCGACTGCGGCGACGACGCGGCCGCCTGGCTGTCGGCGCTCGTGGAGGCCCCCGTCCGGCTGCTGTGGCTGGACGACCCGACCCGGCGCCCCGTCAACCCCGACTACAGCGAGCCCGACGACCGCGTCAGCCTCGCCGACGGCTACCCGCTGCTGCTGGCCTCCACGACGTCCCTGGCGCAGCTCAACGACTGGATCGCCGAGACGGCCGTGGAACGCGGCGAGGAACTGCCCGAGCCGCTGCCGATGCGCCGTTTCCGCCCCAACGTCGTCGTGGACGGCGCCGAGCCCTGGGCCGAGGACACCTGGCACCGCCTGCGCATCGGGGACGTCCCGTTCCGCGTCACCAAGCCGTGCGCGCGCTGCGTCCTCACCACGATCGACCCCGAGACCTACCGCAAGGGCAAGGAGCCCATCCGCACCCTGGCCCGCCACCGCCGCTGGGACGGCAAGACCTGGTTCGGCGTCAACCTCATCCCCGACACCCCCGGCGCCCTCACCACCGGCGACCCCGTCGTCATCCTCGCCTGACCCTTACGGCCGGGCTACGGGCTTTCCTGGGCGAGTTTGTCCGCGGCGGCCGCCGCCTCGGCGGCCTCATCGTCGCGGTGGAGGGCGCCGAGGACGTCGGCGAGGCAGGCGAGCGCGACCACCAGCGGCGCCCCGCCGTGGGGACGGCTGAGCGCGACCGCCTCCTCCGCGCGGCCAAGCGCGTCCCCTGGACGCCGGGCCCGCAGCAGCGCCCTGGCCGTGGTGCGCAACGCCCGGGCCAGCAGCGGCTCGTAGGCGGCGGGATCCGCCTGCGCCAGGTCACGGCAGAGCGCCACCGCCCGCTCGCACGCCTTCACCGCCCCGCGCCTGGACTGCGTCCGGGCGTGCGCCAGCAAGCCCTCCACCGCCTCGGCTCCCGTAGTGCCCCGCCGTACCGCGTCGTCGAAACCGTTCCTGGCCATAGAAAGCCCCCGGCCTAGGCAACCGCTTGGTTGTTGAGGCATGAGGTTACCGCACAGATACTCCGAGTAACAGAACCATATGAGTCGCTGCCCCCAGAGCAAGATCGCGGTAAAGATAGGGGCATGGTGGAAGTCGCGGCAGAGCGTGGCAGGCAGGTCTCCTCACGGGTCTCGGAAGAGGGCGCCGGCTGGCGGTGCCAGCGGATCGGGACGTTCAAGGAGCTCAGGCCGAACAAGCGCAGCTTCTCCTGGTTCAACCTGCGGACGCTGTGGCACTCGCGCAACGAGATCCTGACAGGACTGTTCGGCGACCCGTCGGGGCAGGTGCGGCGGCGGTGGGTGGCCTCGCAGCAGGCACGCGGCGCCGACCCGGACTTCCGTGTCAGGCCGGAGGTGGGCGAGAGCTTCTCGTTCCTGCTGATGGGCGACACGGGTGAGGGCGACGCCTCGCAGTACGCCGTCATACCGGGGCTGCTCAAACTGGGCGAGGACACCGACTTCGCGGTGATCGCCAGCGACGTGCTCTATCCGGCCGGATCGGGCAACGAGTACGGCGACAAGTTCTTCCGCCCCTACAAGGACTACGAGGCGCCCATCTACGCGGTGCCCGGCAACCACGACTGGTACGACGGGCTCGGCGGCTTCATGCGGGTCTTCTGCGACGCGCACCCGCTCAAGCCCGCGCCGGATCCCGGGTTACGCGGGCTGCTGTGGCGCAAGCCGGAGACCATCGACGAGGGCAGGCTGGCCCAGGCCAGGAAACTGCGCGACAAGCCGTCGCAGCAGGCGGTCCAGCCGGGTCCCTACTGGGCGATCGAGACGCCGAGCCTGCTCATCGTCGGCGTCGACACGGGCATCGACGGCTCCATCGACCGCGACCAGGCGGAGTGGCTGCGCCGTACCTCGCGAGACCCGAGGCCGAAGATGCTGGTCACCGGCAAGCCGATCTACACCCGCAACGTGCACAAGCCCTCGAAGCTGGAGGGGGGCGGCACCATCGACGACATCATCCGCGATCCGGCCAACCGCTACGTGGCGGCCATCGGCGGCGACGTCCACAACTACCAGCGTTATCCGGTCAAGGTGGACGACCGACTCATCCAGTACCTCGTGTCCGGCGGCGGGGGCGCCTTCATGCACGCCACCCACACCACGCCCAGGGTCGACGTGGCAGGGGTGCACGAGGACGAGTTCAGGTGCTACCCGCTGCGCGGCGACTCCCTGTCGTTCTACAGCCAGCTCTACGCCCGCCGCCTGCACATGAAGTGGCTCTACCTCACCCCTGCCGAGGCGTCCGCGATCATGGCGGAGCAGATCGGGAACACCCCGGTCAGGGCCCCGCAGGACGTGGAGATCACCTGGCGCATGCGGCTGGCGGCCCGCCTGCTCGGCGGCGTCTGGAACTCGCGCTTCCGCCTGCCCGTCGAAAGTGTCTTCCACCGGTATCTGTCGGAACTGTCCGACTGGGACACCCCGCCGTTCTTCAAGCAGTTCCTCCACCTCACCGTCACCCCCGAACGGCTCACGATCCGCTGCTTCGCCGCCACCGGCTGCCTCCAGCAGGAGACCGACCCACCTCTCGAGGACGAGGTGGTCATCGCTTTGTCGTAGTCGCCTGGCACTCTTGGGAGCGTGTACGTGGTGCTGGCGGGGGACACGCTCCTCCCGGTCGGAGGAGAGCCTCGGCCTGCCCGCGACCTGGCCGAGCTCGAGCGGCAGCGGCCGCGCTGGGTGTGGGCCGACGCCCGCGCCGTCTACCCGCCGCTGCTGCGCGCGGGCGTGCGCCTGTCCCGCTGCCACGACCTGTCCCTCACGGAAAACCTCCTGCTCGGCCACGAGGGCAGGTACGGCGAGCCGCACTCGGCCCGGGCCGCCTACGCCCGGCTGCACGGGCTGCCCGTGCCCGAGGACGAGGAGGAGCACACGGCCAGGCAGGACACGCTGTTCGAGCCCGAGCGGCCCGAGCTGACCGCCGGGCAGCTGGTCGAGGTGCTGCGCGACCAGTTGCGGCGCATCGAGGCGCTGCCCGACCCCGGCCGGTTCCGCCTGCTGGTGGCCGCCGAGTCGGCGGGCGCGCTCATCGCCGCCGAGATGGGCCACGACGGCATGCCGTGGCGCCGCGACGTGCACGACGCGCTGCTGACCGAACTGCTCGGGCCCCGCCCGCGCCACGGCATGCGCCCGCCCAAGCTGCAGGCGCTGGCCGACGAGATCTCGGCGGCCTTCGGCGGGCAGGCGGTCAACCCCGACTCCGTGCAGCAGCTGGTCAGGGCGTTCAAGGGCGCGGGGGTGGCGCTCAAGACGACCCGGTCGTGGGAGCTGAAGCAGATCGAGCATCCCGCGATCGCGCCGCTGCTGGCCTACAAGGAGCTGGCCCGCCTCTACAGCTTCCACGGGTGGGCCTGGGCCGACCAGTGGGTGCGCGACGGCCGCTTCCGCGCCGAATACGTGGTGGCCGGGGTGGTGTCGGGCCGCTGGGCCACCAGCGGCGGCGGGGCGCTGCAGATCCCGAAGGTGATGCGGAAGGTCGTGGTGGCCGACGACGGCTGGGTCCTGGTCGTGGCCGACGCCGCCCAGCTCGAGCCGCGGGTCCTGGCCGCCATGGCGGACGACACCGGGCTCGCCGGCGCCGCCGGGGAGATCGACCTGTATTCGGCGCTGGCCCAGTCCTTCGGCGGCGAGCGCGACAACGCCAAGATCGCGATGCTGTCCGCGATGTACGGCGGGACGAGCGGCGACGCGCCCAAGCTGCTCGCGGTGATGCGGCAGCGCTTCCCCAAGGCCTACCAGTTCGTGGAGGACGCGGCCAAGAGCGGCGAGGAGGGGCGGCTGGTGCGCTCCTGGCTCGGCCGCACCTGCCCGCCGCCGTCGGAACGCTGGAAGAGCCTGGTGTCCGGCCCGGAGGGCGCCCGCGCCGCCAGAGACCGGGGCCGCTTCACCCGCAACTTCGTCGTCCAGGCCACCGCCGCCGAATGGGCCCTCGTCCTCATGGCGGTCCTGCGCGGCCTCCTGCCGGCCCCGGCCAAACTCGTCTTCTTCCAACACGACGAGGTCATGATCCACTGCCCCCGCGCCCAGGCGGACACCGTCATCGCCGCCATCACCACCGCCGCCACCCAAGCCACCACCCTCCTCTTCGGCCCCACCCCTGTCCGCTTCCCCATGCACTCCACCCCCGTAACCACCTACGCCGAAGCCAAATAACCCACCCCACGGCCCTGGAGCTGCGTGGTGGGGTCAGGTGGGTTGGCGGCGCCAGGTTATGAGGAGCCAGAGGCCGGCGGCGGTGACCATGATGCCGACCACCAGGCCGAGGAAGCCGTAGGAGAGGCCGCCGACGATGGCGCCCGCGACGATGGTGCCCGTGGCTCCGCAGACGTTCATGAGGAGGTCGGACAGGCCCTGCACGGCGGGGCGGCGTTCGATGGGCACCGACTCGGTGACGAGGGCCGATCCGGCCACCAGACCGCACGACCAGCCGAGGCCCAGGATGACGAGGGCTATGGTGACCTGCCCGACGTGGTGGCCCGCCGTACCGGCGAGCACGGCGGCGCTGAGCAGCAGCGCCATCCCCAGGATCAGCACGGGCACCTTGCCCGCCTTGTCCGCCAGCCAGCCCACCACGGGCGACATGACGTACATGCCGGCGATGTGCAGGCTGATCACCAGGCCGATGATGTCCAGGGTCGAACCGTCGTGGTGGAGTTTGACCGGAGTCATCGACATGACCGACACCATGGCCGTGTGGCTCACCGCGATCATGATGAGCGCGCGGCGGGCCATCGGCGTGACCCGCAGCGTACGCCAGGCGTCGCGGACGGCGCGCTCGTGCTTGGCGGCGGTGGCGTGGGTGCCGTCCAGGCGGCGGGCCAGCTTGAGCGGGTCGGGACGCAGGCCGGCCACGACGACGATCAGCGCCAGCGCGAAGGCCAGGGCCGCGAAGGCGAAAGGTCCCGCCTTCTCCACCAGGCCCAGGTTCATGCCGATCTGGTCGGCGGGCTTGGCCAGGTTCGGTCCGGCCACGGAGCCGATCGTCGCGGCCCACACGACCAGCGACAGGTGGCGCGCGGCGTGCCCCGGCGGCGACAGGTCGGTGGCCGAGTAGCGGGACGCCAGGTTCCCCGCGCTGCCGCCGCCGACCAGCACCAGCCCGCCGAGCAGCAGCGGCCAGTTGCCGATGGTGATCGCGGCGACCGAGATCGCGCAGCCGACCAGCGCGGCCACGTACGCCAGGGCCAGCCCCGCCCGGCGCCCGCCCCTACCGGCGGCCTTGGCGGTCGGCAACGCGAGCAGCGCGGCGCCCAGCACGGTCGCGGTCCCCGCGAATCCGCTGATCACCGTGGAGCCCGACAGCTCGTCGACCACGACGGAACTCAGCGCCAGCCCCACCGCGACCCCGACCCCGCCCACGATCTGCGCGGACGACAGGACCGCCAGCGTGCGGCGCTGGATCCCACGGATCCGATCGGGTGAGGTGCTCTCGCGTTTCGTGGGGGCGCTGGTCACCCGTGAAGTCTCCCATACCCCCCAAATCGGGACGACCTTATACTTCCACAATCTTGTACGGCAAAGCCCCCGCCCTACCTAGCTACGCCCCCACCGCCGACCCCGCGCCCGGGATGGCCGCACGAGGTGCCAACGCCTCTGAACCCGCCCACACGCACGCACCCAGGACTGCCCTGCAACGTCGCGACCAGGGCCCGCCTACCGCGCCCCCGCCATCCCGCGCGCCGCACAACGCGCCGACCTCCACCGACCACCTTCCCGCCGACCCCGGCGCCAGGGAGGGCCGCCCGTGGTGTCAGCGCACCCGGCCACGCCCGCACACGTCCTGGAGTCCCGCGGCGCCGCGCCACCGCCTGCCTACCGTGCCCCCTCGCCATCCCGCCGTACGGGGCGGCGGCCGTACCGGGGTGCAGGGTGACAGGCGAGGGGTCAGGGGATCAGGGTGCCGGGGTTCATGATGGTGGTGGGGTCCAGGGTGGTTTTTATTGCGCGGAGGACTTCGGCGCCCAGGGGGCCGAGTTCTGTGGCGTAGGGGGCGCGGTGGTCGCGGCCGATGCCGTGGTGGTGGGTGATGGTGCCGCCTGCTTCGATGATGGCGGTGTTGACCGCTTGCTTGGCCGTTTCCCAGGTGTCGAGGCCGTGGGAGGTGACGACGGTGAAGTAGAGGGAGGCGCCGGTTTCGTAGACGTGGGAGATGTGGCACATGATCAGCGGGTTCCCGAGGGAGCCCGTGAGTGAGCGGCGGACCGCGTCGTAGAGGGCGGGCAGGGTGGACCAGAAGGCGGCCGTCTCCAGCGTCTCCACGGTGGCGCCGACCGACAGGAGCGAGTCGCGCAGGTAGGGCGCGGAGAAGCGGCCGTGTTCCCAGGACGTGCCGGGTTCCTCGCCCAGGGGCGTGCCGCCGCAGCCGGTGAGGACCTCGGCGGCCAGGCGGCGACGGTCGGCGACCGAGGCGCCCTCGTAGCCGGCGATCACCAGGCAGCCGTTGTCCGAGGCGCCGCCGATCGCGTCGGGGCGGGCCAGGCCGATCATGGTCTCGGTCTCGTCCGACAGGCGCAGGACCGTGGGCAGCGGGCCGTCCTGGGCCAGCGTCCGCAGCGCGGCGGACCCCGCGGCGAACGACGGGAAGCGCCACCCCTCGTAGACGCGCTCGGCGGGCGCCCGCCGTACCCGCAGAACCAGTGACGTGATGACGCCGAAGGCGCCCTCGGAGCCCAGGACGAGCTGCCGCAGATCGGGGCCCGCGGCCGACTTGGGCGCGCGGCCGAGGGTCAGCGTGCCGCGCGGCGTGGCCAGGGTGAGCCCGGCGACCATGTCGTCGAAGCGCCCGTACCCGGCCGAGGCCTGGCCGCTGGAGCGGGCCGCGGCGAAGCCGCCGAGCGTGGCGTACTCGAACGACTGGGGGAAGTGGCCGAGGGTGAGCCCGTGGGCGGCCAGCAGGCGCTCGGCCTCGGGGCCGGTGACGCCGGGTTCGAAGGTGGCCAGGCGGGACTCGGCGTCCAGGGAGACGAGCCGGGACATCCGGCTGAGGTCCAGCGCGATCACCGCCGCATATCCCGATTTATCGGGAGAAAGCCCGCCGACGACGGAGGTGCCCCCGCCGAAGGGGACGACGGCGACGCGCGCCGAGGCGCACGCCGAGAGCAGCGCGACCACCTCGTCATGCGTCCCCGGCAGCACCACGGCGTCCGGCGCATCCGACCCGTCCCCGGATCGGATGCGCATCAGGTCCGGCGTGGACTTGCCGCGTGTGTGCCGCACCCGGCTCTCGTGATCGGTCAGCACGTGCGCGGAGCCGACGATCTCGGCCAGCGACACGGGCACCGGCGCGGGTGGCGGCAGCCGTACCTCTGCGAGAGAGACCGGCGGCGCGGCCGGCGGGCGCACGCCGAGCAGGTCGTGCAGCAGCGCGCGGACCTGGTCCGGCAGTTCGCGGGCGCGCGCGGGGTCGCCCCATCCCAACCACAGCATGTCTACACTGTGACACATGCCGTCGAATCGTCACAATGATGATGTTCTGGATGCGGCGCGAGACTGCGTCCTGGCCTACGGCGTGCGGCGCACGACGCTGACCGACGTGGCGCGCAGGGCGGGCGTCTCGCGGATGACCATCTACCGGCGCTGGCCCGACATACGCACGCTGGTCGGCGACCTGATGACGCGCGAGTGGGTGCACGTGATCGAGGACCTCGACATCTCGCAGGACCCGGTCAAGGCCGTGGTGGAGGGCGTCAGGGCGCTGCGCGGGCACCCGCTGTGGCGCAAGATCGTGGAGGCGGATCCCGAGCTGTTGCTGCCGTATCTGATCCAGCGCAGGGGCGCCAGCCACGAGGCGATACTCGCGGTGCTCGAACGCGCGACAGGCGACGTGCGCAAGGCCAGGGCGGTGCTGCTGGTGGCGCAGTCGTTCCTGCTGTCGGCGCCGACCATGCTCGACCCGGTGACGCTCGGCGACCTCGACGACGAACTGACGGCCCTGCTGGAGGGATACCTTGGATAGCTCGCTGAACGCCGCCCGCCGCGCCCGTGAGCTGCGCGAGGTGGCAGAGGAACAGGTCGACGTGCTGGTCGTCGGCCTGGGCGCGACCGGTGCGGGCGCCGCGCTCGACGCGGCCTCGCGGGGACTGACGGTGGCCGCGATCGACGCGCACGACCTGGCGTTCGGCACCTCCAGGTGGAGCTCCAAGATGATCCACGGCGGGCTGCGCTACCTGGCCAAGGGCCAGGTGGGGGTGGCCTACGAGAGCGCCGTCGAGCGCGACGCGCTGCTGCGCGTCACCGCGCCGCACCTGGTCAGGGCATACCCGTACCTGCTGCCGCTGACCCCGGAGGTCTCGCGGGCGCAGGCCGCCCTGGTGATGACCGGTTACCGCCTCGGCGACGCACTGCGGGCCGCCGCCCGCACACCGCGCCGCCTGCTGCCGGGCCCGTCCCGGCTGAGCGCCGCCCGCACCCGCGCCGCCGCCCCCGTCGTGCGCGAGTACGGCTTGCGCGGCGGGCTGCTGTCGTGGGACGGCCGCCTCCTGGACGACGCCCGCCTGGTGGTGGCCATCGCCAGGACGGCCGCCGCGCACGGCGCCAGGATCCTGACGCGCTGCAGGGCGCTGAGCCTGTCGGGGCGCGGCGCCCGGGTCCGCGACGAGCTGACAGGCGGAGAGCTCGCCATCCGGGCCAAGGTCGTGATCAACGCGGCCGGGGTGTGGGCGGGCGAGCTGGACCCGTCGGTCGAGCTGCGCCCCTCGCGCGGCACGCACCTGGTGCTGCGCTCCCTGCCCGGGCTCCGCACCGGCCTGCACGTGCCGATCCCCGGCTCGCTCAACCGCTTCGCCCTGGTCCTCCCCCAGGCCGACGGCCGCGTGTACGTGGGACTGACGGACGAGCCGGTCGACGGGCCGATCCCCGACGTGCCCGAGGCTCCCGAGGCGGACATCAGGACGCTCCTGGACCTCCTCAACTCGGTGCTCGGCACTCCTGTGCCCCGCGAGGCCGTGGCGGGCGCCTACGCGGGCCTCAGGCCGCTGCTGGCGGCCGAAGGGAGCACGGCGGACATCTCCCGCGAACACGCGGTCCTGTGCCGTGACGGGCTCATCACGGTCGTCGGCGGCAAGCTCACGACATACCGCCGCATGGCCGAGGACGCGGTGGACCGGGCGGTCTCGTTCGCGAACCTCCCGGCGGGCCCGAGTCGCACCTCCGGCATCCCGCTGGCCGGAGCGGGCCCCGTACGGCCCGGCGTCCCCGCCCGGCTGGCCGAGCGCTACGGCGGCGAGGCACACCTGGCGCTCCGGCTCGTCAGGGAGCATCCCGAGGGGGTGGGGCTCGGCCTGACGGAGGGCGACCTGCTCTGGTCGGTGCGGCACGAGGGCGCGCTCGACGAGTCAGACCTGCTCGACCGCCGCACCAGGATCGGCCTCGTCCCCGAGGACCGCCTGGCGGCGCTTCCCGCGGCGCGCCGGGCGTGCCGGCCACCTTCCCGTTAGGTTAGTCTTACCTAATTCTCTGACGGGAGACGGGGGGAGACTTGGCCAGGGGCTGCGCGCATCCGGACGGCTGCCACTCGGGCACGGTGCCAACGCTCGCCAGCGCGACCGTGGGCGCCCGGCTCTGGCTGCTCATCGAGCACACCGGCCCGTGGCCCTCACACCTGGAGCACCTGACCCTCCCCGAGGAGATCTCCGAGCTCGTACGGCGGGCCCTCGACCGTGGCATCCGCCCCCAGCTGATCCGCCGCCCGGGAAGGCGCACCCGCTCACGGGACCAAGGGATCCGTGTGCTAGTGGCCTACGGCTGCGGACCCGAACCCTGGCTGGCCGGGGGCGTCATCGCAGGTCCTGACGATCTTGATCTGGACGCGCTGGTGGCCGGAGTGGTCCCGGAGTCCTGCATACTTGATGACGAGCCGGTATTTCTGGTCTGCACGCACGCCAAGCGCAATGCGTGCTGCGCCCGCATTGGACTACCCCTCGCTCGTGAGCTGGCGGAAATTTTGCCGGACAGAGTGTGGGAAACGTCACACGTTGGCGGCGATCGCTACGCCGCCAACCTCGTGTGCTTGCCACACGGAATTTTCTACGGCAGCATGTCTCAGGCTGCTGCGATCGCAGCGGTCAACGCGTACCGGTCGGGCGAGGTCACTCTCGACCGTTTCCGGGGACGCGCAGGCATCCCTGAGCCATTGCAGGCCGTAGAGCATTTTGCCCGAACCCATACGGGAGAGTGCTCACTCGGCGCGGTGGCCGTGGAATCCTCCAGGTCGGACGGTGACGTCACCGAAGCCATTGTGCGCGTCGGCGACGTCCGGTTCCAGGTTGTGGTTGAGCCATCGGCGTTCCAAGCGCCGTGTGGTACGGCTTGCGCCGAGACGATCACCACCTACCGGCTGGTTTCGCTGGACAGGCTCACGCCTGTGCGGTACGCCACGCCAGCTCTCACCTGATCACGGGAACATCACGGCTAACCCCTGCGTTGGAACAGTGACGCCGAAAGCGTCCAATGCGGCTCAATCAGCGAAATACCTCTCACGAAGGTGGTTTTCTCATGTCTCAGGTACGTCGGCAGCTCGCCCGCCCGCGCCCCAGCTGGGGTTGGCAGGATGATGCCGCGTGCCGGGGTGAGGACCTCGTGCTCTTCTTCGGCCCCGACGGGGAGCGGCAGCCCGAGCGTGACGTACGTGAGCGGAAGGCCAAGGCGATCTGCGCCGGGTGCCCGGTCCGCAACGAGTGCCTTGACTACGCGCTGTCCCGTCCGGAGAAGTACGGCACGTGGGGCGGTCTCAACGAGGACGAGCGCGCTTCCGAGCGTCGCCGTCGTATGCGCCGCGCCGCCAGCGCCGGCATCTCCGCCGCCTGATACTCCACCCGGCTCTCTTCCGCGTGATCACGCAGTTGTCCCGATGATCTGGGGCCCTGGCATCCCATGCCCGCGGCCCCGGCGAACCCGGTCGGGACAACTGCTTGATCAGGCCGGAATGTCGCGCACGCCGATCCTGCGGCGGAACACCCAGTACGTCCACGCCTGGTACAGCAGCACCAGCGGCAGGAAGATCACCGCTACCCACGTCATGATGCCCAGCGTCTTGGGCGTGGAGGCGGCGTTGACCACAGTGAGGCTGTAGGCGGGGTTGAGCGTCGAGGGCAGCACGTTCGGGTAAAGCACCGCGAACAGGCTGATCACGGCCATGCCGATGGCGAACGCCGACAGCCCGAAGGCCCAGCCCTCCCGGCCCTTGTACGACAGGACCAGCGCGCAGACGAACGCCAGCGCGGCCACCCCGGCCAGGACCGCCGTCACGGCGTCGCCGCCGTGGAACTGCGTCCACACCAGGAAGATCACGGCCAGCACCGCGGCCACCACGCCCGTCTTCAGCGCGAGCCCGACGGCCCGCTGCCTGATCTCGTCCCTGGTCTTCAGCGCCAGGAAGATCGCGCCGTGCGTGGCGAACAGCGTCAGCGTGACCAGCCCGCCCAGCAGCGCGTACGGGTTGAGCAGATCCCAGAACGTGCCCACGTAGTCGTGCCGGGCGTTCAGCTTCACACCCCTGACGATGTTGCCGAAGGCCACGCCCCACAGCACCGCCGGCACGACCGAGCCGAACACGATGGCCCTGTCCCACCCGGCCCGCCAGCGCTGCGAGTCCCGCTTGGCCCGGTACTCGAAGGCCACCCCGCGCAGGATCAGCGCCACCAGGATCAGCAGCAGCGCGAGGTAGAACCCGCTGAACAGCGAGGCGTACCACTCGGGGAAGGCCGCGAACGTGGCGCCGCCCGCGGTGATCAGCCACACCTCGTTGCCGTCCCACACGGGACCGATCGTGTTGATCATCACCCGGCGTTCGGTGTCGTTCCTGGCCAGGACGGGCAGCAGCATGCCCACGCCGAAGTCGAACCCCTCGAGCACGAAGTAGCCGACCCACAGCACCGCGATCGCCACGAACCACACGTTGTTGAGCGTCATCGCCGTTCCTCCTCAGTACGCGAAGGCCATGGCGCCGCCCTCCTCGGGCGCCTCGTCCGGCGGCGGGGCGGCCTTGCCGTACTTGATCATCAGGCCCAGCTCCACGACGGCGAGCGCGCCGTACAGCAGGGTGAAGACGATCAACGACAGCAGGACCGTGCCGGCCGAGACGGACGGCGAGACGCCCTGGGCGGTCTTCATCTGGGAGAAGACGATCCACGGCTGGCGGGCCATCTCGGTGAAGATCCAGCCGAAGCTGTGCGCGAGCACCGGCAGCACGACCGACCAGACGGCCACCCGCCAGAACAAGGGCTTCTCGGGAAGCCGCCCGCGGCGGGTAGCCCAGATTAGGACAAGCGCCACCAGCGCCGTCAGCAGACCGAAACCAATCATGAGGCGGAAGCCCCAGTAGGCGATCGGGATGTAAGGGCGGTAGTCGCCTGGGCCGAACCTCTGCTGGTACTCGGCCTGCAAGTTGTTGATGCCCTGCACCTTGCCGTCGAAGGAGCCCGTGGCCAGGAACGACAGCAGGCCGGGGATGTCCAGCGAGTAGATGGGCTGGGTGCCGTCCAGCGTGCCGATGGTGAACAGGGAGAACGGCGCGGGCTGCGCGGTCTCGTAGAGCGCCTCGGCGGCGGCCATCTTCATCGGCTGGGTCTGGGTCATCGTCTTGGCCAGCTGGTCGCCGGTCAGCAGCGCGCCGGCCATGCCGACCAGCACGGCGACCGCGCCGATCCGCATCGAGGGGCGGAAGACCTCCAGATCGCGCTTCCTGCCCAGGTGCCAGGCCGAGACGGCCATGAAGATGGCGCCGCCCGACAACCAGCAGGCCACGATCGTGTGCGGGAACGCCGACAGCACGACCTTGTTGGTCAGCACGGCGCCGAAGTCGGTGAGCTCGGCCCGGCCGTTGGCCTGCTTGAAGCCGACCGGCCACTGCATGAAGGCGTTGGCGGCCAGGATGAAGTAGGCCGACAGCGCGGTACCGATCGCCACCGCCCAGATGCAGGCCAGGTGGACTCCCTTCGGCAGCCGGTCCCAGCCGAAGATCCACAGCCCCAGGAACGTGGACTCCAGGAAGAACGCGAGCAGTGCCTCCATGGCCAGGGGCGCGCCGAAGACGTCTCCCACGAACCTGGAGTAGGAGCTCCAGTTCATGCCGAACTGGAACTCCTGCACGATTCCCGTCACCACGCCCATGGCGAAGTTGATCAGGAACAGCTTGCCCCAGAACTTCGTGGCCCGGCGGTAGGCGGGGTTGCCGGTCCGTACCCAGATGGTCTGCAGGATCGCCACCAGCAGCGACATCCCTATCGTGATCGGCACGAACAGGAAGTGGTACACCGTGGTGACCCCGAACTGCCAGCGCGCGATATCCAACGCGTCCATGTCGATGACTCTAAGTTCATCGACAGACACGCATTGTCATGACACGCCCGGATCAGGCGATCAGGTCGTCGAACTCCCCATCCTTGGCACCTAGGACGAAAGCGGTCATTTCCGCCCGCGTGTAGACCAGCGCGGGTCCGTCGGGGAATCGGGAGTTTCGCATGGCCACCTCCCCCGTCGGCAGGGGAGCCACCTCGACACAGTTGCCGTTGGGGTTGCTCCACCTGCTCTTGCGCCAGACCACTGACAGCCGTCCGGCGGGCGTTCCGTTGCGGAACTCATGCATGGACACGCTCCTTGCGCGCTTACAGATGCACGTGCATCGGTGGTTGCGAGCCGAGGATACGGGAGCGCAGTGATCGCTATATAGGTGATGACCAAAAATCCCTATATGGGGTGAATCACAGCTTCTCTAGGAACCGCCGCGTCTCTGCCGGGGATTCGGCCTGAATGCTCAACCTGTCCATGACCTGCATGTAGTGCTCCGACTCGGCAGGCTTGTCCAGATACAGGGCGCTGGTGAGCTGCTCCATGTAGACCACGTCCGGCAGGTCCCGCTCGGGGAAGCGCAGGATGGTGAACGGCCCGCCCGCGGCCGCGTGGCCGCCCCGGTCGAAGGGCATGAGCTGCACGGTGACGTTCGGGCGCGCGGTCATGTCCAGCAGGTGCCGGATCTGCTCGCGCATCACCTCCGGCCCGCCGCCGGGCGAGCGGCGCACGACGGCCTCGTCGATCACCGCCCAGAGCTTGACCGGCCGGTCGCCCACCAGACGGTCCTGCCGGGTCATGCGCAGCTTGACGCGGCGCTCGATCTCCTCCTCGGGGGTGCGCTCGTGAGCCAGCCTGATCACGGCCCTGGCGTAGGACGGCGACTGGAGCAGGCCGGGCATGAACTGGTTCTCGTAGGTGCGGATGACCGAGGCGGCGCCCTCCAGGCCGATGTAGACCTCGAACCAGCTGGGCAGCAGGTCGCCGTACTTGTGCCACCAGCCGGGCGCGTTGGCCTGGCGCGCCAGCTCGAGCAGAGGTGCCCGCTCGGCGGGGTCGTGCACGCCGTACAGGGTGAGCAGGTCGGCGACGTCACGCTCCTTGAAGCTGACCTGGCCGAGCTCCAGCCGCGAGATCTTGGCGTGGGAGGCCCGGATGGCGTACCCGGCGTCCTCCCGCGAGATGCCCATCTCCGTGCGAAGCCGGCGCAACTGGGTGCCCAGCAGTATCCGCAGCACCGTTGGGCTGCCCTGCGAGTAGCCCAGGATGTTACTCTCGGCACTCTCTGCTTTCACTGCGTGCTCCCAGATCACCTGCACGTGCAGATGCGATTTGCATCTGTAAACTCCGAAAAGTCTTGCATCCGTAAGCATGCCCCGTAAAGATGGGCACTGGATCACCAGACCGCGCTTCGGGGGCCAGGATGACGACTTTCGACGCACGGCCGCAAGCCGCCACCGGGTCCGCTCCTCCAGGATGGCTCTCCTCCATTCTGCTGGACGGACGACCGAGCTCATGCGATGCGGTCTTCCCCTTCCATGAGCTCAGCTCGTTCGAGCCCACGTGCGTGGCCACGGCCAGGAGGTTCGTGGACACCACGCTCACCTCGTGGGGCGGAGACGGCGTCGTGTTCGACGCGCAGCTCGTGGTATCGGAGCTGGTCACCAACGCCATGCGGCACGGAGGCGGGGCGGTCCAGCTGCGGCTGCTGTGTCACGGACCCGAGTACGCCTGCGTCGTCACCGACTTCAGCAAGGCCGCCCCCATCGCCAGCTCCCCCGACGTCTTCGCCGAATTCGGCCGCGGCCTGCGCCTCGTCGAGGCCCTGTCGAGAGCCTGGGGCTGGCTCACCCCCGCCGGCCCTCGCAAGCTCGTCTGGGCCATCCTCGTCTAGCCCTTGTTCAGCAGCGTCAAGACGTCCTCGTCCGTCAGCTGGTCGAAGCGGTCGTACCACTGACCCACCGCGCGGAAGTCCGGGGGCGTCGCCAGCACCACCACCTCGTCGGCCTCCGCCCGCAGGGCCCCGACGGTCTGTCTCGCCCCCACCGGTACGGCGAGCGTCAACCTCCCCGGCCGGGTCACCGCCACCGCCCGCAGCGCCGCCCTGGCCGTCCCTCCCGTGGCGAGCCCGTCGTCGACCACGATCACCTCGCGCCCGGTGAGCTCGGGCAGCTCCCTTCCGCCCCGGTACACCGCGACCCTGCGGGCCAGCTCCCGCCGTTCGTCCTCGACCACCCAGTCCACCGACTGCGGCGTCAGCCCCAGCCGTCGCAGCAGATCGTGGTCGAACACCGGCTCCCCTCCCTCGGCGATCGCCCCCACGCCCAGCTCCGGGCTGGGCGGGTATCCGATCTTCCTGGTCACGAGCACGTCGAGCAGCCCGCCCACGCGGTGCAGGATCGGCACGGCCACGGCCACACCGCCCCTCGGGAGCGCCAGGATCACCGGGTCGCGCGCGAACAGCAGCCGCTCGGCGAGCAACGCGCCCGCCTCGGCCCGATCCGCGAACAGGTGCCCCATACACGGGTGCTACCCATTCCCCACCACTTCCCCCACCCTCGCGAGCGTGTACGGCGGGCGGACCCCGCCGGACGAACGTCTCGCCGACGCGGTGTCTGACGGGGTTCGGGTGGGAGGGGGGTTCCCGCGCGGCCGATGAGGGGCGCGCGGGTGGGGTTAGGGGCGGTTGCGGTTGGAGCGGCGCATTTCCTTGTGGATGATTTTCCAGCGGTTTTGCTGCTCCTTGCGGAGGCGGGCGTCCGTTCGGGTGGCCATCCAGGCCGCCTCTCGCTGGAGTTTGCGCCAGCTTTCGAGGCGTCTGTCTGGAAGGTCGCCTGATTCGACCGCCGCCAGGACGGCGCAGCCGGGCTCGCCGGTGTGGGCGCAGTCGGCGAAGCGGCAGGCCTGGGCGAGTTCCTCGATGTCGGAGAAGACGAGGTCCACGCCCTCCGTCATCTCGTAGAGGCCCACCCGCCGGATGCCGGGCGTGTCGATGACCAGCCCGCCGTCCGGCAGCGGGATGAGCTCCCGGTGGACCGTCGTGTGGCGGCCGCGGCCGTCGCCGGCCCGTACCTGCTGGGTCTCCATGACCTCCGAGGAGCACAGGGCGTTGACGAGCGTGGACTTGCCCGCCCCCGAAGGGCCGAGGACGACCGCGGTGCGCGAGCCCGCCAGGTAGCCGCGCACGAGGTCCACCCCTTGGCCGAGGACCGAGGAGACCGCGTGCACGTCGACGCCGGGAGCGGCGACGCGGACGTCGTCGAGCAGGTCCTCGAGGCCCTGTTCGAACAGGTCGGACTTGGTGACGAGGACGACGGGCGTGCCGTCGGACTCCCAGGCCAGCGCGACAAGCCGCTCGATGCGCCCGAGGTCGGCGAAGTCGGTGGCGTGCATGGACGGCTCGGCGACGAAGACCAGGTCCACGTTGGCGGCCAGGACCTGGCCCTGGCCGTCGCCGGACAGGCCGCCCCTGGAGACGCGGCCGACGCCGCCGCGGACGAACGCGGACGTCCTGGGCAGCACGGCATCGAGCTCGTAGCGGCCCTCGGGCAGCGTCTTCAGCGCCACCCAGTCGCCCACGCAGGGCAGCGCGACCGGGTCGTCGGCGGAGGCCCGCCGTACGCGGGCGCCGTATTTGACGTGGTGCTGCCCGTCGGAGGCGATCACCTCGGCGGCGCCGCGGTCGACGCGGGCCACGCGGGCGGGCACGGTGAGAGCGGGAAGCTCGGCGGAGCGGGATTCGGTCCAGCCGAGCAGCGAAAGATCGTAGGACAACTGAGGTAACACCCTTGGTTGAAGCCGGGTGTCTACACGGGCACCCGGGAGTTGATGGACGGCAGGCTGAACAGAATGACCCGCATAGTCCTCACCTCCCTGGTAGATGTCCTGGGCAGGACTCTATCCCACCCCATCTGCAAGATCGCAATCTTATTTTGAACCCGCCGAGGGGTGCGGGCCGTACTCCCTGCCGAGACCTAGGGAAAGGGGAATGA
Source organism: Nonomuraea sediminis (assembly GCF_018531495.1). GTDB lineage: Bacteria > Actinomycetota > Actinomycetes > Streptosporangiales > Streptosporangiaceae > Nonomuraea > Nonomuraea sediminis. Next base: position 561,215 of record NZ_JAHDTI010000003.1, read on the forward strand.
TGCGGCTGAGCACCCGTCCCCCCGAGGGAGCCGTTCCCATGCGCCTGCGCCACGAGGAAGCCGCGGTGTCCGCGCTGTACCGGCAGTACCACGGGCCGCTGCTGGCCTTCGTCGTGCGCCTGACGGCCGGCGACCGGCAACTGGCGGAGGACGTGGTGCAGGAGACCATGATCCGCGCCTGGCGCAGCACCGATCAGCTCGACCCCGGCGCCTCGTCACTGATGCCGTGGCTCGCTACTGTGGCCAGACGGATCGTGATCGATGAGCGCCGGCGCAGGGATGCCCGGCCGAAGGAGTCCGGCGACGGCCCGCTGGAGAGCGTGCCGATGCCGGACGAGATGGAGGGTCTCCTGCACCAGGTGGTCGTCTCAGAAGCGCTGAAGGCCCTCTCGCCCGCGCACAGGGAGATCCTCAACGAGACGATCCTGCGGGATCGGTCGGTGAACGAGGCGGCCGAGGTCCTGGGCATCCCCGTGGGCACGGTGAAGTCCCGGGTGTACTACGCGGTCCGCGCGCTGCGGATCGCCCTGGAGGAGAGAGGGGTGACGGCGTGAGCTCAGGAGTCGAGCACACCGATGTGGGCGCCTACGCCCTCGGGCTGCTGGAGGAGGACGACCGGCGGGCCTTCGAGGCGCACCTCTCGACCTGCGAGTCCTGCGCGGCCGAGCTGGCGGAGCTGTCGGGGGTGGCCGACGCCCTGACCGGCATGGGCCCGGTGCGGGAGGAGGATCCGCCGCCGGAGGAGGACGTCCTCGACCTGCTGCGCAGGCGCAGGGCCGAGGCCAGGCGCAGCCGCAGGGGCACGATGGTGATCGCGGCGGCCGCGGCCGTGACGCTCCTGGCGTGCGGCATCACGATAGGCAGCAGGCTCGGCGACACGTCCGTTCCCACGGCGATAGGCAGCGAGCACTCCGGCCATCTGGGTCCCGCCGAGCAGTTCTACGCCGAGGGCACTCCGGTGGAGGGCACGGGCGTGGACGGCGTGACGGGCGGGCTGGTGCTGGAGTCCAAGGGCTGGGGCACGCACGCGGCGCTGCGGCTGGCTGGGGTGAAGGGGCCGCTGGAGTGCGAGCTGGTGGCGGTCTCCAAGTCCGGCCAGCGGAAGATCATGACCGGCTGGTCGGTTCCTCCTTCCGGGTACGGCGTGCCGGGGTCGCCCGATCCGCTCTACATGCACGGCGGAAGCCCGTGGCCGTTGCAGCAAATCGACCATTTCGAGGTCAATACCACGGCCGGTAAGACGCTACTTACCGTTAAAGCCTGAAATTTCGGCATCTGAAGCCCTTCCGCCGCAGGTGGGAGGGCTTCTTCATGCCCGCACCCCACTTATGTGCATTTTTACGCATAAAACGCTTGAACCCCGCGGAACCTCGGTCCCGTACTGCCTGCCGTACCTGATCCGGAGATAACACCCAAGGGGTTAACAATGTCGATTCCCAAGCTCGCCCTCGCCGTTCTGGCCACCGGACTGCTCGGCCCCGCCACCGCCGCTCAGGCGACCACGACCTCAGGTGACGACGTCTACCTGGCCGCGGGCCTGCGCGGCGCCAACGAGGTGGGCGTCAAGGGCGACCCTGACGGCCGCTCGACCGTGGTGATCAAGGTCAGCGGCAACCAGGTCACGTTCGCGATCCGCTGGAACAAGCTCGACCCGCCCACCGCCGGACACATCCACCTGGGCGCCAAGGGCAGCAACGGCGACGTGAAGTTGGAGTTCTTCACCAAGCCGCTGCCCAAGACCGTGCTCGGCGTGACCGGCACCGTCACCGCCACGCCCGACCTGGTCAAGGCGCTGACCGACGACCCGGGCGGCTTCTACGCCAACCTGCACGACGCCGCGCACCCCAAGGGCGCGCTCCGCGGCCAGTTCCACCGGCTGAGCAAGCCCGTCGACCTCAACGGCGTCCTGCACGGCAGCAACCAGGCCACGATCAACTCCCACGACGACGGCGCGCAGGAAGTGCAGGCCAACGACGGCAAGAAGCGCGGCGACAAGGACGGCAAGGCCACCTGGTGGCTGCGCCCGCTCAGCTCCTCGATCGCCTACACCGCCTTCTGGGACGGCCTGTCGCCGGTCACCAACGGCCACCTGCACAAGGGCGTGGCGGGCGTGAACGGGCCGGTGGCCGTCGACCTGTTCGACACGCTGCCCGCCAACGTGACCGGCGTCGCCGGCGAAGCGCCCGCGCCGAAGCAGCTCGTCAGGCGCATCGCCAAGAACCCCGGCAACTGGTACACCAACCTGCACACCACCGAGTTCGACGGCGGCGCGGTGCGCGGCCAGCTGTCCGGCAAACCGTTCACCCACCCGACCGCGGTGACGGCCGAGGTGCTGCGCGGCGCGCAGATCTACGCCTGCACCAACGGCGCCTTCGCCCAGTTCGGCGTCTCGGCCAAGCTGCGCCGCGGCATCGACCACTCCTTCGTGCGGCCGGTCGCGGGCCCGCCGCAGTGGATCGCTCCAGACGGCAGCGCCGTGCGGGGCAAGCTCGTCACCAAGACCCCCAACGGTGACCGGAACATCCCCGAGCTGGTCCTGGACGCCGCGCAGTCCGGCAAGCCCGCCGGTCTGCTCTCGCACGCCACGCAGGTGCTGCGGCTCAACACGGTCGGCGGCCTCGCCCCCGCGGGCGCCTGCAAGGCCGGCGCCAAGGTGTCCGTGCCCTACCGGGCCGACTACCTGTTCCTGAGCTAGGCCCGGGCGCCTCGGTCCCGCCCGCGCCTCCCCGACGCCCCGCCGCGCATCCCCCCGCGCGGCGGGGCGTCCTTTTCATCTCCTGTCCGGCAGGTCGGCAGCTCCTGTACGGCAGGCCGCCGCCACCCCCACCCGCCGCACTCCGGCCGGGCCCTGTCCAGGGAGACGCTTCTCCGGTGATGCGGGGTTGCGCGCCGTTACGCCGCGAGGAACCCCACGTCCACGGCCCCGGTTCCCCGCCGCACAGGGCGCCGCCTTCGCCGACCCACACCCCGCCGACCCGGCGCCTGAAACCCCGGCGTGACCAGGCGACAAACCCCGAGCGTGGACCAGGCGACAACCCCGCGCGTTGACCCAGCGACCAACCTGGGCGTGGACGGCGACCGACCCCGGACGTGAACCCTGCGACCAACCCCGAACGCGGAGCCCTGTCGACAGGCCCCGGACGTGAACCCTGCGACCGATCCCGAACGTGAAACCCTGCGACCGACCCGGGCGTGGACCAGGCGACCGACTTCGGGTGTGGATCAGGCAGCCGACCTCGGGTGTGGGCCGGGCGGTCGGGCCCGTGACGCGACAACGGCGCCGGGGGTGTGCCCTGGCGCCGTTGTGGCTTGCCGTACTTGGTGGGTCAGGACAGGCCGGGGGCGGGGAAGCGGGCCGTGAGCTCGCTGACCTCGCCGTGGACGCGGGTGATGACGTCCTCCGCGTCGCCCTTGGACAGGGCCGTGACGACCTCGTCCATCCAGGCGCCGATCTGGCGCATCTCCGCCTCCTTCATGCCGCGCGAGGTCACCGACGGCGTGCCGATGCGGATGCCCGAGGGGTCGAAGGGCCTGCGCGGGTCGAAGGGGACGGTGTTGTAGTTCGTCTCCAGGCCGGCCCGGTCGAGCGCCTTGGCGGCGGGCTTGCCGGGCACGCCCTTGGAGGTCAGGTCGATGAGGATCAGGTGGTTGTCGGTGCCGCCGGAGACCAGGTCGAACCCGCGGTTGGACAGCTCCTCCGCCAGCGCCTTGGCGTTGGCGACCACCTGGTGGGCGTAGGTGCTGAACTCAGGCTGGGCGGCCTCGTGCAGCGCGACCGCGATCGCGGCGGTGGTGTGGTTGTGCGGGCCGCCCTGCAGGCCAGGGAAGATCGCCTTGTTGAGCAGGGTTGCCTTCTCGTCGTCGTCGGCCATCAGCATGGCGCCGCGCGGGCCGCGCAGCGTCTTGTGCGTGGTGGTGGAGATGACGTCGGCGTACCCGACGGGCGACGGGTGGGCGCCGCCCGCGATCAGGCCGGCGATGTGCGCGATGTCGGCGGCCAGGATCGCGCCGACCTCGCGGGCGATCTCGGCGAAGGCCGGGAAGTCGATGATGCGCGGGATGGCGGTGCCACCGCAGAAGATCACCTTGGGCCGATGCTCCAGGGCCAGCTCGCGGACCTGGTCCATGTCGGCGCGGCCGGTCTCCTTGCGGACGTTGTAGGAGACGGGCTTGAACCACTTGCCCGACACCGACACGGGCGAGCCGTGGGTGAGGTGGCCGCCGGAGGACAGGTTCATGCCCATGAACGTGTCACCGGGCTGCATGAAGGCCAGGTAGATGGCCAGGTTGGCGGGCGAGCCCGAGTACGGCTGCACGTTGGCGTGGTTGACGCCGAACAGGGACTTGGCCCGCTCGATGGCCAGGGTCTCGATCGGGTCGATGACCTGCTGGCCCTCGTAGTAGCGCTTGCCGGCGTAGCCCTCGGAGTACTTGTTGGTCAGTACCGTGCCGGTGGCCTCGAGCACCGCCTTGGAGACGTAGTTCTCCGAAGGGATCAGCTTGACCGTGTCGGCCTGCCGGCGTTCCTCGGCTCCGATGAGCTCGGCGATCTGCGGGTCTACGCTTTCGAGAGAAGACATTACGCTCCTTACCCCTCCGCGAAGACCCAGGCGCACGGCCTCCGCCCCTTCCGCTTCCCGGTGGTCCGTCCCACCATTGATGCGCCAGTCGCGACGTCTAGACCTTAGCGGAAGCCTCAGGGAGTGGTGCGACTCACTCCCGGCCACAGCCGGTCCACCTCGGCGTTGAGTATCGCTCCGATCAGCACTGCCAGCGCGGTGATGTAGAGCCACAGCAACAACGCGATCGGCGCGGCGAGCGAGCCGTAGATCGACACGGGCGACACCCAGGCGGCCAGCACCGCCCTGAGCACGGCCGCGCAGACGATCCACAGGATCAGCGCCAGGATCGCGCCCGGCAGCTCCCGGTACCACTTCGTCCGCACCGGCACGCTGACGTGGTACAGCACGGTCAGGAACAGCACCGAGCCGCTGATCACGACAGGCCAGTAGAGGATGTCGACCAGCACCTGGTAGTTGGCCGGGATCGCCTGTTTGAGCAGCGTCGGCCCGATGACCAGCACCGGCATCACGATGATGCCGATCACCAGCCCCACCAGGTACAGGCCGAAGGACATCAGCCTGGTCCTGATGATGCCGCGCTCCTCCCCCAGCCCGTAGGCCACCGAGATGAGGTCCACGTAGACGTACAGCGCCCGCGAGCCCGACCACAGCGACAGCAGGAAGCCCAGCGAGATGATCGACACCTTGCTGGCGTTGTCGCTGAGGACGTCCGTGATGAGCGGCTTGACGACCTTGTTGACGGCTTCCTGGGTGAACAGGATGCCCGACTGGTGCAGCACCCACTGCTCGGTCTGCCGTACGGTGGCCTCGCCCAGCCAGGTGCCGAGCTTGGCCAGCACCCCGATCAGCCCCAGCACGAACGGCGGCAGCGACAGCAACGCGAAGAACGCCGCCTCGCCGGCCAGCCCCGTCACGCGGTAGTTGACCCCCGCGTTCGTGGTAGCGCGGACGATCGCCCACGACCGAGTGTCACGGACCCAGCTGAGCTGGGTTCGTGCCAGCGAGGCGAGCCTCTTGGAGGCTGCCTTCGGCCTGCTAGGCGCATCGGTGGACGTCATGGCACCCAACGGTATTAGCAGTGACTCTTCGGGACAGCTTACGTCCCTAAGAGCCCTGCCCTAGTCGACGTCGACGATGCGTGCCCCCAGCGGGAGCAGTGACACCGGGATCATCTTGAGGTTGGCGATGCCCAGCGGGATGCCGATGATCGAGATGAACAACGGGATCGAGGTGATGACGTGGCCGATCGCGAGCCAGATGCCCGCCACCACGCACCAGATGATGTTGCCGAGCGCCGAGAACACGCCGGCGTCCTGGTCACGCACGACCGTTCGTCCGAACGGCCACAGCGCGTAGGCCGCGATCCTGAACGACGCGATGCCGAACGGGATCGTGATGATCAGAATGCAGCAAATGATCCCCGCGACGGCATAGCCGATGGCCAGCCACAGCCCTGCGAAGACCAGCCAGATCACGTTGAGGATTGTCCGCATGACTACAGCATGTCACCGTTCGGCCTGCGGAAGTCATCCGGAATGCCCCTGATCCTTCCCTGGCGCCCGCCCCTTACCCGGCGGCCCGGCGAAGGCCTGCGCGATGGCCGCCCAGGCGCCCGCGGTCTCCCCCGTGACCTCGAGGGAGGTGTCGGCCAGGTGCACGCGCTGGGTCACCAGCAGGCAGAAGTCCAGCATCGGCCCGCGCACCACGTTCCCCGCGTCCTGCGGCCCGGCGCTCCACACCTGCCCGTCAGGCATCACGAGCTCCACCCTGACCTGCTCCTGCGGCACAGGCAGGTTCCGTACGGCGAAGCCGTACGGCATGGCGCGGAAACCGATCGTCGCCACGTGCCTGAGCCGGGCCGTGGGCTCCCTGGTGACGCCGAGCGCGTCGGCCACGTCCTGGCCGTGCGCCCACGTCTCCATCAGGCGGGCGGTGGCGAAGGAGGCGGCCGACATGGGCGGGCCGTACCAGGGGATGCGCGTGCGGGCGTCCAGGCCGGCCAGGACGTCGGCGAGGCTCGCCCTGGCCGAGGTGAACCACGCGTGCAGGTCGGCGGCGGGCATCGACCGGTGCTCGGCCGCGATGTCGTCGGGCGAGGTGAGCCCGGCCGCGGCGAAGGCGTCGGGGTCGGTCACGGCGGTCCGCGCCGCGTCGTCGAACCACGCCAGATGGCTCACCTGGTCGCGGATCGCCCACCCCTCGGCCGGAGTGGGGGTCTCCCACTGTTCGGGGCGCAGCGGCCGCAGCAGGGTCTCCAGGGACGCGGTCTCCGCGCGCAGGTCGGCTACCAGTTCGGCCATCAGGTCCACGCCGACACCTTATGGTCGCCGAAGCCTATGGAACAATGATCTGCCGTCCGCGGATCCGGCAAAACGCGATATGTTGCGTTTATGACTGACCCGGGCGAGCTGCGGGCCTCCGACGCAGAGCGAGAGGCCGTCGTCGAGGTATTACGCGAAGCCTCCGTGGAGGGGCGCCTGACGCTGAGCGAGCTGACCGAGAGGACCGAGGCCGCCTACAGCGCCAAGACCCACGCCGAGCTGGCCCTGATCACCCAGGACCTGCCGTCGGCGAACCGTCCGACGGCGGCCGCGGCCCCCAAACCCCCCACCGGCGCCTTCCAGCAGCAGCTGCAGCGGGCCCGCAAGTGGTTCGTCGGCGTGCTCGGCGAGAACAAGCGGCGCGGCGCCTGGCGCATCGACGAGGAGATCGGCGCCACCGCCGTGCTCGGCGAGGTGGTGCTCGACCTGCGCGAGGCCGAGGTCCGCACGGACGTGGTGGACATCATGGCGATCGCGGTGCTGGGCAACGTGAAGATCATCGTGCCTGACGGCGTCTATGTGGACCTGGACGGCGTCGCGGTGCTCGGCGAGCGCAAGCTCGAGGTCGCCCAGGCGCCGCAGGGCATGAACGTGCCCGTCATCAGGATCCATGCCTACGCGATGCTGGGCGAGATCAAGATCATCGGCGACTCGCGGGCCCAGCCGCTGCGGCGCGCGATGACGGCCTGGCGCGAGCAGTGGAACCAGCTCCACGGCGCCGACTGGCAGGCCATGCGCCGCGAGCTGCACGCGGGCTGGCGCGAGACGCGCAGGGGGATGCACGAGGAGTGGCGCGACTCGCGCCGCCAGATGCAGCAGGACCTGCGCGATACCCGCCGCCAGCAACGCAGGGACCGCCGCGGCTACTGACGTCTGCCCCTCCCGCTGGTCGATCACCGTTTCCCGATGACCTCGAGCAGCGGCAGCGGGTTGACGTAGTCGCGGAAGGACACGATGCGGCCGTCGCGGACCCGGATGACCTGGATGGGCCGCTGCGTGAACGGCGCGCCGGTGGCGGTGACGGTGCCGTGCGCCGTGTACTCGACGATCACCACCTCGGGGTCGGCGGTCTCGTGGAAGACGACGTCGGTGTACTCGTGGAAGGTGATGATCCCTCCCTGCTCGCCCACGAAGGCGGCGATCTCGTCCCTGCCGCGCAGCACGCCGGGGACGCCCTCTGGGCGGTAGGGCCATTCGATCACCCCGTCGGGCGCCATCAGCTCCAGCAGCCTGCCTGGATCGCCGGGACGGGTGAAGTGCTGAGCTATCTCGAGTGCATTCATTGAACGAACGTACAATGAAATTCCGACCTCGGTCAACGCTCGTACAATGAGCCGGTGAACGAGCCGCCCCGCCGTACCAGGGCACAGCAGCGCCGCGACACCGAGGCGCGCATCCTTGAGGTCGCCCGCCGGAGTTTCGCCGAGCACGGCTACGAGCGCACCACGATCAGGGCCGTCGCGGCGGCCGCCGGGGTGAACGCGGGCCTGGTCATGCACTACTTCGGCTCGAAGGACGAGCTGTTCGCGCGCGCGGCCAGGCTGGCGCCCGACGACCTGCGGGCGGGCGATCCCGCGCAGGCGCTGCTGGAGGCGCTGCGCAAGCGGCTGGACGGCGAGCCGGTGGCCTCGCTGGCCGTGCTGCGGTCCATGCTGACCCACGCCGAGGCCTCCGAGGGCTTCCGCGAGGCGGGGCGCAGGTGGCTCGACCAGATCGAGCAGGCCATCCCCGCCGAGGACGCGGCCCTGCGGGCGGCGCTGGTCAGCGCGATCATCACGGGCGTGGTCGTGGACCGCTACCTGCTGCGGCTGAGCGCGCTGGCCGACGCGCCCGCCGAAGACGTCATCGAACTGCTACGGCCCTGCTTCGAGAGTCTGGCCGGATCGTGAGAGCCGCCTCGTACCGCTCGAGCAGCACCCGGACCAGCTCCGGCGCCACGCCCAGGACCTCCGCCGTCGCGTCGGCGCCGGCGCTGTCGCGCACCTTGTCGGCGAAGTAACCGGGCGCCAGCAGGTACGGCGCCACGGCCACGCGGGGCGCCCCCGCCTCACGAAGCGCGGTCACGGCCTGCACGGGCGTCGGCTCCGCCGCCGAGGCGTACGCGGCCCGCACGCCCCACCACCCGCGCTCCGCCCAGGCGCCGGCCATGTCGGCGATCACCGCGTTGGCCTGCGGGTCGCTCGAGCCCGCCGAGACCAGGACGACGGCCGTGTCCGGGTCGCCGGGCTCGACGCCCGCCTCGGCCAGGCGGCGCTCCAGGGCGGAGAGCATCAGCGGGTGCGGGCCGAGCGTGGTGCCGTAGTGGACGCGCAGCCCGGGCTTGGCGGCCTTCAGCTCGTTGAGCGCCGCGGGGAGGTCCACCTTGCTGTGGTAGGCCTCGGTGAGCAGCAGCGGCAGCACCACTGCCTCGTCCAGCCCGCGCATGGCCTGGGCCAGCGTCGGCCGGGTGTGGTCGAGGTAGGCGACCCGCACGGGGACGGTCGTGGCCCGCCGTACCTGGTCGAGCAGGGCCTCGACCGTCGCGGCCGCGCGCGGGTCGCGCGAGCCGTGTGCCACCGCGACCAGCGGCACCGGGTTTTCGGGCGGCGCGGGTGAATGCCCACCCGCGCCGCCCCGGAAGGGGCCCGTCCCGCCTGCCAACAGGTCGGGGCCTAGAGGTGAATGCCGCATTCGATCTTTCCCAGCCCGGCCCAGCGGCCGCTGCGCGGGTCCTCGCCCTCGGCGACCTGGCGGGTGCAGGGGGCGCAGCCGATCGACGGGTAGTTGTCGTAGTGCAGCGGGTTGATCAGCACGCCGTTGTCGGCGATGTAGTTGTCGACGTCGTCCTGCGTCCAGGAGGCGATCGGGTTGACCTTCACCATCTGGCGCTTGGCGTCCCACTCGACGACCTTGGTGCCTGCCCGGCTGCGCGACTCGTCGCGGCGGATGCCGGAGAACCACGCCAGATAAGGCTCCAGGGCGCGGTTCAAAGGCTCCACTTTCCGCAAATAGCAGCACAAATCGGGATTGCGTCCGAACAGCCGGGGACCCAGGTCGCGGTCCTGTTCTTGGACGGTCCGCGACGGCGTCACGTTGATCACGTTGACGTCGTAGACCTGCTGGACGGCGTCACGGGTGCCGATCGTCTCGACGAAGTGGTAGCCCGTGTCGATGAACAGCACGTCCACGCCCGGCTTGACGCGGCTGACCAGGTCGATGAGCAGGGCGTCGCTCATCGAGGAGGTCAGGCACAGCCGGTCGCCGAAGGTGGCCGCGGCCCAGCGGATGATCTCGCGGGCCGGCGCGTCCTCCAGGAAGATCGCCGCGGAATCGACGATGCCCTGCAGGTCGAGCGTGCCGCGCTGTTCTCGCAAACCGTTCTCTATCTCAACGAGCGTCATATTTTGACTCCGATCCCCAGAAACTTGAGCTTGAAGGCGCGGGCGCACGAGCGGCAGTACCAGCCGCCGTCGCCCTCGTAGGGCTCCAGGTCCTCATCACCGCAGTAGGGGCAGTGGAACGGGACGGCTCGCGTGCTCATCGCAGATCCGCCTCGTCCGCTCGCTGCACCCAATCGGCGAAGGACTCGCCCTCCTTCTTCTGGGAGTCGAAGTTCCTGACGACCCGCTCGACGTAGTCGGGCAGGGCCTTGGCTGTGGTCTTGAGGCCGCGCACCTTGCGGCCGAAGTTGGCGTTCACGCCGAGCGAGCCGCCCAGGTGGATCTGGAAGCCCTCGACCTGCTCGCCGTTCTCGTCGACGACGAGTTGGCCCTTCAGCCCGATGTCGGCGACCTGGATGCGGGCGCAGGAGTTCGGGCAGCCGTTGACGTTGATGGTCAGCGGCTCCTTGAAGTCCGGCAGGCGGGCCTCGAGCTCGTCGATCAGGTGGGAGGCGGCGGCCTTGGTCTCGACGATGGCCAGCTTGCAGAACTCGATCCCGGTGCACGCCATCGTCTGGCGGCGGAACGTGGACGGGTTGACCTGCAGGTCGTTGGCCTCCAGCTCGGCCACCAGGCTGTCGACCCGCTCAGGCGCCACGTCGAGGATGACCAGCTTCTGCTCGACCGTGGTGCGGACCCGGTCGGAGCCGTGCCGCTCGGCGATGTCGGCGATCACGTGCAGCTTGTCGCCGCTGAGGCGGCCGACCTTGGGCGCGAAGCCGACGTAGAAGTTGCCGTCCTTCTGCGGGAAGACGCCGACGTGGTCGCGGCGGTTGGCGCGGGGCAGCTCGGGCTCGGGGCCGTCGGGCAGCGCCTCCTTGACGTACTCGGTCTCGAGCACCTCGCGGAACTTCTCGGCGCCCCAGTCGTTGACCAGGAACTTGATCCGGGCCCGGTGGCGGAGCCTGCGGTAGCCGTAATCACGAAATATCCCGATTACGCCGCCGTAGACGTCTCCGACCTGGTCGGGACGGACGAAGACCCCCAGGCGCTTGCCGAACATCGGGTTCGTCGACAGGCCGCCGCCGACCCACAGGTCGAAGCCCTTCTCCCCCTGCTCGTTGACCACGCCGACGAAGGCCACGTCGTTGATCTCGTGGACGGTGCAGTGCGCGGGGCAGCCGCTGATGGCCGACTTGAACTTGCGCGGCAGGTTGGAGTACGCCGGGTCGCCGATGAAGCGCTCGTGCACCTCGCGGATCTGCTCGGTGGCGTCGATCACCTCGTCGGAGTCGATCCCGGCCAGCGGGCAGCCGAGGATGACGCGGGGCGTGTCACCGCAGGCCTCGGTGGTCGACAGGCCGACCGCCTCCAGGCGGGCCCAGATGTCGGGCACCGACTCGATCTCCACCCAGTGCAGCTGGATGTTCTGCCGGTCGGTGACGTCGGCGGTGCCCCTGCCGTACTCGTTGCAGATGTCGGCGACGACCCGCAGCTGCTCCAGGCTGAGCTGGCCGCCGTCGATGCGGATGCGCAGCATGAAGTAGCGGTCGTCGAGCTCCTCCGGCTCCAGGATCGCCGTCTTGCCGCCGTCGATGCCGGGCTTGCGCTGGGTGTAGAGGCCGTACCAGCGCATCCGGCCGCGCAGGTCGGCGGGGTCGATGGAGTCGAAGCCCCGCTTGGAGTAGATGTCGATGATCCGCTGGCGGACGTTGAGCCCGTCGTCGTTCTTCTTGTTCTCTTCGTTCTTGTTCAGCGGCTCCCGGTAACCGAGAGCCCACTGACCTTCACCGCGCGGGCGCTTGTGGTGCCGGCTGGCAGGGGTGCTCATTGCGCGTCCTTCTGACTCATGGGGCGCGCGCAGGATTCCTCCTGCCTCGTCATCGAGTGCAGGGGTGCGGAGGAGGTTGCGACGCGCTCAGCTGGAAAGATGAGGTGGTTAGCGGGCGTCGCAACAGATGGCACTGCGGACACGCTGAAGGTCGACGTGGCGTCGACCGACGAGCATGGGGTCCGCTGGCATGTATCGAAGATACCCTGGCGTCCCCGGATGTCCAAGAAGGGGTCCAGCCAGTGGACACCCTAGCCCTGGCGGGGCCAGTCGAGCGCCGACTCCTGGGCCTCTTCCTCCTGCTGGTGCTGGCAGTCGCACCACGAGCCGCCGCGGCAGTCCTCGTGCCGGCTGTCCTTGCAGCTCTGGCAGATCACGATCCCATTATTGCTCCGCCGTCCCGGCTAGGCTCGGCACATGCACGAGGATGACCTCTACCGGGCCGCGCTTGGCGGCGACCTGGCGGCCGTGAGCGATCTGCTCGCCCGCGGCGCCGACCCCAACCAGGCCACCTCCGACGGCCTGCCGCTGAGCGCGGCCGCCGCCAGGGACCATGTGGCCGTCGCCGGGGCGTTGCTGGCCGCGGGCGCCGAGGTGAACGGCCGGGAGAGCGGCGGCTGGACCGCCCTGCAGTGGGCCGCCGCCAACGGCTGCGCCGACACCGCCCGCGTCCTGATCGAGGCGGGCGCGGACCTCGACGAGACCAACGATGACGGCGACACCCCGCTGACGCTGGCCGCCAGGCGCGGCGCCCTCGGCGTGGTCCAGGCGCTGCTCGACGCGGGCGCCGACGCCGGGAAGTACGACGGCGACGGCGACACCCCCTTGGAGAACGCGCTCGACTGGGTGGGCGTCCACCTGGAGAACGCGCTGCTCGAGACCATCGCGAACGAGGGCTGGGACTACGTGGTGACCCGCCAGTTCGCCAAGGACGGCACCGAGCTGGTGACCGTGACCGGGCTGGCCCCCGACGACGCCACCCGCGAGGAGGTCCAGGCCCAGCGCGGCCATGCCGCCATCGCCACCCTGCTGGAGGAGGCGACGGGCGCGACCACCCCGGTGGAGGAGCTGACGGCCAGGGCCCTGGCCCACCGCGACGTCGACGAGGACGCCGAGACCTGGTGGATCGTGGCCGACGTGCTCGGCAGGCGGGGCGACGAGGACACCTACGAGGCGCTGACCCGGCTGTGCGTGAGCCAGGACGCCCGCGAGCGCGAGTTCGGCGTGGACGCCATCGCCCAGTTCGGCGTCACCAAGGACGCCAAGCCGTACCTGGAGCGGACGCTGCCGCTGCTGCAGCGCATGGTCACCACCGAGGCCAGCCCGCAGGTGCTCAGGTCCGTGCTGTCCGCGCTCGGCCACCAGGGCGATCCACGCGCCTTCCCCCAGGTCATGGACGTCATCACGCGCGAGGGCCACACCCGCACGATGACCGACGCGATCGCGCTGGCCGACGTGCTGCCGCCCGGCAACGCCGAGGGACTGGCGCTGCTGATCACCCTGACCACCGACGACTCCGACGAGGTGCGCGACTGGGCCACCGCGGGATTGGCCGGCCTCGAGGTCGACACCCCCGAGGTACGGCAGGCGCTGGTGGACCGGCTCGACGACCCGGACATGCACACGGTGGCCGAGGCCACCCGCGGCCTGGCGGAACGCGGCGACTCCCGGGCCGAGCAGGGGGTCAAGCGGGTGCTGGCGGAGAGCGACGACGAGTACGCCAGGGAGCTGGTCACCGAGGCGGCCGCCAAGCTCTCCGGAGGTTCCTGACCGTCCCCGATGTCAGGGGCCCGACAGGGCGGGGGCCGTGCGCAGCACGTCGCGGGCGAGGGAGAGGTCGCCCTCGAGCTCGACCGCGATGGTGTCTTGGCTGCCGCGGCCGCCCAGCAGGAAGCAGAAGTCGACGACGTCGACGGTGATGCGCGCCTCGGGCGTGCCGGCGGCGGTGTCGGACACCCCGAGGGGAACGTGCCAGTCGCCGCCGCCCGGTCCGGTGAGTGTGACCTGGATCGTGCGGCCCGTGCCGTCCAGGCCTGACAGCAGCATCGTCCAGGCCAGCAGGCGGGTGCACAGGTCCGCGGTCGGGTGGATGTGCTCGGGGATCGGGTGCGGCAGCCGGAGGCGGGCGGTCCTGGCGGCGTCGTCGGTGTGTATCCACGTCTCCAGCGTCCTGGCCAGCAGCTGGTCGCCGAGCGGTGTCTCGATGCCGTCCACGGCCGCGGGCATGGCGGGGTCGAGCTCGCTGACGTGCCGGCACAGCGCGTCGGCCTGCGCCCGCCAGTCGCGGCGGGTCTGCTCGGGGCTGCGGTTGCGCTCGTGCGCCTGCACGTCGGCCGTACGGCCGGCCGCGTCGGCGGCGCGCAGCTCGGGACCCAGCACGGGGGCGCCGACCGAGGCGGCGAGCAGGCCGTCCTTGGCGGCGAGATGGGCCACGAGCTCCTGCAGCGTCCAGCCCTCCACGATCACCCGGGACCAGTCCTCGTCGACGGCGGAGGCGAGCAGCGCGTCCATGGCGGCCACGCGGGCGGCGTACGGCTGCGCCCAGGCCGCGGTGGCGGCGGCGGGCCTGCGCCGCGCCCTGGCCCCGGCCAGCAGCTGCGGGCGCAGCGACCGCTCCGGCACGGCCGGCTCCTCCATCAGCGCGTCCAGGTAGAGACGCTCGACGGGCTCCATCACACCTCTTCCTCCGACAGCGCGTCCGCCAGGCGCCGCAGCGCCAGCCGGATGCGCGATTTGGCGGTGCCCTCGGGCACGCCCAGCTCCTCGCCCACCTGCCGGTAGGTCCTGCCCCCGAAATAAGCCAGCTCGACCGCCTGGCGCAGGCTGTCGGGTAATTCCGTCACCGCCTGCCGTACCCGCTTGGCCTCGTCGGCGGCCAGCACGTTGTCCTCCAGCCTGGCGGGCTCGGGCTCGAACAGGCGGGGGCCGAGCGCCGACACGCGGCGCCGCTCCTCGGCCCGGACGTGGTCGACCGCGCGCCGGTGCGCGATCGTGGCCAGCCAGGCGCGCAGCGTGCCGCGTTCCGGGTCGTAGGCCAGGGGCCGCTCCCAGAAGACCAGGAACACCTCCTGGGTGATGTCCTCGGCGATCACCCGGTCCCTGGTGACGCGCAGGGCCAAGCCGAAGATCAGCGAGGAGAGCCGATCGTAGACCTCCCCGAGGGCGGACTCGTCACCGCCGACCACCCGCTGGTGCAGCAGGCGGTCGTCGTACGGTGCCTCCACTGGCACCACGCTCCCGTGATCCGGACCAAGGCGGCAGGTGCGCCGCGACCCGAGCATGTCACTATTCGCTGGAAAAGTTGAGGCGGATGACGAACGTCACGGCATTTCACGAAATCGTCCAAGCGCCACGCCCGTGAGGGTGCGGGCCGGGTCCGTGAAAGGCTCGCGCGATATCTTCGTGACTGCAGCACAAGCCGATGAAGGGACCAGCCGCCATGGCCACCACCCGTACCGCCACCACGCAGTGGAAGGGCGCCCTGCTCGACGGGTCGGGCACCGTCTCGCTCGACACCTCGGGCGTCGGCACCTTCGAGGTCTCCTGGGCTTCCAGGGCCGAGGCCGCCAACGGCAAGACCTCCCCTGAGGAGCTGATCGCCGCCGCGCACTCCTCCTGCTTCTCGATGGCCCTGTCGCACGGCCTGGCCGGCGCGGGCACGCCGCCCGAGTCGCTGCAGACCAGCGCGGACGTGACCTTCCAGCCGGGCGAGGGCATCACGGGCATCGCGCTCAGCGTGAAGGGTCACGTGCCCGGCATCACGGCCGAGCAGTTCCAGCAGGCCGCCGAGACCGCGAAGGCCAACTGCCCGGTCAGCAAGGCCCTGACGGGCACGACGATCACGCTGACGGCCGAACTGCTCTAGCAGGAACGCGATCGCGTGCGACAATTGGGTCACATGCGCGAGGTCTGGCCGGGCGAGCCCTATCCACTCGGCGGCACCTGGGACGGCGTGGGCACCAGTTTTTCGGTGTTCTCCGAGGTCGCCGAGCGGATCGAGCTGTGCCTCTTCGGGGACGACGACTCCGAGGAGCGTATCGAGCTGCCCGAAGTCGACGGGTTCGTCTGGCACGGCTACCTGCCGGGCATCATGCCGGGCCAGCGGTACGGCTACCGCGTCCACGGCCCCTACGAGCCTGCCAGGGGTCACCGGTGCAACCCGGACAAGCTGCTGCTCGACCCCTACGCCAAGGCGATCGACGGCGACCTGGTGTGGAACGAGGCGCTCTTCCCCTACCGCTTCACCGATCCCGGCGTCGTGAACAGCGACGACAGCGCGCCGTTCATGCCGAAGAACGTGGTGATCAACCCCTTCTTCGACTGGGGCAACGATCGGGCGCCCCGCACGCCGTACCACCAGACCGTGATCTACGAGGCGCACGTGCGCGGGCTGACGATGCGGCACCCGGCGGTGCCCGAGGAGCAGCGCGGGACGTACGCCGCGATCGGGCATCCCGCGGTCATCGACCACCTGCTGTCGCTGGGCGTGACGGCCGTCGAGCTGATGCCGGTGCACCACTACATGCCCGAGCACTTCCTGGTGGCGCGCGGGCTGACGAACTACTGGGGCTACAACACGATGGCCTACCTGGCGCCGCACGCCGACTACTCCAGCTCGGGCACGCGCGGCGAGCAGGTGCTGGAGTTCAAGGCCATGGTGCGGGCGCTGCACGAGGCGGGCATCGAGGTCATCCTGGACGTGGTCTACAACCACACGGCCGAGGGCGACCACATGGGGCCCACGCTGGGCTTCCGCGGGATCGACAACGCCGCCTACTACCGGCTGCACGACGGCGACCGGCGCTACTACCTGGACTACACCGGCTGCGGGAACTCGCTGAACGTGCGCTCGCCGCACGCGCTGCAGCTGATCATGGACTCGCTGCGGTACTGGGTGCTGGACATGCACGTCGACGGGTTCCGCTTCGACCTGGCGGCGGCGCTGGCCAGGGAACTGCACGACGTGGACCGGCTGTCGGCCTTCTTCGACCTCATCCAGCAGGATCCGGTGATCTCGCAGGTCAAGCTGATCGCCGAGCCCTGGGACGTGGGGCCGGGCGGCTACCAGGTCGGCAACTTCCCGCCGCTGTGGACGGAGTGGAACGGGAAGTACCGCGACACCGTGCGTGACTTCTGGCGGGGGACGGGCTCGGCGCTGCCGGAGTTCGCCTCCCGGCTGACCGGCTCGGCCGACCTGTACGCCTCCTCCGGCCGCCGCCCCGTCGCCTCGATCAACTTCGTGACCTGCCACGACGGCTTCACCCTCACGGACCTGGTGTCCTACGACCGCAAGCACAACGAGGACAACGGCGAGGACAACCGCGACGGCACCGACGACAACCGCTCGTGGAACTGCGGCGTCGAGGGCCCCGTCGAGGACCCGGAGATCGTGCGGCTGCGCCACCGGCAGCGGCGCAACTTCCTGACCACGCTGTTCCTGTCGCAGGGCGTGCCGATGCTGTCCCACGGCGACGAGATCGGCCGCACCCAGCGGGGCAACAACAACGCCTACTGCCAGGACAACGAGGTCGCCTGGATCGACTGGTCGATGACGCGCACCGAGTCGGACCTGCTGGAGTTCGTCCGCTCGCTCTCCCGGCTGCGCCGCGACCATCCCGTCTTCCAGCGCCGCCGCTTCTTCCACGGCCGCGCCCCCGACAGCGGCGAGCGCGACCTGGTCTGGCTGACGCCCGCCGGCGCGGAGATGACGGCCGGCGACTGGCACACGGGCTACGCCAAGTCGCTCATGGTCTACCTGAACGGCGAAGCCATCACCGAGCCCGGGCCGCGCGGGGAGCCGATCACCGACGACTCGTTCCTCATGCTCATCAACGCCCACCACGAGGACATGACGTTCACCCTGCCGGGACCCGAGTTCGGCGCCGCCTGGATCCCCATCCTCGACACCAACGACGACACCTTCCAGGAACCCCCCTACCCCGACGACCACTGGACCCCCGGCTCCCTGGTCGCCGTCACCTCCCGCAGCATCCAACTCCTCCGCCAACCCCTCCCCTAACCACCCACACTCCACCGCCCACGTACGGCTAAATCCGGCGGCCGTGTACGGCGGGCAAGGTGGTCGCCGGGGCGAGGGGCGGCGGGGTCCGGCACGAGCATCCGCCAAAACCTTCCAGGCGCCGCGTCGGCGAGACGGCGCACGGCGGACTCCGGCGCCCACGTACGGCGGGATCTGGCACCCGCGTACGGCGGGCACGGTGATCGCCGGGACGAGGTGTGCGACGGGGTCCGGCACGAGCACCCGCCGAAACCTTCCAGGCGCCGCGTCGGCGAGACAGTGCACGGCGAAGTCCGGCGCCCACGTACGGCGGAGACCGGCGGCCGTGTACGGCGGGCGTGGCGGGCACCGCGCTCGCGGGCGGGGCGGGTGCCGCGTTCGCGGGCGGGGGCGAGCGCCTCATTCGTGGGTGGGCAGGTCGGAGGGCGTGCCTGGGTCCGGAAGGCCGTGCGTGTCGGGTTGGAGGGGAGGCGTAGCGGCGGGCTGCTTGCGTCGCTGGAGGAGCGTCTCCCTGGACAGGGAGCGGCCGAAGTGCGGTGGGTGGCGGTTGGGTGGCTTGCCGTACAGGCGAAGGGTGTGACCGGCGGAGGACTCTCGCGGCGAGGAAGTCGAGCACCCGGGAGAGGCCGTCAGGACACCGGGATGGGGAGGAAGGTGGAGACGGCGGTGGCCAGCGCGGGGGTGTGGCTGAGGTAGAGGTCGTGGCCGGCGCCGGGGATCGTGACGAGGCGGGTGTGCGGCCGGCGGGCGATCATTTCGGGCGCGTGGCGGGCGACGGCGCTGTCGCCGCCGACCACGAGGAGGGCCGGTTGGGGGCTGGAGGTCCAGTCGTCCCACCAGGACCCGGCGATGCCGCGTTTGGTGGCGCGGATGTCCTCGGCGTTCCACAGGAAGCCCCAGCCGCGCTCGTCCTCGAAGGCGCTCTCCGTGAAGTGGCCGGGCACGTCCGTGCCGACCAGCCGCCTGATCGCCTGCTCGAGCTGGGTGAAGCTGGCGAAGCGGTCGGGGAGCTCGTCGAGCCAGGGGTCGGTGGAGGTGCCCGCCTCGGCGGGGAAGTCGATGGCCACGAACGACTCCACCAGCTCGGGGCGGCGGGCCGCGAGCTGGTAGGCGTTGAGCGCCCCGAGTGAGTGGCCGACGATCGTGACCGGCGCGAGGTCGAGCGCCTCGATGAAGGCGGCGGTGTCGGCGAGGTAGCCCTCGCGCGAGTAGTCGCCCGGCTTGTCCGACAGGCCGTGGCCGCGCTGGTCGAGCCCGATGACGCGGCGGCCGAGGTGCTCGGCGAGCGGCATGAAGGAGCGGCCGCGGCCGAAGGCGCCGTGCAGGGCGAGGATGGGACGGCCCGGGCCGCCGGAGTCGACGTAGGACAGGCGGACACCGTGTGGCGTGGTCACGAAGCTCATAGCCGTGACTCTAAACGAGACTCTCGAATCGAGTCAACTCTTTTCGAGACTCGATAGGATCAGAGGCATGCAGCTCGCGAGGGGGATCCAGGTCGCCGTCACCGACCGTCACGGCGGTGTCAGCAGCCCGCCGTACGGCTCGCGCAACCTCGGCGGGCTGGTCGGCGACGACCCGGAGGCCGTGCGGGCCAACCGCGAGAGCGTGGCGCGGGAGCTGGGCGTGCGGGCGGTCGTGTTCATGCGCCAGGTGCACAGTGCGGACGTCGCCTACGTGAGCGAGCCGTTCGGGACCGACGCACCGCCGATGGACGGCGTGTTCACCGGCGAGCCGAGGCTGGCGCTGGCGTCACTGGGCGCCGACTGCCCGGCGGTGCTGGTGGGCGACCCGGAGGCCAGGCTCGTGGGCGCCGCGCACTCGGGGCGGCCCGGCACCGAGGCGGGCATCGCCACCGCCCTGGTCGAGGCCATGGCCGCCAAGGGCGCGGATCCGGCGCGGATGGTCGCGCTGGTCGGGCCGGGGGCGTGCGGCCGCTGCTACGAGGTGCCCGCCGACCTGCGCGAGCGGGTGGCCGCCGCGGTGCCCGAGACGTTCTCCACCACCTCGTGGGACACTCCGGCGCTCGATCTGCGCGCCGGCATCGAGGCCCAGCTGCGGGCGGCGGGCGTCGTGGACGTGCGGCACGACGCCCGGTGCACGATCGAGTCGGCGGAGCTCTACTCACACCGGCGCGAGCAGCCAGGCGGCCGCTTCGCCGGGCTCATCTGGCTGACCTAGCCGCTGCGGCGGCCCAGCGCGAACACCACGTTCACCAGCACGATCCCCAGCCAGATGATCAGGAAGATTCGTTCTGATCCACCCGTGACGGCGATCGCGATCGTGGCGCCCGTGCCGAGCGCCATCGAGACGATCGCCAGCGCCAGCCGCTGGCCTTCGGCCGCTTTCCGCTGCTTGGCCAGCGCCTTGGGGTTGGCCGCGGCCAGGCGTTCGTCGACCCGCCGGTCGACCTCCTTGCCCATCTTGTCCAAGAAGGACTCGACGACGGCGTCCTCGTAGTCGGGCCCGAGGTCGCGCCGTGCCTGGACGGCGGCCCTTAACTCATCACCGGTGCTCATGCCATGAGGCTACCTGGCGAGGATGTCGTCGAGGTTGTAGGAGACGGGGCGCTCGAGCTGCTCGTAGGTGCACGACTCGGGCGTGCGGTCGGGACGCCAGCGGCGCCACTGCGCGGTGTGGCGGAACCGGTCGCCCTCCATCTGGTCGTAGGCCACCTCGATCACCAGCTCGGGCCGCAGCGGCGTGAACGACAGGTCCTTCTTGGCGTTCCACCGCGAGACCGCGCCCGGCACCCGCTGCCCGCCGCGCGCGGGACCGGCGGCGGGCTGGCCGATGTTGGCGACGGCCTGCTCGGCCCAGTGGCCCCACGGGTGTTCGCTCAGGTCGGCGATGTAGGGGCGCAGCTCCTCCATCAGCTCGGCCCTGCGCGCCATCGGGAAGGAGGCGGCCACTCCGACGTGGTGCAGCCTGCCGTCGGGCCCGTACAGGCCGAGCAGGATCGAGCCGATGATCGGCCCGGTCTTGTGCTCGCGGAACCCGGCGATCACCACGTCGGCGGTGCGCTCGTGCTTGACCTTGAACATCGTGCGCTTGTCGGGCACGTAGGGCTGGTCGCCCGGTTTGACGATGATCCCGTCGAGCCCGGCGCCCTCGAACATCTCGAACCACTCCTCGGCCTGGGAGTCGTTCTTCGTCACGGGCGTGAGCCTGATCGACCCGCCCTTCTCCTCCGGGAAGATCCCCTCCAGGCGCTCCCGCCGCTCGGCGAAGGGGGCCTCCATGAACGACTCCTGGCCCAGCGCCAGCAGGTCGAAGGCGACGAAGGAGGCCGGGGTCTGCTCGGCGAGCATGTTCACCCGTGAGGCCGCCGGATGGATGCGCTGCTGCAGCGCGTCGAAGTCGAGGTGGCTGCCGCGCGGGAGCACGATCTCCCCGTCGACCACGCACTTGTCGGGCAGCTCCGCCTTGACCGCTGCCACCAGCTCAGGGAAGTAGCGCGTGAACGGCCGCTCGTTGCGGCTGCCGAGGAACACCTCGTCGCCGTCGCGGAAGATGATGCAGCGGAAGCCGTCCCACTTCGGCTCGTAGAACAGCGTGCCGTCCTGCTTGGGCATGGCCTTGACGGCCTTGGCCAGCATGGGCGGAACGGGCGGCAGCACCGGCAGGTCGAGCCGGAGTTCCTCGTCATCCATCGGCCAGCTCCCTCGTGTACGCGCAGAAGAGGACGCCCTCCTCCTCCAGAACCTGACGCAGGCCCAGCTTCACCTGCGCGGACTCGCCGTTCAGTATCCGTGCCGCGCCGCCGCCCACCAGCATCGGGCTGATCGTCAGGCACAGCTCGTCGACCAGGTCGGCCGCCGCCAGCTGCCCGTTGAGCCGCGGCCCGCCTTCGCACAGCACCCTGGTCAGCCCCCGGTCGTGCAGCTCCCGTACGGCGAGCGTCATGTCCACCCGCTCGCCGCCCGCCACGATCACGTCGGCCAGCCGGGCGGCGTCCTTGCGCCGGTCGGCGGGCGCGGCCTCGCAGGTGATGACGATGGTCCGGGCGCTGGCCTCGGTGAACAGCGGGCTGCCCAGGTCGAGGTCGAGCCGCCGGGTGACGACCGCGATCGGTGGGGCCGCCGGCCGGTCCGCGCGCAGCACCTTCCACGACTCGCGCGGCTTGGCGGGGCCGTATCCCTCGGTGCGGACGGTCGCGGCGCCGGCCATGATCACGTCGGACAGCCCGCGGAGCACTCCGAAGATGCGCCGGTCGCCCTTGCTGGACAGCCCCCCGGACAGGCCCTTCACCCAGGCGGCGCCGTCGGCGCTCTCCACCATGTTGACCCGCAGCCAGGGCCGCCCCGCCGGGTAGGCGTAGGCAAGCTCGATGTCCGGGTTGTCCTGTATGTCGGGATGGATGCGGCGCACCCCTCTACCTTGGCACACGGCTCTGACACTCAGCGCTTGAAGGCGGATATAGCGCTTTGGAACATCCCGATGACTTACGTGGCGACATGTGCATAACGTGGCGGCAGGGATCAGGGACTACGAGGAGGCCCAGTGGGTCTGGTCACTGCCGTGACGTGGTCGTTCACCGCGCTGGTCGGGATCTACCTGCTCTATCTGTGGTTGTCGGGCGGCGGGCTGCGACAACAGGCGACCAAAGTGACCCGGTTCCCGGTGGTCCTGATCTTCTCCCATCCCACGCTGGCCGTGACCGGGCTGGTGTGCTGGGTGGCGTTCCTGCTGACCGGTAGCAAGGTGCTGGCCTGGGTGTCGTTCGGGGTGCTCGCCTCGGCGGCGCTGCTCGGGTTCACCATGTTCACCCGGTGGCTGGGCGGCGGGCGCCACGCCAGGGGGGCCGAGCGGCGTTTTCCCGTGCTGGCCGTACTGCTGCACGGTCTTGCCGGGGTGGCCACCTTCGTGCTGGTGCTGCTGACGGCGAGCGTGGCCAGGAGCCTGTGAGCTGCGACCGGGGTAGTTGAGAAATCGATTACTCGTACTTTGCGGATAAACCTTGACGATCCGCGGGAGTTGCGAGAAAACGATTTCCAGCAACCTGTCCGCCTCGAGAATGCGATCCGCGCCATGAAGAGGTTGTTCAGCATCAGCGCGCTCTGCGCGCTCCTGGTCTCGTCCCTGATCTGCTTACCCGCCGCGGCCGCGCCGTGGCCGGCCCAGGAACCCGACCTCGCCTGGCCCACCGCCGGCACCTTCGACCACGTGTGGAACCCGGGCAGAGGCACCTACAACGGAAGGGAGGGGCAGCTCTACATCAACGACCACACCCTCATCTACGACGGCCAGAAATGGCACCTGTTCGGCATCACCGGCGTGGCGGATCCGCCGGACCCCGACGGTGAGGACCAGCTCGCCCACGCCACCGCGCCGGCCCTGGCCGGGCCGTGGCACAAGGAGCCTGACGTGCTCACCAACCCGGACGCCTATGGCGAGAGCCACGTCTGGGCCCCGCACGTGGTCAAGAACGGCGGCACCTACTACATGTTCTACGCCGCCGGCAGCGCCGACACCGCGAAGATCAAGTACGCCACGTCCACGGACCTCATGAACTGGCACCGCGAGGGGATCGCCTTCATCGACGGCGCGGAGGCCAGGGACCCGATGGTCACGTGGATCGACGGCCAGTGGGTGATGTACTACACCTCGACCACGACGGGCAGCGTCGGCAACTACGCGGTCGCCTACCGGACCAGCCCCGACCTGAGGTCCTGGAGTCCCCGGCACATCGCCTACAGCGATCCCGTGGTCGGCTGGGTGTTCGAGCTCACCGAGTCGCCGTTCGTGGTCCAGCGGGACGGCTGGTGGTACCTGTTCATCGGCCCGCGCGGCGGCTACGCCGGCACCGACGTCTACCGCAGCCGCACCCCCTACAGCTTCTCGATCAACGACTACGCGGGCCACATCGCCGCGCACGCCGCCGAGGTCGTCCAGGCCGGCGCCTCCTGGTGGGTCACCGGGGCGGGCTGGTACCAGCAGGGAGTGTGGCTGGCCCCGCTGACGTGGGCGGCCGACCCGCCGCTGTGGCAGAGCGCGCAGAACCCGGCCGTCGCGGCGAACGCCGACGGCAGGCTCGAGGTCTTCGCCATGGAGCCGGGCAGCAACAACCTGTTCCACCGCTGGCAGACCGCGCCGAGCGGGTCGTGGAGCGGATGGGAGAGGTTCGGAGACTCGGCGGGAGCCGTACCGACCGTCGGGCGTAACGCCGACGGCAGCCTGGAGGTCTTCGCGCTCAGCCCCGGCGGGACGGGCATCTACCACCGCCGGCAGACCGGCCCGAACGGCGGGTGGAGCGACTGGGCGCCCTTCGGCGGTCCCGCGGGCGCGGCGCCGGTGGTCGGGCAGAACGCGGACGGGCGGCTCGAAGTCTTCGCGCTCGGCCCCGCGGGCAGCGGCCTGTTCCACCGCTGGCAGACCGCGCCCAGCGGCGGGTGGAGCGACTGGGCCTCCTTCGGCGGTCCCGCGGGCGGCCCGCCCACCGTCGGACGCAACGCCGACGGCCGGCTCGAGGTCTTCAGCCTGGACCCCGGCGGCACCGGGCTGCACCACCGCTGGCAGCTGACGCCCAGCGGCGGATGGAGCGACTGGGCGCCCTTCGGCGGTCCCGCCGCCGCGGCTCCCACGGTCGGCCAGAACGCGGACGGACGGCTGGAGGTCTTCGCCCTGGCTCCCGGCGGGGCGGCGCTCAATCACCGCTGGCAGCTGACGCCCAGCGGCGGGTGGAGCGACTGGGCCTCCTTCGGCGGCCCCGCGGGCGGCCCGCCCACCGTCGGACGCAACGTCGACGGACGGCTCGAGCTCTTCGCCCTGGCTCCCGGCGGTACCTCCATCGCCAACCGGCACCAGCTCGCGCCCAGCGGCGGGTGGAGCGACTGGGACGGCGCCTTCGGCCCCACGGCCGCGGGCTGCTCACCCACGGTCGCGAGCAACGCCGACGGCCGCCTGGAAATCCTCGCCCTCGGACCGGAGGGACGCGGCGTCTTCGACCGCTACCAGACGGCGCCGAACAACGGCTGGAGCCCTTGGACCTCCTTCGGCCAGTGGTCCGCCGGCCTCCCCTGCGCCGCCCCCTACTGACCCCACCCTCGGCGGGCCGCCCTCTCCCGCGGCCCGCCCTTCCCTTGCCCTCCAGCGCACCGCTTCCCGTTCTCTCCTTGTACGGCAACCCACCCGACTCTTGTACGGCAAGACTCTTGTACGGCAAGCCACCCAACCGCCACCCACCGCACTTCGGCCGCCCCCTGTCCAGGGAGACGCTCCTCCAGCGACGCATGGCCGGCCACCGTTACGACTCCACTCCAACCCGACACGCACGGCCCTCCGAACCCGGGCACGCCCTCCGACCTGCCACCCACGAACGAGGCGCTCGCCCCACTCGCGAACGCGGCACCCGCCCAGCCCGCGAGCGTGGTGCCCGCCCCGCCGTACACGGCCGCCGAACTCCGCCGTACCTGGGCGCCGGACTTCGCCGTACACCGCCTCGCCGACCCGGCGCCTGAGGACGCCCCGGCGAGCGCCCGTTCTGGCGCGTAGCCGGAGGCCTCTCACCCGTCGACCACCCTGCCCCGCCGCACGCGAGCGCCGGATCCCGCCATACGCGGCCGCCGGTCTCCGCCGTACCCGGGCACCAAAACCCGCCCTACGTAGACGCCGGACTCCGCCGTACACGGGCGCCGGACTCCGCCGTACGCCCTCTCGCCGCACCGGCGCCTGGGAACGCCCCGGCGGGCGGCCCGTCCTAGCGCGCAGCCGAAGGACCCTCACCCGTCGGCCACCCTGCCCCGCCGCACGCGGCCGCCGGATCCCGCCGTACGCGGCTGCCAGTCTCCGCCGTACCCGGGCGCCAAAGCCCGCCGTACGTAGACGCCGGACTCCGCCGTACATGGGCGCCGGACTCCGCCGTACACCGTCTCGCCGCCCCGGCGCCTGGGGACGCCCCGGCCGGGTCGTGCCGGACGCCCGCATACCTCCTCGCCCCGGCGACCACCCTGCCCGCCGTACATGGACGCCGGTCTCCGCCGTACCCGGGCGCCAAAGCCCGCCGTACGTAGACACCGGTCTCCGCCGTACATGGGCGCCGGACTCCGCCGTACGCCGTCTCGTCGACCCGGCGCCTGGGAACTCCCCGGCGGGGTCGTGCCGGACCCCCGCATACCTCCTCGCCCCGGCGACCACCCTGGCCGGCATACGTGGGCGCCGGTCACTGCTGTACACGTCCTCGCCGAGTCGGTGGCTGGGAGGGCTGGGTGGGGGCTGCTCGCGTGGGGGTGATCGGGCCTGGTTTGGGCGGAGGTTAGGTGTCGGCGAGGACGAGCATGATGTGTTCGTTCTCGCCGTGGCGGATCATGCCGGTGCGGCAGAAGCCGCAGCGTTCCAGGAGGCGGACCGAACCCGTGTTGCCCTCGTAGGGGTCGGCGTAGAGGGGGCGGGCCTTTTCCACTTGGAGGAAGAGCTGGAGGGCCTTGGTGCCGATGCCCCGGCCCCAGTATTCGCGGCCGAACCAGTAGCCGACGAAGCGCTTGTCCTCCTCCCACCAGGCCACGAGGTTGCCGGCCGTCTCGCCGTCGACCGTGACCGTCTGGACGAAGACCTCGGGGTCGCCGAGGATCCTCTCGGCCCAGTGGGTCATGAAACGGTCGCGCTCACGGGGTGCGAACAGCGACCTGCTGGTGGCCTCAGGGTCGTTCTCCTGCTGGTAGAACACCTCGAGATCGTCCTGCTCGACGTCTCTCAGCCGCACTTCTTCTCCCATGGCATCCGAGTGTGCCAGGAGTCGCCGACACTTTGACCGACCGGGGTTCGCCTATCGGCGGGAGGCAAGCAAGCATATGCTTGGGCGCGTGACTGAGTATCGCAACCTCATCGGCGGCAGGCTCACGGCGGCGCGCGACGGCAGGACCCTGGAAACGGTGAACCCGGCCACCGGCGAGCCGTGGGCGACGATCCCGAGGAGCGGGCCCGAGGACGCCGAGGACGCCGTCGCGAAAGCGGGCGAGGCGTTCCCCAAGTGGGCGGCGATGCCCGCGCTCGGCAGGGCGTACTTCCTGCGCAAGGTGGCCGAGATCTTCGCCGAGCACGCCGAGGAGCTGGCCAGGCTGGAGACCCGCGACAACGGCAGGATCCTGCGCGACACGCTCAAGCGGGACCTGCCCGGCATGACGCACCTGTGGCAGCTGGCCGCCGGCCAGTGCCTGGAGGCCGTCAAGGGCGAGACGGTGATCCTGGGCCCCGACGCGCTGGGGATCACCCGGCGCGAGCCGTACGGCGTGGCCCTGTGCATCATCCCGTGGAACTCCCCCATCTCGACGTTCTCCGCCAAGGCGGCGTTCGCGCTGGCGGCGGGCAACACGGTGATCGTCAAGCCGGCCGAGCAGGCGTCCGCGTCGGTGCTGCGGCTGGGCGAGCTGCTGGCCGGGGTCTTCCCGCCCGGCGTGCTCAACATCGTCAGCGGCCTGGGCGAGGAGGTCGGCGAGGCGCTGGTACGGCACCGCGGCGTGCACAAGATCAGCCTGACGGGGTCGACGGAGACGGGCCTGGCCATCACGCGAGCCGCCGGGATCAAGCCGCTGACGTTCGAGCTGGGCGGCAAATCCCCGAATATCGTCTTCCCCGACGCCGACCTGGACGCCGCCGCCCAGGGCGTGACGGTCAACTCGATCTACACGGGCAACGCGGGCCAGGTCTGCGCGGCAGGCTCCCGCATCCTCATCCACCGCCAGATCTGGGATGAGATGCTCGGAAGAATCCAGGATATTTCGGCAAAAATCCGGATCGGTGATCCCGGCGACCTCGAGACCGAGATGGGCCCCATCGTCTCCAAGGGCCAGTACGACAGGGTGACGGGATACCTGGAGCTGGCCGAGAAGGAGGGCGCCGAGAAGGTCTTCGGCGGCGGCACGGGCGCCGAGGTAATGCCCGGGATGCCGGGCGGCTACTGGGTCTCCCCCACCCTCTACACCACCACCGACAACGCCCTGCGGGTCTGCCAGGAGGAGATCTTCGGCCCCGTCGCCGTCGCCATCCCGTTCGACACCGACGACGAGGCCCTGCGGATCTCCAACGACTCCGCCTATGGCCTGGCCGCCGGACTGTGGACCAGGGACCTGTCCAGAGCCCACCGCTTCGTGCGGGACCTGCAGAGCGGCACCGTCTGGGTGAACACCTTCCGCCAGATGCCCCCTGGCCTGCCCTTCGGCGGCGTCAAGGACAGCGGCTACGGCCACGACGCCGTCCTCCAGTACACCAGGGAGAAAGCGGCGATCATCCAGACTTAGTCCGATAGATTCCCCTCTATGAGCGAGGAGATCACGGAGGCCGCGGCCCAGTCCCACGCCTCCGTGCTGCGCAGCCGCGCCGAATCCTACGTCGCGCTGGGCAGGTACGAGGCGGCCGTCGCCGACCTGACCGAGGCGATCAGCCTGGTCCCCGACAACGCCCGCTCGTGGCGGCTGCGCGGCGAGAGCCACCGGCTGATCGGCCGCTACGAGGCCGCGCTCACCGACTTCGACGAGGCGATCAGGCTGGAGCCCGACAGCTCCTACGCCCTCGGCTCCCGCGGGCAGACCCTGGCCTCGCTCGGCCGCGTGGAGGAGGCCATGGCCGACTACGACCACGCGCTGCTGCTCGCGCCCGAGTCGCCGTGGATCCTGGAGGCCCGCGCCAACGCCCTGGCAGACCTGGGCCGCTTCGAGGACGCGCTGGACGAGCACGCCAAGATCATCGCGATCAACGAGACGCTGGCCTACTCCTGGCTGGCCAGGGGCGACCTCTACCAGCGCATGCACCTGTACGCCGAGGCGATCGACGACTACAGCAGGGCGCTGGAGGCCGACCCCGAGTACGCCAGGGCCTTCGCCCGCAGGGGCGACGCGCTGCGCATGATGGAGCGCTACCCGGAGGCGCTGGCCGACCTGACCCGCGCGCTGGAGCTCGACCCGGACAACGAGCGGGCGCTGGCCGTGCGCGGCGCGGTCCGCAGCGAGCTGGGTGACAACGACAGCGCGCTGAAGGACCTCGACCGCGCGATCGAGCTGGCCCCCGACTACGTCTGGGCCTACCGCGTGCGCGGCGAGATCCTCCAGGAGCTCGAGCGCCACGAGGCCGCCGTCGCCGACTTCACCCGGGCCCTGGACCTGGAGTTCGGCGAGTCCTAGCAGGTACGGCGTGCCTCCCCCGATCCGTGGACCGGGGGAAGCCGGATCACCGGCCCGGCCGCCACATGGGCCAGAACAGCGTCCCGTCGGGCAGGGCGAACGGCTCGCGGACCTGGTAGCCGTGCCGTGCGTACAGGTCGCGGCTGCCCGGGCTGCTGGCCTCCAGGTAGGCGGCCGTCCCGCCGAGCGCCGCGTGGTGGTGGTCGAGCAGCCTGCTGCCGATGCCCCGGCCGTGCCGGTCCGGGTGGACCGCCAGGAACGCCAGGTGGTGGTGCGGTTCGGCCGGGTGGTTGGCCTCGAACAGCTTGTCCAGCAGGCGGAAGCGCTCGAGGCAGTCGCCGGCGGCGGCCGCCAGCCTGGCGTCGTGGTCGGGCGGCTCGGGCAGGGGCCCGGTCATGGGGAACCAGACCGCGGCGGCGGGGCCGTCGTCGACGATGTCGACCTGGCCGTGCTCGATCGCGTGCTCGACGAGGATGCGGAAGTCGGCGGCGAGGATCCGGTGGCGGCGCTCGGGCTCGGGCACGAGGTAGGCGGTCGCCCGCAGCGGCAGGAACGCGGTGGCGATCAGGTCCGCCACCGCCTGCGCGTCGCCGGGCTCCGCCGGCCTGATCATCATCGGGCGGCCGCCTTGGCGCCCATCCCGACCAGGGTGTACACGCTCGGCTGGCCGTAGCGCAGGAACAGCGCCCAGCCGACGCCGAGCACCGCGACGACCGCGTAGACCAGCGGCAGGATCCAGGTGAGCGGGTCGCCCTTGGGCACGCCGAGCAGCGCGTCGAAGTTCGTCACGCCCAGCCAGACCATCACGGCCAGCGCGATCGCGGCGGGGACGGGGGCGACGAAGCGGCGCAGCGCGCTCTCGCCGCTCGGCTGCCTGGCGAAGAACGCGATGATCGCCAGGGACGTGACGAAGATCAGCAGCAGGACGCCGAAGCCGCCGAAGGCGCCGCCGTAGAAGAACAGCTGGACCAGCGGGTCGAGCCCGAAGACGGCGTAGACGGCGATCACGATCAGCCCGATGAGGCTCTGCGTGACCGAGCCCACCACCGGCGCGCCCGAGCGCACCCCGGTGCGGCCGAAGAAGGCGGGCAGCACGCGCTCGCGGCCGAGCGCGAAGAAGTAGCGGGCGGTGGTGTTGTGGAAGGAGATCATCGCGGCGAACACGCTGGTGACGAACAGGACGCGGGCGATGTCCACCACGACGCCGCCGAGGTGCGCGGCCGCGAGGTTGAAGATCGTTTCGGCCTGCTCCTTCCTGGCGATGTCCACGATCTTCGAGGGGCCGGTGGCGACCGTCATGGCCCACGACGACAGGGCGTACAGTCCGGCGATGATGGCGACGGCCGAGTACGTGGCGGTCGGGACGGTCCTGCGCGGATCGCGGCTCTCCTCCGAGAACACCACCGACGACTCGAACCCGACGAACCCCAGCGTGGCGATGACCAGCAGCGCGCCCACCCCGGGCACGAACAGCTCGCCGGGCGACAGCGTGGCCACCGACATGCCCTCGGGACCCGGGTTCGCGATGTCGGCGAGGTCGAAGAGCAGGATGACCGCGACCTCGGCGGTCAGCAGGATGGCCAGCAGCCGGCCGTTGACGTCGACCCGCATCATGCCCAGGACGCCGACCAGCACCCAGGCGACCAGCGAGACCGTCCACCACGGCGGCGAGATGCCCGCCCACCGCTCGATGAGCGGCACCGCGGCGGTGCCGAGCGCGCCGTACAGGCCGACCTGCAGGGCGTTGTAGGCCACCAGCGCCACCCAGGCGCCCGCGATGCCCGCGGGCCTGCCGATGCCGCGGCTGATGTAGGTGTAGAAGGCGCCGGCGTTGGCCATGTGGCGGGCCATCGCCACGTAGCCGACCGCGAACACGGCCAGCACGACGCCCACCACGAGGAAGGCGATCGGCAGTCCTGTGATGCCCGTGACGGCGTATCCGGTGGTGATCACTCCGGCGACGACGGTGAGCGGCGCGGCGGCCGAGAGCACGAAGTACACCACGGAGGGGGCGCCGAGCCGGTCCGCCGCTAGCGCGCCGGCGATCGGGTCCTGCTGGGGTTGCATCGCTTTCCTTTCTGGGGGGTTCATGCGGGGTCAGGTGCGATACGTCAGTACGGCGTCGCCGACGGCGGCGCCCAGATGCTTGGCCAGGTCGCTGAGGGGGGGCGGCATCGCGGCCAGGACCGTGGTCAGGTAGCGGTGTGCGGTACGCCGTTCCGCGGGGTCGTCGACCACGATGTCCGTCATGCCGCAGGCGTCGACAAGCGCGATCAGGGCCATGTCGGAGGGCGTCATCGGCTGGCCGCGGACGAGCGCCATCCTGAGTCTCGTCGCCGGCCAAACGGCCCGACCGAAATCCTCCGAAAAATAGCGACTTTGGCGACTTTTGAGTAGCTTTGGCGCTTCCTTTCGCAAAAATCCGGCATTAAGGAGCCGACCGGAAACATCGTCAACGGAGCGTTGCGCGAGATACGCCAGCCACGTCCGCACGTCGGTGTGCTGCGGTGAGGCCAACATGTCGGTGATCACCCGGTCGGACACGGACTCCCCCACCTGCCGCCGATCGACGGGATTCAGGTGGGCGCCGCGCACGGCGACCCTGTTGTCCATGACCAATTCCCCGATCAGGGCACCCGCCAGACCCAGCGCGACGCCGTGCCCGTGCAGGCGCGGCCTCCCCGAGCCCGTCGTATCCCACGCGACCAGGAAGAATTCATCGGCCAGCACCCGATTCTCCCTTGAATAGGCCTGTCGAAAAAGCCCCCGAATCGGCCAGCCAAATATCAGCGACCGCTTTAATTGGATATTTCCCGGCTGAACCTACTATGAAATCACCGGCCCCACGACGACGGCCCCACCCCTGGAGATAACCCGAATATCGTTCTAGGGTCTCTTCATGGGTATCGGGTTGTCCTGGGAGCACAGGACGCTGTCCGAATCCGTGCGCGGGCGGGCGGCGCGCGGCGAGGTGGACATCTTCGGACTGCACGTGCCGGAGAAGTACGACGGTGAGGGACACGGCCTGCTTGAGCTTTGCGTGGCGCTGGAGGTGCTGGGCGAGCGCCGCGTGTCAGGTCCCCACCTGCCGGCGGTCATCGCCTCCGCCGCGGTCACCTGGCCGTCCGGCGAGCCGCTCCCACAGGACGTCGTGCGGGGCCTGGCCGGTGGCGCGCTCACCGCGGCCGTCGCGCTCGGCCCCGTCGCGCTCGGGAGCCACGAGGCCGACCTGTTCCTGGTGCCCGTGGACGGCGGGTGGGCCCTGCTCGACAAGGGCGACGTCGAGGCGGAACCCGTCGAGGGCGTCGATCTGGACCGGGCGCTGTGCTCGGTGCGGGTCAGGACCGTGCCGGACGAGCGGGTGCTGGGGCCGGTGCCGGTGCGCGAACTGGCCGCCGTCCTGCTGGGAGCCGAGGCGTGCGGGCTGGCCGCCTGGGCTGTCGAGACCGCGACGGACTACGCCAAGGTGCGCGAGCAGTTCGGCCGCCCGATCGGCCAGTTCCAGGGCGTCAAGCACCGCCTCGCCACCGCGCTGGTGCGCCTGGAGCAGGCCCGCGCCGCGGTGTGGGACGCGGCCCGCGCACTCGACGCCCACGAGAGCGCCATCGAGGGCGCCATCGAGCCCGCGGACGAGGTACGGCTGGCCGCGGCGGTGGCCGCGGTGCTCGGTCCCGACGCGGCCGTGGGGTGCGCGCAGGACGCGATCCAGGTGCTCGGCGGGATCGGCTACACCTTCGAGCACGAGGCCCACCGCTACTACCGGCGGGCGCTGAGCGACCGGATGCTGGCGGGCGACCCCGGCGCGTGGGCCGCCGAGGTGACGCGGCTGGCGCTGGCCGGCGTGCGCAGGGATATGGAGCCCGACCTGCCGGCCGAGGCCGCGGGCATCAGGGACGAGATCCGCGCGCACGCCGCGGCGCTGGCCGCCGAGGAGCCGCCGGCCAGGCTGGGCCGCTTCGCCAGGGAGGGCTGGCTCATGCCGTATCTGCCCGAGCCGTGGGGCCGGGCGGCCTCGCCGCTCGAGCAGTACGTGATCCACCAGGAGTTCCGCGAGCTCAAGCGCCCCAACCTGGGCATCGCCGCCTGGGCGGTCCCCTCGATCGTCAAGTACGGCACGCCGGAGCAGCAGGAGCGCTTCCTGCCCAGGACGTTCACCGGCGAGATCGTGTGGTGCCAGCTGTTCAGCGAACCAGGCGCGGGCTCGGACCTGGCCGGGCTGGCGACCAAGGCGACCAGGGTGGAGGGCGGCTGGTCGATCAGCGGTCAGAAGATCTGGACGTCGCTGGCCCAGTACGCGCACTGGGGCATCTGCCTGGCCAGGACCAGCCCCGACAGGCCCAAGCACGAGGGCATCACCTACTTCCTGGTGGACATGAAGGGGCCGGGCGTGACCGTCAGGCCGCTGAAGGAGATCAACGGGGAGGAGATCTTCAACGAGGTCTTCCTCGACGACGTGTTCGTCCCCGACGACCTCGTGGTGGGCGAGGTGGACCGAGGCTGGAAGGTGGCCCGCGACACGCTCTCCCACGAGCGGGTGGCGCTCGGCGACTCGTGGGGACCCGGGTCCCAGCACACCGACATGATCGGACTGATCCAGAAAATTCAGGACATCAGCCCTGCGCAGCGCGAGCAGGCAGGACGCTACTGGGCCGAGGGGCAGGCCATCTCCGCGCTGGGGCTGCGCGTCACGCTGTCACAGCTGGCGGGCGCCGATCCCGGACCGGCGGCCAGCGTCCGCAAGCTGCTCGGCATGCGCCACGCCCAGGCGATCTCGGAGTTCTGCTGGTCGCTCGCGCCCGCGGACAAGTACTGGAACCGGATGATCCTCACCACCCGCGCCTTCACCATCGGCGGGGGCACCAGCGAGGTCCAGCTCAACATCATCGCCGAGCGGGCGCTCGGCCTGCCGCGTGACCCGTGATCAGCCCTTGAGGTGGACCGGGGCGGCCAGGTGCGCGTAGACGATGGTGTTCTCCCGGTAGCTGTGCGCCGCCGGGTCGAAGCTGCCGCCGCAGGTGATCACCCGCAGGCCGGGGTAGGACAGCTTGCCGTACACCTTCCTGGTGGGGAAGGCGGTCTTGGCGGTGTGCTCGACCTTGTCGACCACGAAGACGGCGACTGAGCGGTCGGCACGCAGCACCTGGATCTGGGCGCCGCGCTTGACGTTGTGCAGGTACTCGAAGACGGCGGGCCCGCTCTTGGTGTCCAGGTGCCCGGTGATCACGGCGGCGCCGCGCTGGCCGGGCACGGGGCCGTAGCGGTACCAGCCGGCCAGGTTCGAGGGTGAGAACGGCGGGTTCTGGATGGCGCCGTTCGCGTCCAGGCCCAGCTCCATGAGCGGCGCGGCCACCCCGATCGACGGGATGTAGACGGCGTAGGGCTGGGCGGCGGTCATGGGCGCGGACACGTGGGCCAGGCGCAGGTTCTTGGGCAGGTTCAGCGTGGGGGCCGCCCGCTGGGTCATGGGCGGCGGCTCGGGCGGCTCATCACCGCCGCCGCCGATGATGCCGGTGACGCCCATGAGGATGAGCGAGACCCCGGCCAGCGACACCGCGCCGGCCCCGGCCAGGATCAGTTTCTGGCCCAACTACGCTTTCCTGCGCCGCATGGCGAAGCCGGTCAGCCCGGCGCCGGCCAGCAGTGCCGTGCCGCCCACGGTGAACGGCCAGACGGTCCTGCCTTCCGCCAGCCAGCCGCCGCCGGTCTCCGGGTGGCCCTGCGGCACCTGGTGCTCGTCCTCGTCGACCGGCTTCCACGGGTGGTCTTCCGGCTTGTGCCCCTGCGGCGGGCCCTCGGGGCCCTGCGACCAGGAGTCCTGCGGCGCGGGCGTGCCGCCGGGGGTGCTGTCCAGCGGGTTGGGCAGCTTCAGGTCCGGCAGCGGCAGCCCCCGGTTGTCCTGGGTGTCGCACGGCAGCAGCGGCAGCAGGCAGGAGTCGTCGGCCGCCTGTGCGCTGGCCGTGCCGATGCCGATGCTCAGCCCGCCCACCACGAAGGCCGTCAATGCTCCTGCGGCTGCCAGTCGTCGCGCTCTTGCCATAGCCAGGCTCCCGAATCGGTTTGTCGCGCCCGAGGTAGGAAGAGAGCCTTGCGAACTATTGGACCGAGCGTCAAGTAATGTGACCAAAGCGAAACCAGTTGACTACTCCCTGGCTTTGGAGGGTTGGACCCGCTTCGGCTCGCCCGGCATCTTCGGATAGTTCGGGGGGTAGGGCATGTCGCCGCGATCGTCCTTCTCGTACCACTCCAGCAGGGTGTCCAGCGAGTAGGCGTGGTCGTCGATCGCGGCGTGCACGTCGCCCAGTCGCGCGAAGCGGGCGGGCACGGTGCGGATGTCGAAGTCGCGCGGGTCGGCGTCCTCCAGCTCCTCCCACGTCAGCGGCGTCGAGACGGGCGCCTCCGGCTTGGCGCGGATGGAGTAGGCGCTGACCACGGTGCGGTCGCGGGCGTTCTGGTTGTAGTCGATGAACACCCGCTCGCCCCGCTCCTCCTTCCACCACGCCGTGGTGACCAGCTCGGGGTCCTTGGCCTCGATGGCCCGCGCCAGCGCGATGCCCGCGTGCCGTACCTCGACGAAGTCCCAGCGCGGCTCGATCCGCACCGCGATGTGCACGCCGCGGTTGCCGGAGGTCTTGACGAAGCCCTCCAGGCCCGCGTCGGAAAGCACCTCCCTGGCCAGGAACGCGGTCCTGCGCGCGTTGCCGAAGGGCGTGTCCGGGTGCGGGTCGATGTCGATGCGCAGTTCGTCGGGGTGCTCCACGTCGGCGGCGCGCACCTGCCACGGGTGGAAGTCGATGGTGCCCAGGTTGGCGCAGTAGGCGATCGCGGCCACCTCGGTCACGCGCAGCGAGTCGGCCTTGCGCCCGCTCGGGAACGTGACGGTCACCGTCTGCAGCCACTCGGGATGCTTGGGCGGCATCCGCTTCTGGTAGATCGCCTCGGTCTGCACGCCGTCGGGGTGGCGCTTGAGGTTGGTCGGCCGGTCCTTCAGCGCCCGCAGCGCCCCGTCCCCGACGGCCACGTAGTACTCGACCAGGTCACGCTTGGTGGCGCCGATCCCAGGAAAGTACACCTTGTCGGGGTTGGTGACCTTGACGGTCCTCTCCCCCACTTCCAGCTCTATGTACGGCGATGCCATGCCCCCGAACCTACCCCGCCCCCAAGATCATCCTCTTGTACGGCAGGCAAGCCCGCTCCGGCGCCGGGTCGGCCGGGTGTGGGGCGGCGAACAAGATAACCGCATCGGGGCGGGTCCGGGCGGAGCTCCTGGTGGCGGGACCAGGGCTCGACGCGCCGGACCACAAGACCATGCGCCCCTGCGCCGTTCCGGGCGCTGGCGCGTCGCCCGGCCGGCCTGTGTGACCGCCGGCGGCGCCAGCACGGGCGTGGGCTGTGCCGCTCGGGCGATCCGGCGATGATCTCACCCCTTTGCAGGGAGCTATGGCGCCCCCATGCCTACAAAGACGCAAAATCACCCCAGAATGGATGCTTCCCCCTGCGGAGATCTCTTTTTGCCGGATCTCGTAGGCTGGAGGCATGGACAAGGTGGTCAAGAGCGAGGCTGAGTGGCGGGTCCAGCTCTCTCCCGAGGAGTTCCACGTGCTCAGGGAGGCGGGCACCGAGCGGCCCTTCACCGGTGAGTACACCGACACCAAGGACGAGGGTGTCTACGTCTGCCGAGCCTGCGGGGCCGAACTCTTCCGCTCCGAGGGGAAGTTCGAGTCGCACTGCGGTTGGCCGAGCTTCTTCGAGCCGTCGGAGTCGGACGCCGTGACGCTGATCGAGGACCGCAGCCACGGCATGGTCCGCACCGAGGTGCGTTGTGCCCGCTGCGACTCGCACCTGGGTCACGTCTTCCACGGCGAGGGCTACCCCACGCCCACCGACGACCGCTACTGCATCAACTCGATCTCCCTGCGGATGAACCGGGCCGACTGAGCCCGGGTTCACTGCGGGTCGGGGTCGGTGAGGCGGCAGTTCGTGTCCGACGGGCCGATGATGTTGGCCAGGACCGGGTTGCCGTTGTCGCCGTATTCGGCCTGGACGAACACGACGGGCTCCTCGACGCCCTCCTGGCGCAGGTACTCCAGGCCGCGCTCGCACAGCGTGATGGCCTCGGCCGAGTTGTGCGCCGACTCCGGCAGGTCGGTGTAGAGGCGCAGGTAGCCGCCGACGGTCCTGATCTCCTTGAGCCGCTTGGCGGCCTTGTCGTCCCAGTGGGTG
The DNA here is from genome assembly GCF_018531495.1 of Nonomuraea sediminis. Lineage (GTDB taxonomy): Bacteria > Actinomycetota > Actinomycetes > Streptosporangiales > Streptosporangiaceae > Nonomuraea > Nonomuraea sediminis. The sequence goes on from NZ_JAHDTI010000003.1 coordinate 598,659, forward strand.
CGGAAGTACTCGGCGGCCTGCTGGTCGGTGTCCTTGGACGGCCCGTCGGCCCGCTTCTCCGACTCGGCTTCGGCCTGGAGGTCGCTGGACGACTGCTCGGCGGGCTGCTGCACCTGCGAGGCGGCCTGCGCCTGGGGCACGCTCCGCGACGCGGCCGGCGCCGGGCCTGACACCAGCCCGGTTCCGCGGGGCTCGGCGTGCCGCGTGCCCAGGGTCACCAGAGCCGCCGCGGCCAGCGCGAACACCGAGGCCAGGACCCAGCCCCAGGGTCGCCGTGACTTCTTGCGGCGCCGCCCCCGCCGCCTCGGGCCCTTCGCCACCGCGCCCCCTGGAACGTGCCACGCCGATTTCCCCCGATTGTGACAAACAGGAAAGATCAAATCCGATGGATGCGGAAGATGGGTCTCGGGGTCTTGCCCGCCGTACCGCTGCGCGAGCAAGCTGTCTGGGTGCAGGGGGACGAGATCCTGATATGCCGTGACCTCAGGAAGGCGTTCGGCGACCTCGTCGCCGTCGACGGCGTGAGCTTCACCATCTCCGCCGGGGAGACCTACGGCCTGCTCGGGCCGAACGGCGCCGGCAAGACCACCACGATCTCGATGATCGCCGGCGTCCTGGCCAGGGACTCCGGCGAGATCCTGGTGGCTGGTCGCACGCACGACACCAGGAGCACCTGGGGCAAGGCCAGGATCGGCTACGTCCCGCAGGAGCTGGCCCTCTACCCCGACCTGAGCGCCCGCGAGAACCTGCGCTTCTTCGCCCGCCTGTACGGCATGGGCCGCGCCGAGGTCCGCACCCGGGTGGCCGAGGTGCTGGAGGTCGTCGGCCTGGCCGAGCGGGCGGGCGACCCGGTCAGCCAGTACTCGGGCGGCATGAAGCGCCGCCTCAACATCGCCGCGGGCCTGCTGCACCGCCCGCCACTGCTGATCCTGGACGAGCCCACGGTCGGCGTGGACCCGCAGAGCCGCAACGCGATCCTGGAGAGCGTCGCCGCGCTGGCCGGCCAGGGCGTGGCCGTGCTGTACACCACGCACTACATGGAGGAGGCCGAGCGGCTGTGCGACCGCATCGGCGTCATCGACGTGGGCACGATCAAGGCCGAGGGCACCCGCAGGGAGCTGGTCGCCCTGGTCGGCGAGCTGGACCGCATCACGCTGGACGTCGACGGCGCGATAGCCGTACAGGACCTGGAGAAGCTGCCGGAGGTACGGCGGGCCGACGCGAGCGAGGGGCACGTGGAGCTCATGGTCGAGGACGCCAGGGCGGCGCTGCCCAAGGTGCTGGCGGCGGCCGGACACGGGGTGCGGGCGGTGGAGGTGCACGAGCCGAACCTGGAGTCGGTGTTCCTGCACCTGACCGGCAAGGCGCTGCGTGACTGACGTGCGCGCGATGCTGCTGATCCTGGCCAAGGACCTGCGCCAGCGCGTCAGGGACAGGTCGCTGTTCATGCTGGCGCTGGTGGTGCCTTTCGGGCTGGCGGCGATCTTCAGCCTGGTCTTCCACGGCCTGGACGAGCGCCATCCGGCCAGGATCGCCCTGGCCGACCAGGACCGCGGGCCCGTCGCGGCGAGCTTCTCCCGGCAGGCGCTGCGGCCGCTGGAGCGCGGCGGCGCGATCACGCTGGTGACCGCGGGGGACCCGGGGCAGGCGCGGGCGCTGGTCGAGCGCGGCGAGGTGGACGCCGCCTACGTGCTGCCGCCCGGGCTGAGCCAGGCCGTGCTGAGCGCCAGGCCCGCCTCGATCCAGGTGATCGGCGACGTGGACGCGCAGATCGGCTCGTACGTGGCCCGCTCGGTCGCCGGGACGTTCGCCGCCCAGGTCCGCTACGTGCAGGTGGCGCTGGCGGCCAAGGGGTCGGGTGACCCTCAGTCCGCGCTGGCCACGCCCGACCCCCTGACCGTGCGTGACGTCCCCGCGGGCAGGCGGCAGCTGACGGCGGCCGAGAGCCTCAGCGCGGGGATGGCGGTGTTCTTCCTGTTCTTCACCGTGCAGTTCGGCTTCAGCGGCATCCTGGACGAGCGGCGCGACGGCACCCTGGCCCGGCTGCTGGCCGCGCCCGTCCCCCGCTACACGATCGTGTTCGGCAAGCTGCTGAGCGGCTTCGTGCTGGGTGTGGCGTCGATGGCGGTGCTGATGACCGCCTCGGCGCTGCTGCTCGGGGCGCACTGGGGCGACCCGGTGGGCGTCGGCCTGCTGATCGTCTCCGGGGTCCTGGCGGCGACGGGGGTGATGGCCACGGTCGCCACCGCCGCCACCTCGGCCGAGCAGGCGGGCAACATCGAGGCCGTGGTGGCCGTGCTCCTTGGCGTGCTCGGCGGGGTGTTCCTGCCCACGCCGCAGCTGAGCGACGTCATGGCCGGGTTGAGCCTGATCACTCCGCACCGCTGGTTCCTGCAGGGGCTGGCCGACCTGAGCGGTGGCGGCGGGCTAGGCGTGGTGGCCGTTCCCGTGCTGGTGCTGACCGGCATCGGGGTGGTCACCATCGGGCTGGCGCTGCTGCGGGTGGGGAGGTGGACCCGGGCATGATCGCGATCGTGCGGATCAACCTGGTCAGGCTGGTGCGTGACCGGTCGAACATCTTCTTCGTGGTCGTCTTCCCGATCGTGCTGATCCTGGTGCTCGGGATCGCGTTCGGCTCCGGCGGCAAGCCGCGGCTCGGCGTGAGCGGCGACGGGTTCCTCATCGGGGCGCTGGAGTCGGCGCGGGGCTTCGAGGTGCGGCGCTACGACGACGCCGGCGACCTGCGCTCCGACGTCGAGCGGGGCAGGCTGACCGGCGGGCTGGTGATCTCCGGCGGCGGGCTGGAGTACGTCTCCCGGCGGGAGCCGCAGGGGCAGCAGCTCGGCGTGGCCGTCAGGGCGGTCGTGTCGGAGGCCGCGATCCCGCTGCGGGCGGCCGAGTACGCCGGCGTCACCCCCGACAGGGCGCGGAGCATCTCCGTGCCCGGCCTGAGGATCGAGGAGTCCACCACGGGCACCGCGCGGATCCCCGTGGCGGTGACGGGGTTCGACGTGGCCGCGAGCGAGCAGCTGCTGCTGTTCGTGTTCCTGACCTCGCTGACCGGGGCGTCGGAGCTGATCGAGACCAGGCGGCTGGGCATCTCGCGGCGCATGTACGCCGCGCCGCTGTCGAGCGGCCGGATCCTGCTGGGCGAGGGCGCCGGGCGGGTCGCGGTGGCGCTGGCGCAGGGGCTGGTCATCATGGCCGGCTCCGCGCTGCTGTTCGGCGTCCACTGGGGCGACCCGCTCGGCGCCGCCGCCCTGCTGCTGGCGTTCTCGCTGGTGGGCGGGGGCGCCGCGATGCTGCTCGGCTCCGTGTTACGTTCCGGGCAGCAGGCCACCGCGCTGGGGCTGCTGCTCAGCCTCGGGCTCGCCGCGCTGGGCGGCGCGATGCTGCCGCTCGACCTGTTCTCCGAGCCCATGCGCCGGCTGGCGCACGTGACGCCGCACGCCTGGGCGCTGGACGGCTTCGCCGAGCTGCTGCGGCACGGCGGCACCGTGGCCGACGTGCTGCCTCAGCTCGGGGTGCTGCTCGCGTTCGCGGCGGTGCTGTTCGGGCTGGGATCGTGGCGGCTGGCCGCCGCGCTCACCCGCTAGCGGCCTGGCGGGCCGACTCCTCCAGGCGCGCGTGGTAGGCCTTCCACCACATCTCGTCGACCTCGGGCATGTTGTCCTTGCCCGCGATGAGCCCGGTGGCGCCGTCGATGAGCTCCCTGACGATGTCCGCGTGCCCGGCGTGCCGTTCGGTCTCGCCGATCATGTGGACCAGGATGCGGTGCAGTGTCACCTGCCGGCGCTCTTCCGGCCACCACGGCACCTGGCCGATCGCGTCCAGCTCCAGCGCCTCGACAGTGGCGTCGGAATGCACCCACACCCGGTGGTAGAGGCCGACGATGTCCTCGCGGGACTCGCTCGCGGTGGCCCACATGTCCGCGTTCGGCTCGGCGTCCTCGTCGAACCAGGGCAGCTTCTCAGGGAACGGCCGGCCGAACGTGTCACCCAGGTAGCCCGCCTCGACGCTGGCCACGTGCTTGACCAGGCCGAGCAGGTTCGTCCCCGTCGGGGTGAGCGGGCGCCGGACGTCGTACTCGCCCAGGCCGTCCAGCTTCCACACCAGGGCCTCGCGGCCCTCCTTCAGATAACGATGCAGGTCCTTCTTCATCGTGACATCCTGCGGCCCGTACGGCGTGCCGGACAACCCGATTCCGTCACGGCAGGGAGGCGACCAGCTCCTGGACCGGCTTGCGGCGGCCGGTGTAGAAGGGGATCTCGACCCGGGTGTGGCGGCGGGCCTCGGCGCCGCGCAGGTGGCGCATCAGGTCGACGATGCGGTGCAGCTCGTCGGCCTCGAAGGCGAGCATCCACTCGTAGTCGTTGAGCGAGAAGCAGGCCACCGTGTTGGCCCGCACGTCGGGGTAGTCGCGGGCCATCTTGCCGTGCTCGGCCAGCATGGCGCGGCGCTCGGAGTCCTCGAGCAGGTACCACTCCAGCGACCGCACGAACGGGTACACGCTGACGTAGTTGCGCGGCTCCTCCTCGGCCAGGAAGGCCGGAATGTGCGACTTGTTGAACTCGGCCGGGCGGTGCAGCGCCATCGCCGACCACACCGGCTCGCTGTGGCGGCCGAGCCCGGTGCGGCGGAAGCGGGCGTAGACGTCCTGCAGGTCGTCGGAGGAGGGCGCGTGCCACCAGAACATGTAGTCGGCGTCGGCGCGGAAGCCGCCCACGTCGTACAGGCCCCTGGTCACCACGTCCTTGCCCGCGGCCTGCTCGAGCAGTTCCTCGACCTCGTCGGCCAGGCCCTCGCGGTTGCCGGGGCACGGCTCGGCGACCTTGAACACCGACCACATCGTGTAGCGGATCACCTGGTTCAGGTCGCGGGCCTTGGGCCGCGCAGCGTTCTCGGTCATGTGTCCAATCCTCCCAGAATCCCGGCGGCAGCCGTACGAGCAGTGGAAATGCAGGCGGGGATGCCCAGGCCGTCGTAGGCCGCGCCGCAGACGGCCAGCCCCGTCTGGACCGCGACGGCGGCGCGGACCCGCGCGATGCGGTCGAGGTGGCCCACGTTGTACTGAGGGAGGCCGCCTCCCCAGCGGGTGACGCGCGTGTCGACGGGCAGGCCGCGCACCCCCATCACCTCGCCCAGCTCGGCCATCGCCAGCGAGACGAGCTCGCCGTCCTCGCGCTGCAGCAGCGCCTCCTCGCCGAGCCTGCCGATCGAGCAGCGCACGATGATCAGGTCGTTGGCCAGGTGCGGCCACTTGACGGAGCTGAACGTGGCGGCCTTGATCGGCCGGCCCTCGACGGGCGGGACGAGGTAGCCGCTGCCCGTCGGCGGTTCGGGGAATGCGTCGACCGGGTAGGCGAGCGTGACGATGGCCATGCTGGCGTACTCGATCCTGGCCAGCTCGGCGGCGGCCTTGGGCACCTCGGTCTGCAGCAGCCGCGCGGCGGCGGGGGCCGGCACGGCGACCACGACGGCGTCGGCCTCGATCACCTCGGGCCGCGGCACGGGTCCCGTCACCAGGCGCCAGCCGTCCTGGGTGCGGCGCAGCTCGCGGACGGTCACGCCGGTCCTGATGTCGGCGCCCGAGGCCGTGGCGACCGCCTCGGGGAGGCTGCCGAGCCCGTTCCTGAGCGAGGTGAACACCGGGCCCGCCTGCTTGGGCGCGTCCTGGCTGATCTGCCTTGCGGCGTTGAGGAGCGAGCGTTCCGAGCGGGCGGCCTCGGCGATCGCGGGCATCGTGGCCTCGAGCGAGAGCATGTCGGCCCGGCCCGCGTACACGCCGCCGAGCAGCGGCTCGACCATCCTGTCGAGGACCTCGCCGCCGACCCTGGCCCTGATGTAGGCGGCCACGGACACGTCGCTGCGCACCAGCGTGGCGGGCAGGATCTGGTCCAGCGGCACCCTCAGCAGCCCGCCGGGCGAGATGATCCCGCTCCTGGCCAGCTCGGTCACGTCCGAGGGGACGCCCATGACCTGCCCCTTGGGCATCGGCCGCAGCGCGCCCCTGCTGTAGATGGAGGCGTTGGTGGTGCCGGGGTTCACCAGGTCGTCGCCGAGCCCGACCGCCTTGGCCAGGTCCTTGCCCTCGGGCCTGCGCGCCAGCATGGCCTCCGCGCCGGCGTCCACCCGGACCCCTGCCACCTCGGTCGCCAGCAGTTTCCCCCCGATGCGTGGGCTGCCCTCCAGGACCGTGACCCTGACACCGCCCTGGCTCAGAAACCAGGCTGCGGCCAGGCCGGAAATCCCGCCACCCACGACGACCACGTGCTTGCCGTTCACGTCTCCTGACGCTACCGCCTGCCGGTAGTGCCCCGACGCGTGACCCTAACGTGACGGTTCCTCCACAACCGCGCGTGATCGGGAACCGTCCTTAAGGCATGAGGAGAATCAGGTACGGCACAGCGATGTCGCTGGCGCTGGGCGTCGCGCTCCTTTCCGGATGCGGCGGCGGGGGTGGGGTCACGCAATCCTCGTCGGGCGTGGCCCCCCAGTACAAGGCGGAGGCAGCGCCCACGCCCGCGGCTGCGGACCAGAAGGCCGCCGAGGGCGGTACGGGCAAGTCCCTCACCTCGGGCGTCACCGTCACGCAACAGGACAGGCAGGTCATCTATCTGGGCGGGCTGACCGTGCGCGCCAAGGACGTGCCCACGGCCGCTGACAGGGCCAAGCAGATCGTCACCGCCGCGGGCGGCTACCTGTCCAAGGAGGACTCGAACGCCGCCTCGGACGCGCAGGCCAGCGCCACGCTGGAGTTCAAGGTCCCGCCGGCGCGCTATCCCGATGTGCTCGCCTCGCTGGGCAAGGAGCTGGGCAAGCGGCTGTCGGTCAACCAGGGCACCCAGGACGTCACCATGCAGGTGGCCGACGTCGACAGCCGGCTGAAGACGGCCCAGCGGTCGCTCGACTCGCTGCGCACGCTGCTGACCAAGGCCAAGACGATCGGGCAGGTGCTGGAGGTCGAGCGGGAGATCTCCACCCGTGAGGCCGATCTGGAGTCGCTGCAGGCCCAGCAGAAGGAGCTGGCCAGGCAGGTCTCCATGGCCACCCTTACCCTCAACCTGATCGGCCCGGCCGCCGTCGTGCACGAGCCGTCCGACGAGCCGGCCGGGTTCCTCGGCGGCCTCAAGACGGGCTGGGACGCGCTGGTCTCCTTCGTCAAGATCGCCCTGACGGTCCTGGGCGTCCTGCTCCCCTGGCTGATCATCGCCCTGCCGGTGGCCCTCGTCGTCGTCTACCTGGTGCGCCGTACCCGCCCCCGCACCGCACCTCCCACCGAAACCCCCGGCACCCCGCCACCGCCCGCCGAAGCCCCCCAGCCGACCGGCTGACCCTCACCCGGGCCGGCTGGACGGGCCCCACGGGTGTCGGAAGGTGGCAACCCACGGGTCCCTTGGGCGCCGGGGCGGCGAGGAGAGGTACGGCGGAAAGCGGCGCCCTCGTACGGCGGGCCAGAGGGACCGCGGTGCCCGGAGAACGAAGCGCCGTGGCGGCGAGCAAGAGTCCCCGACTCGCCGCGAGCGCCGGGCACGGGCCCTCAGCCGGAGTACGGCGGGCGGCCGGTGGCGGCGGCTCGCCGTACGACAGAAGCTTGACTCAGCCCTCGTGGACCAGGTCGGTCAGACGCTTGAGCTGGTCGGGGTCGGTGTTCGGCAGCACGCCGTGCCCGAGGTTGAACACGTGCCCCTCGGCCTGCCGCCCGCGGCGCAGGATGTCGCGGGCGCGCGGCTCGACGACCTCCCACGGGGCGAGCAGGATGGCCGGGTCGAGGTTGCCCTGCAGCGCCTTGCCGGGCCCCACCCGGCGGGCGGCCTCGTCGAGCGGCACCCGCCAGTCGACGCCGACCACGTCGGCCCCGGCCTCGCCGAGCACGCCGAGCAGTTCGCCCGTGCCGACGCCGAAGTGGATGCGCGGCACGCTCCGCACGCCCTCGAAGATGCGGCGTGTGTAGGGCAGGACGAACTCCCTGTAGTCGTCGGGGGCCACCGCGCCGACCCAGGAGTCGAACAGCTGGATGGCCGACGCCCCGGCCCTGATCTGGATGAGCAGGTGCTCGAGCACGATCTCCGTCAGGCGCTCCATCAGCGCGTGCCACAGGCGCGGCTCGCCGTACATCATCGCCTTGGTGCGGTCGTGGTTCCTGGACGGGCCGCCCTCGATCAGGTAGGAGCCCAGCGTGAACGGCGCGCCGGCGAAGCCGATCAGCGGGGTGTCGCCGAGCTCCTTGACCAGTGACTGGATGGACTCGGTGACGTAGGGCTCGTCGTCGGGCTCGAGCGGGCGCAGCGCGTCCAGGCCCTTGAGGTCGCGGATCGGGTCGGCGACCACCGGGCCGATGCCCGGGTGGATGTCGAGGTCGACGCCGATGGCCTTGAGCGGCGTCACGATGTCGCTGAAGAAGATGGCCGCGTCGATGCCGTAGCGGCGCACCGGCTGCAGGGTGATCTCGACGATCAGGTCGGGCGTCGCGCAGGCCTGCAGCATCGGCACGCCCTCGCGCAGCTTCAGGTATTCGGGCAGCGAGCGCCCCGCCTGGCGCATGAACCACACGGGCGTGTGCGGGACGGGCTGGCGGCGGCAGGCGCGCAGGAAGGCGGAATCGGCGAGGGTCACAGTCCAAGGGTGCCACGCCCGTGGCGCGGTCGCCCAATCCGCCCGCAGTGTCGGAAAAGTAGGCATTGGATAGCCAAAATCATGATCAGATAGCCGGATGCATGTTTATCGGTCAGCCAGGCGTCGACTCCGCGGGCGGGTCGGCCACACCCCATGGCTGTCCAGAAAGCCGGTCTCGACTGGACCAAATGTTGGCCAAGCCACCGCGCGGCACCGATTCAGCGACCACTTTCGGGACACGCCGAGCGCGTTGCGCGGAATTGTCAGCGCGGCATGCCAACGTCGGAGCCACGACCCGAAGAAAGGCCCCGGTGCGATGACCGCGTTGTGGAGTTCCCCAGAGCGCCGCAGTGATCACTGCGCTACCTGTGCTGGCGAGCGGCTGTTCGAGCAGCCGCCGTGCCTGGACGGGCACGAGGCCTGCCCGGAATGGGCGTGCCTGGAGTGCGGCTCGGCGATCCTCGCCGGGTTCGCCGAGGTCCGCCCGCTGGCCCGCCACCAGGTGACGGCGGCGGCTTGACCACGATAAATGAGTACCCCCGTGGTCCCCTTCCGCTCCTCAGCGACCTACGCTTCCGCTATGACCCTCGGTGACCAGCCGCCGGCTCCCGCGGAGTTCCTGCGGGCGGCCGAGAGCATGCGGACGGCCGAGGCCAGGCCGGAGATCGAGCTGGAGGACCTGCCCGCGCCGCAGCGCCTGGCGCCGTTCTCCGCGGCTATCGGCGCCTCCGTCTACCGCGACGACGACGAGCTCGCCGTCGGGCGGCTGATCCTGCTCTACGACCCCGACGGGCAGCGCGGCTGGGACGGCCCCTTCCGGCTGGTGGCCTACGTGCGGGCCGACATGGAGCCGGAGATCACCTCCGACCCGCTGCTCGGGCCCGTGGCGTGGAGCTGGCTCACCGAGGCGCTCGAGGCCCACCACGCCGACTACTCCGCCGCGGGCGGTACCGTGACTAGAGCGGTGTCCGAGGGGTTCGGCAACAAGGCGGAAGACCCGGTCACCACCGAGCTCGAGCTGCGGGCTTCCTGGTCCCCCGCCGAGGAGGATCTCTCCGGCCATGTGGCCGCCTGGTGCGACCTCATGTGCCTGGCTGCCGGGATTCCGCCGCTCCCTCCCGACGTGGCGACCCTGCCCCGCCGGCGCGATGATCCGGAGAGTGACCGAACGACGTGAGGGCACCAAACGTCATGAGAGCGGTGATCTCATGACAGAAGAGCGCACCATAGTCCCGCTGCTGGAGCCGCGCGAGGGCATCCCACCCGTGATCGCGGACGCGGAAGGCCTGGCCGAGACCGTGGCGGCCTTCGCCGCGGGCAGCGGGCCCGTGGCCGTCGACGCCGAGCGCGCCTCCGGCTACCGCTACGGCAACCGCGCCTACCTGGTGCAGTTGCGCCGTGCGGGGGCGGGCACCGCGCTCATCGACCCGATCGCCTGCCCCGACCTGTCCGCGCTCAACGAGGCGGTGGCCGACGCGGAGATCGTGCTGCACGCCGCGTCGCAGGATCTGCCGTGCCTGGCCGAGGTGGGCTTCAGGCCGCACGACATGTTCGACACCGAGCTGGCCGGCCGGCTGCTCGGCTACGAGCGGGTCGGCCTGGGCACCATGGTGGAGACCGTGCTCGGGCTGCGGCTGGAGAAGGGCCACTCGGCCGCCGACTGGTCCACGCGCCCACTGCCGGAAGACTGGCTGCGCTATGCCGCGCTCGACGTGGAGGTGCTGGTCGAGCTGCGCGACGTGCTGCAGGAGGAGCTGACGGAGAGCGGGAAGCTGGGCTGGGCCGGCGAGGAGTTCTCCGCGGTGCTCAACATGCCCTCGCCCGCGCCGCGCTCCGACCCGTGGCGGCGCACCTCGGGCATCCACAAGGTGCGCAACGTGCGGGCGCTGGCGATCGTGCGCGAGCTGTGGACGATGCGCGACAGGATCGCCCGCGAGAGCGACCTGGCGCCCGGGCGGGTGCTGCCCGACGCGGCCATCGTGGCCGCCGCGCTGGACGTGCCGCGCACCAAGAAGGCGCTCACCGAGATCAGCGCCTTCACCGGGCGCAGCGCGCGCCGCTACATGGGCGACTGGCTGGCCGCGGTCACCAGGGCCCGCTCGCTGCCCGACGGCCAGCTGCCGCAGCCGAGCACTCCCGGTGACGGGCCGCCGCCGGCCAACCGCTGGGCCGACCGCGACCCGGCCGCCGCCAAGCGCCTGCAGGCGGCCAAGTCGGTGGTCGCCGCGCTGGCCGACGAGCACCGCATGCCCACCGAGAACCTCCTGCAGCCGGACGCGATCCGCCGCCTGACCTGGGAGCCGCCGGAGGAGATCACCGAGGAGTCGGTGGCCGACCGCCTGCGCAAGCTCGGCGCGCGCGAGTGGCAGCTCTCCCTGACGGTGCACCCCATCGTCAAGGCCCTCTCCCGCCTCCAGCTCAAGGGCGACATCTAGTCCCACGGCAAGCCGCCCCACCGGCCGCCCAACGCACTCCGGGCCGCGCCGCCTGGCCCGAGGAGGTCTTCTTCCAGGTCAGCGAGTCGCAGGTGGGCCGCGGCATCCGCACGGCCCTTGGCCGCCGGCCTGCTGCGCCGCATGGCCGAGGCGGGCGAGGCCCCGGCGACGATCGAGCCCGCCGCGCCCTCGGCGCTCACGCGCCTCGCCGTGGACCCCTTCGTACGGCACGCCGCCCCCGAGCCCACCCGCTTCGCCCACCAGCCACGCACTTGACGGTGGCGGGGTCGCGGTCATACCTTTCGGGAAAGCGCTTTCCTCGAAAGGAATCCCATGAGCGTGCGCACCATCGGCGTCGTGATGAACGGCGTCACCGGGCGGATGGGCTACCGCCAGCACCTCGTCAGGTCCGTCCTGGCCATCAACGAGCAGGGCGGCGTCGCCCTCTCCGACGGCGGCCGGGTCCTGCTGCGCCCGGTGCTGGTGGGCAGGAGCCTGGACAGGGTGGCCCGGATCGCGGCGGCGCACGACATCCCCGAGTTCACCGACGACCTCGACGCGGCGCTGGCGAGCGAGGACAACCTGATCTACTTCGACGCCCAGGTCACCTCCGCCCGGGTGAAGTCCGTGCTGAAGGCGATCGAGGCGGGCAAGCACGTCTACGCGGAGAAGCCGACCGCCGAGACGGTGCAGGAGGCCGTGGCCCTGGCCGAGGCCGCCACAGCCAGGGGCGTGAAGAACGGCGTGGTGCAGGACAAGCTGTTCCTGCCTGGCCTGCTGAAGCTCAAGCGCCTGATCGACGGCGGTTTCTTCGGCCGGATCCTGTCGGTGCGCGGCGAGTTCGGCTACTGGGTGTTCGAGGGCGACTGGCAGCAGGCCCAGCGCCCGTCGTGGAACTACCGGGCCGAGGACGGCGGCGGCATCGTGCTGGACATGTTCCCGCACTGGCACTACGTGATGGAGAACCTGTTCGGCCGGGTCGAGTCCGTCTACGCCAAGGCCGTCACGCACGTCCCCACCCGGGTGGACGAGCAGGGCCGGCCGTACGAGGCGACCGCGGACGACGCGGCGTACGCGGTCTTCGAGCTGGCGGGCGGGATCGTGGCGCAGATCAACTCCTCCTGGACCGTCAGGGTGAACAGGGACGAGCTGGTGGAGTTCCAGGTGGACGGCACGGAGGGCAGCGCCGTGGCCGGGCTGCGCAACTGCCGCATCCAGCACCGCGCCGCCACCCCCAAGCCCGTGTGGAACCCCGACCTGCCCGCCACGGCCCGCTTCCGCGAGGGCTGGCAGGAGGTGCCGGACAACGAGGAGTTCGACAACGGCTTCAAGATCCAGTGGGAGCGGTTCGTCCGCCACGTGATCGAGGACGCGCCCTTCCCCAACGACTTCGCCTCGGGCGCGCGCGGCGTGCAGCTGGCCGAGCTGGGCCTGCGCTCGTCCGCCGAGGGCCGCAGGATCGAGGTGCCCCAGCTGTGAGGATCGATCTGCCCGGCGGGCCGTACACGCTGCGCGAACCGGTCACCTGGACGCCTCCAGGGAAGCCGGCGCGCAGCCGCGTCGTCTACGCCGCCGCGCACGTGGTCGCCGACCCGCTCGGCGACAACACGCCCGGCTCCCCCGCCGCCGTCGACTGGGACGCCACGCTGCGCTTCCGCCGCCACCTGTGGTCCTACGGCCTGCGCGTGGCGGACGCGATGGACACCGCGCAGCGCAACATGGGCCTGGACTGGGCCGCCACCCGCACGCTGATCGAGCGCAGCGCCCGCGAGGCGCGCGCCTTCGGCGACCCGGCCACGCTCGTCAGCTGCGGCGCGGGCACCGACCACGCACCCGACGCGAGGAGCCTGCACACGATCGCCGCCGCCTACGCCGAGCAGATCGAGACGGTCCAGGCCGCCGGCGCCGGGGTCATCGTCATGGCCTCCCGCCAGCTGGCCGCCGCGGCCGCAGGGCCGAAGGACTACCACCAGGTGTACGGCAAGCTGTTCGGCCTGGCGGACCGGCCGGTGATCCTGCACTGGCTGGGCGAGATGTTCGATCCGCAGCTGGCGGGCTACTGGGGTTCGCGCGACGTGGCCGTGGCCACCGAGGCGTTCCTCGAGCTGGTGCACGCGCACGCCGCGATGGTGGACGGGGTGAAGGTCTCGCTGCTCGACGCGGAGCACGAGGTGCGGCTGCGCGCCGCGCTGCCCGACGGGGTCAGGCTCTACACCGGCGACGACTTCAACTACCCGTCGCTGATCAAGTCGGGATCCCACGCGCTGCTCGGCATCTTCGACGCGATCGCCCCGGCCGCCGCGGCGGCGCTGCAGGCGCTCGACGCCGGGAACATCGCGCTGTACGACGAGATCCTCGCCCCCACCGAGGCACTGTCACGCAAGATCTTCGAAGCTCCGACCTACCACTACAAGACCGGAATCGTCTTCCTGGCCTGGCTCAACGGCCACCAGGACGCCTTCGCGATGGTCAACGGGGCGCAGTCGGCCCGCTCGATCACGCACCTGGCCGAGGTCTTCCGCCTGGCCGACCAGGCGGGCCTGCTGTCGGACCAGGAGCTGGCCGTGCACCGGATGAGGTCCCTGCTGGCGGTGAACGGCCTGTGAACCGGCTGTCGCTGAACCAGCGGACCACCAAGCGGTGGACCGTGGCCGAGGCCGTCGACGGGTGCGTGCGGCACGGGCTGGAGGCGATCGGGCTGTGGCGGGAGGAGGTCGCCGAGCAGGGGCCGGCCGAGAGCGCCAAGCTGGTGCGGGCGGCCGGGCTGCGGGTGTCGTCGCTGTGCAGGGGCGGCTTCCTCACCTCGGGTGGCGTGGCGGCGCTCGACGACAACCGGCGGGCCGTGGACGAGGCCGCCGAGCTGGGGGCGGCGTGCCTGGTCATGGTGGTGGGCGGCCTGCCGGGGGTGGCCCCCGGCGAGCCGTTGGGGGCGGGTTCCGGCTCGCCGGGGTTCTCGCGGGACCTGGCGGGCGCCCGCGAACGGGTGGCTGAGGCGCTGGCCGTACTCGCGCCCTATGCCGGGGAGCGCGGGGTGCGGTTGGCGCTTGAGCCGCTGCATCCGATGTACTGCGCCGACCGGGCGGTGATCTCGACGCTGGCGCAGGCCGTGGACCTGTGCCTGCCGTACCCGGTGGAGCAGGTCGGGGTCGTGGTGGACACCTTCCATGTGTGGTGGGATCCCGAGCTATCGCAGCAGATCGCCCGGGCGGGAGCCAGGATCGCCTCGTACCAGGTGTGCGACTACCTGCATCCGCTGCCCGCCGACGTGCTGCTCGGCAGGGGCATGATGGGCGACGGGGTGATCGGCTTCCGGCCGATCACCCGCGCGGTCCTCGAGGCCGGCTACCGGGGCGACATCGAGGTCGAGATCTTCAACGCCGACGTCTGGGCCGCCGACCCCGACGAGGTCGTCGCCACGATGAAGCGCCGTTACACGGAGGTGGTGATCGGCGCCGGGTGAGGCCTGAGCCGGGCCGTGCAGAAGACGCCGATCAGCGAGAGCGCCATCAGCAGCCCGGCCACCGGCCAGAAGGCTCCGCCCGCCCAGGCCGCGAGCGCGGCCGCGGCGATCGGCGAGAGCCCGCCGAAGATCATGGTGCAGACCTGGTACGACAGCGAGATGCCCGTGTAGCGGACGCGGGCGGGGAAGCCGTCGGCGAGCACGGTCGCGATCGGCCCGTACAGCGCCGACATGGCGAAGCGCATGGCCAGCATCGCCAGGTAGATCAGTGCCACGCTGCCCGAGCCGAGCACCAGGAACTGCGGGACCGACAGCGCCACCACGCCGAGCAGGCCGGCGATGACCATGCGGCGCGCGCCGACCCTGTCGGCGTAGAACGACAGCACCGGCGTGACGAGCAGTTCCAGGAAGGCCGCCAGCGACAGCCCGTTGAGCAGCATGGACTCCGACAGGTGGTGCTCGCCGGTGCCGTAGGACAGCAGGAACGTGGTGCACACGTAGTAGCCGCCGGTCGCGGTGGCCAGCGCGAACACCCCGAGCAGCACGGTGCGCCAGGAGTCCTGCAGCACCTCCCGCACGGGCAGCCGGTCCTCCGCCGAGCGCTCGGCGCGGACCTGCCTCATCGCCGGGGACTCCTCCAGCTTGAGCCGGATGACCAGCCCGACCGCGACCAGCACGGCCGACAGCAGGAACGGCACCCGCCAGCCCCAGGTGGTGAAGCCGTCCATCGCGCTCATCACGCTGAAGGCTCCGGTCGACAGCAGCGCGCCGACCGAGGAGCCGAGCTGGGCGAAGGAGCCGAAGAAGGCGCGCCGGCCCTCGGGCGCGTTCTCCACGGCGACGAGCACGGCGCCGCCCCACTCGCCGCCCAGCGCGATGCCCTGCACGAGCCGCAACGCCACCAGGAGCAGCGGCGCCCAGAACCCGATCTGGGCGTAGGTGGGCAGCAGCCCGATGGCGGACGAGGCCAGGCCCATCATCAGCAGCGTGGTGACGAGCGTGTTCTTGCGGCCGATCCGGTCGCCGATGTGGCCGAAGACGATCGCGCCGATCGGCCGCAGCAGGAAGCCGACCGCGAACGTCCCGAGCGAGGCGATGGTCTTGACGGGTCCCGGCAGGTCGGAGGGGAAGAAGACCTCGTTGAAGACGATGGACGCCGCGGTGGCGAAGGCGTAGAAGTCGTACCACTCGATGGATGTGCCGACGAGCGCGGCCAGCGCCGCTCTGCTCCTGTTGTTCATGGGGGGTTTCTCCTAAACGGGCCACACCTTGCGGCCGCCGATCCAGGTCTGGGTGTTGCCGACCGTGACGTCCGTCGCCGGGTCGCCGGCGAGCACGATGAAGTCCGCGAGCTTGCCCGCTTCGAGGGTCCCGACCTGCCGCTCGCGGTGCAGGGCCTGGGCGCCCGCGACCGTGTGCGCCCGCAGCCCGTCCGGTACGGCCAGCCGCAACTCCTCCGGGCCCAGCACGGTGCCGAGCACGGTGGTCCGGTGGGCCGCCGCGGCGACGGCCTCCAGCGGGTCGGGTTCGGCGACGGGGGCGTCGGAGCTGAAGGCCACCGGCACGCCCTTGTCCCGGCAGATCCCTGCGGGGTTGTAGCGGTGCCCGAGCTCGCCGACGGCGGCCAGGGTGCCGTCGCCGGTCCTGAGGTGGTGCTGCGGCTGCATGACGGGGACGACGCCGAGCGACGCCATCCGCGAGATCTGCTCGTCGGTGGGCAGGCCGCAGTGCTCGATGCGGTGCCTGCGATCCGGCCCTCCGGCAGCGGCCACGGCGTCCAGCACCATGCCGATCGCGTACGGCGACTGGGCGTGCGTGGCGGTCTGCAGGCCGAGCCGGTGCGCGCGGCCGACCAGTTCGGTGTACTCCTCCACGGAGTGGTAGAGCTGACCGTGGTGGCAGCAGTCGGCGGCGTACCCGTCGGGGAAGTAGGCGGTCCAGCCGCCCAGCGTCCCGTCGGCGTAGAACTTCACCCCGGCGATGCGCAGCCGGTCGTCGCCCAGGGTCCCGGCCAGCCCGAGTTCGGCGGCGGTGTCCAGCAGGGCGGAGGTCAGGTAGGCCGACACGCGCAGCCGCAGCGCACCCGCGTCCCTGGCCCGCAGGTAGGTCTCCAGCTCCCGCCTGGACACCTGGGCGTCGCCGACCGTGGTGACCCCGGCGGCCAGGAATCTGGCCTCGGCCCGCCGTACGTGCTCGATCATGACGTCGGCGGGCTCGTCGAGGTGGAAGTTCGGGCCGTGGTTGCCGATCTTGACGCCGTCGGGGCCGGTGAGCAGGTCGCAGGCGGCGTCCCAGAGCTCGCCGTTGGGCTCGCCGCCGGCGAAGCGGCCGATCCTGCCGCCCTCGGGATCCGGGGTTCCCGCGGTGATGCCGTACTTGCGCAGCGCGTAGGTGTTGACGACGCCGCCGTGGCCGGAGGCGTTCATCAGGTAGACCTCGCGGTCGGTGGCCACCCTGTCCAGGTCGTGCGCGGTGGGGTGGCGGCGCTCGGCCAGGCGGCGGTGCTCGTAGCCGAAGCCGCGCACCGGGCCGCTCTCCTTGCTCAGCAGCGCGACGAGCGTGTCGATGTCGGGCGCCACCTCGGGGCGGCAGTCCACCCAGGCCAGCGCCTGCCCGTACATGACGGGGTGACAGTGCGCGTCGACGAACCCCGGGTGGACCACGCCGCCGTCGAGCGCCAGCTCCTCGTCCACCCGCTCGAGCACGGCCCGGCACTCCTCGACCGTGCCCACGTGCTCGATCCGATCGCCCCGCACGGCCATCGCCTGCGCGTACCCGCCGGGCGTGACCACCTCGGCCCCGGCGACCAGCATCGTCCTCATCCGCATGCCTCCCCTTTCGATTGACGAGAGCATGCGAAACGAAGGAGTCGTTTGTCAATATGCAGTTTGGCGAACGAATCGTCAGTAACGCTCCTTGACGACCTCCGCGTGCACCCACGACGTCAGCTCACGCACCTCCTTGAGCCCACGCACCTCCTCCAGTACGGCGAGCACGTCGGCCAGCGACTCCCCCGCCACCGTGCCGACCAGGTCGGCCCGCCCCATGCAGGCGGCCAGATACGACACCCGGTCCCATCCGGACAACCGCTCGACCAGCGGCCCGGCGTCGCCCTCGATCCGTACCGCGAACCCGCACAGCTGACCCATCCCCAGCACCTCGGGCCGCACCAGCGCGACCACCCTGGCCACGCCCGCGTCGAGCAGCCGCAGCGTCCGCGCCCTGGCGGCGCCGGGCGACAGGCCCACCCGCGCGCCCAGCTCGGCGAAGGCGATGCGCCCGTCGGCCTGCAGCTCGGTCAGTATCCGCTGGTCCAGCGCGTCCAAGTGCAGGTCGGCGGGCGGATCGGACAGCGTGGTCGAGTCCTTGAGCACCCGCGTGTAGACGAGCGTGTCGACGCCGCGCACGCCGGGCAGCCCGCGCAGCCGGTCGATCGAGGCGGACAGGGCCGCGAAGTCGCGCGCGCGCACCTCGCTCACGAGCGCGTACCCACCGACCGTAAGCGTGACGAACGGAGCGTCGGCCAGTTCGGCGATCGCCAGCGCGACGGGCCTGGCGGGCCCGTCGACGCTGATCGAGGCGTGCGCGACCGCGGTCAGCCCCTTGACCGACGGGTGCACGATCGCCACGATCCGCACCGCCCCCGAGCTCAGCAGCCGCTGCGCCCTGGTCCGGGTGGCGGGGCGTGACAGGCCCACGCGCTGGGCGATGGTCTCGTAGGTGAGCCGTCCGTCCGCCTGCAGGTGGCGGACGATCTCGAGGTCGGTGCGATCCAGGTCCACATGGACAAGACTACGGGCGAAACGTAAGCTCGGCCGTACTATGGCGACCGAATCATCACTGAACGGCGCCGCCGCCGTCGTCCGCGCACTGCGCGACAACGGGGTGGGCATGGTCTTCGGCATCCCCGGCACACACAATCTCGAGATCTACCGGCACCTGGCGGCCTCGGGCATCCGCCACGTGGCGCCGCGGCACGAGCAGGGCGGCGGCTACGCGGCCGACGCCTACGCGCGCGTCAGCGGCCGCCCCGGCGTCTGCGTCACGACGAGCGGTCCCGGGCTGACCAACATCGCCACGGCCGCGGCCACCGCCTACGCCGACTCGGTCCCGCTCCTGGTGATCTCGCCTGCGGCGCCGCTCGGGCAGGAGCGGGCCGACGTGGGCTGGCTGCACGAGGTCAAGGACCAGCGGGCCGCCATGGACGCGCTCTACGACCGCAGCGTCCGCGCGGGCTCGCCCGCCCAGGCGGCCGCGGTGGTGCACGAGACGTTCGCCCGCTGGCGGGTCGAGCGCCCCCGGCCCGTGCACCTGGAGCTGCCGCTCGACGTGCTGGAGGCGCCCTGGGACGGCCACGCTCCCGGGCCGCTGACCCCGGCCGCGCTGCGCGCCCCCGACGAGGTGCTCGCCGCCGCGGTCTCGGCCCTGCGCGGCGCCGCCGCCCCGCTGATCGTGCTGGGCGGCGGCGCCCGCGACGCCTCCGCCCAGGCCGTACGGCTGGCGGAGCTGCTCGGGGCGCCGGTGGCCACCAGCGTGAGCGGCAAGGGCGTCGTCCCCGAGAGCCATCCCCTGTCGGCGGGGGCGAGCGTGTCCCTGGCCCCGGTGCAGGAGGCCGTCGAGGCCGCCGACGTGCTGCTGGTGGTGGGCAGCGAGCTGGCGAGCTCCGACCTGTGGGAGGCGCGACTGAGCCCGCGCGGGACTGTGATCCGGGTGGATGTGGACCTGCGGCAGTTGCACAAGAACGTGCCCGCGGACATCGCGGTGCACGGCGAGGCGCGCACGGTGCTGGCCGCGCTCTGCGACGCCCTGGCGGACCGGCGCGCCGGCGAGGACGGGCGGGAGCGGGCGGCCCGGCTGCGGGAGGCGGCCGCCGGGGCGGCCATGGAGATGGGGTCCGGGTGGCGTGCCGTACAGGACGTGCTAAGGGGGTGCCTGCCGGGTGACACGATCGTAGCGGGCGACAGCGCGCAGGTGTCCTACTTCGGGACCGTGCCGTTCTGGCCGATGGAGGGGCCGCGGCGGTTCGTCTACCCGACCGGCTACGCCACCCTCGGCTACGCCATCCCGGCGGCGATCGGGGCCAAGCTGGCCGCCCCCGACACGACCGTGATCGCGCTGGCCGGCGACGGCGGGACGCTCTTCAGCATCCAGGAGCTGGCCGTGGCCGCCGAGCTGGGCATGCCGCTGCCCGTCGTGGTGATGAACAACCACGGCTACGCCGAGATCCGCGAGGAGATGCGGGCCAGGGACATCCCGGAGACGGCGGTGGACATCCGCGGCGTGGACTTCCCCGGGCTCGGCCGTGCCTTCGGCGGGCACGGCGAGCGCCTCGACGGGCTGGACGACCTGCCTGCCGCCGTCGAGCGGGCGCTGAAGGCGAGCGGGCCCACGGTCATCGAGATAGCCGTTCCGTAGAGACCGTTCCCGCCGCGCCGTTGACCGTGATCTCGGCGCCGGTGGCGATGCGGTGCGTGGCGTCACGGACGCCGACGACCGCGGGGATGCCGTACTCCCTGGCCACCACGGCGCCGTGGGACATCGCGCCGCCCATCTCCATGACCAGGCCGCCCGCGGTGAGGAACAGCGGGGTCCAGCCCGGGTCCGTCGAAGGGCAGACCAGGATCTCGCCCGGCTCCAGGTGGGCGCCGACCGGGTCGAGGACGACCCTGGCGGGGGCGGTGACCGTGCCCGCCGAGGCGGGGGTGCCGGTCAGCGCGCCCTCCTCGGCAGGTGTGGACAGGGCTTCCGGCTCGACGCCGTCGGACAGCATGACGCGCGGCACGTGCCTGCGGCGGGACTCCAGCTCGTAGGCCTGCCTCCGCTCGGCCACCAGGGCGCGCAGCTCGTCCGGCCGCGGCTCCGCCACGGCGGCTCTGGCCTCGGCCAGGGTCAGGTAGAAGACGTCGTCCGGGTCGTCGAACGGCAGGTGCGCGCCCACGGCCTGGAGGCTGCTCCGTATCGCGGCGAAGGCCTTGACCGCGTAGAACTTGGGCAACTCGCGCAGGCCCGCGTAGGCGCGGGTGCGGCGCAGGGCGGCGCGGATGACCGCGCGGCGCAGCGGGCCCTTGCCGCGGGCGGCGAGCCCGGCGACGGCGGCCCGCGCCTCGGCGGCGCCCTTGGCGAACAGGGCGGCCGGGGCCAGGGCGGGATCGTCGAGGCGCAGGTAGTTGGCCAGGACGCCGAGGATGTGCGCGGGCCGCTCCGACCAGCGCGGGACGCCGAGGTCGATCTCCGCCACCCCGCGATGGCCGTACTCGCGCATGAAGGCCTCGACGCCCTGCTGGGCCCTGGGCGGCAGTGAGCCGGATTCGTAAAGGCGGGCCAGCTCGGCCACCGGCTTGGCGAACGGCTCAGGCTCGATGCGCGTGGCCAGGTCCCACAGGGCCAGGTCCATCTCGGTGGTCGGGTTGTTCGGCAGGCTGCGCAGCACCGACTGCAGTTCCTCCGCCGAGGCGCCCGAGAGCCTGCCCGCCAGCCCGAACAGGCCGTAGCCGGTGATCACGATCGGCATCACGGAGGCGATGAGGGGAAACGTCCTGCTCAGCACCCGTTCGGCGTGATCGAGGCGGAACGCCGGGCTCGCGGTGTCCGGCACCTGGAGCCACCTGTCGAGCACGCCGTCGAGGCTCTTGGCGTAGGCCAGGGCCGCGCGCGGCCTGGTGAGCGCCAGGAACACCCTGCTGGGCGCGTGCAGCCGCCGGGCGAAGCGCGAGGCCGCCCGCGCGAACGGCCGCCGCGAGGGCTGGGTCACCGACAGCCGCGGATCCTCCATGAGCCGCTCGAAGACGACCCCGGCGCGCGCCTCGCCCAGCTTGAGCATCCGCGGCAGCAGGAACCTGCCCACCCGGCTGCGCAGGGCCGGCGACACGTCCATCCACAGCCGCTGTCCCGCCACCCGCAGCGCCGTGGCGCGGGCGAACCCGAACGCGCCCGCCGCCCCGTCGGCGATCACGCGGATGGCGTCCAGCCCCATCGGGGTGATCGGGCCCATCACCCCCTGCGCCACGTTGACGGACAGGTAGACGCGCAGCCCGTCGGCCGTCTTCTCGGGCAGCGGGTACAGCGTGGTGATCGGCCGGGCCTGCGTCAGCCAGAGCGCTCCCCCGGCGTCGACGGCCCATTCGGTGTCCTGCGGCGCGCCGTAGTGGTCCTCGACGCGCGCGCCCAGCGCGGCCAGCGCGCGCACCTCGTCGTCGGTCAGCGACAGGTCCTCGCCCGCCGTCTCGACCCGTACGGTCCCGCCGCCCGGAACGGAGCGGATGGCCAGCCGCTTGTCGCCCGGCTGCCGCAGCAGGATCTCGCCGGTGGCCGTGTCGACCACGAACCTGTCGGGGTTGACCGCGCCCGACACCACGGCCTCGCCCAGACCCGGCGCGGCGTCGACGACGGCCTCGCGGCGGCGGCCCGTCACCGGGTTCGCCGTGAACATCACCCCGGCGACGCGGGCGTCCACCATCTCCTGGATCACCACCGCCAGCCGTACCGTGGCGTGGTCGATGCCGTTGGACTCGCGGTAGGCGACGGCGCGGTCGGTCCAGAGCGAGGCCCAGCAGCGGCGGACGGCCTCGAGCACCGCGTCCGCGCCGACCACGTTGAGGAAGGTGTCCTGCTGCCCGGCGAAGCTGGCGTACGGCAGGTCCTCCGCGGTGGCCGACGAGCGCACCGCCACCGGGACGTCCTGGCAGAGCTCGCGGACCGCCGCCGCGACGTCGTCCGGGATGCCGGTCTCGAGCAGCCGCTCACGCGCGATCCCGGCGAGAGCGTCCCCGCCGTGTGCCGCGATGACCTCGTCGAGGCCCGCCGCCTCGGCCGCCCGCCCGTAGGCCTCGGTGGTCAGCACCCAGCCGGGCGGGACGGGCAGGCCCGCCCTGATGAGCTCGCCCAGGTTGGCGCCCTTGCCGCCGACCTCGGCCAGCATGCCCGCATCGATCTCCGAGAACTCCAGCGCGGTCTTCATCGCCCGTACTCCCCGCGTTCGCCTGAGGTTCAGCGTCTCACCTCAGGCCAGAGAATTCAACGACTGATGAAAAGCGGGGTCCCGTCGAGGTCCCAGCCGGGATCGGTGGCGATGCCGAGCTGCGCCAGCGCCGTCGGCCCCACGTCGACCAGGCGCGGCCCGTCCAGGCGGATCCCGCCGAGGTCCTCCTCAAGCCTGGCCGCGATCACGAAGACGCCCCGCTCCTCGGCGGAGTCGCCACCGTGCCCACCCCCGTCCACATGGCCGTGGTCGGTGGTGACGATGACCGTCCAGCGCTCCTCCTGGTACGGCGGGCGGTTCCTGACGGCCTCGATGAAGCGGGCCAGGTAGGCGTCCTGCGCCGACAAGGCGTCGGCGTAGTCCTGGCACAGCGGGCCGAGGTCGTGGGCCACCTCGTCGGTGGCGCCCAGGTAGACGAACATCAGGTCGGGGTCGGACTCGGCCAGATGGCTCTCGGCGGCGGCGGCCAGCTGCTTGTCGGCCGTCATGAACGAGATCGCGTAGCCGTCGAGCACGAACCTGGAGTCGACGGCCAGGCCGAACGCGCCGTGCTCGTCGAGGGCCGCCCATGAGAAGAACGCCGAGGTGTTCAGCTGCGGCTTGGCCTGCTTGGCCCGCGTCAAGAAGTCCGGATATTTCGTGAAGCGGGCACCTCCGAACCCGTTGTCCACCACGCCATGCCGATCCGGCCACACCCCCGTCAGGATCGACGCCCATCCCGGCCCGGAATCCGTCCGCGAGTCGATCTCCCTCTCGCGGTCACCGAACGCCGCCTCCCTCTCGCGGCCGGACGCCGCGCCCGCAGAACCGCCCGCACCTCCTGCCGCCACTGATCCGCCACGGCCCGCGGCCCCGGACCTGCCCGCGTCTCCCCCATGGGGAGAGCCTTCCGCCGCCGGTCCGCCACGGCCCGACGAGAAGCCCTCGGGTCCCGTGGGAGCCTGCGCGGCCGCGGACCCGCCGGTCCCCGTGGCGCTCCCGGTCGGAGCAGCGCCGGAGGGTGTGGCGAGTTTGGGACGTGGGGTGCGGATGACCTCGCCGGGGGACTTGGTGCGGGGGGTGGCGGGCTTGCCGTACGGGAGGACGCTCGTGCCGTGGGCACCGGTGGCGATGAGGTGCGTCAGGGTCGGCGGGCACAGGGCCGTGATGCGGTCGAAGCGCAGGCCGTCCATGCCGACGACGAGTACCTTGTCCCTCACTGCGACGTCCTCTCGTAGCGGCGCACCCACTCGGCCGCGCCCGGCAGGATCTTCTCCACGGGAGCCACCTGTGGATACCACGTCCGCTCCCATTCGAGCGACACCCATCCGTCGTATCCGGCCTCGTGCAGCAGGCGGCCCTCCTCCTCCAGCGGCACCGACCCGGTCCAGAGCGGCACCGGCGTGGTGTCGGTGGCCGAGACGGCGTCCTTGACCTGGACGTAGGCCAGGTGGGGGCCGAGCGCGGCGAGCGTGTCGGCCGGAGGTTCGCCGTTGCGCCACGGATGGAGCAGGTCCCACAGCGCACCGGTCGCCTCGGGGCACCCGGCCTCGTCGAGGAGCCGCGCCACGGCCGCCCCGGTGGGCATCAGGTCGTGCGTCTCCACCAGGACCCGCACGCCGAGGCTGCTCGCCGTACCGGCGACTGCCCGCAGGCGGCGCGCTCCCACCGCGGGATCGTCGCCGCGCGGGAACACCCGCACCCCGGGAGCACCCAGGTCGGCGGCCAGCCGCAGATCGTCGACCAGCGCCGCGACGACGGGCTCGTCCTCTCCCGGCTCGCAGATCCTGACATATCCGGCGAGCGCCGAAATTTCCAGACCTGCAGTGAAGATCCGATCGCGGGCGGACCGCCGCTCGTCAGGGGAGAGCCCCGCGTGCACTCCCGTGTCGGGATGCAGCCGCAGTTCCAGCCCCTGGCACCCGTGCCCGGCCGCGACCGCGATCGCCCGGTCAAGCCCCTCGCCCGGCATCCCCAGCGTGCTGACCGCCAGCTTCATGTTCCCTCACCTTCTGTACGGCAAGCCCCGGCCCCACTCCCCTGCCGAAGCCCACCCTCACGACCGACCAAGCCCACCTCACGCCAACACCCGCCCCATCCGCAGCCGACCGAACCCGCGTCCCGCGCCGCCGTACTCACTCGTCGAAGCACATCGCAGGAGCCACGGCAGCACGGGGCGGCAGCCGCCGTACTCACTCGTCGACACGCATCACAGGAGCGGCGGTGGTGCGGGGTCGGCAGAGCGGCTGGCGACATCCTCGCCCGACGAAGCACATCGCGGAAGCGGCAGTGGTGCGGAGTCGGTAGAGCGGCTGGCGACGTCCTCGCTCGTCGAAGCGCGTCGCGGGAGTGGTGTGGGGTCGGTGGAGCGGCTGCCGGCGGCGGGAGGGCCGGCGGCGTCAGGGGACGGCGGGTCAGGGGCCGCAACGGCGCACGCTCTCCCTGAGGACGACCTCACCGGTGATCTCCTCCACCACGGGCGCCTCGCCCTCGCCCAGCGCCAGCTCGAGCGCCCGCGCGCCCATGTCGGTCAGCGGCAGCCGTACCGTCGTCAGAGCCGGGACCTGGTCGCGCAGCGTGGCGATGTCGTCGAAACCGGCCACCGACACGTCCTGCGGCACCCGGATCCCGCGTTCGCGGTAGGCGGCGAGCGCGCCCACCGCCATCACGTCGTTGACCGCGAACACGCAGGTCGCGTCGCCGGTCTCGGTGGCCGCCTGGTAACCGCCGTCACGGTCGAAGGGCCCGTGGACGACGCGCGGCGTCGGCAGCCCCAGCTCCTCGACGGTCTCGACGAACCCGGCGCACCGGTCGGCGGCCGTCATGAGGTGCGGCGGCCCTGCGAGCACCGCGAAGCGCGTGTGTCCCAGCTCGGCCAGCGCGCGGGCGAGCGCGGCGGCGCCCGCGCGGTTGGCGGGGGCGACCGTGTCGACGCCGAGCAGGTCCTGGCCGACGCAGGCGACCCGGCCGCCGCCCGCCTGGTAACGCACCAGTTCGCTGCGCAGCCGGGCGGTGACCTCGGTGTCGGTGACGCGAGAGCCGGCCAGCAGGACGGCGCGCACCCGCTGGGCGTTCAGCGTCGCCACGTAGGCGATCTCCTGCTCCGGGTCGCGGTGCGTGGTGCCGACCATGACGAGCAGGCCCTCGCCCGCGGCCGCCCGCATGGCGCCGTCGGCCAGCGCCGCGAAGTAGGGGTCGGTGAGATCGTGCACGACGAGCCCGATCACGTTGCTCGCCCCTCGGGCGAGCGCCTGGGCCGCGACGTTGGCACGATATCCGAGCTCGTCGGCCGCCCGCTCCACCCGGGCCCGCAGGTCGGCGCCCACCTGGCGGGTGCTGCCGTTGAGCACCCGCGAGGCGGTCGCCAGGGACACGCCCGCCTGCTTGGCGACGTCCTCAAGCGTGACCACGAGACCTCCCGGAAAGCGGTTTCCCAGTGTGTCAGAACGACACCTGGCCCGCATCCTCGCACGCCCCACCCCACCAGCACAGCACCCCGCCCCAGAGGTACGGCGCGCGACCGGAGAGCCAGGCGAGCTCCGCACCATAGAGAGATCCGCGGACGCGAAGTCCCAGCCTGCGCGGGACAGGCTGGGACGAGAGGAGGCGCGGTGCACGGTGACTGGCTACCAGTTGAACAGGAAGCCCAGCAGACCCCCCTGCTTGGACTGCGTGGGTTGCGGAACGGGAGCCTGGGTGCCCGTGGGCGCCGGCCCCGGGTTGGTCGGCTGGCTGGACTGCTTGGTCGAGGAGACCTGCTGGTCCTGGTCCGTCGTGGTGTTCTTGATGGGACCGTCCGGCTGCTTGGTGCTGCGCGTGCTGGGCTTGGTGGTCGGCACGCCGATGCGCGTGGGCGAGGTCCGCGGCGTGGGCGTGCGCGTGCTGCGCACCCGGACGGGCGTGTGCGTCGGCGCCGTCGTATCCGTGGCCGTGGGCTCGGGCGAGTCGGTCTCGGTGGGCTCCGACTCGGACTTGGAGTCCTTCGGCGTGGGCGTCGGCGCGGTCAGCTGGCCGACGCTGGCGCAGTGCCCGCCGGCGCACGGGTCGTCGTCGGAGGAGCTGGTGAGCATCCACCCCGCTCCCGCGCCGAGCACCACGACCGCCGCGGCCGCCACCAGCAGGATCTTGGTACGGCGGCGCACCTCCTGATCCCCCTGGTCACCACCGTCATCGCTCCACCCGGAGCCGAGGAACCCGCGCTTGGGCTCGCCGTCCTCGGCGTCGAAGCCGCGGTCGATCGGCAGGTACCCGGAGTCGGACTCCTCGTCGGAGGAATCCGCCGAAAGGGAGGAGGAAACCAAGTCGTGCGGTCCGCTCGCGCCGGCCGTCCCGGTGAAGGGCTCATCCCGGAGCGGATCGCCAAACGCGCCGGCGGAACCTAGCGGATCGACCGAGCCCAGCGGATCGGCCGAGCCGAGCGGATCGGCCGAGCCGAGGTGGTCGCCGGAGGAGGCCAGCTCGGAACCGGAGCCAAGACGGTCACCCAGAGGGTCGGCGGCCAGCGCGTCACCGGCCAGCGCATCCCCGGAATCACCGTAGGAGGACCCGGTCTGCGCGAGGTAGTCGCCGATCTCCACCGGAGCACTTCTGTCCGGCGGCATGATGTAGGTCTCGTTGCCCGAGACCTGGATGGCAGGCTGCTCGTCCGTGTCGTCCGTGCTCCAGCGCGGGGACAGCACGTCGCCGCTGAGGTCCGGGTTTAACGCCTCATGAGGCCTGTCGTTCTCGTCGCGCGCCACGGTGAACCTCTCTAGTACGAATTCGCAACGCGCCCCTTCCTAACAGACTCCACCACCACTTGTCCGGAAATTTCACAGGATCCCCTCAAATGATGATGCGTTTCAGGGGCCAAACCAACGTTCAAGGGCCTCATGCAGTGGGTAGGAGCTCCTATTTGGGATCCAAGCGACGTACCCATCCGGACGCACCAGAACGGCATCCACGTCGAGCTCCGCCGTGGCCCGCACGACCTCCACCCGATCGCGCCACCCTTCGGCCTCGGCCACCAGATCGTCCCGCCCGGCCAGATCCAGCAGCAGCGGCCGCCCGCCCCGCAGCAGCTCGACCAGCCGCACGGGACCGTCGGAGGTCTTCAGCTCCACGTCGGGCAGCATCCATCCCGCCCCCGGCGCCCCGACGCAGTAGACGGTGTCCACGCCGCTGATCATGCCGCCCAGGTACTCGTTGACCTGGTCGAGCCCCATCAGCTCGGCGAACAGCTCACGCAGCGGGTCCATCGCGGGATCGGGGTTGGCCAGCGCCGTCTGCGCCCGCACGTTCCACAGCACCCGGGCCGCCACCGGGTGCCGCTCGGCGTGGTAGGTGTCGAGCAGGCTGCCGGGCGCCTGCCCGCGGACCACGGCCGCCAGCTTCCAGCCCAGGTTCATGGCGTCCTCCAGCCCGGTGTTGAGCCCCTGCCCGCCCCACGGGAAGTGGACGTGGGCCGCGTCCCCCGCCAGCAGCACGCGCCCGGCACGGTAGTTCTCGGCCTGCAGGGCGGCGTCGCCGTACCGGGACAGACCGGCGGGGTCGGCCATCGGGACGGGCACGCCGAGGATGCGCTCGGCGCTGGAGCGAAGCTCCTCCAGCGAGACGGGAGCCTGGCGGTCGGCGTGCGGCGCCTCGAAGTCGTAGGTGGTGATGCGGCTCAGCCCCAGGGGGTTGACCCAGGCCAGCACCCAGCCCCGCGGCGTCCGGTTGTAGCCGGAGGGCACGCCGTACGGGTCGAGCAGGCGCACGTCGCCCGACAGGGCGGCGACGCGGGCGCCCGTGCCGGTGAAGGGGATGCCTGCGGCGGCGCGGACGGCGCTGCGGGCTCCGTCCGCGCCGACCACGTAGCGGGCGGCGACCTCGCGGCCGCCGACGGACAGCAGCACGTGGTCGTCGTGCTGGACCAGCCCGGTGACCTCCTGCCCGCGCCTGATCTCGGCGCCGAGCTCGACGGCGCGGCGCGCGAAGACCTGCTCGGCCCAGGCCTGGGGGCTGCCCACGATGCTCGGCCCCTCCCCCGCGACGGTCCCGAGGTCGAGACCGAACATGCCGGAGAAGTGGAAGCTGACGCTCCCCCTGGTCGAGCGGCCCACCAGGTCGAGCAGCCCGCGCCGGTCCAGGCTCTGCGCGGTGCGCGCGTGCAGCGTGCCGGCCTTGGACTCCCCTGACGGTACGGCGAGCCGCTCGAACACCACCGGCCGCACCCCCTGCAGGGCGAGCTCGGCCGCGAGCAGCATGCCGACGGGTCCCCCGCCGGCGACGGCGACATCGATCATCACGATCCTCCTCGATAGAGACGAACACCGGCGGGCCGGAGCAGGTTTCAGGCGGGCACCGGCTCGGCGATCGGCTTCCTGGCGAAGGTGAGCGCGACCACGGTGCCCAGCAGCATGCCGACGGCGGCGATCAGCACGGCCGCACGCAGGCCCGAGGCCAGCGCGGCGCCGGTGGCCGTGCCGAGCCCGCCGGCCGCGACCAGGACGGCCAGCCCGAGCGCGGCGCCGACCTGCAGCGCCGTGGAGGCCATGCCGGAGGCGACGCCCTGCTCGGCCGCGGCCACGCCGGTGGCGGAGGCGATCCACATGCCGGTCCAGGTCAGCCCCTGGCAGACGCCCATCACGACGATCCCGGGCAGGACGGCCCAGTAGCTGCCGCCCTGGCTCACCCCGAGCGCGAGCGCCGCGGTGCCGAGCGCGCCGCCGACCGTGCCGATGACCAGGGTGGCGCGCATCCCGATGCGGCCCGCCATCCGACCGCCCAGCTGCGTGCCGAGCGCGATGAGCAGCGCGGGGACGAGGAAGGCCAGGCCGGTGGTCACCGCGCCGTAGCCGAGCACGTTCTGGAAGTAGACGGTCAGGAAGTACGGGATGGCGTTGAACGTGGCGCCGAAGACCAGGATGACCGCGATGGCCGAGGTGAGGCTGCGGTTGGCGAACAGCCGCAGCGGCATCAGCGGGTCGGCGCTGCGCCGCTCGACCGCCACGAAGGCGGCCAGCAGCACCACCGCCAGCACGAACGCCCCCAGGATGGCCGGGGAGGCCCAGCCGGACTCGGGCCCCTGGATGAGGGCGTAGGCGAGCAGGCTCACACCGCCGGTGGCCAGCACCGCGCCGGGCAGGTCGAAGCGGCGCCCGCGCCGGTCAGGCCCGTCGGCCGGGAGCAGGACGTAGGCACCGGCGATGGCCAGCACGGCCAGCGGCACGTTGACGTAGAAGTCCGCCTGCCAGCCCCACGCGCCGGTGAGCAAGCCGCCGGCCAGCGAGCCGATGGCCAGGCCGCTGGCGCCCGCGCCGCTCCACACACCCAGCGCCCTGTTGCGCGCGGGCCCCTCCTCGAAGCGGGTGTTGACCAGCGCCACCGTGGCGGGGAAGAGCAGCGCGCCGCCCAGCCCCTGCACCACCCTGGCGGCCACCAGCAGCCCGGGGCTGCCGGCCAGCCCGCCCGCCAGCGACGACAGCGCGAAGATCACCAGTGCGGCGACGAACATCCGGCGCCGCCCGAGCAGGTCGGCCGCGCGCCCGCCGAACAGCAGGAAACCGCCGTAGGCCACCGCGTACGCGCTGGCCACCCATTGCAGGGTCTGCGGCGAGAACCCGAGATCCCGCCCGATGTCGGGCAGCGCCACGAACACGATGAAGAAGTCGAGGGCGATGATGAGCTGCGACAACGCCAGCAAAGCCAGGGTCCAACCGGAACGAGGGGACATCGGTATCCTTAGTACGAAATTTTCGAACGGTACGAAATCCTCGTACAGTCGAACCGTCGGCGTCAAATCATCGTTCGAAAATCTCGTACTATGGACGGCATGCTTCATCCATCGCGGGAGCAGATCGAGCTGGTGGACGTGCTGGCGGCACTGGGCCATCCGGTGCGGGCCCAGATCGTGCGCACCCTCGCCGACGGCGAGGAGCAGGCCTGCGGCGACATCATCAGCGGCGTGCCGAAGTCCACGCTGACCAGCCACTGGCGGATCCTGCGCGAGAGCGGCGTGACCTTCCAGCGCAACCAGGGCAGGAACCTGCTGGTCCGGCTGCGCCGCGACGACCTGGACGCCCGCTTCCCCGGCCTGCTCGACCTGGTCTGCCAGGGCGCCACGGATGCGCCGGAATGATCGAGGGCTCCATTCAAACCGCGTGAAGCGGGCGCGCCATCACATGTTGTGACGCCATCATTACGGTCATGCTATCGGCCCAGAAAGCACCCCCTCC
Source organism: Nonomuraea sediminis (assembly GCF_018531495.1). Taxonomy (GTDB): domain Bacteria; phylum Actinomycetota; class Actinomycetes; order Streptosporangiales; family Streptosporangiaceae; genus Nonomuraea; species Nonomuraea sediminis. The sequence goes on from NZ_JAHDTI010000003.1 coordinate 629,325, forward strand.
CGGTGCGCGGGCGGTGACCGGGCTGCGCGCCCAGGCCCGCGCCGCGCGCCGGACCGCGCTGGTCGCGCTTGCCGGTTCGATCGCGCTGCTCACCGCCGCCCAACTGCTCGCCGAGCGGGCCCGCACCCGCGAGGGCGCACTGCCGCTCGCCGTACTGGCCCTCGGGCTCTTCCTCGGCTCGCTCCCCGCACTGTCCGTCACCCAGGGGGTCTGGGGCGCGCGAGCCAGGGCGGTCCGCAGGCGCGAGCTCGAGCTCTACTCCGTCGCCCGCGGCGCCTGGCTGTGCCTGGCCTCCCGGCTCGGCGTGGCCGCCTGCTGGGCGGTGACGCTGCTGCTCGGCTTCACCGTGCCGCGCCTGTTCCAGGAGTCCGGGATGTACGGCTTCGCCGCCGCGCTCGCCGGAGCCGCGGACATCGTGGCGTTCCCGGCCTACGCCGCGGGCGCGCTCTTCCTCGTCTGGTGGGGGCGGGACCTGGTGAGAACCCTGGCGCACGTCAAGTCGGGGCGAGCCCCCGGCGACCCGTGGGACCCCGGCTCCGGGCGGCGCGGGCCAGGCGCCGCGACGCTCTGGACGGGCGCGGCGCTGGCGATCGCCGCCCTGGTCGCGGGCCGTGCCCACCTGTGGGAGCCACCCACCGCGCTCGTCTACGCGCTGCTGGCGGCGGCGCTCGTCCTGGCGTTGGTTACTGGCGAGTAGCATAGGCGCGGTGGCTTTCCCCAACGAGGAGCGAACCCGTGCCTAATTCCCGTGACGTCGTGTTCGTCGACGGCGTACGCACACCTTTCGGCAGGTCGGGGCCGAAGGGGCTGTACGCGGAAACGCGCGCGGACGACATGGTCGTCCGCGTCATCCGCGAGCTCATCCGCCGCAATCCCGCGCTGCCGCCCGAGCGGGTGGACGAGGTCGCCATCGCGGCCACCACCCAGATCGGCGACCAGGGGCTGACCATCGGCCGCTCGGCCGCGGTGCTCGCGGGGCTGCCGAAGAGCGTGCCCGGATACGCCATCGACCGGATGTGCGCGGGCGCGATGACCGCGGTCACCACGGTGGCGGGCGGCATCGCTTTCGGCGCCTACGACGTGGCGATCGCGGGCGGCGTGGAGCACATGGGGCGCCACCCGATGGGTGAGGGCGTGGACCCGAACCCGCGCTTCCTGTCGGAGAAGCTCGTCGACCCCAGCGCGCTGGTCATGGGCATGACGGCGGAGAACCTGCACGACCGCTACCCCGAGATCACCAAGGAGCGCGCGGACGCCTACGCGGTGCGCTCGCAGGAGAAGGCGGCCAAGGCCTACGCCGACGGCAGGATCCAGCCCGACCTGGTGCCGACCGCGATCAGGACCGCCGAGAAGGGCTGGGGCCTGGCCGTCTCCGACGAGGCGCCGCGCCCTGACACGACGCTGGCGGGCCTGGCGGGGCTGAAGACGCCCTTCCGCCCGCACGGGCACGTCACCGCGGGCAACTCCTCGGGCATCAACGACGGCGCCACGGGCTGCATCGTGGCCGCCTCTGACGTCGCCGAGGAGCTGGGGCTGAGCGCGCGCATGCGGCTGGTCTCCTACGCCTTCGCGGGCGTGGACCCCGAGGTGATGGGCGTCGGCCCGATCCCGTCCACGGAGCGCGCGCTGCGGCTGGCCGGCCTGGACGTCTCCGACATCGGGCTGTTCGAGGTCAACGAGGCCTTCGCCGTGCAGGTCCTGGCCTTCCTCGACCACTTCGGCATCGACGAGGAGAAGGTCAACCCGTGGGGCGGCGCGATCGCCTTCGGCCATCCGCTGGCCTCCTCGGGGGTCCGGCTGATGACGCAGCTGGCCCGTCAGTTCGGCGAGCGCCCCGACGTGCGCTACGGCATCACCACCATGTGCGTCGGCATGGGCATGGGCGGCACCGTGATCTGGGAGAACATCGGGGGTAACGCGGCATGAGCTTCGAGGAACTCGTCACCAAGGCCATCGTGCGCGACGTCGAGCTGCCCTACGGCGGCGGGACGATGGCGCTGATCACCCTGGACAACGGCTTCGACCACACCAAGCCGAACACCTTCGGCCCCGGCGGGCTGACCTCCCTCGGCCAGGCGCTCGACGCGATCGCCGCGCGCACGGACCTGGTGGCCGTGGGCGTGACGGGCAAGCCGTTCATCTTCGGCGTGGGCGCCGACCTGAAGGGCGCCGCGCAGGTGCGCACCCTTGAGGAGGCGCTGGAGATCGGCCGCCTGGGCCATGCGGTCTTCGCGCGCCTCGGCTCGCTCGGCATCCCCAGCTTCGCCTTCGTCAACGGCGCGGCCATGGGCGGCGGCCTGGAGGTGGCGCTGCACTGCACCTACCGGACGATCTCCGCGGGCGTGCCCGCCGTGGCGCTGCCCGAGTGCTTCCTGGGCCTGGTGCCCGGCTGGGGCGGCACCCAGCTGCTGCCTCGCCTGATCGGCCCGGCCGCCGCGATCAAGCTGATTGTGGAGAACCCGCTCTCCCAGAACCGCATGATCAAGGGCACCCAGGCCTTCGAGTACGGCGTCGCCGACGCGATCTTCGAGCCCGCCGACTTCCTCGAGGAGTCGCTGCGATGGGCCGCCCGAGTCCTCAAGTCCGAAATTTCGGTTGAACGCCGGTCGTATGACGACGTGGACTGGGACAAGGCGGTCGCCGACGCCCGCTTCCTGGTGGACATGAAGCTGCACGGCGCCTCGCCCGCCCCCTACCGGGCGCTCGACCTGATCGCGATGGCCCGCACGGCCACGCCCGAGGCGGGCTTCGCGGCCGAGGAGGAGATCCTGGCCGACCTGCTGATGAGCGACTCGCTGCGCGCCGGGCTGTACTCCTTCGACCTGGTCCAGCGGCGCGCCAAGCGGCCGGCCGGAGCGCCCGACCCCGCGCTGGCCCGCAAGGTCACCAAGGTCGGCGTCGTCGGCGCCGGGCTGATGGCCTCGCAGATGGCGCTGCTGTTCGCGCGCCGCCTCGAGGTGCCCGTCGTGCTGACCGACCTGGACCAGGCCCGCCTGGACAAGGGCGTCGGCTACGTGCACGCCGAGGTGGACAAGCTCCTCGGCAAGGGCCGCATCTCCGCCGACCAGGCCAACCGCCTCAAGTCGCTGGTGACCGGCTCGCTCACCAAGGACGCCTTCGCCGACGCCGACTTCGTCATCGAGGCCGTCTTCGAGGACCTGGCGGTCAAGAAGCAGGTCTTCGCCGAGGTGGAGGCCGTGGTCTCGGACTCGTGCGTGCTGGCCACGAACACCTCGTCCCTGTCGCTGACCGAGATGGGCTCCGGCCTGCGGGTGCCCGCGCGCCTGGTCGGGTTCCACTTCTTCAACCCGGTGGCGGTGATGCCGCTGCTGGAGATCATCAAGGGCGCCAAGACCGACGACGAGACGCTGGCCACCGCCTTCGCCGTGGGCAAGGCGCTGAAGAAGTCGTCGGTGCTGGTCAAGGACGCGCCCGCGTTCGTGGTGAACCGGCTGCTGACGCGCTTCATGGGCGAGGTCGTGGCCGCCGTCGACGAGGGCACGCCGCTGGAGGTGGCCGAGCACGCGCTGGACGACCTCGGGCTGCCGATGACGCCCTTCGCGCTGCTGCAGCTCGTCGGCCCCGCCGTCGGCCTGCACGTGGCAGAGACGCTGCACGAGGCCTTCCCCGGCCGTTTCGGCGTCTCGCCGGGCATGGCCAAGCTGGTCGCCTCCGGCAAGCCGGGCCTCTACCGGCCTGACTTCTCGCTCGACCCCGAGGCGGTCGCGCTGTTCGCCGGCGGCTCCACGCCGTCAACGGCCGAGCAGGTACGGCGGCGCGTCCTGGAGGCCCTGTCGGAGGAGATCCGGATCATGCTGGACGAGGGCGTGGTCGCGGCCGCCCAGGACATCGACCTGTGCATGATCCTGGGCGCCGGCTGGCCCTTCCACCTCGGCGGCATCACCCCGTACCTGGACCGCGCGGGCCTGTCCGACCCGCGGTTCCTGGAGCCGGGCCTCGCCTCGGTGCCCGCCTGACGTGAGAAGACCCCGGGGGAGACGTTCCCCCCGGGGTCTTCCCGTGTGGACGGCCAAGAGCGGCCTCGCCGCGCCTAGAACGTTCCAGGGACCGGAGGTGGCGTCGGCTCCGTGGTGCGGCTGCGCACGGCGCGGCTGTGGCGGTAGCCGTACAGGAAGTAGATGATCGAGCCGATCACCATCCAGATGATGAACCGCAGCCAGGTCTCCACCGGCAGGTTCAGCATCAGGTAGAAGCAGGCGATGATCGACAGGATCGGCAGCACGGGCACCCACGGCGCGCGGAAGCCGCGGTGGAGGTCCGGGCGGGTGCGCCGCAGGATGATGACGCCGGCCGAGACCACCACGAAGGCGAACAGCGTCCCGATGTTCACCAGCTCGGCCAGCGCGCCGAGCGAGATGAACCCGGACAGCGCCGCCGAGACCAGCCCGACGATGATCGTGAGCCGTGCCGGCGTGCCGTACTTGGGGTGCACGATCGACAGCTGCCGCGGCAGCAGCCCGTCGCGGCACATGGCGAACAGCACCCGGCTCTGACCCAGCATCAGGATCATCACCACGGTGGTGAGACCGGCGATGGCGCCGATGCTGATCAGCGCGGCCGCCCAGTTCTGCCCGACGGCGGTGAACGCCTCGGCCAGTGGCGCCTTCGTGCTCAGCTTGGTGTAGTTCTGCATGCCGACCACGACGAGCGAGACGGCGACGTACAGGACCGTGCAGATGGCCAGCGAGCCGAGGATGCCGCGGGGCACGTCGCGCTGCGGATCGATGGTCTCCTCCGCGGCGGTGGCCACGATGTCGAAGCCGATGAAGGCGAAGAAGACGACCGCGGCGGCGGAGAAGATGCCGATGACGCCGAACGACACCGGGGTGATGCCGAACAGCACCTGGATCAGCGGCGCCTTCAGCCCCGCGACCGCCGGGGTGGAGATGGCCGGCGGGATGAACGGCGTGTAGTTCGCGGCCTTGATGAAGAACAGCCCGGCGATGATGACGAGCAGGATGACCGACACCTTGATCGCGACGATGACCTCGTTCACCCGCGAGGACAGCTTGATGCCCAGGACCAGGATCACGGTGAGGATCAGCACGATCACGATCGCGGGCAGGTTCACCACCGGCGCCTCCCCCGCCATCCAGGCGGGCAGATGGATGCCGATCGACTCGAGCAGCGCGGCGAAGTAGCCCGACCAGCCGACCGCGACCACGGCGGCGGCCAGCGCCATCTCCAGCATCAGGTCCCACCCGATCACCCAGGCGGGAAACTCGCCCAGCGTGGCGAAGGAGAAGGTGTAGGCCGATCCGGCCACCGGGATCGTGGAGGCGAACTCCGCGTAGCACAGCGCGGCCAGACCGCAGACCACGCCGGACACCACGAATCCCAGTGCCACGGCCGGCCCCGCGGTCAGCTTGGCCACCTGCCCCGTCAGCACGAAGATGCCCGTACCGACGATCACCCCGATGCCGAACACGGTCAGGTCGAGGGCCGACAGCCGCTTTCTCAGCTGGTGCTCGGGCTCCTCGGTGTCACGGATCGACTGTTCAACGCTCTTGGTGCGAAAGATATCCACAGTCGGTGATATTTCCCGCACCAAGAGTGATCATGCCTCGATGGGGGCACTCCGCTTGGCGACCGCCTCGGTGATCTCCCTGGCCAGGTCCTGGCCGGTCAGGCCCTGGTAACCGAGGATCTTGGCGCGCTTGGCCACGTCGAGGAAGCTCTGGTCGATGCCGAACGTCTTGACCGGCACGTCCACGTCGTTGTCGCGCAGCAGCCTGGCCACCGCGTCGCCGACGCCGCCCACGCGCCCGTTGTCCTCCACGACCGCGACCAGCTTGTGCGCGCCCGCCGCCAGCACCAGCGCCTCGTCCAGCGGCTTGACCCAGCGCGGGTCGATCACCGTGGCCGAGATGCCCTGCTGGTCGAGCAGGTCGGCGGCCTCCATGCACGCGTGCGCCATCGGGCCCACGCCGACGATGAGCACGTCGGGATCGGCGGCGCGCAGCACGTCCATCTCGCCGAGCTTGCCGATCGCCTCCAGCGGGTCGGCCAGCGCGCCCTTGGGGTAGCGCAGGGCGGTCGGGCCGTCCTCGATCGCGACGGCCTCGCGCAGCAGCTCGACCACCCGGTCGCCGTCGCGCGGCACCGCGATCCGCAGGCCAGGCACGACCTGCAGGATCGACAGGTCCCACATGCCGTTGTGACTCGGCCCGTCGTCACCGGTGACACCCGCCCTGTCGAGCACGAACGTGACGGGCAGCTTGTGCAGGGCCACGTCCAGGAGCAGTTGGTCGAAGGCGCGGTTGAGGAAGGTGGCGTAGACGGCGAACACCGGGTGCAGGCCGCCGAGCGCCAGCCCGGCCGCGCTGGTCACCGCGTGCTGCTCGGCGATGCCGACGTCGTAGAAGCGCTCGGGGAAGGCCTCGGCGAAGGGAGCCAGGCCCACCGGGTACTGCATGGCGGCGGTGATGGCCACGAGGTCCTCGCGCTCGTGGCCGAGCTTGACGATCTCCTCGCTGAACACGTCGGTCCAGATGCGGCCCTTCGGCTTCTCCCTGCCGGTCACCTTGTCGAAGGGGCCGGGGCCGTGCAGCTGGTCCTCGTCGTGGTTCTCCGCCGGGGAGTAGCCGCGGCCCTTCTGGGTGAGCACGTGCACGATGACCGGGCCGCGGAAGTCGCGGGCCTGGCGCAGCGCGGCCTCCACGGCCTGCTCGTCGTGGCCGTCGATGGGGCCGACGTACTTCAGCCCGAGGTCCTCGAACATGACCTGCGGGGCCAGGACGTCCTTGATGCCCTTCTTGATGCCGTGCAGCGCGTCGTACAGGACGGGGACGTTGCCGAACTTCTCCTTGACGAACTCCAGCAGGTCCTCGTAGCGGGGGTTGGTGCGCAGCGAGGACAGGTGGGAGGCCAGGCCGCCGATCGTGGGCGAGTAGGAGCGGCCGTTGTCGTTGACGACGATGACGAGCGGCAGGTCCTTGCGGGCGGCGATGTTGTTGAGCGCCTCCCAGGCCATGCCGCCGGTGAGGGCGCCGTCGCCGATGACCGCCACCACGGTGCGGTCGCGCTCGGCGCGCACCCGGAAGGCCTTGGCCAGGCCGTCGGCGTAGGACAGCGCGGTGGAGGCGTGGGAGTTCTCCACGAAGTCGTGCTCGGACTCAGCCTGGCTCGGGTAGCCCGACAGGCCGCCCTCCTGCTTGAGCGCGCGGAAGCCGTCGAGGCGGCCGGTCAGCAGCTTGTGCACGTACGCCTGGTGGCCGGTGTCCCAGATGATCGGGTCGCGCGGCGAGTCGAACACTCGGTGAACGGCGATGGTCAGCTCGACGACGCCCAGGTTGGGACCCAGGTGGCCGCCGAACTTGGCGCACGAGTCGACGAGCACGTCCCGGATCTCCCCGGCGAGCTGCGGCAATTCATCCACGCCGAGCCTTTTGACGTCGTGCGGTCCCCTGATCGAGCCCAGCATGCCGCGTCCCCTCCGCTTCTTCTGCGCCAACGGATCGAGTCTAGTTCGTGGCCCCGGCATTGACTCCATCGAGTCAATTGAGCCCATATTTGTCCGATCTTGACCTAGTCTTTCCATCACTATGAACACTCTCCCCATGAGGAAACTGACGTCACTCCTGGCAGCCGGGGTCGTTCTGGCCCTGGCCGGCGCGGGGACGGCGTCAGCGCAAGCAGCAGAGGCAAGTAACGAAGCATCGCAGCAGGCGGCCAACCCCAGCGGCAAGGCGGCGGCCGTCAACAACCCCCTGTACAAGACCGGCCGGCTCGCCGGCTCGAACTGTTCGCCCGGTTCCCTCCCCAAGGGCAGCGTCGCGGCCTACAGGCACTTCCTGACAGCGGTCACCAACTGTCTGAACCGTTCCTGGGGCACCCAGTTCAAGAAGGCGGGGCTCACCTTCAGCTCCCCGCGTCTGCGCATCATCACCAAGAAGATGCGCACCCCTTGCGGCCCCTGGAGCGTCGGCGCCGACGGCATCTACTGCTCCAGCGACCGCACGATGTACATGCTGATCACCAAGACGCAGCTGCGCGACCCGTTCGCCCTGGGCATCACCCGCCTGATGGCGCACGAGTACGGCCACCACGTGCAGAACATGTCCGGCATCTGGAGCTACTACTGGGCGGCCAGGAACGCCTCCGGCCACTCCGGTCAGCTCCAGCTCTCGCGCCGGTCGGAGCTGCAGGCCGAGTGCCTCTCGTCGGTCTTCATGAGCACGGTCCACGACTCGCTGCCCATCGACGACCGCGAGTGGGACTACACCGTGAACTGGTTCCGCCAGCACGGCGCCGACTCCTGGCCGGAGAACGACCACGGCAAGGGCCCGACGATCGCCGCCTGGATGAACCGGGGCTACAACTCCGGCTCGCCGGGCGCGTGCAACACCTGGAAGGTGTCCTCCGGATACGTCCGCTAGCCACACCGAGCCGCACGGCCGCGCCCTTCCGGGCGCGGCCGTGCCGCATTTAAGTAAACAAACTGCCAAGAACTGGTCTAAGATCCGCCATCGTGCGAATTCCCCTGATCGCCGCATCTGTGGTCATGACCGCGGGTGTGGCCTTATCGGGTACGGCCAGCGCGGAGGTCAAACCCGCCGCGCAGGCGCCGCCGGCCGTACTGACCAAGAACAAGATCTACTCCTCGGGCACCACCACGCCGCAGTCGTGTGTGATCCCGGGGATCCGCAAGGGCAGCACCGCCTCGCTGAAGAGTTTCCACCTGGCGATGGCCAGGTGCGCGAACACGTTCTGGGCCGAGAGGTTCAAGGCCGCGGGCCTGGCCTACCGCCCGCCGAAGGTCACCATCACCACCGGCAGCGGGTCGGCCTGCGGGCGGATCACCACCAACGGTGCCCAGTACTGCCCCACGCAGCGGACCATCGCCATCCGGATCATGAAGCGCGACCTGACTGACCCGTTCAGGATGAACATCGCGCACTCGGTGGCGCACGAGTGGGGCCACCACGTGCAGCAGCTCACCGGCATGCTCGACGCGCAGAACCGGCTCTACTGGCAGGCCGCGGGCACCGCGCGCCAGATCCTCAGCCACCGCCTGGAGATGCAGGCGGAGTGCTTCGCCGGTGTCTTCTACAGCTCCACCCTCGACTCGATCAACCCCGGCATCACCTGGGAGCAGTGGATCGACGCGGTCAGCAGGGCCGGCGAGAGCAAGATCCACGGCCACCCGGCCAACCTCGCGTACTGGCAGGACCAGGGGTTCAGCCACGGATCAACGCGCTATTGCAACACCTGGACCGCAGACAGGGGACACGTTTCGTGAACGTCAAGCAATCTTCAAACCGGGGGAATCACACTTTGGGGATGAAGATCCCCTTTGTCGCCGCGGTGTTCGCGGTGATCGCCGGCCTCTTCCTGTCTGGCGCCCCCGCTCAGGCCGCGACCGGACCCGCCCAGACCCAGTACCCGATCAGGAGCAAGCAACTCACCCAGAACAAGCTCTACAAGAGCGGTCCGCTGGAGACCGTCAGCTGCCCCGAGCCTGCCATCGAGTCGAGCGTGAGCTCGGCCAAGTCCTACGTCAAGACGCTCTTCAACTGCCTCGGCGACGCCTGGTCCGCCCAGTTCGACAAGGCGGGCCTGCGCTTCAGCAAGCCGTCGCTGCGCTTCTTCACCTCCAAGAAGGGCCTGCGCTACTGCGGCTCGAAGTGGGGTGACGCGGCCGGGATCTACTGCCCCAGGACACGCCAGTTCGCCGTGCTGCTCGACAAGGAGATCCTCACCGACGTCGACGACCTGTTCCTGATGGACGTGGTCGCGCACGAGTACGGCCACCACGTGCAGCAGATGAGCGGCATCATGCGCGCCTACGAGTACGAGCCCTACCACGGCAAGAAGGAGGAGACCGAGCAGACCAAGCGCCTGGAGCTGCAGGCCGAGTGCTTCGCGGGCGTGTTCATCGGCAGCGTCTGGGACTCCCTCGACCGCTCCGAGGACGACTGGCAGCGCCTGCTCGACGTCGTCGCGATGAGCGGTGACGAGACCACCAAGGTCAAGGACCACGGCCGTGGCTCCACCCAGAAGTCCTGGCTGAACAAGGGCTTCCAGTCGGCCGCGCCGGGCGGGTGCAACACCTGGGCCGCCCCCGCGAGCCGGGTCCGCTAGCCGTTCGCTCTCGCCAGCACTTCCAAGGGGTCCGCGAGCACGTGGGCGAAGGCCAGCTCGGCCGCGCCCACGAGCGTCGCGTCGTCGGCCAGCGCCGACGTGCGCAGCCGCAGCTTCTCGCGCTGGGGGGCCAGCGCGTGCAGGGCCAGGCGGCTGCGCACCTGGGCGGCCGAGCCCAGGTAGATCTCCCTGAGCATGCCGCCGAAGATGACCAGCTCGGGGTTGAAGATGTTGACCAGGTTGGCCACGCCGAGGCCGAGCCAGTCGCCGACCCTGCTGAGCGCCTCCTGGGCCACGATGTCGCCCCTGTCGGCGGCGTCGACCACCGCGCGGACGGCGTCGCGGCCGTGCTGGCCGGGGCCGACCCGTCCGGCGGCCTCCAGCAGCGCCCGCTCCCCCACCTCCGCCTCCAGGCAGCCGCGGGAGCCGCAGCCGCAGGTCCTGCCGCCCGGATTGACGATCATGTGGCCGACCTCGCCGCCGTAGCCGTCGTGGCCGCCGAGAAGGTGGCCGCCGGCGATGATGCCGCCGCCGATGCCGACGTCGCCGTGCAGGTAGATCAGGTCCCTGACGGCCACGCCGACGCCCCTGCTGTGCTCGGCCAGCGCGGCCAGGTTGGCGTCGTTGCCGACGCTGACCGGCAGCCCGAGGCCGAGCCTGCGGCCCAGCTCCTCGCCGAACGGCGCCTCCTCCGACAGCAGGTTGGGCCCGAAGGTGATGACGCCGTCGCTCTTGCGCACACCGCCGGACACCGCCGCGGCGGCGCCCACGCAGACCGTGTCCTGCCGGGTCTTCCTGCGCATCTGCCTGGCGAAGCCGGCCAGCGTGGCGGCCAGTTCCTCCACCACGAACGGCCCGCGCTCGCGGGCGACCTCGCGCCGGTCCAGGATCGCCCCGCCCAGCCCGACGCGGGCCGCCGCGAGCCGGTCGGGACCCACGTCGAAGGCGAAGACGTAGACGCGCGACGACTCGGGCCGTACCACCAGCGACGGCCTGCCCGCGCGCCCCGTCTCGCGCGGCAGCTCCTCACGCACCAGACCCGCGGCGGTCAGGTCGGAGGTGAGCGCCATGATCGTACTTCGGTTCAGCCCCATCTTCGAGGTGAGCTCGGCGCGCGAGGTGGGTCCGCTCAGGTGGACGTGACGCAGCAGCGCGCCAAGGTTGTGGCGCCTGATGTCCTCCTGTGACGGGCCTGCGCTGAGGGGCGGCTGGCTGATCACCTTAGCCCGGCGGCCGCCGCTCGCCTGCGCGCCAGCGCGTCCACACCCGCGGCAAGCAGCAGGACGAATCCAGTCACCAGGTATTTCACGCTGGCACCATAGTTCATCAGACCCATCCCGTTGTCGATCACCGCGATCACCGCACCGCCGAGTATCGCGTCCAGCACCCGCCCCTTGCCACCGAACAGGCTGGTGCCGCCGATCACGGCCGCGCCGACAGCGTAGAGCAGCACCGAACTGCCGCCGGTGTTCGGGTCGACCGAACTGGCGCGGGAGGCCGCAATGATGCCGCCGACCGCCGCCATCGACGAGCAGATCACGAACGCGCTGATCCTGATCCTGTCGACCGAGATGCCCGCCCTGCGCGCCGCCTCGGCGCTGCCGCCGACCGCGTACATGTGCCGTCCGAAGGCGGTACGGCGCAGCACGAACGTCCCCAGCACCAGCAGGGCCACGATGATGGGGACCACGATCGGCACGCCCGTCAGCGACACCAGCGCGGGGTTGCGGCTGCGCTCCAGGTTGAGCACGTAGACGGCGACGCCCGCGATGAGCGCCAGCGCCCCGACCCTGGCGGCGATCAGCGACAGCGGATCGGCGACCAGGCCCCTTCCCGCCCGCTTCCTGGCCCTGATCAGCTGAACGGCCGCGTAGACCGCGACGCACGCGGCGTACAGCGCCCAGCCGAGCCAGGGCGGCAGGTTCTTGTTCGCGATCGCGACGATGACCGGGTCGCGGATCGAGATGTTCGTGCCCTCCTGCACCAGGACCAGCACGAGCCCCTGGAAGGCGAGGAAGGCGGCCAGCGTCACCACGAACGACGGGATACCCACCTTGGCCACCAGCGTGCCGAGCACGATGCCGATGACCGAGCCGGTGACGATCGCCGCGACCACGCCGATGTACCAGGGCAGGCCCATGTTGGTGAGCGTGACCGCGAGCACCGCCGCGCAGACGCCGCTGGCGAAGCCGGCCGACAGGTCGATCTCGCCGAGCAGCAGGACGAAGACCAGGCCCATGGCGATCACGGTGACTGCGGCGCCCTGGGTGAAGAGGTTGGCGAAGTTGATCGCGGTGACGAAGGCCGGCCGCGCGACGGCGAAGGCCGTGCACAGGACGAGCAGGCCGAGCACCGCGGGGATCGCTCCGATGTCGCCGCCGCGGACCCGCTCGAGGTAGGCGCGGGTGCTGTGGCTGATCGACGGCGACTGGGCGGCCGTGACGATGGCGTCATCGGTGACCATGTTCATGGGGTGACCCCGTTCCTGAGGCCGAGGTCCCCGCTCCGGCCGGATGTGATCAGTTCGACGACCTGGGCGTGCGTCACGTCGGCGGTCCTGACCTGGGCGGCCATCCTGCCGAGGTAGAGCGCAGCGATCCGGTCGGAGACGGCGAACACGTCGTTCATGTTGTGCGAGATGAGGACCACGGCCAGCCCGGTGTCGGCCAGGCGCCGCACCAGTTCCAGCACCTGCGCGGTCTGGGCGACGCCGAGCGCGGCCGTCGGCTCGTCGAGGATGACGACCTTGCTGTTCCACAGCACGGCCTTGGCGATGGCGACCGTCTGCCGCTGGCCGCCCGACAGGCTCGAGACCTGCTGCCTGATGGATTTCACGGTGCGCACCGAGAGGCTGCTGAGCGTCTTCTCCGCCAGCTCCTCCATCGTGGCCTCGTCGAGGACCAGGCCGCTGCGGCGCTCCCGGCCGAGGAACATGTTCTGGACGATGTCGAGGTTGTCGCACAGGGCGAGGTCCTGGTAGACGATCTCGATGCCGAGGGCGCCCGCGTCGCGCGGGCTGTGCACCTGGACCGGCGCGCCGTCGAAGAGGATCTCTCCTCCGTCGATCGGATGGATCCCGCCGACGCACTTGACCAGCGTGGACTTCCCGGCTCCGTTGTCGCCGACCAGGGCGGTGACCTCGCCGGAGTAGGCGGAGAAGGCGACGTCGTGGAGGACTTGGACGGGCCCGAAGCTCTTGTCGACGCCTCGGACTTCAAGAAGGGGGTTCATGAGGCTCCCTCAGAGAGGGGTACGGCGGGGCGCCGCCGTACCCCCTGATTTTCACTGAATACCGGCCTCGGTGCACTTCTTGGCGAAATCGCCGGTGCACAGCTCTTCCTTGCTGACGTAGCCGTCGGCGACCACGTCCTTGACGTTGTCGAAGGTGATCGCCTGCGGCTCGAGCAGTTCGGCGGGCACGTCCTGCTTGCTGGTCGGGTCGTTGACCTTGCCCGACGCCGTCGGCTTCTCGCCCTTGGCCAGCGCGACCGCGAGCTTGGCGGCGGCGTCGGCCTCCTTCTTGACGGCCTTGTAGACGGTCATGCACTGGTCGCCGGCCAGGATGTTCTGCAGGCCCTGGACGGTGGCGTCCTGGCCGGTGACCGGGACCTTGCCGTTGAGGTTGTTCTTCTTCAGCACCGTGATGGCGGCGTTGCCGAGACCGTCGTTGGCGGCCAGGACACCGGCGATCTTCGGCTGCTGGGTGAGCATCTGCTCGAAGATCGTGCCGGCCTGGGTGTTGTCCCACTCGGGCACGGACTGGTCGGGGCCCTTGACGAACTCGCCGGAGTCGTACTTCGGCTTGAGCACGCCGTCGTAGCCGCTCTTGAACAGCGTGGCGTTGTTGTCGGTCGGCGAGCCGTTCAGCTCCGCGACGATGGGCTTCTTGGCCTGCTTGTCAGACAGGCACTTGACCAGGCCCTCCCCCTGCAGCTGCCCGACCTTGGTGTTGTCGAAGCTGACGTAGTAGGCCGCTCCGCCGCCGAGCGTGAGCCTGTCGTAGTCGATGACCGCGACGCCCTGCGACTTCGCCTTGTCGATCACGGTCTTGCCAGTGCCGCTGTCCAGGTTCACGATCATCAGCACGGTCGCGCCGTTGGTGATCATCTGGTCGGCGATGGTCTGGAAAGCTGTCTTGTCGTTCTGGGCGTTCTGGATGTCGTAGGCGATTCCGGCCGCCTTGAACGCCTCTTCGAGGTACTTGTGGTCTGCCGTCTCCCAGCGTGCCGACGATTTGCTGTCGGGGAGGATCACGCCGATCTTTCCCGCTTTCTGCGAGCTCTGCGCCGGCGACGTGGAGGTGGTGGTCCCGCTGTTGCCCCCGCAGGCGGTTAGACCAAGGACGAGCACGGCCAGGCTGAGGATCCCCTTGCGCATGGTGCATGGGTCCTTTCTTCCGGAGGGGCCCGGATGAATGTTGTTTGCGGCAACGTATTCCGGGATGGCCTGCTTTGGAAGACCCTCGCAAGGGGGAGTTTGTTGTTCCCGGTAACAATCCAGAAACGTGAGATCAACGCAGCAGGCTCTGCCCGATCAGCACGATCGCGGAAAGCGCGGCCACGACGAGGATCGCGGCGCGCATCTTGCCGCCGTCGACGTAACGGCGCACCGGGCCGGTGGCCAGGAAGCCGGCGATCATCGGGATGAGCAGGAGCGCGCCGGTGGCCAGGGCCCTTCCCGGCAGGTGGCCGACGACGGCCAGGAGCGCCAGCGACTGCGCGGCGCTGAGGAAGAAGTACATGGCCAGGGTCGCCCTGATCTGCGGGCCCTTGGCGTCCTGGTAGACCAGCGCGATCGGCGGGCCGCCGATCCCGGTGGCGGTGCCGGTGATGCCGGAGACGAAGCCCGCCCCGGTCACCGTGTACCCGTTGCGCGGCAGGCTCGGCGCCTTGGCGGTGACGACGACGGCGATGAGCACCATGGCGCCGACGAGGACGCCCAGGGCCTGCACCGAGACGTAGACCACGATGTAGGCGCCGACCAGGCCGCCGGGCACCCGGCCGAGCACCCCGAACCCGAGCCCCCGCCAGTCGATCAGGCGCCACTCCCTGGCCAGCGTGAGCAGTGGAAGCGTGAGGTTGGCGACCTGGATGGCGCCGGGCATCAAGCCCGGATCCAGCAGGGTGAGGACGGGCGCGGCGATCAGCCCGAGCCCGAAGCCCACGCTCCCCTGCACCACCGCACCGACGAATACTGCTAAACCACCAATTATCAGCACTTCCGTCACGGTGCCAGTCAACCAGCCCCTTGACGTCGCAGGCGCTCCTGCATCCCGTCCAGCACGAGCTGCAGCCCCTCCTCGAAGCTGCGGTCGCCCTGCGGGTCTCCCAGACGGCTCAGCGCGGCCATCAGCCGCGGGTAGGCCGCGGTCATCATCTCGAGGTCCGGCCCCTCGCTGTCCTCCGGATCGCTCCGCCCGCGGTCGGCCTGCTCCTCCACGACGAACCCGTCCACGTAGTTGCTGATCGCGAACACCCCGAGCAGGGCGTCCGTCGCGTCGAAGCCCGCCTTCTCCAGCGAGGCGACCATCCCCTCGATCATCGCGAACAGCTCGGGCGAGGGACGCGTGCCCGCGGCGACCCTGGCGCCGTCGCGGTAGGAGTTGAGCATGTTCCGCACGCCCCTGGCGTAGTCGGCCAGCCACTCGCGCCACCGCGCGGGGTCGGTGAGCGGCGGCCGGTCCAGGTACGGCCTGACGATCGCCGCGGCCATCTCGTCGAGCAGTTCCTGCTTGTTCCTGACGTGCCAGTAGAGCGCGGGCGCCTGCACGTCGAGCTCGGCGGCCAGGCGGCGCAGCGTCAGCCCTTCCAGGCCGACCTCTGCGAGCAGCTTCAGCGCCGCGGCGACGATGGCGGATTTCTCGAGACCCACGGTTGACAGCTTAACAACGTTAGAGGCACGCTTAACAGCGTTAGATTTAACGCTGTTAAGGAGCTCTCATGATCAGAGCGAACGGCCTGCGCAAGCGGTACGGCGAGCGGGAGGCGCTCGGCGGCGTCGACCTCGACGTGCCGGAGGGCACCGTCTGCGGCCTGCTCGGGCCCAACGGCGCCGGCAAGACCACGATCGTGCGGATCCTGGCCACGCTGCTGCGGCCCGACGCGGGGCAGGCCCGGGTGGGCGACCTGGACGTGGTGCGCGACGCGTCCCGGCTGCGTTTCCGCATCGGCCTGGCCGGCCAGCACGCCGCCGTCGACGAGTTGCTGACCGGGCGCCGCAACCTGGAGCTGTTCGGCCGCCTCTACCACCTGCCGCGGCGGCAGGCCCGGCAGCGGGCCGACGAGCTGCTTGAACGCTTCGACCTGACCGACGCGGCCAGGCGGCCGGTCAAGACGTACTCGGGCGGCATGCGGCGCAGGCTGGACCTGGCCGCCAGCCTGATCGTCGCCCCGCCGGTGCTGTTCATGGACGAGCCCACCACGGGCCTCGACCCGCGCAGCCGGCTCGACCTGTGGAACATGCTGCGCGGGCTGGTCGCCGAGGGCACGACCCTGCTGCTCACCACCCAGTACCTGGACGAGGCCGACCAGCTGACCGACCAGATCGTGGTGCTCGACCAGGGGCTCGTGGTCGCCGCGGGCTCGCCCGCCCAGCTCAAGAAGCGCATCGGCGGCAACCGGATCGAGGTGGTCTTCCGCGAGGCGGCCGACCTGGCGGAGGCGCAGGACCTGATCTGGCAGACGGTCTCCGGCTCGCTGGAGGCCGACCCCTCACAGCGCAGGATCACCGTGTCCGTGAGCGAGGGGCCGCGGTCCGTGGTCAGGATCGCCGCGGCGCTGGACGGCGCCGGGATCGAGGTCGAGGACCTGAGCCTGCGCCAGCCGACGCTCGACGAGGTCTTCCTGGCGGTGACGGGGTCATGACGCTGATCGTGCCCCGGCCGCCCGCGACGGCGGGTGAGCGCCTGCGATGGACCGTCGCCGACTCGCTCACGATCGCCTCGCGGACCTTCTCCAGGCTCAAGGCGCAGCCCATGGAGATCGTCTCGTTCCTGGTGTTCCCGATCATGATGACCGTGCTGTTCGGGTACGTCTTCGGCAGCGCGATCAAGCTCCCGGCCGGCGGCGACTACCGCAGCTACCTGATGCCGGGCATCTTCATGCAGGTCATGGCCATGACCGCGACCGCGGCGGCGACGGCCGTGGCCGAGGACATGGAGCGGGGCATCATCGACCGCTTCCGCGCCCAGCCGATCGCGCGTGGCGCCGTGCTCATCGGGCGCAGCGTGGCCGACCTGTCGATGCACCTGCTGTCGCTGACCTCGATGGTGGCGGCGGCGCTCCTGCTGGCGGGCTGGCGCGCCCACGGCACGCCCGCCCAGACGGCCGCCGCGTTCGGCCTGCTGGCGCTGTTCGGCTTCGCCATGATCTGGGTGGGGACCTACATCGGCCTGTACGTCAAGAGCGGCGCCCAGGCGGACGCGGCCACGTTCGGCTGGCTCTTCCCGATGACGTTCCTGGCCAACACGTTCGTCCCCACGGAGGGCCTGCCGGTCTGGCTCAAGCCGATCGCCGACTGGAACCCGATGAGCGCCACGGTCGCCGCCATCCGGCAGCTGTTCGGGAACCCGACGTCCGCCTCCCGGGCGTGGCCGCTCCAGCACCCGATCACGGCCAGCCTGGCCTGGTCCCTGCTGATCCTGGTCGTCTTCGTCCCTCTGGCGGTCCACCGCTACCGCTCCACCACCCGGTGATCCCTGTACGGCGGGCCCGCCGTACAGGGATCAGCGGACCGGTCAGCCGGTGTACCTGGCGATGATCTTGGTGAAGTCGTAGGGCTGCTGGGAGACGCCGCTGCAGGCGTTCAGGTCTCCCCCGGAGCCGCAGGCGCGGTCGCGGTTGAGCTCCCAGAACGTCAGGCGGGCGATGTGGTGCTGCTGGGCGTAGGACAGCATGGTCTGGAAGTCCGCAAGCGACACCACCTCGTCCGCCACGTCCGTCTTGCCGTTCAT
This sequence comes from Nonomuraea sediminis, assembly GCF_018531495.1. Classification (GTDB taxonomy): domain Bacteria; phylum Actinomycetota; class Actinomycetes; order Streptosporangiales; family Streptosporangiaceae; genus Nonomuraea; species Nonomuraea sediminis. The sequence goes on from NZ_JAHDTI010000003.1 coordinate 647,380, forward strand.
GGACGACAGGCCGAGGTGGGCGTACGTGGCGGCGTCGGAGTAGCCGTAGGCGGCCTTGACGCGGGACTTGAGGCCCTCCATGGCGTTGACCGTGGCCTGGCCCATCGTGCCGCTGTGCCCGCCGAAGTCGAAGGGCATGATCGTCCAGATGTCGTTCTGCAGCCCGGAGGCGGCACCCCGGTTGATCATGTCGACGCCGGTCGAGTCAGGGCCCGTGGGCGTGGTGCCGAACGTGATGATCGTCTTGATGCCGGGATTGCTGGCCTTGACGGTCTTCAGCGCGTCGATCACCCGCTGGCGTACGGTGGCGCTCGCCCACTCGGTGTTCTCGATGTCGATGTCCAGCGCCTTGAGCGAGTAGGCGTTGATCACCTTCTGGTAGGCGCCGGCCAGCGCCGACGCGCTGGTGCACTTCTCGCCCAGCTTGGTGCCGCTCCAGCCGCCGACCGAGACCACCACGTCGCCGCCGGCGGCGCGGATCGCGTTGATCGTGGCCTGGTCCGTGCCGCCGGTCAGCGGGCGCGAGCCGTCCCACTTCGGATTGCACGTCCCGTCCGAGAGGATGAAGGCGAGCGTGAACCACTTCACCCCGGTCGCGGACATCGCCCCGCTCGGCGACCCGGCGCTCCCCCATCCGGCGTAGACGTAGGGCGCGACGGCGTCGGCGGTGACCGGCGGCTGCCCCGCGCCGACGGTGAGCTTGTCCAGGTTGGGCCCGCCGCTCGCGCCGGTGGCGGTGGCCCTGATGGTGTTGGCCCCGCTCGCGAGGGTGACGGGCACCTGGACGGTGGCCCAGGTGTCCCAGTTCGCGGTGGGCGCGAAGTCGCGGCCGGCCACGGTGGTCCCGTTCACGGCGATGTCCAGCGGCCTGACCGAGGTGGTCCCGTTGGCGTACCTGAAGGTCAGGGTGGCCGGTCCGCCTGTGGACTGGACGTTCCACTCGACGTAGCCGCCGGCCACGTTGACGTAGTCCACGAACCCGGAGCCGGTGAAGCCGGTGTGGTTGGAGGCGACGGCGGCCTGGCTGAGCGTGGCGTCCTCGGCCTGGTAGTCGGGTCCGCCGGTGTCGGCGGTGGCGACGTCCAGGTAGTCGGCGTTGGGGCCGCCGTTGGCGGTGGTCGCGGTGGTCGTGACCGTGTTCGCCCCCGCGTTGAGCGTGGCGGGAATCTCGGCGGTGGCCCAGGTGTCCCAGTTGCCGGTGCCGTTGAAGTCACGGGTGACCGGCGTGCCGCCGTTGACCGAGATCGCCATCGGCCGGTTGACGGTGGTGCCGTTGGCGTATCTGAGCTGGAGGGTCACCGGCCCGGCCTGGGCCGCGTTCACGGTCCAGGTGACCGAGCTGCCGGTGACGTTGTCGTAGTTGACGAAGCCTGTGCCCGAGAAGCCGAGGTGGTTGGACTCCACGACTCCCTGGCTGATGGTGGCGTTCTCCGCCTCGTAGCGCGTGGTGGCGGCCTGCGCCGGTAAGGCGCCGGTGACCAGCAGTGCGAGGACGGCGAGGACGGGGGTGATCCTGCGCACGGGCTTGCCCCTTTCGGCAATAGTTGTTAGGAAGGCTTCCTAACAAACAAGGGGTTGTCAAGACCGCGAAAAAGGGCCGCCCGGGCGGATGGGTGTTCCGCCGGGCAGCCCTGGAGGATCGGGTGGTTCCCCCGATGTGGGCGCGTGAGGATCGCGCCCGTCCCCACCGGGCTCCGCCCCGGGCTCTTGGCCGGAGCGGAGCCCGGGAAGTCACTTGGCCAGCAGCGACCGAAGGACGTACTGCATGATGCCGCCGTGCCGGTAGTAGTCGGCCTCGCCGGGCGTGTCGATGCGGACGACCGCGTCGAACTCCACCTCGCCCGCCTTCACGTGCACGGTGCCCGGGATGCCGCCCTGGTTGAGCTCCTCGACACCGGTGATGTCGAAGGCCTCCTCGCCCGTCAGGCCCAGCGACTCGGCCGTGGCGCCCTCGGGGAACTGCAGCGGCAGCACGCCCATGCCGATCAGGTTGGAGCGGTGGATGCGCTCGTAGGACTCGGCGATCACGGCCTTCACGCCCAGCAGCGCCGTGCCCTTGGCGGCCCAGTCACGCGAGCTGCCGGAACCGTACTCCTTGCCCGCCAGGACCACCAGCGGCGTGTCCTGGGCGGCGTAGTTGACCGAGGCGTCGTAGATGAACGACACCGGCCCGCCGTCCTGGGTGAAGTCGCGGGTGTAGCCGCCTTCGGTGCCGGGGGCGATCTGGTTGCGCAGGCGGATGTTGGCGAACGTGCCGCGGATCATGACCTCGTGGTTGCCGCGGCGCGAGCCGTAGGAGTTGAAGTCTCTGACCTCGACCCCGTTGGCCTGCAGGTACTGGGCGGCGGGGGTGCCGACCTTGATGGAGCCGGCCGGGGAGATGTGGTCGGTGGTGACCGAGTCGCCCACCTTGACCAGGACCCGGGCGCCGTGGATGTCCGTCACGGGCTCCGGCTTCTCCGGCATGCCGTCGAAGTAGGGCGCCTTGCGGACATACGTCGAGTCGGCGTCCCACTCGAAGGTGTTGCCCGTCGGGATCGGCAGCGAGCGCCAGGTGTCGTCGCCCTTGAAGACGTCGGCGTAGTCGCGCTCGAACATCTCCCGCCCGATCGAGGAGTTGACCACCTCGGCCACCTCGGACGGCGCGGGCCAGATGTCGCGCAGGAAGACCGGCTGCCCGTCGGAGCCGGTGCCCAGCGGCTCGGAGTCGAGGTCGATGTCCATCGTGCCCGCGAGCGCGTAGGCGACCACCAGCGGCGGCGAGGCCAGGTAGTTCATCTTGACGTCGGGGTTGATGCGGCCCTCGAAGTTGCGGTTGCCGGACAGCACCGCGGTGACGGCCAGGTCGTTGGCCTGCACGGCCTCGGAGATCTCGGGCAGCAGCGGCCCGGAGTTGCCGATGCAGGTGGTGCAGCCGTAGCCGACCAGGTTGAAGCCCAGCTTGTCCAGGTAGGGCTGCAGGCCTGAGCGCTCGAAGTAGCCGGTGACGACCTGCGAGCCGGGCGCCAACGAGGTCTTGACCCACGGCTTGCGGGCCAGGCCCTTGTCGACGGCGTTGCGGGCGAGCAGCGCGGCGCCGAGCATGACGTACGGGTTGGAGGTGTTGGTGCACGAGGTGATCGCGGCGATCGAGACGATGCCGTGGTCGATCTCGAAGGACGTGCCGTCCTCGAGCGTGACCGCGACCTTCTTGTGCGGGCGCTTGCCGTTGAGCGTGGGGCTGTGCGGCTGGTCGCCGTCGCTGTCGTGGCCGACGGCCGGCGAGTCGGAGGCCGGGAAGGACTCCGACGACGCCTCGTCCAGCGGGCCGAAGTCGGACTCGGCGGCGTAGTCCTTGACGGCCGCGCGCCAGGCCCGCTTGGCGTCGCTGAGCGCGATGCGGTCCTGCGGGCGCTTCGGTCCGGCGATGGACGGCACGACGGTGGCCAGGTCGAGCTCGATGTACTCGGAGAACTCGGGCTCGGTCGCGGCGTCCAGCCACAGGCCCTGGGTCTTGGCGTAGGCCTCGACGAGCGCGATCTGCTCCTCGGAGCGGCCGGTCAGGCGCAGGTAGTCGACGGTCTGGCCGTCGATCGGGAAGATGGCGCAGGTCGAGCCGAACTCGGGGCTCATGTTGCCGATCGTGGCCCGGTCGGCCAGCGGCACGGACGAGACGCCCTCGCCGTAGAACTCGACGAACTTGCCGACCACGCCGTGCTTGCGCAGGATCTCGGTGATCGTCAGCACCAGGTCGGTGGCGGTGGCGCCGGCGGGCAGCTTGCCGTTGAGCTTGAAGCCGACCACACGCGGGATCAGCATGGAGATCGGCTGGCCGAGCATGGCGGCCTCGGCCTCGATGCCGCCGACGCCCCAGCCGAGCACGCCGATGCCGTTCTCCATCGTGGTGTGGGAGTCGGTGCCGACGCAGGTGTCAGGGTAGGCCTTGCCGTCGCGCGTCATCACGACGCGGGCCAGGTGCTCGATGTTGACCTGGTGGACGATGCCGGTGCCCGGCGGGACGACCTTGAACTCGTCGAAGGCGGTCTGGCCCCAGCGCAGGAACTGGTAGCGCTCGCGGTTGCGCTCGTACTCGCGCTCCACGTTGCGCTGGAAGGCGTCCGGGTGGCCGAAGTAGTCGACGATCACGGAGTGGTCGATGACCATCTCGGCGGGCGCCAGCGGGTTGATCTTCGCCGGGTCGCCGCCCAGGTCGCGCACGGCCTCGCGCATCGTGGCCAGGTCGACCACGCACGGCACGCCGGTGAAGTCCTGCATGATGACGCGCGCGGGGGTGAACTGGATCTCCACGCTCGGCGTCGCCTTGGGGTCCCATCCGGCCAGCGCGCGGATGTGGTCGGCGGTGATGTTCGCGCCGTCCTCGGTGCGGAGGAGGTTCTCCAGCAGGATCTTCAGGCTGTACGGCAGGCGCGCCGCGCCCTCGACGGCATCCAGCCGGAAAATCTCATACGACGCGTCGCCGACGCGTAGCGTGTCACGGCTGCCGAAGCTGTTCGCGGACACGGATATTCGCCTCCTCGGTGGACCATTGCTCAGTCAAATCCTGCCGCACCGTGGGACCACACAAGACGTTAGGTCACCCTAACCGCGATGCGGCGGAAGTCTCTCGACGTCAAGATATCCAGAAAAGTATCTCGACATCAAGTTAAACCGGAGCCAGCCGCCAGAAGAGCAGCCCGATGATGGCCACGGACAGGATCGGAGCCAGGATCTTCTGCTCGAACGTCTTCCCCGTCTTGATGCCGATCTTCCACGGCAGCACGAACTTGTAGGCCAGCGGCCACAGCACGGGGCACCCGCGCTCGGTCATGCAGTCGCCCAGCACGTGCACCAGGCAGCCCACCGCCACGGCCATGCCCAGCCAGGCGTATCCCACGTGCAGCGACAGTAAGACCGCGAAGATCCCGGCGGTCAATCCGATGTTGATCATCGCGGACCCGGCCTTGTTGCCCGGGATTCCGACGCCGATCGCCCGTAACGCCAGCCCGATCAGCAGCACCACCATGATGTCGCGGCCGATCGGATAGGTGGCCGCCAGCCAGTGCGCGCCGAACCCCAGCGCCACCGCGAACGCCAGCGAGTGGGTCATCCCCCGGTGCCCGCCGCCCACCCACGACACCATCTTGGCCAGCGCCCACGTGACGGGCCCGAAGGTGTGCGCGATCGTGGCGCTGGGATGGTCGAGGTCGGGCAGCATGGCGGCGCCTGCGCAGACCAGCGCGCCCGCGATCAGCTCGGCGGGGGTGAGCGCGTTGGCCATGATCCCGGTCTCGATGAACCGGGTCGACTCGGTGACCATCGGCAGCGAGGCGAGCGCCGGAGCCAGTGCCAGCCAGGCGATGGCGCCGGTCATCGCGTGCGAGTGACCCATCACGATCAAGGACTGTACGGCAAGCACCCGGCAGATCCGACTGACCGACATGCCACAAATATCCGCATATTCGCCTACTTCAGCCCTACCCACCGGCCATCGACCGTGGGTGGGACCCGGAAAAATCCGCATATGAGCCTGGTTCACATTCCGCGGAATCTGAGGTTACTTATGAGTAAGGCTCATATCAGCGGAGGTGTCACCCCCCATGCACTTACCCATGGCCCTGCTCACAGCGTTGACAGTGCTCACAGCCCCCGCACAGACAAGCACCCTCACCCCACTCCCCCCGAACCTGGAGGCCATCCGCAAGGCCGAGGCGATCGAGCTGTACGGCGACGACGCCATCAGGCCCCTCGACCAGCGCAAGACCTCCCTCACCTCGCTGGGTGACAGCGAGATCTCCGGCGAGGGCGCCTTCGACCGCTCGCTCTACGAGCCGGGCACCGACGGCCCCGACAACTGGTGCCACCGCTCCACCAAGGCGGCCGTCCACGTCACCCAGATCCCCGCCGACGTCACCTACAACCTGGCGTGCTCCGGCGCCCAGACCAACGACATCACGATCGGCGGCACCCACCAGTACGCCGAGCTCAACCAGGGCGACAACCTGGCGATCAAGGCCCGCAACACCCGGATCAAGATGATCGTCGTGGTGGCCGGCGCCAACGACGACGGCGGCCCCGAGTTCGGCCCGACGATGACCGACTGCGTCAAGCGGCGCGTGCTCTTCCAGGGCAACTGCTGGCCCTCCCAGGACCCGACGTGGGCGCAGCGCGTCGACTTCATCGTCTCGCGCGTGGCCAAGGCGCTGACCGACGTCAAGCAGATCATGGCCGACGCCGGCTACGCGCCCGGCGACTACCAGCTCGTCTCGATGTCGTACCCGAGCCCTGCCAGCCCGGACGTCGAGGACAACCCGAACTTCCCCGGCTGGTACAACGGCGGCTGCCTCGGCTACCTGTCCGACCTGGCCTTCGCCCGCAACAAGGCCGTCCCGATCTTCGAGACCGGCATCCGCAGGGCCGCCGCGCAGGCGGGCGCCCGCTACCTCGACGCCAGCCGCCTGTTCCACGGCACCGAGGTGTGCCAGGACACCGCCTGGGTGACGGGGCTGCACGCCGTCAACGGCGACCTGTTCGACTCCAACGCGACCAGGCAGTCCTTCCACCCCAACCCGCGCGGCCACGCCGCCTTCGGCGCCTGCCTGACGCAGTTCTTCAACGCCAACCTCCAGCAGGGGACCTGCATGAACCCGGCGGGTTCCCTGTCGCCGAAGCTGTATCCGGGGCTGCCGGAGTTCAAGCAGCTCAGGCACGCCGCCACCGGCAACTGCCTGGACGTGGACGGCAACTCCTCGCGCAACGGCAGGAAGCTGGTCTCCTGGCCGTGCGAGGGCACGCGCAACGAGGCGTTCTGGTACGACCCGGCCACCCAGGCGATCCACTCGATGCTGTCGCAGGACCGCTGCGCCGACATCAACGGCGGCAAGCTGGTCGCCGGCACCGCCGTACAGGTGTGGGACTGCAACGCCAGCGCGGCGCAGCGCTGGACCTACGACGGCGCCCGCCTGCACGCGGCCGGCGCGCCCGCGCTGTGCGCGACGCTTGCCGGTACGGCGCGCGCGCTCGCCGACGGCCTGGTCCTGGCGACCTGCGACGGATCCGACAAGCGGCAGGCGTTCACCTGGGAGCCCAGGAAGGCGTTCACCTACACGCAGCTCAAGCTGAACGGCAAGTGCCTGGACGTGCCGGGGAACAAGCCGTCGAGCGGCGCGAACCTGCTGCTGTACGCCTGCGACGGCAACGCCGACCAGTTCTGGTCCTACAACCCGGTCTCCGGGCAGCTGCACAACCTCGCCGACCCTGGCATGTGCGCCGACGTCGAGGGCGGGACGACGGCCCAGGGCACGCCCGTCCAGGTGGCGAGCTGCTCCTCGGCGATCGGCCAGTACAGCGACTCGATGCGCTGGAATCTCTCAGGCGGGACGTACGGCTCGCGCAAGGATCCCTCGTGGGTGATCGGCAGCGCGGACGGCACCAACGTGACGCTGCAACGTTCCGGCGCGTGGGCGGGCGGCGACAGCCGTACCCCTGATCCGTGGAAGTTCCTCACGGCCGACGTCTACTAGTCCGTAAACGCAGACGAGGTCGTCTCCGCGGCGACAGCACCCCCCAGCCCTGCCGACGCGGAACGACCTCGTCTGCTCTAGTAAACGGCCCCCATCCCCGTCCTGTTCCCCGATTCCGCAACTTTTTCGTGATCTGTCTCACTCTCTCCGCTCGCTTGTCATAGACATTCTTTCGATATATCTTTGACGCATCGGAAGGGGAGGATTTCATGACTTCGGCAGCGATGGGCGGCCAGTGGGCCGACCCGAGAGAGTTCAAGCGTGCGGCCCGTGAGGCGATCCGCCAGGTCGCGGAGGCCTTCGAAGGCCACCACCACCGTGGGCCGCACGAGCACAGGCAGCGTGGCAGGCGCGGGCCGGGACCGTTCCCGTTCGACTTCCGCGGCGGTCCTTTCGGCCCCGGCGGGCCCTGGGGGCACCGCGGCTGGGGCGGCAGGACGCGCAAGGCCAAGCGCGGCGACGTGCGCGCCGCGATCCTGGCCCTGCTGGCCGAGGAGCCGCGCAACGGCTACCAGATCATCCAGGAGATCGCCGAGCGCAGCGAGGGCGGCTGGAAGCCGAGCCCCGGCGCGGTCTACCCGGCGTTGCAGCAGCTGACCGACGAGGGACTGGTCGTCTCGGAGGAGAACGAGGGGCGCAAGAGCTTCCGCCTCACCGACGAGGGCCGCGCCTACGTCGAGTCGCACGACGACGAGGTGCGCGCGCCGTGGGACGAGATGCGCCCGGACATCGACGACAACACCGCCGATCTGTGGGACATCGCCCGGCAGTCGGCCTTCGCGATGATGCAGGTTCTCCAGACCGGGAGCGACGCACAGATCCGCGAAGCGCGTAAGACTCTTGTTGAGACCCGGCGCAAGCTCTACCAGATCCTGGCCGACGGCGACCCGGGTGACGAAGAGTGAGTGAAGGGCGCTTGATGGACAGGGACGATCTCCGCATCGGCGATGCCGAGCGCGAGCAGACGATGGCCTCGCTGCGCGAGCACTTCGCGCAGGGGCGCCTCACCCACGAGGAGCTGGACGAGCGCCTGGACCGGACGCTGGCCGCCAAGACGGCCCGCGACCTGGCCCAGATCACCGCCGATCTGCCGGGCTCCCGGTTCAAGGAGCCGTCGGCGCCCCCGGCGGAGGGGTTCGACCACAATGACTGGCGTGAGGCCATGGGGTCCTACCGCAACCAGATGCAGCAGGCGCGTCACCAGATGCACCAGCAGCGGCGGCAGATGCGGCGCGAGTGGCGTCACCAGGGCGGCCCTGGCCCGTGGGGCAGGCGCGGCCCTGGACCGTTCGTGCCGCTGCTGTTCGCGGCCGTGATCGTCGGCTTGGTCGTCGGCGGGTTCGGCATCTTCTTCAAGGTGCTGCTGGCGTTCTTCGTCGTCGCGGTGATCCTGCGCCTGGTCTTCGGCCACTCGCACCGGCCACGCCGCTGAGGCGCGCAGGCGGGCCATCTCCCCGGAGATGCCCGCCCGCGCCCAGTGCGCGTTCAACCGCCATGTGCGGCCGACCGCCTGGTGTTCAACTGGTCGAACCCGACGGCGACGAGGATGAGCACGCCGATCGCGATCTGCAGGTAGAAGGCGTTGATCGCCAGGAGGTTGCCACCGTTGTTGAGCACGCCCATGATCAGTGCTCCGGTGAAGGCGCCGAGTGCGCTGCCCTTCGCGCCGAAGAGGCTCGCGCCGCCGATGACACAGGCGGCGATCGCGTTGAGCTCGAACCCCGTGCCGGCGGTGGGGATGCCCGCTCCCAGGCGGGAGGCGAGCAGCACCCCGCCGAGACCGGCGAGCATGCCCGAGATCATGTAGACCGAGACCGTCACCAGGCGCACGGGCACACCCGCCAGGCGGGCCGACTCGGGGTTGGAGCCGACGGCGTAGATGTAGCGGCCGAAGACCGTCCGGGTGAGCACGAACCACATCACGACGGTGACCAGCACGGCGATGACGAGCAGGTTGGGAATGCCGAGGATGGTGCCGTTGGCGATGGCCTGGAACGCCGCCGGCAGGCCCTGAATCGTCTGGGCATCGGTGGTGAGCAGGACCAGTCCACGGGCGATGCCGAGCATGCCCAGGGTCGCGATGAACGGCGGCAGCAGGGCCCGGGTCACCAGCAGGCCGTTGACGATCCCGAGACCGGTGCCGATCCCCACCCCGAGCAGGATCGACGGCAGGATCGGCACGCCGGCGACCAGGAACTGCGCGGTGGAGGCGCCTGTCAGGCCGAGGACCGACCCGACCGACAGGTCGATCCCGGCGGTCAGGATGACCAGGAGCTCGCCGACCGCGATGATCCCGAAGATGGCGACCTGGCGGGCGAGATTGGCCAGGTTGTTGGGGGTGAGGAACTCGTCGCTGACGAGCGTGAGGATGCCGACCGCCACGAGCAGCACGACGAGGCCGCCGCTCTCTCGTCCCGCGATGTCCCCCAGCGTGATGACCCGTCGCCGGGGCGCGGGCGCCTCCTTGGCCTTCGGCACCGTTTCCACTCCGGGTTCGGCGGCACCCGGTGGCCTGTTGACGATCGTCGTGGTCTCTATCGGCTCACGCCAGATCAGCTTAGGCATTGCGGCTCACTCCTCCTGAGTCGGTGGAGCCTCCGGTACCGCTCGCCAGGTGGAGAACGTCCTCCTCGGTGGCGGATCCGGGAAGCTCACCCGCGACCGCCCCGTCTCGCAGCACGAGGATGCGATCCGCGAGCCCCAGCAGTTCCGGAAGGTACGACGAGACCACGATGATCCCCAGCCCTCTCGCGGCCAGGTCGCCGATGATGGTGTAGATCTCGCCCTTGGCCCCGACGTCGATGCCCTTCGTCGGCTCGTCGAACATCAGCACTTTCGGCTTGGTGAGCAGCCATCGGGCGAGCAGGACCTTCTGCTGGTTGCCGCCCGACAGCGTCGACACCGGCTGGGCGTAGGAACCGGCCCGCAGCCGGAGGCTGTCGAGCAGCCGGTCGGCCTCCTCTGCCTGCTCACGACCGGGCAGGAGACCACGCCGGGAGCCGCTGCGCAGGCTGGCGATGGTGACGTTCTCCCGGATCGACAGCTCCGGCAGCAGCCCCAGCACCTTGCGGTCCTCGGTGAGCAGCCCCACGCCGGCGTTCATCATCGTGCGAGGTCCGGAGGGATTCACGGGCTTGCCGTCGACCTCCACCTCACCGGCCACGATGGGAGAGGCACCGAAGACGGACAGCAGCAACCCGCTGCGCCCCGACCCCAGCAGCCCTCCGATGCCGAGGATCTCCCCGGATCCGACGTGAAGGTCGACGGCCGGCGCGTTGTCGAAGCGGCGCAGTCCCCGGACCCGCAGCGCGGGCGTTCCCGCGTGCCGGTGGGTCTCCGGGTAGAGCGAGCTGATCTCCCGGCCGACCATCGCGGTGATCAGCCGGTCCTCGTCGTAGTCGCTGATCGGCCCTTCCTCGGACAGGCCCCCGTCCCGCAGTACGGTCACCCAGTCGCCGATCTCGAACATCTCCTCCAGCCGGTGGGTCACGTAGAGCATCGCGATGTCGCGCTCGCGCAGCCGCCTGATGTGCTCGAGAAGCCGCTCCGATTCCGCCTCGGTCAGCGCCGTGGTCGGCTCGTCGAACACGATCACCTTGACGGAGTCGGCGGTCAGGACCTTGGCGATCTCCACGAGCTGGCGGGTGGCCGCGGGGAGCCGTTCCACGATCGTGGCCGGGCTGACGTCCCTCAGGCCGACCTCGTCGAGCGCCTTCCTGGCACGGGTCCGCAACCGGGCCCTGGCGATGATCCCCTTGCGGGCGGGAAGCCGGCCCATGAACAGGTTCTCCTCCACCGAGAGGTGCGGGAGAAGGCTGAGCTCCTGGTAGACGGCCTGAATGCCGGCCGCGCGCATGTGCGCGGGGGTCGGCGTGGTGACCGGCCGGCCGTCGATCTCGTAGGTGCCGCTGTCGCGGCGCAGCGCGCCCGTCAGCACCCGGATCAGGGTCGACTTCCCCGCGCCGTTCTCCCCGGCCAGGCAGTTCACCTGGCCGGGAACCAGACGCAGTGAGACGTCGCTGAGCGCCTGCACGGGGCCGAAGGCCTTGGAGACCCCGCGCAGCTCGACGACGGGCCGCATCGTCATTCCGCCTTCATCGTCGGCGGGTTGAGCAGCTGCTTCACATCCGGCTCGTTCATGTTCTGCTTGTCGGCCACGACGGCGCCGGGGTCGATGTCACGCGGCGGGATGCGCCCGACCGTGGCCATTCCGGCCGCCAGAACGCCCTGGTATCCGAAGAAGTAGGGGTTCTGCACCACCAGCGCGTCGATGGTGCCGGCGGCCAGCGCGGCGTTCTCCTGCGGGTCGGAGTCGAAGGCCACGACGGGGACGGTGTCAGCCGCCTTGTTGTCCTGGATCGCCCGTGCCGCGCCGACACCCGAGGTGTTGTTGTCCGCGAACACGCCCGCCAGGTTCGGGTTGGCGGTGAGCGCGTCGTTGACCTGCGAGGCAGCGGTGTTGATGTCGTTGTTGTTGTAGCGCTGCAGGATCACCTTGACCTGCGGGCAGTTGATGGCGAGGCCCTGCTTGAAGCCGGCGTCCCGGTCGACCAGCGACTGGATGCCGGCCACGGAGGATTCGATCATGACGCCGCCGCTGGTCTTGTTCTGCGCCTTGAGCAGTTCGCACATGCGCTTGGCGGCCTGCATCCCGGCCTTGACGTTGTCGGTGCCGATGAAGCCCTCCGAGGCGGTGGTCACGCGGCTGTCCACGGTGATGACCTTGAGACCCGCCTTGCGCGCCCGGTCGATCGCCGAGTTCAGTGCGCTGGAGGAGTTGGAGGCGATGACGAGGCCGTCAACGCCCCGGGAGATGGAGTTCTCCACCAGTTGCACCTGCTCGTCGATGTTCGTCTCGGAGGTGGGGCCGAAGGTGCTCACCTTGAGGCCGAAGTCTCCGCCCGCGTGCTTCGCCCCAGCGATCATCGTCTGCCAGAACGAGGAGTCACTCGCCTTGATGATGACGTCGATCTTCTTGCCGGCGGACGCGCCGCCGGCGCCTCCGCCGCCCGACTGTGTGGCCGAGCTCGTGGCTCGGCCCGCCACCACTCCGATCACCAGCGCCACCAGGGCCAGGGCCGCGACCAGTGACAGTGAGAAGACGATGCGTGAGCGAGCCATGACGGCCTCCGCAAAGGGACCAGTGGGCCGTTTCCAGCAAAGCCCCGGAAGTGCCCGCATAGAAACAAGCCGAGGAAAAGAACTCATTACCCCGCCTTGGCGCTCGCGCGCACCACGATGTTCGTCAACACCGCTGAACGATGAGTGCGGCGGCGTGAACCGCATTCGTCACCGTGCTGCATGCGTATTCCGCCCTTGCGGAAAGTTGGGGATCGTCTTTCCAGCTTGAATCACAAAGGCCGCATACCAGAGATTCAGGCCACCCGTGCGCGCGTGGGCCCTTCAGGCTGCGCTCCGCCCCTGGTCGAAACTTTGATGTCCTGTGTGCGGCCGATGATCCGGCGCCGGGGACCATCCGGGAGGCGTGTCCATGACCTGCCACCGTCCGGCCGGATCGGTGGCGAATTCATTCACGGAACCGCCACGACAGATCCTCAATCTCCGCAGGGCGTCCGGAAATCCGAATTCCACGCCCTGGCCAGCGCATGGGAAGAGTATTCAGATGATTATTCAGGAACTCAGGGAGAAGACCATCCCTGAACATCGCGAAGTAACGGGAACGGCCGTGACCGAGGCGACGATGCAACGGCTCCAGCCGCCCTTCGCGATGGAAGCGGCGCCCATTCCGAACCCGCTCCCGATCCCCATCCCGCTCCCGCCGATCGTCGGACCCCGGATTCTCATCTACAAGCAGGATCCCACCGTCGCCGAGCTGGGTGTCAGGGCGATCTTCATCCCCAGTACGGTGCTCAATGGACCCTCCGACACCCGGATCACCACCGAGCTGCCCGGCACCACACCCGTGGCGCGCAACATCAACGGCGACTTCATCTTCACCCCCAACTCACCCCAGTTCGACTGCGCGCACACGTACGCGGTCGTCCGGGAGACGCTGACCATGTACCAGCGCCACAACGACGGCGCTCCCATTCCCTTCGCGTGGAACACCGGCGGGAACCTCGACCGGATCACTGTCTTCCCGCACGCCTCGGTCGGAGCCAACGCCTTCTACAGCAGGACGGCCAAGGCGCTGAAGTTCCTCTTCTTCACCCCGACCGGTTCCACGGACGAGGTCTTCACCTGCCGCTCACTGGACATCGTCGCCCACGAGACCGGTCACGCGATCCTCGACGGACTCAAGCCGGGCTGGCTCAGCGCCGGGAACCCGCCGCAGACCGGTGGCCTGCACGAGTCGTTCGGCGACCTGACCGCCATCTTCCTGGCGCTGTCGGAGCCTGACCAGGCCGAGGCGCTCGTCGCGCTCACCAAGGCCAACCTGCACGCCAAGAACTTCCTGTCGGCCCTGGCCGAGCAGTTCGGCCAGGCGCTCGGCCTGCCGTTCGGCCTGCGCAACGCCGACAACGACCTCAAGCTCAGCGAGGTCGGCAACGAGGTCCACTCGATCTCGCAGGTGTTCACCGGCGGCATCTACGACGTACTCGCCGACATCTACGCCTTCGAACGCGCCACGCAGGGCGGGGTCAAGAGTCCCACCGTGATCCTCATGGACGTCGCGGCCAAGCTGTGCAAGCTGCTGTTCCAGGCCATCAAGCAGGCGCCCGCGACCGCGGCCACCTACACCGACGTCGTCAACCAGATGCTGCAGATCTCCGCCGCCCAGGGCGATCCCAACATCTACCGGACCTTCATCCGCAACCGGTTCGCCTTCCGCGAGGTGGTCACCTCGCCCACGCCGTTCACCGAGATGCTCTCCGGCGAAATGGATCTCATGAACGCCGACTACACCGGCGACGGCAAGGCCGCGAAGGACGTCACCCAGGTGAAGGTCGCCGACGCGGCATCCGCCAGCCTGCGCGCCGTACAGGACCGCTCGAGTTGCTGCGGCACCATGCAGATGCCCGAGTTCCAGGTCATCGCCCCGGACAAGCTGGCGTCCAAGGGCGACCTGAGCAACGACGACATCCTCGCCACGGAGCTGGCCGCGCTCAAGAAGGCGTTCAAGTAGCAGCCGCCGTATGGTGCCGCACGTGAGCCCACTACGGCAGGGGGAGGCAGACATGCGGGTAATGATCGAAAGGACCGGCGGCTTCGCCGGGCTCCAGGAGACGGTCGCCGCCTACGACACCGAGGACCTCTCCGAGCAGGAGGCCGCGAAGGTGTACGACGCGGTGTCCGCGCTCCGGGCCGCCACAGCTCGAGGTGAGCCGGCTGAGGTGGGCGCTGACCTGATGACCTACCGGATCACCGTCGGCGACGGTCCCGGACAGGTCTACACAGTGCCGGAAGAGCCCTCACCAGGTCTGGCGGACCCGCTGGCCGCGTTGCTCCGCCAATCCCCCTGACCTGGGCTCCGCTGCGAGGCGCCTGACCTGGCGACACAGGTCAGGCGCCTTCTGGTGTTCCGGGGTCAGAGCGTCGCGCTGGTGTTCCGGGTCAGAGCGTCGCGCGCAGCCTGCCCAGCTCCGCGGCGATCCCCTCCAGGGTCCAGTGCGCGTTCAGGCCGCTGGGGTTGGGGAGGATCCACACCCTGGCACCGCCCAGCGGCTCGGGCTGCGGGCCGATCGCGGCCTTCGGCTGGGCGAAAGCCGTACGGAAGGCGGAGACTCCCAGGACGGCAAGCACCTGCGGGGCCGCCTCCGTCACCAGTCCCGCGAGCCTTCTGCCGCCCTCGAGCAGTTCCTCGCGTGACAGCTCCGACGCCTTGGCGCTCGCGCGCGCCACGACGTTGGTGACGCCGAGGCCGAGGGACGGGAGCAGGTGCTGCTCCGCGGGGGCGAGCAGCCGGGGCGTGAAGCCCGACAGGTGCAGCGCCGGCCAGAACCGGTTCCCCGGGCGGGCGAAGTGGTGGCCGGTCGCCTCCGACATCAGGCCCGGGTTGATGCCGCAGAACAGGACCTTCAGCCCGGGTCCCAGCACGTCGTCGATCACAGCAGGATCCCCGCCAACTCGTCGAGCAGGGCCGTCACGCGCCGCGCGGCGGCCTCGTCGTGCAGGGCGGCCGCGAGCGCGGGCACGGCGTCGCGGGCACCGCGGCCCTGCATGGCGCGCAGCGCTCCCGGGGCGACGCGGACCAGCGTGCGGCGGCCGTCGCCGGGGTCGGCCACCGTCTCCAGGGCGCCGAGGGAGCGCAGGCGGGCGATGACCGCCGAGACGTGGCTCTGGGCGAAGCCGGTCCTGTGCTGGATGTCGCGGATAGGGCTGTCCGGATATTTCATGGCGTCTTCGAGTATGACCATTTCCGCGGCACCCAGTGCCACATCACCGACCTCGCCCGTCACCTCCGCGGACAGCTCGATGAGCCGCCGGCCGAGCCTGTGGAGTTGCGCTGCGTCCATGGTTCGCGATAATACATCGGTAGAGATGCATCGTTAGCGATGGATTTGGAGGCGGGCGATGTTGCACGGTGTGGGCGTCACGGCCCTGGGCGTGGCCATGGTGCGCGCCCTGGAGAGCGAGCGGGAGGACCGGCTGTTCGACGACCCGTACGCGCGGGCGTTCCTGGAGGCGCTGCCCGGGGTGTTCCCCGCGCCGGACACGGTGTCCGGCCCCATGGCCTGGCTGGGTGCCGCGTTCAGCGCGAGCGGGGTGCTCAGGACGCGCTTCTTCGACGACTACCTGCTGGGAGCGGGGCTGAGCCAGGTGGTGCTGCTGGCCGCCGGGCTCGACACGCGGGCCTACCGGCTGGCCTGGCCGCCGGGCACCCGGGTGTTCGAGGTCGACCTGCCCGGCGTGCTCGAGTTCAAGGACTCGGTGCTCGCCTCGGCCGCGCCCCGCTGCGAGCGTACGGCGGTGCCGGCCGACCTGCGGGGCCCGTGGACGCGGGAGCTGGCGGCGGCCGGGTTCTCGCCGGACGAGCCGGCGGCGTGGCTGGCCGAGGGGCTGCTGGTCTACCTCGCGGCCGAGGAGGTCGCCGGGCTGTTCACCGGGATCGGGGAGCTGTCGGCGCCGGGGAGCGTGCTGTCCTTCGAGACCGGCGGGCGGCTGCTCGACCGGGCCGGGCGGGTTCCCGGGATGCGTGCCGTACGGGAGCTGTGGAAGGGCGGGATCGAGGACCCCGCGGGATGGCTGGCCGGGCACGGCTGGGAGGTTCGCTTCCATCCGGCGGCGGCGTACTCGTTGTCCGTCGGCAGGCCGCTCGAGGCGGAAGGCGACGAGGGGTTCGTGGTGGCTAGCCCATCTCCTCCAGCTTGCGGCCCTTCGTCTCCTTGACCCAGAACCACACGAACACGAACGACAGCACGGCGAACCCGGCGTAGCCCGCGTAGGTGAGCGGCAGGTTCCACTCCGACAGGGCGGGGAACGACACCGTGATCGCCCAGTTCGCGAGCCACTGCGCGGCCGCGGCCACGCCGAGCGCGGCGGCCCTGATCCGGTTCGGGAACATCTCCCCCAGCAGCACCCAGACCACGACACCCCACGACAGGGCGAAGAACAGCACGAACACGTTGGCCGCGATCAGCGCGATGGGCCCCTGCGGGTCGGGCAGCGTGACGACGCCGTGCACCTTGGTCGCAGCGCTGAAGGCCCACGCGGCGGTGCCCAGCGAGACCGCCATGCCCGCGGAGCCGATCATCAGCAGCGGCCTGCGGCCGATCCGGTCCACCAGGGCGATCGCGATGAACGTGCCGATGATGTTGATGACCGAACTGGAGAAGCTGATCAGCAACGAGTTGCTCTGGGTGATACCGACCGACTGCCACAGCACCGACGAGTAGTAGAAGATCACGTTGATGCCGACGAACTGCTGGAACACCGACAGGGTGATCCCGATCCAGACGATCGGCAGGAGCCCGAACGCCGGCCCGCGCAGGTCCTTCATCGTCGGCACGTGCTCGGTGTGGAGCACGTGCTGGATCTCGGCCACCCGCGCGTCCAGGTCGATCTTCTCGCCCTCCACCTCGGTCAGCACCACGCGCGCCTGCTCGAGACGGCCGGCGGCGATGAGGTAGCGCGGCGATTCGGGAATGTTCAGCGCGAACACCAGGTACAGCACTGCGGGCACCACGCAGGCGCCGAGCATCCACTGCCAGGCCTGCAGCCCCCACAGCGTGTTGTTCACGTTGCCGCCGGCCAGCCGCACGAACATGTAGTTGACCAGCTGCGACACCGCGATCCCGAGCACGATCGCGAGCTGCTGGAATGACCCGAGCCGACCCCGGTAGGCCGGCGGCGCCACCTCCGCGATGTATGCGGGCCCGAGCACCGAGGCCATCCCGATCGCCATGCCCGCGAGCAACCGCCAGAACCCCAGGTCCCAGATCGAGAACGGCAGCATCTGCCCGATCGAGCTCACCGCGAACAGCAGCGCCGCCGCCTGCATGGTCCGCGTCCGCCCCCACCGGTCGGCCAGCCCGCCCCCGATCCAGGCGCCCACGGCCGAGCCGAGCAGCGCGATCGCCACCACCAGCCCGGTCTGCACCGGGCCGACGCCGAAGTACTTCTGGATGCCGACGACAGCCCCGTTGATCACGGCGCTGTCATAGCCGAACAGGAACCCGCCGATGGCCGCCGCCGCCGCTATGAACACGACGTGACCGAGATGCTCCTGGTGAGAAGGCCGGACTGCCATCTCAGCTCCTCTCCACGCGTGTCTCAGCGGCGATCCCGATCGCCACCAGGTACCCGGGATCCGCCGGGTCATACCCCGGCGTCTGCGCGATCAGGCCGTTTCCGTGCCCGATGCGCCGCCCGTCCACGAAGAGCTGACGGGCTCCCCTGTGCACCTCGACCCACACGGGCACGTCCGCCGGCCGCCGGATCGTGGTCCGGTAGAGCTCGTCGGCGGTTATGGTGCGCGGCTTCTCCGGCTCGTCGAGGACGAGTGTCAGCCCGGTCGCCCCGCCAGTGATCTCCAGCTCGAGCAGGTCGGCCCCTGTCAGATCGATGAACACGTCGTGGGCGCCATCGGCGATCTTGATGGTCCAGGCGGTGCCGGCGTCCACGAGCAGGTGCGCGGGGTGGGCCCTGCGCAGCACGCCGAGGTAGGGGTAGTCGACGTCGATCCGCCCGTCGGACCAGCTCACCTCGGGTCCCGGGGTCCCGAGACTGGCCTCGAGCAGGTATCCGAGGCCGGGAGCCGCGTGCAGGCTCATCCGATCGACGCCGTGGCCGAAGCAGAGCGTGGCCTCGTTGTCCCGCGCGTCAGCCAGAGGAACGGTGACGCGCTCCGCAGTCACCGACATGTCTCGACATATCCCCAGATCAGGGCCTTACCAACGCTTCATAACCCCTTCTTGCCCAAACCTTCAAGACCCCGGCGCTCCACGAAGAACTGAGGTCTGGCCGGAAAGCCAATGTGATCGCAGAATGCGCTCATGAGATGGAGGCGCGCGGCGCCGACGCCGTTGAGCCAGGAGGAGTTCGACGCGTTACCGGCCCTGGACCGGGCCGAGCTGCACCGCGCCGCGCGCGACAGCCGGCGCGAGCTCGTGGCGACCGTCCTGCAGTTCGTGACGGCACTGGGCGTGCTCGGCGGGTTGCTGCTGACGGCGCAGGGCCTTGCGCAGACGGCCAAGTCGATCGAGGCCTCGCGCGAGGAGCTGGGCATCGCCAGGAAGGGACAGCTCACCGACCGGTTCACCAGGGCCGTGGAGCAGTTGGGCGCCGCGAGCGTGGACGTGCGGGTGGGCGGCGTCTACGCGCTGGAAGGGATCGGGCGCGACGCCGCCGAATACCGGCAGACCACCGTGGACGTGCTGGCCACGTACGTGGTCGGCAACGGCCGCCCGTCCGGGAAGAGCGAGGTGGCCAGGGATGTGCAGACCGCCCTCACGGTGCTGGGCAGGGTCCACCCGGCGAGCCCGAAGAGCGGGTGGCTCGATCTGTCGCACGCCCGCATCGACGGCGCCACGTTGCAAGGCGCATACCTGGCGCACAGCAGGATGTTCGGGACCAGCATGAAGTCCGCCAACCTGATCGAGGCGGATCTCTCGGGCTCCCTGTTGCCGTTCTCCCACCTGTCGGGCGCCTTCCTGACGGAGGCGAATCTGGCCAAGGCCAACTTCAACCTGGCGGACATGTCCCGCGCGAGCCTGTGGCACGCCGACCTCCGCGGCACGGTCTTCCTCACCACCGACCTGAGGGGCGCCGACTTCACCGGGGCGAAGCTCGACGGCGCCTACTTCAAGAACGCGGACCTGCGCGGCGCCAAGGGCCTGCCGCCCGTCGCCGAGCTCAAGAAGCTCGTCCAGTGGGACGAACAGACGAAGTGGCCGTGACATGCCGGTCGCGCCGATGGGATGATCGGCTTCGTGACGGTTCGGGCGAGGATCGCGGCGGCATGGGGATGGCATTCGCGCTGGATCGACGCGCATCCGGTGCTCGCGCCACCGGCATCGGGGATCGCGCTCTTCTGCGTGGGCGCCCTGGCGTCGTGGGCGACCGGGGAGGACCCCACTCCGTGGGGCCATCTCGTGAGATCCGCCGCCATCGCCACTGTCCTGTTCTGGTTGGAGGCCCTGTGTCTGGTCGGCCGCCGTCCCGAGCCCGCCGCTGATCGCCAGGCCGGGTAGGGCGGCAGGTGGCCCTCGGTCTCCTGCCGCCCAGGGGGCGGGAGGTCAGCGGGGGGAGTTCTGGACCGGCTTCGTGAGGGATTTGGCCCAGGTGAGCAGGTTCGGCGGGCGGGATGTCCAGGCGATCGCCAGCATGACCACCAGAAGGGTGGGCGCAGCGACACTCTCGTAGAGGACGTTGCGGTTGATGATGTGCGTCAGTGTCGCGCCGGTGAGCACGACCACGAGGATCGCCGCGCCCAGGAAGCGGTGCTCGCGGCGCGGGATGACCAGCAGGATGGCACACAGGAACTCCACCGTCCCGATCACGAACCTGAACCAGGACGGATATCCCCATTCCACGAATTTCACGGAGTAGGCGGGGCCGTAGAACGTCGGCCCCGGCCAGTACTTGGTCACAGCGCCGACGACGAACGAAGCGGCGAGGATCCAGTAGGCGCAGGTGAGGAGGCGTTTTCTCATGCCGACGACGCTAGGCTCGCCTCCTCCCCCGCGCTTCTCAGAAACTGACCGACTCCCCCTAGAGCCGCGGGTCGACGGGCTCGGACTCCAGGGCGAGCACGGCGAAGACCGGCTCGTGGACGCGCCAGGTCGCCTCACCGTCGGCCAGCCGTGACAGCGCCTCCAGCCCGAGCCAGTGCTCGCGCAGCGCCAGCGACCGCTTCTTGCCCAGGAAGCGGTGCCGCAGCACGTCCAGCGACTCGGTGTAGTCGGGCCCGTAGATGATCCGCAGGTACTCCCGCCCGCGCACCTTGATCCCCGGCTGGACCCGCCCTGGGGTGTGGACGGCGGGCTTGACCACCATCCCCTCGCCCCCGGCCGCTGTGAGCGACGACCACCACTCCACGGCCGAGGCACGGGAGGACTCGGAGCTCAGGTCGACGAACAGGTGCCTGGTCTGCGTGATCAGCGGGGACTCCAACAGCCCGAGCGTGGACAGGTGCCAGGCGTGCGGTTCCAGCGCCGCCGCGCGTCCCTGGCACGCCAGGATCTGGAACGGCGCGAGCCGTACCCCGGAAAGTCCGTCGACCGGCCAGCAGTAGCGTGCATAGGCGTCGCGAAAAAGGGCAGCGTTGTCGTGGCGACGCCGGGTGCGGGACAGCAACCCGCCCACACCCAGCCCGCGCCCGGACGCCGCCTCCAGCGCCGCGACCGCCTCCGGCAGCGACGCGCGCGCCGCCGCGCCGACCGCGGCGTACTGCGTGCGGATCAGCTCGCCCGCCTTGGCCGACCAGGGCAGCAGCTCGCAGTCCAGCACCACCCAGTCGGAGCCGAGCGCCCCCCACAGCGGCTCGCACGCCTCGCGCAGCCGCTCGACCAGCGGCGCCACATCGCCGAAGAAGGGCCGGCCCGTCCGGGTGAACACCGTGCCCGACGAACCGTCCGTCACGCCGAAGCGCGCGGCGGCGACGCCGGGGTCACGGGCCAGTACGGCTATCGCCCGCGAGCCCATGTGCTTCTCCTCGCACACGACCTCGGTCACCCCGGCGGCGGCGAACTCCTCGAACGCCTCGTGCGGGTGCTCCAGGTAGCCGTCGAGCTTGGAGGTCTCCGGCGGCGCCATGGTCGGCGGCAGGTAGACCAGCCAGCGCGGGTCGACCGCGAACCGGCTCATCACCTCCAGCGCGGCGGCCGCGTTCTCCTCGAAGATCTTGACCCGGCCGCCGAAGCGGGTCTCCACGTGCCGGGTGCCCTGGACGTCGGTGATGTCGAGCATGCCGGGATCGCGGGACGGCCCGCCCAGCGGCTTGACCGACTCGTACCACACCTGCTCGGCGGGCACGGAGACGAGCTGCCGCTCCGGGTAGCGCAGCGCGGTCAGCCGGCCGCCGAACACGCAGCCGGTGTCGAGGCAGATCGTGTTGTTGACCCATTCGGGGGTCGTGGTCGGGGTGTGCCCGTAGACGACCATGGCCCGGCCCCGGTACTCCTCGGCCCACGGGTAACGCACCGGCAGGCCGTACTCGTCGGTCTCGCCGGTCGTGTCGCCGTACAGGGCGAAGGAGCGGACGCGGCCGGAGGCGCGGCCGTGGTAGGCCTCCTTGAGCCCGGCGTGCGCGACGACCAGGCGGCCGCCGTCGAGCTGGTAGTGGCTGATCAGCCCGTCCATGAAGGCGCGGGCCTCCTCGACGAAGGCCGGGTCGCGGGCGGCCAGCTGGTCAAGCGACTCCTGCAGGCCGTGCGCGACCTTGACGTTGCGGCCGTTCAGCGCGCGCACCAGCTTCTGCTCGTGGTTGCCCGCCACGCAGATCGCGGTGCCGGCCGCGACCATGCTCATGACGAGCTTCAGTACGCCGGGGGTGTCGGGACCGCGGTCGACCAGGTCGCCGACGAACACCGCGGTGCGGCCCTCGGGGTGGGTCAATCCCTGCCAGCCCAGCTCGGCGAGCAGCGACTCCAGCTCCGAGCGGCAGCCGTGCACGTCGCCGATGATGTCGAACGGGCCTGTCAGCTCCCGCTTGTCGGTCCACGCCTTCTCGTAGGAGATCTCCGCGGCGGCGATCTCGTCCAGGCCGCGCAGCACGTGCACCTTCCTGAACCCGTCGCGGGAGATCTTCGACAGGGAGCGGCGCAGGTCCTTGCGCTGGCGGATCACCACGCCGGGGCCGAAGTCGCGGTCGGGCCTGGCGGCGTTGCGCTCGATCGCCACCTCCTCCGGGGTGTCCAGGACGATCGCTTCGCACAGCACGTCGTGCTTCCTGGCCAGCTCGATGAGCGCCTTGCGGGCGCCGTACTGCACGTTGGTGGCGTCGACCACGGTGAACAGGCCGCGCGAGAGCCGTACGCCGACGATGTGGTGCAGCAGGTCGAAGGCCGCGGGGGTGGCCGCCTGGTCGTTCTCGTCGTCGGCCACCAGGCCGCGGCAGAAGTCGGACGAGATGACCTGGGTGGGCTTGAAGTGCTTGGCGGCGAACGTCGACTTCCCGCTCCCGGACACGCCCACGAGCACGACCAGAGAAAGCTCCGGGACACTAATCACGGCTGAACACCCCCATCTGCGTCGGAGAGCCGATCTCCGCGTCCTCCTCCCCGATAGGCCGGAACGTCACCTGGTAGCCGTAGGCGGCGGCGACTCGGGTCGCCCACTCCTGGAACTCCGCCCGGGTCCACTCGAAGCGGTGGTCGTTGTGCCGCAAACCGGTCAGGAACTCGTAGCGCACGTTGTACTCGACGTTCGGCGTCGTCACGATCACGTGCTGCGGCCTGGCGTGGCCGAACACCACCCGCTCGAGCGCCGCCAGCCGCGGCGGGTCCACGTGCTCGACGACCTCCATCAGCACGGCAGCGTCGTAGCCGGTGAAGCGCTTGTCGGTGTAGGTGAGCGCGCCCTGGAACAGCGTCAGCCGGGCCCGCTTGGCGTCCGGCATCCGCTCCAGGCGCAGCTTGCGCGCCGCGATCGTGAGCGCAAGCGACGAGACGTCGGCGCCCGCCACCCGGGCGAAGCGCGGCCTGGCCAGCAGCGCGCCGACCAGCTCGCCCTGCCCGCAGCCCAGGTCGATCACGCTGGTCGCGCCCAGCTCCTCCAGCGTGGCCAGCACGGCCTCGCGCCGCAGCGTGTTGAGCGGGCGCGGCTTGTCCTCCGGCGGCGCGTCGTCCTGCTCGGCTTCCGCAGAAGCTTCCGCGGAAGCCGCCTCCGTGGCGGCCGTCTCGCCGGGCGCCGCCTCCTCGTCCACCGCGGGTTCCAGGTGCTCCTCGGTCTCGTCGCCGAGCTCGGCCAGCCGGGCCAGCGCCGTACGCGCCAGAGCCCAGCGCCGCCCCAGATACCTGCGCGTGATCAGCCCGCGCGAGGGGTGCGCGGCCAGCCAGCCCTCGCCGGCCCTGATCAGCTTGTCCACCTCGTCGGGGGCCACCCAGTAGTGCTTGCCGTCGTCGAGCACGGGCAGCAGCACGTACAGGTGGTTGAGCGCGTCGGCCAGCCGCAGCGTCCCGCGCAGCGTCAGCGAGACGTACCGCGAGTCACCCCACTCGGGAAAGGCCTCGTCCAGAGGTACGGCCAGCGCCTCGACCTGCCAGCCGAGCGGCTCGAACAGCTCCCGCGCCAGGTCCGGCCCGCCCCGGCAGGGCAGCGCGGGAATCCGGATCTCCAGCGGCAGCGCCGTACCGGGAAGTTCGGGCCTGGCCTTGCAGCGCCCGGCGCGGGCGGTGCGGAAGACGTCGGCCAGCGCCACCGCCAGCAGCGACGAGGCGGCGTAGGGCCGGTCGTTGACGTACTGCGACAGGCTGAAATCGGGTGAGTTGCGCCCGCGCGAGCGGACCAGCGCGATCGGATCGACCTCGAGCAGCAGCGCCGCCGTGCAGCGATCCTCGCCCGCCTCCGGGTAGAACACCGTGGCCGTGCCGAACGACTGGCCGAACTCCTGCACCCGGTCGGGATGCTTGTGCAGGAGAAAGCCCAGGTCGGTGGCGGGCGAGGCGGTCGTCGAGATCGTCAGCAGCACGCCCCCATAGTGCCGCAGCCGGGCAGAGCGGCGCGAACGGAATATCTCACCCGACGTGCACGTGCGGCCGCTTGTCCAGGTCGGGCTCGGCCTTGCGCAGCACCTCCCTGGTCATCGGCGGCACGTCACCCCCGCCGAACAGCAGGTAGCCGAGCATCTTGACCATGGGGTTGCCCTCGCTCCAGTGGAAGTAGATGTGCGGCGGCCTGCCGGCACGGTCGCGCAGGTGCAGCGTGAGCGCGGCCAGGGCGTTGGGCACCGTCGGCGACTCGAAGCGCAGGATCTTGTGGCCGTAGCGCTCCTCGCCGCGCACCCGCAGCTCCGACTCGAACTCCGAGGCGTCCACGACCGTGCCCTCGACGAACATGATGGGCTCCGAGGAGCGCAGGCGGTGGTTGAGCCACTGCTCGCGCAGCTTGTCGTTGTACTCGCGCTGGTCGCGCTGGTGCGGCTCGTTGGCGATCAGGTGGACCTCCGCGGCCTCCGCCTCGTTCACGAACTGCTCGGCCAGCGGGTCCAGGTGGACCTCGGTGACCCGCAGCTCGGTGGAGCGCGTGGCCCTGGACAGGATCGAGGTCACGATGATGGTGATGATGAAGAAGGAGGCGATCTTCACACCGTCGGGCCGCTCGATGACGTTGGCGACCAGCGTGTAGGCGAGCACCGCCGAGATCAGCGCGAACGCGGCCGTGGCCAGGCGCTGCCGCTTGCGGAACGCGGACAGTGTCACCGCCACCGCGGCCGACAGCATCAGCACCAGCACGCCGGTGGCGTAGGCGCCGCCCTGGGCGTCGACGTCGGCGCGGAAGATGATCGTGATGGCGAACCCGATGACGGAGAAGACCAGCACCAGCGGGCGGACGGCGCGCGTCCAGTTGGGCGCCATGCCGTAGCGCGGCAGGTAGCGCGGCACCAGGTTGATCAGCCCGGCCATCGCCGAGGCCCCGGCGAACCAGAGGATGGCGATCGTGCTGACGTCGTAGATCGTGCCGAACCAGTCGCCGAGGAAGCCGTGCGCCAGGTAGGCCAGGGCCCGCCCGTTGGCCTTGCCGCCGGGTTCGAACTCCTGGTGCGGGATCAGCACGGTCGTCACCGTGCTGGTCAGGATCAGGAACACGCTCATGATGGCGGCGGCGGTGGTCAGCAGCCGCTTGGTGCCGTGGATGCGCTGCTCGAGCTTGCCCTTGATCACCGGCATGACCGCGACGCCCGTCTCGAAGCCGGACATGCCCAGCGCCAGCTTGGGCATGACGACGAGCGAGAGCCCGATCATGACCAGCGGGCTGCTGTAGTCGACGCGCAGCAGGTTCTTCCAGTCCAGGATCACCTGCGGGTTCTCCAGCACGTGCAGGATCGCCACGGCCACCACGACCGCGTTGAGCGCCAGGTAGACGAACACGAGCACCACGGCGATGCTGATGGCCTCGCTGAAGCCCATGAGGAAGATGCCGCCCAGCAGGGCGAGCAGCACGAGCGTGACGATCACCTGCTGCCCGCTCAGGAACTCCGGCGCGAACGGGTTCTCCAGGATGTGCGCGGTGGCGTCGGCGGCCGACAGCGTCATCGTGATCACGAAGTCGGTGGCGGCGAAGCCGAGCAGGGCCAGCACGAACAGCTTGCCCCACCACTGCGGCGCCAGCTTCTCCAGCATCGCGATGGAGCCCTGGCCGTGCGGGCTCTCCTCGGCCACCCGCCGGTAGACCGGCAGCGCGCCGAACAGCGTCAGTCCGACCAGGAGCAGGGTGGCGATCGGCGACAGCGCGCCGGCGGCCAGCGCCGCGATGCCCGGCTGGTAGCCCAGCGTGGAGAAGTAGTCCACGCCGGTCAGGCACATGACCTGCCACCACGAGTGCTTCTTGTGGGGACCGTGCTCGATCTGTTCGCGGTCGGTGGTCAGCCCTTCGAGCATCCATGCACGAAACGGCGCATACCCGGCCATTTCGGCCACCCCCACATCAACAACCCGTAAAGACGAAGAGCACCCTACTGAGGTTGAGCAGGGTGCTCTCGTGCTCAGGGCGTCAAGAAAACGTCAATATTCAGATTTGGGGGAGTACTTCCGCCGCGATGAGCTCCAGATGCTCCAGATCCGACAGATCCATCACCTGGAGGTAGACGCGCTCGGCGCCCAGTTCCCCGAAGCGGCCGATCTTCTCCACCACCTCCGCGGGCGTGCCCGCCAGCCCGCTCTGCCGCAGCGCGCCCAGGTCCTGGCCGATGGCCGCCGCCCGCCGTTCGAGCTCGGCCTGGTCCGACCCCACGCAGACCGTCTGGGCCGCCGACAGCGCGAGCGTACGGCCGGCGGTCTCGGCGGCCTGCCGTACGCGGCCGAAGGCCTCGGCCGTGTCGGACTCCGTGTGGAACGGGACGTTGTACTCGTCGGCGTAGGTGGCGGCCAGGCGCGGCGTGCGCTTGGCGCCGAACCCGCCGATGATCACCGGAGGTCCGGGGCGCTGGACCGGCTTGGGCAGCGCGGGCGAGTCGACCACGCGGTAGTAGCGGCCCTCGAAGGAGTAGGGCTTCTCGGCGGCCCACAGCCCCTTGATGATCTCCAGCTGCTCCTCGAAGCGGCCGTAGCGCTCGCCCAGCGGCGGGAACGGGATGCCGTAGGCGGCATGCTCCTGGTCGAACCAGCCGGTGCCCAGGCCGAGCTCGACCCGCCCGCCGCTCATCTGGTCGACCTGGGCCACGCTGATCGCCAGCGGCCCGGGCAGCCGGAACGTGGCCGGGCTCACCAGCGTGCCCAGCCTGATCCGCGAGGTCTCCCTGGCCAGCGCGCCCAGCGTGACCCAGGCGTCGGTCGAGCCGGGTCCCGGGTCGCCGGGGCCGATGCGCTGGTAGTGGTCCGAACGGAAGAACGCGTCGAATCCGAGCCGCTCGGTGGCCTGCGCCACGGCCAGGAGATCGTCGTAGGTGGCGCCCTGCTGGGGCTCGGTGAAGATCCGCAACTTCATATGCCAATTATCCGCAAGGCGAGCGGCGTGGCTGCTAGCGTTCCCCTGCCAGTGCTCTCTGTAGCCGGTCCACCACGGAGGGTGGTCTATGTCCGAGTCTCGGCACCGTAGGGAGCCGGGCACGCTTCCGCGGCCGCTGGCCACGCTGCTCGCGCTCACGCTGGCCGGAGGCACCGGCGTCGCCGTCTGGCTGCTGCCCGCCACGGCCGAGCCCCAGCAGACGGCCGCGCCGCGCAAGACCATGCCCGCGACACCGAGCCCGACACCCACGCAGCAGGCCAGGATGGCGGGCCCCAAGACGTTCCTGACCTTCGTCGACACCGCCCGGCATCCCGGCTTCGACCTGGCCGCCGACGCCCGCCGCAGCGGCGTCGAGTGGTACTCGCTCGGCCACCTCGTCGCGGGCGGCGACGGGTGCCAGCCGCGCTGGAGCGGCGGGCTCGCCCCCGGCGGCAACCAGGTCGCCAACCGGATCGGCCGCCTGCGCGCCGGGGGCGCCGACGCCGGGCTCGCCTTCGGCGGTCCCGACGGCAGGGAGCTGGCCGCCGCCTGCACCCGGCCCGACGCGCTCCTGGCCGCCTACCGGCGGATGACCGGAGCCTTCGACCCCTCCTACGTCGACTTCGAGATCCACGACAGCACCGACACCGCCACCGTGCGGCGCAGAGCCCTGGCCATCAAGGAACTGCAGAAGGACAGCCCGCTGCGGGTCGGCTTCACGCTGCCGCTGCAGCCCACCGGCCTGTCCGACGCCGACGCCGCCATGCTGCGCGCCACCCGCGAGGCCGGGGCCGGCATCGCCACCGTCGACCTGCTGGCCACGCTCGAGCCGCGCACGGCGCCGGCCGGGCGGCTGCACCGCGTCGCCGACGCCGTCAAGGCCGCGCAGCGGCAGATCGCGCGGGCCCTCGACCTCGGCGACTCCGACGCGTGGCACCGGATCGGGCTCACCTCCGTCCTGGCGAGCTCGAGCGATCTGAACGAGGTCGAAGCCGGCAAGCTGGCGGGGTTCTCCGACAAGCACGCACTGGCCTGGCTGTCGCTGCGCGGCGCCCAGCCGCCTCCGGCCGTCGCCCAGCTCCTCTGGCGCGCCGGCTGAACTATAGGATTTCCCAGCGAGGCGGCATTTTCCGGCGTTTGGAGTACGAGGTGGCGACCCGTCCGGAGACGGCGAGGAAGGTCCTGCTCTACTGGATGGACGGCATGATCGCCTTCTTCGCCGTGATGTTCATCGCGGGTGCCTGGTACCTGGTCGCCGAGGATCGGATCTCCGTACCGCACGCGATGGCTGGGGCCGGTTCAGCGCTCGCCTTCTGCGCCATCTTCCCTTTCATGCTGCGCGATGCCTACGACGAGCGGCCCAGGCCCGTCGCCAAGCTGGTCGTCTCCGGCCTGCTCGCCGCGGTCGCCCTGGTCCTCCTGCCCTCCGGCGCCGGGCTGGACCAGCCCCCCATGTCCTGGGACATGGTCGGCCCGCTCTGGCTGTCGGCCGCGGCGCTGTTCCTGTCGTGGCAGGTCACGGTGGCGTTCGGCGTGCTGGAGATCGCCATCGTCTTCCCGTACGTCAGGGGGATCGGGTGGCTGCCCTGGCAGGCCGAATTGGCCATCCAAGCAGGCGCGGCGATCCTGCTGCCCGTGGCCACGTGGCTGTGGCTCTGGCTGTGGCGCACGATCAGGGAGGCGCACGACAGCCAGGAGGCCAAGGCCAGCCTGGCCGTCTCGGAGGAGCGGCTGCGCTTCGCCCGTGACCTGCACGACCTGCTCGGCCACAGCCTTTCCGTCATCGCGCTGAAGAGCGAGCTGGCCGGCAAGCTCGCCACCAAGGACGCCGCCCGCGCCGCCGCCGAGATGGCCGCGGTGCGGCACCTGGCGGGCGAGTCGCTGACGGAAGTGCGGGCCGCCGTCGAGGGCTACCAGACGCTGGACCTGGAAGCCGAGCTGGCCGGGGTACGGGCCGCGCTCGAGGCCGCGGGGGCGAGCTGCACGATCGAGGCCAGCGCCGACGACCTCTCGCCCGCCGCGCGCGCCCTGCTGGCCTGGGTGGTGCGCGAGGGCGCCACCAACGTGCTCAAGCACAGCACCGCCACCCGCATCGCGATCAGGATCGACGGAGGCGTGCTCGAGATGCGCAACGACGGCATGGCAGGGCCCGTCTCCGACCAGGGCAGCGGGCTGCGCGGGCTGTCGGAGCGGATCGCCGGCGCGGGCGGCTCGCTGTCGGCCGCGCCCACCGGGAGCGGGGAGTTCCTGCTGCGCGCGGCGGTGCCCGCATGAGGCGGCGCTCCCGGCTCGACCGGGTGCGGATGCTCATCGTCCACTCGGTCGACCTCTTGTTCCTGCTGTCGCTGACCGGCTTCATCGGCGTGGTCGCCCTCCTGCAGCCCGAAGCCGCCAAGACCGTCCCCGTGATCATGCCGATCGGGCTGGCGGTGCTCACGGTGGCCTTCTACGTGCTGTCCACCCGGCCCTTCCGCGTCGCGATCAGGGGCGGGCGCGCGCCCGTGGCCGTGCTGGCTGTCTCTGGCGTGATCGCGCTCCTCACCTGCCCGTTCAACCCCTACGTGGCGCCGGTCTGGCTGGCCATGCTCGCGCCGTTCGTCCGCCGCTGGATCGTCCTTTTGCTGAGCGCGCTGTTCCTGGCGGTCTACCTGCCGGTCCTCGCGCTGGTGATCGACCTGACCGCATTCCTGGTGATCGTCATGGTCGCCGTCACGGTGGTCGTGGTGGGCGCCGTCCTGGCCAACCTGTGGCTGTGGCGGCTGGCCAAGGAGGCGCACGAGGGGCAGGAGGCCAGGGCGGGGCTGGCCGTCTCCGAGGCCCGGCTGCGTTTCGCCGGGGACCTGAACGACCTGCTCGGGCAAGCCCTGACGGACATCTCCGCCCGCACGGCCGCCGCCGAGGAGTTGCTGGCCACCGATCCCGAGGCCGCCGCGCGGGAGATGCTGCGGATCCGGGAGGCTGCCAGGACCTCGCTGCGGGAGGTCCGCTCCGCCGTACAGGGTTATCGCGCGCTCGACCTGGACGAGGTGCTGGCGAGCGTGCGCGCGGTGCTGGAGGCGGCCGACGTGCGCACGACCGTCGAGTCCGACACCGGGTCGCTGCCCGCCGAGTCGCGCACGCTGCTGGCCGGGGTGGTGCGCGAGGGCGCGACCAACGTGCTCAAGCACAGCACGGCCGCACACTGCACGATCACGATCAAGGACGGGATGCTGGAGATGGCCAACGACGGGGTCGGCGATCAGGCCGGGGTGAACGACCAGGCCGCCGCGGGCCTGCGCGGCCTGTCACAGCGGCTGGCCGCCGCGGGCGGCTCCCTCACGGCCGAGCCCGCGCCCGGCGGCCGCTACCTCCTCAGAGCCCTCGTACGGCAGGCCGGGGAGAGCGCATGATGTCGCCGACACGACTGACAGGGGAGGGCATGTGACCACTCGGGTGTTGCTGGCCGATGACGAGCACCTGATCAGGGGAGCCCTGGCGGCGCTGCTCGACCTGGAGGAGGGCATCGAGGTCGTCGCCCAGGTGGGCCGCGGCGACGAGGTGCTCGCCGCCGTGGCCGAGCACCGCCCGGACGTGGCGGTGCTCGACATCGAGATGCCCGGCATGGACGGCCTGTCCGCGGCCGAGCAGATCAGCTCGTACTGCAAGATCGTCATCCTGACGAGCCTGGGCAGGCCCGGCTACCTGCGCCGCGCCATGGCCGCCGGCGTCAGCGGCTTCCTCGGCAAGGACGCCCCGGCCGAGGAGCTGGCGGCGGCGATCCGCAAGGTCCAGGCGGGCGGCCGCTACCTGGACGCCGAGCTGGCGGCCGCCGCCATGGCGGCGGGCGACAGCCCGCTGACCGACCGCGAACGCGACGCTCTCCACCTGGCCGCCGACGGCGCCAGCGTCGCCAGGATCGCCGGGGAGCTCCACCTGACGGAGGGCACGGTCCGCAACTACCTGTCCAGCGCGATGACCAAGCTCAACGCCCAGAACCGCCTGGAGGCCATCCGCACCGCCCAGCGCATGGGCTGGCTCTGACAGCGCCGGTGGCGCGGGTCCCCCGCGGGACCCGCGCCGGGGTCACTTCCTGCCGCTGCTGACGGCGTGGTACTGCAGGTCCTGCACGGCGAAGTCCTTCTTGACCTCCCAGGGCGAGGTGACCGTCACCGCGCCGACCGACGCCTTGTTCGTCCCGTAAGCCAGGGGGAAGGTCTTGGCCTGGATCCCCGCCTGGCCCGCGTAGGTCTTCTCGGCGCCGCCGATGCTCGCCTTGACCGTGGCGTTACGGGTGAGGAAGGAGAGCACCTCGACGGTGTCCCGCGGGGTGCCGGCGCCGGAGCGCGGGACCATGAACTTGGTCTGCGTGCCCGAGGTCGGCCGGGCGGCGGCGAACTGCGTGCGATGCGTCAGGTAGAGCGTGTCACGGATGATCGCCGGTGCCTTGCCGGTCTTGAGCCAGGTCAGGTAGTAGGAGGAGATGTCCAGGTAGGCGCCGCCGTTGTGCACCGAGGGCGCGAACTGGGTGCCTTCGGAGAAGTCGTTCCAGGTGGTCAGCTGGACCCAGTCGGCGTGCTCGGCGATGGACTTCTCCCACGTGACGCGCAGGTTCTCGGTGTTGTCGGCCTCGTCGTAGATGCCCTGGTTGGGCCGCTCGTCCTGGACGGACACCGGCTGCATCCAGATCTTGCCCAGGCCGTGCGCCTTGGCGATGTTCGAGGCGACGCCGCTCTGCCCCTCGGGGCTGCGGTTGCCCCAGTTGGAGAAGCCGTAGCTGATCGAGGCGAAGGCGGAGGCGTTGGAGGGGAAGTTCAGGAAGACGGGCACGAAGGCGACCGTGATGCCATGCGTGTCCTTCATGATCTTCATGAAGTTCTGCCACCACGCGGCCGTCTGGCCCTCCGCCTTGAACGGGGAGATGACCAGGCGCTTGTCGGCGAGGCGGTAGACAGACTTGGCGGCGGCCAGCTGGGCCATCGAGGCCGCCAGCGTGGCCGCGTCGGCCTTGAGCGAGGTCATGTCCGGCATCAGCACGATCTTGAAGCCCGGGTCGACCGCGTCCGCCGCCTTGATCAGCGTCTGGAGGCGGTCCCAGTGGGCGCCGCTGAGCGAGAGGACGTCCACGGTGAAGCCGTCGAGCCCGGCGGCCGCGGCGGTCTGGACCTCCTTCTTCATGTCCGCGAGCTGCCAGTCGCCCGCCAGGACGCCCCGCGGCACGGGACGGTCCCTGAGCAGGCCGCCGTAGGCCGCGTGCTTGCCGCTCTCACCCGTCGGGGTGAGGTAGTTCTTGGTGTAGTAGTCGTCCGCTCCGGCCTTGTTGTTCAGCGAGATCGGGTACGGCGTGAAGTAGTGCGCGAAGACCTTGCGCTCGGAGGCCCGCAGCGTCGCGGTCGAGGGCAGGGCGAAGGGCAGCGGGCCGCTGGGGGTCGCCGCCTGCGTGTCGTAGGTGATCGACAGCTTGGGGCCCACGCCTGCGGTCGCGCGGGAGGAGTGGAGCACTCCGTGGGCGCCCGACGGGGAGGTCAGCGCGAAGTCGTAGGAGCCGTTGCCCTGGAAGGCGGAGGACACGTCCAGCTTCGCCGTGCCGCCGGCGGTCAGGCCCTTGCGGGTGGTGATCGCCTCTCCCACGGCCGGGCGGTTGTTGAACGTGAGCGTGTCGGCGCTCCACTTGCCCGTCACCGGCCGCACCTCGAGCGTGGTGTCGGTGGTCCGCACGGACTGCACGTCCAGGGTCATCTTGACGTTGACCGCGTTGTCCGGGACGTCCTTGACGGTGAAGCGGATGAACGCGCCCCGCTCGGAGGCGTTCGCGCCGTCGCACGGGGTGGTGCAGACCGACAGCCAGGTGGCGGTGTTGTGTGGCTTGTCGGGACCGGCCTGGCTGACGTAGGCGTCCTCCTCGGATGTGAACGTCACGGCCTTCTCGGCCGCCGCCGCGACGGTCGCCGAGACCATCGGGGCGGTGCCTGCCAGGGTGGCGAATATCAGGGTCATCGCGCGTAAGCGAAAGCTCATCGTGCCCTCCAAATAGCGATATGTCATGACATACCGCACTACGACGGGCAAGATCATAGACTCACGGGCGCTGTCCTGTAACAGGAATTACAATACAGGAGTGGATTGCATACTCCCGGTCAACGGCCGGGGTTCAGTCCCTGGACAGCAGGGCGACGCACTCCACGTGGTGGGTCATCGGGAACGCGTCGAAGGCGCGCAGGTCCGTCAGGGGATAGCCGAGGTCGGCGAGCCACGACAGGTCGCGGGCCAGGGTGGCAGGGTCGCAGGAGACGTAGACGATGCGGCCGGCCTCCAGCGTGGCGATGCGCTCGACGACGTCGCGCCCGAGACCTGAACGGGGCGGGTCGACGACGACGAGGTCCGCGCGTTCGATCTGGAAGCGGTCGAGCGCCTCCTCCACCCGGCCGCGCTCCACCCGCGCCTGCGGGAGGTCGCGCAGGTTGGCGCGGGCGTCGCGGACCGCGGCGGCCTCCGACTCCAGGCCGAAGACCGCGCCCGAGCGGCCGACCGCCTCGGCGAGCCCGGCGGTGAACAGGCCGACCCCGCAGTACAGGTCGAGCGCCCACTCCCCCGGCTCGGGGGCCGCGTAGGACAGCACGGCGTCGAGCAGCGTCTCGGCGGCGCCGGGATGCACCTGCCAGAAGCCGCTGCCCGCGACGCGGAACTCCCGGTCGCCGACCTGCTCGCGCAGCATGCCGGAGCCCCGGCGCGGCTCCGTCCGGCCCTTGCCCGATTCGAGCAGGATCGAGGCCGGCACGTCGAGCGGCGGGACGGTGACCGTACGGCGTGGCTTGGGCTTGACGACGACGGCGCGGTCACCCATCGACGAGGCGATGACCTCGACCCCGCCGGCGCCGCGCCAGGGAACCTGCTCGGCGCCGACGGCCTCCACCTCGGGGTGCGCGATCAGGCAGGCGTCGACCACCTCGATGTCGTGGGAGCGGTGCCTGCGGAAACCGAGCCCGCCCTCCGGCGTGACCGCGAACTGCACGCGGGTGCGCCAGCCGAGCCCGTCCTTGGCCCCGGGCACCTCCTCCACCACGACGTCCCTGGTGATGCCGGCCAGCCGCTGCAGCTGCTCGGCGACCACGGCGGCCTTCAGCTCGCGCTGGGCCTCGAGCGTGGCGTGCTGCCAGTCGCAGCCGCCGCAGCGGCCCGGGCCCGCGTACGGGCAGGGAGGGACCACGCGGTCGGGCGAGGCCTCCAGGATCTCCACGGCGTCGGCGCGCAGGAAGCGGGTGGTCTCCTCGGTGACCTCGGCCAGGACGCGCTCGCCCGGCAGCGCGTGCCGGACGAACACGACTCGCCCATCGTGGCGCGCCACGCACCATCCGCCATGGGCAACCGGACCTACCGTCAGCTCGAGTGTCACACGGATACCCTATGCCCTGGCCTGGTCCGCTACGTCCCGGACCTGGTCCGTTACGCTTTGTGATCGTGAACAACGCACGCGTCGTATGGCGGCGTCCCGGCTTCGGCGGGACGCTGGGCGCGACGCTGTTCTTCTGCGCCTCGCTGACGCCGTCGCTGCTGCCGCGCGACTGGCTGCTGCAGGGCGTGATGGGCGCGGTCACCGGCATTCTCGGGTACGGCGTCGGCGCCGCGATCGGCGCCGCCGGACGCAGGCTGCTCCCCGCGCGCGAGCGGGGGCGGCGGCTCGCGTGGCAGATCATGCTCGGCTGCTGCGCCGGGCTGACCGCGGTCGCCCTCTGGTACAGCTACGACTGGCAGCGCGACCTGCGCGCGCTCATGGACATGGACACCCGCATCACCTGGTTCCCGCCGGTGATCCTGGCCGTCTCGCTCGCGCTGTTCACGCTCTTCCTGCTGATCGCCCGGCTGGTACGGCTGGCGGGACGGAACCTGATCGACTGGCTCGACCGGTTCGTGCCCGTCTACGTGGGTCACGTGGCGGGCGTGGCGATCGTCGGGGTGGTCGTGGCCGTGTTCGCCAACGACGTGGTGTACTCCGGCTTCGTCGGCGCGATGAGCGACCTGTCGTCGGTGACGAACGGGACCACCGACCCGCGGGCGCACCGGCCCACCTCGCCGAAGATCTCCGGCGGCCCGGGCTCGCTGGTGAGCTGGGCGTCGCTGGGCAGGGAGGGGCGCACGTTCACGGGCGGGACGGTGCCCCCGGCGCAGCTGTCCGCCTTCTCGGGCAGGCCGGCGCTCCAGCCGATCCGGGTGTACGTGGGGCTCGACTCGACCTCCTCGCCGGAACAGCAGGCGGCGCTCGCCGTACGGGAGCTGGAAAGGACCGGGGCG
Organism: Nonomuraea sediminis; assembly: GCF_018531495.1. Lineage (GTDB taxonomy): Bacteria > Actinomycetota > Actinomycetes > Streptosporangiales > Streptosporangiaceae > Nonomuraea > Nonomuraea sediminis. The sequence goes on from NZ_JAHDTI010000003.1 coordinate 683,130, forward strand.
TTCCAGCGGCACGTGCTGGCGGTGCTGGGCACGACCGGGACCGGCTGGGTGGACCAGCGCCTGGCCGGCTCGCTGGAGTTCATGGTCAACGGCGACTCGGCGCTGGTCGCGCTGCAGTACTCCTACCTGCCGAGCTGGGTGTCGTTCCTGGTCGACAGGGGCAAGGCGGCGGCCACCGGGGCGGCGCTGTTCAGCGCGGTGCGGCAGCGGTGGGCGGCGCTGCCCGCGGGACACCGGCCGAAGCTGGTGGTGGCCGGGGAGAGCCTGGGCTCCTTCGAGCTGGAGTCGGCCTTCGCGGACCTGCCGTCGCTGACGGGCGGCACGGACGGCGCGCTGTTCGTGGGGCCGCCGAACGTCAACCCGATCTGGAGCGACCTCACGGCCGGGCGGCGACCGGGTAGCCCGGTGTGGCGGCCGGACTACCGGGACGGGCGGACGGTCCAGTTCGCGCAGTATCCAGGGGAGCTGGGCCGGCGGCGCGTGGTCTACCTGCAGAACGCCTCGGATCCGGTGGTGTGGTGGTCGCCGAGGCTCGCCTACCGCCGGCCCGCCTGGCTGGAGTCACCGCGCGGGCCCGACGTGAACCCGCAGATGAACTGGTTCCCGCTGGTGACGTTCTGGCAGGTGCTCGTCGACATGGCGGCGGCGCAGCACGTGCCTGCCGCGCACGGGCACGTCTACGGCGCCAACATCGTGGACGGCTGGGCCGCCGTGGCCGCCCCGCCCGGGTGGACAGGCAGGGACACGGCCCGGCTGCGGCGGCTGGTCAGCCGGCCTTGATCTGCTCGTCCTCCCGCGACAGCGGGCGGCGCACCGAGCCCGGCGCGGCCGGCTCGCGGCGGCCGAGCAGCCGGTCGGAGGAGTGCAGCTGCCACGGCACGCTGGTCACCATGACGCCCGGCTTGAACAGCAGGCGCGCCTTCAGCCGCAGCGCGCTCTGGTTGTGCAGCAGGTGCTCCCACCAGCGGCCGACCACGTACTCGGGGATGAACACGGTGACCACGTCCCTGGGCGAGCGGCGGCGCAGCGTCTTGACGTAGTCGAGGATCGGCTGGGTGATCTCCCTGTAGGGCGAGTCGAGCATCTTCAGCGGCACCGGGATGCCGAGCCGTTCCCATTCCTCCTGCAGCTTGCGCGCCTCCTCGCCCTCGACGCCGACCGTGACCGCCTCCAGCTTGGACGGGCGGGTGGCGCGGGCGTAGGCCAGGGCCCGCATGGTCGGCTTGTGCAGCTTGGAGACGAGCACGATCGCGTGGTTGCGCGACGGGAGCATCGACTCGTCGTACTCCTTGTCCAGCGCCAGCTCGGCCGCCACGTTGTCGTAGTGGCGCCTGATGCCCTTCATCATCAGGAAGAGCACCGGCATCGCGATGCAGACGATCCAGGCGCCGACCGCGAACTTGGTGATCAGCACCACGACCAGCACGATCGCGGTCATCACGCCACCGAAGAAGTTGATCACGCGCGAGCGCATCATCTGGAAGCGGACCTTGGGATCGGTCTCGGTCTTCAGATGCCGCGTCCAGTGGATGACCATGCCGGTCTGGCTGAGCGTGAACGAGACGAACACGCCCACGATGTACAGGTTCAGCAGGCGGCTGACGTCGGCGTTGAAGCCCCACAGCAGCAGGCAGGCACCCGCCGCCAGGATGACGATGCCGTTGGAGAAGGCCAGCCGGTCGCCGCGGGTGTGCAGCTGGCGCGGCAGGTAGCGGTCCTGCGCCAGGATCGAGCCGAGCACGGGGAAACCGTTGAAGGCGGTGTTGGCGGCCAGGAACAGGATCAGCGCGGTGACCGCCGAGATGAGCACGAACATGAACGAGCCGCCGCCGAACACGGCGTCGGCCACCTGCGAGATGATCGGCTGCTGGTAGTAGCCAGGGCCGACCGGCTGGCCGTTCTTGAGCAGGTCGGTCGCCACCACGGACGGCTCGGCCACCTTCACGCCGGAGGCCAGGCCCAGCGCGATGATGCCGCCGAACATGGTGATCGCGACCAGGCCCATCATGAGCAGCGTGGTGGCCGCGTTCTTGCTCTTCGGCTTGCGGAAGGCGGGCACGCCGTTGCTGATGGCCTCGACACCGGTCAGCGCCGCGCAGCCCGAGGAGAAGGCGCGCAGGATCAGGAAGGCCGCGGCGAAGGAGGTCAGGTTCGACTGCTCGGGCACGATCTCGAAGCCCGCGCTCGGCGCCGTCAGATCGTCGCCCAGCACCAGGAGCCTGAACCCGCCCCACAGGACCAGCCCGATCGTGGACACCATGAAGGCGTACGTCGGGATCGCGAAGGCCAGCCCGGACTCGCGGATGCCGCGCAGGTTGACCACGGTCAGGAAGACCACGACCGCCACGGCGATGGCCGGCTTGTGCTGGGCCACGAACGGGATGGTGGCGCCCACGTAGTCGACGCCGTTGGCCACCGAGACGGCGACCGTGAGCACGTAGTCGACCATGAGCGCGCTGGCGACCGTCAGGCCCGCGTTCTTGCCCAGGTTGGTGGTGGCCACCTCGTAGTCGCCGCCACCGCTCGGATAGGCGTGCACGTTCTGCCGGTAGGAGGCCACCACGGTGAGCATGACGACCACGACCGCCAGCGCGACCCACGGGCTGTAGGTGTAGAAGGACACGCCCGCCAGCGAGAGGATGACCAGGATCTCCTGCGGGGCATACGCCACCGAGGAGAGGGCGTCGCTGGCGAAGACGGGCAGAGCGATACGTTTGGGCAGCAGTTGCTCATGGAGTTGGCCGCTGCGCAGCGCCCTGCCCACAAGCAGGCGTTTGACAAGATCCGTAACCTTCGCCACGTTACGAGATGCTAGCCGCATGACGGGGCAGCAAACGCGGCGCTCCCCCATCGGGCCATACTGGACTCGAGCAACCGGCCGAGACCGCGGAGTGCGGAGAGTAATGCATATAGTGATCATGGGGTGTGGCCGGGTCGGTTCGACCCTCGCCCACATCCTCGAGGACAACGGCCACTCGGTCGCCATCATCGACCGGGATCCGCAGGCATTCCGCCGGCTCCGTGCCGGGTTCCGCGGCCGCCGGGTGACGGGCATCGGCTTCGACCGCGATGTGCTCACCGAGGCGGGCATCGAGTCCGCGGCCGCCTACGTCGCGGTCTCCAGCGGCGACAACTCCAACATCATCTCGGCCCGGGTCGCCCGCGAGACGTTCGGCGTCGACAACGTGGTCGCCCGGATCTACGACCCCCGCAGGGCCGAGGTCTACCAGCGGCTCGGGATCCCGACCGTGGCCACCGTACGCTGGACCGCCGACCAGATCCTGCGCCGCATCCTGCCCGAGGGCGCCGAGCCGCTGTGGCGCGACCCGAGCGGCACGGTCATCCTCGCCGAGGTCACCGTGCAGTCCGGCTGGATCGGCACCCGCGTGGTCGACCTGGAGCAGCGGGCCGGCGTGCGCGGCGCGTTCATCAACCGGATGGGCGAGGCGCTGGTGATCGCCGACGACACCGTCGTCCAGGAGGGCGATGTCCTGCACGTCATCGCCGCCGAGAACGACATGGACCGGATCAACAAGGTGCTCGCGGTGGCACCGGAAGAGGACCACTGATGCGTGTCGCCATCGCCGGCGCCGGGGCCGTCGGCCGCTCCATCGCGGCCGAGCTCCTCGAGAACGGCCACGAGGTCCTCCTGATCGACATCGACCCCAGGGCCATCAAGATCGACAGCGTGCCGCGCGCCGAGTGGCTGCTCGCCGACGCCTGCGAGATCGCCTCCCTCGACGAGGCCGGCCTCAACAACTGCCACGTCGTCGTCGCCTCCTCGGGCGACGACAAGGTCAACCTCGTCGTCTCGCTGCTGGCCAAGACCGAGTACGGCGTGCCGCGCGTGGTCGCCAGGATCAACCACCCCAACAACGAGTGGCTCTTCAACGAGTCGTGGGGCGTGGACGTGGCCGTCTCGACGCCACGCCTGCTCAGCGCCCTCGTCGAAGAGGCGGTCAGCGTCGGCGACCTGGTCCGCCTGATGACGTTCCGCCAGGGCCAGGCCAACCTCGTCGAACTCACCCTCGCCGAGGACGCCCCCGTGGTCGGGCAGCGCGCGGGCTCCGTGCCGTGGCCCACGGACTCCGCCCTCGTCGCCATCCTCCGCGAAGGCCGCGTCCTGGTCCCCACGGACGACGACCCGCTGGAGGCCGGGGACGAACTGCTGTTCGTGGCCAGCCAGGAGGTGGAACAGGAGCTCGCCCACCTCCTGTCCCAGCACTGACGCCCGTCAGTCGTCCGTTTTCCGCGGCAAGCCGAAGAGCTCCTCGGCGGAGGAGCCCATGCCGGCAGTGATGCACAACATGCGGAAGTGGAATCGGTCGTCCCTGTCGAGGAGGTGTGAACGCATCTCGTTCGTGACCGCGGACTGACGGCCCTCGAGGAAGCAAAGGATCGCCAACCGCATGCCTGCGGTCAGGCCCAGGTCCACGCCCATCTTCCCCGCCTCGGACGCGTCGAGGGCGTTGATGTCATGCTGTGAGGTCAGCTTGGCGAACGCGTGCTCGATCAGATAGGCCTCGGTGAACTTCCACGTGACGAGCATGGGGGTCAAGCCGTTGTAGTCCGGTGACTGTCGCACCAACGACAGCACCGCCTCGAGGGGTGGCCAGGGCTCGTTCTTCTCCTTCGGCCCCATGGTCAGTCGTCCTCGCCGAAGACGTCCTCGATGCGCGTCGCCGTGCCGGCGCGCCCTACCCAGGCGTTGAGCTGCTCGGGATCGCCGCAGGCGGTGATCCGGGCAAGCACCGGCTCGGGCACTGCGACGCCGCGAGCCTTCAGGACCGTCAGCAACGCCTTCGCCTCGCCTGCCGCCTTACCTTCCTCTCGGCCTTCCTCCCTGCCTTCCTCCCGGCCCAGCTCACGCTGGCGAAGAAAGGTAGGGCTGAAGGGTAGCGAGTCGGAGTTGGCATTCATGAGTGCCTCCAGCGGATCTTGGGCGGTGGGCGAGGCCAGCTTGTATGCGTAGTTATAGCACCACGCACCGTTATCGGATTCCATGTCTTTCAGCCCTTCTATGAATGCTTCCCTGACCGGCCGCAGGTCCCCATGGGCCATGACCGACATCGCGGCCAGCTCCGGACGGGCCTTCACCTCGGCCGGATTCGTGAGCACGGGTATCTGATCCGGACCAAGCACGTACGGAGAGCTGGTGTAGGCATCCAGCTCGGTGACATACGGCACCCCCATCGACGCGGCCACCTTACGGTCGGGGCAGATCACCAAGGTCGTGACCGGACAGTCGAGCCGGAGCCACAGCGCCGCGGCGTAGCGCGCGAACTTCTTGCGTTTGTCGTCGTTGGGATCGCGCTGGATCTCCACGATGATCCCGCGCCGGGTGTCGTGCATCGGGCCCAGCAGGATGACGGTGTCGGCCTGCTCGTCCTTGGACGGGCGGTCGTTGAAGTCGTTGGCCGTTACATAGGCCGGGATGTCCCAAGGCAGCTCCACGTCGAGCTGGTTTCGGAGGAGTTCTACTGCGAGCTGCGGTTTGTCGCGGAAGAAGCCGTTGAGAATGTCATGTTCGGAGGAAGGCACGTTGCCATACGTTACTCAATGAACACGTATCGTGACGGCAAAATCGAAAGACTGTTCGCCTGCCGGGAGGGCCGTTCCGCCTCGGGGCGGGTGGAGGGCCAGGCGGATTTCGGGTGGGGCCTTCAAGGAACGCTGTACGAGCGTTAGCGAGGGCCCTTGCGCGCCGTAGGCGCGAAACCTGCTCATATTCAGCCCGAGCCGGAGGCGAGGACGGCGCGGGTGCAGGGGTGCGCCCCTGCCCGGGGGTCGCGGGGGGCTCGGCCCCCTGCTAAGGGAGCCCGAGCCGTAGGCGAGGGGCTTGCCGTTCAGGCGGGGGCGATGGGGGGTTTGATGGGGGTGCGGCCGCGGCCGAGGAGCCAGAGCATGGAGCCGAGGGCCGCCACCTGGAGGGGCCAGCCCATGAGGATCTTGGTGATGCCGAGCGCCGCCACCGCCTGGTCGCCGCCGTAGACGTAGACGGGGAGCTGGACCGCCACCCGGATCACGCAGGGGATGAGCAGGAGCCAGGTCAGGCGGTTGCAGAGTTTGACCACGCCGGGGTCCTTGTGCCAGGCCGTCGGGTCACCCGTGACCGAGCCGATGAGGAATCCGACGACCGGCCAGCGGGTGATGATCGACACCAGCATGGCCAGCGAGTATCCGGCGTTCCACAGGATGCCGGGCAGGAAGTAGGCCTTCGCGTCGCCGGAGCGACTGGCGAAGAAGGCGCCGATCGCGATGCCGATGAGGCTGTTGATCACGAACTGGGGCGTGGAACGCTGCACGAGCCGTACGGCGAGCAGCACCACCGACAGCGAGACGCTGATGATGAGCGACAACTTCAACTGCTCGGTGGTGATCCACGAGACGGTGAACGCGATGGTCGGGACCGCCGCCTCGACCATGCCCCGCACACCGCCGAGGGCCTTGGCGAGCTGGGCTCGCACGGCCGCTTCCACCGTGTCGTGGGCGACTTCCTCAGCCTCGGCACTCACGTCATCAACTCCCTGGGCGCAGCTCGTATCGAGGATTGAACATCACCTTGCGCCCGTCTTGAAGGCTGACGAGGCCCTCTGCCTTGACGGTGCGCCCGGGCTCGATGCCCGCGATCCTGCGGCGGCCGAGCCAGACCAGGTCGATCACGTCCGACCCGTCGTAGAGCTCGGCCTCCAGGGCCGGCGCTCCGCCGCGCGGACGCAATGTCACTGTACGTAGCGTACCCGCTACGCAGAATCGTTTGCGTCCACCGCACCTGGCGATGGGGGTGGCGCCGACCTCGTCGACGTCTTCCCGCAGCTCCTGGGCCTCGATCTCGGACTGGGAGGTCGCCAGCCGACTGAAGAACCCGCGCAATCCCCCGCGTTTGGGGGGCTCTGCCGTACTCATGATGAATCAGCCTATGCGATGGCGGTGGTCAGCGAATCTCGCTGATCTCAGGTCCTCGTTTGAAGGGGTTGAGCCCGGGGCCCTCGGCGGCTTCCTCGTCCGCCTGCTCGTTGGGACGGCGCAGCGTGATGGCCTCCTCGCGGGCCATCGGCTCGTCGCCGCGCACGACCACGACGTCGCGGAGGAAGTCGAAGAAGGCCTCGGCGACCTGCTCGTCGAGCGCCGCCCTGCCGCTGATGACGCCGAGCAGCAGCCAGCGCGGGCCGTCGAGACCCACGTAGCGCACGGTCCGCTCGCCGCCCTCGGCGTTCACCTTGCCGGTGAGCTCGGTGCCGAGGGGGCCTTCGGACTCCTGCAGGGTGGCGCCGCCGGTGTGCAGCTTGACCCTGATCTCGTCCCAGAGCCCGCCGGTCTTGGGCGCGGCCAGGGCCTGCAGTTGCAGCGTGCTCTCCTCGTAGAGGACGACGAGCCCGACGTGCTGGTCGCCCATGGAGGCCAGCCGTACGTCGAAGTCCGGGTTGTGCGGCACGCGCAGCCCGCCCAGGTCGATGCGGTCGTGGTCGGGGTGGGGCTCGTCGGCGTCCCACGGCCCGGACTCGCGCGTGGGAGCCTGGCTCTCGACCTCGGCCGCGGGCTCCGTCTGCTCACGACGACGACGTCGGAACACTGTGCTCACTCTCCTGTCTAGCGTCCTGTGGAACCGAAGCCGCCGTTGCCACGCGCGGACCCGGGCAGGCGCTCGACCTCGTAGAAGGCGGCGTGCTCGACCCGCTGGACGACGAGTTGCGCGATGCGGTCACCGCGGCGCAGCTGGAAGGTGTCCTTGGCGTCGGTGTTGATGAGCGTGACCTTGATCTCGCCCCGGTATCCGGCGTCGACCGTACCGGGGGCGTTGACGAGCGTGACGCCGTGGCGGGCGGCCAGCCCCGAGCGCGGGTGCACGAAAGCGGCGTAGCCGTCGGGCAACGCGATCGCGACCCCTGTGCCGATCATGGCGCGTTCTCCCGGCAGCAGCTCGGCGTCCTCGGCCGCGTAGAGGTCGGCGCCCGCGTCGCCCGGGTGGGCGTAGGACGGCAGCGGCAGTTCGCTGTCGAGCCGCTGGATGAGGACCTCGACGCTCACGGATTCACCTCGAAATCGGTGTGTTCGGCGGCGATGGCCGCGGCGTCGCCGTGCCGGGCGAAGTGCGCCATGTCCACCTCGATGAACAGGGCCGCCGCCCGGACGGCGACAGGGCCGTCGGGGGCGCCGATGCGCCCCTCAGCCTCAAGGTACGCCTTTCTGCCCGCGATGCCGTTGCACCAGGCGCGCAGGTGGAGTGTCGTGCCGACGGGAACCGGGAGAAGGTAGTCGGTCTCCAGCCGCCCTGTCACATAAGGCTTGTGGAACAGCCAAATGGACATTCCGATGACCTCGTCCATCGCCGCGGCGAGCACGCCGCCGTGGGCGAGCATGGGCGCCCCCTGGTGCGCCTCCCCCACCGTGAACTCGGCCTCGACGGTGGCCCCGTCGGGGGTGGTGGCCAGGATGCGCAGCCCGGTGGTGTGGTCGGTGCCGCAGCCGAAGCAGCGGCTGTAGTGGGAGCCCAGCTCGGTGCCCGGTGGTGGGGCGTTGAGGTGGATCTCGGGCTCCTCGGCCCCGGGCGGCGGGGTCGTCAGGGCGGAACGCGTCACGAGTGACGAGGTTACTCCGTACGGCGAGCCGATTCGTCATCGCCGGGCTCACGCGGCTCGGGCGCCGAAGGCGTCTTGGGTGGCGCCTTCCCGGACGCGGGCTCAGTGGGGGCAGGCGGCAGGGCGGGAGGTTTGTCGCGCAGCTCCGGCAGCGCCCGGTAGATCACCGCCGCGATGGGCACCGCGACGGCGGCCCCGGCGATCCCGCCCAGGATGCCGCCCACGGCCAGCACGATGATGATCGCCAGCGGGTGGAAGTTGAGCGCCCGCCCCACGATCAGCGGCTGCAGCACGTGGTTCTCCAGCTGCTGCTCCACGATCAGGATGCCGAGGAAGATCAGCGCGAACACGGGGCCCTTGGCGCCCAGGGTGACGAGGGTGGCCACCGTACCGGCGAAGAAGATGCCGACGATCGGGATGAAGCTGGCGAAGAAGATGAGCACCGCCAGCGGCGCCCACAGCGGGACGCCCATCCCGGCCAGCACGATGCCCATGATCACGCCGTGCACGGCGGCGACGGCGACGGTGCCCTGCACATAGTGCGACAGCGTGGTCCAGGCGGCCCGCCCGGCCCTGTCGACGCGTGGCGCGACGGCGCCGAACATGCCATAGAACCAGGCCCAGATCCGTTCGCCGTCCTTGAGCAGGAAGAACGTCACGAACAGCAGCAGCACGATCGAGGCGAGCACCTCGAAGGCCACCGCGCCCGCGGTCAGCACCGTGCTGGTGATGGCGGTGCGCTGCGCGTTGACCATCGCGGCGACCTCGTCCACGTAACTGGTGAGCTGGGCCTCCTTGATGTGCAGCGGCCCTGTGATCAGCCAGTTCTGCACGTCGCGGACGGTCGCCTGGACCTGCTGCACCAGGTTGGGGAACTCGTCGGAGGCCCGGGCGCCGACCAGCCAGCCGATCCCGACCAGGATGGTCAGCGCCACGAGCATGGTGATCCAGGTGGCGTAGATCGGGCGCATCCCCGCTTCCCTGAGCGAGCGGGTGAGCGGGAACAGCAGGGCCGTCAGCAGCAGCGCGATGGCCACCGGCAGGGCGACGAAGGTGAGCCGCGCGATGCCCTGGACGAAGAAGTAGACGACCACGCTGACGAGGATCAGGCATGCGCTCCACGCGGCCATCCTGGCCAGCACGGGTGGCACGAGCTTGGTCGGTCCGTCGGTCAGCACATGTTCAAGACTGGCACGTCACGGCCGTGGATGCGCGCGGTTATCCGCCGGGCGAAAGATCGGGTCTGGGCAAGGTCTGGCCTGCGTGTCACCTTCGAGCCATGAAAGTTGCCTTAGCCGGTGTGGCGATTCTCACCGCGATGTCTGGCCTGCCGGGGATGACCGGCAACCATGTCGAGCTGGAGGTGCTCTCCAGCCGCGCCGATCAGGTCACCGGTGGTGACGCGCTGGTCAGGGTACGGCAGGCCCGCGGCGGGCCCGTGAAGGTGCTGCACAACGGCGAGGACGTGACCGCCGTCTTCAAGCCGGACCCGGACGGGCGCTCGTACACGGGCCTGGTGACCGGGCTGGCGGCCGGGTCCAACCGGCTCGAGGCGGTGGCCTGGCCGTACCGGAGCTCGCTCAGGGTGCGGAACTTCCCGATCGAGGGTCCGGTCTTCTCCGGCCCGCACCAGTACCCGTTCCTGTGCAAGACCGAGCGGACCGGGCTCGGGCCGCCGGAGCCGGACAACCAGGACGGCCAGGGCTACCGGGTGGCGGCCGGCTGGAGCAGGGACTGCTACGCCAAGCCCGTCACCGACCGGCTCTACCGCTCCACCGACGGGACGTTCAAGCCGATGCCGGACCAGCGCCCCGCCGACATGGCCACCACGACGACGCTGGACGGCCGCACGGTCGACTTCGTGGTCAGGCGCGAGCGCGGCGTGATCAACCGCTTCCTGTACTCGATCGCGAGCCTGGAGGACGGCTACAACGGCCGGGCGATCTTCCGCTTCGACGGCGGCGTGGGCATCGGGCACGACCAGGGACAGCTCGGCGGCAACGCGCTCGATCCCTACGGACTCGGCCAGGGCTACGCGATCCTGTACTCCTCGGGCACCCGCACCTCCACCCACTACAACCTGATCGTCGGCGGCGAGACGGCCCTGATGGTCAAGGAGCGCTTCATCGAGCGGTACGGCGTGCCGCTGTACACCGTGGGCGTGGGCGGCTCGGGCGGCGCCATCCAGCAGTACCTCTACGGGCAGAACTACGGCGACCGGGTGATCGACGCGGCCATCCCGCAGTACTCCTATCCCGACATGGTCACCCAGACCATCCACGTGGGCGACTGCGAGCTGCTCGAGAACTACATGGACCACAACCCGCGCTGGGCCCACTGGGACGAGCGGACCGCGTTGATCGGCTTCAACGCCAGCGACACGGTGGCCAACCCGTACACCGGCAAGCCGGGCTCGGACGAGTGCGTCAAGGGCTGGCGCGGCCTGACCCCGCTGACCATGAACCCGAAGTGGACCCCGAACAACGACCCCGAGTGGGCCAGGATGGACCCGCCCGGCGTCAAGGACACGGTCCAGTGGACGCACTGGGACGACGTCAGGAACGTCTACGGCGTCGGCCCGGACGGCTACGCCCGCTCCACCTGGGACAACGTCGGCGTGCAGTACGGCCTGGCGTCCCTGCGCGAAGGCAGGATCACCCCGGCGGAGTTCCTCGACGTCAACGCCAAGGCGGGCGCGTGGAAGGAGGCCCGCGACATGGTCCAGGAGGGCTGCCCGTTCGTCTGCCCCAGCGACTTCGACCCGTGGAGCGCCCGCAACCAGCTCACCGGCGATCCCGCCCCGCGCAGGACGGGCGACCCGGTCGCGATCAGGAACGTACGGCGCAGCGGCCTGGTGTTCCGCGGCGACATCGGCATCCCGATCATCGACTGGCGCCACTATCTGGAGGACCAGCTCGACATGCACGACGCGCGGGAGTCGTTCGTCAGCAGGCAGCGCATGCTGGACTTCGACGGCCGGGCGGGCAACCAGGTCATCTGGTTCACCGACGCGCGTCCTGACGGGCCCCGCTTCGACCAGACGCCGCAGGCGCTGAAAGTGATGGACGAGTGGCTGGCCAACATCCGGAAATATCCGTACAAGGGGGTGGAGGGCAACAAGCCGCCCCAGGCGACCGACCGCTGCTTCGCCACCGACGGCACGGAGATCGCCTCCGGCCCCCACGTCTGGGACGGGATTCTCGACAAGAGCCCCGCTGGTGCCTGTACTGCGAAATTTCCGATCTACACGTCTTCGCGGACGGTAGCGGGCGGCCCCCTCGAGGGCGACGTCTACAAGTGCAGGCTCCAGCCGGTGGCCAGGGCCATCGACCGCGGCCTGTACGGCGCCTGGCGGCCCAGCCAGGACGAGCGCGCCCGGCTCGAGCAGATCTTCCCTACCGGCGTGTGCGACTACTGACGGGCAGCACCCCCATGGTGCGCAGGGGCGAGGCGAACACCCACAGGAACGCCAGGCAGCCGCCCACCGCGGCGACCAGGATGGTGGCCCTGACCCCGATCGTCTCGCCCAGCACGCCGCTGAGCAGCGCGCCGAGCGGCAGCGTGCCCCACACCATGAAGCGCATGGTCGCGTTCATCCGCCCGAGCAGCGCGTCGGGGGTGGCGGCCTGGCGGAAGCTGAGCTGGGTGACGTTGTAGACGACCACGCCCACGCCCAGGGCGAACTCCTGCAGCGCCACGAGCGCCAGCCGCCAGTCCGCCTGCGCCAGCGGCACGAGCAGCAGCAGCGGCGCCGGCACCAGGATCGCCAGCCACAGCGTCGGCCCCTGCCCGAGCCGTACGGCCAGCCTGCCGATCAGCCAGGCGCCGAGCAGCCCGCCGATCCCGCCGAGCGCGGTGAGCAGCCCGATCGCGCCAGCGCCCAGCCCCAGCTCCCTGGCCAGCAGCAGCAGGACCATCGGCTGGGCCATGGCCGCGAACAGGTTGGAGGTGGCCGTGCACCCGGCGATCCTGCGCAGCAACCGGTGCCCGAGCACGAAGCGCAGACCCTCCATGATCTCCCTGCCCAGGTGCCCGCCTCCCGCGCCGCGGAACTCCGGCTTGCGGATGGTGCCCAGGCACAGCGCCGACCACGCGAATCCCAGCACGGTGGCCACCAGCGCGAACGGCGCCGTCAGGAACTGGATGAGGTAGCCGCCCGCGCTCGGCCCGCCCAGCTGCGCGACCGTCCGCACCACCTCGAGGGAGGCGTTGCCGCGCACGAGCTGGTCGCGCTCGACCAGGTGGGGCAGGTAGCTCTGGTAGGCCACGTCGAAGAAGACGGTGAAGACCCCCAGCACCAGCGCCACGGCGTAGAGCTGGTAGACGGTCAGCACGCCGAGCCACCACGCCGCGGGGACCGAGGCCAGCACGGCCGCCCGCCCCCAGTCGCACACGACCATCACCCGCCGCCTGGCCAGCCGGTCGACGATCGCGCCCGCTGGCAGCCCGATGACCACGAACGCCAGCGTCTGGCACATGGCCAGCACGCCGACCTCGAACGCCGAGGCGTGCAGGGCGGTCACCGCGACCAGCGGCATGGCCAGGTTCAGTATCTGTGCCCCCGCCTGGCTCGCGGTGTCGGCGAGGAAGAGGCCGCGGAAGTTCCGGTCGCGAAGGAGGGTCACGACATGAGGGTCCACAACCGATTGGGAAAAGTCAATCGGTTGTAGGGTGCTCGCGATGGCACCCAACCGCCGACCGCCCACCGAGGCCGAGGCCCGCGCGCTGGCCTCCGCCGTACGGCTGCGCATCCTGCGGCTGTGCCTGGACGAGGCTCTCACCAACAAGGAGATCGCCGGGCGGCTCGGCGCCAACCCGGCGACCACGCTGCACCACGTGCGCAAACTCGTCGAGACCGGCTTCCTGGCCGCCGGGCCGAGCAGGCCGGGCCCGCGAGGCTCGACGGAGATCCCCTACCGGGCCACCGGCAAGTCGTGGGAGATGGACATCCGCGACGCGCCGGTGCCCGGCGGCGAGGAGGCGATGCTGGAGGCCTTCCTGGACGAGCTACGGCTCGTCGACGTCAGGGAGGCGGAGTTCACCCGGCTGGGGTTCCGCCTCACCGACGCCGAGAAGGCCGAACTGCAACGCCGTCTGCACGAGGTGTACGAGGACTTCAGGAGCCGGAGCCCGGCTCCTGACGCCCTGCCGTACTCACTGTTCGTCGCCCTGCACCGCGACGTCGGCCGTGACTGACAGCTCCGGGCCCTCGGTCAGGACGAACTCCTCGACGTTGCCGGCGCCGCACAGGTCGTCCTGAGCCAGCCGCACCAGAGCGGCGGGGCCCGAGACGGTCAGCCGGGAGACCTCGGCGCGCATCGACAACTTTGCCTCGGACTTGGCCTTGCGCACCTGGCGCAACACCTCCGAGGCCACCGTCAGCACGGCGGGGTCGCCCTCGACGGCCCGGACGGCGGGCCACTCGGCGCGGTGCACCGAGCCGCGACGCCACCAGGACCAGACCTCCTCGGTGACGAACGGCAGGAACGGCGCGAAGAGCCGCAGCATCGTGTCCAGCGCCTGCCGCAGCGCCGCGACCGCCGAGGCGTCGCCCTCGTAGGCGCGAGCCTTGACCAGCTCCAGATAGTCGTCGCAGAAGGACCAGAAGAAGCGCTCGGTGGCCTCGAGCGCCCTGGTGTAGTCGTAGCCCTCGAAGGCCTCGGTGGCCTCGCGCACCACCTCGGACAACCCGGCCAGCATCGACAGGTCCAGCGGCTGCACGACCTCGCCAGAAACCTCGTCGAACGACAGGACGAACTTCGAGGCGTTGAGGATCTTGATGGCGAGGCGGCGCCCCACCTTGATCTGCCCGGTGTCGAAGGCCGTGTCGGTGCCCGGCCGCCCGCTGGCCGCCCAGTAGCGGACCGCGTCGGAACCGTACTCCTCCAGCAGCCCGAGCGGCGTGGTCACGTTGCCCTTGGACTTGGACATCTTCTTGCGGTCGGGGTCCAGGATCCACCCGGAGATCGCCACGTCGCTCCACGGCAGCGAGCCGAACTCCTGGTGCGCCCTGACCACGGTCGAGAACAGCCAGGTGCGGATGATCTCGTGGGCCTGCGGTCGCAGGTCCATCGGGAAGACCCGGGAGAACAGGTCGGGATCGCGCTCCCAGCCGCCGGCGATCTCCGGCGACAGCGACGAGGTGGCCCAGGTGTCCATCACGTCGGGATCGCCGACGAACCCGCCGGGCCTGCCCCGCTGGTCCTCGCCGTAGCCGGAGGGCGCCTGCGAGGACGGGTCGATCGGCAGCTCGTCCTCCGACGGCACCAGCGGGTTGGCGTAGTCGGGGTTGCCGTCGGCGTCCAGCGGATACCAGACCGGGAACGGCACGCCGAAGAAGCGCTGGCGGGAGATCAGCCAGTCGCCCGTCAGCCCGCCGACCCAGTTGTCGTAGCGGACCCGCATGTGCGGCGGGTGCCAGCTCAGCTCCGAACCCCGCCCGAGCAGGCGCTCGCGCAGCTCGGCATCGCGCCCGCCGTTGCGGATGTACCACTGGCGGGTGGTGACGATCTCCAGCGGCCGGTCGCCCTTCTCGTAGAACTTCACCGTCCGCTGGACCGGGCGCGGCTCGCCGTCCAGGTCGCCCGACTCGCGCAGCATCTCCACGATGCGCTCGCGGGCGCTGTGCACGGTCTTGCCCGCCAGCTCCTTGTACGGCTCGGCCTCCACCCCCTCGGGCGGCTCGGGCAGCAGCCGGCCGTCCCAGCCGACCACGGGCCGAGTGGTCAGGCCGAGCTCGCGCCACCAGGTGACGTCGGTGATGTCGCCGAAGGTGCAGATCATCGCGATGCCGGAGCCCTTGTCGGGCTCGGCCAGGTGGTGGGCCATGATCGGCACCTCGACGCCGAACAGCGGCGTCAGCGCGCTGGTGCCGAACAGCGGCTTGTACCGCTCGTCGTCGGGGTGGGCGACGAGCGCCACGCAGGCGGGGATCAGCTCGGGCCTGGTCGTCTCGATCCAGACGGGACCCTGCTCGCCGTAGAAGGAGATCCGGTGGAAGGCGCCGGGCCAGTCACGGTCCTCCAGCTCCGCCTGGGCGACAGCCGTACGGAAGGTGACGTCCCACAGCGTGGGGGCCTCGGCCATGTAGGCCTCGCCGCGGGCCAGGTTGCGCAGGAAGGCGCGCTGCGAGGCGGCGCGGGCGTTGGCGTCGATGGTGGCGTAGGTCATCGACCAGTCGACCGACAGGCCCAGGCGCCGCCACAGCTCCTCGAAGGCCTTCTCGTCCTCGACGGTCAGCCGCTCGCACAGCTCGATGAAGTTGCCGCGCGAGATGGAGACCTGCCGTTTCGGATCCGGCTTGGCCGGAGGTTCGAAGGACGGGTCGTAGGGCACGGAGGGGTCACAGCGGACGCCGAAGTGGTTCTGCACGCGGCGCTCGGTCGGCAGGCCGTTGTCGTCCCAGCCCATCGGGTAGAACACCTCGCGCCCGCGCATGCGCTGGAAACGGGCGATGGTGTCGGTGTGGGTATAGGAGAAGACATGGCCGACGTGCAGCGAGCCGGAGACGGTCGGCGGCGGCGTGTCGATCGAGTAGATCTGCTCGCGCGTCTTGGAACGGTCGAAGCGGTAGGTGCCGTCGCCCTCCCAGCGGGCTACCCATACCTGCTCCAAGCCGTCGAGAGTGGGTTTCTCCGGCATGGCGGCATGGCGTAGTCGCTGTTGAGTCATGCCTCCATATGGTACGGGTTCGCATGGGGTGGAGCCGGTACAGACTAGTGTTCGTTACATACGCGAAGGAGAGGTAGGCATGGCGGAGGAGAAGCCGGATCTCGCCTGGCGGATCATCGGGGGGCTGCTCGGTCTGGTCACCGCGTGGGCGGCCAGGAAGATCCTGGGGTTCGTCTGGGTGAAGGCGACCGGTAGGGAGGCACCGCTCGACTCCGAGTCGGACGAGGTCGGCATGGGTGAGGCCATCGGCTATGCCGTGCTGATGGGCGTCGGCATGTCGGTGGCGCAGATCGTGGTGAACAAGACCGCGAAGAAGCGCTACGTCGCCTGGAAGGCGCTCAAGTCTCCAGAGCAGTGAGGAACTCGCTGGCCCAGCGGTCCACGTCGTAGGTGGCGACCCGGCGGCGCATCGTGCGCATGCGCCGGGCCAGCTCGTGCGGCGTGGCCCGGATCGCCGACAGCATCGTGCGCTTGACGCCCTCCACGTCGTAGGGGTTGACCAGGTAGGCCTGGCGCAGCTCGTCGGCGGCGCCGGCGAACTCGCTGAGCACCAGCGCGCCCTGCAGGTCGTGGTGGCAGGAGACGTACTCCTTGGCGACCAGGTTCATCCCGTCGCGCAGCGGCGTGACCACCATCACGTCGGCCGCCAGGTAGAGCGCGGCCAGCTCCGCCCGGTCGTAGGACTGGTGGAAGTACTGCACCGGCTGGTGGCCGAACATCGAGTGCTCGCCGTTGATGCGGCCCACCTGCCGCTCGATCTCGTCGCGCAGCCGCCGGTACTGCTCGACGCGCTCCCTGCTCGGCGTGGCGATCTGGACGAACACCGCCTCGCCCGGGTAGACCCGGCGATCCTTCAGCAGCTCGCCGAAGGCCCGCAAGCGCTGCCCGATGCCCTTGGTGTAGTCGAGCCGGTCGACGCCGAGCAGCACGTGCTCGGGATCGCCGAGCTCCGCCCTGATCTCCTTGGCCCTGGTGATGATGTGCGGCTCGCGCACCATCGAGTCGAGCTCGCCGAAGTCGACCGAGATCGGGAAGGCCTGCGTCGTCACGATCCGGTCGTCGAGGAAGATCTCGTTCCCCTTGTACGGCAGACCGAGCAACCGCCGGCACAGCCTGCGGAAGTTCGAGGCACCGCCGGGCAGCTGGAACCCGACCAGGTCCGCCCCGAGCAGCCCCTCCACCAGCTGCCGCCGCCAGGGCAGCCGCCAGAACAGCTCGACCGGCGGGAACGGGATGTGCAGGAAGAAGCCGATGCGCAGGTCGGGGCGGAGTTTGCGCAACATGGCGGGCACCAGCTGCAGCTGGTAGTCCTGCACCCAGACGACGGCGTCCTGGTCGGCCACCTCGGCGGCGGCCGCCGCGAAGCGCTCGTTGACCTCGCGGTAGGACTCCCACATGTGGCGGTGGAACACCGGCGGAGCGACCACGTCGTGGTAGAGCGGCCAGAGCGTGGCGTTGGAGAAGCCCTCGTAGTAGTTCTCGATCTCGCGCGCCGACAGCGGCACGGGGACGAGGTTCATCCCGTCGTGGTGGAACGGTTCCAGGTCCTCGTCTGCGGCGCCCGCCCAGCCCAGCCAGGCGCCCTTGCGGCGCTGCATGACCGGCGCGATGGCGGTGACCAGGCCGCCGGGGCTCCGGCGCCAGGAGGCCGTGCCGTCAGGCTCGATCGTGCGATCCACTGGCAAGCGGTTCGCCACGATTACGAACGAGCTACGGCTGACCACACGAGCCTCCCCTACGTCAAGCTTACGAGAGCAGCAGGCAGCGGCTCACAGCGGCCGCCACCGAATCCGCCCCCGCGTGGGGGATGATCGCGGCGATATGGGCGTCGGGCCGGATGAGCCACGCCTCGCCGGGCACCGCTCCCAGCGTTTCCGCCAGGCTGCCGGTCCCGTCGATCTCCGCGAGCTCGCGTACGGCGAGCGGCGCCGTAGTCACTTTGCCCACGAGCTGCGCAAACAAACCCGAATCGCGCATTTCGCCCACAAGTACGAGGAATCCATCCCTGCACAGGTCCCTTAACCTCCCGGCCGGGAGGGGGTGGTCCGGCAGGATCACGCCGGGCGCCGGCGGCACGGTCGCGCCCTTGGGCGGGCGGCCGGCGAAGGGGCGGCTGGGCTCTGGCGTGGTCAGCGGCGAGTCGACGTACCAGTACGGCTCGGCGAACCTGCCCGAGTCGACCTCGTCGATCACGGCCCGCTCCAGCACGGCGCGCCGGTGCTCGCGCTGCTCCTCGGTCGCGGGCACCAGGAAGCGCATGGTCGCGGCGGTGACCTCCAGGTTCTCCCTGGCGGCGGCGTGGCGCTCGGTGTGGTACGTCTCGAGCAGCTCTTCCGGGGCCCAGCCACGGGCCACGAAGGCGATCTTCCAGGCGGCGTTCTCGGCGTCGGGGACCCCGGAGTTGAGCCCGCGCGCGCCGAACGGGGCCACCAGGTGGGCGCAGTCGCCGGCCAGCAGGACGCGGCCGACGCGCATCCTGGAGGCGATCCTGGAGTGGAAGTGGTAGACCGACTGCCAGATGAGCTCGTAGTCCCGGTCACCAATGATCTGCCTAATTTTGCGCGAAATATCCTCTTTTGTTGGCTGGAAGTCCGGGGGGATCTGCCAGTCGATGCGGAACGTGCCGCCGGGGCAGGGGTGGATGAGCACCTGCCTGCCCGGGTTCCACTCCGGGTCGAAGTAGAAGCGGCGCTCGTTCTCCCAGCCGGGCAGGTCGGCCTGGATGTCGCAGATGAGGAACCGGTCCTCGAACGTCTCGCCGTCGAAGGTGACGCCCAGGGCCTGCCGTACGGCATGCGCGCGGGCGCCGGCGCAGGCCAGCACGTAGGGGGCGCGCAGGACGCGGTCACCGCAGCGGACCGTGACGCCGTCGGCGTCCTGCTCCAGGCCGGTGACCTCATGGTCCCAGCGGACCTCGATGCGGGGCTGCCGGGCGATGGCGGCGTCCAGGAGCTGCTCGGTGCGGGCCTGGGAGATGTTGACGAACGGCGGCAACGGGCCCTGCGACTCGAAGCTCCAGGCGAACAGCTCCTTGTCCCGGTAGTAGGTGCGGGCCGTGGTCCAGGTCAGGCCCTCCTCGGCCACCTCGGGGACGCCGAGCCAGGACCAGAGGTCGAGCACGTCGCGCTGCTGGCAGATGGACTTGGAGCCCTCGGGGTCGCGGGCGGGGCGCTGGTCGAGGACCAGGACGTCCAGGCCCCAGCGGGCCAGCAGGAGCGCGGCCGTCTGCCCGACGGGGCCCGCGCCGATGACGACGACTCTCATGACTGGAGCTGCTTCCAGACCTCCTGGTCGCGTTCGGTGGTCCAGATGCGCGGCCGTTCGATGCCGTCGAGCTCGTCCCACAGGCGGGAGACGTCGAACGGCAGGCAGTGCTCGAAGATGGGCCAGCGGCCGTAGCGGGGTTCGAGTGCGGTGTGGGTGGCCTCGAAGGCGTCCCTCAGCGTGCCGCCCTTGTCCTTGACCCGGCCTACCTCGTCGAGCATGACGTCGAGGAAATTGCGGGTCTGGGCGATGGCGGCGTCGACCTCCTTGGCCCCTCTGGCGACGACGCCCCTGCCGCCCACCAGGGTCTCCGCCTCGAGTTCCGCGATGCGGTCGAGGGTGGTGGTGGCCCACTCGCGGTGGAAGGCGTCGCCGGTGTAGAGGGCGGCCTGGGATTCGACCAGGTCTCCGGCGAAGACGATCCGCTGCTCGGGGAGCCAGGCGACCAGGTCGCCCTCGGTGTGGCCCCTGCCCTGGTATCGCAGGATCAGGTCGCCGCGGCCGCCGCCCAGGTCGATCGTGAGCGTGTCGCTGAAGGTCAGCGTGGGCCAGGTCAGGCCGGGGATGGAGTCGGGGTCCTTGAACAGGCGGGGCATCCTGGCGTACTCGCTGGCCCAGTCCTGTTCGCCCCGCTCGGCGATCAGCATGCGGGTGTTGTCGTGGGCCACGATCACCTCGGCGCCGAAGGCGGAGGCGCCCAGCACCCTGACGGCGTGGTAGTGCGACAGCACCAGGAACTTCACCGGCTTGTCCGTGTGCTCGCGCAGCCTGGCCAGCCACTCGCGGGCCGCCACCGGGGTGGCCAGCGCCTCGAAGCACACCAGGAAATCCTCGCCCTCGATCGCGCCCACGTTCGGGTCGCCCTCGGCGGTCAGCGCGTAGACGCCGTCCGCGAGCACCTCCAGCGTCTGCTCCTTGGCCGCCAGATCGGCCGACGAGGCGAACGGCTTGGTCATGAGGTCCTCCTCAGGTCTCACTTTACGGCCAGTCATAAAAGCCCCTGCCGGTCTTGCGGCCCAGCTCGCCCTTGGCGACCTTGTCGCGCAGCAGCCGCGGGGGTTCGAACCGGGGTCCGAGCTTGGCGGCCAGGTATTCGGCGATGGCCAGCCGTACGTCCAGCCCCACCAGATCGCTCAGCCGCAGCGGGCCCATCGGGTGGCGGTAGCCGAGCACCATCGCCGTGTCGATGTCCTCGGGGGTGGCGACGCCCTCCTCGACCATGCGCACGGCCTCCAGCCCGAGCAGCACGCCCAGGCGGCTGCTGGCGAACCCGGGCGAGTCGTTGACCACCACGCCCGTCTTGCCGATCCGCTCGACCCACTCCCTGGCCGTGGCCAGGACCTCGGGCGGCGTCGCCTTCGTCACGACGATCTCGACCAGCTCCTGCACCGGGACGGGGTTGAAGAAGTGCATCCCGATCAGCCGCTCCGGCCGCTCCAGGCCGCCTGCCAGCTCGCCGATGGACAGCGAGCTGGTGTTGGTCGCCAGTACGGCATGCTCACCGAGCCGTGACTCGGCCTGGGCCAGCACCTCCACCTTGAGCCGCGGATCCTCGGGAACGGCCTCGATCACCAGGTCGGCGTCAGCGGGGATCGCGTCCATGGTCAACCTGGCCATGGCCTCCTCCGCCGGGCCTCCGCCCTTGCTCTCGGCCACCGCCAGGCCCTTGGCGATCCGGTCCCTGGCCGCGTCGGCCTCCGGCTCCTGCACGGTCACGTGGGCTCCGGCTGCCAGGAACACCTGCGCGATCCCGGCTCCCATCCGCCCGCCGCCGATGACGCCGACCCTCATGTCATCCATCCTTCGCTTCCTGCTCCCTGCTTCCTGCTTCCTGCTGACGGCACGCGCCATCAGTCCCGCCGCTTTTCCAGAAATTTCGTCATCCTGGCCTGTTTGTCCGGATCCTCGAAGAGGGCGGCCTGGGCGAGGTGGTCGGCCAGCGGGTGGGAGCCCGGCGGGGCGTCCATGACGAGCTTGGTCAGACGCAGCGCGGTCGCCGAGACCTTGGTCATGCGGTCGATCAGGCGATGCGCCGCCTGCTCCAGCTCATCGGGCTCGAGCACCTCGGCCACCAGCCTGCACGCCGCGGCCTCCGCGGCGTCGATGATGTGCCCGGCCAGCAGGACCAGCTTGGCCAGCGGCTCACCGACCAGGTCCTTCAAGCGCCAGCACGCCCCGGCTCCGGCGATGATCCCCAGGTTCGGCTCCGGATTGCCGAACTTGGCGCGCGTGCTGGCCAGCCGGATGTCGCACGCGTACGCCAGCTCGGCGCCGCCGCCCAGCGCGTACCCGTCGACGGCCGCCACGGTCGGCATCGGCAGCCGCCTGATCCGCTCGAACAGCGTGCTGTTGATCCCCTGCAGCGCCTCGTCCCTCCCGCGCTGCCGCAACTCCCCGATGTCGGCCCCGGCCGCGAACACCCCCTCGCTCCCGGTCACCAACAACGGCTTGGGCACCCGCTCCAGCCCCGCACACACGTCATGCAGCTCCCGCACCATCTCCCCATTGACGGCATTGCGCGCCTCAGGCCGATGCAACCGCACCACAACCCGATCCGAAAGCTCCTCAACCACCAACGCCCTCACCACAACCTCCACCCACCAATCACCACTAGAACACCCACCACACCGGCAGCCGTGCGAGCGCCCGCCGCACCACCCCACGGCCCGCCACACACCACGCACCGCCACGCCGCACACCCGACGCTCCCCCTCGCAGACGCCGCCGCCCGGGACGCTCGCCGCACCAAGGCGCCGACAAACACCGACACCCCGACCCACCGCACCGGCGCCCAGCAAGTGCGTTGCGCGGCAGGCGGCCCGGCACGCACCACCCGCCCACCGCACCGACGCCCGAGCGGGGCGCGCTGTGGACGCCCAAGCGCGCCGCCCGTCGCCACACGCCCCGGACGACGCACGACGCGTCCCCTCGCGGATGCCGCCCGGGACGCTCGCCGTACCAAAGCGCCGACGAACACCGACACCCCGGCTCGCCGCACCGGCGCCCAGCGAGTGCGTTGCGCGGCAGGTGGCCCAGCACGCACCATCCGCCCGCACAGAGCCCATCGCACCGGCGCCCCAGGGTGAGCGCGCCGCGGCACGTAGCCTGGTGCGCTCGCCGTACCCGGGCGCTCGTCGTAGCGGGGCGCTCGCCGTACAGGGGGGTGGGGTCATGCGGGGCGGCGGGATTGGACGATGTGGAAGCGGCCCGCGATGTAGGCGGGGTCCGTGAGGGAGGCGGTGGCGGCGGGGTTGGCGCCTGAGCCGTGGTAGTCGCTGAAGGCGGCCGACTGGTTGACGAAGACGCCGGCCGTGAGGTTGCACGACAGGTTGACCCCGGCGTCGAGGGCGGCGCGTTCGGCGGCGTCGAGGGTGGCGGGCGAGGTCGAGTAGACCGCGGCCGTGATGGCGCCGCGGGCGGCGACCGTGCTGCGGAGCAGGTCGAGCGACTCGGCCGTCGAGCCGGTGGCGATGACGAAGGCGATGGGGCCGAAGTGCTCGTGGTCGTAGACCTCGCGCCGGTCGGCGGTGAGCTTGACGATCACGGGAGTGCGGACGACCGCGTCGGGGAAGGCCGGGTGCTTGACCGCCCGCGACTCCAGGACGACCTCGCCGAGCGTGGACGCCTGCTCGACCCGCTCGAGCACGCCGGGGTTGACGATGGCGCCGATCAGCTCGACGGCCTTGGCGTCGTCGTCCGTGAGCCTCCTGACCGCCGCGGCGATCCCGGAGGCCACCTCGTCGAAGGTCTTGTGGCCCTCGTCGGTGGTGATGCCGTCGGCGGGGATGAAGATGTTCTGCGGCGCCGTGCACATCTGCCCGCTGTAGAGCGACAGCGAGAAGGCCAGGTTGGCGAGCATGCCCTTGAAGGAGCCGGTCGAGTCGATGACGATCGCGTTCACGCCGGATTTCTCGGTGTGGACCAGGGCGTGCCGGGCGTTGGCCTCCAGCCAGTCGCCGAACGCGGTCGACCCGGTGAAGTCGATGATCTGCGCGTGCGAGGCGAGCTCGACGGCCAGCCCCTGCCCCTCCTCGACGGCCAGTTGCACCAGCGCCTGGTCGAACCCGGCCTCGCCGAGCACCTCGCGCGCCACTTCGACGGTGATGGCCAGCGGCAGGATCGCCCGGGGGTGCGGCTTGACGATCACCGGGTTGCCGGTGACGAGCGAGGCGAACAGGCCTGGGTAGGCGTTCCAGGTGGGGAAGGTGTTGCAGCCGATCACCAGGCCGATCCCGCGTGGCACGACGGTGAACTTCTTCTCCATGACCATCGGGTCGCCCTTGGTCGGCTTCTCCCAGCGCACGGAGGAGGTCGAGGTGGTCTGGGCGGCGTAGCCGTACGCGATGGCCTCGAGCGCGCGGTCCTGCGCGTGCGGTCCGCCGGCCTGGAAGGCCATGACGTACGCCTGCCCGGTGGTGTGCTGCACGGCGTTGGCCAGCTCGAAGCTGCGCTGGTTGATCCGGTTCACGATCTCGATGCAGATGAGCGCGCGCACCTCTGGCCCGGCGTCGCGCCAGGCCGGCAGCGCCTGCCTGGCCGCTGCGACCAGCGCCTCGACGTCCGGCTCGGGGTAGGTGACGCCCAGGTCGATCCCGTACGGCGAGCGTTCCGCGCCGACCCAGGACCCGGTGGCCGGCTGGTCGAGCGGGAACGGCTTGCCAAGACGGGCTTCGAAGTCCGCCTTGCCCCGATCGGCGGCGCCCTCGCCGTACACGCGCGGGCTGGGCGACTCCGGGTAGGCGCTCCAGTAGCCGCGGCCGGCGATGGCGGAGAGAGCTCGATCCAGGGTCTCGCGATGCTGCTCGAACATGGTGGTCCCTCTCTTGACAGGGATGGCCGGACGGTGAAGTGTTTACCGAACATTCGGTCAGTTGACAAGGGAGACTTCCGTTGGAGTCCGCGCGTCGCATGATGGATGCCGACACCGCGTCCAAGGCCCTCGGCATCGAGCTGATCGAGCTGGGGCAGGGCAGGGCCGTGTGCAGGATGGCCGTCACCGACCAGATGATCAACGGGCACGCGCTGTGCCACGGCGGGTACGTCTTCCTCCTGGCCGACACCGCCTTCGCCTGCGCCTGCAACACCCACGGCCCGGTGACCGTGGCCGCGGGCGCGGAGATCATCTTCGTGGCGCCCGCGCACGAGGGCGACGTCCTGGTGGCGGAGGCGGTCGAGCGCACCCGTTACGGGCGCAGCGGCGTCTGCGACATCACGGTGAGAAAGTCCGATGGTCAGGTGGTCGCGGAGTTTCGCGGCCGCAGCAGGGAGATCAGGTGAAACTCGCACAACCCCCCGCGCAGGAAGAGCTCGACGCGATCGAGCGCGTGTCGCGCGACGAGCTCATGGCCATCCAACTCGAGCGCCTCCAATGGACACTTCACCACGCCTACGAGAATGTCCCGCTTTATCGGCAAAAATTTGATCAACAGGGCGTTCATCCGAGCGACTGCAAGGACCTGTCGGACCTGGCCAAATTCCCATTCACAACAAAGCAGGATTTGCGGGACTGCTACCCATTCGGGATGTTCGCCGTGCCACGCACCGAGGTCGTGCGGGTGCACGCCTCCAGCGGGACCACCGGCAAGCCCACCGTGGTCGGCTACACCCGGCGCGACATCGACACCTGGGCGGACGTGGTGGCCCGCTCGATCAGGGCCGCCGGCGGCCGCCCCGGCGACATCGTGCACGTGGCCTACGGCTACGGCCTGTTCACCGGCGGGCTGGGCGCCCACTACGGCGCCGAGCGGCTGGGCTGCACGGTCGTGCCCGTCTCCGGCGGCATGACGCCGCGCCAGGTGCAGCTCATCACGGATTTCCGGCCCTCGGTCATCATGGTGACCCCGTCGTACATGCTGGCCCTGCTCGACGAGTTCGAGGCGCAGGGCCTCGACCCGCGCGAGAGCTCCCTGCGCGTGGGGATCTTCGGCGCAGAACCGTGGACCGAGCAGATGCGCACCGAGATCGAGGACCGCTTCGACCTGCACGCCGTCGACATCTACGGCCTGTCGGAGGTGATGGGCCCGGGCGTGGCCCAGGAGTGCGCGGAGACCAAGGACGGCCTGCACGTCTGGGAGGACCACTTCTACCCCGAGACGGTGGACCCGTTCACCGGCGAGCCCGCCGACTCCGGCGAGCTGGTGTTCACGTCGCTGACCAAGGAGGCGCTGCCGATCATCCGCTACCGGACGCGCGACCTGACCCGCCTGCTCCCCGGTACGGCACGGCCCGCGTTCCGCCGCATGGAGAAGGTCACGGGACGCACCGACGACATGATCATCCTGCGCGGCGTGAACCTTTTCCCCACCCAGATCGAGGAGCTCGTGCTGCGCATCCCCGGCCTGTCGCCGCACTTCCAGCTGCACCTGACGCGCCCGCAGCGCCTGGACGTGCTCACGGTGAAGGTCGAGTCGCGCCCCGGCTTCGAGGACCGCGCGAGCGCGTCCGCCCAGCTGGCCAGGGAGGTCAAGGACCGCGTCGGGCTGACCGTCGAGGTGGAGATCGTCGAGCCGGAGACGCTCGAGCGGTCGATGGGCAAGCTCAAACGGGTCTACGACAGGCGGGATAATTAGCCATATGGCCAGTCCAACCCGTCAACGCAGGCGCGGGCACGATCCCGAGTCCGTCCTGTCGATCGCCGTCGGCGTCTTCAACGAGCGCGGCTACGACGGGACCAGCATGGAGGATCTCGCCCGCGCGCTCGGCGTCACCAAATCCGCCATCTACTACCACGTTCCCGGCAAGGAGCAGCTCCTGGCGCGGGCGCTCGACCGGGCGCTCGACGGCCTCTTCGCGATGATCGCCGACCCGCGCGCGACGACCGGGCCGGCGCTCGAACGGCTCGAATGGGTGGTACGGCAGAGCGTCGCGATCCTGGTGGACCGCCTGCCGTACGTGACGCTCCTGCTGCGGGTGCGGGGCAACAGCGGGACGGAGCAGGCGGCGCTCGAGCGGCGGCGCGAGTTCGACCGCTTCGTCAGCCACCTCGTCAAGGAGGCGGCCTCGGAGGGCCAGATCCGTCCGGACCTCGACCCCGCGCTGGTGACGCGCCTCCTGTTCGGCACGGTCAACTCGATCACCGAGTGGTACCAGCCCACCCGCGGCACCACCGCCGACAACCTCGCCACCACCATCCTCCGCATGACCTTCGACGGCCTCCGCGTCTAACCCCACCCGTACGGCAAGCAGACGGGCTGCACAGGGGCTCGGCGCACCACACAACAGGCCGAGACACAGGCACGAGAGACGGCAGACCCCACCGCGCGCCAAGACGGCGAGACGCGGCACGGCGCCCAGCCCGAGAGCAGCGCGCGCCGGATCGACGGGAAGCCCCCACGACGGGCACGACCACGCGCCGGGACGGCGAGACGCGGGGGGCGCGAAGTCGCGCACGGCCAGGCAGGCCAAGCGCGGAGTCGGTGGGCGGACGGCGGACACAACCACGCGCCGGGTCGGCGAGACGTGGTGCGGCGGCGGTCGGCGCGAGGTGGTCGGTGGCCAGCCCGGGACCGGCGGACGGTGGGGAAGACGACGCACACGGCCCGGGCCGCGGGCGCGGAGACGGTGGGGGCGCGCAGACACCCCACGACGGGCACGACCACGCGCCGGGTCGGCGGGACGTGGTGCGGCGGAGGCCAGCGCGAGGTGGGCGGCGGCCAGCCGGGGCCGGCGGACGGCGGAGAAGACGACGCACACGGGGCGCGGACGGTGGACGCGGAGACGGTGGGGCGCACAGACACCCCACGACGAGCACGACCAAGCGCCGGGGGCGGCGGGACGTGGTGCGGCGGCGGTCGGCGCGAGGTGAGCGGTGGCCAGCCCAAGACCGGCAGACAGCGGGCACGACCACGCGCCGGGACGGTGGGACGTGGCACGACGCCCAGCCCGAGAGCAGTGCGCGCCGGGTCGGCGGGACGTGGTGCGGTGAGGGTCGGCGCGAGGTAGGCGGTGGCCAGCCAGGGGCCGGTCGGTGGCGGGGGAAGGCGGCGCATGAGGGCCGAGGGGATGGCGGGGCACGCGGGGGTGGTGCGGTGCTAGGTGAGGGGCGGCGCATGAGGGCCGAGGGGATGGCGGGGCACGCGGGAGTAGTGCAGTGGTAGGTGAGGGGCGGCGGATGAGGGGTGCCGGGAAAGGAGAGGGAGGGGAACTCGCGGGTTAGGGGTTGAGTTCGGGGTGGGGGGTTGGGGGGAGGGGGCGTTTCAGGCGGAGGTCGTTGCGGATGGCTGCGCCTAGTTTTTTGGTGGCGGCCCGGTTGAGGGCTCCGCCGGCGACCGCGCCCGTGAGGAAGGGGCCGAGGGTCGTCAGGTGGCGGCCGAGTACGCGCATGAGCCGGTTGCGCAGGGCGGTCTTGGTGGCCGCGCCGAGCGCGAGCGTGACCGAGGCGGGCGCGAGGGGGTCGATGCCGCGCTGTTTGGACCACGCCGAGGTGAAGGCGATCGCGCGCTGCGTGCCGGAGCCTTCGACGCGCACGCCGTAGACCTCGTGCAACTCGGCGAGGAGTTTGACCTCGATGGCCGCGACCACGATGGTCTCGGCGACGAGCTGCGCGGGGGCTGAAAGGAGGAGGGGCGGGGCGGCGAATTCGGCCGCCGCGAGCGCTCCGCCGATGGCCCCGACGGTCATCGTGGCCTTCTGGGCCGTGCGTACGAGGTCGTCGGCGAGTTGTTCGCCGGTGAGCCCGTGGTGGTGCTCTGAGAGCGTCTTCAGGTCCCTGATGGGAATGCGTGGCGCGATGTTGAGGAAGACGTCGGCCAGCCAGCGGCCGCGGCCGATGCCGGACTCCTTGGCCTTCCTGGCCCCGGTGGACAGTGACCGTGCTAGGCGGCCGAGCAGCTTGCGCCGCTCGGCCGGTTCCAGCTCACCAGGAGTGGTGAGCCTGCCTACGATCTCGCCGACCTCGCTGCCGGGATCGGCGAGTTCCTTGCCTGGTTCCTGGTCCTTCTCGGGTGCAGCCACGCCAAGCCTCCCTCTGCTGATCGCGGTGCTGCGGTCAGGCGGCGCACTCCCGGCAGACCTGCTGGCCGTTCTTCTCGGAGGCCAGCTGGCTACGGTGGTGCACCAGGAAGCAGCGCGAGCAGGTGAACTCGTCGGCCTGGCGGGGAATCACCCGCAGGGAGAGCTCTTCGTTCGACAGGTCCGCGCCGGGCAGCTCGAGCGACTCGGCCAGATCGGTCTCGTCGATGTCGATGCTGCCGGACGACTTGTCGGTGCGCCTGGCCTGAAGTTCCTGGAGGCTGTCCTCACCCAGGTCGTCATCGGTCTTGCGCGGGCTGTCGTAGTCGGTAGCCATTGTGCTTACTCCATCCCCCTCATCTATATGCTTTCGCGCTCATCGCGCGTTCTCTAACGCTTGAGAGGTCCATCTTGTGCCCGTTCCGTCAAGGGATTTTGCATCGGTACCCCGCGGGAACGGACGACGAACCTGCCAACACGTCAGGGCCTGCTGCCGACAGCCGTGCGGTTAGCCAAATATGGCGAAACACACAGCCTTGGCGTCATGCACCACCGTGTTCGACGGCACATCCAACCACATGTACGGCGTGAACGAGACGCCCGCCGTGGAGCAACACGCCGGATCAGCGTCCGGGAAGGCGAATGGTGACGACCAGTCCCCCGCCATCGCGGGGAACGGCGGTCACATTTCCGCCATGTGCCTGCACCACGGCACGGACGATGGACAGCCCCAGACCCGCTCCCTTGGCCGAATCCACACGGTCCGCATGGAGCCTCCTGAACGGCTCGAACAGGCTGTTCACCTCGTACGCCGGGACATGTTGCCCGGTGTTGGCCACCTGAACAACCAAGGCCCCGTCCGCCATTCCCGTTCTGATCCAGACTTTTCCGTTGTCGGGGATGTTGTACTTGACGGCGTTCTCGAGCAGGTTGCTGACGGACCGCTCCAAGAGCACGGGGTCGCCGATCGCGGGGGCGTTCGCGAACTCCGTGGTGATCGTGACGTCGTGCTCGGCGGCGAACGGCGTGACCTGTTCGACAGCGGTCTGCGCGACCTCCTTCACGTCGAGCGGCTTGCGCACAGCCAGCTCCCGCTCGCTCCTGGCCAGCAGCAGCAGGCCCTCGATGAGCTTCTCGTTGCGGGCGTTGACCTCGAGCAGGGTACGGCCCAGCGTCTTGAGATCCTCGGAGGCCTCGGGATCGGACAGGGCGATCTCCAGGACCGTCCTGTTGATGGTGAGCGGGGTGCGCAGCTCGTGGGAGGCGTTGCCGACGAAGCGCCGCTGGGTGTCGAAGGCGACGTTGAGGCGGGCCAGCATGTCGTCGAAGGTGTCGGCCAGCTCCTTCAGCTCGTCCTCCGGGCCCTTGAGGTCGATGCGCTGGTGGGCCAGGTTGCTGTCGGACAGCTTGCGGGCGGCGGCGGTCATCTGGGCGACCGGCCGCATCGCCCGGTCGGCCACGAAGTAGCCGACCATGAGCGCCAGGATGCCCATGCCGAGCAGCGCCATGAACGAGCTGCTGAACAGCGCGGACCGCGCGTTGGCGACGGCCTGCAGCCGGGCGTCGTGCCAGACCAGTTGGCCCTTGGTGGCCGTCTCCACGTCCAAGCCACTCAGGTCGAGGTTGGGCCAGGCCTTGTCGATCGCGCTGCCGACGATCGTGTAGAGGATGAACAGGAGCAGGGCGGCGGCCACGAAGAACAGGGCGCTGTAGGTGAGGGTGAGCCGCCAGCGGATGCTCACCTTGGCGGGCAGCCCCTTGATCCGTTCCATCGGGGTCTGCGGGGCAGGGGCGTAGGAGGGCGGCGGCGGGCCGTCCCAGGCCGGCGGGCCGGTCGGAGGGGGCGGCTGCTTGCCGCCCACGGTCAGTTCCTCCCGCCGAGCCTTGCGCTCGGAGTGCGGGCTGATCATGGGGTGCGTGGGCACCCCCTCACGGTCCGGCCTCTCCGTCACAGCTTGTATCCCACTCCAGGTACGGTCTCGATCACCTGCGGTTCACCGAGCTTCTTGCGCAGCGTCATCATCGTCACGCGCACCACGTTGGTGAACGGGTCGATGTTCTCGTCCCACGCCTTGTCCAGCAGGTCCTCCTGGCTGACGACGGCGCCCTCGGCCCGCATCAGCTCCTCCAGGACCGCGAACTCCTTCTTGGTCAGGACGATCTCCTTGCCGTCGCGCTGCACCAGCCGCTTGCCCGGATCGAGGGTGATCCCCCCGCGCTCCAGGACGGGCGGCAGCGCGGGCGCCGAGCGCCTGCCCAGCGCCCTGACCCTGGCCACCAGCTCGATGAACACGAACGGCTTGGCCAGGTAGTCGTCGGCGCCCAGCCCGAGTCCCTCGACCTTGTCGTCCACGTCGCCGGAGGCGGTCAGCATGAGGATCCGGGAGGCGCTGCGCTGTTCCACGAGCCGCCTGCACACCTCGTCTCCGTGGACGACGGGCAGGTCGCGGTCCAGCACGATCACGTCGTAGTCGATGTAGGAGGTGCGCTCGAGCGCTCCGCCCCCGTCGTATGCCACGTCGACCGCCATGGCCTCGCGGCGCAGCCCGGTCGCGATCGCGTCGGCGAGCACCCGCTCATCCTCAACCACCAGCACTCGCACGGCCTGGTACCCCTCTCAGATCCGGTGATTCATTCTGCCCACAGGCCCGATAAACGCACGGTAAGGCATGTTCGGGAGTGCGTGCGGCAACGCACACCCGATTCCAGGTTTCGGGGGGCGAGGAGGGTGGGTATGCCGTCGGGACACCCATCGCCGTGTGTTCCCTCAGTGTCCCGTGCACACGTGTCGAACCCCCACGAGAGAAGGTGAGATGGGCGAGTTCACCACCACGATCGAACGCCGCCTCGACCAGGCTTACCAGGGTCTAAGGGAGGCTCGGTGCGCCGGCGACGAATACCTCGCCGACACGCTCACCGCCGAGATCGAGGACCTGCGCCGCCTGGCCGACGATCACGGCGTGCCATTGACCCACTGACCGGGAAAGAGAACGGCCGGAGCCTGAGGCTCCGGCCGTTCTGTTACGCGTCGCGTTCCGGGTCGAGCGAGGCCAGCAGGTCGTGCAGCTCCTCGAAGAGCCCTGGCGCCGCGGACAGCGTCATCTCGGAGCTGCACGGCTTGCCGTGCAACCCGCCGATGCGCGCGCCCGCCTCGGTGGCCACGAGCCCCGCGGCGGCGAAGTCCCAGTAGTTGGTGCCCCGCTCGTAGTAGGCGTCTACCCGTCCCGCGGCCACCGAGCACAGGTCGGAGGCACACGAGCCGCCCCGCCGGATGTCGCGCACCCGCGGCAGCACCGCGGCCAGCACCTCCCCCTGCACCGCCCGGCGCCCGGCGGAGTAGCCGAACCCGGTGGCCACCAGCGCCCGCTCCAGCGGGACGCCGGTGTTGCAGCGCAGCCGTTCGCCGCCGAGCCAGGCGCCCTCGCCGAGGGCGGCGGTGAACATCTCGCCGCGCGGCACCACGTTCACGGCGCCGGCGACGACCCGGCCGTCCACCTCGACCGCGATGGACACGGCCCAGTCGGGCAGGCCGTACAGGAAGTTCACCGTGCCGTCGACGGGGTCGACGACCCAGCGGACGGACGAGGCGCCGCGGGCCTCGCCGCCCTCCTCGCCGAGGATCGTGTCGTCGGGGCGGGCGGCCAGGATCCGGGAGCGGATGAGCTGTTCGGAGGCCTTGTCCAGCTCGGTCACGACGTCGGTGGGGCTGGACTTGGTCTCGATCGCGGACGACATCGTGGGCCGCTTGGCCAGGAGCATCTCCCCCGCCTCACGTGCGATGTCCTCCGCGAGCCTTACGAAATCCGTCATGCCAGCGAGTCCGGTCGCTTCCACTCCTGGCCGAGGACGTGCTGGGCGAGGAAGGCGAGCACGGTCTCGTACCAGGCGACGGCGTTGCCCGGCTTGAGCACCCAGTGGTTCTCGTCGGGGAAGTAGAGGAACTTCGACTCGACGCCGCTGCGCTGCAGGTCCCACCACAGGCGCAGGCCCTCGCCGATCGGCACGCGGTAGTCCTTGTCGCCGTGGATGACCAGCATCGGCGTGCTGATCTTGTCGAGGGCGTGGTGCGGTGACAGCTTGGCGTAGCGCTCGGAGCCCGGCTCGCCGAACTCGCGCTGCCAGTACATCGAGGCGTCGGTGGTGCCGGCGAACTGGTCGAGGTTCCACAGCGAGGCGTGGGTGACGATGGCCTTGTAGCGGTCGGTGTGCCCGGCCACCCAGTTGGCCATGTAGCCGCCGTAGGAGCCGCCCATCGCGCCGATGCGGTCGGCGTCGACGTCGTCGCGGGCCAGCGCCACGTCGACGATGGCGTCGAGGTCGGCCAGCGTGCGCGGGCCCCAGTCGCCCCAGCCGCGGTCGATCATGTGCTGGCCGTACCCGGTGGACAGGCAGGGGTCGGGCAGCAGTACGGCGTAGCCGTGCTCGGCCATGATCCACGGGTTCCAGCGCCAGGACCAGTCGTTCCACGAGGCGACGGGACCGCCGTGGATCCACAGCAGGAACGGCGCCGGGTTGTCGGCGGAGGCGCCGGCGGGCAGCACCAGCCAGCCGCGGATCTCCTGCCCGTCGTCGGCGGTGGCGGAGATCTCGGTGAGCGTGCCCGGCAGTTCGAGGGCGGGTGCGGGCGAGGGCAGCGCGGTGACCTCGCCGGAGACGGCGTCGACGCGGGCGGGGGCGGGCGCGGCGTCCACGCCGCTGCGCAGCGCGTACACGAAGCGGCCGTCCTGGGAGACGCTGAGGCTCAGGTAGGCGGCGTCGTCGGAGGTGAGGCGGACGGCGTCGGCGTCCAGCGGCACCCGGAAGATCGGGCGGCGGCCCTGGTGGTCGGCCACCATGAAGACGGCGCTGGAGTCGGGCGCCCAGGCCAGGTCCATCGGGAACAGGTCGGCGGCGTGGGTCTCGCCCTCGCCGGTGGCCAGGTCGCCGATCCACAGCTCGGCCCGGGCCGACAGGTCGATGCCGGTGATGCGCTCGCGGGAGCAGGCGACGCGGGAGCCGTCGGGCGACACCTCGATCGGGCCGGTGAAGTCGTAGGCCTCGTCGCTGGACAGGACGCGCCGCTCACCGCTGGCCACGTCGATGGCGACCAGTTCTGAGCGCTGCTCGCCGCGCGGCAGGAACACCCGCCAGGTGGCGACCACGGTGGAGCCGTCGGGGGTGAGCGCGAACGAGACGTCGCGCAGCGACTCGCCCGGCCCGGGCGTCAGGTCGCGGACGTCCTCGAGGCGGTCCTCGGTGATCCTGGCGGCGAACAGCCGGGTGTGGCCGGGGCCGAGATCGTGGTCCCAGAAGCGGATCGGGTAGCCCTCGTGCAGGATCGCGCTGATCCCCGCCTCCTTGCGGGCCTTGCGGCGCTCCTCCTCGGCGGCCTCCTCCCCGTTGAGCACGTCGGCGGCGAACACGACGACCTGGCCCGCCGTACGGAACCCGCCGATGCCGCCGGGGCGGGTGGCCACCTGGCGGGCCTCACCGCCCGAGCGGGGCAGCAGCCAGAGCGCGGGCACCTCGTCGTCGGAGTCCTTGACCGTCGGGTCGGGCCGCGCGGAGGTGAACAGCACGTCGCCGGTGTCGGTGAAGTCGGCCGAGCTCTCGCCCTTGGCGGAGCGGGTCAGGCGGGTGGGCTCCCCGTCGACGGGGATTCCCCAGAGCGCTGTGCCGTACGACTTGCCGTCGGGGTTCAGCGACTGGACCACGGAGACCAGCCGGGAACCGTCAGGGGCGAGCTTCAGCGAAAGGACGCGCGGGATGCCTACATAGTCACGTATGTCGTTGAATGCGCTCACCTGATCGAACCTACCTCCCCCTCAGCACTGGTCATAGGCTTACTCACCGTGGGAACTTACGACGCTTTGCTCGTCCTGTCGTTCGGGGGTCCGGAGGGGCCGGACGATGTACTGCCGTTCCTGGAGAACGTGGTGCGGGGCCGGGGCGTGCCGCGCGAGCGGCTGCTCGAGGTGGCCGAGCACTACCGGTCCTTCGGCGGGGTGAGCCCGATCAACCAGCAGAACCGGGACCTGGTCGCGGCGCTGCGCCCGGTCGTGGACGTGCCGGTCTACTGGGGCAACCGCAACTGGCACCCGTTGGGCGAGGACACCGTGCGGCAGATGCACGCCGACGGGATCAGGCGCGCCGCCGTCTTCGCGACCTCGGCCTTCGCCGGCTACTCCAGCTGCCGCCAGTACTACGAGGACATCGCCCGCATCTCGGTCGAGGGCGGACCCGAGCTGGTCAAGATGCGTCACTTCGGCGACCACCCGGGGTTCGTCGCGGCCATGGCCGACCACGTGCGGCAGGCGCTCGCGCGGCTGGGCCGCGACGACGCGCGGCTGGTGTTCACCGCCCACAGCATCCCCGAGTCCATGGCCCGTACGGCGGGCCCTTCCGGCGGCCTCTACGAGGCGCAGCTGCGCAGGTCGGCGGCCCTGGTCAACGAGGCGCTCGGCAGGACCGGGCCGTGGGACCTGGTCTGGCAGTCCCGCTCGGGCCCGCCGCAGGTGCCGTGGCTGGAGCCGGACGTCCTCGACCACCTGCGCAAGGTCGACGCGCCTGCCGTGGTGCTGGTGCCGATCGGGTTCGTCTCCGACCACATGGAGGTCGTCTACGACCTCGACACCGAGGCCAGGCAGCTGGCGCAGGAGCTGGGCCTGCCGCTGGAGCGCGCCGCCACGGCGGGGACCCACCCGCGCTTCGTCCAGATGGTCAAGGAACTGATGGAGGAGCCGGAGCCGGTCCAGTGCGCGCTGACGTGCTGCCCGCGCCCGTCGCGACCGGGCCAGGTGGATTCCGCGCGCCGTAGCGGCGAGTAACCGTCACCGACTCGCCGGAAGCGCCGGTCGCGGGCCGGTGGCGCATGACGGCGGGCGGCCGGTGGCGGTGGCCCTGCCGTAACTCAGGAATATGAACGCGCGTAGGCGTCGGCGATGGACAGGACCTTGTTCACGTAGTCCCACGAGTGGTTGTAGAACCACACGGATTTGCGGAGCTTCTCGCCGCCCTGGCCCGCGCCGTTGGCGCACAGGTACTGGGCGGCGGCGGGCACCGCGTCGTAGGGGCTCCAGATGTCGGCCTTGCCGTCGCCGTCGCCGTCCACGCCGTAGGTCTTCCAGGTGGCCGGCATGAACTGCATGGGGCCGAGCGCGCCCGCCACGGACGGGCCGTTGTTGCGGCCGTGACCGCTCTCCACCTGGCCGATCGCCGCCAGCACGGTCCATGACAGGCCCGGGCAGCGGGTGGCGGACTGCTTGTACAGGTCCAGGTAGCTGCCGGGGCGCCCGGCCGTGACCGCGGGCTTCCCGCTGGAGGGCCTGGCGCCGATGGTGACGACCTGGGCGCCCTTGCCGAGCACCCGCTTGACGCCGTGCTCGCTGATGGAGGCCCTGCCGTGCAGCAGGACCGCCACGCCCTCGGCCAGTCCGAGCACCTTGCCGGTCTCCGCGCTGACCAGGCCGTCGATGCCGACCAGCCCGAGCGTCGCCGAGGCCGCCACGCGCAGCCTGGGCCCGCCGTCGACCTGGTACTGCGCGCCCAGGACCAGGCCGAGCCTGTTCACCGCCGACTGGTCGGCGATGAACTCGCCCCTGGCCAGCGCGCTCCACACGGCCGGCTGTTCTGCGACGGCCTTGGGCGTCCACGAGCGGAAGGCGGCCGGGTCGACCGCGAGCAGGTTCAGGCCGGTGCCCGACACCTTGATCGAGCCCGCGTCCACGACCGTGACCTTCTGCACGTGCTTGAGCCTGGCCAGGGCGAAGCGGGCCGGCTTGGGCACCGTGGCGCGGGCGATCGCGATCACCTTGGGCGGGGTCGGGGTGACGCTCGGGCCTCCCTGCCCGAACTCCTTCACCGGCTGCAGCAGGTCCATCTTGGGGGTCTCCTGCTGCGGCCTGGCGAGCGGGCGGTGCGCGGCGGTGTTCTGCTGGTCCCGGCCGAAGCGCACGATCAGCGCGGTCACGCCACCCGCGACGGCGACGGCGAGCAGCCCTGAGAGCAGCAGGACGACCGGACGGGACCACGGGAAGCCGGACACCCGGCACACGTTAACCGAAACTGGGGAAAAATCAGTTGCTGTCCGGGCAGACGGTACACAAAGGTTGGGGGTCATGGTGGTCGGGCCGTATCGGGGATTGTTCGACGGGCCCGGCATCAAGGGGTTCGTGCTGGCCGGCTTCGTGGGCCGGATGCCGATGTCCATGCTCGGCATCGGGATCGTGCTGCTGATCTCCGGCCTCACCGAGTCCTGGGCCACCGCGGGCGCGGTCGCCGCCACCACCAACGTCTCCTACGCGGTCGCCGCTCCCCTGTCGGGACGGCTCGTGGACCGCTTCGGCCAGAACCGGGTGATCGTCCCCTTCGCCGTCATGAACGCGGTCGCGCTGGCCGCCCTGATGGTGTGCGCGGGTTTCGGCCTGCCCGAATGGACGCTGTACGCCAGCGGCCTGCTGGTCGGCGCCAGCTCGCTGTCGCTCGGCTCGATGGTGCGGGCCCGCTGGTCGAACCTGCACGGCGGCTCGGCCAAGCTGCACACCGCCTTCGCCTTCGAGTCCGTCGCCGACGAGGTCATCTTCGTCACCGGGCCCGCCCTGGTCACCGTGCTGGCCACCGCCGTCAACCCGTACGCGGGGCTGGTCGTCGCGCTGGCGTGCATGCTGGGCGGCTGCCTCGCACTGGCCCTGCAGCGCCGCACCCAGCCTCCCGCCCAGCCGGTCCGTACGGCGGGCGGCAGCCCCATCCTGATCCCGGGCATCGCCCTGCTGTCGTGCGTCTACCTGGCGCTGGGCGCCGTGTTCGGCTCCGTGGACCTGATCACGGTGGCCTTCGCCGCGGAGCACGGCGCCAGGGCGGCCTCCGGGTTCCTGCTGGCCTGCTTCGCGGGCGGTTCCATGGTGTCGGGGCTCTGGTTCGGGTCGCGGAACTGGAAGATCTCGCTGCGCCGGCGGTTCGTGCGGGCGCTCGGCGCGTTCGTCGTCGGGCTGCTGCCGATCATGTTCATCGGCGACGCGCGGGTCATGGCCGTGTTCCTGTTCATCGCCGGGTTCGCCATCTCGCCGACGCTCATCACCGGGTTCTCGCTGACCGAGCGGCTGGTGCCGCCGTCGCTGCTGACCGAGGGGATGGCCTGGATCTCCACCTCGATCGGGTTCGGCGTGGCGATCGGCGCGTGGGCCGGCGGGCGGCTCACCGAGGCGTTCGGCGCGTCCAACGCCTACGGCTTCTCCTTCGCCTGTGCGCTGGTCGCGGTGGTGGTCGGCATCGGAGGTTCGGGTTTGCTGAGACTTCCCGAAGCGCCTTCACCGGCCAAGAGCTGATCCGCTACCGTCGGGATATCCCTCGCAACACCCTTCACAACTGAAAGTTTTGCTATGTCCCGACAAATCAGTTCACTTCTGGCCATCGCGGCTGTCACTGTCGCTCTGACACCGGCAGTGGCGCAGGCCGCCCCCACCAAGCCCAAGAAGGCGGAGCCGGTGGACTGCTCGCAGGTCAAGTGCCTGGCGCTGACCTTCGACGACGGTCCTGGCAAGTACGCGGGCAAGCTGCTCGACACGCTGAAGAAGTACAACGCCAAGGCCACGTTCTTCCTCGAGGGCCAGTACGTGCACGCCCGTCCCACCTTCGTCAAGCGGATGGCGCTCGAGGGGCACGAGCTCGGCAACCACAGCTACACGCACCCGAACTTCACCAATCTCGAGCCGGAGGCCATCCGCTCGGAGATCCAGAAGACCCAGGACGCGGTCAAGAAGGCCTCGGGGGTGACGCCGAAGCTGCTCCGCCCGCCGTTCGGGATGGCGGACACGCAGGTCTCCGAGGTGGCCGCCGAGTTCGACATGCCGATGATCCTTTGGACGGCCGGGTCGCGCGACTGGGCCACCAAGAACGTCAAGGAGATCCAGCAGCAGACCCTGTCGGTGGCCCAGCCGAACGGGATCATCCTCATGCACGACTGGGTCAAGCAGACGGTCGACGGGATGCCGTCGCTCATCAAGACGCTGCAGGCCAAGGGCTACCATCTGGTCACCGTGTCCGAGGTCATCAAGGACGAGAACCTGCAGCCCGGGGACATCTTCCCTGAGCCTGCCGGTTGGGACCAAAAGTGAGTATCGTTCACCTTTAGTCCGACACGAAGGGGAACGCGCATGGTCTTCACGAACTGGGCAGGCAATCAGTCGGCCACTCCCGCGGAGACACGCGTCCCCACCTCGGTCGAGGACGTCGTGCTCGCCGTACAGGACGCGGCCAGGAGCGGACGGCGCGTCCGCATGGTCGGCACGGGCCACTCCTTCACCGGAGTGGCCCTGACCGACGGCATCCTGCTGCGGCCCTCCGGGCTCACCGGGATCAGGTCCGTCGACGGCGACCGGGTGACGGTGCTGGCGGGCACGCCGCTGTGGCGGCTGAACGAGGAGCTCGACCGGCGCGGCCTCGCGCTGGCCAACATGGGCGACATCACCGAGCAGACCGTCGCGGGCGCGATCCAGACCGGCACCCACGGCACGGGCCGCGACAGCGGCGGGCTGGCCGACCAGGTCGCCGAGCTGGAGCTGGTGCTGGCCGACGGGTCGCCGGCGACCGCCAAGCCGGGCGAGGAGCTGTTCGACGCCGCCCGGGTGGGGCTCGGCGCGCTGGGCGTGCTGACGGCGGTGACGTTCCGGGTGGAGCCCGCCTTCCTGCTGCACAACCGGCGCCGGGTGATGACGCTCAGCGGGATCCTGGACTCGCTGGAGGAGATGACGGGCGGCAACGAGCACCTGGACTTCTTCTGGCTGCCGCACACCGACGCGTGCCTGGTCAAGACCAACAACCGGCATCCGGGGCCGGCCAGCCCGCCCAGCCCGCTCAAGCACTGGCTGGACAACGTGCTCCTGGAGAACACCGTGTTCGGGATGGCCTGCGCCGTGGGGGCCCGCTTCCCCGGCGCGATCCCGCGGATCAACGCGATCAGCGCCGCCGCGCTCGGCGACTCGGAGTCGGTCGACACGTCGTACAAGATCTTCACGGCGCGGCGGGACGTGCGCTTCCTGGAGATGGAGTACAACGTGCCGCGCGAGCACCTGGGCCAGGCGCTGCGCGAGACGCGGGACCTGATCGAGAGGATGGACTGGAAGATCACCTTCCCCGTGGAGGTGCGGGTGACGCCGCCCAGCGACGCCTGGCTGTCCACGGCGTACGGCAGGCCGTCGGCCTACATCGCCTGCCACATCTACCGGCCCACGCCGAACCCCGCCTACTTCGAGGGCGTGGAGGAGATCATGGTCAGGCTCGGCGGACGGCCCCACTGGGGCAAGATGCACACGCGCGACGCCGCCTACCTAGCCACTGTTTACCCCCATTTTTCGGACTTTGTGGCGCTTCGTGATCGGCTGGACCCCCACCGGATCTTCGCCAACGACTACCTGGACGTCGTGCTGGGCGCCTGACGCTCACGTTCCCCTTGTTCTGTTACGGCGGGCCGTGGGAACCCACCGCCCGCCGTCGCGCGCCGGCGACGCGGCTCCGGCGTGGCCCTCGTGGTGTGACGGTCGCCCGCCGTCACGGCGCACGGGAACCACGTCCGGGGTCACGGCGTCGCGGCGTCCTGCTCGGGCTGGTCCGCGGGCGGGGATTCCTGCGTGTCGGGATGGGTGGGGCCCGTGCTCGTCGGGCCGTCGCTGGGGATCACCGACGGGTCCACCTGGGGCGACCCTGACGGGGTCGGGGTGGTCGGCTGCTTGGTGGGCGTCTTGGTCGGCGTCGGGGTCGGGGTGGGCGTCGGCGTGGGATCGGGCGTCTTGGTGGCCGGGGTGTAGGACGGGGCGCGGGTGGCGGGGTCGTCCTGCTTGGCCGGGGCCTTGTGGTGGACGGCGGGGGCCGAGTCCTTGGCGCCGCGGGTCTGCTCGTCCACCCGGGAGCCGGAGATGCCCTGGTAGGCCAGGATCGCGCCCATGCTGACGGCGAACACCAGCGACGCGCCCATGCTCATCTTCAGCCACGGCAGCGGGCGCCCGGGCTGCTCGGCGCGCGGCATCACCAGGGTCGTCTCCCCGGAGTCCGATGCGTCCGTGTCGCCCGGTTCGGGAGCGTCACGCCGCTCGGCTTCTGGAGGGTTGCCGGGTGGTTCCGGATCACGCCAGGCGATTACGGTGCGTAGCTTCACCTGCTCGCCGGTGCGCTTGAGGTAGTGGGTGTAGACGGCGCTGCCGATGGTGGTGGCCACGCTCACGATGGCGGCGCCGATCACCGTTCCCGCCACGCCCAGATACGAGGCGGCGACCGCGGCGGTCACCGCGGCCAGGGCGCTTCCCACGATCTGCGGCACGCTCAGCTCGAACTTCCGCTGCTCGCCGCTCATCCCCCGGATCAGTCCTCTCTTGTGCGGTGTTTCGGTAAAAGCTTCCTCGTGAATAGACGCGACCGCGTGTCCTGTTGTTCCTGTGACCTGCGTGACAGGCAGATTCGTCGCCCGTGCCCCGCCGATTCGCAGTGCCCTGCGTGTACGCCGTCGCGGCCCTGGCGACGGCCGTGACAACGGTCGCCCCCCTGGCCACCACACCCGCCTCCGGGATCGCCGGGCCGGAGGAACCCGTCCTCCCCTATATTGTCACTGCCCGTAACCGGGCCGACGCCAGAGACCTGCTGGGCGAGACGCCCTGGCGGGTCCGCCGCTTCTACACCGCCGTGCTGCCCGGCTTCGCCACCTACCTCAGCGCCCAGCAGGCCGCGCGGCTGCGCACCGACGCAAGAGTGCGCGCGCTCGAGCCCGACCGGCGGCTGCGCCGCTCCCTCGCCCACCCGGCCCGGCGCGTTCACCAGCACGGCGGCGCGGGCCGCGGCGTCACCTTCTACGTCGTCGACAGCGGTCTCGACGCCGACCACCACGACCTCGGCGACCGGGCCTGGCGCGCCTACGACGCCACCGGCGGCCGCGAACGGGACTGCGACCACCACGGCACCCGCGTGGCGCGCGCGCTGGCGGGCCGGGCGCACGGCGTGGCGCGCGAGGCCAGGATCGCCTCGGTGCGCGTGCTGGACTGCGCGGGCACCGGCACCCTGTCCGACGTGATCGCGGGGCTCGACTGGATACGCGGGCACGCCAGGGGACCCGCGGTGACGAGCCTGCCGGTCCCGGTCCACTCGGCCGCGCTCGAGATCGCGCTGCACAGACTGGCGCGCGCGGGCGTGCCCGTGGTGACCGGACCCGCGGCGGCCGCCCGGCTCCTGGAGTCCCCTTCTGCTCTCGCGTCTTGGTGGAAGTCCACGACGGCGCGTGATGTCATTCGCCAGAATCCGACGAGGACCCTCCCGGGGCGGCGGTCAATAGCCGAATGAATGACACAAATGTGACCGGCGTCACATCGTCCCGGGCCCATCCCATGAAGGCGATGTTCGGACATGCCGGGTACGGTGCTGGCAGGCAACCGGCACACGCGAGAGACTCAAGGGTCCGGGGGAAGAAACATCGCGCTGACGAAGGGACTCGCATGCAGGAGCTCCGCCTCGTCGCGGTGAGTGAGGACGGCACCTATCTCGTCCTGGCGACTGCCGGACGGGGTACGCGGTTCACGCTCCCCGTGGACGACCGGCTCCGTGCTGCCGTCCGCGGCAACTTCTCCCGTCTCGGCCAGTACGAGATCGAAGTGGAGAGTCCGTTGCGCCCCAAGGAGATCCAGGCTCGCATTCGCGCCGGAGAGACCGCGGAAGAGATCGCCGCGACCGCGGGTATCCCGGTCGAGCGCGTCCGCTGGTTCGAGGGCCCCGTGCTCCAGGAACGGGAGTACGTCGCCCAGCAGGCGCAGCGCGTGGCCGTGCGCATGCCTGGTGAGTCCTCCCCAGGACCGACGCTCGGCGAGCTGGTGGCCGAGCGGCTGACCAGGCGGGGCGTGCCCACCGACGAGATCGACTGGGACTCGGCCAAGCGCGACGACGGCCTGTGGCGGGTCAAGCTCGGCTACGTGTGGAACGGCAACACCAGGCACGCCGAGTGGCTGTTCGACCCGCGCCGCCGCCACGTGACGCCGCACGACGACGAGGCGATGCGCCTGTCGGCGGCCGACTTCGACCCCTCGCCGCCGGTCGAGGACAGCACGGTCACGCCGTTCACGCCCCGGCCGGGCAAGCTCCAGCCGGTGCCGCCGCTGACCTCCGACCCGCGGCCCTTCCCCTCGGTCGTCCGCCAGGACCCCGTCATGCGGCACGAGCCTCCCGCCCGCGCGCCGGAGGCCGGGGAGGACCTGCGGCGTCCCGAGCCTCCCGCCCGCGAGACGGGTTACGCCCGTCCCGGCGAGCCTGTACGGCGGGCCACCCCGTCACCGTGGACGCCGGACTTCGGCGCCCGCGCCCCGGAGCGTCCCCGCGACACCCAGGCCTTCTACGCGCCCGTGTCCCCCACGCTCCCGCCCGAGCGGCCGATGACCCCCGAGCCCACTCCCGCACCCACCACCTACGTGGAGCCCGAGGTGCCGGAGCCACTCCCACCGACCGCGGCGGACAAGGCACCTGAGCCCGCGCCCGCACCGGTCGCGGAGCCCCCGGCTGCCAAGGTCGCCGCGCCCGTGGCCGCACCCGAGCCCGTGGTCACACCCGTGGCCGCGCCCGAGCCCGTCGTCGCACCCGTGGCTACGCCTGAGCCCGTCGTCGCACCCGTGGCCGCGCCCGAGCCCGTAGCTACGCCCGAGCCTGTGGTCGCACCCGTGGCCGTGCCTGAGCCCGTGGCTGCACCCGTGGTCGTGCCCGAGCCTGTGGTCACACCCGAGACCGTGGCCGCATCCGCGCCCGTGGTCGCGCCTGAGCCAGTGACTGCACCCGAGCCCGTGGCTGCGCCCGTGCCCGAGCCCGAGCCCGTGGTCACGCCCGCGTCCGCGCCCGTGGTCGCGCCCGTGGTCGCGCCCGAGCCCGTGGCTGCGCCCGTACCCGAGTCTGTGGCCGTCGCGGAGCCTGTCGCACAGGAGCCCGAGGACCCGGAGGTCCGGGAGCCCGTCGCGGCCGCCGAACCTGTCGCGACCGCCCAGCCCGAGGCCGCCCCGGCCGCGCCTGCATCCGCGGCTGTCGCTCCCGAGCCCGCTGCCCCCGCGCCCGCCGCCGGCCAGGCCGTGCCCGAACCCGCGGCTGTCGCTCCCGAGCCCGTCGCCGCTACCCCCGAACCGGTGGCCGCGCCGGAGCCCGTAGCGGCGCAAGCCGTACCGGAGCCTGTGGTGGAGGTCGTGGCAGAGGTCAAGCCCGAGCCCGCGCCAGAACCCGTGGCGGCGGCTCCCGAGCGTGAGGCCGAGCCCGTGGCCGACACCGCGCCGGAGCCCGTGGCGGCGCAAGCCGTACCGGAAG
Organism: Nonomuraea sediminis; assembly: GCF_018531495.1. Classification (GTDB taxonomy): domain Bacteria; phylum Actinomycetota; class Actinomycetes; order Streptosporangiales; family Streptosporangiaceae; genus Nonomuraea; species Nonomuraea sediminis. Next base: position 726,881 of record NZ_JAHDTI010000003.1, read on the forward strand.
AGCCTGCCGTACCCGAGAAGGCCGCCGAGCCGGAGAAGGCCGCCGAGCCCGCGGCAGAGCGGCAGGACGCGGCCGGGAAGGGGAAGCCGGCGAAGAAGGTGCCGGCGGCCAGGCCGAGCAAGGAGGGCAAGGACGAGCCCCCCGTGCCGGTGCCGTCGCCGCCGCCCGCACCCGCGGCGCGTCAGGCGCGCAAGGGATCGCGGGGACGGCGTGCGTCGGTGCCCACCTGGGACGAGATCATGTTCGGGGCGCGGAAGTCGGACTGACTCACTCGGCCAGGAACGGCGCCAGCCATTCCGGCGTCACCTCGGCCGACAGCCCGAGCGCCTGCTCCCGCGAGACGTCGATCGCCTCGTAGCCGCCCTTGCCCGCGCCCACGCCCACGATGAGCGTGTACACCCCGGCGCGGCGCTGGAACCACGTCTGGCGCAGCCGCCAGCCCACCACGGCCCTGCGCTCCACCACGGCTTGCGCGCGCCGGAACGAGCCGCTGCGGACCGACAGGCGCACGCCGTCGTAGCCGTGGCCGAGCGACCGGTAGCGGTCGAGCCCGATCGGCACGCCGGCGACCGCGAGCAGCAGCCCGGCGACCGTCAGGGCCCATCCCACCCCGTTCACCTGGGCGGCCGCGACGCCGGCCAGCGCGAGCAGCAGCCACGGGGCGACGGCGCGGAACAGCCGGCGGTTGCGGGCGATGGGCGGGTGCGGGCGCAGCGCCGCCCGGTAGGGGCCGATCGCGCCGGCGGTCACCTGTTCGGCGACCACCCGCGGGACGTCGGGCAGCAGCTGGCCGCGCGTCTCGGAGTCGCCGAGGCCGGTCACGATGGCCCAGGCGCGGGCGACCTTGGCCCAGCGCTCCACCCAGCCCTCGACGAGCTCGTAGCCGCGGACGCGCCGCAGCTCGAGCGAGACGCTGCGCCGGGTCACCAGGCCGCGCTCGGCGACCAGGTAGCCCTCGCGCTCCCTCAGCGTGAAGCCCCAGTTGAAGATCGCGTACATGACGCCGCCGACGAACGGCATCGCCACCACGAGCAGCACCGCCACGGCCAGCAGCAGGTACGGGTGCTCCCACAGCCACTCGCCCGCGCCGATCGCCGCGTCACGGCCGAACCCCAGGTCGTCGCCCCACTGGAAGGCCAGGCCGATGGCGCCACCGGCCAGCGCGAACGGGGTGAGCAGGTACGCCCCCGACAGCGGCCCGTAGAGCAGCCACCTCATCGGGATACGGAAGATCACCCTTTCCCCGGGTTCCTCCGCGGGCCCTGCCGCGGGCACGGCCCCCGCCCTGGTGCGGTGGGTGCGCAGGAGGACGGCCTTGAGCCGCTCGGCCTCCCGCAGGGTCACGCCGTCGAGCTCGCCCTCCTCGTCCTTGCCGCTCGCGCCCGTGTCGATCTTGAGTACGGCCAGGCCCAGCAGGCGGTGCATGGGCGGGGTCGACACGTCCACGCCGCGGATGCGTTCGAGCGGGATCGTCCTGATCGAACGGCTGACGAGCGACTGCTTGATCTCCAGCCGGTCGCCGGCGACCTGGTAGGTGAACGTCAGCCACCGGATCACGGCGAACACCACCGTGCCGACCACGCCGAGCGCGGCCCACACGTACGAGCGGACGGAGAAGCCGCCCACGAACAGCACACCCACCAGGGGCAGGAGCAGCGACGGCAGCATCCGCACCGGGTCGATCAGCAGCACCTTCGGGCTCAGCCGCATCGGCTCCGCGAAGGGCGCCCACCCCTGCGGCCCGGCGGGTGCGGGCGCTGTGCCGTACGGCGGGGCGTCGTTCGGGTCGGAGTGGGTCACGTGGCGTCGTCCCTGAGCTGTTCCGCGCGGTGGGCGAGCCGCTCGGCGAGCCCGGCCGCGACCTGGAAGTCCAGGCCCTTGATCGTGGAGGACCCGGCGTGCGAGGCGGTGCGGATCTCGAGCGTGGCCAGCCCGAGCGAGCGCTCCAGCCAGCCCTGCGCCTTGTCGACCGTCTGGATGCGGCTGACGGGCACGAACACCCATTCCCGCGTCAGGAACCCGGAGCGGGCGTACACCACGTCGCCGGACAGCTCCCAGCGGTGCACGGCGTAGCGGACGAACGGCTCGGCCACCAGGAACGGCGTCGCGAGCACGCCGACGACCACAGGCAGCAGCCAGATGTTCGACGTCAGCCACTCCGGCAGCCACGACCAGTCGTCGGCCCAGGTGGCGAGCAGCAGCGATCCGCCCACCAGGAACACGAACGCGATCAACGATTCGAACAGCCAGAGCCTGACGGCCTTGGGCGAGACGCGGTGCGCCGGATCACGCAACGGGCCAGTTGACATCACGTCACCAAGCTTAGGGCTCCGGCAAATACCAGATCCCCCCGCGAACCGCCCATCCGGGTCGGGTGGGCGAGTGTGACCGATTTTCGCGTCTTCATGTAGCACGAGTTGGCGTGCCCACTTCTCGGGCGGGGTGGGATGCGGCCTGCCGTACCTGATCTCCCGGATGGGGTGAAGCGGCAGGCCAACAGCGGTTATGTACCCCGTGATTCGGTCCTTCTGAGGTCATGCTTGTGTCCAAGCTCACCGCGCCGAGTCCGCGATTCCATCGGAATTCGGGTCGTATCCCGGCCACCGACCCTCGCGAAACGGTCGGCGCATCGCCGAGAGCCGCGTAGCATCATCCGGCATGGGGCTGCGTTACACGGCAAGACGCGTGAGACGCGCCGCTGTCACTGTGACAGCGGTGGTCGCTGTGCTCACCCTGCCGGGTTGCGCGAACTTCATCGGAAGGTCCCAGGCGAAGGAGATAGCTCAGGTCAACGTCTCGAGCCCGGAGCTTCGCGAGGGCAAACCACTGCCCCGCGAGTACTCCTGCGGCGGCACCCAGGGCAGCCCGCCGCTGCGCTGGTCCAGCGAGCCGTTGCCGAACGCCAAGTCGATCGCGATCGTGGTCGACTCCCACACACCGCAGGAATCGGCCGTGAACTGGGTGATGTACAACATCCCCGCCACCACGACCGAGCTGGGTCCCAACGCCGCCGAGCACCCGCAGGGCGCCAGCCAGGCCAAGGGCACCAGTGGCAAAGCGGGCTACCAACCTCCCTGTGGCGACAAGGGCAGCTTCAGGTTCACCGTCTACGAGCTGAACGGCATGGTCACGGTCGGCAAGGACGCGCTTCTCTCCGATGTGCTGAAGAAGATCGCGGACCAGACCATCGCGCGCGGCAGGCTCACGGCGGTCAACATCGAGTGAGATGCCGAACACCGCAGGTAGTAGTGGTTACCAATTCTTCACTTAGGGTGTGACAACGCTCATAGTGGTCCGACACAATCAGATCCAATCGTTAGGCGTTGGTGATCAAAGGGGGCAGATCGCGTCGATGGCCGCGCGATCTCACCGGCGCCGTAAGGAGGCCATGGCTTTGAGGGTGGTGCAATGATCGCGGTCGTAGTGAGCTTGGTCGCTGTCGTGCTCCTCGTGCTCGTCGTCGTGGCACTGGGCATGCGCTCCATGAACAAGAGGGAGAGCTCTCTTCCTCCCGAGCGGCTGAAGCAGATGGCCGAGAAAGAGGAGATGACCCACGCTCGGTCCACGGACGAGTTCGCCGCACACGAACCCCGTATGAACAACTTCAGCCCGGATTTCAGCCCCATCGACGAGGTGAAGGCCCCGAGACCGGTGCGCACGGGCCAGCGTGGCAGGCGTGGCGTAGACGAGTGGGGCAATCCGAGCTCGGACGACGAGGACGAGGAGTTCTGGGCGAACATCCGCAGCGATGCGGAGCACGGCGGCTTCGGCGCCGGCGGCACGGTCGCGGCCCGCAAGGCGGCCCCGGCGCCCGCCGAGCGCGAGCGGGAACGGCCCGTGGCTGACCGGCCGAGAGAGAGGCGGCCGGTCACCGCAGACCCGAACGCGGCCACGGTTCAGGCTCCGCTCCCCCAGCGGACTCCCCCGACGCCCGCCCCCGCGGCGGCCTCCGCCGGGCTGGCAGGACTGGTCGAGCCCGTGCAGCCGCGGTCCGCGCCGACGGCGGCCGACCTGGCGGACCAGCGCACGGTGACGTTCTCCGCGCCGACCGGCGACGTGATGAGCATCCTGGGCGCCGGCGCGAAGCCGGTCCCGCCCACCCGTCCCGACCCGCTGACCTCCAGCGGCTCCTTCTCCAACACGAACGGCTCCGCCGGCGGGTCCTTCCCCGCCGCGAGCTCGAGCGGGTCCTTCCCGGCCGTGAACGGCTCCTCGAGCGGGTCGTTCCCCGCGGTGAGCCCCACCAGCAGCGGGTCCTTCCCGGCCACGCCGCCGAGCCCCATCCACGCCGCGCCGACCAGCGACCCGTTCCCCGCCTACCCGAACGGCGCCGACCCGCTGGCCACCACGTGGACCGGCGGCAGCAGTCCCACCTCCGGCTCCTGGCCCGCGCGTGACGTCCTGGACGAGCCCGCCACGGGCCCCTCGGGTTCGTGGCCCGCGTTCGAGCCGGTCCAGCCGCAGAGCCGCTCCAGCTACGAGGTCCGCTCCGGCTGGGCGGTGGCCGACGACTCCGACCCGCTGACGGGCCCCTCGCCCGCCTCGGGCACCCCCACGGCGCCCAGCCGCGCCGTGTCGGGCTACGACGACGTGCTGTCGGGTCCCACGCAGGCCTCCCAGTCCTTCGCGTACGAGACGGGCGACTACGCCGCCCCCGCCGGCCCCGCCGCCTGGCCCGAGCCGCCCGCCTCCAACGGCAGCTGGCCGAGCTACGGCGAGATGTACGGCACGCCGTCCGAGACGGCCGCCGCTCCCAATGGCAACCACGGCGGTCACCGCCGGGCTCCGGAGAAGCAGGACTACCCCGACTACTACCGCTGACCTACCACCCCTCACGTGGGCGCGCCATCGACCGGGCGCGCCCACAGCCATGTCAGCCCCCGATCCCTCGGGGGCGGCTGTGCCAAGAGTGATGGAAAAGTCACGGTGCGCCCATAATGATCTTGTAAAACACCTTGCGAACGGCATCTGAGCAGGTCAGCGGGGCAATAGAGTCTGGGCACATGATCAGGCTGCTCAAACACGACGTGCCCGCGTCCCTGGTGGTGTTCCTCGTCGCGGTCCCGCTGTCGCTGGGTGTGGCGATGGCCTCGGGGGCGCCGCTGGCGGCGGGGCTGGTGGCCGCGATCGTCGGCGGCATCGTGGCCGGCGCGCTGGGCGGCTCGCCGGCCGTGGTGAGCGGTCCCGCGACCGGCCTGACGCTCGTGGTGGCGGACCTGATACAGACCTACGGCTGGCGGGCCACCTGCATGATCACCCTGCTTGCCGGGGTGCTGCAGCTGGTGCTGGGCGTGTTCAGGGCGGCCAGGGCGGCGCTGGCGGTCTCGCCGGCGGTGGTGCACGGGCTGCTGGCCGGCGTCGGCGTGGTGATCGCGCTGTCGCAGCTGCACGTGGTGCTCGGCGGCAGCCCGCAGCGGTCGGCGCTGGCGAACCTGGTGGAGCTGCCCGCGCAGGTCGCGCAGAAGCACACCCACGCGGTCGCGATAGGCGTGCTGACGATCGCGGTGCTCGCCGTGTGGACGCGGCTGCCCAGGCGGATCAGGGTGGTGCCCGCGCCGCTGCCCGCGCTGATCGTGGCCGCGGCGGTGGCCGCGGTGTGCGGCTGGGACGTGGCCAGGGTCGACCTGTCGGGCGGCCTGGGCGCGTGGGCGTTCCCCGTGCTGCCGCACGGCGACTGGCACAAGATCGCGGCCGCGGTCATGCTGGTGGCGCTGCTGTCGGCGGTGGAGTCGCTGCTGTGCTCGGTCGCGGTGGACGGCATGCACTCCGGCAAGCGGGCCGACCTGGACCAGGAGCTGATGGGCCAGGGCGTGGCCAACATGGTCGCGGGGGCGCTGGGCGGGCTGCCGGTGGCGGGCGCGATCGTGCGCAGCACCGCGAACGTGGCGACCGGGGCGCGCAGCCGCTGGTCGGCGATTCTGCACGGGGTGTGGGTGCTGCTGTTCCTGTGCGGGTTCGCCTGGACGATCAAGCTGATCCCGAGCGCGGCGCTGGCGGCGTTGCTGGTGTTCATCGGCGTGCAGATGGTGAACCTGGGTCACATCAGGAAGGTGCACGGGCACGGCGAGGTGCCGGTCTACCTGGTGACGATGTGCTCGGTGATCGTGCTCGGGCTGGGGGAAGGGGTGCTGGCGGGGCTCGGGCTCGCGGCGCTGCTGGCGCTACGCAGGCTGACCTGGGTCACGGTCAGGGTCGAGCAGGAGCAGGACGGCCGCGTCCATGCCATGATCTCGGGGTCGCTGACGTTCCTGGGCGTGCCGCGGCTGACCAGGGAGCTGCGGGCCATCCCTGCCGGGGCGGCGGTGGACCTGGATCTCAACATCGACTTCATGGACAACGCCGCCTTCGAGGCGATCCACTCCTGGCGGCTGGACCACGAGCGGCTGGGCGGCAGCGTCGACATCGACGAGCTGCACGACGAGTGGTACGCGATGTCGGCCAGCGGGTCGCGGATGTTCCCCGCCAAGACGCCGCCTCGCGCGCCGGACCGGTGGTGGCTGCCGTGGTCGCATCGCAGGTGGCGTTCGCGGCGGCCTGCCGTACCGTCGCAGGGCGGGCCGGCCGAGGTGGAGTGCCAGCTGACGGCGGGGGCGCGCGAGTTCCACCGGCGGACGGCGCCGCTGGTGCGGCCGATCTTCAGCCAGCTGGCGCGCAAGCAGCAGCCCTCGCACCTGTTCATCACCTGCGCCGACTCGCGGGTCGTGCCGAGCCTGATCACCGCGAGCGGGCCCGGCGACCTGTTCACGGTGCGCAACATCGGCAACCTGGTGCCGCGCAAGGGCGCCTCGGACGACTCGGTGGTGGCGGCGATCGAGTACGCGACGCAGGTGCTGAGCGTGCGGACGATCACCGTGTGCGGGCATTCGGGGTGCGGGGCGATGGCGGGGCTGCTCAGCGCGGGGGTCAAGGCGGGCAGCCTGCCGGGGCTGCGGCGGTGGCTGCGGCACGGCCACCACAGCCTGGCGCGCTTCATCGAGGACGAGTGGGACGCGGATCCGCTGGACACGCTGTGCCGCGTCAATGTGCGCCAGCAGCTGGACAACCTGCTCACCTACGGCAAGATCCGCGAGCAGGTGGACGCGGGGAACCTGGAGCTGGTGGGGCTGTATTTCGACATCGGCTCGGCTCGGGTGCACATGCTGTCGTCTACGCTCTCCGTGAAGATCTGATTCATCGGGGTTCGTGCCGCCAAGAATGAGAACCATGAGAGTTCTGGTTCTTGGCGGCTCCGGTTTCCTCGGTCGTGCCATCGTCGAAGAGTCGCTCGCGCGCGGACATCAGGTCACGACGTTCAACCGGGGGCAGAGCAACCCCGACGTGCCGGGGGTCGAGCCGATCCACGGCGACCGGGGGGTGACGGCCGACCTGGAGCGGCTGGTCGACGGGCGCTCCTGGGACCTGGTGATCGACGTGAACGGCTACGTGCCACGCGTGGTGGGCGAGACGGCGCGGCTGCTGTCGGGGCACGCGCCCGGCTACGTGTTCATCTCCACGGTCTCGGCCGTGAAGGACTTCCCCGACAAGCCGGCCACGGACGAGTCCGACATCTGGGACTGCGCACCCGACGCGGGCCCCGACGACGGCGACTACGGCGTGCTGAAGGCGGGCTGCGAGCGTGCCGTCGAGGAGGGCTTCGACGGCAACGTGCTGATCGTCCAGCCGGGGCTCATCCTCGGCCCGTACGAGAACGTGGCCAGGCTGCCGTGGTGGCTGACCCGGATCTCGCACGGCGGCCAGGTGCTGGCCCCCGGCGAGCCCGACCGGCCGATGCAGCTCATCGACGCCCGCGACGTCGCTGCCTTCACGCTGGACCACGGCGAGAAGGGCACCCGTGACCGCTTCATGGTCACCGGCCCGGCGGGCAACACCACCTACGGCGCGTGGCTGGAGCTGTGCAAGCAGGTCACGGGGTCGGACGCCGAGTTCGTCTGGGTGGAGGACGACTTCCTGAAGGAGCACGAGGTCGGCGAGTTCGTCGAGTTGCCCCTGTGGGCGGCGGACGAAGCCACGCGGGACAACTTCTGGGCCATCTCCACCGCCAAGGCCGAGGCGGCCGGGCTGCGCGTCCGCCCGGTGGCCGAGATGGTCCGCGACACCTGGGAGTGGCTGCGCCACATCCCCGAGGATGAGCGGGTGTACGGCTCGCGCATGCGCCACGGCATCGCCCCCGACAAGGAGGCCACCGTCCTGGCGGCCTGGGCTAGCCGCTGAGCCTGCCGGAGGCGCGGCGCCAGGCCGCCTCCGTGAAGGGATTGGCCGCGCTCTCCACATCGCCGTCGGCGGAGTCCGTATAGGCCTCCATGACGAGCGACCCCGATCGCACGATGGTGAGCATGAACTCCGGGTGTGACAGGTGCGGCCATGGGCTGGGCGTGAGCGTCGTCTTGACGGCGCTCACCTCGGCGCCGGAGATGTCAGGCAGGTCGGTCACCTTGGTGATTGTCACGGTGATGCGCTTGCCGTTGTAGTACTTCACCTTGAGCCGGGCGCATCCGGCGGGGACGGCCTGCCGCGGCGGCTTGGCCATCGTGATGAGCGTCTCACCGTAGAAGTGGCCCATGGCGGTGATCATGGACAGCGCGGCGGGCCGCCCCCACGTGCGCTTGTCGATGGCCAGGCCCGCGGTGGCGCTGGTCTTGCAGCGGGCGGGCAGCCGACTGAAAGCCCAGCCGCTTTCGCCTGCCATGACCGAGTCCGCCGTGCCCGATCGAACCTTTTCCGCCTTCTTGCCGGCCCAGGTCGTGATCAGTGCCCGCTTGAGCTGCTTGGCGGTGGGATCGCCGGCGGCCTGCGCGTCCTGCGCGAGCAGGGGGAGAAGGGCCAGGGTCAGGGTGCTGAGAACGAGTGCGTGTCGCATGGCGCCGATAATGGGCACAGGGAGGTTGCGGAGTGCGTATATGTCTCCGTATAACCGATCATTGTGCGCGTCTCGGTGCTCGGTCCTATCGAGGTCGCCGGGGTACGGCTGACCGCGCCGAAACCGGGGACCCTGCTGGCGACGCTGGTCGCGGCCGCCGGTGAGGCGGTCTCGAACGACAGGCTCGTGAACGCGCTCTGGCCTGACCGGATGCCCCGCTCCGCGGTGGACAACCTGCGCGTCTACGTGGCTCAGGTGCGGCGCACGCTGGGCCAGGAGGGTCTGCTGGTCTCGCGGCACGGCGGCTACGCGCTGATCCTGGCCGGCGACGAGCTCGACGCGGGGATCTTCGACGAGCGCGAGCGCACCGCTCGCGCCCTGGCCGCGGACAACGACCTCCAGGCCGCCGCGCGGACGGCCCGGCAGGCGCTGGACCTGTGGCGCGGGCCGGTATTCGACGGCCTGGAGCTGCCGGACGCCGCCAGGGACTACGCGCGCCGGCTGGAGGAGAGGCGGGCCGTCCTCACCGAGGACTGGATCGACCTCGAGCTCGCGCTCGGGCATCACCGCGACATGGTGGGTGAACTGCGCGCGCTGGTGGGCGCCCATCCGCTGCGCGAGCGCCTGTACGGCCAGCTCATGCTCGCCCTGCACCGCTCCGGCCGGCGTGCGGAGGCGCTTGAGGTCTACCGGTCGGCCCGCCGGGTGCTGATCGACGAACTCGGGCTGGAACCGGGCGCGGAACTGCGCGCGATCGAATCCGACATCCTCCGCGAGGAGCACGCGCCTCCTCCTCCGCCGCCGACCGGTCCGGTCAGCATCACCGTGAAGGCGCGGAGACGGCAGGCGGTGCGGGTGCTGAGGTCCGCGGCCCTCGCGCTCCTCCTGCTGCTCCAGGCACCCCAGCCGCCGCGGCCCACGAGGCCGGTGCGGCAGCACCCCGTGGCCGCGCCCGCGGTGACGCTGCTGCCCGGCGTGGCCGGCGACGGCGTCCTCACCATGGCCACGTTGCTGCCGATGACGGGAAGCCTGTACTTCCTCGGCGATGCCATGTCCACCGGCGCCGACCTGGCCGTGCAGGACGTCAACGCCGCCGGTGGCGTGCTCGGCCATCCGGTCCGGTTGCTCAAAGCGGATTCGGGGGACGCGACCAACGACCTGGCCCTGCCCGCCGTCCAGCAGATGATCAAGAATCACGCCGATGTGGTGATCGGACCGGGCTCCAGCACGGTCTCGGAGACGATCATGGACGCCGTGACCGAGGCCGACATGGTCATGATCTCTCCGTCCGCCGCGGCGAGCATGCTGTCGACCGCGTACGACAGGGGTCTGTTCTTCAGGACCGTGGCCTCCAACACCCTGCAGGGCACGCTGCTCGGCCGGCTCGTGGTCGAGGACGGGAACCGGACAGCCGCCTTCGTCGCGCTGGACGACCCCTACGGCGACGAGCTGGTCGACACGGCGGAAGCCGTGCTGAAGACCAGCGGCGTCGAGGTGGTCAAGAAGGTCAGGTATCCCGAGGACCATCCGGGCTTCTCCCGTCTCGGACCGATCGACGCCGACGCGCTGATCATGATCGGGTTCGAGGAGACCGCGCAGCTCATGCAGCGGCTGCACCGCGGGAGCCAGCGCTGGTATCTGGTGGACGCCAACCTCCACGACTACTCGTCCGACCTGCCCAGGGGCGCTCTCACCGGGGTCCGCGGGATCGTGGCGGAGGCCGACGTCAGCACGGCGTTCAAGGACCGGATGCGGGCGATGGACCCTTCGTTGACCGACTTCCGCTATGCCGTGGAGAGCTACGACGCGGTGGTGGTCGCGGCACTGGCCGCGCGGGCGGCCGGCGGGGATCTCGGACCCTCGATCGCGGGGCGGATGGCGTCGGTGAGCGGCGGCGGGCAGCGGTGCACGTCCTTCGCCGAGTGTGCCCGGCTGCTGGAGGCGGGTGCGGACATCGACTACGACGGGCTCAGCGGGCGCATCGAGTTCGACGGCAACGGCGACGTGGCCGAGGGCACGTTCGGGGTCTTCACCTACGGCCCGGGCAACACCTACTCCAGGACCGCCACGCGGGTGGTGCGCCGGTGACGGAAACGCCGGGAGGCCTGAGTGTGTATTCCTCCGCAGACCGGGACGAAGGCGCCGGTCTAGCCTCGGGTGTGCGCGAGGAAGCATGGTCCCCCCTCGCGCGGTGTCGGTCCTGACTCCCAGGGGCCGGAGGGGCGGAGGTTCCCATACCTCCGCCCCTCGCGCGCAGTCACAGGGGCTCGACGACGGCCTCCAGGTAGTCAGCGTCGACAACCAGGGTGCCGTCGTCGGACCGGTTGTGCGCCTCCCAGACGCCGATCATGTCCTCGCGCATCGCCTCCCGCCGGTCCTCCGGCAGGACGGCGAAGGCCGCCTTGGCCGGGCCGTACCACTGTCTGAAGGCGTCGACGGCCTGCGCGGCCGACGGATAGCGAAAGGGCTGGCGGCGCCCGGCCGTGCGGATGTCGCAGCCGTCGAACAGCTCGCGCAGCCCCTCCTCCGTGCCCCAGGCGAAGGGCGAGCGCGGCGGTGGCGAGGCCTGCAGGTGCTTGGCGATCGTGCGGGCGTACTCGGCGATGACGCCGTCAGGGGTCCACGCGGTCAGCCCGATCCGCCCGCGGGTGACGCGGCGCAGCTCGCCCGCGGCCCGTTCCGGGTCGGCGGCGAACATCACCCCGAACGTGGACACCGCTGCGTCGAAGGAACCGTCGTCGAAGGGCAGCTCCTGCACGTCCGCGACCCGGACGGCCAGCGGCAGCCCCTCCCGGGCCGCCAGCTCGCGGGCCTGGTCGAGGTAGGCGGGCACCAGGTCGACGGCGGTGACCTCGCAGAAGCGCCGCGCGGCCGTGACGGACACGACGCCGGTGCCCGCGGCGGCGTCCAGGACGCGCTCGCCGGGGCGCAGGTCCAGCTCCTCGCAGAGGCGTTCGGCGTACACGGGCGGCAGGTGGGCGGCCAGTTTTCCAAGGTCGCCCAGGAACCAGGGGTTTTCGCTCATGCTCGCGACGCTAGGCACCGCGGCCCCTCCCGCGCTTCGCCCGTACGGGCCATCCGCGGCCGTGGCCCGAACGGGTCACAGCAGCCCGGTGCGCAGCGCGTGCGCCACGGCCGCCGTCCGCGAGGTCAGGCCCAGCCTGGCCAGGATGTTGGCCACGTGCCGCTTCACGGTGTGCTCGCTGACCTGCAGCCGCGTGGCCATCTCCCGGTTGGTGAGCCCGGCGGCCACCAGCCGCAGGATCTCCACCTGCCTCCCGGTGAGCTCCTGCGGGGCCAGGGTGCCGAGGAAGGCCGTGGCCCTGGCGGCGTCGGCGGTGGCGCCGAGCCGGACGAACTCCTCCCTGGCCGCGCGGGCCTCCTCGGTCGCGCCGGGTCCGAGCCTGGCCGCCAGGTCGAGCCGGACCCTGGCCGCGCCGTACGGATCGCCCGCCCGGGTGAAGGCCGCCACGGCCCGTTCCAGCCGCGCGCCGTCGCCGAGCAGCCCGAGCGCCCAGTCGGCGGAGGCGCGCACCGCGGCCGTGCCGATCTCCTCCGCCAGCGCGTCCAGCTCCCGGGCCGCCCCCGGCACCCGTTCGGGGCGGCCCGCCGCCACCCCGGCGCGGACCAGCACCTCGAGCACCGGCGCCCGGGCCAGCCCGTGCGCCCCGGCCAGGAGCCGCTCGGCGAGTTCCAGCGCCTCGGCCGCCTCGCCCAGGTCGAGGTGCAGCTCGACCAACCCGAGCCGGGCCGCGGGCGCGGCACGGCCGCGCCGCAGCAGCTCGCCCGCCTCCGCTGACTGCCCCTGCCGCCGGCGCAGCTCGCCGAGCCTGGCCCACGCCTCGGCCGCCAGCACCGGCCGGGTCTCGAGCGCGCGGGCGGCCGTGGTCAGCTCGGTCTCGGCGCCCGCCCAGTCGCCCTGCCACAGCAGCACCGTGCCGTAGTGGGTACGGCAGCGGGCGTACGGCGAGCCCAGGTTGAGCCGCCGGCAGAACTCCATCGTCCGCAGGCTCCACTGCCTGGCCCGCTCCCAGTCCCTGGCATGCTCGCAACCCTGGACGAGGTAGCAGCTGGGCACCCAGACCGAGGCCACCTCGGCGGTCTCGCCCGCCAGCGCGGCTGCCACGGCCTCGTCGAGCAGCGGCATGCCCGCCCCGATGCGGCCCATCGCCACCGCTGCCAGCCCCGCCACGGCCATGGCCTGCACCTCGAGGTCGGGCGAGAGGCCGGGCGAGCCGCGGACCTCGGCCGCGCGCCGCGCCGCGTCCGCCGGGTCGCCGCGGTGCAGCGCGGCCATCGCCAGGAACAGCGCCAGCAGCGGCGAGCCGGGATCGAGGCGTTCCGCGCGCCGGAACCAGCCCTGGGCGACGGCGTCCTCCCCGCGCAGCTGCAGGGCCGCGTTGCCGAGCCAGGCCGCCGCCCTGGCCGCTCCGGCGTCGTCCCCCGTTTCCCGGTAGCCGCGGTAGGCCTGCTCGTAGCGGCGGAAGATCTCCTGGTCGTCGTCCATCCACCAGGCGGCGGCCGCCATGCCCTCCGCGGCCGCGGGGCCCCGCTCGCCGGCGAAGGCCCGGTAGGCCGCCGCCCAGTCGCCCTCCCGCAGCAGTTGCTCTGCCCGCATGCTCCTACGGTAGTCAGCATGACGTGGCTGACTGATCGGTTCGGGCTGGACGTGCCCCTGGTGGGGGCTCCGCTGGCGGGCGTGGCTGACGGGCGGCTCGCGGCCGCCATCTCGCGCGCGGGGGCGCTGGGCATGCTCGGCGTGCCCGCGACGGGCGCCGCCTCGTGGATCACGGCGCAGGCCGCGACGTGCGCGGCGGGCGGGCGGCCGTACGGGATCGGGCTCATGGCCTGGGCGCTCACGGGCGAGCAGCTCGAGGCCGTGCTGGCGGCACGGCCCGCGCTGGTGTCGGTGAGCTTCGGGCCCTACGCGAAGTACGTCGAGGAGTTGCGGCGAGCAGGCATCACGGTCGTCACGCAGGCGGGCACGACCGACGAGGCGATGGCCGCCGAGCAGGCCGGGGTGGACGCCGTGGTGGCGCGCGGCGGCGAGGGCGGCGGGCACGGGCGCAACGACGTGGGCACGCTGCCGCTGCTGCAGGGCGTGCTTGACGCGGTGCGGATCCCGGTGCTGGCCGCGGGCGGCATCGCCACCTGGCGGGGCATGGCCGCGGTGCTCGCCGCGGGAGCGGCCGGGGCCTGGGTGGGCACGGCGTTCCTGGGCTGCGTGGAGACCACGCTGTCGGACGCGGCGGCCGCGCAGGTGCTGGACGCCCGCGAGACGGACACCGCCTACGGGCGGGTCTTCGACGTGGCGCAGCAGCTCGCCTGGCCCGTCGAGTACGGCGGGCGGTCGCTGCGCAACGGCTACTTCACCAGGTGGGAGGGCCGGGAGGACGAGCTGGCCACCTCCCCCGAGGGCCGTGCGGAGCTGAAGCCCGGCGGCTACGTGTACGCGGGCCAGGCCGTCGGCCTGGTCCGCGAGCGCCGCACGGCCGCTGAGGTCGTTCAGTCGATGTCGACGGGCAACTCGTAGATCTCCGACGTCGGGTGGCCCGCCTTCTCGTGGACCCGCAGCACCGCTTCCTTGGACGGACCGGTGGACAGGCAGAACACCTTGCCCGACTCCGGGTCCATCCAGGCGTGCTCGAAGTGCACGCCCTCGGAGCCTTCGATGGCCAGGTCCTGCTCGTGGGCCTGGCGCAGCTCGTCCTCGGAGACGCCGACGAAGCCGCTGTGCACGTCCATGAACTTCATGGTCTGCTCCCTTCGTAGTGCGGGAAAGGTGCGACCCACACTCAGCCTAGACCTCGAGCTCACATTCGAATCTGTTATTCGATCTCGACGGGCAGCTCGTAGACCTCCTCCGTGGGGTGCCCGGCCTTCTCGTGGACCCGCATGACCGCCTCCTTCGACGGGCCGGAGGACAGGCAGAACACCTTGCCCGACTCCGGGTCGAGCCAGGCCCTCTCGAAGTGCACGCCCTCGGTGCCCTCGATCGCCAGGTCACGCTCGTGCGCCTCGCGCAGCTGCTCCTCGGTCACGCCGACGAACCCGCTGTGCACGTCCATGAACTTCGCCATGGTCTGCTCCTTTCGTCGGTTCAAGGCTGCCGGGCGGGAACCTGTGCGACATCGGTCATCCGACCTAATACTGGTTCCCGTGATCCAGTCGCCCGTCATGGTCGGCAGGGACCCCTTCCTCGCCCTGGCCGATCGCCGGCTCGCCGAGGCCGCGAGCGGTGACGGGCAGCTCGTGCTCGTCGCCGGCGAGGCGGGCATCGGCAAGACACGGCTGCTGGACGCGATCGCGCGCCGGGCCAAGGGGTTCACCGTGATGCGCGCGGCCGCCTTCCCCGGCGACGTGCAGTCGTCGGCGGGGCTGCTGCTCGACCTGGCCACCGAGCTGCCCGCGCTGTCGTCGCTGGTGCGCGCCGAGGACTCGCACAGGCGGCGCAGGCTGCTCGTGCAGGACCTGACCGACCTGATCCTCGGCGCGGCGCCCGGTACCCCCGTGCTGATGATCCTGGAGGATCTGCACTGGGCCGACGAGCTCAGCCTCGACGTGCTCGGTCATCTGGCGGCACGGCTGTCCTCCCGGCGGATGCTGGTGGCGGGCGCCTTCAGGACCGACGAGCTCTACCCGCGGCTGCCCATGCGGGAGCTGCGGGGCCGGCTGCTCGGGCAGCGGCTCGCCGAGGAGATCCGGCTGCCGCGGCTGCGCCCCGAGGAGATCGCGACCATGACCGGCGCGCTGCTCGGCCGCCGTGCCCCCGCCCGGGTCGTCGCGGCGCTCCACGCACGCAGCGACGGCATCCCGTTGCACGTCGAGGAGCTGCTCGCCGCCCTGCCTGACGTCTCGGACGAGGCGGTGGAGTCGACCGCGGTTCCCGACACGCTGGCGGACGCCGTGCTGTCCCGCGCCCTGCGGCTGTCGGCCGTGGCCCGGTCGGTCGCCTCGGCCGCCGCGGTGATCGGCCGCTCGTTCGACTTCGACCTGCTGGCCGCGGTCGCGCCGCACGAGCCCGACGAGGTCGCCGCCGCGCTGCGCGAGCTGCGCGAGGCCTACCTGGTGATGCCGGGCACCGACGCGGTCACCTTCGACTTCCGGCACGCGCTGATCCGCGACGCCCTCTACGCCGACACGGACCTGCCGCCGCGCCGCCGGCTGCACGAGCGAGTGGCCAGGACCGCGGCCGAGCGGGGGTATCGCGACGCCTTCGTCTCGGCCCACTACGAGCAGGCGGGTCTGGGCGAGCCGGCCCACGCCCACGCGCTGGCCGCCGCGCGCGAGGCCGCCGCGCTCTCGGCACACCGCGAAGCACTCGAGCTGTACGGCAGGGCGGTACGGAACCTGCCCCCCGGCCTGCCCGTCCAGGATCGGGCCGAGCTGTACGCCGCGCTCGGCGACACGGCGGCCGCGGCCGACGACAACCGGGCGGCCGCCCAGGCCTACGACAGCGCCCACGCGCTGGCGCTCGAGTCGGGCGACGTGCGGGGCGCCGCCGCGCTGGTCCCGCGGATCGCCGCGGTCGCCCACCTGCTCGGTGCCGGGCTCGACGAGCGGGTGGCCATGCTCACGAGCGCGCTCGACAGCCTGGAGGAGGACGACCCCCTGCGCGGCTCGCTGCGCTCGGCCATGTCGGCCGCCTACATGCTGGCCCGCCGCCTGGACGAGGCCATCGCGTGGGGCGAGCGGAGCCTCGACGGCGAGGTCACGCTGGGCTCCGTACTGGTCTTCGCCGGGCGGATGGAGGAGGGCTGGCGCCTGCTCGAAGAGGCCACCGCCCGGGCCAGGGACTCGCGCAGGGAGTCGGAGGCGGCCCGCGGCTACCGCATGATCGGCTCGTGCGCCTCGGTCCTGGTGGAGTACGACAGGGCCGAACGCCACCTGTCCGAGGGCATCGACTACGCCGAACGGGCCGAGCTGTGGAACCACCGGCACTACCTGGCCGCCCATCTCGCCCACGTGCAGTGGGCCACCGGGCGGTGGGAGGAGGCCGAGACGACCGCCCAGCGCGTCCTGGCGGACGGCCGCGGCGGCGTCACCACCCGGATCACGGCCCAGTACGTGCTCGGCTACCAGGCCCTCGGCCGGGGCGATTGGGACGCCGCCGGTGACGCGCTGCGCTCCGCCCTGGCCGAGGGCGAGCGGATGGCCGAGCTGCAGCGCCTCTCGCCACCGCTGTGGGGGCTGGCCGAGATGGCGCGCTGCCGCGGCGACCACGCCACCGCGCTGGAGCTGTGCTCGTACGGCTACCGCGTCTCCGCCGAGGTGACCGACGCCGCCTACCTGTTCCCCTACCTGGTCACGGGGGTGCGCGCGCACCTGGCGGAAGGCGAGAACGATGCGGCGGCGCGGTGGCTGGACAGCGTGTCGGAGGTGCTGCGGGCGCGCGGGATCCCCGGCACGCTCCCCGCGATCGACCACGGCCGCGGCCTGCTCCTGCTCGCCCAGGGAGATCTGGCCGCCGCGCGCGACGCGCTGGAGACGGCGCGCGCGACCTGGAGCGGCAGGAGGCGGTTCTGGGAGGAGGCATGGGCCAGGATCGACCTGGCCACGCTCGCCCTCAGGAACCGCCGCCGCGGCGAGGCCGCCCGCCTGCTGACCGGTCTGCCCGCCTCCGGCCCGCTGCACGAGGCGGCCGCGCTGCTCGGGCAGCGGACGGTGGATCCCTGGGATCCGCTGACCGCCAGAGAGTTCGAGGTCGCCGGGCTGGTGGCCGAGGGGCTGACCAACCGCCAGATCGCCGAACGCCTCGTCCTGGCGCCGAAGACGGTCTCCGCGCACGTCGAGCACATCCTGGCCAAGCTGGGCGCCGCCCGCCGTACCGAGATCGCGGCCTGGTACACCACGCGATCACGGGCGTAACCGGCCAGGACTCAGGCCTTGGCGACGGCCTCACGGACCGCGGGGGCGATCTCGCGCGCCCAGCGGCCGAGCGCGTCGTCGACGCCGTGGTCGGGCGGGAAGTACGTGAAGCCCGCCGCGCCGTGCTCGAGCACCGCGCCGGTCAGCTCCTCCACCCACTGCTCGACCGAGCCGCCGATCCACCGGCCGTCGCCGCCGCGGGTGGCGGCCAGCGGACGCGGGGTGATGACGCCCGGGAAGTTGTAGATCGTGGCGACGTCGGCGGGATCGCGGCCGGCCTCGACGGCCGCGGCGTCGATGATCGGGCGTGAGGTGCGGTAGCGCTCGCTCAGCCAGTCGGCCGCGTGCCCGGGGATCCAGCCGTCGGCCAGTCGGCCGGTGACGGCCAGCGACTTCGGCCCCACCGAACCCGTCCAGATGGGCGGCGCCGTGGTCGGGGCCGGCTCGAGCTCGGTGACCTGGTAGAACTCGCCGTCGAACGTCACCGGCGCGCCGCCCCCCGACAGGGCCCTGATCACGGTGATCGCCTCCTCGAACGCGCGCACGGCGGCGCCGGGGTCCAGCCGTGGCACGCCCAGCTTGACGATCCCGTCCCAGTACCCGCCCGCGCCGAGCCCGAGCACGATCCGGCCGCCGGTCAGCTCGGACAGCGAGGTGACGGTCCTGGCCAGCATCGGCGCGGGACGGCTCGGCAGGTTGGTCACGTTGACCAGCCCCGCGATGCTCCCGGTGGCGCCCAGGGCGGTCCCGACGATGGAGTAGGCGTCCAGCCTGCCGCCGAGGTAGGGATGGTCGGAGACGGTGAACAGGTCGAGCCCGTCCCTGTCGAGCTGTACGGCATGCCGCAGCGTCTGCCGCGCCTCGCCCACCGCCGTCGAGATCCCCGCACCGAACACCACCATGACAACCTCCCCAGTTCGTGACACGAACCATATTGGTTCGTATCACGAAGAGCAAGTCAGCCCAGGGAGTAGGCGGGCAGCGGAGGCCGGGCGGTGAGCCTGCGGTAGAGCGTGGTCGGGCCGGGCCAGTTGTTGGTGACCCGCCCCTCGGCCGTCTTGTACCAGCTCTGGCAGCCGTTCCCCCACACCATCCGGCCCATCGCCGCGTCGAGCTGCCGCGTCCAGGCCGCCATCGCCTCGGGCCTGACCTCCATCGTCCCGTGCTTCCTGATGTACGGCAGGCAGGACAGCACGTGGTTCACCTGGCACTCGATCATGAAGATGATCGAGTTGTGACCCAGGTTGGTGTTGGGCCCGTACAGCAGGAACAGGTTCGGGAAGCGCGGCACCGAGATGCCCAGGTACGCCTCGGCCCCGCCGCCCCACTGCCGCGCCAGCGACACCCCGTCGCGCCCCTGCACCTGGATCGGGGACAGGAACTCGGTGCTGCGGAACCCGGTCGCGAAGATGATCGTGTCGGCCTCGCGCAGCCCCTCGGCGGTCTCGACGCCCTTGGCCGCCACGCGGACGATCCCGTCGGTGACCACGTCCACGTTCGGCCTGGTCAGCGCCGGATAGAAGGTGCTGTCGATCACCACGCGCTTGCAGCCGGGCGGGTAGCCGGGGGTGAGCTTGTCCCGCAGTTCGGGGTCGGGGACCTGGTCCCTGAGATGGTCCATGGCGCGCTTCTTCAGCAGGCCGGCGCTCCAGCCCTGGGCGAGCGCCGGATACAGGGTGCCCTCGGCGTACCGGTAGATCCACTCGCGGTAGGCGCGCTGCAGCCCGGGCACGTAGTGGAAGGCCAGCCTGGTCAGCGGGCCGAAGGCGGCGTCGGGCTTCGGGATCACCCAGTTCGGCGTCCGCTGGAACACGTCCAGGTGCTCGACCCGCTCGGCGATGCGCGGGATGAACTGGGCCGCCGACGACCCGTTGCCGATCACCGCCACGCGGCGGCCGGCGAGGTCGTGGTCGTGGTTCCAGCGGGCGGAGTGGAAGGAGGTTCCCTCGAAGTCGTCGATGCCTGGGATGTCCGGCATGCGGGGGCGGTTGAGCTGGCCGACGCCCATGACCAGCACGTCGAAGGTCTCCGTGCCGCCGGCCGTACGGATCCGCCAGGAGGCGTCGGCGAAGGTGGCGGACAGGACCTCGGTGTTGAAGCGGATCTTCCGCATGACGTCGTACTTGTCGGCGCAGTGCTCGAGGTAGCCGAGGATCTCCGGCTGCTCGGGGTAGCGGCGGGTCCAGCTCGCGTACTTCTCGAAGGAGTAGGAGTACAGGTGCGAGGGGATGTCGCAGCCGGCGCCGGGGTAGCTGTTGTCGCGCCAGGTGCCGCCCAGGTCGCCGGCCTTCTCGAAGACCGTGTAGGAGGACAGGCCCGCCCGTTCGAGCTGGATCGCCATGCAGAGCCCGCCGAAACCCGCACCGGTGATCGCGACCCTGGGTGCCATGCCGTCCTCCGCGTGTCAGGATTCACTTACATTACGCCGAGCGCCGTTCTGGGGACAGTCCCCCGATAGTCTGCCCAGGTGGCTGCATTGACGGATGTGATCGACGCGCTGGAGAGCGCCTACCCGCCGGCCCGCGCCGAGTCCTGGGACGCGGTGGGCCTGGTCACCGGCGACCTCGGCCAGCCGGTGCGCAAGGTGCTGTTCGCGGTCGACCCGGTCGTGGTCGTCGTGGAGGAGGCGCTGGAGTGGGGCGCCGACCTGATCGTCACCCATCACCCGCTCTACCTGCGCGGCACCACCACGGTCGCCACCAACACCCCCAAGGGCCGGGTGGTCCACACGCTGATCAAGAACGACGTCGCCCTCTACACCGCGCACACCAACGCGGACGTGGCCAATCCCGGCGTCTCCGACGCGCTGGCCCGCGCCGTCGGCCTCACCGGCGACCTGGTGCCGCTGCGGCCCTTCCCCGACGACCCGTGGCGCGGCCTGGGCCGCATCGGCGAACTGCCCGCGCCCATGACGCTCGGGGACTTCGCCGAGCAGGCCGCCGCGGGCCTGCCGAAGACCTCCTGGGGCATCCGCGTCGCCGGTGATCCCGGCCGCCGCGTCTCGCGCGTTGCCGTCAGCGGCGGCGCGGGCGACTCCCTGCTCGGTACGGCCGCCGCCGCGGGCGTGGACGTGTTCCTCACCGCCGACCTACGCCACCACCCGGCCAGCGAGTTCGTCGAGGCGGGCGGCCCCGCGCTGATCGACGCCGCGCACTGGGCGACCGAGTGGCCCTGGCTCGACAGCGCCGCGTCAATGCTGGCCTCGAGTGGCGTTACCGTTGAGACGCGCGTCTCCGCCACGGTCACCGATGCTTGGACAAGAGGATATTGATCATGAAAGCAGCCCCTGAAGCACAGAAGCGACTCCTCGATCTGGCCGAGCTCGACTCCACCGCGGACCGGCTGGCCCATCGCCGGCGCACGCTGCCCGAGCTGGCAGAGATCGACGAGCAGTCCAAGCAGTACGCCAAGCTGGCCACCGAGGTGATCGAGGCCGAGACCGAGGCGGGCGACCTGTCGCGCGAGCAGACCAAGGCGGAGAGCGACGTCGACACCGTCCGCACCCGCGCCGACCGCGACCAGAAGCGGCTCGACTCCGGCGCCGTCACCTCCCCCAAGGACCTGGCCAGCCTGCAGTCGGAGATCGTCTCCCTGCACCGCCGCCAGGGCGACCTGGAGGAGGTCGTGCTGGAGATCATGGAGCGCAAGGAGGCGGCCGACGCCAAGGCCGCGGGCCTGATCGCCAAGCGCGACGAGATCGCCGCCGTCCGCTCGGTCTCCGAGGAGCGCCGCGACGCCGCGCTCACCGAGATCGACAAGGAGACCGCCGAGGTGCGCGGCAAGCGCGCCCAGATCGTCGGCGACATCCCCGCCGACCTGCTCGCGCTCTACGACAAGCTCAGGGATCAGTACGGCGTGGGCGCCGCGATGCTGCGGGGCGGCCGCTGCCAGGGCTGCAAGGTGGCGCTGTCGATCGCGGAGATGAACTCGATCAAGGCCGCGCCGCACGACGAGGTGGTGCGCTGCGAGGAGTGCCGCCGGATCCTGGTGCGCACGGCGGAGTCCGGCCTGTGACATACGTGATCGAGGCCGACGGCGGCTCGCGGGGCAACCCGGGCCCCGCCGGCTACGGCGCGGTCGTCAAGGATTCCGCGGGCGGGCAGGTCCTGGCCGAGGCCGCCGAGGCGATCGGGGTCGCCACCAACAACGTGGCCGAATACCGCGGGCTCATCGCCGGGCTGCGCGAGGTGCTGCGGCTGGGCGGCGAGGGCGCCTCGGTGGCGGTCCGGATGGACTCCAAGCTCGTCATCGAGCAGATGGCGGGACGCTGGAAGATCAAGAACGAGGGGTTGCGCCCCCTCGCGCTCGAGGCGCGCGACCTGGCCAGGCGGCTGCGCGTGACCGAGTGGACGTGGATCCCGCGCGAGCGCAACAAGCACGCCGACCGCCTGGCCAACGAGGCCATGGACGCCGCCGCCAAGGGAGAGCCGTGGCGGGCGGGCGGCTCCGCCGTACCGGAGTCCGGGCAGACCGACCTGTTCGAGCAGGCCCCCGGGGCGGGCCGGTCGCGGCGGCCCGCCGGGGCGGATCTGTCGGCGCCGACCGCGTCCGTGGCCACGGCGCAGGAGCGTTCCACAGGGGGCGGCTGGATGCCGCCGACGCGGGTGGCGACCTCGCTGCTGCTGCTCAGGCACGGCGAGACGCCGCTGTCGGTGGAGCGGCGCTTCTCCGGCCTCGGCGACGCCGAACTGACCGCCAACGGGCTCGCGCAGGCCGCGGCGGCCGCCCGGCGCCTGTCGCGGGAGCCGTACCGGATCGACGTGATCGTCAGCTCGCCGCTCAAGCGCGCCAGGCAGACCGCGGAGGCGGTGGCGGAGCTCACCGGGCTGAGCGTCGAGGTGGACGAGGACCTCAGGGAGGCCGATTTCGGCGCCTGGGA
Source organism: Nonomuraea sediminis (assembly GCF_018531495.1). GTDB lineage: Bacteria > Actinomycetota > Actinomycetes > Streptosporangiales > Streptosporangiaceae > Nonomuraea > Nonomuraea sediminis. The sequence continues at coordinate 749,485 of NZ_JAHDTI010000003.1, forward strand.
GGGGCACACGTTCACCGAGATCCAGCGGGAGTGGCCCGACGAGCTGACCGCCTGGCTGGCCGACCCGAACATGGCGCCGCCCGGCGGCGAGAGCTTCGCGCACGCGGCCCGGCGGGTCGAGCGGGTCAGGGACCGCCTGATCGAGCGGTACGAGGGGCGCACCGTACTGGTCGTCTCGCACGTCACGCCGATCAAGACGCTGCTGCGCCTGGCGCTGATGGCGCCGCCCGCGGCGCTCTACCGGATGCACCTGGACCTGGCGTGCCTGTCGCTGGTGGAGTACTTCGCCGACGGCCAGGCGCTCGTCAAGGCCTTCAACGACACGGCCCACCTGCGCTGATGCGGGGGTCGTGCCGGATGCCGCCAGAACACCCGGCACGACCCGTCGCCACCGCCCCCCTCAGGCGATGACGTATCCATTCCACCCGACCGATCTTGTCGGCGGGTTGGAGATCGCTTGATGTTTGATAATCTTTCGAGGTAGACGAGCCGGCCGGGCGGCCGCGTCGGGTCCCTCCGGGGGCCCGCCGAGGAAGGTCCGGGCTCCACAGGGCAGGGTGGTCGGTAACGCCGACCCGGGGTGACCCGCGGGAAAGTGCCACAGAGAGCAGACCGCCTCCCGCTCCGGCGGGAGGTAAGGGTGAAAGGGTGGTGTAAGAGACCACCAGCGCCCACGGTGACGTGGGCGGCTCGGTAAACCCCACCCGGAGCAAGGTCAAGAAGGGACGCCCCGCAAGGAGCGTCCCGCGCGCGGCGTTCGAGGACGGCCCGTCCGAGTCGCGCGGGTAGACCGCTCGAGGCCGCCGGCAACGGCGGCCCTAGATGGATGGCCGCCCCTTCGCACAGAAGGACAGAACCCGGCCTACAGGCCGGCTCGTCTCACTCCCCCTATGACCAGGGGCGAAGCACCCTTCAAGATCTCCCGTTCCGCGCCTGTCCCCGTGAGCTCGGGGAGCAGGAGGGCGTTGATGCCGGGATGTGAGGTTGATCACCAAAGGTGGCGGGCCCGGAAGTTTTCATGGTCGCATGACTGCTCGACAAGATCGAGAGAAAGGACCTGCGTGCGTACACGCGGCAAGCTTGCGACCCTCCTGGCCGGCGCGACGCTGACCTCCACCGTGCTCGTGGCGGGCGGCTCCCCGGCCGGCGCGGACGGACCCTGCGGCAGCAGCTACTCCCGGGTCGGCGTCTACGCCGTCTCCCGAGGAGACGGGACCCGCACGGGCACGCTGGAGGTGTACTACAGCTCCAGCACCGGGAAGAACTGCGCCCTGACCTACGGCTACGGCGCCTACGCCAACACCACGAGCTGGAAGAGAGTCACGATCTCGAGAGGCGACGGCAGCGGCGAGGACACCGACGCCGGGCATTACAAGTACTACGCCGGGCCGGTGTACGTCTCCGCGGCCGGCAAGTGCATCGACGTCGCCGCGACGGTACCTGACTGGGTGACCCGCGAGCTCAACAACGTGCACTGCGGCTGAGGATCTTCTCGATACCGGGGGCATGCGGCCGAACACCACGTGATCGGCCGCCGTCTTCTGGCCCGCGGGAACGCGACCGGAAGCACCATTTCCCGCCTCAGGGGTGGAGGCGGAAGCCGGGGAGCTTGGAGTAGGGGATCTTGATGGTCTGCTGGCCGCAGGCGGTGGCGGTGCTGAAGTAGGGGCCGTCGACGGCGACCTCCAGGCGGGCTCCTGTGAGGGCGAACTGGAGGCCGGGGCCGTTGAGGTCGGCGCGCTTGAGGTGGATGTCGGCGAAGCACGGCTGGCTCGAGGTGAAGAGCTTGGTGAGCTTGCGCATGCTGACACCGGGGGCGAACAGGTCCGTGCCGCGCAGGGCCCGGCCCGAGCGCAGATCCACCGTGACCGTGCGGGCGCGGGTCCAGGTGGGGTGCCAGAGGACCTTCGAGTGGATGGTCATGTCGTAGCGGACCGAGGCGTAGCGGGGGCCGTTGAGTTTGACGGTGGTGTCCACGTAGGCGGTGGCGCGGCTGCCCGAGAGGTTGGCGGCGTACTCCTTGGCCCGGGCGTCGATCGGGGCGCGCAGGGCGGCGTTCACCCGCTTGTCCGAGGCCTTGGCGTAGGTGCCCTTGACGGTGAGCTTGCCGAGGGCGAAGTGCAGCGGCGCCACGGAGACGGCGGGGGTCTGGACCGGCAGGGCCAGCGCGAGAGCGGCGGCGGCGAGAAGATGCATGACATGCGATCTTAGGCAGGAAACCCAAACCACACCCACCAGCCTTGTACCGGCCGACATAGGGCGGCCACACCGCGGACGGTAGCGTCGGACGGGTGATCGAAGATGTGGAAGAGCTGGTGGTGTGCGAGTCGTTCTCCAGTGATCTGGAGGCCGTCGCGCGCAGCGCCAAGGTGGTCGCCGCGATGGGCGCCCGATATCTGGGCGCCGAGCCCGAGTTCCTGGTGATCGACGGCGTCACGCACCTGCGCTGGACGTTCGGTACGCCACGGGTGCTGCTGCTGGGCCATCACGACACGGTCTGGCCGATGGGCTCGCTGAAGACGCACCCGTGGTCGGTCCAGGACGGAGTCGCGCGCGGGCCGGGCGTCTTCGACATGAAGGCCGGGATCGTGCAGACGTTCCACGCCCTGGCGGGCCTCGGCTCGCTCGACGGCGTCAGCGTGCTGATCACCGGTGACGAGGAGGTGGGCTCGATCACCTCCTCCCAGCTGATCGAGGACGCGGCGCGCGGGCTGGACGCCACGTTCGTCACGGAGGCCAGCGCCGACGGCGGCGCGCTCAAGACCGCGCGCAAGGGCACGTCCCAGTACGACCTCAAGGTGTACGGCAAGGCCGCCCACGCCGGGCTCGAACCCGAGAAGGGCGCCAACGCCGGGATCGAGCTGGCGCACCAGATCCTGGCGATCTCCCGGATGGGCGCGGGCGCGACCACGGTCACGCCGACCGTGCTGCGCGGCGGCACCACGCTGAACACCGTGCCCGCCGAGGCGGAGCTGGGCGTGGACGTGCGCGTGGCCGAGCTGTCGGAGCAGGACAGGGTGGACGCGCTGATGCGGTCGCTGGCTCCGGTGGTGCCGGGCACGCGCCTGGAGGTGCTCGGCGGGCCGAACCGGCCGCCGCTCGAGGCCTCGATGTCGGCCGGGCTGTACGCGCTGGCCCAGGAGCTGGCCACCGGGCTCGGGCTCGGGCCGCTGACGTCCGCGTCGGTGGGCGGCGCCTCCGACGGCAACTTCACCGCCGGCGTGGGCTGCCCGACGCTCGACGGCCTGGGCGGGGTGGGCGGCGGCGCGCACGCCGACCACGAGCACGTGATCGTGGCGGAGATGCCCGGGCGCACGGCTTTGCTGCGGGCGCTGGTGGAAGCGGTCCTGGCGGGTAGAACCACCAGGTGACCACGTACGAGGCGGCGCTCCACGAGGCGGAGGCCGCGGCGGCCAAGACCGGGGTGACGATCAGGGAACTGCACGGCATCCCGGAGTTCGAGCAGGTGTTCCGGCTCTTCGACGAGATCTGGCAGCCGGAGCCCGCCAACGTTCCCGTGCCCGTCGAGCTGATGGTGGGCTTCGCCCACTCGGGCAGCTACGTGGCGGGCGCCTTCGAGGGCGACGCGCTGGTGGGGGCGTCGGTCGGGTTCCTGGCGCCCGGCCGTACGCTGCACTCGCACGTGACGGGGGCGCTGATCGGGCGGGGCATCGGGACGGCGCTGAAGCTGCACCAGCGCGCGTGGTGCCTGCGGCGCGGGCTGGAGAAGATCACCTGGACCTTCGATCCGCTGGTGCGCAGGAACGCCCGCTTCAACCTGGCCAAACTGGGGGCGCGGCCCGAGAAGTACCTCGAGAACTTCTACGGGGTGATGGCCGACGCGATCAACGAGGGCGACTACTCCGACCGGCTGGTGGCCATGTGGCGGCTGACCGAGGAGCCGGGTCCGCTGCCGCCGGGACCGTACGCCAGGGTGCTGGGCGCGGACGGCGACCTGCCGCGCGTGACGCCCGCGCAGGGGCCGGTGCTGCTGGTGGGGACGCCGCCGGACATCGAGGAGCTGCGGCGGCGCGACCCGGAGGCGGCACGGGCGTGGCGGCTGGCGATGCGCCGGACGCTGGGCGAGCTGATGGGCGCGGGCGGGTGTGTCGTGGGTTTCTCGGGAGAGGGCGACTACATAGTCTCGGTGGATGATTAACGGCGCACACGTGATCATCTACAGCAGGGACGCGGAGGCTGACCGGGCGTTCCTGCGCGACGTGCTCGGCTACCCGCACGTCGACGTGGGCGGTGGCTGGCTGATCTTCAAGCTGCCGCCCGCCGAGGTGGCGGTCCATCCCGCCGAGACCGAGACGCACGAGCTCTACCTGATGTGCGACGACCTGGACGAGACGGTCGCCGAGCTCGCCGCCAAGGGCGTGACCACCTCCCCGCCGGCGGACCAGGGGTGGGGCGTGCTCACCTCGATCAGGCTGCCCGGCGGCGGAACCCTGGGGCTGTACGAGCCGCGGCATCCCAAGGCGATTGACCTCAACCACGCTTGAGGTAACAGACTCGCTGCCATGAGAGTCATCGAGGCAGTGGGTTTCGGCGGTCCCGAGGTGCTGGCGGTGCGCGAGGCGCCCGATCCCGTGCCGGGGCCTGGACAGGTCGTGGTGGACGTCTCCGTCGTGGACGTCATGTCGCTCGACGCGCAGTTGCGGGCCGGGTGGGGCAGGCAGTGGTTCGGCCACGAGCCGCCCTACGTGCCGGGCACCGGCGTGGCCGGGTATGCCGGCGGGCGGCGGGTGGCGGCGCGCGTGAGCGGCGGCGGTTACGCCGAGAAGGTCGTGGCGAGCGAGGTGGCCGCCGTGCCCGACGGGTTGAGCCTGCCCGCGGCGGCGGCGTTGCTGCAGGTGGGTCCCGCGGCGCTGAGCCTGGTGGACGCGGCGGAGCTCAAGCCCGGCACGCGGGTGCTGGTGACGGGAGCGGGCGGGGCGCTCGGGCTGGCCCTGGTGCAGCTGGCCGCCGCCGCGGGCGCCGAGGTCACGGGCGCCGCCCGCGGAGAAGGCAAGCGGTCCGCGGCCGAGGCGGCGGGCGCGGCGCGCGTGGTGGACTACGAGGAGGTCACCGGCGAGTTCGACGTGGTCTTCGACGGGGTCGGCGGCCAGGTGGGGGCCGAGCTGTTCGAGCGGGTCGCCCCGGGCGGGACGTTCTTCGCCTACGGGGTGACCGGCGGCAACCCCGCCCAGGTGGATCCCGCCGGGCGCCGGGTGGTCGGGATGGAGCAGGTGCAGTTCGCGCCCGAGGAGTTCGTCCGGCTGGCCGAGCGGGCCTTCGCCGAGGCCGTCGCGGGCCGGCTCCGGCCGCACGTGGGGCTCGCCGTACCGTTCGACCAGGTCGCGCGGGCGCACGCGGCGCTGGACGCGCGCGAGCTGACCGGCAAGGCGCTGCTGCTGGTCACCTCCCGCGCCGCGCGCTATTCGGTCTACGGCGGGCCCGAGGTCCTGCGCGTCGACGAGCTGCCGATCCCCGAACCCGGCCCCGGCCAGGTACGGCTGGCCGTCCAGGCGGCCGGGGTGAACGCGATCGACTGGAAGTTCCGCCAGGGCATGATGGGAGGCCCGCTGGAGGGCCCTGCGGGGACGGGCCTCGAGGTGGCGGGCACGATCGACGCGCTGGGCCCGGGCGTGGACGGCCCGCGGATCGGGCAGGCCGTGTTCGGGCGGGTATCGGCGGGCGGGGTGGCCGACTTCGTCCTGGCCGACCCGGCGGAGCTGTTGGAGCGGCCCGGCTGGCTGGCGCCCGAGGAGGCCGCCGCCCTGCCGGTGGCCGCGGGGACGGCCCACCGGGTGCTCGGCCTGCTGGCACCGCGGCCGGGGCAGACGCTGCTGATCCACGCGGTGGCGGGCGGCGTCGGGCTGGCCGCCGCGCAGCTGGCCATCGCGCGCGGCGCCCGGGTGATCGGCACGGCCAGCGAACGGCACCACGCCTTCCTGCGCGGCCTGGGCGTCGAACCCGTCGTCTACGGCGACGGGCTGGAGGAGCGGATCACCGAGCCCGTCGACCTGGTCCTGGACGCCTCGGGGCGGGACGTGCTCGGGCTGTCGGTGCGGCTGACCGGCGACCCGGCCAAGGTGGTCACGATCGCCGACGGGCTGACCGCCGCCGAGCACGGGGTGCGCTTCTCCACGGGCGCGCAGGGCGGCGCGCCGCTCGGCGAGGTGTTCGCCGAGGTGCTGCCGCTGGTCGAGCGGGGAGCCCTGCGGATCCCGATCGCCGCCGCGTTCCCGCTGGAGCGGATCGCCGACGCGCACAGGATGAGCGAGGACGGGCACTTCCTCGGCAAGATCGTGATCGTCGCGGAATGAACCTTTCCTCGATGGGCGGCAGACTGGTCGCATGCTGGAAACCTCGGCCCGCCTGCTGAAGCTGCTGTCCCTGCTCCAGGCGCACCGCGAGTGGCCGGGCCCCGAGCTGGCCACGCGGCTCGGCGTGTCGACCAGGACGGTGCGCAACGACGTGGAGCGGCTGCGCAGCCTCGGCTACCCGGTGCACGCCACGCCCGGCGTCGCCGGCGGCTACCGCCTGGGCGCCGGGGCCGCGCTGCCGCCGCTGCTGCTCGACGACGAGGAGGCCGTCGCCGTCGCGGTGGGCCTGGGCAGGGCCGCGGGCGGCGGAGTGGAGGGCATCGAGGAGTCGTCGGTGCGCGCGCTGGCCAAGCTGGAGCAGGTGATGCCGTCACGGTTGCGGCGCAGGGTCAGCGCGCTCAACTCCTACACCGTGCAGATCCCCGGCCGCTCCTCGCCGGTGCCGCCCGAGCGGCTGACGACGATCGCCAACGCCGCCCGCGACCACGAGCGGCTCCGCTTCGACTACACCGGCCACGACGGTACGGCCAGCGTGCGCGACGTGGAGCCGCACCGGCTGGCCCACCTGCGGGGCCGCTGGTACCTGGTGGGCTGGGACGCCGAACGGAAGGACTGGCGCACCTACCGGGTGGACAGGATGGCGCCCAGGACGCCGACCGGTCCCCGGTTCACCCCGCGGGAGCTGCCCGCGGACGGCGACGTGGCCGCGTTCGTGGAGCGCGGCGTCAACACGGCCATGTGGCGCTACCGGGCCACGGTGCTGCTGCACGCGCCCGTCGAGCGGGTGCGGGGGCTGCCGCTCGGGCTGGAGCCGGAGCCGGTGGACGAGCGGACGTGCCTGCTGCGGTTCGGCGGCGACGACGTGGCGGGGATGGCCGCCTGGGTCGGGTTCCTCGGCCTGGACTTCGAGGTGCTCGACCCGCCCGAGCTGGCCGAGGCGGTGCTGGTCCAGGCCGACCGCTACCGCCGCGCCGTACCGGGCGGGTCCGTGGCCGCTAGCGCCGGGCCGTGACCAGGCCCGACTCGTAGGCCATGACGACGAGCTGGGCGCGGTCGCGGGCGCCGAGCTTGGTCATGGCGCGGCTGACGTGGGTCTTGGCGGTGAACGGGCTCACCACCAGGTGCGCGGCGATCTCCTCGTTGGACAGGCCGCGGCCGACCAGCGCCACGGTCTCCCGCTCGCGCTCGGTCAGCACGTCCAGGTCCCCGGTCGGCAGTGACAGCTTGGGGCGGGCGACGAACTCGCCGATGAGGCGCCGCGTGATGTCGGGCGACAGCAGCGCGTCCCCGCGCGCGACCACCCGGATGCCGTGCAGCAGGTCGTCGGGGTCGCTGTCCTTGAGCAGGAACCCGGCGGCGCCGGCCTTCAGCGCCTGGAAGACGTACTCGTCCACGCCGTAGTTGGTCAGGATCATCACGTGCACGCCGGCCAGCCGCGGGTCGGCCGCGATGCGCTTGGTGGCCTCGATCCCGTCCATGATCGGCATCTGGATGTCCAGGAGCACCACGTCGGGCAGGTGCTCGGCGGCCAGCTCCACGGCCTGCCGCCCGTTGGCGGCCTCGCCGACCACCTCGATGGAGTCCTCGGCCTCGATCAGCGCCCGGAACCCGGCCCTGATCAGCACCTGGTCGTCGGCCAGCAGCACGCGGATCATGCCTCACCGCCCACGGGAAGGTCGGCGCGGACGGCGAACCCGCCGGCGGGACCGGGACCCGCCACGAGCCTGCCGCCGAGCGCGGTGACCCGCTCGCGCATCCCGATCAGCCCGACCCCCGGCTCGTCGTGCCCGGGGCCGGGGCCCTCGTCCTCGACGCGGACCACGAGGTCGTGCGGACCGTAGTCGACGACGACCGTGGCGGGCGCGCCGCCCGCGTGCCGGGTCACGTTCGTCAGCGCCTCCTGCACGATCCGGTAGGCGGCCTGCTCCACCTCGGCCGACAGCTTCCTCGGCTCGCCGCCGATGGTGAGCGTCGCCTGCTGGCCGGCGGCGCGCGCCCGCTCGACCAGGTCGGGCAGCCGCTCCAGCGTGTTGCCCGACGGCTCGCGCAGCACGTCGAGCGTGGCGCGCAGCTCGCGCATGGCCTCGCCGCCCGCCTCCTGGATGGCCAGCAGCGCGGGCGGGACCTCCTCGCCGCGCTTGCGCGCCAGGTGGATGGCCACGCCCGTCTGCACCTTGATGATCGAGATCGAGTGGGTGAGCGAGTCGTGCAGCTCCCTGGCGATGCGCAGCCGCTCCTCCCCCGCCCGGCGCAGCGCCGCCTCCTCGCGGGTCCGTTCGGCCTCCAGCGCGCGCTCCTCGACCTGCCTGAACACCACGCCCATCACGGCCGAGGCGATGTACCAGCCGCCCATCAGCCCCGCGGTCTTCACGGCGGTCACCGTCGGCTGCCCGTCGAGCAGGAGCGCGGCGACCATGCCGCACTCCAGCACGAACGTCACGACGAGCGCCAGCGGGTTGTGCCCGTTCTTGACCACGCTGAACATCGTGATCAGAGCCGGCAGCGAGGCGATGACCTCGGGCGACTCCACCAGCGCGTAGGCCAGGGCGCACGCGCCCGTCAGCAGCAGGATGGTCCTGGGCGCCAGGCGGTGGGCGTACAGGGCCAGCGCCGACACCGCCAGCAACGCGTAGCCGAGCGGGCCGGCCCCGGCCAGCGCCGCGTTGCCGGCCATCACCGCTGCCACCCCCGCCACCAGCGCGACGTCGGGTAGATGGAGTCTCACCATGACCCGAACCCTATGGCGAAACCGGACAGAAGGTCATCATCTGGAGGTGCTACTCCCCCGGGAGTAGGCAGTGCATCTGGCAGCACGACGACCAGGATCGCGCCGGACAGCAGCATCGCTGCCATGACGTATCGAGCACTCAGGACCGCCGGGTTCCAGGGCCGCGTCCATCTGCCCGGCGAGGAACGCTACGAGCAGGAACGCCTGCCGTGGAACCGCCGCTTCGACCCCAGGCCCGCGCTCGTCGCCGAGCCCACCTGCCCCGAGGACGTGCGGGCGGCGGTGACCGTCGCCCGCGACCACGACCTGCAGCTGTCGGTCCAGTCCACCGGCCACGGCGCGGTCACCTCGGACGTGGGCGGGCTGCTGCTGCGCACCTCGGCGATGGCCAGGGTGAGCGTGGACCCGCACGCCCGCACCGCCACCGCGGGCCCCGGCGCGCTGTGGTCCGACGTGATCGCCGCGGCCGCGTGGCACGGGCTGGCCCCGCTGTCGGGGACGCCGTGGGTCGGGGTGGCCGGTTACACGCTGGGCGGCGGGACGGGCTGGCTGTCGCGCAAGTACGGCTTCGCGGCCGACAGCCTGGTGCGCGCCGAGGCCGTCACCGCCGACGCCCGGGTGGTCACGGCCGATCTGGACCACCATCCCGACCTGTTCTGGGCGCTGCGCGGCGGCAGCGGCAACTTCGCGATCGTGACCGAGCTGACCTTCCGCCTCTACCCGGTCGAACGGGTCTTCGCGGGCATGACGCTGCACCCGTTCGAGCGGGCCGCTGACACGCTGGCCGCCTACCGCGACTGGGCGGCCGACGAGCCCGACGAGTCGAACACGGCCGTGATGGTCATGCGCAGGCCCGACGGCGGCCGGGTCCTGGCGGTCCGGGCGGTGTGGCTGGGCGCCGACCCCGCGCTGAAGCCGGTGCTGGAAGCGGCGGGCGAGCCGATCGGCGGGGAGATGCGCGAGATGACCTTCGAGGAGGCGGGACTCGCGCTGGCGGGGCCGCCGCGCCCGCCGATGGCCATGACCCAGCACATCGAGCTGGTCAGGGACCTCCCCGACGACCTCATCGGCGCGCTGCTCGAGTCGGAGTCCGAGGCGGTCGAGGTGCGCCACTGGGGCGGCGCGATGGCCAGGCCGGACGCCGACGCGGGGCCGGCCGGGCACCGCGACGTGCCCTTCTCGATCATCTCGGCGGGCGAGCCCGCGGACGTCGGCGAGCACGCCACCGGCGGGACCTTCCTCAACTTCCTGGCCGACCCCGGCCGCACCGCCTCCGCCTTCACCCCCGAGAACCACGCATGGCTCGTCCAGGTCAAGAAGGCCTGGGACCCGGACCGCGTCATCCGCGCGGCCCACGCGATCTGACCGGAGAAGATCATGACTTTTCGCTACATCACGCCTGTCGAGCCGAAGGACGCCACCGGTCTGGCCGCCGACGTCTACCGTCAGCAGGCCGCGGACGTCGGGCTGCGCAGGATGCCCGCGCTCATGACGCTGTCGCCCGCGCCCGAGGTGCTGGCCGCCACCTGGGCGATGCTGCGCGAGTCGCTCATCGCGGGACCCGTGTCACGCACCGCTCGCGAGATCGTCGCGCTGGGCGTGTCGATGGCCAACCGGTGCCCGTTCTGCGTGTCGGCGCACACCATGTTCCTGCACGCCACCGGCGACCACCGGCTGGCCGAGACGCTGGTGTCCGGCGGGGCGCCGGACGATCCCCACTTCGCCGCGCTGTTCGCCTGGGCGGGGTCGCGGGCGGCCTCGCCGTACGAGGAGCCGGAGATCGTGGGGACGGCGCTGACGTTCCACTTCATCAACCGGATGGTGTCGGCGCTGCACTCGGAGGACATGCTGCCCGGCGGGCTGCAGCGCTCGCGGATCGTGCGCGGGGTGGGCGGGCGGATGGTCGCGAGCAAGGTCCGCGCGGATCTCGAGCCGGGGGCGAGCCTGCCGCTGCTGGCCGATCTGCCGTCCGCGCCCGCGCCGTCCTGGGCCGGTGATTCGCCGGTCGGTACGGCTGTCGCCACGCTGCTGGCCACCGCCGAGGCGGCCGAGGTCGGGATCGACACCCGGCAGGCCGTGACCGAGGCGGCGGACCGGTGGGCGGGCAAGCACCCGCCGATGGGGACCGAGTGGCTGACCGAGGCCATCTGGGGCGTCCCTCACGACGAGCTGCCGCAGGCGCGCCTGGCGGTGCTGGCCGCGGTCGCCGCCTACCGCATCACCGATGCCGACGTCGCCGCCTGGCGCGCCTTTCCCGGAGACCGCTCGGACGCCGGCCTGGTGCGGGTGCTGGCCTTCGGCGCGGCGGCGGCCGTACGGCGGGCCGAGGCGGACTACACCGGCGGTCAGCGGCCTGTCAGCGCCTGGTCAGCCGAGCCGCCGACCGTGGTGGCATGACCATCACGCATGTCGCGGGAAGCAGGAACGACTTCCAGCTGGTCCGCCACCTGACCGTCGGCGGATCCCACTACGAGATCGGCGTGGCGCTCGCCGAGGAGGCTCGCCGCCTCGGCTGGGCGCCGCAACCGGTCGACCCCACGGTGGGCAGGGCCCGCCGTACCTGGTTCGAGCGCGAGTGGCCACAGCAGCACGCCCGCATGGACGGCGCGGCGGCCGTGCTCGGCCTCGACCCCGACCAGGACGAGCTGGCCCTGGACGCGCTCGGTTACATCCCGATGGAGTTCGGCTGCTCGGCGCTGTGGTGCCCGCCGTCGGCGAGCGCGGACGGGCACGGCAGGGTCGGGCGTAACTACGACTTCTTCACCACCACCGAGAGCGAGCTCAGGGGGCTGCGGGCGCAGCCGGGCGAGCTGCCCCTGACCTCGCGGCCCTACGTGATCACCACGCTGCCCGACGAGGGCCTGGCCAGCACGGTCATCACGATGAACACCCTGGACGGCTGCATGGACGGCATCAACGAGGCCGGGCTGGCCGTCATGCTGCTCCTGGCCGACATCGACCGCGCCGAGCCGCCGGAGGGGCACGCCCCGCAGGTGGGCGTCGACTCCGTGCAGTTGCCCAGGTTCGTCGTGGAGACGTGTGAGAACGTCGAGCAGGCCAAGCAGGCGCTGCTCGGCGCCAAGCAGTACGACTACGGCATGCCGCTGCACTACCTGGTGGCCGACGCCAGCGGGCAGGCCTTCGTGTGGGAGCGCGGCAGGGACGGCGCCGAGCACATCGTCGAGTTCGGCGACGCGCCGCTGTGCGTGACCAACCACCTGCTGCACCGCCACCCCGACCCGATGACCCTGCCGGAGGACACCGAGGGCAGCTTCGACACCTACCGGCGGCTGCGCGCGCTCTACGAGGTCAGCAAGGGCGCCACGATGTCGCGGGAGGACCTGCGCGCGGCTATGGACTCAGTCGGGGAGCGCGACGATCCGGCCAAGCCCTGGCGGACGACCTGGACCACGATCTTCGACCCGGCGGGCAGGACCCTGTCCACCCGGTTCTTCCTGGGCGACGACCGCTATGCCGAGGAGCTGGTGTTCTCCGCGAAGCGACCGTGAGACGCACGCGCCGGTCCCAGGCCCGCACGCGGGCCGGGACCGGCATCTGCGGATTCATCCGCCGGCTCTGGACGCCAGCCGCCTTCCTATATGACCGATATGTCCGGATTGGGAGGGATGAAACTACCCGCGCAGGCGCCGGGTGGCCAGGCCGGCCACCCGGACCGCGCCGCCGGGCGAAAGCCTGGCGGCGCGCCAGGCCGCCCGGCCCGAGGCGGGGGCCACGATCACGGCCTGGTTGCGAGCCACCCCGCGCAGGATGTCGGCGGCCAGCCGGTCGACCGAGTACAGGCGGCCGGTGGTCTTGATCGCCGACTCGCGGGCGCGCGCGGCCACCTCGGTCGACGGCAGGCCGGGGTTGGCGTGGTCGAGCAGCGGCGTGTCGGTGAAGCCCGGGCAGACCACGCTCACCCGGACGCCGCGCCCCGCGGCCTCGGCGCGCAGCGCGAGCGACAGGCCGACCACGGCGTGCTTGGTCGTGGTGTAGGGCAGCATGAGCGGCGCGGGGACCAGCCCGGCCAGCGAGGCGGTGTTGACGATATGGCCGTGGCCCTGCTCCAGCATGATCGGGTAGGCCGCGTGGACGCCGTGCACGACGCCGCGCAGGTTCACATCGATCGTGCGGTTCCAGTGGTCGAGCGTGAGCTCCTCGGTGAAGCCGCCGACCGCGATGCCCGCGTTGTTGAACACGAAGTCCAGGCGGCCGCGCGCGTCGCGGACGGCGCCGAGCACCGCCGACACGGCGGCCGCGTCGGTCACGTCGAGCGGGACGAACTCCAGCCCGAACTCCTTGGCCGTGCGCTCCCCCGCCGCCTCGTCGAGGTCGGCGATCGTCACCGCCACGCCCTTGCCCGCCAGGTCCCTGGCGACGGCCCGCCCGATGCCGGACGCGCCTCCTGTCACCACTGCGGTTCTCAAATCCCCATGGCCTTCCAGATGCGGCGGGTCAGCGGGTTCATCAGGCCGATCTGGTCGCACAGCTCGCGGGTCTTGCCCACCGAGTCGCGGATCTCCTGCTTGGCCGCCTGGTTGTGCAGGTACACCTCGGCCACCACGTTGCGCGGGATCTTGAAGCGCCTGATCATCGGTCCCGGCGGGGCCAGCATGATCCTGGCCATGATCCCGAGGATGATCGGCGAGATGATCCCGAGCATCAGGCGGCGGTAGCGGGGCATCCGCGGCACCCGGTTGCGCAGGTAGTGCCGGGCGAAGGAGATGTGCCTGGCCTCCTCCGCGATGTGGATGCGCATGATCGTCTCTTCCAGCGGGTGGTGGACCTGGCCGTCCTTGAGCACCTTGCGCTGGACGTGGTCGATCGGATCCTCGCCGCCGAGCACGAACACGAAGAACAGCTCGGTGGAGATGAGCGGGATCCAGGGAGCGACCTGCGCGATGACCGACAGCGGCCCCGGCATGCCGCGCACGGGCATCTTCGTGCGGTTGACGAACTCCTGGAACATCATCCCGTGATGTCCCTCTTCGATCGTCTCGTGGTAGACGTAGCGGAACTCGGGCGCGCCGTTGGGCAGCCGGTAGGCGTAGTTGAGCAGGCCGCGCTTGAGCAGGTTCTCGAACTGCAGCCCGATCTTCATGGCGGTCGCCACGCGGAACAGCCCGATCCTGGCCCGCGTCTCCGGCGAGCGGCTGCGGTACCACGGATGGCCGCCGAGCTTGTCGACCTCGGGCAGCTCCCAGCGCGGATCCGCCGGGTCGACCAGGAACTCCGGGTCGTCCCACGGGATGTCCTTGTAGGGCTCCCAGTGCTTGTCGACCGAGGCCTTGGACAGGCGGTGGATGACGGCCTCGTAGGCGCTCCGGTCGGCGACCGTCTCGTCGCGTTCCCTGGCGGCGGTAGAGCTCGGTGCGGATGCCATCGCATGCACTCCTCTCCTCGCCAGGTAATTGTACGGAGCATCCAATAACTGCGGAAGGGTGACCGCGCTCACAGCTGTTCCGCGGCCAGGCCCAGCTCCGCCGCGGCGGCCGTACGGACCAGTTCGGCGACGCGGCGGCGGGTCAGGACCCTGGAGTGCACGTTGACCTGGATGGCCAGCCCGTCGCAGAGCGCGAACAGCCGCCAGGTGGCGGCGTCCGGATCCGGGCAGGTGAAGACGCCAGAGGCCACGCCGGCCTCGATGATGCCGCGCAGCACCGAGCGGCCCTGCAGGTCCAGCCGGCGCGAGGTCTCCTCCAGGTCGGGCGTGCGCATGGACTCGGCCCACGCGTCGATCCACAGCCGCCAGCCGTCCGCGCCCGTGGTGGGCGAGCAGCGCTTGAGGAAGGTGCGCAGCCGGTCGAGCGGCGGCCTGGTGGAGCGTTCGATCTCCGCGAGCACGTCGAGGTGCTGCCTGGCCGCGTAGGCGAAGGCCTGGGCGAACAGCCGCTCCTTGGTGTCGAAGTGGTAGAACAGCAGCGCCTGGCTGACTCCCGCGGCCCTGGCGATGTCCTGCGCCCTGGTACGCCCGAACCCGAGCTCCGCGATCACCTCGCAGGCCGCCTTCAACAGATCCTCACGCCTTAATCGGCCAAATCCCCGCGTCACAGCGGGAAACTCTAACTTCCGCTGATAGGAATATGCAGGACGAAACGGGCACCGACCTCGGAATCTTCGATCGTGAGCGACCCGCCGTGCGCCCTGGCCACCTCACGCGCGATGGCCAGGCCGAGCCCGGTGCCGCCCGCGTCCACGTTGCGGGAGGCGTCCAGCCTGGTGAAGCGCCGGAAGACCAGCTCGCGTTGATCGAGCGGGATGCCCGCGCCGTCGTCCTCGACCTCAAGCACGGCCATCCCGCCCTCACGGAAGACGGACACGGTGATCGTCGCATCGGCGTGGCGTTCGGCGTTGTCGAGCAGGTTCGTCAGCAGCCTGGCCAGCCGCAGCCGATCCCCCTGGATCGCCACCCCGGGCGCCAGGCCCAGGTTGACCTGCTTGCCGCGCGGGCGCCTGGCCAGCTCCTCCTCCACCAGGACGGCCAGGTCGAGCGGCTCGTTCCTGCCCGGCGCGCCCGCGTCCAGCCTGGCCAGGGTCAGCAGGTCGGTGACGATGGCCTGCAACCGGTCCAGGCTCGTCAGCAGCGCCTGGCCCGTGCCCTGCCAGTCGGCGTCCTCCGGGTGCATCAGCGCGTCCTCGACCTGGGCGCGCATGGCGGTGATGGGGCTGCGCAGGTCGTGCGAGGCGTCGGAGGCGAAGCGCCGCTGCTGCTCCACTGCGCCCTCCAGCCGGTCGAGCGTATCGTTGATGGTCTTGGCCAGGTCGTCGAGCTCGTCCTGGTGCGCGGTGGGCGGGACCCGGCGGCCCAGGTCCGTCTCGGTGATCTCGGCCAGCTCGTTCTTCATCGTCTTGACGGGTTCGAGCGCCTTGCGGACCACCATCCAGCACACCGCCGCGATGATCGCGGACATGAGCACGCTGCCGGCCAGGACGCCGATGATGTAGCGGATGCTGATGTACCACGGGATCTCGGGCACGTAGGTGTAGACCATCCAGTTGGCGGACCCCACGCCCACCCGGTAGCCGACGACGATCAGGCACGTGCCGCCGGTGCACACCCGGCTGTCGACGCGGCTGTCGGCGTCGCGGGGCAGCACCCGGGTCAGCGGCGGCTTCCCGAGCAGACGTATGCTGGCCTGCCGTACCGCTCCCTGGTTGTCGACCACCTGGACCAGGTCGACCTCCTCGGTCGCGACGACCGGCTTGAGGTTGTCGGGGGCGTACCGCTGGACGCCGTAGGAGACGCGCCGGGCCGCGGTGGCGGCCTGGTCGGTCACGTAGGAGGTGACCAGCGCGTGCACCAGCGGCGTCACCACGAGCGCGATGAGCAGGAATCCGGCCAGCGTGGTGAGCAGCGTGACCAGTGTGAGCCTGCGCCTGACCGACCACCGGGTGAACACGGCTCATCCCGCCCTCATCGGCAGCCGCACCACGAAGCGGGCGCCTCGGTCAGAGTCCTCGATGACCAGGTTGCCGCCGTGGGCCAGGGCCACCTCGCGCGCGATGGGCAGGCCGAGGCCGGTGCCGCCCGCGTCGCGGTTGCGCGAGGCGTCCAGGCGGGCGAAGCGCTGGAAGACGACCTCGCGGTGCTCGGGCGCGATGCCCGCGCCGTCGTCCTGGACCTCCAGTACGGCATGGCCGTCCCGCTTGGCCACCGAGACCGTGATCGTGTCCTCGGCGTGCCGTTCCGCGTTGTCGAGCAGGTTGGTCAGCAGGCGGGCCAGGCGCAGCCGGTCGCCCTCCACCACCACGTCGTGCTGGAGCCGGGCCACGACCTGCTTCGAGCGTTGCCTGTCGGTCTCGGAGGTGACCAGCTCGCCCAGGTCGACGGGCTCGCGGCGGCCGGGGGCGCCGGCGTCCAGGCGGGCCAGGGTCAGCAGGTCGGTGACGATGGCCTGCAGGCGGTCCAGACTGTCGAGCAGGGCGCGTCCCGTCTCCTGCCAGTCGGCGTCCTGCGGGTGCAGCATCACGCCCTCGACCTGGGCGCGCATGGCGGTGATGGGGCTGCGCAGGTCGTGCGAGGCGTCGGAGGCGAAGCGCCGCTGCTTCTCCACCGCGCTCTCCAGGGCGAGTTTCTTGGCCACGGCCCGGGAGGTGACGAACCCGGTCATGGTCACCGCCACCAGCGACACCACGACCAGGAAGGCGATCACCCGGGGGTCGACGTACCACGGCGGCATCCGCCCGGCGGCGTAGACGAGCCAGTCGCCGTCCGGCTCGTAGACGCGCAGGATCACCATGATCACGCACTGCTCGGGGAAGGCCGGCACGTCGCACATCACCTGGGTGCGGTTGGCGTTGTCGGGGTCGGGGACGACCGTGGTGATGGGCGGGTTGCCCGCCAGCTCGGGCGAGGAGGCCACCACCCTGCCGCCGGCGTTCAGCACCTGGACGCCTTCCAGGGTGGTCGGGACGACGGTGGGCAGGTTTCCCCGCTTGACCTGGTGGACCACCTTGAGCGCCCCGGTCAGCACCTGGTTGGTGCGGAAGTCCACGGCGGTGTTGTGCAGGCCGTACAGGACGAAGCCGCTACCCACCACGCACAGGAACGCCATGGCTACGCTGGCGAACGACGTCAGCCGTGCGCGTACCGAGCCCCCGAACCTTGCGATCACGCCTCCCCCCGGTGATCAGGTGATCACATTAGGTCCCCCTAGCCCTAATTAAAGGAGATTCAGTGATAAATCCAGACAAAACGCTCCAGAGCAATGCTCTATGCGTTCAGCTTTCCCCTGACTAGAGTAAGTGAGCACTGATGCCAAGGAGTCGACGTGAACCTTGATGAGTATCGGCGTGCCGCCCGGGCCTGGTTGCTCGAGAACACCCCCACCGAGGATCCTCCCGAGGGCGAGGCCGTGGCCCGCGCCAAGCAGTTCATGGCCAGGCTCCACGACGCCGGATACTCCGGCATCACCTGGCCGAGGCAATGGGGAGGTCAGGGGCTGACGCAGGCGGAGGAGCGCGCCTTCGCCGCCGAGGCGCGGGCCTTCTCGCTGCCCACCTACATCTTCTCGATCGGGCTCGGCATGACCGGCCCGACGATCCTCGACCGGGGCGACGACGAGCAGCGCGCCCGCTGGCTGCGGCCGCTGCTGCGCGGCGAGGAGGTCTGGTGCCAGCTGTTCTCCGAGCCGGGCGCGGGTAGCGACGTGGCCAGCCTGCAGACCAGGGCGGTGCGCGACGGCGACCACTGGGTCGTCAACGGGCAGAAGGTGTGGACCACCAACGCCCAGTATGCCGACTGGGGCCTGCTGCTGGCCCGCACCGACGTGGACGTGCCCAAGCACAAGGGCATGACCATGTTCGTGATCGACATGCGCCAGCAGGGCGTGACGGTCAAGCCGCTGAAGGACATGAGCGGCAGGTCCGGCTTCAACGAGATCTTCTTCGACGACGCCGTCATCCCCGACACCGACCGGGTCGGCGAGGTCAACGACGGCTGGGGCGTCGCGGTCACGACGCTGCTGCACGAGCGGCTGTCGATCTCCGCGGGCGTGGGCATGAGCGGCCAGCGTGACAACCCCGCCTCGCTGGAGGCGCTGCGCAAGGTGGTCGACACCGGCGATCCGCTGGTCCGCGACGAACTGGTCGAGCTGCACATCCGCTCGCGCGCGCTGGCCCTGTTCAACCAGCGCCTGGCCCAGGAGACCAACGCGGGCATCTTCCCCGGCGCCAGGGGCAGCGCGGCCAAGCTGCTGCTCGCCGAGCTGACGCTGTTCCAGACCGACCTGGCCACCCGGCTGGTCGGGCCCGAGTCGGTGGTCGACGGCAACCCGCTGGGGTTCGCGGTGTCGCTGGCGCCGGCGATGGCGCTGGGCGGCGGCACCAACGAGATCATGCGCAACATCGTGGGCGAGCGCGTGCTCGGCCTGCCGCCGGGTCCGCGCGTGGACAAGACCGTGCCCTTCAAGGAGCTGAAGGTGGGGACCCAGACGTGAAACTGGTACTGAGCCAGGAGCAGCAGGAGCTGCGCGAGGCGGTCAGGTCCTTCCTCACTTCCGCCTCCCCCGCCGCCAAGGCCCGCGACGGCTACGACCCGGCCGTTTACGCGCGGCTCAACGGCGAGCTCGGCCTGTCCGGCCTGATCATCCCCGAGGAGTACGGCGGGGCCGGCGCGGGGTACGCCGAGCTGGCGGTCGCGCTGGAGGAGACCGGCGCTGTGCTGCTGCCCGGCCCCTTCCTGGCGACGGTGTTCGCGACGGTCGCGCTGGCCGCCACGCCCGACAAGGAGCTGCTCACCGGCATCGCCGAGGGCGGGATCTCGGCCACGCTGTCGGAGTCCGAGGTGCGGCTCGCCGACAGGAAGGTGTCCGGCGAGCTGACCCGGGTGCTGTCCGGCATGGAGGCCGACGTCCTGGTGCTGCCCGCCCGCGGCGCGGACGGCGTCGTCATGGCGGCCGTCGAGCTGTCCGGGCCCGGCGTGAGCAGGCGGGCGCTCGACACGCTGGACCTGACGCGCGGCCAGGCGGCGGTGACCCTCGACGGCGCCCCCGCCCGCGTCCTCGGCCCCCAGCCGGCGGGCGGCATCCTCGACCGGCTGGCCGTCGTGCTGGCGGCCGAGCAACTGGGCGTGATGCGCGCCGCGCTCGACGCGATCGTGGCCTACGCCAAGATCAGGGTGGCGTTCGGCCGCTTCATCGGCTCCTACCAGGGCGTCAAGCACAAGCTGGCCGACATGCACGCCAAGCTGGAGCAGGCCGAGTCGATCGTGCGCTACGCGGCCTGGGCGGCCGACGAGTCACCCGGCGACCTGCCGGAGGCGGCCATGCTCGCGCAGGCCTTCGTCGGCCGGGCCTGCTTCGAGGTGGCCCGCGACCACCTGCTGCTGCACGGCGGCATCGGCTTCACCTGGGAGCACGACGCCCACCTGTACTACAAGCGGGCCAAGAGCGACGAGGTGCTGCTCGGCCCGCCCAGGATGTACCGAGCCCGCCTCGCGGAACTGCTGGAGCTGTGATGGACATCGGCCAGTTGCCCGGTTTCTACGCCATCGCCGAGGCGGACCCTGACCGCCCCGCCGTGATCGACACCGACGGGACCACGACGTCCTACGGCGAGCTGCTGGCCCTGTCGAACCGGGTCTCCCACGGTCTGCGGGCGCGCGGGCTGGCCAAGGGCGACGTGGTGGCCGGGGTGCTGCCGAACGGGATCGACGCGGTGGTCATGCTGATGGCCACCGGGCAGATCGGGCTGTACTACGTGCCGATCAACTGGCACCTGACGGCCGCGGAGATCGACTACATCCTGGGCGACTGCGACGCCCAGGTCGTGGTGTCAGGCGAAGCCTACGCAGATAAGACGAAAAATCCGGATATTGGGATAGCCGGTCTCGTCGACGGGCAGCCCGCGACCACGCCCGAGAACCGGTCGGCGGGGGCGGTCATGTGGTACACCTCGGGCACCACCGGGTTCCCCAAGGGGGTGCAGCGGGCGCTGCCCGACGCGCCGCCGGAGCAGTTGCTGCCGCTGTACACGTGGTTCCTGGGTGAGGTGTGCGACCTGCGGCCGGGCGACGCGGTGCACCTGGTGACCTCGCCGATGTACCACTCCTCGCCGTGCGCGCACACCCAGTTCGCGCTGCACCTCGGGCACACCGTGGTGATCACGCCGCGGTTCGAGCCGGTCAACATCCTGGAGCTGGTCGAGCGCCACCGGGTGACCAACGCGATGATGGTGCCGACCATGTTCCACCGGATGCTGCAGCTGCCGCAGGAGGTCAAGGACCGCTACGACGTCTCCTCGCTCCAGCAGGTCGTCCACACCGGCGCCGCCTGCCCGGTGGCGGTCAAGCAGGGGATCATGGACTGGTGGGGGCCGGTGCTCTACGAGTACTACGGCTCGACCGAGTCCACGATCGCCTTCGCGGTCAAGCCGCGCGAGTGGCTGGCCCGCCCGGGCACCGTCGGCAGGCCCGCGCCCACCTTCGAGGCGCGCATCCTCGACGAAGAGGGGACGGAGCTGCCGCCGGGCGAGCCGGGCATGATCTACGTGCGGTCGGCGACGGCGAACTTCGAGTACCGCAAGGACCCGGCCAAGACCGCGGCCAGCAAGCGGGGCGACTGGTACGCGCCCGGCGACATCGGCTATCTGGACAAGGACGGGTACCTGTTCCTGTGCGACCGGCGGACCGACCTGATCGTGTCGGGCGGGGTCAACATCTACCCGGCCGAGATCGAGGCCGCCCTCCTCGAGCACCCGGCCGTCGCCGACGTGGCGGTGATCGGGGTGCCTGACGAGGAGTGGGGGCACAACGTGGTCGCCCTGGTCCAGGTCGCCGACGGGCACGCCGCGGGAGAGGCGCTGACGGCCGAGCTCCTCGAGCACTGCGGGCCGCGGATCGCCCGGTTCAAGCATCCCCGGGTGATCGAGTACCGCGACGAGCTGCCGCGCACGCCCACCGGGAAGCTGTCGCGGACCAAGGTCAGGGAGGAGTACCTGGCCCGGCTGTGACCAGCGCGATCGCGGCCTGCCTGGTGAGCGCGGCGCCCCGGTCGTAGGCCGGGCCGCCGCGGGCCGCCCGCAGGACGAGCTCGTCGACCCCACCGCGCTCGTCCGCGCCGCGCACCGCGGCCGCGACGCCGAGCAGGTAGGAGGCGGCGTCGGAGTCCTGCTCCAGCGCTGCCGACAGGCGCACCGCGGTCGCCAGCGCCATCAGGTCCGGCCCGGCCAGCCCGATCGCGCTCGTCACCCGCTCGCGCGCGCGGGCCGTGTCCTCCTCGAGCAGGGCCGCCGCCGCTTCCAGGCACGCCACCCGCGCCCCCACCCAGGGCTGGTCGGAGACCGCCAGCGCGGCCTCGGCCTGGACGCGGAAGGCCGCGCGGTCGCCCGCCCTGAGCATGACCTCGGCCAGGGACAGGTGGACGATGGCGAAGTCCGCGTGCGCGTGCATCCGCTCCAGCCCGGCCAGCGCGGAGCTCGCCAGGGTCCGCGCCCTGTCGAGCTCGCCCTGCCGCGCGTGCGCGACCGCGAGCTCCCCCTCGATGCTGGTCACGTCGGGGGGCACGCCCAGCTCGGCCGCCAGCCGCAGCGCCCGCGACAGCGCGGGGACCACGGCGTCAGCCTCGCCCCGCAGCACGTGGTGGTAGGCCAGCATCCGCAGCGTCACGGACATGGCCCAGCGCTCACCGAGCGGCTCCAGGATCTCGCGCGCCTCCCGCAGCAGCGCGAAGGCCTCGGGGACCGAACCCTCGCCGTCCAGCTCGAGTGCCAGGAAGCACAGCGTCAGCGTCCGCTCCCACCCGGTCAGCTCCGCCAGCCTGTCCTCGGCCGCCGCCCTGTCCTGCAGCAGCACCGGCGCCACGAGCAGCACGAACGCCTGCCCGTCAGGGATGGGCGCGAGCTCGCTCGCCTGCCCGAACTCCAGGCCACGGGCCACGCTGCGCAGCACCAGCCGTACGGCGTGCGGCTCGCCCGCCAGCTCGTCCGGCAGTTCCAGCACGTTGCGGGACCAGTGGATGCCCTCGGTGTACCTGCCCTGCAGGCGCCAGAACCACCACAGCCCGGCCACCAGCCGCACTCCCAGCTCGGCCTCGCCCGCGTCGGCGGCGTAGCGCAGCGCCGCCAGCAGGTTGTCGTGCTCGGCCTGCAGCCGGTCGAGCCACTGGAGCTGCCCGGGGCCGCGCAGCTCGGGGTCGGCCTGCTCGACCAGGCGCAGGAAGTGCCGCGCGTGCTCGCCGCGGACCTCCAGGTCGCGTCCCGACTCGGCCAGCCTGGCCATGCCGTAGGCGCGCACGGTCTCCTGCATGCGGTAGCGGTCGCCGGACAGCTCGACCAGCGACTTGTCCACCAGGCCCGCCAGCGCGTCCACGTCGGGGAACAGGTCGAGCGTCGCGCCGCCGGGCAGGGCCGCCAGCCGCATCGCCAGGTCGCGCTCGGGCTCCGACAGCGGCTCCCAGCTCCAGTCGACGACCGCCTCCAGCGTGCGGTGCTGCGGCAGCGCCGTACGGCTGCCGCCGCTGAGCAGGCGGAAACGGTCGTCGAGGCGGGCGGCGATCTGCTCGGCGGTCATGGCGCGCATCCGGGCGGCGGCGAGCTCGATCGCCAGCGGCATCCCGTCCAGCCGGCGGCAGATCTCGGCGACGGCCCCGGCGTTCGCCTCCTCCAGCGCGAAACCGGGCCTCAACGCGGCGGCCCTGTCGGCGAACAGCCGCGCCGCCGCGGCCTGCTCGAGCGCGGGGATCGGGTAGAGGATCTCGCCGGGGATGGCCAGCGACTCGCGGCTGGTGGCCAGGACGCGCAGTTCGGGGCAGGCGCCCAGGAGCCGGTCGGCCAGCTCGGCGGCGGCCTCCACCACGTGCTCGCAGTTGTCCAGTACCAGCAGCGCGCGCTTGCCTGCCAGCACCTCGGCCACGCTTCCCGTCACGTCGGACTCCAGCCACCCGCTGTCGCGCGCCCCGATCGCGGCCAGTACGGCATGCGGCACGTCCCCCGCGTCCGCCACCGCCGCCAGCTCCACCAGCCACACAGGCATGGGCCCGTCGCCGGAGCCGGCGAGGTGGGCGGCCGTCTCGACGGCCAGGCGGGTCTTGCCCGCGCCGCCGGGGCCGACGACCGTGACGAGGCGGGAGGCCTGCAGGGCGGCGGTGAGCTGGGCGAGCTCCCGCTGCCGGCCGACGAACGTGGTGACCTGGGCGCGCAGCGGGCGGGGCGCCTGGCGCTGCTCGTGGCGGAGGATCGCGAGGTGGATCTCCGCCAGCTCCTCCGAGGGGTCGACGCCGAGCTCGTCGGCGAGCGTGCGCCGGGTCCGCTCGTAGGCCTCCAGCGCCTCCGCCTGCCGCCCGGACCGGTACAGCGCCTGGATCAGCAGCCCCTGCAGCCGCTCGCGCAGCGGGTGGGCGGCCGCCAGATTCCGCAGTTCGGGCAGCACCTCGGCGCCCGCGGCGAGTTCGAGGGCGAGGCGGTCCTCCGCGGCCGACAGGCGCAGCTCCGCCAGCCGTACCGCCGCACTGGCCGGAGAGAGGTGCGCGGGCCCGCGCCACAGCCGCTCGGCCTCGCGCAGCGCCTCGAGGCCGCCCTCGGCCACCAGGCGCTCGAAGCGGATCGCGTCCACGTCGCCGGGGTCGACGGCCAGGCGGTATCCGGCCGGGTGCGACTCGATCGTGGCCGCGCCGACCAGCCGCCGGGCGCGGGAGACCAGTGACTGCAGGGCGTTGCCGCTGCCGGCGGGCGGGTCCTCGCCCCAGACGGCCTCGGTGAGCGCCTCCACGGGGACGACCCGGCCCGGGTCGAGGGCGAGCCTGGTCAGGAGCGCGTGGAGCCTGGCTCCCGGGATGTCGATCGGCTCGCCGTCGTCGTCACGCACCTCGAAGGGGCCAAGCAGCAGCACTCGCACGGCCCCAAGCCTGCCAGCTCCGAGATGTTCACGGGACCGACTTGATGCGCCACACCAGGCCCGCGCCGAGCAGGGCCAGCACGGTGGCGGTCAGGAACAGGACCGGGTACCCGCCGAGACCCGACACGATCGGGCCCGCGATGACGGGGGCGATGACCTGAGGGCCCGAGTTGGCGATGTTGATGATCCCGAGGTCCTTGGCGCGGCCTTCAGCGGTGGGCAGGACCTGGGTGACCAGCGCGTTGTCGACCGCGTTGTAGACGCCGAAGCCGACGCCGAGCACGGCCGCGGCGACCATCGCGACCGGCCACAGCGGCCAGAACGCCAGCATCACGGTCGGCACCGTGGAGATGATCCCCGACACCGTGACCAGCAGCTTGCGGCGCCCGACCCGGTCGGAGATCACTCCGCCCACCACGGTGGTGAGCACGACGAACACCGTGTAGATCAGGATCAGGATGAGCAGCCCGTCGCTGGCCTTCTGCCCGGGGAACAGCCGCTCGTACCCGACGGCGTCGGTCAGGAAGTACAGCAGGTAGAGCGTGGCCACGGAGTTGCCCAGCTGCATGAGGAAGCGGGTGATCCAGGCCCAGAAGAAGTCGGGGTGCCGCCGCGGGCTGATCCAGAAGGAACTCAGCCTGAACGGCGGGCGTTCCGCGAGCCGGAGATCGGGGGTGGTCAGCACGAACGGCAGCACGCAGAGCGGGATCACCACCGCGAGCAGCAGGTAGCCGGACCTGGTGGTGGTCGCGACCATGGTCACCAGCACGACCGCGAGGACCACCCCGACCGACTGCGGGACGCCGATCCACCCCGACACCTCGCCCCGCTGGCGGACCGGCACGTGGTCGGGCACCCCCGCGGTGAGGGAGGCCTGCATCGAGTTGAGCGCCGCCTGCGCCAGGCACCAGCCCACCGCGATCCCGACGACCGTGCTCTGGAAGGCCAGGAACGCCAGCGCGGCCCCGCCGGTCAGCGCCCCGGCCAGCGTCCACGGGTGGCGGCGCCCCCACCTGCCGATCGTGCGATCCGACAGCGCGCCCGCGATCGGGTTGCCCAGCATCGCCACCAGCGCGCCGACGCCGGTCACCCAGGCCAGCGCGCCCTCCTTGCCGGTCGGCGCGACGGCGGCGACCTGCTCGGGTAACAGCACCTGCAGCGGCCCGAAGTAGCCGAGGTAGAGCGCCAGGTTCCCGAGCGAGATCGTGGCGATCCACCACGGCCCGACGCGGCGGACCGGTTCCGCGAGTGCGCTACTTGTCATCCGAGCCCGCCTCATGATCGGCTGTTGCGGGGATGCTACGCCTCTCCCCCGCCGTCAGGAAGACCCGTATCGCCGCGCCATCAGTACCTCGGTGACCACGCGCTCCACCCACAGGCCCGACGGGTTGTCCGCGAGCAGCGCCTCCCGCAGGGCCACCATGAAGGCGGGCAGGCGGTCGCCTAGCTTGGCGGGGGAGCTGAAGGAGTACGACAGCTGCAGCCCGATCACCGACTCCACGTCCCTGGTCAGGCTCGTCTCGAAGGTGGCGATGTCCAGGTCGGGGAAGGCGGAGACGGCCAGCAGGTCATGGGGGTGCAGACCGGTCGCCTGGAAGGAGCCTCGCGCCGCGAGCTCCCCCAGGCCGAACCGCTCGCGCAGGCGCTGCGTCACCTCGCCCCATGGCTCCGGCTCGGGGTTGCGGCCCGGACCGATCAGGGCGACCGCGCCGCCGGGCGGGAGCAGGTCGTCCAGCTCCTCGAGCAGGCGGACGCGGTCCATCCAGTGGAAGGAGCGGCCCATCACCACGTGGTCGAACGGCGGCAGCGCCCTGATCCGCGTGGAGTCGCCCAGAAGCCAGCGGACGTTGCCCGGCGAGCGGCTCCTGCCCTCGGCGAGCATCTCCTCGTCGGGGTCGACGGCGATCACCTCGCGCACGTGCGCGGCCAGCGGGATCGCCACCGTGCCCGGGCCGCAGCCCAGGTCGAGCACGGTGCCGTCGAGCGCGCGCCCTAGGTGGTCGATCGCCTCCTCGCCATGATCGGTGCGGTAACGGACGTAGTAGGGGGCCGCGCCGCCGAAAAGATCAGTCATAGGCCATCATCGTCACATGTCGCCATTCGAGATCCGCCCCGCGTCGCCCGCCGATTCCCAGGAGATCGAGGACGTGCGGATCACCACGTGGAAGACGGCCTACCGGGGCGTCATGACCGACTCCTTCCTCGAGGAGTTGTCCGTCTCCCCCGCAATGGTGGACCGCCGCTCCTCGTTGCTCAGCGACGGCAGCACCCGCGGTTTCGTGGCCGTCCGCGACGGCCGGGTGCGCGGCTTCACGCTGTACGGCAAGGCCAGGGACGACGGGCACGACGGCATGGAGGTGTACGCCATCTACGTGCTGCCGGAGGAGTTCTCCACCGGGATGGGCCGGGCCCTGATGGCCGCCTCGCTGGAGGACCTTCATGGCCAGGAGGTCGGGCTGTGGGTTCTGGCCGGCAACCCGCGGGCCAGGCGGTTCTACGAGCGGTGCGGGTTCACGGCGTCGGGGCTGGTGAAGACGGAGTCGGATCCGCCGCTCGAGCAGGTGCACTACCGGCGCGCAGCGAGTACATGAGCGGGATGCGCGGCCTGCCTTCCGGCATCCGGTAGCGGCCGCCGTCGGCCTCCATCGCCCGGAAACGCTGGAAGAGCGTGAAGTCGCGCTCGTGCAGGAACTCGATCCGCAGCCCGGCCGCGCCCACGGCCGAGACCACCTCCCCCAGCCGATGGGTGAACTGCACGCTGACGGTGTGCTCCAGCGGCTCGTCACCGGTGTAGGTGTAGGGGTGGTCGTAGACCTCCGGGCCGCCCGCGAAGTAGTCGTGGGCGACCACGCTTCCCGTCTCGTCGTCCAGCATGTCCTGGAACGGATGGAATTCGGTCAGGTACAGGAACCCGCCCGGGTTCAGCAGGGCGGCGACCGTCTCGGCCCAGCGGGTCAGGTCGGGCAGCCAGACCAGGGCGCCGATGCCCGTGTAGACGATGTCGTAGGTCTCCCCCAACGCCTCGACAGCGTCGTAGACGTCCGCGGCCACGAACCGGGCCTCCAGCTCGCAGTCGGCGGCGATCCGGCGGGCGGCGTCGACGGCCTTGCCTGAGAAGTCCAGCCCGGTGACCCTCGCCCCATGTCTGGCCCAGGCCAGGGTGTCGAGCCCGAAATGGCACTGGAGGTGGACCAGCGACTTCCCGCGCACGTCCCCCACCTCGTCGAGCTCGAAGCTCCGCAGCGGATCCCCGCCCGCCTTGAAGCCCTCGACGTCGTAGTAGTCGCTGGCGACGTGGATCGGCACCCGGCCGTCCCAGTTGGCTCGGTTGACGGTCAGGTAGTCGTTCATCAGGTCAGCCTAGGCGGCGCAGCCGTACGGGCAGGTGTTTGAGGCCGTTCTGGAAGTTGGAGGTGAGCCGGACCGGATCGCCGGTCAGCTCGACGTCCCACGCCAGCAGCTCGCGGAACACGGCGCGCAGCTGGACTCTGGCCAGGTGGGCGCCCAGGCAGAAGTGCGGGCCGAAACCGAAGCTGACGTGGTCGTTCGGGGTGCGCGCGAGATCGAACCTGTCGGGGGCGTCGAACACCTCGGGATCCCGGTTGGCGGAGGCGTGGTAGACGACCACCTTGTCGCCCCGCTCGATCTTCTGGCCGCCCAGGGTGAGGTCCCGCGTCGCCGTACGCCTGAAGTCC
This sequence comes from Nonomuraea sediminis, assembly GCF_018531495.1. Taxonomy (GTDB): domain Bacteria; phylum Actinomycetota; class Actinomycetes; order Streptosporangiales; family Streptosporangiaceae; genus Nonomuraea; species Nonomuraea sediminis. Next base: position 777,550 of record NZ_JAHDTI010000003.1, read on the forward strand.
ATGACGGGCGGCCAGAAGCGCAGCATCTCCTCCACCGCGGAGTCGAGCAACTCGGGGTGGGCCCGCAGCCTGGCGTGCTCGTCCGGGTGCTGGAGCAGCGTCAGCAGGCCGCCGGGGATCCCGTTGCGCAGCGTCTCGTTGCCGGCCACGGCGAACAGGAAGAACATGTTCTCGAACTCGGGCCCGGTCAGCTCGCCCATCGCCTCCATGATCGAACCCTCGCGTGGTGAGAGGGCGTGGGCGTAGGCGAACATGTCGGTCAGCGCCGCCTTCGACCGGGGGTTCACTCCCGGGCCGAGCTCCGGCCGCGCGGCGACGGCCAGGCGACCGGCCGGGCTGAGCCGCTCGGCGTCGGCCGTCGACAGGCCCGCGTAGTCGGCGTCCTGGTAGCCGATCACGCGCGAGGCCCAGTCGTACAGCAACCGCCTGTCCTCGTCAGGCACGCCCATCACGTGAGCCAGCGTCCAGACGGGCAGGTCGGCCACCACCTCGACGAAGTCGCACTCCCCCGCGCCGAACAGCCCGCGGGCCCTGGCCACGATCGTCTCCTCCAGCGCCCTGACGGCGCGCGGGGTGAACGCGGCCGCCACGATCCTGCGCAGCCGGGAATGCCCGGGCGGGTCGGTGTTGAGCATCATCGCCCGGACGAACTCCAGGTCCTGCGCGGTCTCCGGGTCGCGGATCTGCGTGGCGCCCAGGTGGGAGGAGAAGTCCTCGCTGGCGCGCAGCACGTGCTTGACGTCGCGGTGACGGAACACCGCCCAGAAGCCCGTCCCCGCCGGCCACGGGCCGACGGCCGGTTCGGGCACCCGGCACACGGGGCTGTCCCTGCGCAGGGTCGCGAACAGCTCGTACGGCACGGCCTTCGCATACGTGGACGGCAGGAACACCGCCTCCGTGTTCTCCATGGGGTCCAGCGTGCATGATGAGCCGGTGACTCCTGAAGAGATCCTCCGCGACAACTTCGCCCCCTGGGTTCTCGCCCTCGGCCTCCAGGTGGAATCGGTCGGCTCCCGCGAGGCGGTGCTGCGGCTGCCGTGGTCCTCGTCCCTGGCCAGGGAGGGCGGCGGGCTGTCGGGGCAGGCCATGATGGCCGCGGCCGACACGGCCACGGTCATCGCCATCTCCTCGGCGCGCGGCGGCTTCGTCCCGATGACGACCGTGCAGCAGTCGACGACCTTCCAGCGGCCGGTCATCGACACGGACCTGCTCGTCCACGCGCGCATCACCAAGCTCGGGCGCACGCTGGCCTTCTGCGACATCACCCTCACGCCCGCCGACGCCCCCGACCCCGCCGCCCACGCGACGACTGTTTACGCCCTTCTGTCCTAGAGGTGTACGGCAAGGCCGCCGCCACCGGCCGCCCGCCGCACTCCGGCTGAGGGCCCGCGACCGGCGCTCGCGGCGAGTCGGTAGTGGTCGCCCGCCGCCACGGCGCTCCTGATCGTGGCGCCACGGCGCTTCTGACCCTGGCGCCATGACGCTTCTGACCCCTGGCGCCACCGTGTCCTGGCCTGCCGTACACCCCGTGGTCTCAGGGTGCTCTCAGGTCGGATAAGTAGGGTCGGGGCATGAGACGTGTGGCCGCGCTGGTCGCGGTGCTGGCCCTGGTGGGGCTGGGGGCGTGGCTGGTGTGGCCGTCGGGCGGCGACGTCCGGGGGCAGGACCAGACGATCACGGTGGTCGACGGGCCCCGCGACGACCAGCGGGTCGAGCTGGACGCCACGTACTACCCGCCGAAGGGCGGCGGGAAGGCGCCCGCCGTGCTGCTCGCCCACGGCTTCGGCGGGAGCAAGCAGAGCGTGCGCGAGCCTGCCGAGCGCCTGGCCGAGGACGGGTACGCGGTGCTGACCTGGTCGGCGCGCGGCTTCGGCAGGTCGACGGGGCAGATCGCGCTGAACTCCCCCGACTACGAGGTCAAGGACGTCAAACAGCTGATCGACTGGCTGGCCAGGCGCCCCGAGGTCCGCCTGGACAAGGCCGGCGACCCGCGGGTGGGGATCGCGGGCGGCTCGTACGGCGGCGCCATCGCGCTGATGACGGCGGCCGCCGATCCCCGCGTGGACGCCATCGTCCCGCAGATCACCTGGTACGACCTGGCCGACGCGCTGTTCCCCGACGCGTCGGGCCAGGGACCGGCCAACGGCGTGTTCAAACGCATGTGGGCGGGCTTCTTCTTCGGCCGCGGCGGCGGCCTCGGCCAGGCCTCCGCGCAGGACCTGCTGGCGCCGCGCGCCGCCGTCCCGCTCACCCCCGAGCAGGCCAGGTGCGGCCGCTTCCTGCCGGAGATCTGCGACATGTACCAGCAGGTGGCAAAAACGGGCAGGGCCACGCCCGAGGCGGTGGCGCTGCTGCGCGAGTCGAGCCCGAGCTCGCAGGCCGGCCGGATCAAGGCGCCCACCCTGCTCATCCAGGGACAGCGCGACTCGCTGTTCCCGCTGGCCCAGGCCGACGCCAACGCCAGGGCCCTGGCCCCGGGGACCCCGGTGAGCATCGCCTGGTTCGACGGCGGCCACGACGGCGGCACCGGCGAGCCCGACTGGCTCTACGACCAGACCACCGCCTGGTTCGCCCGCTACCTGAAGAACGCCCCGCAGGCGACGACCGCGAAGTTCACGGTCACCAGGGACGGCGGCCGCGACCCCGGCACCCGCCAGCGCATCCTGCTGCACCCGGAGACCGGCGCGTACCCCGGCATCGAGGGCACCGCCACCACCGACGTCACCCTCAGCGGCCCCGAGCAGAACGTGGTGAACCCGCCGGGCGGCGCGCCCGCCGCGATCTCCACCGTGCCCGGCGTCGGCGGCCTGATCGCCGGCGCGACCGCGACGGGCCCGAGCGTGGCGCTGGACATGCCAGGCCAGAGCGCCTCGTTCGAGTCGGCCCCGCTGAAGGCTCCGCTCCAGCTCACCGGCGGCCCCGGCGTCAAGCTCAGGGTGTACGGCACGGGCGAGGTGACCCTGTTCGCCAAGCTCTACGACGTGGCCGACGCGCTGCAGCCGCCCACGCTGCCCGCCGGGCTGGTGGCGCCGTTCAGGGTGACCATCCCGCAGGGCGCCCAGTCGGCCGACGTGACTGTGCGGCTGCCGGTGGTGGACCACACCTTCCCCGCTGGGCATCGGCTGCGGCTCACGGTGGCCACGACGGACATGGGGTACGCCACCCCGGCGGAGCCCGCCTCCTACCGCGTCGGCCTGGCCTCGCCGGCGCTCGCCGTACCGACCGTGGCGGCCATGGAGGCGCCCGCAGCCGGGCCGGCCTGGTGGGTGTGGGCGATGCCGCTGGTGGCGATCGCGGTCGCGGCCGGGATCGTGGTCACCGGGCGGACCAGGAAGTCCGATCCCGCGCCCGCGGGGACGGAGGTGCCGCTGGAGATCGCCGGGCTGACCAAGGCCTACCGCAACGGCGAGAAGGCCGTGGACGACCTGTCGTTCCGGGTCGAGCAGGGCCAGGTCCTGGGCCTGCTGGGGCCGAACGGGGCGGGCAAGACGACCACGATGCGGATGATGATGGGCCTCATCCACCCGGACGCCGGAGAGATCCGGATCTTCGGGCAGAAGGTCACGCCGGGGGCGCCGGTGCTGTCCAGGCTCGGGTCGTTCGTGGAGGGACCCGGGTTCCTGCCGCACCTGTCGGGCCGGGAGAACCTGGAGCTGTACTGGGCCGCGACCGGCCGTCCGCTGGACGAGGCGCACCTGGAGGAGGCGCTGGAGATCGCCGGGCTCGGCAAGGCGCTCGAGCGTGCCGTACGCACCTACTCCCAGGGCATGCGGCAGCGCCTGGCGATCGCGCAGGCCATGCTGGGCCTGCCCGACCTGCTCGTGCTCGACGAGCCCACCAACGGGCTCGACCCACCCCAGATCAGGGAGATGCGCGAGGTGCTCAAGCGGTACGCCCGCGACGGCCGCACCGTGATCGTCTCCAGCCACCTGCTGGCCGAGGTCGAGCAGACCTGCAGCCACGTGGTCGTCATGCACAGGGGCCGGCTGGTCTCGGCGGGCCCGGTGTCCAGGCTGCTGGCCTCGTCGAACGGCCACGGGCCACGCCTCGAGGACGTCTTCCTCGACCTGATCGGGGAGCAGTCATGACGTACGTGGCCAGTCGTACTCTGCCGCTGCGGGTGGAGATCGTCAGGCAGTTCAAGCGGCGCAGGACGCTGGTGATGTTCGGGCTGCTGCTCCTGCTGCCGTGGATCCTGGTGGTGGCCTTCCAGTTCGGGCCGCAGTCCAGCGGGCAGCAGCGCTCGGCGCTGCGGCTGTCGGACCTGGCGACCGCGGGCGGGCTGAACTTCGCGGCGTTCACGCTGTCGGTGTCGGCCACGTTCCTGCTGGTCGTGGCCGTGGCGCTGTTCTGCGGCGACACGGTGGCCAGCGAGGCGAACTGGTCGTCGCTGCGCTACCTGCTGGCCGCGCCGGTGCCGCGCGACCGGCTGCTGCGGCAGAAGCTGATCGTGGCGCTCGGCTACGCGGCCGCGGCCGTGATCAGCGTGCCGCTGATGGCGCTGCTGGCGGGCACGGTCGCCTTCGGCTGGCACGACATCCAGGTGCCCGGCACCGGCGAGCTGATCCCGGCACTCGACGTGCTGCCCAGGTTCGGCATCGTGATCGGCTACGCGCTGGTCAGCCAGTTGGTGGTGGCCGGGCTGGCGTTCCTGATCTCCACGATGACCGACTCGCCGCTGGGCGCGGTGGGCGGCGCGGTGGGGCTGTGGATCGTCAGCAACATCCTGCAGGCGGTGGAGGCGCTGGGGTCGCTGCGGGAGTTCCTGCCGACGTTCTGGAACACGGCCTGGCTGGACGCGCTGGCGCCCGAGCTGGACTGGAGCGGCATGGCCAAGGGCGCCTCGGTGTCGATCACCTACGCGGCCGTCCTGATCGCCATCGCCTTCCGCCGTTTCCGCCGCAAGGACGTGGTCTCCTGAGGGCTCCCCGACCACCTGGGCGGCCCACCGCGGAGTCGTGACGGCGGGCGACCGTCACCGACTCGCCGCAAGCGCCGGGCGCGGGTCCTCAGCCGGAGTACGGCGGGCGGGCGGTGGGGCGGCCTGCCGTACGGGGCAGCCTTGCCTGCCGGACAGACAGGTGTGCTGGTCAGTCCCAGTGGGGCGGGCGGTTGTCGAGGTAGAAGGCGTCGGAGTCGTCCTGGCGCCATTCACCCCAGCCCAGGTCGGTGTCCTCGCTGGTCTGCTCAGGGAGATATTCGCTCACGAAGACATGCTACCGAGGCGAACAATCCTGACTCCGCCGCACTTGTGCCAGCAAGGACAGGCGGTTTGGCGCGGGGTACCATGCGAAGGCAGGTGTCGCCTATCCCCCGTGAGGCTGCCCATGGCCACCCCGACAGGCTGGCGGCGAGAAGGCAATCTACCGGCGGAGCTCACCAGCTTCGTCGGCCGGACCCGGCTACTCGCCAACCTGAAGCGCCATCTGAACGAGTCACGTCTGGTGACGGTCACAGGCATCGGGGGTGTCGGCAAGTCGCGCACCGTCCTGCGCCTGGCTCACCAGGTCCGCTCGCAGTACGAGGACGGCGTGTGGTTCGCCGACCTGGCCCGGCTGCAGGACGCGGGCATGGTCAAGCACACCATCGCCTCCGCGCTCGGCATCGCCGACCAGTCCTCGCGCACGGAGTCCGAGTCGCTGTCGGAGTGGGTGGGCGAGCGGCAGATGCTGCTCATCATCGACACCTGCGAGCATCTCGTGCAGGGCTGCGCCGAGCTGGTCGAGGAACTGCTGGAGAGCAACCCCAACCTGAAGGTGCTCGCCACCAGCCGCCAGTCGCTGCACCTGCCCTACGAGCACGTCGTGCCGGTGCCGCCGCTGCTGGTGCCGGGCGACGACCCGTCGGAGAACCTGTTCACCAACGAGTCGGTGCAGCTGTTCGCGGCACGCGCCGGGGCCGTGATGCCGGACTTCGTGCTGGACGAGGAGAACATCGTCTCGGTGGCCGAGCTGTGCCGCCGTCTGGACGGCATCCCGCTGGCGATCGAGCTGGCCGCGGTCCGGCTGCGGGCGCTGTCGGTGGAGCAGATCCTCGGGCTGCTGGCCGACCGGTTCAGCCTGCTGGCCGGCGCCAGCCGTACGGCGCTGCCCAGGCACCAGACGCTGCGCGCGGCCATCGGCTGGAGTCACGAGCTGTGCGAGCCCGCCGAGCGGCTGCTGTGGGCACGGCTGTCGGTGTTCGCCGGCGACTTCGAGCTGGACGCGGCGCGCTTCGTCTGCGCCGACGACCGGCTGCCGCAGGAGGACATCACCGACCTGGTCACCGGGCTGGTGGAGAAGTCGATCCTGCTGATCAGGAGCAACCACGCCGGCGTGCGCTACAAGCTGATCGACACGCTGGCCGAGTACGGCGAGGAGTGGCTGGACAAGCTCGGCGAGACCGAGCGGATGCGCCACCGCCACCTGGACTACTACCTGAGCCTGGCCCAGCGTGGCGAGGACGCCTGGTCGGGGCCGCGGCAGATCTACTGGTTCGTGCGCATGCGCCAGGAGCACGACAACGTGCGCGTCGCGCTGGAGCACGCGCTGCGCACGCCGGGCAAGACCGTGCTCGCGCTGAAGCTGCTGTCGTCGCTGTGGTTCATGTGGATCTGCTGCGGCTTCACCCGTGAGGGCCGCCTGTACCTGGAGCGGGCGCTGCAGGCCAACCCGGGCGTGAGCAAGGAGCGGTGCAAGGCGCTGTGGGTGCTGTCGTACGTACGCAGCGCCCAGGGCGACAGCGCGGGCGCGCTGTCCGCCTCCGAGCAGTGCAGCACCGAGGCCGTCAGGGTCGGCGACTCCAAGGCGGTGATCCTGGCCTCGAAGATGCAGGGCACGGCCGCCCTCCTGCAGGGCGACCTGCAGAAGGCCAGCGCGCTGCTCGGCGTGGCGATCGAGTTCAACACCGACAATAAGGAGCTCAACCCCGGCCTGCTGCCCGCCATCGTGGAGCTTTCGCTCGTGCTGAACTCCCAGGGTGAGATGTACGAGGCCGAGTCTCTGCTCGCCGACTGTCTCCAGGTGTGCAAGGAGCGCGGCGAGCTGTGGGTAGCCTCCTACGCGAACTGGGCACTGTCCATCGTCTGCCTGGCCACGGGCAGGCCGGCCGACGCGCTCCGCAGCGCTCAGGAGGCCCTGCGGATCAAACGGCACTTCCACGACACCCTCGGCACCCTGCTGGTACTCGAGACGACCGCCCGGATCCACACCGCCCAGGACCAGATGCCCCTGGCGGCCAGGCTGCTCGGCGCGCTGCACCAGAACTGGAAGAGCGCGGGCCTGCCCATGCTCGGCGCGCCGTTCTTGACGACCGACCACGATCAGGTGGTCAAGGAGTGCAAGAAGTCGCTGGGTGAGCAGGCCTACGAGGAGTACTTCGCGGAGGGCGCCCGCCTCGACCTCGACGAGGCTTCCGCGAGCGCACTCGGTGAGCTGGACGCCATCGAATGATCAAACGGCCTCCGGCCATCGGGTGTCACGCGGCCAGGCGTGCATGTAGCGCGCGCTCCCCAGTGAGAAGGCGATGTGGCCGCGTACCCAATGCTCGAGCCCGCGAACGTACCTGCACACCGGCAGCGGGGCCCACTGGTCGACGGCCTCACGCCGCTCCAGGAAAGCCGTGATCGCGTCTTCGTGCATGCGCGAGACCTCTTCCAGCGCTTGCTGCAGGCTGTAGGAGCGGTGCGTGGCGAGAACGGTGACCAGGTTGTGCCGCGCCTTGTCGTTGGAGCGTTCCTTGGCGTAGGAGAGCATGTCGTTGTCCCACCCGATCAGATCGCACGCCAGGTCGGACAGTAACCGCACGTCCGGGTGGTGCAACTCCTCGGCCTCGAGACAGTATCCCCCACCGACGTCGATGAGCGCGAAGCAGGTGTAGGTGGCGCCCGTGATGCGGCGCATGGCGATGTAGTCCTCGGGCGTGGGGATCCGGTCCACCTCGCGGTTGGCAGCCTCCCAGATCTGGGCGAACAGGTACTCCTTGACCGTGGTCCGCCACCGGTCGACCTGGGCGGAGCTGGCGACCTCCGAGATGCGTCCGAGAATCTCGTGGAGGGTGATCTCGAAGGCGTTGGACGGATCGGGGCGACCGCGGCCGTCGATGATCTCCAGCAGCGGCGGCAGGGCCTGGGCGACGGCGGAGGCGCGATGCCCCATCAACTCGCTCTCGCAGAACGCGTCGTCGAAGGCGAACAGCCAGTTGTACCAGTCGTTGATCAGCCGCAGGCTGTCGCGCGGCACGAGCGGGTTGGTGCGAGCGGCCAGATAGCCGATCTTCGAGCGCTGGAAATGCTCGATGGCGTCACTTCCGGAGAGCATGTGCGATGCGGCGAGCCAGGCATGGCTCTCGGCGTCGACCTCTGCGGCATGGGTGTTGATCTCGCTGGGGAACGGGCAGGGCAGCGAGGGGATGCGGATGGGTGTGGGTGTGGCTTGCGCAGCTTTTCTAGCCATGCCCTGATGATCGCAACGTTACAGAAACATAGCTATATAGCGCTAATAGCCTCTTTTCTCCCTTCCCCGGCTATACAAACCAGTCCTCAGTCCTGAACATGCGTGCCGCGTCGATCGCGAACGGTGTGCCTTCACATGGATCGGCACCCGCCTCCAGCAGCGCGTTCACCACATCGCGCTCCTTGTTGAACACTGCACCCCTGGCGGCCTCTGGCCCCCTGAAGTCAGCCCGGCCCGGTCGGCGCCGGGGCCGAGGTGGCGAGCCGCCGGTATCAGCAAACTGTCACCTTTGCCGTCGGCGAGGTCCTGGGCCTCGAGCGGTTCCGTGTCACCCGCCCTGGCCAGGTCGGACATCCGGGTCCCCGGCCATGCGTCCCATTCCTCATCGATAAAGTGCGCTGCACGGAATCGTTCCGGCTCGCCGTAGGTTCAGGAGAGAGTACCTAAGGGAAAGGCTGTCCAACCGTGTTCGACCCGACGGACCTCTATAAGCTCGCCGACGACGTGCCGTCGCTCGCCGAGCCGGTGCTGCTTTACCACTTCGACGGTTTCGTCGACGCGGGCGGCGCCGGGCGGCTCGCGCTCGGCCACCTGCTCGCCGAGCTGGAGCACCGGGTTGTCGCGACCTTTGACGTGGACCGGCTCCTCGACTATCGCTCCCGGCGGCCGATCATGACCTTCGACACCGACCGGTGGGTCGAGATCGAGAGTCCGGAACTAGCGGTCCACGCGACCCAGGACGCGACCGGCACCCCGTTCCTGATCATGACTGGGCCGGAGCCCGACCGTGAGTGGGAGGTGTTCACTCAGGCCGTGGGCGCGATGGTCGACTATTTCGGGGTGAGCAAGCTGGTCACCGTGCACGGCATCCCGATGGCGGTGCCGCACACGCGGCCGCTCGGCCTCACCATGCACGCCAGCCGCCCTGAGCTGATCAACGCCCAGACCAGCTCCTTCGGCCGGGTCCAGGTGCCGGGCAGCGCGGCCGCGCTGCTCGAGTTCCGTCTGGGCGCCCAGGGCCACGACGCGCTCGGCTACGCGGTCCACGTGCCGCACTACCTGTCGCAGGCCGAGTACCCGACCGCCGCGGTCACGGCCCTGGAGGCGGTCACGCGCGGGACGGGGCTGGTCTTCCCGATGGACACGCTGCGCGACGCCGCCGAGCGGACGCTGACGGAGATCGAGGAGCAGATCCAGGCCTCCTCCGAGCTGTCGACCGCGATCAGCGGGCTGGAGCAGCAGTACGACGCGTTCGCGGCGGGCTCCGACCGCGAGAACCTGATGGCCGAGCCCATCCCCATGCCCACGGGCGACGAGCTCGCCGCCCAGTTCGAGGCCTTCCTCGCCGACAGGGAGGAAGACCTCTAGAGCCGGGGTCCGAGGAAGCAGCCGCCGGAGGCGTCGATGACCTGGCCGGTCACCCAGCGCCCGGCCTCGGAGGCCAGGAAGCCGACCACGTCGGCGATGTCGGCGGGCTGCCCGGCCCTGGGGATGGCGTTGCCGCTGCCGACCATCTGCTGGACCTGCGGGTTGTCCTGCATCCACGGGTTCATGTCCGTGACGGTCGGGCCGGGCGAAACGGCGTTGACCGTGATGCCGCGCGGGCCGACCACGTTGGCCAGGCTCAGCGCCAGCACCTCCGCGGGCGCCTTGCTCATCGAGTAGCCGAGCTCGGGCATCGCGATGCGGGTGGCGCCCGTGGAGATGTTGACGATGCGGCCGCCGTCGTTGAGCAGGGGCAGCGCCCGCTGGGTGATGAACAGCGGCGCCTTGGCGTTGACGGCGATCAGCCGGTCGAACACCTCGGGCGTGATCTCGTCGATCGACGAGGGCGCGTTGATCGCCGCGTTGTTCACCAGGACGTCCAGCCGTACCTGTCCCGTGCGCTGGCGCAGCCCGGCCTCGAGCCCGGCGAACAGCGTGTCGACGTCGCCGGGTGCGCCGAGCAGCGCGCGGACGGGGAAGGCCTGCCCGCCCTGCTTCTCGATCAGCGTGATCGTCTCGTGGGCGGCCGCCTCGTTCTCGCCGTAGTGCACGGCCACCAGCGCGCCGTCGGCCGCCAGCCGCTGCGCGATGGCCCGGCCGATTCCCCGCGAAGCACCCGTCACCAGAGCGGTCCTGATCATGTCCTTCTCCATTCGTCGTGGTTGACGGAACAGAGATTCCCCGGTGCCGCTGACCGCCCGCTGACAACCTGCTGACTACGCTGGGCCGATGGACGACATCAGGGTGGGACTGGTCGGGTACGGCGTGGCCGGGGCGTACTTCCACGCCCCGCTGATCCACGCGACCCCGGGCCTGCGCCTGGCCGCCGTGGTGACGCGGAACCCGGAGCGGGCCGCCGAGGTGACGGCCAGGTACGGCGCGACCCCGGTCGGCGACGTCGAGGCGCTGGCGGGCGCCTGCGACCTGGTCGTGGTGGCCTCGCCGAACAGGACGCACGTCACGACCGCGAACTGGGCGCTGAGCCAGGGCCTGCCCGTGGTCGTGGACAAGCCGCTGGCCAGGACCGCCGAGGAGGCACGCCTGCTGGTGCGGACGGCGCGCGAGCGGGGCCTGATGCTGACCGTGTTCCAGAACCGGCGCTGGGACGGAGACTTCCTGACGCTCGCCAAGCTGGTCGAGGCGGGCACTCTGGGCGAGGTCTACCGCATGGAGTCCCGCTTCGACAGATGGCGGCCGCGGCCGAAGGGCGGCTGGCGGGAGACGGGCGGGACGGAGGAGATGGCGGGCCTGCTGTACGACCTCGGCAGCCACCTGGTCGACCAGGCGCTGCGGCTGTTCGGCCCGGCCGTACGCGTCTACGCCGAGACCGACGTGCGCAGGCAGGGCGTGAAGGCCGACGACGACACGTTCGTCGCGCTGACGCACGCCGACGGGGTCCGGTCACACCTGTGGGCGAGCGCGCTGGCCGCCCAGCTCGGGCCGCGCTTCCGCGTCCTGGGGTCGCAGGGCGCCTACGTCAAGTACGGCCTGGACGTCCAGGAGGCCCGCCTGCGGGCGGGCCTGTCGCCGCTCCAGCCGGAATTCGGCGCGGAGCCCGAGGACTACTGGGGCCTGGCGGGCACCGACGACGTCAAGCAGCGCATCCCGACGGAGGAGGGGCGCTACCTGGACTTCTACCGCGGCGTCGAGGCGGCCGTGCGGCACGGCGGGCCGCCGCCGGTCGACCCGGAGGAGGTGATCCGCGGCCTGACGGTGCTGGAGGCGGCGCACCTGTCGGCCACGCAGGGCATCGAGGTGCACCTGTCCTAGTCGCGCAGCCTGGCCCGCATCGCGGCGCTGTCCTCGGCGGTCCAGCCGTAGGACTCCAGCCAGGCCATCGGCCCGCCGAAGCGCTCCTCGAGCACGTTGAAGAACTGCAGGATGTAGCGTGGCCGCGGCATGTGGTCGTCGGCGGGTCGCGAGTCCAGGTCGTCGCGGTAGGTGGTGCTGCCGCGCAGCCGGGCCAGCACCCGCTCGAGCCGCTCGCCGGTGGCCGTGTAGTCCTCGACGATCGCCTCCCTGGTGGCGCCCGCCACCTCGAGCGCGAGCGCCGACAGCACGCCGGTGCGGTCCTTGCCCGCCGCGCAGTGCACGACGGCCGCGCCGTCGTTGAGCGCCATGGCACGCAGCGCCGCCACGACCGCGTCGGGCCGGTCGCGCAGGTAGCCGAAGTAGAACCCGGTCACCCGCAGGTCGTCGTCGAGATCACGTTCCTGCCAGGGCAGGACCTTGTCCGCGTCGATGCCGTCGGCCTCGACGTCGGTGTGGGTGCCGCCCTCGGCGAACAGGCTCAGGTGGTGGTGGGTCACCTCGGGCACCCGGGTCAGCGGGCCCGGCCCCTCCAGCGACACCTCGGCGTTGGAGCGCAGGTCCACCACGTGCCTGAGCTTGAGCTCACCGACCAGCAGCGACACGTCGCCGGAGGTGAGCCCCTGAAGATTGTCCGCCCGGAAAATCCGGCCGAAACGGGTGGCGCCGCCATCCGTCGTGGGAAGTCCTCCCAGGTCACGGGCGTTGACGGCGCCTTCGAGCGCGATCCATCTCGTCTTCTCGTTCATTGATTCGACCCTATATGTCCGCCAAAGCTGAGCGGATTCGAGGTTCATAACGCAGCATGAACGTATGGGTCCACGCCTTCTGCCTCCCGCGCTGGTGATCGATCCATCACTGCCGTCCGACGTCGTCTTCGAGCTGCGGGCCGCTCCGCACCTGCTCAGGATGGCCAGGACAGGCAGAAGGATCGAGCGCACCTACAGCCCCACCCTGCCCTTGGCGGTGCTCGGCTTCATGGTCGTGCTGTGGTTCGCCACCGGCGGGCCGGGCCCCATGGTCATCTCGATCGTGGTGGCGCTGTTCATGGCGGGCAGGTGGGCCTCCGTCGACGCGGCCAACCGGTCGGCCAGGCGGCGGCTGAAGCTGGCCTACGACTACGCGGCCCACTACGTGCTGCCCGAGGATCTGGACCACCCCTGCCAGATGCTGCTGCGCCGGGCGCAGGACGCGGTGGAGATCATCCTGTCCTCGCAGGTGAACAGGGCGGGTTTCATCGACACGATCAACAACCAGGTGACGCTGCCCGAGGAGGTGTGGCAGATCGCCCAGCGCCTGACGAACCTGTCGCGGATGCACGCCGAGCACTCCCGGCTCGTCCCGCGCAACGTCCCGTCGGGGATGGAGGAGGCGTTCAGGCCGTACACCTCCGCGCTGGACGCCGCCTGGACGTCGCTGTCGAAGCGGGTGCGCCAGCTCGAGCGCTACGCCAAGCAGGTGCAGCGGGCCGACCGGGTCTTCCACGCCCACCAGCGGCTGGACGCGCTGGTCGCGCGGACGCCCGAATACCAGGCGCTGGTCGCCGACACGCTCCGCGACGACCTGGCGCGGGCGCACATCAAGGAGCTGGCCGAGCAGGCGGCCGGCGCCCGCAGGCTGTTCGAGGAGAGCATCGCGCGGGCCAGGGAGACGGCCGGCGAGCTGCTCAGGAACCCGCTCTCCTGAGCAGCTCCAGGGTGCGCCGCATGCCCGCCTCGTTGCCCAGGCTGCGGTAGATCTCCCTGGCCTGCTCGAGCGGCTCCACGGCGGCCCCGGAGCCGCCGGTGTCCAGGTGCGCCTCGCCCAGGTAGCGCAGGCTCAGCGCCATCCACCAGCGGTCGTCCAGCTCCTCGAAGGCCTGTACGGCACGCCGCAGCTCCCGCTCCGACTCCTCGATCCGGCCGAGCCTGGCCAGCGCCCGCCCGGTCGACAGCGCGGTGCGGGCCACGCCCCACGAGTCGCCCAGGGCCGCCAGGATCTCCTCGGCCCGCCGTACCATCTCCAGCTCGCGCAGGCCGTTGGACGGATCGCCGACCTCGCCGGCGGCGCGCAGGCAGCGTGCCTCCTCCCACAGCTCGCCACGCTGCCTGAACATCTCGGCGGCGCGGTTGAGGTTGTGGCCCGCCTTGGCGAAGCCGGCCATGGCCTCCCGGTGGTCGCCCTCGCGGCTCTGCCCGCGCGCCTGGGCGGCGATCACCTCGCCGTAGGCGCGCAGCGTCTGCGCCTCGGAGTAGCGGTTGCCGTCGCGCTTGAACACCTCCAGGGCGTCCTCGAGCAGCTCGCGCGCCTCCTCCGGGCGGCGCTCGGCCAGGCGCATCTCGGCCAGGTTGCGCTGCGTGCGGGCCAGCCACCACAGGTCGTCCTCGCCCTTGAACGCGGTGATCGCGCCGATGAGGAACTCCTGCGCCCTGTCCAGGTGCCCGTCGCTGAACAGGCTCATGCCGACCGTGCGCATCGCCCTGGCCGCCCACCACGACTCGCCCAGCCCGGTGAACAGCTCCAGCGCCCGCTCGGCGTCAGCGCGGGCCGCCGCGCGCCTGCCCAGCCCGCCCTGTACGGCGGCGCGGTCCATCAGCGAGATGCCCAGGGCACGGCGGTCGCCGGAGCGCTCGGCGGCCTGGCAGCCCAGCTCGGCGACCGCCGCCCAGTCACTCCAGTAGGCGCGCAGCGAGTGGCACAGCGAGCAGAACGCCCTGGCCAGGCCCCAGGTCAGGTCCCACAGCTGGAGCTGGCTGGCCAGGGAGACCATCGCGATCAGCGACAGGCGTTCGGCGTTGAGCCAGTCGCCCGCGTGCACCTGGCCGGCGCCGGTCGAGCGGTGGCCGCCCCTGCTCCAGTCCTGCGGCCAGCGTTCCTGGGCGGCTTCCTCGGCGCGGCGGCGGTAGCCGTACAGGACCCGCTCGATCGCGGCGCGGCGGCGGGGCTCGTCCTCCTGGGTCAGCTCGGCGGCGAAGACGCGGACCAGGTCGTGCAGGCGGTAGCGGATCGTGCCGGTCTGGTCGGTGCCGGACGACTCGGCAAGCTGGGCGTCGATGAGCGCCTCGAGCTGGTCGCCGCCGTCCAGGACGGAGATGTCGAGCAGCTCGCCCGCCACCCAGCCGGGCACGTCGGGCGAGGTGAGCGAGGACAGCAGGCGCAGCAGGCGGCGCTGCATGCCGGTGCAGTCGTCGTAGCTGAGCTGCACCGAGGCGCGCACACTCTTGTCCAGGGTGGGGCCGAGCTCCAGCTGGTCCAGCCGGCGACGCTCGTCGCTGAGGCGGCCGGCCATCTCGCGCAGTGTCCACTGCTCGCGGGTGGCCAGTCGGCCGCCGCAGATGCTGATCGCCAGGGGCAGGTTGTCGCACAGCGCCACGATCTGCTTGGCCGAGGCCAGGTCGTCCACGACGCGCTCGCCGCCCGCCAGCCTGGCCAGCAGCTCCACGCCCTGCGCCTCGCTGAACTGGCCGAGCTGCTTGTCGAAGGTGGCGCCCAGGAACAGCGGCTGGCGCGAGGAGACGAGCACGGCGCAGCCGGGTTCGGCGGGGATGAGCGGTTTGACCTGCTGGGCGGTGTGGGCGTTGTCCAGGCCGATGAGGATCCTGCGGCCCTTGGTCCAGGTCAGCCAGAGCTTGCGTAACTCGTCCAGCCCGCCGGGATCGGTGGTCAGGCGGACGCCGAGCGCCCGCAGGAAGCCGATCAGCACCTCCTCAGGCCGCACCTCGGCGTCGACGCCGCCGCGCAGGTTGGCGTACAGGCGGCCGTCGGGGAACCACTGCGCGGCCTCCTGGGCGAAGCGGGCCAGCAGCGCCGACTTGCCGATGCCGCCCCTGCCGTACACCGAGACGACCAGCGACGGGCCGAGGTCCTTGGCCTTCCTGCGGGCGGTGAACACCTGGCGCAGCTCGGCGAGGTCGTCGACGCGGCCGGTGAAGTGCTCGGGCGCGGGCGGCCACTGGTCGGGCGGGCGCCACTGCGCCTCGCCCGCGGTGATGGCCGGCTGGTCCTGCTTGCCGGTGGTGGCCCAGGTCGTCAGGCCCACCAGCAGCGCGGCCCCGGCGGTCAGCCCGACCTTGGCCAGCGGCGGCACGTCCCAGTCGACCAGCGCGGCCAGCACGCTCGCGGCGGCCGCGGCGATCCCCGCGGCGACGGGCGCGGCCAGCGGGATCCCCCTCCGCCGGCGCTTCGGTTCCTCCGGCGGTGACAGCGGGCCTGTCAATGAACACCCCCTCTGGGGTGATTCAACGCGATGGGGTACGGCTCGCGCCAGCCGTACCCCATCATTCACCTAAAGGCCGATCACCTGACAGGTGGCGGTGGCCGTCCTGGTGGGGTCGCTCTCCGAGGTGGCGGTGAGCTTGACCTTGGCCAGGCGGTCGCCACCCGCGGCGCGGATCGCGTTCACCGTGACGAGCGACTGGTCGCCCGCTTGGATCGCCGACAGCTCGTTGGGCAGCTGAGTCGTCCAGCCGTTGCCCTGGACCTCGGTCTTGAGGCGGTAGACATCACCGCTGGCCCGCGGATCCGACACCTTCTGTCCGGTGTTGAAGACCGGGAACTTGCAGGTCGAGACCCCGTTCCCGGCAGGGATCCCGACCCCCGGCAGGACGCGGACGCCGCGGCGCTGCGTGCCCGCGCCGTCCAGGGAGCGGACCGCGACCGTGTACGTCAGCGTGCCCTTGCGGTCGCGCTTGACGTCGAGGATGTAGAAGTGCAGGCGGTTGGCCGTGTCCTCGTACTCGTACTGGCTGCCGGAGCCGGTGCCCGCGTGGAACAGGGCGTCGGACAGCTGCCGGTAGTCGCCGATCGTGATCGGCACCTTGGTGCCGTCGGGCAGGACGTAGTCGGTCATGTTGATGTTCTGCGGGTTGGCGTCGATCACCCACTCGAACGGGGCGGTGTCCTTGTCCTTGGTCTTGGACAGCAGGACGCCGGAATCGGGGGTGAAGGAGTCGGTGCCGACCCGGTCCACGACCTCGACCGTGTAGTTCTGGTAGCCGCCGCCGTCGCACATCGGGTCGGTCTTGACGTCACACGCCGGGCTCTTGTCGCCGCCGTTCATCACGATGTTGATGCCCGACAGGTCCGTGCTGCCCGGCAGCGTCTCGCGGGAGATCACCTTGGCCGTGATCAGGCCCGAGTGGGTCAGGCCCTCCCTGGTGAGGTTCAGCACGTTCTGCGGGTCGACGATCCCCAGCTTGACCTTGTTGCGCAGCATGTGCTGAGCGCCCATCGACGCGCCCGAGGTGGGCGGGATGAGCCAGCGCGAGTGCGGGCCGCCGGGGCCGTTGAAGCTGCCTCGGCTGAGCATCTCCCACGGACCGGTGTAGTCGCGTCTGGCGGGGATGGAGTAGGGGTTGTTGTAGTTGTCCAGGATGCCCACGATGTGGCTGAACTCGTGGGCGTAGACCGCCATGCCTGAGCTCTCGGCCTGGACGGAGTCGACGCCGATGTTGGCGTTGGGCCAGAAGTTGGATCCGGCCTGCCAGGAGGTCCAGTCGACGTAGCGGGTCTTGACCCAGTTGGGCAGGCTGGGGTCGGGCGGGCCCCAATCGTCGGTCACGTCCTCCTTGGTGGGGAACTTCATCATCCCGAACTCCTGCCAGGTGGACGACTCGTCCTGGCCCGCGCTCAGGTAGAAGACGAAGTCGAACTCCTTGAGCTTGTCGGGACCGACCGCGGCCTCCCAGGCGTTGTGCCCGTCGACGCGCAGGTTCTTGTTGCAGGAGTCGCCCGCCGGGCATCCGGTGCCGCCCTGGAACTCCATGGCGTACTCGTGCCTCTTGCCCGGCACCGTGTACGGGCCGAAGCCGGTCAGCTCGACGCCGAAGCGCCCGCCTGAGTCCTCCATCCAGTACTCGTGGATGGTGTGGCCCTTGTTGAGCGCGTTCGGGGTGTTGAGGAAGTCCTGGTAGAACTTGGCCACCTGGTCACGCGGGATGTCGTGGGCCTCGACGCTGGGGTTCTTGTAGATCGTCGAGCCCTTGGGCTGGGTCGCCACGAACTGCTGGTCCGGGTAGTCGAGCAGGACCAGCGCGCCCTTGAAGGTGCGCTTGGAACCCTTGGCGCCGGGGTCGTTCCAGGTGGTGCCGGGGACGCGCTTGTAGTCGTCCCACGTCATGTGGTCGGGATTCTCCCAGTTCTGGGGGTCGATGGGCTTGATGTCGCCCACGGGGCGGGCTCGCAGGGTCTGGGCCTCATCAGGGCCGTCCTGCTGCCACGGCTGGGTCTGCGGCCAGTGGTCCTGCCGCCAGGGATACTTCGGATCGTCGGGGGATGCTGCGGAAGCGGGGGCTGTCATCAGGCTCGTCGGGATCGCGACGATCGCCGTCAGTAACCCCAAAAGCAGCTTCTTCGGGGCATTCACGCATTGGACGGTATAGACGATGTTGACGGAGATCATCGGGCAGTTGTAGGGAAGAGCTGTGGATTTATTTCCGGCATATGTCGAAACGTCCAGGTGAGCTTTGGCGGATCTTCAGCGGATCGTGGACGAGCTGGCGGCCAGGCTCGACCGGCCGCTGCTGCTGGAGGACCGGCTCCAGCGGGTCGTGGCCTACAGCGAGCAGAGCGGGGCCATGGACGACATCCGCCGCGACTCGATCCTGCGCAGGCACACCACGCCCGAGGTGCGCGCCTGGCTGCGGGACGCCGGCATCCACGACGCCGCCGGGCCGCTGCGCACTCCGGGGGCCGCCCACCTGGGGCTGCTGCCGCGGGTATGCGTGCCGATCCGGCACGACTCGGCGCTGCTCGGGTTCCTGTGGTTCATCGACACGCCCGTCATGAGCGCGGCGGACGTCGCGACCGCGGCCGAGGCGGTGCCCGCGCTGGCGCTCGCGCTGTTCCACGAGAGCCTGGCCGGCAGCCTCGCCTCGCACCGGGAGCTGGAGGCCGTCACCGGGGTCCTGCTGGGCGAGCAGGAGGCGGCACGGCAGCTGATCGAGGCCGGCGCCTTCCCGCAGGCGCAGCCGGTCACCGTACTGGTGGCGAGGCCCGTGGACGCGCCGGGCGAGCCGGTCAGGATGGCGCTCGAGCAGGGGCTGCTGGCGTTGCGGCGGCGGCTCAGCGGGCAGCACACGCTGCATCTGGTCCGCTACGACCACGGGGTGCTGCTGGTGGCGGGCGGCGGGATGCCGATGGAGGAGGTGCATGCCGCCATGGGTGTGCCCGTCGTGGTGGGCGCGGGCCGGTCCAGGCCGTCGCTGGCCGAGGCCGCCGGGTCCTACACCGAGGCGCTGCACGCGGCGGAGGTGGCCGCGCGCGTGCCGGGGCTCGGGGCCTCGGTGGAGTGGGCGCGGCTCAGCGTCTACCGGCTGCTGACCCGGGTGCCGCACGACGAGCTGCATCCCGGGCTCGAGACCCTGCTGGCCAACGAGCAGCACCTGACGCTGCTCGAGACGCTGGAGACCTACCTGGACCTGGCGGGCAGCGCGGTGGCCACCTCGCGGGCGCTGCGGCTGCACAGGAGCTCGCTGTACTACCGGCTGCAGCGGGTCGAGGAGCTCGCCGCCACCGACCTGAAGGACGGCGGGGAACGGCTCGCGCTGCACCTGAGCCTGAAACTCGCCCGCCTCTCCGGTCGCTACCGCCCCAGGGACACGCGTGCGGGAGCGTGATTGCGTGGCCGCTCGGGCTCACGTTTAATGCCGGAAAGGGAAGATCCGACGGGAGATTTGATGCCGTTCGCGACACGTGCCGGGCCGTTCCTGGGCCGGCGCGCGCCCGCGCCCGTCGTGATCCACTCGGCCCCGCTGGTGCTGCCGATCCGGGGGGAACCGCTGCGTGACGGGGCCGTCGCGGTCAGGGGCGATCGGGTGCTGCGGGTGGGGCCGCGGGCGGAGCTCCTCGGGCTCTTCGCGGTCACCCGGGAGCGCCGCTGGCCCGGCACCCTCCTGCCCGGCCTGATCGACACCTACGCCACCGGCCGCCACCCGGACGCGCCTGGATCCCGCCCCTCGCACGCGCCTTCCAGCGCTGGGCATGACAGCCCTGGGCATGACAGCCCTGGGCATGACAGCCCTGGGCATGACGGCGCTGGGCAGTACGGCCCTGGGCATGACGGCGCTGGGCAGTACGGCACGCCACCGGCCGGGCCGCGCACCACGTCGGGGGGAACGCCGCACGGCACCTCGGGGCCGGGTACCCGGTCGCCTCAGCCACCCCGCGGCGCCCCCGAGTTCAGATCGACCACGTCTGGTGCGTCCGGCGATGGCGTCTTCTCGGGCCTTTCCGGGACGGCGGGCGTCGTCCCGGGATTCGGGGTGACGACTCGGGCGGGGGTCGTCGGGGAGCCAGGAGAGGCCGGGCGGGTGCCGGATTTCGGGTACGTGCCGGTGACCAGTCCTGGCGTGGACGAGTGGGACGAGCGTGACCGCGACCTGCTGATCACCGCGATCCGGGAGGTCGAGCGGCCCAGCGTGATCGGCGTCGCCGTGCACTCCCGCGACCTCCAGGTGCTGGAGGACGTGGCGGTGCTGGCCAGGACGTTCGGGCTGCGGCTCCTGGTGGACCTGGACGCGCACTCCCTGGCGGCGCTCGACGAGGCGGGCATCCTGGGCGCGCACTGCCATGCCACCTGCTCGCGTTCCCTCGACCCCGGCGAGCGGAAACTGCTGAGGCTGCGCCACACCGCGGTCGCCCTGCGCCCGCCGCCGCCCGACGATGCGCTGACCCTGCTGGAGGAGGGGAACCTGGTGGCCCTCGGCTCGGGCGGCATCGGCGACCCGCTGGCCCAGGCCCGTACGGTGCTCGCGCAGGCGCGAGGGCGCACGCCTCGGCCGCGCGGGCTGGACAGGAAGCTCGTCGAGGCGGCCACGCTGGGAGGCGCCAGAGCGCTGGGCCTGGCCGAGGGGGCCGGGCGGATCGGCACCCTGGGTCCCGGCAGCCGCGCCGACCTGGCCGTCTTCGCCGCCGGCGGCCGCTATCCCTACGCCTCCCTCCTGGACGACGCCCCATGCCTGGGCATCGTCATCGGCGGCATCGAGCCGTAGCCACGGCCCCGCCGTACAAGGACGGCCCGACGGCGGCCGAGCGGTGGCCCTGGCCCGCCGTACAAGGACGGCCCGATGGCGGTCGAGCGGTGGCCCTGGCCCGCCTTACAGAGACGGCACCGACGGCGGTCGAGCGGCAGCCCTGGCCCGCCGTACAAGGACGGTCCGACGGCGGTCGAGCGGTGGCTCTGGCCTGCCCGTGCGGGGTCTGTGCGAGGTCAGGAGGGCTGGGCGTCGACTGTGCCGAGGAGGTGGGTGAGGTGGGCGCGCTCCTCGTCGGACAGGACCGCGAACAGCTCCTGGCCGGCGCGGCGGCGGGCCTCGCGGGCGCGCTCGTGCAGCGCCTGCCCTTCCGGGGTGAGGACCACCAGCGTCGAGCGGCGGTTGGACGGATCGGTCTGGCGGCGCACGAGCCCGGACTCCTCCAGCGCGTCGACCACCGGCGTGAGCGAGCGCGGCACGATCCGCAGCTGCTCGGCCAGGCGCACCATGCGCAGCGGCCCGTCGGCCTCGGCCAGCGCGCGCAGCGCCCGTGCCTGGCCTGGGTTGAGCCCGAGCGGCTCCAGGCGCTGCTTGTAGCCGTAGCGCAGCCTGCGGCTGACCCGATGCAGGAGCTCCGACAGCTCCACGTCCTCCATGACCACACAGTTTAGCGGGAACAAATATGAGCTAACCTCTGTTGGAGGGAACATCTGAAAGGAGCTTTACTTGGCAGAGGAACCCCGCGCGCCGCTCGGGCGCATCATCCGGCTCTTCCACGCCTACCGCGGCCGCCTGGCCCTGGTGGGCACACTCATCCTGCTGTCGTCGCTGGTCTCGCTCGCCTCGCCGTTCCTGCTGCGCGAGGTGCTCGACGTGGCGATCCCGACGCACGACGCGCTGCTGCTGACCCTGCTGGCGCTCGGCATGATCGCGGTCGCGGTGACCACGAGCGTGTTCGACGTGCTGCAGACGCTGATCTCCACCACGGTCGGGCAGCGGGTCATGCACGACCTGCGCACCGCCGTCTACTCCCACCTGCAGCGCATGTCGCTGGCCTTCTTCACCCGCACCAAGACCGGCGAGGTGCAGTCGCGCATCGCCAACGACATCGGCGGCATGCAGTCGGTGGTCACCTCCACCGCCACCTCCATCGTCTCGAACCTCACCACCGTCGTCGCCTCGATCGTGGCCATGGTGGCGCTCGACTGGCGGCTGACCGTGGTGTCGCTGCTCCTGCTGCCGCTGTTCGTGTGGATCAGCAGGAAGGTCGGCAAGGAGCGCCGCCGGATCACCGCCGAGCGGCAGCGCAAGCTGGCCGGGCTGTCGTCCATGGTGACGGAGTCGCTGTCGATCAGCGGCGTCCTGCTCGGGCGCACCATGGGCCGCTCCCCCGAACTCACCGCCCGCTTCGGCACGGCCTCCGACGACCTGGCGGACCTCGAGGTGCGCTCAAGCATGGCCGGGCGGTGGCGGCAGTCGTCGATCCAGATCATCATGGCCGCGATGCCGGCGCTGATCTACTGGGCGGTCGGCTACACCGGCGCGATCTCGGTCGGCACGCTCGTCGCCTTCACCACGCTGCAGGTCTCCCTCTTCCGTCCCGCGGTGTCGCTGCTGCGGCTCGGGGTGGAGGTGCAGAGTTCGCTCGCCCTGTTCGGCCGCATCTTCGAATACCTCGACCTGCCCGTCGACATCCGCCCCGGCGCCCGCGCGCTGGAGTCGCCGCGCGGCCACGTCCGCTTCGACCAGGTCGACTTCTCGTACGGCGAGGCCCCCACGTTGACTGGCATCTCGGTTGACGTACCCGCGGGCACCTCCCTGGCGGTGGTGGGCGAGACCGGGTCCGGCAAGACCACGCTGAGCTACCTGCTCCCCCGCCTCTACGACGTGACCGGCGGGCGCGTCACCATCGACGGCGCCGACGTGCGGGACCTGACGTTCGAGTCGCTGGCCGACACGGTCGGCGTGGTGTCGCAGGAGACCTATCTCTTCCACGCCTCGATCGCCGACAACCTCCGCTTCGCCAAGCCGGAGGCCACCGACGACGAACTCGTCGAGGCCGCCAGGGCGGCCCGCATCCACGACCACATCGTCTCACTGCCCGACGGCTACGACACCCTGGTCGGCGAGCGCGGCTACCGCTTCTCGGGCGGCGAGAAGCAACGCCTGGCCATCGCCCGCACCCTCCTGCGCAACCCGCCCGTCCTCATCCTCGACGAGGCCACCAGCGCCCTGGACACCCAGACGGAACGCGCGGTCCAGCAAGCGCTCGACACCCTGGCGCGGGGCCGCACCACGATCACCATCGCCCACCGCCTGTCGACGATCAGGGACGCCGACCAGATCATCGTCCTGGACCACGGCCGCATCGTCGAACGCGGCACCCACGACACCCTGCTGCCCCTCAACGGCCACTACACCACCCTCACCACCCGCGACCGCCCCCTCGAACTCGTATAGAACGCCCTGGTCAGGGGTAGGGGGCGCGTATGAGTGAGAGGCCGGAACGGTATGGGCTCAGTGATGAGCAGGAGATCGAGGTCGAGGGGTGGAACGACGATCTCGGGCTTGATCATGAGATTGCCGCGGACGATCCCGAGCACCGTGACAGCATCGGCGAGCGGCTGTGGCGGGAGGCGCCCGAAAGGGAGCGGGAGCCCCGGGAGGAGCATCGGCTGACGAGCGACGGCGAGGACTTCGCCGAGGACTGGGGGGATGAGGCCGGGGAGGACCTGTCCGCCGAGGAGCGGGCCGTCCGGGTGGATCCGGACGAGGAGTACTAGGGGTTCTCGCGCAGGTAGGGCAGCAGGGCGCGCAGGTCGTCGAGGACGACGTCCGCCTTGGCCGCCTCGGGCCGCAGCGCGTGCAGGTAGCCCCAGGGGCCGCGGCGCAGCATGGCCGTGCGCATGCCCGCTTCCCCGGCGGGAAGGACGTCGTTGTCGAGGCGGTCGCCCACGTAGAGGATCTCCGCGGGCTCGCGGCCCGCGACCGCCGCCACCTTGGCGAAGAAGCCGGGCTCCGGCTTGGCCACGCCCCAGCCGTCGGAGGTGTGGATCGAGTCCGCGGGCAGGTCCATCGCCACCAGCGCGTCGTAGGCCGTGGTGGGCTGGTTGCCGGCCACGATCACCTGGTAGCCGGCCGTACGAAGCTCCTCGAAGGCCGGCCGTACGTCGGCGTAGAGGTCGTCGGCGTCGAAGTTGTTGCGCAGGCTGCCGGGCTCCTCGCGGGCCCAGAGCTCGATGTCGGCGTCCACGTCGAACCCGGGACGCAGGATCTCGAAGGTCTCCCTGTGCGGGCGGTCGAGCGCGGCCATGCCGCCGAGCACGCCGAGGAAGGCCAGCCGTGGCACGCCCAGCCGGTCGGCCCAGCGCGACCAGATGCGCGTCTCGTCGATCAGCGTCTCGCCGACGTCGAACACCACGGCTTTGATCGTCAACGATCTCTCCATTCGGCCACGACGCGGTCGACGTCGAAGGGCATGAGGTTCAGCGGCGGACCGGACAAACCAGTCTTTATCGCCTGACGGATCCTATCGTTGACCTCCTCCACGATCTGCCGCACCTCGGCCTCCGACCTGGCCTTACGCGCCAGCTCCAGCGCCTCGTCGGCGTCCTTGCGCAGCTGGAGCGTGGGCGGCAGCGGCATCTTCAGCCCCTCGCCGGCGATCTTCTGCTTGACCCACCAGTCCTCGTCGTTCAGCTCGCCGCGGTTGGGCAGCGGCTTGCCCGCGCCCGGCAGGTCGTCGAACTCGCCGCGCTCGGTGGCCTCACGGATCTGCCTGTCGATCCAGGTCTCGAAGTTCATCCCGAGCGGTTTGCGTTCCGTCATGTGAGCCTCTCCATGGCCTTGGCGATCCGCTTCTCGGAGACCGGCGTCGGCGTGCCGAGCGTCTGGGCGAAGAAGCTCACGCGCAGCTCCTCGATCATCCACCTGACCTCTGTGACGTCGGGATCGGTACGGCGAGCCGGAGCAAGCCGGTCGAGCAGGTCGAGGTAGGCGTCCTCCACGGCGTGCACGCGGTCCATCCACTCCACGTCCCGCCACGGCTCCTCGGGGAGCTTGGCGAGGCGCCGGTCGATGGCCCGCAGGTAGCGGGAGACGTCGGGCAGCCGCCGGGCGCCCGTCGCGGCGACGAAGCCCGGGTAGACCAGCTTGCCCAGCTGGTCGCGCACGTCATCGGTGGAGGCGCCGGGCCGCAGCCCATCGAGCCGGGTGCCGATCGTGTGCCAGACGGACAGGATCTGCTCCACCTTGCCCAGCACGTCGCGCGCGGTGTCGTACAGCTCGGCGCGCACGTGCTGGTAGAGCCGGTCGAAGGAGACCGGGTCCCAGGCGGGGCCGCCCACATCGGCCATCAGCTTGTCGGCCGAGGCGTTCACCACGTCGTCGAACAGCGCCACGGCGCCGCCGTGCGGGCTGCGCGACAGGGCCAGCTTGGCCTGGTTGGACAGGCCGCCGAGCAGCGACTTGGCCGGGTTGGTGACGTTCAGCAGGAGCAGGCGGCGGGTGCCGGGCCAGTGCGCGCGCCGCTGCTCGGCCGCCGTCTCGAAGATCTTCACGCCGACGCTGGAGCCCTCGTCGACCAGCGCCGGGTAGCCCTTCATCCGCCCCTGCTCGAACACCTTGGGCAACGTGCCGAAGCTCCAGGTGTGCAGGCCCGACTGCTCCAGGTCGTCCCCGGCGGCCGACAGGGTCTTACGCAGGCGCGGGGCCAGGCGGCGCTTGAGCGCGGCCAGGTCCTTGTCCTCGGCGACCGTCCGCTTCTTCTCGTCGATCACCCGGTAGGTGATGCGCAGGTGGTCGGGGATCTGGTCGACCTGCCAGGCGTCGTGCGGGACGCGCACCCCGGTCAGGCGCAGCAGTTCGCGCTCGACGGTCTCGAGCAGCGGGCCGTCGGGGTTGCCCACGTTCTGCAGCACCTGGCGGGCGAAGTTGGGGGCGGGCACGAAGTTGCGCCGCAGGTTCTTGGGCAGCGACCTGATCAGCGCGGTGACCAGTTCCTCGCGCAGGCCGGGGATCTGCCAGTCGAAGCCGTCGGCGCCGACCTGGTTGAGCACCTGCAGCGGCACGTGCACGGTCACGCCGTCGGCGTCGGTGCCGGGCTCGAACTGGTAGGTGAGCTTCATCCGCTGGCCGAGCTGGCGCCAGGTGTCGGGGTAGTCCTGGGTGCTGACGTCCGCGTTCTCGTTGACGAGCATCTCGGGGGTGAAGGTCAGCAGGGCCTTGTCCTGCTCCTTCTTCCACCACGCGTCGAAGTGGCGGGCGGAGACCACGTCGGCGGGCACGCGCTGGTCGTAGAAGTCGAACAGGGCCTCGTCGTCGACCATGATGTCGCGGCGGCGGGCCCGGTTCTCCAGCTCCTCGACCTGCTCGAGGAGCTTGCGGTTGTCCTTGAGGAAGGCGTGGTGGCTGTCCCAGTCGCCCTCGACGAGCGCGTGCCGGATGAACAGCTCGCGCGACAGGTCCGGGTCGATCCTGCCGTAGTTGACCTTCCTGCCGACCACGAGCGGCACGCCGTACAGGGTGACCTTCTCCAAGGCGATGACGGCGCCCTGGTTCTTCTCCCAGTGCGGCTCGGAGTAGGTGCGTTTGATCAGGTGCTGGGCCAGCGGCTCGACCCAGTCGGGCTCGATCTTGGCGTTGACGCGGGCCCAGAGGCGGGAGGTCTCGACCAGCTCGGCGGACATGACCCACTGGGGCTGCTTCTTGGCCAGGGACGAGCCGGGGAAGATCGCGAAGCGGGCGTTGCGGGCGCCGATGTACTCCTGGATCGGGCGGCGGCCGTCACCGGAGCGTTTCTCCATGACGTCCTTGACGCCCAGGTGCGACAGCAGGCCGACGAGCAGCGAGGTGTGCACGGCGAGCGGCGCGGCAGGGGTGCTGTTCGGCTGGACGCCCAGGGTCTGCCGGATCTGGCTGTAGATGTCCTGCCATTCGCGGACGCGCAGGTAGTTGAGGAACTCGGCCTTGCACAGGCGGCGGAAGGCGCTCGAGGACAGCTCCTGCTGCTTGTCGCGCAGGTAGTTCCACAGGTTGAGGTAGGCCAGGAAGTCCGACTCGGGGTCGGCGAAGCGGCGGTGCTTCTCGTCGGCCTGCTGCTGCTTGTCGGCGGGGCGCTCGCGCGGGTCCTGGATCGACAGGGCGGCGGCGATCACCATGACCTCGCGCAGGCAGCCGTTGTGCTCGGCCTCCAGCACCATCCGGCCCAGCCGGGGGTCGACCGGCAGGCCCGCGAGCTTGCGGCCGATCGGGGTGAGCTTGCCGTGGGCGTCGAAGGCGCCCAGCTCGTGCAGCAGGTTGACGCCGTCGCGGACCTGGCGCCTGTCCGGCGGCTCGACGAACGGGAACGCCTCGATGTCGCCCAGCCCGATCGAGGTCATCTGCAGGATGACGCTGGCCAGGTTGGTGCGCAGGATCTCCGGGTCGGTGAACTCCGGCCTGCTGAGGAAGTCCTCCTCCTCGTACAGGCGGATGCAGACGCCGTCGGAGGTACGGCCTGAGCGGCCCTTGCGCTGGTTGGCGCTGGCCTGCGAGACCGCCTCGATGGGCAGGCGCTGCACCTTGGTGCGGTGGCTGTAGCGGGAGATGCGCGCGTAGCCGGGGTCGACCACGTACTTGATGCCCGGCACGGTCAGCGACGTCTCGGCCACGTTGGTGGCCAGCACGATGCGGCGGCCGGTGTGGGTCTGGAAGACGCGGTGCTGCTCGGCGCTGGACAGCCGGGCGTACAGCGGCAGCACCTCGGTGTTGCGGAAGTCGGCCTTGGCCAGCGCGTCGGCGGCGTCGCGGATCTCCCGCTCGCCGCTGAGGAACACCAGGATGTCGCCCGGGCCCTCGCCGACGAGCTCGCGGCAGGCGTCCACGATGCCGGCCGTCTGGTCGTCGTCCTCGTCGAGCGGCCTGTAGCGGACCTCCACGGGGTAGGTCCTGCCGGAGACCTCGACGATCGGGGCGTCGCCGAAGTGGCGTGAGAAGCGCTCAGGGTCGATCGTGGCGCTGGTGATGATCACCTTGAGGTCGGGGCGCTTCGGCAGGAGCTGCTTGACGTAGCCGAGGATGAAGTCGATGTTGAGGCTGCGCTCGTGCGCCTCGTCGATGATCAGCGTGTCGTACTGCTCGAGCAGCCGGTCGTTCTGCAGCTCGGCCAGCAGGATGCCGTCGGTCATCAGCTTGACCAGCGTGCGGTCGCTGCCCTTGTCGGTGAAGCGGAC
This sequence comes from Nonomuraea sediminis, assembly GCF_018531495.1. Lineage (GTDB taxonomy): Bacteria > Actinomycetota > Actinomycetes > Streptosporangiales > Streptosporangiaceae > Nonomuraea > Nonomuraea sediminis. Next base: position 805,438 of record NZ_JAHDTI010000003.1, read on the forward strand.
CTTGTAGCCGACGACCTCGCCCAGCTGGGTGCCGAGCTCCTCGGCGATGCGCTCGGCCACGGTGCGGGCGGCGATGCGGCGCGGCTGGGTGTGGCCGATGAGGCCGCGGACCCCGCGGCCCAGCTCCAGGCAGATCTTGGGGATCTGGGTGGTCTTGCCGGACCCGGTCTCGCCCGCGATGATCACGACCTGGTTGTCGCGGATGGCCTCGAGCAGGTCGTCCTTGCGCTGCGAGACCGGCAGGTTCTCCGGATACGTCACCGCCGGCACGGCCGCGCGGCGGCTCTCCAGGCGCCGCTCGGCACGCTCCACGTCGGCAAGGATCTCGGCGGCGATCTTGTCACGGGCCTCGCGGGAGCGGACCCGGCGCACGCCGTCGAGCCTGCGCCGCAGCCGCCGCTGGTCGCGCGGCATCAGCTCGGGCAGGCGTGATTGGAGGTCGGCGAGAGGAGAGGACAACGCAGAGCTTCCCATACTGCTTTCAAGGATATTTGAGCCCCGCGCACCCGGAGCCAACGGCCCATCGTGCCTCAGCGGCCCGCGGCTTCGCATCTCAATATCGCCGCGAGCAGGAGACCGTGATCGCCCACAGCCGGCCCACTCTCCCCAGAGTTACGCCATGGGCGATCACGGTCTCGCTAGTGAGACTCCTACAGGGCCCGGGAGGTTGCATCCCGAACCCCGAATTTCCCGGATTTCCCAGGCGTGAAGGTCAGGCGGCGACGAGGGCGGCGCCGATGATGCCGGCCTCGTTCTGCAGGGCGGCGGGGACGACGCGGGTGTCGACCTTGACGTGCGGCAGGAACTTGTCCGCCTTCTTGCTCACGCCTCCCCCGATGATGATCAGCGAGGGCGACAGGAGCATGTCGACGTGGCGCAGGTACTCCTCCACCTTTTCGGCCCACTTGTCCCAGCTCAGGCCGCGCTCCTCGCGGACGCGGTCGGACGCGCGGTGCTCGGCCTCCTTGCCGCGCAGCTCCAGGTGGCCGAACTCGGTGTTGGGCACAAGCGTGCCGTCGATGAACAGGGCGCTGCCGATCCCGGTGCCGAACGTCAGCATCAGCACCGTGCCGCGCTCACCCTGCCCCTTGCCGAAGGCGACCTCGGCGATGCCCGCCGCGTCGGCGTCGTTGAGCACGCGGGCCCCGTCGAAGAGCTTGCCCGCGTCCACGCCCACCCAGGCGGCGTGCAGGTTGGGTGCCGTGCGGACCACGCCGTCCATGACCACCCCGGGGAAGGTCACCCCGACGGGACCGCTCCAGGAGAAGTGCTTGACGATCTTCGCGACCACTTCGGCGACGGGTTCAGGCTTGGCGGGCTGAGGCGTCGGAATGCGCAGCCGCTCCTGGGTGAGCTCCCCCGACGCGACGTCCACGGGAGCGCCCTTGATCCCGGAACCGCCGATATCGATGCCCAGAACTTCCATATTCGGACACCTCCCCAGTTCCTCGCCGGGCTGAACCTCCCACGCGCACCACGCGTATCTCGCGTCACAAGCGCATACCAAGGAGGCTCGGATGCGGGCACGCATCATTACGTTCTGCGCTGTCGCGGCCGTTACGGGAGCCATTCTCACCGATCCCGCGGAGGCCGCCACCAGACCCCGATTCGACGTGGTCAACCTCGTCTCCGACGTCAAGGGCAAGGCCGCCGTCACCGATCCCAAGCTGGTCAACCCGTGGGGGCTGGCCATGGGCAAGACCCTGTGGGTCTCCGACACCGGCACGGGCACCGCCACGGTCTACTCGGGCCAGGGCAAGAAGGAGCAGGCCGAGGTCGCCATCCCCGGCGGCTCCCCGACCGGGCAGGTGTTCAACCCCGGCGAGGGCTTCACCGTCAAGGGCAAGCCCGCAACGTTCATCTTCTCCAGCCCCAGCGGCGCGATCACCGGCTGGAACGCCGAGGCCGACCCCAAGAACGCGATCATCGCCGCGTTCACCAGAGGCGCCGACTACAAGGGCCTGGCCATGGTGCAGACCGACGACGGCGACTTCCTGCTCGCCGCCGACTTCGCGGGCGGCCGGGTGCACGCCTTCAACGAGGACTTCCAGCGCATCCGCCTGTCGCGCTGGCAGTTCAGGGACCCCGCGGTGCCGGAGCACTTCCACCCGTTCAACGTGGCGGTGGCCAACGGCTCGATCTGGGTCGCCTACGCCAAGCACGACCCCGCCACCGGCAAGGCGGTGCCCGGCACGGGTGTCGTCAGCCGCTTCAACGCCGACGGCCAGCTGACCGGGCGCATCACGGGCGGGCTGAACGCCCCGTGGGCGATCACGACGGCGCCTCGCGGCTTCGGCCTGTGGCGCGGGGCGCTGCTGATCGGCAACTTCGGCGACGGCACGATCCACGCCTACCGCCACGGCCGCCACCTCGGCCCGCTGCGCGGCGCCGACGGCCGCCCGATCATGCTGCCCGGGCTGTGGGACCTCGAGCCCGGCACGGCCGCCAACGGCGGCGACAACGCCCTGTGGTACGCCGCCGGCATCGAGGGCGGCCAGCACGGCCTCCTCGGCCTCATCCGCCCCGCCGGCGCCACCTCCACGGGCACCCCCACGCCCACGTCCTCGCCGACCTCCTCCTACAACTACAACAGCGGCTACTAGCTCTCCGCCTCATGGGCTCTGTCACACAGCAGAGCCCTGTACGGCAGGCCGCCCCACCGCCACCCGCCGCACTCCGGCCGGGCTCCGTCCAGGGAGACGCTCCTCAGGCGATGCGGGGTGGCCCGCCGTTACGACGCACGGGATCCCCTTGGTGGGTCAGGCGGGTCCCGTGCGCCGTAACGGCGGGCAACCCTCCCCGACTCGCCAGAAGCGCCGCCCGCGGGCCCTCAGCCGAAGTACGGCGGGCGGCCGGTGGGGCGGCCTGCCGTACGAGAGCAGCGTGACGGGACATCGCTAGAGTCGGGGGGGTGAGTGAGGCAAGCTTCAGCCAGTGGCTGCGTGAGCGGTGCGCCGACGAGTGGGACGCGGTGGTGAACCACCCGTTCGCCACGGCGATCATCGAGGGCCGGGCGGACATGCGGCGGTACCTGGAGCAGGACTTCCAGTTCGTCGACTCCTTCACCGCGCTGCTCGGGGCGGCCGTGGCCTGCGCGGACACCCTGGAGGCGCGTGTGCCGTACGCCAGGTTCCTCGGGCAGGTGGCCACCACCGAGGAGAAGACGTACTTCCACCGCGCGCTGGCCGAGCTGGGCGGCTCGGCGACGCCGCGGCTCGAGCCCGCCACGTCCGCGTTCAGGAACCTGATGGACGAGGTGCGCAGGTCGCAGGACTACGCGTCGATCGTGGCCGTGCTGTGCGTGGCGGAGTGGACCTACCTGGGCTGGGCGTCGCGGGCGGCCGAGCCGTACACCGCGAGCTGGATCCACCGCGAGTGGATCGAGCTGCACGAGGGCCCCGAGTTCCGCGAGTGGGTGGCCTTCCTGCGCGGCGAGCTCGACAGGATCGGCGACGCGCGCCTGGAGGGCACCTTCCGCCGGGCGGTCGAGCTGGAGCGCGGGTTCTTCGACATGGCCGCCGGTTGACCTTGCCCCTGGGGGAAGCCGCAGCGTGGGTGGCGACAGGAGGAGGCGGCCGATGTTGACGATCGGGGCGTTCGCCAAGGAGTCGAGGCTCTCACCCAAGGCGCTGCGGCTCTACGACGAGCTCGGGCTGATCGTGCCCGCGCGGGTGGACCCGTTCAACGGCTACCGGATGTACGAGCCGGAGCAGTTGGAGCGGGCACGGCTCGTCGGGCTGCTGCGGCGGCTGGGGATGCCGCTGGCCAGGATCAGGGTCGTGTGCGACCTCGACCAGACCAGGGCGGCTGCCGAAATTTCCGCTTATTGGGCGGAAGTGGCGGCGAAGCACGCGCAGAGGGCCGATCTGGTCGCCTTCCTCGTCGAGCAACTCACAGGGAAGGACGGATCCATGTACGAGGTTCACCAGCGTGACCTGCCGGAGCGAGTGCTGCTGACGGCGACCCGCCACGTGACGGCCGACCAGGTGGGCGGTTTCACCATGGAGCTCATCAACCGCCTGGCGGGCATGCCGGCGCTCGACGGCATCCACGGCGCGCCGTTCCTGCTGTTCCACGGGGAGGTGAGCGCCGACAGCGACGGGCCCGCCGAGTTCTGCCGTCCCGTGCCCGCCGAGATGGCGGACGCGCTGCACGAGCACTTCCCCGACCTCACCGTGCGCACGGATCCCGCGCACAGCGAGGCGTACGTGCGGCTCACGGCCGAGCAGCTGGGGGCGGCGGGGGCGCTGCGGGCGATGCAGGCGCTGGGCGAGTGGGCCGGTGATCGGGAGTTCACCGGGCCGCCGCGCCAGCTCTTCTACCGCGACCCGCGTACGGCGGGCAAGGACGAGCCGGTGAGCGACCTGGCCGGCCCGTTCTAGAGGGCGGACGCCAGGTCCGCCACGCAGGTGTAGTAGACGCCGGTCATGCCGAGGGCGCGGGCGCTCTCGACGTTCTCCAGCCGGTCGTCCACGAACAGGCAGCGCTCGGGCGGGACGCCCGCCTGCTCGGCCGCGATCTCGTAGATGCGCGGGTCGGGCTTGGCCACCCCGACCCGGGCGCTGCTGACGACGGCGTCGGCGAAGTAGGTCAGGCCGAGCAGGTCGAGGTGCGCCTCCAGGGTGTCCATGGCGTTGGTCACCAGGATCACGGGCACCCGCTCCTGCGCCTTGGCCAGCAGCGTCCTGACCTCCTCGTCGACCCAGAACCGCACCTCGGCGAACTCGCGGGCGGCCTGCCTGGCCCTCTCGCCGCCGCCCAGCCCCGCCGCGATCGACTCCACCCACTCCGCCTCGGTGATGTGCCCGAGCGTGGCCGGCGTCATCCTGGCCGGGTCGAAGGCGACCTGCATCACCGGCAGGCCGTAACGCGCCTCGATGTCGCGCTGCCGGTCGTGGTCGAACAGGCGCAGCACCCCGTCGAGGTCGCTGAGCACCGCGTCGTAAGCCGTCATAGCCACCCATTGTGCCGGGCCAGCCGGGCGGCCTCGATCCGGTTCCTGGTGTGCGTCTTGCCGATGGCCGACGACAGGTGGTTGCGCACCGTGGACTCCGACAGGTGCAGCCGCGCGGCCACGTCCGCGATCGTGGACCCGTCGAGCGCGGCGGCCAGCACGTCGCGTTCCCTGTCGGTCAGCGGCGAGGGACCGGCGTGCAGCGCGGCGGCGGCCAGCCCGGGGTCGACGACCCGCTCCCCCGCCACGGCCCGCCTGATCGCCGCGGCCAGCTCCTCCACCGGCCCGTCCTTGACCATGAAGCCGGCCGCGCCCGCCTCCATCGCCCGCCGCAGGTAGCCGGGCCTGGCGAAGGTCGTCAGCACCAGTACGGCACAGCCGGGCAGCAGCCCGCGCAGCTCGGGCAGCACGTCCAGGCCGCCGCGCCCGGGCAGCTCGATGTCGAGCAGCGCCGCGTCGGGCCGGTGCTCGCGGGCGGCGGGCAGGATCTCCTCCCCCGAGGCCACCCTCGCGACGATCTCCAGGTCCTCCTCGAGCCCGAGCAGCAGCGCCAGGGCGTCCCGCATCATGCCCTGGTCTTCAGCGATCAGCACACGGATGGCCATGGGCCCAACCGTAGCCGGATGCTCGGCACTACCATCTCCGAGACGGAATGCAACGGTAACGGGTAGGCAATGGACGATCTGAGCCGGCTGTTCGCCGACGGCGGCCGGGGGCGCACGGTCCCCTCCGGGCTGCCCGAGGGCGGTCTCGTCTGGCCCGATCCCGAGTTCGTCCAGGCCGCCAGGCCCGCGTTCTGGATGAGCGACGAGGACGCGACCGCCGAGGAGTGGGCGCGCCTGCGCTCGGAGCACCCGCGGACGGGCCTGTGGCCGATCCTGCTGGACGAGTCGGCCCAGCCGTGGTCGACCGGGCAGGTGGTGCCCGACGACACGGCGCTCATCGACCACTTCACCGCCGAGGGGTTCATGGCCGAGGTGTGGCGGGAGTGGGTGGCGCAGATGCCGCAGGGCGCGCTGGAGGAGGTGGAGCCGTTCGGCGCGTACTGCCCGGGTCCGGCCGCGCCGGGCCAGCTGGTGGCCGATCCGGGCGCGGTGGCCGACTGGTACGCCAAGGAGCTGGCGGACAGGGGCATGCCGCTGGGGCTGGCCGCGGTCAACCGGGGCGCCGACGCGCTGGTGGCGATGGGCTGGCAGGGCGCGCTGCACCACAACGAGTGGATGGTGCCGCTGGCCGCGGTGGTGCGCAGCTGGGAGGACCGCTTCGGCGCGCGGGTGGTCGGCATGGGCTTCAACACGCTGGAGCTGAGCGTGGCCGCGCCGCCGGTCGACCCCGACCACGCGCTGCACGTGGCGGCCGAGCACTGGACGTTCTGCCCCGACAACGTGGTGCAGGGCGCCGGAGACCTGCGGGGATACGCCGAGCAGCTCATGGGCAGCCACGCCTGGTCCTTCTGGTGGGACTGACCCTCCACAAATGTGGATCTTTAAGCTAGCTTTAGCCCCGTAAGGGGGCATAGCAGCATGTCGCGGGGCGACCTCACACCGGAGTTACTCGATTCCTCCCTGTGGGCCGACGAGCTGGTGCAGCGGGCGGGCATCCCGGTCTTCGACGTGCCGCTGGTGTCGGTCGGCGGCGGGATCGGCTCGTTCACGCTGGTCGACGTGCTGCGCGTCCGGGGCGTGCCGACCACCTCGATCAGGGTGCTGTCGACCTCCGACTCCCCCTGGCAGACGTGGGAGTACCTGACGCGCGTGTCGCAGTTGCCCGCGCACGAGCGCATCCGCTCCGACTCCGGCGCCCGGCCCGACAACATCTGGGGCTTCCCCTCCTACGCGCTGCAGGAGGCCTGGCAGGAGCGCACGCTCAAACCCGTCTACCAGGTGCTGGCCGAGCCGGTCCTGGCCGACTTCTACAGCCCCCGCGCGGGCACGGTCACCAGGAGCCTGCGCCGCGAAGCCGACCGGATCGGCTACTGGGAGACGCTGGCCAAGGGGCAGGTCCGGATGGTCAGGAAGCGGGCCGGCGGCGGCTACTTCACCGTGCTCACCCCGCCCGCCGGGACGGGGCCGACCAAGCGGGTGGCGATCCGCTCGCAGTACGTACACCTGGCGGTGGGCTATCCGGGGCTGAAGTTCCTCGACGACCTGCAGGACTTCCGTCAGTCGCACGGCGAGCGCTACCGGGTGGTCAACGCCTACGAGCCGCACGAGCACGTCTACGAGCGGCTGCGCTCGCGTCCCGGCGTGGTCGTGGTGCGCGGGGCGGGCATCGTGGCCTCGCGGGTGCTGCAGCGCCTCATCGACGACCGTCAGCGGCACGGCCTGCAGACCCAGATCGTGCACCTGTTCCGCACCTGGGTCGCCGGCTCGCACGGGCCGAACCCGTGGATGCGGCGCAAGGGCGGCGACGGGTGGGCCTACCAGGCGTTCACCATGCCCAAGTCGGCCTTCGGCGGCCAGCTCAAGGCCCGCTTCCGCAAGGCAGGCGCCGAGCGCAGGGCCGGGCTCGCCAAGGTCGTCGCGGGGACCACCACGCCGAAGCTGCGCCGCTGGCAGGAGCAACTGCGGCAGGGCCGCCAGAGCGGCTGGTACCACCCGGTGCAGGCCGTGGTCGACCGGATCGACCGGGCCCCCGACGGCCGCCTGGTCACGCTGACCCGCAGCGAGGGCGCCGCGCCCATGCGGTACGTCTCGGACTTCATCATCGACTGCACCGGCCTGGAAGCCGACATGGACGAGCACCGCGTCCTGGATGACCTGGTACGGCACGGCGGCGCGCTCACCAACCGCGCGGGCAGGCTGCTGACCGGCAGGAACTTCGAGGTGATCGGCGCCGACAGCCAGGGCGGCGCGGTGTACGCCTCGGGCGCGGCCACGGCGGGCAACCACTTCCTGGCCGTCGACAGCTTCCTCGGCATGCAGACCGCCGCCCTGGACATCGCCGACGACCTGGCCGGGCGCGGCTTCTGCGCGCGGCTCGGGCCGATCAGGTCGGTGACGCAGTGGGCGAAGTGGGCGGCCAACCGGAGGCCCGGATGATCCCGACGCTGGCCGGGCGGATACAGACCCGGCTCTTCCTGCTGGCCACCGTGGGCGCGGCGCTCACCGCGCTGTCGGCCCTGGTGCTGCCGATGTCCTTCATGGACGCCTATCTCGTGCTGCTGGCCGTCGCCGTGGTCGGCGTCGGCTGGGAGCTGGTCTATCACCTGCTCATGCAGTTCCGCTGGGACAAGGACTGGCCGACGCTGTTCGGCCTGGTCACGATCGTGCCCGAGGGGTTGCTGATGTGGGTGCTGCTGGACCGCGGGCTGGTTCCGGGGGTCGGGGGCCCGGTGTCCGCCTGGGCGTTCGCGGCCATGTTCGCGATCGTCTGGACCGGCCAGTGGCTGTTCGCCAACGGCCCGATGCGGGTGCTGTTCGTCCAGTGGCGGCTGCGTGGGGGCCGCCTGATCTGATCGAGGAAGGGGAGGCATGGGCGGCATCGAGTTGGCTCGTCCGCTGTACTTCTGGCTGGGGTTCCTGGCCACGGCCACGGGGGTGGTCCTGCACCTGCCGATGTACCTGCACGGTGCGGACATGCACTACAGGCTGGCGGGGATGGAGATGGACACGCCGATGACGATCGGCATGGCCCTGATCGTGGTCGGCCTGGCCGCCACCGGCTACGGACTGATCCCGAGGGGTGCCTTCGCCTCCAGGCCCGCCGGGGAGGTGCGGGTGCGGGCGCTGGACGACGCGCGGATGCGCCCGGCGCACCTCGGGCTGATCGTCGTCCTGTCCATCGCGGTGATCATCGACGCGATGAAGCCGATCACGCTGGGCTTCGTGGTGCCCGGCATGGCCAAGGAGTACGGGCTGCGCTCCGCGCTGAACCCGCACGGCGAGTGGCCGGCGGCGATCCTGCCGCTGGCCGGGCTGACCGGCACCGTGCTCGGCTCGCTGCTGTGGGGCTGGATGGGCGACCGCATCGGGCGCAAGCCGTCCATCCTGTTCGCGGGCGTGCTGTTCATCGGGACGGCGATCTGCGGCGCCATGCCCGACATCCGGTGGAACCTGGTCATGTGCCTGCTCATGGGCCTGGGCGCGGGCGGCATGCTGCCGATCACGTTCTCGTTGCTCGCCGAGACGATCCCGCCGCGGCACAAGGGCTGGGTGATGGTGCTCATCGGCGGCAACCTGGCCGTCGCCTACGTGGCGGCCAGCTGGCTGTCGGCCGCGCTCGCGCCCACCTACTCCTGGCGGATCATGTGGCTGATCGGCCTGCCGACCGGCGTCTTCCTGATCCTGCTCAACCGCTTCATCCCCGAATCGCCCCGCTTCCTGCTCGCGCACGGCCGCGACGAGGAGGCCCACCGGATCATGGCCAGGTACGGCGCGGCCACCACGCAGGCCGTGGAGCTGGTCGAGGACGAGCAGCCGGGCGGCTACTCGCGGCTGTTCCGTCCCCCGTTCACCGGGCTGACCGTGGCCGTGGTGATCCTGGGGCTGAGCATCGGCCTGGTCACCTACGGCTTCCAGCTGTGGATCCCGTCGAACCTGCAGAAGCTCGGGCTCGACCAGCCGACAGCCGACCGGGCGCTGCGCGACTCGGCGCTGCTGGGGCTGCCGCTGATCTTCATCTCGGCGGCCATGTACGGGCTGTGGAGCGCCAAGAAGACCATCGTGGTGCTGGCCACGCTGGTGGGGGCGGCGCTGGTCGTGCTGTCGTTCGCCGGTGAGAGCCTCGCCCAGGACCGCACCTGGCTGTACATCCTGCTGGCCGGGCCGATCGTGGGCACCGCCACGATCGCCGCCGTCCTGGCCGCCTACTCCTCGGAGATCTACCCGACCCGGGTCCGCTCGCGCGGATCCGGCCTGTCGGCCGGGGTCGGCAAGTTCGGCGGCGTGGCGGTCACGGCGTTCCTGGTGGCCGGGGCGGCGGCGCCGTCCATCGGCGCGACCGCGCTGCTCGGCGCCGTCCCGCTGGTGCTGGCCGTCGCGGCCGTGCTGCTGTTCGGCGTGGAGACCAGGAAGACCGAACTCCAACCCGTCGAGGTGTGACGGACGCGCGGGAACCATCCAGGTGGTTCCCGCGCGCCGTTGCGGTGAGCAGGTGTCACCGACTCGCCGCGAGCGCCGGTCGCGGGCCCTCAGCCGAAGTGCGGCGGGCGGCCGGTGGGGCGGCTTGCCGTACTTCTAGAAGGGCTTGCCGTACTTCTAGAAGAAGGAGAAGCCCTGCTCCGGCTGCGGCAGCCTCAGCTGCTGCGGGCCGTGGAACTTGGCCTTGTCCTTCGGCATGGTCGTCGGAGCGGTGACGAACGGGACGATGATGCGGCTCTTGGCCAGGTCAACGGTCACGTTCGCGCCGGTGCCCGCCTCGTCGCTGTAGTCGTAGTCGGTGCCGGCGATCACCAGGCCGAGGCGGTGGCCCTGCTTGAAGGTGTAGTCGTGGGGCAGCGTCTGCCACTTGACCTTGCCGTACGTGCCCACGGGGAGCGGCGACGAGGTGGTCAGCGAGTCGCGGTTCTGCACGTCGATCCAACCGCGGGCGACGATCTCGGCCGGGGCGGTCACCAGGTTCGTGACCGTCTTCTTGTAGCAGCCGTCGTCGGCCGGGGTGGAGTCGCCGTGGCAGTCCTCCTCGGTGAGCGTGGTGATGCCCTGGCCGCGGCGCCAGTCGACCCTGGTGTCGTCGCCGAAGTCGACGAGCAGGGCCGTCAGGTTGGCGGTGGGCTGGTCCAGCTTGACCCGCAGGTCGGCCGTCGGCGTGCCGGACAGGCGCAGGTCCAGCGGCAGCGCGCCGCTGGTGAACGCGATCCGGCCCGGCTTGGCCGTACCGACGTCCGCGATCATGTCGGCTTCCTCGAGGCTGACGTCGGTGAACGACGCGGTCGCGCCCTTGGCGGCAGGGACCAGGCCGAGCGAGCCGTCGGGGGCGGGGCTGAGCGGGACCTTGACCGCGAACGGCGCCGGCCAGTCGCGCTGCTTGATCCACTGTGTGGGGCCGACCTGGACGTCGGCGCGCGGCTGGGTGAGCGCGTCGTTGCGGACGCCCTGCAGCCAGTAGTCGAACCAGCCGTGCAGGGTGTCGACCCAGATGTCCCTGCGGCCCTCGAAGTCGAACGGGTCCACGTGCTGGTACTGGCCGACCCAGATCTTGCGCGGGATGTTCCGCTCGGCCAGGGCCTGCCACCAGGTGGAGAAGTTGTCCGGCTTGACGTTCAGGTCGTTGACCGTGTGCACGGCGAAGACGCTGGCGCGGACGTTGGAGACGTCCTTGAGGTAGTCGCGCTCGGCCCAGAAGGCGTTGTAGTTGCCCGTGTCGTCGCCGTCCTCGGCGTCCATCTTGTCGCGGACGGCCTGGCACTTGGGCTCGGGGTCGGTGTCGACGTAGTTGGCCAGCCAGGAGGCGTAGTCGTGGTTGTAGATGACGCCGTTGGAGCGCTGGTACTTGTACCAGGAGTCGATCGCCGAGATCGGCACGATCGTCACCAGGCCCTGCACTCCGGTGGCGGCCACGCCCTGCGCCAGCGTGCCGTCGTAGGACTTGCCGATCATCGCGGCCTTGCCGGTGGTCCAGTCGGCGGTGGCGGGGCTGCCGTCCGCCTTGTAGGCCTTGGCGCGGCCGTTGAGCCAGTCGATGACCGCCTTGCCGCCGGCGATGTCGGCCTTGCCGCCGATGTCCGGGCATCCCTCGGACTTCGTGGTGCCGATCATGTCCACGTTCAGTACGGCGTAGCCGCGCGGCACGAAGTAGTTGTCGTAGAAGAGGGGGAACTTCACGGGGTTGCCGGAGGGGTCGTAGACCTTCCGCTCACCCTCGTTCCCGCGGCCCGAGTTGTCGTAGTAGGGGCTCTCGTCCATGATCACCGGGACCTTGAGCCCGGGGCCGGACTCCTTGGGCCGGATGATGTCGACTCGGACCCTGTCCAGCTTGCCGTCGGAGTCGCTGTCGACGCTCGACTCGACGTAGACGTACTCGCGGATCGCGTCCGCGTAGGAGAAGACGGGCTGAGTGCGGCCGTTCTGGACCGTGATCGCGGGTTCGCTCGCCGCCTTCGCCGGGGTCGCGGCGACCGCGAGGGTGAGGGCGATCGCGATGAGGGCCGGGCGTAATTGTGGCACGCGTGTCCTCCGAGACATTTGGGGAAAAGTACCCGCAATCTCTCAGACCACCGCACTCCTGACAAGATCCCAGCCACCCCAGTAAGCCCTGTCCGGATCCGGCCACGAGGCGCTGAGGTGGGGGACCGCTAGCAAGCGTCGGGGAAGGACGGGGGGAAGAGGGCGGTGGGGGGGCGGGTGAGGTGGTCGCGGGTGGAGTACGCGGCCTTCATGTGGTCGAAGTAGGTCTGGGCGCGGGACCGGAGGGCGGGCTCGTCCACGCCGGGGATGGTGCGGTCGCGCATGACCGTGCGGCCGTCGATGACGACCGTGGTGACGTCCGCGCCCGAGCCGTTCATGAGGAGGGTGCGGATCGGGTCGTCGACGGGGCCGGTGAGGGCGACCGCGATGAGGTCGGCCTTGGCGCCGGGAGTAAGACGGCCGAGGTCGTCGCGGCCGAGGGCGCGGGCGCCGCCGAGGGTGGCGGCCCGGTAGTAGTCGGCGGCGGAACCGGCGTCGAGCCGTCCCGTGACGAGCTTGGCCAAGTTGTTGCCGTAGTCCATGTTGCGGATCATGTCCGGCGGATAGGAGTCGGTGCCCAGCGCCACCGTCACCCCGGCCTCGCGGTAGCGGTCGAAGTCGTGCAGCGCCGCGCCGTAGCGGACCATGGTGAGCGGGCAGTGGACGATCCCGGCGATCCCGGCGAGCCGGTCGAGGTCGTCCGGTCCGGAGCCGGGCGCTTCCGGATGCCCGGCGGCGTACAGTGCGTGCGGGATGAGCAGGCGCCGGTCCAGCAGCCCGGTGTCGGCGAGCACGTCCAGGGGCCGCTTGCCGTACCACTCGCGCAGCAGGCGCAGCTCGGTGAGGCCCTGCAGGCAGTGCAGGCGGACCAGGCAGCCGAGCTCGCCCGCGGCGGCCGCGGTGGCGCGCATGAGGTCCAGGGTGAGCGTCTCGATGCGGCACGGCAGCAGGGCGCCCCTGATCCGCCCGTCGAAGGCGCCGTCGAAGTCCTTCACGAAGCGGACGGCGTCGGCGAGGCCCTGCTCGCCGAGCGAGGGCTCCCAGTGGACGTCCCTGGACCCGTCGGGAAGCACCACGGGGACGCCGGAGCGGTAGCTGGGGCCCAGGTACATGCGCAGCCCGAGACGGCCCGCGATCGAAGCTGTCCCGGCGAGCTCGTCGTAGGACTCGGCCCAGGCGCTGTGGGTCTCGGCGGCGATGGGCATGGCGGTGGTGATGCCGTTGCGGATCAGCCGGGTCAGCGCGTACTCCCGCATGAACAGCGTCTCCTCCAGCGGGAAGACGGCCGCCCTGCGGTCGCGGGCGTGGTCGAGGGACCAGTTCAGGCCGCTGGAGTCGGCCTGCCAGGTGTCGAGGATGGCGTGGTCGATGTCGGCCAGCGCGTCCAGGTCGATGAACCCCGGCCCGACCACGGCCTGCCCGGCGTCGATCACCTCGTCGTACGGACCCGGGTACGACGGGCCCACGTAGACGATCCTGTCGGCGGAGTAGGCCACGCAGCCGTCCCTGTGCACGACGTGGTCGCCGTCGCGGTATCCGATGACGTGCGAGGCCTTGACGAGTGTGATCACGTGGTGGTTCTCCTGGTCGGTTTCCATCCCGGCCGGGGCACGGCCTCGAGCAGCGCCCTGGTGTAGTCGTGGGCGGGCTCGCGCAGCAGGCCGGCGGTGGGTCCGCTCTCGACGATCCTGCCCTGCCGCATGACGATGGCGGTGTCGCTGATCTGGTTGACCACGGCCAGGTCGTGCGTGATGAACACGTAGCTGATCTCGCCGCGCTCCCTGATGTCGGCCAGCAGGTTGAGTATCTGGGCCTGGATCGACACGTCCAGCGCGGCCACCGCCTCGTCGAGCACCAGCACGCGGGGCTCGGCGGCCAGCGCGCGGGCGATGGCCACGCGCTGGCGCTGGCCTCCCGACAGCTGCTTGGGCAGCATGGCGGCGTGCCGCTCGGCCAGGCCGACGGACTCCAGCAGCTCCAGCGCCCTGCGGCCGCGCTCCGCCTGGGTGAGCGGGAAGTGCAGGGCCAGGCTGGTCTCGACGACGTCGCCGACGCGCTGCAGCTTGTCCAGCGAGGAGTACGGGTCCTGGAAGACGATCTGGATCTCCCTGGCCCGCCGCCTGCGCTCGGCGGTCGACACGCGCCCGCCGCGGCGCTGCCTGCCGCACACGGTGATCGTGCCGCCGGTGGGGGTCTCCAGCCCGAGCAGCATCCGCGCGACGGTGGTCTTGCCCGACCCGGACTCCCCCACCACGGCCAGCGACTCGCCCGCCTCGACGGTGAACGACACGTCGTCCACCGCGACCGCCTGCCCGTAGACCTTCCGCAGCCCCTCCACCTCGATGACACTCGTCCGACCTCCTTCGGAGGCCGCACGGGCGTCAGACAGCTGTGTTTGATCGGGTCGCTCGCTCATGCGATCTCCTCGACCCGCGCGCAGGCCACCAGCACGCCCTCCATGTCCCGCATCGGCGGCTCTCCTTCCTGGCAGTACGGCGTGCTGAAGGCACACCGTGGCGCGAAGGCGCACCCGGGATCCGCCTCGAAGGCCGCCACCGGCCTGCCGGGGATGACGGGCAGCCGCCTGCGCTCCCCGAGCGCGGGCCGCGACTCGAGCAGGCCGCGCGTGTAGGGGTGGCGGGGCGCGGCGACCAGGGCCTCGGCGGGCTGGGTCTCCACGACGCGGCCCGCGTACATCACGGCCAGCCGGTCGCAGGTGGCCGCGGCCAGCTCCAGGTCGTGGGTGATCAGCAGCATCGCCATGCCCCGGTCCCTGCGCAGCTCGTCCAGGATGGCCATCACCTCCGACTGCGTGGTCACGTCGAGCGCGGTGGTCGGCTCGTCGGCCAGGATCAGGTCTGGCTCGACGGCCAGCACCGAGGCGATCATCACCCGCTGCAGCAGGCCGCCCGACAGCTCGTGCGGGTACTGCCTCATCCTGCGTTCCTCGATGCCGACCTCGGCCAGCAGCTCGGCGGCCCGCGAGGAGGCCTGCCGTACCGGGAGGCCGAGGTTGTGGATCATGGCTTCGGTGAGGAAGTCGCCGACGCTGCGCACCGGGTTGATGTGCGCGCGCGGATCCTGGAAGATCATCGCGATGCGGCGGGCGCGCAGCGCGCGCAGGTCCCTGGGCCGCAGGGCGAGCACGTCGGCGCCGTCGAAGAGCACCGATCCGGTGACGCGGGCGCCCGGCGGGGTGAGGCCGAGCACCGCGCGGGCGGTCATCGACTTGCCCGAGCCGGACTCGCCGACCAGCCCGACGGCCTCGCCGCGGGCGATGTCGAGGCTGACGTCCGCCACCAGCGTGCGCCAGTCCTTGGCGTACGGCACGGCCAGGTTGAGCGCGGACAGGCTGAGCAGGCTCATGACTGCCTCCCGAGACGGTCGCCGAGGACGTTGAACGCGGCGACGACCAGGGCGATCAGGATCCCCGCGCTGAGCGCCTCGAGCGGCTGGCCGCGCATGGCGCTGTCCAGGCCGCTCTTGACCATCAGCCCCCAGTCGGCGTCCGGCGGCTGGACGCCCAGCCCGAGGAATGAGACCGCCGCCACGTCGATCACCGCGAAGCCCAGCGCCGACACCGACTGCGCGATGATGATCGGCCGCAGGTTCGGCAGCAGGTGCCGGGTGCAGATGGCCAGCACCCCGCGCCCCTGCACCCAGGCCGCCGCCACGTACGGCAGGCCGCGCTCCCGCAGCGCCGCCCCGCGCACGACGCGGGCCACGTACGGCGTGTAGGCCACGGCCAGCCCGGCCACCACGCCGGGGATGCCGGGCCCCAGCACGGCCACGGTGACCAGCGCGAACACGATGCCGGGCACGGCGAACAGCACGTCGAGCGCCCGGGAGACGACGGCGTCGACCCGGCCGCCGGCCCAGGCGGCGGTGATGGCCAGCGCGGTCCCCGCCACGCTGGAGACGGCGATGACCAGCACCGGTCCGAGCAGCGTGGTCCGCGCGCCGTACATCAGCCTGGACAGCACGTCCCTGCCGAGCGCGTCGGTGCCGAGCGGGTGCGCGGCCGTGCTGCCGCCGAGGGCGTTCAGCAGGTCGGGGAAGTTCGGATCGTAGGGCGCGAGCAGCGGCGCGGCCAGCGTGACGGCCACGACCACGACCAGGAAGGACGCGGCCGTCACCGTCACAGGCGCGGGTCGAGAGCGGAGTAGCACAGGTCCACCAGGAGGTTGATCAGGACGAAGGCGGTGACCAGCACGAGCACCACCGCCTGGACGATCGCGAAGTCGCGCTGCAGGATCGCGCGGACGAACAGCGAGCCGAGCCCGTCGAGGGCGAAGATGTTCTCCACCACGACCGACCCGGCGATCAGCCCGGCCACGTTGAGCCCGGTCACGGTCACCACCGGGATGGCGGCGTTGCGCAGCACGTGGCGGCGCACGATGTGGCGCTCGGCGAAGCCGCGGGCGCGGGCGGTCTCCACGTGCTCGCGGCCGAGCTCCTCCCGCACCGAGGCGCGCGTGATGCGGGCCAGGAAGGCGGCGCTGGCCAGGCTGAGCGTGATCGCGGGCAGCGTCAGATGGTGGATGCGCCCGCCGAACCCGCTGCCGGCCCCGAACACGGGGAACCAGCCGAGCCCGAGCGCGAACACGATGACCAGCGCCACCCCGATCACGAACGGCGGCACGGCGAGGAACGCCGACGACAGGCCGTTCACCAGGGCCTCGACGCGTCCCCTGCGCAGCCCGGCGAGCAGCCCCATGGACACCCCGCCCAGCACGATCAGCAGCGTGGCGTAGGCCACCAGCAGCACGGTGGTCGGCACGCGGGCCGCCATCAGCGCCGACACGTCCTGCCGGTAGACCAGCGAGCTGCCGAAGTCGCCTGTCACGGCGCCCCGCAGCCAGGTGGCGTAGCGGACCAGGAACGGGTCGTCGAGGTGGTACTGCGCCCGGATCGCGGCGATCTGCTCGGGGGTGCCGCTGCGGTTGCCGAGCAGGAACGCCATCGGCCCGCCCGGCACCAGGTACAGCAGGCCGTACACCAGGAAGGAGGCGACGAGCAGGACCACGGCCAGGCCCGCCAGCCGCTTGAGCAGGAAGCTCACCGGGCCCCCAGCCCGGAGGCCCACGGGTAGTACAGGTAGGGGAACGACGGGACGGCGCCGGTCACCCGGTTGTTCATGTAGAGGATGACGGGCAGGTTGTTCAGCGGCATCCAGGGCACGTCGGCGGTGACCTTCTGCTGGATCCCGGTGACCAGGGCGGCGCGGGCGGCCGGGTCGTAGGTGGCGCGGGCCTTCTTGATGTCGGCGTCCACGGCCGGGTAGCCGTTGAAGTTGGTGCGCCCGCCGTCCAGGAAGACCGTGTAGATGTCGAGCGGGTCGGGGACGTTGCCGTACCAGGTGGAGAAGAACGCGTCGATGCCCTGGCGGGCCTTGGGGTCGCTGTAGAGGTTGCCGTACTGCTCGACCGGGATGACCTTGATGTCGATCTTGAGGCCGAGCGCCTCGCCCGTGGCCTTGATCAGGTTCGCGGTCTGCTCGTGGACGGCGGCGCTGCCCTGGATGCCGATGGTGATGGTCTGGGTGGGGTTGCCCGCCTCGGTCAGCAGCTGCTTGGCCTTGGCCAGGTCGGGGGTGGCGGCGGGCAGGGCGTCGTAGGCCTGCTTGAAGGTGTCGGCGGCGTAGCCCCAGTACTCGGCGCCGGCCAGGGTCTTCTGCGGCGCGGCGGTACCCTGGAAGACGACCTTGGAGATGGCCGCCCTGTCCAGCGCGAGCGAGAGCGCCTGCCTGACCTTGGGGTCGGCGTACGGGCCCGACTTGGCCGCGCCGAGCAGGGTCCAGAACGTCAGCGACCTGCCCAGCGTCACCGAGCCGGTGGTGGAGTTCTGCAGCTGGGAGAGCCCGGCGGGCGGCAGGTAGAAGTACTGCCCGTCGACCTCGCCCGAGCGCAGCGCGTTGACGGCGGTGGTCTCGTCGGCGATGAAGCGGAACACCAGGCTCTCCGACTTGGCCTTCAGCGCCTGGTCCCAGTAGGAGTCGTTGCGCTTGAGCGTGAGTGCGTCGCCGGACTTCCAGCCCTCGAACTGGAACGGTCCCGTGCACATCAGCCCGCCGGTGGGCGAGCCCAGGTCCTTCTTCCTGGCGTAGTCGGCCGACACCACGGCGCCCGCGGCGGTGGCCATGGCCTGGTTGAACAGCACGTCGGGCTGCTTGAGCGTGACCGTGACCTGCATCGGCCCGGTCGCCTTGATCGACTCGACGGTGTGGAAGTAGTCGCCCCACCAGGTGCCGAGCGCCGGGTCCAGGTGCCTGTTGAGGCTGGCGGCCACGTCGGCGGCGGTGAGCGGCTTGCCGTTCCAGAACTTCACGCCGTCGCGGATCGTGTAGACCCAGGTGGTCGGGGTGGGGTTGTCCGCCTTCACGGCGAGCCCCGGCTCGATCTTGAAGTCGGGCGTGAGCCGCAGCAGGCTCTCGCACATGTTGGCCAGCGCGGTGTTCTCCGCATAGTTGAAGGACCTGATCGGGTCGAGCGTCTGCGGCTCGTACGGCAGGTTCCAGGTGATCTTGTCCAGGCCCTTGGCGGCGGGCGCGGTGGCGGTCTTCAGATCGAGCTGCGGGGGTGCGGCAGCCTCCTGCTGCTGCTTGGCGGGGGCGTTGGCGCCGCAGGCGGCCACGGCGAGAGCCAGGCCGAGAACGGGCAGGGCGCGACGGATCATCGGGGGGACCTTTCAGACGAGCCGGCCGTCACGGGCGATCACGCGGCCCGCCCGGACGACGAGATGGGGGATCGGGCGCTCCACCACGGCCTGGGCCACGGAGTCGCTCCTGACCAGGACGAAGTCGGCGGGGTCGCCCGGGTTCAGTTCGACCCGCGCCAGTCCGAGCAGCTCGGCGCCCCCGTGCGCCACGACCGCGTAGCAGGCGGCCAGCTCCTCGTCGGTGCGGGCGTCGGTGCGGTAGGCCAGCAGGTGCGCCCGCGCGATCATGTCGCCGTCGCCGAACGGCGTCCACGGATCGCGCACGCCGTCCGACCCGGCCGCGAGCAGCACGCCCGTGCCGGCGAACGTGTCCGGCGAGATGACCGGATCGCCGCCGAGCGCGCAGGTGGTCAGCGCCACCCCGGCCTCGGCCAGCAGCTTCACGGTCTCGGGCGCGACCTCGCCTGCCAGGCTGAACGCGTGGCTGATGGTGACCTTCAGTCCTGAGGCGGCGGTACGGCGGGCGATCTCGTGAACCGTCTCGACGCCCGCCGCTCCCCCGTCGTGCAGGTGGATGTCCAGCGGCACGCCGTGCCGTTGCGCCAGTCCGAACAGCACGTCGAGGTGACCGTGCAGGTCGCCGTCCACGCCGATCGGGTCGAGGCCGCCCAGGATGTCGGCGCCCTCCTGCAGCGCCCGCTCGAGCAGTTCCGCGGTGCCCGGCGCGGTCAGCAGGCCGAGCTGGGGGAACGCCACGGTCTGGACGTCGAGCAGGTGGGCTCGTTCCGCCGCGGCCTGCCGTACGCCGTGGAGGTTATCCAGGCCGTAGACGGGGGCGACGTCGACGTGGGCGCGCCAGGCGCGGGCGCCGCGGGCGATCGCGTGGTCCATCAGGGCGCCGGCGCGCTCGGCCACCGTGGCGGTCATGCCCTGGCGGGCGGCGACGTCGCCGTCGATCAGCTCGCGCAGGTTCCGCGCGGGCTCGCGGCTCAGCCATGATTGGCCCCACGTGGTCTTGTCCGGATGGATGTGGGCGTCGACCGGCGCCGGCAGGGCCAGCAGGCCGTCGCAGTCGACGACCTCGTCCGGCGTGCCGCCTGCGACGATGCGCCCGTCCTCGACCAGCAGGTCGTGCGGGCGGAGATTGGTGAACTGAACCAGAGCCACGGGGTTGATCGCCTTTAATCTGGGGAGGACTTCGCGATAGATTTATCAGACATCAGATGTTTAGAGAAGAGGATGAATGCGAAACGTAGCGCGGACGTCTCTCGTCGACGCCGCGATCGAGGAGCTGCGCGGCGAGATCTCCAGCGGCGCCTGGCCGGTCGGGACGAAGATCCCCTCCGAGAGCCAGCTCGCGGAGACTCTGGGCATGAGCAGGCTGTCGGTGCGTGAGGCGGTGCGGGTGCTCGTGCACGCGGGGCTGCTGACGACGCGGCAGGGTGACGGCACCTATGTGACGGCCACCGACGAGTCGCAGGTGGCGCTGCGCAGGCGGCTGGACAGGGCGGCCGCGATGGACATCATCGACGTGCGGCGCGGCCTGGACATGGTGGCGGCGCGACTGGCGGCGACCAGGCGCACGCCCGAGGACCTGGCGCTGATGCGGGTGGCGCTGGAACGCAGGGACGCCGCGGCCCGCGCGGGCGACCTGGACGCCTTCGCCGACGCTGACGTGGCCTTCCACCTGCACGTGGCGGACGCGGCGCACAACCCGCTGCTGACCGATCTCTACCGCAGCATGAGCGAGGCGCTGCGGGACAGCGTGCGGAACATGGAGCAGGCGGTGCTGGACTACGACGACTCGCACGCCGAGCTGATGAAAGCGGTCGAGGACGGTGACGCCGCGCGCGCGATCGGCGCCGGCGTCACCATCCTCGACCAGCAGGAGCGTGACCTCTAGTCGCCGTTGATCAGGTGCATGGCCAGGCCGGGATCGAAGGTTCCGGCCGGGATCCCCGCACCGGTGTTGCAGGAGCCGTCGGAGTCACCGGGAACCTTGACCCAGAGCAGGAACTCCGCGCCGGTCTGCTGCTGCTTGGGCGGCGTGCCGAGCTTGCGTCCCGGCGGGTTGCACCAGGAGTCGTTGATGGGCGGGCCGGTGTAGGGGCCGTTGCCGTTGCGGCTGGTGTCGATCACGTACGGCTTGGTGTAGCCGTACTTGGTCAGCTCGGCGTTGACCGCGCCGGCGCGGGTCCCTGTGTCGGCGGTGGTGAAGAAGTTGGAGACGTTCAGCGAGAAGCCGCGCGCCTTCCGCAGGCCCGCCTGGTCCGACCAGCGGGCGATGTCGGTGGCCGCGCCCCAGGTGGAGTTGCCCGCGTCCAGGTAGGTCCAGGCGTTGGGCGCCTTGGCGCGGAGCGTGTCGAGGGCGTAGTTCAGCTCGCGCAGCCGCAGCGCCTGCTGGTTGCCGTCGAGGCAGCTCATGCCGGGGATTGCGTCGGGCTCGAGCACCACGATCGCCGGGCGCGTGCCGATCGCGTTCGCGAAGTTGGTGATCCAGGTCTGGTAGGTGGGCTCGTCGGGGGCGCCGCCGGTGGACTGGGTGGCGCACGAGTCACGCTTGGTGACGTTGTAGGCGACGAGCATCGGCAGCTTGTTCTGCGCCTGCGCCGCGTTCACATAGGTCGTGACGGCGTTGGTGGGGTTGGGGAACCAGTCGCCGAACCACTGGAAGATCGGCTTGGTGGCGATGCCCGCGTCGATGGCCGACGCCCTGCCGGGGTCGCTCGTGCGGTTGGCCGACACCCACTGCGCGGGGTGCGACTGGTCGTCCACGTACAGGCCGGTCGTGCCGGAGATCGGGTTGGCCGCCTCCTGCAGCGAGACGTTGTCGAAGCGGACCACCGCCGCGCCGTGCCCGCCGAGTTGGAAGGTCACCTGGGCGCCGCCGGTCGTCGAGGCCGCCGACCAGGTGAACGGGAAGGAGAAGCGCCTGCTCGCCGTGGTGAGCGCCACGTCCTGGCTGAGCGGCTGGGTGGATGGCGAGGACTCCAGCTGCACGGTCGTGCGCGCGGTGTAGGCCACGCTGGAGTAGGCGTCGAAGGCCAGCGTGTAGCTCTTGCCCTGGGTCAGGGAGAGGCCGCTCTGTCCCACGATGGCGTCCCAGGGGTTCGCCACGGAGGCGACGTCGACACGGAGCCTGCCCGTCTCGATCCTGATGGGGGCGGCGGTGCTCGACCACCAGTTGTCGGGGTTCGTCGTGCCGAACGTGCCGTTCTTGATCAGCTCGGTGGCCGCCTGCGCGGGTAAGGCGGTGAGCCCCACCATCGCCACGAGCACGGCCACGAGGGCGGACAAGCGTCTCACTAGTGCACCTTTCCTTGGGTGTCGGCGAAGCCGGCCAGCCACGCCAGGGCGGAGTTCCAGTTCACGGCGACCTCGTTGGTCGCGTAGGAGCCGATGTCGTCGATGTAGCACTTGGCCGGGGCGCAGCCCTGCAGCGCGCGCTGGGCCACCGGGTCCTGCAGGCCGGAGTTGGGGCCGCCCGCCAGGGATCCGGGGGCCGGATGCGGCAGCGCCGGGTCGAGCTGGTGGGCCCAGAACCGGTGGTGCTGGTTCTGGCTGGACCGCTCGCCGTACCCGGCGACGTAGGACTGGTTGAGCGCGTTGCGGCCGAGCAGGTAGTCCAGCGACTCCAGCGCCCCCTCGCGGTACTTCGGCAGACGCGTGAGGTCGTAGGCGTAGGCCAGGACCAACGCCTCGTTGGCGGTCGCGCTGTTGGAGCCCCAGACGTACTTGCCGTCGGTGGGCAGGAACGGGTTGGCGTACCCCTGCGCGCGCAGGTCCGCCAGGTGCCGGTCAGCGACGCCGGCGATGCGCATGACCAGCTTGAGGTAGGTGATCGGGTCCATCCGGTACGGCACGCGGGCCAGGGCCAGGTCGGCCAGGCCGCCGGTGTCCTTCCACGAGAAGTTGCCGGTGGTCAGCACCGTGGTGACCCTGCCGAGGTAGCCGCGCTTGCCGGTGGCGGCGAACAGCTCGGCCGCGGCCCAGGAGAACTCGTCGCTCACCTTGGTGTCGTCGTAGGGCCCGCCGCCGACGCTCTCCGCCGGGGCGTACAGCTCCGGGTTCTTCAGCGCGGCCTGCCACGCCCTGGTGGCGGCCTCCAGGCAACGGGCGGAGAAGGCGCGGTCGAAGCGCTGGTAGACGCGGGCGCAGCGGGCGCCGACGGCGGCCAGGTTCAGCGTCGCGGCGGTGGAGACCGGGTAGAGCAGGCGCGGCTGCGGGTCGGCGGCGGGGGCCAGGGGCAGCCCGGTCCAGGCGGCGTCGTGGATCTTGTGGTGCACCATGCCGTCGGGGCGCGCATCCGCAGCAGGAAGTCCAGCTCCCATCTGGCCTCGTCCAGCACGTCGGGGAGCGCGCCGCCCTGCTCGGGGATGCTCAGCGGGACGTCGCCCGCCTGCTCGTACAGGTCGATGAGCTGCCAGGCGGCCAGCGCGCCGTTGACGACGTACTTGCCGTGGTCGCCCGCGTCGTACCAGCCGCCGCGCACGTCCATCCGGTAGTCGCAGGTGCCCGGCCGGCAGGGGACGTCGGTGTCGCCCTGGTTGGGCGGCACGCCGAGGTGGCCCGCGGGCCTGGCGTAGGCCTCGCCCACGTACTTCGCCTCGATGGGGATGCCGCTGCGGTTGTGATAAAAGTACGCGAGCGCGTCCCTGCGCAGCCTGCCGTACAGATCCTGACCTATGGCGAAGGGCTCGCTCTTGTCCTCGCCTACCTGGAGGCGATAGGTGCCAGGCGTCCGAAATTTCGTGAAATCGGCGGTCTGGACGGTGTCTCCGGACATGGCGTCCGGGCCGTGCGGCCTGGTGGTTCCCGTGGCGACGGCCGTACCGTCCTCGTCGAGCAGGCGCCAGGTCAGCGGCGCGGTGGCGTCGGTGACGACCGTGGCGCGCTTGGGGCCGCCGGGCAGGTAACCGACCTGGTTGACGCGCACGGGCGAGCCAAGGTCGCGCACGCCGCCCGGCGGCACGACGCCGCCGACGAAGGAGATGTCGTCCAGACACAGCGTGTACGGTTCCGTCGCGCCGCCCATCTGGAAGGCGACCTGGCTCTTGGGCTCGTCCACCGTGGACGTGCCGGTGATCTCGAAGTGCTGCGGGGTCGCGGTCAACCTCACCCGCCCGGCCACCGGCGTGGTGTACGGCGGGCCGCTCATCTGGGCGATCGCCGTGATCGCGACGTCCCTGGTGGCACTGGCGGTGAACGACAGCGTGTACGACTGGCCATTCTCCAGCGGGATGTCGTTCTGGCCGATCATCGAGTCCCACGGGTTCACGGTGCCCGCGGGCACGTCGGCGCACAGCCGGCCGTCCTGGACCCTGGAGGGCGTGTTCTCGCTGCTCCACCAGGGTTCCTTGGAGCCGGCGTCGAACCCGCCGTTGAGCACGCGCTCGTAGCCGGCCGCGTGCGCCGCCTGCGCGGGCGCAAGAGGAAGCGCGAGCGCCGTCAGCGCGCAGGCCACTCGCCATCGAATGAACATGCCGGACCTCTCGTGAAGCGGTCCGGCGGCGTCGGCGCGATCATCACCTCACTCCAGGTGTTACGTCAAGGGGTTGATCATTGTAAATTTCCTTTGTGGGTCGGGCCTTTCGCCCGTCCGAATCTTGGTTTAGTCTCCGTGGGAGCGCTCCCAAAATTAGGGAGCAACACCGGTACCGGCGGCGTCAACGCAGGTGAGTGGTGCATTCCTAGGGAGGTTCCGCTATGAAGGGTCAGCTTCGCCGTGGCCTCGTGGCCGCGGTCGCTCTGGCGGGCATCGTGGCCACGGCGGCCGCGTGCGGCGGCTCCGGCTCCTCGTCGAACCAGGCGAAGGCGGGCGGAAAGACCGAGCTCGTCGTCAAGACCTTCGGTGACTTCGGCTACAAGGACCTCTACAAGCAGTACGAGGCCTCGCACCCGAACGTCACGATCAAGGAGGAGAACATCGCCCAGCTCGGCGACTACCTGCCCAAGCTGCAGCAGTGGATGGCCACCGGCAGCGGCGCGGGCGACGTGGTCGCGCTGGAGGAGGGCATCCTCGTCCAGTTCATGGCCAAGCCGGCCAACTTCGTCAACCTCCTGGACCACGGCGCGGGCTCGCTGCAGGACAAGTTCCTGGAGTGGAAGTGGAAGCAGGCCCTCACCCCCGACGGCAAGACGCTGGTCGGCCTCGGCACCGACGTGGGCGCGCAGGGCATGTGCTACCGCCGCGACCTGTTCGAGAAGGCCGGCCTGCCCACCGACCGCGAGGAGGTGAGCAAGCTCTGGCCCACCTGGGACGCCTACATCGAGACGGGCAAGAAGTTCGTGGCCGCCTCGAAGGAGGCCAAGTTCTTCGACTCCGCCGGCAACATCTTCCAGAACGTGCTCATCCAGCAGGGTGACCACACCTACTTCGACACCTCGAACAAGCTGGTCATCGACACCAACCCGGCCGTCAAGAGCGCCTGGGACATCACCACCAGGATGGTGGCCGCCGGACTGTCGGCCAAGCTGCAGATGTGGGGCCCGCAGTGGAACGCCGGGTTCAAGCAGGGGTCGTTCGCCACGATCGCCTGCCCCGCCTGGATGCTCGGCCTGATCAAGGAGCAGGCGGGCGACGGGCTGGCCGGCAAGTGGGACGTGGCCAAGGTGCCCGGCTCCGGCGCGGTCCGCGGCGGCTCGTTCCTGGCGGTGCCTGCGCAGAGCAAGCACCAGAAGGAGGCGGCCGAGCTGGTCAAGTTCCTGACCAGCCCCGAGGGCCAGCTGGGCGCCTTCAAGGCGGCCAACAACTTCCCGTCCTCGCCGCAGGCCATCGACGACCCGGCGGTGCAGGGCTTCTCCAACGCCTTCTTCAACAACGCCCCGGTCGGCAAGATCTTCGGCGAGTCGGCCAAGTCGCTCAAGCCCATCTACCTGGGCCCGGACAATCAGGTCGTGCAGGACAGGGTGGGTGACGCGCTGCTGGCACTGGAGCAGGGCAAGCTCGACGCCGGCGCCGCCTGGACCAAGGCCCTCGACGACGCCAAGCGCGCGGCCAAGTGATCCCGATCTCCCCGTGCGGCGCCCTTCCGCCGCACGGGGTTCGCGCCGCGGGGGTGACAGGTTGAGCGTCGAAGCGAAGACCCGGCCCGGCGCCCTGCACGCCAGGCGGGTCCCCAAGGCGAAGTGGACGTCGCGGTTCGACCGGGCCGGCTCGCCGTACCTCTACATCGCGCCCTTCTTCGTGCTCTTCGCGATCTTCGGGCTGTTCCCGCTGGTCTACACGGCCTGGGTGTCGCTGCACGACTGGCAGCTGGCCGGGGACAGCACGTTCGTCGGGCTGGACAACTACGCGGAGCTGTTCGCCGATCCCGACTTCTGGAACTCGGTGCTCAACACCGTCGGGATGTTCGTCCTGGCCAGCGTGCCGCAGCTGCTGATCGCGCTGGTGCTGGCCAGCCTGCTCAACCGGCCGCTGCGCGGGCTGACGTTCCTGCGGATGGGCGTCCTGGCGCCGATGATCACCTCGATCGCGGCCGTGGCCATCGTGTTCTCGCAGCTGTTCTCGCGCGACGCGGGGCTGGCCAACTGGGTGATCGGCCTGTTCGGGGCCGCGCCCGTCGACTGGCAGGCCGACAAGTGGTCGTCGTGGACCGCGATCGCCACCATGGTCGACTGGCGGTGGACCGGCTACAACGCGCTGATCTACCTGGCCGCGATGCAGTCGATCCCGCGCGACGTCTACGAGGCGGCCGAGCTGGACGGGGCGTCGAAGGCGCGGCAGTTCTGGCGGATCACGATCCCGATGATCAAACCGGCCGTGATCTTCACGGTGATCATGTCGACGATCGGCGGCATGCAGCTGTTCACCGAACCGCTGCTGTTCGGCCAGGGCAAGCTGTCGGGCGGCAGCCTCGGCCAGTTCCAGACGACCGCGATGTACATGTTCAAGAAGGCCTTCGAGGACTTCGACTACGGCTACGGCTCCGCGGTCGCCTGGATGATCTTCATCCTGATCGTGCTGATCGCGCTGGTGAACTTCCTGATCTCCCGGCGGATGAACGGGGTGGACAAGTGATCAAGCAGAACCGGCTCGTCTACCTGACGCTGCTCGCCTCGATCGTGATCTCGGTCTTCCCGCTCTACTGGATGTTCGTCATCGCCACGCGCACCAACGACGTCGTCGGCCAGTACCCGCCGCCGATGACGCCGGGCGGCGAGCTGGGCGCCAACGTCACGCGGCTGTTCGAGGCCGAGCAGGCCAACTTCGCGCTCGGCATGGTCAACTCGGCCATCGCCTCGGTCGCGGTGACCGTGTCGGTGGTGTTCTTCTGCTCGCTGGCCGGGTTCGCCTTCGCCAAGCTGCGCTTCCGCGGCAGGAACGCGCTGCTGGTGATCATCCTGGCGACGATGATGATCCCGGTCCAGATGGGCGTCATCCCGCTCTACATGATCATGGTGAAGCTGGGCTGGCAGAACACCCTGCAGGCGGTGATCGTGCCGTTCATGGTCTCGGCCTTCGGCGTGTTCATGATGCGCCAGTACGCGGTCAGGGCGGTGCCCGACGAGCTGATCGAGGCCGCCACGGTCGACGGCGGCTCCAGCTTCCGCATCTACTGGAGCGTCGTGCTGCCCGCGCTGCGGCCCGGCGTCGCCGTCCTGGCGCTGTTCACCTTCATGGGGACCTGGAACGAGTTCATCTGGCCGCGGGCCGTGCTCGAGGCGGACAACCCGACCGTTCAGTTCTCCCTCAGCCAGCTGGCCACCCAGTACTACACCGACTACACGCTGATGTTCGCGGGGACGCTGGTGGCCACGCTGCCGCTGCTGGCCGTCTTCGTGGTCTTCGGCCGCCAGATCATCGGCGGCATCATGGAAGGGGCCGTCAAGGCATGACAGTTGAAATCCGACCCCGCTCCGCTCCCACCCCCACCCTCTTTCTGTGGGGTGCAGCCACCTCGAGCTACCAGATCGAGGGCGCGTTCGCGGATGACGGCAGGGGGCCGTCCATCTGGGACACCTTCAGCCGCACGCCGGGCAAGGTCAAGCACGGCGACACCGGTGACGTGGCCTGCGATCACTACCACCGTTATTTGGACGACGTGCAACTGATGGCCGGACTCGGCTTGAAGGCCTACCGCTTCTCGATCGCCTGGCCGCGCATCATGCCCGAACCAGGGGTGGTCAACCAGAAGGGGCTGGACTTCTACGATCGCTTGGTCGACGCGTTGCTGGAACGCGACATCCTGCCGTGGCCGACGCTCTATCACTGGGACCTGCCGCAGTACCTGGAGGACGCGGGTGGGTGGCCCGTCAGGGACACGGCCTACCGCTTCGCCGAGTACGCCGGGATCGTGCACGAGGCGCTGAAGGACCGAGTGAGCCACTGGACGACGCTGAACGAGCCATGGTGCTCGGCGCTGCTCGGGTACGCCAACGGCGAGCACGCCCCCGGGCGCAAGGAGCCGTCGGCGGCCGTGGCGGCCGTGCACCACCTGCTGCTCGGCCACGGCCTAGCAATCCCCACCTTGTCCGGAAATATCGGCATCACGTTGAACATGTCGCATGTGACCCCGGCGACGGAGGCGCCCGAGGACGTGGACGCGGCCAGGCGCATCGACGGGATCCAGAACCGCCTGTTCCTCGACCCGGTGCTGCGCGGCTCCTACCCCGCGGACATCGTGGCGGACCTGGCCGATCTGAGCGACTTCTCCCACGTCCTCGACGGCGACCTGGAGATCATCTCCCGGCCGGTGGACTTCCTCGGCGTCAACTACTACTCCCCCGCGCTGGTCGCCGCCGGCGAGCCCGCCGCGCAGGGCAGCACGCCGTGGATCGGCGCCGAGTCGGCCCGCTGGATGGAGGGCGGTCGCAAGCGCACCACGATGGGCTGGGAGATCGACGAGCGTGGCCTGTACGACCTGCTCGTCCGCCTCCGCAAGGACTACCCGGCGGTCGACCTCTACGTCACCGAGAACGGCGCCGCCTTCGCCGACGTGGTGAGCGCCGACGGCGCCGTCCACGACCCCGACAGGATCGACTACCTGCAGCGCCACCTGAACGCCTGCGCCGACGCCATCCGCGACGGCGTGCCGCTCAAGGGGTACTTCGCCTGGTCCCTGCTGGACAACTTCGAATGGGCCCACGGGTACGACCAGCGGTTCGGCATCGTGCACGTCGACTTCGACACCCACCGGCGCACCCCGAAGGACTCGGCCCTGTGGTACGCGGCCCGCATCCGCAAGGGCGAGCTGTGAACCGCAAACGGGTGACCCTGGACGAGGTGGCCGCGCACGCCGGGGTGGGCAGGGGCACGGTCTCCCGGGTGGTCAACGGGGCCGACAACGTCTCGCCGGAGACCCGGGAGGCCGTCGAGCGGGCCATCGCGGAGCTCAACTACGTGCCCAACCACGCGGCCAGGTCCCTGGCGGCCAGCCGTACCGACAGCATCGCGCTGGTGATCGCGGAGCCGGAGGAACGGCTGTTCTCCGACCCGTTCTTCGCCGGGATCATCAGGGGCATCACCTCGGAGCTGACGGCGACCGGCAGGCAGTTGCTGCTGACGATGGCGGGCACGCCGGAGGAGCGGGCCAACCTGGAGGGCTACCTGTCGGGCGGGCACGTCGACGGGGTGCTGCTGCTGTCGCAGCACCGCGACGACCCGCTGCCCGGGTTCCTGGTCGACATCGGCGTGCCGACGGTGCAGGGCGGGCGCTCGATCGGGCCGCAGATCGTCTCGCAGGTCGTGGACGTCGACAACCACAGCGGCGCGCACATGGCCGTCGACCACCTGGTCGAGCGCGGGCGGCGCAGGATCGCCACGATCTCGGGGCCGATGGACATGATCGCCGGGCTGCACCGGCTCGGCGGCTACCGCGAGGCGCTGATGCTGGCCGGGCTGCCCGAGTTCATCGTGCACGGCGACTTCACCGAGCTGAGCGGCGCGCGCGGGATGCGCGAACTGCTGGCGCA
The DNA here is from genome assembly GCF_018531495.1 of Nonomuraea sediminis. Lineage (GTDB taxonomy): Bacteria > Actinomycetota > Actinomycetes > Streptosporangiales > Streptosporangiaceae > Nonomuraea > Nonomuraea sediminis. The sequence continues at coordinate 835,069 of NZ_JAHDTI010000003.1, forward strand.
CGACGTGGACGCGGTGTTCGCCGCCTCCGACCTGATGGCCGTGGGCGCGCTGCGGGTGCTGGCCGAGGCGGGGCGCCGGGTGCCGCAGGACGTCGCGGTGGTCGGGTTCGACGACTCCAGCCACGCCCAGTTCACCGGGCTCAGCTCGGTCCACCAGCCCATCGAGGACATGGGCAGGGAGATGGTCAGGCTGCTGACCTCCCTCATCTCGGGCGAGCGCCAGTCGCGCGCCGCCCTGGTCCTCACTCCCCATCTCGTCATCCGCGAATCGAGTTAGACAGTGGAATTCCGACACCTGGGCCGCAGCGGCCTCATGGTCAGCGAGATCGCCTACGGCAACTGGATCACCCACGGCGCCCAGATCGACGAGGAGCGGGCCCACGCCTGCGTCCGCGCCGGGCTCGACCTGGGCATCACCACGTTCGACACCGCCGACGCCTATGCGGGCGGCCGCGCCGAGGAGGTGCTCGGCCGGGCGCTGGCGCAGGTGGACAGGGACGAGATCGAGATCCTCACCAAGGTCTACTGGCCCACCGGCGCGGGCGTGAACAACCGCGGGCTCAACCGCAAGCACATCCTGCGCTCGGCCGAGCGCTCGCTGCGCCGCCTCGGCACCGACTACATCGACGTCTACCAGGCCCACCGCTACGACCGCAGCACCCCGCTGGAGGAGACGCTGCGGGCCTTCGACGACCTCGTACGGCAGGGCAAGGTCCTGTACGTGGGCGTGTCGGAGTGGACGGCGGCGGAGCTGGCCGAGGCGGCGCGGATCGCGCCCGGGCTGATCGTGTCGAACCAGCCGCAGTACAACATGATCCGCCGGGTGATCGAACCCGAGATCGTGCCCGTGTCGCAGCGGCACGGCATCGGCCAGCTCGTCTTCCAGCCGCTGGCGATGGGCGTGCTGACCGGCAAGTACCTGCCGGGCGCGCCCATCCCCGAGGGGACCAGGGCCACGGATCCCGACGGCGGCCAGTACATCGCCCGGCTGCTGACCGACGAGGTGCTGACCAGGGTGCGGGCGCTCGCGCCGATCGCCGCCGATCACGGCCTGAGCATGGCGCAGCTCGCGATCGCCTGGACGCTGTCGAACCCGGCCGTGTCGGCGGCCGTCGTCGGCGCCTCCAGGCCCGAGCAGCTCGCCGACTCGGCCAAGGCCGCCGGGGTCACCCTGGACGCCGCCGCGCTTGAGGCGATCGACGAGGCGCTCGACGGCATCATCGAGCGCCACCTCGACGGCCCGCTCAGCCCGCCGGCGCGCCCGTAACCCCGGAGGCCACCGTACTCAGCTCGTGGCCGCGCCCGTGACGAGGTGGCGGCGGACCTGGTCGGCCTCGGGCCTGCCGAGCCGGTCGTAGACGGCCAGGGCCTGCTCCAGGCAGGCCCTGCCGCGCTCCGGCTGTCCCGCGAGGACGAGCGCGCGGCCCAGCACCGCCAGCATGTCGGCGCGCCGGTCGTCGGCGTCGTGCACCGGCACCACCGCCATCGCCGCCTCCGCCTGGACCAGCGCCTCGAGCGCGTGCCCGGCCGCCAGCTCGACCTCGGCCAGCCGGGTCATGGCCATCGCCTGCATCAGGTGCTGCCCGCCGGCGGCGGCGATCTCCACGCTCTCCCGCAGCGCAGTGCCGGCCTCGGCGCGGTCGCCGAGCCGGTGCAGCGCGGTGCCGCGCACGATGAGCGCGTGCCCCAGGGTGGGCAGGTGCCCCAGCTCGCGGGCCAGGACGATGCTGCGGTCGGCCTCCTGGAGGGCCTGCGCCGGCTCGCCCAGATCGAGCAGGACCATGCCCAGGTTCACCTGGTCCCATGCCACGCCGAGCCCGTCGCCGAGCTCGAGCCGCTCCTGGATCAGCGCGCGCAGGTGCCCGGCCGCCTCGGCCCGCTCGCCGCGCCGCCTGAGCATGATCGCCAGCCCTTGCCTGGTGCCGACCCGCACCACCACGTCGTCCTGGCCGTCGCGCATGGCCGCGGTCATCTCGGTGGCGCAGTCGTCGGCCCTGCCCAGGTACCAGTAGGCGTAGCCGAGCAGGTAGCGGCGGCGCGGCGTGGGCGGCAGCGCGCTCAGCGCCGCCGCCACCTCCGGCCCGTACACGGTGAGATCCAGCAGGATCGCCAGGACGAGCAGCAGGTCCACGGCCTGCGCGACGTCCTCGGCCTCGGCGGTGGCGCCGAGCAGCCCCGGCAGCTCGCCGGTGGCCCAGCTCCGTGCCTGCTCAGGGGTGGCCAGCGGCAGCCCGCTCGCCCGCGTCGGCGCCAGGTGGTCGTTGACGAGGTAGCCGGGCCACAGCACGCGCAGCGCCGCCGCCGCGCCGGCCAGGTGGAAGTCGAGCAGCCGCCGCCGCGCCTGCCGCGCCTCCTCCTCGCCCACCCGGCCGCGCGCGAAGGTCCGCAGCAGGTCGTGGAAGCGGTAGCGGCGCGGTGCCGGCGACTCCAGCAGGCTGAGGTCGACCAGCGCCTCGCACAGCTTCTCCGCCGCCTGCTCGCCGACGTCCAGCACGGCCCCGGCCGTCTCGGCCGACAGATCGGGGGCATCGGGTACGGCCAGCAGCCGCAGCGCCCTGGCCTGCTCCGCCGTGAGCTGGTCGAACCCGAGCGAGAACGTGGCCTCCACGGCCAGCTCCCCCACGCGCAGCTCGGCCAGGCGGCGCCGCTCGTCGGCGAGCCGGTCGCGCAACCGGGCGACGGTCCAGCCGGGCCGCCCGGCCAGCCGCGAGCCCGCGATCCGCACCGCCAGCGGCAGGAACCCGCAGGCGGCCACCACGTCCATGGCGGCGGCCCGTTCGGCGGCGACCCGCTCCTCCCCGGCGATGCGCGCGAGCAGGGTGAGCGCCTCGCCGGGTTCGAGCACGTCCAGGTCGAGCCGGTGCGCCGATTCCAGCGCCACCAGCCTGGCCCGGGACGTCACGATCACCGCGCAGCCGGGCGAGCCGGGCAGCAGCGCCTTGACCTGCCGGGCGTCGGCGGCGTTGTCGAGCAGTACGAGCACCCGGCGCTCGGCCAGCGCGGAGCGGTAGAGCGCGGCCCGCTCCGCCGCCTCGTCGGGCACGTCGGCGACGCCGAGCGCGCGCAGGAACGAGCCGAGCACGTGCGCGGGATCGAGCGGCCTGGCGTGCATGCCCATCAGGTCGACGTACAGCTGCCCGTCGGGGAACTCCCGCCTGACCAGGTGCGCGGCCCGCACGGCCAGCCGGGTCTTGCCCACCCCGCCGATGCCGGCGATGGCGCCGACCATGACCGTGCGGCCGGGCCGGACGACGGCGGTCAGCTCGGCGACCTCGGCGGCCCTTCCGGTGAAGTCGCCGATGTCGGCGGGCAGCTGCGCGGGTCGCAGCAGCTTGGCGGCGGGGGCGGGAGCGGGCGCGTCGTCGGCCAGCATCCGCCGGTGCAGCGCGGCCAGTTCGGCGGAGGGGTCGACGCCGAGCTCGGCGGCCAGGAGGCGGCGGGTGTCGGTGTAGACGGCCAGCGCCTCGGCCTTCCTGCCCGAGGCGGCCAACGCCCGCATGAGCAGCCCGCGCGCATGCTCGCGCAGCGGGTGCGCGGCGCACAGCGCGCTCAACTCGCCCACGGCCTCGCCGCCGCGGCGCTGCTCGATCGCCTGCTCGGCGGCGCGTTCCACGGCGGACAGCCGCAGCTCCTCCAGCCGGTCCCGCTGCGCCTGCGCGTAGCCGCCGGCGAGTCCGCCGAGGGCCTGGCCCTGCCAGAGCCGCAGCGCCTCCTCGTGCTGCCCCGCCTCGCACAGCCGGGTGAACTCGTCCAGGTCGAGCCGCGGCGCGGGCACCGCGTACCCGTCGCCCGCGGACGTGATCACCCCGTCGCCGAGCCGCGAGCGCAGCCGCGACACGTAGGTGCGCAGGGCGCCGAGCGCGGTGGGCGGCGGGTCGTCGCCCCAGATGGCGTCGATCAGCCGCTCCCTGCCCACCACCCGGCCACCGGCCAGTAGCAGGACGGCCAGCGTCAGCCGGGCCTGGGGCGAGCCCAGGTCCAGTTCCTCCTCGCCGCGCCAGGCCCGCACCGGCCCGAGGACGCGGAAGCGCAGGTCACTCATTGACGCAGCCCAGGACGGGCGGACGGGTGAAGGCCACCGGGTCCACGTCCGCGGCGGTGGTGACGTGGAAGGTGGCGCTCTCACCGGGCAGCAGGGTGACGAGCTGGTCGTCGATGGCGGCGCCCTGGTCCACCCGGTCGGGGAAGATCGCCAGTTCGCGCAGGATCGTCACCGCCGTCACCCGGATCCGCACCCCGCCGGGCACCCGCTCGGCGACGGCGTCGTAGGCCGCCCGCGGGTAGCCCATGGCCGGGTCCTCGGCGCCGGGCCGCAGCGCCCGCGCCTCACCGAGAACGGCCACGACCAGCTCGCCGGGGGTGGCGTCCCACGGCAGCTCGAAGCCCGCCACCGAACGCGGGCCCACCTGTACCGGCAGTTGCTCCTTGGCCAGCACCTCGCCCGTGACGGCGATCCTGGTCAGCTCGGCCTCGCCCTGCCACGGCCCGGCAGTGTCGTTGATCGCGACCAGTTCGGGTCCCTGGAAGGTGAGCAGGCGCGGGGCGTAGGCGCGGCGCAAGCCGTACCAGAGGGGCTTCCTGCGGCCCTCGCCGTCGACGGCGGACCAGGAGGTGACCGGCCAGCAGTCGTTGAGCTGCCAGACGATCGCGCCCATGCAGTACGGGGCCAGCGCGCGGAAGCGCTCGACGCCGAAGGCGACGGCGCGGGCCTGGTTGAGCTGGGTGTAGTAGTGCCAGTCGTCATGGGTGCGGGGCTCGGGCAGGTGCTCGCCCAGGCCGCGCAGCAGCTTGTCGTCGCCGCCGGCCGCCTTCTGGTGCGAGACCGGCGGATCCTGCGTGCTGCCCCTGCGCAGCGTGGCGTGCGTGGGCGGGCCCTGGAAGCCGAACTCGGCCACGAACCTGGGCGTGTAGGCCGCGTAGTGGGTGTAGTCCTGGGTGTTCCACACCGTCCAGAGGTGGATCGTGCCCCGCGCAGGGTCGTTGGGGTCCAGCTCGGGGCTGCCCGAGTAGGGGCTGCCCGGCCAGTACGGCGTGGCGGGCGCGAGCTCGGCCACCACCTTCGGCAGCAGGCCGTGGTAGTACCCGGCGCCCCAGGTGCGGTCACCGAGTCCTGCCCGCCAGCCCCAGTGCCGGTGCCCCTCGAGGTTCTCGTTGTTGCCGCACCACAGCACCAGCGACGCGTGCCCGGCCAGGCGCGCCACGTTGTCCCTGGCCTCGGCCTCGACCTCGCTCCAGAGGGGCTCCTCCTCCGGGTAGGCGGCGCAGGCGAACGGGAAGTCCTGCCAGACCAGCAGGCCCAGCTCGTCGGCCAGGTCGTAGAAGGCGTCGCTCTCGTACAGGCCGCCGCCCCACACCCTGACCAGGTTGGCGCCCGCCTCGGCCGCGTCCTTCAGGCGGTCGGGGGTGGCGCGGGAGGGGAAGCAGTCGCCGGGGATCCAGTTGACGCCCTTGACGAAGACCGGCTCGCCGTTGACGTTCAGCCGGAACGCCTCCCGCTCCAGGGTCACGTCGCGGAAGCCGATCCTGGTGGTCGTGGTCTCGTCGCCGAGCCTGACGGTCAGGTCGTACAGGGGCTGCTCGCCGTACCCGCGGGGCCACCACGGCTCCGGGTCCTGGACGTGGAGGGCGAGCACGGCCTCGGTCTCGCCCGGCGCCAGCCGTACCTCCGCGTGGACGCCCGCCACCTCGGCGGTCAGCGTGAGCGGGGCGTCGGTGGCGCGCTCGACGCGGACGTGCACCTCGACGCGGCCGTCGGCCGAGGCGACGGGGCGCACCTCGGCCAGGCGGGCGCCCGACCAGGCGTGCAGGCCGATCGGCCGCCAGATGCCCGAGGTGACCAGCGTCGGGCCCCAGTCCCAGCCGAAGCCGCAGGCCATCTTCCTGATGAACTGGTACGGCTCGGCGTAGGCGCCGGGCCGGTCGCCCACCTCCGCGCGGACGGCCTCGGCGTAGCCGTACGGCGAGGCGAAGACCACGGTCAGCGTGTTGTCGCCGGCGCGCAGCAGGTCGCGCACGGGGAAGCGGTGGGTGCGGTGCATGTTGGCGGCGCTGCCCGCGCGGGCGCCGTTGACCAGGACGGTGGCCACCGTGTCGAGCCCCTCGCACACCAGGTCGACCCGGTCGTGGCCGTCGTCGTGCCAGGTGAAGGACGTCTCGTAGGTCCACTCCTGGCGGCCGATCCAGCCCAGGTGGTGCTCGTTGTCGTCCACGTAGGGGTCGTCGATCAGGCCGGCCGACAGCAGGTCGGTGTGGACACAGCCGGGGACCGTGGCGGGGACCCGGTGGTGTCCGGCGCCGGACAGAGTCCAGGCGTGGTGCAGAGGTCGCAAGTGGGCTCCATCAGTGGGCTTCCTGGCGGGAGCCATTGTTCCAGGATCATTCGCCCGGACGTCACCGAAAGGGCGGCAGCGTCCCGCCCGAGTAGGCTGATGACCATGGTCCGCGCCGACGCAGAACGCAACATCGCCTCGATCCTCGAGGCGGGCCGCCGCCTGCTCAGCGTCGACCACGCGGCCAGCGTCGCCGACATCGCCAAGGCCGCGGGGGTGGGCAGGGTGACGCTCTACGGCCACTTCCCCTCGCGCGAGCAACTGGTCGAGGCCGTGATGGACCGGGCCGTCGAGCAGGCCGACCACCTGCTTGACGATCCCGAGCTGGAACGGATGCCGGCGGCCGAGGCTCTGACGCGGCTGGTGGGCTCCTCGTGGGAGGTGCTCGACCAGCACAGCAGCCTGTTCGTGGCGGCCGACAGGCTGCTGCCGACCGAGCGCATCCGCGAGTCGCACGCCAAGCCGCTGCACCGGGTCGAGCAGCTCATCCAGCGGGGCCGCGACGAGGGCGAGATCCGCACGGACCTGCCGTTGTCATGGCTGGTCAGCACGTTCTTCGCGATCCTGCACACGGCCGCCGCCGAGGTCGAGGCAGGGCGGCTCGACCGGGCGGCGGCGGGCGAGACGCTCAGGCGGACGCTGGCTCCTGTGTTCTCGGCTCGATCCCTGCCAGCAGGTTGAAGGCGCCCGTCAGGAGGTTCAGCGTGACGAGGCCGACCACCTCGGCGATCACGCGGTCGCTCCAGCCGTGCGCCCGCAGCTCCGCCACGTCCTCGTCGGTGATCGAGCTCGGCTCGGCGAAGACCCTGACGGCCACCCCGATGAGGGCCGCCTCGCGGGCGTCTGTCGAGGTGCCCTGGCGGGCCAGCTCGATGTCGGCCTCGCTCAACCCGGCCGCGCGCGCCGCGTCCGCGTGCGCCTGACGGCACATCGCGCACCCGATCCACTCCTGTACGGCCAGCGAGATCTTCTCCCCGAGCGCCCGCGGGATCTTCACCCGCTTCATCGCCCGCGAGAAGGCCAGGTAGCCCTCCAGCAGCGCGGGCGAGTTGGCCATGGTGGAGACCATCTCGCCCACCGAGCCACGCCTGGCGATGATGTCGTTCAGCAGGTCGCGGGACTTGTCCGGAGCCTGGTCCGGTTCGAGCGCGGTCAAGCGGCGCATGCTTCCTCCTTATCGGAAATATACCCCCCTACCGTATAAGCAGGAGCGCGCCGCTGGCTATTCCGAGCGCCACCGAGCCGGCCGACGCCACCAGCGCGGGCCATCCCCAGACCCGGGGCGCCGCCGCCCCCTCCCCCGCGAAGACGGGCCTGATCCAGCGCAGGTAGTAGAAGACGCTGGCCACGGTGTTGACGGCGGCCAGGACGGCCAGCCACGCGTACCCGCCGTCCCAGGCGGCGGCGAAGACGAGCAGCTTGCCGACGAAGACCGCGGTCGGCGGCGTCCCGACGAGCCCGAGCAGGCACACCACCAGCGCGGCGGCCGGCCAGGGCGAGCGCCGCGCCAGCCCCGCGTAGTCCTGCAGCCGGTCCGTGCCCGCCGCCTGGACCACGGCGAACGCGCCCAGGTTGGTGACCGCGTAGGCGGCCACGTAGAACAGCAGCGCGGGCTCGGCCAGGTCGCTGCGCCCCGCCACGGCGACCGGCACCAGCAGGTATCCGGCCTGGCTGATGGAGGAGTAGGCGAGCAGTCGCCGCACGTTGTCCTGGTAGAAGGCGGCCAGGTTGCCCAGCGTCATGGTGGCCGCGGCGATGAGCGCGAGCAGCAGCGGCTCGCGGAAGACCTCCTCGGCCAGCCGGAACAGCGCCACGAACGCCCCGATCTTCGGCACCGTGGTGACGAACGCGGCCACCGGCCTTGAGGCGCCCTCCGCGGCGTCCGGCAGCCAGAAGTGCGCGGGCACGCCGCCGGCCTTGAACAGCAGCCCGGCGAGCAGCAGGATCACGGCCACGACCGGGGCGCCGGGGCGGTAGGAGGTGGTGCCGGCCGTGCCGTACAGCAGGGTGACGCCGGCGAGCATGAGGACGCCCATGAAGGCGCCCATCAGGTAGTACTTGAGCGCCGCCTCGGTGCCGTGGGCGTCCTTGGCGAAGGCGACCAGCGCGTAGGCGGGGATGCTGGCCAGCAGGTAGGCCGCCACCAGCACAAGCAGGTCGTCCGCGCCGGCGAGCAGGACCGTGCCGAGCGCGGCGAGCATGATCAGGACGTAGACCTCGGTCTCGCGGGCGGCGCCCCCGGCCCAGCCGGCCGCCAGCCAGAGCGCGAGCAGGGTGGCGACGGCCACGGTGGCGCGGGCGAGGTTGGTGAGCGGGTCGACGGCGTACAACTCGAAGGCCATCAGATCACGCCCCACCGCCGCGGCCGTGGCGGCCAGCGATCCCGCCAGCGCGAGCGCGCAGATCCAGGCCACGATCCGCTGCCTGTCGCGGGGCAGGAACATCCCGGTGAGCAGCCCGATCACGGCGCCCGCCAGGATGAGCAGCTCGGGCAGCAGGTCGAGCGGGTTCTCGTTCATCATCCCGGTCATCGGCCGACCAGGTGCACCAGGGCCGCCGAAGCGGGTTCGATCATGTCGAGGAGCCAGCGGGGCGCGATGCCGATGACCAGGGAGAGGCCGAGCAGCGGCGCGACGGCGGCCAGCTCGCGCGGCCGCACGTCGGTGACGCGCGGGGTCAGCTCGCCCGGGCTGCCGAGGAAGGCCCGGTGCAGCAGCCTGAGCAGCAGCGCGGCGGTGATCAGGATGCCCACGATGCCGAGCGCGCCCGCCCAGACCGCCCCGGCCCCGATGACTCCGGTGAAGATCTGGAACTCCGCGATGAACCCCGACAGGCCGGGCAACCCGAGCGAGGCGAAGGCCGCCAGAGCCATCAGCCCGGTGAACACCGGCGCCCTGCCCGCGATCCCTCCGAATCTCGGGATCTGGTAGCTCTCGGCGCGGTCCCACAGCACCCCGGTCAGCAGGAACAGCGCCCCGGTGATCAGCCCGTGGCTCACCATCTGCGTGACGGCCCCGTCGACGGCCACCTCGCGCGCCTGCGTCCCGCCGCCGGCCAGGCCCGCGGCGCCCAGGGCCAGCACGATGTAGCCCATGTGGTTGACCGAGGTGTAGGCGATCAGCCGCTTCATGTCCTCCTGAGCCAGCGCCACCAGCGCGCCGTAGAGCACGCTGACCACGCCGATCACGATGACCACCCACGCGTAGGCGCGCCACGCCTCGGGCAGCATCGGCATCGCGATCCTGGCCATGCCGTACGTGCCCATCTTCAGCAGGACGGCGGCCAGGATCGCGGACCCCGCGGCGGGCGCGTCGGTGTGCGCGGGCGGCAGCCAGGTGTGCACGGGCACGGTCGGGGTCTTGACCGCGAGCCCGACGCCGATCGCCAGCAGCACCACGGCCGGGGCCGCCGGCGGGTTGCGGATCAGCTCGACCATGTCGAACGTGTTCCCGGCCAGGTACAGGCCGATGAAGCCGAGCAGCAGCGACAGGGAGCCGAGGAAGGTGTAGAGGAAGAACTTCAGCGCCGAGCGGGCCCGGTCGCCGTGCCCCCACCCGGCGATCACGAAGTACATGCCCACGATCGACAGGTCGAAGAAGACGAAGAACAGCAGCAGGTCCAGCGCCGCGAACAGCCCGATCGACACAGTCTGCAGGAACAGGAAGAGCGCGGCGTAGGCGCGCGGCCTGACGGGCTCGCGCAGCGAGTAGACGGCGCACACCAGGAACAGCACCGCGCTCATCGCGATGAGCGGCAGCGACAGCCCGTCCACGCCGACGTGGTACCCGGCGCCCACCGAGGGGATCCAGCGCAGCCGCTCCTCGTAGCCGATGCCGCCGCGGTAGCCCACCCACAGGGCCACGACCAGCGCCAGGTCAAGCGCCGAGGCCGCGATCCAGACCCAGATCGCGGCCCTGGCGCCGATCCACGGCAGCGCCAGCACGGCGGCCGCGACCAGGGGGAGGAAGATCACTAGGGAGAGCACGCGTTACCTCATCACCGCGAAGACGACTGCCAGCACGATCAACGCCACGGCGGCCTGGGCGAAATAGGTGTGCACCTGCCCGGTCTGCGGTCTGCGCGCCACCCGCCCGAGCCGCCCCGCCGTCCGCGCCAGCCCCTGGACGACCCCGTCGACCCCCACCTCGAACGGCCTGCGCGCCACCCTGGCCGCCGCCATCCCCGCCCTCGGCACCGCCCGCACGATCCCGTCGACCACGTGATCGTCGAACCACGCCGCCCCGCGCGCCAACGCCAGCATCGGCCGCCACAGCCCGGCCTCCGCGCCCCGCTCCAGATACAGCCACTCCCCAGCGGCCCGCCCCAGCCCACTCCCACGGCCCGCCGCCACCTCGCCCGCACGGCCCGCCGCCACCTCGCCTGCTCGGCCCGCCGTCACCTCGTCCGTACGGCCCGCCGCCATCTCGGTTGTACGGCCCGCCATGGGACCCGCCTGCGCGGGAACCCAGGACCGCCGGGCCACGATCACGACAGCGGCCACCACGGCCACGGCCAGGGCGCCGGACAGCACCAGCTCGCCCCCAGTGGGACCGGGCGCGCCCGCATCCCCCACCAGGCGTGACCATGCGTCGAACACGGACGGCAACCCGACGACGCCCAGCGTGGCTGCGCCGACCGCGAGCACGGGCAGCGGGATCCCCTGGAGCACACCCACCCGCCCGGTGACCGGCTCGGGCCCGTGCTCGAGGACCGGCGGCGCGTCGGAGGCCGGGCGCCAGACGGCGACCAGGGCCTTGGCGGCGTAGGCGGCGGAGAGCAGGGCGGCGACGAGGGCCACGCCGTAGAGGGCGGGCTGGGAGACCGAGCCGAGGATCGCGTCCTTGGTCACCCACAGCGACAGCGGCGGCACCCCGGCCAGCGCCAGCGCGCCCACCGTGAACGTGACCCCCACCAGCGGATACCGCCGGGCGGCCGTGCCGAGCGAGCCCAGGTCCTTGGTGCCCAGGGCCGTCAGCCAGGCTCCCGCCCCGAGGAAGAGCAGGCTCTTGACCGCCGCGTGCGCCACCAGCTGCGCGGTGCCTCCGGCGACGGCGCCCACTCCGGCGCCCAGCACCATGAAGCCGAGCTGGGCGCAGGTCGAGGCCGCCAGCAGTTGCTTGAGGTCCCGCTGGGCCAGCGCCACCGCCCCGAGCAGCAGCGCCGTCACCACGCCCGCCCAGGACACTACGGTCGCCGCCCATTCGGTCGCGGCAAGCAGCGGCTCGACCCGCAGCAGCAGGTACGCCCCCGCGGCCACCATCGTCGCCGAGTGCAGCAGCGCCGAGACCGGGCTCGGGCCCGCCATGGCCCGCGACAGCCAGAACGAGAACGGCACCTGCGCCGACTTCCCGAGCGCCGCCAGCACGATCCCCCCGGCCACCAGATCCCGATATATCCCGCCCAACCCCGGCAACCCACCCAACGCCAGCACCCCATCGAGCCCCGGCCCAGGCACCACCCCACCGCCTGCCACGCCCGCGAAAGCGCTCCCTGCCGTACCCGTAAAGGCGCCCAGCGGGCCCCCCGCCGCGGTTTCCGGGCCGAATGCCGAGCCGAGCCCGGCGGCGAGGGCACCCGTCTGGGCGCCCGAGGCGGCCAGGGCTCCCGCCAGGGCGGCGCCGGCCGCCAGGTAGAGGCCCAGGTCGCCGGCGCGCGTGGTGACGAAGGAGATCGTGCCCGCACGGACGCGGGAGCCGTCGCGCCACCAGTAGCCGATGAGCGCATACGACATCGCCCCCATGACCTCCCAGCCCATGAGCAGCAGGACCAGGTCGGTGGCCGTCACCGTGACCAGCATCGCGGCCACGAAGATCAGCATGAGCCCGAAGAAGCGCCCTTCCCGCAGCTCCCCGGCGGCGAACACGAGGACGGCCAGCGCGACGGCGGCCACGGTCACCACCATGACCGCCGACAGCCCGTCCACGGCCAGCCCTGACCGGAACACCAGCCGCGCCGAGACCGCGGGCCGCGCCACCGCCGCCCAGACGGCCAGCGCCAGCGTCAGGGCGGCGGCCGAGATCGCCACGACGCGGGGGGCACGCCGTACCAGCAGCAGGACGCCGCCCGTCAGGGCGGGCAGGCCGGGCAGCAGCCAGAGCAGGGCGTTCATCCGCGCAGGTCCCTGGCGTCGTCGGTCATGTCCACGTCGCGGGCGCGGAAGATGGCGGTGGCGACGGCGAAGCCCATGGCCATCTCCAGCGCCATCACCGTCACCGCGACCAGCACCAGCACCTGGCCGTCCGCGGTCTGGGGCGCCACGAAGTACCAGAAGGCCCCGCCCGCCACGATCAGCCCGTTGATCATGAGCTCCAGGCCCATCATGAGCATGACGATCGACTGCTGCGACAGCGCGCCGTACAGCCCGACCGCGAACAGGGCGGCGGCCAGCAGCAGGAAGGCCTCAAGCGTCATGACGCCCCCTGCGCGTGGCGAGCACCACGGTCGCGATCATCGTGGCCAGGATCGCCACCCCGATGACCATCATCACCAGCATCTTGGGGCCCATGATCGACAGGCCCAGGGCGTGCGTCGGATCGCGGGGCGGCACGCCCTTGCGCGCCGGCCAGTCGACCAGGAACACCCCGGCGGCCAGCAGCGCGAACGCGGCGGCCGCGATGATCGCGGCGCCGCGCTCGTTGTGCACCATCTTCATCGGCATGAGCCCCGCCGGGTTCATCATGTACATGATCATGAAGACCGCCATGACGAGCATCTCCATGATCATCATCAGCACGATCAACAGGCCGAGGTACTGCAGGTCGATCAACAGAAACGTGGCGCCCACCGCCAGCAGCGAGGTCAGCAGCGCGAACGTCGCGCGCGCCATCGAGTCGACCACGAACACCGCGATCCCGCTCGCCACCGCCAGAACCGCCAGAATCCAGAACATCACAGCACCACGATCCCCACGACGAGCAGTTGCACCAGCGTGAGCGGTATCAGCACGACCCAGGCGAAGGTCATGAACCTGTCCATCCGTACGGCGGGCAGCCGGTGCTTGGCCACGACCAGCACGGCCAGCACCACCGCGGCCTTGGCCGGCGACCAGGGCCCGCCCCCGAGGAAGAGCGGCACGGCGGCCGCGGCGGCCACCGCGAGCAGGGCGTACCGCCCGGCCATGAACACCAGCCGGTCGGGCCCCGACAGCTCCGCCACCACTCCCCCGGCCGCGTCGCGCCCGAGCGGCTCCCCCATCGGCCCCCAGAACGCGAAGGCCAGCGCCGAGATCAGGTACACCACGAAGGCCGCCGGCATCCAGACGACGAACCAGAGCCCCTGCTGCGCCGCCACGACGTCGGACAGACGCAGCGACCCGGCGCCCAGCGCCACCGTGATCAGCGCGAACATGTGCGGCAGCTCGTAGGCCAGCCCCTGCGCGACGAACCGGTAGCCGCCGACCAGCGGGTAGAAGGAGTTCGCGCCCCAGCCGGTCAGCCAGAGCGCGCCCCAGACGACGACCTCGATCGCGTTGAACCAGACGATCCCGACACTGAGGTCCAGCACCGGCGGCCCGCCCAGCGGCAGCACCACGGCCGCCAGCACCGCCGCGACCAGCAGGCTGATCACGCCGATGCGGGTGAGCAGCAGGTCGGGCAGCAGCGTCACGCGCCGCTGCTGGACCAGCAGCCGGGCGGCCTCGCGGAACGGCACGTCGGCGTGCCCGCTCGCCAGCCTGCCGTCCAGCGCGGCGGCCGCGACCGCGAGCACGCCCAGCACGGCCAGTTCACCCATGGGGCAGCTCCAGGTCCGGGTCGAGGCTCGCGACGATCAGCCGCGCCGCCGCCAGCTCGGCGCCTTCGAGCAGCTCGGGCAGTACGGCGGGCAGCGGGCTCGTGGGCCCTTCGCCTCCCTCAAGCGGGCCGGGGTCGTCCGTCGCGGCGAGCGCCCTGCCCGTGTCGGCCAGCCACCAGCGGGTCCTGTCCAGGGCGTCCCTGCCGCGCTCGTGGTCGTCGATCACGCCGATGTCCTTGAGCATCCAGGCGAGGATCCTCGATCGGCCCACCCTTCTGGCGAAACGCGTGTACGGGTCCTGGACAGGGGCTCCTGCCAGGGTCCTGTCGCGCAGGCGGGCGGCCTCGCGGGCGGCGCCCGGCCAGCCGGCCACGCCGAGCAGGCGGGTGAGGCTGTCGAGGTGGGCGGCGGCCGTCCTTCTCGCCGCCTCGCCCCTGGTCGCTCCGGCCGGGGACAGCCAGGGTTCGTGCCAGTACGGCGTGCCGTGCCCGTGTGCCGTGGACACGTGGGCCTGCTGGATGACGTCGCCCTGCATGACGGTGTGGATCACCAGGCCGGCGGGCCAGTCGGGCAGGATCGGGCCGAGGGGGATGTGGAGCCGGTCGAGCTTCAGTCCGTCGCGGTCGTCGCCGCGGTCGGCCATCTTCAGCCCGCCGGGATTTCCCATCATGTGGTGCCCATGACCACCCATGTCCCCATGGCCCATGTCCCCGTGATCCATCTCGCCGTGGTCCATGCCACCGTGGTTCATGTCCCCGTGATCCATGCCGCCGTGATCCATGCCGCCGTGGTCGGGCATGTCGCCGTGGTTCATGGGGGCGGGGGGCGTGTCGGGGCGCCAGGGGTGGCGGGTTTCGGCGTCGTGGCGCTGGACGGGTTCGTCGGAGAGCGTGGCCGTGGCGCGGTCGAAGGCCGCCCCCACCTCGGCCGGGTCGTCGAGGTGGACGAGGGCGCGGGGGACGGGCAGGTCGGACCACACCACGTCGATCGCCTCAGCCAGAGCGGCGTCCGGGGAGCCGCACACCGCCACGACCGAGGCCTCGGCGGGCGACCGGGCGGACAGCCAGCCACGCCGGGCCGCCTCCGCCTCGACGGCCAGCCGTACGGGCGTGCCGTACAGCGCGGTGACGACCAGCACCCGGGGACGCACGGCCGCCGCCCGCAGCAGCCACCCGCTCAGACCCACCGGAAGGCCCCCTCCCGCCACGCGTAGAGCACCCCGACCAGCAGCAACCCGAGGAAGGCGAACATCTCGACCAGCGCGACGGGTCCGACCTCGGCCACCACCAGCGCCCACGGGTACATGAAGACCATTTCCATGTCGAAGGCCAGGAAGATCAGCGTGACCGCGTACCAGCGCACGTGGAAGCGCGACAGCGCGTGCTCGGCCGGACGCGCCCCCGACAGGAACGGGCCGACGGCGATCGGGCGGGGCGCGAGGATCCGCGAGACGCCGTACACCCCCGCCACTCCGGCGGCGAGCAGGATCAGCAGCACGACCAGGCCGATCCCCATCCGATTCCTCCAGAATTTGACTACTAAGGTACGTAGTGACCTCTACCGTAGCAACATCCGTCACGTGGGCAGCTCACGACACCCTGGCGGGACCGTGGCGTACTATCGCCACCCGTAGAGGGGGCACCCGCCGCGGGACGTAGACTTGGCGTATGTTCGACGTCTTCGCGGCACTGGTGCCCCCGGCGGTGGTCGCAGCGGCCTTCATCTTCGGCGTGCGCGCCGTCGTGCGCAGGGAGCGCAACGACCGCGACCGGGAGGACGCCGCCACGCAGGACCTCACCCGATAGGCACTTCCCGCACGCCCCCGAGGACGCACAATGGAGGCGTAGGGGAGGACATACGGCGAGGAGCGAGGAGGCTTCCGCCGTGGCCGGCCGCGAATACCTCGCCGCCATGCTCGACGTCCTGGTGTACGAGAACGTCCTGGTCGCCTGGCGCCGCGTGACGCTCGGCGGGTACGAGATCGTGACGCACGAGGGCGAGGAGCTCAAGCTGTCGGCGGGCCAGGTGGAGCAGTGGGCCCAGGGAGCCTTCGCCGTGTACCTGGCCCTGGTCGACCAGGGCCGCATCTCCCCCCGCCTGCCCAAGGCCTAGCCCGGGTTGCGCGCGGTGCCGAGGATGTGCGGCAGCTTCGGCGCGAGCGTCGCCGGGCGGAACGCGAACCTGTCGAGTCCTTCCACGACCAGCCCGCTGTCCGCGATCGCCCTGGCCGTGTCGCGGTCGAGATGGCAGCCGCCCGCCGACAGGCTCCACACAGGCGTCACCACCCGCTGCACGAGCCCGACCACCGGATGGCGTGAGCGCACGTGCTCGAAGAAGCGCAGCTCGCCGCCCGGCCGCAGCACCCGGCGCGCCTCGGCCAGCGTGACGGCCTGATCGGCCACCGAGCACAGCACGAGCGACAGCACCGCCGCATCGAAGCTCCCGTCCTCGTACGGCAGCGCGTCGGCGTGACCCGCCACGACCTCCACCGGCACGGGAGACCCGGCGGCGGTCTTGACGGCGGCGGCCCTGAGCAGGTCCTCCGGCTCGACCGCCACGACCTGGGTGACCTCGCGCGGGTAGTGGGCGAAGTTCATCCCGTTTCCCGCGCCGATCTCGATCACCCGGCCGGACAGCCCGGCCAGCAGCCGGTGGCGGTATCCGGCCATGGCGCCCTGCTCGGCGACGGCGCTCATCCGCTCGTAGGCGCGGGCGAAGCGCGGGCGTTGGAACCTCGACAGATCCTGCATACCGTCCAGGCTATTCACGAGCGCACGAGCCGCGCGATCGCCTCGGCCGCCTCCTTCACCTTGGCCTCCGCCTCGGCGCCGCCCTTCTGGGTGGCCTCGGCGACGCAGTGCGCCATGTGCTCCTCGAGCAGGCTCAGCGCGAAGGACTGCAGCGCGCTGGTGGTGGCCGAGACCTGGGTCAGGATGTCGATGCAGTACTTGTCGTCCTCCACCATCCGCTGCAGGCCGCGCACCTGGCCTTCGGCGCGGCGCAACCGCCTGAGGTGTTCCTGCTTAGTGTCGGTGTAGCCGGGCATGCTAGAGGTCCTCTCGCTCGCTCTCACCGAGATTAACACCATACCCCCGTACCCTATTTCTCGACGCGCCGTTGCGGCGTGCGAGCGTCGCCGACTCGCCGCGAGCGCCGGGCGCGGGCCCTCAGCCGGAGTGCGGCGGGCGGCCGGTGGGGTGGCTTGCCGTACGAGAGAGATCTTCACGAACGGCGCGTGCAAGATCCTCGACAAGATCTAGTCTGTGGGCAAAGATCCCTCCGACCGGGAGCACCGCCATGGCCGAAGATCCCCGACCCGATCTGCTCTCCAAGATCGACTTCGAAACGCCGCACGCCGCGCGGATCTGGAACTACTGGATGGGCGGCAAGGACAACTACGAGGTGGACCGGGCCGCCGGTGACGCCGTGGCCTCGGTGTACCCCGACATCGTGAAGATGGCCGCCGAGTCAAGGAAGTTCCTGATCCGCGTCGTCCGCTACCTGGCCGGCGAGGCGGGGATCGACCAGTATCTCGACATCGGCACCGGCCTGCCCACGATGCAGAACACCCACGAGATCGCCCAGAGCATCAGGCCCGAGTCCCGCGTGGTCTACGTCGACAACGATTCCCTGGTGCTCGCGCACGCCCGGGCGCTGCTGGTGAACACCACACCCCAGGGTGTGACCACGTACGTGGACGCCGACCTGCACGACCCCGAGCGGATCGTCGCAGACGCGCGCAACGTGCTCGACTTCACCAGGCCGATCGCGGTGATGTTCATGGGCGTGCTCGGCTACGTGGCCGACTTCGGCGAGCTGCGCTCGATCGTGAACCGGGTGATGGACGCCGTGCCGTCCGGCAGCCACCTGGTCATCTGGGACGGCACCGACACCGGCGAGGCGATCAACGAGGGCGGCGCCAAGCTCGCCGAGACCGGGGCCATCCCCTACAACCTGCGCACCCTCGACCAGCTCGCCGAGTGCTTCGAGGGCCTGGAGCTCATCGAGCCGGGCCTGAGCCCGATCACCGACTGGCGCCCCGACGGCATCCAGTCCTCGCCGATCGACGCCCACGGCGCCGTGGCGCGCAAGCCCTAACGCTTGCGGCCGATCCCGCAGACGGCGTTGACCACGTCCACGACCGCGCGCGGTCCCAGCGGCGGGCGCCAGTCCGGCGTGGCGACCACGCCGGGCTCCACCAGCTCGAGCCCGTCGAAGAAACGGGCCAGCCGCTCCGGGCTGCGCAGCGTGTAGGGGAAGGCGGCGCGCGCGTTGTAGGAGTTGACCGCCGCCACCAGGTTGGGGTTGACGTTCACGCCGTCGGACAGCGCCAGATGGCTGCCCGGCGGCAGCGCGTCGACGTAGCGGCGGACCAGGTCGCCGATCAGGTCGTCGTCGGGCACCTGCCCCGCGATGCTGAGCATCATCAGCCCGATCGGCCGGGAGAAGTCCAGCGTCTCGGCCGCCCGCGACAGGATCCTGTCCGGATCGCGCACGTCGGCGTCGATGTAGTCGGTGGCGCCCGCGGGCACGCTGGTCAGCAGCGCCCTGGCGTGCACGAGCACCAGCGGGTCGTTGTCGACGTAGACGACGCGCGACTCCGGCGCCAGACGCTGGGCCACCTCGTGGGTGTTGTCGGCGGTGGGCAGTCCCGTGCCGATGTCCAGGAACTGCCGCACGCCCGCCTCGGAGACGAGGTAGGTCACGGCCCGCTTGAGGAACTCCCGCTGCAGCCGCGCCACCTGCGCGAAGTCGGGGAACACCCGCAGCAGGGTCTCCCCGGCCTCCTGGTCGGCCGCGTAGTTGTCCTTGCCGCCGAGCAGGTAGTCCCACACACGCGCGGAGTGCGGCTTGCTGGTGTCGATCCTGGCCATCGGGTCGTCCGCGGACATCGGCCCTCCTTACGATCAGGCCAACCCTATGCCGCCCGCCGTACGCCCCGGAAGGCACGGCGGGCGGCCTCCGCTCAGGACGTGGTGATGATCAGCGAGCTGAGGAAGACGTCCTGGGTGCCGTTGTTCTTGGCGCAGGCGGTGTAGTCGCCGGCGCCCTGCCAGTTGTACCAGCCGGACTGGGTCTGGGCGGCCCACGCGGTGACCGGGCCGGGCGAGCCGGTGCCCGTCACGACCAGGCCGCTCTGCCCGATGAGCTTGAACTTCAGGCCGGGGCTGTTGGCGTTGCCGCTGGCGTAGACGGAGTTGTCGGCGTGCGCGCCGACGCAAACCTCGCCGCCGGGGTGGACGGTGCGGTTGTAGACGCTGATGCCGCCGGCGAAGGCGGGGCCTGAGATCGTCAGCAGGCCGAGCCCTGCGGCGGTGGCGAGGGCGGCACCGGCGGCGAAACGGCGAACGGTCATCGGAGTGCTCCTTCCGTGGTGGTTGATGCCAGGAAGGTAGGCCGCCGGGATAGCCGGTCTTGAGACCGTTCCGCGCCCACTTCACGTCCGATCCGCGTCCGCCGGTCGGTCACGCATTGAGGAACCATAGCTTCCACAAGGCCGGTTAGCGTGGCCGCATGACGTATCTGACCTTCGATGACGCGGCGCAGTGGGAGTCCTGGCTGGCAGAGCACCACGAGGAGGCCGGTGAGGCCTGGCTCCTGATCGCCAAGAAGGGCTCCGGCAGGACCTCCCCCACCTCGGCCCAGACGCTCGAGGTCGCCCTGTGCTACGGCTGGATCGACAGCCACCGCATGGGGCACGACGCGTCGTACTTCCTGCAGCGCTACTCGCCGCGGCGGTCCGGCAGCCCGTGGTCGCGGATCAACGTCGACCGGGCCGAGGTGCTGATCGCCGAGGGCCGGATGCGGGCGCCCGGCCACGCCGAGATCGAGGCGGCCAAGGCCGACGGGCGGTGGGATGCTGCCTACGCCTCGCAGGCCACGGCCACGGTCCCCGAGGACCTGGCCATCGCCCTGGCCGCCGAGCCCGCTGCCGCCGCCGCGTTCGGCGCGCTCGACAGGACCGGGCGGTACGCGGTCATCCTCCCCCTGCTCAAGGCCAGGACCAGGGAACGGCGGGCCGTCCTGGTGGCCAGGGCGATCGAGGCGCTGTCATGAGGTCATGAAGTCCTGCACGTTCTCCTTCGTGGCGACCTTCACCGGCACGTGCACGACCTTCTGGACGTTCTGCCCCTTGGCGGTGGACACCGCGCTGATCACGGACTCCTCACCCAGGAGCTTGGGCTGCTGGGCGACCGTGGCCGACATGGTGCCCGCCTGGACCGCCTTGAGCCCGTCGGGCGTGCCGTCGAAGCCGACGACCTTGACCTGGTTGCCCGCCTTCGAGCCGAGCGCCTTGATCGCGCCGAGCGCCATCTCGTCGTTCTGGGCGAAGACGCCGGTGATGCCGGGGTTGGACTGCATGATGTTGGTCATCACGTCCAGGCCCTTGGTCCGGTCGAAGTCGGCCGGCTGCTGGGCCACCACCTTGATGTTCGGATACTTCTTGATCCCGGCGGCGAACCCGGCGCCCCTGTCGCGGGCCGCCGACGTGCCGGGCACACCCTGCAGCACCGCCACCTGGCCCTTGCCGCCGAGCTGCTTGGCCAGCTGGTCGGCCGCCAGCGCGCCGCCCGCCACGTTGTCTGAGGTGATGGTCTGCGCGACCGGGGCCCCGTTGACCGCGCGGTCCACCGCGATCACCGGGATGCTCGACCGGTTGGCCACCTTCACGGCCGGCGCGGCGGCGTCGGAGTCCACCGGGTTGATGATGACCGCCTTCATGCCCTGGCTGGTGAAGTTCTGCACCTGGTTGACCTGCTGGGAGGCGTCGTTCTGGGCGTCCGTGGTCGTCAGCGACACGCCCAGCTCCTTGGCCTTGGCCTCGGCGCCCGCGCGCAGCTGCACGAAGTACGGGTTGTTCAGCGTGCTGATCGACAGGCCCACCTTGACGTTGCCGCCGCCCGCCGACCCTCCGCCCGCGCCTTGCTGGGGCGACGAGCAAGCGCCCAGGCCGCCTATCGCGAGCACGGCCGTTGCGACGATCAAGAGCCTCATATCCTGTTCCTTCCTCGCACTGTGTCGAGCAGGACGGCCAGCGCGATCACCGCGCCGATCACGACCTGCTGCCAGAAGGCGGACACCGACAGCAGGTTCAAGCCGTTGCGCAGCACCGCGAGGATGAGCGCGCCGACGAACGTGCCGAACGCCCGCCCCTTGCCGCCCGACAGGCTCGCCCCGCCGATCACGACGGCCGCGATGGCGTCCAGCTCGTAACCGGCGGCGGCCTGCGGCTGTGCCGAGGCCAGGCGGCTGGCCAGGACGATCCCGGCCACCGCGGCGAACACCCCGGACAGGGCGTAGGTGATGAGTTTCTGGGCGTTGACGTTGATCCCGGACAGGCGGGCCGCCTCCTCGTTGCCGCCGATCGCGTACATGGCCCGGCCCGAGTACGTGCGGGCCAGCACGACCGCGGTGATGACGCCCATCACGACCATGACCACGACCGGGATGGGGAGGAACCCCCCGATGTTGCCGCCCAGGTTGGCGATGGCGTCCGGCATGGGCAGCGGGCTGCCCTGGGAGACCACCAGAGCCAGGCCCCGGGCCACGCTGAGCATCGCCAGGGTCGCGATGAACGGGGGCAGCTTGCCGTACGCGATCAGAGCGCCGTTGACCAGGCCGCAGGCCAGCCCCACGACCAGGGCGAGCAGCGTGGCCGGCGGCCAGGCCAGGCCGGCGTCGCCGGCGGCCCAGCCCAGGCAGATCGCCGACAGCGCGGCCACCGAGCCCACCGACAGGTCGATGCCGGCGGTGACGATCACGAAGGTGACGCCGAAGGCCAGGATCGCGGTGACCGCGGCCTGCACGCCCACGTTGAGCAGGTTCGTCAGGGTCAGGAAGTCGGACGACAGCAGCGACAGCAGGACGCAGAGCACGACCAGTGCGATCAGGGCGCCGTTCTCCGACAGCCAGGCTCCGACCCTACTTCTCGACACGGGCGTCCTCCACGTCCGCCACGGCCAGCGCCATCACCAGGTCCTGGGTGGCCTCCCGCGCGGGCACCTCGCCGACCAGCCGTCCCCTGGCCATCACGAGGATCCGGTCGCTCATGCCGATGACCTCGGGCAGGTCGCTCGAGATGATCAGTACGGCGTGGCCGGAGGCGGTCAGTGAGTTGATCAGCTGGTAGATCTCGACCTTGGCGCCCACGTCGATGCCGCGCGTGGGCTCGTCGAGGATGAGCACGCCCGCCTCGGCCAGCAGCCACTTGCCGATCACGACCTTCTGCTGGTTGCCGCCCGAAAGCGTGCGGACCTCCTGGCCCAGGCCGCTCATCCGGACGCCGAGCTGCCCGGCCATGTCCCCCGCCGCCTTGCGCCGGCCGGCGCGGTCGACGAATCCCGCGTGCGTGAAGCGGCCGAGCGTGACCAGGCCCAGGTTCTCCGCCACGTCCGCGCCCAGCACCAGGCCCTGGCCCTTGCGGTCCTCGGGCACCAGGCCGAGTCCCGCCTCCATGGCGGCGTGCACGTCGCCGGGCGGCAGCCGCTCGCCGTTCACGGACACCTCGCCGGAGTCGTAGCGGTCGGCGCCGAACACCGCCCTGGCCACCTCGGTGCGCCCGGCGCCGATCAGTCCCGCCAGGCCCACGACCTCGCCCGCGCGCACCACGAACGAGACGTCGGCGAAACCGCCCGCCCTGGTCAGGCCCCGCACCTTCAGCAGCGGCTCGCCCGGCGGCTGGGACCTGCGCGGGTACTGCTGGTCGATCGGCCGCCCGACCATGAGCCTGACCAGCTCGTCCTGGTCGGCGGTAGCGGGCACCTCGCCCACCGAGCGCCCGTCGCGCAGCACCGTCACCCGGTCGCCGACCTGCGGGATCTCCTCGAGTTTGTGGGTGATGAAGATGACCGCCACGCCCTGCTCGCGCAGCTGCCTGACGATCGCGAACAGCCGTTCCACCTCGTCCGTGGTGAGCACCGCGGTCGGCTCGTCCATGATCAGGATGCGCGCGTTCAGGCAGAGCGCCTTGGCGATCTCCACCATCTGCATCCTGGCGATGCCCAGCGTGCCGACCTTGGCCTGCGGGTCGATCCGCAGCCCCACCCGCTCGAGCAGTTCCCTGGCCTGGGTGCGCATCCGCCTGACGTCGACCAGCCCGAGCCTGCGCGGCGGGCGGCCGAGCAGCAGGTTCTCGGCCACGCTGAGCTGCGGGACCAGGTTGAACTCCTGGTAGATCGTGGCGATCCCGAGGCGCTGCGCGTCGGTCGTGCCCTTGATCTGCGCGGGCTTGCCGTCGACCTGGATCACGCCCGCGTCCGGACGGTAGGCGCCCGAGAGGATCTTGACGAGCGTGCTCTTGCCCGCGCCGTTCTCGCCCAGCAGGACGTGCACCTCGCCCTGCTTCAGCGAGAAGTCCACCCCGTCGAGCGCGACCACGCCCGGGAACTCCTTGCGGAGGCCCTCGACGCGGAGGATCTCGGCGGGCATCGCTCTCTCCGGGCTTGATCGCTGGAATTGCTGCGGTCATGCCCGGAGGCGTCTCTTGAGACCCTTATGCGGCGGTAAAGGGCGGATAGACGTGCTCGCCCTGATGCTCGGGGGGCAGCACGCAACGGCGTCCGTTCTCCTCGCTCGCGCAGCGCACGGCTTCCTCACGCTGCGGCAAGGGTTCACGTTCAGTGGTCAGGATCGCCTCCAGGCCCCGGTACGGCAGGCCGACGTTACCCCCCACAACCGGGCATTCGGTCGCAATCAGGCAACAATCACACCTCTGAACCATCACGCAAACCTGAGTGAACCGTTACCGTGAGTAACAGGCGTTCGATCAGCGCGCGTGGTTGGCGGGCAAGTATGATCGGCCAATGACCGAAAAGACCGAAACCGTGCCCGGGTGGCTTGCTCCGGATGAGCTGGAGTCGGTCCGGGGGCGCATGCCGATCCTGTACGTCGACGCCGTGCCCGTGCGCGTCGACGAGACCGGCGTCGTGACCCACGTCGGGCTCCTGCTGCGCATCGGTTCGGACGGTACGGTCAGCCGGGCCCTCGTCTCCGGCCGCGTCCTGCACCACGAGCGGATCCGCGACGCCCTCCTGCGCCACCTGGAGAAGGACCTCGGCCCCGTGGCCCTGCCGCAGGTGCCGGTGTCACCGCAGCCGTTCACGGTCGCCGAGTACTTCCCGACGCAGGGGGTCACGCCCTACCACGACCCGCGGCAGCACGCCGTGTCGCTGGTCTACATCGTCCCCGTCGCCGGCGACTGCCGCCCGCGCCAGGACGCGCTCGACCTCGTGTGGTTCACTCCGGAGGAGGCGGCCTCGCCCGCCGTACAGCAGGAGATGGCCGGCGGCCAGGGCACCCTCCTCAAACAGGCCCTCGCCCACGTCGGCCGCCTCACCTGACCTCTCCCCCACCCCACCCGGCGCTCGCCCAACCAGGCCGGCCGCCCCCTTGCCACGCCCACCCACACCTCCGCCCCCCGTGCACGGCGAAGCCCCATCCCCCTCCCACCACGCGCCCAAGCCACCCGCGCACACCGCGCCGCCCGGCCCACACACCCGCGCCGTTCCCCCGCACACGCCGCGCCGCCCGGCCCACACACCCCGCGCCGTTCCCCCGCACAGGCCGCACCACTCAGCCCGTGCATGCACAGCAATGCCCGCCGCCGCGCACGCCGTGCCGTTCCCCCGCACACGCCGCGTCACTCAGCCCGTGCACGCCGCACCACTCCCGCGCACACACAGCACCGCCGCCACCGCGCACGCCGTGCCGCCCGCCCGCCCGCGTTGCCGTCCCGTGTTGCGGCGAGGCGCCACTCGCCACACGCACGAGGCACGTCACCCAGGCGCCGGGCATCCCGCTCGTCGCGCGCACCCCGCGCCGCTCCCCCGCACACCAGGGGGAAGCCGGGTGGTGTGGGGGATGGAGGGTGGGGTGGGGCGATTTACGCTGGGCGGTATGTGGTGGGTGGCGCTGGTTGCCGTGGGTTGGGTGCTGTACGGGCTGGCGCTTCGGTGCACGGCCGGCGTGGCGGGGTCCGCGGTGGGGGTCACGGTGGTGGGGGCCATGGTGGTCGCCGCGGTGGTGGGGATGGATGCGCGGGGCGTCCTGGGGGTCGGCGTCGTGGCGGCGGGGTTCGGGGCCTCGCTGTGGGCGCTGATGGGGACGGCGCGGGCATGCCCGGCGGCGGGCGCTGGCCGCCTACCGGGAGGGCGTTCCCGGGATGGCAGGTATGGCGGCGGACGTCGAGCGGTGGCGATACGCGGCGGAGCTGCACGACACGGCCGCGCACCGGCTCACCGGGGTGACCGTGGGGGCGTCCGCCGCGCTCCGGCTGCGGGATGCGGGGCTCGTGGGCGAGGCGTTGCGGCATGCCGGGGAGGCGGGGCGGCTCGCCGTACGTGAGCTCGGGGAGTTCCCCGCTGGGGATTCGCTCGAGGAGGTCGACGCGCTGGTCGCCGGGTGGCCTGTCGAGGAGGTGAGCTATCGGCGGGAGGTCGACGCGGCACCGCCCGAGGTGGCGCGGGTCGCGTACCGCGTGGTGAGGGAGGCGCTCACCAACGCCCTCCGCTACGCCCGCGGCGCCCAGGTCCACGTGTCCCTCACGACCGATGGCGACCACGTCCACGTCGAGATCACCAGCGGCACACGACCCGACCAGACCCCGGAACGCACGGAATCTCATGCCGCCGAGGGGCGCGGCCTCGAGGAAACCCACGGCTTCAGGAGCAGCCCGACGGGTGACAGAGCGAACGCGCGGGTCGTAGGTGAGCCGGCTGGACCAGCAGAGGCGGTGGGAGGCGGCGCGGACGTCCCAGGCGGGTGGTCCGGGCTTGTGGGAGCGCCGAGCGAGGGGGTGGGCGCCGAGGTCGCAGGTGAGCTGAGGGGGGCGCGGAGCGACGCGGCAGACGTGGGTGGGGGGTTTGGGTTGGGGGGGTTGGCGGGGGTGGTTGGGGAGTGTGGGGGGCGGTTCGGGGCTGGGTTTGTGGGGGGTGGGGAGTTCAGGGTTTGGGCGGAGGTGCCGGTTCGGGCGGGGGATGTGCGGGTGCGGCGGGGTGGGTGGCGGGGGCGGCAGGCGTCCGACTGGGCGTTGGTGGCGCTGGCCGTCGCTTTGTCGGTGGGGTCCAGTCTGTTGTCGCCGGGTGGGGTGGAGGTGTTGCCGCTGTTCGCCCTGCATGCCGTACCGCTGGGGTGGCGGCGGCGGGCGCCCAGGTGGGGGTTGGCGGTGGCGCTCGCGGTCTATCCGGTGTTACTGGTGACCGGAGTGGGAGAGCCCGCGGGGGATGTGTTCCTGTGGTCCTGCTGGGTGGAGCTGGCGCTGGTCTACGCCATGGGGGCGTACGGCGCGGGCCGGGGTGTGCGGCGGCCGGTCGTGATGAGGGCGGGGGGTGTGCTGGGGCCGGTGGGGGTGGCCGTGGTCGGGGGGCTGGCGTTGGCGTGCGGGCCGGGGATCGTGGGGAATCGGGTTGCCGTGTGGGCGGTGCTGGCGGTGGGGGTGGCCGTGCCGGCGTTCGCGGCGTGGGGGGCGGGGGTGCTCGCCGCGCGGTCGCGGGGGCGGCGCCGTACTCGGCTCGAAGGGGAGCGTGAGCGCGTGGGGCGGGCAGGGGCCGCGGCGGCGCGGGCCGAGCGGGGCAGGATCGCGGCAGGGCTGCACGGCACCGCCGTACGGCAGGCCCAGGCGATCGTGGCGGCGGCCGACGACGGGGACCTGGAGGGCGTGAGCGTGGCGGCGCGGGCGGCGCTGGCCTCGCTGCGGGAGCTCGTGGAGGAGTTGCGGCACGTCGGCGACGCGGAGCCGCCGCCGTCGCTGGACGGGATCCGGCTGCTGGCAGCCCGGTCCAACGCCGTGGTGCGCTACAGCGGCAGGGGGGCGGTGGTGCCGCCGGTGGAGGTGATGGCCTTCGCGACCGCGCGTACGCTGCTGGCCGAGGGAGCCACCGAGCTCGACGTCTCCAGGACCCGAGACGGGCTGCTCGTGGCCGGAGCCCCGGGGAGAGGCGTGATGAAACGGCTGGCCAGGACCGCGGACGCGGCGGGCGGCTGGGTGTCCGTGAACGACGACGGTAAGGCGAGTGTGTGGCTACCAGGGTGACGCGGATCGTCGTGGCCGATGACCAGGCCGTGGTCCGGGCGGGGATCGCGGCCGTGCTGGACGCCGAGCACGACCTGGAGGTCGTGGGGCAGGCCGGCGACGGGGAGGCGGCGTTGGCGCTGGTCCGGGAGCTGGCGCCGGACGTGGCGGTCGTGGACGTGCGGATGCCGGTGATGGACGGGCTGAGGACCACGGCGCGGATCGTGGCCGAGGCGCCGGGGACGCGGGTGGTGGTGCTGACGACGTTCGGGCTGGACGAGTACGTCTTCTCGGCGTTGCGCGCGGGGGCGGCGGGATTCCTGCTGAAGGACTCGCCGCCGGATCGGGTGATCGAGGCGATCCGGCTCGTGGCGGCGGGCGAGGCGATGGTGGACCCCGCCGTCACGCGCAGGCTCATCGACCGTTTCACCGCGCAGCCGGAGCCGCCGCGTCCGGCGAGCCTGCCCGGGCTGACGCCGCGCGAGCGGGAGGTGCTCACGCTGGTGGCCCGCGGGCTGTCCAACGCCGAGATCGCCGGCGCGCTGCGGCTCAGCCCCGCCACGGTGAAGGACCACGTGGCGGCCGTCCTGACCAAGCTCGGAGTCCGCAACCGCCTGCACGCCACCATCGCCGCCTACGAGTCGGGGCTGATCACACCCGCCACGTAGATCGGGTACCCCGCCGCGCGGCGGGGGTGCAGGACCGTCCGCCGGCAGGACGAGAAGCGCCGCGACGATTCCTAGCGTTCCGGGTATGAGATTGCTGGCCGGAATTGTGGTGGCCCCGCTCGCGGGAGCCGTGGTCCTGCTGACCCTCGCGTTCCTGATCCCGTACGCGGTCGTGTTCGTCTCCGCCGGGTTGCTGGCCACGGCGGCCACCGGGTGGTGGTTCGCCAGGCGGACCCGCCTGCGCTGGCCGTACGCGATCGTGCTGCCGGTCGCGCTGGGGCTGCTGTTCCTGTGGCCTTACCCGGCGACGAGCGGGACGCCGGCGGCCGCGCGGTACTGGGACCTGCCGACGGGGTCGCGGATCGCCTACGTGAAGGTGCCCGCGGTGGGGACGCCGAGAAGCACGCCGGTGCTCATCCTGCACGGCGGGCCGGGCACCCCGGGTGACGGCGTCCCCGACGCGGGGCCTGAGCTGGCGGCCAAGGGCTTCGACGTGTACGCCTACGACCAGGTGGGCGCGGGCCGCTCGTCACGGCTGGCCGACGTGAAGGCCTACACCGTGGCCAGGCACGTGGCCGACCTGGACGCGATCAGGCAGCGCCTGGGCGCCGAGAAGGTCATCCTGGTGGGCAGGTCCTGGGGCGGCACGCTGATCGCCCAGTACCTGGCCGCGCACCCGGACCGGGTGGAAAGGGCGGTGCTGACCTCGCCGGGCGCCATCTGGGAGCCGCTCTACCCGAACGGCCCCGGCAGCCCCTTCGACCACCTGACCCCGCAGCAGACCGAGCAGGTCGACGACCTGACCAGCGGCCCGAGGGTGCTGCTCCAGTCGGTGCTGCTGCAGCTCAACCCGGCCGCCGCGCACTCGCTCGTGGGCGACGCCGAGGCCGACTCCTACTTCCGCGCGATGCTGCTGGCCGCCAAGGACACCACGAACTGCCCGGGCGCCGCGCCCGCCCCCGCGCACGGCAACCTGCCCGGCTTCTACGCCAACCAGCTGACCTCGGCCGACGCCGGCACCGTGCCGGATCCGCGGCCCAAGTTGCGCACGGTCCACGTGCCGACGCTGATCGTGCGCGGCGAGTGCGACTACCTCAGGCCCGAGGTCACCGAGGACTACCGCCGCACGATTCCCGGCGCGAAGTACGTCTACGTCCGCGGCGCCGGCCACTCGATCGCCAACGGACGGCCCGAGCTCTACCGCAGCCTGCTGACGGACTTCCTCACGAAAGGCTAGCGGCGGCGTCGGGGACGCTGTTGTCCAGCCGCGGCGGCCGGCGGTAGCCCTCGCTCGGCGGCCGGTCCGGCAGCTTCAGCCTGGCCCGCCGTACCTCGGTGTAGGGGATCGTCGAGAGCAGGTGGGTGATCATGTTGATCCTGGCGCGGCGCTTGTCCTCGCTCTCGACGTCGTACCAGGGAGCCTCGGGGATGTGGGTGTGGATGAGCATCTCGTCCTTGGCGCGGGAGTACTCCTCCCAGCGGGTGATCGACTCCAGGTCCATCTCCGACAGCTTCCAGCGCCGCATCGGGTCGTCGAGCCGGTCGCGGAAGCGCCGCTCCTGCTCCTCGTCGCTCACCGAGAACCAGTACTTGCGCAGCAGGATCCCCTCTTCCACCAGCAGCCGCTCGAAGATCGGGCACTGGTGCAGGAACCGGGTGTACTCCTCCTGGGTGCAGAAACCCATGACCCGCTCGACCCCGGCCCGGTTGTACCAGCTACGGTCGAACAGCACGATCTCTCCCGCCGCCGGAAGGTGAGCGATGTAGCGCTGGAAGTACCACTGCGTCTGCTCACGCTCGGTGGGCGCGGGCAGGGCGGTGATCCGCGCGACGCGCGGGTTGAGATATTCGGCGACCCGCTTGATCGTGCCGCCCTTGCCCGCCGCGTCGCGCCCCTCGAAGATGATGACCAGCCGCTGCCCCTCGGTTTTCACCCATTCCTGCAGCTTGACCAGCTCCCCCTGCAGGCGGAGAAGCTCCTTCTCGTACGGCTTGCGCGGCAGTTTCCCCATACCGGGATCATAGGCCGCGCATCGTGAGCAGCGGATGGGCCAGCGACGTGCCGAGCCCGGTGGGCTTGAAGGAGAACCCGCGGGCGCGGCGCAGCTCGGCCTCGTTGTAGCGGCCGCAGGTGCGGTGCCACTGGAGGATGCCGGACATCCAGTCCCGCAGCAGGCTCACGTGCCGGGTGAGCACCTCGTGCCTGTCCGTGTCCAGCCCGTCGAGGAACGCGGGCAGGTCGCGGGCCAGGATGTGCTCGAACTGCGCCATCCTGGCGTTGACCAGGTCGGCCACCACCTGCGCGGCCCGCCAGCGGTCCACGTCGAGGAAGTGCTGCACGACCAGCACCATGTTGTGCAGGTCGCCCTCGAAC
This sequence comes from Nonomuraea sediminis, assembly GCF_018531495.1. Classification (GTDB taxonomy): domain Bacteria; phylum Actinomycetota; class Actinomycetes; order Streptosporangiales; family Streptosporangiaceae; genus Nonomuraea; species Nonomuraea sediminis. The sequence goes on from NZ_JAHDTI010000003.1 coordinate 865,180, forward strand.
TCGACCTCCTTCTGGTAGGAGTGCAGGTCGTTGACCAGCACGGCGTAGTCCTCGGCGGCGGTCTCCAGCTCGTGCAGCACCCGCGTGTCGCGCAGCGCAGGGTCGACCGTCTGCCAGCAGGTCAGCCAGGCCAGCGCGAGCGTCATCTCGCTGCCGAACGTGCGCCGGCGCGTCTCGACGTAGTCGATCGGGTCGGGGATGCGGTGCTGCGCGCGGTTGACCAGCTCCCACAGCCAGCTCTCCAGCATGTCCTCCACCGTCGAGCGGAAGGCGGCGCGCGCCTTGGGCTCCAGCCGCTCGCGGCTGCGCGGCCACAGGTCGGCCAGGCCGCGCTCGACCGGGTTGAGCGGCTCGGGCACCGGCTCGCCGTGCAGCGGCATGAACGCGGCCAGCCGCTCGTTGAGCAGCCGCGCCCCCGCCAGGTCACGGGCGGCGCCGAACACGGCCGGATAGTAGTCGTCGGCGTAGGTTCCCCAGGTCAGCCAGTCGACGGTCAGGCCCAGCCCCTCGGGCGTGGCGTCGGCGTCGATCATCGCGGCGCAGTACGCCAGGTCGTACCCGGACATCCGCCGCTCGTCCCACAGCCCGCCGTCGCCCAGGAGCCCCATCCGCCGCGCCCACGTCAGGGAGCCGGCACGGGCGGCGTCCAGGTGCGGGTTGACGCGGTAGTCGTAGGGCATGCGCAGGCCGGGCACGGGCAGGTGGCCGACCGGCTCGAAGGGCAGGTAGCGGTGCTGGCGCACCCGGCGTTCCGCGCCGAACACCAGGCCCGACGGGCCCCCGCCGACCACGGCGGCCGCGTTCATGTACCGGCTGGACCTGATGTGCCACTCGTGCCCGCCCGCCTGCCAGTCCTGCAACCCCTTGACGTACAGCGCCACCGCGGCCTGCTCGTCCGGCGCCACGAGCCGGTCGGCGAACAGCGCGGGGATCTCGGTCAGCGCGGTGTTCTCGAACTGCTGCAGCCGGGAGGTCATCAGGTCGTTGACCAGGTCGGCCGCCTCCTGCGTCGGCAGGTCGAAGAAGCGCTCGAAGACCAGCACGGCGTTGGAGTTCTCGCCCTCCTCGCGCACCTCCCGCTGGTAGGAGAACAGGTCGTTGCGCAGGTGCACGGCGTCGGCGAACGTGTCGCACAGCACCCGAAGCGGCCTGGTGGGGGCCAGCGCGTCGGGCACCTCGGCCCCCACGGCGTACTCGACGAGACCGGCCGACCAGGGTGCGCCGCCCACGCGCCGGCGCATCTGGACGTACTCGATCGGGTTGGCGACGCGGCCCCTGTCGATGTTCTCCAGCTCCCACATCGACTCGACCATCAGGTTGTGCGTGCTGGTGACGAAGCGCCGCCGCCAGCCGGCCGACATCGCGGGCACCGTGCGCGCCCACACGTCGGCCAGCCCCGCCTCGGCCGGGTTCCCTGGCTCGGGCGGGTCGTCGGACATGAACAGCTCGAGCCGCTCCAGGTGGGCCCTGGCGCCCGCCAGGTCCCGGGAGTGCTTGAACAGCTCGAGGAAGTGGTCGTCGAAGAAGAACACCCACACGTACCAGTCGGTGATCAGGTCCAGCGTGGGCCCGTCGCAGTCGGGATGGGTGTAGCCGCACATCAGCGCGTAGTCCATCGCCTCGAGCGCCGCCTCGTCCCAGACCAGGCCGCCGTCGGGCTTGCGCGACGACAGCATGCCCATCCGCGCGGCCCAGGCCGTCGTGTGCTGTCTGGAGCGCTCGACGTGCGGATTGAGCCGCGCCGGATACGGCGTGTAGAACTCGGGAAGCCGGAACGCCTGCTCCGTTCTCATGCGATCTCGACGCTTTCCAGGATCCCCAGCGCGTCGGGGACCAGCACGGCGCAGGAGTAGTACGTGGACACCAGGTAGGAGATGATCGCCTTGTCGTTGATGCCCATGAAGCGGACGGAAATGCCGGGCTTGTACTCATCGGTGAGCCCGACCCGGTGCAGGCCGACCACGCCCTGGTCGCTCTCCCCCACCCGCATCACCATCATCGACGTCAGCCCCCGCGCCGAGACAGGGATCTTGTCGCACGGGAACATCGGCACCCCGCGCCACGACGTCACCTGATACCCGCCGGCGTCGACGGCGTCCGGATACAGGCCGCGGCTGTTGCACTCGTGGCCGAAGGCGGCCAGCGCCTTCGGGTGGGCCAGGATGAACGCCGGGTCCTTCCACACCGTGGCGAGCAGCTCGTCCAGGTCGTCCGGTGTGGGTGGCCCGCTCCTGGTGTGGATGCGCTGGCTCAGGTCCGCGTTGTGCAGCAGGCCGAAGTCGCGGTTGTTGACCAGCTCGTTCTCCTTGCGCTCGAGCAGCGCCTCGATCGTGAGCCGCAACTGCTGCTCGGTCTGGTTGATCGGCTCGTTGTACAGGTCGGCCACCCGGGTGTGGACGCGCAGCACGGTCTGCGCCAGGCTCAGCTCGTACTCCCGAGGCGCCTGCTGGTAGTCCACGAACGTGCCCGGCAGCGCCACCTCGCCCACGTGCCCGGCCGACATCGCGATCTCGGCCTCGCCGTCGCCGGGCGGGTCGGCGCGCCCCTCCAGATGCGACCGCAGCTCCGGGCTGGCCTCGAGCAGCTCCAGGTAGGCCTGCCTGGACAGGGTCAGCACCGTGCACGCGGTGGCCGCCACGGCGGTGAACCCCCACGCGGGCGAATCACCGGTGAACAGCTCGTGTCCCAGGTGGTCGCCGTCGGCGAGCAGGCCGGAGGTCGCGGTGTGGCCATAGGCGCCCTCGGTCTGCTTGGTGATCTTGCCGTGCGCGATCAGCACCACGTCCTCGACCGGCGTGCCCGCCGCGACCAGCGTGTCGCCCGGCTCGAGCTCCCGCTGCACGAAGCGCCCCGCCAGGGCGGCCAGCACGTCGCCGTCGTCCAGGCCGCGCAGCGGCGGCAGCTCGCACAGCTCGGCGGGGATCACCCTGACCTCGGCCCCGGTGTTGGTGAACGTCACCCGGCCGTCGCCCACGGCGTAGGTCAGGCGCCGGTTGACGCGGTAGGCGCCGCCCGTGGGCTGCACCCACGGCAGCAGGCGCAGCAGGTGCCTGGAGGTGATCTCCTGCATCTGCGGGACGGTCTTGGTGGTCGTGGCCAGGTTGCGCGCGGCAGCGGTACCGAGGCTGAGCTGTCCGGTCTCTGTCATCTGCGAGGACACCACCTATCTCTGGATTTCCCTGGGAAGAGCGAAGGTCAGGGTCTCTTGGGTGCGCGTGACGGTCTCCACGTCGGCGTAGCCGCGGGCCGCCAGCCACTCGAGCAGCTCGGCGACCAGGTACTCGGGCACGGACGCGCCCGCGCTCACGCCCACGGTGGTCACGCCCTCCAGCCACGCCTCGTCGGCCTCGGCGGCGGTGTCGATCAGGTGCCCGGCGGGCGCGCCCGCCGACAGCGCGACCTCGACCAGGCGCCTGGAGTTGGAGGAGTTGGGCGAGCCGACCACGAGGACCAGGTCGCAGCGGGGCGCGAGCCCGGCGATGGCCTCCTGCCGGTTCTGGCTGGCGTAGCAGACGTCGTCGCTCGGCGGGTCGGCCAGGCCGGGGTGGCGCTCGCGCAGGCGGGCGACCGTGGCCAGCGTCTCGTCCACCGACAGGGTGGTCTGCGACAGCCATCCTGCCTTGGCGTGGCGGGGCAGGACGAGCTCGTCGGGCCTGGCGGGGTCGACCACGTGGATGCGCTCGGGGGCCTCGCCCACGGTGCCCTCGACCTCCTCGTGCTCGGCGTGGCCGATGAGGATCACCTCGTGTCCCGACTCGGCCAGCCGTACGGCCTCTCTGTGGACCTTGGTCACCAGGGGGCAGGTGGCGTCGATCGACCTGAGCCCGCGCTCGGCCGCCTCGCGCTTGACCGCGGGGGCGACGCCGTGGGCGGAGAAGACGACGAGCGCGCCCTCGGGCACCTCGGCCAGCTCCTCCACGAAGATCGCGCCGCGGCGGGTGAGGTCGGCGACGACCGAGGTGTTGTGCACGATCTGCTTGCGTACGTAGACGGGTGGGCCGTGGCGGCGCAGTGCCTCCTCCACGGTGGCGATGGCACGTTCGACCCCGGCGCAGTATCCGCGGGGTGCGGCGAGCAGGACGCGTCCCATGAGGTCTCCTCAGCGAGTCCGGTGCGCGATTCGGTCTGCCAGTTCGGTGAGCGCGGCCGCCGCTTCGGCCGTGATGCGGGCGTCGGCGAGCGCGGATAAGGCGGTGCCGGCCCGCTCGTCGATCATCTGCTCGACCTGGGCCAGCGCTCCGGTGTCGACGACGATCTGGCGCAGCTCGTCGGCGACCGTCTCGGTGAGCTTGGGGTCGCCGAGCCAGGCCCGCAGGTGCTCGGTCTCGGCGCGCGAGCCGTAGCGCGTCGCGTACGCGATCAGCACGGTCTGCTTGCCCTCGCGCAGGTCGTCGAGCGCCGACTTGCCGGTGACCTCGGGGTCGCCGAACATGCCCAGGATGTCGTCGCGCAGCTGGAAGGCCTCCCCCAGCGGCACGCCGAAGCTGGAGTAGGCCTCGAGCAGTTCCTCGTCGCCCCCTGCCAGGGCGCCGCCGATCTGCAGGGGGCGCTCGACGGTGTACTTGGCCGTCTTGTAGCGGATGACGGTGTAGGCCCGGTCGACGGTGGTGTCGGCGCCGGTCTGCGACATCACGTCCAGGTACTGACCGGCGATCACCTCGGTGCGCATGGCGGTGAACAGCTCGTGGCCCCTGCGCAGCCGGTGCGGCTCGACGCCGCTGGTGGCGAACAGCTCGTCGGACCAGCCGAGCGCGAGCACGCCCATGAGGATGGCGGCGGCCCTGCCGAAGGCGTTGGCGGCGGGACCGGCGTGCATGCCCGCCAGCGCGCGGTGCACGGTGGGGCGGCCGCGCCGTACCTCGCTGGCGTCCATGATGTCGTCGTGGATGAGCAGCCCCGCGTGGCACAGCTCGAGCGAGGCGGCGGCGCTGATGAGCTCCGCGCAGTCGGCGCCGCCCGCGCCCACCCAGCCCCAGTAGCACAGCAGCGGCCTGATCCGCTTGCCGTCGCCGAGGATGAACTCGCGCAGCACCTGGTGCGCGGCGACCACCTCGGGATCGGCGACGGGGGCAGGGTGCACGTCCAGGAACTGCACCAGCCTTCGGTCGACCCGGTCGCGGACCGTGCTCATCGACGCCCTCCCCACGTTCCCCACCGCCGACAAACGAGAAGTTATTGATCGACCACATAAAGTTAAAGAGGCATCCTACAGAGTGGAACGGATGTTTTCTCTATGTCGCGATTCGGCGCACACTTCGGCAATGAGCAACGCCCCCTGCAGCAGATCTCCGAGCTGGCCGCAGCCGGCTGCCGGATCGTGCGGGTGGGCGTGCCCTCGCGGGATGACGCCGACGCATTACCGCAAATCGCGAAAAAATCTCAAATTCCGGTGGTGGCGGATATTCACTTCCAGCCGCGTTATGTGTTCGCCGCCATCGAGGCCGGATGCGCCGCCGTCAGGGTCAATCCCGGAAACATTCGGAAATTTGACGATAAGATTCGAGAAATCGCACAATTGGCGTCAGAAGCCGGCGCGCCGATCAGGATCGGCGTCAACGCAGGCTCGTTCGACCCGCGCCTGCTGCGCAAGTACGGCAAGGCCACCCCGGAGGCCATGGTCGAGCGCGCTGCTCGAGCACGAGCTGCGGCTGGTCGGGCGGCAGGGCGTGGCCTACGCGCTGGAGGAGTTCACCGAGGGCGTCTCGTGCGTGGCAGCGCCGGTGTTCGGGCCCATGCCTTGATTCGCGCCACACGAGGCAGAATGGCGGGGCGAGCACCTAGCGATCTCGACGGGAGCCGGCCATGGGATGGACCGCGGCGGACATACCAGATCTGACGGGCAAGACGGCGATCGTGACCGGAGCCTCGAGCGGCATCGGGATGATCGCGGCGGGTGAGCTGGCCCGCCGGGGCGCGGCGACCGTGCTGGCCGTCCGCGACACCGGCAAGGGAGCCGAGGTCCGCGACCGGATGCTCAACGCCGCGCCGCAGGCCTCCATCGAGGTGACACGGCTCGACCTGGCCGATCTGGCCTCGGTCAGGCAGTTCGCCGAGGGCGTGAAGGACGACGTCGACATCCTGGTCAACAACGCCGGGGTGATGGCGCTGCCGTACCGGAAGACCGCGGACGGCTTCGAGATGCAGTTCGGCACGAACCATCTCGGGCACTTCGCGCTGACCGGGCTGCTGCTGCCGCGGCTGCGCGGCGGGCGCGTGGTGACCGTCAGCAGCACCATGCACAAGCGCGGCACGATGCGCTTCGACGATCTCAACTCCGAGCTCTCCTACCGCAAGTGGGAGGCCTACTCGCAGTCGAAGCTGGCCAACCTGCTGTTCGCCTACGAGCTGCAGCGGCGCGCGGGCGGCAGCCTGACGAGCGTGGCGGCGCACCCCGGCTACGCGGCCACGAACCTGCAGGGCGCCGGGCCCCGCCTGTCGGGCAACCGGCTCGAGCAGGCCGGGATGTGGCTGGCCAACCTGCTGTTCGCGCAGAGCGCCGAGCGCGGGGCGCTGCCGCTGCTGTACGCGGCCACGGTGCCCGACCTGCCCGGCGGGTCGTACGTGGGGCCCGACGGGCCCGGCGAGGGACGCGGCTACCCGACGATCGTCTCCTCGACGGCGGCCTCCCACGACGAGGACGCGGCCGCCAGGCTGTGGTCGGTCTCGGAGGAGCTGACCGGGGTGCGCTACTCCTTCGACCAGATCTCCGACTAGATCAAAACTGTCGGTCGCGTTGGCTAGATTCCTGCCACATTGATCTTCCTTCCGACTGGAGGTCGTGGCTTGGACGTGCGTGAACGCAGCGTCACACGCGTGGTGCCGCCGGTGCGGCCGCGGAAACTGGCGAAGGTCCCCTTCGTCGAGCTGGCCGACGGGCGGCTGCAGGGAGTCGTGTCGAGCGGGTCCGACATCGAGCGGGTCTACGTCTCCTCGATCGCGGCCGGCACCCACGGCTACACGTGCAGCACCAACAACAACCGGCCGTGCGGCGGGCTGCGCGGCTCGCCATGCAAGCACCTGACCGCGCTGGCCAACGAGGCGATCGTGCAGTACGGCCTGCCGCGCGTGGCCCGCTACCTGCGGGTCGAGGTCGCCGAGGACGGCGACCTCATGAGAGCGCTGAGCGGGTCCCACGAGCCGGCGGCCGCGGCGGTCGTCTTCAGCCGCTTCCTGCGCCACCTGGCCTATCTGGAGGTGCCCTCGACCACGGCGCCGCTTCCGGAGATGCAGTGGTTCCCCGACTCGGGAGGGGTGCGCTGATGATGGGTGTGCAGCTCTCGGCGCTGACCGGCGAGATGCCCGCCGGGGTCGGCGAGGCGCTCGAGGTCGTGTCCGGGTTCGACGGAGTGCTGGTGCACGGGCTCGCGCGGCTCGGCGAGGAGCAGGTCGCGGCGCTGACCGGGCTGGCCTCCGCGATGGCGGGCACGCCACTGGGTGAGCGGGCGCTGGAGGCCGCGGAGAAGATCGTGGCCGGCTCGGTCACCGACGAGCACCTGGTCGCGCTGGCCGGCGCCCGGTCGGCCCTGCTCGGCGCCATCCACGACGCCCTCCTGGCCCACCTCGACACCTCCCTCACCCGCACCCGCTCACCCTGGGATGCCGGGTCCGCCGCACAAGCTGGCTTCGGAGGGCGGGCCGGGGCGGCCGCGTGGTTGCGGGAGGTGGCCATCGCTGGGTGGCGCGGGGTCGACCACGATCTGGTGACCGCAGCCGATCAGACGATCGAGGCGCTGCTGGGCGACCCAGGGGCGCGGCGGATGGCCGTCCTGCTCGACGGGCTGGCGGCGGAGCTGCGGGCCTCGGCGCCCGTGGCGACCATGGCCGAGATCCCCGAGCGGCGCTGGGGCGACCTCTGGGCACGCGCCGTCCTGCTCACCCACGCGACCACCTCAAGCGCGGGCGCGGGTGGTGAGAGCGTGTCGGGGCGGCTGCTGGTGCTGGGCGTGGATGTGCACGAGCATGCGACGGCCGTCCAGGTGCAGGTGCACGGGATCCTGGAGCCCGGCGGGCGGGTGGTGCGGGCGAGCGTGGCGGCCGCCAAGGTCGACACGATCGCGGGGCCCGCCGTGTGGTCGCTGCTCGGCGGATACCCCGTGCTGCTGGGAGCGCTGGCAGGGCACCTGGCGATCGAGATCGAAGGGATGACACTGCTTCCGGGCGGCGACCTCGTCTGGGACGAGGCCGCGGCCAAGGCGGGCGACCCCGCCGACCCGTTCGCCACGGCCAGGGTACGGCTGGCGGAGGCGACCGCCCCCGCGGTGGCGCCGCTCGAGCGGCACCCGGTGCGGATCGCCGAGCCGGTGCTCGTCGAGGGATACAAGGTCAAGGACGGCGTGCTCCACCTGGACGGGCACGAGCTGGCGCTCGACCTCGACCGGCTGCCCGCCGCGGGACCGCTGACGCCGAAGCTGGTGACGGCCTCGACCGCGTGCATCGGACTGCTGCGCTGGGACGCCGGGTGGCGGCTGCAGCCGCTGGCCGTCCAGGGCAAGTCCAAGGCGGCGCACAACGGCGACCTCGCCCTCCAGGCGGCCAAGGGCGACGCGGTAGCCGTACTCAAGGAACGAGCGGGACGGCTGCTGAGGCGATGAGCGACCACACTGACACGGCCAATCGGCGGCAGGTGTTGTACTGGCGGCTGCTTGCGCGGTTGTTCGGCGGCGAGGAGCAGGCCGCGTTGGAGAGCGCGAGTCTGGCCGTCGTCGAGGACATCGGGCTGCCCGCGGCGGTGCTCGACCCCGGCATCTCTGTCGACAATCTCGTGCAGCGCTTTCCTGAGCTGGCCGCGGAGCTGCGCACGCTGGACGGGCCCGACCAGGTCCGCAACGCCGCGCTGGTGTCCAAGCTGCTGCTGAACGTCTTCTGCACCGGATCGGGCACCGTCACCGCGACCCAGCTGGCCGGCTGGAAGAACGACGCCGGCTGGCTGGAGCAGGCCGTGGGCGCCGACGCGGGGCAGCTGGCCGAGATGGAGGGCGACCTGGTCAGGCGGATGCACCTGCGCGAGGTGCTCGCCGACCCCTCCCTGGCCAAGCAGCTCACGCCCAGCATGTCGCTGGTCGAGCAGCTGCTGCGCGACAAGTCGAACCTGTCGGGCGTGGCGCTGGCCAACGCCAAGGCGCTGATCCGCCGCTACGTCGACGAGGTCGCCCAGGTGCTTCGCACGCAGGTCGAGAAGGCCACCGCCGGCGAGATCGACAGGTCGGTCCCGCCCAAACGGGTCTTCAGCAACCTCGACCTCGACCGGACCATCTGGAAGAACCTCACCAACTGGTCACCCGAAGACCAGAAGCTGTACGTGGACAGGCTCTTCTACAAGCAGACCGCCCGCCGCACCACCCCCGCGCGGCTGATCGTGGTGGTCGACCAGTCGGGCTCGATGGTCGACTCGATGGTCAACTGCACGATCCTGGCCTCGATCTTCGCCGGGCTGCCCCGGGTTGACGTGCACCTGATCGCCTACGACACGCGGGCGATCGACCTGACACCGTGGGTGCACGACCCGTTCGAGGTGCTGCTGCGCACGAAGCTGGGCGGCGGCAACGACGGCCCTGTCGCGATGGCGATGGCCCAGCCCAAGATCGCCGATCCGCGCAACACCGTGATGGTGTGGATCTCCGACTTCTACGAGTTCGACCGATCGCAGCCGCTGTTCGACGGCATCACCGCCGTGCACAGGTCGGGCGTCCGGTTCATCCCGGTCGGTTCGGTCAACAGCTCCGGCCAGGCCGAGGTGAACCCCTGGTTCCGCCAGCGGTTCAAGGACCTCGGCACCCCGGTCATCTCCGGACACATCAACAAGCTCGTCCACGAGCTCAAGAACTTCCTCACCTAGGAGACGCCAGTGCTGCGCGCCCCCGCAGAAGTCAAGTACGCCGACGAGCTCGACTACCTGGAGTCGATCGACGACGGCCCCAAACCGTTCTCGTGGCGGCTGAGCCCGCGCATGGTAAGGATCTTCGTGCTCGGTTCCGAGCGCGCCGACGGCCTGGAGCGGGAAATCCCGCAGAAATGGTTCGGCGACCGCAGCTTCGTCGAGCGCTCCATCGTCACGCTGGCCTCCGACCGCGGCCTGCTGCTGATCGGCGACCCCGGCACCGGCAAGAGCTGGCTCGCCGAGCTGCTCGCCGCCGCCATCTGCCGCAACTCGACGCTGGTGGTGCAGGGTACGGCGGGCACCACGGAAGACCACATCAAGTACTCGTGGAACGTGTCGATGGTCATCGCCAAGGGCCAGTCGCGCGCCTCGATGATCCCCTCCCCCATCATGACCGCGATGGAGCAGGGCGTGATCGGCCGCTTCGAGGAGCTGACCCGCTCGACCAGCGACGTGCAGGACGCGCTGATCTCGATCCTTTCGGAGAAGTACGTCTCGATCCCCGAGCTCGACGACGACAACATCGTCTTCGCCCAGCCCGGCTTCTCCATCATCGCCACCGCCAACAGCCGCGACCGCGGCGTCAACGACCTGTCCTCGGCGCTGAAACGGCGTTTCAACTTCGTGCGCATCCCGGTAGTGACGAACAAGAAGAGCGAGGCGGAGATCGTCCGTTTCCGCACGACCGAACTGCTCAGGCGGCACCAGATCGACCTGGAGCTGCCGCCCACGCTGCTGGACATCCTGCTGCAGAGCTTCGCCGATCTGCGGGCCGCGGCCGACTCGGCCACCAGCGACGACGAGCGGCTCGAGTCGGCGCTGTCCACCGCCGAGCAGATCGGCGTGCTGGAGGACGCGATCCTGCACAGCCACTTCTTCGGCGACCGGACGCTGCGGGCGTCGACGCTGGCCGGTTCGATGGTCGGGTCGCTGGCCCGCCGTACTCCTGAGGACCTGGCGATACTCAACAAGTACTGGCACGGAGTGGTCGAGCCGCGCAGCAAGAAGGACGGCGGCGAGTGGCCGGCCTTCCTCGAGGGCGGCCGTCAGGCGATCTCGACGCTCTCATGAGCCCCTTCGAACCCCTGCGCGAGCAGTTGCGCGGCGCCGCCGCGGCGTTCGGCGCGGGCCTGATCGACGACGTCGAGCAGGCACTGGACGCCGAGCTGGAGATCTTCCCCGTCTGCCACCACTCCCCCGCCTCGGCGCTGGCCATGGTGCGCAGGCTCAGGGAGAAGCAGCCCAAGGTCATCTACCTGGAGCTCTGCGAGGACCTACGGCCCCTGCTGGAGGAGCTGCGCACCTGCAAGCTGCCGGTGGCCCTGCAGGCCTTCGCCACCGAGGTGGACGGCTTCCCGCAGGAATGGGCGCCGCTGAGCGTGATCGCGCCCATCACCGAGTCCTCGGCCGAGTACCAGGCCATCGCCTACGCGCTGGACACGCCCGGCGTGGAGATCGTGCTGGTGGACCGCTCGGTCGACCACGTCTTCCAGTGGGAGGCGCGCGACGGGGACGTCGCGATCGAGATCGGCGACCTGCGTCCCGGCTTCGCCGCGCTGGAGGAGCACCTGCTCCACCACGGCAAGGTCAGACACTGGTCTGAGTGGTGGGACCAGTACGTCGAGCAGCCGCTGTCCGGCGCGGACTACGAGACCTACCGCCAGGTCATGGTGATGGTCGGCAGCCTCTTCCGCCGCCTGCGGCCCGAGGGCAACCAGGTGGACGAGGACCGCGAACGGTACATGTGGACGCGGATGCGCGAACACCTGGCCGCGACCGGCGCCGACCCCGACTCCTGCCTGTACGTGTGCGGCGCCTTCCACGCCGCCAGCCCGGTGATACGCGAGCACCTGGACATCAGCCCGCGCGGCGGCACGAAGTGGCTCTACGGGCTCATCCCCTCCAGCCACTCGGCGATCGAGAACCAGTTCGGGCTGGCGCCCGGCTCGGTCTCCATCGCGGCGGCCACCTGGGACAAGGCGGTCAAACGCACCGGCCTGGCGCCGTTCCGCCTGGGAGGCAAGGCCAAGCCGCTCGGCCTGCCCGCGCCCGACGCCGAGGTCGAGGACCGGCTGTCCGGCTTCCTGACCCAGCCGCCCGCGCTGGACGGCTTCGACGAGGCCGAACTGCTCGGCTGGTGTGTCGATCTGGTACGGCTGGCGCGGCGCAACGGCTACCTGGCCTCCACCGCCGACGCCATCGCCGTCTACGAGACCTCGATCCTGCTGGCCGGGATGCGGGGCAGGAAGCGGCCCACGCCGTACGACTTCCAGGACGCGGCGGTCACCTGCATCGAGAAGGACGTCGTGCCAGGGCGGCGGGATGTGCGGCGGTTGTGCGAGATCCTGCTGGGCGGCGACAGATACGGCGAGGTCGGCTACGAGTCACTGCCGCCGCTGGCCCGTGACGTCTTCGAGCGGCTGGAGCCGCTCGGGCTCGACCTGACCAAGCGGACGATCCACCGGGCGCTGCTCGACCTGGCCGCCGAGCCGGAGCTCGAGCCGTGCTCCCGGGTGCTGTGGATGCTGCGGTACCTGCTGCCCGACGACGCGGTCCGGCCGATCATGGGGTCGCGGCGGCTGGGCGAGCGCTCGATCCAGGAGAGCTGGGACCTGGCGCTCGGCCGGCACCAGCGCTCGATCATCGAGCTCGGCTACGAGGGCGTCACCCTGGAGCAGGTGCTCGAGCAGCGGCTGCGCAAGGCCGTCTGGTCGCCCAAGGCCACGGCCGCCACGGCGCTCGAGGCGGTCGAGGACTCGATCCTGTACCTGGGCGGCTCGCGCTTCACCGAGGAGCTGGGCGCGCGGGCGGTCGAGCTGCTGGCCGCCGAGCGGACCGTGGACGAGGCGCCCGAGGTGCTGCGGCGGATCCGGCGGCTGCTGGCCTACTACTCCTCCGGGCTGCCCGGGTGGTGCGAGGACTTCGTCACCGCCGGGTACGCGCACTACTGCACGCTGCTGCCTAGCGCGTTCGTGTCGGAGGACACCGGGGTTCGGCAGGTCGCGGCGATGCTGGGGTTCCTGTTCAGCATGGAGAGCCTGGCGCTGACGCTCGGGTGCGACCGGACGCAGCTGGAGCTGGCGGTCAAGCAGTCGCATCCGGTGGCGCCCGCCAAGGTGGCGCTGCTGTGGGGCGCCGAGTCGCAGCTGGGGCTGCTGCCGCTGGCGCAGCTGCGTGAGCGGTGCGCGGAGCTGCTGGCCAACCCGCTGGTGGTGCCGTCGTTCCCGCTGTACATCACGGGGTTCGTGCAGGCGCTCGAGCCGGTGCCTTCGCTGGCGCCGTTCGTGGTGGAGGTGCTGTCGCGGGCGTTCGCGGAGCTGCCGGATCCCGTGCTGCTGCCGTGGCTGCCCAAGCTGCTCGGGACGCTGCGGGATCAGGCCGGGGAGCTGGTGCCCGTGCTGGTGCGGGAGGCAGGGCGGACGTTCCCCGCCGGGCTGGGTGCGCTGGACTCCTGGGTTCCGCCGTGGGAGCGGCCCGAGGTCGGCGACCGGCGCGCGACGGCAGCCCGGCCGGTTACCGGATTTCTCGCGAAATATCCGGTGGCCACGGAGGCGATCGCGTCCCTCCTCGGCTGCGACCCCACCGCCTGGGCCGCGCCGGAGCCCGACGCGGGCGCCGGGATCCTCGCGGCCAGGGCGCTGGTGTCCCGGCACCCTGAGGCGGTCGACGCGATCGCCCACCTCGTCACCCCCTGACCGAGGCGGGCCTCAGGTCGGTGGGCCTGGTCGGTGGGCCTGGTCGGTGGGCCTGGTCGGTGGGCCTGGTCGGTGGGCCTGGTCGGGTGGGCCGGAAGGTGGCCTCGCATGCCGAGGCGAGGGTGGCGACGCTCAGATGGGTGAGGTCGCCGCCCTCCTCGGGAACCCGGTCGGCGCCAGGTCTCGCCGGGCGCGGGGATCAGGCGGCCTCGCCGTACGCTCCTGGCTGTTCAGGTCTTTCGCAGGTTCGCGGTGAGCTCCTCGAGCAGGGCCGTGTATCCCTGGTGGCTGAAGCGCATCTCGGCCCGCCAGGGGTAGACGTGCCCGGCGCGGACCGCGGGCAGCTTGCCCCAGGTGGGCTTCCTGGCGATCTCCTGCAGCCGCATCGACTGCCTGCGGGCGTCGGCGAAGATCGCGTCGGCGGCGTAGCGGTCGATGCTCTCCCAGCTCAGCGACTGGTAGTAGCCGCCCTCGTCGGTCTTGTCCGGCACCACGATGTCGAGTCCTTTGGCCAGCAGGTACTTCTGATCGGGAAAGCCGCGCGGGTCGCACACCCAGAACGACTCGGGCGAGGCGGCACAGAAGAGCACCTTGCGGGGTTTGTCCGCCACCGCCTTGACCAGGTCCGCCTCGGCGGCGCGGAAGCGGGCCCTGGCGGCCTCGTCGGCGTGCCCGCCGAGTGCGACGGCCAGTTGCTCGTACCGGCTGATGAGCTGGTCGCCGCTCTTGCCCTGCTGCTGGATGCCGATGGTGGGCGCGACCTGCTCGATGGTGTCCCTGGACTTCTGCGGCACGTACCAGAGCTCCTGGCGCAGATACATCCCGGCCACCAGCAGCTCGGGGTTGATCGCCGCGTACTTCTCGACGTTGAACTCGTCCCACACGTTGCCGATCGTCTCGACCTTGGTGACGTCGACGTCGCCGGCCTCGGGGTCCTTGCCGCCGTCCTTGAGGCGGTGCGGGCCGAAGATCCCGATGGGCCGCACGCCGAAGTCCCACAGCGTCGCGGCGGCGCCGGCCTGGGCTACGACTCGGCTCGGCCGTACCGGGAGGTCGATCTTCCTGCCGCGGTCGTCGGTGAAGGTCCAGCGGGACGGGCCCGTGGAGGCGGCCGGGCGCCGCTGCTGCCCGCAGGCCGCCAGCGTCAGCAGGGCGCCGCCGGTCAGCAGCCCGCGGCGAGAGATCATGCGTCGATCTCCGCGCGGCCGTGCCGCCAGTAGCCCATGAAGGCCACGCTGCGGCGATCCATCCCGCGCTCGGCGACCAGGTGCCGACGCAGCGTCTTGATCACCGCCGCCTCTCCGGCCAGCCAGGCATAGAGCGGCCCGTACGGCATGGCCGCCTCGTCGGGCACCTCCCACAGCAGCTCGGCGTCCACGTCGACCTCCGGCAGCGAGCCCGGCTCGGCCTGCGGGGGCAGCAGCCGGTCGGCGGCGGACCGGACGGCCGCGATGAGCGCCTCGCCGTGCGGCGCGTCGCCGCGCGCCAGCCAGGTGACCTTGACGGCGCTGCGGGTGCGGGTCTCCAGGACGTCGTCCGCGTGGGGCACCTCGAGCAGCGCCTCGCCTTCGATCCCGGGGGGCAGCCCCTCGAGGATGCCGCAGACGGCGGGCACGGCGGTCTCGTCCCCGGCGATCAGTACCGCGCCGGTGTCGGCGGGCGGGTGGAACTCCAGGCCGCCGTGCCGCTCGCCGTACCGGGCGTCGGGGCCGAGGACCACGACGGCGTCGCCCTCGCGGGCCGTCTCCGCCCAGCGCGCGGCGGGGCCGCCGTCGGCGTGCATGACCATGTCCACATCGATGGCGCGCTCGGCGTGCCGTACCTTGCGGATCGTGTAGGTCCTGATGGGGTTGCGGCGGTCGTCGGGCAGCGAGCGCCACTGGGTGAACCAGTCGGGGCCGGTGGGCACGTACGCCAGGCCGTGCTCGGGCACCGGCAGGATGAGCTTGATGCGCTGGTCGAACCCGTTGTCGGCGAACAGATGCAGGTCCTCACCCGTGAAGGTCACCCGCAGGAACGTCGGACTCAACCGCCGCACCCTCTCCACCCGCACGGCGAACATGCGGAAGGGCTCGATCATCACCACTCCTCACTCCAGAAACTTAGGTGAGCCTAACCTAATATCCAAACCCCAGAAAGACCACTCTCCCCTCGCCCGCCACCGCACCTCCCCGCCCACGCACCCGAACACCCACGACCCGAGCCGCCCGACACCGGCCCCGCCCGACCAAACCGTCAAGGCGCCAGGCATCCAGCCGCGAGGCGCGCAAACGGGCGCCGGTCTCGGAGCTCACGCGCGCGGCGTGGGCTGGTTGACGCCATGCCCTGCCTGAGCGATCAAGCCCGGCGCGGACAGGGAGCGGTGGGGTGTGGAAGGTGACGAGCGGCGCGCACAGGGTTTGGACATCCGCACGAAAGCTTTCACACGCAAGTCGTGATTGGCTCACCAGCATGGAACTCCTACGCGAACACCCGCTGATCGACGGCCACAACGACCTGCCGTGGGCGATGCGCGAGCTGGCCGGGTACGACTTCGACAAGATCGACATCGCCGGTGACACCTCCGAGCACACCCACACCGACCTGCCCAGGCTGGCGGCCGGGCAGGTGGGCGGCCAGTTCTGGTCGGTGTTCGTGCCCTCGACGCTGACGGGCGGCGCGGCGGTGACCGCCACGCTGGAGCAGATCGACTGCGTCCTCAGGATGGTGCGCCGCTACCCCGACCGGCTGGCGCTGGCCACCACGGCCGACGAGGTGGAGAGCGTCTTCGCCTCCGGCAGGATCGCCTCGCTGATGGGCGCGGAGGGCGGCCACTCGATCGACTCCTCGCTCGCCGTACTGCGGATGTTGTACGCGCTGGGCGTGCGGTACATGACGCTGACGCACAACGACAACACGCCGTGGGCCGACTCGGCCACCGACGAACCGGTGCACAACGGGCTGTCGGAGTTCGGCGAGCAGGTCGTGCTGGAGATGAACCGCCTGGGCATGCTGGTCGACCTGTCGCACGTCTCGGCCGACACGATGCGGCACGCGCTGCGCGTCACCAGGGCGCCGGTGATCTTCTCGCACTCCTCGGCGCGCGCCGTGTGCTCGGCCCCGCGCAACGTCCCCGACGACGTGCTGACGACGCTGGCCGCCAACGACGGCGTGTGCATGACGGTCTTCGCCCCCGACTTCGTCTCCCAGGAACGCTGGGACTGGCGGGCCGAGGCGACCGAGGCCGCCCGCGAGACCGGGATCCGGCCGTCGGACCTGTCGGTCTTCCGGCCGTTCCTGGCCGAGTGGGCCAAGCAGCACCCCATGCCCCTGGCGACGCTGGAGCAGGTGGTGGCCCACGTGGAGCACCTGCGCGAGGTGGCGGGCGTCGACCACGTGGGCATCGGCGGCGACTACGACGGCTGCGACGGGCTCCCGGCCGGCCTGGAGGACGTCTCCGGCTACCCCCGCCTGTTCAAGGCCCTGTCGGAGCGCGGCTGGTCCAACACGGACCTGGCCAAACTGGCCGGCCGCAACGTACTCCGAGTAATGCGAGCAGCCGAATCCGCAGCCGACCCCACAAGGTAGACCAACCAGCCAACCCCCTGGCCCACCTGAAGGACGCACCGGGCCAGGGGCGTAGCCATTGCCACCAACCACGCCGGTCCACGCCCGCAGACGGTGTCCACGCAACGTCGCCGACGCAACGGCCCTCGCCCACGAGGGAGGCCTCACAGCGCTGTTCCTCTGCCACCGCAATGCGCGCTGACGCGGGCCATGCCCGGCCACGGCGCCCGTGAGCAGGACCGCACCGCTTCACGCAAGCCGCGGCGCGACCGGGCGGGCCAGGAGCAGCCGCACCAGCACGGTCCCCGCCAGGACGGGATGGCCAGGATGTCGAAGGTGAGGGCCAGCCCGACCGGCGGCGATCCGGACCGGGTCCACGCCGGGTTGGTGATCGCCGCCGCGGCCCAGCACAGGCCCGTACCCAGCAGGACCGTCGCCGCGCCGGTCCAGGGGACCGTGGTTTGGACGCTCATGAGCTGAATCTCCTCTGGACTGGTTCCCGGTTGGACAGCCAGAGGTTCCGCCCGGAGGTGTCCCGGGCGCATGGTGCACTCGTCCCGATCATGCGGGGAAACGCCCGAGCCCCGCATGCCGCGGGGCCCGGGCGTGAGGTCGTCTAGATGCGGTGGGTGGTCCAGAAGGATGTCAGGTCGACCGTGGTGGCGGCCTGGGCGGCGGCCTTGAAGTCGGCCACGGTGGAGATGCCGTACCAGTGGGAGGCGGCGTAGTCGTGCAGCAGCGTCTGCATGGTCGAGGACCCGATCAGGCGGCGCAGGTCATGCAGGGCGCACTTGCCGTAGGTGTAGACGACCGTGCCGTACCTGCTGGAGTGGGCGTCCCAGTAGGCCATCGAGTTGCTGATCCTCTCGGCCGAGGACGACCAGGTGACGCTGTTCCAGCAGTTGGTGCCGCTGATGTTCCGGTACAGGTCGGTCGAATAGTCGGCGAAGGACTCGTCCAGCCACGGGGTGTTGTACTCGTCGTCGCCGACGATGCCGTACCACCACTGGTGGGCCAGTTCGTGCGCCAGCGCGGTGGAGCTGACCAGGTCGAGGATGAACCCCGGGTACTCCATCCCGCCGAACCAGAAGTTGTTGTCCAGGACGACGTCGACCTCGCCGTAAGGGTAGGCGCCGAAGCGGCCGGCATGGGCGACCAGCGCGTTCTTGGCGGTGTTCATCATCGAGTTGGCGCTGCCGGAGCTGATCCCGCTGACGCGGTAGACGTTCACGGTGACGCCCGTGCTGGTCGTGCCGGTGGTCTTGGTGAACGGCCCGGCCCCCCAGGCGAACTCGCGCACGTGCGAGGCGGTCGCGGTCGTGATCGTACGGCCGGCGCTGCCAGGCGTGTCCACGGAGGTGCCGGTGGCGGGCACGAGCAGCGAGCTCGGGTGGTCGAGGGTGACGCTGTAGTCGCTGGCGAGCTGGTAGAAGGACTCGCCGTTGTTGGTGTACGGGTCCAGGTGCCACCCGGCGCCATCCCGTACGGCAAGCACGGGCAGCGCGTTGCCGATGAAGTTGTAGGCGCCGTCATGGCCGAACCGGTCGGCGCCGCTGGGCACGACGATGCCGAGGTCGAAGCCGACCGAGCCGCCCTGCCCCTGGGCGAGCGGAGCGGGGAGCGTGATCTTGAGAGCCGTGCAGGAGACGCTCAGCGGGCTCGGGGTGCCGCCGGTGACGTTGGTGACCGTGATCGGCGTGGATGGGCAGCTGCCGTGGTAGTTGTCCCAGAGCCGCAGGTAGACCTCGGTGAGGGGATCGGCCGACAGGTTGGTGAAGGCGACGCTCTCGTGGCCGGTCCAGGTGGTGCCGGAGGAGTTGCTGGTGAGGGTGACGGTGTACGAGGGCGAGCCCGGCGTGCGGGTCGCGTCGGCCGCGTGGGCGGCCGCGGGGAGTCCGGCGAGTAATAACGCGGCGATCGTGAGGAACGTCAGTGTTCTTCGGATCATGGGCTCGCTCCTTGAGTAAGGCTGGTGCCCCCGATATGCCGACGCAACGTAACTTCCTTGGTCATCCGAGTCAATATCACTGTCAGGAAGTGTTATGAGCCCCGATCGCGACCAAGGCGCGGACCTCGGACCTGGACAGCGAGCGGCCCCGCTGGAACCAGTGGTCGAAGCTGCCGTCCGGCAGAGCGGCCCGGACCAGAGCGGCCTGGTGCGGGGCGTCCACGGGGTCCATCTCCTCGGGTGAGAAGCCGATCCGGGAGCCGAGCTCGGTCGCGGCGCCCAGCAGCATGGCTCCCCTGGTGGGGTCGCCCGCCACGGCGACGGCGGCGGCCATGCAGTGGACGCCGACCAGCCATGACGTCACGTCACCCTCGCCGTCCAGGCCGGCCAGCATGGCGGCGCCACGGTCCACCGTGCTGTGATGGTCGCCCGACTCCAGGTCGATCTTCATGATCATCCAGTCGACCGAGGCGCGGACGAACCCGTGCCCGCAGTCCTGAGCGATCGTCGCCGCCTGGGCGAGCCGCTGCCGCGCCGTGCCCGTGTTGCCCGCCATGCGCAGGAGCATGCCGAGCACCATGAGCGCCTCGGCCTCCAGCCACCGCACTCCTGTACGGCGTGCTCGGGTGAGGGCGGAACGGGAGCGTTCCAACGCGCCGGGGGCGCCGCTGAGGGCCTCGAACAGGGGTCCGTGGACGAACGCCTGAGTCTCGCCCGCCTCGGCCGCCCGGCGCGAGGCCTCGGCCGCGGTGGCGAAGTCTCCCGCGAGGTAGCACAGCCCGGACCTGGCCAGGTGGACCGGTCCCAGGCGTTCCCTGCCGAGCTCGAGTGCGGTGGCGACCCAGCTCAGCCCCTCGGCCACGACCCCGTGCCGGTACCAGACCCAGTGCAGCAGGCCGACCAGGCGCACGACGTAGTCGCCGTCGCCCTCCTGCACCGCTGAGGCGAACGCCAGCCGGTGCTCGGGCAGCCGGGCGTGCAGCCGGGCCAGGTGGTCGCCGGCCAGGTGGTCGCGCAGGTGCGGCGCGGCGGCCTCCGCCTCGGCCAGCACCCAGGCGCGGTGCGCGGCGCGCGCCCCGGCGTCGATGCGGCTGCGTGCGAACAGCTTGATGGTCTCGAGCAGCCGGTAGCGGCGCGGGTCGGTGCCCGCCTCCACGCTCACCAGCGACTTGCGCACCAGCGCGCTCAGCTCGGCGAAGACCGGCCTGCCGCACACGGCGGCGGCCGCCTCCAGGTCGAAGGGGGAGGCGAACACGCTCAGCCGGTGGAAGACCTCCCGCTCGCCGCCGGTGAGCATGGCGTGGCTCCACTCCACGGTCCGCCACAGCGTCTGGTGCCTGCCGGGCTCGGCGCCGTTGTGCAGGACGGTGAGCCGGTCGTCGAGCTCGCCCGCGATCTGCTCGAGCGAGAGCACGCGGCACTGCGCGGCGGCCAGCTCGATGGCCAGCGGCAGTCCGTCCAGGTCGTAGCACAGGCGCCGGATCAGCCGGTCCTCCGCGGCGCCCGGCGTCCAGTCGGGGACGCTGGTCGCCGCGCGGGCCAGGAACAGCTCGTGTCCCTGCTCGGCGGGCAGCGGCCTGACCTCGTACACCACCTCGCCGGGCAGGCCGAGCGGTTCGCGGCTGGTGACCAGGATCCGCACGCCCGGCGTCCGGCCGGCCAGGGTTCGCACGGCCTGCCGTACGGCCTGCAGCAGGTGTTCGGCGTTGTCGAGTACCAGCAGGATCTCGCGGCCGCCGAGCACCTCGGCGAGCCGGTCGACGGTGGCGGCGCCCAGGATACCGAGGGCACCCGCCAGCGCGGCCGGCAGTGCGGCCGGGTCCTCGAGTCCGGCCAGCTCCACCAGCCACGGCCCGTCGGTGTCGGACCGCTCGCGGGCGCTCTCCAGGGCCAGGCGGGTCTTGCCGACGCCGCCGGGGCCGGTGAGCGTGACGAGCCGGTGTTCGGACACGAGCGCGCCGATCCGCGCGGGCTCGCCGGGCCGGCCGACGAAGCGTGACAGCGGGTTGGGCAGGTTCCCCGCGCGCGGCGGGGCGGGCTCCTGGGGTGCGATCTCGGCGTGCTGGGCGAGGATCGCCGCCTCCAACCGGCGCAGCGACGGGCCAGGGTCCAGGCCGACCTCGCGGCCGAGGATGTCGCGCACCTCGCGCAGCGCGGCGAGCGCGTCGGCCTGCCTGCCGCTGCGGTACAGGGCCAGGGCGAGCAGTTCCCAGCCGCGCTCGCTCAGCGGGTGCGTGCGGGTGTGCTTGTCCAGGTCCCCGACCAGCGCGGCGTGGTCGCCGAGCGCGAGCCTGGTCTCGTACAGGTTCTCGGTGGCGGCCTGCCGTACCGCCTCGAGGCGGGCACGCTCGGACAGCGGGAGGGCCTCGTGGACCTCGCCCCGCCACAGGGCGAGGGCCTCGGTGAGCAGGCCCGCCGCCGCCGGGTGCCTGCCCTCGCGCATGGCCCGCTCGGCCCGCGCCGCCAGGTCGGTGAACGTCTCGGCGTCCACCTGGACCCGGTCGGCGGACAGCCGGTAGCCGTTGCCCTCCCTGACCAGCACCTTGGCGGGCGCCCCTGCCGGGCGCCCGGGCTCGAGGACGCGGCGGAGCATCGAGACGTACGCGTGCAGCGTCCCCGTGGCGACCGCGGCGTCCTCGCCCCACGCCTCGTGCAGGATCCGGTCCTCGGAGACGGCGCCGCCGCGGGCCGCGACCAGTACGGCGAGCACGGCCCGCTGCCGTGGCCCACCCAGTGAGACGGGCCGTCCCGCGACCGTCGCGGTCATCGGCCCGAGCACTCCAACACTGACCTCGGCCATCCCCACCCCTTGCTACGTGCC
Organism: Nonomuraea sediminis; assembly: GCF_018531495.1. Taxonomy (GTDB): domain Bacteria; phylum Actinomycetota; class Actinomycetes; order Streptosporangiales; family Streptosporangiaceae; genus Nonomuraea; species Nonomuraea sediminis. Next base: position 887,067 of record NZ_JAHDTI010000003.1, read on the forward strand.
GCAAGGATGGTAGCCGGAGGTGCGGTCAGCGCAGCAAGCCCGCCGGGTCCCAGGTGGCCTTGATCTTCGCGAGCCTGGCCGCGACCTCGGGCGTCGTGGCCACCGGGGCCTCGCCGCGCATCGTGGGCAGCCCTGCCCCGAGCGTCCAAGGCGCCATGGTCGCGAACAAGCCCGGCCCGGACGGTGCGCCCGGCGCGCCGACCACGAACAGGGTGTAGGCGGCGTCCCGCACGCCGAGCGCGTTCTCCTGCCGGGGCGCGCGGGCGAGCGCGCCGCCCAGCCTGCGCAGCTCCACCAGGGTGGGGGCGTCGGCCGCCTGAGGGCCCGCGGCCGACAGGAGCGCGTCGATCGCCCCGTCCGGCAGCGCGGGCAGCAGGTCGCCGCGGTCCCAGACGGGCATCGGCTCGGTCGGGTCGTTGTGGATGGCGCCGAACGCGGTCAGCGGCAGCTCCCCGACGGTGTCGATGATCGCCTCGGCGGTGGCCCGCATCGGCGCGAGCAGCCTGGCCCCCTCTGCCGGGTCGCCCGGGTAGGCGAAGCGCAGCGCCACCACGAACCGCCCCCGCAGCGGTTCGGGCAGCTGCGGCACGTCGGGGAGCCGCTGGAGCGCCAGCGAGCCGCACGCCGCGTCGGGCAGCCCGTCGTTCCAGTCGCGGAAGGCGCGCAGCAGGTCGGCGGCGTGCTCACCGGGGTAGAAGACGGTCCCGCCGTACAGGCTGGAGACGGGGAACAGGCCGACCTCCACGGCGGTCACGACGCCGAGCCCGCCACCGCCGCCGCGCAGCGCCCAGAACAGGTCCTCGTGCTGCTCGGCGTCCACCCGCCGGTGCGTCCCGTCGGCGGTCACGATCTCCAGGGCGCGCACGTGGTCGGCGGCGAAGCCGAAGACGCGGCCGAGCGGGCTGAGCCCGCCTCCCAGCAGGTAACCCACGACCCCCACGCCGGGCGCGGCACCGGCGGGCGGCATCAGCCCGAACGGCGCGCACGCCTCCACCACCTCGCCCCAGCGGTTGCCCGCGCCGATCCGCACGGTTCTGGCCTGCGGGTCGACGGAGATCTCCCTGATGCGGGAGGTGTTGATCACCAGGGCGCCGTCCATGCCGCCGGGAACCGCGCCGTGCCCGGTGGACGTGACGGCCACCGCGAGACCCTGCTCTGCGGCGAACCGTACCGAGGCGGCCACGTCCTGCCGGTCCAGCGCGCCCACGACGAGCGCGGGCCGCGCGTTCACGGTCGTGTTGAACGTGACCGCCTCGGCCTCGAACCCCTGGTCGTCCGGCCCGAGCACCGGGCCGGCGACCAGTTCCCGCAACTGCTTCACTGTCATGTCGATGTCACTCACGTGACCCATTTATGCCAGAAGCCGCTTGAGGTTGGATTAGAGGCTGCTTGAGGTGGGGTTCAAGATCCGGCGAAGACCGGCGGGGTGCGCTCCTTCCACGGCATGGCCTGCTCCAGCTGGGAGGCGATCTGGATGAGCACGTCCTCGCGGCCGTACGGCGCGACGAACTGGACGCCGATGGGCAGGCCCTCGGCGCTGTGGCCCAGCGGGAGGCTGATGGCCGGGTGGCCCGAGGCGTTGAAGAGCGTGGTGAACGGGCCGTAGGCGATCAGGGATTCCAGCCAGGTCGCCACCGTGTGCGCGGGGTCGTGGTAGTCGAGCGTGCCGTGCGTGGCCGGGAGCTGACCGAGCGTCGGTGTGACGAGCAGGTCGTACTCCGTGAGGTACGCGCTGACCGACCGTGTCAGCAGGTTCTGCGCGTCCAGGCCCGCCAGCAGGTCCAGCGCGCTGAACTCCCTGGTCAGCTCCACGAAGCGGCGCGAGACCGCCTCCAGCTTGGCCGGATCCGGTTGCCTGGGCGCCAGGAGGAGCTTGGAGGTGATGGCGATGCCTTCCGCGACCTGCGATCGCATGACCGAGTCCCAGTCGACGACGGGGCTCGACTCGGAGACGAGATGCCCGAGGTCCTCAAGCACGCGGGCGACCTGGAGCGTCGCCGCGGCGACCTGGTCGTCGACCGCCACGCCCGACCAGGCCTTGGTGGTGACCGCCACCCGCAACCTGCCGGGATCGGTGCCGAGTTCGGACACGTAGTCACGGCGCGGAGGCGGTGCGGTGTACCTGTCGCCGATGCCCGGGCCGTGGACGGCGTCCAGGAGGTGGGCGGTGTCGCGCACCGTGCGGGTCAGGGCGAACTCGTAGGCCATGCCGAGCATCGCCTCGCCCGCGTCAGGTCCGGGCGTGATCCGGCCCCTGCTGGGCTTGAGCCCGACCAGCCCGCAGCACGACGCCGGGATCCTGATGGACCCGGAGCCGTCGCTGGCGTGTGCCACGGGCACGGCCCCGGCCGCGACCAGGGCGGCCGCGCCACCGCTCGACCCGCCGGCGCCTCGGGACAGGTCCCACGGGTTGCGGGTCGGCCCGTGCTTGACCGACTCGGTGGAGAAGCTGAGACACAGCTCCGGCACCGTGGTGAGGCCCAGCGTGACCAGCCCGGCGGCGCGGAAGCGGGCCATCAGCTCCGTGTCGCGCTGCGGGACCACGCCCGGGATGGCGCGGCTGCCGAGGAAGAACGGCACGCCCGCGGCCACCGGCCCGTGATCCTTGATCAGGAAGGGAACCCCTGCGAGGGGTCCGACGGAGGCGTGGTCGAGCGCGGCGGGGAACACCGGCACGGTCAGGCCGTTCACTGAAGGATTCACCTGGTCCAGCGCCTGCCGGGCGGCGGCCTCCACCTCGCCGGCGGTCACCTCACCCGAGCCGATGAGCTCGTGGATGCCGACGGCGTCGTACCTTGCGTATTCGTGCATGTCCATGTGATGAAGTCCGTTTCTTCGATCAGGAGAAGGGCAGCGCTCAGCGCCGCCAGAGGTTTCTGCCGGTGATCGAAGGACTTCTACGCTCGGTACATCGCCGCCATGCTGGCATCCCCGCCGCGGATCGTCGACCGATTTTCCGACGGGACCGGCCTCGACGAGGCCCGCCGTACGGTCCTGGACGCCCTCAGGACGAGGTGGATCTTCCAGCTAACAATCGAATAACCGCAGTTTAGAGAGGGTCTGGTGGGGCATGCCCGCCTAAGCGTTGCAAAAATCCGATATGCCGCAAGGCGGGTGTTGTCCCATGCCTGTGAGCCTGCCGTTTCTCGGACGTGACATGGCGGTCGATCTTGGAACCGCGAACACTCTGGTCTGTGTGCGCGATCGGGGGATCGTCCTCGACGAGCCGTCGGTCGTCGCGATCAATACGCGTAACGACCGGATCGTGGCCGTGGGAGCCGAAGCGAAACGGATGATCGGGCGAACACCCGGCTACATCACCGCCATCCGGCCGCTCAAGGACGGCGTGATCACCGATCTCGAGGTGGCCGAGCGGATGCTGCGCTACTTCATCCTCAAGGTGCACCACCGCCGCTATCTGGTGCAGCCGCGCGTCGTGGTGGCGGTGCCCAGCGGCACCACCGGCGTGGAGCAGCGCGCGGTCAAGGAGGCCGCGCTGCAGGCGGGCGCCAGACGCGTGTACCTCATCGAGGAGCCGATGGCCGCGGCCATCGGCTCCGGACTTCCCGTGCACGAGCCCGCCGGCAGCATGGTGGTCGACGTGGGCGGCGGCACGACCGAGGTCGCGGTGGTCTCGATGGGCGGCATCGTGACCGCCTGCTCGATCCGGATCGGCGGCGACGAGCTCGACCAGGCGATCATCTCGCACATCAAGAAGGAGCACGCGCTGCTCCTCGGCGAGCGGACCGCAGAGCAGCTCAAGATGCGGATCGGCTCGGCCAGCCCCGCCTCCGACGAGCCCGACACCGAGATCAGGGGCCGCGACCTGGTCACCGGACTTCCCAAGAACGTGCGCATCACCGCCCAGGAGGTGCGTGAGGCGATGAGCGAGCCGCTCAACACCATCGTCGACGCCGTGCAGACCACGCTGGACCAGTGCCCGCCGGAGCTGGCGGGCGACCTGATGGATACGGGCATCGCGCTCACCGGTGGCGGAGCGTTACTGCGCGGCCTGGACGTACGGCTGGCCGAGGCCACCGGCATGCCGATCAAGCTGGTGGACGACCCCCTTCGCTCGGTGGTACTCGGCGCCGGGCACTGCATCGAGCAGTTCAGCCGGCTTCAAGAGGTCTTCGTGCCGGCGCCGCGTCACTGACGAGCTCGGGAGGAAGTGGACGTCATGCGGGGGCGCCTGGTGGCCGGCGCGCTGGTCGCGGCCGCCGTGGTACTGATCGCCTCGGACACGTTGTTCGGCCTGGACCCGCTGACCTCGGCGGGCGCGACCCTGGCCGGTCCTGTTGAGCGGCTGCTCGGCCGCGCCCCGACCGACGCCCAGGTCAGGGCGCTGGAACAGGACAACACCCGGCTCAGGGCCGCGCTGTGGACGGGTTCGCCGCCCCAACAGGTCCGCGAGGGGACGGTGACCGCTCAGGTCGTCGCGTACGGCGGGCGGCAGGGATACGCCGACACCGTCACCATCGACGCGGGCACCCGCCAGGGGGTGCGCCAGGACCTGACCGTGCTCGACCGCGACGGGCTGATCGGCCGGGTGATCGCCGTCGGACCCGATACGGCCACGGTCCTGCTGGCAACCGACGCGACCGCGACGATCGGCGCCCGGCTGGCCGGCAGCGGCGAGATCGGCACGGTCACCGGCACGGGGCTGCGCGGCACCGGGCTGCTGCGGCTGCGCGTGCTCAACTCCCGCGCCGACGTGCGCCCCGGCCAGCAGGTGGTGACCTTCGGCTCCCGCAAGGCCCTGCCGTACGCGCCCGGCGTGCCGATCGGCACCGTGACCGAGGTCGAGTCCGGCTCCGACCCGCTGACCCGCACCGCGCTGGTGCGGCCCGCGGCCCGCTTCACCGCGCTCGACGTGGTGGGCGTGGTGGTGCCGTCATGAGGATCGCCCTGGTGGTCGTGCTGGTGCCCCTGCTGCAGGTCATGCTGGTCAACCGGCTGCCGTGGCCCGGCGGGGTGACGCCGGACCTGAGCATGCCGGTCGCGCTGGCGCTGGGCCGCATCCGCGGCCCGGTCACCGGCGCGGTGGCCGGGTTCGCGCTCGGGCTGGCGCTGGACGTCATCCCTCCTGCGGTGCCCCCGGTCGGTCACAGCGCCCTGGTGCTGTGCCTGCTCGGCTACGTGGGCGGCCGGCTGGAGCCCGCGCACGCGCTCGCGGCCGGGGTGACGGGTGGTTTCGTGCTGCTCTTCGGGCTGCACACGCTGCTGCACGGGGCCGAGGTGGTGTGGCCGCAGGCCAGGCAGGTGCTGCCGCTGGCCGTGCCGTACACCGTCATCGCCGCCCTCCCTGTCTGGATTCTCCTGAACAGGATCTTCAATGCGTCCTCGGCTGCTGGTGCTGCACATCCTGTTCGCCTCGCTGATGCTCATCGTCCTCGGGCGGCTGTGGGACGTGCAGATCCGCTCAGGCGACCGCTACGCCAAAGCCGCCACCGAGTCGCATATCCGGCACGTCGTCGTCCCGCCCGTGCGTGGGGAGATCGTCGATAGCCGGGGCAGGCCGCTGGTGCGCAACCGGACCGCGATGGTGGTGTCGGTCGACTATGTCGCGCTCACCCACCAGCGTGACGGGGGGCGGGCCGTGCTCGAGCGGCTGGCGGGCGCGCTCGGCCTGCCGTACCAGGAGCTCGCCTCGCGGGTGCGGCTGTGCGAGGCGGGGGTGCGGCGGCCGTGCTGGCCCGGCTCGCCGTACCAGTCGATTCCCGTCGCCGAGCAGGTGAGCCGTCGGTCGGCGCTGCAGATCGCCGAGCGGCCCGAGCTCTTCCCCGGGGTGAGCGCCGAGCTGCTGCCGGTGCGGCAGTACCCCTACGACAGCCTGGGCGCGCACCTGCTGGGGTACATCGCGCCAGGCGGCGAGCTCGATCCCGCCACCGGGGTGGGGCTGGAAGGGCGCGACGGGCTCGAGGCCGTCTACGACGCCGACCTGCGAGGGAGCGCCGGCAGCCGCCAGGTCGTGGTCGACACGACGGGACAGGTGGTGCGCACGGTCTCCGAGGTGGGCCCGGTCGCCGGGAACACGCTCGTCACCAGCATCGACGCCGGGATACAGCAGATCGTGGAGCGGTCGCTGCGGACGGCGGTGACCAAGGCCCGCGGCGACTCCGGCGCGGCCGTGGTGATGGACGTCCGCACCGGGCGCATCGTCGCCATGGCGGGATACCCCACCTACTCCCCCAGCGTCTGGACCGGCGGGATCTCGACCGCCGAATACCGCAAGCTGCGCGGCAGGCTGGCCTTCCGCGCGATCCAGGGCCAGTGGCCCCCCGGCTCCACCTGGAAGATCACCTCGACCGCCGCGGCCGTGCGCGCGGGCTACGACCTGAACGGCACCTACTCCTGCCCAGGCTCCTACATGGTGGGCGACAGGTCGTTCCGCAACTTCGACGGGATCGCGCTGGGCACGATGAACCTGCACAGGGCGCTGTCGGCCTCCTGCGACACGATCTTCTACCGCTTCGCCTACGAGCTGTGGCTGAAGGGCCGCAGGGACCTGATGCCGAGCAACGCCAAGGCGTTCGGCTTCGGCAGGACGACCGGCGTCGACCTGCCGGGCGAGGCCGCGGGACGGGTACCCGACCGCAGGTGGAAGCGGGCGACGTGGCTGGCGACCAAGGCGATCAACTGCAAGAAGGACAAGCGGCGCTCGGCCTACGTGGCCGCCATCGCCAAGGAGCAGTGCCTGGAGGGATACCGCTGGCGCGCGGGCGACGCGGCCAACTTCGCGATCGGCCAGGGCGACGTGCTGGTCACGCCGCTGCAGCTGGTGCGGGCGTACGCGGCGCTGGCCAACGGCGGCAAGCTGTTCAGCCCGCGCGTGGCCAAGGCGGTGGTCGCGCCGGACGGCCGCACGGTCCGCACGATCACCCCGCCGGTGGTGGGCAGGCTCCCGGTCTCCGGGAAGGTGCTGGCCTACATCCGCAGGGCGCTGTCAGACGTGCCGCGCGACGGCACCGCGGCCGGCGCTTTCCACGGCTTCGACCTGGACAAGCATCCCATCGCAGGCAAGACCGGCACTGCCGAGTCGTACGGCAAGCGTGACACCTCCTGGTTCGCGTCCTTCGCCCCGGCCGCCAAGCCGCGGCTGGCCGTCGTGGTGATGATCTCTCAGGGCGGGACGGGAGCCTCGGCCGCCGCCCCCGCCGTCAGGCGCATCTGGGAGGGGATCTACCGGTGACCAGGCCTCGCTTCGACTGGGTGCTGTGCATCGCGTCCATCGCGCTGTGCGTGGTGGGCATGGTGCTGGTGGGGGCGGCCGCCAGGGAGCCGCGGGAGTACCTGATCCGGCAGGGCCTGAGCATCGCGCTCGGGCTGGCGCTGATGGTGGGGCTGACGTTCGTCGACCACCGGCTGTTGCGCGCCTACACCCCCGTCGCCTACCTGCTCGTGTGCGTCGGCCTCCTGCTCGTGATCACGCCGATCGGCAGGACCGTCAACGGGGCGCGTTCCTGGATCCCGCTGTTCGGACTGCAGTTGCAGCCGTCGGAGCTGGCCAAGCTGACCCTGGTGCTGGGACTGGCGACGATTCTGAGCGAGCTGCCCGACGGGCAGCACCGGCCCCGCCTCCCGCAGCTGCTGCTGGCGATGGTGGTGGCGGCGGTGCCGGCCGGGCTGATCGCGCTGCAGCCCGATCTCGGCACCGTCCTGATCCTGGCGGCGACCGCGATGGGCGCGACCTTCCTGTCGCGGGTGTCGCTGCGGTGGATCTTCGCGTTCGTCGCCGCGGGGGTCGCGGCGGCGGTGCTGGCCTGGCAGGTCGGACTGCTGCGGCCGCACCAGGTGCAGCGGGTGATGGCCTTCGCCGAACCCTCCAACGACCAGCTCGGCGCCGGGTACACGGCGCACCAGGCGCTGGTGACGATCGGCTCCGGCGGGGCGTTCGGCCGCGGGCTGTTCAACGGGGACCAGACCGGCGGCGGGTTCGTGCCCGAGCAGCACACCGACTTCATCTTCACCGTGGCCGGCGAGGAACTCGGCTTCGCCGGCGCCGGCGCGATCCTGGCGCTGCTGGCCCTGGTGCTCTGGCGCGGCCTGCGGATCGCCGGCCGCGCCGAGACGCCGTTCGGGACGGTGGCGGCGGCCGGGATCGTGTGCTGGCTGGGCGTGCAGGCGTTCGTCAATCTGGGGATGACGCTGGGGCTGGTGCCGATCGTCGGGGTCCCGCTGCCGTTCGTGTCCTACGGCGGCTCGGCCACCACCGCGGTCCTGGTCGCCACCGGCGTGCTGCAGTCGATCCATCGCGGCAGCACCACCCTGGCGCATTTCTGAAGGATAATTCCAGCCCGACAACACCCGTTGCAGATTTTTGTAGATCATGTTAGATGGATGGGTAAGTGCTCCGACGGAAAGGACGGGGCCGGTTGACGCTGATTCTCGAGGACATCTGCGTACGGCGGCGCGACGAGATCTGGCTCGACGATATCGACCTGGAATTATCCGATGGAATGACCACGCTCATCGGCCCGATGGGCGCGGGAAAGACCACTCTGATGCGGGTGGCGGCCGGGCTCGTTTCGCCCACCGGCGGGCGCGTCATCGTCAATGGAAAAGACGTCACCTCGATTTCCGCGCGCAAGCGGTCGGTCGCCTTCGTCTACCAGCAATTCATCAACTATCCGTCGCTGTCGGTCTACGAGAACATCGCCTCCCCGCTGCGCCAGGCCCGCACCCGCACCAAAGGCGAGATCGACCGGCGGGTCCGCGAGGTCGCCGAACTGATGGGCATCGGCGACCTGCTCGGCCGCAGACCGGCGGAGCTGTCGGGCGGCCAGCAGCAGCGCACGGCGATCGCCAGGGCGCTGGCCCGGCCGGCCGACGTGCTGCTCCTGGACGAGCCGCTGGCCAACCTCGACTACAAGCTGCGCGAGCGGCTGCGGGCCGATCTGAAGGACCTGTTCCGCGACTCGCCCGGGGTGGTGCTCTACTCCACGGCCGACCCGGCCGAGGCGCTGACGTTCGCGGCGCCGACGGTGGTGTTGAGCCAGGGCAGGATCGAGCGCGTCGGCGACGTCGCGGACATGTACCGCCATCCGCCGACGCTCCACGTCGCGGCGACGCTCAGCGACCCGCCGCTGAACCTGCTGCCCGGCGTCGTGCGCGAGGGCAGGATCGAGTGCCTGGGCGCCTGGCTCCCCGCACCGCGCGCGCAGGTCTCCGGCCGGCAGGTGGTGCTCGCCGTACGCCCGCACCAGGTGAGCATCGCGGCGGGCGGTCCCGGCGCGCTGGAGTTCCCCGCGGAGATACGGCTGGCCGAGGTGACGGGCGGCGTGACGTTCCTCCACCTGCTGGTGGCCGGAGAAAGGCACCTGGTCGCGCAGTTGCCCGGCACCCGGCGCTTCGAGCCCGGGGAGCCGGCCCTGGCCTACGTCGACCCGGCGCACGTCTTCGTGTTCGACGAGAGCGGCGGACGCCTGCTCGCCGAGTCCGCGCCGGAGGTCGATCTGCATGGCTGACATCCGCCTCGAAGGCGTCGGGCACAGCTACGACGCCGGCCGTACGTGGGCCATCGAGCGGCTGACCTGGACGTGGCGCAGCGGCCGGGCCTACGCGCTGCTCGGTCCCAGCGGCTGCGGCAAGACGACCCTGCTGAACCTCATCTCGGGCCTGCTCACCCCCACGACCGGCCGGATCTGGCTGGACGACCGCGAGGTGACGAAGGTGCCGACCGCGGCCCGCAACATCGCGCAGGTGTTCCAGTTCCCCGTGCTGTACGAGGAGATGTCCGTCTACGACAACCTCGCCTTCCCGTTGCGGAACCGGCGCTTCCCCAAGGCCGAGGTCGACCAGCGGGTGCGCGAGGTGTCGCGGCTGCTGGGACTGCACGATCATCTCGATCGCAGGTCGCGCCGGTTGGATCCGGGCCTGCAGCAGATCGTCAGCCTGGGCCGCGGGCTGGTGCGTTCCGACGTGGCGGCGGTGCTGCTCGACGAGCCGCTCACCGTCGTCGACCCCGCGCTGAGGTGGACGCTGCGCAGCAAGCTGAAGGAGATCCACCGCGACACCGGGCACACCCTGATCTACGTCACCCACGACCAGACGGAGGCGCTGACCTTCGCCGACGAGGTGATCGTCCTCAACGACGGGGCGATCGTGCAGGCCGGGGAGCCCAGCGAGCTGTTCCTGTCGCCCGCGCACGAGTTCGTCGGCCACTTCATCGGCTCGCCCGGGATGAACGTGCTGCCCGCCGAGATCGCCGACGGCGTCGTACGGGTCGGACGGGCGGCGCTGGGACGCACCGTGGACCGCCTCCCACCGGGGCCCGTCAACGTCGGCGTCCGCCCGGAGTTCGTGCAGGTCGGGGCCGCCCGGACACCCGGGCTCGAGGCGCGGGTGACGGGGACGGATCGGATGGGGGCCTACAACCTGGTGCACGCCAGGGCGGGCGATCACGGGTTCGTCGCCAAGGTCGGCGCGGACTCGACCTACCCGGCCGGCGCCGTGGAGTTCTTCGGCTTCGCCCCGGATCGGACGTTCCTGTTCAGGGACGCCGTCAGGTGCGGCTCGGTCGCGGCCCTGGACCTGGCATGACCACCGAACGGCGCAGGAACAACCGGGCCTGGCTACTCGTGCTGCCCGTGGTGGTGTCGGTCGCGTTCACGGCGGTGATCCCGCTGATGACGGTCGTGAACTTCTCCGTGCAGGACATCTTCTCCCCGAGCGACCGGATCTTCGTGGGGCTGGAGTGGTTCCGCTCGGTCTCCCGCGATCCCGAGGTCAGGGCCGCCTTCGTGCGGACCCTGCTGTTCTCGGCCCAGGTGCTGCTGGTGGAGATCCCGCTGGGCGTGGCGATCGCGGTGGCGATGCCGCGCCGCGGCGTGTGGGTGTCCGTGGCCCTGGTCGTCGTCGCGCTTCCGCTGCTCATCCCGTGGAACGTGGTGGGGACGATCTGGCAGATCTTCGCCCGCCCCGACATCGGGCTGGGCGGCTGGTCGATCAACAACGTGCTGGGGATCGACTTCAACTACACCCTCGACTCCACCGACGCCTGGATCACGGTCCTGCTGATGGACGTGTGGCACTGGACCCCGCTGGTGGTGCTGCTGACCTACGCGGGGCTGCGGTCGATCCCGGAACCGTACTTCCAGGCCGCCCAGATCGACGGCGCGTCCGGGTGGGCGACCTTCCGCCACATCCAGCTCCCGCGGCTGCGCGGGGTGCTGACGATCGCGATCCTGCTGCGGTTCATGGACAGCTTCATGATCTACACCGAACCGTTCGTGGTGACCGGCGGCGGGCCGGGCAACGCCACCTCGTTCCTGAGCATCCTGCTGTCGAAGATCGCCGTCGGCCAGTTCGACCTCGGGCCGGCGGGCGCGTTCTCGCTGCTGTACTTCCTCATCGTGCAGATCGTGTCCTACGTCTTCTTCACCGTGCTGACCAGGAGCGGGCGATGAGAGCGAGGCTGCCGTGGGCCCGTGCGGTGTTCTGGCTGTACGCGGCCACGCTCATGCTTCCCGTGCTGTGGATGGTGGGCATGTCCATCAGGCCCAACGAGGACATCCTCGGGAGTTTCTCGCTGATACCGCAGCGGACGACGCTGGACAATTACCACACGTTCTTCACGGATTCCGCCTGGTATTCGAGCTATCTCAACTCCATCGGGTACACGTCCATCAACGCGGTCATCTCGCTGGTGGTGGCGCTTCCCGCGGCGTACGCGTTCTCGCGTTTCCGTTTCGCCGGCGACAAACATCTCTTCTTCTGGCTGCTGACCAATCGCATGGCGCCACCGGCGGTATTCCTGCTGCCGTTCTTCCAGATTTATCAGAGCGTCGGGTTGTTCGACACGCATCTGGGCGTCGCCATCGCGCACATGCTGTTCAACGTGCCGCTGGCCGTGTGGATCCTGGAGGGATTCATGTCCGGGATACCGCGCGAGATCGACGAGACCGCGGCGATCGACGGCTATTCCCTGCCGCGCTTCTTCGTGCGTATCTTCCTGCCCATGATCCGCTCGGCGATCGGGGTCACCGCGTTCTTCTGCTTCATGTTCAGCTGGGTCGAACTGCTGATCGCCAGGACCATCACCTCCGTCAACGCCAAGCCCATCGCCGCCACCATGACGCGGACCGTGAGCGCGGCGGGCGTCGACTGGGGGCTGCTCGCGACGGCCGGGGTGCTGACCATCATTCCCGGCGCGATCGTCATCTGGTTCGTCCGCAACTACATCGCCAAAGGCTTCTCTCTGGGGAGGGTCTGACCATGCTCGAGTGGATGGTGTGGACCCCGCCCACCGCGCTGGTGTTCGCCGGGCTGGCGCTCCTGCTGGGCGCGATGGCGGTGTGGGCCAAGCTCTCGCCGCCGGTGGCCCGGCGCGGTTTCCTCCGCATCGAGACCGATCGCGGAGACCGGCTGTACATCGGCCTGATCAGCGCCGCCGTCGTGCTGGCCGGGTGGATCGCCCTCACCGACCTGTCGATGTGGCTCGCACTGGGGTGCGCGCTGCTCGTCGTGCTGGTGATCGGGAGATGGGGATGACACAGAAGGGATAGGCCATGCCGTCAACGAGGACCACGGCGATCGGCCTCGCCGTACTGGCCCTGCTGGTGCCCGGATGCACGGGAAACGGCGACGACAGCCGCAAGACCGACTACACCGAGGCCGCGGGGAAGGCCGCGGCGCAGAGGTGGGTGTCCGGCGAGTTCACGCCGAGCACCCTGTCCAAGGACCAGCAGCTCGCCGAGATGGACTGGTTCATCAAGGCGGCCGCGCCGTACCGCGGGATGCAGATCAACGTCGTGTCGGAGACGATCACGACGCACGAGTACGAGTCGCAGCAGCTCGCCAAGGCGTTCACGGAGATCACCGGGATCAGGATCAAGCACGACCTGATCCAGGAGGGCGACGTGATCGAGAAGCTGCAGACCCAGATCCAGGGAAACCAGAACATCTACGACGCCTACGTCAACGACTCGGATCTGATCGGCACCCACTCACGCGGCGACTACGTGTTCCCGCTCTCCGACTACATGGCCGGGGAAGGCAAGGCGGTCACCTCCCCCACGCTCGACCTCGGCGACTTCATCGGCACCAGCTTCACCACGGGCCCGGACAGGAAGCTGTACCAGCTGCCCGACCAGCAGTTCGCCAACCTCTACTGGTTCCGCTACGACTGGTTCACCGACCCGGAGATCAAGAAGCAGTTCAAGAGCCTGTACGGCTACGACCTCGGCGTCCCGGTGAACTGGGCCGCCTACGAGGACATCGCCGACTTCTTCACCAACAAGGTGAACGGCAACGGGACCATCGACGGCAAGAAGGTCTACGGCCACATGGACTACGGCCGCAAGGATCCCTCGCTCGGCTGGCGGTTCACCGACGCGTGGCTGTCCATGGCAGGCAACGGCGACCCCGGCCTGCCCAACGGCCTGCCGGTCGACGACTGGGGAATCCGGGTGGAGAACTGCCGCCCGGTCGGCTCGTCGGTGACCCGCGGCGGCGACACCAACGGCCCCGCGGCCGTCTACGCGCTCACCAAGTACGTCGACTGGCTGAAGAAGTACGCCCCCAAAGAAGCCGCCGGAATGAACTTCAGCGAATCCGGCCCGGTCCCTGCGCAGGGCAACATCGCCCAGCAGATCTTCTGGTACACCGCGTTCACCGCCGACATGACCAAGCCAGGGCTGCCGGTGGTGAACGCCGACGGCACCCCCAAGTGGCGGATGGCGCCCAGCCCGCACGGCGTCTACTGGAAGACCGGCAACAAACTCGGCTACCAGGACGCGGGATCCTGGACCCTGCTGAAGAACACCCCCCAGGACCGCAGGGCCGCCGCCTGGCTGTACGCGCAGTTCGTCACGTCCAAGACGGTCTCGCTGAAGAAGTCGATCAAGGGGTTGACCTTCATCCGCGACTCCGACATCAGAAGCGACTACTTCGCCAAGAACGCCGACAAGTACGGCGGGCTGATCGAGTTCTACCGCTCACCCGCGCGCAAGCAGTGGACCCCGACGGGCACCAACGTCCCCGACTACCCCAAGCTGGCCCAGCTGTGGTGGCAGAACGTGGCCACCGCGGTCACCGGGGAGACGACCGCGCAGCAGTCCATGGACAACCTCGCCAAGCAGCAGGACGACATCCTCGCCCGCCTGGAACGCCGGGGTTACGGCGGCGCCTGCGCCCCCAAGCTGAACCCCGAGCGGGATCCCCAGTACTGGCTCGACCAGCCGGGCGCCCCCGCCCCCAAACTCGCCGACGAGCGAGGCAAGCCCGAAACCCTCGACTACGACAAGCTCCTCGCCCAGTGGGGTTGAGGGCGCCGCTGTCAACTCGTGAGCATGATCAGGTGGGCGGCGATGCGGTCGAGCGCTGCCAGGTCAGCCTCCGGCAGGTCGTAGAGGGCGGCCGGGGGCTGGTTGAGTATGCGCTCGGCCTCCGCGGCGGTCTCGGCGCCCGCCTCCGTGACCGTGACGATCTTGGAGCGGCGGTCCGCCGGGTTGGCCGTGCGCTCCACCAGGCCGCGACTGGCCAGGTCCTCGACGACCAGCGAGGTGTAGGGCCGGTCGGTGAGCAGCGAGTCGGCCAGATCGCGCAGCGTCATGGGCTGCCTGGCGATCGCGCGCAGCGCCTTGATCCTGAAGAAGCTCATCCCGAGCGCCTCGGTGACCTCCCGCCTGCGGTCACCGCGCTCCTGCAGCAGGATCCGCAGGTTCTTCCAGGCCCTGGCCGCTGGGTCGGTCATCGGCTGCTCACCACCATCTCGCGCGTGGACACCTCGGCGCTGCTGCGCGTGGTAACCGTACCGAGCAAGAGCACGAGCGCGCCGCACACGGCCAGCACCCAGTACGCCGGGCGGCTGGCCTGCACGAAGGAGGCGCCGGGCGCGGACATGCCCGCGGTCAGCAGTGCCCCGATCAGCGCCACACCGAGCGCCTGGCCCACCTGGCGGCTGGTGGAGGCCACCGCCGAGGCCACGCCGGCCTGCGAGCGCGGCATGCCCGAGACGGCCGTGTTGGTGATGGGCGCGTTGATCGCCCCGAACCCCATGCCGAACAGCACGTAGGCGGCGAACAGCAGCCAGGTCCTGGTCTCCGCGTCGAACACGGCGAACAGCACGGCGCTGGCCATCATCGTCACGCCCGCGAACTGCAGCGGCAGGCGCGGCCCCCTGCTGCCTACCACCCTGCCGGACAGCGGCGCGAACACCCCTGTCATCGCCGCCATCGGCAGCATGTAGAGCCCGGCGTGCAGCGCCGACATGCCACGCACGTCCTGCAGGTAGAGGTTGTTCATGAACAGGAACCCGCCCAGCGCGGCGAAACCGGAGATCGCGATGACCGTGGCCCCGCTGAAGGGCGCGCTGCGGAAGAAGCGCGGATCGATGAGCGGCTCGGCGCGTCTGAGCTCGTACAGCGGCAGCGCCACCAGGGCGATCACGGCTGCGGCCGCGCAGCCCAGGATGACCGGCGAGGTCCAGCCCAGCCGGGGCGCCTCGATGATGCCGTAGGTCAGCGAGCCGAGCAGCACGATCATCAGCAGCTGCCCGACGGGGTCGGGCCTGCGCGCCTTGTCCGCCTTGGACTCCGGGACGAAGCACGCGGTCAGCGCCAGCGCGGCGATCCCGATCGGCAGGTTCAGCCAGAAGATCGAACGCCAGCCCGCGCTGTCCACCAGCAGCCCGCCGATCATCGGCCCCGCGGCCATGCTGATCCCGACCACGCCCGCCCACACGCCGATCGCCCTGGCGCGCTCGCGCGGCTCGGTGAAGACGTTCGTGATGATCGACATGGCGACCGGGTTGAGCATGGAGCCGCCGACGGCCTGCACGATGCGCGCGGCCACCAGCCAGCCCAGGCCCGGGGCCAGGCTGCACAGCAGCGAGCCGAGCGTGAAGACGGCCAGCCCGACCATGAACGTGCGCTTCCTGCCGACCCGGTCGGCGGTCGCTCCCGACAGCATGAGCAGCGAGGCCAGGACGACCAGGTAGGCGTCGATGGTCCACTGCAGGCCGGAGATGGAGGCGTTCAGCTCGCGCCGCATCGACGGGAGGGCGACGTTGAGGACGGTGTTGTCGAGGCTGACGATCAGCAGGCTCATGCAGCAGATGGCCAGCACGAACAGGCGCCGCCCCTTGGTGAGCTCGGACAAGCACACTCCAAGATCGTTACAGATCTACAATAGTTGTAGATGTCATACTATCCCCCCTCCGCACGGAACGTCCTCGAGGGGCCGCCGGTCCATGGCGAGCGCGACCCGCCACCAACAACAAGCAGGCCCCGCAGCGTGATCGCTACGGGGCTGAGAAATGCAAGGGGCGTCATGGAGAGGCGGGATCATGGACGATTCCGCCTCCACCTGGACTTACAGTCCCGGGCGGTCCTCCACGATCCATGGCCGACCGGGGCGATTGTCACTCAGTTCGTTACTCACTTCGTGTCTTGTCTCACTCGATATGGCTGAATCTCATTAGAGGCGGCGCATTCCTTGATCTGTTCAGTTGTGGAGGCGGGTGCGACGATGGCGGGATGGATGTGGCGTTACCGGCCCTTGGATTGATGGCAGTCCTGTTGACCGGGTTCGTCTTCCCGGCAAATGACCGCCACCCCGCCACCCCCGGGCTACGACTCCAGGCTCGATGAGACGAAACGTCCCGCGCGCCACCCTGGATGAGACAACCGTGTGCCCAGGCGTCTCACCAGAGTTGGCGTATAGCAGGCCAGAGCCATGCCTCTACGCCAACTCGATTGAGCCGGGACACTTCGGAGGCCATTCCCCTGGTCGGCGCCACGCCCAGCGAGTCCGGATCACCCTCTCATTAGGATCACGCACATGGAACCCCACGAGGGCTCGCGCGGCGTTCTCTACGTGATCGCGTGTGCCGCGCCCGCCGCCGCCGACCTCCACAGCTTGATCCCCTTGGCGCAGGCGTCGGGGTGGCAGGCGCACGTGGTGGCTACGCCGATGGGTGAGCGGTTCGTCAACGTCCCTGAGCTGGAGCGCCTGACCGGGAACCTGGTGCGAAGCACGTACCGGATGCCGCAGGATCCCAAGGGCCTGCCGCCCGCCGACGCGGTGATCGTCGCTCCGGCCACGTTCAACACGATCAACAAGTGGGCGTACGGCATCGCCGACACCTTCGCCATCGGACTGCTGTGCGAGGTGATGGGGTTCGGCGTGCCGATCCTGACGGTACCACTGCTCAAGGAAGCGCTCGCCCGGCACGTGGCTTTCCAGCGCAGCCTGGACACCCTTCAGGAGATGGGCGTCCGGGTCCTGTTCGATCCGGCGGCCCCGCCGCAATCCCGCATGCCATCCTGGGAACGAATCATGCAGGAGCTGGACGCCGTTGTCGGAGGGCAACAGACGCAGGGGTGATGGCATGGACGCCCGCAAGGAGATCGGTCAGCGGATCGCGCGGGCACGTCGTCGCCGTGGACTGTCCCAAGCCGTCCTGTCCGGTCTCGTCGGCCGTTCCGAGAGCTGGCTGAGTCAGGTGGAGCGTGGGCAACGCGCCGTCGACAACCACACCGTGATCAGCGCCCTCGCCGAGATCCTCGGGCTGTCCGTGGACGAACTCACCGTGAAGAAGACGAACGCGATGACGCGCTACCAGGCCACATCGGCAATCCGGCACGCGATGATGGGCTACGACGGCCTTGCCTCGCTCATCGACCCCCGGCACACGCAAGGGCTCCCTGAGAGCGTCGTGTGGCTGCGGCATGAGATCCGCCGAGTGAACCGGCTCTACCAGGCCACGCGCTACGACGAGGTCGGCAGGCGGTTGCCCCGCCTGATCGTGGCCACCGAACTGGGCAGCCGTCACGCTCCCGCCGCCCAACGCCGCGAGTATCAAACCCTTCGCTCGCTGACCTACCACGCCGCCACCACAACACTGCGCCGCGTGGGAGAGGCTGAGCTGGCCTGGGTAGCCGCTGATCGCTCGCTGGCCGCCGCGCAGGAGGCGGACAGATCCCTCCTAGCCGCCGTGAGCGCATACCGTCTCGGATACGTCCTGGTGCGACTCCGTGAGAGCGAACGAGCGCTGCACCTGGCCCTCCAGGCGGCAGACGCGCTCTTGAGCGCCACCAGGCGTCCCACGATGCGCGCCCTGCCGATCGTCGGCGCGCTCTACCTGGTGGCCGTCACCGCCGCCGCTGCCACGTACGACCAGGCCGCGGTGCGCACCTTCCTGTCCCGGGCCGGGCAAGTCGCCGACACGCTCGGAGAGGACCGCAACGACTTCTGGACAGCCTTCTGCACAACCAACGTGACCATTCACGAGATCTCGGCAGCCGTCGAGTTCGGCGACACCCGGCGCGCGATCAGCAAGGGCGAGACGCTCAACCTGGCCCAGATCTCCGACGGTCTGGTGGGACGCAGGGCACAAGTACATCTGGACCTCGCCCGCGCCTATGCCCTGCAACGCAAGGACGCCGCATCGGTCAACATGCTGCTCGAAGCCGAACGACTCTCCCCTGAACTCGTCCGTTACGGCGGGCGTCCACGAGAGCTCATGACTCAACTGCTCAAGCGGGAACACCGCGCCAGCACCCCACAGCTTCGGGGATTGGCTCACCGGGCGGGCATCGTCTGACCCGCACTTTTGTGCGGCTTCTTGACCTCCACATCAGTACGGGTCCCCACGATGATCCCCACCTACGGTTCCTCCTGCGTGGCGTGACCAGAGGCCACGCCCCCCACCAGGAGGGAACGCCATGTGGCACGAACAGAGACCCGCGCGGGATCAGTGCTCCTGTTGCCCCGAGCAAGTTCAACCGATCGGCCTCACCCCTGGACCCGCCGGGATCCCGCCCCTCTCCGCACCAGCGACCGCTGATCAACTACGCGCGGCCCTTGCGGCCAGAGGGGTATCCGCCGATGTCCACGAAGGGCGCGGGCTCGCCCTGGTGTCGGTGTGGGCCGGGCTCGTCGTGTGGACGGACGGCTTCTGGTACTGGTGGTGGACAGGGCGTCGCTCGCGGACGGGCCGCTGGCTGTACGCCAACCATTCCGCCACCGAGCCCGAACGAGCAGCAGGACGGATCGCTGCCCGCTACGCGCACCTCCGGGAGACGCACCCGCTTCCCCAGCCGATGACAGGAGCGCCGGTGTGAGCGGGACGCTCGCGGCACTGCAGGCCGTTTACGGCAGGCGCTGGGAGATCTTCTGCAGCTTGGGCCGGTGGTACGCGGTGCAGTCTTGCTGGCAGAGCTGCCGGGACCCGCTACATGGCTCGCGCCACATCCTGCTTGCCAACAGCCTGGATGACTTGGCCGCCCGCCTGAAGGGCAGTCACACATCTCCCTAGACGGGGTGTGGTGATGCGGAGTGTCCTCTCCGAGGGGATGGAGGGGATGCCCCCGTACCTCGCATCACCGCACCCTCAACGGGTACGGCAGCGCGGTCGATCGTCCGGCCCGCCGGGTGGCTGGAATGACCCGCCGATCCTGCGCTGCCGTACCCCCTGCTCGTGGGCCGGTGCCTCCCATGGCCCACTCCTCCCCTGGTCGTCACCTTCGAACACGACCGCCTCACCCCGCCCCACCTGGGCCGCGAGGTGGCCGACCAGATACCGGGCTGGGAGTACGCCGTGGTCCCCGACACGGGCTACTACGGTCACCTGGAAAGCCCGAGCGCGGCCCTCGCGCACCTGAGCTGGTGTCGTGGAGACTTGCTCCTCATGACCGAACCCGGCGAAGGTCCCCCGCATTGCCCGTCGTGCGACCAGCACCTGTCCTTCGGCGGCTTCTACATGATGCTCCGTGAAGACGACGGCACGCGGACCTGCCGCGGGCGCTGGACCTGCCCAGGCGACCACCACTGGTGGAGCTGGGCTGACAGGCCTGACGACCCGCTGGAACCCTTTCCCCGCGAGTACCTCTAGATCTTGCGCGGCGAACGGAGAACTCTCGCGTCCCTTCTGGCATCAAATGTCACGAGGGAAGGGTGAAGCGTCCGGTCACCGCGTACCGAGGGAACGGCGGGGTGACCGGACGCGAAATCCCTCAGACGCCCATCGACTGGGTGTCGTTGCTCTCGGCGCCGCCGGCCTCGGTGACGCCGTTCTTCAGGTGGTAACGGGCGATCGCCTCACGCAGCACCTCGCCGTCCAGCTCGCCCCGCTTGACCAGCGCGGTCAGTACGGCCAGCGTGATGGAGGCGGCGTCCACGTGGAAGTGGCGGCGCAACGCCGAGCGGGTGTCGGACAGGCCGAACCCGTCGGTGCCCAGCGAGGACCACTCACCTGGCACCCACTGCGCGATCTGGTCCTGCACGGCCTTCATGTAGTCGCTCACGCCCACGAACGGCCCCTGAGCGTCCTTGAGCGCCTCGGTGACGTACGGCACGCGCTGCTCGGCGTCGGGGTTGAGCAGGTTGTGCTCCTCGGCCGCCAGCGCGTCGCGGCGCAGCTCCGTCCAGGACGTCGCCGACCACACGTCGGCCGAGACGCCCCACTCCTCGGCCAGCAGCCGCTGCGCCTCCATGGCCCACGGGCCCGCCACGCCCGAGGCCAGGATGTTGGCCTTGGGGCCGTCCTGGCGGGGCGAGCCGGCGAACTTGTACAGGCCCTTCAGCAGGCCCTGCACATCCAGGTCGGCCGGCTCGGCCGGCTGCAGGTACGGCTCGTTGTAGACCGTGAGGTAGTAGAAGACGTCCTCGGGCTGCTCGCCGTACATCCTGCGCAGGCCGTCCTTGACGATGTGGGCCACCTCGAAGGCCCAGGACGGGTCGTAGGAGACGGCGGCCGGGTTCGTCGAGGCGATGAGCGGCGTGTGGCCGTCCTCGTGCTGCAGGCCCTCGCCGTTCAGCGTGGTACGGCCGGCCGTGGCGCCCAGCAGGAAGCCGCGGCCCATCTGGTCGCCCAGCTGCCACATCTGGTCGCCGGTGCGCTGCCAGCCGAACATCGAGTAGAAGATGTAGACCGGGATCATGTGCTCGCCGTGCGTGGCGTAGGCGGTGCCTGCGGCGATCGTGGAGGCCATCGAGCCCGACTCGCTGATGCCCTCGTGCAGGATCTGGCCCTGGACGGCCTCCTTGTAGGACAGCAGCAGCTCCCTGTCGACGGCCTCGTAGGTCTGGCCGTGCGGCGAGTAGATCTTCGCCGTCGGGAACATCGCGTCCAGGCCGAAGGTGCGGGCCTCGTCCGGGATGACCGGCACGAAGCGGTGGCCGATCTCCTTGTCGCGCATCAGGTCCTTCAGCAGGCGCACGAACGCCATGGTGGTGGCCACCTGCTGCTTGCCCGAGCCCTTGCCGAACTGGCTGTAGACCTCGTCGCCGGGCAGCTTGACCGGCTTGGCGCGTACCACCCGCTTGGGCAGCACGCCGCCCAGGGCCGCGCGCCGCTCCTTCATGTACTCGATCTCGGGGTCGTTCTCGCCCGGGTGGAAGTACGGCGGCAGGTCGGCCTCCAGGGCCGAGTCCGGGATCGGCAGGTACAGCCGGTCGCGGAACTCCTTCAGTTCGGCCTTGGTGAGCTTCTTCATCTGGTGCGTGGCGTTGCGGGCCTCGAAGTCCTTGCCCAGCGTCCAGCCCTTGATGGTCTGGGCCAGGATGACCGTCGGCTGGCCGACGTGCTCGCGGGCCGCCTTGAAGGCCGCGTACACCTTGCGGTAGTCGTGGCCGCCGCGCGACAGCTTGCGGATGTCGTCGTCGGTCAGGTGCTCGACCATCTTGCGCAGGCGCGGGTCTCCGCCGAAGAAGTGCTCGCGGATGTACTCGCCCGACTCGACGCTGTAGGTCTGGAACTGGCCGTCGGGCGTGGTGTTCATCCGGTTGACCAGCACGCCGTCGACGTCGGCCGCCAGCAGCGGGTCCCAGTCGCGGCCCCAGACGACCTTGATCACGTTCCAGCCGGCGCCGCGGAAGTACGACTCCAGCTCCTGGATGATCTTGCCGTTGCCGCGCACCGGGCCGTCCAGGCGCTGCAGGTTGCAGTTGATGACGAAGGTGAGGTTGTCGAGCTCCTCGCGGGCGGCCAGGCCGATCGCGCCCAGCGACTCGGGCTCGTCCATCTCGCCGTCGCCGAGGAACGCCCACACGTGGCTGCGCGAGGTGTCCTTGATCTGCCGGTTGAGCAGATAGCGGTTGAAGCGCGCCTGGTAGATCGCCCCGATCGGGCCCAGGCCCATGGAGACGGTCGGGAACTCCCAGAAGTCGGGCATGAGCCGCGGGTGCGGGTAGGAGGGGAGGCCGTGGAAGCCGTGCGACAGCTCCTGGCGGAAGGCGTCGAGCTGCGCCTCGTTGAGGCGGCCCTCCAGGAAGGCGCGGGCGTAGATGCCGGGCGCGGCGTGGCCCTGGAAGAAGACCTGGTCGCCCGACTCGCCGTGGTCCTTGCCGCGGAAGAAGTGGTTGAAGCCCACCTCGTAGAGCGAGGCGGCCGAGGCGTAGGTGGCGATGTGGCCACCCACGTTGGTACGGGCGTTGGCCCGGGAGACCATGATCGCCGCGTTCCAGCGGATGTAGGCGCGGATGCGGCGCTCGACGTGCTCGTCACCCGGGAACCACGGTTCGCGCTCCGGCGGGATGGTGTTGATGTAGTCGGTGCTGCGCAGGCCCGGCACGCCGACCTGGTGCTCGCGGGCGCGCTCCAGCATGCGGAGCATCAGGTAGCGGGCCCGGGTGCGGCCCTCCGTCTTGACGACATTGTCGAGCGACTCGAGCCACTCGTTGGTCTCGCTGGGGTCGACATCAGGCAGCTGGCTGGGTAGGCCGTCGCTGATGATCGAGAAACGCTGGCGTCCGGAAGCCACTGGGTCTCGCCTTCCGAGGTGGACTGATGTCTATGGTGTGGGTCGCCTTCCATCCTGGTCGCTGGTCGTAGAAAGTGCATCTCTACTCACCGGTAACCAAGGTGTCCCCACAGGTAGGGGTGGTACCGGTGGCCTAGACCACCGATGGTCGGACGAATCAAACGCCAAGAGTACATCGGTGCCGCAATTTAACAAGACGGGAAAACCTACGAAAATTCGCCCACATGCCTTGAAGGATCCCCCGAGGTTACGAGGGCGACACCCCCTGGGCGCGATGCGCCGCGTCAGTCTAGCCGCCGGGGTTCATGACCACCTGTCGCGAACGTCCCCTCGGCCCCAGTCGCCGCCACGGCGCGCGGACGGGTAACCGTACAGTGACGTTCAGTGATGGCGGGATGGCGTACCCGCGCAGCGTAACTTTTCGGTCAGCAAATCCCCTCCCGCGTGGGAGGGCTTTTCGAATGCGCTTCGCCGTACCAATCTGGAGGTATGAACGCGACGGTAGGCGACCGGCTCCTGATGCACGGGAATACCGTTGGGGAACGGGACCGGGGCGGCGAGATCATCGAGGTACAGGGTGTGGACGGCGGCCCGCCGTACATCGTGCGGTTCGACGACGGCCATACGGGGTTGGTATTTCCCGGCCCGGATTGTGTCGTGGTGCACCAGTAGAATCGTCGTGTGAGATCGCAGATCATCACCGTGACGACCGGGGCGCACGAGACAGTGCACGACATCACGGGGCAGTGCGCGGATTTCGTGCGCGCTCAGGGCGGCGACGGGCTGCTGCACGTCTTCGTCCCGCATGCCACGGCCGGGATCGCGGTGATCGAGCTCGGCGCGGGCAGCGACGACGACCTGCTCGCCGCCATGGAGGATCTGCTGCCCGCCGACGACCGGTGGCGCCACGCCCATGGCACGCGTGGTCACGGCCGGTCACACGTGATGCCCGCGCTGGTCCCGCCCTACGCCACGATTCCGGTGCTGGACGGGCGGATGGCGCTGGGCACCTGGCAGTCCGTGGCCCTCGTTGACCTGAACGTTGACAATCCGCAACGTCAGGTTCGCTTGTCGTTTTTGTCCGGTTGACTTCGGCTCGCCGAAGGCCGTACCCGTGGCGACCGTTGACGACTGAGGGTCACAGCGTGTGGACTGTCCCGAAGCGATACACCCATACCAGGAGGGATACAAGTGAGCGCGACCGCGGGTCAGGCGCAGGGCGAGCGCGGCCTGGCCGAACGACTCGGCCTCAAGCCGGGTCAGGTGGTGCAGGAGATCGGTTGGGACGAGGACAGCGACGATGAGCTTCGCGAGTCCATCGAGAGCCTGACCGGCAACGAACTTCTCGATGAGGACACCGACGACGTCGTCGACGTGGTGCTGCTGTGGTGGCGCGACGGTGACGGCGACCTCTTCGACGTTCTGAGTGATGCCATGCGAGGCCTCGCAGAGGGCGGCCAGATCTGGCTGCTGACTCCCAAGGCCGGCCGTGACGGCCACGTGGAGCCGAGCGACATCGGGGAGGATGCCGCTACCGCGGGTCTCTCGCAGACGAGCAGCATCTCCGCCGCACCCGATTGGTCGGGGACCAGACTCGTCGCACCAAAGGGCAAGCGTTAGCCTGAGGTCCGTGAACCTCGCTCCGGACTTCGAGCTGCAGGACCAGCACGGCACTCCCGTTCGACTCTCCGACTTCCGTGGCAGGAAGGTCGTGCTGGTCTTCTACCCGCTGGCCTTCAGCGGTGTGTGCCAGAGCGAGCTGTCGGCGCTGCGCGACTTCGACGCCGACGCCCAGATCCTCACAGTCTCGGTGGACTCCATCTTCACCCACCGTGCCTGGGCGGATCAGGAGGGTTACGCATTCCCGCTGCTCTCCGATTTCTGGCCACACGGACAGGTCGCGCGGGCGTACGGTGTGTTCGATGAGACGAAGGGGCTCGCTCGACGGGGGACCTTCATCATCGACGACGAGGGCGTGATCCGCTGGTCGGTGGTCAATCCGATCGGCGAAGCCCGTGACGTCGCCGACTACCTCAAGGCACTCGCCGACATCTCGTAAAACGGAGGGAACCAATGCCCTGCTACCGCTGCGGGGCCCGGCAGACGGACCCAGTCCGCGGCGCCAGCCCGTGGAAGCGCGGGGTGCGCCAGGAAACCCAGGTGCTGATCTGCCCGGACTGTCAGCTGCTGCACGACCTCGACCTCGACTCGTGCGCCACCTGCGGCTCCCAGGCGCTGATCTGCCGGCTGGGCGAGGTCGAATGCCGTTCGTGCGGATCTGTACGGCTGGCGCAGTCCTTCGGGCCCGTGGAGGTTGGTGCTCCACCCGGGTTGTCCGCCGAGGTGGAGGCGGCACTGAATCGCGTCTTGGGACGAGCTTGACGAGATTTTTCCGGACATTTGCTGACCTGCGCTATCGTCTCCTTTCGTGTCCGCAATGAGTTCGTTCGTCGTCGCGCTGGATGTGGGTGGCACGTCCATGAAGGGCGGCCTCGTCAGCGAGTCCGGCGCCGTCCTGCTGAGCGAGCGTCGCCCTACCCCCCGAGCCGAGGGCCCTGACGCGGTCGTGTCCGCGATCCGGACCTTCGTCGGGGACCTGGCCGAGGCCGGCGACGGCGTGCCGGTAGGCGTGGGGCTGGCCGTACCCGGCCTGGTCTCGCCGTCCTCCGCGGTGTACGCGGCGAACCTGGGCTGGCGTGACGTGCCCGCGGCGGACTTCACCACGCTGGACATCCCCGTCATGCTGGGCCACGACGTCCAGACCGGCGGGCTCGCCGAAAGCGTCCTGGGCGCCGGGCGCGGCGTCTCCGACTTCCTGTTCCTACCGATCGGCACCGGTATCGCCGGTGCCATGATCCTGCGCGGCGAGCCGTACGGCGGAGCCTCGGGGTGGGGCGGCGAGATCGGGCACATCCCGGTCTTCCCCGACGGCGAGCAGTGCGCCTGCGGGCAGTTCGGCTGCCTGGAGACCTACGCCTCTGCGGCCTCCGTCGGGCGCCGCTACAGCCTGCGGGCGGGGCTCGCGGAGCCGGTCAAGGCCGAGCAGGTGGTCTCCTCCGACGATCCCGTCGCCATCGAGGTCTGGGACGAGGCGGTCGAGGCACTGTCGCTCGCGCTGGCCACCTACACGCTGCTGCTGGACCCCTCGCAGATCGTCCTCGGCGGCGGCCTGGCCGAGGCGGGTCCCGCGCTCTTCGACCCGGTCCGCACCCGCCTGGTCAAGCGCCTGACCTTCCGCGACGCGCCCCCGCTGGTGCCCGCGGCGCTCGGCGTCGACGCCGGCATGCTCGGTGCCGCCCTCCTCGGCTGGCGCGCCGCCGGCCGCCCGGACCTCGGCCCCGGCTGGGTTTTGGATGTGCGGTCGGAGCCTTTGGTGTCGTAAGGTGTAGTGCCGCTCAGGACGATTAGCTCAGCGGTAGAGCACTCGCCTTACAAGCGAGGGGTCACTGGTTCGAACCCAGTATCGTCCACCAGGTCTTACACCTCCTTCCTGATCTTCTTATGCGGCGCTGAGTGACCAACTGAGCCACTGAAGAGGCTGTCCATGCGCTGCACGCCCTGCTGGATCTTCTGGCGGTAGACCGTCTCAGTGACGACGGTGTTCCGGTGCCCGACCAGCCGTGAGATGTCCTCGATCCGCATGCCGAAGTCGGACAGCAGCGAGACACCGGGCCGGGCCACCGCACGCCAGCTCCGCGGTACGCACCGAACGCTCCGGCCGGGGTTGCCACGCCGCCACACCGATGCTGCCGTACGGTCGCCATGGTGCGCCGACACTCGTCGAAGCACCTAAGTGCCATCGATCATCGGCATGACGGACCCCATCCATCGGTTGGAGGGCGAAGCAGAGGGGTCGTGTCTCTTCACGGCCTGTGCTTCACTCCAGTGCAGATAGCAGGAGCGCCTTGTGCTGGTGGACAAGTTCGCGGTCAGCTGTGGCCCAGGCGATAGCGGCTTGGGCGTGGCGGCGACGGGTGGCGGTGAGCTTGGGATCGCTGAGGTTTGCTGAGAGGCTCCTCGACCACAACAACCATGATGGGACATGCTGCTTCGGCGTACCGCCGCACAGATGCCGCCCGTACGATCGCCACGGCGTGGTTGGCCGCCGTAGATCGCGCCGTTCGGGCTCGGTGGCGGAGTGGCCGGCGTACAGCCAGCGGCCTGTCCACGCCAGTAGCGAACCTTTGACTCTGATCAAGGGTCGAACGTGACATGACTACTACGGGGCGAGAAAACAGCACATCCATCCGGCGGGTGCGGCGTACGGCGATCGTGGGGGCCCTCGCCGCGAGCGTCGCGCTGACAGGTGTCGTGACGGCGAATGCGGCCTCGGCCGCCGGCTCTCACCGGAGCGAGGCCCTGGGGCCGTTCGGCTACGGAGGCGTGCGGCTGGGGATGAGCGCCAAGCAGGCCAAGGCCACCGGCAAGATCGTCGCGAAGCAGGGCGCCAGCATGTGCTCGGGCTGGGACCTGAAAGCGCACCCGACAGGCCGCGACGCCGTCGGCATCTACATCTCCAAGAAGCTCGGCGTGGCGATGATCGACGCGCCCAAGGGCGTGAAGACCCCCGAGGGCATCGGGATCGGCTCCACCAGGAAGCAACTGCGCAAGGCGTATCCGAAGCTGGAGACGTCCGCCAGCGAGAGCAAGGACAACCTCTACACCAGCGTCCCCGGCAACCCCAAGGCCTACTACCGCTTCCTCCTCGACCACAACAAGATCTACTCCGTGAGCCTGGACCTCAAGAACCAGGACTGCACCAACTAATCCACCACCGCCGCCAGGTTTTCCGGGGAACCGCGTCATGACCTGTCGGCTCGCTCGTGTGAAGGGGTGAGGCGGCGCGTCAGGAGGGGTGCGTGCCGCCTCACCCCGTTACCCCGTATGGTGGGGCATACCTCCCCCAGCACAGCCGAGGGGAAGAATGTGTCTATGCGTCACGTCCTGACCACCGTCACGCTGACCGTGGCGGTCGTCGCCTGCTCAAGCCAGCACCCGCAGCAGCAGGCCATGCTGCCCAGCGCGACGAACTCCGGGGGCATCGCCTGGGGCCCGTGCACCGATGTCACCCGGCCGGGCGGCCAGACGCCGACCCGGCAGGAGAGCACGATGCAGTGCGGCAAGCTGGCTGTGCCGCTGGACTACGCCAAACCCGAGGCCGGCACGATCGAGATGGCCGTCATCAAGATCCCCGCCACTGGTCCTGGCAAGCGGCTCGGCTCGCTGGTGTTCAACTTCGGCGGGCCTGGCGCCTCGGGCGTCGACACGATGGCCCAGGCCGCCAAGGCGTTTCCCCGCCTCAACACCCAGTACGACCTGGTCAGCTTCGACCCGCGCGGGGTGCAGCGCAGCGCCGGTGTGCGCTGCGGCACCAGCGCCGAAATGGATCGCTGGGTCTCGATGGACACCATCCCCGTCAACGAGAAGACCAGGGCCGAGAGCACGGCCGCCAACAAGGAGTTCGCGCGGCTGTGCGCGCAGGACTCGGGCAAGCTGCTGCCGTACGTCGGCACGGTCAACGCCGCGCGCGACATGGACCGCCTGCGCGCCGCCCTCGGCGAGGAGAAGCTCAACTACTTCGGCATGTCGTACGGCACGCAGCTCGGCGCGGTGTACGCCACCCTGTTCCCGAAGCTGGTGGGCCAGACGGTGCTGGACGCGCCGCTGGACCCGACCGTGAACTTCGAACAGCGCAACCTGGCGCAGACGGCCGGCTTCCAGCAGGCCTACGAGAGCTTCCTGAAGTCGTGCGTCAAGGACGGCTGCCCCTTCGGCAAGACCGTCCAGGAGGCGGACGCCAACGTCAACAAGCTGATGAACGACCTGGTCACGCAGCCGATCAAGGTCGGCACCAGGGAGCTCACCCAGGGTCTGGCCTCCACCGGCCTGGCCGCCGCGCTGTACTCGCAGCTGAGCTGGCCGTTCCTGGAGCAGTCGCTGAACCAGGCGATGCACGGGCAGGGTGAAGGGCTGATGTACCTGGCCGACACCTACGCCGGCCGCAAGCAGGACGGCACCTACACCACGGAGATGACCAGCTTTCCCGCGATCACGTGCGTCGACTCGGCGGAGCGGCCGAGCGAGGCGGAACTGCGCAAGTCCGAGGCGGCCTCGCTGAAGATCTCGCCGCTGTTCGGCAGCGAGGGCGCAGGCGGGCTGTGCCGGTTGTGGCCGGTGCCGGGCAGCAACCAGGCCAGGCACGTCGACGCCACCGGCTCGGGGCCGATCGTGGTGGTGGGCGGCACGGGCGACCCGGCCACGCCGTACCAGTGGGCGCCCAAGCTGACCTCGCAGCTCAAGACCGCGACGCTGGTCACCTACAAGGGCGAGGGCCACGGCGCGTACCTGTCGGGCGACAAGTGCGTGCAGAACGTCGTCGACGCCTACCTGCTCAACGGCACGGTGCCGAAGCAGGGCACCACCTGCGGCACGAAGTGACCCCTGGACGCGCCGCCGCTCGGCGGTCGGCGGCGGGCCCAGGGGTGTGAGGTCGTCCCAGCCCCCGGTTGTGCGGCATCCGGCCGGGAAGTCGCCGGTGCCTGCCCGGGGGCGCACGACCGCTTATGACCTCGGGTGGAACACTCCGAAGAGGTTGCCCGAGGTGTCGTGCAGGTAGGCGAAGTCGGTGCCCGCGCCGTCGTCGACGACCTTGTGGACGACCTTGCCGCCGAGCGACTCGGCCTGCGCGCAGGCCACTTCGACGTCGGCCACCTGCACGTGGAAGACCGCGTGGCTGGGGAACTCGCCCTTGGTGTTGAAGATGCCGCCCGACGGGCGTTCCCCACCCGGATAGGTGATCATCCGGTAGTCCATGACGTCGGTGTCGCTCGGCGCGACCGACCAGCCGAACAGCCCGCCGTAGAAGCGCTGCGCGCCGTCGGGGTCGTCGGTCGCCACCTCGAACCACGTCACTGTGTTGTCCATCAGGCCCTCCTCGAACTTTCTCGAACAAGAGCACGATATGTGACGGATGCGACAACCCTATGTCGGTGTTTTCGATCGACTAATCGAGCGCCGTGCCGTGGACGATCATCTCGGGCAGGTCGCTGGCGAACCCCTCCAGCGGCCGGTCGGGGGCGCGCTCGGCGCTCACCACGGCGGCGGCGATGCGGTCGAGCCGGAAGACGCGCACGTCGTCACGCAGGCGGCACCAGGCCACCAGGTACCAGAAGCCGCCGCGCCCGCCCAGGAACACGCCGGGCTCGACCTCGCGCGAGGTGAGCGTGCCGTTCTTGTCCACGTAGTCGAGCTTGAGCACCCTCCTGCGCAGCAGCGCCTCCTCGATGGCGCGCGAGATGCCCTCCCCGCCCAGCGGCAGGATCTCCACGCCCGGGTCGGCGGGCGTCATGTGCATGACGCGCCGCGCCAGCTCCCTGGCCAGGTCGCCCTCGGGGCCCGGCATGGCGGCCACGACCTTGCGCAGCGCGCTGCGCGCCTGCCGTGCGAAGGGCTGCTCCCCTGCCTGGCTGAGCGCGACCGCGATGGCCACCGCCTCGGCCGGGGTGAAGTTCAGCGGGGGCAGGGACATCTTCTTGTCGATGGCGTATCCGCCCGTGCGGCCCGGCTCGGCGTAGATGGGCACCCCGGACTCCTGTAACGCGGTGATGTCGCGCTCGATCGTGCGCTTGCTCACCTCGAAGCGCTTGGCCAGCTCCCTGGCGGACCTGGCTCTGGGGGAGATCGCGCGCAGCTCCTCGACCAACGCGTAGAGCCGATCGGTACGGTTCACGCTTGCGACGTTACGCCGCGCCACCGACAATCGGCAGGCGCAGGCTGACGGCCAGGCCGCCCTTCGCGCGCGGCTCGGCGGTGACCGTTCCGCCGTGGGCGACGGCGATGGCGCGGACGATGGACAGCCCCAGCCCGGCGCCGCGCACCGACCTGACCCGTTCGCCCTGCTGCCGGTGGAACGGCTCGAACAGCTCCTCCACCTCGTACGGCGGGACGGCCGGCCCGGTGTTCTCCACGGTCAGCACGCCCTCGCGCAGCGTGATCCAGATGTCGCCGCCGCGCACGTTGTACTTGGCGGCGTTCTCCACCAGGTTGAACACGCACCGTTCGAGCAGCAGCGGATCCCCCTCCACCAGCGCGGGGCTCAGGTCCTCGTGCACGGTGACGGACGGCTTGCGCAGCGGCTGGTCGAGCACGGTCTTCACGACGTGGGTGAGCTCGACGGGCCTGCGCACGGTCAGCTCCTGCTCGGACTGGGCGAGCAGCAGCAGCCCCTCGATGAGGCGCTCGTAGCGGGCGTTGGTGCCCAGCAGCGACCTGGCAGTCACCTTGAGGTCCTCGGAGGCGTGCGGCTCCTCAAGCGCGACCTCCAGCACGGTCCTGTTGATGGCCAGCGGGGTGCGCAGTTCGTGGGAGGCGTTGCCGATGAAGCGGCGCTGGGCGTCGAAAGCGCGGTGCAGCCGGTCGAGCATGCCGTCGAAGGTGTCGGCCAGGCGTTTGACCTCGTCGTTGGGGCCCTTGAGCGCGATCCGCTCGTGCAGGTTGCTCTCCGACAGCCGCTCGGCCGTCTCGGTCACCCGGTCCAGGGGTTTCAGCGCCCTGTCGGCCACCAGGTAACCCAGCACCAGCGCCACGATCCCGACCAGCACCATGGTGACCAGCGAGTTGCGCAGCGTCTCGCTGAGCACGCTGGTCGCCCGCTGGCTCACGTCCGTCTGCTGGGAGATGACGTTGCCCAGCGCCGGCATGCCGGGGAGCTGCTGGACCTTCTTGATGTCGACGGTGAACTGCTGCTCGAGCGCGCGGGCGGTCAGCGCGTAGTTCAGCCACACCAGCACCGACCCGGCCACGAAGAACAGCACGCCGTACAGCAGCGTGAGCCGCATGCGCAGCCCGAGCCTGCTCACAGCCGGTACCCCTTGCCCGGCACGTTCTCGATCGGCTGCGGCTCGCCGAGCTTCCTGCGCAGCGAGGTGAGCGTCACCCGCAGCACGCCCGTGCCCTCGGCCGCGAACTCGTCCCAGACGTTCCTGCGCAGCTCGGCCGAGGTGACCAGGCCCCCCTGCGCGAGCAGCAGCTCGCGCAGCACGTCGAACTCCTTGCGGTTCAGCGTGATCTCCCGCCCGTCCCTGCTCACGGTACGGCGGGCCGGGTCGAGCCTGATGCCCGCCCGCTCGAGCACCCCCTGGGGCTTCCTGGAGGTACGGCGGCCCAGTGCCCGCACCCTGGCCACCAGCTCGGCGAACGCGAACGGCTTGACCAGGTAGTCGTCGGCGCCCAGGGCCAGCCCGTCGACCCGGTCGTGGACGAGCCCGGCGGCGGTCAGCATGAGGATCCGGTTGCGGTTGACCAGCTCGCCGCAGACCTCGTCGCCGTGCACCTCCGGCAGGTCGCGGTCGAGCACCACCACGTCGTAGTCGACGTAGGAGGCCCGCTCGAGCGCCTGCCTGCCGTCGTAGGCCACGTCCACCGCCATCGCGTGCAGCCGCAGGCCGCGCGCCACGGCGTCGGCCATCTCTTCCTCGTCCTCGACCACGAGCACCCTCATGCCGACGAGCGTGCCGCAGCGGGTGTTAGCCGCGGGTAAGCCGCCTTATCTGTGTTTAGCACCTGCTCCGCTTTCGTGGCCTCACACCGGAAGGAGAGATCAATGAGGTTGCGATCGACGCTGGCCGTACCCGTTCTGGCCTTCGCCCTGGCGGCGTGCGGCTCGCCGGCCGCGAACAGCGCCCAGCCCACCGCCTCGGCGAGCGGCGACGCGCGGGAGGCTGCGGGGCTCAAGTTCGCCCAGTGCATGCGCGAGCACGGCGTGGACATGCAGGACCCCAAGCCCGGCGAGGGAATCCGGATCATGGCCCGCAAGGGCGAGGAGCAGAAGGTCCAGAAGGCGCAGGAGGCGTGCAAGCAGTTCATGAAGGGCGCCGTCGGCGAGAAGGGCAAGGGCATCGACCCCAAGGAGCACGACAAGATGATCAAGTTCGCGCAGTGCATGCGCGAGCACGGCATCAACATGCCCGATCCGTCCTCCGACGGGCGCATCGAGATCAACATCCCGGCCGGCACGCCCGAGTCGAAGGTCAAGGAGGCCCAGCAGGCGTGCAAGGAGTTCGCGCCGGGCGGTCTGCTGTCATGAGGAAGGTGATCGCCGGCGCGGGACTGCTCGGGGTGGCGGCCGCCGCGCTGGTCGTCTGGAACCTGCGCGGCACCGCGGCGGCCCCCACCGCCGGCACCGCCGCGCGCACCGCGTCCGCCACCGCGACGGTGACCAGGCAGGACCTGGTCGACACCAAGACCGTCGACGGCTCGCTGACCTACTCGGGCTCGCGCCGCGTGACGACCGACGCCGCGGGAACCGTCACCTGGGTCCCCGACGAAGGGGCCGTGATCCGCCGCGGGCGCCCGCTGCTGCGCGTCGACCGCAAGCCCGTCACCCTCATGTACGGCAAGCTACCGCTCTACCGGGCCTTGGCGACGGGCGTGAGCGACGGTCCCGACGTCGAGCAACTGGAGCGGAACCTGGCGGCGCTCGGCTACTCGGTGACCGTCGACCAGCACTTCTCCTACGCCACCTATCTGGCCGTCAAGAGCTGGCAGGAGGACCACGACCTGCCGGAGACCGGGCGGGTGGACTCCGGCCAGGTGGTGTTCCTGCCCGGCGCGGTCCGGGTGACCAGCGCGCGGGCGGAGGCGGGCGAGCGGGCGCGTCCCGGGCAGGAGGTGCTCCTCGTCAGCGACACCGAGCGGATCGTCCACGTCGACCTGGACACCGGCGACCAGGAGCTGGCCAGGAAGGGCGCCAGGTGCACCGTCACGCTGCCCGGCGGCGAGCGGGTCGCCGGGCGGATCACCACGGTCGGCACGGTGGCCAAGGAGGTGCGCGGACAGGACCGCACCACGATGGACCTGGAGATCACGCTGCGCAAGATCCCGCGCACCCGGCTCGACCAGGCGCCGGTGGACGTCGAGCTGAGCGGGCCGCCGCGCAGGAACGTGCTGGCCGTACCGCTGGAGGCGCTGCTGGCGACGCGCACGGGCTTCGGCGTGGAGGTCGTCTCCGGCGGCTCGTCCGCGATCGTGCCCGTCCGGGTCGGGGTGTTCGGCGGCGGGATGGTCGAGGTGTCCGGCGGCGGGCTGGCGCCCGGGATGAAGGTGGGGGTGCCCGCGTCGTGAACATCGTCGAGCTCGCGGGCGTGTCCAAGGTCTACGCGGGGAACGTCCACGCGCTGCGCGGGGTGGACCTGACGATCGCGGCCGGGGAGCTGGTGGCCATCGTCGGGCCGTCGGGGTCGGGCAAGTCCACCATGCTCCAGCTGATCGGCACCCTCGACCGGCCCACGACGGGCACCGTGCGCATTGCCGGGTACGACGTCGCGGCGCTGTCGGATCGGGAGCTGTCGGCGCTGCGGTCGCGGCGGCTGGGGTTCGTCTTCCAGCAGTTCCACCTGGCTCCCGGGGTGCCGGCGCTGGACAACGTGGCCGACGGCCTGCTCTACAGCGGGCTGCCCCTGCGGGTCCGGCGGGCCAGGGCCGCGGTGGCGCTCGAGCGGGTGGGGCTCGGGCACCGGCTGCGGCACCGGCCGCACCAGCTGTCGGGCGGGGAGCAGCAGCGGGTGGCGGTCGCCAGGGCGGTCGTCGGGGACCCGCCGCTGCTGCTGGCCGACGAGCCCACCGGCAACCTGGACTCGGCCTCCGGCGCGGAGGTGCTGCGGATCCTGTCCGACCTGCACGAGGCGGGGACGACGGTCGTGGTGATCACCCACGACGCGGAGATCGCCGCCTGGTGCCCCCGCCAGATCCGCGTCCGCGACGGCCGCGCGCTTTCCGGTTCTTCCGATCTTTCCGATGGAGTCACGAGATGAGCGAGCTGCGACCGGCGCGGCTGGGGGCGGCCGACGTGCTGCGGGTGGGGGCGGTGGGGTTGCGGACCCGGCCGGCCAGGGTGTTCCTGTCGGCGCTCGGGATCGCGATCGGCATCGCCACGATGATCGCCGTGGTCGGCATCTCCTCCTCCTCCCGCGAGCAGTTGCTGCGTCAACTCGACCGCCTCGGCACGAATCTGCTCACCGTCTCGCCCGGCAGGACGCTGTTCGGCGAGGAGGCGGAGCTGCCCGCCACGTCGGTCGCCATGGTCGGGCGCATCGACGGGGTCCGCACCGCGTCCGCCACGGGCAAGGTCGAGGCCACGATCCGCCGTACGAGCCTCATCCCCGAGGCGGTCACGGGCGGCATCGCCGTACAGGCCGCGACGCCCGAGCTGCTGGCGACGCTGGAGGGCGCCGTCGTCAAGGGCGCCTGGCTGAACGCGGCCACGGCCCGCGAGCCTGCCGTGGTGCTGGGCGCCGAGGCGGCCTCGAGGCTGGGGCTGAGCCGGACGGGGTTGCGGGTGTGGCTGGGCGACCGGTGGTTCACGGTGGTCGGCATCCTGGGGCCGATGCCGCTCGCGCCGGAGATCGAGCGGTCCGCCCTGGTCGGCTTCGCGGCCGCGCAACGCTATCTGGCCTTCGACGGGCACCCGACGACGATCTACGAACGGTCCGCCGACGAGGCGGTGGAGACGGTCCGCGGGCTGCTGCCGCGCACGGTCAGCCCGGAACACCCGGAGGAGGTCGACGTCAGCCGCCCGTCCGACGCGCTTGCCGCCAAGGCCGCCGCCGCGGGCGCCTTCACCAGCCTCCTGCTCGGGCTCGGCGCGGTGGCGCTGCTGGTGGGCGGGGTGGGCGTGGCCAACACCATGGTCATCTCGGTCCTGGAACGCCGCAAGGAGATCGGCCTGCGCCGCTCCCTCGGCGCCACCCGCGGTCAGATCCGCACGCAGTTCCTGACCGAGTCGCTGCTGCTGTCCACGCTGGGCGGTGCGGCGGGCGCCCTCCTCGGCGCCCTCGCGACCACCCTCTACGCCCTGGCCCACGACTGGCCGACCGCCATCCCCCCGTGGTCCATCGCCGCCGCCCTGGCGGCGACCTTCACCACGGGCACGCTCGCCGGCCTCTATCCTGCCGTCCGTGCCTCGCACCTCTCCCCGACGGCCGCGCTCACCACTACCTGAGCAGGGCTTCGAGGGCGCGGGTGTTGATGATCCGGGAGGCGGGGATGCCGCAGCGGGCGGCGCGTTCGCAGCCGTGGCGCTGCCAGTCCAGCTGGCCCGGCGCGTGGGCGTCCGAGTCGAGGGCGAAGTCGCAGCCCATCTCGAAGGCCTGGCGCAGCAGCCGCTTGGGCGGGTCGAGCCGGTCAGGGCGGGAGTTGATCTCGACGGCGACCCCGAACCTGCGGCAGGCCTCGAAGACCAGCTCCGCGTCGAACTCCGACTCCGGGCGCAGGCCGCCGCGCTTGGTGCCTCCCTTGACGATGCGGCCCGTGCAGTGCCCGAGGATCGTGACGACGGGGTTGGCGATGGCCGTGACCATGCGCCGGGTCATCTCGTAGCGGTTCATCCGGAGCTTGGAGTGCGCGCTCGCGACCACGATGTCGAGCCGTTCCAGCAGCTCGGGCTCCTGGTCGAGGCTGCCGTCCGGGTTGATGTCGACCTCGATGCCCGTCAGGATCCTGAAGGGGGCAAGCCGTTCGTTGAGCTCGGCCACGACGTCGAGCTGGCGGCGCAGGCGGGCGGCCGACAGGCCGTTGGCGACCGTGAGGCGGGGCGAGTGGTCGGTGAGCGCCAGGTAGGAGTGGCCGAGCTGCTTGGCCGCCGCGGCCATCTCCTCGATCGGCGACCCGCCGTCGGACCAGTCGGAGTGGCTGTGCAGGTCGCCCCGCAGCGCCGACCTGATCGCGCTGGTCTCCTCGTCGAGGTCCGTGCCCGCGGTGTCGCGCAGCCTGCGCAGGTACGTGGGCACCTGCCCGTCGAGCGCCTCGGTGATCGCCAGGGCGGTGACCTTGCCGATGCCCGGCACGCCCGCCAGCCCGCCCGAGCCGACCAGCAGCTCCAGGTCCTCGCGCGGCAGCTGTTCCACGGCGTCGGCGGCCCTGCGGAAGGCGCGCACGCGGTAGGTGGGCTCGGCGGCCCGCTCGAGCAGGAACGCGATCTCGCGGAGCGCCTCGGCAGGATCCATATCCCGATTAAACGGCACCATTTTGAACACTTGCCCGTTAAGCGGAGATAAAGCGACCCGTTGTAGACCGGCAACGGCCACCGCTAGGCTGTTCGGCCGACCGACTGGAGCTCGATGGAAACACCTCCCCCTCCCCCTCCCCCACCCGTCAAGGCCATCAAGGCATCCAAGGTGATCGCGCTGTCGGCGATCGGCGTGGTGTCCCTGGTCCTGGTCGGCTACTGCGCGGCCCAGCAGAGCGAGGAGGTCACCGCCGACTGCGTGGACATGAGCAACCAGCAGACGGACGGGTCCTACGAGGTCGTGGACGACCAGTTCTGCGACGACGACAACGGCCGCAGCGGCTTCTACGGCGGTTCGCACGGCGCCTACCACTGGTACTACGGCGGCACCAGGATCGGCACCCGCGTGCTGCGGGGCTCGACCTACCGCCCCTCCGACGTCACCATCTCCAGCCGCACCGGCCGCAGCATCCAGCGCGGCGGTTTCGGCAGCCACTGGGGCGGCGGCGGCTGATGCGCCGCGAGCACGGGACGCCCAGGGACGGCTGGGAGAAGACGATCGAGAGCCAGGGCCTGGCCTATCACCGGGCCGCCCACCCGGAGGGGCTGACCCGCCCCTACTGGGACGAGTCCGTCCACTACGTCTTCTCCCTGGAGGAGATCGAATCCCTGGAGGAGCAGGTCGAGGAGCTGCACGGCATGTGCCTGCAGGCGGTCGACCACGTGGTCACGACGGGCCGCTTCGACGACTTCGCCATCCCCGAGTGGGCGCACGAGGAGGTGGCCAGGTCCTGGCAGCGCCGCGACCCCTACGTCTACGCCCGCTTCGACCTGCGCTACGACGGCACGGGCCCGGCCAAGCTGCTGGAGTACAACGCCGACACGCCGACGGCGCTGGTGGAGTCGTCGGTCGTGCAGTGGTTCTGGCTCAAGGACACGCACCCCGACTCCGACCAGTGGAACTCGGTGCACGAGCGCCTCGTCGACCGCTGGAAGGAGGTACGGCTGCCGCCCGGCCCCACCCATTTCGCCTGGACCAGCCTGGACGAGACGGGCGAGGAGGCCATGACGCTGGCCTACCTGCAGGAGACGGCCGAACTGGCGGGGCTGAACACGATCGCGCTGGCCATGGAGGACATCGGCTGGGACGAGCTCAACCGGCGCTTCGTTGACGTCGAGGAACGCATGATCCGCTCGGTGTTCAAGCTCTACCCGTGGGAGTGGATGCTCGCCGAGCCGTTCGGGCGGCACGCCGTACGGCACTCGACGTGGATCGAGCCGCTGTGGAAGACGCTGCTGTCGAACAAGGCGCTGCTCGCCGTCCTGTGGGAGCTGTTCCCCGGCCATGAGAACCTGCTGCCCGCCTACCTCGACGGCCCACGCGACATGTCCGCATATATCGCGAAACCGCTGCTGGGCAGGGAGGGCGCGTCCATGCGGATCGTCGCGCCGGGCATGGATCTTGCGACCCCCGGCGAGTACGGTCGGGAAGGCTACATGTACCAGGCGTTCGAGGCGCTGCCCGAGTTCGAGGGGCAGCGGCCCGTGCTGGGTGCCTGGGTCGTGGCCGACGAACCCGCCGGCCTGGGCATCCGCGAGACCACCGGACTGATCACCGATGACACCTCCTCCTTCGTCCCCCACCGAATAGAGCCATGACATGACCCTCGTCGAGACCCTTGCCCGCGGCGCGGGCGCCATCGCCGCCTACGCCGCCGTCGGCGTCGTCCTGCTCATCGTCGGCTTCTACGTGATCGACCTCGTCATCCCCGGCAAGCTGAGCACGATCATCAAGACCGAGCGCAACGCCAACGCCACCCTGCTGGCCACCTCCACGCTGATCGCGGTGGGCCTGATCGTGGCCGCCTCCATCTGGTCCTCCGGCGGCAAGCTCACCGAGGGCCTGGCGGGCACCGTGGTGTTCGGCCTGGTGGGCATCATCGTGCAGGCCGTGGCGATGCTGGTGTTCGACTCCGTGGTCGGGGTCAAGGTGCGCGAACTGGTCAAGGAGCAGGAACTGCAGCCCGGCGCGCGGCTCCTGGCCGCCACCCACATCGCGATCGGCCTCATCACCGCGATCGCCGTCATCTAACGAAATCTGACGACATATGTCGATATGGCACAGCTATGTCGACACAAGCCTGCACAACCTCATGACTGGCGCACCCCCGGCGACCTGGCACTCTTAGAGCTGTGAGCGATCGGACGCGCGAGGACACCACGAGAAGGCTTGAGCGGGCCATGGGCTCTCTCGGCACGGCCGCCATGGCCCGCATGGACGACAAGCTCGCCTGGTTCCGCGCGCTCAGCGCGGAGGACCGCTCCTGGGTCGGGCTGGTCGCCCAGGCGGGCATCGCCTCGTTCGTGGAGTGGTTCCAGCACGCCGGCGAGGACCGCCCCACGCCCAGCATCGAGTTCTTCGGTACGGCGCCGCGGGAGCTCAAGCGCTCGATCTCCCTCCAGCAGACCGTCGACATCATCAGGATCGTCGTCGAGGTGGTCGAGGCCCAGACCGACGAGCTGGCCTCCCCCGGCGGCGAGGACCAGCTCGAGCAGGCCATGCTCCGCTACACCAGGGACGTGGCCTTCGCCGCCGCACACGTCTACGCCCGTGAGGCCGAGGCGAGGGGTTCGTGGGACGCCCGCCTCGAGGCGCTGATCGTGGACGCGCTGGTGCGGGGCGAGGTCGACGACGGCCTGCACTCCTGGGCCGCCGCGCTGGGCTGGACGTCCTCCCCCGTCGTGGTGATCGCCGGGCAGGCCCCCGGCGACGACCCGCGGGCGGTCATCGACGGGCTGCGCGAGAAGGGCCGGCGCATCGGCATGGACCTGCTGGCCGGGGTCCAGGCCGACCGGCTGATCGTGATCGTGGGCGGCGCGGACAGCGTGGACGACGCCGCCAAGCAGGTGGTCTCCCGCTTCGGCCCCGGACCGATCGTCATCGGGCCCGAGGTGTCCGACCTGCACCACGCCGCGGGCTCCGCCAAAGCCGCGCTGGCCGGGCTGAAGGCCTCCTCCGGCTGGCCCGACGCGCCCCGGCCGGTGCACGCCGACGAGCTGCTGGCCGAGCGGGCGCTGGACGGCGACGAGGACGCCAGGCAGCAGCTGGTCGAGCACGTCTATCTGCCTTTGGCGGGCACGCCGTTGCTGGATACCCTTGCCACGTACCTGGAACAGGGCACCTCGCTCGAAGCCACGGCCCGGCTGCTGTTCGTCCACCCGAACACGGTCCGCTACCGGCTCAAGAAGATCACCGAGCTCACCGGCTACCTGCCGACGGAAGGCAGGTCCGCCTTCACCCTGCAGGTGGGCCTCATCCTCGGCAGGCTCTCGGAAGGCGCGGAAACGTGGCGCGCCCTAACGTAACAAGCCGGAAACCCCCACTGTGGGCTTCCTACAAAAGACCCCGGACAAAGTTCGTACGGATCTCTATCCGCGTGTCGAACACCTACAGGGCATGGTGGGTTTCGTGCTTGTACTCGTCGCTCCGGGCCAAGGCGCCCAGACTCCGGGCTTCCTGGCCCCCTGGCTCGAACTGCCCGGTCTCGCCGACCAGCTGGCTGCCTGGTCCGAGGTCGCCGGGCTGGACCTGATCGCCTACGGCACCACCGCCGACGCCGACGAGATCCGCGACACCGCCGTCGCCCAGCCGCTCCTGGTGGCCGCCGCCCTGGCCTCCGCGCAGGCGCTCGGCGCCGAGCCCGACCTGCTTGCCGGCCACAGCGTCGGCGAGCTCGCCACGGCCGCGCTGGCCGGGGTGATCACCCCCGAGCAGGCGCTGGCCCTGGTCCGCGAGCGCGGACAGGCCATGGCCAGGGCCGCCGCGGTCACCCGGACCGGCATGACCGCCGTGCTGGGCGGGGTGGAGGCCGACGTGCTCGCCGCCCTCGCCAAGCACGGCCTGACCCCCGCCAACATCAACGGCGCGGGCCAGATCGTGGCCGGCGGAACACTCGAGCAGTTGGCAGCGTTCAAGGAAGAGGCACCCGCCAGGGCGCGGCTCATCGCGCTCTCGGTCGCCGGCGCCTTCCATACCGAGCACATGGCTCCGGCTGTGG
Source organism: Nonomuraea sediminis (assembly GCF_018531495.1). Taxonomy (GTDB): domain Bacteria; phylum Actinomycetota; class Actinomycetes; order Streptosporangiales; family Streptosporangiaceae; genus Nonomuraea; species Nonomuraea sediminis. Next base: position 927,833 of record NZ_JAHDTI010000003.1, read on the forward strand.
CGGACATGCGTGCGGCCGCCTCGGCCATCAGCCCGTCCGACCCGGAGGTCAAACTGCTGTCGAACGCCGACGGTCAGCTCGTGACCAGCGGCACCGACCTGATGGAGCGCCTGGTCGCCCAGGTCAGCGCCCCGGTCAGGTGGGACGCGTGCATGGCCACGATGGCCGAGCTCGGTGTGACCAAGATGATCGAGCTGCTGCCCGGCGGCACGCTGACCGGCCTGGCCAAGCGCGGGCTGAAAGGCGTCGAGACCGTGGCGCTGAAGACCCCCGACGACCTCGACGCGGCCAGGGAGCTGATCAAGTGAGGATTCCCGACATCACCCCCGGCGCCCGGGTACTGGCCTTCGGCCACTACCAGCCCTCCACCATCGTCACCAATGACGACCTGGCCAAGAACATGGACACCAACGACGAGTGGATCCAGTCCAGGGTCGGCATCAAGGAGCGCAGGGTCGCCGGTCCCGCTGAGTCGCTCGAGGACATGGCCACCCAGGCGGGCGGCAAGGCGCTGGCGGCCAGCGGCCTGTCCGCCGAGGACATCGACCTGGTGATCGTGGCCACGTGCACGCTGGAGAGCCAGATCCCGAACGCCGCCGCCGTCGTCGCCCACCGCCTGGGCATCGACTCTCCCGGCGCGTTCGACGTCAACGCCGCCTGCGCGGGCTTCTGCTACGCGCTGGCCACCGCCAGCGCTGCCGTGCGCGGCGGCGCCGCCCGCCACGTGCTGGTGATCGGCGCCGAGAAGCTGTCGCAGTGGGTCGAGTGGACCGACAGGTCCACCGCCGTGATCTTCGCCGACGGCGCGGGTGCCGCGGTGGTCGGCCCGTCCGACGAGCCGCGCATCGGCCCGGTCGTGTGGGGCAGTGCCGGCGACAAGTCCGAGGCGATCGCGATCGCCGACCGCGACAGCTTCCTCCGCCAGGAGGGCCAGACCGTGTTCCGGTGGGCCACGACCGCGCTGCACCCGGTGGCCAAGGAGGCCTGCGAGCGCGCCGGCGTCGACCCGTCGGAGCTGACGGCGTTCGTGCCGCACCAGGCCAACCTGCGCATCATCGAGGCGATCGCCCGCAAGCTGGGCGCCGACCAGGCCGTCATCGCCCGCGACATCGTGCACGCGGGCAACACCTCGGCCGCCTCGATCCCGCTCGCGATCTCGCGCATGATCGAGCGCGGCGAGGTGCGCTCCGGAGGCCTGGCCCTGCTGCTCGGCTTCGGTGCGGGCCTGACCTATGCGGGCCAGGTCATCGAGATTCCATAGGATCCTGTACGGCTGGCGCCGTACAGCACAGCTTGTGCGGCGGGAGCCGTACAGAAACCAGAAAATGAATCGAAGGAGAACTAGCGACATGGCGACCGAGCAGGAGATCCTCGAGGGCCTCGGCAAGATCATCAACGAGATCACCGGCATCCCGGCTTCCGAGGTTACCCCCGAGAAGAGCTTCGTCGACGACCTCGACATCGACTCGCTGTCGATGGTCGAGATCGCCGTGGCCGCCCAGGACGAGTTCGGCGTGGAGATCCCCGACGACCAGCTCAAGAACCTGAAGACGGTCAAGGACGTCCTCAACTTCATCCAGAACTGAAATCCGCTCAACTGATCGAAAGGGAGCGCAAGAACGTGAGTGCGAACCGGGTACGTGTCGTCGTCACCGGGCTAGGCGCGACGACGCCCGTCGGTGGGGATGTCACCTCATCCTGGTCGGCGCTCCTCGCCGGTCAGTCGGGTGTCCAGACACTGGCTGAAGACTGGATCGACACCGTCCCCGTGAAGTTCGCGGGGACGGCCGCGGTCGACCCTGCCGAGATCCTGCCCAGGCCGGAGGCCCGGCGGCTCGACCGCAGCGAGCAGCTGGCCATGGTGGCCTCCCGCGAGGCCTGGCAGGACGCGGGCGCCCCCGAGATCGCGCCCGAGCGGCTGGGCGTCGTGGTCTCCAGCGGCATCGGTGGCATCAACACGACGCTGTCGGCCTACGACACCTACAAGGAGCGCGGCTGGAACCGGCTGTCGCCCTTCACGGTGCCGATGCTCATGCCCAACGGCCCGGCCGCCTGGATCGGGCTGGACCTGGGCGCCCAGGCGGGCGTGCACGCGACCGTGTCGGCCTGCGCCTCCGGCGCCGAGGCCATCGGCTACGCGATGGACATGATCAGGTCCGGCCGCGCCGACGTCGTGGTCGCGGGCGGCACCGAGGCCGCCATCCACGGGCTGAACATCGCCGCCTTCGCCGCCGCGAGGGCCATGTCCACCCGCAACGACGACCCGCAGGGCGCCTCCCGACCGTGGGACCGCGACCGTGACGGGTTCGTGCTCGGCGAGGGCGCCGGCATCGTGGTGCTGGAGTCCGAGGAGCACGCCAAGGCGCGCGGCGCGCGCGTCTACGCCTACGCCTCGGGTGTCGGCTACTCGGCCGACGGCTACCACATCACCAAGCCCGAGCCCGAGGGCCGGGGCATCAGCATGGCGATGACCCAGGCGCTCAACGACGCGGGCATCACCGGCCAGGACGTCAAGCACGTCAACGCGCACGCCACCTCGACGCCCGCGGGCGACGTGATCGAGGTGCAGGCCGTGGCCAAGGCCATCGGCGGGCACCCGCTGGTCACCTCGACCAAGTCGATGACCGGTCACCTGCTCGGCGGCGCGGGCGGCATCGAGTCCGTCTTCACGATCAAGGCTCTGCAGGAGCGGATCGTGCCGGCCACCATCAACCTCAACAACCTCGACGACGGCATCGACGTGGACCTCGTCTACGGCAAGAACCGCGAGCTGCCCTCGGGCGACATCGCGGCGGTCAACAACTCCTTCGGGTTCGGTGGCCACAACGTGACCGTCGTGTTCCAAGGGGCGTGATGACCGGGCTTGTCGAGGTCATCGATGAGCACGGCACCTTGGTCATGAGATCAGCCTGGTCGTGAGATCCGGCTTGGTCGTGAGATCAGCCTGGTCATGAGATCGGCTTGGTCATGAGATCGGCGAAGGAGGGCTCATGACGGTGCTCGACAACCGGGCGGTGACGGAGGGCTCCGAGCAGGAGCCCGCCGATCCCCGCGATCCCGTCGTCCGTCTCAGCGCGCTGCTCGACGAAGGCTCGCTGCGGTTGATCACTCCAGAGGACAGGAGCGGCGTCCTCGCCGCCATGGGCCGCGTCGAGGGTGTTCCCGTCGTCGCGTTCTGCAGTGACGCCCGCTTCCAGGGCGGCGCGATGGGCAGCGAAGGTTGCGAGCACATCGTGCACGCCTACGACGTGGGCGTCCGTGAGCGGGTGCCGGTCATCGGGATCTGGCACTCCGGTGGTGCGCGACTCGCCGAAGGCGTCGAGTCGCTGCACGCCGTCGGACGGGTCTTCGCCGCGATGACCAAGGCCTCCGGCCTCGTCCCGCAGATCTCCGTGGTCGTCGGCCCCGCGGCCGGCGGCGCGGCCTACGGGCCCGCGCTGACCGACCTGGTGATCCTGGCCGACTCCGGCCGGATCTTCGTCACCGGCCCCGACGTGGTGCGCAGCGTCACCGGCGAGGACGTCGACAGCGCCGCGCTCGGCGGGCCCGAGCCGCACGGCAAGCGCTCGGGCGTCGTGCACGTCGTCGCCAAGACCGAGTCCGACGCCTACCTCAAGGCCCGTGAGCTGGCCACGCTGCTCGGCCACCAGGGCCGGGTGCGCACCTCCGGCGTCGAGGAGGTCGACTTCTCCGCGTTCCTGCCGGAGTCGCCGCGCCGCGCCTACGACGTCAAGCCGCTGGTGAACGGCCTGCTCGACGAGCCCGGCATCGAACTGCACCCCAAGTGGGCGCCGAACGTCGTCACCTCTCTCGGCCGGCTCGGCGGCCGGACCGTCGGTGTGGTCGCCAACAACCCGCTGCGGCTCGGCGGCTGCCTCGACGCCACGTCCGCCGAGAAAGCCGCCCGCTTCGTTCGTATGTGTGACGCGTTCGGCGTGCCGTTGGTTGTCCTCGTGGACGTGCCCGGTTACCTGCCCGGTGTCGGCCAGGAGCACGGCGGCGTGGTCCGCCGCGGCGCCAAGCTGCTGCACGCCTTCGCCGAGGCCTCGGTGCCGCGGGTCACGCTGGTCACGCGCAAGGCGTACGGCGGGGCCTACGTCGCGATGAACTCCCGCGCGCTGGGCGCCACCAAGGTCTTCGGCTGGCCGACGACCGAGGTCGCGGTCATGGGCGCGGTGGCCGCGGTGCGCATCCTCAAGCGGCGCGAGCTGGCCGCCGCCCCCGAGGAGGAGCGGGCCGAGCTGGAGCAGCGGCTGGCCGAGGAGCACTCGCGCCTGGCCGGTGGGCTGGAGCGCGCGCAGGAGCTGGGCGTGATCGACGAGGTCATCAAGCCGGAGGAGACGCGCGGCGCGATCGCCAAGCTCCTCGCCCAGGCCACCCCAGCCAGGGGCGCCCACGGCAACATTCCGCTCTAGGCTCGTTCACCCGCTCTAGGTTCGTTCACCCGTTCGGGGTTCGTTCACCCGTTTGGAGTTCTTCAACGAAGAGGCCCCCACATCGCCGGTGGTGATGTGGGGGCCTGTTCGGTGTGAAGTCCGGGGCGTCGTCTCTTCCTGGTGCCTGGGTCACGTGCGCCGTTGAGGCGGGTCACCCGTCCACCACGGGAGCAGCGCCTGGGCGCGCCCTCAGCGGGCGACGGCGGGAGGCGGGTTGGGCGGCTTGCCGTACAGAATGATCAAACAGCCGCATGAAGCCAGCGGACAGGCGCGCCGTCGCCGGCGTAGCGGAAGGGCTCGAGCTCCTCGTCCCAGGGGCGGCCGAGCATCCTGTCCAGCTCGTCCTCCAGTGAGCAGCGGCCCTGGGCGGACATCAGCATGACCGTGCGCAGCCTGTCCTCGGGGATCATGATGTCGCCCGCCGCGCCGATGACCGCGCTGAAGGCGCCGAGCGTGGGCGTGTAGGCGTGGCGGGAGCCGTCGACTCCCTGCGAGGCGTCCTCGGTGATCTCGAACCTGATGCGCTGCCAGCCCATGAGGGAGGACGTGATGGCGGCTGCGATGCCGGGGCGACCCTCCCACTCCGCCTGCGCGCGCACCACGTTGGGCGCGGCTGGTTGCGGCGTCCACGTCAGGTCGACAGGCACGCCGAGGACACCCGCGACCGCCCATTCGATATGAGGGCACAGCGCGGGCTGAGCCGAGTGGACGTAGAGCACGCCACGAGCAGACACCGGACCTCCCGATCGGTACGAGGTGCGCCTTCCCCAACGGCCTCGCCCCAGGATGATCACAAGTGACTAGGGAGAGACTACCGTCGGTCGCTATCCGACACCAGAGGGGGGCCATACCAAGTTGTTGCGAAGGTGACACGTGACACACGGACGATCGCGGAAAGATACCGCCTCATGGACCTCCAATCCGTCGGCGAGGCGCTCATCCGGCCAGGCCAGCTGCTGACCGACCGCAGCGCCCTGTCCGCGACCGCCCGCTGGACCCAGGCCGTGGCGGAGGCGGACGGCTTCTGCGTGATCCGTCTGACGCCCGGTGTCGACCCGTGCGAACTGGCGGTGGATCTGCGGGAGAAGGGGTTCCGCGCCTCGCCCAACCACGTACTCGCCGGGCAGCCGCTGTTCTTCGGCGGGCCCGCCTCGCGGCCCTTCCCCACGCCCAAGATCGCCTTCAAACCGGGCAGGGACCGCACCTCCGCCGTGGTCGCGCTGCTCGACACCGGCGTGGCCGAGCACCCGTGGTGGTCGGGCAGCCGCTGGTACCGCAACCTCGGCAAGGAGGCGGCCGACGCCTCCGAGGGCGCCCAGGCCGGGCACGGCACGTTCATCGCCGGGCTGCTGCTGCGCGCGGCGCCGGGAGCCGTGCTGAAGGTGTCCCGGGTGCTCGACGGCGACGGCGTGGGCGACGAGGCCGGCGTGGTGCGCGCGCTCAACCGGATGCGCGAGCGCCCGCCCCAGGTGCTCAACCTGTCCTTCGGCTGCCACAGCTTCGACGACAGGCCGCCGCCGCTGCTGGCCGACGCGCTGGGAGCCCTCTCCGACACGGTCGCCGTCGCCTGCGCGGGGAACACCGCCTCCGACCGGCCGTTCTGGCCCGCCGCGCTGCCGGGGGTCGTCGGCGTGGGGGCGCTGGACGCCGCCGGGGAGCGCAGGGCGCCGTTCTCCGGCTTCGGGCGGTGGGTGGACGCCTGGGCTCCCGGCGAGTGGCTGACCAGCAGCTTCCCCGGGTTCTCCGGCTACGCGGCGTGGAGCGGGACCTCCTTCGCCACCGCGCTGGTCGCCGGGGCCGTGGCGGCACGGGCCGGTGACCGTACGGCCAAGCAGGCGGCGGAGGACTTGATGCGGGACTCCCGGCAAATTCCCGATCTGGGGGTTGCCATCCCGTGGACTCTGTAGAGTTTACGCTCAGTCCTCGGCCCATCACGAGGAGGCAGGATCGCCTCCCGTGGCGCACGGCGAAGGAGGCCCGCATGCGCGATCCAGCGGTACTGCTCGACGCGGCGGCCGACGGCGACCATGCGGCGTGGGTCGAGCTGACCAACCGGTTCGGTCCTCGCCTGTGGGCCGCTGTCCGCGCGTGCGGGCTCGGCGAGGCCGACGCGGCGGACGCCGTGCAGGGCGCCTGGCTGCGGCTGCTCGAAAATCTTCACACGATCAAGGATCCGGCGGGCGTCGGCGCCTGGCTCACCACCACGGCACGGCGCGAAGCGCTGCTGATCCTCCGGAAGGAAGTGCCCGGGCTCCCTTCCTACCTACCGGTGTCAGAACCGGATCCCGCCGCCGAGGTCCTCGACGCCGACACCGGCCAGAGGCTGTGGCAGGCGGTCTCCTCTCTCCACGAGCCATGCCGGTCGATGTTGAAGCTGGTCGCCGTCGGCGAGCGGCAACTCGCGACACGGTTGGGGCTCCCACCAGGCAGTGTCGGGCCCACCCGGGCTCGCTGCCTTGAACGGCTGCGCACCCTGATCTCACCACAGGAGACGGTGCAATGAGCAACGACGAGTATCTGCTGGCGGCGCTCCGGCTCGCCGCCGGGAACGATCCGATTCCCGCGCACGTGTCCGCCACGGCGCGCAACACGTTCGCGCTGCGGGTGCCCCACGCGGTCACCGCCACGCCCGTCGAGTCCCCCTCCGGGGGCGGCGTCCGCGGGGGCTCCGGGCCGCGCCTGATCCGCTTCTCGGCCGCCGACCTCGTCTTCGACCTGGAGGTCAGCGTCGGCGACGGGCTCATCGACATCGCGGGGCAGGTCTCTCCGCCGCCCGGGGAGGGCGCCCACGTCGACGTCCGCACGCCGCATCTCACGCTCTCCCGGCCGCTCGGGCTGACCGGGCAGTTCGCCGCTACCGGACTGCCGCCTGGGTGGCTCAGCGTCGTCTGCCATCGGCGTGATCACGCGCCTGTCCAGACCCGGTGGGTGCGTATACGCCCGTGACGGCCGAGAAGACCCCGTCGAACCGCCCGCGGCAGACCGCTGCGGGGTCCTTCGCGCTGCCCAAGGCGTCCTCTCCCGCTCCTGGCTCGTCCGTGCCCGCCGCGCGCCGGTCCTCCTCGGACGCCCACCCGCCTGATGCGCCTGCCGAGATCTCCACGCCAGGCTTCGACCTTCCCGGGTCCCCGCGTATTCCTTCGGCGCGCACCTCGACCGACGAGCCGGACGTGGGGCCGCCTGCCCGCTCCCGGACAGAAGCGTCGGCGGGGCTGGTGGGGGCCGCGGAGATGGCGGTCGTGCGGGCGATCATCGATCCGCCGAAGGCGCTGCGTGAGGCCCGCGCCGTCCTGGCGCGCGCAGAACGCGAGCGGGACGTCGAGGCCGCCGTGGTGGCGCTGCGCGGGATGGCGCTGGCCGCCAGGGAACTGGGCGACCTGCACGGCGCCGAGCGGCACCTGCGGCGGGCGATCGCCACGCAGGGCGCCCCCGCCGAGCGCGTCGCGCAGGCCAGGCTGTCGCTCGTCACGGTCAGGACCGAGCGCGGACACCCGCTGCAGGCGCTCAGGGTGGCGGCGCTGGCCTGGGCCTACCTGTCGCCGCTCGACCGGGCCAAGCTCGACACGCAGCGCGCCGTCGCGCTGGCCCACCTGGGCCGCCACGTCGAGGCCGTGGCCGCGTGCGACCGTTCGCTGGAGGCTCTCGCGGCGGCGCCGGCCAGCATCGACAACCGGCGGTTCCTGGCGGGCGGCCTGCTCAACCGGGGCCTGGTGCACGCCTACCGCGGCGACTGGGACACCGCGCTGACCGACATCACCGCCTGCCGCGAGATCTCCGCCGAGGCGGGCCTCGACTACCTCGGCCGGCTCGCCGCCGCCAACCTGCCCTTCCTCGCGGTACGGCGGGGCGACCTGGCGACCGCGTTCGCCCGGTACCGCGAGGCGGAGGACACGCTGTTCGGCTTCCCCGAGCGCCTGGCCACGATGCGGGCCGACTTCGCCGGGGCGCTGCTGGCCGCCCATCTGCCCGGCGAGGCCAGGGCCATGCTGAGCCTGGCCGTACCCGATCTGGAGGCGGCAGGCGCGCATGTCGCGCTGGCCGAGGCGAGGCTGAAGCTGGCCCAGGTCGAGCTGCTCACCGGCGATGCCAGGCAGGCGCTGGCGGTGGCGCGGCGCGCCGCCCGGGACCTGGCGGGTCAGGATCGCGACGCGTGGCTGCCGCTGGCCGCCGAGGTCGTGCTGCGGGCCCGGCTGGATCTGGAGGAGCACACCGGCGCGCTCCTCGACGAGCTGGTGACCTGCGCCGACGAGCTGGAGTCCGAGTCCGCCCACGTCGCGGCCGCCGCGGCGCTGCGGCTGGTGGCGGCCGAGGTGGCGCTGGAGCTGGACGACCATCCCACCGCTTCCGCCCAGCTCGACCGGCTGATCTGCGACGACCGGCATCGCGAGGCCGCGCCCCGTGACGGTTCCACGCCGTTGGCCTCCGCGGCCCAGGCCGCCCATCTGGACCGGCCGTCCTCGCAGGTGCCCGCGCTGGTCAGGCAGCACGCGCTGGCGCTGGAGGCGGCCCTGCAGGAGGACACGGCCAGCGCCTTCCGCGCGGTGCGCGACGGGCTGGCCGAGGTGGGATGCCAGGTGGAGGCGTTCGAGGACCCGGCGCTGCGGGCTCATGTGGCGCGGGCGGGCGAGCGGCTGGCCTCCTTCGGGCTCGGGCTGGCGATCCACGGCGGGCTGGCCGAAGAGGTCTTCGAATGGGCCGAACGCTGGCGGGCCGTCGCGTCCTCCTCCGGCCCCGGCGTCTCCGACCTCTGCCGGGTACGGCAGGCGCTGGGCGACGCGGCGCTGGTGGAGTACATGGTCGACGGTGGCCGCCTGCTGGCGGTGGCGATCACCTCGCACGGCATCGCGCTGCGGCGGCTCGGGGCGGTGGACGAGGTCACCGACGCGGTCGTCCAACTCCGTTACGCCATGCGGCGCACCAGCCTGCGCGACGCCACGCACGCCGCCTCCCACGTGGCGGCCGCGGCCCGTGAGGTCGAACGGCTCGTGCTCGGGCCGCTGCGGGCGGAGCTCGACGGCCGGGAACTGGTGGTGGTGCCCGCCGGTCCGCTGCACACGCTGCCGTGGGCGGCCCTGCCGTACCTGCACGACAGGCCGGTGAGCGTGACGGCGAGCGCGGCCGGGTGGCTGCGGGCGCGTTCGGCCGTGACGCCGCGGGTGGCGCCGCTGGTGCTCGGGGCTTTCGGGCCCGGGCTGGAGTACGCGCAGGCCGAGGTGGATCACGTGGTCGGCGGGTATGCGGGCGGGGCCGTGGTGCCCGGGCGGCGCGCGGACGTCCTCGCCGGGCTGGCCAGGGCGGACGTCTTCCACCTGGCGGCACACGGCGTCTTCGACTCGCGCAGCCCGCTGCTGTCGGGGATCACGCTGGATGACGGCCCGCTCATGGCCTACGACCTGCTGCGCCTGCCCAGGACCGCCGGCCTGGTCGTGCTGTCGTCCTGCGACTCGGGCATGGCCCGCACCCCCGCCGAGGGCGCGCCGCTGGGCCTGGCGGGAACATTCCTGTCACGCGGCACGTCCTGCGTCGTGGCCGGCATGATCCCGGTCCGCGACGACGAGGCCCTGGCGGTCATGACCCTCTTCCACGAACTCCTCGCCGCCGGCCAACCCCCCGCCCACGCCCTCGCCACCGCCTCCACCAAAACCACCGTCCAGGCCTTCACCTGCTTCGGCGCCGCCGACCTCCCCATAACATCCCCCTCCTAACACCCCGGCCTTGTAAGGCGGTGAAGCGGGACCGTGGTGCCCGGAGAACGAAGCGTCGTGGCGGTGGGCACTGGCATCGACTCGCCGGAAGCGCCGGGCGCGGGTCCTCAGCCGGAGTACGGCGGGCGGCCGGTGGCGGCGGCCCGCCGTACAAAATCAAGCCCTCCGCACAAGATGAAGCCCTCGGCACAAGATGAAGCCCCCGGCACTAAGAAAAGGGAATCAGCCTGTGGCGACCGGGCGGGTCGGGTCGGATACCCAGTTGGACCAGGAGCCGACGTAGAGGGCGGCGGGGAGGCCGGCGACCTCGAGGGCGAGGACCTCGTGGGCGGCCGTGACGCCGGAGCCGCAGTAGGCGCCGACGCGGTCACCGGCGCCCAGCGCGGTGAAGCGGTCGCGCAGCGTCCGCGAGGACAGGAAGCGGCCGTCAGGGCCGAGGTTCTCGGTGGTGGGCGCGCTGACCGCGCCGGGGACGTGGCCCGCGACCGGGTCGATCGGCTCCACCTCGCCCCGGTAGCGCTCCCCCGCCCGGGCGTCGAACAGCGTCCCGGCGGCCGCGAGGGCGGCGGCCTCGTCGGCGGTCAGGATCGGCATGCCGCCGGGCCTGGCGGTGAAGTCGCCCTCGGCGATCTCCGGCTCGTCCTGGACCAGCGGGCCCTGCAGGCCGCCGTCGAGTACGCGGACGTCCTGGTGGCCGAAGTACCGCAGCGTCCACCAGGCGCGGGCGGCGAACAGGTTGCCCTGGTCGTCGTAGACGACGACGCGGCGGCCGTTCGACACGCCGAGGCGGCGCATCGCGGCCTGGAAGCTCGCCGCGTCGGGCAGCGGGTGCCTGCCGTCGGGGCCGGGCGGCGCGGCCAGGTCGGCGTCGAGGTCGCAGAAGACCGCGCCGGGGATGTGACCTTCGAGGTAGAGCCCGTGCGCGGGCGGCCCGCCGAGCCGGTAGCGGACGTCGAGCAGGGTCGCGTCGCCGAGGTCGTCGAGCGTGATCAGCGGGCTCATCGGGTGGTTACCTCCAGGAAGGGCACGTACTGCTCGGCCGCTGTCATCGATCCGTGGAAACCGGTGAACAGGGCCTCGATGCGGTGGCTCGCCGAGGCGGTGATGGCCAGGTCGGTGTACGGCACGGCCACGACGTCACCGATCCGCTCCAGCCACGCGTCGCGGACCGTGGGTCCGAACCAGCCCGACTCGACCGCCTCCTGGCGCGACACCACCCAGGCGTCTGCGGCCAGGGTCTCACGCCAGGCCTCGAGTACGGCGGGTGCGGCGCCCTTTTCCGCGTAGACGTGTCGTGCCCTGGCCTCGCCGCCGAGCAGGGACACGCCCTCCATGAGCGCGGGGGTGGTGTCGGCGTCGATCTTGCGGGTGGCGTTGACCATGCCGTGGTCGGCGGTCACGTACAGGGCCGAGCCTGGTGGCAGGGCCTCGGCCAGGCGTTCGGCCATGCGGTCGACGATCTCCAGGTGGCGCAGCCACTCCTCGTCGCCCCAGCCGACCAGGTGGCCCGCGGCGTCGAGGTCACCGTAGTACACGGTGACGTGGGCGCGGGGTTCCTGGAGCGCGTGCCGTACGGCTGCAATGCGGTCGTCCACGGAGTCGGCGGGCAGGTAGCGGACGCCGCGGAAGACGGCCTCGGTCAGGCCGGTGCCCTCGAACTGGGCCGGTCCGACATATCCGGCGGCGATGCCGGCCGCGGCGGCGCGCTGGTAGACCGTGTCGGCGGGCTGCCACACCGCGGGATCCATCATCGCCCCGCCGGGCAGCGTCCAGCGCAGGCAGTTGAACAGGTGGCCCGCACCCGGGACGGCCAGCATCATGCCCAGCATCCCGTGCTCGCCCGGCGCCATGCCCGTGCCAAGCGAGCACAGGCTCGTCACGGTCGTCGCGGGGAAGCCCGCGGTCAGCGTCCTGCCGTCCAGGCTCGCCAGGAACGGCGCCCTGTCGCCGTGAACCCGCAGCAACTCAGCGCCCAGCCCGTCGACCAGGAACACGCACACGCGATCGACGGCCGCCAGGCCGAGGGCGTTGCTCCCGCCTCCGCCCAGCGCGGCCAGCACAGACCCGGACGCATCGGCCAACGACCCCAACCCGTAACGCGGCACCACCGGCTCGCCCATGCGCCGATCCTAGCCCTGCTGTCCCGTTCCTTGACGAGCTCCCGCACGCACCTGACCAGCCCTCGCACGGCTTTGAGGAGCTTCTCGTACGGCGGGCCGCCGCCACCGGCCGCCCGCCACACTTCGGCTGAGGGCCCGCGCCCGGCGCTTCCGGCGAGTCGATGCCCCTTGCGCACCGTCACGGCGCATCGTTCTCCGGGCACCACGGTCCCCCTGGCCCGCCGTACATCTCCTCCCCAGCGCTGGGCCTGGCGTCGTCGTTGGGAAGCCGTGCAACGAGGCGCCGGTGCGGCGAGGAGGGGTGCGGCGGGGCTCGGCGCCATGCGGTCGGCGCGTGCGGGGAGTCGGGGTGAGGCACCCTGCGGTCGGCGAGCGCGCGAAGCGGGACGCGGTCGGCGAGCGCGCGAAGCGGGACGCGGTCGGCGAGCGCGCGAAGCGGGACGCGGTCGGCGAGCGCGCGAAGCGGGACGCGGTCGGCGGGCGCGAGAGGCGGGGTGAGGCGCCGTGCGGGCGGCGGACGCGGGAGGCGAGGCCGGGCGGAGGACTACGCAGGCAGTGGGGGCGACGCGGATACGGGTCGGCCTGGTGGAGCGGGGGTGGCGGTGGGAAACGCGCGTGGGGGAGCGCCCGTCGGCGGGGTTGGGGGGAGGCCGCGTGAGGGGAGGTCAGGAGGCGGCGCGGGCGGTGGCTTCCGAGAGGGACTTGGCGAAGGCGAGGACGTGGGAGACCGCCTCGGGCCCGTCGGCGGCCTCGCTGACCCGGAGCGAGAGGTCGTCGGCCGTGATGGCGCCGGTGTAGCCGTGGTCGGCCTCGCAGTTCTCGTCGCCGCAGGTGGCGGGTTCGAGGTCGACGTGGGAGATGGCACCCCAGCCGATCGTGAGCGTGGCCTCGGTGGGCGCGACGCCGGGGACGTAGGAGGCCGGGTCCGGCACGACGCGCGTGACCGCGACGGACTGGATGCGGCTGAGCCTGACCGCCTCGGTGGTGGTGGAGGCGTGGGAGGTGGACACGCCCTCGACTGCCGGGTGCTCGTCGGTGTGGCAGACCAGCAGCCTGGTGGCCGACAGGACCAGGACCGTGACGTGCCTGCGTACCTCCATCGCCGGGTCGAAGGTCGCCTCGTGGTGGACCACGAACGCTGTCACGGCCTCCTTGCCCAGCGCGGATTCGACCGCGTCGGTGACGAGGTCGGGGTAGTAGCCGCTGCGCTCGATCGCTTCGCGCAGGCCCGCAGCGGAGACTCGGGTTTCCCTCATGGCTCCATCCTGCCAGGACCGCGCAGTGCGCTCACCCACCGGACATAACGCTAGATAACATCTTTAATCCATATAACGCGGAATGGCCAAGCCAACAATTACCCGCCGCCGCCTCTTTCCCCGGTTTGTGATCAGGTGGAGCTGGCTATCGATTAGGGCGGAGACCAGGCCTGTTGCACTGAGTGCGGGCATTCTCAACGAATATCCTCGGGGGAATTGAAATGAACTACGAACGCCTCCGTGGCCTCACCGCCATGACCGCGTTCCTGGCCGGACTGTCCTTCGTGACCTCAAGCGCGCCCGCCCGCGCCGCGGCGCCGTGCGTGATCTCCTCCTCGACCAAGGGGACGTGCGTGGAGGGCATCGCGGGCACGCTCACGCTCAACCAGACCGACGTGCGCGGGCTGAGGGTCGCCTTCGACCTGTACCTGTGGGACATCAAGCCGGACGAGGAACTCCACTTCAGCTCCGAACCCAGCTTCTGCCTGGCCAAGGCCGCCACGGGTTGCGACGTCGCGGTCAGCGTGCCCGGCCGCGTGCTCCGCGACACCGTGACCTCCCCCGGCTACACCTACATCCCCGGCAAGCAGCCGGACCACGCCGTGGACACGACCGCCAAGCGGCACGTGGAGATCGCCGTCTCCGACACCGGGACGCTGACCGTGTCCGTCCGCTTCACCGACAACGGCCCGCTGGTGCCGATAGTGAAGAACCCCAACGTCACCAGGCTCTCCACCCCGATCAAGGTCAGCTGGGCCGCCACCGCGAACGGCTCCAAGGTCACCCACACCACCAGCGGCTCCCTGGCGGGCGAGTCCGACGCCTTCATGCAGCTCAAGCCCACCGGCAACGGCCCGGTCAAACTCCCGGAGGAGTGCTCGGAGGGCTGCTCCATCTCCATCAACGACGGCTACATGGTCGTCACCGGCCCCAACCCGTAGCGTTTCCTTCACAACCACATCACCTTGTACGGCGGGCCGCCGCCACCGGCCGCCCGCCGCACTACGGCCGAGGACCCGCGCCCGGCGCTTCCGGCGAGTCGATGCCACTTGCCCACCGCCACGCCGCTTCGTTAACCATGCACCCCGGCCCCTCTCCCCCGCCGTACAACGCGCCGAACAACCACCACACACCACCTCACCGCCCCCGGCGCGGTGAGCGCAGACCGCCGAACACGAGCGCCGACCTCGACCGCACACCTCCTCACCGACCCGGCGCCTGGACACGTGACCATGGGCAGCCACGGTCCCCCTGCCCCGCCGTACAAGGCGCCGGACAACCGCCGCACACCTTCTCGCCGACCCCGGCGCGGTGAGGGCAGACCGCCGTACGCGGGCGCCGACCTCGGCCGTGCACCTTCTCGCCGACCCGGCGCCTGGAAGCGTGACCCACGGTCCCCCTGGCCCGCCGTGCATTCCTGGGCCCTCAGACTCTGATGCACCTGCGGGGTGGGGATTAGGAGAGGCGGCGGGGGGCCGTGTCTTGGCGGGGGGCCGTGGGGGTGCGGAGGTGGGCTCGGGCGGACAGGACTATGACGGTGGATTCGCCTACGAGGACCTGGTCGAGGTCGAGTCGGGATACTTCAGGGAGGTCGCTGGCCAGGCGGCCTACTCGGACGAGGAGGTCCTCCAGGGCGGATACGGCCACGGGTGGGTAGCCGTACTCGCCGAACAGCAGGGGGGCGGCGCGGACCGATCGGACCAGGCCGGCGGCGTCCTCGGTCGTGAGGGGGGCGAGGCGGTAGCCCTGGTCGAGCAGGAGGCGCGCGGTGACTTCGCCGAGGCCGAACGACACGACGGGGCCGAAGGCGGGGTCCTCGACCACGCTGACCACCGTGGGCACCGCGGGCTGGGGCGCCATCCGCTGTACGGCCAGCTCCACGTCGTCGCCGAGCTGGGCGGCGAACTCGGCGTAGGCGTGGCGGACGCTGTCGGGTCCCGCCAGGCCGAGCCGTACGGTGCCCGCGCGGCGGGAGGCGTCGGGGTCGGCCACCTTGAGCACGACAGGCCAGCCCAGGCGTCCGGCGGCCTCGACCGCCTCCTCGGGCGAGCGGACGAGGTCGGCGGGCCAGACGTCGAGCCCGTAGCAGGCCAGGAGCTGGGCGGCGTCCCATTCGCCGTCATTCAGGTGGCGCTCGACCAGGGCCTTGGCGCGCGCGGTGTCGATGTCCTCGAGCGCGGGCGGCGGCACGACCGGTTGCGCCCGCCATTGGGCATATTTCACGACCTGGGCTAGGGCTCTGACCGCCTCCTCCGGCGCCGCGTAGGAGGGGATCGAACCTCGCGACGGCGTGGCCCCGTCGCCGACCCGCAGATCGGGATGCATCCCCAGATGCCCCTCGAAGGTGGCGAGCACCGGCTTGCCCGAGTCGTGCGAGACCCGCAGCAGCTCGGCCGCCACGTCGGAGGCCGCGCCGGGGATCGGCGGTGTGTACACCACCACGGCCGCGTCCACCTCGGCCGAGCCCAGCACGTCGGCGAGGGCCTTGCCGAACTCGGCGGCTCCGGCCGCGGCGCCCAGGTTGACCGGCGGCCGGGGCTCCAGCCCGGCCGTGACGCAGGCGTCGACGGCGAGCAGCCCGAGCGCGTCGGAGTTGGTGACCAGCCCGACCCGCGGCCCGGCGGGCAACGGCTGGTAGGCCAGCAGCTGGCCGACGTCGAAGAGCTGGATCAGGTCGTCCACCCGGATCAGCCCGGACTGGGAGAACAGCGAGCTGATCGCCGAGTCGGGCAGCCGCAGCGACTCGGCGGAGTGGCTGACGGGGGTGCCGCCGCTCTTGACCACCACGATCGGCTTGCTGCGGGAGATCCGGCGGGCCAGGCGGGTGAACTTGCGCGGATTGCCCAGGGACTCCAGGTAGAGCAGGATCACCTCGGTCGAGGGATCCTCCTCCCAGTACTGCAGCAGGTCGTTGCCCGACACGTCGGCCCTGTTGCCCGCCGAGACGAACGTGGAGATGCCCATCCCCCGCTGCGCCACCCGCTGCAGCAGCGCGGTGCCCAGGGCGCCCGACTGGCTGAAGAAGCCGACCCTGCCCCGGCCGGGCACGGTGGCGGCCAGCGTGGCGTTGAGCCTGACCGAAGGGTCGGTGTTGGCGATGCCCAGGCAGTTGGGCCCCACCACCCGCAGGCCGTAGGCGCGGGCCAGGCGGGCCAGCTCGTCCTGGCGGGCGCGCCCCTCGGCGCCGGTCTCGCCGAAGCCCGAGGAGACCACGACCAGCCCGTGCACGCCCTTCTCCGCGCACTCCTTGACGACGTCGATCACGCCGTCGGCGGGCACGGCCACGACGGCCAGGTCGACGTCGCCATCGATGGCGCTCACGCTCGGGTAGGCGCGCACGCCCGCCACGGCCCGCACCTCGCGGTGCACCGGGTAGACGGGCCCGGTGAAGTCGGCGGCCAGCAGGTTGCGCAACACGGTCTGGCCGACGCCGCCGGGCTCGCGGGAGGCGCCGATCACGGCGACCGAGCCGGGCGACAGCAGCCGCCCGATGGATCTGGCCTCGGCCCTGTGCTCGCGGGCGGTGGTCACCTCGGCGGCGGTCTGCGTCGGGGTCAGGTCGAGCGTCATGCGCACCACGCCGTCGGCGAAGCGGCTCTCGGCGGTGTATCCGGCCTGCCGTAGCACGCCCATCATCTTCATGTTGGCGGGCAGCACGTCGGCGATGAAGCGCTGGATGCCGTTCTCACGGGCGGTCGCGGCCAGGTGCTCGAGCAGGACGGAGGCGACGCCGCGGCCCTGGTGGGCGTCCTCGACGAGGAAGGCGACCTCGGCCTCGCCCTCACCGGTCCTGTCGTAGCGGATGACGGCCACCATCTCGGTGCCGATCGTGGCGATCAGCGCGACCCGGTTGACGTAGTCAACGGTGGTGAACCGGGTGACCTCGCGATCGCTCAGCCGCGGACGCGGGCCGAAGAACCGGAAGTAGATCGATTCGTCTGACAAACGCGAGTAAAAAGCCAGGAGGCGGTCGGCGTCGGCGGGCCGGATCGGGCGCACGTGAGCGGTGCCGCCGTCGGCCAGGACGACGTCAGCCTCCCAGTGAGCCGGATACTGAGCCTCCACAGTCCCGAGCGTACCTGCAGGCGCTATTGGGCAACGCTTGTGCATCGAAGGGTGCCAGTGTCCGAGGTCCGGCCCACGAGCAGGCTGGGAGCTGTTACTTTTGCCGTGGCCAGGCTCGTTCTGAAGGCAGCAAGGTGGTGGCATCATGACGCGGGTCGTCGTGGTGGGCGATCTCATGACCGACGCGGTCGCTCGCGCCCGTTATGCGCTCGCCAGAGCGAGCGACACTCCGGCGATCGTGACGATGCACGGTGGCGGATCCGGGGCGAACATCGCCTCGTGGCTCGCGGTGGAGGGCGCGGAGGTGGCGTTCATCGGCCGCCGCGGCGCCGACATCACCGGGCGCAACCGCGACATGGAGCTCATGGGTTACGGCGTCGACGCCCGCCTGGTGATGGATCCCGAGCGTCCCACCGGCACCTGCGTGGTGCTCGTGACGCACAAGGGCGAGCGCACGATGCTGTCCGACCCGGGCGCCAACGCCGCGCTGTCGCCGGAGGACCTGCCGCGCGACCTGTTCAACGGCGGCGGCCACCTGCACCTGTCCGGCTACACGCTGATCAACGAGGGTTCCCGCGACGCCGGGTTCGCCGCGCTCGACATGGCGCGCAGGTCGGGGATGTCCATCTCGGTCGACTGCTCCTCCTCGGCGCCGCTCGAGCGCACCGGGGCCGAGCCGTTCCTGGAGTGGACGAACGGCGCCAAGCTGCTGTTCGCCAACGCCGACCAGGCGAAGGTGCTGACCGGGCGCGAGGAGCCCGAGGCCGCGGCCAAGGTGCTGACGGCCTGGTTCCCGCAGGTCGTGATCAAGATGAACGCCGACGGCGCGCTCTGGTACACCAACGGCCGTCCCGACCCGGTGCACGTGGCGGCCGAGCCGGTCGACCGGATCGTCGACGGCACGGGCGCCGGTGACGCCTTCTGCGCCGGGTTCCTGCCCCCATGGCTGGAGGGCAAGCCGCCCGCGGAATCGCTGACCGCCGGGTGCCACCTGGCCGCCAAGGCCATCGCCCACCTGGGCGCCCGCCCCCGCCTCTAGCTTCCGGCAAAGAGCTTTCTCACACCGAACGGCCCGTACGGCAAGGCCGCGCCACCGCCGCCCGCCGTCGTGCGCCGGCGCCGCGTGTCCGGCGTTTCCCTCATGGGGTGAGTGTTGCTCGCCGCAACGGCGCTCGGGATCCGGGGGCCACGAGCTGCCTTGGCGTGGTGATTTCCACGCCTTATCGTGGGATCTCCGTGGTCCGCGTGGCGTGGGCGGGCGTGGAGGTGAGGGAGGCAGGTGACTCCTCCGCCTCCTGGAGGAGGCGGCTTCTCGCTAAGCCGCTTCCGCAGCCTGGCGAAGGGCAAGCCCTGCCCTCAAGATGTTGATCGCCGCGTTCACGTCGGCGTGCGCCTCGTGCCCGCATGCCGTACATCGGAACTCGGCCTGGGTGACACGGTTCTCCTTCACGCAGTGCCCGCATCGGGCACAGGCGCGGGAGGTGTTGGCGGGGTTCACTGCGATCACCTCTCGACCGGCGCTTTCAGCCTTGTGCGCGAGGACCGTCAGGAACACCCCCCAACCCGCGTCCAGGATCGAACGGTTGAGACCCGACTTCTGGGCCACATTGGTGCCGGGCGCGTCCACGGTGCCGGAGGCCGACCGGGTCATGTTGGCGATCTGCAAATCCTCGTGCACGATCACGTCGTAGTCGCGGATCAGCGCGAGCGCCGCCTTATGGGCCCCGTCAAGACGCTGACGGCGCACCTTTGCGTAAAGCGCAGCAATCCGCGCAACGGCCTTTCGGCGCCGCCTGGAGCCGCGTTTCCTGCGAGCAAGGTCCTGCTGTGCGGCGGCGAGACGGTCGGCGGTCGCGGCAAGGTGACGCGGATTGGCCACGTGCCGGCCATCGCTGGTGGTGACCAGCCAGGCAACACCCATGTCCACGCCCACTACCGCACCCGTCGCCGGCAGAGGCCGGGCGGGCACCTCATCGCACGACAGCACGACGAACCAGCGGGAGCCCTCCCGCTTCACGCTGATCGTCTTGACGCTGCCCAGCACACGACGGTGCCGATGCACCCGCACCTGCCCGACGCCCTGAAGGCGCACGAACGTGGCGCTCAGGTGGTGAGGCTGGGAGTCCCACCGGCAGCCGTCGCCGTCCTTGGGCCACTCCACCGTGTCGAACCAGCCCCGCCCCTTGAAACGCGGGAACCCGGGCGTGCGACCGGCCTTGACGCGGTCGAAGAACGCGCGGAACGCCTTGTCCAGCCTGCGGAGCGTGGCCTGCTGGGAAGAGAACGACCACCGGGCCTGCCCGTCGGGGTCCTCGGTCCGGATGTGCTTCAACTCGCCGGACTGGTCACCGTACCCAACCGTCACACCCGCCCTGCGGTAGGCCGTACGACGGTGTTCGAGAGCAGCGTTGTAAAGCACCCGATGGTCCTCCAGGCATGCCGTCAACGCGGCGGCCTGCCTGCTGGTGGGGCGCAGCAGGAACTTGAACGACCTGCGCACACCCACCCCCAACCCGAACCGCAGTGATCAACGCTACCGGTCGGCACCGACAAACCCGGAAGGAGACTTGGATGCGCGAATCTCGCAGATCACCACACACTCGGGCCTTGACAGCCATCCCGCTCCCGATTCCCCCGTCGCCTGAAGACGACGGTCCCCTCGGGAGAACTTGATGGGCGTCAGCTGACCGTGGCCAGCGCCAGCGGCAGCACGGCGGGGGCGCCGGCGTGCCGTACCAGGGCGGCGGCCAGCGTCATCGTCCAGCCGGTGTCGATGCGGTCGTCGATCAGCAGCACCGGACCGCCGCAGCCGGCGATCGCGGCGCCGAGCTCGCGCGGCATGGCCAGCGTGCCGCGGACCGCCTGGACCCGCTTGGCGCTGTTGAACTGCCGTCCGGGCGGCCCCGCCCGGTAGCCGAGCTCGCCCAGATACGACAGCCGCCCCACCGACGCCAGCCGCTCGGCGAACCCGCGCACGAGCAACGGCCGCGAGGAGGAGGGCACGTTGACCACGGCCACCGGCCGCTCCTGCCAGCTCCACGACGACAGCACCTGGATCACGGCCTTGAACATGTCGTCGGCCATCGCCTGGTCGGGGCCGTTGAACAGCTCGCGCAGCCGGTTTCCCCAGCCGATGTCGGTCAGGCGGCCGAGCGCCCGCCCCGGCTCCGCGCCCAGCTCCGGCTTGATCCTGCCGGACAGGTCGGCCAGGCCGGTCGGCCACTGCCTGCGCGCCTCCACCTCGACGCCCGGCCTGGCCAGGCGCTGCCTGGCGGCGTCGACGGCCCCGCCGGAGACCTCGGCCGAGCGGTGGTTGCCCGTGCAGTTGTCGCAGCGCCCGCACGGTGCGGCCGCCTCGTCGTCGAGGTGTTTCCGCAGGTACTCCTCGCGGCACTCGGTCGTGGTCTGGTAGCCGAGCATCGCCTCCTGCTCGGCCCTGCGCTCGGCGGCGATGCGGGCGTAACGCTCGGTGTCGTACTCCCAGGGCTGGCCGGTGGCCTCCCAGCCGCCCTTGACCCGCCTGACGGCGCCGTCGACGTCCAGGACCTTCAGCATCATCTCCAGGCGGCTGCGGCTCAGGTCGACCGCGGTCTCCAGCGCCGGGGTCGACATCACGCCGCCCGCCTCCAGGGTGGCCAGCGTGGCCCGCACCACGGGCTCCGGCGGGAAGGCCAGCGAGGCGAAGTAGGCCCAGATGTCCCGGTCTTCGGTGCCGGGCAGCAGGATCACCTCGGCCCGCTCCACGCCGCGCCCCGCCCTGCCGACCTGCTGGTAGTAGGCGACCGGCGACTGCGGGGCGCCCACGTGGACGACGAACCCCAGGTCCGGCTTGTCGAAGCCCATACCGAGCGCGCTGGTGGCCACCAGCGCCTTGATCTTGTTGTTGAGCAACGCCTCCTCGGCCTCGAGCCGCTCGGCCGGGTCGGTCTGGCCGGAGTAGGCGGCCACCTCGTGGCCCTGCTCGCGCAGGTAGCCGGCGATCTCGTGGGCGGCGGCCACGGTCAGCGTGTAGACGATGCCGGAACCCTCTAGCTCGCGCAGGGTCTGTGCCAGCCACGCCAGGCGCTGCTCGGCCGTGGCCTGCCGTACGACGCTCAGGTGCAGGCTGTCGCGCTCCAGCGGGCCGCGCAGCACGACGGCCTCGTCGACCCCCGTCGCCTCGAGTTGCTCGGCCACGTCGCGCGTCACCCGCGCGTTGGCGGTCGCCGTGGTCGCCAGCACCGGGATCCCGGGCGGCAGCTCGCGGAACAGCGTCGCCAGCCTGCGGTAGTCGGGGCGGAAGTCATGACCCCAGTCGGAGATGCAGTGCGCCTCGTCGACCACGACGAGCCCGGCGCTCTCGGCCAGCTCGGGCAGCACGTTGTCGCGGAAGTCCGGGTTGTTGAGCCGCTCGGGGCTGACCAGCAGCACGTCGACCTCGCCGTCGGCGACCCTGCCGTAGATCTCCTCCCACGCCTCGGGGTTGGCCGAGTTGATCGTCACGGCGCGGATGCCGGCCCGCTCGGCGGCGGCGATCTGGTTGCGCATCAGCGCCAGCAGCGGCGACACGATGACGGTCGGGCCCTCGCCCATGTCGCGCAGCAGCCCGGTCGCCACGAAGTAGACGGCCGACTTGCCCCATCCTGTGCGCTGCACCACCAGCACCCTGCGCCGGTCCACGACCAGCGCCTGGATGGCGGCCCATTGGTCCTCGCGCAGCCGCGCGTGGTCGCCGGCGAGCGCGCGCAGCCGCTCCTCGGCCTCTTCCCGCAGCATCCCGGCATCGGGGGCGTCAATCATGTGCTCCTTGTTACCATCTCCCGCCGACGCTTTTCTCCTCTTGCAGGTTTGCTCGCTGCTCTTGTACGGCGAGACCGCCCCGGATGCTTCTGCTGTCGTACGGCGAAGCCGCCCCACCGCCACCCGCCGTACTCCGGCTCGGCACTGTCCAGGAGACGCTCCTGCGGTGATGCGGGGTTGCGCGCCGTTACGCCGCTTCGTCACCCACATCCCACGGTCCTTGGCACGCCAGGGGCCGCCCGGGTCTTCTCTCGCCGGCGGGTGGGCTTCACCGCGCCGGGGTCGGTGGGGAGGTGTGCGGCGGTGGTCCGGCGCCCTGTGCGGCGGGCGACGGGGGGCCGTGGTGCCCGGGAAACGGAACGCACAGGGCGCCGGGGCCGGGGGGACCGTGGTACCCGCGTCACGAGGCGCCGTGACGGCGAGAAACCGGCGCCGACTCGCCGCAAGCGCCGGTCGCGGGCCCTCGGCGGACGTCGGCGGGCGGCCGGGTGCGGCGGCCCGCCGTACAGGATCACCGCGAAAGATCAGGACTTGTCGGTGTGCTCGGGGAAGGCGTTGACGGTGACGCGGTGCATGCGGCGCCGCTCGGTGTAGTCCGCGACGGCGTAGTGCTGGGTGGGCCGGTTGTCCCAGAACGCCAGCGTGCCGGGCGCCCACTTGAGGCGGCACTGGTACTCGGGCGAGCGGATGTGGTCGATCAGCAGCGGCAGCAGCGCCTCGTTCTCCCGGTCGGACAGGCCGACCAGGCGCGTGGTCGAGGCCCGGTTGACGAACAGCGCCTTGCGCCCCGTCTCGGCGTGCACCCGCACCACGGGACGCTCGATCGGCGGCCACTTGGCCTGGATCTCCGCCAGGTCGAACGGGTGCCCCTTGGAGATGGCCTTCTTCATCGACATCGTGATGTCGTGCACGGCCGTCAGCTCGTCACACAGGCGCTGCAGCGGCTTCGACAGCGACTCGTAGGCCAGGTAGGTGTTGGCCCAGCAGGTGTCGCCGCCCACGCTGGGCAGCTGGACGCAGCGCAGCAGCGAGCCCATCGGCGGCGTCGGCTCGAAGGTGTTGTCGCTGTGCCACTCGTCCCCGCCCTCACCCTTGGGCGAGGTCTGGTCGAGCACGTGGATGGGGCTGTCGGAGTCCTTCTTGAAGGCCGGGTGATTGAGCGAGCCGAAGTTCAGCGCGAACTGCAGATGCTGCTCGTCGTCGATGTGCTGGTCGCGGAAGAACAGCACGAGGTGCTTCAGCCACCCCTCCCGGAGCGTCGCCACCTCTTCCTGGGAAAGCGGTTTGCGCAGATCGACGCCGCTCACCTCGGCGCCGATGTGCTTGGTCACGGGGTGAAACTCAATCATGCCCGGACCATATAACCAAGCAATTGCTTGGTCAAGTACGATTCGTGTCGCGGGCACCCGCGCTTCTTCGGCACAATGTTCGACATGGCCCGACGCACGACAGCACCCCCGCCGGAGGATTTCGAGGAGCGGATCGTCGACATCGACGTGTCCGCCGAGATGCGCGCCAGCTACCTCGAGTACGCCTACTCGGTCATCTACCAGCGCGCCCTCCCCGACGCCCGCGACGGCCTCAAGCCCGTCCAGCGCCGCATCCTTTACTCGATGAGCGAGATGGGGCTGCGTCCCGACCGGGGCCATGTCAAGTCCTCGCGCGTCGTCGGCGACGTGATGGGCAAGCTGCACCCCCACGGTGACAGCGCCATCTACGACGCCCTGGTACGGCTGGCGCAGCCGTTCTCCATGCGCCTCCCCCTGGTCGACGGCCACGGCAACTTCGGGTCCCCCGACGACATGCCCGCCGCCATGCGTTACACCGAGGCCAGGCTCGCGCCGCCGGCGATGCTCATGGTGGAGTCGCTCGACGAGGACACGGTCGACTTCAAGCCCAACTACGACGGGCAGGAGACCGAGCCCACGGTCATGCCGTCGGCGTTCCCCAACCTGCTGGTCAACGGCACCACCGGCATCGCGGTCGGCATGGCCACGAACATGGCGCCGCACAACCTCGGCGAGGTCGTGGCCGCCGCCCGTCACCTGATCAAGAAGCCCGAGGCCACGCTCGACGAGCTGATGCGCTTCGTGCCTGGCCCCGACCTGCCGACCGGCGGCTCGATCATCGGCCTGCAGGGCGTCCGCGACGCCTACGAGACCGGGCGCGGCACGTTCCGCATGCGCGCCAAGGCCACCGTCGAGCAGATCACCCCGCGCCGCAAGGGCATCGTCGTCACCGAGCTGCCCTACAACGTCGGTCCCGAGCGCGTGGTCACCAAGATCAAGGAGCTGGTGACCTCCAAGCGGCTGGCCGGCATCAGCGACCTGAAGGACCTCACCGACCGGCACAAGGGCCTGCGCCTGGTCATCGAGATCAAGAACGGCTTCATCCCCGAAGCGGTGCTTGAGGAGCTCTACCGGCTCACGCCGATGGAGGAGACCTTCGGCATCAACAACGTGGCGCTCGTCGACGGCGAGCCGCGCACGCTGGGCCTGCGCGAACTGCTGCAGGTCTACGTCGACCACCGCCTCGAGGTCGTCCGTCGCCGCTCCGAATACCGGCGCCGCAAGCGGCAGGAGCGCCTGCACCTGGTCGACGGCCTGATCATCGCGCTGCTCAACATCGACGAGGTCATCCAGGTCATCCGCTCGAGCGACGACTCCGCCCAGGCGCGCAGCCGCCTGATGGAGGTGTTCGACCTGTCGGAGATCCAGGCCGCCTACATCCTCGACACGCCGCTGCGCCGCCTCACCAAGTTCGACAAGCTCGAGCTCGACCGCGAGAAGGCGGTGCTGAGCGACGAGATCGCCGAGCTGACCGAGATCCTGTCCTCCGAGACGCGGCTGCGTCAGGTGACCTCCGGCGAGCTCGCGGAGGTGGCCAAGAAGTACGGCACGCCGCGCCGTACCGTGCTGCTCGAGTCGTCCGGCGTGGAGCGCAACGCGACCGTGTCCCTGGAGGTCGCCGACGACCCGTGCCTGGTGCTGCTGTCGTCCACCGGCCTGCTGGCGCGCACCAGCGACGCCGAGCCCCTGTCGGGCGAGGGCGATCGGACCGCCCACGACGTGCTGGTGTCGGTGGTGCGCAGCTCGGTGCGCGGCAACGTGGGCGTGGTGACGTCGCAGGGCCGCATGATCCGGGTGAACGTGGTCGACCTGCCCACGCTGCCTCCGTCGGCGAACCCGCCGTCCGTCTCGGGCGGCCACCCCGTGTCCGAGTACGTGTCCCTGGAACCCGACGAGATCGTGGTCGGGCTGGGTTCGCTGGATCCCGACGGGCCAGGGCTCGCGCTCGGCACCGCGCAGGGCGTGGTCAAGCGGGTGGTGCCCGAATACCCGGGCAACCGCGACGACTTCGAGGTGATCACCCTCAAGGACGGCGACCGCGTGGTCGGGGCCGTCGAGCTCGAGTCCGAGGATCACGACCTGGTGTTCATCGCCTCGGACGCCCAGCTGCTCCGCTACCCCGCCTCCCAGGTCCGCCCGCAGGGGCGCCCGGCCGGAGGCATGGCCGGGATCCGCCTCGACGGTGACGCGTCCGTCATCTGGTTCGGCGTGGTCGACCCCGCGCGTCCCGCCCAGGTGGTCACGGTGGCGGGCTCCTCCACCGCCCTGCCGGGCACTCAGGTCGGCGGCGGCAAGGTCTCCGACTACGCGGAGTTCCCCGCCAAGGGCCGCGCCACCGGCGGCGTCCGCGCCCAGCGCTTCCTCAAGGGAGAGGACGTCCTCCTGCTCGCCTGGGCAGGCCCGGCGCCCGCCAAGGCCGTCTCGTCCACCGGCAAGCCCATCCCCCTCCCCACGGAGATAGGCCGCCGAGACGGCTCAGGAGTCCGCCTCACCCACACCATCGGCGCCGTCGGAGGCTCCCTGGGCGCCTAATGGGCCCTCGCTTTCCGGCTTTCGCGGCTCGGGCTGTTCTCGTGGGGGAGCGCCAAGCTCCCCCACACCCCCTTGGCAGGGGTGCACCCCTGCACCCGCGCCAAGGCGGGCAGCAGGCGTAGCTCAGATCCCCGAGCCCGCCCCGTCACCGGCTCGCCTTCCAGCCTGCCTGGCTTGGTTCAGTCTTCGTCGAACGCGAGAACAGTGACGATCACCCCGTTACCGACCCCGATCACGACCGCGTCGAAGACATGTCGCGTCACGGGGTTCCAACTGGTGAGGTCGGTGTTGGTCCACCAGTGGGTCCCATGTCCAAGCAGGCGGAGCAGCGAGCCGAACACCTGCCTGGCTTTGGCCTCGTCGTAGCGCCCACGCGAGTGGTAGGCCAGCGTGGTCGAGGCGATGCTGACCAGCCGACGCAGCGCCCCGGCTTGGTCGATCTCGCCGAGGCGGCTGCTGAGTTCGTCAGGGGTATCCGGGACGTCGACGGGCACATCGGGGTACCAGCGCTCGAACAAACCCAGGTCGCCCATCAGGCGGAACACCTCAAGCGGCATGCTTTGCGCATCACCGAGGTTCGTCCAGGCGCGCATCTCGCCGTTACCGAGGGGACCTGTCAAACCGGCCAGCAGAGCGCGGATGCGGTCGAGTCGCTCGGAGACAGCCGACGCATCGGTGTTCATACCGGCCAGCGTTCCACAGGAGATCTCGACGACGGCAAGCCGGGGAACGCGGCGAGCGGATCTTGGATCAGGCGAACGCCTGGCGGGACCAGGTTCTCGGAGACGTTGCCGCGGCCGGGTGTGATGGGGGTGCCTAGGATCTGGCGCATGTCTCGGTTCGAGGTTGTCACGGAGATTCGGGCGCCGCGGGAGTTGGTCTTTGACGCGTCGCTGTCCGTCGAGGTGCATACGTCGTCGATGCATGCCTCGGGTGAGCGGGCCGTGGCGGGGGTCACCGAGGGGATGCTGGCGCTGGGCGATCAGGTGACGTGGGTGGCGCGGCATTTCGGGGTGAGGTGGCGGCTGACCTCCACGATCAGCGGGCACGACAGGCCGGTCTCGTTCGTGGACGAGCAGGTGGCCGGGCCGTTCCGGCGCTGGTATCACGAGCACCACTTCGAGGCGGCCGGCGGGGGCACGGTCATGCGGGACGTGGTCGAGTTCTCGGCGCCGTTCGGGCCGGCGGGGGCGCTCGCGGAGGTTCTGGTGCTGCGGCGGTACATGGCCCGGCTCATCCTGCTGCGCAATCGGCACATCAAGGAGCTGACCGAGGCCGCGTCTCGGGGCTGAGGCGCGGCCCGCCGTACAGCATTTCCAGCTATAGGGTGACTTAGGTGGTTCGTTAGGCTGTAGTGCTCCAAGTGATGAATGGGGTGCCTGTCGGGGGATGAGTCTGCAACTGCCTAGGCAACTTACCGTTGCGATGAGTATGACCGGCTACGAGTGGCCGGCCGTGAATGAGGACAGGCTGGGCACTTCGGGGTGGCACTGGGTCTCCTTGGGTGGAACACTCCATCAGCACCACACGGATGCGGGGGACGCCGCGGGGCGGGTGTTCGCGCGTAACGACGGGGCGGATGTGGCGGCGATGCGCGAGAGCATGGCCGTGTCCGCCGAGGACGGCGGGGATCACGCCAGGGTGGCGCTGCTGATCGGCGGCGCGTGCGTCGTGGGCGGGGCGCTGGTGCTGGCGTGGAAGGTCGGCATCATCGCCGCGCTGGTACGGCTGGCCGTACGGATCGCCAGAGCCCTGAGCGCGTCGGCGGTGTCGATGGGGGCGTCACTGGCCTCGCTGCCGATGTCGGTCCTGGTGACGCGCGTGGCCATGCGGCAGACGCTGCGGCGGATCGTGGGGATGCTCAAGCGGCTGGTCGTGGCACCGTTCGAGAAGGCGGCCGAGTTGCTGGCGCGCAGCAAGGCCCGGCTGGGCGTCAAGCCGGATCCGCTGCGGGCGGCGGCCAACAGGTCGGTCAACGTGCGGGCCATCACCCCGAAGCCCATCTACCGCAGCGACCGGCTCATCCTGCGGCGGGCCGACGACCGCGCGCCGGATGAGGTGTTCGGGCCAGGCTTCCATCCCCGCAATCCGGCCAACACCGACCTGGAGTCGCACCTGCGGTTCGAGGAGTCGGCGTTCGTCAGCACCACCAGGCTCGACAATCCGATGGACATCTTCCCCACCAAGTACCTCTACGACGTGGACGCGCCGGGCGGGATCGACCTGGAGAAGACCATGGGCAGCGCGCTGCGGACGGCCCATCAGCGGGAGGTCGCCTTCCCCGGCGGCATCGAGGGGCGCTTCATCCGGGGCGCCCGGCCCTACGATCCGGAGACCGGGCAGTTCGGCGAGTACATCGCCAACCCGCACTTCCGGCCTTGACATCCTCCCCCGCCCGGAGGCGGGGGATTCCAACCCATCTCACGCTGAGAGGAGGACAGGTCGAGGTTCGCGGTGCACCGGCCCGGCAACCCGTGGCCCTTCCCGCGCAGACACGGCATGCCCTGCCGCGTGTTCGATATTGCGAGCCGCGTTCACGTCAGCGTTGCAGGCGTATCCGCAGGACCGGCAGGCGAAGACGGCTTGGCTCTCACGCGCCTTCGCATCCACGATCCCGCACGCCGAGCACCGCCGGCTCGTGTACGCGGGATTGACCTTGACGATCCGGCCGGGGGCTTTGTCCTCCAGCCGCTGGACGAGCTGTCCCCACGCCGCGGCGAGGATGCCGCGGTTGAGCCCGGCCTTGGCACCCACGTTGCTGCCTGGCCGCTCGATAGTGCCCTTCGCCGACCTGGTCATACGGCGGATCTTCAGGTCCTCGACGACTATCACGTCGAAACGGCGGGCCAGGTCGGTGGAGGTCTTCTCCACCCAGTCCCTGCGCCGATCCACCTCACGCGCCTTCAGCTTCGCGATCGCCGCCTTGACCTTGACGCGCCGATTGGAGCCGCGTCCGGCCCGGGCCATCCTGCGCAACAACAGCAACAGGCGGCGCCTATCGCTCCCGCGAAGACCCGGCGCCTTCAGCCTCTCGCCGGTGGACAGCGCAGCCGACACGGCCACGCCCCGGTCCACGCCCACCATCTGGCCCGTGCCCGGTGCGGGGATCGCTTCAGGGATGGCGGCGAAGGCCACATGCCAGCGCCCTGCACGGTCGCGGGTGACCCGGTAGGACTTCACTGCGTCCGGTACGGCACGCGACCAGCGAAACCGCACCCACCCCACCTTCGGGATCTTCACCTCGCCCACGTGGCGGGACAGACAGCGCACGTCACCCGCCTTGACCGCGACGATCCGGAACCCCTCGCCCTGGCCGCGGCTGCGCCAGGTCGGGCGCCGGTGGGTGCCGCCGAAGAAGTTGGCCATGGCTTGGGCGAAGTCCTTCAACGCCTGCTGCTGCACCACGATCGACCCTGCCCGAAGCCACGCGAACCCCGCCCGCGCCAGAGTCAGCTGACGGCACTGCTCAGCGAACCCCGGCGCGCTCTTACGTCCCGGCTTCCAATGCTGGTGCTGCTCAACCGCGAGATTCCACACATATCGGGCGTGCCCGCAATGCTCCAACAGCGCCGCCTCTTGAACAGGCGCGGGCTGCAGCCGGTAGCGGGACACGCCCAGCAACCTACCGACCGGCACCGACAAAACCGGAAGACCAAAGCATCCGACCGTTCCGCGCTTCCTCCCCGCCCTCAAGGACGGGGCCTCCACGCTGGAGGCGTCTGGTGACTCAGATCGCGCTGGCGTCGTCGGCGTCGCGATGCGTGGTGGACATCCTGCCCACCCGCAGGCCGTCGTCCCGCATCGTGGCGGCGCGCGAGGCGTAGGTGTCGAGCGCATCCTGCGTGACCGACCTGTAGAGCGAACCGACGAGCGTGTCCAGCTCACCCCACGGGTCGAGTTGCTCGAACGCACTGACGTGCCCGTGCAGCGACTGGCCGATCCTGATCAGCTCGTCGCGGGCGTCGTGAAGGTCCTGGTACGAGACGTTGATCCCCCCTGCCATGGCCTCGACACTACCGGGTTGACCTGGAGTGCGGTCCAGCGGGCAGACTCGGGCCCATGCGATATCGGATCTTGGGGACGGACCCGCGCACGCAGCGCAGGGTGAGCGTGCTGAGCCTGGGCGCCATGCTGTTCGGCACCGCCACGGACGAGGCGACCTCGTACGCGATTCTCGACCGGTACGTCGAAGCCGGGGGAAGCTTCATCGACACCGCCAACAACTACGCCTTCTGGGTGAACGGCACGCAGGGCGGCGAGAGCGAGACGCTGCTCGGCCGGTGGCGGCGCAGCCGGGGCATCGGCGACGAGGTCGTGATCGCCACCAAGCTCGGCGGGCGTCCGCTGGCGCCCGCCAGGCAGCGCTCGCGGGAGATCGAAGGACTGTCGGCCAAGGTGATCAGGGAGGAGTCCGAGCGCAGCAGGGAACGGCTGGGCGTGGACCGGCTCGACCTGCTCTACACCCACGTCGAGGACCCGTCGGCGCCGCTCGGCGAGACCGTGGAGGCGCTCGCCGAACTGGTCGCCTCGGGCGGCGCCGGTCTGCTCGGGGCCAGCAACCACTGGGCGTGGCGGGTCGAGCGGGCCAGGAACCTGGCCGCGCAGGCCGGGCTCCCCGGCTACGAGGTGCTCCAGTACCACCACAGCTACCTGCGCCCGCGCACCGACCTGCCCACGCTCCGCTCCCCCGACGGGAACGTCGGCGTGACGGGCGGCGACCTGCTCAGCTACGTGCGGGAGAATCCCTCGCTGGCCCTGGTGACCTACTCTCCGCTGCTCGGCGGTGCCTACGTACGGCAGGACAAGCCGCTGGGCGTGGACTTCGACCACCCGGGCAACCCCGCCCGGCTGGCCGCGCTGCGCGAGGTGGCCCGGGAGACAGGGGCGACGGTGAACCAGGTGGTTCTCGCCTGGCTGATGGGCGGCGACGTGCCGATGATCCCCCTGGTGGGCGCCTCCTCGGTGGCCCAACTCGAGGAGAGCCTCGCCGCCGTCGACCTCGACCTCACCCCCACCCAGAGATCCCACCTCAACACAGCAGGCACCGAAGGCTACGCCGGCTAACCCCGCACCACGCCACGCCCACACACGCTCGCCCTGGGGCGCACCCTCTGCCCATCACCGCACGAGAAGCACGCGCGCATGCCACGCTGCGCGCCGTAACAGCGCGCCGCCCTCCACCGCACACCACCCCACCGACCCGGCGCGGGAGGCGAGGCCTCGACCGGTCGCGGGGTGTGCGGTGCGGGCCCGGGCGGGGCTGTTCCGCGTCGCGCGCCGTAAGAGCGCACCGACCTTCACCGCACACCACCCCACCGACCCGGCGCGCGGAGGCGTGGCGCGGGCCCCGGACCGCGCCACGTTCACGGACGCTCGACCTGAGGCGCGCCCTCTGCCCATCACCGCACGAGAAGCGCGGGTGGGCGCATGCCACGCGGGGCGCCGTAAGAGCGCGCCGACGTACACGTCTCGGGGGATGGGGGTCGTCGGGGGGTGGGAGTTGTGGTTGGGTCGGTGAGAGAGCGCTCTCTCGCCGACACTGGAGGTTCTGTGCGTACTCGCTTATGCGCGGCGCTCACGCTCGTAGCCGCGCTCCTCGTCGCACCACCGGCCCGGGCCGAGGCCGGACCCCCGCTGACGATCACGGACTTCGAGGGCGACGGGCTGCCGCCCGGCGTGTTCGCCTGGGGGAACGATGGGCCGTCCACACCGGCGCTGGCCGTGCAGGCCGACACCGAGCGGGGTGGGCGGGTGCTGAAGGTGGACTACCACGTCTCCCAGTGGGGCGGCTGGTCGCACGACCTGACCACGGCTCAGGACTGGTCACCGTACGAGGGATTCTCGTTCTGGGTGAAGGGGACCGCGTCAGGACAGAAGGTCGCGTTCGAGATCAAGGACGGCGGCGCGGGGGCGGGCAGCTCGGAGCTGTTCGAGTCGTCGTTCACCGACACCTCGGCGAGCTGGCGGCAGATCAAGGTGCCGTTCACGGAGTTCACCCGCCGCACCGACTACCAGCCGGGCGGCGCGCCCACCGACGGCGAGCTGGACCTGGTCGCGATGTGGGGCTACGCGATGCGCCTGCCGACCACCTCGGGCACCCTGCTCTGGGACGACGTCCAGGTGTACGGCACGGCACCGCCGAGACCCGTCAGGCTGAGCACCGACGCGCCCGTCTACCCGGTGGACGAGGCCGGATCCGCCCGGGTGGGCGTGACGGTGACCACGTTCGACGGAAAGCCGCTGCCTGCCGACCTCGCCGTGGACTATCGGACGGGAACGGGGACCGCCACCCCCGGACAGGACTACACCCCCGCCCAGGGCACGCTGACGTTCCCGGCCGGGACCGCCTCGGGAGCCACGAAGACCGGCACGATCCAGACCCTGGGTGACGGCGCGGCCGAGACGGCCGAGACGATCCCGATCGAGCTGTCGGGAGCCGGGACCCGCCCGCCGCAGGAGGCCCCAGTGGTCGTGATCAACGCGCATGGCCTGCCGTACCTGTCGCGAAAAATGCCGATCAAGGATCGGGTGGCGGATCTGCTCAAGCGGATGACACTCGAGGAGAAGATCGGGCAGATGACCCAGGCCGAGCGCCAGGCGCTGGGCAAGCAGGGCGACATCGCCACCTACCTGCTGGGGTCGCTGCTGTCGGGAGGCGGATCGACCCCGGCCGCGAACACGCCCAAGGGCTGGGCCGACATGGTGGACGCCTTCCAGCTCAGAACCCGGCAGACGCGCCTGCAGATCCCGCTGATCTACGGCGTGGACGCGGTCCACGGCCACAACAACGTCTACGGCGCGACGATCTTCCCGCACAACGTCGGGATGGGCGCCACGCGCGACCCGGACCTGGTCGAGAAATCCGGAAGGATCACCGCGGCCGAGGTCAAGGCCACCGGCGTCCCGTGGGCCTTCGCGCCGTGCGTGTGCGTGTCGCGCGACGACCGCTGGGGCCGGGCCTACGAGTCCTTCGGCGAGGACCCGGCGCTGGTCTCCCGGATGACGACGATCATCGACGGGCTGCAGAGCCAGGGGGTGCTGGCCACGGCCAAGCACTACGTGGGCGACGGCGGCACCACCTACGGCACCTCGACCACCGGCGACTACAAGATCGACCAGGGCGTCTTCACGGGCAGCAGGGCGGAGCTGGAGGCGATCCACCTGCCGCCGTTCGAGGCGGCGGTCAGGCGCGGGGTGGGCGCGGTCATGCCCTCCTACTCCAGCGTCGGCCCGACCAAGATGCACGCGAACAAGGAGCTCATCACCGACGTGCTCAAGGGCCGGCTCGGCTTCAAGGGTTTCGTGATCAGCGACTGGCAGGCCATCGACCAGATCCCCGGCGACTACCCGAGCGACGTGCGAACCTCGATCAACGCCGGGCTCGACATGATCATGGTGCCGTACGCGTTCCAGAGCTTCGAGTCGACGCTGAAGGACGAGGTCGCCGCCGGCCGGGTGCCCGTCTCGCGCATCGACGACGCGGTGTCCAGGATCCTGGCGCAGAAGTTCCGCCTGGGGCTGTTCGAGCACCCCTACGCGGACCGGTCGGGCGAGGTGGGCTCCGCGGCGCACCGCGCGGTCGCCCGTACAGCTGCCGCCGAGTCGCAGGTCCTGCTCAAGAACGACGGGCACCTGCTGCCCCTGGCGCCGTCCGCCAAGGTCTACGTGGCCGGGTCGAACGCCGACGACCTGGGCAACCAGACCGGCGGGTGGACGATCACCTGGCAGGGCTCCTCGGGTCCGATCACGCAGGGCACCACGATCCTGCAGGCGATCAGGGCGCGGGCGGCGTCCGTGACGTACTCGGCCGACGCCTCCACGCCCACCGCGGGTCACGACGTCGGCGTGGTGGTCGTGGGCGAGAAGCCGTACGCGGAGGGCATGGGCGACGTCGGCGTGAACGGCCACACGCTCGACCTGTCGGCGGCCGACAGGGCCGCGGTCGACCGGGTGTGCGGGGCGCTGAAGTGCGTGGTGCTGGTGGTCTCGGGGCGCCCGCTGGTGCTCGGCGACCTGTCGCGCGTCACGGCGCTGGTGGCCTCGTGGCTGCCGGGCACCGAGGGGGCCGGGGTGGCCGACCCGCTGTTCGGGGCCGTGCCGTACACCGGCAGGCTGCCCTTCACCTGGTTCAGGTCGGAGGCCCAGCTGCCGATCAACGTGGGTGACGGGACCTACGACCCGCTCTTCCCCTACGGCTGGGGGCTGCGGACCGACTCGGCGCGCGACCGGCTCGCCGCGGCCCGGGCGGTCCTCGCCCGCGGTGACGGCCCGTCGAAGGCGGCTGCGGCGGTGCTCCGGCACGACCCCGGCTTCAC
This sequence comes from Nonomuraea sediminis, assembly GCF_018531495.1. Lineage (GTDB taxonomy): Bacteria > Actinomycetota > Actinomycetes > Streptosporangiales > Streptosporangiaceae > Nonomuraea > Nonomuraea sediminis. The sequence continues at coordinate 962,390 of NZ_JAHDTI010000003.1, forward strand.
CGCGCTGGCCACGGCCGCGTCGCTGCTCGAGAAGTCGCACACCGACGCCTACGCCCAGGACGACGCGGTCGTCTCGGTGGCCAGGGACCTGGCGCAGGCCGGAGGCAAACGCCCCGACCTGCAGGCCCTGGCCGACCACGAGCTCGCCTCCGGCAACCTCAGGAAGGCGGTGGACCTGCTGGCCCAGTCAGTCGCGGCATAGGCAGAACGGGTGACCGGCCGGGTCGAGGAAGACGCGGAACTGATCGTCCTCGCTCGGCTGGTACTCGTGCTTGACCGCGCCGATCTCCAGCACCTGCTTCTCGGCCACGTCCAGATCGTCCACGGTCACGTCGAGATGCAGTTGCTGGGGTCGCTCGTTGCTCGGCCAGTCCGGCGGCTGGTGGTCGGGGGCCAGCTGGAAGGCCAGCCGCTTGGGCGACCCGCCGTCGCTGACCACGACCCAGTCGTCCTCCACCGAGACGATCGGCCAGCCGAGCAGCTTGGAGTAGAACTCCGCCAAGGCCCGCGGATCAGGGCAATCCAGGACGGTCGTGCGATACCTCGCGATGGCATTCATAGGACCCCTTTTATCGTGGCTCGTGGCGGCAAGAATGGTGTCATGGCTGCCAACTCGTTCATGGTCCCTCTCGGTACTCCCGCTCCGCACTTCGATCTCACAGCCATCGACGGCGGGAGCGTCTCCCTGACGGACCTCAAGGGCTCGCCCGCGACGCTCGTGATCTTCCTGTCCAACCACTGCCCCTACGTGCGCCACATCGAGCACGGGCTCGGGGCCATGGTCGCGGAGTACGGCTCGCGCCTGTCGGCGGTGGGCATCTGCAGCAACGACAACGTCAACTACCCCGACGACGACGCCACGCACCTCGCCGAGCAGGCGGTCCGCGCCGGGTTCACCTTCCCCTATCTGCTCGACGACACCCAGGAGGTGGCCAAGGCCTACCGGGCGGCGTGCACGCCGGACTTCTTCCTGTACGACTCGGCGCTCAAGCTCGCCTACCGCGGCCAGTTCGACGCCTCCCGCCCACGCAACGACACCCCGGTCACCGGCGAGTCACTCCGCCAGGCCGTGGACGCGCTCCTCACCGGCGCCCCGGTCGACACCGACCAGATCCCATCCATCGGCTGCAGCATCAAGTGGAAGCCAGGCAACGCACCAGCCTGATTCCCTCTCCCACACCACAACCTGCCTCCGCCGTACGGCAGACCCATCTTGACGCCTCTGCCGTACGGCAGGCGTGCCTTGACGCCTCCGCCGTACGGCAGGCCCGCCTTGACGCCCCCGCCGTACCTCGCGCCGTACGCGCCGCGGGCCATCGCAGCGACCGTCGCACGTAGCCCCGAGCGCGCCTTGAACCCCGCAACGACCCGCCGTACAGAACGCCATGGCAGCGACGGCCGTACAGGGCGTCGTAGGCCACCACGGCGGGGCCCGCCGTACGAGTCCGTGCGGTGGCGTGACAGGCGCGGCCTCGGGGGTGGCGGACGGGCGCGGCCTTGGGGGTGGCGTGACGGGCGCGGCCTTGGGGGTGGCGTGACGGGCGCGGCCTTGGGGGTGGCGTGCCGTACGTGGAAGGGGTCAGGTGTGGGCGGTGGTGGCGTGGGGGATGGCGAGGAGGAGTTCGTGGGGCTGGCCGCCGGGCCAGTCGCGGATGAGGCGGCGGCCGGAGTCGCCGGGGTCGAAGTCCTCGCAGCCGAGCGGCCCGTAGCAGCCGGCCCGGTCGAGGAGCAGGATGAGCGGGTCGTCGTCGGGCAGGCCGGCGGCGTAGGCGGCGGCGTCGAGCAGCGCCAGCGCGGCCCTGGCGTTGCGGCCGTCGTCGTTGGACTCCACCCGGTCGAGGCGGCGGCGGGCCTGGGCGCGCAGGTAAGAGGCGAGCGATTCGGACCTACTCACGACAACCTTCTTCGATCACATACCATGGGCTACGACATCATCACGCAAAGTGAGCGTTGATCGTGGGACCTTGGCACAACTCCGCCTGTCGCACCCCCGCGAAAGCCCACCAATGAGGCATGCGGGACTATCTATGTCATGAGTCCGTTTGACGACCTACTCACCGCTAACGCGAAATATGCGGAAACGTTCGAAGACTCCCATCTCACCGGGCGGGCAGCACGCGGATTGGCCGTTGTCACCTGCATGGACTCCCGCATCGACCCGCTCGGCCTGCTAGGCCTGAAGCCCGGCGACGCCAAGATCCTGCGCAACGCCGGCGCCCGCGTCACCGACGACGTCCTGCGCACGCTGGTGCTCGCCGTCTACCTGCTGGGCGTCGAACGCGTCCTCGTCATGCCGCACACCGACTGCGGCATGTCCAAGGTCACGGACGCCGACGTGCACGAACTGACCCAGAAGAGCGGCGTGGACACCCGCAGCCTGGAGTTCCACACCGTGCCCGACCAGGACGCCGCCCTCCGCCACGACCTCACCCGCATCCGCACCACCCCCTTCCTCCCCGAGGACATGCCGATCGCCGGCGCCATCTACGACGTCCGCACCGGAAAACTCCTCCCCATCGCCATCCCCTAACCCCGAGACAACCCCCTCACCTTGCCCAGTGCAGGACGCTCACCTCGCCCACGCGTGCCGTATATCCCACGGCAGGACCTTCACCCTGCCCAGGGCATGACGCCCACCTCGCCCAGGCGTGCCGTACATCCCAGGGCAGGACCTTCACCCGGCCCAGGGGCAAGACGCTCACCTCGCCCAGGCATGCGGTACACCCCAGGGCAAGACGCTCACCCTGTACGGCATGCCGCCCCACCGGCCGCCCACCGCACTTCGGCCGGCGACCCGCGGGCGGCGCTTCCGGCGAGTCGATGACAGTCACCCACCGCCACGCCGCACGGAACCCCCGTCCCCCGGCCCCGCCTGACCGCCACCTCGCAGCCCTTCCTGTCGCAGGCACCGGGGTTCCCGGCCGCCCGCCGTACAAGGCGCCGACCTCCGCCGTACAACATCCCACCGACCCGGCGCCCGCAGACGCGCGCCCGCGGGGCGTACGCGTGGAGGCGCGTCCGCGAGGCGTGCCCGTGGAGGCGTACGCGCGGGGACAGACAGGGAGCGGGTCGGGGTTAGCGGGTGCGGAGGTTGGTGATTTCGGTGGTGAAGATGGTTTCTGTTTTGGTGAGGAAGGATTTGATCAGGTCGAGTTCCTCGTCCGTGTAGTCCGACATGGCCGCGCGCCAGGACTTGATGAGCGGGGCGAAGATCGGCACCACGTCGGACGCGGTGCGTTCCAGGTTCAGTGACACCACGACCTTGCGGCGGTCGGCGGTGTCGCGTTCGCGGCGGACGTAGCCCACGGCCTCCAGCCGGTCGATCACGCCCGTGACCGACGCCGTGGTGATGCCCGCCTGCCTGGCGAGTTCGCTGGCCGTCAGCGGGCCGCTGCTCAGCAGGTTGAGGCAGTGCAGGTCGGTGGTGTTGATCCCGATCCGCTCCGCTGCGGCCTGGCTCATGGACACGGTCAGCACGTTGGCCCGCCGCAGCGCGTCGAGCAGCCCGTTGATCGCTTCAGCACGGCTTGACATCCCGCCGCCAACTCCTTAGCGTGCCAAGTGTCTAGGAAAACTAGAGATCCAATTCTCTAGCCACTAGGTTACCGGAAGGATGTCACGATGAAAGACATCGTCATGCGCTTCTACGACGAGATCCTCAACCAGAACAGGCTCGAGGTGGCCGACGAGATCGTCTCCCCCGCCTTCGAAGGCGGCCGCGGCTCGACCGGACCGCAGGCCATCAAGGAGACCGCGCAGTACCTCCGCTCCGCCGTACCCGACCTGAGTTTCGACATCGAGGACGTCATCTCGGACGGCGACCGCGCCGCCACCCGCTGGACCCTGCGCGGCACGCACCAGGGCGACTTCTTCGGCTTCGCCCCCACGGGCGGGCCGCTGGAGATCCGCGCCTGCGTCTTCTTCCGCTTCGAGGACGGCCGCGTCTCGGAGGTGGTGCCCGTCATCGACGTCAGCTCCCTCTTCAGGGCTGCTTAGCCCCCGTACGGCAAGCCACCCCACCGCCAGTCGCCGCACTCCGGCTGGGCCCCGTCCAGGGAGACGCTCCTCAGGAGATGCGGGGTTGCTCACCGTCACGCCGCCCGGGACCCACGACCCCCGGTCCCGGGTGGCCGCCGGACAAGGCGCCAAGCGATCACGCCGGTGCCGGTCGGCAAGAGGATGCGGGTGCTCATCCGGGCCGATGGTGTCGTGGCACGACCAGGCCCGACTCGTAGGCGGCGACCACGGCCTGGGTTCTGTCGCGCAGGCCGAGCTTGTTCAGCACCCGGCTGACGTGGGTCTTCACGGTCTCCTCCGTCACCGTGAGGCGGCCGGCGATCTCCGGGTTGGACAGGCCCTCGGCGACCAGGCGCAGCACCTGCGTCTCGCGCGGGGTCAGGCCGGCGGTGGCGACGGCCTCGGGCTGGGGGCGCAGCTGGGCGAACTCGTCGATCAGGCGCCGGGTGATCGACGGCGCCAGCAGCGCCTCCCCCGCGGCGATGACGCGCACGGCGTCGAACAGGCGCTCGGCGGTGACGTCCTTCAGCAGGAAGCCGCTGGCACCGGCGCGCAGCGCGTCGTAGACGTACTCGTCGAGGTCGAAGGTGGTCAGGATGAGCACGCGCGGCCCGTCGCCGAGCCGCTTGGTGGCCTCGATGCCGTCCATGACGGGCATGCGGATGTCCATGAGCACCACATCGGGCGACAGCTCGCGGCACACGCGCACCGCCTCGGCGCCGTCGGAGGCCGTCGCGACGACCTCGAAGTCGGGCTGGGTGTTGAGCAGCTCGGCGAAGCCGGTCCGCACCACCAGGTGGTCGTCGGCCACCACGATCCGCACGCTCATGCGGACGCTCCCGGGAGGCGGACCTGGATCAGGAACCCGCCGCCGGGGTCGGCGGCGGTGGACAGCTCGCCGCCGACGGCGACCGCCCGTTCCCGCATCCCTGCCAGCCCATGTCCTGTGTCGGCCTCGGTGGACGGGCCAGGGCCGTTGTCGCGGACGCGCAGGTGCAGGGCGTCGCCGGCGTAGTGGAGCTCCACGTCCACGGCGGCGCCCGGCGCGTGCCTGCGGGCGTTGGTGAGGGCTTCCTGGACGATGCGGTAGGCGGCCAGCTCGACGCCGGGGTCCAGCAGCGCGGGCGATCCGCTCAGGATCAGCCGGACCGCGGACCCCGACGCGTCGCGCGACTCGTCGATCAGTTCCCCCAGCTCCCGCAGCCCCGGCTGAGGCCGCCGCACGTCGGGCTCCGCCTCGGCGTCCTCCCGCAGCACGCCGAGCAGCCGTCGCATCTCGGTCAGCGCGGACCTCGCCGTGTCGCCGATGGCCGACAGCCGCTCGGCGCCCGCCTGCGGCATGCCGGGGGTGGTGAGCCTGGCCGTCTCTGCCTGCACCGCGACCATGGAGATGTGGTGGGCGACCACGTCGTGCAGCTCGCGGGCGATCCTGGCCCGCTCGCCCCTGGCGGTGTGCTCGAGCAGGGAGTCGGCGATGCCCTGCCGGGCGGCCGCGCTCTCCGACGCCTCCCCCTTGGCTCGCCGTACCAGGCCTGCCAGGGCGGCGGCCGGGCCGAGCGAGGCCAGCACGAGCGTCAGCACGCGCGCCTCGCCGTCCAGCCCGCCCACCACCGCGAGCAGCGGAAACGGTACGGCGAGCAGCACCGACAGCCGTGAGCCCGCCAACCCGAGGCGGTAGCCGGCGATCAGCTGGGCGGCCGCGCCCGCCACGGTCAGCGTCTGGAAGGCCGTCAGCGACAGCACGCCCGCGGCCGACACGACCAGGGCGGCGCCCCGTTCCCGCAGCACCGCGACCGGCAGCGTGGTGGCCAGCGCGAGCAACGGGAAGATCACGTAGTAGAGCGTGACGTTGCCGCCGTCGGCGGGCGGCGGGGTCAGCGAGTGCGGCAGGGGGTACCCGGCGGGGACCGTCTCGGAGTAGTCGCCCATGAGGGAGGCCAGCCGGGTCGTGCGGGCCTGCGCGATCGACTCGGCGACCGCGAACAGGGCGAGCAGCGCGCCGACCACGGCGATCCGCCGTCCACTCTCGACCCATTCGTGCACGAGTGTCATTGTCACCGACGCAAGGACCTGGGGCATCCCTCGCACGAGGGAGGAGCCGTAGCTCACGCCAGCGACGGCGAAGATCGCTCCGCGCCGTGACGACCGCGGGTGGCGGGCGTCCCTAATCTGCCTGGCATGGAAGCAATCATCGAGGTCGCCGGGCTGCGCAAGCGCTTCGGCCGCACCCTGGCGCTGGACGGCATGTCGTTCACGGTCGCGCCGGGGCAGGTGACCGGGTTCGTCGGACCGAACGGCGCGGGCAAGTCCACCACGATGCGGGTGGTGCTCGGGCTGGACGCGCCGGACGAAGGGCGCGCGCTGGTGGGCGGCAGGCCGTACCAGAGCCTGCGGCGGCCGCTGAGCCACGTGGGGGCGCTGCTTGACGCCGCGGCGCTGCAGCCCAGCAGGACGGGACGCAACCACCTGCTGTGGCTCGCGCACTCGCAGGGGCTGGGCGCAGGCCGGGTGGACGAGGTGATCGAACTGGTCGGGTTGGGCCCGGCGGCGCGGCGCAGGGCAGGCGGCTACTCCCTCGGCATGCGGCAGCGGCTCGGGATCGCCGCGGCGCTGCTCGGCGACCCGCCGGTGCTCATGCTGGACGAGCCGTTCAACGGGCTCGACCCGGAGGGCATCGTGTGGATCAGGGGCCTGCTGCGGTCGCTGGCCGAGCAGGGTCGTGCCGTGCTGGTGTCCAGCCACCTGATGAGCGAGCTGGAGGACACCGCCGGCCATCTCGTGGTGGTGGGCCGCGGCCGGGTGGTGGCGGACACCAGCGTGGCCGACCTGATCGCGACGGCCTCCCGCGGCAGGGTCACGCTGCGCACGTCGGCGCGGGACGAGGCGATGGCCGCGCTCGCGCACGCGGGCGCCACCGTGGCCGCGACCGGCCGCGACACAGTGACCGTCACCGGGATGCCGTCGGAGCAGGTCGTGGCGCTGCTGGGCCGCGGCCGGGTGCCGTTCTCCGAGGTGGCCGCGCACCGGGCGACGCTCGAGGAGGCCTACATGGAGCTCACCAGGGACGCCGTCGAGTTCAGGGCGGCGTCGTGATCCGGGCGGAATGGACCAAGTTCAGGACCGTGCGCGGCTGGGTGGTCGGCATGGCGGTGTCCGTACTGGTCATCGTGCTGCTCGGGCTGCTGTACGCGGCGGGCAGCCACAGCTCCTGCATGCAGGGCACCAAGGAGGTCCCCTGTCCCGCCATCCCCGTGGGGCCGGGCGGGGAAGGGGTGAACGATCGGTTCTACTTCGTGCACCAGCCGCTGACCGGCGACGGGAGCATCACGGCCCGGATCACCTCGATGACCGGGATCATCACCTATCCGCCGCCCAACCACGACCAGATCGTCAAGGGCCTGGTCCCGTGGGCGAAGGCCGGGATCATCGTCAAGGAGAGCACGAAGCAGGGCTCCACCTACGCGGCGGTGACGATGACCGGCGGCCACGGCGTGCGGATGCAGCACGACTTCACCGAGGACACGGCCGGCAGGCCGGGCACCGCGCCGCGCTGGCTCCGCCTCACGCGCCAGGGCGACACGATCACCGGCTACGAATCGGCCGACGGAGCCGCCTGGACTCAGATCGGCACCGCTCGCCTCGCAGGGCTGCCGGAAACGGCGCAGATCGGGCTGTTCGCGAACTCGCCCGGCGACCTGACCGTGAAACAGCAGTCGCTGGGCGGCTCCATCGCGCAGATGCGCTTCACGCAGACCACCGCCGAGTTCGACCACGTCACGGTGCAGGGCGAGACGTCGGGGAGCGCGTGGTTGCGCGATGAGGTGGGCGGCACCAGGAATGTGACCGACTGGGAGAAGTACCACCACCCGGGCGGGCTGGTCCAGTCGGGCGACACGTTCACCGTAACGGGCTCCGGTGACATCGCGCCCCTGGGGGCCGAGGGCGGGCCGACCCCGGCGCAGACACTGACCGGGCTGCTGGCCGGGCTGATCGTGGTGATCGTGGTGGCGGTGCTGTTCATCACCGCCGAGTACCGGCGGGGGCTGATCCGCACCACGCTGATCGCCGGCCCGCGGCGGGAGCGGGCGCTGCTGGCCAAGGCGGCGGTGATCGGTTCGGTCGCGTTCGCCGCCGGGCTGGTGGCCGCCGCGATCGTGGTGCCGGTGTCCACGGCGATCCTGGAGGGCAACGGGACCCACATCCTGCCGGTCTCCGCGCCGACCCAGGTGCGGCTGGTGCTGGGCACCGCGGCGCTGGTGGGGATCTCGGCCGTGTTCGCGCTCGCACTCGGGGCGCTGTTCCGTCGCAGCGCGGCGGCCGTCGTCGCGGCCATCGCGGTGATCGTGGTGCCGCAGATCCTGGCCACCGCGTCGGTGCTGCCGATGCCGGCCGCGCAGTGGCTGCTGCGGCTCACGCCCGCTGCCGGGTTCGCGATCCAGCAGACGATGATCGAGTATCCGCAGGTGCCGGCCTACTACGCGCCCTCCGATGGCTACTATCCGCTGTCGCCGTGGGGCGGCATGGCCGTCATGTGCGGCTACGCCGCCCTCGCCCTGGCCTTCGCCGTCCACCGCCTGCGCCGGAGGGACGCATGAACGGGCGGTCACGCATGGCGTGGGCACTACGGGCGGAATGGACGAAGTTGTGGACCGGCGGCGGCGGCACCTGGTGGCTGCTCTTCGGGGTCGTGGCGCTGACCGTGGCCGTGAGCGCGGCGTCTTCGGCGCTGACGTTCCCGGACGCGTGCCCGCGCACCGGCTGCCTCCAAGACCCTGTCAAGATCAGCCTGACCGGCGTCGCCGTCGGGCAGGTGGCCGTCGCGATGCTCGCCATCCTGGCGGTCTCGGGCGAGTACGCGACCGGCATGATCCGTACCACCCTCACCGCGCTGCCGCGCAGGAGCACGCTGCTGGCCGCCAAGGCGGCCGTCGTCACCGGGCCGATCCTGGCGACCGCGGTCGCGGCCGTGCTGGGAGCACTGGCCGCCGGGCGGCTGCTGCTGCCCGGCAACGGCTTCACCCCCGAGCACGGCTACCCGCCGCTGTCGCTGACCGACGGGCCGACACTGCGCGCGGCGGCGGGCTCGGTGCTCTACCTGGTGCTGATCGGGCTGCTGAGCCTGGGCGTGGGGGTCATGGTCAGGGATTCCGCCGCGGCCATCGGCGTGACCCTGGGCCTGCTCTTCCTGCCCCTGCTGCTGTTCATGATCCCAGACGCCGACCTGCGGACACTGATCTTCCGTGTCACCCCGATGAACGCGGGCCTGGCCATCCAGGTGACCCGCGACCTGGCCTCCTGGCCGATCAGCCCGTGGGCGGGCCTGTCAGTGATGACCGCATGGGCCGGCGCCGGCCTGCTGGGCGGCGGCCTCCTTCTCCGTCATCGCGACGCCTAGGACGGAGCCGGTGGCGGTCAACCAGCGGCCCTCGCGCATCAGGTCGCGCCCCGGCAGCTCGTTGACCTCCCGCCAGGCCTGGATCCGCCGCGGAAGGATGCGGAAGTACAGGTACGGCGTGGCCAGCCGGCGCGGGTCGAACCCGGTCTTGGCCGCGAACGCGTCACCGACCGCCTGCGGCAGCTCGGCGATCGTCACCACCTGGACGGTGCCCTCGATCAGCACCACGTCACGGGTGGGGCCAAGGCCGACGCGCACCGTGCCGCGGGCCCGCAGGTTGCGCCCCGTGGGACTGGACTCAGGGGTCGACATCAGCAGGGTGCCGGCGTCCCACAGGAACGACAGCGGTATCAGATATGGGGACTCGCCGGCGGTCGCCACCCAGCAGTCCACGTCGTTGGCCAGCCGGTGCAGGGTGTCCATCCTGCGCTGCTCCCTGCTGCGGGGCTCATCAAGCATCATGACCTCCTCTTTCGGGTGCGATGCTGCCAGTGCGGAGGACGATACGCGAGGCGCCGCCCCCTCGCGGCGCGTCATCAGGCTCCGGCGATCTCCCGATGTCCGCCATCGTGGCAGGCCGTATCGATAGATTTGCGATGCATTTCCTATGTGACGGTATGTAGCGGAAGCTCGCCGCGAATCCAGGCGGTGCGCTCGGGCCCACCGCTCCCGCCTGTGACCGCCCAGGCGATACGCACGCCGCCCGCGAAGCTGGGATCGCGCACCAGGTGGTGTGCCCACGCAACGGTGTGCGGGGTCCGGGAGCGAGCCTGCTTGGCTGATCTCAAGGGTTCGGGCCGGCGGCGCCGTACCTCTGGAATGCGAAACGCCGGCCATGAAGGCCGGCGTTTCGGTGGTGGTCAGGCGTCGATGTGGTCGCGGTCGACCTCGGCGGCGCTGCTGACGATGAACTCGCGCCTGGGCGCCACGTCGCTGCCCATGAGCAGGTTGAAGATGCGCTCGGCCGCCTCGGCGTCCTCGATGCGGACCCGGCGCAGGATGCGGTGGCGCGGGTCCATCGTGGTCTCGGCGAGCTGGTCGGCGTCCATCTCGCCCAGACCCTTGTAGCGCTGCACCGGGTCCTTCCAGCGCTTGCCGCGCCGCTCCAGGCCGGCGAGCACCTTGTGCAGCTCGGCGTCGGAGTAGCAGTAGATGTACTTGTCCTGCCCCCTGCCGGGGTTGGTGAGCTCGATGCGGTGCAGCGGCGGCACCGCGGCGAAGACCCGCCCCGCCTCGACCATCGGCCGCATGTAGCGGTGGAAGAGCGTCAGCAGCAGGCAGCGGATGTGGGCGCCGTCGACGTCGGCGTCGGCCATCAGGATGATCTTGCCGTAGCGGGCCGCCTCGATGTCGAACGAGCGGCCCGACCCGGCGCCGACCACCTGGATGATCGCGGCGCACTCGGTGTTCTTGAGCATGTCGGCGACGGACGCCTTCTGCACGTTCAGGATCTTGCCGCGGATCGGCAGCAGCGCCTGGAACTCCGAGTCGCGGGCCAGCTTGGCGGTGCCCAGCGCCGAGTCGCCCTCGACGATGAACAGCTCGCTGCGGTCGACACCGTCACTGCGGCAGTCGACCAGCTTGGCGGGCAGCGCGGAGTTTTCCAGCGCGGACTTGCGGCGCTGGTTGTCGCGGTGCTCGCGGGCGGCGATGCGCGCCTTGGCGGCGGCCACGATCTTCTCGAGCACGGCGCGCAGCGGCTGCTTCATGCCCCGCGGCGGGTTGTCGAACAGTTGCTTGAGCTCGCGGGAGACCACGTGGGAGACGATCCTGGTGGCCGCGGAGGTGCCGAGCACTTCCTTGGTCTGGCCCTCGAACTGCGGCTCGGGCACCCGCACGGTCACCACGCCGGTCAGCCCCTCGAGGATGTCCTCCTTGGTGACCGGGTCGTCGCCGTTCTTCAGCAGCCGCGTCTCGCGCAGCTGCTCGTTGAGCGTCTTGACCAGCGCGCGCTCGAAACCGGTCAGGTGGGTGCCGCCCTTGGGGGTGGCGATCACGTTGACGAACGAGCGGATCGTGCTTTCGTAGCCCTTGCCCCAGCGCACCGCCACGTCGACGGTGAGCTCGCGCTGCACCTCGGTGGGCGTCATGTGGCCCTGGTCGTCGAGCACCGGCACGGTCTCGTGGAAGTGGCCCACGCCCTGCAGGCGCAGCACGTCGCAGACGGCCTCGTCGCGGGCGAGGAACTCGGTGAACTCCGAGATGCCGCCGTCGAAGCGGAACTCCTCCTCGACGCGCTCCTCGTGCCTGCTGTCATAGACGGCCAGGGCCAGACCGGGCACCAGGAACGCGGTCTGCCGCAGCCGCACGTGGATCTCGTCGAGCGAGACCTCGGCGTCGGGCAGGAAGATCTGCTTGTCGGCCCAGAAGCGCACGCGGGTGCCGGTGACGTTCTTGGGGCGCGTGTCGCCGATCCGGAGCCCGGACTTCTTCTTGAACTTCGCGTTGGGGCCGGGACCGTCGAAGACGCCGGTGACGCCACGGCGGAAGCTGATCTCGTGCACGCGGCCGTCGAGGTCGACCGCGACGTCCACGCGCGCCGACAAGGCGTTGACCACGGACGCGCCGACGCCGTGGAGGCCGCCGGAGGCGCCGTAGGCGCCGCCGCCGAACTTGCCGCCCGCGTGCAGCTTGGTATAGACGAGCTCGACTCCGACCAGGCCGCTCTTGGGCTCGACGTCGACGGGAATGCCCCGGCCGTTGTCGCGCACCTCGATGGAGCCGTCTGGGTAGAGCTCGACCTCGATGCGGTCGCAGTGCCCTGCGAGCGCCTCGTCGACGCCGTTGTCCACGATCTCCCAGAGGCAGTGCATGAGCCCACGGCTGTCGGTGGACCCGATGTACATGCCGGGGCGCTTGCGGACCGCTTCGAGGCCCTCAAGCACAGACAGGTGACGAGCCGTGTAACCCGCCTCCACAACCGTCACTCCAGCTCCTCTGGTCAAGGATCGAACACCAGTGCGTAGCCTACCGTTCTTCCCGCCTACGCGCGTACAAGCTTGCCATCACTGACGGTTTGCCGTTACCAACCGGCTGATCGTCATTACTTTGGGATACATTCCGCTCTCGGCGTAGTCGGGTAGCGGTTGGGAACGTCTCTGTCCGGTTAGATGTTGTCTCAAGTGACTGACGCCAGATCCTCGCTTCGGCGGGGGTGACCCGAAAGGCGATACGTGACTGGAGCTCTCGCCCCCGTTAAGCCGCTGACGGCCCTCGACCGTTGCGACCGCTGCGGCGCCCAGGCCTACATTCGCGCGACCCTGCCTGTGGGTGGGGAGCTGCTGTTCTGCGCCCATCATGGGCGTCAGCACGTGGCAGCGCTGCGCGAAAAGGGCGCCGAAATCCTGGACGAGTCGGCTCGGCTCAGCGAAACCCCTGCAACCGCCACCAACGAGGAACGCTAACCACATATACGAGGTACGGCGGGCCCTTCCTGGGTCCGCCGTTTCTCATTTCACCCGATAGTGGTAGCGATCCCGGACCTCGAACCCCTCGCTCCTGTACAGCGCCTGGGCGGCCGGGTTCGACGCGGTGGTGACCAGATAGGCCTGCTCCGCCTGCCGTACCAGGGCGCGGAGCACGCTGGAGGCCAGCCCGCGGCGGCGCGCGGCGGGCAGCGTGGCCATGCAGTAGATCCCGACCGTGTCGCCCTGCGGGACGCCTCGGCCCACGGCCAGCGCCACACCGTCCTCCTCGACGGCCGCGTAGCGCGCCTTGACGCCCGTGCAGATGCGTCGGGCCGCCTCCAGGCCGTCGGCGTAGCGGCCGTCCACCGACCACCAGGTGTCCAGCCAGCCGTCCCAGGGTTCGTCCTCGACCCTGACCCGGTGCCGCGGCTCGCCCTGGGGTGAGCCCGCCATGATCAGCGTGGGGTCGACGAGGCCGTATGCCCTGCTCTCCAGTTCCGCGTCGAGCTCCTCGGCGACGCCTGGACCCATCGAGAACGCGCACGGCAGGCCGCGGGCGGCGTAGAAGGCCTCGGCGGCCTCGACGTCGCCGCGCTCTCCCAAGGGCAGGACGGAGTTCGCCCGTTTCGTGACACCTCCCGCGTATCGGAAGGTCCAGCCGCGGGAACGTTCCCGTTCGAAGGCGGGCCAGGCCTCGTCTATCAGGCTGTCGTAGTCACGCATGCCGGAACCCTAGCGTTAAGCTGCGGAATCGTGCTGATCCTGCTGCCGCCGTCCGAGGGCAAGGCCGCCGAGGGCAACGGTCCCGCCGTCGGCGAGCTGTCCTTCCCCACGCTCGACCGGGCCCGCAGGCGCGTGGTGAGCGCGCTGGTCAAGGCCTCGCGCCGCCGCGACGCGCTCGACGTGCTCGGCCTGTCGCCCGGCCAGGCGCCCGAGCTGGCCAAGAACCTGGCGCTGAAGACAGCGCCCACGCTGCCCGCCGCCGAGCTGTACACGGGCGTGCTCTACGACAACCTGGGCCTGGCGACCCTGTCCCCCGAGGCACTGGCCAGGGCCGAGGAGTCGGTGCTGATCTTCTCCGGCCTGTGGGGCGTGCTGCGGATCACCGACCGGATCCCGCCCTACCGCCTGTCGATGGGTGTCACGCTGCCGCCGCTCGGCGGTCTGGCCGCCTTCTGGCGCCCCTTCGTGGCCAAGGAGCTCGACCGGCTGCCCGGCCTGGTCGTGGACCTGCGCTCCTCGACGTACGCCGCCGCGTGGAAGCCCGGCGAGCGCGCGGTCGGGGTCCGCGTGCTGCGCGACGGCAAGGTCGTCAGCCACATGGCCAAGGCCACCCGCGGCGAGGTGGCCCGCGCGCTGCTCGAGAACCCCGCCGACCCGGCCACCCCTGACGAGCTGGCCAAGCTGCTTGATGAGCTGGGCTATGCCGTACGGCTCGCGCCGGGCAGGATCGACGTCACCGTGGAGTGAGTCAGCGGTAGATCGCCGTGGCCTGGTTGGCGATGTAGGACTCCAGGGCCTTCATGATCTGGGCGATCGCCGGTTGGGTGGCCTGCGTCAGATCGGCGAGGCGGGCCCTGATCTCGGCGGGGCGGTCGCTCAGGTAGAGGGCGTCCTCCAGGCGGAGCAGCCGCACGAGCTCGCACAGCGCCAGGTCGGCCGGCGTGGGCTGCTCGTGGCCCATGACGGGCAGCCTGACCCGGGCCATGGCGACCGTGAGCGGCCCGTGGCCGACGGGGACGTACCGGATCGAGGTTCCGATGAGGCGCCGCCGTACCGTCGTCTGGATGAGCCCCAGCGTGTCCAGCTGGCGGGCCGTCGACTCGAGCATGTCGCCGGACAGGACGGCCAGCCACTGCACGATCGGCATCCGCTGCTGAGGCACCGCGGCCAGCAGCCGCATGCAGGCCTCGTCCTGCAGCTGGGCGGGACCGGGCCGCCCGGCGCCGAGCACCAGGGTGTGCCCCTCGAAGGCCAGGGCGCCGAGCAGGGCGAGGTCCGCCAGCATGGCGGCGGCCAGCCCGGCGCCCAGGGTGGGGACGTGGATGGAGGGCGCTCCCTTCTCGCCGTGGGCGATGAGGAACAGGTCGTACGGCAGCGGGAGACGTTCCATGTTCTGTCAGAGCCGTTCGTGTGACAGTCCGGCCAGCCTGGGCTTCAGGCCGGCCGCGTAGAGGATGCCCAGGATCGCCACGCCGAGGGCCAGCCAGATCAGGCCGACGATCTGGGCGGCGAGGTTGGCGTTCCAGACGACGAAGGCCAGGATCACGAAGCCGATCACCGGCGAGATCAGGTGCCGCCAGTAGTCCTTCGACCCGCTCCTGATCAGGTAGTGCGCGATGACCGACACGTGCAGCACCATGAACGCGATCATCGCCCCGAAGTTGATCAGCGTGGTCAGCACGCCGATGCCCTGGTCGTCGGTGAACACCAGCAGGCCACCGGGCAGCACCAGCCCCAGGAAACCGACCAGCAGGATCGCGTTGACGGGCACGAGCCGCTTGAGCGAGACCTTGGCCAGGAAGCGCGGCAGCTGCCCGTCACGCGCGATCGCGAACAGCAGCCGGGAGGTCGCCACCTGCGCCACCATCGAGTCGGCGATCCCCCAGGCCGCGGCCGTGGCGACGGCCGTCACACCGCCCAGCCAGCCGCCGCCCGCCGACGAGGCGATGTCGAAGAAGGCATTGGAACGCTCGGTGCCGTGCGCGAGCAGGTCGGCCGTGTTCGGAGCGAGCAGCGCGGCCACCCACGTCTGCGCGATGAACAGCAGCCCGGCCAGCCCGAGCGCGGCCGCCATGGCCTTGCCTATCTCCCGCGACTCGCCGCGGGTCTCCTCCGACAGCATCGCGATCCCGTCGAACCCGAGGAAGCTCAGCACCGCCACGGACACCGCACCGAAGATCACCGACACGGAGAACGTGCCGGAGTTGAACAGCGGCTCGAACGACATCCCGTTGCCGCGCCCGCTCAGCAGCGCCCACACCCCGACCGCGAGGAACAGCCCGAGCACCACCAGCTCGCAGATCAGGAACACCTTGGTGGCCGTGGCCGTGATCTTGATGCCGAGCAGGCTGACGGTGGTGTTGAACACCACGAACAGCACCAGCCACACCCATACCGGTACGGCGGGCACCACGGCGTGCATGGAGGTGGAGGCGACCAGGTAGAGCAGGCTCGGCACCAGCAGGTAGTCCAGCAGGATCGCCCACCCCGCCAGGAACCCGACGCCCGGGTGGATGGCCCGCCCCGCGAAGCTGTAGACGCTGCCCGCCAGCGGGAACGCCTTGACCATCTGGCCGAAGCTGGCGGCGGTGAAGGTGAGCGCGACCACGCCGATGAGGTAGGCGAGCGCGACCATCCCGCCGGAAGCCTGGAACACCTGCCCGAAGATCGCCATCGGTGCGATGGGCACCATGAAGATCAGACCGTAGAACATCAGGTCCGTGAAGCTCAGGGATCGGCTCAGTTCCTGCTTGTAGCCGAACTCAGATAAGGACGTCGCCATGGGTCGCCTCTCGGGGGGGTGCACAACCAACGGAGGCAACCTTAGGCACACGCGTCACTCCACACCAGATCAAACCCCAGGTTGGCCGCATACCGCCCAACTCCGCGATATGCGGCCACATCGCCGCGAGGTGCCTCTATGCCCTATCCGGCCGGGCATCCAGAAGATCCCGGTTGGCCTCCCGAGCTGTCGGGTTCCGAGTCGATCCCTGGCCTGCGCGGCCCCCGGCGCCGGGGGCCGTGCCCGTCAGGGGTGGGTGACGCAGGCGTCCTGGATGTCGGCCGGGAGGACCGGCTTGCCGTCCACCGGCGGCGTGGGCCCGTCGGGCTCGGGCTGGATGCCGCCCGCGGCGATCTCGTCCAGGGCGGCCAGCCCGGGCCCGTCCACGGTCCCGAAGATCGTGTAGTTCGGCCGCAGCCCGGAATCCCCGTACACCAGGAAGAACTGGCTGCCGTTGGTGTCGGGCCCGGCGTTGGCCATGGCGAGCACGCCCCTGGCGTACGTCCTGCGCGCGCCGGTCGGATCCCCTGGCCACGGCGGCAGGTCGGTGGGCAGCTCGTCCTTGAACTTGTATCCGGGGCCGCCCTCGCCGGTGAAGCTCGGGTCGCCGCACTGCAGCACCTTCAGCCGGTCGTAGGCGGTCAGCCGGTGGCAGGAGGTCGCGTCGTAGAAGCGGTGGCGCACCAGATGCACGAAGCTCTGTACGGTGCACGGCGCCTTGGCCGGGTCGAGCGCCAGCCCGATGTCGCCGTGGTTGGTCTTGAGCACGACGGAGACCGGGCGGGTCGGCGTGTGCCGCGGGTCGGGCGGCAGCGGCACCTTCCTGACGGCTGGATCGTCCGGCGTCTCGGTGTAGCCGCACGGTCCGTGCGTCGTCCTCGGCGGCCGATCGGCGGCACCGGCGGGCAGCCCCGCTCCCACCACCGCTCCCGCGGCCACCGCCACCACCGCGATCCGTAAAGCACCTCTCCTGGACACAGTGCCCTCCCATGAAGTGATCGACAGACTCCCCGACATCTAGTCGATCTACCGAGTAGCGTCAAGGGGCTGTCAAACGACCCGTCGCGAACCTCCAGGTAGGCCCGAGAACGCCGGCCGACCTCTTCGTCCCTGCCGAACAGTCCCGTCAGGGCAGGAGCAATCCCCAGTAGAGGGCCCACGGGACGAACGCGGTCCCGCCGACGGCGAGCAGCGTGAGCCGGACGCGTTCCCCGGACGCCTCCGATCGGCGCCTGACCACCCAGGTCAGCACGGTGGCGATCACGACGGTGACCGCGAGCGCCTGCAGCGCCAGCCAGATCACCGGGCGCCCGGCGAGGAGCGGGCCCGGCGAGGCGAGCTTGGCCCCGCTCATCAGGACGGGGACGAGATAGCCGAGGAACCCGGCCACCGTGGCGAGCCCGGCGGCCGCCAGCACTCGGGGCGACCGCCCGACGGCCGGCCGCACCCGCCCGCGGACGCGGCGGACCAGCGCTACCACCGGGTAGCCCGCGAACGCGACGATCATCAAAAGGAGGACGGCGAGCTGCGCGAACGCCGACTCCCACCAGGCAGGCCGCGGCACGGGCACGCTCAGCGAGGCCTGCTTCGGCAGCGGGTCGGGGGCCTGGGCGGTCGGGAGCCGGCCGGCTGACACCGACCGGACCCAGTCGCCGACCAGCTGGGCGTACCCGGGCGCGAGCGCGGGCAGCCGGGTCACGCCGTGGTCGGGGCTCTGATGGGCGGCGTGGTCGGCGTCAGGCACGTAGCGCAGGGTGTAGTGCCGGTTGCCGCCGCGCTCCAGGGCGGCGGCGAGCAGCGGCGGGGTCTCCTGCGGCGGGGTGAGGAGGTCGTCGGCGCCCCAGATGCCCAGCATCGGCTGCTTGACGTGCTCCAGCACCGGACCCGGCGAGTACCAGGGTTCGGGGAACAGGCCGCCGTCGGCGATCACGCGGTACAGGTTCGGCTCGGCGCGGTCGACCAGCGACCCGGACACTCCGGCCTTGCGCAGGCCCGCGGCGGTGGCCCAGGTCTGCTGGCGCAGCGGCTCCAGGGCGTTGCCGCCCACCGTGACGACGAAGGCGACCTGCGAGGACTGCGAGGCGGCCAGCGGCGCGACCCAGCCGCCCTCGCTCAGGCCCCAGATGCCGACCTTCGCCGGGTCCACCCCGGGCTGGGCGCGCAGGGCGGCCACCGCGCCGAGCGCGTCCCGAGCGAGTTGCCCGTAGTCCCGGTGGAAGAGCGAGTAGCCGGACGACCGCTTGTCGTAGACGAGCACCGACATGCCCGTGCGGGCGAACGCGACGGCCTCGCCCATCAGCTTGGTGCGCGGGGTCCCCTCCCCCGCACCGTGCACGAGGACCATGCCGGGGTGCCGGTCCGGTGAGCCCGCCGGGGTCAGCACGGTGCCGTGCAGGACGATCCCGCCGTCTCCGCGGAAGGTGATCTCGGAGCTGACCGGTTCTGACGCTGCGGCTGCCGGCGTGGCGGCGAGGCCCAGGAGCACGACGGACGCGAGGAGCAATCGAATCATTCGCATATGCCGAGAGTAATCTGCAGAGAAGTCTCGGCAAAGCTAAGTCTGCAGATATCCCTCTGCAGTATTAGCATGCTCATCATGAAGGATGAGACGGGCCACCTGGTCGACGACGCCGACAGGCTGAAGGCGCTGACCCACCCGATGCGCCGCACGATGCTGCGCCATCTGTCCGGCGGTCCTGCCACCTCGACGACCCTGGGTGAGCTGCTCGGCGCGAAGACCGGCACGACCAGCTACCACCTGAGGCAGCTGGAGAAGTACGGGTTCATCGAGGAGATCCCCGAGCGCTCCACCGGCCGGGAGCGCTGGTGGCGCAGGGTGGAGGCGACCAGGGACATCCGCCTGCCCACGCCGGACCAACTGGCCCCGCAGGACCGCCCGGCGCTGGAGGCCTTCCACCAGGCCTGGATGGCGGAGGAGCGGGAGCTGCTCGACCGCTTCCCTGCCGCCTACCTGCGGGATCCCGCGTGGGCGAAGGCCTCGCGGGGGATGGCGCACGTGAGCGCGCAGGAGCTGGACGCCTTCTTCGAGGAGTACATCGCGCTGCTGCGCAAATACAGCCATCGCGACGCGGCCCCGGACGCGCGCGCGGTCATGGTGCGCCTGCTCGCCTTTCCCTGGGACTCATCCGAGCAGGAGTAGGCGGCGCGCGGACAGCGGTATGGGGGGAGCCAAGGCTCCCCCCCATACCGACTGTGAAACGTGAAGCCGTTGCCCTTAGTCCAGGTAGTCGCGCAGGACCTGGGAGCGGCTCGGGTGACGGAGCTTGGACATGGTCTTGGACTCGATCTGACGGATGCGCTCGCGCGTCACGCCGTAGACCTTGCCGATCTCGTCCAGCGTCTTCGGCTGCCCGTCGGTGAGGCCGAAGCGCATCGACACGACGCCCGCCTCGCGCTCCGACAGCGTGTCGAGAACGGAGTGCAGCTGCTCCTGCAGCAGCGTGAAGCTGACGGCGTCGGCCGGGACGATGGCCTCGGAGTCCTCGATGAGGTCACCGAACTCGCTGTCGCCCTCCTCACCCAGCGGGGTGTGGAGCGAGATGGGCTCGCGCCCGTACTTCTGGACCTCGACCACCTTCTCGGGGGTCATGTCCAGCTCTCGGGCGAGCTCCTCCGGCGTGGGCTCGCGGCCCAGGTCCTGCAGCATCTGCCGCTGGACGCGGGCCAGCTTGTTGATCACTTCGACCATGTGGACCGGGATGCGGATGGTCCGCGCCTGGTCGGCCATGGCACGCGTGATCGCCTGCCGGATCCACCACGTGGCGTAGGTGGAGAACTTGTAGCCCTTGGTGTAGTCGAACTTCTCCACCGCGCGGATCAGGCCCAGGTTGCCCTCCTGGATGAGGTCCAGGAAGAGCATGCCGCGGCCGGTGTAGCGCTTGGCCAGCGAGACCACCAGACGGAGGTTGGCCTCCAGCAGGTGGTTCTTGGCCCTGCGGCCGTCCTCGGCGATCCACTCGAGCTCGGCGCGGACGTCGACCGGCAGGCTGTCGGTCTCGCCGCCGCCGAGCTGCTCCTCGGCGAACAGGCCGGCCTCGATGCGCTTGGCGAGCTCGACCTCCTGCTCGGCGTTGAGCAGGGGGACCTTGCCGATCTGCTTGAGGTAGTCCTTGACCGGGTCGGCGGTGGCGCCGGCGGCGGCCACCTGGGCGACCGGGGCGTCATCGTCGTCGTCGGACAGGATGAGGACCTCGTCCTCGACCTTCTCGACCGCGGCCACCTCGGCGGGCTTGGGCCCGTCCTCGGACTCCTCGGAGTCGTCGGAGTCGTCCCCGCCGTCGCTGTCGTCGGAGTCGTCCTCGGCGACGATCTCCTCGTCGTCGACCTCGATGTCCTCGAGGTCCTCCAGCTCCACGTCGCCGTCGAGCTCGAGGTCCTCTTCCTCGTCGGTCTCGGCCTTGGAGTCGGCAGGCCCAGCGTTGTCAGGCTTGGCCTTGTTGGCGGGCGGCGCGGGCGCCGCCTTCTTGGCCGCGGGCGCGGCCTTCTTGGCAGGGGCCGGCTTCTTGGCGGCCGGCTCGGCTTCGACGGTGCCCACGACCGCGGTCACGGTCTCGGGCTGCTGCTCTTTGGCGGCCGCTGCGGCCTTGGTCTTGACGGGGGCAGCGGTGCGGCGCTTTGCTGGACCACGAGACTTCTTCGGCGCAGCCGAATCCGCGGCGGTCACCACCACGGTCACGCCCTCTTTGCTGAGGTTCCGCAAGAACGCGGCGGCGTGCGACATGGGGATGTCCGCCTCCTCGAAGGCTTGACGGACATCCTCAGACTCGAGGAAACCCTGCGAGCGCCCACGCTCGAGCAGTCGCTGAATGACGGGCTCGTTCAGCTCTTGTGGCTTCGAGCGAGTCGAACTTGCAGGCGACACGAACACCTCTCGAACGAACACGTGGCGACAATGGACCCAGATGGCCGGTGGGGGATCGTCTGGAGCTTTGACGGACCTGCTCAGCATTCTGGCACGACCACGCACTCCATACGGCCACCTCCCGGCGGTTGACCTCCACCCTAGGCCGACCCGGACAGTAGTGCGTACGTAAGCGCGCCACTGATACCCGAAAGCAACCCTTATGACTGATTCATTCAGTCACTCTTCGTGGCTGGCGGTACGTGAATGGCCAGGGCGGTAACGTCATCATCCTGTTCATATCCAGACAACATCCGGTCAACCAGGAAGTCCAACAACATATGCGGACTACTGACCACCTCAGGCGGAGCTTCGGTCACAACACTGCAAATCTCTGCCAGTCCGGCATCCAGCCCGCGCTTCCTGTTCTCGACGAGACCGTCGGAGTAGAGCACGGCTGTATGGCCGGGCGGCACCACGAACCGGAACTGCCTGCGGCTGGTCGGCCAGCCTAGCGGAGTACCGGGCTCGGCGTCGCACAGGATCGCCGTGCCCTGAGGAGAAACCAGCACGGGTGGCGGGTGACCGGCCAGCGCCAGCGTGCCCTCGCCGGTGACGGGCTCGACGACCATGTAGGCCAGCGTGGTGACCTGCTCCTCCTCCTCGGTGGCCTCGAAGACCCGGTCGAGACCGGTCAGCACGGCCGCGGGCGGCGGATTGGTCAGGGCCAGCGCCCGCATCGCGTTGCGGATGCGGCCCATACCCGCCGCGGCCTTGACGCCCTTGCCCATGACGTCGCCGACGACGGCCGCGACCCGGCCGTCCTGCAGCACGAACGCGTCGTACCAGTCGCCGCCCACCTGGACGTGGCGGCTGCCGGAACGGAAGCGCTGGGCCAGCACCAGCCCCTTGACGACGGGCAGGCGGTCGGGCAGCAGGCTGCGCTGCAGCGTCTCGGCGGTGCGGTGCTCGCGCTCGAACAGCGTGGCCCGCTCGACGGCCAGCGCGCACTGGCCGGCCAGCGCCTCCAGGAAGACGCCGTCCTCCTGGGAGATCTTCTGCGGCCTGGTGAAGGAGAAGCGCAGCGCGCCCAGCGCCCGGCCCGCCGCGAGCAGCGGCAGGCCCACCCAGGCCCGCTCGTCGCTGTGGGCCAGGTAGCTGGTCAGCACCTCCTCGTCGCCGCCCGCCTCGAGCAGCTGGGCCTTCAGCGACTCGGGGGACTCGGCGAACACCGGCCTGCGGCTGTTGACCGCCATGGTCATCACGCTGGAGTGCGACAGCGGGATCTCCTCGCCCGCCGTACCCGAGGCCTCGGGGACGCCCTCGCCGTTGATCAGCTTGAGCGCGGCCCTGTCGGTGTCGAGCAGCGCGACCGCGGAGCGGTCGGCGGCCAGGGCCGTGCGGCCCACGTCGACGATGACCTGCATGACCTGCTCGACCGTCAGCGCCTCGGCCAGCATGGCCGTGGCGCCCTGCAGCCTCGCGGTGCGCAGGGCGGCGGCGCCGAGCTGGTCGGTCAGCCTGCCGCGCATCTCCTCGGCCTCGCGCTGCGGCGTGACGTCGGTGTTCGCGCCGACCCACTCCACGACCCTGCCGTGCCTGATGATCGGTACGGCGCGCACCTCGAAGTGCCGGTAGCCGCTGGCCCGGGTGCGGACCCGGTAGTTCCACTCGAACATGGTCCGGCCGCGCAGCGCCTCGCGCCAGGCCTCCTCGGTCTGCTGGCGCTCCTCCGGGTGCACCACGTCGAGCCAGCCGTGGGCGAGGTACTCCTCCAGACCCTGGCCGGTGATCGCGCGCCACTGCGGCGCGTCCTCGACGACGGCGCCGGTGGGCGAGGTGATCCAGACCAGCTGCGACTGGGCCTCCACCAGCGAGCGGTAGCGCTCCTCGCTGCGGCGGAGATCCTCCTCGGTCTGGCGGCTCTCGGTCACGTCCAGCCCCACCAGGGCGACCGCCCGCAGCTCGCCCTCGGCGTCGTGCACGGGCGAGAAGGACAGTGACCACTGCTGGTTGTTGCCGTCGGGGGTGCGCACGCGGACGCGTCCCTCGGTGACCGGCGCGTCGCTCTCGACCACGGCCTGGACGGCGTGCGTGATCAGCTGGTTGAGATCGGCTGTCAAGGTCTCGGCCGGGGTGCGCCCGGCCAGCCGGTCGGCAGGCACGGCGACGACGTCGGTGAACACGTCGTTGACGCGCTGGAACTTGCCGTCAGCGGTGAAGAAGGCGAAGGCGAACTCCGCCTCAGACAGCAGGCCCTTGAAGAGGGCGGAGTCTGAGATGTCCACATCCGACTCCCGGGGACGAGGAACGGAGGTCTCGGCGCTCATGATCGGCACCTCCGTCGCGTGCCAGGGTCTCCCACGCGGCACATCTCCATAACTGTGTATCGGCGTAGCGCAGCTCCGGGCGACCGGATTCTGCAGTACATCATCGGCGATGGGCATGCATGGACGGAAGCCCCAGCCGCCATACGGTCAACGCATCCTGTCAAAATCGCTCCACGTTGCGCAGCAAGATCAGGCTACTTTGCCTTGGCCGCCCGCTTGGCCTCCTGCTTGGTGGACCGTACGCGGCCCAGGCTCTCGTCGTCGACCACGTCGGCCACCGACCGGAACGAGCCCTGCTCACCGTAGGCCCCCGCCGCCTCGCGCCAGCCGGGCGGCTCCACGCCGAGCTGCTTGCCGAGCAGCGCGACGAAGATCTGTGCCTTCTGCTTGCCGTAGCCCGGAAGGTCTTGCAGCCGCTTGAACAAGTCTTTGCCGTCGGCGGCCTCTGCCCAGATCCTGTCGGGCTTCCCGTCGTAGTGCTCGACGAGGTAGGCGGCCAACTGCTGGACACGGGCCGCCATCGACTTGGGATAGCGGTGCACGGCCGGCTTCTCGGCCAGCAGCGCGGCGAACGCCTCCGGGTCGTAGGAGGCGATCTCCTCGGCCGTCAGGTCGTGTCCGAGCCGCTCCGAGATGGTGTACGGACCCGTGAACGCCCACTCCATCGGGATCTGCTGATCAAGCAGCATGCCGACGAGCAGGGCGAGCGGACTGCGGCCGAGCAGTGCGTCGGCCTCGGTCCGCTGGGCGAGCTGGATGCGCATGAAGACAGCTTCGCACGAATGGCGCTCTCCCGTTCGTCGTCTGGTCGGGCACGCCCGACCAGACGAGGGAACCCCTGCCACATAACGAGAAACGAAGACAGGCCGCATGGAGGCTTGACACCCGCCCGAGAACGGATGGAATGAGAACGCAAGTCGCCCTGCGTCCGCTCCCGGGGGGTTTGCCCTCGGGCTTCCAGAGGAATCTCACGTCTATGCTCGCTCTGGCCACACGCTTCCCCAGGGAGCCGGTGAGTCTTCGGCTGGCCGAAGAGTTCCTGACCGTGCCCGTCGACACGATCGACCGATGTGTCGCAGACGTGTGCGCGTGCGCGGCTCACCTCGGCATCGACGCGACGCCCGACGTCGTCGAGCGCATCGCGCGTGAGCATCTGCTCGCCATCGTCAACTCGGCACCTCCGCCGCGGAACCCCCGGTAACATCGGGGTCACCAGGCCGCGTTAAACGCGCCGTTTACGCCTGGAATGCGAGAGAGTGAGGGCGTGCGCCGACACCGACGAGAACCCCGGGAGAGCACCCCGCCAGACGATGTGTTCAAGGAGATGGTGCAGGCGGCCCGCGAGCTGCTCGCCGTTCGCAGCCCCCTTGACGCGGAGTTGATGGTCTCCGACATGATCGGCGCCTGGTGGGGCAGGCGGGTGCATGGCGGCGACGTGGAGCAGGTCCTGGGCGAAGGTCTGGTGGATTTCGCCGCGAAGGCGGGCACTCCCGCGTCGCTGACGCTGCTGATCTGCCTGGCGTATCTCGGTACGGCACGCCAGGGCGCCAAGGCGGAGGGCGCGGCGCTGGCGATGATGGAGTCGGGCGTGGCGCGCCCCGGCTGGGCCGACCGGGTCGGCGCGGTCAAGCCGACCGGCTGCTGGGTCTCCCGCGACGCCTACGGCGACCAGGACACGGTGATCTGCACGTTCGCCTACAGCGGGCAGGACCGGCACGCGCTGGTCATGGTCGTCGACCACAACATGTCGGGGATGGCGCGCGACGCCTGGGTGTCCTCACATGTCGACAAGCTGCTCGAGCAGGCCAGGGCGGAGGCCGCGGGCAACCCGATGCTGCTGTTCGAGGAGATCGAGCCGCAGCAGGCCAGGGCGCTGCTCGAGTCGGCGATGAAGGCCACGGGCGAGCCGAAGACGCCGCCGCCGGTCAGCGACAGCTACAGCGCCTATCACGCCTTCGCCCGCTCCCGGCTCAAGGCGCTGCCGCCGGGGCGCAAGCGGCCCGCGCCGCTGCACATCGAGGCCCCCTACAGCCGTGAACGGCGGGCCATGCTGGCCGCCGAGTTCCTGGCCTCCGACGCGGCCGAGCACCTGTCGGACCCGTCGGCCGCCTCCCGCTGCGCCGACCACATCATCGACTACGGCTGCGAGCAGGACTTCGGGCGTCCCCTGCGGGTCAGCCCGACCAAGTGCGAGACGTTCCTGCTCGACTGGCTGCCGCGCAAGGTGATGCTGAGCCAGGCCGAGCAGGAGGCGATGCCGCACGCGCTGTCGGCGTGGGTGCGTTTCGCGGCCCGCCGTACCGCGCTGCCCGAGCAGGGGCTGAAGGCGACGCTGGACGCGGTGTGGGAGGCGACGGGCAAGTTCCCCGAGGCCTACCGCGATCCGACCTCGTTCGGGCTCGACCGGCCGCTGCTGGAGCGGCTGCTGCCTGACGGCGACCTGTCGGCGCTGGCCAGGAGGGTGTTCGCGTTCCCCTTCCTGACGGGCACACACGGCGGGGTGTATCTGGACGACCTCAATCCGGCCGACGAGGCCGACCGGCGCACGCTGCTGGAGATCGACCACGTCGGCGCGGTCGACGAGGAGCACCTGGCCTGGCACGAGGAGATCGCGACCCGGCTGTGGGAGGGCGATCCGCCGCAGCTGTGGGAGGCCGCGCAGCGGCTGCTCGACCTGGGGCACGACCGGCACGACGTGCTGCACGTGCTGATCGAGATCGCCGAGCGGATCGGCGGCGACCCGGAGGAGCTGGCCGCCGCCCTGGACGACATCGCGGACATCCCCGACGAGATCTAGTCTCGTAGAATATTGTTCTATGTCGATGTACTCGCCGCTCGGGGCCGGTCGTTATCTCGCCTCGGAGCACACCCAGGGGCCGTGGGACACCGGCTCGCAGCACATGGGCCCGATGTCCGCGCTGATCGTGCACGAACTGGCGCAGACCGCGCCGCGGCCAGGGCTGGAGCTGTCGCGGCTGGCCGTGGACGTGTTCGGTCCCGTGCCCGTGGGCGAGCTGAGCGTGCGGACCGACGTGATCCGCGACGGCAAGCGCGTCCAGTGCCTGTCGGCCAGCGTGTGGTCGGGCTCCCGCGAGTACGCCCGGGCGACCGCGTGGCGCATCCGCGAGGCCGAGACGCCGCCGTCGGGTGCCCGGCAGGCGCCTCTCCCCATTCCTGAAAATTCCAGCGATTCATGGCTGGCGACGGGCTTCGGGTACGGCAGGGCCGTGGACTGGCGCTTCGTCAGCGGCGACGCCTTCGTGCCGGGGCCGGCCACGGTGTGGGGTCGGGTCAGAGTGCCGCTGGTCGAGGGCGAGGAGATCACGCCGCTGGAGCGGCTGGTCCTGTTCGCCGACAGCGGCAACGGCGTGAGCCCCACCCTGGATTTCGCAAAATATCTCTTCGTCAACGTCGATCTGGTGATCTCGCTGTTCCGTCCCCCGGCGGGCGAGTGGATCTGCCTGGACGCGGAAACCAGGACGGGACCGTCGGGGCGCGGGCTGACCCAGACCACGCTCTACGACGTCTCCGGCGAGGTGGGCACGGCGACCCAGACGTTGTTCGTCGCGCCGAGGTAGCCACTGCCATGATGGTGTCATGGTGATCGACCTCAACGCTGACCTGGGCGAGGGCTTCGGCATCTGGCACCTCGGCGACGACCTGGCGCTGCTCGACATCGTCACGAGCGCCAACGTCGCCTGCGGCTTCCACGCCGGCGACCCGGTGACGATCAGGCGCACCTGCGCGGCCGCCGTCGACCGCGGGGTGGCGATCGGGGCCCAGGTCTCCTATCGCGACCTGGCCCACTTCGGGCGCAGGGAGATGGACATGGAGCCCGAGGAGCTCTGCGCCGAGGTGCTGTACCAACTGGCCGCCGTCGACGGGATCGCCAGGGCGATGGGCGGGCGGGTCTCCTACGTCAAGCCGCACGGGGCGCTGTACAACCGCATCGTCCGCGACGAGGTGCAGGCCGCGGCCGTGATCGACGCCGTGGCCGACTACGACCCCGCGCTGCCCGTGCTCACCCTGCCCGGCTCCGCGGTGCACGCCGCGGCGGCGGCCGAGGGGGTGCCCACGGTCGCCGAGGCCTTCGCCGACCGGGCCTACACCGCCGCGGGCACGCTGGTGCCGCGGCGCGAGGAGGGCGCGGTGATCCACGACGCCGAGGCCGTCGCTGCGCGCGCCGTCCGCATGGCCGTCGCGGGCACGGTGACCGCCCAGGACGGCACCGAGGTGCCGGTTTCCGCCCGGTCCATCTGCGTCCACGGTGACACTCCCGACGCGGTACGGCTCGCGCAGGCCGTACGCGACGCGCTGCTGGGGGCCGGGGTGGCCCTCCAGGCGTTCGCGTGAGCATCAGGACTGCCGGGGAACACGGGCTGCTGGTTGAGACCGCGGGGCTCGAGGAGTCACACCGGCTCGACGCGCTGCTGCGGGAGCAGCGGCCCGAGGGCGTGGTGGAGATCGTCCCCGGCCCGTCGACGGTGCTGGTGGTGGCGCCCGGGGTGGACCCCGCGCGGTTGCGGGTCCAGCTGGAGGCGTTGCTGGCCCTCGCGTCACCGGCTCCTGGCGGCGAGCCCGCGGAGGCCGGCGAGGCGGTGGTCGTGCCGGTGGTCTACGACGGGGCCGATCTGGCCGACGTGGCGGCCGAGGCGGGGGTGCCGGTGGAGGAGGTCGTGGCGCGGCACACCGGACGGGAGCTGGTCGTGGGGTGGCTGGGGTTCGCGCCCGGGTTCGCCTATCTGACCGGGCTGGATCCGGTGCTGCACGTGCCCAGGCTGGCGACGCCGCGGACGTCCGTCCCCGCCGGGTCCGTGGCGATCGCCGGGCCGTACTCGGCCGTGTACCCGAGCGCGTCGCCCGGGGGGTGGCGGCTGCTCGGGCGAACCTCGCTGCGGGTGTGGGACGTCCGCGCCGACCCGCCGTCGCTGTTCCGCCCGGGGATGCGTGTGCGGTTCGAGGCCGCATGATCGAGGTGCTCGCGCCCGGGCCCTACGCGACCGTCCAGGACCTGGGGCGCCCCGGGTACGCCCATCTCGGGGTCCCGCACTCCGGCGCCGCCGACGCGGTCTCGCTGCGGCTGGGGAACCGGCTCGTGGGCAACCCCGAGGGCCTGGCGGGGATCGAGCTGACCTACGGCGGGGCGCGCCTGGCCTTCCGCTCCGGCGCCTGGATCGCGGTCACTGGCGCCCCCTGCCCGCTGTCCGTCCCGCCCTCCGCGGCGGGCGGGTGCGGCGTGCCGTTCTGGGTCCCGCCGGGCGGTGTGGTGGCCTTCGGCGCGCCCCGGTGGGGTCTGCGGACGTACGTGGCGGTCCGTGGCGGCATCGACGTCGAGCCGGTCCTGGGCAGCCGCTCCACCGACTCGCTCTCCGGCCTGGGCCCCGCTCCCCTGCGCCCCGGCACGGCGCTGCCCGTGGGCGTCCCCGGGCGCTCGGAGATCGTCGCGGACCTCGCCCCGCCCGGTGAACCCCCACCCGGCGTGCTGCGCGTGGTCCCCGGACCCCGGGACGACTGGTTCGTCCCGGGCGCGCTCGCGACCCTGTGCGGCTCGCCCTACCGGGTCACCCAGGACAGCAACCGCGTCGGCGTCCGCCTCTCGGGCCCCGGGCTCGCCCGCTCCCGGACCGGCGAACTCCCCAGCGAGGGCATGGTCCCCGGCGCGATCCAGGTCCCGCCCAGCGGGCAGCCCATCGTCTTCCTCGCCGACCACCCGCCCACGGGCGGCTACCCCGTCATCGCCGTCCTGCGCACCTGCGACCTCCCCATCGCCGCCCAACTTCCCCCCGGCACCCCCGTCCGCTTCACCCTGCACGCCTAGAGGAGCGGCTCCTGCTGGGTGATGCAGTGAATGCCGCCGCCCAGCGCGAAGATGGCCCGGGCGTCGACGAACTCGATCGCCCGGCCGGGGAACAGTTCGGCGAACTGCCCGGCGATCTCGGCGTCTCTGGGGTCGTCGAAGGAGCAGAGCAGGACCAGGCCGTTGGCCAGGTAGTGGTTGATGTAGGAGTAGTCGACGAGCTTGCCGTCGGCCTCGGTGACGGTGGGCGCGGGCACCTCCACGACATCCAGCGGCCGGCCTCTGGCGTCGGTCGAGGCGCGCAGGATGGCCAGGTTCTCGCGCGTGACCTCGTAGTCGGGGTGCAGCGGATCAGGCTGCACGTGACACAGCACCAGGCCGGGCCGCGCGAAGCAGGCCAGGAGGTCGACGTGGCCGTTGGTGCCGTAGCCGCCGTAGTCGGCGGTCAGCCCGCGCGGCAGCCAGATGACCTTCTGGACCCCGAGCAGCCGGCGGAGTTCGGCCTCCGCGTCGGCCTTGGTCCATCCGGGGTTGCGGCGCGGGTCGAGCTGCACGGTCTCGGTGACCAGTACGGTGCCCTCGCCGTCGACGTGGATGCCGCCGCCCTCGCCGACCATGCCGGTCCGGTGCCGGGGAACGCCGATCCGGTCCAATACGGACGCCGCCACCTGGTCGTCCTTCTCGTACGGTGCCCAGCCCCAGCCGTTGAAGGTCCAGTCGACGCCGTGCAGCGCGCCCTCGTGCTCGACGAAGGTCGGGCCGTTGTCGCGCAGCCAGCAGTCGTCCAGTGGCTGCTCCACCACCTCCACCCGGGGATCGAGCCAGGCGGCGGCCGACGCCTTCTCCGACGGGTCGACCAGCATGGTGACCGGCTCGTGGCCGACGATCGTGTTGGCCACCGACGACCAGGCCCGGTAGGACTCCTCGGGGGTCTGCAGCACGTAGCCGACGGGCCAGGACATCCAGGTACGGCGGTGCGGCCGCCACTCAGGAGGCATGAACACGAGGGGCTCCTTAGAGGAAGTAGAGACGGTTGAGGGAGACCGAATCGGCCGGCTCCGCGTGCAGGGGGTCGCCGTCGAGGGTGACCAGGCCGTACGGGTCGACCTCGACGTGGCCGAGCCTGGCATTGCGCACCAGCGAGGCGGGGCCGATGCCGCGGGTGCCGCGCACGCCGACGCGGCGCCGCCTGGTGGGCATCCGGTCGCCGTCGGCCGCGGCCTGGGCGACGAAGGCCACCGACAGGTCCGCGGCGGTGGCGCCGTGCGCGCCGAACTGCGGGCCGAGCACCAGCGGCTGGCAGGTGTCGGTGGAGGCGTTGGGGTCGCCCGTCACGCCGTAGGCGGGGAAGCCGGCCTTCAGCACCAGTTGGGGCTTGGCGCCGAAGTAGGCGGGCTGCCACAGCACGATGTCGGCCAGCTTGCCGGCCTCCAGGGAGCCGACCTCGTGCGCCAGCCCGTGCGCGATGGCCGGGTTGATCGTGAGCTTGGCCAGGTAGCGCAGCACCCGCTCGTTGTCGTTCCTGTCGGGCGCGCCGAGGTCGGCCTTCATCTTGCCCGCCATGGCGAAGGTACGGCGCACGGTCTCACCCGCGCGGCCCATGCCCTGGGCGTCGGAGGAGGTGATGCCGATGACGCCCAGGTCGTGCAGGACGTCCTCGGCGCCCATGGTGCCGGCCCTGATCCGGTCGCGGGCCAGCGCGGCGTCGCCGGGCAGGTCGAGCTTGAGCCCGTGCACCGAGACGATCATGCCGTGGTGCTCGGCCAGCGCGTCCCTGCCGTAGGGCAGCGTGGGGTTGGTGGAGGAGCCGATCACGTTGGGCACGCCGGCCAGCTTGAGCACGTTGGGCACGTGCCCGCCTCCGCAGCCCTCGATGTGGAAGGCGTGGATGGTCCTGCCCTCGAGCACGGCGAGCGTGTCCTCCACCGACAGGCACTCGTTCAGCCCGTCGGTGTGCAGCGCCACCTGCACGTCGTGCTCCTCGGCCACGCGCAGCGCGGTGTCGAGCGCCCGGGTGTGCGCGCCCATGTCCTCGTGCACCTTGAACCCGGACGCGCCTCCTTCGACCAGCGCCTCGACCAGCGGCGCGGGGTCGGAGGAGGAGCCGCGGGCCAGGAAGCCGATGTTCACCGGCCAGGCGTCGAAGGCGTTGAAGGCATGGCGCAGCGCCCAGGGCGAGTTCACCCCGACGCCCCACACGGGCCCGAACTCCTGCCCGATGATCGTGGTCACGCCGGAGGCGAGCGACGCCTCCATGATCCGGGGCGACATCAGGTGCACGTGCGTGTCGATCGCGCCGGCGGTGGCGATGAGCCCCTCGCCGGAGACGATCGTGGTGCCGGTGCCGACGACCACGTCCACGCCGTCGAGCGTGTCGGGGTTACCGGCGCGGCCGACGGCGTGGATGCGTCCCTCGCGGATGCCGATGGAGGCACTGCGCACGCCCAGGATCGGATCCAGGATCAGCACGTTGCTGATCACCAGGTCGCAGGTCTCGCGCACCGAGGCGGCCTTCAGATGCAGCCCGTCGCGCGCGGTCTTGCCGAACCCGGCCAGGAACTCCTCGCCGGGCAGCTGCGAGTCGTGCTCGACCTCGACCACGAGACCGGAGTCGCCCAGCCGTACCCTGTCGCCGGTGCGGTAGCCGTACAGGCTCATCATGCCCCCAGATATCCGCAGGCTCGCGCCCGCTCCATCGCCGACTCGAACGCGCCCTGCGCGTCGAGCGGCCCGTCCACCAGGCCCGCGAAGCCGATCGCCACCCGGGCGCCGCCGATCGGCGTCAGCGCGACCGTCCGGGTGGCGCCGGGGTCGAAGCGGACCGTGGAGCCGGCGGGCACGGCCAGCCGGCGGCCGTAGCCGAGCGCCCGCTCGAAGCTCAGGCGCGGGTTGACCTCGAAGAAGTGGAAGTGCGAGGTGACGCTGATCGGCACCGTCGCGGTGTTGGTCACGGCCACCTCGACGCTGTCGAGCACCGGCTCCGGGTGTACGGCGGGCAGCACCGCGCCGGGGGCGTGCTCGCCGAGCGAGCCGCCGCCGAAGGGGTCGGTCACCACGGCCAGCCGGGAGCCGTCGTCGAAGACGGCCTCGACCTGGATCTCGGTCAGGATGTCCGGCACGCCGGGCAGCACGTCGTCAGGCCCGAGCACCGAGCGGCCCGCCTCGATGGCGTCGGCCAGCCGGGCGCCGGAGCGGGCGGCTTCGCACACCGCGTCGCACACCAGCGCGGTGGCTTCCGGCACGTTCAGCCGCAGCCCTCGGGCAAACCGGGCGCGGGCCAGCTCGGCCGCGGTGAACAGCAGCAGCCGGTCGCGCTCCGTGGGAGTGAGTCTCACGGCGTTCCTCCGGAAAGTTAGAGCGGAGCTCAAGATTTGAGCGCGAGTCTAACCCGTGTGTCGGTAGCGTGGGAACGTGAGACTTCGACCGGACATGCGGGCCCACGTCCTGCAGGCCGCGCTGCAGGCCATCGAGGAGGTCGGGTTCGACCGGCTGCGTGTCAAGGACGTCGCCGACAGGGCGGACATGAGCACCGGCCACGTCCTGTACTACTTCGGCAACCGCGACCGGATCATCGTCGCCACGCTGCTGATGAGCGAGGCCGACCTGGACGAGCGCCGCAGGGCCGAGCTGGCGGGACTCACTCCGCCGGACGCGCTGGTCCGGCTGGTCGAGTTGTACCTGCCCAGGAGCGCGCAGGACGTGCGGTGGCGGCTGTGGGCCCAGGTGATCGCCAGGCCGCCGGGCGACGCCGAGACGCTGGCCAGGCTGGACGGGTTCTTCCACTCCTGGTCGGGCGAGCTGGCCGGCATCGTCAGGCAGCTGTCGCCGGCGCTCGACGCCGAGGACTTCGCCGCCCGGCACTGCCGGATGATGGACGGGCTGAGCAGCGACGTGCTGCTAGGCGTCAGAGACGCGGGCTGGGCCCGCGAGACCGCCCTGGCCGCCATGCGCAGAGAGCTCTAGCCTGGCCGCCAGCCCGTCGAGCAGCAGGCCCAGGGCCAGTTCGAAGCCGCGCTCGTCGAGCCGGGCCGAGTCCTCGAGCGCGGCGGCCAGCGTGGGGTAGCTCGGGCGGTAGTCCGCGGGGGCGCGGTCGAAACCCGCGGTGTAGGTCTCCACGGCCGAACCCAGCACCAGGTAGTCGACCGCCGCCGACACCTCGGCGGCCAGGCTCGCCGTACATCCCGCCGCGACCAGAGCGGCCATCAGCTTCTCGTAGCCCAGCAGTGCCCGTGACGCGGCCACCCGGCGGCGGGCGATGAGCGCGATCGTGTTCGGGTGGCCGAGCCAGACGCGCCGGTAGCCGCGGGCGTACTCCGCCACGCCCTCCCGCCAGTCGGGCCGGTCGAGCGGGCGCAGGTCGATCTCCTCGTTGACCAGCTCCGAGACGGCGTCGAGCAGCTCGTCCTTGGAGGCGATGTGGTTGTACAGCGAGGCGCCCTTCACGCCGAGGCGGGACGCGAGCGCGCGCATGGTCAGCATCTCGACCCCCTCTTCGTCGAGCATGTCGAGGGCGGCGCGGGCGATGATCTCGCGGCTCAGCAGGGCCTGACTGGGTCTCGGCATGATCTGGCCAGAATACGGGCTTCCCAAACCGGCGGAAGGCGCTTATCGTGCCGTAGCTAACAACGTTAGTTTTACGCTCCGTGAGGTGCCCTTGAACGACACCGATCAGCTCCACGCCCTCGGCTACCGGCAGGAACTGCGCCGCAGCCTGTCCGTCCTGGGCAACATCACCATGGGTTTCGCCGTCGTGGCCCCCGTGGTCGCGCTCTACTCGGTGGCGCAGGTCGGCACCACGCTCGCGGGGCCCGCCTGGGTGCTGACCCTGCCGTTCGTGCTCCTGGGCCAACTGCTCGTGGTGTACGTCTACGCCGAGTTGGTGGCTCGCTGGCCGCTGGCGGGCGGGCCGTACCAGTGGGGGAGGCGGCTCGTCGGGCCGGCCTACGGGTGGCTCGGCGGCTGGGTGTGGCAGTTCGCCGTGATGTTCGGCAACACCACCGTCGCATACCTGGCCGCGCCCTGGGTCTTCGCGCTCGTGGGCGTCGAGCCCACGCCCGGCGGGCTGGTGGCCGTGGCCATCGGCGTCGTCGTCCTGGCCACCTTCGTCAACGCCTACGGGATCAACGTGCTGCGCCTGTTCGTCGGGCTCGGCATCGCCGCGGAGGCCGTCGCCTCGGTGCTCGTCGGGCTGGCGCTGCTGCTGGTCTTCAGGCAGCATCCCTTCGCGCTGCTCACCCGGACGCTGGGCGCCGAGGAGCTGTCGGGCTCGACCTTCTCGGCCTTCCTCGCCGTCATCGCGGTCGCCGGCTGGGCCTTCATCGGCTTCGACGCCTGCGTCTCCACCGCCGAGGAGACCAAGGACGCCTCCCGCCAGGTGCCGCGTGCCATGTGGTGGGCGCTGCTCAGCGTCGGCTCGGTCGTCATACTCAACGCGGTCGCCGTCGGCGTGGCGCACCCCGATCCGGCCGCCGTGGCCGCGGGTCGCGACCTCGACCCGGTCACCACCGCGGTCGTGCACGGCTTCGGCTCCTGGTCCGACAAACCCTTCGTGATCGTCGTGCTGACCAGCTTCCTCGCCTGCGCCATGGCCTCGCAGGGCGGCGCGGCGCGCGGGCTGTACTCCCTGGCCCGCGACGACGTCTTTCCCTTCGCGCGGTTCGTCAAGCGGGTCAACGCACGGCAGGCGCCGATCGGCGGGCTGGTCACCGGAGGCCTCATCAGCGCGGCAGGGCTGCTGTTCGGGCTGGAGAGCAGCGCCATCGGGAGCCTGATCTCCTTCGGCACCGCGGCCACCTTCCTGCCGTTCTTCCTGGTCGCGGTGGCCGCGCTCGCCGGAAGAGCGCGTGGCCTGCTGCCGCGCTCTCCCGGACGCACCGCGCTGACCGTGCTCGCGCTGCTGTGGACCGGCTTCGAGCTGGTCAACGTGTGGTGGCCGCGCGAGGTGCTGGCGCCGCCCGGTGCGCCCTGGTACCAGGTGTGGGCCGCCTTCATCGGCGGGGCCGTGGTGATCGGTGGCGGCCTTGCCTACCTGGTGGTCCGGCGGCCGCAAGAACGGCTGGCGCCGGTGGTGGCCGCCGTCTCGGACTCCGCCTGATTCCGGGTCACAGGGCGACCTCGCCGCTGACGCAGGTGACCGTGTCGCCGCCGACCCAGACGTCTGTGGCGTCGGCGGTGATGCGGATGCGGCCGGCGCGGCCGAGGGCGGTGCCCTGGGCGGCGACGTAGGGGGCCGTGGCGCGGCCCGTGGCGAGGAGCCACTGGGCGAGGGAGGCGTTGAGGCTGCCGGTGACCGGGTCCTCGGCGGTGGCACCGTGGTGCGGGTAGAAGGCGCGCACCTCGAAGGCCTGGGGCGAGCCGGGCGGGTGGGGGCCGACCACGCCGATGTCGAGGTCGACCACACCCGGCCGGAGAGCCAGGACCTCCTCCGCCGATGAGAGCAGGACCGCCACCCAGCCGGGGCCGTTGTCGGCCCACTGGGCGTCGACGATGTCGGATCGGGGGATCCCCAGCAGGGTGGCCAGGTGTTCCACCAGCGACTCCTCGACCGGGCCCGAGCGCAGGAGGGCGGGCGCGGCGAAGGCCAGGCCCGGGTTCGTGCGCCGGATCGGCACCAGGCCGGCGCCGCATTCCTGGACGATCCTGTCGGGGTCGCGCGGTTCGCCGCCGGACTCGAGCCAGGCGTGGCAGGTGCCGAGCGTCGGGTGACCGGCGAAGGGCAGCTCGGAGGCGGGTGTGAAGATCCGCACCCGGTAGTCGGCCTCGGGAGTGGACGGCGGCAGCAGGAACGTGGTCTCCGACAGGTTCGTCCAGTCGGCGAAACGCTGCATCTCCTCGTCGGTCAGCCCTTCGGCGTCGAGCACGACGGCCAGCGGGTTGCCCAGGTAGGGGGTGGAGGTGAACACATCGACCTGGCGGAATCGGCGCGGCATGGCCACGACGCTACCCGAGCAGCCCGCGGACCCGCTCGACCGCGGAGTCCAGAAGCTCCTGGGGCACCGGCTCGAACAGCTCGAGCGACAGGTCGCGCGGCTCCCACACCCCGGCGACCCGGCCGCGGTGGATCACGACGGGCGAGATCCAGCCGGCCTGGCGGCTGACCTTGGCCTTCACCGCGGCGGGCAGCAGCGGCTCGAGATCGCGGGGCGCGCCCAGGATGTACTGGTCGAAGCCTGGCAGCAGATGCACTTCCTCCGACGGCCGCGCGGCGGCGAGGTCATCGACGTCGGACGACAGCGCCAGCAGGGTCTGCCCGTCCACCTCGACCTCGGTCAGCTCGGGACCCAGGTCGCGGAACCAGCCCTTCAGCACCGACTTGCGCACCACTCCCCCGAACAGCCATTTGTCGAACATGTCCGGCGTGGCGGGGCCGTGGGCGCCCAGGAAGGAGCGGGCCAGCCGTACGCCGGCCTCCTCGAACGGCGGTAAGGCGGTCCACCCGGGGATCCACAGCCGGGGCGCGACGAACGTCACGCGGCCCTCGCGCGGCGGGCCGTAGCACAGCTCGCCCAGGCGGCTCAGCGGCTTGAGCAGCGCGCCCCACCCCGAGGTGAGCGCCTCACGCAGGTGGTCGTCGCCGGTGACCGTGACGACCGCGTCGACCAGCTCCTCGCGGGTCAGCGGCTGGTCGCCGAGCGCCTTGGGCACCGCCTCGATGATCGCGGCGATCTCCTCGGCGGTGACGCCGTGGCCGCGCTGCCACGAACCCTTCTCCCAGAACCGCAGCGTGCCCAGCGCCGAGCAGTAGTCGGCCAGCGTGTCGGCGGGCACCAGGTGCAGCGTGCCCCGCATGATCCACGTCTTGACCAGCGCGCGGTCCTGCCAGAGCAGCCGGTCGATCTCCCCCGCGTCGGGCGCTGCCCTGCGCACGGCCACCGCCAGGTGCGCGGAGGAGGCCACCTGCGCCTGCACCCCGCACAGCCGCCGCGCGATCGCGACCGCGTCAGGCCCGCCGGCACCGCTCACGAACTGCCGCCGCAGCCGCCACCCCAGCACCTGCGCCCAGCTCAAAGCCAGAGTCATGCCCATACTTCTACACGCCCGGGCCGACGAAATTCATCCCTCCTGTACGGCAGGCCCCCGCCGCACAGGAGACGCGAGAAGGGCTACTGGACGAAGCCGATGTTCTGGTAGCGGAGGTCGTAGAAGCCGCGGGCGCCGATGTTGGCCAGGGTGTTCTTGACGGCCTCGTTCTGCGGGCGCTGGTAGAGAGGCAGGACGTTGACCTCCTGCCAGATCAGCTTGTCGGCCGTGTTGATGTACTCGTGGGCCGTGGCGGTGTCCAGCGCCTGCCCGGCCTTGTTCATCGCGTCGTCGATCTCCTGCGACCCCGAGCGGCCGAAGTTGGCGTTCCACGTCTTGCCGTTGGGCGAGTTGGCGTAGATGCCGTAGCTGCTGGAGATCGGGAACGGCGTGCCGATGTAGGAGAACGCCGTGATGTCGAAGTTGCCGGGGATGACGTACTTGCTGAAGAAGTCATCGCCGGGCACGGCCTGGATGTTCAGCTTGACGCCGATCTGCGCGAGCATGTTCTGCGCCAGCTCGCCCTCGGACTTGCTCACCTGGATTCCCGACGGGATGACGAAGCGCAGCTCCAGGTTCTTGCCGTCCTTCTGCCTGACGTTGCCGCTGAGCTTCCACCCGGCCGCGTCCAGCAACTGCTTGGCCTGGTTGGGGTTGTAGGCGCCGAGCGGGCCCGCGTTGTCCTGGTAGCCCTCCTGGGTGTTCATGAAGAAGTGGTTGTTGAGCAGCGTGATCGGCCAGCCGAGGCCCTGCAGGTCCGACTGGGCGATGGCCTGCCTGTTGATGCCGAGCTGGACGGCCTGGCGGACCTTGACGTCCTTGAGCAGGTCGCTCTCGCCGTTGAAGGTGAAGTGGCGGAAGTCGGGCCCGGCGGCCTGCCGTACGACGGCGCCAGAGGTGGCCTTGGCGCGGGCGTAGTCGGGCGCGGAGGGTCCGATGTCGGTGATGTCGAGCTCACCGTTGCTGAAGGCGTTGATCAGCGAGTCCTGCTCGGAGGCCCGGTAGATGATCTGGTCGAGCTTGGCCCTGTCACCCCACCAGTTGTCGTCGCGGACGATCGTGATCGTCTTGGCTGTCTGGTCGAAGGCCTTGAACTTGAACGGCCCGGCCGTGACCGGGATCTTGTTCAGCCAGGAGTTGTTGAAGGAGTCGGGCGTCTGGTTGGTCGAGGCGGGCATCAGCGGCCCGAACAGCGACTTCCAGTCGCCGAAGGGCCTGGCGAAGGTGACCTTGACCTCGTAGTCGTCCTTGCCCCTGGCGACGCTCTCGATGTCCTGGTATCCGGTGCTCGAGACGATGCGGAAGCCCGGGTTCCTGCCGTTGAGCGCCTTCCACTGGGCCTGGTAGTCCTCCCAGGTGATCGGCTTGCCGTCGGACCACTTGGCCTTCGGGTTCAGCGTGTAGGTGATGACCTGCTTGGGGTCCTGGTCGGTGATCTTGGCGTCGACCAGGTAGTCGGGGTCGGGCGAGATCTCGGCCTTCTCGTTGGAGCGGAACGGCGAGGGCAGGAGGGCGTTGCTGACCTGGGCGGCCACGGCGAGGTTGCCGTCGATGTGGTTCCTGTTCCACTGGGTGGGGAACTCGTTGATGCCCCACCGCAGCGTGCCGCCGTCCTTGACCTTGTCACGCGGCTGCGGGTTGATGTCGAAGGCCTTCAGCGAGGGCGGAGCGCCCGGACCGGATTCGCCTCCCTGCGGGGGCTGCGGCCGGCCGCAGCCCGACAGGATCAGCGCCGCCGCGACCACCAAGAGCCATGCGCGTTTCATAGAATCCCCTCCTGCTTAGCGTAATGGCAGGCCACGCCATGGTCGGCGCCCAGAATCCGGACCTCGGGCTCCTCGTTGACGCAGCGGGCGCGCTCGGCGTCGCCGAGCGTCCGGAAGAGCGGGCACCGGGTACGGAAGCGGCATCCCGAGGGCGGGCTGGCCGGGCTGGGGAGGTCCCCTTCGAGCAGGATCCGCCGCCGCGACCGCTCGCGTTCCGGGTCGGGCACCGGGATCGCCGACAGCAGCGCCTGCGTGTAGGGGTGCATGGGGGCGTCGTAGACGGTGTCGACGGCGCCGATCTCGGCGATCCTGCCCAGGTACATGACGGCGACCCTGTCGGCGATGTAGCGCACCACCGCCAGGTCGTGCGCCACGAACAGGTACGACAGGCCCAGCCTCGACTTCAGCGAACCGAGCAGGTTGATCACCCCGGCCTGGATCGACACGTCGAGCGCCGAGACGGGCTCGTCGAGCACCACCAGGCGGGGTTCGAGCGCGAGCGCCCTGGCGATGCCGATGCGCTGGCGCTGGCCGCCGGAGAAGTCCTGCGGGTAGCGGGCGGCGTGCGCGGGTTCGAGCCCCACCAGGCCGAGCAGCTCGCTCACCCGGGGGCCCGGGTCGTGCCGCCCGTGGGTGCGCAGCGGCTCGGCGAGGATGTCGTAGACGGTCATCCGCGGGTCGAGCGAGGCCAGCGGGTCCTGGAAGACCACCTGCAGGTCGCGCCTGACGGCCATCCGGCCGGCCGCGTTCAGCCGCGCGGTGTCCTGGCCGAGCACCACGATCCGGCCGACCTGCGGTTTGACCAGCTCCAGGACCTCCAGCAGCGTCGTGGTCTTGCCGCAGCCCGACTCGCCGACCAGCCCGAGCGTCTCCCCCTCGCGGATGTCGAAGCTGACGCCGGCCACGGCGTGCACGGTGCCGACCCTGCGTTTGAACACCGCCCCGCGCAGCAGGGGGTACTCCTTGACCAGCCGGTCGACCTCCAGAACCGGCTGGTCCGGTCGGCCCGCGCGGGTCGTCCTCTCCCCCTCGGCCGCGACGCGCCCGCCCGGCGGCCGGCCTTTGACCTCCGCCCAGCGGATGCAGGCCGCCGTGTGCCCCTCGCCGATCCGGGCCAGCGTTGGCTCGTCGAGCGTGCACGCGGCGACGGCCATCGGGCAGCGCGGCTCGAACGGGCAGCCGGGCGGCAGCGCCGCGGGCGAGGGCGGGCTGCCCTCGATGGGCACGAGCGGCTGCCGCTCTCCCCTGTCGATCCTGGGGATCGAGTTGAGCAGGCCCGCGGTGTACGGCATGCGGGTGCGGTAGTAGATGTCGTCCACGTCGCCGACCTCGACGGCCCGCCCCGCGTACATCACCAGGACCCGGTCGGCGAATCCGGCCACGACCCCCAGATCGTGGGTGATCATGACGATGGCGGCGCCCGTCTCCCGCTGCGCGGTCTTGAGCACGTCGAGGATCTGCGCCTGGATGGTGACGTCCAGCGCGGTGGTGGGCTCGTCACAGATGATCACGTCGGGGTCGTTGGCGATGGCCATCGCGATGACCACGCGCTGGCGCATCCCGCCGGAGAACTCGTGCGGGAAGTCCTGGGCGCGCTGGCCCGGGTTGGGGATGCCGACCAGGTCGAGCAGCTCGACGGCCTTGACCGCGGCCTGCTCCTTGGTCACCTTGCGGTGGACGCGTACGGCCTCGGCGATCTGGTCGCCCACCCGGTAGACCGGGGTCAGCGCCGACAGCGGGTCCTGGAACACCATCGAGATGCCCTGTCCGCGGACCCTGGTCAGCTCCTTCTCCGGGGCGCCGAGCAGTTCCTTGCCGTGCAGGCGGACGGATCCGGTGACCGTGGCGCTGGGCGGCAGCAGTCCCATGATCGCGGCCGCGGCGACGGACTTACCCGCCCCGGACTCGCCGACGATGCCGAGCACCTCGCCCTGCCGTACGGAGTAGCTCACCCCGCGCACGGCCTGCACGTCGCCGAAGGACACGCGCAGGTC
Source organism: Nonomuraea sediminis (assembly GCF_018531495.1). Classification (GTDB taxonomy): domain Bacteria; phylum Actinomycetota; class Actinomycetes; order Streptosporangiales; family Streptosporangiaceae; genus Nonomuraea; species Nonomuraea sediminis. Next base: position 1,003,481 of record NZ_JAHDTI010000003.1, read on the forward strand.
GTCGACCTCGAGCACCGGCTCGGGCACGCGGCTCATCCGCGCCTCCGCGCCGAGGCCGGGTCGAAGGCGTCGCGCAGCGCGTCGCCCATCAGGTTGACCGCCAGCACCGTGATCACCAGCAGCCCGGCGACGAACCAGAACGTCCACGGCGCGTAGACCGCGGTCTGCGAGCCGTCGGCGATCAGCGTGCCGAAGGAGACGTCGGGCGGCTGGATGCCGAAGCCGAAGTACGACAGCGACGTCTCGGTCAGGATGGCGGCGCTGACGTTCAGCGTGGCATCCACGATCAGCAGCGACGACAGGTTCGGGATGATGTGGCGCACGATGATCGCCACGGGGGTCACGCCCATGAAGCGGGCGGCCTGGACGAACTCCCGCTGCTTGAGCGAGATCGTCATCCCCCTGATGATCTTCGAGGTGACCATCCACAGGAACAGCGCGAGCATGATCACGAACAGCGGCCACTGCCCGGCCCCGAACAGCGGCGACATGATCGCCAGGATGAGGAACGCGGGCAGCACGAGCAGCAGGTCGGTGAACCAGGTGAGGGACCGGTCGGTCCAGCCCAGGAAGTAGCCGGAGAAGGCGCCCACGAACGCCGCGAGCGCGGTGGACACCAGCGCCGCCGACAGCCCCACGATCAGCGACTTCTGCATGCCGCGCAGCGTGACCGCGTAGACGTCGGCGCCGGTCTGCAGCGTGCCGAACCAGTGCTCGCTCGAGGGCGGCTGCAGGAACGCGGTGAAGTCCTTGTCGGTGTAGCTCCACGGGCTGAACAGCGGCCCGACGAAGGCGAGCAGGAACATCAGCACCAGTACGGCGAAGCCCACCTGCCCCTGCCGCGAACGGAAGAACCGCCTGGCGACCACGCGCAGCCGGGACGGCGCCCTGGGCGCCCGGGTCGACAGCTCCTCCGCCAGCTCCTCCTCGGGAAGCATCATCCCGCCCTCACCCGCGGGTCGAGCGCGGCGTGCAGCACGTCGGAGGCGAGCGAGGCCATCAGCACGGAGACCGCGGCCAGCAGGGAGATCGCGGCCACGGTGTTGACGTCGTTGCTGAAGATCGAGTTGATCAGCTGCTCACCCAGGCCGTGCCAGCCGAAGATCTTCTCGGTGAACGTGGCGCCGGTCAGCAGCGCGCCGAAGGTGAAGGCGAAGTAGGTGACGACGGGGATGAGCGCGGTGCGCAGCGCGTGCTTGGTCAGCGCCCTGCGCCTGCTCAGCCCCTTGGCCATGGCGGTGCGCAGGAAGTCGGCGCCGAGCACGTCGAGCATCATGTTGCGCTGGTAGCGGCTGAAGACGGCGATCAGCGCCAGCGACAGCGAGATCGTCGGCAGGATCAGGTGCTGCAGCCGGTCGACCAGCGAGCCCCAGAACCCGGTGTCGAGCCCGACGCTGTACTCGCCGCTGACCAGGAACAGCTGGAAGCCGAAGATGTTCTCGTTGGCCCAGGTGCCCGCCAGGATCAGCACGTTGGCCAGCACCACCACGGGGATGGCCAGGACCAGGAACGACAGCCCCGCCGACAGCCGGTCGAACCACCCGTACTGCTTGACGGCGGCGTAGGCGCCCACGAACACCCCGAGCAGGCTGCCGAAGACTACCCCCAGCAGGACCAACCGGAACGTCACGCCCATGCGCCGCTTCAGGTCCTCGTTGACCGAGCCGCCCGTGACGGTCTTGCCGAAGTCGCCGTGCAGCACCCCGCTCGCCCAGGTCGCGTACCGCTGCAGCAGCGGCGTCTTGTCGTTGAGGTTGAGCGCGGTCAGGGTGGCGTCGACCACCTCGGGCGGCGGCGTGGGCGTGCGCTGGGCGTAGTTGGAGCGGGGGTCGAGGGCGGTGGCCGCGAGCATGTAGGCGAGGCTGGCGGCGACCGCGACGAGCACGAGGTAATTGACCAGTCGGCGCGCCAGAAACCCCGCCATCATCCCCCCTCCAGACACGGCTGTAGCCATAGTGCTACACCACGCAACCGAGAGGTTTCAGGGAAGCGTCAAGGGGAGGTCTGCTTACCTTCCCGAGATTTCGTCGACGGCCGTGCGCACGTCCTCGCTGGTGATGGTGGTCAGCTCGGCCGAGCTGGCCGATCCGCCGACCGCGGCCAGCCGTACGTCGCGGCGCATGGCGGCGCGCTCGAACAGCGACCTGGCGAAGCGCCCGTTGCCCAGCCCGTCGATGAGGCCCTGGTCGCACACCCAGGTGAAGACCTCTTCGAGGTCGCCCAGCGCCTCATCGTCGAAGCGGTCGCCGGACTTGTCGGCCAGCAGCACCGCGATCTCCGCCAGCTCCTCGGGCGTGTAGCTGGGGAAGGCTACCCGCTGGTTGAAGCGGCTGGCCAGGCCGGGGTTGGTGGCCAGGAACGCGTCCATCTCGCGCTGGTATCCGGCCAGCACGACGACGAGCCTGTCACGGTCGTCCTCGGCCCGCTTGAGCAGCGTCTGCACGGCCTCGGCGCCGAAGGCGTCGCCACCGGCGTAGCCCGGGTTGACCAGGCTGTAGGCCTCGTCGATGAACAGCACCCCGCCCAGCGCCCTGTCGACCAGCTCGTTGGTCTTGATCGCGGTGGCGCCCAGGTGCTGGCCCACCAGGTCGGCCCGCTGCGCCTCGACCACGTCGGGCCTGGCCAGCAGGCCGAGCGCGGCGAAGATGCGGCCGACGACGCGGGCGACGGTGGTCTTGCCCGTGCCGGGCGGGCCGACGAAGACGAAGTGCCGCGTCTGCGGCGGCGTGGGCAGCCCGCGCTCCTGGCGCATCCTGGCCACCTGCAGCTGGGCGGCGATCGCGCGCACCTGCCGTTTGACCGGTTCGAGCCCGGCCATCCTGTCCAGGTCGGCCAGCGCCTCCTCCAGCGTCGGCGTGGCCTGGTAGCCGCGGAAGCGGGCGGTCAGCTCGTTGAAGGCCTTGGTGATGTCCTCGGTCCTGGCGGTGACCAGGTCTTCGGTGGTGGGGGTGCCGCCCGCGCCGACGACCCGCACGTCGCGGGCCTGCGCGGCCGCCTCGACCAGGCTGCGCACGAACCTGGCGTTGCCCAGCTCGTCGACCAGTCCGCGCCGCTGCACGTCCTCGAAGAGCCCGAGCAGCGCGGCCGCGGTCTCGGGCGCCATCCTGTCGCCGCGCCGTGACTGCAGCAGCGCGGTGATCTCGCCCAGCTCGCCTGGCGAGTAGCTGGGGAAGCGCACCCTGGTGGCGAAGCGGCTGCCGAGCCCGGGGTTGGAGGCCAGGAAGCCCGTCATCTCCTGCTCGTAGCCGGCCAGGATGATGATCAGCCGCTCCCTGTCGTCCTCGGCCCGCTTGAGCAGCGTCTGCACGGCCTCGGCGCCGAACCTGTCGGGCTGCCCGTCGGAGGAGTTGACCAGCGCGTAGGCCTCGTCGATGAACAGGACCCCGCCCAGCGCCCTGTCGACCAGCTCGTTGGTCTTGATCGCGGTGGCGCCGAGGAACTCGCCGACCAGGTCGGCGCGCTGCGCCTCGACCACGTACGGCGTCTCCAGCAGGCCGAAGGCGTAGAAGATCTTGGCCAGCGTGCGCGCCACGCTGGTCTTGCCCGTGCCCGGCGGCCCCACGAACACGAAGTGCCTGGTCGGCGTCCCCGCGACGTATCCGGCCTCGGCCCGCAGCCGCGACGCCTCGATGGAGGCGGCGATCGAACGCACCTGCTCCTTGACCGGCGCGAGCCCGATCATGCTCTCCAGCTCGGCGAGCGCATCCTCCACGGAGATCTGCGGCGGCCCGCTCTGCCGCTCGGCCTGCTGGTCGGGCCGCCCCTCGCGCACCCGGACGCGCACCTGCTCCTCTGCGCTCATCTCCGCCCTGGTACGGCGGGCCACCAGGAACCGGTAGACCAGCACGGCGAAGGCCACCGCGCAGGCCGACCAGACGGCGGGCCACTCGGCGACCCTGGCCAGGACGACGGCCAGCACCCCGGCGGGCGCCAGCGCCATCAGCGTGGTCAGCCACGGCGGCACCCAGCGGATCAGGTGGGCCGCCGCGGCCACCGGCAGCGCGAGCGCCAGCAGCAGCGTCGGGCTCATCGACCCGGCGGGGAAGAGGCGGTAGAAGGTCAGGAAGCCCAGCGTGCCCCAGCCCAGCAGGACCACCGCGGTGGCGGCCGCCCGCGGGAAGCGCAGGGTCAGCGCCAGGAAGGCCAGCCCGGCCAGCGTGAGGAGGAACGTGGTGAACAGCGGCCAGCTCAGCGCGGCCGCCAGGCCCACGGACAGGATCAGGACGCCCACGTACATCACTCGCCGCACCGCGGGAGGAATCGTGAAATAGCGCATCCGCACCTGTTCAAACAGATCCCTTGCCGCTGCCCTCCCCGCGGCCTGGGCCCTGTCGGACTCACGCATCACGCCTCCCCGGTCCGCCCCCGGTTATACCGCACGGGACCCCCGAATGGGCGGACCTGACACGCTAGGTGGAGGTCACGAAAACGGCTATGTGACGGCCGAGTTCCGCGCCCGCGTCCTCCTGCAGGAAGTGGCCCGCGCCGTTGATCACCGGGTGGGCCAGCCCCTGGGCGCCCTTCATCGACTTCATCAGCACCGGAGCCATCCCGCCCGTGATCGGGTCTCCGTCGGAGAAGGCCACCAGGAACGGCACGTCGAGCGTGGTGAGGACCTGCCAGGCGGCCCGGTTGGCGGGCGAGGCCGGGTTGTCGGGCGTGGCGGGCATCAGGCCGGGCATGGCGCGCGGGCCCGCCTTGTAGGTCTCGTCGGGGAAGGGCGCGTCGTAGGCGGCGCGGACCTCGTCGGTCAGTTTCGTGGCGCATCCCGACTGGACGAACCTGGCGATGTCCAGCGTGGGGGCCTTGCTGACCGCGTCCTTGAAGCGGTGCCACACCTCGGGCATCGGGATGTCACCCGTGGGCAGGCCGGTGTTGGCCGCCACGATCCTGGCGATCCGCTCGGGGTGCTCGGCGGCGATGCGCAGGCCGATCAGTCCGCCCCAGTCCTGGCCGACCATGGTGATGCGGTCCAGGCCGAGCGCGCCGAGCAGCAGTTCGCCCGTCCATTCGACGTGCCTGGCGTAGGTGTGGTCGGCCACCTCGGCGGGCTTGTCGGAGCGGCCGAAGCCGACCAGGTCGACCGCGATCGCGCGTAGGTCGGCGGCAGCCAGCTCGCGCATGACGTACCGGTACAGGAAGGACCAGCTCGGCTCGCCGTGCAGCAGGACGATCGGGTCGCCGTCGGCGGGTCCCGCCTCGACGTAGGCCATCCTGATGCCCGAGACCTCGGCGTAGCGGGGCTCATAAGGGAAGTCGGGCAGGTGGGCGAAGCGCTCGTCCGGAGTGCGCAGGGTTCGCATAGAACAAGATTCTAGCTACCGCCTCTGGTGCCGCCCAGGGAACTCGCCGACCAGCACCTGTTTGGGTGTCACCCGCAGCAGGTCGTCGTCGGCCAGGCCGATGCCGCGCACCTCCACCCAGAACCTGCGCTGCAGCGGGTCCGCCGCGAACACCGCCACCCGGGGGTCGGCGTCGATCGCCTCGATGGCCTCCGCCTCGGCGATGACGCGCAGCTCTCCCGCCTGGCTGACCGAGGCCACGGCGCCGACCACCCGCGGGCCGAGCGGGTCGCCGTAGGACAGCACGACGCTTCTGGCGTAGGCGAAGGCCTGCCGTACCTCGGGATTGAGCGCGACCGACGGGGAGTCGCCCATCGGGCGGTCGGCCATGATCAACGACGCGCGCCACGGGCCCGGAGCGCCGCGCCACCAGGCGCGGGTGGCGCGCAGTACGAACACCACCACGACCCCGGCGAGCGCGGCCAGCCCGAGCCGCCAGGCCCACGACTCGACCTGCCCCCAGCCCTGCCCCTTGACCAGGCAGAACACGCCGCCCGCCGCGCTGGCCACTGCCGCGAGCGCGACCAGCGCGATCGCCACGACCAGCCACCTGTCCTCGCCGTACCGCGCGCGCCGATAGGCCCCGATGAGCGGGTACGGCACGGCCAGCGCGGCCACCGCGGCCCGCGGCTCGACGGCCAGCGCGCCTGCCACCAGCGGCACCAGGGCGGTCCATGCCCGGCTTGTCACGATCCACAGCGTGACGCCGGTGTCGCGGCGCGCGACCCGCTCGCCCCGCGCCCGCGCGAACTCGGCCAGCGCCTTCAGCGGGCGGCCGCGCCAGGTGTCGGCCAGCGCGCGCAGCCCCGCCAGGACCGGCCAGCCGAGGATCACGATGCCGCCTAAACCCGTCCAGACGGGGTCGAGCGCGCTCGGCACCTCGGGCATCGCCGCCAGCCCGAGCCACAGCGCGAACGCCAGCACCGCCACGGTCGCCGACACCACCGCCGTGCCCAGCCAAGGGTCGCGCGCCAGCATCGCCGGCACGTAGGCCCAGACCCCCACCCTGCGCGCCCGCCTGACCGTGATCACCACCAGCAGGACGAGTACGGCGAAGCCGAACAGCTTGCCCTGGCCGCCCCTGTCGAACCCGAGCGCGGCCGCGGCGATGGCGATCGTGGCCACCGCGACGATCAGGCGGGCCTGGCGTGACCACACCTCCAGCGCGCGGCGGGCGCGGCCGCTGGCGCGCGGGTCGATCGGCCAGGCGGGGTCGTGGTGGGCGCGCGGGCGGTCCCAGCGCAGCAGCGTGAGCCCCAGGTTGACGCGGGCCTGCGGGTGGGCGGGGTCGGCCTTGAGCGCCTTGAGGTAGGCGCGTCTGGCCTTGGCGTGCTCGCCGCGCAGCAGGGCCAGGTCGCCGAGCAGCACCTGCGGTTCCGGGCGTTCCGGGGCGAAGCGGTGGGCCAGCTCGGCCTGCCGTACGGCCTCGTCCCAGCGGCCCGGCACGCGGCGAAGGACGGCGGCCAGGCGCAGACGGGCGGGCCAGGAGCCGAGCGCGAGCCGGACGGCCTGCTCGGCGGGAGCGACGGCGTCCTGGTCGCGGCCCATGCGCTCCAGGGCGAGGCTGATCAGGCGGTGGGCCCATTCGCTCGCGGGATCGAGGTCGGCGGCGCGCTGGGCCGCGGCCAGGGCGGCGTCGGGATGTCCCTTGTCGAGTTCGGCCGCGCCGAGTGTGCACCATTCACGGGGGGATCTGTCTGGATCGTCGCTTTTTTCGCCTGTTTCGTCGGTCCCCACTAACCCATGATCGGCTGGCCGTCCGAAGAAGGATAGATCCCGACATATGGCTGTATCTCTCTAGAGAGGTGCGGGGCGCGCCCGGATCATTCGATACCGCTATACCGAAGCAGTGACATGGCCTAAGCTGCCACGCATGCTTCAGCGGACCAGGGTGAGCGGATCGGGGCACTAGGGAGGTCCATGACCGTCACACAGGCCGCGCCCCTCAAACAGCGTGCCGCAGGGACCCAGCGGGACAACCGCTGGTCCATCCTCGTCCTGCTCTGCCTGAGCCTGCTGCTGATCACGGTCGACGCCACGGTCCTGCACATCGCGGTCCCCGCGCTGACGGCTGCGCTCGAGCCCTCGTCGATCCAACTGCTGTGGATCATCGACATCTACTCGCTGGTCGTCGCGCCCCTGCTGATCATGTTCGGCACGCTGGGCGACCGCTACGGGCGCAAACGGCTGGTGCTGGCCGGGTTCGTGCTGTTCGGCGTGGCCTCGCTGGGGGCCGCTTTCGCGCCCAGCGCCCTGATGCTGATCCTGGCGCGGGCGCTGCTCGGCGTGGGTGGCGCCATGATCATGCCGGCCACGCTTTCGCTGATCCGCCAGGTGTTCACCGACCGGCGCGAGCGGGCCCTCGCGCTCGGTGTGTGGAGCGCCGTCGCCGCCGCGGGCGCAGCCGTGGGGCCGCTCATCGGCGGCGTGCTCGTCGAGATCTGGTGGGGCGCCGTCTTCCTGATCAACGTGCCGATCCTCATCGTGCTGCTGCCCGCGGCCGCGCGGCTGCTGCCCGAATCGCCCCGGCGGGCCGACCTTCCCTGGGACGGGCTCAGCGCGGCGCTGTCCGTGCTCGGGATCCTGGCGCTGGCCTTCGGGCTGAAGGAGGCGGGGGCGGGTTCGCTGCTGCCCTTCTGGGCCTCCGTCGCGGTCTTCCTTGCCGGGGTGGGGCTGCTGGCCTGGTTCGTGCTGCGGCAGCGGCGTCTGCCGTACCCGCTGCTGCAGATCGGGCTGTTCAGGCGGCGCGCGTTCACCACCGGGGTGGCCGGGGTGCTGCTCGGGGTCTTCTCGCTGGTGGGGCTGCAGCTGATGCTGGCGCAGTACCTGCAGCTCGTGCTGGGCGACAGCCCGGTGCGGGCGGCGGTGCGGATGCTGCCGCTGGTGCTGTCGGCGATCACGGGCGGGCTCGCGGCGGCGCACATCCTGCCGCGGATCGGGATGCGGGCCACCATGAGCGGCGGGCTCGGGCTCGTCGCGCTCTCCCTGACGCCCACGCTGAGCTGGGGGGTCGAGGGACACTCCGTGATGCTCGCGATCTGCTTCGTGGGCATCGGGTTCGGCGTGCAGGTGGCGCTGCTCGCGGCCTCCGACACCATCATGGCCGCGGCGCCCGAGTCCCAGGCCGGGGGCGCGGCGGCCATCGAGGAGACGGCCTACGAGCTCGGCGCCGGGCTCGGCGTGGCGGTCCTCGGCACGATCACCGCCATCGTCTACTCCCCCGGGCTCCGCGCGGTGGCCGGGGTGCCGTCCGACGGGATGGACAAGGCCCGCCAGTCGCTCGCGGGCGCCGCCCACGTGGCGGACGAGGTCGGCGGCAGCGCCGGCATCCGCCTGCTGGACGCGGCCCGCTGGGCCTTCGTCGACGCCCTCCACACGACGGTCGTCGTCAGCGTCGTCCTGCTCACCCTCACAGCGATTGCGGTAGCCACCCTCCTCCGCCGCGACTGACCATGCCCGTCCCGGGCCCCCATGGGCTCGAGGTGGGTGCGGGCGCCGGGGGTGGGGGTGTTTGTGCTGGTCAAGAGTGAGTGAGGTGTGTGATGTCGCGATTAGGGCAGACAAATACCGTGAGACAGGCTCTCCGTGATCTTGCTGCTTTAGTCGCCCGCGTCGGCGTGGGCGGCATCTTCTTCGCCAACGGGTGGACCAAGCTCGAGCGGGGTCTGACCGCCACCGGCGTGGACTTCGCGAACCAGGGCGCGCCCGTGCCCGGCGCCTGGGCGACCGCCACCATGCTGGCCGAGCTGATCGGCGGGGCCCTGCTGATCGCGGGGCTGGCCGTCACGGCTGTGGGGCTGATCCTGTTCACCGAGGCGCTGGCCGTCTTCGTGGTGGCGCGGCCGCTGAACCCGATCAGCCTGAACGAGCTCATCCTGCTCGGCGCCGCGTCCCTGCTGCTCGCGGTGGTCGGGGCGGGGCGGGTGTCGGTCGACCACATGGTGGTGATCAGGCGGAGGGAGTCGGAGGCGGCCAGCGAGTTCGCGGCCGACACGGAGGCGGACCGGGTGATCGCCTCCCTGCGCGATCCCGACAACCCTGGCTCGGACAGGGCCAAGGGCGGCAAAACGGACGCCCCGGATGCGGAACCTGCCGCGGACAGGCCACGGGCGGGCAAGCCCAAGACCGAGCCGAACCTGGAGGACACGGCTCCCCACCCCCGGCCCTCGCGGCGGCCCGACCCCGACGAGCCCGCCGCATCGCCCGCACCTGGGGACACGCTGGTGGCGGGGCGCAAGAAGCCCGCGCCCCGCGGCCGTCGCCAGTCCTCCACCGACTGACGTGCCCCGGAGAGCCGTCTTCGCCCGGGGCGCAAGCTCGCCGTACAGGCGAAAGGCCGCCGCAGGGGCGACTTGTCGTGCGCGTAACAGGTCGCCACCCCGGGCGCGCAGGCCATGGGGCGCAAGGGGAGCGACCGGTCGCTGCGGGCCCCCGACCGGCGCCCGTGGCGGGAGAACACCGCGGAGGAGAGTTGCTCGCGGTTGCGGTCGGTCGCCTCAGGCGCGGGCGGTGGGGCTGTCGGAGTCAGGGGCGGGTTGCGGGGTGGGAATGCGGCGGGTGCGTTGGGTCAGGGCGATGGCGGCGAGGATGACGAGGGCTCCGGCCGGCTGGTTCCAGCTGATGTGTTCGCCCAGGATGACCACGCCTGAGATGGCCGCGAAGACCGGGAGCAGGTAGGTGACCGTGGAGGTCGTGGTGACGCCGGCGCGGACCTGGACCCAGTAGAGGAGCAGGTAGGCCACTCCGGTGCCGAGGCCGCCGAGGCCGAGCAGGCTCCACCAGACCGGGGCGGGCGCGTGCAGGTCCACCAGAGGTACCCCGGCGAGCAGGGTGATCACGGCAAGCTGGACCGTGCCGCTGAGGAGTTGGCCGGCGGCCAGGACGACGGGCGGCTCGGGGCGGCGGCCGGTGATGAAGCGGCCCATGTAGGCCCCGCCGAGCCCGTAGCAGGCGGCGGCGCCGAAGCAGGCCAGGCTGCCGCCGAGTTGCCCGCCCGCCATCGGCTGCCACACCCCGAGCACGACCATGACGCCGGCGAAGCCGAGGCCGAGGCCCGCCACCCGGCCCCGGGTCGCCTTCTCGGTGCGCAGCAGCAGGGTGAAGGCGAGGGTGCAGAGCGGGGTGGTGGCGTTCCAGATGGCGGCGACCACGGAGGACACGTACTGCTCGCCGTACGCGAAGAGGGTGAAGGGCAGGGTGGTGAGCACGATCGAGGCGATCTGGAAGTGTCCCCACAGGCGCGGGTCGCTCGGCAGCCGCTTGCCGCTGAGCAGTACGGCCAGCAGCAGCACCAGCGCGCCGATGGCCATCCGGCCGAAGGAGACCTGCAGCGGCTGCAGGGACTCCACGGCGACCTTGATGAAGAAGAAGCTGTTGCCCCAGATGGCGGCGAGCAGCAGGAAACCGGGCAACCAAGGTTTGAGCACGGATGGAGCGTAGCGGTCAGGCCCGACAAATAACCATTTGAACGAGTGAGTACTCGCTCATTAGACTTGTCCGCATGACCAAGAGGCGAAGGGTGCCGGCCATGGCCCCAGAAGACCGCCGTGCCGCGCTCATCGCCGCCACGCTCCCCCTGCTGCGCGAACACGGCACCACGGTGAGCACCCGCCAGATCGCCGAGGCCGCGGGCGTGGCCGAGGGCACGATCTTCGGCGTCTTCCCCGACAAGGCATCGCTGCTGCGGGCGGCGCTGATGAGCGCGTTCGACGCTCAGCCGGCGGTGGACGCGCTCGCGGCCATCGGCACGCGGCTGGAACTGCGCGCCCGGCTGCGTGAGGCGGTCACGCTGCTGCGGGCAGGGATGAGCGCCAACGCCAAGCTTCTCGTCGCGTCCGGGGACCTGTCGACGCACGACGCCGGGTTGCGCGAGCGGATGCTCGACAACCGGCGCCGGATCGGGACGGCGATCGCCGCCCTGATCGAACCCGACCGCGACCTGCTGCGCCGCTCTCCCGAGGGCGCGGCGCACCTCCTCCTCATGTTGGTCGCGGTGACCGTGCACCGCGGCTTCGGCCTTGGCGGCGACTTCGGAGACATGGACGACGAGGAGATCGTCTCCGTGCTGCTCGACGGGCTGCTCCTGCGGCCCTCCCCCACTCCTTCGACAGAAAGCGCATCTTGATGCTGCTCCGTCTCTTGCGGGGCCAGCTCAGACCGTACGGGAAAGAAATCACGCTCGTCGTGCTCTTCCAGTTCGTGCAGACGCTGGCCACGCTCTATCTCCCCACGCTCAACGCCGACATCATCGACAACGGTGTCGTCAAGGGCGACACCGGTTACATCATGCGCGTCGGGTTCTTCATGCTCGGCGTGACGCTCGTCCAGATCATCTGCTCGATCGTGGCCGTGTACTACGGCGCGCGGACCTCGATGGCCTTTGGCCGCGACGTGCGGACCGCGATCTTCCGCAGGGTGCAGGACTTCTCCGCCCAGGAGGTCAACAGGTTCGGCCCGCCGTCCCTGATCACCAGGACCACCAACGACGTGCAGCAGGTCCAGCTGCTCGTGCTGATGACGTTCACCATGGTGGTGGCGGCGCCGATCATGTGCGTCGGCGGCATCGTGCTGGCGCTGCGCCAGGACGTGGGGCTGTCGTCGCTGCTGCTGGTCGTGCTTCCCCTGATGATCGCCATCGTGAGCGTGATCGTGGTGAGGATGCGACCGCTGTTCCGCACCATGCAGGAGCGGATCGACCGGATCAACCAGGTGCTGCGCGAGCAGATCACCGGCATCCGGGTCATCAGGGCCTTCGTCCGCGACCGGCACGAGCGCGAGCGCTTCCGCGCGGCCAACGACCAGTTGACCGACGTGTCGCTGCGGGTCGGACGACTGATGGCGCTGATGTTCCCCACGGTCATGCTGGTGGTGAACGTCTCGAGCGTGGCCGTGGTGTGGTTCGGCGGCCATCGCATCGCCGACGGGTCCATGCAGGTGGGCGCGCTGACCGCGGTCATCTCCTACCTGATGCAGATCCTCATGTCGGTGATGATGGCGATGTTCATGTTCATGATGATCCCCCGGGCCGAGGTCTGCGCCGAGCGCATCGAGGAGATCCTCGACACCGAGCCCACCGTCGACCCGCCCGCGCACCCCGTCACGCCGGAAAGACATCTCGGCGAGCTGGAGCTGCGCTCGGTCGACTTCCGCTACCCGGGCGCCGAGGAGCCGGTGCTGTGCGGCGTGAGCCTCACGGCACGGCCCGGCCGTACGACCGCGATCATCGGCAGCACGGGCAGCGGCAAGACGACGCTGCTCAACCTGATCCCCCGCCTGTTCGACACGACGGCGGGCGAAGTGCTGGTCGACGGCGTGAACGTGCGCGAGCTCGACCCGGCCGCGCTGTCGCGGGCGGTCGGCCTGGTCCCGCAGTCGCCCTACCTCTTCTCCGGCACCGTCGCCTCCAACCTGAGGTACGGCAGGCCGGACGCGACCGACGAGGAGCTGTGGCGGGCCCTGGAGGTGGCCCAGGCACGCGACTTCGTCGAGGCGATGCCCGGCGGCCTGGAAGAGCCGATCTCCCAGGGCGGCACGAACGTCTCCGGCGGTCAGCGCCAGCGCCTGGCCATCGCCAGGACCCTGGTGCACAGGCCGGAGATCTACCTGTTCGACGACTCCTTCTCCGCCCTCGACTACGCCACCGACGCCAGGCTGCGCGCGGCGCTGACCGAGGAGATCGAGGACGCCACGATCGTCATCGTGGCCCAGCGGGTGAACACGATCCGCGACGCCGACCGCATTCTCGTGCTCGACGACGGCCGCGTGGTCGGCAGCGGCACCCATACCGAGCTCATGACCACCTGCCCGACATATCGAGAGATCGTGCTGTCCCAGCTCACCGAACAGGAGGCCGCGGCATGACCGAGCTTGTCGAGGTCATCAATAAGCACAGCACCTTGGTCATGAGACCGACGAAGGAGGGCTCATGACCACGCAGGCACCCCCGCGTCGGCCTCAGCCCAGTTTCGGGCCGGCCAGGATGCTGTCCGGGCCTGCCGAGAAGGCCCTGGACTTCGGCGGCACGCTGCGCCGCATGCTGCGGCTGCTGCGCCCCGAGCGCGCGCTGCTGGCCGTCGTCCTCACCCTCGGCACGGTCAGCGTCGCGCTGACCGTGACGGGCCCCAAGATCCTCGGTCACGCCACGGACCTGATCTTCTCCGGCATCATCGGAGCCCGGTTGCCCGCCGGGATCACCAAGGAGCAGGCCGTGGCGGGGCTGCGCGCCCGCGGCCAGGGCACGTTCGCCGACCTGGTGTCGTCGATCGACGTGGTGCCGGGTCGGGGCATCGACTTCACCGCGCTGGCCCAGGTGCTGGCCTGGGTGCTGGCGATCTACCTGGTGGCGGCGCTGCTCGGTATCGTCCAGTTCCGGCTGACCACGATCGTGGTGCAGCGGGTGGCGTTCCGGCTGCGCGGGCAGATCGAGGCCAAGCTGGCGCGGCTGCCGCTGAGCTACTTCGACGGCCAGCCGCGCGGCGAGATCCTCAGCCGCGCCACCAACGACACCGACAACATCGCCCAGTCGCTGCAGCAGACGATGGGCCAGCTCATCAACTCCGTGCTGACGGTCGTGGCGGTGCTGGTGGTGATGTTCTGGATCTCGCCGATCCTGGCGCTCATCGCGCTCGTCTCGGTGCCGCTGTCGGTCTACGTCACGGCGGCGATCGGCAAGCGGTCGCAGCCCCAGTTCATCAAGCAGTGGTCGTCGACGGGCAAGCTCAACGGCCACATCGAGGAGATGTACGGCGGGCACACGCTGGTCAAGGTGTTCGGCAGGCAGAAGGAGGCCGCCGAGACCTTCGACAAGCACAACGACGCCCTGTTCGCCTCCAGCTTCCGCGCCCAGTTCATCTCCGGGATGATCCAGCCGGCGATGATGTTCATCGGCAACCTCAACTACGCGCTCGTCGCCGTGGTGGGCGGGTTCAAGGTGGCCTCCGGCTCGATCTCGCTGGGTGACGTGCAGGCCTTCGTCCAGTACTCGCGACAGTTCAGCCAGCCGCTGACCCAGGTGGCCGGCATGGCGAACATGGTGCAGTCGGGCATCGCCTCGGCCGAGCGGGTCTTCCAGCTGCTCGAGGCCGAGGAGCAGTCGCCCGAGCCGGACCAGCCCGCGCGGCCGGCCGAGCTCAGGGGCCGGGTGGCGTTCGAGAACGTGTCGTTCAGCTACGCGGAGGACCGGCCGCTGATCGAGGACCTGTCGCTGACCGTGGAGCCCGGGCAGACCGTGGCCATCGTCGGCCCCACGGGAGCGGGCAAGACGACCCTGGTCAACCTCATCATGCGTTTCTACGAGGTGACCGGTGGCCGTATCACGCTCGACGGCGTCGACATCGCCGAGATGTCCAGGGAGGAGCTGCGCAACAACATCGGCATGGTGCTGCAGGACACCTGGCTGTTCGGCGGCACGATCGCCGAGAACATCGGCTACGGGGCGGAAGGCGCCACCCGCGAGAAGATCGAGGCCGCCGCGGAGGCGGCCCACGTGGACCGCATCGCGCACACGCTGCCCGACGGCTACGACACGGTGATCGACGAGGAGGGCGCCACGGTCAGCGCGGGCGAGAAGCAGCTGATCACGATCGCCCGGGCGTTCCTGTCCGAGCCGGCGATCCTGATCCTGGACGAGGCGACCAGCTCGGTCGACACCCGCACCGAGGTGCTCATCCAGCGGGCGATGAACTCGCTGCGCGAGGGGCGCACCAGCTTCGTGATCGCCCACCGGCTGTCCACGATCCGCGACGCCAGCCTGATCCTGGTCATGGAGAACGGGCGGATCGTCGAGCAGGGCACGCACGAGTCGCTGCTGGCCGAGGGCGGCGCCTACGCCCGGCTGTACTCGGCCCAGTTCGCCCAGGCGGTGGCCGAAGTGGACTAGAGCTCGAACTTGGCGACCCGGCGCAGCTGCAGCAGCTCGGTGGCGCCGGTGCCGAAGACGTGCACGCCGAGCAGGGAGCGGTCCTCGGGCGAGACGAGCAGCTTGAGCATGCCGTACGTGTCGCCGATGATCTGCCCGCGGGCCAGCTCCCTGTAACGCGAGATACCCACCTCGAAGGGTGGGCGAAAGGAAGAGGACGACACGAAGGGGAGTACCCTGCGCGGTCGGCGCCGGAAGGCTCCCTATAGCCGAACGTCACGACGCCTGGGCAGGGCTGGTCACAGCTCAGCTGTCAGTCGAGCGATCACCCGCATCTTGTTCATGGCGTCCAGGGCGGCGACCTTGTACGACTCCGCGAGCGTCGGGTAGTTGAACACGGCGTTGACCAGATAGTCGATCGTCCCGCCGCATCCCATGACGGTCTGCCCGATGTGGACAAGCTCGGTCGCGCCCGTGCCGAACACGTGGACACCGAGCAGCCGCCGATCCTCCGATGAGACGAGCAGTTTGAGCATTCCGTACGAGTCGCCGATGATCTGCCCTCGGGCCAGCTCCCGGTAGCGCGAGATGCCCACCTCGAACGGGATCTTGTCTCGGGTCAGCTCGTCCTCGGACTTCCCGACGAAGCTGATCTCTGGGATGGTGTAGATCCCGATGGGCGATAGCTCTTGCATCTCCGCCACCGGTTCGTCGCAGGCGTGCTGGGCGGCCAGCCTGCCCTGCTCCATCGAAGTGGCCGCCAGCGCGGGGAAGCCGATCACGTCGCCGACCGCGTAGATGTGCGGGACGGCGGTGGCGTAGTTCTCGTCCACCTGGATTCTGCCCCGCTCGTCGGCGGCCAGCCCTGCAGCCTCCAGGTTCAGCTCGGCCGTCTTGCCCTGCCGTCCCGCCGAGTACATGACACAGTCGGCGGGGATCTTCTTGCCGCTTTCCAAAACGGTCAAGGCCCCGCGAGGCCGCTGCTCGACCGCGGCGACGTTCTCCCCGAAACGGAATGTGACGGCCAGGTCGCGCAGGTGGTACTTGAGCGCCTCCACGATCTCCAGATCGCAGAACTCCAGCATCCGCTCACGGCGCTCCACCACGGTCACCTTGGTGCCGAGAGCTGCGAACATCGAGGCGTACTCGATGCCGATGACGCCGGCTCCGACGACCACGAGGGTCTCGGGCACCCGCTCGAGATGCAAGATCGCATCCGAGTCGATAACCATCTTGTCGTCGAACTCCACACTGGACGGGCGGGCCGGCGAAGTCCCCGTGGCGATCACGATCTTCTCGGCCGTGACCTTCCTCTCCTCGTCTCCGGTGACTCCGATGGTGTGGGCGTC
This sequence comes from Nonomuraea sediminis, assembly GCF_018531495.1. Classification (GTDB taxonomy): domain Bacteria; phylum Actinomycetota; class Actinomycetes; order Streptosporangiales; family Streptosporangiaceae; genus Nonomuraea; species Nonomuraea sediminis. Next base: position 1,020,028 of record NZ_JAHDTI010000003.1, read on the forward strand.
CAGAAACCGCCCGGTGCCCTGCAGGACCGTCACGTGGTTGCGGCCCAGTTGGCTCCGGATGACCTGGATCTCCCGGCCGATCACGTGCTGCGTGCGCATTCCGAGATCCGCGACCGTGATCTCCTCTTTCACCCGATAGCTCGCGCCGTACAGCTCTCGCTGATTGAGGCCCGTCAGATAGAGGACAGCTTCCCGCAGCGTCTTCGACGGGATCGTCCCCGTGTTGATGCACACACCACCCAGCATGTGCTTCCTCTCGACCACCGCGACCCGCTTGCCGAGTTTCGCCGCGGCGATCGCCGCCTTCTGTCCTCCAGGACCGGACCCGAGGACAAGGAGATCGAAGTCATACATCGAAGCAGACCTCCCGACCCGCGAGCCCACTCAAGCGATCACAACACGAACGAACAAGGGAGAGAACGATCCCGATCACGACGACCAGCGAGTCGGGTACGGCGGGCAGGCACAGGATCCCGTCGGAGTCGATGATCGTCTCACCGTCGAACTCCACGGACGCGGGCCGGGCGGGCCAGGTCCCGGTGGCGATGATGATCTTCTCGGCGCTGACCTTGACGTCCCTGCCCAGCTCGTCGACGACGTCCTTGACGCGGTAGCTCTGGCCGTACATCTCGCGCTGGTTGAGGCCGGTCAGGTAGAGCACGGCCTCGCGCAGCGTCTTGGACGGGATGGTGCCGGTGTTGATGCACACCCCGCCGATCATGTTGCGGCGCTCGACGACGGCGACCCGCTTCTCGAGCTTGGCCGCGGCGATGGCCGCCTTCTGCCCGCCGGGCCCGGAGCCTACGACGAGTACGTCAAAGTCGGACACGTCCTCACATTAAGCGAGTATCGGTTCCCGGTCGACGATCTGCCTGGCGCCTTCCTGGCGGGCACAGTGGGCGCAGCAGTACCAGTGCTGCTCCACCTGGACGCCGTGGCCGATCACCTTGGCGCCGCAGTGTTCGCAGATGGGCGCCATCGCCTGGATGGCGCACTGGAAGGAGTCGAAGGTGTGCACCGCGCCCTGGGCGTGCACCTCGAACGCCATGTCGTACTCGTTGCCACACGTCTCACAGACGGCCATGGTCATCCCCTCGAATGTCGGTCCGCCGGGGAGATACCCGCATCGAGGTCCCGCTTTCCCCAACGGATCGCCATATTCAAGCCGCCCCGGTCAAGCCGCGCTGCCGCCGTCGACGACCAGGTCGGTGCCGACCGCGTAGCCCGCCTCGGGCGAGGCCAGGTAGAGCACGGCACCCGCGATCTCGTCGAGCGTGGCGACGCGGCCGCTGGGGTTGGCGACCTTGAGCCGCTCGGCCCTGTCGGCCTCGCTCTCGCCCGGCCGCTTGGACATCGGGGTGTCGGACGGGCCGGGGCTGACGGCGTTGATCCTGATCCCCTCGCCGATGTACTCCAGCGCCGCCGTCCTGGTCAGCGCGCTGACGGCCGCCTTGGAGGCGATGTAGGCGCCCATGCCCGGCGCCCGGCGGTGCGCCCCGAGCGTGGAGGCCGCGTTGACGATCACCCCGCCGCCCTGCTCGCGCATCCGGGGGATCTCGTACTTCATCGACAGCCACACGCCGGTCAGGTTGACCGCGAGCACCCGGTCCCAGGTCTCCTTGTCCAGGTCGGCGAGCCTGCCGGGGGCGCCGATGCCGGCGTTGTTGAACGCGATGTCCAGCCTCCCGTGCCGCTCGACGACCGTGTCCACCATCCGCGCGGCGTCCGCCTCGTCGGTCACATCCGCCACCACCAGGCTCGCCCCGCCGCCGACCAGTTCCACCGTCTCGGCCAGGGTCTCCTCGGTACGGCCGGCCACCACCACCGTGGCGCCCTCCTTGCCGAAGGCCAGGGCCGTGGCCTGCCCGATCCCGGAGCCGCCACCGGTCACCAACACCACTCGATCACGAAATCTCATGACATTCACCTTAGGCACGAGCCGCAAGCGATCATGAACCCGAGCCCCACAAATCACTACATTCCCTTGCACATGAGGTCATGTCCCAGTAAAGATCGTTGAACGCCTGTACCCGGCCGAAGGGATTCACGTGTTCACGCGAACGGTCATCGCGGCCGCCAGCCTGCTCGTCACCACCGGATTCGCCACCGCGACCCCCGCGCAGGCCGCCTCGGCGCCCTACAGCCCCGAACGGATCTGCGGTCCCGGCTTCCACCGGGTCAAGGACGGCCACCGGGAGATCAGGACCCGCGACGGCGACGTCTTCGGGCACGTCTTCCTGATGTACAGCAAGCGCAGCGGCCAGAACTGCGTCGCCGCGGTGAAGTCGGAGTTCGTCGGCAAGCGCACGCTCGTCGGCGCCTCGCTGGAGGTCCGCGGCGGCGCCAGGTCGGAGGACGTCCAGAACTACCGCTTCTACGCCGAGACCGGCCACCTGCGCGGCGCCTGGAAGTGCGTGAAGTACACCGGCTGGATGCGCACCCCCGACGGCCGCGTCGAGGCCTGGGGCGGTCGCAACTCCTGGGGCAACTGCCAGGGCTAGCAGACCCGCTGGTAGTCCCGCCCCGGCAGGTACTGCCGCCACTCCGCCTCGGTCAGCGACCGGCCGGCCCGCCGGCACACCGCGCTCATCAGCGGTCCGACCGCCACCGGCAGCCTGGTCGTGACGCCGGAGCGCCCGATGGCCAGCACGGAGTCGGCGGTGAAGGCCACCGACCTGGCCGAGCCGGGCAGTGACAGCGGCGCTCCGATGGGCTCGCCGTCGGCGACGTTCCACAGCGACAGCGAGGCGTCCTGCCCGATGAAGGCGAACAGCCGGCCGTCGGCCGAGAAGGCCGCTCCCCAGGCCGCGTCGCCGACGGGGAGTTGCCTGCCGACCCGCCGGCCGGTGCGGGTGTCCCACAGGCTGATCTTGCCGTCGGCCTCGGCGGCGAGCAGCCCGGCGTCGTCGCTGAACCACAGGTCGTCCACGCCGACGGGGAAGCCGAGCCGGGGGCCGAGCGCGCGCCCGGATTCCAGGTCGACGAGGTGGAAGCGGGTGTCCTCCAGCCCGACGGGGCGGCCCTGCGCGCCGATCGTCCAGGCGAGCAGGCGCGGCTTGGCCAGGCGTTTGACGCGGCCGCCGCCCGGCACGCGCCACAGGCTGAGGTCCTTGTCGGTCTCGGTCCACAGGCCGCCGGGCGCGAAGAGCACCCTGTCGGCCGCGGGCAGCTTGGCGACCTGCTTGAGCGTGGCCGTGTCCCGGACGACGACGTCGTCCGGGCGTTTGATCGCCAGGTAGCGGTTGTCGGGGCTGAAGGTCATCGTGATGTCGTAGGTGGGCAGCGGCGCGGACTCGAAGGTCCGGCCGCCCAGGCTGATCTTCGGCGAGTCGGCCTCGTGGGTGGCCAGCAGGCTGCCGTCGCGGCTGAGCCGTACCTCGTCGTAGATCTCGCGCGTCGTGGTGTCGCCGAAGGGGACGGTGAGCACGGTGTCGTCGGCCAGCAGGCGCAGCCCGCCGGGGATCGGGGCCGCGCCGGAGACCTCGACGCCCGTGGCGAAGGTGGTCAACGGCAAGTCGGGCTCGGACACCCGGTACAGCTCGACGTTCCTGCCGAGCGAGACCAGCAGGCCGTTGCCGGCGAACAGCGGTCTGGCGTCGCGCTCCCACACCGGCACGAAGCCGGTCTCCTTGCGCGTGGCCGCGTCGATGATGGACAGCGAGTCGCGGTCGGGCCTGGCCAGCAGCTTCCCGTCGGGGCTGAACGCGACGACGGGCACGTGGCCGCCGTACCCCTTCTCCTTCCTGCCCGAGGGCAGCGCCCAGCGCTCCAGGCCACCGGTGTTGACGCCGACGGCGTAGTCGCCGCCCGGGTGGACGGCCACGCCTGAGCCGGGCAGGTCGGTCCTGCGCCAGGCGCGCGTGTCGTAGACGCTCGTCGCGCCGCCCAGCAGCATGACCAGGTAGCCCTGGTCGAAGTGGATCTCCAGGTCGGTGTTCGCGTCGGCCTCGATCACCGGCGCGGCCGCCCGGCGGCCCGTGGCCAGGTCCCACACGCCGACGCTGCGGTCGTCTGCCACGGCAACCAGCCTGCCGTCGGAAGCCGCCGCCCGCAGCGTCCTGCCGTCCAGGCCGAGCCCGGTGAAACCGCCCGCGCGCCTGCCCGAGGCCAGGTCCCACACGCGCACCTCACCGGGGCTGACGCTCACCAGCGAGCGGCCGTCGGAAGTGAGCGCCCGCACCACGTCGGGTCCGGTGGCCGGGTCGTGGAAGGTGCCGCTCACCCGGCCCGCGACCGAGTCGACCAGCGCCGCGCGTGCCTCGTCCGTGGGTGCGAGCCGCCCGGCGGCCACGCTGAGCAGCGCCGCCACCACCGGGTCCCGGCCGCGCAGCGTCCCCGCCAGCCCGGCCAGCCGCGCCGAGTCCGCCTCGTCGCGCTGCCCGGACAACTGGACGCCCTGCCGTACGGCGAGCCCGCCGGCGACCAGCGCCAGCAGCAGCAGTCCTGCCAGGGCGAGCGAGAACAGGCGGGTCCTGCGGCCGCGCCGCCGGGTGAGGGCCGCGCCCGCCTCCAGGAAGTCGCGCTCGGCCGGGGTGAGCGTGATGTTGCGGCGCTCGGTGGCGGCCCAGCGCAGCGCGTCGTCCAGCGTGCTGCCCTGGAACAGGTCGGCGTCCCTGCGGCCGTGCCCCTGCCAGCGCCCGGCCGCCGCCCAGATCTGCCTGTGCACGGCCAGGCCGTCGCGGTTGGCCTCGATCCAGGCGCGCAGCCGGGGCCAGGCCATCGGCAGGGCGGGCCGCGCGAGCCGTACCCGGTCGGCGCCGGTGACCACGTAGGAGAAGGCGCCGAGCACCTCGTCGGCGCCCGCGGGCAGCTCGGACCTGTCGGCCTCGCGCAGGGTCAGCTCGCCCTCGCCCGTCACGGTGACCAGGCGCAGGAACACCTCGGGCACCAGCTCGCGGGCGGCCGGGCTGAGCGCGGCGTAGGCGTCCTCGGCGATCACGCCGAGCGCCGGGTCGCGGCCGGGGACGCTGCCGACCTGCTCGGAGTCGCCGGCGCCCTGGGCCAGCAGCCGCGCCGTGTCGAGCCTGCCGTCGCCGCTGACCAGCGCGAGCAGCAGTTCGCGCGCGGTCGGCCGCTCGGCGGGGTCCTTGGCCAGGGCGGCGCCCACCAGACGGCGGACCGGCTCGGGCAGCACGCTCAGATCGGGCTGGTGCGACAGGACCCGGTGCATGACCGCGCCGAGCGCCTCGGCGGTGAAGGGGTCCTTGCCGGTGGCGGCGAACAGCATGACCGCGCCCCAGGCGAACACGTCGGCCGGGGCGCCCGCCCGCTCGCCGGAGAACACCTCGGGCGCGGTGTAGCTGGGTGTGCCGGCGACCATGCCGGTAGCGGTGAGCGACATCTCCAGCGTCCTGGCCACGCCGAAGTCGATGACGCGCGGGCCGTCGGGGCCGAGCAGCACGTTGTCGGGCTTGAGGTCGCGGTGGACGACGCCGGCGTCGTGGATGGCGGTCAGCGCGGTGGCGATCGCGGTGGCCAGGCGGTGCAGATCGCCGCCTGCGAACAGGCGCCCGGCCGCGCGCAGGCTGGGGCCCTCGACGTATTCGCTGACGATGTAGGGCCGCGGCCCTTCGAGGTCGGCGTCGAGCACGCGGGCGGTGCAGAAGGTGGCCACCCGCTGCGCCGCCACCGCCTCCTTGGCCATCCGGCCGCGCAGCTCGGGCTGGGAGTCGGGGTCGCCGCGCAACACCTTGATCGCGACCCGGGTGCCCTCGGGGTCGTAGCCCTCGTAGACGACGCCCTGGCCGCCCGTCCCGATCCGCCCGGACAGCCAGTAGCCACCCAGCCTGGTCGGATCCCCGTCGATCAGCGCGCTCCCCATGCTGGGTTGGACTCCCGTCACCCCTGTTTGGTTGGGCAGACGTCGACGTAGGCGCTGCCGGGGAAGTACTGGGCCCAGGTCGCCTCGTCGAGCGTGTGCCCGGTGCGGGCGCACACCCGCTGCACGAGCCGGGACGGATCGACGGCCACCTCGTGCACGACTCCCTCGGCGGGCGCGTAGAGCGTAGCGCCGTCCGCGCTGAAGGCGATCGGGTCGGGGTTGATGGTATGCAGGTTGTAGGAGTTGCCCAGGCGCCGCCTGCCGTCGACGTCCCACACCTGCAGCAGCCCGGAGTTGGTGACCGTGGCCAGCAGGTCGCCGCTGGGAGAGAAGGCCGTGTACTGCACCTCGCCGGCGGCTCTCGGCAGGGCGGGGCTCAGCCGCCTGGGCCCGTGCAGGTCCCACAGGCCGAGCCGGCCGTAGCGGTCCAGCCCTCCGGCCATCAGACCGCGGCGGGCGTTCAGCACCAGCGCGCCGGCTCCGCCGAAGTCGCCGCCGACCTGCTTGCCGGTGGCCACCTCCGCCAGCCTGCCGGCGCTGGAAGCGAAGGTGCGGCCGTCGGAGGTGATCGGGCCCATCTCCATCCGGGTTTCGTAGTGATGCAGGACGTGCCCGTCGGCCGCGGCCATGACGTAGTTGTGGAAGAGCGGTATCTCGCCCTGGTGCATGGTCATCGCGATGCTCTTGCCGTCGGGGGCGAAGAACGCCTCGGCCGCGCTGCCGTTGTCCTCGGGCAGCCGCACGGTCCACAGCTTCCTGCGCGTGGTCAGGTCCCACAGCCGCACGTCGTCACCCACGGTGATCATGCGCGTGCCCGAGGCGTCGATCGACATCATGGCCCCCGGGTTGCCCGTCATCGGCAGTGACCCCAGGACCTTGCGGGTGCGCACGTCCCAGACCTGGATCTGTTTGCTGTCGTCGTCCGGGGTCAGCACCGCGATCCTGCCGTTCGCGCTGAGCTGGCTGTGGCCGGGGATCACGTGCACCCGCTCGGTCTGCGGGCCGAAGTCGACGCTGACCACCGCGTCGTCCATCAGGTACCGCACGGTCTTGCCGTCCGGGTCGAAGGCCACATCGGTCAAATCGCCCTCGGCGCGGTAGACGAGCAGGTCGCGCCCCGTGGCCACATCCCACACGGCCAGGTCGCGGTCGGAGAACCCGAGCAGGTAGCGGCCGTCGCGGCTGAAACGCAGCACCGCCCCGCCCTTGCAGAAGGTGCAGTCGATGCCGTCGCCGTTCGGGTTGAGTTCGCGACCCGTGCCGGCGTCGACGAACTTGATCAGGTCGTACCCGCAGGCGAGCTTCCTGCCATCGGGGCTGAAGGCCACGGCCTCCGGATACTTGTGGCAGTCCGGCAGACGGTGCTCCTCGGTCAGGCTCGGCAGCGCCAGCTCGTGCAGCTTCTCCCCCGGGACCAGCAGGTGCCTGCCGGTGGGGTCGACGATCGGGTCGTGGAAGCCGCTGGGGCCGCCTTCGGGAGGAGCAGTGATCTGCTTGCCGGATTCGACGTCGATGATGCGGTGGAGGTTGTCGCCCTCGAAGCTGATGGTGAGCATCTCCTCGCGCTCGCCCCAGGTCGGCAGGAGGGGGAAGCTGGCCTCCGGCAGGCGCTGCTGTAGCAGCTGCCTGCCGGTGCGCATGTCCCAGACGCCCAGCTTGTCGGTGGTGCTCTGGGCGAGGTAGCGGCCCGTGCGGCTCAGGCGCGGCGGAGTCGACAAGGTGCCCGTCAGCCGCAGGCCCTGCCAGCCGCCGGTGCGCCTGCCCGTGCGCACGTCGTAGACGTTGACGCCGCCGTCGCTGACGCTGACCATGGTGCGGCCGTCGCGGCTGAGCGCCCGCTGCGCGCCACCCGTCGCGGACGGGTCGTGGAAGACCGCGGTCTCCTGCTGCTGGGCGGAGGCCGTCAGCGCGGAACGGGCATCGCTCTGCGGCGCCACCTTCCACGCCGCCACGCTCAGCAGCATCGCCTTGGCCGGGTCGGTGGTCCGCATCCGGTCGGCCTCGCCCGCCACCTGTTTGGCGGCCAGCACGTCGCGCTGCGCGGCGGCCTGCCTGCCCTGGTAGACGGCCACGCCTCCGGCGGCCAGCGCCACCACGAGCAGGCCTGCCAGCCCGGTCGTGGTCAGCGTCCTGCGGCGGGCGCGCCGTCTGGTCAGCCCGGTGCCCGCCTGCAGGAAGTCGCGCTCCCTCGGCGTCAGCGTCACGTTCCGCCGCCCGGTGGCCGCCCAGCTCAGCGCCTCCTCCAGCCGGCTGCCCTGCAGCAGGTCGCCGTCCCTGCGCCCGTGGTCTGCCCAGTGCCGCGCCGCCGCCGAGATCTGCCCCAGTACGGCCAGGCCGTCGCGATCCGCGTCCACCCACATCCGCAGCCGCGGCCAGGCCCGCAACAGGGCGGGCCGCGACAGGGCCACCGCCTCGTCCTTGGTGGTCACCACGTAGGAGAAGGCGCGCAGGATGCGCTCGATCGCCACGGCCTCGCGCTCGGGGCGCCCGCCGAGCAGTTCGTCGCGCGTGGCCCACCGGCCGGTCTCGTGACCGTCCTCCCCCACGGACACAAGGCGCAGGAACACCTCGGCGGCCAGGTCGCGGTCCTCGGGCGGCAACGCGCCGTAGGCGTCCTCGGCGATCGTGCCGAGCGCCGGGTCGGGCCTGTCGGGCACGTGCACGCCGCGCGCGGTGCGGCTGCCGGCATCCAGCAGGCCGCGGGTGTCGGCGCCGTTGCCGCTGACGAGCGCGAGCAGCAGGTCACGGGCGGCGGGCCTGGCCGCCGGGTCCTTGTCCATGGCGGCGCCGACGAGCGAGGCCAGCAGGGGCGGCAGCCCGCGCAGGTCCGGCTGGGACGACAGCACCTGGTGCATGATCCCGCCCAGGTTGTCGGCGGAGAACGGGTCGCGGCCGGTGGCGGCGAACAGCAGCACCGCGCCCCAGGCGAACACGTCGGCCGCCGCGCCCGCCCGATGCCCGGTGAACACCTCGGGCGCCATGTAGCTGGGCGTGCCAGAAACCTCGCCGGTCCTGGTCAGCGACATGTCCAGGGTCCGCGCGATCCCGAAGTCGATCACCCGCGGCCCGTCGGGGCTGAGCAGCACGTTGTCGGGCTTGAGGTCGCGGTGGATGACGCCGGCGTCGTGCACGGCGGTCAGCGCGGTCGCGATCGCGGCCGCCAGGCGGTGCAGGTCGTCGCCGGTGAAACGGCGCCCCTCGGTGACGGCCTTGCGCAGGCTCGGCCCCGCCACGTACTCGCTGACGATGTACGGCTTGCGCCCCTCCAGATCGGCGGCGAGCACCCGCGCCGTGCAGAACGAGGCGACCCGCCCGGCGGCCAGCGCCTCCTTGGCGAAGCGCTCGCGGCTGCGGTCGTGGTCGGCCGCGTGCAGCACCTTGACGGCGACCCGCTCGCCGTCGGGCCCGTAGGCCTCGTACACGACGCCCTGGCCGCCCGCCCCCAGGCGTCCGGACAGCCAATAGTCCCCAATGCTTTGCGGGTCTCCTGCGATCAACGGCTCCACGGCGGGTTAGATGCCCGTTCCTGTCCGAAAAGTTGTCACAAACCGGGAGGCTGTCCCGTCCTGCTGTCGTTCCACATTCTCTTGGAGGTTTCAGATGACCCAGCGGATCAACGTGGCCCAGTTCGCGCCGGAGGCCTACAAGGCCTTCATCGCCGTCGAGGAGTTCCTGGCGGGCAGCGAACTGCCGCACAGCACGATCGAGCTGATCAAGCTCCGGGCCAGCCAGATCAACGGCTGCGCCTTCTGCGTCGACATGCACAGCCGTGACGCCAAGAAGGCCGGTGAGAGCGACGAGCGGCTCTGGCACACCGCTGTGTGGCGCGAGTCGCCGCTGTTCACCCCGGCCGAGCGGGCCGCGCTCGCGCTGACCGAGGAGGCCACCCGCCTGGCCGACCGCGAGGCCGTGCCCGACGCGGTGTGGCAGGAGGCCGCCGAGCACTACAGCAAGCCGCAGCTCGCCGCGCTGGTGGTGGCCGTGGCGATGATCAACGCGTGGAACCGCATCGGCGTGACGACGCGGCTGACGCCTGGCAGCTGATCGCAACAAAACGGGAGACGCCCGCGTCAGAGTGATCAGTTACCCCCGACGAAGGGCAGAACGTGTCTCCCATCAAGCTCCTCACAGTGGCGACGGCGGCCGTCGCGGTCCTGTCCGCGACGGCCGTCCCCGCCTCCGCCGCCTCTGCCGCCTCCCGCTCGCGCCTGGTCAACGGGGCCACCGGCCTGTGCCTGGCCGTCGGCAAGAGCGAGGTCCGCGCGGGCAAGCGCGTCATCCAGTGGAACTGCAACGGGCTGAAGGACCAGCTCTGGATCTTCCGCGACCACCGCCTGGTGAACGCCAAGACCGGGATGTGCCTGGCCATCCCGCACGGCTCCACGCAGAAGGCCAAGGCCGCCGTCCAGTGGCCGTGCACCGACGGCGGGCTCGAGCAGGAGTGGGTCTACGACGACCTGCAGCGCCTGCAGAACAGGGCGACCGGCCAGTGCCTGGCCATCGGGCGGGGCGAGGCCAGGCCGGGCAAGTACGCCATCCAGTGGCCGTGCAAGAACACGTCGGAGCAGGCCTGGCTGATGCAGTGACCCGTAGAAATGCGTTGAGCGCCCCGGTCAAGCCCGGCTAGGTTGTCGCAAACGGCGGGCAGCCCGCTGCAACTGCCCGCCAAGCGGCCGTCAAGCGGCCGGACGCACAGTCAAGGTGACCACCGAGAGGGGGCAGAGACCATGAAGCGGATCAGAATCGCCAAGTCGCCGGTCAAACGACGCCCGGACCGGAGCACGGATCTGGACCTGCGCTCTCCCTCGGGACGGCGACTTCCGTACTGAAATACGCGATTTACAGCGACCTTACGGCAGTATCTGTAGATAACATAGGTAACAGAAACATCACGCCGGGGGGCCCGCTGTATGAAGAAGCTTGTGGTGGTGCCGCCACACATCGCCAGGCACAAGGTGCGCGACATCCGCGGCGCGAGCCGCCGCAGGCCCGCCGCCACCGACTCCAAGGTCGTCGACCTGCGCGCCTACAGCGGTCGCAATGTGATCCGCTTCCCCGGCGGCCCTACTCCAGCCGCCTGACCGACCCTCCGCTCCAGCGGTCCAGCCGGGCGTAGGCCTCGCGCCACTCCTGCGCGTAGGCCTGCCGTACCGGCTCGGGGAGGGCGGCCAGGATCCGGGCCGAGGCTTCCTTGCCGGCGCCGTCGAGCAGCCACGGGACGAAGCGGGCGGCGCTGCGCCGGTGCGCCTCGTCGAAGGGCGCGTACTCCTCCTGGGTCAGCGTCGCGTCGATCAGCGCGAGCACCTCCGACTCCTCGTGGCCCAGGTGTTCGCTCAGCCCGGTGAACAGGGCGTCCGTCAGGCCGGCGAGTCGCCCGAGACCGCCCTCGCGGTCGGCCAGGGCCGCGTCGATCGCGTACAGCAGCGGGTCGACGGCGGCGTGCTCGGCCTCCAGCTCCTCCAGCAACGCCAGATCGTCAGGCCTGCCTGCCAGCGCCCGCCGCATCACCGGCCACAGCAGCCGGTCCTCGGCGAGGTGGTGGATGCGCAGGTGGGCCTTGAACATCTCCCACCCGGCGGCCGTGCCGAGCACCCGGCAGGGATCGTCAGACAGACGCGCGGTGATGGTCGCGATGTGCTCGAGGTCCCGGCGCAGCGCGTCGTGCGTGGCGTTCATCACCGTGAAGTCGATCTGGAAGGATTCCGTCCCTGCCTTCTTCTTGCGCCGCAGCGGCCAGCCGCCGATCGTCCAGCCATCGGGCGCGGAGGGTACAGGTCCCCACAAAGCGATAGTTCTCCAGACTGGTCAGGAGGGGGCGTAGAGCTTCTTGGCGTAGGAGGCGTCTGCATAGTAGGCCTGCAGCTCCTCCAGCGACTCCGGCGTCGTCTGAATCTCCTTGACGAGTACGGCGTGCGACGGCAGCACGTCGGGCTCCCAGGACTCAGGCTCCCACAGATGGGAGCGCATGAAGGCCTTGGCGCAGTGGAAGAAGATCGTGTCGATCTCCAGGACGAGCGCCAGGTCGGGGCGGTGGCCCTTGACGATCATCTCGTCGAAGAACGGCGCCTCGCGGACCAGGCGGGCGCGGCCGTTGATGCGCAGGGTCTCGCGGCGGCCGGGGACCAGGTAGATGAGGCCGGCGTGCGGGTTCTTCAGCACGTTGAGGAAGCCGTCGGCCCGGCGGTTGCCGGGGCGGTCGGGGATGGCGATCGTGCTGTCGTCGATCACGTAGGTGAACCCGGCAGGGTCGCCCTTGGGAGAGACGTCGCAGTTGCCCTCGTCGTCCGACGTGGCGATCAGACAGAACGGGGAGGCGGCCAGCCAGTCCCTGTCGCGTGGGTGCAGGCGCTGCCGTTCCTTGTTCGCGGCCCTGGGCATCACCTCGCCCAGCAGGTCGCGCAGTTCGGCCTCGGATTCGATCTCCACCCAGCTCATGCGATCTCCCTTCGCGTTGACCCCATTTTGTCAGGAGATAAAACACAAAGGCAGGCTGGGGCCAGGAGATTCGCCGGCGGGCGGAGTCACTGGATGGGGTCGAGCATGCGGTGCGGTTCCTGGAGCGCCAGGCTGACGCGGTCCTGACGGCTGCGCTCCAGGCCGGGACCCGGGCGCACCTCCACGTCCTGCACGGGGACGCGTACGGCGCAGCGCTCGCAGAAGGACACCGCGTCCAGCCGGGTCCCGCAGGCATGGTGGAAGAACATCCGCCGCGGACCCGCGCCGGTCAGATGCCGCTCACCCCACTGCGACAGCCCGAGCAGCGGCACCCACAGCTCCCTGCCCATCGGCGTGGGCACGTACTCCTCGCGCGGCGGGTTGTCCTGGTAGCGCCGCCGTTCCAGGATCCCGGCCTCGACCAGCGTCGCCAGGCGCTGTGACAGGACGGCCCTGGGCAGGTCGAGGTGGGCCAGGAAGTCGCCGTAGCGCCGCACGCCGTACATCGCGTCGCGCAGGACCAGCAGCGTCCACCGTTCGCCGATCACTTCCAGGGCCTTGGCCAGCGAGCAGTCCTGGCCTTCGTAGTTCTTCCCGAGCGCCATGACCCCACTTTAGTTCATTCATTGAACCGTGCTAGCGTGCGGCACATGAAGAGTTCAATCACTGAACCGACTCGGACGTTGACGGTCGCCTCGATGGCGCCGCTGCTGGTGCTGACGAACTACACGGTGCCGATGGTGACGCTGCCGCGGACGGCGCAGGATCTGGGCGCGGGCCCGACGGGCCCGGTGTGGATCCTGGGCTCGATCGCGCTGGGGTTGTCGTCGCTGCTGCTGGTGTCGGGTGGACTGGCCGACGACTACGGGCGCAGGCGGGTGCTGCTCGCCGGCACCGGCGTGCTCGCCGTGGCCAGCCTGGTCGCCGCGGTGAGTACGGCGGTGCCTCTGTTCGTGGCCGCCCGCCTGGTCCAGGGCGGGGCCAGCGCGGCGATGCTGGCGGCGAGCCTGGGCATCGTGGGCCACGCCTACCCGTCGGGCACCGAGCGGGTGCGGGCCACCGGCAGGTACGGGGCGATGATCGGGCTGGGCACCGCGGTGGGTCCGCTGGTGTCGGGAATGCTGGCCACGGTGACGAGCTGGCGGGCGGTGTACTGGCTGATGGCGGCGGCCGCGGTGGCGCTCGCGGCGGTGTCGGCGCGGACCTTGGAGGAGTCGCGGGCGGCCGAGCCGCGCAGGTTCGACGTGCCCGGGGTCGTGCTGCTCACGCTGGGCGTAGCCGCGCTGCTCGCGGGTGTGACGGAGGGCCGGCTGGGCTGGTCGCGGCCGGTGGTGGAGATCGCGCTGCTGGTGGCGGTCGTGCTGATCGCGGCGTTCGTGCTGGTGGAGCGGCGGCGCGGGGAGCCGCTGATCGACCTGGAGCTGTTCAGGCGGCCGCTGTTCCTGGTGTCGACGGGCGGGGCGCTGGTCGTGGGCGCGGCGATCGTGGGGCTGCTCAGCTTCCTGCCGTCGGTGCTGCAGCAGGCCTACGGGATGACGCCGATGACGACCGCGCTGCTGTTCTTCGTCTGGTCGGGGACGTCGTTCGTGGCCTCGCTGCTGACCAGGCACGTGCGGCTGGCGGCGGGCGGGCGGCTGGCCTCGGGGATGGTGCTGACGGCCCTGGGGTTCTGCGGGCTGATCGGGGTCGGCTCCTCGCTGTCGCTGCCGATGGTCCTGGCCGGACTGCTGGTCAGCGGCGTCGGGTCGGGGCTGATCAACTCCTCGATCACGCACCTGGCCATCGAGAGCGTCCCCGCGCACCGCGTCAGCATGGGGTCGGGGGCCAACAACACCGCCCGCTACATCGGCTCGTCGCTCGGCGCGGCCGGGGTCGCGCTGGCGGTGGGCGGGTTCGGCGTGCAGGAGGGCGCCACGGTGGCGGTCGTGGCGTGCATCGCGCTGACCGGGCTGACCGCGGTGGTCGCCCTGGGGAGCACGCGCGCTACCAGCGTCGCGCGCCGGCCATGACGTGCAGCAGGGCGTCACGCTCGGCCGTGAAGCGGCGCGGGTCGGCGCCCTCCCGCTCGGCGCGCAGGTGGAGCAGCGTGAGTTCGGTGGCGGCCTGCTGGTAGGCGCCCATGGCCTTGCCCAGCCCGGCTCCCCTGGCCCACCGGCGGGCCTGCCTGCGGCCCGCCAGCGTGCCGAGCATGGTCACGTCCTGCGGGGTGACGAGCCCGGTCGGCTGGTAGCCGGGCAGGTAGGCGGCGACCCGGCCGAGCAGCCGGCGGCGTTCGGCGACCGTGACGGCGATCAGGCCCGCCAGCACCGCCATGATCACCAGGTAGGCGCCGCCGAGCAGCGGCAGCGAGCCCGTGGAGGCCGCACCGTTCCAGAGCCCGTGCAGCAGGACCGCGCCCAGGTAGCCGAGCGGCACGGCGGCGAACCTGAACGGACCTCGCCGGGTGAGCGCGTAGGCCACGCCGAGCCCGGTCATCGAGGTGTAGATGGAGTGGCCGAGGGGGTCGATCAGCCCTCTGAGCACGAACAGGCCGACCGCGCCGCCGACGCCGACCTCGCCGAAGGCGCCCAGGTAGTAGCCCACGTTCTCCACCGCGGCGAACCCGAGCCCGGCCATCGCCGCGTAGACGATGCCGTCGGTCAGCCCGTCGATCTCGCGGCGCCGCAACAGCAGCAGCAACAGCGCCGACCCCTTGAGCGCCTCCTCGATCACCGGCGCAAGGAACACCGTGCCTGCATCGTCCACGGCCTGCTCGCCGAGCCCCGCCCTGGCGAACAGCGCCTCACCCACCAGCGTCAGCACGATGCCGAGCACGATCGCCACACCGGCGCCCCAGGTGAAGGCGAAGGACAGGTGCAGCTTCGGCTCCGGCTCCAGCCGGTCGAGTGAGAGCACCGCCGCCAGCAGCCCCGGCAGCGGCGCCACGGCGAGCAGCGCGGACACGGCGAAGCCGACGGGCCCGCCCTTCAGCAGCATGAGCACCAGCACGACCAGGGCCAGCGCACTGGAGACGCACAGCCCGATCACCAGCGCCTTGCTCGGACGATAGGGGAGAGTCATACCGGCAACTCTCCCCCGGCCGGCTTGACGACTACTTGACGGCCTTGATCACCGCGGCCGCGATCGACCTCGGGTCGACGCCGAAGTGCTCGCGCACGGCCTCGCGCGTGTCCGACAGGCCGAAGCCGTCGGTGCCGAGCGAGGTCCATGGCCGGTCGACCCACGGGCTGATCTGGTCGGGCACGGCCCGCATCCAGTCGCTGACCGCGACGACCGGGCCCTGCGTGCCCGCCAGCGCCTGGGTGATGTACGGCACGCCGTCGGTGGCCATGGCCTCGCGGCGCAGCTCGCTCCACGAGGTGACCGACCAGACGTCGACGCCCACGCCGTACTCGTCCCTGAGCAGCCGCTGGGCCTCCAGCGCCCAGTGGATGGCGGTGCCGCTGGCCAGGATGTGCGCCTGCCCGCCGCCCGCAGAGTAGCGGTAGACGCCCTTGATGATGCCCTCCTCGACGCCGGGCGGCATCTCGGGCTGGGGCAGCGGCTCGTTGTAGAGCGTCAGGTAGTAGAAGACGTTCTCGGGGCGCACGCCGTACATCCGCCTGAGGCCCTCGCGGACGATCACGCCGACCTCGTAGGCGAAGGCCGGGTCGTAGGCCAGCGCGGCGGGGTTGGTCGAGGCGATCAGGTGCGAGTGCCCGTCGCCGTGCTGCAGCCCCTCCCCCGTCATGGTCGTACGGCCGGCCGTCGCGCCGATGAGGAACCCGCGTCCGAGCTGGTCGGCCAGCGCCCACATCTGGTCGGCCGTGCGCTGCCAGCCGAACATCGAGTAGAAGATGTAGAACGGGATCATCGGCTCGCCGTGCGTGGCGTAGCTGCTGGCGGCGGCGGTGAAGCTGGCCATGGAGCCGGCCTCGGTGATCCCCTCGATGAGGATCTGGCCGTCGGTGGCCTCCTTGTAGGCCAGCAGCAGCTCCCGGTCGACCGCCTCGTAGCGCTGCCCGAGCGGCGAGTAGATCTTCGCGGTCGGGAAGAGCGACTCCATGCCGAACGTGCGCGCCTCGTCGGGGACGATCGGCACCCAGCGCCGCCCGGTCTCGGGCTCCTTCATCAGGTCCTTGACCAGGCGGACGAAGGCCATCGTGGTGGCCACCGGCTGCTTGGAGCCCTTGGCCAGCGCCTGGAAGGGCTTGTCGCCCGCCGGCGGGAGCGCGGCGTGCACGCTCTTCCTGGCCGGGATGGGCCCCCCGAGCGCCGCCCTGCGCTCGGCCAAGTAGCGCGCCTCCGGCGAATCAGGACCAGGGTGCAGGAACGGCGGGTAGTCCTGGAATTCCGGGACGGCGAGGCCGAGGCGGTCGCCCATGTCGCGGAACTCCTCCGCGGTGAGCTTCTTCATCTGGTGGTTGGCGTTGCGGGACTCCACGCCCGCGCCTAGGGTCCAGCCCTTGACCGTCTGGACCAGGACGACCGTGGGCGCGCCCTGGTTGGCCAGCGCCTTGCGGTAGGCCGCGTGCACCTTGCGCGGCTCGTGTCCCGCGCGGGAGCCGCCGACGATCCTGCGCAGTTCCTCGTCCGGCAGGCCGGTCGGGATGCCGCGGAACAGGTGCTCCCTGATGTAGGCGCCATCGGAGGCGGCGAAGGTCTGGAACTGCCCGTCGGGCACCTCGCCGAGCCTGGTCACCAGTTCGTCCGACTCGAGCAGCGGGTCCCAGTCGACGCCCCACAGCGCCTTGACCACGTGCCAGCCCGCGCCGCGGAAGACGCTCTCCAGCTCCTGCACGATGCGCGTGTTGGAGCGGACCGGACCGTCGAGCCGCTGCAGGTTGCAGTTGATCACGAAGGTGAGGTTGTCCAGCCCCTCGCGGGCGGCCAGCGTGAGCGCGGCGGTGGACTCCGGCTCGTCCATCTCGCCGTCGCCGAGGAAGGCCCAGACGTGGCTCGCGCTGGTGTCCTTGATGCCGCGATTGTGCAGGTACCGGTTGAAGCGGGCCTGGTAGACCGCGTTCAGCGGTCCCAGGCCCATCGACACCGTGGGGAACTGCCAGAAGTCCGGCATCGCCCGCGGGTGCGGGTAGGACGACAGGCCGCCGGCGGTCTCGCGCCGGAACAGGTCGAGCCGCTGCTCGCTCAACCGGCCTTCCAGGAACGCCCGCGCGTAGATGCCCGGCGAGGCGTGTCCCTGGAAGTACACCTGGTCGTGGACGCCGTGGAAGAAGTGGTTGAAGCCCACCTCGTAGAGCCAGGCGGCCGAGGCGTAGGTGGCCATGTGGCCACCCAGCCCCAGCTTGCTGCCCCTGCTCACCATCGCCGCCGCGTTCCAGCGGTCGTAGGCGGCGATCCGCTCCTCCAGCTCGAGGTCACCCGGGTAGGCGGGCTCCTCGGCCGTGGGCACGGTGTTCAGGTAGCGGGTGCTCGTGGCCAGCCTCCGCAGCAGGTACTCGACCCGGTCGGGGCCGGCAACCCGCCGGACCGCTTCGAGCGACTCGAGCCACTCCGCGGTCTCCTGAGGGTCCAGGTCTTCCGTCATACTTCCTATTAAACACCCAATCATCCCATCATTGGGTGCTCAGAAAGTCCGCTGCTTTCGTGGTCCAGGTCCGGACGTCGTCCACGGTCATGGAGACGTGGAACTCGCTGTTGGGCAGCAGCTCGTGGAGCTTCTCACCCGTGGAGACCGGATGGCCCGGGTCGGTGGCCCAGGACAGGATGAGCGTGGGGAGCGTGATCTTGGCGACCTCCTCGTGCGCCGGCAGGTCGGATTGGCCCAGCCCGCGCATCACCGCGGGCAGCAGGCTCTCGGCCACGTCGGGCATCGGCAGTGCGGGGCCCTGCGCGAAGATCTCCGGCCCGGCGGCGCCGCCCAGCAGCTCTGCCAGACCCAGCATCCCCTTGCTCTCGACCACGTCGGCGCCCTGGCGGTAGATCGCCTGCTGGGCGGGCCGCGTCTCCCAGGCCGTCGGCGGGATCATCAGCACCAGCGCACGGAACCTGTCGGGGGCCTTGACCGCGGCGTGCAGCGTCGTGGCCGTGCCGAGCGAGGAGCCCAGCGCGTTGACGGGCCCGCCACCCAGGCCGTCGACCAGCGCGATCAGGTCGTCGGCGAAGACCTCGAAACGGTAGTCGTCCGCCTCCGGCCGCCCGGTCGACCTGCCGTGGCCCCTGGCGTCGTAGCGGACCAACCGGTTCCCCATGGCCACGAACGGCGCCCAGTCGTTGAGAAAGCGGTCTTCCGCCTCCCTGCTCAGCGCGGCGCCGTGGGCGTAGACCGCCAGCGGGCCGCCACCCTCCTCGGAGTAGTCCAGCACGGCGTTCGGTCGTTCAAGCGATGCCATCAGTTCGTTCCTTCTCGGTAGTAGGGGTCTGCCACCTCGCCGTCGGAGAACACCTCGCGACCGGCGATGAAAACCTTGTTGGCCCTGCTCATGACGTCCAGCGGGTCGCCCGACCAGATGACCACGTCGCCGTCGAGTCCGGGCGTGAGCGCACCGACGCGGTAGTCGAGCCCGAGGATCCTGGCGGGGTTGATGGTGATCGTGCGCAGCGCCTCGTCGCGGTCCAGCCCTTCCTTGACCGCGAGCGTGGCCTGGTGGACCAGGAAGTGGATCGGCACCACGGGATGGTCGGTGGTGATGGCCAGCCGTACCCCGGCGCGGGCGAGGATGCCCGGGTTGCGCAGCGAGCGGTTGCGCAGCTCCACCTTGGAGCGGCTGGTGAACAGCGGGCCGATGATGACCGGGATGTCGCGCTCGGCGAGCAGGTCGGCCAGCAGGTGACCCTCGGTGCCGTGGTTGATCACCAGGCGGTAGCCGAACTCGTCGGCCAGGCGCAGCGCGGTGGCGATGTCGTCGGCGCGGTGGGTGTGCTGGCACCAGGGCAGCTCGCCGTCGAGCACCCTGACGAGCACCTCGAGCGTGGCGTCCCGGTCGAACGGCTTGCCCTCCTGCTGGGCGGACTCCCGCTTGGCCCGGTAGTCCTGGGCCTTCATGAAGGCGTCGCGGATCACCGCGGCGACGCCCTGGCGGGTGGAGGGCAGTTTCTTCTGGTCGCCGTAGACGCGCTTGGGGTTCTCGCCCAGCGCGCTCTTCACGCTGACCGGCTCGCGGACCACCATCTCGTCCACGGTGCGGCCCCAGCACTTGACCGCCACGGTCTGCCCGCCGATCGGGTTGCCGGATCCCGGCTTGATCACCACAGTGGTGACGCCGCCCGCCAGCGCGTCGGCGAAGCCCAGGTCGGCCGGGTTGATGGCGTCCAGGGCGCGCAGGCGGGCGCCGTTCGGGTCGGTCATCTCGTTGGTGTCGTGGCCGGCCCAGCCGTCGGCCTCCTCGTGCACGCCCACATGCCCGTGCGACTCCACGAAGCCCGGCAGCACCCAGCCGCCGCCGGCGTCCACGACCGGTACGCCCTCGGGAACCTCCACGTCCGCGCCGACGGCCACGATCTTCCCGTCCTGGATGAGGACCGTTCCACCGTCGATCGGATCGCCCACGACGGGGACGACGTATCCCCCGGTAATGGCAACGTTCATGGATCGCAACCTATCGTCCTGGCTGGAGCTCCTGGACGGCGGATTCCGGACATTGACTGGACCCATTAACCACATTTCGGGCATGGTTGTTTAGATCTTCAGTCAAGTCCGAGGGGAAGTTCATGCGCAAGTCCGTGACGACCGTCGCCGTGGCGGCCTCGCTGGCGGTGGGGGGCTTCATCGCCAGCCCGGCCCAGGCCATCGCCGCGCGTTACACGCCGGAAGGGGTCTGCGGCTCCGGATACGGGCGGGTCACCCATGACGGCAGCAGGCCCGTGCAGTACAGGGGCGCCACCTACGGCCGCGTCTACCTGCTGTACAACCGCGCCAAGCAGTCCAACTGCGTGGTCACGCTCAAGACCCGCTACACCGGGTCCAAGACGACGACGGGCGCCGCCCTGATCGTGCAGCCCAAGCCGATCAAGGACACCAAGCAGGACCCGATCAAGCGGATCGACGCGGGCAACTACCAGTACTACGCGGGCCCGGTCCGCGAGTACGCGCCGCGCTGCGTGAAGTACTGGGGCACGATCGAGAGCCCTGACGGCAAGGCCGCCTACGGGGGTCGCACGAACTGGGACAACTGCTCCACCCCGTCCTGACGTCCGCGTTGTACGGCAGGCCGCGCCTTGGTGCGCGGCCTGCCGTACATGCCCTATAGAGTCCGGACATGTCCGAAGAGCAGACGTACGGGCCTGGGCAGGGTCCGGGGCCGCGGGTGGGGACGGACGAGGAGCTGTCCAGGCTCCTGGCCTCGCAGACGTTCGGCGCGCTCGCCACCAACAAGTCCAGCGGCCATCCGAACCTGTCCACCGTGATCTACAACTGGGATCCGGAGCAGCGGGTCGTGCGGATCTCCACGGTCGCGGGCCGGGCCAAGGTACGCCAGCTCCAGAAGGACCCCAGGGCCGCGCTCTACGTGGCCAGCGCCGACTTCATGGCCTTCGCCGTGGCCGAGGGCGAGGCGGAGATCTCCCCGGAGAGCACCGAACCGGGCGACGAGGTGGGCAGGGAGCTGCTGGCAATGTCGCCGGGCTTCGCCGAGCCCGTCGACCAGGCCGCCTTCCTGCGGCAGATGGTCGCCGACCGGCGGCTGGTGATCAGGCTTCGCGCCTCGCGTCTGTACGGGACCGCGCTCGACGCACGCTAGCGCGGTGGGCGTTGTAGGCGACCATGGCGATCACCAGCAGGATGAGTCCCAGGTCGACGAGCACGGAGGTGCGCATGCCGCGCACGTAGTCGCCTCCGGCCGAGGCCGCGAAGAACACGGCGCCGATGACCGCCACCCCGCCGGAACCGCCGAACTGCTGCGCCGTCGACAGGAACCCTGACCCGATGCCCGCCTGGTGCGGCGCGACCTCGACCAGCGCGGCCCCGATGAGCTGCGGCAGCACGAGCCCGTTGCCGGTGCCCACGAGCATCAGCCCCGCCATGATCCACGGCAGCCCGGCGCCGTCCGCGACCGCGATCATGACCAGGCCCGAGGCGGTGATCAGGCCGCCGAGGATCACGATCCGCAGGCCGTACGCCCTGACCAGCCGGGTGCCCAGCAGCGAGGTGACCGAGAACAGCACGCCCATCGGCGCGAACGCGAGCCCGGCGTGGAAGGCGTCCAGCCCCTCGCCGCCCTGCAGCAGCAGGGTGAGGGTGAACATGAACGAGGCGAAGTAGGCCATGAAGGCGGTGATCGCGCCGACGCCCGCCAGGTAGGAGTGGACCTTCAGCAGCGCCAGGTCGAGCACGGGCTGTCCGCCACGGGCCCCGAGCACGTACTGCCAGCGGGCCGTCAGTGCCAGCACCGGGATGCTCGCCGCCAGGCAGATCCACGTCCAGGCGGGCCAGCCCGCGCTGTTGCCCAGGCCGAGCGGGACCAGGATCAGCGCCAGCCCGATCGCGAGCCCGGCCGCGCCCAGCAGGTCGAGCTTGGCCGGCCTGTGCGCCACCCTGGGCAGCACGCGCAGGGCCAGCGCGATCACGACGAGGCCGACCGGCAGGTTGATCAGGAAGATCACCCGCCAGCCGAGCCCGAACAGGTCCGCGGTCAGCAGCAACCCGCCGAGCACCTGGCCGGCGATCGAGCCGAGGCCGCCCGCCACCCCGTACCAGCCGATGGCGCGGGCCCGCTCGCCGGGCGGGAAGACGGCCGAGATCATCGCCAGCACCTGCGGGACCATGGCCGCGCCCGCCAGGCCCTGGAGCAGCCGGGCGATCACCAGCTGGACCGGGTTCATGGCCAGGCCGCACAGCAGGGACGCGACCGTGAAGGCGGCCACCCCGATCACGAACAGCCGGCGGTAGCCGTACCTGTCGCCGAGGCGGCCACCGGTGATCATGCCAGTGGCGTAGGTGAAGGCGTAGCCGCCCACGATCAGTTCGAGCGCGGCCGGTCCCGCGTCGAGCTCGTGCTGGAAGGCGGGCGCGGCGACGTTCACCACGAAGAAGTCGAACTGCGCCATGAACCAGGCCGAGAGCAGGACGGCGAGCATCCGGCCGTACTTCACGAAAAATCCCCCCATCAGGCGGCCGTCCCAGCCTAGGACGGGCCTTGCGGGAGACGTGACTCGGGCTTACCATCCACGTAATTGTTAGGAAACTTTCTTTAAAGAAAGGTCCTCCCACGTGCGCCGATTAGTCACCCCCCTGATCGCCGTCCTCGTGATCATCGCCCTCGGCACCGTCCCCGCCCACGCGGCAGCCCGCCTGCTGGCGACCTTCAGCCTGTCGGGCACCACCGGCACGTTCGTCGTCAGCAACCCGGGCACGACCACGGTCACCGGGTGGAGCCTGGTCTTCGACCTGCCCTCCGGTGTGACCGCCTCGAACCCGCAGAACGGGACCATCACCCAGGCGGGCACCAGGGTCACCTTCACCCCCACCTACTACATCAACTCGCTCGGAGCGGGCAAGAACACCGAGCCCTACAGCCCCAAGGTCACGCTCAGCTCCGCCGTACAACCGACCAGCTGCACGATCAACGGCGCGAACTGCGACGGCACGGGCAGCGACCCGCCTCCCCCGCCGCCCGTCAGCGCGACCTACACCGTCAGCGGCACCTCGGCCAAGTTCGTGATCGCCAACAACACGACCTCCGCGCTGAACGGCTGGACGGTCGTCTTCGACCTGCCCGCGGGCGTGACCGCCTCCAACGCGCAGAACGGCACGATCTCGCAGAGCGGGCGGACCGTCACGCTCTCCCCCGTCTACTACAACACGACCGTCGCGGCGGGCGGCTCGACCGAGCCGTACAGCCCGACCTTCACGATCAGTACTGCCGGCGCCCAGCCGACCAGTTGCCGCGTCAACGACGTGAACTGCGACGGGACGCCTGACGTGCCGCCAGGCGCGCCGGGGAACCTGCGTTCACCGGTCAAGACGACCAAGACGGTCTCGCTGGCGTGGGACGCCGCCACCCCCGGCAGTCTCCCGGTCACGAGCTACGTGATCTCCAACGGCACGGAGGTGACCGGCACCTCGGCGACGATCACCGGGCTGACGCCGAACACGTCCTACACGTTCACCGTCAAGGCCAAGGACCGCAAGGGGAACCTGTCTGCCGCCTCCTCGCCGCTGACGGTGAAGACGAACAACCCTTCCGACGACACGCAGGCACCGTCCGCGCCCTCCGGGCTGCGGTCGACGGGCAAGACCTCGTCGACGGTCTCCCTCGCGTGGAACGCCTCCACCGACAACAGCGGTATCGCCAACTACGACGTCTACGTCGGGACTTCTGTCGCGGCGACCATCATGGGCACCACGGCGACCATTTCGGGTTTGTCGCCTTCGACCGCCTATTCGTTCACCGTTCGGGCGCGGGATCTCTACGACAACGTGTCGGCCGCTTCCGCCGCGGTGTCGGTGACGACGTCGGACGTGGTCGAGACGGGCTATGCCCGGGTCGGATATTTCGTGCAATGGGGTATCTACGGCCGGCAGTACTTCGTGAAGAACCTCGAGACCACCGGCAACGCGGCCAAGCTCACCCACATCAACTACGCCTTCGCCAACATCGACCCGGTCAACCTGACCTGCCTGCAGGGCGTCACCAAGGGCACCACGCAGAACCCGCAGGACCCCTCGCAGGGCGACGGCGCGGGCGACGCCGAGGCCGACTACGGCCGGCCGTTCAGCGCGGCGCAGTCGGTGGACGGCGTGGCCGACTCCGGGTGGGACAAGCTGCAGGGCAACTTCAACCAGCTCAAGAAGCTCAAGGTCAAGCACCCGGACCTGAAGGTGCTCATCTCGATCGGCGGCTGGACCTACTCCAAGTACTTCTCCGACGTGGCGGCCACCGACGCCTCGCGCAAGAAGTTCGTGACCTCCTGCATCGACACCTACATCAAGGGCAACCTGCCCGTCTACAACACCTACGGCGGGCCGGGCACGGCCGCCGGCATCTTCGACGGGATCGACGTCGACTGGGAGTGGCCGGGCGCCGAGGGGCACGCGGGCAACCACGTCTCACCCAACGACAAGGCGAACCTGACGCTGCTGCTGGCCGAGTTCCGCCGCCAGCTCGACGCGCTGACCGCCCAGACGGGCAAGCGCTACCAGCTCACGGCCTTCACCCCGGCCGACCCGGCCAAGATCGCCGCCGGCTGGGACCTGCCCGAGGTCGCCAGGTCCCTGGACATCTTCAACATCCAGGGCTACGACTTCCACGGCGCGGGCAGCGACAACTCATGGGAGCCGAACCGCACCGGCCACCAGGGCAACCTCTACCAGGACACCGACGACCCTTACTCCTTCCACTTCAGCGTCGAGAACGCGGTCAACGTCTACCTGCAGGCGGGGGTGAACCCGCGCAAGCTGACCATCGGCCTGGCCTACTACGGCCGCGGCTGGCAGCAGGTCACCGACGGCGGCAAGTTCGGCGAGTGGCAGGCGGCCCAAGGCGCGGCGCCCGGCCAGTTCCAGGAGGAGGCGGGCACGCGCGGCTACAGCAACCTGGTCGCCTCGGTGCCCGGCTGCACGGTGCGCCATGACGAGCAGGCGGTCGCCACCTTCTGCTACACCGGGAACAACGGCCAGTGGTGGACCTTCGACGACACCTGGTCGATCGGCAAGAAGACGGCCTGGCTGCGCGGCAAGAACCTGCTCGGGGCGATGATCTGGGAGATGTCCGGAGACACCGGCACCCTCACCACCGCCCTGGACGCAGGCCTGAAGTAGTCCCGTCCTCCGGCGGGTTAGTCCTCGGTCCCCTGTTCGACGTAGATCATCAGGACGCTCCCCTTGGGGGCCGAGACGCCCGCCGGAGGATCTTGGCGCACGACCCACGGGCGGCCGTGGGGCTCGGGCACCGCGATGCGGTCGCCGACGATGTTGAACAGCGCACGGGCCCACGCCCACTCGGGGTCGGTCTGGACGGCCTCCATGTTCTGGCCGATCAGGTTGGGGACCTGGACCAGCTGCGGCGGCGGCGCCAGACCGGCCACGCGGGCGGGAAGGTGCGGCGCGAGCACCTTGAGCCCGTCGGGGAAGGCCGCCTCCTTGGGGTGGTTGAGCGCGTGCGAGGCCGCCGCCGCGATCGTGTCCAGGTCGTCCGACGCGTCCGCCTGCAGCTTGGCCAGCGCCGCCTCGTCCACGCCGACGAACTGGTCCTGGTGCGCCAGGATGTAGTCGATGTCCTCGAGCAACTGCCAGTCGCGGTTGCGCAGCCGCGCGCACCGCACCAGCACGTCCTGCTGATGCTCCAGGTCGATGAAGTTCGGCGTGCGCGGCAGGTTGAGGATCTCGTGCGAGTCGAGCAGCACCGAGTACGGCACGGCCTCCTCGCGTACCGTGGCCGGCCAGGCCTGCGAGATCGCCTGCAGCTCCTCCAGGCTCCCCGGTTGCTTCGTGGCGACCTTGCCCCCTTCGGCGTACACGTTGATCGAGATGCTCTTGCTGCTGAGGGCGTTCTTGAAGTCGGAGCTGAACCCGCCGGAGGCGGAGAAGGTGGCGTATCCCCCGCTGACGGTCGCCGACAGGCTCTGCTGCTCGGTGCTGTCCTTGGTCTGGATCCGGCAGATGCCGACGAAGAACCCGCCGCGCTTGCATCCCACGGACGAACATGTCGCCGAACACCCCGCGGAAGCGGTCCATGTCGCCGTCGTTGATCAGCGCGACCGCCGCCGGGTTGGGCGTCGGGTTGCGGATGGAGGAGAACGCCAGCTGCAGCGTCGCCCGGACCGCGAAGAACACCGCCGAGGAGTGGATCTTCTGGTCGCGCGAGAAGCTCATCCTGGCGCTCGCGCTGAACAGCCCGACCCCGCCCGAGGCCGAGGCCGAGATCCCCAGATGCGTCTGGAGGTCCTCCTCGGTCTTCAGCAGCTGCATGCTGTAGGTCAGGATGCTGCCCGCGGCGCCCTGGACCTCGTTCGGCTCGCCCATGGCGGCCAGCGCCTTCTTGTTGGCGCTCGGCGTGTCGATCCCGACGCCGTAGTCCATTCCGCCCTGGTACGGAATGTAAAGCTCCCCCATGTCCCCTCCCCTCCCGCGGCCCCCGCGGAGCCGCCGCCTTCAGAAGAGCCCGCGGATCACCCCATGTCAACGCCCCACGACAGCGGCAGGAACGCTTTCGACCAGCAGTGATCGACGCCGTCGGCCTTCGTCGTGACCGTCTCACCGGCACTGCCGTGGCTGTCGCAGGCGATCGCGAGCTCGACGGGCGCGCCGGGGAAGGCCGGGTCAGGCGGGTCCGCATCGTAAAGGGGGCGCGCGGGCATAGCTGCGTGGGCTGTGACGCCGCAGACTGACACCGCGCTCTATCTGACGCGCGAGCAGGGCGGCGGAGGGCGTAACCCCGCAGGCTGGCGCCGCGTCCCAAGCTGCGCGCAGGGCGTGCCGCAGGTGGGTATGGCGCCCCTGTCTGGCATGCGGGCGTGCCTCAGAACTCCGTGAGGGCTCGCGTCGCACCCCCTCGGGCGGCGCGGGCCGTATGCACCTATGCGGCTGGGGCGCGCGCCGAGCGGGGGGCGCGCGCCCGGACAGCCGGGAGGGTCAGAGGCGGCGGAGGACGGCGACCACCTTGCCCAGGACGCTGGCCTCGTCGCCGGGGATCGGGTCGTAGTTCGGGTTGTGCGGGACCAGCCAGACGTGGCCGTCCTTGCGCTTGAACGTCTTGACCGTGGCCTCGCCGTCGATCATCGCGGCCACGATGTCGCCGCTCTCCGCGACCGGCTGCTGCCGGACGACGACCCAGTCGCCGTCGGCGATGGCGGCCTCGATCATCGAGTCACCCGTGACCTGGAGCAGGAAGAGCGTGCCCTCGCCGACCAGCTGCTTGGGCAGCGCGAAGACGTCCTCGACGCTCTCCTCGGCCAGGATCGGGCCACCGGCGGCGATGCGGCCGACGAGCGGGACATAGGCGGCCGTGGGGCGGCTGACCGCGGTTTCGTCGTCGGCGGCGTCGGGGTCGACCCACAGCACAGGCTCGCCCGGCAGGCGCACCTCGAGCGCGCGCGGACGGTGCGGGTCGCGCCGCAGGTAGCCCTTGCGCTGCAGCGCCGTCAGCTGGTGCGACACGCTGGACGTGCTGGTCAGCTGGACGGCCTCGCCGATCTCGCGCATGGAGGGCGGGTAACCGCGCTGCTGGACCGAGTCGCGGATCACCTCGAGGATCTTGCGCTGCCTCGGGGTGAGCCCCAGCGAATCTCGCCGGCGCACCGCGAGGTCGCTGACCCCGTTGCCGTCATCCCGCTCGCTCATGCTCTCCTCCTCGCCGGTGGACCTCCCGGTCCGTGGTCCTGATGTCGCACACAGCAACCGTATCGCCGCTGAAGATCATCTTCAAACAATTGTTCGAGTCTTCCTCGAAATTGTCAGCGACGTGGTGTACAACATCGTACGGGAGTTCGATCGACACCGTGTTCGATTTGACGATCTTTGATCGGCCTTTTTGCGGGAGGTCAGCCGTGCGAACAACCACAATCACACACCCGAACGACGACGCGCAGCTAACTCTCCTGGCCGACCTCACCCGCGAGACGCGCCCTGCGCCCCCTCGCCCCACGGGCCGCCGCCTGTGGCTGGTCCCCGAGCCGCGCAACGGGAGCGCGCGGCTCACCGACCCGCCGACCCACGCGGACTCCCCCCGTACGGCAGGCACCACCCGCCGCTCCCTCCCTGGAGTCGCCCGGCCGAGGAAGGCGGGCCCCGCCAGGGTCCGGGAGAGCGGCGCGCCCACGAGCCCGCGCAGGCCTGCCGTACCCCAGAGCGGCGCGACCACAGACTCACGGCGACCCGCCGCACTCCAGGACGCCACCGCCACGACCTTCGGGCAGCCCGCGGTAAGCCAGGGCGCCACGAGCTCGCGACGACCCGCCGTACGCCAGGGCGACACCGCCGCGAACTCGCCACGACCCGCCGTACGCCAGGGAGGCACGGACGCGGGCTCGCGACGACCCGCCGTACTGCAGGGCGACTCGAGGGGGCGGCCGGATCGCGGGGCACGGCGGCGCACCGGCGACGCGGCGGGCAGCGCGAGGCGAGGCATCGCGGGCGGCGGGTCGAGGTCCGGCGTCGACGACATGGCGGACAGGCCGTGGCACAGTGGCGAGCCAGACGGACAGCGGCCCGCAGGTGCTCGAGGCGGTGAGCCCAGCGGGCGACGCGTGAGCGCGCGGGGCTGGCCCGGCGGGCT
Organism: Nonomuraea sediminis; assembly: GCF_018531495.1. Classification (GTDB taxonomy): domain Bacteria; phylum Actinomycetota; class Actinomycetes; order Streptosporangiales; family Streptosporangiaceae; genus Nonomuraea; species Nonomuraea sediminis. The sequence goes on from NZ_JAHDTI010000003.1 coordinate 1,048,435, forward strand.
CCGCGCAGGCGCTCGGAGTAGTGAGCTCGGCGAGCGGCGGGCGGGCGCTCGGGGCGAAGGGCTCCGCGGGCGGCGCGCGGGCGCTCGGAGTGGCGGGCGGCGCGCAGGGGCTCGGAGTAGTGAGCTCGACGGGCGGCGGGCGGGCGCTCGGGGCGGTGGGCTCGGCGGGCGGCGGGCGGGCGCGCAGGGTGGGGCGCGGGGGCAGGTGGGGCGTGGGGGCGGGGCGGTGCGGTTGACGCGGCGGGGGCGGGTTGTGGTTGTGGGGTTCCTTGTTGTGGTGGCGTTGGGGGTGTTCTTCGCGGGGGCCAGGGCGGCGGGGTGGGCGGCGCAGGGGGGCGCGACGCCCAGTCATGCGGGGCTGCCGTGGGTGGTGGTCGACGAGGGGGACACGCTGTGGAAGATCGCTCAGAACGTCGATCACGGCGACGACCCGGCCAAGGTGGTCGCCGAGATCGTCCGGCTGAACGGGCTGGGTGACTCGCTGATCCGCCCGGGCACGCGGCTGTACGTGCCCGGCCGGTGAGACGAGGCTACCTAACATGAATGCAGTACCTCGACCTCGTGAAAGGCTCGTGAAAGCAGGGCCTTGAGAGGGTCGGATCATGGAGAAGACACTCGGGTTCGATCACAACTCAATGCGCGACTCCGGGCTCAGGCTCGACGCGATGCACGAAGAGCTCTCCCGGTTGTCCAGGCACGACCACTTCGACGGCCTGCCGTTCGCGGCGCTGGGCCTGATCGGCGAGCCTGCGCGCCGCAAGCACAACGAAGTCCTCCAGAAGATGAGCGACGACCTGAGCAAGGGGTCGGTCTCCGCCTATCAGATGTTCTCGGTCGTGCGGCTCAACGACTACGGCTACCTCGAGTCGGACAACGCGGCGATCAGGGAGCTGACGCGGCTGCCCGACTACACGCACTATCCGACCGCTTTCGAGCAGAACATCGAGCTGCCCCGGGGAGATGAGCTGGTCACCGACCCGTTCTGGACGGTCGACGGGATACACACCCTGCCCGAAAACCGGCTGTACGAGGGCAAAGGCCAGCAGATCGCCGCCCTCGGCGCGGGCGCGACCATCGGCGCGGGCGCTGCCGTGGTGGCGCGGTTCGCCGGGGTCAGCCAGCGCACGGCCGCGCTCCTGACCGGTGCCGCGCGCATGTCGGCCATCGCCGCGGTCGCCGCGGGACTGTGGACCGCCGCGGTCTCACCCGAGGACGAGTACCTGACGCGTGCCGTCGACTACTGGTGGGGCACCGCCCAGGACCTGCAGCGGATGTTCGGCGGGCTGGACGCCAGGGACGTCATCGCCAAGGCCTGGGAGGGCGAGGCGAGAGACGCCGCCGAGGCCGTCGTGCGCGACTTCATGACGGCCGGCTCCCAGCGCTTCGCCACCGCTCTCGGCCAGGTTCAGGGCCTGCAGCAGGCCATCAAGACGCTCAACCTGGTGCACGACGCCGTCTTCTACCTCACTTCCGGCTTGATGGTGACGCTCGCGACACTGGCATGGCTCAGCCGGACGTATCCGATGGCGCTGGCGGCCAAGGAGGCGATCGGCCGGTTCTTACTGCGCGGCGTCACCAAGGGCCTTGCCGCGATCGGGGCGGCGGTGGCGCTGGTGGCGGTGCCAATGCTGTGGATGCGCTACGCCGAGCTCGACGGCGGCCAGATCCTGCCGCCGCCGGACGGAGTACCCCAGACCGACTTCCCGCGGATCGCCGTCGCCTGAACGGAGGCTCGGGGGACGACACGCCCGACGTGCTGCGTGGGGCACCCCTGATCAGCGACTTCGGCCCGATGGGGGCGGTCAACTTGCGTTCATGGTCGCGCACTTCTAGGTTGGAAACCACAACATCTAGTAGTTACACCGATGTAGGTTCACCACAACTTGTGGTTCCGTGGACCGTGCTTTACGCACGTCCCGAGGAGGCGTGAGCGTGCACTGTCCGTTCTGTCGGCACCCGGACACCAGGGTCATCGACAGCCGCTCGACGGAGGACGGCGCGGCCATCCGGCGCCGGCGGACCTGCCCGGAATGCGGGCGCAGGTTCACCACGCAGGAGACCGTGTTGCTGATGGTGAGCAAGCGTAGCGGGGTGACGGAGCCCTTCTCACGGGACAAGGTGGTCGCGGGCGTACGGCGGGCCTGCCAGGGCCGGCCCGTCTCCGAGGATTCGCTGGCCCAGCTGGGGCAGCGGGTCGAGGAGGCCATCAGGGCCAAGGGCGCGGCGGAGATCCCGTCCAACGAGGTCGGGCTGGCCATCCTGGGCCCGCTGCGGGAGCTCGACGAGGTGGCGTACCTGCGGTTCGCATCGGTATATCGCGGTTTCGAGAGCCTGGCGGACTTCGAGGCCGAGATCGAACAGTTGAAGGTGGAGAGGGAGTCGAACCGGACACCTGGAGATCCCCGTGCGGATCGCAAGGTGCAGGGTGCGACGGACTCGGCCAGTAAAGGCGAGAAGGGGGAGTCATGACGGAGACGGCCAGCGGCTCGGTGGCACGCGGCGGTAAGAAGCCGCGCAAGGGTCTGAAGATGAAGCGGATCTTCACCAAGCCCGGAGTGCATCCGTACGACGAGATCACGTGGGAGCGCCGCGACGTCGTCATGACGAACTGGCGCGACGGCTCGATCAATTTTGAGCAGCGGGGCGTCGAGTTCCCCGACTTCTGGTCGATCAACGCGGCCAACATCGTGACGACCAAGTACTTCCGCGGCGCGGTGGGCACGCCGCAGCGCGAGTGGAGCCTGAAGCAGCTCGTCGACCGCGTCGTCGGCATGTACACCAGGACCGCGGTGGAGAACGGCTACTTCGCCACCGACGAGGATGCCGAGATCTTCGACCACGAGCTGAAGTACGCCCTGACGCACCAGGTCTTCGCCTTCAACTCGCCGGTCTGGTTCAACGTAGGCACCAAGTCGCCGCAGCAGGTCAGCGCCTGTTTCATCCTGGCCGTGGACGACACGATGGAGTCGATCCTCGACTGGTACAAGGAAGAGGGTGTGATCTTCAAGGGCGGCTCGGGCTCGGGCGTCAACCTGTCGCGCATCCGCTCCTCCAAGGAGCTGCTGTCCAGCGGCGGTACGGCCAGCGGCCCGGTGTCGTTCATGCGCGGCGCCGACGCCAGCGCGGGCACGATCAAGTCGGGCGGCGCAACGCGGCGGGCCGCCAAGATGGTCGTGCTCGACGTGGACCACCCCGACATCGAGGAGTTCATCGAGACCAAGGCGCGCGAGGAGGACAAGATCCGCGCGCTGCGCGACGCCGGGTACGACATGGACCTGGGCGGCAAGGACATCGTCTCGGTCCAGTACCAGAACGCCAACAACTCCGTCCGCGTCTCCGACGAGTTCATGACCGCGGTGGAGAAGGGCGCCGAGTTCGGCCTGCGCGCCCGCCTGACCGGCGAGGTGATCGAGACCGTCGCCGCCAAGGAGCTGTTCCGCAAGATGGCCAAGGCGGCGTGGGAGTGCGCCGACCCGGGCGTGCAGTACGACGACACGATCAACGACTGGCACACCACCCCGGAGACGGGGCGGATCACCGCGTCCAACCCGTGCTCGGAGTACGTCCACCTGGACAACTCCTCCTGCAACCTCGCCTCGATCAACCTGCTGAAGTTCCTGAAGGACGACAACTCCTTCGACGTGGCCAACTTCGTGAAGCTCACCGAGCTGATCATCACGGCGATGGACGTGTCGATCACGTTCGCGGACTTCCCGACGGAGAAGATCGGCGAGACGACCCGCGCCTACCGCCAGCTCGGCATCGGTTACGCCAACCTGGGCGCGCTGCTGATGGCCACCGGCCACGCCTACGACTCCGACGGCGGCCGCGCGGTCGCCGGCGCCATCACCTCGCTGATGACGGGCGTGTCCTACCGCCGCAGCGCCGAGCTCGCTGGTGTGGTCGGCCCGTACGACGGCTATGCCCGCAACGCCGACGCGCACAAGCGGGTCATGCGCAAGCACGCCGCATCCAACGACAACCTGCGCACGATCGGCTCGATGGACGGCAAGATCCACGCCGAGGCATCGCGCCAGTGGTCGGAGTGCCTCAAGCTGGGCGAGAAGAGCGGCTACCGCAACGCCCAGGCGAGCCTGCTGGCCCCGACCGGCACCATTGGCCTGATGATGGACTGCGACACCACCGGCATCGAGCCCGACCTGGCGCTGGTCAAGTTCAAGAAGCTAGTCGGCGGCGGCTCGATGCAGATCGTCAACCAGACGATCCCGCGGGCGCTCAAGCAGCTGGGCTACCAGCAGGAGCAGATCGAGGCCATCGTCGAGTACATCGCCGAGCACGGCCACGTCGTGGACGCCCCCGGCCTCAAGCACGAGCACTACGAGGTGTTCGACTGCGCGATGGGCGAGCGGGCGATCGCGCCGATGGGTCACGTCCGGATGATGGCGGCCGCGCAGCCGTTCCTGTCGGGCGCCATCTCCAAGACGGTCAACCTGCCCGAGTCGGCCACGATCGACGACATCGAGCAGGTCTACCTGGAGGGCTGGAAGCTCGGCCTGAAGGCGCTCGCGGTCTACCGCGACAACTGCAAGGTCGGCCAGCCGCTGTCCAACGCCAAGCCGAAGGCCGAGGAGCAGTCCACCGCCGCCGCCGAGCCCGAGGTCAAGGTCATCGAGGTCAACCGGCCCACCAGGCGCCGGATGCCCAACCAGCGTCCCAGCATGACCACCCGCTTCACGGTCGGCGGCGCCAAGGGCTACATGACCGCCTCGTCCTACCCCGACGACGGGCTCGGCGAGGTCTTCCTCAAGATGTCCAAGCAGGGCTCCACGCTGGCGGGCGTCATGGACGCCTTCTCGGTGGCGATCTCGATAGGGCTCCAGTACGGCGTGCCTCTCGAGACGTACATGAGCAAGTTCGTCAACATGCGCTTCGAGCCCGCCGGTATGACGGACGACCCGGACATCCGGATGGCCACGTCGGTGATGGACTACATCTTCCGCCGCCTGGCGCTCGACCACCTGCCCTTCGACGAGCGGGCGGCCCTGGGCATCTTCTCGGCGGCCGAGCGCGCGGCGCAGCAGCGCGGCGAGGACCCGGCGGCGCTGCAGGAGGTCGTGGACAAGGAGATGCTGGCCCAGTCGGCGCCCATCGAGCCCCAGGGGACGGTCGCGCAGCAGCCCAAGCCCGAGCCGGTCAAGGAGCTCACGCTGGAGAGCCACCAGCGCTTCACGGCCGACGCCCCGCTCTGCATGACCTGCGGCACGAAGATGCGCCCCGCGGGCAGCTGCTACGTCTGTGAGGGCTGCGGCTCCACCAGCGGCTGCAGCTGACCTTCAGCGACGGAGGGGGTGCCGGTGCTCACCGGCACCCCCTCCCCCGTGTGGGGGAACGGGCTGGTTCGATGAGGGGAGTCGTCCTGCCTGCCGTTCCGGAAGTGTCGGACCATGACCTTCTCGGAGCCGACTCCCGCGGTTCGCCGGACCGCATGGGCGGGAATCGCGGCGCTCGCGCCGTATGCGGCGATCAAGACGTACTGGGCCTGCGGCGGGCGGGCAGGCCTGCCGCCGGGGTTCGACCTGGCTGAGGAGTTCCGGCGCAACGGCGCGCCCGCGGCCGTGATCTGGCTGGAGCATCACGGTGTCGACTTCACCGCGGCTCTGGCCGTGGCGGGAGCCGTACTGCTGCTGGCGCTGTCCCGCCCGTGGGGCCTGCGGCTGCCGCGCCGGATCCTGCTGTGCGTGGCATGGCCGGGGACCGCGCTGCTTCCGTACGGCGTGCTCACCGCGGTGCTCACACTGGCGGGTGGCGGAGATGGCCGCCAGGGGCCCACGAGCTGGCTCGTCGTCGCCGCCGTTCTGGCCTTCTGCGGGATCGGCGGCGCGCTGGCAGTGTGCGCGCGCTCGTATCAGGCGCGCTCCAGGCGGGTCAGCCATGCCCGGCTATGGGCGATATGTCGGTAAATTTCTAGAATGTGTGCGTGACGGAGTACCAGCGTGACGGCCTGAAGTGGTCAAGAGCAGCCCACGGAGTGATCCCCGCCTGGGTGGCGGACATGGACCTCCCCACCGCCCCCGAGGTCGTCGAGGTGCTCAGGCACCGCGCCGAGGGCGACCTCGGCTACCCCAACTGGCTCGACGACGCGACTGTCTCCCCGCTCGCCGAGGCCTTCGCCGACCGCATGACCACCAGGTACGGCTGGCAGCCCGACCCCGGACACGTCCGCACCTACTCCGACATCAACCAGGCCCTCCAGGTGCTCCTCCACCTCTGGACCCGGCCGGGCGACGGCGTGGCCCTGCACACCCCCGCCTACCATCCCTTCCTCGGCACCATCGAGACGATGAAGCGCCGTCTGCACCCGATCCAGTTCGAGCCCGACGGCGAGACCTGGCGCTCCGGCTCCCCCGACCTGGCGAGCTGCCGCGTGCTGCTCCTGGTCAACCCGCACAACCCCACCGGCAGGGTCTTCACCCGGCAGGAGCTGGAAGTGCTCGCCGAGCAGGCAGAGCGCCACGACCTGCTGGTCATCGCCGACGAGATCCACGCCGACCTGACCTACGCCCCCAACCGCCACATCCCCTTCGCCACCCTGCTGCCCGAGCGCACGGTCACGCTGACCTCGGCCACGAAGGCGTTCAACCTGGGCGGCATCCGCTGCTCGGTCGCCCACCTCGGCATGCCCGAGCTGCGCAGCGCCCTGGAGCAGCAACCGCCCTTCCTGTACGGCTCGGCCAACCTGTTCGGCGTCGAGGCCACGATCGCCGCGTGGCGGCACGGCGACAAGTGGCTGGCGAGCACGCTGGACCTCCTCGACCGCAACCGCAGGACGATCGCGACCCGGCTGCCCGGCTACCGGATCCCGCAGGCCACCTACCTGGCCTGGCTGCCCTCGGAGCGGAACGCGGAGACCCTGGAACGCGAGGCGAAGGTCCTGCTCAGCGACGGATCGGCATTCGGACCCGGCGGGGAGGGCCACGTCCGGCTGAACTTCGCCACCACCGAGCCCGTCCTGGCCGAGATCCTCGACCGGCTCACGCGCTGAACGTCGGGAACCGCACGTCGGCGGGAATCCCGTCAGCGAGCGGCATCCCGTGGTCTCGACCCACATTGTGGTACATCAGGCCCGCGAGGACGGCGGCCGCGAGCCCCCGCACGGTGAGCATGGCCATGAACAGCCTCCTGCCGACCAGCTCCAAGGTATAGACCGCCGCGGGGTTCACCTTGAACACCGCCAGGGCGGCCATGATCATGACCTCGGCGACCACCAGATAGAACATCGCGTCGTAGACCCTGTTCAGTTGCTTGACCGCCTCCTGCAGGCCGTAGAAGCGACCCAGCGCATCGTCGGCGAGCTGCACGCCCGCGGTGATGAAGTCCCTGATCTTCTTGTCGGCGGCGTTCATGGCATCACCGCTCCACACCCTGGCGAGCAGTTCGCCGGTGTCGACGGCGTTGGTGCCGAAGATGTCGAACAGTTGCACGGCCTCGTCGCGCCAGGCAAGGAGCGCCTCGTCGATGGATTCGTCGTCCACGGTGATCATCGAGAACCAGAGCATGAGGGTGAGGGCCCCGCTCACGCACGTCCTGGCGCCCAGTTTGACGTAGTTGTCCGCCCTGGCGCTGATCTTCGCGATGCGAGCGGCCTCCGCCTCCGGCATTTTGATCCCCCACGAGCTGGCGCTGCCCAGCCCCTGCGCGCGGGCGTCCAGGCTCGGCAGGCTGAAAAGCGTTCCTGCGGTGACGGCGCCCAGCACGGCGGCTTGCCAGCCCTTCGTGTCCTGAAAGTGCACGCTCTCAAAGGAGTCCTTATCGAAGCCGCGCAACACGTCGTCGGACAAATCCTTGTCCGGGGGGATCAACCCAGCGCCGGGCTCCCTGCGGTCGTACTCATCGGCAGCCGTCCGCGAGCCGTCCGCGAGCAGGGCCAGGTTGGCGTCGGTGACCTTCTGGTAGCCCCTGGCGTTGGCCGCGAGGTTGCGGGCGATGCCCTCCGCCGAGGTCACGCCACGCCGGACCTCCTCCAGGAAGTCGGCGCGCTGGCGGTTGTGCCGCGTTCTGGCGGGCTCCCCGAGCAGGCCCAGCGCTCCCCAGATCAGCTCGCCACGCCAGTTGGCGTTCGCGCGGATCTCCCCGAGATCATGGGCGATGCGGTCCGCGTTGAATCCGGCGGCGTTCAGGCCTTGCTGGCTGAAGGCGAGTGATGTCCGACCCATTGACCAACCGTCACACAGCGAGTCATGACATATCAGCGCTGTGTCCATTTTGTGATCAGACGAGGGTCGCGTTGCGGGCAGCCGGAATGGACGAGAGCGCGACCGCGCCTGCATTCCCGTGCAGGCGCGGTCGCCGGCCACTCGCGAGAGCGACGGGTCAGCTCAGCGGCGGCAGCTCCGGAGGCGTGACGGCGGGGTGCTCCTCCAGCGCCGCCAACGCCAGCTCGACGGCCTTGGCCAGCTGCGGGTCACGCCCCGCGGCCCGGTCCTGCGGGGTCATGACGACCTCGACGTCCGGGTCGACGCCGTAGTTCTCCACGCCCCAGCCGGGCCCGTCCAGCCAGAAGGAGTAACGGGGCTGGGTCACCACAGTGCCGTCGACCAGCGCGTACCGGGAGTCGATACCGATGACGCCGCCCCAGGTGCGGGTGCCGACCAGCGGGCCGATGCCCCTGTTCTTGATCCCGGCGCTGACGATGTCGCCGTCGGATCCGGCGAACTCGTCGGCGACCGCCACGATCGGGCCGCGCGGCGAGTCCTCCGGGTAGCGCATCGGCTCGTAGCCGCGGGCCCGGGCCCAGCCGGTGACCTTGCGCGACAGCTTCTCCAGCACCAGCTCGGAGGTGTGGCCGCCGCCGTTCTCCCGCACGTCCACGATCAGGCCCTCGCGGGCCATCTCGGTGCGCAGGTCGCGGTGGAACTGGGCCCAGCCGGAGGCCACCATGTTGGGCACGTGCAGGTAGCCGAGCCGCCCGCCGGACGCCTCGCGGACGTAGGCGCGGCGGCCCTCCACCCAGTCGTGGTAGCGCAGTTGCGTCTCGTCGGCGATCGGGGTCACCACCACGCGGCGTGCCTCGCCTCCCCCGGCCGGCCGTACGGTCAGCTCGACGGGCTGGCCCGCCGTACCGGCCAGCAGGGGCAGGGGGCCGCGGACGGCGTCGACGGGGCGGCCGCCGACCGCGACGATCGCGTCGCCCACGCGGACGGCGACGCCCGGCGCGAGCAGCGGCGAGCGCGCGTCGTGGTCGGACGACTCGCCCGGCAGGATGCGGGCGACCCGCCACGCGCCGTCGGCGTCGCGCTCCAGGTCGGCGCCGAGCAGGCCCTGGCGGCGCTTGGGGTCGACGCCCGCACCGTTGGCACGGGCGTAGGCGTGCGAGGTGCCCAGCTCGCCCTGCACCTCCCAGAGCAGGTCGATCAGCTCGGAGTAGGCCCCGATGCGCTCGACCAGCGGCGCGTAGCGGTCGAGCGCGGCCTGCCAGTCGACGCCGTTCATGTCCTCGCGCCAGAAGTGGTCGCGCATGAGCCGGCCCGCCTCGCGGTAGCCCTGACGCCACTCGGCCACCGGGTCGAGCTGGACGGTGATCCGGTCCAGGTCGATGGTGACGACCTCGTCGCCTTCGGCGGCCGAGCGGGTCTGCAGGCCGTTCTTGCCGTTGCCGACCAGCCGCGAGCCGTCGGCGCTGACCTCGAACGAGCGGAACTCCTTGCCCAGCTCGCTCTTGGCACGCTTCTTCAGGTCGTAGCGTTCGAGCACGATCTCGTGGTTGTGCTCCGTGCCGTCGCCGAGCTGGCCGGTCAGCGGGTGGCGCAGCCACAGCAGCGCGTCCTTGGCGGTGCGCAGGTTGTCGTAGCGGCCCGCGGGCACCGGCACCGGCACCACGCGCGAGGCGAGCCCCTCCGGGTCCACCTCGGTGCGCGGCGTGTCGTCGTCCTTCTTGTCGTCGGGCTTCTTGTCGTCCTCGCCGTTGAACCCGCGCCCCTGCAGGCTCGGGTCGAACGGCGAGTGCGTGGTGGCCTGCAGCGGCACGATGTACGGCCGGCAGCCCGCCGGGAAGGACAGGTCGAACACGTGCGCGTCGTAGACCGGGTCGAACGTCCTGATCGACAGGAACGCCAGGTGCTTGCCGTCCTTGGTGAAGACCGGGTCGTAGTCGGCGAACCTGAGCGGCGTCACCTCCAGCGTCGAGGTGCCGTCCACGCGGCCCATCTTGATCTGCGACAGCGGCTCGTGATGCGGGTGCACCCAGGCCAGCCAGGCCGAGTCCGGCGAGAACGCCAGGCCACGGATGTCGCCCTGGGTGGTGTGGTCCAGCCGGCGCAGGTCGCCCGTTTCGAGGTCGACGACGAGCAGGCGGCCGTCGTGCGTGGCGACCGCGGCGTGCTTGCCGTCGTGCGCGGCGACCAGTTCGAGCACCCGGCCCAGCTCGCCCGCGGCCAGCGTCCTGATCTCGCCGCCCGGTGTGCCGAGCTCCAGGGCGTCCTCGCCGGTCGCGTCCGACACCCACAGCGCGCGGCCGTCGGCGTCGAGCGTGCGCGGCAGCCGTACCCGCACGCCCGGCTCCACCCGCAGCGCTCCCGCGGGGCCGTCGCGGTGCGTCACCCAGTGCGCGGTGCCGCGGATCTCCACCGCACTGGCCCGTCCGGTCGCGTCGGGCGAGAACCCGCCGACGCGGTTCGGCGCGGGCCGCTTGGCCCGCGCCGGCCGGGGCCCGCCGAGCTTGATGTCCAGCTTGTACGGCTCGGCGTCCAGGCTCTCCATCAGCCACAGGTCACCGGCGTGGCTGTAGACGATCCGCGTGCCGTCGGTGGCGGCGTGGCGGGCGTAGAACTCCTCGTGCCCGGTGTGCCTGCGCAGGTCCGAGCCGTCGGGCAGGGCCGAGTGCAGGTTGCCCGTGCCGTCCGGGTCGGCCAGGAAGGCGACCCTGTCGCCGACCCACATGACCGACCAGTACTGCGCGATGCTGTCGTCGAACAGCCGGGTGAACTCGCCGTCGCCTTCGGCGTCCACCCAGATCTTGCCCGCGGTGCCGCCGCGGTAGCGCTTCCACTGCGACGGCTCGCGCCACATCGCCGAGACGGTGGCCGTCCTGCCGCCCTGGACGGCGACGTCGCTCACCCACCCGTACGGCAGGCGCGCGGCGGGACCCCCGTCGAGGGGCACCGCGTAGGCCCAGGTCCGTGCCCGGCCGCCCTCGCCCGCGGCCGTGACGGCCAGGACGTCTCCGTCGGCGCTCCATCCGCGGGAACCGGTGGTGGCGTTGCCCCAGTGGGTCAGCCGCTCGCCTTCGGGACCGTCGATCTCGGCGGCGAACACCTCGGGGTTGCCCTCGCGGGTGCTGGTCCAGGAGATGCGGCTGCCGTCGGGGGAGAACCTCGGGTGCGAGACCGGGGTACGGTCGGCGGTGAAGCGCCAGGCCCGGCCGCCCGTCACCGGTGCCAGCCACACGTCGTCGTCGGCGACGAAGGTCACCAGGTCGTCGTGCAGATGCGGATGTCTCAGGTAAGCGCCATTTGTCACAGCTGAACCCTAATGCGGGAGCGGCGTGGTGGTCGCCGTGACTTTTCCGCAGGGTGCGCTCTCGGCGAAAGCCGGTCGATCCGAGCCCTCCACGCCTGGAGGATCTCGTCGTTGATCCATGTCTACTGGAAGGAGCCCGTGGATGGCGTCACCTTTGCCCGGAGCGATCGAGTTGCCCGGTGGAGCGTGGGTGCGCGGGCGGCGGCTGCGGCATCCCATGCCCGCGGGCGCGGTGCCCGACTACGCCCTCTACCTGGGTTCCGCCCGGCTCCAACGGCGTCACGAGGCCGGACTGAGCTGGCCGCACGAGTGGGTCGCCTGGCCGGACTTCCTACTCCCCCGCGACCGTGACCAGGCTGCCCGTGCCATCGTGGAGCTGCACCGGCGGGCAGGATCGGGCGAGGCGGTCGAGGTCGCCTGCAACGGGGGCGTCGGGCGGACGGGCACGGTGCTGGCGTGCCTGGCCACCCTCGACGGGCTCACGCCCGAGGAGGCGCTGGCCTGGGTGCGCGCTCAGCACCATCACCGCGCGGTGGAGACCCCCTGGCAGCGCCGGTGGATCGGCTGGTTCGCCGGTCGATCGTGACTGTGTAACGTACCTGGTGTGATCGAGCTGCGGGTGCTGAGTGAGGACGACTGGGGCGTGTGGCGGGAGCTGCGGCTGGCGGCTCTGGCGGAGGCGCCCTACGCGTTCGGGTCCACGCTGGCGGACTGGTCGGGTGACGGCGACCAGGAGGGGCGCTGGCGGGCCCGCCTGTCCATGCGCGGCTCCCACAACCTCGTCGCCCTGCTCGACGGCACACCCATGGGGATGGCCAGCGGGGTCCCCGGGTCCGGCGAGGGCACGGCTGAGCTGGTCTCGATGTGGGTGAGCCCGGCCGCCCGCGGCAGGGGCGTGGCCGACAGCCTCGTCGAGGCGGTCGCCGCGTGGGCGCTCGAACGCGGCTCCCACACCCTCGAGCTGGCCGTCATGCCAGGCAACTCCCGCGCGATCGCGCTGTATCGCCGCCTCGGCTTCAAGCAGACGGACATCCTCGGCAGCCCCACCCCCGACGGCTCGTCGCACGAGCTCGTCATGTCCAAGCCGCTCTGACCGCTCCTCCCTGGTGGTCCGTCTCGGCTTTTCTGCTTGAGACATGATGTCTCAAGTTTAGAGTTTTGTGATTAGTATCGAAGCTCCGGTGACTGATAAGGCGAAGGAGCTGAGAGGCCGTGAAGCGTTTGGCGGCGAAGCTGGGTGGGAGCGTGCTGGCGTTGGGGGCGGTGAGCCTCGTGGGCATAGGCGCGTTCATCCTGTCGATGCCCGGTGACGGCGGGTTCGCCGATCTGGGCAAAGCGGGTTACCAGACGGACGGGTATGCGATCACCACCGATCCGTACGACTGGAGCACGGGGAGCGTGTTCCTGGGGGCGCTGGACAAGGTGCGCATCCGGGTGATCCCGTCCGGCGGGGTCGCGTTCGTGGGGTTGGCCAAGCCCGAGGATCTGAACAGGTATCTGGAAGGGGTGGCCTACACGACCGGGCACGAGAACACCGGCAAGGGGGTCACCTTCACGCGGCATCCCGGCCACGCGCCCGCGACGCCGCCGGGGCAGGCCGGGTTCTGGACGGCCAGGAGCGAGGGGTCAGGGCCGCTGACCCTGCAGTTCGACGCGAAGGCGCAGCAGGGCGACCGGGTTCTGGTGGCGCTGAACGCCGACGGATCCCCCTCGGTCGGCGGGCGCGTCGAGACCGCTGCCACCCAGCCCTCTCTGCCATGGGTCGGCGCCGGGTTCATCGCCGGGGGCGTCCTGCTCGGCGCCGGTTCGATCCTGACCTTCCGCCGCCCCCGGCGCTGACCTACCCGCCACAACGGCCACCGTGGACAGGCACGGCTGCAGGGGCCCGATCCACATGCGACCGTGGCGCCGGGGGTTGCCCGGCGCGGCGGTTTCCGTGTGGTCGTGGCGGCGGGGAGGGGCGCCGCTGGAGTGGCGACCTTGGACGGGCGGGGGCCCGCTACGGCGGGGGGCGGTGGGGCGGCTTGCCGTACAACAGCCCAGGAAAATGCCACAGCGCCCAGCCGAAGCCGGGCGCTGTGGTCAGGAAGCCGAAAAGCCTAGGGGACGATGTTGACTAGCTTGGGGGCGCGGACGATGACCTTGCGGGGCTCGCCCGACAGGTAGGGCTGGATCTTGTCCGAGGCCAGCGCCAGCGCGCGCAGGTCAGCCTCGGAGATGTCCGGCGAGACCTCCAGCCGGTCGCGGACCTTGCCCGCCACCTGCACCACGCACGTGATCGACTCCTGCACCAGCAGCGCCGGGTCCGCGGTGGGCCAGCCGGCGAAGGCGACCGAGCCCTGGTGGCCCAGGCGCTCCCAGGCCTCCTCGGCCGTGTACGGCGCGACCAGCGACAGCATGACGGCCAGCGCCTCCGCGGCCTCGCGGACGGCCGGGTCGGCCGCGCCGGGGCCCGAGTCGATGGCCTTGCGGGCGGCCGAGGTCAGCTCCATCATGCGGGCCACGGCCACGTTGAACTTGTAGGACTCGACCTGGCCGGTGACCTCGTCGATCGTGCGGTGGGTGAACCGGCGCAGGTCCAGGTCGCCGTCCGCGAAGGAGACGCCCGGCTCGGCGGCGACCTCGTCCATCACGCGGAAGGCGCGGGCCAGGAACTTCTGCGAGGCCGCGGGCGAGACGTCCGCCCAGTCGATGTCGTCCTCGGGCGGGCCGGCGAAGACCATGGTCAGGCGGACCGCGTCGACGCCGAAGTCGTCGATCTGCTGACCCAGGTCGACGCCGTTGCCCAGCGACTTCGACATGGCCTTGCCGCCGTTGATCACCTGGCCCTGGTTCATCATGCGCTTGAACGGCTCGGTGAACTCCACCAGGCCCATGTCGTACAGGACCTTGGTGAAGAAGCGGGAGTACAGCAGGTGCAGCACGGCGTGCTCGATGCCGCCCACGTACTGGTCGACCGGCATCCACTTGCGCACCTGCTCGGGGTCGAACGGCCCCTCGTTGTAGCCGGGCGAGGTGTAGCGCAGGAAGTACCAGGACGAGTCGACGAAGGTGTCCATCGTGTCGGTGTCGCGCTTGGCCGGGCCGCCGCACTTGGGGCACTCGACGTTGACCCAGTCGGTGGCCGAGGCCAGCGGCGAGATGCCCTTGGGTGCCAGGGCCTCGCCCCGCATGTCGGGCAGTGTGACCGGCAGCTGCTCGTCGGGGACGGGGACCTCGCCGCAGTCGGGGCAGTGGATGATCGGGATCGGCGTGCCCCAGAACCGCTGCCGCGACAGCAGCCAGTCGCGCAGCCGGAAGTTGACCGTGCCCTGGCCGCGGCCGTCCTTCTCCAGGACCTCGATGATCTTGCGGATGGCGTCGGCCTTGGTCAGCCCGTCCAGCGGGCCGGAGTTGACCAGCTTGCCCTCGCCGGGGGTCGCCTCGCCGGTCTCGCCCGGGTCGGCCAGGCCGGTGTGCACGACGACCTTGACCGGCAGGCCGAACTTCCGCGCGAAGTCCAGGTCGCGCTGGTCGTGGGCGGGCACCGCCATGATGGCGCCGTGGCCGTAGTCGGACAGCACGTAGTCGGCCGCCCAGACGGGGATGCGCTCGCCGTCGACCGGGTTGATCGCGTAGCGGCCCAGGAAGACGCCGGTCTTCTCCTTGTCGGTCGACAGCCGCTCGATGTCGCTCAGCTTGGCGACCTCAGCCCGGTAGGCCTCGAACTCGGCGCGGTGCTCGTCGGTCACGATCTCCTCGGCCAGCGCCGCGTCGACCGCCACGACGAAGAACGTCGCGCCGTACAGCGTGTCGGGCCGGGTGGTGAAGACGGTGACGGGCTCGTCGCGGCCCTCGATGACGAACTGGACGTCGGCGCCCTCGGAGCGGCCGATCCAGTTGCGCTGCATCGTCAGCAGCCGCTCCGACCAGCCCTCCTCCAGCTGGTCCATGTCGTCCAGCAGGCGCTGCGCGTACTCAGTGATCTTGAAGTACCACTGGGTCAGCTCGCGGCGGACGACGTCGGCGCCGCAGCGCTCGCACTTGCCGTTGACGACCTGCTCGTTGGCCAGCACGGTCTGGTCGTTGGGGCACCAGTTGACCAGGCCGCCCTTGCGGTAGGCCAGCCCGCGGTCGAAGAAGCGGGTGAACAGCCACTGGTTCCAGCGGTAGTAGTCGGGGTCGCTGGTGTGCAGGCGGCGCGACCAGTCGAAGGCGATGCCGTAACGCTTGAAGGAGGACGCCTGCGTGTCGATGTTGGCGTACGTCCACTCGGCCGGGTGCGCGTTGCGCTTGATCGCCGCGTTCTCGGCGGGCAGGCCGAAGGAGTCCCACCCGATGGGGTGCATGACGTTGTAGCCGCGCTGCATCCAGTAGCGTGCGACGACGTCTCCGAGTCCGAAGGCCTCCGCGTGACCCATGTGCAGGTCGCCGGAGGGGTAGGGGAACATGTCGAGCATGTAGCGCCGCTCCCGGGTGTCGGCGGCGTCCTCGCTCGCCAGGAACGGGTCCATCTCCTCCCACCGCTGCTGCCACTTGGCCTGCAGCGCCTGCGGATCGTACTCACTCACGGCGGTGTCCTTCTGATTTGGTTGACCCCATAAGAAAACCCCTCGCGCACACAACGAGGGGCAGCCGCGACGGCGGGAAGACCTAGGGCCGTCGCGGCCCGCTAAGAAGCAGGGTCGCGGAACGCATAGGTCAAGCCTAGCGCACGTCTTCCACCGAATGCCGATACTCGATCGAGCCTGCCGGGCACAATAGACGCTTCAGGTCTTGCGAGACCTGATCCTGATCTACCCGTTATGACATCATATGTCCCATTAGATTACTCTCGTCACCGTGGCGCATCCTGCCGAACCAGACCGATCGACGGCCCACCTGCCGATGCAGGACCCGCCGACCGATCCGCACGGCTTCGCGCGTTTCCCTGCGGAACCCCCTGGGACCCGTGAGATCATGCCCGATGCGTCAAATCAGGACATAACCTCGGGAGGTACGGCAGTAATGGCAACGGAGAATTCCGGACACCTGCCACCGTCCTGGCCCGAGCAATCCCAGCCCGAGGTACCCACCTCGTGGCCGGAGGCTCCGCTGCCCTCCTGGCCGGAGCCGGTCGTCAAGGACCCGGTGCCCGCGTGGGAGAAGCCGCCGGCCCGCGACAACTCATGGTCGAACCTGTCCACCCCCGCGCCCTGGCCGCAGCAGCCGGATTCGCTCGAGCGTCCGGCCTCCCCGCCGACGTCCCTGCCCTCCGACCAGCTCGCGTACGGCAAGCCGCCGACCCAGGACACGCACGTGTACGGCGCGCCACCTGTCCAGGACACGCACGTGTACGGTGCGCCGCCCGTTCAGGACACGCATGTCTACGGCGCGCCCACCGCGCAGGACCAGCAGCTGCACGGCCAGCCATCCCCCCAGGACCAGCACGGGTACGGGCAGGACCAGCACGCGTACCCCCAGGACCAGCACGCATACCCGCAGGACCAGCATGGGTACGGGCAGCAGGACCAGCGCGCGTACCCCCAGGACCAGCATGGGTACGGGCAGCAGGACCAGCACGCCTACCCGCAGGACCAGCACGTGTACGGGCAGCGGCCCGGTCAGGACCCGCAGGCCTACGGCGACCCGCAGGCCTACGGCCAGCCGCCCGCGCAGATGCCCCAGCACCCCGGGCAGGCCCCGATGCCGCCCGAGCACGGGATGGACCCCCAGGGACGCCCGGGGTCGAACCTCAGCCGCGACCCGTCCGACCCCGACCGTCCTTTCGTGACGGCCGGGCAGATCAGCGGCTCCCGCACGCCTCCTCCCGAGCGCCAGCAGGAGCTCTGGAACACCGTCTTCGGCGACAACTACCAGGCGATGGGCGATCAGGAGTCGCTCGACGACGACCCGCCGGGCAAGCCCATCTGGATCTACGCCCTGGCCGGGTCGGTCGCGATCGCCCTCATCGGCGCGCTCGCGTGGGCGTTCCTGGCGGGCCCCCTGTCCAGCGACGACCCCACCCCGTCGAACACCCCGGCCGCCAAGGCGACCCCGACGGGCAAGAGCTCCCCCACCAAGCCGGTGTCCACGATCCCCAAGATCCCGACTTATCCCGGCAAGGCGGCCCCGGTCACGGGCACGGTCACGGACTCGCTGGCCAAGCTCACCGTGCCCCGCCTGGGCGGCACCTGGCAGCTCGACCAGCGCGCCACGGTCAAGGCCACGTACGGCTTCGACACCCGCCAGTTCTCCCCCACGGGTCCCAACAGCGCCGCCCAGATCCTGACGGGTCCGCTGCCGCAGAAGTTCGCCTCGTCCTTCACCTCGGCCGACCAGCTGGAGCCGGTCATCAAGCAGGTCGTGCTGAACGCCCGCAAGCGCTTCTTCCCGCAGCCGAACACGGTCAAGAAGCTCGGGCAGCAGCAGCTCAAGGGCATCAAGGGCCGCGCGATCGCCTACGAGCTCACCTCGGGCGACACCAAGACCGTCATCCTGGCCGCCGCCGTGGACACGGGCTCGGACCTGCCGTCGATCGTCTACATGTCCGTCCCGTCCGACAGCAAGCAGCTCCTCCCGGACATCAACACCATCCTCAAGCGCCTCAAGACCACGCCGTAGCTTTCTCATCCTGCACGGCGGGCCGCCACCACCGGCCGCCCGCCGTACCTCGGCCGAGGGCCCGAACTTCACGGTGACCTTGTACGGCGGGCCCTCCCCACCGGCCGCCCGCCATACTCCGGCTGAGGGCCCGCGACCGGCGCTTCCGGCGAGTCGGGGACGCTTGCCCGCCGCCACGGCGCATCGTCAAGCGGGCACCACGGTCCCCCACCGCTCGCCGTACAGCGAGACGTAGCCCTCGCGCCGGGGCCTACCTTGCCCGCCGTACGAGGGCGCCGAGCTCCGCCGTCCCACAACCCGCCGACCCGGCGCCAAGCCCACGGGTCCCGGCAGGGGGCCGTGAACCGGCGCCCGGCCGCGGCGCACCCCGCCCGGCATCGGTCCCCACGGGTCGGCCCGCAGGCCGGAGGCGGGTGTCGCGTTCGGTGGGTTGGTGCTTTGGTTAGAAGGTGCAGGTCATGTGTTTGGTGCCGTTGATGAAGCTGGAGTAGAGGCGATCCGGCTTGCCGCCCTCGATCCGCGGTACCCGGCGCAGCAGCTCGCGGAACATCACGGTGATCTCCCGGCGTGCCAGGTGGGCGCCCAGGCAGAAGTGCGGGCCGGGGCCGCCGAACCCGACGTGCGGGTTGGGGTCGCGCCGGATGTCGAAGGCCAGCGGGTCGGCGAAGACGGATTCGTCGCGGTTGGCCGACCAGTAGAACAGCACGGCCTTCATGCCCTTGCGGTAGAGCGTCCCGTTCATCTCGAAGTCGCGGGTGAGCTTGCGGCGCATGTAGTTGACCGGCGAGGCCAGGCGCACGATCTCCTCGACCGCGCCGGCCGCGTGGCCGTCGATGTCCTCCAGCCAGAGCGCGCGCTGGCCGGGGTTGTTGGTCAGCAGCCGCAGGCCGTAGGAGATGGCGTTGCGGGTGGTCTCGTTGCCTGCCACCACGAGCAGGATGAAGAACGAGCCCAGCTCCTGCAGCGTCAGCCGCTCACCGTCGAGGTTGGCGTTGACCAGGGAGGACGTCAGGTCACCCGTGGGATGGTCGGCGCGGTAGGCCGCCAGGTCCTGCACCAGCTGCTGCAGCTCCAGGCCGGCGTTGAGCAGCTGCTCGGCCACCTGGTCCATGTCGCCGGTGGCGTACTCGGGGTCGAAGCCGCCCAGGATGACGTTCGAGCGCTCGAAGACGAACTGGTAGTCCTTCTCGGGGATCCCCATCATGTCGCAGATGATCTTCAGCGGCAGGCGGGCGGCCACCTCGGTGACGAAGTCGCAGCCGGACCCCTTGACCAGCAGGTCGTCGACGATGCGGGTGGCGGCGGTCTCCACGTCGGCCTCGAACTGCTTGATCATCTTGGGCGTGAACGCCCGCGAGACGATCCTGCGCAGCCGCGCGTGCCGCGGGTCGTCCATGTTGATCATCGAGCCGAAGTACTCGGTGAACTCGGCGGGCATGTCGGGGATGTTCGTCGCGCCGCCGTCGCCCGAGCAGAACACCTCGGGGTTACGGCTGGCCTCGACGATGTCGGCATGCCGGGTCAGCGCGTAGTAGCCGGGCCCCTTCGGCGCGAAGGTGACCTCCATCTCCTCGAAGAACGCGGGACTGTCCAGCGCCCGCAACCTCCGGAACGCCTCCTCCCTCTCGTCCATGGGCTTGGCCCAGAACTCCTGGTCCGAAAGATCGAAGTCCACGACGCTCATGAGCCCATCATTGGGAAAAGTAACCACTTACGTCAATAGATTGCGACGTACACCGTACGTACCTTCGCGGAAAACCGGTTGATCGCCCCCGCTACCGTGGTCGCATGAGTTTCTTCTTCCGACGCTGACGGTCCGCCGGCGGGTCGCGGCGTGAACCACCGCCGGTGATGCGGGACGGCCACAGGCCGCCCCGGGTCGCGTCGTGGGAGAAGGACACGTGCACACGTTTGCCGTGGCCAGGGCCGTGCATGGCATCGAGCCCCTGGTGGCCGCGGAGATCATCCGGTTGAACATCGGCGCGGTGCTTGAACTGCGCCATCGCGAGGTCTGGTTCGAACCGCGGCGAGATCCGCGAGCGCTGCGCCTGGCCGACGACGTGCTGCTGGTGGCGGCCGTGGTCGACGGCGTCGGCAGGCAGCGGGCGGCGCTGGACCGGCTGGCCCGCGCCGCCGCGAGCATCGGCGGACCGGCGCTCGCGCACGAGGTGTCCGCCTCGTTCGTGGGGCGGCGCAACTACACCCGGTTCGACGTCGAGGACGCCGTCGGGTCCCGGCTCGGCGGGCCGTACCACTCGCGCAGGGACGGCGGCAGGCCGCCCGAGGGGCTGGCGTCGTGGCGGGTCACGATCGAGGGCGAGCGGGCGGTCATCGCGCGCCGCCTGGCGGACCGGCCTCTGCACCGCAGGCCGTACAAGACAGGAGCCCTTCCCGGCACGCTGCATCCGCCGCTGGCCGCCGCGATGGCCGAGCTGGCCCGCCTGGACGGGGCCCGCACGGTGCTCGACCCGTGCTGCGGTGCGGGCACCACGCTCATCGAGGCGGCGCACCTGGCCCCGCACGTCCGCCTGATCGGCCTCGACCACAGTCCGCGGGCCGTCGCGACGGCCTCGCTCAACGCCGGTACGGCAGGCAGAAGCGAACCCGCCTGGATCCGAGCCGACGCGGGGCGGATCCCGCTGCCAGGGGCGAGCGTGGACCGGGTGCTGGTGAACCCGCCGTGGGACCGCCAGGTGCCGCCGGCGGGGCTGCTGGCCGCCGATCCCGGGCTGCTGTGGCGGGAGGTGCGCCGGGTGCTGACGCCCGGCGGGCTGGCCGTGGCGCTGGTGCACGGCGAGCTCCCGCGGGGCTTCGCCGTGCGGCGGGTCGTCGAGGTGAGCCTGTCAGGGCGTCACCCGGTGATCGCGGTCCTCAGGAGGCCAGCCAGTCGAGGATGAGGGAGCCGACCTCGCGGGGCCGCTCCAGGTGCAGGAAGTGACCGGCGCCCGCCACCACCTCCACGCGCGAGCCGGCAGGCAGGTGGCCGAGCGCGTCCTTGGCCATGCCGGGGTCCAGGCAGCCGTCCTGGGCCCCGTGCAGGTACAGGATCGGCGTGCTCGAGGCGGGCGCCGGCTCCGGGTAGCGGCCCGAGGGCGGCGTGGTGCCGAGCATGGCCCGGTAGTAGCCGATGGCGGCGGACAGGTTGGCGGGCTCGGCGAGGCTGCGCCGGACGAACTCCACGTCCTGCGCGAAGTCGTAGCCGGGCGACCAGTCTGCCCACAGCGACTCCAGGAAGCCGGGCGCGGCGGCGGCGGGCTCGGCCAGCGCGGTCTGGAACAGGAAGATGTAGAAGGACCGCTTGAGCTGGGCGTAGTCCAGGAAAAAGGTGGCCAGGGCGTCGGGCGGCGGCACCGCCATGGTCACGGCGCGGCGGAAGCGGTCGGCCGCCATGTAGGCGGTCAGCGCGCCCCAGTCGTGGCCGATCAGCACGGCGTCGTCGTCGCCGCCCAGTTCCTCGTGGAGGGCCAGCACGTCGGCGGCCAGCGCGGCGCGCTCGTAGGCGCCGTCGGCAGGCACCTCGGTCGGCGCGTAGCCGCGCATGAACGGCGCGACCGCCCGGTAGCCGCGCTGGGCCAGCTCGGGCAGCAGGTGACGCCAGGTGTGTGCGGAGTCGGGGAAGCCGTGCAGGCACAAGGCCAGCGGCCCATCCCCTACGGTCAGATATGCGAACTCCATGCCGTTGGCATGAATCGTCCTGATCTCCATGCCTGCGAAACCTAGCATTCGACCCGCCGCAGGAGTACCACTGAAATCATGCGCCGAGGCTGGGTACTTGCGCTCGCATCCCTGACCATCGTCCTCGTCGTCGTCGACCTGACCGCCGTGACCGTCGCCCTCCCGAACATCCGCGGTGAGCTGAAGGCCTCACTTCCTGAGGTGCAGTGGGTCGTCGACGCCTACGCCCTCACCCTGGCGGCCGTGCTGCTGCCTGCCGGGGTGCTGGCGGACCGCTACGGCAGGCGCAGGCTGCTCGCGGTAGGAGTGTCGATCTTCACGCTGGCCTCGCTGGCGTGCGCGCTGGCTCCGAACGCGGTGCTGCTCGACATCGCCAGAGGCGTGCAGGGGCTGGGCGCGTCCGCGCTGTACGGCACCACGACCCCGCTGATCGGGGCGGTCTATCCGGAGGGTCCCGAGCGGGGCAAGGCGCTGGGGATCTTCAGCGCGGTGTCCGGGCTGGCGATGACGCTCGGCCCGGTCGTCGGCGGCACGCTCACCGCGGCGTTCGGATGGCGGGCGATCTTCCTGATCAACCTGCCGATCGGCGCGTTCGTCCTGGTCGCGCTGCGGCAGCGGGTGCCGGAGTCGCGCGGGCAGGGGCATCTCGACCCGCTGGGCATCGTGCTGGTCAGCGCCGCGCTGTTCGCGATCATCCCGGCGCTGATCCACGACCTGCCCTGGCTGCTGGCGGGCGGGCTGGTGCTGCTGACGGTGTTCGTGCTGGCCGAGCTGCGTGCCCGCAACCCCATGGTCGACTTCGGGCTGTTCAGGAACCCGGTCTTCGCGATCGGGTCGGCCACCACGCTGCTCATGCTGGCCGCGCTGCTCGGCGCCTTCACCTACCTGACGCTGTACGTCCAGGGTCCGCTGCACGCGAGCCCGGTCGAGGCCGGGGTGCGGTTCCTGGCCTTCAGCGTGGCCGCGGTGATCGGCCCCGTGGCGGTCGGGAAGGTGCTGCACCGCTGGCCGATGGGCGTGCTCATTGCGGCGGGCCCAGCTCTGATCGCGGTGGCGCTGGTCGTCATGGCGATCCCGGCCGCCGACCGGTGGACGCCCATCATGATCGGACTGTTCGTCGGCGGGCTGGGACTCGGCGCCGGGAACGTGGTGGCCAACCAGGTCGGCCTGACCGCGCCCATGGACCGGGTCGGCATGGCCACCGGGATGGTCAACACGTTCAAGCAACTGGGCACCGCGGTCGGGGTGGCCGTGCTGGCCGCGCCGTACGGCTCGGGTGTGTCGCGGATGCTGCTGGTGGCCGCCGCGCTGGCGCTGCTCGGCGCCCTGCTGCCGGTGGCGTTGGTGCGGCGGCGGGTCAGTCGCGGGACAGGCCTCGGAGCAGGCAGTCCAGACCGTACTCGAACTGAGCAGTGAAGTCCGGGTCGTCGGCCTCCACCACGCGCCGGGCGAAGTGCGGGTAGTCGCCGCTTTCGAGCACCTGGCGGATGTAGGGGGCGACGGTGGAGCGCCACTGTTCCTGGTCGAGCCCGGTCCGCAACCGCTCCTGGGTCTCGGCCAGCTCGCGCGAGGTCGCGCCGAGCACGTAGTCGAAGATCAGCCCCATCGCCATGCCGGCCTCGGTGATGTCGCCGGTCAGCCCTCCGGCGGCGGCCAGCGCGCGGTCCATGTGGCGCAGCGAGTTGGGCCCGAGTGCGGGCCTGGTGGCCAGCACGCCGCCCAGCCAGGCATGCCGTAGCAGCAGCTCGCGCTGGGCGCGGGCGAGGCGCGCCAGGTCGGCCCGCCAGTCGCCGGTCGGCTTGGCCGCCGGGCCACCGCGCACCGCGTCGACCATGAGGTCGAGCAGCTCGTCGCGGTTGGCCACGTAGCGGTAGAGCGAGGTCGTGCCGGACTCGAGCGCGGCCGCCACACGGCGCATCGTCACCGCCGCCAGCCCCTCCGCGTCGGCGATCGCGACCGCCGCCGCGACGATCCGTTCCACGCTCATGGCCTGCCGCCTGGGACTGTACGGCTCGCGGCTCCACACCAGGGTCATGCGCCACCCCCTCTGGTCAGCATCCTAGCGATGTGGTTACAGTGTTCCCATTCACGGGAACAATGTTCCCACAAATGAGGGGAGCTCGTCATGGAGGACGTCCTGATCGCCGGCGGCGGCACCGTGGGCCTGATGGCCGCGGCCTGCCTGGCCCGCCACGGGGTCGGCGCGCTGGTCGTGGAGCGGGAGCCGGGCCCGCAGATCCACCCCCGCGCCACCGGCGTGGGCCCGCGGACCATGGAGATCCTGCGCGAGCTCGGTCTCGAGGAGGCGGTCAACGCCGTCGCCGTGAACATGACCGCGACCTTCGGCAAGCTCACCGCCGGCACGCTGGCGGGAGCGGGACTACGTGACAGGCAGGCGCAATCACGGGCCGAGCTCATGGGCGACCTGAGCTACACCCCCGCCCGCATCCGCGGCGTCTGCCCGCAGAACCGGCTCGACCGGGTCCTGCTCGACGCGGCCCGCACCCGCGGCGCCCGGGTGGAGTACGGCACCGAGCTGATCTCCTTCACCCAGGACGGCGAGGGCGTGACCGCGCTGGTGCGGGGTCCCGGGGGCGAGCGGGAGATCCGCGCCCGTTACCTGGTCGCGGCCGACGGCGTGCGCAGCACGGTCCGCGAGGGCCTGGGCGTCGGCGTGACCGGGCCGGGCGTGCTGGGGCCCAACCTGCACAACATCCTGTTCAGCGCCGACCTGAGCGGCGTGACCGGCGGCCAGCCGTTCGGCCTGTGCGAGATCACCGCCCCGGAGGCCGCCGGGATCCTGGTGACGATCGACGGGGAGAAGGAGTGGACCTTCCACACCGATCTCGAGCCGTCGGCCGAGCTGATCAGGGCCGCCGTCGGGGATCCCGAGCTGGAGGTGGAGATCCTCAGCACGCTGCGGTGGCGCGCGCGTGGGCAGGTGGCAGACCGCTTCTCCGACGGGCGGGTGTTCCTGGTCGGGGACGCGGCGCACGCCGTGCCGCCGGTGGGCGCGTTCGGCATGAACACCGGGGTGGCCGACGCGCACAACCTGGCCTGGAAGCTGGCCCTCGTGCTGCGGGGCCAGGCGCGGGAGTCGCTGCTGGAGACCTACCACGACGAGCGGCGGCCGGTGGCGCAGCTGGCGCTGTCGCAGTCGCTGCTGCGGGCGCAGGACATCACCCTGCACTTCGGGTCGAACGCGGAGGCCAGGGCCCGCGCGGGGGCGGTGAACGCGCCGATCGTGCACCTGGGCTACCGGTACGGCTCGGGGATCGAGGACCTGCCCTCCACCGAGGACGTGGCCCTCGACCTGGACGGCTCGGTGGGCTCCCGGGTCCCGCACGTGTGGGTGAGCGAGGGGGTCTCGACGCTGGACCTGGTCGACGGCCGCTACTGCGTGATCAGCGCGGAGCCCGTCGAGGCGGACGTGCCGGTGCACGTCGTCGAGGGCTGGCCGTACGGCGCGCTGCTCGTGCGGCCGGACGGGTTCGTGGCTAGTGCGTATACCCCAGGTGCTTGATGCCGTTGATGAAGTTGGACAGCAGGAAGTCGGGCTCGCCGACGGACCTGATGTCCGGCAGGCGGGTGAACAGCTCGCGGAACATCACGGTCATCTCGCGCCTGGCCAGGTGGGCGCCCAGGCAGTAGTGCGGGCCCGGGCCGCCGAAGCCGACGTGAGGGTTGGGGTCGCGGGTGATGTCGAAGGCGTCGGGATCGGTGAAGACCGCCTCGTCGCGGTTGGCGGAGTTGTAGAACAGCAGCACCTTGTCGCCCTGCTTGTACTGCTGGCCGTTCATCTCGAAGTCCTGGGTGAGCGTCCGGCGGAACTGGATCACCGGGGTGGCATAGCGGATGATCTCGTCGCAGGCCTTGACGATGCGGCCGTCGAAGTCGCTCAGCAGCAGCTCGCGCTGCTCGGGGTGGTCGGTGAAGAGCTTGAGCCCGTAGGCGATGGCGTTGCGGGTGGTCTCGCTGCCGGCCACGACCAGCAGGATGAAGAACGAGCCCAGCTCCTGCGGCGTGAGGTGCTCCTCGCCGTTGACCAGCAGGCTCACCAGGTCGCCCGTGGGATGCTTGCGGCGCTGGTCGCCCAGGCGGGCGGCCATCCGGTTCAGGCTGTAGCCGGCGTGCAGCAGCCTGAGCAGGCCCTTGCCCACGTTGAGGCGGCTCAGCTCGGGGTCGATGCCGGTGTACTCGGCGTCGGCGTTGCCGAGGATGACGTTGGTCCGCCGCAACACCATGTCATGAAATTTCGGCGGAATCCCCATCATGTCGCAGATCACGCGGACGGGGAGCTTGGCGGCGATCTGCGCGACGAAGTCCTTCGGCCCCTCCTTGACCGCCTCGTCCACGATCTCCGCGGCCGCGACGGCCAGGTCCTCCTCCATCTTGCCGAGGATCTTCGGGGTGAAGGCCCGCGAGACGATCCTGCGCAGCCGGGCATGCCTGGGATCGTCCATGTTGATCATGGATCCGAAGTACACCGCCAGCCAGCGGGGCATGTCGGGGATGCTGTTGGAGCACGGCTCGCTGCTGAAGACGGCCGCGTTCCTGCTCGCCTCGGTCACGTCGGCATGCCGTACCAGGGCGTAGTAGCCCGGCCCGCCACCGATGAACGGCAGGTACTGCTCCGGGACGAACGCGGGCCGGTCGAGCGCGCGCAGCCGGCGGAACGCGTCCATCCTCTCGGCCTGGGGCAACCCCCAGAAGGGGATCTGGGACAGGTCGACATCGGCGGAGACCGTCATGCCCCACATGATTCGCGCAAGTAACTACTTACGTCAAGCCACGCCGCCCTTCGCGATCAGGTCGGACGCCTTCTCGCCGATCATGATGGCGGGGGCGTGGGTGTGGCCGCGGTTGAGCGTCGGCATGATCGACACGTCGACCACGCGCAGGCCCTCGACGCCGCGGACCTTGAGCGACGGGTCGACGACCGAGTCGGCGTCGGTGCCCATGCGGCAGGTGCCCACCGGGTGGTAGAGCGTCTCGGCGCGGTCGCGGACCCACTGGGCCAGCTCTTCGTCGCTCTCGGGGTTGGAGTAGGGCGCCATGGGCGGACCCGCCCACTGCTTCATGGCCTTGGTGGCGAAGACCTGCTTGGCCGCCTTCAGCCCGGCGACCATCCGCTTCACGTCCGCCTCCTTGGACAGGTAGGCGGGGTCGATCACCACGTCGCGCCCGTTCAGCCCGACCCTGCCGCGGCTCTCCGGCTGCAGCAGGATCACGCCGACGGTCAGCCCGTGGCCGGTCGGCGGCGTGAGCCCGTGGTCGATGAAGGGCCCAGGCGCGTAGATCAGCTCGATGTCCGGCGCCGGCTCCTCCTGCGAGGTCCTGATGAACGCGACCGCCTCGCCCACGTTCGTGGTGAGCATCCCCGACCGCAGCACCAGGTAGCGGAACAGCTGCACGATCGACTCGGCCTTGACCAGCGTCACCGGCTGCCTGCACTCGACGAACACCCCGCTCGACAGGTGGTCCTGCAGGTTCTTGCCCACCTCGGGCAGCTCGTGCACGATCTCCACCCCGGCGTCGCGCAGCTCGTCGGCCGCGCCCACCCCCGACCGCATCAGCAGGTACGGCGAGCCGATCGCCCCGGCCGACAGGATCACCTCACGGCGGGCCCTGACCTGGGCGCCACCCCCGTGCTCGATCCCGATCGCGCGCGTGCCGTCGAAGACGACCCGGTCCACCGTCGCGCCGGTGATCACGGTGAGGTTGGGGCGCTTGAGCGCCGGACGCAGGTAGGCGTCGGCCGCGCTCCACCGGCGGCCGCGGTTCTGCGTGACGGGGGTCGGGCTGTAGCCCTCGTTGGAGGCGCCGTTGAGCTCGGGCAGCCGCTGGTAGCCGAGCTCCTGGCAGGCCTGGAGGAAGGCGGCGGTGGTGACGTTCGGGCTGCGCAGCTCGGAGATCACCTGCGGGCCCGAGGTGCCGTAGACGCCGCCCTGGTTGCTGCCCACCCGGTGCTCGGCCCTGGTGAAGTAGGGCAGCACGTCGTCATAGGTCCAGCCGGGGATCCCCCACTGGTCGTAGTCGCGGCGGTGCCCGCGCACCCACATCTGCGCGTTCAGCGACGACGAGCCGCCGATGACCCGGCCGCGCGGCCAGTACAGCTCCCTGCCCGACAGCTCGGCCTGCTTGGCCGTGGAGTAGTTCCAGTCGTAGTCGGTCTTGAACAGCTTGGAGAACCCGGCCGGCATCCGGATCTCCAGCTTGTCGTCCTGGCCACCCGCCTCGACCAGGGCCACGGACACCCCCGAGTCCGCCGACAACCTGTTGGCCAACACGCATCCCGCCGATCCCGCACCGACGATCACGTAGTCGTACTCCATGGGCCCTCCAGGGGGTATGTAACTTGGTACTTGCTTACTCCAGGGGAGCAGGCGAGTCCATACGCATCTGTAACCGGCGTTACCTACCGGTCAGTATGGAGTCCTGCTTAGATGACGTCATGCTGAACCTGTCGACGGTCCTCGAGGACAGCGCCCGGAACGCGCCCGACCACGCCGCCCTGGTCTTCGGCGACATGCGCCTGCCGTACTCCATGATCGACACTGTGGCCAACCAGGTGGCCAACCTGCTGGTCTCTCGCGGGATCGGCCGGGGCGACAAGGTGGCGCTCGCCTGCCCCAACCTGCCCTACTTCCCCTTCGTGTACTTCGGGATCCTCAAGGCG
The DNA here is from genome assembly GCF_018531495.1 of Nonomuraea sediminis. Taxonomy (GTDB): domain Bacteria; phylum Actinomycetota; class Actinomycetes; order Streptosporangiales; family Streptosporangiaceae; genus Nonomuraea; species Nonomuraea sediminis. The sequence continues at coordinate 1,076,846 of NZ_JAHDTI010000003.1, forward strand.
GGGGCCACCGTCGTCCCGCTCAACGTGCTGCTGCAGTCGCGCGAGATCGCCTACCACCTCGACGACAGCGACGCCAAGGCGCTGTTCTGCTTCGAGGGCACGCCGGAGCTGCCGCTGGGCGAGCGGGGCAAGGCCGGGTTCGAGGCGTCGCAGGGCTGCGAGCACTTCTTCGTGCTGCCCGCCACGCCGCTGGCGACCGAGTCGGAGTACGGCGAGTCCATCTGGGCCGCGCTCGGCGGCATGCCCGGCGAGTTCCAGACCGTGCAGACCTCCCCCGACGACACCGCGGTGATCCTCTACACCTCCGGCACCACGGGCCAGCCCAAGGGCGCCGAGCTCAGCCACCAGAACATGCTGGTCAACGCGCTGGTCTGCGACAAGATGTTCCCCAGGACCGAGGGTGGCGACGTCTACCTGGCGGTGCTGCCGCTGTTCCACTCCTTCGGCCAGACCGTGGTCATGAACACCGGCTTCCTGCGCGGCTCCACCGTGGTGCTGCTGCCCAGGTTCGAGGCGGGCCAGTCGCTCGAGCTCATGGTCAAGGAGGGCGTCACGTTCTTCGCGGGCGTGCCGACCAACTACTGGGCGATGCTGACGAAGATCCACGCCGACGGCGCCGCGGTGCCCACCACGCTCAGGGTCGCCGTCGCCGGCGGCGCCTCCTCGCCGATCGAGGTGCTCAAGGACTTCGAGAAGACCTTCGGCATCGGCATCCTCGAGGGGTACGGGCTGTCGGAGACCTCGCCGGTGGCCAGCTTCAACCAGCTCGGCCGGCCCACCAAGCCCGGCACGATCGGCACGCCCATCTGGGGCGTGGAGATGAAGCTGATCGACCCCGACTGGAAGACGATCGAGGGCGAGGGCCCCGGCGAGATCGCCATCCGCGGCCACAACATCATGAAGGGCTACTACGGCAGGGCCGAGGCGACCGCCGAGGTGATGAACGACGGCTGGTTCCGCACCGGCGACGTCGCCACCCGCGACGCCGACGGCTACTACGCCATCGTCGACCGGGCCAAGGACATGATCATCCGGGGCGGGTTCAACGTCTACCCGCGCGAGCTCGAAGAGGTCCTGATGACGCACCCGGCCGTCTCCCTGGCCGCGGTCCTCGGGGTGGCGCACGAGTCGCACGGCGAGGAGATCAAGGCGTACGTCATCCGCACCCCGGGCGCTACCCTCTCAGAGGACGAGCTCATCGCCTGGGCGAGGGAGAACATGGCAGCCTACAAGTACCCGCGCATCGTGGAGTTCCGCGACGCGCTGCCGATGACCGCCACCGGCAAGATCCTCAAACGCGAGCTCCGCTAGTTGACACTGCGTGGCCGGGAGGCCGAGCTCGGCCTCCTTCGTCGCCTGGCAGACGGCGTCACCGGCACCGGCGCCGCCGCGTTCGCGCTCGTCCGCGGAGAGCCTGGGATCGGCAAGACGTCCCTGCTCGACGCGGTCGAGGAGTACGGCGCGGCGGCCGGGTTCGCCGTCGCGCGCGGCAAGGCGGAGGATCTGGACGCGGTCGCGCCGCTGTCGACGCTCATGGCCTCGCTGCGGCCGTTGCTCCCCGCCTCGGCGCTGGAACGGCTGTCTGTCGGCTACGAACAGCGGCTGTGGCTGGTGGAGCAGCTGGCCGGTCATCTCGAGACGCGCGCGCTCGCCGCGCCGATTCTGGTGTCCGTCGACGACGTCCAGTGGGCCGACCAGCTCAGCCTCTTCGCCCTGCGCGTCCTGCCCGCCCGCCTGCGATCCTCGCCCGTGCTCTGGGTACTGGCAAGCCGCGACGAGCACGGCGGGCCCGCGGCCGAGATCGCCGCCGGGGTGGCCAGGGACCTGCCCGTCGAGCGGATCCTCCTCGGGCCGCTGTCGAGCACGGCCATCGCGCAGCTGGCGGCCGACATCCTGGGGACTCCTGCCGACGCCGGCACGGCGGAGCTGCTGCGGGGCACCGGCGGCAGCCCGTTCCTCGCCGTCGAGCTGCTGACGGCCCTGGCGTCCCACTCGCCGCTCACCCCGGTCTCCGCCGAGCCTCGCGCGGGGGTTCCCACGGAGATCCGGGCGAGCCTGGCGCACGAGCGGATCCACGCGGTGCCCGAGCGGATGGTGGCGGCCGTGCGGGGGCGGCTGGAGTCCCTGCCCGCGACGACGCTGCGGCTGCTGCAGATCGGGGCCGTGCTGGGGCGGCGTTTCGCCGTGGCCGACGCGGCCGAGCTGTGCGGGCACAAGCCGTCGGAGCTGCTCGACGCGCTGGAGGCGGCCATCAGGGGCGGGCTGCTCGACGACGACGGCGATCGGCTGGTCTTCCGTCACGACCTGCTGCGCCTGGCCGTGTACGCGGGCATCCCCGCCTCGGCCCGCAAGGCGGTGCACCGGCAGGCGGCCGACCTGCTGGCGTCCTCGCACCGGGTCACCGAGGCCGCCTACCACGTGCTGGAGAGCGCCGTCCCCGGCGACGAGGGGGCGATCGCGCTGCTGCGCAGGGCCGCCGACGACGTGCTCGCCCTGATGCCCGACCTGGCCACCTACTACGTGACGGGCGCGCTTGAGCTGGCGCCCAGGGCGGGGACGCTGCGCTTCGAGGTGGGCGAGCAGGCGATCATGGTGCTGGCCAGGGCCGGTCGCGACAGGGACGCGGTGGGGCTGGGCGACGGGATGCTCGCCCAGGATCCGCCGGCCGAGGTGGCGGGACGGTTGCAGGCCGCGCTCGGCGGATCCCTGTGGAGCCTGAGCCAGGCCGCCGAGCTGCGGTGCCGTACCGAGGAGGCGCTGGCGCGCGGTGGGGCGGGCCCGCGGGTCGAGGCCCGGCTGGAGGCGTTGCACGCGCTGGCGCTGTCACGCTCACGGGACCTGGCGGCGGCGCGGGTGGCGGGCGAGACGGCGCTGGCCAGGGCGCGCGAGGTGGACGACCGGCGGGCGCGGATCACCTCGCTGCTCGCGCTCGGCGAGATCGCGCTGAACGACGGCGACTGCCAGGGCGCGCTGGCGCACTTCACCGAGCTGCGCAGGGCGGATCAGGCGTTCGCGCTGGAGGAGATCTTCGCGCTGCAGCACGTGGACGACCTGGCGACCAGCGGCGACCTGCTGGCCGGGATGCGCGACGACGCGCAGCGGCGGCCGCTGATGCTGGCCTGGGTCAGGGCCGGCCAGAGCCTCGGGCTCGGCCGGCTCGACGACGCCGAGGCGGACCTGGTGACGCTGGAACGCCTCGAGGACGACCTGATGGAGACCGTGCACGGGGTGAGCTCGCGCGTCCTGCGCGGCTGGGTGGCCCGCCTGCGCGGGGACGCGGAGGCCGCGCACACCTGCCTGGAGGAGGCGAAGAAGGCCCTGGCGGGCAAGCAGGACGAGGGCGACCAGGCGGCCGTCGCCTTCCTCGAGGCGGTCCTGGCCGCGGATCCCGCGCTGCTGCGGCAGGTGGCGGCGCCGGTGACGCGCTGGCGGCTGCCGCGCGGGTGGCTGGCGCCCGCCGTACGGCTGGCGTTGCGCGCGGGCGATCGCGCGCTCGCCGAGGACCTGGCCGCGCAGGCGGCCGAGTACGCCGCACACAACCCCGGCGTGGCGAGCGCCACGGGACAGGCGGCGCAGGTGGCGGGGCTGGTGCGCGAGGAGCCCGAGTCGCTGCGGCACGCGGTCGCCCTGCTTGAGCGGGGCTCGCGGCCGCTGCCGCTCGCCGACGCCCGTGCGGACCTGGGCAGGGCGCTGCTGTCCCTGGGCGACAAGCGGCAGGCCGTGGCCGAGCTCAGGCAGGCGGCCGAGGACTTCACCCGGCTCGGCGCGTACGGCGAGGCGGCCCGGGCCCAGGCCCACCTGGACGCGGCCGGAGCCGGGAGGCGCAAGGCCCCCAGGCAGATCCGGCCGGTCCAGGGCTGGGGTTCGCTGACGCCCACCGAGCGGAAGGTCGCGGTGCTGATCGCCGAGGGTCACACGAACAGGTCGGCGGCGGCCGAGCTGTTCATCTCGCCGCACACGGTCAACACCCACGTGACCTCGATCTTCCGCAAGCTGTCGGTCACCTCCCGGGTGCAGCTGGCCCGGGTGGTGCTGACCGAGCACACTTCTGGGCTCAACCCCTGACGAAGGCCAGCAGGTCGGCGTTGAAGGCGGCGTCGAAGTCGCCGAACAGGCCGTGCGGCGCCCCCGGGTACACCTTGAGCGTGGCGTCCTTGATCAGCTCGGCCGACTTGAGCGCGGAGTCGGCGATCGGCACGATCTGGTCGGCGTCGCCGTGCGCGACCAGCACGGGCACGTCGATCCCGGCCAGGTCGGCGGTGAAGTCGGTCTCGGAGAACTGCTTGACGCAGTCGACGGCGGCCTTGAGCCCGCAGGCCATGCTCATCAGCCAGAAGGAGTCCCGCGTGCCCTGGGAGACGCCGGGTCCGTAGAACGACGCGCTCAGGTCCTGGTAGAACTGCGAGCGGTCGTTCAGCACGCCGGCGCGGATGCCGTCGAACACCTCGATCGGCAGGCCCTCGGGGTTGGCCTCGGTCTTGAGCATCAGCGGCGGCACGGCGCCGAGCAGCACCGCCTTCGATACCCGGGCGCTGCCGTGGCGGCCGAGGTACCGGACGACCTCGCCGCCGCCGGTCGAGTGGCCGACGAGCACGGCGTCGCGCAGGTCGAGCGTCTCGATCAGGTGCGCCAGGTCGTCGGCGTAGGTGTCCATGTCGTTGCCGTTCCACGGCTGGCCGGAGCGGCCGTGCCCGCGGCGGTCGTGGGCGATGGCGCGGTAGCCGTTCTCGGCCATGAAACGCGCCTGGCTGTCCCAGGCGTCGGAGTTGAGCGGCCAGCCGTGGCTGAAGACGACGGGCTGCCCGCTCCCCCAGTCCTTGAAGAAGATCTCGGTGCCGTCGGCGGTCGTGACGAATCCCATGGTGTCCCCCTGGTGATCAGATGAATCGGCGGATGAAGGTCAGTGCGGTGTCGGCGACTTCGCGCCAGCCGCGATGGTGAGCGCGTGGCCGCGGCCCGGGATCTCGACGATCTCGGTGACCGCGTTCTCGTTGCGCTTCTGCTTCTTGTAGGAGGCGTTGGCGATGGCCCACGGGACGGTGTGGTCCTTCTCGCCGGAGATGATCAGCAGCGGGCCGCGATCCGGGTTCTTGCTGTCGACCTTGGCCTCGGTCCACGGGTTGAGGTTGGCCGAGGCGGCCTGGAACAGCGGGGCGCCGGGTGCGGGCACCGCGAAGGTGTCGTAGAGCTGCTTGGCCTCCTCCTCGCTGACCGCGTTGGCGAAGCCGTACCTGAACTGCTCGTAGGTGAGCGGGACGGCGCGGTGCAGGTTGGCGGGGTTGCCGAGCACCACCGAGGCCGAGCGCAGCGCGGAGATGGGCAGCGGCAGCACGCCGCGGAAGGGCGCGGGGTCGATCGCCACCGAGGCCGCCGACAGGCCCCGGCCGGCCAGGATCTGGGTGAGCAGCCCGCCGAAGGAGTGGCCGACGACGGCGGGCTTCCTGTCGAGCTTGCCGATCAGGGCTTCGAGGTGGTCGGCGACCTGACCCACGGTCTTGTTGGCGAAGACCTCCGGATGGGCGTTGGCCTCCTCGACCGTGTCGGGGTCGTCGGGCCACGACAGGGCCACGGGCGCGTACCCGTTCTCGGCGAACAGCGCGCCCCAGCGGTCCCAGCTGCTGGGCAGCAGCCAGAGGCCGTGCACGAAGACCACCGGCGTACGACCGGAGGCATTGGCCCTCTCGATCTGCTCGATGTCAGACATGGTTCGACCATAGGATTCGCGGTCGCTCTTGCCATCGCGTGTTCACGCTAGATGTTCACGGCATGATACCTTCCTATATGCAGTGTCTTGATTGATGCAGATGTAAGAAGGGTGCGGGCGTGTCGAATCCCAGCGAGATGTTCCGGCGCTACCTCAGCGCGATGGTGCTCAACAGCCTGGCCACGGCCGAGGCGGCCGGGCTTAACGCCACCGACTACTACGCGCTCAACCTGCTCGATCTGGCCGGTCCGCTCACCTCGGGCGAGCTGGCGATCCGCACCGGGCTGACCACGGGGGCCACCACCCGGCTCATCGACCGGCTGGAGAAGGCGGGTTGCGTGCGCAGGGTCCTGGATCCGGCCGACCGGCGCAAGGTCATCGTGGAGAGCGTGGGCACCCCGCCCGGGCTGGACAAGGTCCTGGAGGGCACGCGGCGACGGCTGGCCGAGGTGCTGATGAGCTACGACGAGGAGCAGCGGGCCGTGCTCTTCGACTACTTCGGCCGCGCGGCCACGGCCTACCAGGAGGCCACCGACGAGCTCAGATCGTGAGCGGTTCGCCCGTCGCCAGCACGCGGACCTCGATCCCCTCGGGCACGGCGGCGGCGAAGCGCTCAGGCGTGCCGTCGTAGCCGAGCAGGAGCCTGTCGCGCACCCGTCCGGCGGTGAAGGCGTAGTGGATGGGCACCGCCACCCGCGGCCGCAGCACGGCGGTCAGCTCGGCGGCCTCCTCGGCGTTCATGACGACCTGTCGGTTGAGCGCGGGCCTGATGTACAGGCCGTTGACCGGCATCAGCGCCAGGTCGATCTCGGGGAAGCGCCTGGCGACCTCGTCCAGCTCGGGGATGCGCATGGTGTCACCCCCGAAGAACACGGTCGTGCCGTCCTTCTCCACGACGAAGGTGACCTGCGGTACGGCATGCCTGGCGGGCGCCGCGGTGATCCGCGCCCCGGCGATCTCGACGCTCTCCCAGGCGTCCAGCTCGACCACGTGGGTGTAGCCCTTGTCCCGGGCCTGGTCGCCGATGCCCCGCTTGACCACCATCGGCACGTCCCGCGACGGATACGCGGCGAAGGCTTCCAGGTCGTAGTGGTCGTAATGGCCGTGCGTGGCCAGCACCCCGGCCAGCTCGGGCAGCTTGTCAGGGGTGCAGGCGAGCGGCTCGCCGTGCAGGTAGCCACGCCGCTCGGAGAACCACGGGTCGGTCAGGAAGGTCACCCCGTCGAAGTCGAGCAGCACGCACGAGTGGACGACGCGGGTCAAGGTGAGGGACACGACGCGCTCCTTAGGTAGACACCCGTAAGTAGACGCCCATCTGCTGACATGTGTCAATATAGGAGGCATGCGGGAGAAGAACCGGCGCGGCGAGGGCTCGAGGCTGCGCGAGGAGTTGATCGAGGCCGCCGGCGGCATGATCGAGGATGCCTACGGCGCCGTGAGCGCGCCGGTGGACGAGCTGCTGTCGCTGCGCGGGGTCGCCCGCGCGGTCGGCGCCGCGCCCCAGTCGGTCTACCTGCACTTCGGCGACAAGACCGAGCTGATCAGGGAGGTGATCGCGCGCCGCTTCCACGAGCTCGACCAGGCGATGGACACGGCCGCGGGCGCCACGCCCGCCTCGGCGCTGCGGGCGCGCTGCCTGGCCTACTGCGCGTGGGGGCTGGCCCATCCCGGGCACTACCGGCTGCTGTTCGAGTCGCGGGCCACGGCCCGCATCGGCGTCGGCTACGCCGACTCCCCCGGCGCGACCACCTTCGACGGGCTGCTGAAGGCGGTCTCGCCGCTGGTGCAGGGGGATCCGCACGCCGCGGCGACGAGCCTGTGGATCTCGCTGCACGGCATCGTCTCGCTACGCGTCAGCAAGCCCGGCTTCCCGTGGCCCCCGGTCGAGGACCTGGTCGACCGCGCCCTCGCGAGCCTCCAGCAGACGCCGCACCACCCGTAGCACATCCGTTGTACGTTCGAGCTATGGCGGCGCACTCGGATTTTCCGGAGATACCGCAGCGCGAGCTGCGCAATCACGTGAGCCGCGTCCTTCGGGACGTACGCGAGGGACACGCGTTCACGATCACCGTGGACGGGGCACCGATCGCCGACCTCGTTCCTCATCGAGCGGCGCACCGACGTACCTTCGTCCCGCGAGACGAGGTCCTGGCCGCATTCCGCGGCTTGACGGGTCCGGTCTCCAGTGAGCCGGTGGATGACACCATCTACGATCCCTACGACCGCGCGCACCGCCGCGGAGAATTTGCGCCGTGATACGCATCGAGGTTGCGCCCGAACGAGGGTTGATCGACACAAATATGCTGATCCTTCTGGACGAACTCAACGTCACCGAGCTACCGGCAGAGATCGTCATCAGGGCGGTGACGATGGCGGAGCTCGCCGCGGGCCCGCATTTCGCCACTGACCCCGACGAGCGCGCCAAGCGCATCGAGCGCCTGCAGAACGCCGAAGCGCTCTTCGACCCGCTCCCCTTCGACACTCGTGCCGCCCGGCGCTACGGCCACATCGTGGCCGCGACCATTGCCGCCGGGCGTAATCCGAAACCGCGCAGAGTGGACCTGATGATCGCGGCAATCGCCTCCGTCAATCAGCTCCCTCTCTACACGGTCAATCCTGATGACTTCAAGGATCTGGATTCTCTCGTCCCCGTCTTTCCTGTCACGCATCCGGACGCGCGCCCGCGGTGATGGTCAGTCACCCTCGGACTCGAGCAGGCTCTTCAGGTCGGACAGGATCTGCGGCCAGCCCTGGGTGATGGCCCGCAGGACCTTGCTGCCCGGCTCGAAGCCGTCGTGCACCACGGTGAGCTTGACCTGGTCGCCGACCGGCTCGAGGGTGAAGGTCACCTTCGAGCGCGGCTCGGCGGCGAACTCGGCCAGCCGGTCGTCGTCGAAGCCCGCCCGCTTGGCCCATTCGGGGGTGAAGGTGTGCCAGGTGTAGGACAGCCTGGTGTAGGGCTCGGACTCCAGGACGACCTGCTCCGGGTCCTCGATCCTGCCCTCGCGCTCCTCCCAGGCCATCGCCGATCCCGGCTTCCAGTCGGTGTGGAAGGTGACGCCCCAGTAGCGGCTGGTGAAGGCGGGCTCGGTCAGCGCGCGCCAGAGCCGCTCCGGGGTGGTTCTGATGTAGGTCGTGTAGACGAACTCGGTGTCGCCCATGCTCTCGTCCTCCAGTGCCGTCTTGAGGTCGGCGAGTGCCTGCACCCGGGCGCGGTCGTACTGGTTGATCCAGCGCTCGGCGATCGCGTTGATCGGCTCGGCGTTGAGGTAGTGCAGCTTCTCCCTGCCCCGCCACACGGTCGTGACCAGGTTGGCCGCCTCGAGCAGCGCCAGATGCTTGCTCACCGACTGCCGGGCCATGTCCAGCCCTGCGCACAGCTCGCGCAGGGTCTGCCCGTTGCGCGCGTTCAGGCTGTCGAGCAGCCGTGTGGCATACGAAAACGACTCCGCCCCACATGGGTGGAGCGGAGTCGTAACGGCGGGATGCGTCACCCTTCAGGAGTAGCGTCTCCCTGGAGGCGCTCAGCCGAAGTGCGGCGACCGGCGGTTGCGGCGGCTTGCCGTAACAGAGTCCTTACGGCCAGGTGACCGAGGGACGGAGAGGAACACCAGACCCGCCGGTGTCGTCGAGTTTGACGCCGAGGACCTGGTGGAGCTGGATCTTGTTGCGCTCGAAGCCGACGATGCAGCCGGCCATGTACAGCGCCCAGACGCGGGCCGTGCCGAGGCCGACCTCCTGGACGGCGTCCGCCCAGTTGGCGTCCAGGTTGTCGCACCAGTGGCGCAGCGTCTTGGCGTAGTGCTCGCGCAGGTTCTCCTCGTGGCGGATCTCGAAGCCGAGGTCCTCCATCTGCCTGACCAGCCAGCCCACCGACTCCAGCTCGCCGTCGGGGAAGACGTAGCGGTTGATGAAGCCGCCCTTGTTGAAGGTCTTCTCCGTGCCCGTCGGCCGGGTGATGCAGTGGTTGAGCAGGCGCCCGCCCTGCTTGAGCTTGCCGTACAGGAACTCGAAGTAGGACGGCACGTTGGCCTTGCCGATGTGCTCGGTGAGGCCGATCGAGCTGACCGCGTCGAAGCCGGTCTCGGAGACGTCGCGGTAGTCCATGTGGCGGACCTCCGCCAGGTCCTCCAGGCCCGCCTCCTTGATGGCGCGCTGGGCATACTCGGCCTGCTGCTTGGACAGCGTGACGCCGAGTGCCTTGACGCCGTAGTGCTTGGCGGCGTGCATGACCATGCCGCCCCAGCCGCAACCGACGTCGAGCAGGCGCATGCCGGGCTCGAGGCCGAGCTTCTTGGCGACCAGGTCGAACTTGGTGAACTGCGCCTCCTCCAGCGAGGAGGCTTCCTCGGGGAAGACCGCGCAGGTGTAGGCCATGGACGGGCCGAGCACCCACTCGTAGAAGCGGTTGGACACGTCGTAGTGGTGGTGGATCGCCTCGGCGTCACGCTGCTTGGCGTGACGGGAGCCGAGCCTGGCCAGCGCGCTCTGGCGCATCTCCTGCGGGGGCGGCGGCACCCGCATCAGGAGCGGCTTCATCCCCAGCGACCGCACAGCGTCCGCCTTTTCGCGGAAACTCAGGTCGTTGGTGGTGATGTTCCACATCCGGTCGAGCAGGGTGTACATGTCGCCCTGCACGTTGAGATGACCGGAGATGTAGGCCCTGGCGAGGCCGAGCTCGCCAGGCGCCTGCGCGAGGTAGGCCACCGCGATGGGTGACTTCACCTCGATCGTGATGTCCGCCCCGTCCGGACCCGCCTTGCTGCCGTCATAGGCATGGAACGCGATGTTGGTGTTCGCACCAACGATCTTCTCGAAGATGGTTGCAAGCGCCATCTGTCACCTTCCCCGCACACACTTGTCGTACAGGTCCAGCAGGCGACCGTTCGGGTCGTATTCCCGCTTGACCGGCCAGTAAGCATCGCCGTTGTACAGCTGCCAGAACTGCTCACGGGCGTAGAAAGAGGTCGAGTAGAGCGACTTGTGCCCGTCGAGGTCGTGCACGGCGTTCTCGATGAGCCGGTTGTAGTAACCGTCGAACTGGCCGCGCGGCAGCGGAACCATGCCCCAGAAGCCGAAGTTGACGTACAGCTTGCCCGGCTCGAGCGGATACAGCGGCCAGCGCGAGCCGGCCTTCAGCGGGCACATCCACACCGGCGTCATGCCCACCTTGTCGTGGAAGAACTCCAGGAACGCCGCGCCGCGTTCGATCGGCACCTCCACGTCCTGGATCACCGACTCCGACACCGGGCGCCCGGCCCAGCGGTCGACGCGGGCGGTCACGCCGTACTTGCGGTCGAGGGCGACCAGCCTGCGGTAGAAGTCGGAGCGCATGTAGCGGCGCGGCATGAGCGAGCGCACGACCGGCTGCTGCACGCCGAAGGCGCGCGAGCACCAGAACCAGTCGGTGTCCCAGCGCCACAGGTAGTCGCGGACGGTCAGCCAGTCGCGCTTACGCTTCCTGATCGACTGGTAGTAGATCCGCATGCCGGTGTAGTCGGAGACGTACGGCGCGCGGTCGGAGAAGCGGCCCACCGTGAGGTACATCTCGTCGGGGGTGAAGAACACCCCGTCCACGAAGTCGACCGGCTGGCCGTCGTGCTCCATCCCGTCGCAGATCTCCTGCATGGCCAGCATGCACTTGTCCACGTCGGTGAACTTGACGTGCGTGAGGTGCACGAACGGCTGGACCTTGCGAAGCCTGATCTTGATGCGGAGCGCGTAGCCGAGCGTGCCGTAGGAGTTCGGGAACGACCGGAACAGGTCGCTGTGCTCGTTGTCCTCGCGCGCCACGATGATGCGCCCGTCGCCGGTGAGGATCTCCAGTTCCTCCACCGACTCGTGCGGCAGCCCGTCGCGGAAGCTGGTCGACTCGATGCCCAGCCCGGTGACCGCGCCGCCCAGCGTGATCGTCTTCAGCTGCGGCACCACGTACGGCATGAGCCCGTACGGCAGCGTGGCGTCGACCAGGTGCTCGTAGGTCGTCATGCCCTGGACCTCGGCCGTCATGGAGACCGGGTCGACGCTGATGACCTCGTCGAGGTCCCTTGCCGACAGTCTGGCCGTCTTGCCCGCGTCACGGAACCTGAACAGGTTCGAGGTGGCCTTGGCCAGGCGGGGCGCGGCGTCGCCGGGAATCTCGGCGTACGACTGCCGGATCTGCTCTACTGCCCGTTGGTGTGTCGACATCGATGTCGCCACGGAAGCACCCCCTTGAGCTGGTAGAGATCGTCCGTAAGACCGTATCTCCCCAAAACACGACAGAACAGACCGGGGTGGTTAAAGGCACGAAAACTCATCATCGTGCCAGGTGATAACCCTACGCGGAGGGCGAACCGCCAAACTTCCTGGTGATCACCGGTGACACCCCGTTCACCACGTGCTCGACAGGCCGGCCTTCGAGCGCCGCGGTGAGATTGGCCATCGTAGCGGCGAGCAGCCGTCCGGTGGAGGCGGGGGTGACGCCCGCGACGTGCGGAGACAGCAAGATCCGATCGAGCTTGCGCAAAGGGTCGTCGATCGGCAGCGGCTCGGCGTCGAACACGTCCAGCGCGGCGCCGCCCAGGTGCGCCGACTCGATCGCGGCGACCAGCGCGGCCTGGTCGACGACGCCGCCCCTGGCCGCGTTGACCAACAGCGCGCCCTCCTTCATCCGCCTGGCGTCGATCATGCCTCTGGTCTCCTCCGACAGCGCGATCACCACGACCAGCACGTCGGACTCGGCGACCAGGCCGTCCAGCGGGGTGTAGCCGGGCTCGTCGCGCGGCGTGCGCGTCCAGTAGGCCACCTGGCAGCCGAGCGCCTCGAACAGCCGCTTGCAGATCGCCCCGATCGGCCCGAACCCGACGATGCCCACCCGCGAGCCCGCCAGCTCCCTCGGGCGCAGCTGCTGCTGCGGCCACTCCCCCGCGCGGACGGCGGCGTCGGCCTCGCCGAGCTTGCGGGCCAGCGACAGCGTGGCGGCCAGGCACCACTCGGCCACCGAGGTGGCGTTCACCCCCGCGGTGTTGGCCAGCGGCACCCCGGCCGCGGCCAGCGCGTCCAGGTCGTGGCCCTCCACGCCCACCGCGGGCTGCTGCACGAACGCCAGCCTGGGCGCGGCCGCGACCGCCTCGGCGTCCAGCGCCAGCGCGCCCGACCAGTCGCCGAGCACGATCTCGGCCTCGGCCAGCCCTTCGAGCAGGCTGTCCCGATCACGGGCGGCGGGGAAACGCACCTCCACCCGCTCGCCGAGGGGAGCCAGGACGGCCCGCATCAGGTCCTCGGGCAGCGGCGGCAGGGCCAGGAGGTTCCAGGGGGTCATCCCCCCACAGTAAAGCTGTCGATCACCTGGCGCATCAGCGATCCGCCGCGTTTCCACTGGGCCTCGGTCATGGTCCACGACACCAGGTAGGCCGTGTTCCCGACGACGACCGAGCGCTGCAGCTCGTGGTAGCGCTGCCCTGACACCGCCCACGGCCGGTCGCCGCCCGTCCCGCCGGTCCAGGTGAACTCCCAGTCGACGGCCTTGGTCCCCTGCTGGGTGACCCCGCGGCGGCGCACGGTCCGCAGGTCCCCGACGTACTGCCGCAGCTCCTCCTCCGAGTCGCGCACGTTCTGCGCGGCGTCGAGCTTGGCGTACAGCGCCTGGACGCCCAGGTGCCCGGTTCTGTCCAGGCGGGTCCACTCGGTGTAGGCGTCCTTCTTGGCGCCCTTCCACCCGATGGGCCGCATGATCGACCAGCCGTCAGGTGAGGTCCAGCCGCGCACCAGGGGCACCGGCTTGCTCGGCGTCGGAGTCGGCGTGGGGGTCGGGGTCTTCTTGGGGGCCTCGGTGGGCGCGGACGGCAGGGGGCTGGTGGCCGCCTGCTGGGTGACCTGCGGCGTGGCCCCGCCGGGCGCGGTGAGCGTGAGGTAGGCGACCGTCCCCCCGCCGCCGGCCACGGCGATCGCCGCCAGGGCCGCGATGAGCGTACGGCTGCCGCGGCGCGGCTCGGCCGGGGCCACGTGCCGGCCGCCCGCCTGGCTCCTGCCCGCGATGACGGCGGCCAGCAGCCGATCGGCCTCGGCGGCGTCGACCCGCTCGCTCGCCTCCTTGCGCAGCAGGCCCTGCAGCGGCGGGTGCATGATCGGCGGGATCCTGCGGTAGTCGGGCTCCTCGTTCAGCAGCGCGACCAGGGTTGCCATGGGTTCGCCGCGTTCGAAGGGCGAGCGCCCGATCAGCGAGGCGAACAGGGTGGCACCCAGCGACCACAGGTCCGAGGCGGGCCCGGCCTCTGCGGCCCTGACGCGTTCCGGCGCCAGGAAGCTCGGCGAGCCGGTCACCATGCCGGTCTTCGTGAGCGAGGCGTCGCCCTCGGCCATGGCGATGCCGAAGTCGGTCAGCACCGCCCTGCCGTCGTCGGTCAGCAGGATGTTGCTGGGCTTCACGTCGCGATGCAGGATTCCCGCCTCGTGAGCCGCGTTCAGTGCCGAGAGCACCTGGCGGCCGACGTCGGCGGCCTGCTCCACCGGCAGAGCGCCCGAGGCGGCCACGACCTCCTCGACGGACCGGGCGCGCACCAACTCCATGATGATCCAGGGACGGCCGTCCTCCTCGACGACGTCGTAGATCGCGACCACCGACGGGTGGTTGAGCCGGGCGGCGATGCGGGCCTCCCGGGCGGTACGCACCAGGTGACGCTCCTGCTCACCTGGGGAAAGCCCCTCCTGCAGCAGCACCTCCTTGACCGCGATGGGCCGGTTGAGCAGCGTGTCGCGACCCTCCCACACCACTCCCATGCCCCCGCGCCCGAGCTCGCGCAGTAACTGGTAACGCCCGGCGATCAGCCGATTCCCAGCAACCATGACCAACCCCTGTAGACCCTCCGAACAGTGGGCAAGTTTCCCATATCTCCCACTGCTCTCGTGGGAGGTCGGGAAGGACAGATCTGGAGGCGCCTTGCGGGTGAACACCGAATGTTGTTCTACTGAGGCGAGCGCCTCGAGCGTTCTACCAAGCGCTTGCTTGTGAATCCATAGCGGCCTACATTCGAGGAGATGTCCATGTCTGAAGCCCGTCAGGGCCCGCTGGCCGGGGTTCGCGTGCTCGAGCTCGCCGGGCTCGCACCGGGGCCCTTCGCCGGAATGATGCTGGCCGATCACGGCGCGGAGGTCCTGCGGGTGGACCGGGTCCCGGCCGTCACCGACAAGCCGCGCGCGGACGTCATGGACCGCGGCAAGCACACCATCGGGCTCGACCTGAAGTCGCCCGAGGGCGTGGCCGCCTTCAAGGAGCTGGCCAGGAACGCCGACGTGGTCATCGAGGTGTTCCGCCCCGGCGTGGCCGAGCGGCTCGGCATCGGCCCCGAGGACCTGCACGCCGTCAACCCCCGCCTGATCTACGGCCGGATGACCGGGTGGGGCCAGGACGGGCCGCTGGCACCGACCGCGGGGCACGACATCGACTACATCGCGATCTCCGGCGTGCTGTCGATGCTCGGCCGCGAAGGCGGCAAGCCGACCCCGCCGATCAACATCCTGGGCGACTTCGCCGGCGGCGGGCTCATGCTGGCCTACGGCGTGCTGCTCGCGCTGTTCGAGCGGGAGCGGACCGGCAAGGGCCGGGTGATCGACGCGGCCATGGTGGACGGCGCCGCGATCCTGTTCTCGATGTTCTACCACGGGGTGCAGAGCGGATTCTGGGGCCCGCGCGGGACGAACCTCCTCGACACGGGCGCGCCGCAGTACGACACCTACGAGACGGCCGACGGGCAGTACCTGGCGGTCGGGTCGCTGGAGCCGCAGTTCTGGGACGCGATGGTCTCGCTCATGGGCCTGACCGACCTGCCCGACCGGCACGACAGGAAGCAGTGGCCCGCGCTGAAGGCCCGCCTGGCCGAGGAGTTCAGGCAGCGGACGCGGGCCGAGTGGGAGGCCGTCTTCGAGGGTTCCGACGCCTGCGTGTCGCCGGTGCTGTCGATGGCCGAGGCCGTCGGGCACCCGCACAACGTGGCCCGCGGCAGTTTCGTCGACGTGGGCGGCATCCATCACCCCAGGCCCGCGCCCCGGCTGCTCGGCGAGCCCGACCAGGACCTGTCCCCCGCCACCCGCCTGGAGGACCTGTCGGCGTGGGGCATCCCCGCCGAGGACGCCGCCAAGCTGCGCTCGCAGGGGGTGCTGGGCTGATGGACGTCTTCGAGGCCCTCTACACCACCCGGGCAATGCGCAGGGTCCGGACCGACCCGATCCCGCCGGAGGTACAGCGCAGCATCGTGGACGCCGCGATCCGCGCCCCCAGCGGCGGCAACGCGCAGAACTGGCGCTTCCTGCTGGTCGACGACCCCGCCGTCAAGGCCGAACTCGGCCCGCTCTACCGCGACGGGCTGCGGCAGCTGTGGGAAGGGCACTACAAGGCGCTCAGGGAGAACGCCGACGAGCAGGCCCGCAAGGTGCTGGCCTCCGCCGAGCACCTGGCCGAGCACTTCGAGAGCTACCCGCTGATGCTGTTCGCCTTCGTCCAGTACGACCCGAGCGGCGGCTCGATCTTCCCTGCCGTCTGGAGCGCCCAGCTGGCCGCCCGCGCCCACGGTGTCGGCACCGCGCTGACCAGCATCCTGGCGCTCTTCCACGCCAAGGAGACGCTGCGGATCCTGGGCGTGCCCACGGACCAGAACTGGCGGCTGGCCTGCACGGTCACCTTCGGTTACCCGACCGGCCGGTGGGGCGTGGCGCCGCGCCGCCCCGCCCACGAGGTCACCTACCGCAACCGGTGGGAGGCCCCGCCCGGTTTCGAGATCCCCTCACCTCTCTGGGAGTGACGATGGACCTGCTCGACGGCGACCTGTACGCGAACGACCCCTGGCCGGTCTACGCGTGGCTGCGGGAGAACTCTCCCGTCCACCACGACGAGGGCAACCGGCTGTGGGGGATCTCCAGGCACGCGGACATCTCGACGATCGAGCGGGATCCCAAGCTGTGGACCAGCACCGGCGGCTACCGGCCGCAGCTGCCGAGCGACCCGTCGATGATCGGGATGGACGATCCCGAGCACGCCGAGCGCCGCCGGCTGGTCTACCGCCGCTTCACTCCGCGCTACGTGCACGAGCGCTACGCGGGCCGGATCCGGCAGGTGGTCGTCGAGCTGATCGAGGCGGCGCTGCGCGAGGGCACGGTGGACGCGGTGCCCGCGCTGGCCGCGCCGTTGCCCGCGCGGATGATCGGCTGGCTGCTCGGCTTCCCCGACGAGGACTGGCCGAAGCTGCGTCACTGGTCGGAGACCACGATCGTGGCGGGCGGCGGGGAGCGCTACGTCACCCACGAGGCCGCGGTGGCCGCTGGGGAGTACGGGCTCGCGGTGCTGGAGCTGGCCGCCGAGCGGCGCACCTGCCCGCGCGACGATCTGCTGTCGCTGTGGTCGGCCAGGCCGGACTACGACGACGAGCACCTGGCCAACGAGGCGCTGCTGCTGCTCGACGGCGGCGCGGAGACCACCAGGACGGTGATCGCGACGGCCATCGACGCGCTGATCAGGCATCCGGACCAGTGGGCGCGGCTGCGCGCCGACCCGGGGCTGATCGAGGGCGCGGTCGAGGAGTTCATCCGGTGGACCACGCCGATACTCAACATGTGCCGCGCGGCCACCCGCGACACCGAGCTGCACGGTCAGCTCGTCCGCCGCGGCGAGCAGGTCCTGCTCATGTACGGCTCGGCCAACAGGGACCCGGCGGTCTTCAAGGACCCGGAGACCTTCGACGTGACCCGCAGGCCCGGCGGCCACATCGCCTTCGGCCTGGGGACCCACTTCTGCCTCGGCGCGGCGCTGGCCAGGCTGGAGCTGCAGATCTTCTTCGAGGAGTGGGTCGCCAGGGTGGGCTCGGCGGCCTGGGCCGACGCGGAGGGGCCACGGATCATGCGCAACGCGTTCGTGCGCGGCGTCACGTCCTTCCCTGTCGTGCTCTCAGCCGCGCCGCGCGGGTGAACTGGTCGTCGAAGCGGCGTGGGAAGGGCAGGACGCGGTGGCGGTCACGGTGGGGGGCCGCCTGCCGTACCGTGTTGAAGCCCGCGGCGGAGACGATGCGGTCCGCCGTCGCGAACAAAGGCCACGCCGGGTTTATGACGACATGACGGATATCGGGGGGCAGCCCGTCCGGGGCGGCGGGTGAGATGAGGGCCAGGGAGGGCCTGGCGCCTTCGAGCGCGGCGCATTCGCGGGCGTAGGCCACCAGTTCCAGGGTCTCGTGGTCGGGGCCGGAGTGCACGACGAGCCAGTCCGCGGGGGCGGTCGCGGCGGGGGCGGGCGGGTCGGCCAGGTGGAGCGGGGCGACGGCGCCCGAAATTTCGCGCAAATACGTGAGATGAGGGTCCGTGACCGGCTCGACCAGCCAGGTGCGGTCGAAGCGCGGCGCGTCGTCCGGGATGAGCGGCCGGTAGGCCTCCCACAGCAGCAGCCGCGCCAGGTGCACCACCGCGACCCCGGCGGGCACGTCGAAGGCGCTCAGCTCCCCCTCGAGCCCAGCGGGGAAGGCGTCCACCACGAACTCCGCGGCGCCCTCCAGCATCCCCGGCGCGGGCGGCTCGGTCAGGATGACGGCCTCGGCGCCGGGGTGCACGGTGTGCAGGTAGGCCCGCATCCGCGTCAGATGCCCGAGCCCGCCGCCCCGCGCGTAGCAGACGATCATGCGAGGTCGCGGAACACCCGCAGGTAGCCCTCGGTCTCCGCGCCCACCGTGAAGTCCCTGCGCACCCGCTCGGCGGCGGCCAGCCCGAGCTTGGCCAGCTCCTCGTCGGTCGCCCGCCAGGCCCTGTCCACGGCGGCGCGGCAGTCGTGCGGATCGCCCGCACGGAACCTGAACCCGATCTCCGCGTCCACCAGGTCGCCGAGCCCGCCCGCGTCGGAGGCCAGCAACGGGATGCCGAGCGCGGCCGCCTCGAGCGCCACGTTGGGCAGCCCGTCGTAGAAAGAGGGCAGCGCGACCAGGTCGCAGGCGGCGTAGACGGCGGGCAACTCGTACCGGTCGAGGAAGGGCAGCCGGGTGTGCTCCGCCGCGATCTCCACGCCCTCCTCGAGCTCGCCCACGAGCAGCAGGTGGAAGTCGTAGCCGCGCAGCGCCTCCAGCAGGAACGCCACGCCCTTCTTGTTCTTCAGCTGCCCGACCATCCCGATCGTGCGCCTGCCCGCCCGGGCCCGCCGTTCGAGGCCCGCCGCCCGCTCCGAGGGCAGGATCTCCCAGTCGGCGGTGTCGAGCCCGTTGGCCACCCAGGTGACCGGCACGTCCGGCACCAGCGCGGACACCAGCGGCGCGTGGGAGGAGGCCACCACGCACACCCTGGCCGAGGCGCGCAGCGCGTCGAGCAGGGCGGCCCGGCGCCGCAGCGAGAACACCCCGGTGTCGAAGTCGTTGCCGCGCAGCAGCGTCAACAGCGGCGCGCCCAGCCAGGCCGACAGCACGGGCGCGGCCAGCAGGGCGTACGTCCCGCCGAAGGCCACCACGTGGGTGTACGACTCGCCCGCCAGCACCGTCCACAGCCGGCGCAGGGCGTGCTCGGGGTTGTCCTCGAGCGGCACGGTCAGCAGCCGCCCGCCGTACTCGGCCCGCACCTCCCAGGGACGCGCGCGCCTGGTCAGGTGCGCGAGGTCGAGCTCGACGCCCGCCCGGCGCAGGCCGCGCACGATCCTGTCGCACGACTCGGCCATGCCGCCGCGGCTGGGCGGGTAGTGCTCCGTGATCCACAGCAGGCGCATCAGCTGTCCACGAAGTCGTCGCCGCCGTAGTCGAAGTCACCCTCGCCGAAGTCGCCCTGGTCGTCGGGGTCGAACGCGCCGCGGTCGTAGTCGTCGAACGTGCCGTACCAGGTGGGGTCGGAGTAGGAGGTGGAGGAGAAGTGGTAGTAGCCGGTGCGGTATCCGCTGGTCCAGAACGGGTCGTACGGCGAGCCGTACCCCTGGGCGGTGGCGCACTCGGGGCAGAGCCCGCCGGCGTCATGCCGGTCGCAGATCGGCCTGCCGCAGCGCCCGCAGGCGGCCACGGCGGGCCGCCCGCAGCGGCCGAGCACGAAGAATCCGGTGCTCACCAGGCACGGGGTCACGCGGTCCTCCTCGTGGGGCCGGTCCACCTGAACAGCTCGGTCGCGACCGTCATGATGGCGCCGAGCTGGTCGCGCTCCGCCGGGAGCGGCACCTTGGCGCTGGCCCTGATCACGGTCTTGGGTCCTGGCTTGACCTTCACCCTGATCCACGGCGGCGGCCCGCCGGCCGGCTGCGCGGCGGGCTGTCCCTTGGCCAGCGCGCGGGTGGTGAAGATGCGCTGCACGGCCTTGGACTTGCTCTTGGTCTTGTACTTGCCGCTCCGGCTGGTCTTGGAGACCCGGCGGTGGCGGACGACGTCCACGACGCCGAACTCGAGCACGCTGCCGTCACGCAGCTGCGAGCGCACCCGCAGCCACGGGTCCTGCACCCACCACTGCACGAGCTTGCGGATCGGCCGCTGGACGGGAAGCTGCTGCTGCGGTCCCGCCTTGCCGGGCACGGAGTGGCCGCGCAGGTCGGCGTTGATCCCGAGCGCGCCGTCGGGTGCCACGTCCTCGCACAGCACCCTGATCAGCGGTACCAGCACGGTCTCCGTGCGGGCGGGCAGCCGCCACTTGCGCCGGTGGACCGCCTCGTTGTGCCGCGAAAGGCTCGCCACCAGCGCCGACCATTCGCTCGTCGGCAGCGTCGCGGAGAGCGTGTGCTCCCAGATCAGCTTCTGGTGCAGCGGGTGGAACTCGGCGATGGCCGCCTTGGTCTTCCGCCAGAACATGGCTCGAAACACTACACACGCCGGTAAACCTGGGCGAGCCTCTCGCGCGACTGGCTCCAGGCCGGCACGCGCCGCCTGGCCCGCTCGGCCATCTGCCGCGCCGCCTCCGGATACTCCAGCAGGATCCGGATCGCCCGCGCCAGCTCCGCCGGCCGGTCGGGCGCGACGAGGCGCCCGTCCTCCCCCAGGATCTCCCGTACGGCCGGCAGCGCGGAGGCCACCACGGGCGTGCCCGCGGCCATGGACTCCAGGATCTTCAGCGGCGCGCAGCCCTGGTCGAGGTTGCGGGGGCAGGCGGTCAGCGGGGCCACCGAGACCTCGGCGCCCGCCAGCCAGCCCGCGACCTGCTCGTGCGGGAGCATGAAGCGCCACACGATCCTGCCGTCCACGCCGAGGCGCTCGGCCAGGCGGAGGTAGGGCTTGGCCCGCCGTTCCTGGACAGAGGAGCAGATGACCAGGCTCAGGTCCGTCAGGTCGGCGAGCCTGGCGAAGGCCCTCATGAGCACGTCGACGCCCTGCCAGCGCTGGAGGGCGCCGACGTAGATCACGTACCGCTCCGGCGCGTCCTCGGGCCGGGGAGGCGCGTCCACCGGGTCGGCACCGTTGGGAACCAGGTAGATCTTTTCCTGATTTATCCCTCTTTTGCGGAGGGCGTCGCCGATGACGGCGGAAGGCACCACAAGGGCGTCGGCCGCCTCGAGGCAGTGCCGCTCCAGGTCGCGCAGCTTGGCCAGGGTGGCGGGGGCGGCGTGCGGCCAGGTGTGCGGCAGCTCGATCGACGGCAGCCCGTTGACCTCGTAGACGACCTTGTGCCCGTGGCCGAGCACCGGCAGCGCGCTCCACGGATCGCGCACGTGCACCAGTTCCAGCGTGCCCAGGTGCGGCCGCAGGTGCGCGGCCACCCAGGCGGAGTAGGCCTCCGCCCGGTCGATCAGGTTCGGGATCTGCTCGTCGAAGCGGGCGATCTCGATGTCGCCCTCGCGCTGGTAGCGCGGCAGCCCGCCCCCGCCCAGCACGCCGAGCAGGCCGCCGCCGTAGGCCGAGAACAGCTCGGCGGCCATCTGCCCGATATGTACGGCGGAGCCCTTGCTGGAGGGGAAGCGGTCGAAGGCGAAGTATGCGGCGCGCACGCCATCACCCTATGGGGCGCACCGTTTCGTAGGCCGAGTAGTCCTTCACCTCGAACTGGTCGTGCAGCCGCACGCCGTTGCGGTTGAGCTTGGCCAGGGTACGGGTGATCCCGTTCGGCACCACGTTGACCAGCCGCATCACCGAGACCAGCGCCCACAGGTCGAACGGCGACCCTGGCACGATCCGCTTGGCCGAGCCGATGGCGAACGCGCGGCTCTGCCGTACGTACTCGCCGATCTCGCGCTCGTAGGAGGGGAAGGCGCGGGTGTGGTCGCCGCCGAAGCGGGCCAGCTCGCCGGCCAGCACGTAGGCGCCGATCACGGCCAGGCTGGTGCTGCCGCCGACCGCGGGGCCGGGGCAGTAGCCGGCGTCGCCCGCCAGCGCGACCCGGCCGCGCGTCCAGGTGTCCAGGCGCAGCTGGGTGATCGAGTCGAAGTAGAAGGCCGGGGCGGTGTCGAGCATGCCGAGGATCCTGGGCACCTCCCAGCCCATCCCGGCGAAGTGCTCACGCAAGAGCTGCTTCTGCCGCTCGACGTCGCGGTAGTGGTACTCCAGCGGCTCCGGGGTGCGGAAGAAGAAGCCCGCGCGGGCGTGGTCGAGGTGAGCGGCGCCGTAGGTCCCGGCCATCCTCCCCACCTCGGCCACCAACTCCATGCGGCCGTCGAGTCCCAGGTAGTTGGGGATGGAGACGACTGCCAGGTAGGCCCCGATCCAGGCGGCATAGTCCTGCTCGGGGCCGAAGGTCAGTCGGCGGACGTTGGAGTGCAGGCCGTCGGCGCCGAGCACCAGGTCGAAGCGGCGGTCGGGACCGCGCTCGAAGCTCACCTCGCCGTCGTCGGAGATCGCCGTGATCGAGTCGTCGAAGACGTACTCCGCGCTGTCGCGGGTGAGGTCGTAGAAGATCTCGCTCAGGTCGTCGCGCATGATCTCGACGTGCCTGTCCGAGATCGCCGTGTAGAGGCGCCGCAGGTCCAGCTCGACCGGTTTGGCGCCCTTGCGGTGGACGGTGATCCAGTCCGTGCCCGTCTTCATGGCCTGGACGCGGTCGAGCACGCCCATTTTCTCGGCGATGTCCATCGCGGGCCTGAACAGGTCGACCGCGTGACCGCCCGTCTTGCGCAGGGTCGGCGCCCGCTCGACGACGGTGACCTCGAAGCCGTAACGCCCCAGCCAGTAGGCCAGGACGGGGCCGGTGATGCTGGCGCCGGAAACCAGAATTCTCATGACCAAACCTCCTTACTTAACGGATGGTAAGTGGCCTTTCGAGGCTACCGCAAGGTCTTACTTAACGATAGGTAAGCGATAGGCTGATCTCATGGCCGGCAGCGACACCAAGGAGCGGATCCAGGCGGTGGCCCGCAAGCTCTTCGTCGAGCAGGGGATCCAGAACACCAGCCTGCGGCAGATCGCCGACAAGCTGGGCATCACCAAGCCCGCGCTCTACTACCACTTCACCTCGCGCGACGACCTGGTGCGCAGCATCGTCCAGCCGCTGGTGGAGGAGATGGAGTCCTTCGTCGACGGCCAGGAACAAGGCGACACGCAGCAGCTGCTCGCCGACTACTTCGACCTGATCTGGCGGCACCGCGACGTGATCGGGATGATGGTGCGCGAGCTGTCCACGCTGTCCTACATGGACCTGGGCACCCGCATGTTCGTCTGGCGGCGGCGGCTGATCCTGCTGCTGCTCGGCCCCGATCCGACGCGGGCGCAGCACGTGGCCGCCACGGTGGCGCTGGGCGGGCTGGCCGACTGCGCGGTCGAGTACGCCGACGCGCCCGCCGAGGAGGTCAAGCCCGCCGCGGTCGCCGCCGCCGCCGCGGCGCTCGGGCAGGCGTAGAACCTCTCCTGTACGGCAGGCACGTCTTTACGGCAGGCACAGCGTGATCCCGCGGGACCGCGGTGCCCGGGGAACGTGACGCCGTGGCGGCGGGCAAGTGGCACCGACTCGCCGCAAGCGCCGGGCGCGGGCCCTCAGCCGGAGTGCGGCGGGCGGCTTGCCGTACGAGCTGTGTCTATACGGCGATGTAGAGGTCGGCGCCCTCGGGGTGGTGGATCTCCAGGTCCGTGGCGAAGGAGCGCGGCGGCGTGCCGCCCGACTCGGTGTGCTTCCACACCCGCATCCACGCGTCGATGATCGCCTGCGGCATCGGGCCGCGCGCCTCGAGCCTCAGGCTCTGGCCGGCGGGGACGCGGACGGCCACCATGCCCTCGGGCAGCCGCGGCACCGTCCGCACGCCGACGCCGACGATCTGGGTGTAGGCGCCGTGGTGGTCACTTTCGTAATCGGTGAGCACCGCGTACAGGTTCTCGTCGGTGCGTCCTGGCACGTGCGCGAAGGCCCCCGGCGCCCCCGCGCGCTGCCACAGCCCGGGCAGCTTGGCCTTGGCCGGGTCCATCTCGTCCGCGTTGATGGTGCGTACCGCATAGCCGACCACCAGCACTTCGGCTCGCTCGACGACGTCCACTCGTCCTCCAACCCCCATAAGTCTCCCGGGCCGATCATAAAGCCACCGTTGACCTGCCACCGCATAAGATGGACGAACGTGAAGTTCCTCAACGGCCAAGAGCCGCACTACGACCTGACCTACAGCGACGTGTTCATGGTCCCGTCGCGCTCCTCGGTCGGATCACGGCTCGCCGTCGATCTGTCCACCAACGACGGCACGGGCACCACGATCCCGATCGTCGTCGCGAACATGACTGCCGTCGCCGGACGCCGCATGGCGGAGACCATCGCGCGCCGGGGCGGCATCGCGGTGATTCCGCAGGACATTCCCATCGACGTGGTGGCCGACGTGGTCGACTGGGTCAAGAAGCGCGACCTGGTGCACGACACGCCGCTGACGCTCACGCCGCACGACACCGTGGCCGAGGCGCTGCAGCTGCTGCCCAAGCGCGCCCACGGCGCGGTCATCGTGGTCGACTGGGACAACCGCCCCGTCGGCGTGGTGACCGAGGCCGACTGCCAGGGTGTGGACCTGTTCACGCAGCTGTCGCAGGTGATGTCCAGCGAGCTGCTGACGCTGCCCGCCGGGCTGGATCCGCGCCAGGCCTTCGACCGGCTGCACGATGGGCGGCACCGGCTGGCGCCGATCGTCGACACCGGCGGCCGCCTGGTCGGGATCCTCACGCGGACCGGCGCCCTGCGTGCCACGCTCTACCAGCCCGCGGTGGACGCGGCCGGGCGGCTGCGGATCGCGGCAGCCGTCGGGGTCAACGGCGACGTGGCCGCCAAGGCCAAGGAGCTGCTCGAGGCCGGGGCCGACGTCCTGGTCGTGGACACGGCGCACGGGCACCAGGAGAAAATGATCTCCGCACTGCGCGCGGTGCGGGCGCTGGATCCCGGAGTCCCGGTCGCCGCGGGAAACGTCGTGACCGCTCAGGGGGTGCGGGATCTGGTGGAGGCCGGTGCCGACATCCTCAAGGTCGGGGTCGGTCCCGGTGCCATGTGCACCACCCGCATGATGACCGGTGTCGGACGCCCGCAGTTCTCGGCCGTCCTGGAGTGCTCCCTGGAGGCCCGCCGCCTCGGCCGCCACGTCTGGGCCGACGGCGGAGTCCGCCACCCGCGTGACGTGGCGCTCGCCCTGGCGGCCGGAGCGGCCAACGTCATGATCGGCTCCTGGTTCGCCGGCACCTACGAGTCGCCGGGCGACGCCCGGACGGACGCGGACGGCCGTCGCTACAAGGAGAACTTCGGCATGGCCTCGGCCCGCGCCGTCAGGCTCCGCACGGCGGAGGACTCCGCCTTCGAGCGGGCCCGCAAGGCGCTCTTCGAGGAGGGCATCTCCACCTCCCGCATGTACCTGGACCCGCGGCGCCCCAGCGTGGAGGACCAGATCGACGCGATCGTCGCGGGACTGAGGTCCTCGTGCACCTACGCGGGCGCCACGAACCTCGAGGAGTTCTACGAGCGGGCCGTCGTCGGCATCCAGAGCGCCTCCGGCTACACCGAGGGGATGCCGCTCCACCAGAGCTGGTAGCCCTTCAGTGGTGGTGGGTGTACTCGTGGCGGCGCCGGAGCATGGCGGCGAGCATGAGCGGGAACATGGCCACGTGAGCCGCGACCATCACGGTCATGCCGTCGATGGCGCCCAGCCACAGCAGCGGGAACAGCGGCACTATCGGCAGGAACATGGCCGCGCACATCTCCAGCGTGGGCACCCAGGCGTGCCCGCGAAAGCGCATCCACGCGGCCATCCCCAGCGACATGTCGAAGGCCATCAGCAGGTAGGCGAGCTCGGGCTCCCCGGCGTAGGACAGGTGGATCCCGAGCGCCGACCACAGCAGGTCGAGCGCGAACATCCCGACGAACATCGCGATGACCATCTCCACGTAGTGCACGGCGAACCGTAACGTCTGAGGCATGGCTCAACTGTCCGGGCACGCCGTACCCGCTCCCAAGCGGGAATGAGGGACAGGTCCGGAATCTTGGGTTCTCGGTCCTTCTGCCATACGGTCGGGGCATGACCGTGCGGCGGGTGGTCGTGGTCGGATACCACGCGGCGGAGTTGCTCGACATCGCGTGCGTGACCTCGAGCCTGATCGGCGCGAACGTCCACGGCGGCGCCCCGCTCTACGACGTGTGCCTGGCCACGCCGTCGGGCCTGCCGATCGCCTGCGCCAGTGGCCTGACGCTGCAGGGCGACCAGGCGCTCGAACGCATCACGGGCCCGCTGGACACGCTGGTCATATCCGGAGGCATCGGGCATGAGCTGGCCGCCGCCAACCGGGTGATCGTCGGCCACGTCCGCCGGCTGGCGCGGGAGAGCCGCCGCGTCGCGTCGGTGTGCACGGGCGCGGCGGTGCTGGCCGCCGCCGGCCTGCTGGACGGCAGGCGCGCCACCACCCACTGGGGGTACGCGACCACGCTCGCCGCCCGGCACCCCGAGATCACCGTGGACGCCGACCCGATCTTCATCAGGGACGGCAACGTCGCCACCGCCGCCGGCGTCACCAGCGCCCTGGACCTGACCCTGGCCTTCATCGAGGAGGACCACGGCGCCGACCTGGCCAGGGAGGTGGCGCGCAACCTGGTGACGTACCTGCAGCGGCCCGGCAACCAGGCGCAGATGAGCATGTTCACCCAGGGCCCGCCACCCGGCAACGGCCTGGTCAAGCGCATCGTCGACCACGTCACCGGCCATCTGGACGCCGACCTGTCCACGGCCGCGCTCGCCGCCGGCGTGGGTGTGAGCGAGCGCCACCTGACGCGGCTGTTCCTCAAGCACCTGGGGCTGACCCCTGGCAGGTTCGTACGGCGGGCCCGCACGGAGGCCGCCGCCCACCTGCTCGCCTCGACCTCCCTGCCGATGGCGGCCATCGCCACCCGGTGCGGCTTCGGCACGGCGGAGACCCTGCGCCAGGCCTTCGTCGACCGCTACGGCATTCCGCCGTCCCGCTACCGCCTCACCCAGTCCGCCCCATGAGCTCTCACTACGGTGTGCGGCGCCAGCCGCCGGCGCCGTGGATGCCGCCGTCCACGTGGAGGGTCGTGCCCGTGATGAACCCGGCCAGGTCTCCGGCCAGGAACACCGCGGCGGCCGCGGCATCTACGGGGTCGCCCAGGTGGCCGAGCGGCGGGAGCCGTACGGGCTCGTAGTCCTCGTAGTCGTCGGCGCGCAGGCCCAGCTCGCCCTCGGTGGGCAGGGCGTCGGGCGCGATGGCGTTGACCCGGATGCCGCGCGGGGCGAGCTCCAGGGCCAGCGACCTGGTGAGGCTCTCCACGGCCGCCTTCATCGCCGCGTAGATCGCGAAGCCGGGCGCCGCCTGGTGGGCCTCGCTCGAGGTGACGTTCACGATCGACCCCCCCTTCGCCATCAGCGGCAGTAGCCTCCGGATCATGCCGGTGACCTGGGTGAAGTTCTCCTCGACGAGGGTCCGCTCGCCGCGCACCGAGGTGTCGGCGAACGCGGCGTGGAACGTCCCTCCGGCATTGTTGACCAGGATGTCGACCTTGCCCCAGCGCTCCTCGACCGCCCGGGCGAACACGTCGACGGCCACCGGGTCGCGCACGTCCATGGTCATCGCCAGATCGGCCGTCGTGTCCGCCTGCGGGTCCCGGTCACATGTCGCCACGTGCGCCCCGAACTCCGCGAACGCCTCGGCGATGGCCAGACCGATCCCCCTGGCGGCTCCGGTGACCACGGCAACACGCCCGGTGAGCAGGATCCCATCGGGGGAAAGCGCGGCCATGGACGACGACAATATCCCGACCGCATAGAGTCGTCGGGACCATTCCAATCGTCAACAGGAGCATTCTGTGGCACTCGAGAAGCCGGAAATCGACTTCCCGGAGGGCAACCCGCCCGCCGACCTGGAGATCGTCGATATCGTCGAGGGGGACGGCCCCGAGGCCAAGCCGGGCCACAACGTCAGCGTCCACTACGTGGGCGTGGCGTTCTCGACGGGCGAGGAGTTCGACGCCTCGTGGAACCGTAACCAGGCCTTCGAATTCCCCCTCGGTGGCGGGCGCGTCATCGCCGGCTGGGACCAGGGCGTGGCGGGCATGAAGGTCGGCGGCCGGCGCAAGCTGGTCATCCCGCCGCACCTCGGCTACGGCGCCCGCGGCGCCGGCCCCCGCATCAAGCCCAACGAAACCCTCATCTTCGTAGTAGACCTCCTAGCAGTCCGCTAACCCCCCGGCCGGGGGCCCCAACCCCCGGCCCAGGGCCCCTCCCCCCACCATCGGCGCCAGCCCCCCGAAGCTCCTCCGCGGGAAACCGCAGCGCGAACGGCGAGCAGCCCCGTGACCACGGCGAGCGCCCAACGCATCGCTCGTAACGGCGAGCCCCCCGTGAGCCAACCCTGGCGCACGGAGACAGACGCCCGCACGCGACGGCGGTCGGCGCCCTACCCGGCCTGCCGTACACCCTCAAAACCAACAAACCAACAGCAACCACACCCCAGCTCGCAAAACACCCCACCTCCGGGGAGGAAATTTGTCGGCCGGGTGAGGCACGATAGGCCTGTGCTTCTGATCGACGTGGTGCGGGTATCCGAGGCGGTGGCGCGGACGTCGGCCCGCCTGGGCAAGATCGGCCACCTGGCCGAGCTGCTTGGCCGCGTGCCCCCCGAGGAGGCGGAGATCGCGATCTCCTACCTGTCGGGCGAGCTGCCTCAGCGCCAGGTCGGCGTGGGCTGGCGCACGCTGCAGGACCTGCCGGCGCCCAAGCTCGTAGCCACGGCAACCCTGACCGACGTCGACACGTTGCTGACCAGGATCAAGGCCGTCTCCGGGCAGGGCTCGCAGGCGGCGCGAAAAGCCCTGGTCACCGAGCTTTATGCGGCGCTGTCGAGCCAGGAGCAAGCGTTCGTCACGCGCCTGCTGGGCGGCGAGCTGCGCCAGGGCGCGCTCGACGGTGTGATGATCGAGGCGGTGGCCAAGGCTTCCGGCGCCCCGTCCGCTGATGTACGGCGGGCGCTGACGCTACGTGGCTGGCTGCCCGCCGTCGGCGCCGCGGCGCTGAGCGGCGGTGTGGAGGAGTTGCACGCCTTCCGGCTCGAGGTGGGCCGGGCCGTCGCGCCCATGCTGGCCGGAAGCGCCCCGAATGTCGCCGCCGCCCTGGAGAAGGCGGGTGCGCCCGCGGCGCTGGAGTGGAAGCTCGACGGCGTACGCGTGCAGACGCACCGCTCCGGGTCCGAGGTCAGGGTGTTCACGCGCACGCTCGACGACATCACCTCCCAGGTGCCCGAGTTGGTCGAGGCCGTGCTCGAGCTGCCGTCCGACGACCTTGTGCTCGACGGCGAGGTGCTCGCGCTGCGGCCCGACGGGCGGCCGCATCCGTTCCAGGTCACGGCGAGCCGGGCTACTAGCAAGACGAACGTGGACAAGCTTCGCGAGGAGACCCCGCTGAGCGTGTTCTTCTTCGACGCGCTCCGGGTCGACGGCGACGACCTGCTCGACCTGCCCTACTCCGACCGGCAGGAACGGCTCAGCCGGGCCCTCCCGCCGGGCCTGCTGACGCCGCGCCTGGTCACGGACGACGTGGCGAAGGCGGAGGCGTTCTTCACCGACGTGGTCAAAGCCGGGCATGAGGGCCTGGTCGTCAAATCGCTGACCTCGCCGTACGCCGCCGGCCGCCGTGGCGCCGGATGGATCAAGGTCAAGCCCCGGCACACGCTCGACCTGGTGGTCCTGGCCGCCGAATGGGGTCACGGCCGCCGCGAGGGCAAGCTGTCGAACCTTCACCTGGGCGCGCGCGACCCGGAGGGCGGCGGCTTCGTCATGCTCGGCAAGACCTTCAAGGGCCTGACGGACGAGCTGCTCGCCTGGCAGACGGAACGCTTCGTCGAACTGGCCGACGGCCCCACGGACGGCTGGACGGTCCAGCTGCGCCCCGAACTGGTGGTGGAGATCGCCTTCGACGGCGTCCAACGCTCACCCCGCTACCCGGGCGGCATGGCCCTGCGCTTCGCCCGCGTACTCCGCTACCGCCCCGACAAACGCCCCGACCAAGCCGACACAGTAGAAACCGTCCGCTGCCTCATGCTCTAACCCCCACGGCGAGCCCCTCTCGCATGCCGCACACCAGCCCCTGCACCCTCACCACGCGACCCAACCAACCCCCCGCCGCGCCCCCATCCTCCAAGCCCAGCACCCACGGGCATCACTACACACCCCCAGGCGTCACCACCGCGGGCCACCGCGGGCGTCACCCAAACCATGCACCCACCCTCAGCAGCCCGCCACACCGTCACCCAGCTGCCCCACCAGCCAGAAACCCACCAGCACCCCAACCACCTGCGGGCATCCCGACGCACCTGCGGGCACCACCACATCCGGGCACCACCACACACCTGCGCGCATTTCCCACGTACGAGCACACCACACACCCCCGGGGTGTTCACTACGTGCAGGCATCACCCCACACCCGCGACGTTCACCACGCGCGAGCATCACCACACACCCACGCACGTTCACCACGTGCGGGCATCACCAAGCACCTGCGGGCTACCACTCGCCCCACGGTCGCGGTGGTGTCAGCGCTTGGGCCAGTTCCAGAGGGGTTCGTCGAACGTGCCCCGGCCGGCGACCGTGGTTTCGCCGTACTCCTTGACCAGCTCGATCGTGTTCGCCGACCGCCCCGCCAGCGCCTTCACCAGCGGCTCGGAATGCGAGACGACCACGACCTGAGTGTTCTTGGCAGCGGTGCCGATCAGCTCACCGAGGGGTTCGAGCAGCTCGGGATGGAGACTGGTCTCAGGTTCGTTGAGCACCAGCAGCTCCGGAGGCCGAGGCGTGAGCAGCGCCGCCACCCACAGCAGGTACCGCAACGTCCCGTCGGACAGCTCCGCGCTGCTCAACGGCCGGAGCAGCCCGTGCTGCCGCAGTTGCAGCTCCAACCGCCCGCCGGAGCTGCGCACCTCCACCCGGCTCCCGGGAAAGGCGTTGTCCACCGCGGTGTCCAGCGCCTCGCAGTCGCCGATCTCGCAGATCGTCTGCAGCGCCGCCGCCACGTCGGCACCGTCGTGGCTGAGCACCGGCGTACGCGTCCCTACCTGCGCCGCCCGCGCCGGCGCCGCCGCATCGGTCCGCAGGTGATCGTAGAACCGCCACGACCGGATCCGCTCCCGCATCATCATCAGCTCCGGCGCCCGCTGCGGATCGGCCACCTCACTCAACATGCTGTCGAACGGCAGTACGGCATGCGGCACCTGATACCACCCCCCGCCCGGCTCCCGGAACCGCACCACCGGCCCCCGCCGCTCAGCCAGCACCGCCGCAGGCCGCAAAACGGCCCCCGCCCACGTCACCTCAACCTTGATCTCCGGATCATGATCGAACAGCGACCCCGCCGGAACAGGCAACCCAAGATCAACCGCATACCCGAACTCAACCCGACCCATCCCAACACCGGCAGCACTCCGTGATCCCCCCTTCCGACCTCCGCCACCCACACCCGCGCGACCACCACCACCTGCGGCTCCGCCGTACCCCATCGCGGCTGAAGGGTCGTATCCCGTGAACCCGAGCCGCAAGCTCACCCGCCCGGACCGCTGTGTCCCCTGCACCGGGTGGCGCCCCTCGCGAACCGCCCGCCCGATCATCTCGGGGCCCGCCCACAGCGTGGACTCCAACCCACCTTCGCGAGCGAGCGCCGCCACAGCCCCATTCCGCGACGACTCCGCCAACAGCCGCAACGCCCTGTACAGGCTCGACTTCCCACTCCCGTTGGCCCCGGTCACGACGTTGAGCCGCTCCAGCGAAATCACAACCCGCCGCAACGACCGGTACCCCTCAACCGCAACCGTGGAAATCACCGCCCCAGAATAAGCACCCCACCCCTCCCCCTCATGGATCCCACGACCTGCATCCCAAAGGCCTCCCTCTCAAGGACCTGCTTCCCCACGGCCTGCATCCCAAAGGTCCACCCCCTCAGGCCCGCCTCCCTCGCGCCCGCCTCCGCGGGTCAAGCCTTCTCCTGCATCTCGCGGACCGCACACGCCCGATCAATCCCGAATCCACCCCGTGCGCTACCACCGCCCTCCCCTCAGCGCGCTCTCAACACGCTGCCGCCCACCCACGGGCTCTGTCGCTCGGGTCCAACCGCACAGGGGCCCCGGACGAAAGGCCTCGACCTGTGAGGCGGGATCATGTGCGGCCTCCGGCTTGGCCTGCCGATGTCCGGAATATGGCCGAATGTGAAAGATCCAAAAGGTAATCTCGAAGATCTGGGCCTACATGTGACCAAAGTGAGATATGTCACTGAATGTCTCATTAAGTTGTCTTTGCCCATTGTTTGTCGCATATGTTCGTCCACGTCGCGGGGGTACCCCAACCCCCCGCCTAGGGATCGGCCGACGCGGCACCCCCAGATCTCCTCTTCCGCTCGGACCCATCCCTGTCCTGTCCCCTACCTAGGACCGTGGTTTCCTTGGGTCAGCATTCGAGCAACCCTTCCGACCAGAGCCCCCTCGCCCGCATAACGGCTCCCGGCAAGCGCCGCTGGGCAGCAGTCGCAGCCGGAGTCGCCGTCGTCGCCGCAGCCTCCACCACAGCCTGGGCGGCCGTCTCGAACGGTGACGACCCGCAGCCCACCGCCGCGATGGGCCTGGCAGCCGAGACCGGCGCCGCCACGACTCCCTCTCCGAGTTCGAGCCCCACGCTCTCCCCGTCGAGCGCCACACCGTCTGCCGGCGAGACCGGGCAGCCGACCCCCGCGACCTCGACACCCAGCGATCCCCCCGCGACTACCGCTCCCAAGCCTCCCGTGGCGAAGCCGGTGGCCAAGAAGTCGCACAAGCCCAAGCCGTCCACTCCCAAGTACCGTGTCCTCTCAGCCGGTACCTGCGGTGCCTCCTTCTACAACGAGGGGCAGATGACGGCCAGTGGCGAGCGCTTCAACCCGTCGGCCATGACCGCCGCCCACAAGACCCTGCCGCTCGGCAGCAAGGTCCGCGTCATCAATCCGTCAAGCGGCAAGTCGGTCATCGTCCGCATCAACGACCGTGGTCCGTACGTCGGCGGCCGCTGCCTCGACCTCTCCGAGGCGGCCTTCGACGCCATCGGCAACACCGGCTCCGGCGTCATGACCGTCAAGTACCAGGTCCTCGCCCGCTAGCCCTTCCCCAGCCAGAAGCGAGGGACCACTCCCCCACGCTCGGCAACATCAACTCCACAGGCATCACGCGCCGCCCCAGCTCTCTCCTGCTGCGGACTCCGGTGCGTGCGCCAAACCACGCCTCGGTAGCGCCTACAAGGCGTCCGACACCCCCCAACCCCAACAGCGCCCGACACACTCGCCCGCAGCACACCGCACCCCCTCGTACCCCGCACTCGGGTGGCGCCGCGCACACCCCATCCAGCGGCGACTCGTACCCTTGGCGTCCCGCCGCCGTGGCGCCTCGTACCCTTCCTTGCGTCCCACCGCCATGCGGCCCCGCATACCTCGCTCCAGTGGCGCCTCTCACACTCCACTGACGCCTGGCACTCACCCCAGCGTCCCGCCCCCGTGACACCCCGCGCACCTCAGCCAAAGGCGCCTCGTACCCTTCCTGGCGTCCCACCCCCATGAGATCCCACACACCTCAG
This sequence comes from Nonomuraea sediminis, assembly GCF_018531495.1. Classification (GTDB taxonomy): domain Bacteria; phylum Actinomycetota; class Actinomycetes; order Streptosporangiales; family Streptosporangiaceae; genus Nonomuraea; species Nonomuraea sediminis. Next base: position 1,110,477 of record NZ_JAHDTI010000003.1, read on the forward strand.
CCCAAAGGCGCCTCGTACTCACTCTGGCGTCCCGCCTCCGTGACACCCGTGCATCTCATCCACTGCGGCGCCCGCATGCTCTCTCCAAATGGCGTCTGGCTACCGCAATAGCGCCCAGCTACCGTCAGCGGCGCTCGGCACCTCCCACTCCAGCGGCACCCGGCCCCCACCGATGCTCATGCCCTAAATCTGGCGGGTGCCCTCTTTCCCCTGTGACTCTCCAGCCCGAGGTCTGGTCGAGTAGATCAGAACACGGTGTCTCCCCCACCGCGCCCGCCCCCAGGCATCCCCTCCCAGACCGCGATGGGCTCGGCCAGCCGTACCGCCTTTAGCCAGAGGCAAAAGGGCAAGTCCTACTTCAGCAGGCGGACCGTGAGCGGGTAGCGGAACGGGTTCTCGGAGAGGGCGGAGATCCCTCCGGCGATGGCCAGGACAATCGCACCCACCCAGATGACGGGCAGCAGCACTACACCGACGATCGTGAACGGCAGCAGAAAGGTCGCCCCGATCAGGGTGAGCTGGAAGTTGAGCGCCTCCAACGCGTGCTGACGGATGTACGGGGACGTCTTGCCGCCCGTCATCAGCATGATCAGGGGACCCACGATCGGCATCCCGACAAGCGCGAGCCCGTGAGCCGCCGCGGCGCCGAGACGTTCGTTGCTCTCCGTCTGACCGTGGGGTCGAGGCGGAGGCGGTGGCATCGTGCGCGGCCTGGGTACGTGCCGCGCGCCGTACAGCTCATTCATGATCGGCATGAGGTCACCGTGGGTGCGCGCGGTCATCGCGCGCTCCAGCCGCTCGTCGAACTCGAGCTTGTCGAATCGGCCCTCCGCATAGGCGGCCTTGATGTGCTCGACCACGTGCTCGCGGTCCTCGCTGCCGACCCGCAGGTGGGCCGGCGGCACCTGTCCGGGCCCCAGGGGTGTGGGTGCCCCAGCCATAAGAGCCATGCCTCTCCTTAGATGTGACCAGTCAGCACTCATCCTTGCTCGAACGCTCGTCTCGGCCATCAGGGACGAACCCCTAGGTATCCCCGAGATCTTCCCCCGACGCGCAGGGCCGCGGCGCGATATAAAAAGGAACCATGAGATGGCGAGACCGCTACGGTATCCGGCGCCTGCGTGGCTCGAAGGTCGCCAAATTCGACCGGGAGGCGACAGACGCGGACATCGAGTCGCTTATCGCCTTCGCGAAGTCCCGGCGCGGCGTCGAGTTCTATGTCGAGCCGGAGACATTCGCCACCGACACCACAGCGGTGGCGGTCGCCGATGACGGAGAGTGGACCCGTCGCCGCGTCGGATCACCCGCCGTGATCCGCAAAGTAGCCCGGGATCTCGCGCTCCCGGTCTACGACGTTCAGCTCACCGGCTACCCCCCTCGCATGCGTGAGTACAACGCCCGCCGCCGCAACGAAGAACAGGGATAACGGCGAGCTGTTGCGGAAGACCTCACCCGTCAGAAGATCACGCACGAACAGGCGACCTGCCCAACAGGATCAAGGCGAAAACAAGCCTCTGATGCCCGGTACGGCTAGCCGCGCGTGACCCCACCATCCCCGTACGGCTAGCCGCACGTAACTCCCACCATCCCCGTACGGCGAGCCGGCACTAGCCCCACTCATCCGGTACGGCAAGCCGTAAGCGATCCCATCCACCCGGCATGGCGAACCGCAAGTGACCTGACCTAGCCCGGTGCGGCTTCGTCGAGGACGTTGACCAGAGGAAGCAGCCAGCTGGCGTTCGCACGCCCCATGGCGGTGTCGAGCTCGGCCGGAGTCGGCATGCGTCCGCGGAGAACCGTCGGCGACAGCAGATGCTGGAGCGCATGCATGAGAAGGTTGGCCATCGAATAGCCGGGATCGATGGCAAGCGCGCGTTCGAGTGCGATCGACGCCAGCACGGCGTCACCCGACCGCCATGAGGCCATGGCCAGCAGCGCCGCGACCGGCGGCGTGAAACGCGGCTCCAACCTGCGGGTGAGATCTCTCCACAATCCCGCGTGCTTGTCCTCCATCAGAGTCCACGCCTCGTCGCGGACCCTGATCACCGCCAGGTCCAGGCCGAGCCGGGCCGCCTCCACGTCGTCCAGCCTGCCGCCACGGAGATGCGTCGCGATCGCGGCACGAACCCTGACCACGCCCTCGGCCACGAACTGGGCGGCGAACTCGTTGGAATCCTTGGCCGCCGCCAGCCTGGACCGAACGTCGGCGACCGCGTCGGCGGTTGCCCGGCGCATGGCCATCCGCACCGGCCCGCTCGCCGACGCGATGGTGCGCTCCAGCGTCCGCCGGTCAGGAAGCGCGACCAGCCCACGCACGGTCGCCTCCGCCGCCACCTGGCTGCTCGAGATGTCGAACGGCGTGCCCTCCGGAGGGCAGCAATGCGCCAGACCGCAGATGTAGGACCAGAAGCGGCCGCCATCGGCCCTGAGGGCCTCGTCGATCTCGACCCCGCATCTCGCGGCGACCACCCGCAGCTCGTCGACGGCAGGCGTGACCTGGTCACCTCTTCCGTAGCCCACCACGATGGCGTGCGTGATCGCCTCCCGCTCGATCAGCGCCGACAGCGGCCCCAGCGCGCCCGGCGGCAGCGGCAACCCCCACCGGGCGACGATCTTGGCCAGCCCGGACACGAGCCCGATGAGGATGAGACTGTTCTCGGGATGGAAGCCCACGAGGTACGGCACGGCCGCCAGGATGTCGGCGGGACTGGCCAGGGTCAGGCGGGGTTCGGAGGCGTTGGTCGTCATGGCCCAGGAGCGTGCCCGGCGTTGGCCAAGCGCGAGAACGTCGAATCTCGTTCTGTGGATAAAGACGCCCGATGGCCGGGCCTGTGGATAACCAAGGTTGCGCCGCCACGATTCTTCGGCATTATGGGCGGCGGCCTCGCGAACCTGGCGCCGGGAGCGGGGCCCGCAAGCGCCCACTAGAAGTAGGCCGGCTCGCGCGTACGCCTAAGAAGTAGGTGCGAGCCGAGCGCGCACGAGGAGAGCGGCACCCGCCACGGCTGCCGGCATGGCGATCACAGCCACGAACGGCACGAGGAAGAGCAGAAAGATCGGAACGCCGAACCCGAGGGCGGCGGCTTTGTTGGCGCGGAGGATCGCGAAGCGTTCCTTACGGGCGAGACCGCGACGTTCCATGGCCAGCGTGGTGAGCTCGACAGTCAGGAAGAACCCGGAAACAGCGCCACCGATCACCGGAATGACCGTCTGACCGACGACAGGAATGAAGCCGAGGAAGAACAGCGGCACCGAGAAGAGAAGCACGTACCCCAGCGTCACCAGGCTGTCCCTGATCGACCGTGGCAGGGTTCGCCACCACGGCTGCTCCTCGACGTCCGGCAACGGATCGGCAGTCGCGGACAGCTTTTCATAGAAGGGCTCGCCGATGGCGAGAGTCAGCGCGGTGAAGGTCAGTACGGCCAGCCCCAACCCACCGAGAAACAGCACGATCCCGATCAGGACGCGGAAGCCGTCGCGCCATCCCCACGCATCGGCGAAAGGAGTGAGGACCTGTGCCAGGTCGAGCGCATTGGTGCCGAGCAGGATCAACGCCCCCACATAGACCACGAATGCGATCAGGGCAGGCAGAAGGCCAAAACCCCACCACCGCCCGTGCCTGGCAACCCAGCCGACGCCTTGAGCGAAGAAGCCGACGCCGGCTACGAAGTCACGCAATGATCGCATGCCCGGCAGGCTACCGGCTAACGCCAGAAAGAGGTCACCGAGTAACCGAGTTCCTCAAACAGGGTCCTCAGCAGGGGCAGAGAGACGCCCAGCACGTTGCCGTGATCACCCTCGATGCCCTCGACGAACCATCCGCCGCGCCCGTCGATGCTGAAGGCGCCCGCGAGCGAGAGCGGCTCGCCGGTACCGATGTACGCCTCGAGCTCTTCGTCCGCGGGCTGGCCGAAGCGGACCACCGTGCTGGCGACCTCGGCTGCCTGGGCGCCGGTCGCCGCGTCAATGACGCAGTGGCCCGTCACCAGGCGGCCGCTCCTGCCGCGCATCAGGCGCCAGCGCTCGGTTGCGGCCTCGGGCGTGCCCGGCTTGCCGTACGGCCGGCCGTCCAGTTCCAGAATGGAGTCGCAGCCGATAACCAGTCCCTCGTCCAGCCCCTCCGCGACAGCAGCCGCCTTGGCCTTGGCCAGCACCAGGCTCAGGGCGGCGGGCGTGTGGGCGGAGTACGCGTCCTCGTCGACACCGCTGACGATCACCTTGGGATCGAGGCCTGCGCTGCGCAGGAGGGCGAGGCGGGCGGGCGATGCAGAAGCCAGGACGATCACCACCCCAGCTTACCGGTCGGCCCATCGCCCCCGACTCCGCCCCAGAACGGCCCTGACCGACGTAGATCCCGTGTGGACAGGCGTTTCAGGTGCGCCGCGGTACGCGCGTCTCGGAGTGACCCGTCGACGAACCTCGTGCGGGGACGCGAGGTCGGGCCCGAACTGCCGGTGCCGGCGGAGGCGACCTGCGGCAGGCACGGAGGCCGGTTGGTGAAGGCACCTGGTCCCGACCACGGCACGCGAAGGACCGGCTTATGACGTGAGCACGGACTCGCCTCACGCCTGCCTCCGAGCAGGGCAAGACCGGCTCGTCAGCCTGATCACCGACGTCGGCAGAGGACCGCCTCGCCGAGCGTCGCACGTGCACCAGGGCGTGGCTTGTGGTGCGCGGGCGGATAGCTGTGGCGAGGCGGTGATCGGGTGCGGGACCTCTGGGTTACCAGTCGGGGTTCGAGGTGCCCGGGGCTGCCTGGGGTTCAGTGTCCTGGGGTTCAGTGCGGGTTTGGTGCGGTATGGCGGTGCCGCCGCCACCGAAGATGCCGCCAAGCAGGCCGCCGAGGAGGTCTTCGAGGTCGCCAGGAACGGCGGACTGTTCTTTGTTGAGATCGTCGGCCACGGCGCCGGCGTCCATGTTCTGCTGGGAGGCTCGGTTGGCGAGGATCGACATGACCATGGGTGCGAGCAGGGGCAACAGCTTCATGAGGATGTTGCTGTCGAGACCGGCGAACTGCGAGAGCCCGGCCGCCGCCTGCTCCGTGCCCTCACCGCCGAACACGTGGCCGAGGATGCTCTGGCCGTCGCGCTCCAGAGAGGCGACGTCGCCGGTGAAGGGGTCGGCGTCCACGTGGTCGTCGAGTGCCGCGCGCAGGGCGTGCGCGCCATCCGGGTTGTCTGCGCTACGCGCCAGACCGCCGACGATTGTGCCCGAGGCGGCTTCGACGACCTGGCGCGCTGTGTCGGTGTCGGTGTCCAGGAGGCCGGCGATCTCCCGGATCCCGGGATCGCCCAGCTGCGCGAGAAGCTCGTCATTGATCGACACGACAGTCCCCCCGATCATTGGTGAAGGAGAGGCTTCCCTGCGTCAAATCGATCTATTTCCCGGTTTGTCCTATTTCTCCACCAAGCCACACATGCAGACGCGATCCAGGTTGCCGACATGAACGGCATGTCGGACCTGGATTCCAACGGGCGCCGCCGCTGTCTATCAGCGTCAAGGCCCCGCGCCCCCTGCACCTTCACAGGCGCACAGCCAGGGTGGTAGTGCCGCCACGCGACATCTCTGCCGGGCGAGGTAGTAGTCCCACCACGCGGCGTCTCCACCCGACGGACGGCGTGGTGGTCCCGGCGTGGGGCGTCTCGCCGTGCCAGGCGGGTGGTAGTCCCGGCACGGGTCGTCTCCGTGTGTCGAGCGAGGTCGTAGTCCCGGCGAAGGGCGGCTCCATGTGCAGAGCGAGGTCGTAGCCGCGACGCAGAGCGGCTCCATGTGCCGAGCGAGGTGGTTGTCCTGGGACGGGCGCCTCTGCGCGGCCGGAGGAACAGTAGTCCCAGCATGCGGCCCTGAATGCCGCGTGCGTCGGGGCCGGGGGTCAGGAGTTGCTGGTGGGCGCCGAAGAGGGAGGGAGCATGTGGACGCAGGAAACCTGAAAAAGGGCAGTGCCGGTGGGCGCCAGCGGTCACCGGGAAGTCGGTGGACGCTGGCGCCCCGAGCGTCAGGCGGTGCTGCTGGGTGCTTGCTCTGGCGCGTCGTACGTGTCGGCGGTCAAGAGGCCTGCCGCGGCATAGGCGCCGGCCTCGTCGAGGGTCTCGTGCTCCAGCAGGGCCGCGACGATGCCGTCGAGCTTGTCGCGGTTCTCCGTGAGGATCCGGACGGCGCGCTCGTAGCATTCGTCGACGATGCGACGGGCTTCCTCGTCGACCATCGCCAGCGTGGCAGGAGAGGCCTGGGGCTGCTGGCCGTCGTTGGGGAGGATCGTGAGCGGTCCCACCTTCTCGGACATGCCCCAGCGGCCGACCATGCCACGGGCGATCATGGTGACCTGCTCGAGGTCGTTCTCCGCGCCGGTGGTGATGACGCCGTAGACGACCTGCTCGGCCGCCATGCCGCCGAGCGCGCCGGTGATACGCCCGCGCAGGTACTGCTCGTCGTAGGCGTAGCGGTCCGTGTCCGGCGTCGAAAGAGTGACGCCGAGAGCACGGCCACGAGGGATGATCGAGATCTTTCTGACCGGATCGGCACCCGGCTGGAGCATCCCGAGCAGGGCATGACCGGCCTCGTGGAAGGCGGTACGAGTGCGTTCATCTTCTGGCATCACGATGCTGCGGGCAGCGCCTAGCTGGAGCTTCTCCAGGGCGTCGGTGAAGTCGGCCGTGCCGACCTTCTCCTTGCCGCGCTTGGCCGCGAGCAGGGCCGCCTCGTTGACGAGGTTGGCCAGGTCCGCGCCGGTCATGCCGGGCGTGGTCTTGGCGAGCTGCTCCAGGCTCACCTCGCCGTCCAGCGGAACGCCGCGCGTGTGGACCTCGAGGATGGCGATACGGCCGGCCGCGTCGGGCAGGCCCACCTGCACGGTCCGGTCGAACCGGCCAGGGCGCAGCAGAGCGGGGTCGAGGATCTCAGGGCGGTTCGTGGCGCCGATGACGATCACACCTTCGGCTCCGGAGAAGCCGTCCATCTCCGTGAGGATCTGGTTGAGCGTCTGCTCGCGCTCGTCGTGGCCGCCGATGCCACCGGCGCCACCACGGGCACGGCCGATGGCGTCGATCTCGTCGATGAACACGATGGAAGGAGCGACCTTGCGAGCCTCTTCGAACAGATCACGCACGCGGGAGGCGCCCACGCCGACGATCATCTCGATGAACTCGGAGGCGCTGGCGGAGAAGAACGGCACGTTCGCCTCGCCGGCGACGGCCCGGGCCAGCAACGTCTTACCCGTGCCAGGAGGGCCGGCCAGCAGCACGCCCTTGGGCAGCTTGGCGCCCAGGCGGCGGTACTTGCCGGGATCCTTCAGGTAGTCGACCACCTCGACGAGCTCGTTCTCCACCTCGTCGATGCCGGCCACGTCGTCGAAGGTGACGCGGACCTGGCCCGCCTCGACGGGTTTGGCGGCCTTCGAGCGGCCAAGGCCGCCGAGCCCGCCGCCGCCCATCATGGAGGCGCCACGGCGCATGATCCAGATCCACAGTCCGGCCAGCAGCACGACCGGCAGCAGCGACAGCAGCAGGTTGCCCCAGAAACCGCGGCTCTGGTCGATCGGCTTGGCCTGGATGATCACGCCCGCGCTGTCGAGCTGCTGTGACAGCTGATCGTTGTTGGCGAAGGCGGGGATGGTCGTCTGGAACTTGGTGTAGCTCTTGTTGTTCGCGTCAGGGTTCTGCCCGGCGGCCTTGAGGTCGCCCTCGATGTTGAAGCCCTGCGCGTAGATGTCCTTGACGTTCTTGGCGTTCACCTGCTTGACGAACTCGGTGTACGAGACCGTCTCGACCTTCCCGGTGTCGAAGAACGACGACACCACGAAGAAAGCGGCGTAGACCACGAGGAGAGTGATGACGAACCGCCACCAGTTGATCTTCGGGCGCCCGCCGGGCGTGCCGGGCAGGCCTTCCGCGCGCCACGGCGGCTTCGGCTTGTCCTTGTCCGAGGACCCGGAGCGACGATCCGGTGCCTGCGGCGCCCCAGAGCGACGACGCCGCCCGGGCTCAGTGCCCGGCCTGTTTGCACCTTCCACGGCGTCACTCCCCCAAATCGCCGCAACCATGATCTCTAGCCTAGAACACGCACCCCGGAGGCCACGCGCTGGACATCACCCCAATGCTTCCGCTGCGTGTCAGGCACTGAAACGAACACCAGACCCGGCTTGGCCATTCCCCCGTCGAGCACCGCGACCGCCGCCCGAGATGAATGCTTTCCGTACTTGACCTGGTAAATCAGGACCCAGCCGCGGTCGACCGACTGTGACGCGATCCACCTGATCGTGGCGCCCTTGGGCTGGAGCGTGAGCGTCCAGCGCGCGGCCAGCAGGGCGGTGTCGCGCCAGTCCTGCTGGCGCTCGATCGGCAGCGGGCAGCTGACGAGCACGCCGCGCTGTACCGCGCCGTGCTGCTTGGGCAGCACCTGGCGAGTGGTGAAGGGTGCGGGTCCGTAGACCTTCCAGGGCCTGCTCAGGCGAGGTACGGCGAGGCCGGTGCGGGCGTCCTTTACCACGTAGCGGGGCGCCCGGGAGGAGGGCACGGACTGGATCGATCCAGGTATCCGGGCTATCCGGACGTCGGCGTAGAAGGCCTCCATCGCGGTGTAGCCGGGGGCGAGGGTGGCGCCGGGAGTGGGCGTGGGCCGCAGTGTCCCCATCAGGGCGGAGGCCGAGGGAAGCGCGCTGGGCGGCGATCCGGAGGCAGTCGGGACACCGGCCGGTGCGGACGCTGAGGGAACGGTGCCCACGGAACCGGACGCGGACGGGACGGCAGTGGGCCGGCCCGCCTGGGCGGAGGGCACGGCGCCGGAGACCGTCGGAACGGCGGATTCCGTAGGCACCGTGCCTGCCGGGCCCGGGGAGGAGGTGGGGCCGGACGGGGAAGGTACGGCCGATGGCGCGGCGATCGGCCGTGCCCGGACCTCGTCCGGCCGTGACGGGAGCAACATGATCACGCCGGCGACGACTGCCGCCACCGCCGCGAGCACGCCGAGCCCCCGGTACACGTCCCGCATCCGTAGATCACCGACACGGGAGCGTCTGGGCGGGGAAGCTGGAGTTCCCGGTTTGCCTGCGGTTCTCACACCGGAACCCACGGTCTCACTGTCCCCATCGAGCACGACGGGAGCGTATGACATATCCGGCGATTACGCGTATGAAGCTACCGAAGTGACATCATGGCGATGTGGATCAGGTGGAGTCTCCCATCGACCCGGCTTCGGCTTCACCAGGGGCGCAGGCCGTTCCCGAGGACCAGACCGACCCCACCTCAGACACGACCGAGGAGCACGTCGCCCCCTAGACCAGGACGCATCCCCGTCCGGCTCAAGCGAGGCTCGGGCGCATGCCAAGCCCAGGGATTCGGCGGAACTTCAGCCTGTCTCCGGTTCGGCTCACGCGGGAGTACACGCCAAGCACTGAGACTCGGCCGAGCCTCAGTCTGACTCCGGCTCAGCGGATCTTCGGCCGGCCCCCACTGGAGTCAGGCTCGGGCACATGCCGGGCTGGGCACTCTGCGGAGCCTCGGCCTGGCTACGGCTCAGCGGATCTTCGGCCAGGCCCCGGCTCGGGCCACACTGGGGGTGCATGTCGAGCCTGGGGACTTGGTGGTGCCTCGGCTTCGCTCGGGTCGGGCTGAGGTGCATGGCGAGCCAGGGGAGCGTCGGGGCGGCTCGGGTATAACTGGGGCGCGTGTTGAGATGGGGGGAATGGTGGAGTTGCAGGCTGGCTCTGGGGTAGTTGGGGTGCCGGTGGGGCAGGTTGAGCTGCGGTTCGACGCTGGGTCTCGGGAGGCGCAGACGCATACCAATCTCTCCGCGCTGCGGCGGGATCGGACGGGGTTGTGGATCGCGGGCGACGAGACGGCGACCATTGAGCACCTGATGTGGACGGGCGAGCGCTTCGATGGGCAGCGGACGTTCCATCTGGCCGACTTCGTCGAGTTGCCCGCGGGGCGCGACATGGAGGCCGATATCGAAGGGCTTGCGGTCGAGGACGGCCACCTGTGGGCGGTGGGCTCGCACAGCCTGAAGCGCCGCCGGGTCAAGTCGGCGAGTCCGGAGAAGGCGGCCAAGCGGCTGGCCACCGTACTCAGGGAGGAGAACCGGTTCATCCTGGTCCGGCTGCCGCTGGACCCGCGGACCAACTCACCGCAGGAGGGCGCGATCATGTCGGGCCCGGACAACGTCGCGGAGCAGTTGGCGGACGATCCGCACCTGGCGCCGTTCACCAAGCTTCCTGGCAAGGACAACGGCTTCGACGTGGAGGGCATCGCGGTCCTGGATGACCGGGTCTACCTGGGGTTGCGCGGGCCGGTGCTGCGTGGGTGGGCTGTGGTGCTGGAGATGGAGCTCCGTGTCTCCAATGGTGGGTCGCGGATGCGCTCGAGCCGACCGTACCGGAAGCATTTTCTCGACCTGGAGGGGTTGGGGGTGCGCGATCTGTGTCCTTATCAGGGGGATCTGCTGTTGCTGACCGGGCCGACCATGGACCTGGACGGGCCGGTGCGGGTGGTGCGGTGGCGCGTGGGCGAGGATCGCGACTTCGTTGCGGCCGAGCGACTGGAGACGGTGCTCGACCTGCCGTACGGACGCGGAGAGGACCATCCGGAAGGGCTGACCGTGCTGGACGACGGCAGGCTCATGGTCGTCTACGACAGCCCGTCGCCACGACGGATCACGCCGGTAGGCGGGGTGCTCGCGGACATCTACGAACCGGCGAGCCTGCGCCACAACCCGTAACCGATCACGCCCGAGGGCATCGTGCTGATGGACTTCTACGAACCAGCGGGCCTGCGCGATGACCAGGCGCAATTGCTACCGGTCACACAGGCCTGGAGCCAGGGGCTGGGCGATGGAGGTTCACCGGCATTCCGCTGTTCATAGGGCGCCGGATCATGGGGGTTGCGGGCGATCCGGTGGGGAGCAGCCACAGGGTCGACGTGACGCATGCGCGTGAGCCCGGCGAGGCAGGCATTCCAGATGCCGAGGTCGCACAGGCTGTAGGCGGGATAGGTGGGGTGCTCGGGGATCAGCGGGCGGGGCGGGTGCGAGCAGGACATCAGCCGGGGCGGCGACGCCCCGGCGTGCCTGATGCCGAGATCGCGTGCCCTCCCCGGACGGAGTGGGTGGGGTCCACGGGATCAGCGGGCGGGGCGGGCACGAGGTCAGCCGGGGAGCCTGGGCGACGAAGGCGCATGACTCCGGCGAGACCGGCGTGCCAGATGCCGAGATCGTGTGGCCCCCGGCGAGATCGTATGGCCCCTGGCGGAGTGGCTGGGGTGCAAGGGAATCAGGGGCCAGGGTGGGTCAGGGCTAGGGGGTGAGCCAGGGGGCTTGGGCTACGAAGGTGCAGGAGCCTGGCTCGATCTCGGTGAAGCCGGCGTCGCGGACGACGGGTAGGCCGGCGGCGGCCATGGATTTGAAGTCCTGGACCGAGGCTGTGCGGACCGAGACGGTCAGGCCTTGGGCGCGCCAGGCCGCTCGGTCGGCGGGTGAGGTGGCCCACCAGGCGAGTTGGGCGGCGTGGCCGGCCTGCGCCATGGCCTTACCGGCGGACATGGTCAGTTCCGGGTTCTCCCAAAGGATCGGGGGTGAAGCGAGGCCGGGAGGCACTGTGTCGGACATTTCGGTGCCTGAGACCTGCAGGCGGGACAGGTCCTTGGGCCAGGAGTCCAGGGGTACGGGCGGGTGGACGCGTACCTCGGCCGTGCGGTGTTCGATCGTGCGGCCGGGCAGCGCGAGCACGCGCGCCCACTCGGCCCCGCGGGCGCGGCGCACGACCTTGCGGATCTTCCCGGTGGACTGCCATGCCGCCACCGGCTCGGCGAACTCCCCCGGATCATCGAGCAGCGACAGCACCGCCATCGCCGCAGCCTCGAGCGCGTCCGTGCGCTCGGGCGGGTTGACCCGCTCCAACCTGACGACCAGGGGGAGGACCATCAGCTCTACGTCGTTCATCGCCCTCTAGCATGCCCGATGGCCAGCGACATGCCGGCCGCCAGGATGCACAACCCTCCCGAGACGAACCAGGCCAGGTCATATGCGCCCAGGTGGTCGCGGGTGAGCCCGGCGCCCACGGCGGCGAACGCCGCGCCGATCTGGTGCGAGGCGAACACCCAGCCGAACACCACGGACCCGTCGGAGCCGAAGATCCGCCGGCACAGCGCGACGGTCGGCGGCACGGTCGCCACCCAGTCCAGCCCGTAGAAGACGATGAACACCAGCATGCTCGGGTGCGCCGACTCGGCGAACAGGCTCGGCAGGATCATCAGCGACAGCCCGCGCAGCCCGTAGTAGACGCCGAGCAGCACCTTGGGATCCACCCGATCACTCAGCCACCCGGAGGCGACCGTGCCGACGATGTCGAAGACGCCGATGATCGCCAGCAGGCCCGCGGCGACGGGCTCGGCCATGCCGTGGTCGTGCGCGGCCGGGATGAAATGGGTCCCGACCAGGCCGTTCGTGCTGGCGCCGCAGATGGCGAAACCGCCGACCAGATACCAGAACGCCCGCGTCCCCGCCGCACTCCGCAGCACGGTCACGGCCCTGACCGCCGCGTTCACCTTCACGACGCCCGTACGGCCGGCCCTCACCGTGCCCGCCGAAGAGGCCCTCGCCGTGCCCGCCGCAGAAGCGCTCACAGTATCCGCCGCAGAAGCGCTCGCCGTACCCGCCGGAGAAGCGCTCACAGTACCCGTTGCAGAAACACTCCCCCCGCCCGCCGCAGAGGCACTCACCGTGCCCGCTGCAGAGGTACGGCCGGCGGCCCCGGATCCGGGCATGTCGGAGATGGCGGGCTCGGCACCCAGGGCGGTGGTTCCCACGTCTTCCGGGCGGTCGCGCATCAGCCACCACACCAACGGCACCACGGCCAGAGCGGCACCCGTCACGGTCAGGGACGCCACCCGCCAGCCGGGCCCGGCCGCCAGCTCGGCCAGCACCGGCAGGAAGATGAGCTGCCCGGTGGCTCCCGCGGCCGTGAGCACCCCGGTGACCAGGCCGCGGTGCCGTACGAACCAGCGATCGGTGACCGTGGCGACGAACACCAGCGCCATCGACCCCGTGCCGAGCCCCACCAGCACGCCCCAGCACAGCCACAGCTGCCAGCTGGCCGTCATCAGCACGGTGAGCCCGCTGCCCGCGGCCACCAGCAGCAGCGCAAGGCTGACCATGCGGCGCATGCCGAAGCGGTCCATGAGGGCGGCCGCGAAGGGGGCGGTCAGCCCGTAGAGAACCAGGTTGATCGACACGGCGGCGGAGATCGTGCCCTTGCTCCAGCCGAACTCCTCCTGAAGCGGCGTGATCAGGACGCCCGGGGTGGCACGGAATCCGGCGGCGCCCAGGATGGCGACGAAGGCCACGGCGGCCACGTACCAGGCTCGATGCAGGCGAGGAGGACGGGTGGACGTCAAGGTCATTGCGCAATCCTCATTCATCCGGCAAATACGCCGCGAGTGGCCCGGCGGCCAATATGTGAAAAAATCCGGCCATGGTGCATCGGATCGCGGTCGTGGCGCTGGACGAGTTCGCGCCGCTCGACCTGGGAGTGCCGGGACAGGTGTTCCGCTCGGCGCGGACGCGGAACGGCGACAAGCTCTACGAGGTGGTGACCTGCTCGCCGGGCCGCCGCCCGGTGAGCTGCTGGGCCGGCTACACCGTGCTGCCCGACCACGACCTGGACATCCTCGACACCGCGGACACCGTGCTCGTCCCGGGCATCCACGGCGGTCCGCCACTGCTCGAAGGCGTCATCCCGGCCGAACTGCGCGACGCGCTGCAGAACCGGCCGCGGATCATGTCGATCTGCACGGGCGCGTTCGTGCTCGCCGCCGCCGGACTGCTGGACGGCCGGCCCGCCACCACGCACTGGGCCGACGCCGACCACTTCGCGGCCATGTTCCCCGCGGTCAAGCTGGACGCCAACGTGCTGTTCGTCGACGACGGCGACGTGCTGACCTCGGCGGGCGTCGCCTCGGGCATCGACCTGTGCCTGCACGTGATCAGGCGCGACTTCGGCAGCGAGGTGGCCAACCGGGCCGCGCGGCGCTGCGTGACGCCGCCGTTCCGCGAGGGCGGGCAGGCGCAGTACATCGAACGGCCGCTCGCCGGGGCCGACGAGAACAGCACCGCGGCCACCCGCGCGTACATGCTCGCCCACCTGGACGCGCCGCTCGACCTCGCGGCCCTGGCGGAGCACGCGTCGATGAGCGTGCGCACGTTCACGCGGCGCTTCCGCGAGGAGACCGGGCTGTCGCCGGCGCGCTGGCTGACGCGGCAGCGCGTGGAGCACGCGCGGGACCTGCTGGAGAGCACCGACCTGGGCGTCGACCAGGTCGCCAGGCGCGCCGGCTTCGGCAGCGCGGTCTCGCTCCGCCAGCACCTCCACGCCGCGGTCGGCGTCGCTCCCCTCGCCTATCGCCACACCTTCCGGCGTCCCTGACCCTTCCGGCTGTACGGCAGGCCTCGCGTCCTCCGCCCGAGGCCCAGGAATTACGGGGACGACGCAACACGTAAGGCACCCGACCCGAGCGGCACCCCCTGCCGGGTCAGATCCCAGCGTGAACCGAGCGCTCCGGTGACGGCGATGGATCCCGGAGATGAGGGTCCAGCGGAGCGCCCGGGTAGAGCGCCGTACGCGTGGCGCCGGACTCCGCCGTACCCCGTCTCGCCGACCCGGCGCCCATGGAGGCCGGTGGCGTCGGTCTAGTTGAGTGGGGGTGGGTTAGGGGTGGCGGTCTTGGTGGGTGGCTCGGGTCCAGAGGGTGGGCCAGCCGCCGTCGAGCCACGACTCCGGGACCAGCAGTCCGGTTTCGGCGACCTGCTGCCAGAAGGCGTCCAGGTCGGCGCCCAGTTCGACCGCCCCGGACAGGGCCTGCTGCCACGGCCCGGCAGGATCGGCCAGGTCGGAGGCGGGATAGCCGGGCACCGCGGTCTCCCCGGGGCCGGTGATCGGCGTCCCCTCGCCGCGGGCCGTCGCGGCGATCACGAGCGCGCACAGCACCCGGGTCCCGGCTCCCCGCAGGTGCGCGGGGATCCCGATCGTCCGGCGGATCCTCCGGGCCACCAGCTCCATCGAGCGGGCCGCCGCCACGTCCGGATGCCTGGCCAGCCGCCGCATCGAGGACGGCAGCGGGGCGTCGGCCAGCAGCGGCGCCAGCCGTACCGTCAGATCGAGGTTGTCGAGCGCGGCCTGCAGCGGGCGGACGCCCGTCGCGGCCCACAGCTCGGCCAGCGGCATGTCATGGAACGCGCGGCCGAGCCGTTCGGCGGGCATGCGGCGCAGCGCGGTCAGGTTGTGCGCGCGCTCGAGGGTACGCAGCGCGCGCTCGGTCTCGGGCGTGGCCATGGCACGCGCCACCTGCCTGGCCAGCGGCTCGGCGATCTCCCTGAACAGCCGCCCGGACCGCCGCACCCCCGGCGCCCGCGGCGACGGCGTCGGCTCATCAGCAGGTTCCTGCTTCGGTACGGCGGGCCGCAGCGAACCCACCCACCGGGTGACGGCCTCGGCCACCTCCGGCGACGGATCGGCGTTGAACCGGGCACGGAACTCCTCCACCCGCCAGCCCCGTGTGCCGGGCCGCAGCTCCAGGTTGGCCACGATCCGGCCGTCCGGCGCCCGCAGCGCCACCAGGCCGAAGTCGCCCTTGGTGGCGCCGATCACGTAGTACTCCCCGGCGATGCAGTTGCCCATGTAGGAGGCCCATTCGGCGAGCACGCGGCCGCCGCGGGCGCACTCGACGCGCAGGTCGGTGCCCGGGAGGGGCAGGCCGTCGGCCTCGGCCAGCGCGGCGGGCAGCCGGAACGTGCCCGTCAGTGCCTCCGACAGCTGCGCGCTGGCGGCCAGTTCCCCGACCAGCTCCGGCCACGTACGGCAGCGCCGGGACGCCCGCGCGCCGTACGAGGCCAGCTGCGCGGTGCCCGCCACGGCCAGCGCGACCGAGTCGTAGCGGGGCTCGATCGGGTCAGGCTCGTCGGGGTGGTAGAGGAAGTACGGGGTCGGGTCGCCGTAGTTGGCCGCCGCGGCCTCGGCCCCGTGCAACTGGGCCAGCGCGTCGGCCAGGTCCGCCAGCCAGAGCAGGTCCCCGACCGTCTCCTCCTCCGGGGCCCGGTTGACCAGCGGCTCGCCCCCGCCCACCGGCGGCTGCAGCCACGCGGACGGCGGCCGCACCACGGTGTGGCCGACCGCGGCACGCCAGTCGGACAGGGTCGTCTTCGCCCAGCCGTGCAGGTAGCTGTGCGCGACGGCGATCAGCTCGGTGGCCGCCGCCAGGACCACGGCCCCGTAGTCCTCGGCCCTGGCCAGCCGCTGGGCGGCGAAGGGCTCCGGCGTGTCACCGAGCCGCCTGGCCAGGTCGCGCACGTAGCAACCCGGGCGGGCGGGCACGCCTGCCAGCCCCGGCACCCGCCTGGCCGCCCAGCCCGCCTCACCGTCACCTATCAGCGGCGCGGCCGCGGTCAGCTCGGCGGCGCACCGCTCGAGTCCGGCCCGCGTGCCGTACTCGGCCACGGCGATGGCGGCGCGCAGCAGGACGGTCGCCGCCAGGGCGTCGCACATCACCCGGTGCGCTGTCTGCGCCCACTGCCACGGCTGCGGGATCCACCGGGCGGCCTCCGCCAGGGTCGGCTCGTGCCCCAGCTCGGCACGCAGCCGGGAGACGAAGTGCTCGTCGGCGTGATCGTCGTACCTCCTCCGCATGTCCTCGAAGCGACTGCGTACGGCCTCCAGCCTTGTCGTCCTCCGGTTCCTCGCCTGAGCGGCCGCCACCCGCTCCCGCAGGTCGAGCACCAGCTCCAAGCGGCGCCGCGTGGGAAACACCTCGAGCACCCGCCCAAGATTCTCCGCCACCACCGACACCGGCCCCCGATGCCCATCCTGCTCAAGCCCACCCCCAACCCCAAGAGCCCCACCGACACGCCCCTGACGATCCGTCGCGTCTTCGAGCTGCCCAGGACGACCAACCGCATCCTCATCCCGCCCGAGCCCGGCCGCGGCATCTCCGCGCTGCCCGAGATCGACGTCCCGCTGCCCGGGATCGTCCTGCCCGGTTCCGAGCCGCCCGCCATGCACCGGTGCATCGGGAACTTCTTCGCCTTGACCGAGATCACCCGGCTCGTCTTCCAGCTGCCCGGGATCCCCCGAGGCGGCTCCCTGCCGCCCGGGATCGTGTGGTGCGGCAATGCCCTGTCCCAAATCGCCTGGCACGGCTACGGGCTGCTCTGGATCACGTGGGGCAGCTTCGAACTGCTCGGGATTCGCCGAGGCGGCTTCGTGCCGTCCGGGGTCGGCTGGGGCGGCGTCGCCCTGCCTCGGATCGGTCGGGGTGGCTTCGAGCTGCCTCGGATCGCCCGGCGTCGTGAGGAGGTGCATGAGTTGCTCGGGTTCGAGGAGGTCGCTGGCGGCGGAGGCCAGGTCCAGGTCGGCCCAGCGGCCTTCCGCGATGGCTCTACTCGCGGCGGCAGCCACCGGCTTGGTCGCCGCGGCGCCGAACAGCGCCACCAGCACACCCGCGCGCTCCCCCAGGCGTTCGATCCCATCGATCCCCAGAACCCGCAGCGCGGCCAGCACCGCATCCCGCCGATCCCCGCGCGCCCCCTCCAGCCGAGCCGACCGGAACCCGGGCCGCAACTCCACCCCCGCCCCGGCCGCCACGACCCCGCCCTCGGCCACCAGCCGCGCCAGCTCCCCCGCCGCCGCGCGCCCGTCCCCACCCTCAGGACCGAGCACCACGGCCGCCCCCTCAGGCAACCCACTCTGAACGATCCGGCCACGCACGTCCCAGACCGCCTGCCCCCGACCCGCCACGACCCCAAACGCCAGCCGAATCACGCCAGCCATGATTCGCTCCCCCACACCCCCAAATCAAGGCAAATATCCCCACCCACCCTTGACGCCCTCAAGGCGCCGGGTCGGCGGGAAGGCGTACGGCGGAGCTCGGCGCAACGTGCACGGCGGGAAGGGACCCGCGCGTGCCTGCTTCCCGGGGAGTCGTAGCAGCGGGACAGTGGCATCCGGTCAGCGGGCGTCTCCCTGGAGATGCTCAGCCGAAGTGTGGCGACTGGCGGTGGGGCTGCTTGCCGTACGGCAGGAGCGCGAGAAGAACGCGTGGGAGCTCGGGAAGGGTGGGTGGAGCCCTGGATGCGGCTGCGGGCCGCGGAAGGCAGGGGTGGGTTAGGAGTCGAGGGTGTCGGCGAGGTGGCGGATTTTGGTTACTACCTCGTCGTGGCGGCCGCCGGCCTGGATGCGGTCGGCGAGGGCGTGGAGTTGGCCTGGTGGGAGCCAGCCGCTCTTCGATCTGAGTGGCAGCCGGATGGGGCCCTTGGCGGCATCCTTGATCACCAGGATGGGGATGCGCTCGTCGGAGCGTACGTCGGGCAGCGTCTCCAGATAGACGTTCTCGACTGCGGGGAGCTCGATGCGGGTCGTGCGGAGGGTGGCTCGGCGGACCAGGTAGGAGCCCTCCAGCCAGGTACGGGTCCGCTTCACCACCAGCGCCCACAGGCCCGCGGTGATCGCCACGGGCAGCACACCGAACAGGGCGATCATCGCCACGATCTCGCCGGCCGTGATGCCCTGACCGGACGAGCCGGCCAGCACCGTCACGACCGCCACGCACGCGCTGAACACCACCACCACGGCCAGGCACCCGCACCCGGCCCGCACCCCCGCCGCCACCGGCACGTCGATCTCAACCCGCTCCACGCAGGCAGAATAGTGCGCTCCCACTTCGGGCTCTCGCGGCGGTCCGGCTGTGGGCCTTCTCTCTGTTGTACAGCCTGCCGACGATCTGTTGTACGGCAAGCCGACGATGTTGTACGGCAAGCCGGCGATGTTGTACGGCAAGCCGGCGATGTTGTACGGCAAGCCGGCGATGTTGTACGGCAAGCCGGCGATACGCCGCCCGCCATCGTGGGCTCGCGGCCCGTGACCGGCGCTTCTGGCGAGTCGAGGACACTTGCTCGCCACAACGGCGCTTCGTCACGCAGACACCGCCCTTTCCGAGCTGATCACCGCACGGGCCCACCCTTGCTCGCCGTACACGGGCGCCGGGCGCCGCGGGGTTGGGGCCAGGACGGGGTTGGGGTTCGGTTCTTCCGGGGAAGCGGAGGGGTCAGGAGTTGAGGGAGAGTTCCGTGAGTTGGGTGCGGGAGGTGACGCCCAGTTTCGGGTAGGCCTTGTAGAGGTGCTGGCCGACGGTGCGGGGGCTCAGGAACAGGTGGGCCGCGATGTCGCGGTTGGTCAGGCCCTGCGCCGCGAGCTGGACGATCTGCCGCTCCTGCGGCGTGAGCCGCGCGAAGCGGTCCACCCCGGTGTTCCTGGGCGCCGTCCAGCCGGTGGCGTCGAGTTCGGCGCGGGCCCGTTCGGCCCACGGCGTGGCGCCGAGCCGTTCGAAGTCCTCCAGCGCGGAGACCAGCCGCGTCCTGGCGTCGGACTTCCTGCGGGCCCTGCGCAGCCATTCGCCGTAGAGCAGGGCGGTGTGCGCCCGGTCCAGCGGCCTGTCGTGCGTGACGAGCGCGGCCGTGAAGTGGTCCTCGGCGGTGGGGCCCTCGTCGAGCAGCGCGCGGCAGCGTGAGGCGAGCGCGAGCGCCCAGCGCTGGCCGAGGAGGTCGGCCCAGCTCGCGAACCGGGCGAACGGTTCGGCCGCGCGGGCGGCCCGGCCGCCGCGGACCGCGGCCTCGACCAGGTAGGGGACGCAGCGCATGGCGGGGATGCTGCTGGCCCTGCCGTACACGAGGCTCTCCAGGCCGAGCAGCGCGCTCTCGGCCCTGCCCTGGCCGAGGTCGAGCAGCGCGCGGGCCTCGGTGTCGGCGGGGTCGACCTCCTCGCCGCGGATCGCGGCGATCCTGGCCAGCAGCGCCCCGGCCTGTCGTTCCCATTCGGGCTGGTGGGTGTCGGCGGCGATGCGCGCGGCCTCCGTGGCGTGGGCGTGCGCGTCGGCGGGCCTGCCGAGGCTGAGCTGGACGGCCGCCAGGTACGTCAGCGCCTGCGGCAGCACCCCGACGCGGCCCTCCGCGCGCAGCGTGACGGTGGTCCGCGCGGCCAGCTCGTGGGTCGCGGCGTCGTGCTCGGCCAGCCCGAGCCCGCCGATCAGCAGCAACCCCCGCCGGTCGGGCCCGGCGAGCGCGCGGGCGGCCGTCACCACTTCGGGCAGCGGCGGCAGCGCGTCGACCGGCGTGCGCAAGGCCAGCCCGGCGAACCAGCGGCACAGCTGGAGCACCGGGACGGCCTCGTCGTCTGCGGGCAGCCGCAGGGCATCCAGCCGGCGGGCGGTGCGCCGGGCCATCTCCCTGTCGCCGTTGAACCAGACCAGCGAGGTGGCGTCGAGCAGCAGCCAGGCCGCGTTCCGGGGGTCGGTCGCGGCGATGTGGTCGATGCCGAGCGTGAGCAGCGCGTGCGCGTCGGGCAGCGAGCCCTGCCCGTAGTCGGAGCAGGCGCGGACCCGGATGAGGCGAGAGGTCAGCTCCGCGTCGGCCTCCCGCGTGCCTGCGGCGACGTCTCTGGCCCGGTCGAACCGCCCGCCGAACTCCAGGGCCTCGGCGGCCAGCGTCAGCCGCCGCGCCCGCGCGGCCGCGTCCACGCTCAGCTCGGCCGCCCGCTCGTAGGCGGCGGCCGCGGAGGCGTATCCGGCGCGGGCCGAGGCGCTCGCCGCCGTCCGCTCCAGCTCCCCCGCCAGCCGTTCGTCGGGCCGGATCGCGGCCGCGGCCAGATGCCACACGCGCCGTTCGCCGTCCACCACCCGCGCCAGGGCTTCATGTACGGCCAGCCGCCTGCCCAGCGGTGTTCCCTGCGACACGGCGGCGCGCACCAGCGGATGCCGGAACTCCACCCGCCGCCCGGCCACCCGGACGAGCCCGATCTCCTGAGCGGCCTCGACGTCGGCGAGCGTGGCGCCGAACGGCTCGGCGACGGCCAGCAGCACGCCCAGCTCGCCGGTGCTCTCGGCCGCCGCGACCTGCAGGAACGCGCGCCCGCCCGCGGACAGGCCGTCCGCCTGCTGCTCGAAGGCGGCCCGCAGCCGGTCCGTCAGCGGCACGTCGGGCCCGCCGGCCAGCGACTTGGGCAGTTCGATGAGCGCCAGCGGGTTGCCGCGCGCCTCGTCCAGGATCCGCCGCCGCAGCCCGGGATCACGCACGTCGAGCAGCTCCGCCGCGGCCTCCTTGGTCAACCCGGCCAGCCGCAGCACCGGCAGGCCCTGCGGGTCGAAGCCGGGCCGGGAGGCGAGGACCAGCGCCACGCCCTCGGCGTCCAGCCGCCGCGCGGCGAACAGCAGCGCCTCCGCCGAGGCGTGGTCGAGCCAGTGCGCGTCGTCGATCAGGCAGACCAGCGGCCCGTCCTCGGCCAGGTCCGCCAGCAGCGACAGCAGGGCGAGCCCGACCAGGAACCGGTCGCCGGGACCCGCCGCGGCCAGCCCCAGCGCCCCGCGCAGCGCCGCCGCCTGCGGTGCGGGAAGCCGGTCCAGCCGGTCGAGCTCGGAGCCGAGCAGCAGATGGACGGCCGCGAACGGCAGCTCCGCCTCCGCCTCGACCCCGATGCCTCTGATGACCCTGGCATCGCCCGCGGCCCGCGCCGCGTGGTCGAGCAGCGCCGTCTTGCCGATTCCGGGGTCGCCGAGCAGCACGCACGCGCCGCTGACGCCCTTGGCGGCCCCTGCCAGCAGTTCCTCGAGCACGCCCTGCTCACGTGCGCGGCCCAGCAACATACTCAGAGAACTACCTATCCGATGACTCATGCCCCCTTGTGGAGGCCTCCCTAGCCTCATGGCCATGAGCACCGAAATCAAGCCATTCCGCATCGACGTCCCCCAGGCCGACCTCGACGACCTGCACGAACGGCTGCGCCGTACCCGGTGGCCGAGCGAGATCCCCGGGCAGGGCTGGAGCAGGGGCGTGCCGCTGGACTACCTCAGAGGCCTGGCCGACTACTGGCTCAACGACTTCGACTGGCGGGCCGCCGAGGCCGAGCTCAACGCCCACCCGCAGTTCATCACCGAGATCGACGGCCAGATCGTGCACTTCACGCACATCCGCTCGGCCAGGCCCGGCGCGCTGCCGCTGCTGCTCCTGCCTGACAACCCCGGAGGCGTCATCTGGGCGCTGGACCTCCTCGAGCCGCTGTCGCGCGACTTCCACCTCGTGGTGCCGACCAACCCGGGCGTCGGCTTCTCCACCCCGCTCAGCGGCCCCGGCTGGGACGTGCCCAGGACCGCCGCCGCCTTCGCCGAGCTGATGTCCAGGCTCGGCTACGACAGGTACGGCACGGCCGGCGGCGGAGGCGGCGCGAACCTGTCACTCGAGCTCGTCCGGCAGGTGCCGGAACGGCTGGCCGGCATCCACGTCAACGCCTGGGTGGTCTTCCCCTCGCAGGATCCGGCGGAGATGGCCCTGCTCACCGAGGACGAGCAGCGGCGGCTGGCGGCCATGCAGCGCTTCCTGCAGGACGGGATGGGCTTCAACCAGATCATGTCGACCAGGCCGCAGACCCTGGCCTACGCGCTGACCGACTCCCCCGTGGGACAGCTGGCG
This sequence comes from Nonomuraea sediminis, assembly GCF_018531495.1. Lineage (GTDB taxonomy): Bacteria > Actinomycetota > Actinomycetes > Streptosporangiales > Streptosporangiaceae > Nonomuraea > Nonomuraea sediminis. Next base: position 1,132,968 of record NZ_JAHDTI010000003.1, read on the forward strand.
TGGATCGTGGAGAAGTTCAAGGAGTGGACCGACGAGTCCGCCGAGCTGCCGGAGGACGCCTTCTCGCGCGACCGCATCCTGACCGACGTCAGCGGGCAGTGGTTCAACCGGGCAGGTGCCTCGACCGCGCACCTGTACTACGACGTCGGCCACGACCCGGGGGCGTACGCGCCCAAGCCGCGCGGGACGGTGCCCACCGCCGTGCTGCTCTCGCCGGGGGACGTCACGATCCGCCGCTTCGCCGAGCGGGCCGCGAACATCGTCCGCTGGACCGAGCTCGAGCGGGGCGGCGCCTACCTCGCGCTCGAGGCGCCCGACCTCGTGGCCGACGACATCCGCGCGTTCTACGGCTAGGGCCGGTTGTGGCGGCCACGGCCGAAGCCGCGGAAGACCAGGAAGACGAAGATCCACAGCGGCCAGATGTGCACGTGACCCGAGGTCAGCGACACCACCGCGACGCCCACGACCGCCAGCGCCACGATCGGCACCCACCACATCTGCTGGTTGGGGTTGCGCGGCGGCGGCGGGGGCGCCTCGGGCACGGGCTGCGGGCGGACGGCGGGCACGGGCAGGTCGTTGGTGAGCGCGCGCAGGTCGCCGAGCGTCTTCGCGGCGTAGGCCGAGGTGGACCGCTCGTCGAACTCCTCCAGGGTCAGCCTGCCCTGCGCGTAGTTCTCGCGCAGGGCCTCGGCGACCTTCTCCCGGTCCTCGTCCGATGCCCGCAGCCCGTTGTCTTGAAAGTCCTCCACGTATCCGATTCAACCTCTTCATCCGGCTTGATGGATCCACCCACGGGTGGAAGCTCATAATTCACCGGCAACTTATATAGGCTTGGGTCATGCACGCGTTCGACATCCTCGGGGATCCGGTGCGGCGCCGGATCCTGGAGCTGCTGGCCGACGGCGAGCTGTCCGCAGGGCAGATCGGCGCCGTGGTCCAGGAGGAGTTCGGCATCTCGCAGCCGGGGGTGTCGCAGCACCTGCGGGTGCTGCGCGAGAGCGGGTTCGCCACCGTGCGGGCGGAGGGCACCAAGCGGGTCTACGCCGCCAACCCCGAGCCGCTCAAGGAAGCGGACGAGTGGCTTGATCGCTACCGGGGGTTCTGGCGGCAGCGCCTTGACGCGCTGGGCACGGAGATCGCCAGGGGGAGGCGTTCGAGACAGTGATCCGGTGGACGGAGGCAGGACGGCAGCACGAAGCGCCCTGGCGCTCGGCCCTCGGCGCCCCACCGCCGAAGGACGTGGTCGTCGCCGACGACCGGATGCCCGCCGCCACCGCCTACCGTCTGGCCTGCGAAGGCACCGCCCTGCTCTGGCGCGGCGACTTCAACAACGCCCGCCAGTTGCTGGCCGCCATGGGCCACCGCTGCAAGCACGCCCCGCCCGGCTCGGGCTTCCACCGCCACCGCCAGGCCCAGGCGCAGCGCGCTCACACTCTCGGCATGCTGCTGATCCCCTTCGAGGCGGGCAACCTCATCCCGCTGCGCAGGGCTCCCGACGTGCGGCAGGCCTGCGCGGAGGCCTATGCCGGCCAGGGTCCCGCGGTCGGGCCGCTGCGCGAGCTGCTCGGCGTGATCGGGGCGCACGAGTGGCGCCGCCGCGGCGTCGAGGTGCCCGCGCTCGGCGACCGCATCCACCCGCACTACGGCGTCTTCTCCCCCATCCGCGGCGAGTACGTCGACCTGGTCGCCCAGGCCCCGCTCCCTGCCACGGACACCGCCTTCGACCTCGGCACCGGTTCGGGCGTGCTGGCGGCCGTCCTGGCCAGGCGCGGCGTCGAGCACGTCGTGGCCACCGACCTCGACCCGCGCGCGATCGCCTGCGCGTGCGACAACCTCACCCGCCTGCACCTGACTGGCCAGGTGGAGGTACGGCAGGCCGACCTCTACCCGCCGGGCAGGGCCGGCCTCGTGGTGTGCAACCCGCCGTGGCTGCCCGCCAAACCCGTCTCCCTCCTGGACCAGGCCGTCTACGACCCGAAGGGCCGCATGCTGCACGGCTTCCTGGACGGCCTGGACGACCATCTGGAGCCTGGCGGCGAAGGCTGGCTCGTCATGTCGGACCTGGCCGAACAGCTGGACCTGCGCGCCCCCGGCGAGCTGGAGGCCGCCATCGCCGCGGACGGGTTCAAGGTCGTCGACCGGCTCGACACCAGGCCGCACCACCCGCGTGCGGAGGACGAGGACGACCCGCTGAGCGCGGCCCGCGCGGCGGAGACCACGTCCCTGTGGCGGCTCAGGCGCTGAAAGCGCGGCGGTAGGCCGACGGCGACGTGCGCATGGCGCGGGTGAAGTGGTGGCGGAACGTCACCGGGCTGTCGAAGCCGACCGCGGCGCCGATCTCCTCCACCGGCGCCTGCGACGACTCGAGCATCGGCAGGCTGGCGGCCACCCGCTGCGCGATCACCCAGCGCAGCGGGCTGGTGCCCGTCTGGCGTTTGAAGTGCCGGATGAACGAGCGCTCCGACATGCGCGCCTCGCGCGCCAGCCGGGCGACCGTCAGCGGCTCGGCCAGGTTGCCGAGCGCCCAGGCCATCGCCCTGGCCACGCCGTCGTCGCCGCCGGGCGGCGGCACCGGGGCCTCGATGAACTGGGCCTGCCCGCCCTCCCTGTGCGGCGGGATGACCAGCCGCCTGGCCACCGCGTTGGCCACCCTGGCGCCGTGGTCCCTGCGCACCAGGTGCACCAGCAGGTCGAGCCCGGCGGCGCTGCCCGCGCTGGTCAGCACGTCGCCGCCGTCCACGTAGAGCACCGACGGGGTCACCCGGACCGCGGGGTAGCGGCTGCGCAGCAGGTCGGCGTACTTCCAGTGGGTGGTCGCCTCGCGGCCGTCCAGCAGCCCGGCCGCCGCCAGTGCGAACGCTCCCGAGCAGATCGACACGATCCGCGCGCCCCGCCCGTGTGCCGTCCTCAGCGCCTCGACCAGCTCGCCCGACACCTCGTCACGCACGTCGGCCACCCCGGGCACGATCACCGTGCCGGCCGCGGCCAGCACGTCCAGCCCGTGCTCGGCCCGCATCGTGAAGCCGCCCACGACGCGCAGCGGTTCCGCCGTCTCGGCGCACACCGACAGCGTGTACCAGGGCACGTCCAGCTCCGGCCGCGGCAACCCGAAGATCTCCACGACGCAGCCCAGCTCGAACGGGGCCATCCCGTCGAACGCGAGCACCGCCACGGACGGCAGGCGACCAGGCATCAGCATGCCCGCATGCTATTCGGCCGCCTGAGAGCGCTCTGTACGGCGGGCGGCCCGGGACCGTGGTGCCCGCAGCACGTCGCGCCCTGCGAGCGGCCCGGGACCGTGGTGCCCGCTGGACATTGCGCCGTGGCGGCGGGCAAGTGTCACCGACTCGCCGGAAGTGCCGGTCGCGGGCCCCCGGCCGGAGTGCGGCGGGCGGGCGGGGGCGGCGGCTCGCCGTACAAGATCACTGTAAAGATCGGGCCCTGTACGGCGGGCGGCCGGTGGGGCGGCCTGCCGTCCCGGCATCATGGGGCGCATGAACGAGATGCTGCCGATGATGCGGCGCGCCGCCGAGCGGACCGGCGCGCTGACGCGGGGCCTGAGCGAGGAGCAGCTGGCGCTGCCGACCCCGTGCGAGAGCTACGACGTGCGGGCCCTCATCGCCCACCTGGAGTGGGCGGCCGAGAATTTCGCGTCCGTGGCGTCCGGCGGCCAGATGATCCCGCGCGATGAGGAGTACCACGGCGACTTCCCCGAGCGGGCCGCGCGGATGCTGACCGCCTGGGAGCGTCCCGAGGCGTGGGAGGGCGTCAGCCCGGGCATGGGGCTGCCGATGCCCGTGCTGGCCAACATGGCGCTGGTCGACATGGTCGCGCACGGGTGGGACCTGGCCGTGGCCACCGGGCAGGACTACGAGGTGGACGAGGAGACCGCGGCGGTCTCGCTGGCCTTCACCGAGAAGATGGCGCCCATGGGGCGGCAGCGGGGCGCGTTCGGCGACCCGGTCGAGGTGCCCGAGGACGCGGCCACGCTGCACCGGCTGCTCGGTGTCATCGGCCGCGATCCCTCGTGGAGATAACGAATCGGGCCCAGCCAGGAATCAATCCGTAATTAACCCGCTTTATCACGATGGGGCGGAAATAACGGTTCGATGTTGGGCATTACGCGTTGATCGCGGTTTGTGCTCGCTTGAGTCTCCTGCCCGGCTTTCTTCGTGTCGAGGACCGTCCTACGACATGGAGGTGTGAAGACGATGAAATTTCGTCCTTTAGCCATCACTGTCGGAATGACGGCGGTCATCGTGCTGGCCGCCTGCGGAGGCCCCGGATCGAGCGGGGACTCCGCGCAGAAGGCCCCGGGGCAGCACAACAGCCTTCCGCAGCCCTCGGCCGCGGCGACGAACGCCGAGCAGGACACGACCCAGGCGCAGATCTCGACGTTCGCCCTGGACGTGGACACCGCCTCGTACGCCTACGCCGGCCGTACGCTCAAGGAAGGGCGCAGGCCCGAGGCGGGACAGATCCGTCCCGAGGAGTTCGTCAACGCCTTCAGGCAGGACTACCCACAGCCGGCCGACGACGGCTTCACCGTGCAGGTCGACGGGGCGCGGATGAGCGGGAGCGAGGCGATCCTGCGCGTGGGGCTGCAGACGCGCGCCTCCGAGAACGCGGCGCGGCGACCGGCGAATCTCACGTTCGTGGTGGACGTGTCGGGGTCGATGGCGGAGCCAGGGCGGCTCGATCTGGTCAAGCAGGCGCTGCACACGCTGATCGGGCAGCTGTCGCCGGGCGACGAGGTGTCCATCGTGTCCTTCAGCGACGAGGCCAGGGTCCTGGCGTCGATGACGCCGCTGGCCGCGAGCGCCGACCTGCACGCGGCGGTGGGCCGGCTGGCCATCGAGGGGAGCACGAACCTGGAGGCAGGGCTGGTCACCGGCTACCAGGAGGCGGCCAAGGCGTTCCGTCCGGCCGCCACGAACCGGGTCATCCTGCTGTCCGACGGGCTGGCCAACCAGGGGCAGACCGAGTGGCAGGCCATCCTGGACCGGGTCAAGGAGTACGCGGGTCGGCAGATCGCACTGCTCACGGTCGGGGTCGGGCGGGACTACGGTGATCAGCTCATGGAGCAGCTGGCCGACCACGGCGACGGCGCGGCCGTCTACGTCAGCACCCAGGAGGAGGCCGACAAGATCTTCGCCACCCGGCTGCCCGCCACGATCGAGCTGCGGGCGCGCGACGCCAAGGCGCAGGTGGTGTTCAACCCTTCGGTGGTCGAGAGCTACCAGCTCATCGGGTACGAGAACCGGGCGCTGTCGGCCGAGGAGTTCCGCGACGACAGCCGCGACGGGGGCGAGATCGGTCCCGGGCACTCCGTCACCGCGCTGTACTCCGTACGGCTCAAGCCAGGGGCGCGCGGGCAGCTCGCCTCGGCGACCGTGCGCTGGCAGGACCCCGACACGCGCAACCCGTCCGAGGCGAGCAACGCGATCGAGGTGAGCAAGCTGTCGGACTCGATGTGGGCCTCGACGCCGGTACGGCTGCAGGTGGACCTGGTGGCCGCCGCGTTCGCGCTGCAGCTGCGCGACGGGAACGCCTACGGGATGGACCTGGCCACGCTGGGCGAGCACGCCCGGCGGCTGGCGAGCGCGTCGGAGGATCCCCAGGTGGGCGAGCTGGCCGACCTGATCGTGCGGGCGCAGGCTATCCCGTGATCGGGACGCCGCCGCTGTCGCGGTAGTAGAAGTCGTAGAGCGCCTGGGCGAACTCGTCCTTGGCCAGCAGGCCGTCGCGGTTGACGTCGAGGCGCTCGAAGGCCTTGCGGGCCGTCTTGCCGACCACGTCGTAGGCCGCCCACAGCCTGGCGTACTCGGCCTTGGACAGCTTCTCGTCGCCGTCGGTGTCGAGCGCGTCCCACAGGGCGTCGCCGATCGGCCACACGATCCGCGCCACGAACTCCAGGCGGTCGGGGGCCCTGGTGGCGTGGCGGACGTAGGCCTTGCGGCTGATCCTGCCGAAGTGGTCGGTGCCGATGGCGGCCACGGCGTTGAGCCAGGCCTGCTCGTAGGCCTTCAAAACGCGGGCGCGGTGGGGGTCGACGATTCCCAGCCGGTCGCAGACGGATCTGGCCACGACCGCCATGTCCTCTCGATCCAGATAGCCGTCGTGGCCCATATCACTGGTATCGAAGGCGTTTCCGGCATTGCGCGCATGAGAATTCATGTCCCACCCCGCTGAAACATTCCCGCATCATGGTGTTCATCGACCCCAATGCCTGTCAACCGGATTGTCAGAATTCCTTGCCCCGCTACGGGAAATACCGGGAGCATTCCGGCGAACAGCAAATTTGCCATCGGCATGGGCTTCGGATAGCAGAACAGCGAGGATCTCGTTCCCAGAATCGACGGGCTGTCGAGCACGAGCGGAAGCTCCGCCAGCAGGAACGGCACGGCGCTCGCGACCTGCTCCCCCGACGGGCTCGGCGCGTCCACGATCGGCGCGACCGCGGTCACGCAGTGCTCGCGGAACGCGGAATCCTCGCGGAACAGCCGCTCCATCTCGCCCCGCAACCGGGCGTAGGCGGGCTGGCCCATCAGATCCGTCCAGCTGAACACCCCCACGCCACGCAGATCCAGGCCGTCCAGCGCCCGCACCACCCGGTTACGGGTGTTGTTGATCTCCTCCCTGGCCTTCTTCCGCGCCCGCTGCGGCGAATACCCCCGGGCCACCAGCGTCCCCGCCAACTCCGTGCCCGGCACCAGCACGTCCACCCGGTCGAACTCGGCGCCCGCCCACCGCAGCAACTCGGCCAGCACCGGGACGCTGAAGAACCCGTTCAACGCCGACACCCCGAGCAGCGCGTGCTCCCTCCGCTCGAAGATCCGCCCACACCTGGCGGTCAGAGGGGTCGCCTCGATCAATCCCATGCCACGGACAGTAGCAACGCCACCACCCTCCGCGAGCGGCCAGAGGGGTGCCCCGGGTCGGCTAGACTTGAGCACGTATCACGGGGCTATGGCGCAGTTGGTAGCGCGCCTCCATGGCATGGAGGAGGTCTGGGGTTCGAATCCCCATAGCTCCACCCAAGACGTGTTACTCGAACACCCCTCTTCGAGGGCGGAAGCGAGTAGCGCGGAAGATTGAGGAACGGCGGTGTCCTTCGGGACACCGCCGTTTCTGCGTTGGACGTGCAGGAGCGGGGCGATGGGCTCTGTAGGGTCGTCGGCGCTGACATCGGGCGTGCGGTCGGCGTTGTCGGCGTCGATGTAGAGGCGCGTGAAGAACGCTTGGTTGAGCAGGCGTCGGGCGGTCTCGTTGGCGGTGCCGTACAACTCGTGGGGGTTGCTCAGGAGATTCAGCACGGTCGTGAGTGCTGTGCGTCCCTGGTCGAGGTCGGGATGTTCGCTACGGGAGAGCTTGGCTTCGAGGGTGGAGCGCTCGTCGCGGATGGCGCGTAGGCGCTTGGCGATCTTTTCGCGTGGCCAGTCAGGGTCGCCGATCAGGTCGAGAAACTGGTCTTCCCTGCTGTCGAGCTTGGCAAGCTGTTTCTTGATCTCGATGCGAAGCGCTTCGCCGGTTGCGGAGTTGTCGGCGAGGGCGGCGTCCATGCGTGCAGTGATGCGTTCGCGTAGCTGTGCAGGGACGGCGAGGGTGGCGTAGTGGTGGGCTACTGCCTCTTCCACATCGTGGATGGGGAGGTAGGGGAGGTCGCAGGTGCGGTCTTGGCGGCCACGGCACATGTAGTACAGGTACTGGGTGCCGTTCTTGCTCCTGCCAGGCATGATGACCAGGCGATGCTTGCTGCGATGGCACCAGATCGAGCCCTTGAGGTAGTGGTGGTGCTTGCGGGCGCGGATGCCCGCCCCGTGCTCGTTGAACAGCACCTCTTGGACGCGGTTGAACAGGTCGGGGGCGATGATCGGTTCGTGGCGGCCCTGGTATTCGACGCCTTTGTGTGTGATGTGGCCGAGGTAGTACCGGTCCTGCAGCATGGTGCCGATCTTGTGGATGGAGATCTGTGCGCCTGCGGGGTGGCGTTTGGTGGGCTTCATGCGGAGCCCGGCGTCGGTGAGGGTGTCGCGGATGGATTCGTAGTCGTGGGTGCCGGTGGCGTACAGCTCGAAGGCCAGGCAAATGAAGGGGGCGCGCTCGGGGTCTACGGCTACGGTGCGGATCTCGCGTCCTTCAAAATGGTCGCGCACGTTGAGGTAGCCGATCGGGGCGCGGCCCAGGGTGCCACCATGCATGGCTTTCTGGCCCATCTTGTAGGCGATGTCCGCCCCGGATGCTTCGGATTGGTACTGGTTGACCGCGTCTAGGACTGTGGCCACCATGTTGCCGACTGCGGTGTCCTCGGTGTAGTCCATGATCGAGATCATCTGAGCGCCCGCTGTACGCAGGTCCCGTTTGGTGATCGCCGCGTCGATCGTATTGCGGTGCATCCGCGAACGGGCGTAGACGATGACGTAATCGACATCGTGTTGGGCTTTGATCCTGGCCATCATCTGCTGAAACGCAGGGCGATTGCTCACGGTCTTGGCGGTGCGCCCTGGTTCGATGTATTCCTCGACGATCTCGGCGTTCAGGTCGGCGGCGGTCTTTTCGGCTTTGGCGCGCTGCGCGGGGATGGAGATGCCCTCGGGGTCATAGTCGTTATCAACCTGGCCGCGTGTGGAGACACGAAGGTACAGTACGGCGCGCTTGGTCGGTGTGGGGGTGTTCATGGGCACTCTCCCTTCGGGGTGGTGTTGGCGGCGATAATCGCGTGTATGTCTGCGATGGCCTGATCGGGAAGGTCATATTCCGTCCGTAGGAGAGTGTCGAGGTCGGTAAGTGGTCCCTCAATGCCCGCGCGGGCGAAGACCTCTGCCGGGTTGAGGTCGAGTGCGCGGGCCAGTTGCATGAGGTTGGCGGCGGACGGGCGTTCGACCTCGTCGTTGATGATGCGATAGAGGGACGACAGGGGTAGGCCGGTGGTGCGGGCCAGGTGGCGCAGGCTATGTCCGGCTTGGACGCGGGCGGCTTCGAGGTAGCGGCCCAAGCTGTCGGTCATTCGAGGCTCCGTGGTGGGGGTGGATCTCCACCATACGCCGACTGTTCCGATTTTGTAGCACTCGTGTGAGATTCGATCTCGGCTAAGTCCCGTGCGATCAGTGCGAGCGCCTGAGCCAGTAGGTCGGAGTCGATGCTCTTGCGTTGATTGCCGTGAACTCTGATGTGTGTCAGGCATCACCACCTCCTTGGATTGAGCCAAGGGCGGCTCCTCTCCGGTCGCGCGGGGTTCGGCTGCGCGACCGTGAACGTGATTACAGACTGTGATTGTCTAGCGGCTTGTCTAATCGTCTGATTGGGCCCTTACGCGCAGACGCGCGTGAGACGTTAGACAATTAGACGATTACGGAGGGTCCACGCTTTCGATGCGCCAGTGGCCACGACTGACTTGGCGAACCCTCCCGTCACGGTCGAGTTGGCCGAGCCGCCAGTAGACCCAGGGGCGGCTCATTCCGGTCTGGCGCATGAGTTCGGGCACGGTGATGCCGCCGTCTGGTGCATCCTCCAAGGCTGCTGTGAGGGCACTGTCCGCGCCCTCCGAGCCGTCCGGGCGGGCATGCCGAGCGAGGGTTCGTACATCGGCAGGCAGAGGCTCTGGGGTCGTCTCGGCTGCGCGGTCCAGTGCTACAGCTGACACTTGGTCGAGCTGTGGGCGGTGAGGTGCGTGCTGGGTGGCGGTTCGTTGTACGCCGTTGTCGTCGAGGAGGTAGGTGCGGGCGCGGCGTGGGGTGTCGTGTTCGGGGGCGGAGATCAGGAACTTGCCTGGGGCGTCGAGGCGGTGGGCGTGCCACCCGGCCTTGAGCATGCCTTGTCCGAGGATGAGGTCCACGTCGCGTTGTTCGCGGACGCGGCACGCGATCCTGACGTCCATCTGCGAGCGGACGGCACCCTTGCCCATGGCCTTCTGGGAGGGGCGTTGGGTAGCGGCCACGAGTTGCACCGCCACGGCGCGGCCGCGCCGGGCGATCGAGTCGGCGTGCCGTACCGCGTCCGGGGCTTCGTCGACGAGTTCGGCGTACTCGTCGACCAGGATGATCAGGGCGGGTGCGTCCGGGGTGGGTTGCCAGGTGCGTTGCCCTTGCTGGGCCATGTGGTCGGCGCGTCCGTCGAGGATGGCCACGGCGTCGGCGAACAGGGCGTCGGCTTCCTGGGGGGTGGTGGCCAGCCGGTCGAGGCAGGCTGCCCAGGGTTGCAGTTCCATGCCGCGTTTGAGGTCAACGCCCCAGATGATCGCGTCGGGGCAGGCGGTGAGTTCGCCGAGCAGGACGTTGACGGTGCCAGACTTGCCTGCCCCTGCGATGCCGCCGATGAGGGCGTGACGGCGCAGCAGGGACACGCGTACCGGGCTTCCGTCTTCGAACAGTCCGAGCTTGGCGGGTTGGGTGATGGAGGTGATGGACGGTCCTGGCCAGGTGATGGCGTCGGCGTGGGGGTCGGTCTCGATCACCCGGACGTCGGCGCGGTTGGCGTGCTTGGTCGGCACCGGTTGAACCCGGATCGCGCCGCGTCGGGAGCCGAGCGCGGATTCCAGGTTGGGGATGCGGTTGACCGCGTCCTCGACCGTCTGGCCGCGCCCCAGGGCCAGCCGGAAGCGGTAGCCCCACAGGTCCACCATCGCCGACTGGATGCGTGAACCCGCCAGCCCGACCGATTCGGCGATGTCCGGCCAGGCCGCCAGGGTGCGTTCGACGCGGACGCGGGCGCGGCGGCGTCGGTGGGCCCACCAGGGCACGGCCAGCAGCACGCCACCGATGCCGAGCACAGCGGGCAGTGGCCAGCTGAACGGTCCCATCAGGGTGCCGGCGGCCAGCCATGCCCCGGTGAACGCCGTTGTGATGGCCGCGTAGCCGCGTTCGATGGGGCGCGTGAGGTTGACCCAGCGACCCCACAGCGCGAGCGCCCCCGCCACCAGGGCGGTCATGGTCAGGACAGCGGGCCACCAGGAGGAGTAGGCGCGGTGCAGGATCCACCCGCCGATCAGGCACAGCATGGCCAGAGTGAGAGGGGCGAGTTCGGAGCGGTAGCGCCACAGCGCACGCCCGATGGCCACGATGATCACAGGTGCGAAGTCGAGATCATCGGTGATCGAGGCGATGGGCTGGACGCCGTAGCGGCGCATGCGGCGGGCGTTGCGCCGCATCTGGTAGCGGGAGGTGCGGTGGCGGGGGTTCATCGGCCACCACCGCCCATGTGCGTCTGGGCGTGCAGTTCGTCGCGGATGTAGTACAGCGGGTCGTGTTCGCCGTCGTGGTGGGCGGCCAGGGTGGCGCGGATGGCGGCGATCAGGTTGGCCCGCTGGTAACGGGCTGCGGCCAGGGCGGTGCGCAGGCGGTCTATCTCGTTGATCAGGGTGGGGGTGTCGGCCAGAGCGGCGAACAGGTGCCGCCACATGTCGTCCAGGGCGGGGGCGGACTTGGCGAATGCCGCCAGCAGCTCGACGGCGGTGGTGTTGCGGTGGGCGGCTCCTTGCAGGTCAGCGTAGGGATATGGGTGGGAGTGGGTCATTAGGCATCACCTTCCTCAGTGGCCGGTGATCCAGGTCAGGGTGGCCTGGATCACGCGGCGGATGTCGGGGGCAAGGGTGGTGGCGGCCAGCAGGAAGCCGAACACCAGGGCGGCGATGGCGTGCCACAGGCGCAGACCGAGGTAGCGCCAGGCGACGAACACCACCGCGCCGACCACGAGCACGAGAGGGATGGTCACGGTCACGGGGCTTCACCTTCTTTCGTCAGGTCGTGGGCTAGATGCCGTCGTGGCGGGCCTTGCGGCGGTGGTAGCGCCAGCGGGCGCGGCACTTGGCGCAGCGGTGGGTTCCGTTCTTGGCGGGGGCACCGCACAGGCACTGGCCTGTAGGGCCGATGGGCAGAGTTCGCATTGGGCCTCACCTCCTTCCAGGGCAGAGGGCGGACGGCGGGCAGTGGTGGGCGTAGGCACCGAGCAGGTTGCGTGTCAGGGCCTGCGCGCTGCTGGGGGCGGTGTCGAGCGTGCGGCGGTTGTCGTCGCGGTGGATCGAGATCACCAGGACCACGAACAGCGCCAGCGTTGCGGCGGCGAGAACCACCGCCAGTGCGACGATGAGGAGGGGGATGTCCATCGCTCACACCGCCTCGTCCGTGTCGGGGCGAACGGCGTCCTGGTAGGACCACCAGGCGCGGTGACGAGCCATCGCATCCGCCGTGATCACGACGACCTTGAAGGTGACCAGGCCGAACGTGAGCGTGGCGGTGACGTGCCCGTCCTGCACGTCCAGGGGCGTGTGCAACGCTGCGGCGATCTGCTCAACCGCAGCGATGGCGTCTGCTTCGGTCGTTGTCTCGTCGCCCGCGTAGCGCGGGTGCACCGAGATGGTCACGTCCCGGGGAGCCGGAACGTCGGGGCGACTCTCGACGAACTCAGCGAAGCGGCGGAGATCGGCGACGAGACGCCTGCGGTGGGAGCGCTTGAGGTTGTCCATGGAGATCACTTCCCTTCCGTTCTTGGCGACCTACGGATGCGAAGGTAGGTCTGAGGGAAGGGCTCGCCCCATCACGCGATGAGATCTTGCAGTGAGATCATTTGGATCATGCTGTGAGATGAGCGTGATCTCGCGGCGAGATAAACCGCAGGTCACAGCCGTGAACGCGAAGACCCCCGGCAGGATCGGGGAACGCGCGCTCTGGGGAACGCGGCCGATCCTGCCGGGGGCGTCTTGGAGAAGGGGGTACGGCAGCGCGGGATGTGTGGGCCCTTCCGGTCATCCCGGAACCGGAAGATCAACCGCGCTGCCGTACCCGTGGGATCCGGTGATGCGAAGGACGGGGGGCACTCCTCTCCGCCACAGTCAGGAGAGGATCACTCCGCTTCACCGGATCCGGTCTCGGGAGGGAGGAAGCCCTGCGGTAGATACCGCTCGATCACGGCTTGCCCGTCCAGATTGTCGAGAGCTTGCTGCCAAGAGCCGAAGAACCAAATGATCTCGTCGTAGACGTACTCGGGATCCAGTTGCTGCGGCCCCCAGCAACCCACCGCGCCAGGGATCACGAGAATCACGTGACAACCCCCTTGGTCGCCGCAGAGAGCGGATCGGTCGCGACCAACTCTGCATAGCGACGCTCAATGCGACGAGCAGCGCGCTCCGCGTCGGTCGCCGGGTGCCATGCATAGATCGGCCGTGACCGGTGAGTACTCCCCGCCGAACGCCACCAGAAGCGGTCGCCGTCAGTCCAGACGATCAAGCCGACGCACACCAATACGAGAGCGACCCCGAATCCGGCTTGCACATCGCTGACGATCCCGCGCTGTTCCAACTCGCGCTGTAGCTCTACGGCCGAATTGACCGGATTGATGGGGACGAACTTTGGTCCCTGTCTGCGCGGATCCATCCGTGCACCTCCCAGAGCTAACCGTCGTGCGCGGGATAGCCACACGAGCGCATGACCGACTCGATGTGCTGCTGCGAGGTTTCCAATCAGAAACGATCTGGCGAATCTCACCGCGATATCTCACGATGTGATGGACTGAAACACGCTCCCCAACTGAACCGCTGAACACCCGGAGTGCCGTATGGCCCTTGATCAGCGAGACATCACCGAACGGCTGGAACGCGCGTTCGTCCGTGAGGATTTCGAGCAGGCATGCGGACGGCGCGACGTGGGAGCGATCATCCGAATCCTGGCCAAGCACGGGGTCACCCAAGGTCAGATAGCCACGCTGACAGGAATTGCGCAGGGGCGTCTCAGCGAGTACAAAACGGGTAAAAGGATCCCACAGGCTGCATCCACGTTCGAGGCCATCGCGGACGGCCTGAACCTTCCCGGCGGGCTACGGCGCGCGCTGGGTCTGGCTCAGGAGCGTGATGGCGACATCGCTCATGCGATCAATGCGCGTGGAACAGAGATTGACACCTATGACCTTCAGTTGCTCGCGGAAGCAACCGGCAGGAGGGGTGAAGCAATTAAACGCCGCGAAATGCTCGACTTGATGGCGAAGATCGGTGCCGCTGCGGCAATTGCCCAGAACGATACGTGGCAGCGATTGACCTTTGCGATGACCAAGCCTTCTGCGATCGATGATTCAATCCTGCTTGAAATGAAAGCTCGGTCTGACGGATTTCATCGACTCGAACAACTCATACCTGCTGCGACCCTATTCAAGGGATTGACCGCGCATCTGCGCGAGTTGAGCAATCTGATCAACTCAATTCCAGTGGATCCGCGCAACGAGACTCGGAATCAACTTATCGTCATGGCGGGCGAGAGCAGTGTGCTAGCGGGTTGGATCGCGAGCGACATGGGCGACTCTGGCACCGCAAGGCATCTCTACACGGTTGCGGAAAGCGCGGCGCGTGAAGCCAATGACATGGGAATCGTCGCCTGCTCATATGGTTACAAGAGCTATATGCACGCCACAAAAGGCAACCATGGTCGCGCGCGAGTCATTCTCAAGGATGCGCTCGACCTCATGCCTACCTCTGACTCTCCTGGCACGACCGCCTGGCTTGCGGCCCGACATGCGGAAGAGAGTGCCGCGCTGGGCGATCGAGCACAAGCGTTGCGGTCATGGGGGCAGGCGGACGAGGTATTTCAAATGGCGGACACGGAAGAGGATCGAGTGTGGACTCGGTTCATCGATCGGCACAGGCTAGATTGCTTCCATGTCGCGATTCTCGCCGGGATAGGAAAGCTAGAAGAGGCACAGGAGGTGGCGCGGCAGGTAATGGCGCAACTTCCGAACTCCAACCGCAAAAGAGCCGTGATTCTTCTCCAGGACATCGCGTCTGCTCATCTGGCCCAGGGATCAATAAACGATGCGGCAGAACTGGCCAAGGAAGGGCTTGCCGCAATGCGAGAAACCGAACGTGGCCTCTGGCTTCCTAAGTTCGAGGCGCTAGGTCTTGGGTTGAGCCGGTGGCGCAAGCAGGCACAGGTTCAGGCATATCTGGAAGACCTTGCGATGACTAGACGTCAGCTTGCCGGGTCTCATCACTAATCCAGGTCAGATAGTCCGCACTACCGGCAGCGATTTCAATCGCGATAATCCCCGGTAGTTCATAATTGTGATGCGTTCTGATGTGCGCCTCAAGCATCGGGAAGCGCTCTTGCGTGGACTTGATGAGTATTTGCCACTCCTCCGTCTCAACGGGGCGGCCATCCCACCAGTAGAACGATGTATTGGGACCGATGACCTGCGCGGACGCGGCGAGGCGCGCCTGCACGACGCCCCTCGCCAATGAGACGGCGACCTCATGATCGTCGGTCGCGGTTAGGACGAGGACACGTCCTGTCATGCTCTGCTCCAGACTCGCCCCGGGTTGGCAAGGCAACGCAGTGATCTTTCCTCTCATACCCTATGCGGTGTCCTGTAGAGCGGCCACAAGGGCTTCAAGCTGGGCTCCCGTGTTCGAGTAAGCAGACATTAGGTCCACTCGGAGTACGGCGAGCTGTGGTCGCGCCTTTGGCGCTTCCCCATGGTCTCCTCGTCATTTTGCCTCGGGGGATAACCCCCGGACCCCCAGCGTCGGGCCAACGGGCCTCGCTTCGCTCGGGCGTATTCGATTTCACGCTTGCGCCGCATCGTTCTCGTGGCTGCGCTTCACCTGCGTCACATGGTTACGTGGCTGCGCTTGCGCTTCGTGCGATCGGCTCAGTCGTTGCTTCCAGTCGGGTCGCAGCCCTGACCCCTGCAGGGCCTTCGCTCCGCTCGGACGTACTTGATCTCCCGCTTGCACCACATCGGTCACGTGGCTGCGCTTGCGCTTTGCGCGATCGGCTGGGGCGTTGCCTCTAGTCGGGCCGTAGCCCCGACCCCTGCAGGGCCTTCGCTTCGCTCGGACGCCTCTCATTACACGCTTGCGCCCCGGCGGGATCGGCGGTTTCCAGGGATCGTCGCAACACGGAATGTGTTGCGACGATCTTGGGGATCGCTGGTGGAGGTTCCGGTAGGAGAACGCTGAGAACATGACGCCCTCCTGCAGGTGGATCTTCGGCGACTACTACCGGAACTTCTGCTGCTCAGCCCTGGTTTCGCTGCCATCCCGTCGGCACGGTGAGCGTCAGCCTCGCTGGCCGGGGCGGTCGACGATCACCGATGACAGCAGGGCTGTGCTCCACACCGTGCCCTTGCGAACGGTGGGTTCGTCCTCGCCGAGCAGGAACTCGTCGCGCAGCCAGACCGTCCGCGTTCCCAGGTAGCGGTAGGTAGCCCGGTCGAGGATGTCGTACCTGCGGTAGGCCGTGTCACCGTTTCCCTCCCGCCAGATGCCCAGGCCGCTGCGACCCGCCGCGTCGCTCACGCCCTGCTCGATGTGGACGCCGGGAATGAGCGCCAGCGCGCGGAACAGGCTCGCCTCCAGCCGTGGTGGCATCGAGCCGTACCTGCTGAGGTAGAGCATGATCACCCCATAGGCGCGGTCGGCGTCGGGGCCTGCGCTCTTGGGGACGCCCTCCTCGTTGGGGTAGTCGATCCAGTGACGATCGGCTGTGACCTTGGCCAGCAGCTTCCTCGGATTGGTCGGCAGCTCGCGAAGCTTGGCGTCGTACTGCTGCGGCGACAGGTCGTCATCACCCGGATCTGGGGGAACGTCTCTGATGATCAGCTTGCCTTCCTCCTGACCGAGGCGGGCGCGACCCAAATAGGCGCTCTGTTTGCCGTCGTAGCGCATCCATCCCTCACGGGTCCTGACCGTGTCCGAGTTCGGCTGCTTGTCCAGGGTCTTGGTGTAGTGCCACTGCGTCGGCAGGGGCACCTGGGCGCTTTTGCGCCTGCCCGCCACTTCGGCGGCGTGGGCGAGCACCACGTTGGAGTCGAGCTGGACGACCGGCGGCGTGTTCGCCGGGTTCGGGGCAGGCGGTTCGGGCCGCAGGGTGATCACGGCGAGTGCGGCGGCGGCTCCCAGCGCTCCGACCATGAGCAGGCGGCGCCCCAGTGTCCGCCCGCGCCCCCGGATCCGCGTCAGCAGCCGCCGGCGCTGCGGGATGATCCATTCCTGGCCCGGCTCGGGGATCTCGGCGCGCCACTCGCGCAGCGATCGCAGGTCATCATCCATCGAAGGACTCCTGTTGGGTAGCCACCGGGTGGGATCCGCCGAGCGCTTGGCGCGTCTTGGCTCTGGCCCGGTGCAGGCGGGATGCGACGGTTCCGGCCGGGATGCCCAGCGCGCGGGCCACATCCTCATACGACATCTCAGCCCAGGCCACGAGTAGCAGCACTTCCCGGTCACCGGGTGACAGCTTCGCCAGTGCCGCCGCCAGCCCGGCCTGCTGGGCGGCGACCCGGTCGTCGACGCGTTCGGTGTATGGCTCGGTGATCTCATCGACGCCGCTGCGGACCAGCGCCCGGTAGAGGCGGATCTCCACCCGCCGATGCCGGCTGATGAGCCGGGCGGCGATGCCATACAGCCAAGGCCGCGCGTCGGGGTGGCTCGCGTCGTAGCGGTGGCGGCGCCGGAAGGCGGCCAGGAAGGCATCGGAGACGATGTCGTCGGCCAGCGAAGGCCCTAGCCGCCGGGCGACATAGCGCCGCAATGCGGGCGCGTGCCGGTCGAAGAGGTCGGCGAAGACCTCCGGGGCGCGTTCCGAGCGCCGGATCAATTCGGCGTCGTCGGCCCTGCCGGATTCTTCGGCGATCACATGGTGCTCCCGTCCTTGCGCAATGGTTCGTCGGCTTTCGCCCGTACAACCACCGCGAATTCACGCTATGAGATGTGATCTGTGTCACTTAGCGTCATCAGGTCGGGTCGGACACAGAATGCCGGGTGCGGCAGCGTGCATCGGCGAGCGCGCCAACGCCCTGCGCACCGTCACCTGCAAGCTCTGTGCCGGGCGCAGTCTGGCCCCTTGGCACATCGGAAAGATCACTCAGGCCGCACTCGTCCTACTCGGCCGCCCTGGATTGAAATGTGAAGCTCAGCGCCTGGGTCAGCCGCCAGTTGAGTGTCTTTCGTTGAGTTCAGCGGCGACGGCGCCGAGCTGCTCGCGGGTGTGAACCGACAGGTCGGTGCCCTTGGGGAAGATCGTTCAAGCTGAGCCGACAGTGTGGCCATGGTCTCCACCAGGGCGTCGCGCATTCTTTTTCGCCTTGTTCGGCGCCAAGCCGTGCGCCACCGCTTCCCAGTGCGGCAGTTGATTTCGAACTCCATCGCACTCCCCAGGCTGGGGTGTTGCGACGACCGCCATCGTGGTGGGGTTGGGGACCAGCGCTCGTACTGGTCAGCCGTTCCTGCTGGTCAGTTGTCTCCGAGTGCCAACTTGATGCCGAAGCCGATGAGTACGGTGCCGGTGATCGCGTCGATGACCCGCTGCACCGAGCTGCGGTTCAGCCACCGGCGGACGAGCTGGGTGCCGAATATCAGCGCGCTGAACCAGACCAGCCCCTCCAGGTCATGCACGGTCGCCAGGACGACCCCCATCAGCAGATGCGGGGCGTCGGTGGGGATGAACTGGGGCAGCATCGCCATGTAGAAGACGCCGTTCTTCGGGTTCAGCAGGCTGGTGCCCAGCCCGCGCGCCCAGGACCGTGCCCACGTCGCCTCCGCGGCCGTGGCTCCCGCTCCGTCCGCCGCATCCCCCGACACGGGCCGGCCGCGCTCCTTGATCGTCCGGCGGAGCATGCCGATCCCCAGCCACGCCAGGTACCCGGCACCGACCACGCGCAACGCGTCGTACAGCAGATGGGATGCCGTGAGCACCGCCGAGGCACCGACCGCGGCGGCCACGCCCCACACGAGCACGCCGCAGAGGATCCCCAACGCCGTCGCGAAGGCCCGGCGCCTGCCCAGGGTGATGGCGGAGCGTAGCACCAGAGCGGTGTCCAGTCCCGGCATGATGGTCAGCATGCCTGCCACTACGGCAAAAGAGGCGATAGCAGAGAAAACGGTCATGCGGCCATCCTGAAGCCGCGGCCGCGATGACGTCCAATGCGGTCTGCTTCACTGCGCATCAGCAGGACTGATGCCGCTGCTCGCTCGGCGCTTCGCCCCTGGGAGTCGGCCGCTCCCTCGGTTGTCTCCGGCTTGGCACAACCGGTCAGCGGAGGCCCTTGCCACTCAGCGCCGGGCGGTCGGGAAGGTATCGATGTCGGCAAGCTCCTTGCGTAGGCGTTCAGCACGGTCCGCCAGCACCACTCGCCGCCGCATCACCCACACCAGCCCGCTGACCAGCGACTTCAGATTGGAAAAGGCTCACATAACGCCTGTGAGGCGCTCTCCCCTCGCCCGTCCACCTCGACGTGCGCCGAGGTGGGATCACGACGATCACCGCCGAGCGCCGCGGCCGGATCGCCAACCGTCGGCGCAGGGCAGCCGCGGAGATCCCCATCTACAAGCTCGGATGTATTTGATCTCACGCTTGCGGCCTAGCGGATTCGTGGCTCGCTTCGCCGTATCGGGGAGCTCGCCTATTTCGTTGTGTGAAGCCATTCCTGCGAGCCGACCCAAAAGCTTCTGACGCCCAGCTGGTCCTGAATGTAGCGCGGCGAGGCACAGAGAGGCCGGCCGGGAGTCGTCAGGAAGAACGTTACCTGGCTTCCCTCTTCGTCGCTGACTTCATCGTAGACGAGCAGGCGATCCTGCTGCACGAGGCCCTTTAGCCTGGAGTCGGGGCGCAAGCGATATGTGGTCACCTTGCCGGAGCATCTATCGAATTTCTCCATTCGAGGCTCTTCGCCGCTGTCATAATTGATCCTCAATCGGTCAGCGCGCGCATACCATATCCTGGCGTACAAGGTAACAATTGCATTGTCGGGAGGCGTCGCCTCGAAAGGTATGCGGTAGGTGGTGGTGGCTTTCGCATCCACGATCGACCGGTCATCGATCGGCCGGGTGGCGATACAGCCCCTTTCCGCAGCTGTGATCGATCCGCGAAAGCATATCCTCAGCCCACTGGCCAGGACGATGGCGGCCACGTCACTCTTGTTGTGGATGGCATTCTCGACGACTCCGCGAATGCGCCCGCCGTCCGCGCTCTGGACGATCACTCGCGGTTCCATGCTCAACGACGTACTGAGCTGCGCGGGCAGAAACGACGTCTGATGCCAGAACTGCAAGGCCGGAAGAAGGGACAATGGCGCGAGCAGCGGCAGGGCCGACATCTTCCTGTGGCCAAGGCGATGCAGCACCCAGATGAGCAGCGCCGCGCCCGCGGTCGCGCTCAGGACAGCGAGCACAACGGGCCACCCTTTCACCGGAGGCCGGAGTGCCGCGAAAACAACGGACATACCAAGGACGAAGGAAACGGCCCCGCCGACTACGGCCGCCGGTCGGGCGATCCGCCACGGTGCCACCAGTATCAGCAACATCGCCAGAGGCAGCATCAAGCCTGTGGAAACCTGCAAGATGCGATCGAGCAGGAACGCCGACAGGGTCAGTGGATCATCGACCGGAACCTGCCAGAACAGGTAGGCCAACCAGGCGGCCGGCGCCAACAGCAGCAGGGCGACGAATCGAGGCCACGCCGAGGTGCACCGTGCCCAGAAGCGGCCCCATGTGGATCGCGGCATTTTGATTCCCCACGGTGTGGCGCTGTGTGTCATGAATACCCGCGATCCGAACGTCGACCGCCTGGCGGCGGTTAGGTATCCGTATGCATCAGGTCATGCCCTCTGGCACCTGAGGTCCGGGATCTCGACCATGGCCCCGTAACCGCGGCCCAAGAACCGCCGCACCAGGTCGGAAGAACGCCTGGTTGAGCAGGCGGAGTGCTGAATGACCTCCTCGTCGTCGCTCGCACGATCATCGCGGAGATCGGTTTGGACGCGAGCCGCTTCCCACCTCCGGTCACTTGAGGAGAACGAAGGCGAGCAATCGCTACTCCACGGTCGCCCTCGCGTACTCGCCCGAGACGACGGGATGCGGTGTGCGGCGGGCCAGATTGGCGGGCCACCAGGTCCACCGGTCGAGCAGGATCATGGCCGCGGGCAGGATCGTGGTGCGGATGACGAAGGCGTCCAGCAGCACGGCCACCGCGAGGCTGAATCCGATCTGTTTCATCTCGGCCAGATGCAGGAACACGAACCCGGCGAACACGGTCACCATGACGATCGCGGCGCTGTTCACCACGCCCGCCGAGCCGGTGATGCCGTCGAGCACCGCCTGGCGGGTCGGCACCCCGGCGGCCACTTTCTCGCGGATGCGGCTGACCACGAACACCTGGTAGTCCATCGACAGCCCGAACAGGATCACCAGGAGGAACAGCGGAACCCGGGAGCCGATCGCGCTGGTGGCGCTGGGGTCGAAGCCGAACAGCGACGTCGCCAGGCCGTGCTGGAAGAAGACCACCACCAGCCCGAACGAGGCTGCCGCCGACAGCGAGTTGAGCAGCACCCCGAGCAGCCCCAACGTCACCGAGCGGAACACGATCATCGTCATGACCAGAGTGACGAGCAGCAGCAGCCCGGCCACCAGCGGTAGCTTCGCGTTCACGTGATCGAGGTCGTCCACGTTGCGTGCCGCGTCTCCGGTGACGGCCGACTCCACGCCCGCGATCGCGCCCACCGTGGCGGGCAGGTAGTCGTTGCGGAGGTGCGCCAGCGAACGCTCCGCCTCCGCCGAGCTCAGCCTGTACGGCACGGCCAGCTCCAGGACGCTGACCCGGCCGTCGCCGGAGGTGCGCACGGCCGGGGCGTCCTTGGCGAACAGCGGGTCGCCCTGGGCCCGCCGGCTGAGCTCCTGCAGCGCCTGGCCGACCTGTTCCGTACGGCTCCGCTCATCGCGTACGACGATCTGGTGCCGGGTCTGCAACTCGGGGAACGCGGCGGTCATCCGGTCGTGGATCCGCAGCGCCGGGATCTCGCGGGAGTGGCTGTCCCGGTTGAGCACGCGCAGTTCCATACCCAGTGCGGGCAGGGCCAGGGCGATCATCGCCAGGACAGAGACGGCCAGGGTGAGCACGGGATGCCGGCCGGCCGGCCGCAGCAGCGCCCGCCACAGCCGGCCGCCGTCCGTCCCGCGCTCCCGTCGGCGCGTCGGCACACCCCGCTGGGCCGTACGGCCGGCCCGCCGTTCAGCACGTTGCCCGATCTTGACGAGCAGCGCGGGCAGTACGGTCACCGAGCTGGCCATCGCGACCAGCACGACGAGCACGGTGCCCGTGGCCAGGGAGGAGAACACGACGTCGGCGGCCAGGTAGAGCGTGGCGGTGGAGACGAGCACGGCCAGCCCCGAGACCACGACCGCCCGGCCGGACGTGGCGGCGGCAAGTTCCACCACGGCTTGCGCGCTGAGCCGTCCGCCCGCGCGGGCCCGTTCCTCGCGCTCGCGCTTGAGGTAGAAGAGCGTGTAGTCCACGCCGACCGCCATGCCGATCAGCAGGATGACGTTGTTGCCGACCCCGGCGTCCGGCAGTAGGTGCGAGACCAGCATGGACAGCCCCATGGCGGCGGCGATCGACGAAAGCGCAAGCAGCAGCGGGACGGCGGCCATCAGCACGGAGCCGAACACCACCAGCAGGGTGATCAGCGTGACCGGGAACGAGATCGCCTCTGAGAGCGCGAGGTCGTCGCCGCGCTGCTGGTTGACGCCCTTGCTGATGGAGGCGCTGCCGGTCTGCTCCACGACCAGGCCGGGAAGGTCGCGCTGGGCCGCGGCGGTCTGCGCGAGCAGCGGGTCGACATGCTGCCGGGCGTCCAGCTCGGGGCCCTTCATCGTCACGGAGATCATCAGCGTCGTGCCGTCGGCAGAACGTACCGGCGGGCTGACGCTGTCGACCTCGGCAAGCCCCTTCATCCGGGCGGTGATATCCCGTGCGGCGGCGCGGGCGGCAGTGAGGTCAAGCGGTCCCGTCCCGGCCCTGATCAGGACGTGCTCCTCGGGCCGGCGTTGCAGGCCCACGCCGGAGGCGATCTGCTCGGCCCGTCCGGCCTCGCCGACCCAGTAGTCCTCGGTGCCGGCGTTGTTGGTGCCGGCCGCGATCCCGGTCCCCAGGCACATCGCCACGAACAGCAGCCAGCCGGTGATCGCCCGCCACGGGTGGGCCGCGCTCCAGGCGGCCATGCGCACGACCGGGGACCGGCGTCCCGCCGTCGTGCTCATGAGCGCACCTCACCGGGCGCCCCCGCGGCGCGCGGGCGGTCGAATTTGCATGGGAGCAGCATGAACTGCTCTCCTTTCTGTTGGAGGTACGTGCGCAAGAAGGCACGCCGGAAACGGCGTGGTCGCGCGACTTCTGTCACGGGGGTGGCGAGCTGGCACTCGCCGCCCCCGGATCTCATCGCCGGGAATCAGATGAAACGCCGGCTGGGGACTGCAGGTCAGTCGACGCTGCGCAGGAGGCGCTCCACCTCCGTGACCCGGCCGGCCAGTTCGGTGAGCTGGGCGCTCACCTGATCCTGCTGCTTGGCCATCCGGTCGACAGCCGCCCGGTACTCCGCCATGGCCGCCCGGTACAGCCTGGCGCTGAGCACGAAAGCCACCGTGATGCCCACGGTGCAGATCAGTATGACCCCCAGGGGGAGAAGTGTTTCCTTCGTCATCGGCTCTCCTGCACGTTGTCGAGTCCTTCCTTTCCGGCCGCTTCATCCGCGCGAAGAGCGTCGAGGACCGTGTCCGCGGTGACGTGGAGCGTGAACGGCACCAGCTCGTAGAACTTCATCGCCTTTCCCTCTGGCGACAGTTCCAGCTCGCCGGTGATCATTCCGGCCTGCTCCAGCCGCTGGAGATGCATGTAGAGCAGAGGCCGTGAAATGCCCAGCCGCCGGGCCAGCTCACTGACGTGCAGCCGGCTCGTCGAGAGCTCAGCGATGATCTTCAGGCGCTGCGGGTGACCGATGGCCGCGAGCGCGCTCAGCAGCTCCTCACTGGTCAGCGTTCAACCTCCTTACACCTGTCATTTGAATCTTACACGTGTTTCGTGCGTCCGACTCCTAGGGGCCATGCGCAAGGCGTCCCATCACAGACAGGCGGGTCAACCTCGGCTGACATTGCCTTCACCGCCGCCTACGTCAGGAGATCGCGCGAACCACCTCAACAACCTCGTGCCTGGGATACAGGTGCGGCGCGCCTCCGGTCTTGGCGTTGGAGGCGCGCTCAGCAGGCGAGGCGGGGAATGTGGATCACGGCCGGGTGGCGGTGGGGAGGAACAGGGCGCCGAGGGCCAGGCCGATCAGGCCCGCCACGATAGGGGCGCCGGTCCACAGTTCCGGTACGGCGGGCAGTCTGCCGACCGTCAGCGATGCGATCGCGATGTAGAGGGACCACGTGACGAAGGCCGACAGGGCGGCGAAGGTCCAGAATGCGGCCCGGCGTTCGGCTGATGGGCGGAGCCGGCGGATCAGGAGGTCGCTCGCGATCCCGGCGGCCACGAAGCCGAGCAGGATCGGCAGGTTCTCGAAGGCCGTCTGCGCGCCAGGCATCAGGACGCCCACCGCGTAGATCACAGTCACGCTGCCGAACGGCAGCTGCCACTGGCGGACCAGAAGCAGTACCGGGGCGAGCAGGACGATGTTGGTGATGACCATCGCGGAGGCGAGCCCGTCGGCGCCGTCGTGCGCCGAGAAGGATCCGACGATGGCGGGCGCGCCGTACTGCATGGCGTTGCCGTACGACACGAACAGCGACACCAGCGTGGCCGCGAAGGCCAGTCCGATCAGCGCGGGCAGCAGGCGGCCGAGCGAGGGCCGCTCGCCCACGTCGGGGGCGTTCCAGGCGGAGCGGAGCGGGGTGGTGATGATGAGCATCATCGTCACGATCAGCCCCAAATGCGAGGGGCTGAACAGGATGTCGATGTTCTGCTCGATGCCGAGCAAGGTGTGCCACGTCAGGTCGGCCAGGCCGAAGACGGCGAACGCGGGCACCGCCACGAGCCCGGCCAGGTAACCCATGGGGACCGCGGCCAGTCCCCGCCGTCCCCTCCTGAGGTTGCGCCACGCCTGCAGGCCGATCCAGCCGGAGACCGCGGCGAACCCCGAGTAGAACGCCGCGTGCCAGGGGGTGAAGAACGTCTCCAGCTCCGACAGATTGCTGTGCGCCCACGCGTCGATCATCAATCCGATGCCGAACCAGACGCCCAGCAGCGCCGTGACCAGATCTGTCCTGGGCGTCACCCACTCCCGCGGTTCGCCCGAATCAACCAGTAATCGCCGCACACCGGCGTGGGTCGCTGCCACCTCGACGCTCCCTTCGAAGGCTTCACTGGCACCTGTACGTCCGGCACGGGCCAGGAGTTCCGGGCCAGGCGCGCAGGAGTTCCTCTCGCCTGGCCGGCAGGCGGGCGCGCCTGGCGATCAGTGTGGCGGGCCTTCAGCCGGGCGCAGGTGTCGCGGACCCAGTGGATCAGCTTCACGACCTCGACGCGGGTGTTTTCGATGCGCTGGTGCTTGATCAAGCCGCTGATGTCCACCTCGGGCAGCTGAGGGGACGCGGCCGCTCGTCACGCTACGGACGAGGAACCGCGGGGTTGGCTCGGCCGGTGTGGAGGAACTCGATGCGGTCTCCCCCGATGAAGGCGACGGCGCCCCCGGTGAACAGGAACGTGTCGTCACGCAGTCTCACCAGGCGGAAGCGTTGCGGCTCACCGTGTTCGGCCATGACGCCGAGCGGAGTGGCGGTGAGCCAGAGCGCGCCCGCGGAGTCCGCCGTCACGTCCCAGGCGACCGTGGCCGACAGGTAGCGCCCGATGTAGCGGCCGGCATCGATGGCGAGCGGTTCCGCCGGAGGAACCAGGGGCGCGGGCGCTCTGACGGCGGCGAGCTCTTCCACCAGGGGATGGAGCAGCTCGGTGAGCAGCGGGTCCGGATCGCCGCCGTTGGTCAGCAGGACGGCCGCCACCCCGGCGGACGGCGCGGTCAGCAGGGCGGCCGCCTGGCCGGGGGTGGAGCCGTCATGCCCCGCCACCGTCCCGCCCTGCCAGTGCCGCAGCTCCCAGCCGAGCCCCCAGGACGCGGGGCGGCCGAGATCCGGCAGGTCCACCTGGGGCTCGCGCATCAGGTCGGCCAGGTGCCGCGGCAGGATGCCGCCGTCCATGAGCGCAGTGGCGAAGGTCAGCAGGTCGCGGGCGCGCATGGCCAGGCTCGAACCGGCCGGCTCGTTGGACCGCATGAGGGACCAGACCCCGACCGGCTTGCCGCCCGCGTGACCGACCGCCGTGCCGTACAGGATCGCCTCGTCCGCGCAGGTGGCCACGTGCGTCAGGCCGAGGGGGCCGGCCAGATGGGTGCGCAGGGCCATGCCGTACGGCGTGCCGCGCAGGACCTCGACGAGGCGGCCGAGCACGACGTAGCCCGCGTTGTTGTAGGACCACAGGGCGCCGGGCGGGAAGAGTCGCGGCGTGTCGGCGAGCAGGGCGACGAGCTTCTCGATCGCGTCGTCGCCTCTGCCGGTGTCGACGAAGACGTCGCCTTCGAAGCCGCCCGTGTGGGTGAGGAGATGGCGGACCGTGACGTCGGCGAGGGCGAAGCCGGGCAGCGCGGAGGCGACGGTCTGGTCCAGGGAGAGCTCGCCCTCGCCGACGAGCTGCATGATCAGCGTGGCCGTCCACACCTTGGCGATCGAACCGATCTGGAACAGCGAGTCGGTGGTGACCGGCGCGCCGGTGCGGGTGCTGAGGACGCCGGTGGCGGCCTCGGCGACGGCACCGGCCTTGCCGAGCGCGACGGCCGCGCCGGTGATCTCGTGCTTGCGGGCGAGCTCGGCGAGCCTGGCGCCCAGGTCGTCCTGGCTGATCACTGCGGGCCTCCGAGGTCGAGGTGGTGGCCGGCCGGGGGTTCCTGGCCGATGAGGTGGCGGGTGAGGAAGTCGAACTGGCGGCGCAGCACGTGCGCCTCGGCCGCGCCGTACCCGTGGTCGGCGTTGGGGACCACGAGCATCTCGAAGTCCTTGTCCGCGGCGATCAGCGCGTTGACGACCCGGAGCGAGAGCCCGGGGTGGCAGTTGTCGTCCATCTCACCGAACAGCAGCAGCAACTTGGCCCGCAGCTCCCCCACCAGGGGCAGCGGCGAACCGACGGAGTAGTCCTGGGGCGGCGGGCCCTGGTAGGTCTCGCCCCAGATCGCGTAGTAGCCGCTGTGGTCGTGGTCGCCCGCGGAGGACACGGCCGCGGTGAAGAAGTCCGGGTGGCGCAGCACCGCCTGGAGCGCCGCCGCGCCTCCGGCGGAGTGCCCGATGACGCCGACGCGGGACAGGTCGAGGTAGGGCCGCTCGGCGGCCAGCTGCCTGATGGCCGCCACGTGGTCGTCGATGCCCGCCGTCGCGGCCGGGTCACCGTAGGAGACGTCGTGGAAGTCCTTCGACCGGTACGGCGTGCCGCGCCCGTCCATGACCACCACGGCCAGCCCGAGCTGCGCCAGCATCGGGGCACCGCCCACGGGGTCGAGCAGGAACGGGTCGACGGGGAAGCCGCGCAGCGTGGTGCGGAGCTGCCTGGTGATCTGCGGCCCGTTGTAGATCGAGTCGAGGATCGGATAGCTCCCTGCCGGGTCGAAGCCGGCGGGCAGGTGCAGCAGTCCGTGGACGTCGGTCACGCCGTCGGCGGCCTTGACCGTGAACGGCTCGGGCGCCCGCCACCCCGTCCGCTCGAGCGCCGCGAGATCGGCGCGCTCGAGTTCCGCGATCACGGTTCCCGCCGCGTCCCACAGGACCGTGAGGGGAGCCTGTCCGGGAGCGGCGTGGGTGTCGACGAACCAGCGGCCGTCGGGCGAGGCGGCGATCTGGTGGTCGGCGTCCTCGGGGGTGAGCACGGTGACGCCTGTCCCGTCCAGGCCGGCGCGGCAGAGCCGCCGGTGGTAGGGGTTGGAGCCGTGGCCGCCTGAGACGAACAACACCTGTCTGGCGTCCCAGTCGACGTGGACCAGCTCCCTGACCAGCCACTCCCCTTCGGTGACGGCGTTCTTCAGCTCGCCGTTCACGTACAGGTAGAGGTGGCCCCAGCCGGACCGGTCGGAGTACCACAGCACCTGCTCGCCGCGGGTGCGGACGAGGGGCGGCTCGACGATCGTGGGAGACGAGTTCATGATCGTGTCGCTGGACTCCTCGAGCACGACCTCGGCGGCGCCGGTGCGCGCGTCGACGCGGTAGAGCCGGGCCGCTCGGTAGCCGCGCGTGCCGTACAGCATCCAGAGGGTGTCGTCGTCCTCCCACCAGACGCGTCCGATGCCGAGCGGGGCGTCGTGGGTGAAGGTCAGCGGCTCGATCGCGAGGTCGATCCGGTCGCCGGTCTCCGCGTCGAAGATCATCTGCTCGAACGTGGGCAGCGGGTCGCCCGGCATCTCGTAGTGCAGCGTGTGCGCCAGGGGGCGGGGACCGCCGCCGGGCGGGCAGGACTGCGTCATGGTGAGCAGGGGGACGTGCCGCTGGTCGACGCGGAGCGTGACGAACCTGCGGCCGTCCGGCGCCCACTCCACCAGCGGCGGCTCGCTCATGCCCGCCTGCAGGGCCACGATCGGCAGGCCGCCCTGATCGCTGGGCAGGCCGTAGGCGTGGCCGGGTTCGCCGTCGGTGGTGAGCGGCTCGCCGTTCACCAGGAGATTCCCGTCCCACGTGGTCACGGTGTAGCGGCCGGGCGGCGGTGAGGCGTCCGGTTCCGCTACCCGCCGCCGTTCCCCCGTCTCGGGGAACACCCGGTAGCACTCGGCGGCGTCGGCCCGGTACCAGAACGAGTCGCCCTCCCAGTTCGGGACCACCACCGCCCGGTGGATCAGTCCGTCGTGCCGGGAGAGGTGGAGGGCTTGCGCCCTTCTGTATCGGTCGAGCACTCGTGTTCTCCAATCGCGTGATCGATCAGGGCGTCGAGATCGCCCATGAGGGTCTTGTGCAGGGTCGCGACGAACAGCGACCCCGCGATGGCGGGCAGGAGCAGCAGGAGCATCGCCCCTCGCACGTCGAGGAAGGCCGTGGCCAGTGACAGCAGGCCCGCGCCGACCAGCCCGCCGACGGCGAGGATCAGCCCGAGCGCGGCCATGGCGTGCGCCCTGTCCTCGGGCCGCACGACCGAGAGCCCGCCGATGAACAGGCACGGCCCGATGACGGCGAGCAGCGCCTGCCCCAGCGCCAGCAACGCCAGCACCAGCCACAGGTTCGGCAGCAGCGCCGACAGGCTGAAGGCGAGCGCGGCCAGCGCGAGCGCACCGCCGCTGAGCGCCATGAACCGCGCGGGACCAGCCCGGTAGGCGGCCTCGGCCTTGCCGCCGAACAGCGCCAGCGCGACGATCGAGACCCCCGCGGCGGCGCTGGTGAACATGCCGCGCTGGCCGGCCGACAGCCCCCACTCGCCGGCCAGCATGATCGAGATCACCACTCCGTACGGCACGGCCAGCGCGCCGATCGCGGTGAACCCGATCGCCATCCGGCGGATGGACGGGATCCGCATCACCCGCCCGACCGTCGCCAGGAACCCCGGCGTACCGTCCCGCGCGGGTGAGATTCCGGCGCGGGCCCGCAACTCGGCCACGTCCCAGCGGCCGAGCACGGGCTCGCGCAGCCGCAGCGCGCACACGCAGGCCACGACCGACACCGCGCCGAGCGAGACGAACACCGCCCGCCAGTCCATGCCCAGCCACGACACCAGGCCCGCGATGAACAGCGGCGCCAGGATGCCCGCCAGCGGTGAGGACGCCGAGTACAGCGACATGATCCGCATCCGGGCGGCCGGCGGGTAGGCGTCCATCAGCAGCGGCGGGTGGAGCACCGCGACCGTGCCCGTGGTGGCCCCGTTGACCAGCATCAGCGCGGCCAGCGACACGGGGCCGCCGACCATGCCGGTGAACAGGGTGGTGATGCTCCAGGCGAAGCCGGTGCCCAGGGCCAGCCGTACCCGGTGGGGATGGCGGCGCAGCAGCGCCGCGACGGCGAACGGGGCCAGGCCCGCGGCGATGCCCTGGGCGCCCACGATGCCGGAGATGGTCCCCAGCTCCATCCCGAGCCCCGCGGACACCTCCGGGGCCAGCACGGTGAAGGCCTGCGTCTGGAAGGTGTCCACGATCGCCAGAACGCTCAGCCCGATCATGAACGACAGGCCGGCCCCGTGTTCTCTCAGCGTGCGCAGGAGCGGCGCGGTGTCGCCGTTCTTGCCCGTCACGCCGAGCACGGCCCGGGCGTCGTCACGGGACATGGGATCCGTCATGGGATCGAGGATTCCGCCGCGCGGCCGAGCGCCACGATCCCCGGATCGTGCGGGAACGCGTCGCGAAGGTAGGTCGCGAGCACCTACTTTCGTCGCATCCGATCAGGGCGTGGCCCGGCTAGCGTGGCCGTGTGAGACCGTACGCCGAGGCCAGGCGCGTGGCCGGTGATCTCGCGCTCTCCGTCGCCGTGGGCGCGGTGGGCGTGACCAGCGACCTGGCGATGAACGGCGCCGTGCCGATGGTGCTGGTGCCCGACGTCCCGTGGCAGGGGCTGTGGGTGCAGGTGGCCGGCGCGGCGGCGTTGCTTGCCAGGCGGCGCTTCCCGCTGGCCGTCGTGCTGACGCTGATCCCGCTGGGATACCTGGAGGTGCCGCTGGCGATGCCGTTCGCGCTCTACGCCCTGGGCGCCTACCGGGGTGACCGGTGGCAGCTGATCGTCGTCGCGGGCCTGGCGCTGCTGGTGATGTCGCACCTGTGGCAGGCCGACAGCCTCTCGCTGGCGTTGCAGCTGGTGTCGATCTGCGGGCTGGCGGTCGTCCCCGCCACGGTCCTCGGCCTGTACGCCGACAGCCAGCGCAGGCTCAACAGGGCGCTGGCCGACCGGGCCGAGCGGGCGGAGCGCGAGCAGCGGTTCCTGGCCGAGCAGGCGCGGGCGGAGGAGCGCACCCGGCTGGCCCGCGAGATGCACGACGTGGTCACCCACCACGTGAGCCTGATGGTGCTGCAGGCGGGCTCGCTGCGGATGGCCGCGCCGACCGGCGAGGTCAGGCAGGCCGCCGAGGAGTTGCGCGCCACCGGGCGGCGCGCGCTCGACGAGCTGCGCGAGGTGGTGGGCGTCCTGCACGACGCGGGGCCCGTCGAGCTGGCCCCGCAGCCGACGCTCGTCGACGTGTCGCGGCTGGTCGCCGAGTCCGGGCTCGACGTGGAGCTGGTCCAGGACGAGGGCATCACGGTCTCGCCGGCGCTCGGGCGTACCGCCTATCGGGTGGTGCAGGAGGCGCTGACCAACGCGCGCAAGCACGCGCCTGGAGCGGCGGTGCTGGTACGGCTGAGCCGGCAGGATTCGGCGCTGCTGGTGAGCGTCCGCAACGCCGTGGCCGCGACCGAGGCCTTCGTGCTGCCGGCCTCCTCCCGCACCGGGCTGCTCGGGTTGCGGCAGCGGGTCGAGCTGGTGGGCGGCGTCCTCCACGCGGCGCCGACGGCCGAGGGCGGCTTCGAGCTGACCGCGGCGCTGCCGGTGGTGACCCCGTGATCCGGGTGCTGCTCGTGGACGACGAGCGGATGGTCTGCGCCCATCTGCGCGCGATCCTGTCGCGGTCCGGGGACATCGAGGTGGCCGGCGAGGCCCACGACGGCGCCGAGGCCGCCGAGGCGGTGGTCCGGCTGGCTCCCGATCTGGTGCTGATGGACATCCGCATGCCGGGCGTGGACGGGCTGACCGCCACCGAACGCATCTGCGGGCTGCCCCACGCGCCCAAGGTCATCGTGCTGACCACGTTCGACCTGGACGAGTACGCCGTGCGGGCGGTGCGGGCCGGGGCGACGGGCTTCGTGCTCAAGGACACCGACCCCGAGGACCTGATCGACATCGTCCGCGTCGGGGTCCAGGGGCACACGATCGTCTCCCCCGCCCTGACCCGGCGGCTGTTCAGCTCCTTCACCCTCGCGGGACCGGCCCGCCACCAGGCGCGCGACCTGGTCGGCGGGCTGACCGACCGCGAGCGGGAGGTCCTGACCTGCCTCGGCGAAGGCCTGTCCAACGCCCAGATCGGCGACAAGCTCTTCCTCAGCGAGACCACCGTCAAGGGCTACGTCTCACGCCTCCTGGCCAAACTCCGCTGCGCCAACCGCACCCAGGCCGCCCTCCTGGCCTACGACGCCGGCCTCGTCACCCGCTGACACCACCCCACGAGCTCTCGCGAAGATCGGAGCGCGGCGCGTGGGCGGATGGGGGTGGATAGAATCTTGTTCGTGTCCGAGCTCGAGCGTGTGCCGCCCGGTGTCGACCCGTCCGTTCCCAGTTCCGCCCGCGTGTACGACTACTTGCTCGGCGGGAAGGATCATCTGGCCGTTGATCGGGCGGTGGCAGATCGGCTGCTGGCCGTGGCGCCTGACACGCGGCTGGTGGCCAGGGCCAATCGGGTCTTCCTGGTCAGGGCCGTGCGGCAGATGGCCGAGCAGGGCATCAGGCAGTTCATCGATCTGGGGACCGGCATTCCGACCTCGCCCAGCGTGCACGAGGTGGCCAGGCGGGTGAACCCGGCGTGCCGGGTGGTGTACGTCGACAACGACCCGGTGGTGCGGCTGCACGCCGACGTGCTGCTGGCCAGCGAGCCCGGCGTGGCCGGTATCCGGGGCGATCTGCGGCAGCCGGAGGAGATCCTGAGCGACCCGCACGTGACCGGGTTGATCGACTTCGACCAGCCGGTGGGCGTGCTGATGCTCGCCGTCCTGCACTTCGTGATGGACGACGAGGACCCGGCGGGGATCGTGAAGAGGTTCAGGGAGCGGATGGCGCCGGGCAGCCACCTGGTGCTGTCGCACACGATGGCCGAGAGCGACCCCGAGGCGATCAAGCAGTTGCAGATCGCGACGGCGAACTCGCCCGCGCAGGCGGTGTTTCGCACGCACGAGCAGGTGCTGCGGCTCTTCGACGGGTTCGAGCTGCTCGAGCCGGGGCTGGTCCCGGTGCAGGACTGGCGGGGCGGCGACGACGAGGTGCCGCTGCTCGACGGGGTTCCGCGGCTGCGCGTCGAGGGCGGCGTCGGAGTGCTAGCGTGAAGATCGAGGACGTGCGAAGACCGAAGCCCGGTATGGGTTAGTCCGGGTGACAAGAACACCGCACCCCAGGGTGTGACCTGTACGTCCCTTTCTGTGTCGTGTCACAAGGAAGGGACGGATGTCATGCCGCGCGACCCGGACGGCATCCACGTGTCCGTCGATCGCGTGATATTGCGGGAAATCCTCGGCACCGGGATCGACGTCCGGTTCGGCAGGAGGCTCACGCACTACGAGGAGCGGGCCGGCGGCAGGGTCACCGCGCACTTCCATGACGGCACCACGGCCACCGGAGACGTGCTGGTCGCCGCCGACGGGGTCAACTCCGCCGTGCGCCGCCAGTACCTGCCGCACGCGCGCGTCGTGGAGACCGGTATCCACCAGCTCTACGGCCGCATCCCGCTCGACGCCGAGACGAGAGGGCTGTTCACCGACGAGATGTACGCCGTGTTCACGCCCATCGTCGGGCCTGGCGGCGAGTACGTCGGGCTGGGCCCCGTCGAGTTCCCCGAGCCCATCGAGCGCGCGGCGGCCAGGCTCGCCCCCGAGGTACGGCTCAGCGGAGCGCAGGACTACATGACGGTCTCCTTCGGAGGCCGCATCCCCGACATCTCCGAGAAGGCGGAAGTGCTGGAGCGCATCGGCGACTGGCACCCCGACGTCCGGGCCATGATCGAGCACTGGGACCCCGAGACGGTCTTCCCCATCACGCTGCGCACCAGCGTCCCCATCGACCCGTGGCCCACCACCAACATCACGCTGCTCGGCGATGCCATCCACGCCATGAGCCCGGCGGGCGGCGTCGGCGCCAACACCGCCATGCGCGACGCCGCCGCCCTGGCGGCCGCGCTGGCGCAGGGGACGGACGCGATAGCCGGCTACGAGGCGGCGATGACCGAGTACGGCTTCGCCGCGGTACGCGAATCGGCGGCCAACGGCGAACGTGTGCTGGGTTCGGACCCGCTGCCGATCTAGGCGAAGGCCCGTGGGTGGCGCGGCGCCCAGCCGGTCGCCTCCTTGAAGCGGCCGTTGCTGACCCGCAGCGACCGCGTCAGCGAGGTGAGCGCGTCGCCGAACAGCAGCGCGCCCCGCCCGGGCCCGCGTACCCACAGGTCCGAGCCGGCCGCCCTGGCGACGGCCTCGGCGTAGTCGCGCTTGGTCATGGGCTCGTCGTCGACCACGTTGTACGTCCCCGCGGGGGCGTGCAGCGAGGCGGCGACGGCCTCGCCCGCGTCGGCCACGTGGACGGAGGAGACGTAGCCCTCCGCCGGCCCGAGGACCATCCCGACGTGGCGCCGGGCCATCGCGAGCAACTGCTCGCTGTGCGTGGCGCCGGGCCCGTAGAACCAGCCGAACCGCAGCACCACCCCGATCCCGCCCGCGGCGGTGAACAGGTGGGTGTTGGCCTCGGCGGCGAAGTTTGACTGGGCGAGCGGATAGTCGTCCACCGGCGCGCTCTCGTCGATCCAGGAGCCGCCGCAGTCGTGGTAGACCATCGCCACCGATTCCTGGATCAGCCGCCCGACCCCGGCCTCGAGCGCGGCGTAGACGACGACGGCAGACCCCTCGGAGCGGACCCGCCGGTTCTCCGCCCATGCCTTGGAGCTCATGAAGCGCCACATCGGCGGGATGGCGGTGGCCAGGTTGACGACCGCGTCGTACCCCTCGAACGCCTCGGCCAGAGCCCCACGGTCGTACAGCGACACGGTGACCGCGGCCGCCCCCTGCTCGGCGAGCGCGGCCGCCTTGGCCGGTGTGCGGGCCAGGGCGGTTACCGTGTGCCCGGCGCCGACCAGCGCCGGGATCGCATGACGGCCGATCGCCCCGGTGCCACCGGTGACGAAAACCCTCACATGACGAGCCTAAGCCTCATCGGGCCGCTTGGGGGCGTTGCGTCGCTGTTCCTCGGCCCGCTCGCGGCAGCGGCGCAGGAACTCCTCGTCGTCGTCGGGGTTGGTGGCGGCGAACCGGCCCGGCCTGTCGTACTCCGGGTAGCGGCTCGGCGGCCCGCTGCGCACCGCCTGCGGCCGCCCGCCGGCCAGCCACACCAGCGACCCCACGAGCGGGAACAGCAGCACGATGAACAACCACAGGATCTTGGGTAAGTTCCTGCACGCCTCCTCGGGCGTGGTGATCACATCGAACAGGGCATACAGCCAGAGCACCAGCGTGATCAGGCCGAGACCCTCGGACAGGTAAAGCACGGCGCACCTCCTGCGAAGATCGTGTCATGGAGCTGAGGAACTGGGCGGCAAACTTAGCCTTTCGCGCGGGCGAGATCCACCGGCCCACGTCGCTGAGCGAGCTCCAGCGCCTGATCGCCGGCGCCTCGCGGATCCACGCGCTGGGCAGCGGCCACTCCTTCAGCCACGTCGCCGACTCGCCGGGTGACCTGGTCGCGCTGGACGGCATGCCGTACGAGGTGGACGTGGACATGGCGGCGGGCAGCGTGCGGGTCGGCGCGGGCGTCACCTACGCGCGGCTCGCGCCGGAGCTGCACCGGCACGGGTTCGCGCTGGCCAACCTGGCCTCGCTGGCGCACATCTCGATCGGCGGCTCGGTCGCGACCGCCACCCACGGTTCCGGCGACGCCAACCAGTGCCTGTCCGCGGCCGTGTCCGCGATCGACCTGGTCACCTACGACGGGTCGCTGGTCAGCCTGCAACGCCGCGATCCGGACTTTCCCGGCGCGGTGGTGGCGCTCGGCGCGCTCGGCGTCGTCACGACGCTCACGCTCGACCTCGTACCGGCCTTCGAGCTGCACCAGTACGTCAGGGAGGGCCTGGAGCCCGGCTTCGACCCCGCCGAGATCATGTCCACCGGCTACAGCGTCAGCCTGTTCACCGACTGGAGCTCCACCCACGTCTGGCTCAAGCGCCACACGGAACTGACCGACGACGGCTGGTACGGCACGCGGCCCGCCACCCGCCAGGCGCATCCCGTGCCCGGCATGCCCGCCGACGGCTGCACCGGGCAACTCGGCGAGCCGGGACCGTGGCACGAGCGGCTGCCGCACTTCCGGCACGACTTCCCACCCAGCAGCGCGGGCGACGAGCTGCAGTCGGAGTTCCTGCTGCCCAGGGAGCATGCGGCCGAGGCGATCACGCGGCTGCGGGCCGTACGCGACAGGCTCGCACCCGTGCTGCAGATCTCGGAGGTCAGGACCGTGGCGGCCGACGAGCTGTGGCTGAGCCCGTTCCGCGGCCGCGACAGCGTGGCGATCCACTTCACCTGGGTCCGCGACACGGCGGCGGTGCTGCCGGTGATCGGGCTGGTGGAGGACGTGCTCGCGCCGCTGGAGCCGCGGCCGCACTGGGGGAAGCTGTTCACCCGGCTGCCCGCCTGCCCTGAGGAGTTCCGCGAGCTGGCCGGGCGGTACGACCCGGCGGGCAAGTTCGGCAACGACTTCCTGCGCGCATACCTGACAGTGGATGACAGGTAAGACTGCGAGGATCGTCCGCATGACAGCAAAGGGAACCTTCGAAACCGGTGGCTGGACGCCTCAGCCGCCCTACGACGACCGGGACGGCATCCAGCTCGGCCAGGTCACGATGACCAAGACCTTCCACGGCGACCTGACGGCCACGAGCCTGGTCACCCTGCTGGTGGCGGCCACCGAGGTCGAGGACTCCCGCTCGTACGTGGCGATCGAGCGCATCGACGGCACGCTCGACGGCCGCGAGGGGAGCTTCGTGGTCCAGCACAACGCCGTGAGCGACCGCGGGAAGCAGTCGCTCACGGTGAGCGTGGTGCCCGACTCCGGCACCGGGGAGCTGCGCGGGCTGCGGGGCACGATGGACATCCAGATCGCGCCCGACGGCTCGCACTCCTACACCTTCGAGTACTCCCTCTGAGCCTTCCGCGCTGCCAGCCCGAGCAGGACCAGCGCGCCGAGCCCGAAGACGAGGTGGCTGACCAGATCCATCGTCGGCGTCGAGGGGACGAGGGGCCCGGTGAAGAAGGCGTGCCAGGCGTAGGTCAGCAGGGCCCCGCCGGCCAGCGCCATCCGGTGCCCGGCGCCCCAGCCCTGCCGGGCCGACCAGGTCAGCGCCAGGACCGCCATGCCCGCCTCGGCGGCGACCAGCGTCACGATCGCCAGCCACGCCGGGGCCTGGCCGGGCATCAGCGTCATCACCTCGAACACGAGCCCGGCCACCAGCGTCACCGCGAGCACCAGCCACGGGCTTGGCGCCGTGCCCGTGACGGGCGTCGTACGCCTCGGCAACCGGAAGGCCGCCACGACGAGCGCCACCACGATCAC
Organism: Nonomuraea sediminis; assembly: GCF_018531495.1. GTDB lineage: Bacteria > Actinomycetota > Actinomycetes > Streptosporangiales > Streptosporangiaceae > Nonomuraea > Nonomuraea sediminis. The sequence goes on from NZ_JAHDTI010000003.1 coordinate 1,170,037, forward strand.
CACGATGGCGACGAGCTGCGGGACCGAGGCCAGGAAGTGGCTCATCTGGTAGGAGAAGACCGTGGTGAACGCCGCGCCCAGCAGCGCAAGCACGGCCGCCACGCCGAGCCCTGCCTTGCCGAGCCACGGGGTTGTCCGCTGCTCGCCTGCCAGCTCCTCCACCAGCGCGATCGGCACGCTGACGCTCCACACCGTGTGCAGGCAGAGCACGAACAGCGTCCACGGCACGCCGATCCCGAGCGCGGGGACGAACCCGACGTCCAGCAGGTGCTGGCCGGCGTAGTTCGGGTTGAACAGGGACATCGTCATGATCCCCTCTTCGAACACCCCGTAGGCCAGCGCCATCAGCACGATGCTCGGCCAGCGCAGCCCGGCGCGCCGCGCCACCTCGCGGATGAGCACCGTGGCCCCGCCGTACGTGGGGGCGAGCATGATCAGGAAGTGCAGCGACGTGATCGGGAAGTCCCCCAGCAGGTACTCCGCGACCAGAGGGGACAGGAGAGCGAGACCGAGAGCCGGAACGATTCGACGCATGCCACGATCATTTCCGAGCCCGCGGGAAAAGGGATGTGTCATCGATCCGGATCTCGGTATGACAATCGTCCTATGCCAAGCCACTGGGCCTGGGGTGCCGAGCCGTCCCCGACCGAGCTGCTCGACCTCGCCCGGGCCACGGGCCTGGGCGATCCGTCCTCCTGGGAGCCTCCCGTCCCCTTCGAGGCGGTACGGCTCCCGCCGCCGCGCATCCCCGTCGCGTCCGAGATCGCGGCGTTCAGCACGGCGGAGCCCTACATCCGGGCGACGCGCACCTACGGCCAGGCCTACCGGGACCTGATCAGGGCCTACCGCGGCGACTTCGCCAACGCCCCCGACGTGGTGGCGATGCCCCGCGACGAGTCCGAGGTGACCCGTGTCCTGGAGTGGGCCTCGGCCTCCGGCGTGCCGGTCGTGCCGCGAGGCGGCGGCACCAGCGTGGTCGGCGGCGTCGAGGCCCGCTTCGACGGGCCGGCGATCTGCCTGGACCTCACCCGGATGGACCGGGTACTCGAGGTGGACCGGGCCTCTCGGGCGGCGCTGGTGCAGGCGGGCGCGGCGGGGCCGGTGCTCAACGGGCAGCTTCCCGACGGGCTGCAGCTGCGCTTCTTCCCGCAGTCGTATGAGTTCTCCACGCTCGGCGGGTGGATCGCCACCCGGGCGGGCGGCCACTACGCCACGCTGCACACCCACATCGACGACCTGGTCGAGTCCGTGCGCGCGATCACGCCCGCCGGGGTGTGGGAGTCGCGCCGCCTGCCGGGGTCCGGCGCGGGGCCCTCGCCGGACCGGTGGCTGCTCGGCTCCGAGGGGACCCTGGGGGTGATCACGCAGGCATGGGTGCGGGTGCAGCAGCGGCCGGCTTTCAAGGTGTCCACGCCGGTGCGGTTCGCCTCATGGGAGCAGGCCGTCTCCGCGGTGCGCGAGCTCGCCCAGTCGGGGCTGAACCCGGCCAACTGCCGGCTGCTCGACGCCCGCGAGGCCGCGCTGGCCGCGGGCGGCGACGGGAAGCACTGCGTGCTCATCGTCGGGTTCGAGTCCGCCGACCATCCGGTCGACGCCCTGATGGCGCGGGCCCTGGAGATCGCCGGAGGGGAACCCGGGCGGGCTCGGCAGGACCGGGAGTGGAAGGGCAGCTTCACCGGCATGCCGTACGTGCGCAACGCGCTGCCGGGGCTCGGGGTGATCGCGGAGACGTTCGAGACCGCGGTCACCTGGGACCGCTTCCCCGCGCTGCACGAGGCGGTGCTGGCCGAGGTGGACGCCACGTGCCGCATCGCCTTCGCCTACCCGGACGGGCCCGCGCCCTACTACACGGTGCTCACGCCTGCGGCCAGAGGCGAGGAGCTGGCCGCCTGGGACTCGATCAAGCTTCGCGTGTCGGACACCGTGCTGCGGATGGGCGGGACGATCACCCACCACCACGCGGTCGGCCGCGATCACCTGCCCTTCTACGAACGGCAGCGGCCGGAGCCGTTCGCGCTCGCGCTCAAGGCGGCCAAGGCGGCCCTCGATCCGCGCGGGATACTCAACCCCGGCGTGCTGGTCTGAGGAGTTCGCCGTGTGGGCGACGCCTACGCCGCTCTCACTCCTGGTCGTCCTGGGCCGTCCACGCGCCCGTGATGGGGCGGGCCAGGCGGATCGTGACCAGGTGGCTGGCGACGCCGGAGTCGATCAGCTTGCCGTCCGGGCCGAACGTGCCCAGGCCGAAGTCGTTGTCGTTGGCGATCACCAGCGTCCGCGGGTCCACCAGGGTGACGCCCTCGATCTTGCCGGGCAGGCCGGGGATCGCGGCCAGGTCCACCGCCGGCCGCTTGGCGGCCACGGTGACGTCCGCGGGCACCGACTGCTCCAGCGTCGGGGTGGTCTCCGGCCTGCCCAGCACGTCGGTGGCCTTGCGCAGGTCGACCGTGTAGAGGCGGGCCACGGCGTCCGTGCGCTCCTCAAGAAGCAGGCGGCCGGGGCTCAGCACGTTCAGCGCCGAGATCTTCATGTCGCCCTGCTGGGCGGCCGGGTCGAAGGTGGCCACGTCCTCCATCGTGTACGCCCACTCGCCCGTCGGCCGGCCGGTGCGCAGGTCGACGCGGAGGATGCGGGCGGTGCTCGACGCCTTGCCGGTCTTCTTGTCCGGGTTCGCCAGCGGGCTCTGCACCGCCAGGTAGAGCGCGTGCTCCCAGCGGGACACGCCCAGCGCCTCGAAGCCCCGGTTCTGCTGCCTCGTGGCGAACACGGCGGGCAGCGTGTCGTACACCGGGTACTTGGCGGCCAGTTGCAGGCCCTCCGGCACGTAGCGCGCCAGGATCCGGCCGTCCGATCCGACGTGCACCAGCGACGGCGCGTACTCGTCCACCAGCCAGAAGCCGCCGCGGCCGTCGGTGACGATGTCCTCGGTGTCCAGCCCGCCCGGGTCGTAGGACAGCTGCGTCTGCCCGTCCCAGGTGTAGGGGACCTCGTCGCGGCCCGCCAGGTTCGACAGGCCGGTGATCGGCGTCCCGTCGGCGTTCTTGATGGTGATCGTCTGCGCGATCCTGGTCTGGCCGTTCCTGACGGCGACCCTGACGATGGCCGGCGCGAACTCGGGCACGGGGAACGTGCGCCGCTTCTCGCCGTTCACCTTCGGCTCGCCGTTCGGGCCGCGGTCGGTGACCATCCAGTACTCGCCCCTGAGATGCGCGGGGTACAGCCCGCTGCCGACACCGCCCAGCTTCACGCCATGGTCGTCCTTGACCAGGCCCTGCTCGAACTCGCTCAACGGCGGCGCGGGAATCGTCACGTCCGACACGACTCTGGGCTCGGGCGCGGCCTGAGCCGCCCCGGGCACGACAACGAACAGCGCGGAGGCGGCAGCCAGCCCCGCGACGACAGAACGCGACACGACGCTCCTCATCGGTCAAAACACCAGGTGATCCCCCGAAACCTACAGATGCCCGGTGTCCAAGCACTGAAGGCGAGATGAACGCTTCAGAAGTGTCGGGGCGGGGCGATAGCTTCTGGGGCATGCCACCACCGTCCGCCCGGGAGATCCGGCAGCTCGTACGGCGGGCGGCGCGGCTCGGCGGGAACGCGAGCGGGCTCCTCGGCGAGTACGGCAAGGCGGTCGCGGAGGTGCGTTCCGCGCTCGAGCCGGTGCGCGATCGGCAGGCCCGGCTCGAGCTGGGGGCCATTCCCGTGTCCCGGTTGAAGGACGTCACCGGTGGCGGGTTGCGGCTGACGGCGTTGGAGGAGGCCGGATACACCACCGTGCTCAGCGTGCTCGACGCCACGCCGTACGAGCTGCAGGGGCTGCCCGGAGTCGGGCCGAAGACCCGTTGGCAGGCGCAGAGCGCCGCGCAGCAGCTCGCGCGTGCCGCGCGGGAGTCCGGCACCGTGCACATCGACGTCGAGGAGCAGGACGTCGAGACCGCGCGGCTGCTCGGGGCGCTGCACGTGCTGGTGGCCGCCGGGCCCGAGCTGCCGCGGGCCCGCCGTACCGCCCAAGCGCTCGAGCAGCGGCTGAAGGAGCTCATCCCCGCGGCGCGGGCCCTGAGCAGCTGGTGGCGCAGGATGCTGACCGGCGGGCGGCGGCGCGCCCGCGCCGAGCAGGCCGTCGCGCGGCTCGCGGAGCTGCTCGCCGAGGAGACCGAGACGCGGCTGCTCCTCGCGCAGGCCACCACCGACCTGCTGCGCCCGCCGCCGGGCGCGGCGGAGGCCTGGATCGACTTCGAGCTCCGCTCGGCCGACTACTACAACCTGCTGGCGGAGCTGTCGGCCCTGGCGCCGCTCGACCGGGCCGCGGCCGAGGGGTTCCTGCCCGACGAGCTGGCCGAGCGAGTGCGGCGCCAGGAGCTCGACGACACCAGGCGGCGGGTCTCGCTGCGCGGCTACCAGGCGTTCGGCGCCCGCTTCGCGCTCGCGCAGGAGCGCGTGATCCTCGGCGACGAGATGGGGCTGGGCAAGACGATCCAGGCCATCGCCGTCCTGGCCCACCTGCACGCCCGCGGCACGACGCACTCGCTGGTGGTCTGCCCGGCGAGCACGCTGGTCAACTGGGTGCGCGAGATCGAGGCCCGCAGCACGCTGGGCGCCTACCGCTTACACGGCGACGCGCGCGACCTGGCGCGGTCGGCCTGGCTCGAACGCGGCGGGGTGGCGGTGACCACGTTCGACGGGCTGCACCGGCTCGACCCGGCGCCACAGGTGGGGCTGCTCGTCGTGGACGAGGCGCACTACGTGAAGAACCCGGAGGCCCGCCGCTCCAGGGCTGTGGCGGGCTGGAGCCGCCAGGTCGCCCGGGTGCTGTTCATGACCGGCACGCCGCTGGAGAACCGGGTCGAGGAGTTCCGCAGCCTGGTCGGATACCTCCAGCCTGACCTGCGTCCCCAGGTGACCGCCGGGGCGCAGGCCTTCCGCCGCGCCGTCGCCCCCGTCTACCTGCGCCGCAACCAGGAGGACGTGCTCACCGAGCTGCCCGGCCTGGTCCACGCCGACGAATGGGAGGAGTTCAGTACGGCTGACGCCGACGCCTACCGTGAGGCGGTGGGATCGGGCCGGTTCATGGCGATGCGCCGCGCGGCCTACGCCGTGCCGGAGAAGTCGGCCAAGCTGGAACGGCTGCGCGAACTGGTCGACGAGGCCGCCGTCACCGGCCTGAAGGTGGTCGTGTTCTCCTACTTCCGCGACGTGCTGGCCGCCGTCGCCGACTCGCTCGGCCCGGCCGTGCACGGCCCGATCTCCGGCGACCTCCCGCCGGAACGCCGCCAGCACGTCGTCGACGCCTTCACCGAGGCGCCCGGCCACGCGGTGCTGCTCGCCCAGATCCAGGCGGGCGGGGTCGGCCTCAACCTGCAGGCGGCCTCCATCGTGATCATCTGCGAACCGCAGGTCAAGCCCACCCTGGAGAGCCAGGCCGTGGCACGCGCCCACCGCATGGGCCAGGTCCGCCGGGTCCAGGTACACCGCCTCCTCACCCCCGACAGCGTCGACGAACGCCTCCTCCGGATCCTGCACGCCAAGGCCGCCCTGTTCGACAAGTACGCCCGCCGCAGCACCTTGGCCGAATCCACCCCCGACGCCATCGACATCTCCGACCAGTCCCTCGCCGAGCGGATCATCAGGGAGGAACAGCAGCGCCTGGCCACCGGCTAGCCGTTCAGCGCCTCATGGAGCTTCGTCGCGGCCGTCGTGGCGACGTCCCCGGTCAGCTCGGGTTCGAAGCGGGCGTAGAAGCCGTTGTGCTCCACCAGCGCGATGGTGTTCCCGTCCCTGATGACCACGAGGTCGACCGCCATGATCGGGCCGATCTCCGCGTCCGGCTCCTGCGCCCGGAACTTGATCCCGTACGTGGCAGAGCCGAGCTTGCCGACGGACAGCCGGTTGATCGTTTCCCTGACACTGGCGCCACGGGCCTTGACGTGGCCACAGTCGCGGACCAGCACCTTGGCCGCCCGCTCCAGCCCGTCGATCTGGGCGGCGGATCCGTTCACGATGAACTCGTTCACCCCCTCGGTGACACCGTCCCGCATCAGCCAGGTCGCGGTCTTGCTCCGGTAGAAGGGGATCAGCCCGTTGACGGCCTTGGCGCACGGCTTCGTGTGAGCGTGCCTGGCGAGAAGGGGGCTCCTGTTCTTGGTCCCGTTGGGGACGAAGTCGTCGCCGACATCCTCCGACACGAGCAGCGCCGGCTTGAGCGACGGCGCTCGGCTCTCGGCCAGCGCGGGAGGAACCGCCAGCACCGCGCCGCCTAACAGGGCAGCGGTCAGCGTCAAGCACTTAGTGATCATGTCGCGCACTCTAGGCCACACATGACCAGCTCGGGGAGAGCCCCTCTGGAAATGCGCATTATCTGATGGGTCGGATGTCGTGCTGGGCGGAGGTGGCTGACCAGGTGGCGAGGAGCTCATCCGGCCGTGACCCGTGGTGCGCGATACGATGGAGAAGCTCTAATTAGTGGTTCTCCATTGAATAGAAAGCTGAGCTTATGCTGGAGGTTCGAAGGCTCAAGCTTCTGCACGAACTCGCGCACTACGGGACGGTGGCGGCCACCGCCGAGGCGCTCCAGCTCACCGGGCCCGCGGTGTCCCAGCAACTCGCCGCGCTTGAGCGGGAGGCGGGCGTGCGGCTGCTGGAGAAGCGGGGTCGGACGCTCGCGCTGACCGCCGCCGGCCGGCTGCTCGTGTCGCATGCGGACGTCATCCTGGGCGACGTGGCCGCCGCGGAGTCGGCGCTGGCCGCGCTTCGGGCGAACGGTTCCGGGAGGGTGCGCATCGCGGCCTTCCCCTCGGCGGCCCGCAGCCTCGTCGCCCCCGTCTGGACGAAGGCGCCGGGCGTCTCGCTGCGGCTGCTCGAGCTGGAACCGGATCTCGCCGTGGGTGCGCTGATGCACCAGGAGGTCGACGTGGCGATCGTGCACAGCTACACGCTGCTCCCCCGCCAGACGCCGGCCAACTGCGAGGTGCACGCCATCACCGACGACCCGGTGCTGCTGGCGCTCTCGGAGGAGGCCGCGCGCGAGCGTGGGCTCGCTCCGGGACAGAAGGCGCGCCTGGCCAGGTTCGCGAACGCCGCCTGGCTGGTGCCCGCCAAGGAGCACTCGTGCCACGAGATGATCCAGCGCGCGTGCGGGGCCGCGGGTTTCGTCCCCGACGTCGTCGCCGAGGCCACCGACTTCTCCGTCATCGCCGCGCTCGTCGCGGCGGGCGCCGGCGTCGCGCTCGTGCCCGAGATGGCCCTGCCCGACGCGCACGGCCCGATCAGCCTCCATCCCCTGGCGGCGCCGGTGGTGCGCACGGTCTACGCGCTGACCAGGACAGGCACCTCGCGCCGCCCGGACGTGCAGGCGGTTCTGGCCGCACTGGTAAGCACAACTTCCGACTTCTAGAAGAAATCGGAACTGGTTCTTCTTGATATGAGCCGCCAGACTTGTCCGTATGGCACTCATCGATCTCCGCAGCGACACGTGCAGCCGTCCGACCAGGGCCATGCGGGAGGCGATGGCCTGGGCGGACGTCGGTGACGACGTCTACGGCGACGACCCGACCGTGAAGGAGCTGGAGGCCGAGACCGCCACCCTGCTGGGAAAGCAGGACGCGGTGTACATGCCGACCGGCACCATGACGAACCAGGTCGGTATCCGCGCGCACACCGAACCCGGCGATGCCGTGCTCTTCGACCAGAACGCGCACGTCTACCTCCTCGAGGGAGGCGCGCCGGCCGCCTACTCGGGCGTCCTGCCCCGCCTGCTTCCCGGCGTCCGCGGCATCTTCACCGCGGCCGACGTCGCCGCCGCCGTGGGGCAGCCGCACCCCTTCTTCCCGGCCACGGTCCCCGCACCCGTCACGCTGCTGTGCGTGGAGAACACGCACAACGCCGGCGGCGGCGCGGTCTGGCCGCTCGAGCGGCTGCTCGAGGTCACCTCCGCCGGCCGTGCCCTCGGGCTCGGCCTGCACCTCGACGGGGCCAGGCTCTGGCACGCGAGCGCCGCCACGGGTGTGGAACTCGAGGAGTACGGTGCCCCGTTCGACACCGTGAGCGTGTGCTTCTCCAAGGCGCTCGGGGCGCCGATGGGTTCGTGCCTGGCGGGCTCCGCGGAGCTCGTCGCACGCGCCCGGCGGTTCAAGCAGCAGGTGGGAGGCGGTTTCCGCCAGGCGGGCATCGTGGCCGCCGGCGCCCTGCACGCGCTGCGCGAACACCGGTCCCTGCTGCCCGAGGTCCACGCCAACGCCAGGCGCTTCGCCGAGGCGGTGGCGCAGCTGGACGGCGTCGACCTGGATCCCGCCGAGGTCGAGACGAACATCGTCCGCTTCAGGCTGACGCGCGGCACCGCGGCGGCCTTCGCCGAGGAAGCCCACCGCCTGGGCCTGCACGTCCTGCCCTCCGGTGCGGACGGGGTGCGAGCCGTCTTCTACCTGGACATCTCCCCCGCCGACACCGACCGCGCCATCACCATCGCCGCCAAGGCACTCGCGACCTTGTGATCGGGCTACGGCTGGTCGTACCAAGCGACCGCCGCGATCCGCCAGCCCTCTTCGGTGCGGACGAACTGGATGGTCTTGGTCCCGTCGGCCTCGAACGGCTCGCCGTCCAGGATCCCGGACTTGCGGTACTCGCCGAACCGCGACGCGATATCGCCCACGATGTCGGTCCGTTCGGAGGTCTCCCACTCGGAGAACTCGACCAGCCGCCCCTCGCTCAGCAGCCGCTCGCGAGGCTCGATGAACCCCTCCACGCTGTAGGCCGCGAACTCGGGCCCGGTCTTCACGATCACACCGCCAGGAAGGAGCAGCCTCCGCAGCCGCGCCACGTCGGCGGCCTTCCCGCCCCGGTTGTCGAAAGCACCGAAGAACTCCGCGGTCAGAACGTCAATCTCAGTCTTGGACATGGCGGGACCGTAACACGCCTCGATCCGGGGCTAGGTGTCGCGGGAGGGGACGGTCCGGTGGACGACGACGCCGGCGACGAGGCACATGGCTCCGGCGACCGCCATCCCTGATGCGGGCCCCAGAGCCGCCATCACCCCGGTGGCGGCCGCCAGGGTGAGGGTCTCCAAGCTCATCCGCGCCGTGCTGAACAGTGCGGCGCCCGCCCCTCCCCGCTGGTAGGGCACGTACTTGAGCGCTTGCCCGTCCGGGACGCCTTCGGTCAGGCCGAGACACACCCCGACGACCCCGGCCGCGGCGAGCAGAGCGGCGGGGTGGTCGGTGACCTGCAGGACGAGCGCCGTGACGGTGCACGCGAACAGGGTGGCCGTCACCAGCGCCCGCGCTCCCCGGCGCGCGAGCCGTACGGCAAGCAGCGGAAGGACCGTCGACGGCACGGTCAGCAGGCTGAGCATGACCGCTGCCTCGCCCGAGCCCATGCGCTGCGCGGCGCCGAGCTGAGGGAGCGCGGTCAACCCCACCACGAGCATCCCCATGAAGGCACCCGTCGCCAGGGCGTACGCCCGATAGGCGGGGATCCGCAACAGGTCGACGGGGATCGCGGGATCAGCCGCACGCCGTTCCACGCGGACGAGCCCGACGGCGCCGGCCACCGCGACGAGGACGAGTACGGCCGGCCCCCACCACGGGGCGCCGGACCCGAGGCCGAGTGCCGTCACCGCGGCGGCGATCGTCACCCCGAAGAGGACGGCCCCGGCGAGGTCGAACCCATCGGGCACCTCGGGGCTGCGAAGACCCGGAAGCCCGAGCGTGGCCAGGGCCGCGATGGCGGCGACGGTCGCCGGCGCGAGGAAGACAAGGGGCCACCCTCCCGCGGCCATGAGGACCTGGGCGACGACCGGCCCCAAGGCCAGGCTGCTGCCTAGCACGGCGCCCGCGTAGCCGTACACCCGGCGCCGCTCTTCCGGCGGATACACGGCCAGCAGCATCGACGATCCACCGGCGGCGCACATGGCCGCCCCGACACCGGCGACCGCGCGCAGGGCGACCAGAGACAGCAGGTCCGGAGCCAGGGCGGACAGGACCCCGGTGACCGCGACGACGAGGTTGCCGGCGACGAAGAACCGGGTGCGGGCGCTACGATCCGCCGTCGCCCCGGCCAGCAGCAGGGCCGCGGCGAAGAGCCCGTTGTAGGCGAGAACGATCCACGGACCCAGGGCATCCGCGCCGGGCAACCGCATGGTCACATCGGGGACGATCGCCGTCGCGCCGGTGATCGCGAGCGGGAACACCGCGGTGGAGATGAGATCAGCGACAAGCACACGCCGACGCTGACGAACGGACAAGGCAAACAAGGGTGCGCTCCGGAACAGGAGGAATCCGAGCGCCACGAGGACGCTCCTGGCCAAGGCTCAGGAGCGACGACGAGAACTGGGGTTTCGCGCCGCCGCTCTCAGCGACGGCGCACCTTGTCCGCTTCAGGCACGATCACACGCTAGCAGGGCGGCTACGGCACCGACTTGATCCGCCAGATCAGTACGGTGCCGAGCAGGGAGATGAGCGCCGAAGCCAGGTACAGGCCCGAGTAACCGCCGAGGTAGGTGATGATCAACGACGCGACCGCAGGGACGATCACGTACGGCAGGCTTCCCATGAGCCCCGCGATGGCCAGGTCCCTGCCCTGATCGTCGGCGGCGGGCAGCACCTGGGTGATCAGGGCGCCGTCGACCCCGATGTAGATGCCGTAGCCGACGCCGAGCACCACGGCGGTCACGAGGGTCATGGTCCAGGTGGGCGACAGGGCCAGCATGATCGCGGCCGTCGCCATGATGGCCGAGCCGACGAAGACCAGGATCCTGCGGCGGCCGATCCGGTCGGACAGCCAGCCGCTGACCACGGACAGCGCCACGACCGAGACCCCGTTGATCGCGACGACGGTCAGCAGGTCGTCGGGATGGCCGACGACGTCCTGCAGGAAGTAGGGGATGTAGAGGGTGCCGATGCCGTACCCCAAGCTCATCAGGAAGCGGGTTCCCAGCGCCCAGGCGTAGTCGGGGTGGCGGCGCGGGTCGATCCGATAGCCGGCCAGGAACGTCTTCAGCGAGAACGGCTGGCGCTGTTCCTCGGGGAGCTGCTGGTCGGTGGTGACCATGACGAACGGGATCACCAGGGCCATGACCGCGGCCATCAGGAGATACCCCGCGGCTGGGCCGGAGGCGAGCGCGAGCAGCAGCCCCCCGGCGATCAACCCAGCGGCCTGCGGCACCGCGGCCCAGCCGAGCACCAGGCCACGCTGGGCGACCGGGACCTGGTCGGGGACGACCGTGTTGTACCCGGCGCCCAGCACGGACATGGTGATCGACAGCAGCAGTGCGCCGATCCCGACGCCGACCACGCTGTGCTGGGCGGCCAGGAAGAGGAAGGCGGCGGCGCAGGTGAGCGCGCCGCCGACGATCCAGGGGCGGCGGCGGCCGAACCGGCTGCCGGTGCGGTCGGACAGCGCGCCGAACAGCGGTCCGGCGACGAGTCCTGCGACCGCGCCCATGACGCTGACCCAGGCGTACCCCCCGACCTTCCCCGTGGGGTCGATGTCCGCGATCTGCTGGGGCATGACGAACGTGCTCGGTGACTGCAGGGCGATCTGCATGCCGAACCCGGCGACGACGTAGGTGGAGATCCAGCCGACCCCCACGCGACGTGTGGGGGTGAGGGAGGGGGTGGACATGGCGACCTCTGCTCAGTCGACGCGGGTGAGATGGACGAACTCGCTGGTGCCGTCGAAGGGCATCAGTCCCGCGCCGATGCCGTGGGCGAGCAGGACGGCGCCGTGGTGGACGTCCCCCGTCGCCTGGTCGCGATAGCGTCCCGCCGGGTCGAGCCCGGTGAGCCTGACCGGCGCGCGCGTCCGGCCGAGCGCGCTCGGCTGGTACATGAGGACGACGACCTCGCGACCGTCGGTGGAGACGTACTGCGTCGCCTCCGTTCCCAGTCGGTACTGCGTGCCGCCGTGGATCACCGGCCGGGCCCGCTTGTACTGCTCGACGAACGCGGCCGCCCAGGCCAGGTCGTCCTCGCTCCAGGTCCGCAGGTCTCCGCCGACGCCGAGGGCGCCGGCCATGGAGACGTGGAAGCGGTAGCGGATCCAATGGGTGCGGGCCGTCACCGAATTGGGGCTGTCGGTGACCCAGGCGCCCATCGTGCAGGCCGGGTAGATCTGGCCGTAGCCGTGCTGGATGGCGACCCGCTCGGCGGCGTCGGTGTTGTCGGAGGTCCACATCTGGTCGACCCGGGCCAGCATGCCGAGGTCGACCCGGCCGCCGCCGCCCGCGCACCCTTCGATGAACAGCCCGGGATGGTCGGCGCGGAGCCGATCGATGATCGCGTAGACGTTCCTGACGTGGTCGATCCAGAGCCGATCGGGATCATCGCGCCCCGGCCAGCCGGCCTCGCTGAACGGCCGGTTCATGTCCCACTTCAGGAAGGAGATCTCGTTCTCGCCGACCAGGGCGTCCAGCCAGGCGTGGGTCCACTCGGCCACGTCGGTCCTGGCCAGGTTGAGGACCAGCTGGTTGCGGCTCTCCGTACGGCGCCGCCCCGGCGTGTGCAGCACCCAGTCCGGGTGCCGCCGGTAGAGATCGCTGTCCGGGTTGACGGCCTCGGGCTCGACCCAGATCCCGAAGTCCATGCCGAGCCGACGTACCTCGCCGATCAGCGGCCCGAGCCCCTTGGGGAACCTGCCGGGGTTGGGCCACCAGTCGCCGAGCCCGGCCGCGTCGTGGGTGCGGGCGCCGAACCAGGCGTCGTCCAGGACGAACGTCTCGACCCCGACCCGGGCGGCGCGGGCCGCGAGGTCGAGCTGGAGCGCCTCGTCGTAGTCGAACTCGGTGGCCTCCCAGGCGTTGTAGACGACCGGCCTGACGCGGTCGGGGGCCGGCAGCACGTGCTTGCGGACATGGTCGTGCCAGCCGCGGCTGGTGGCACCGAACCCGCCCGCGCTGTAGAGGCCGGTGAAGGCCGGGGTCTCGAGCACGTCGCCGGGGGCCAGCCGCCAGGTCAGGCCCTCGTGGCCGAACCCGCCCGACCATCCGGCCCAGCCCCTCCGGTCGCGGAACGCGGTGATCCGCCAGCTGCCGCTCCAGGCCAGCGCGGCGCTCCACACCTCGCCGTGCTCCTCGGTGGCCTCCCCCGCGTCGATCATCAGCCAGGGGTTGGTCGCGTGCCCGGTGATGCCGGTCCTGCTGGTGAGCGTGGTCTCGCCGCGGGCGAGTTCGCCTCGCTGGAGCTGGAACTCCTTGCCCCACTCGCCGACGACGTGGCTCAGCCGGTAGCCGGGGCGGGGCGGGAGGGTCCAGGCGGCCGAGTCCAGGCGGAGGATCTCGATCGACGGGCCCTGTCCGGTGTGGCGCAGGGTGACGTGCCGTTCGATCGCGTCGGAGTCCTCCCTGACCCGGTAGTGCAGGGTGATCTCCAGCGGGTACCGCCGATCGGTGAAGACGATCTCCAGGCGTCCCTCGTCGATCCGCTGACTCAGGAAGCGCCACTCCACGCCATGGGTGGCGTCGCCGTACTGGACGATCAGGGACGGCACGCCGTACCGCAGACCGCCCTCGACGGCGAGTTCCTCACCACCAGGGTCGGACTCGGTGTCGGCGAGTGCGGCGCGCACCTCGGCGAGTTGTCTGGCCTGGTCGAGGGTGAGGCTTGCGCCCCAATGGACGTGCCGGGGCGCGTCGTCCTCGTCCAGGCGCAGGACGTAGGAGGTGGCGGGGGTGCGCAGCAGCCACAGCCGGTCGCGGGCGTCGAAGACGATGCTCATCGGCTCACCCAGACGGCCGTGTCGGCGGGGAGGAGGTCACCCTCGAGGGGGCCGCTGGCCAGCAGTGTCCCGGTGTGCGCGGGCAGCGCCACGGGCTCCTCCCCCAGGTTCGCCACCAGCGCGAAGCCGGGCCCTCTGGTGAACGCCAGCGTGCCCGGCCCCGCGTCGAAGAAGGCCGGATCGGGTGCCGAGCCGAGGTGCTCGCGGCGCAGCCGTACGGCGGTGCGGTAGAGGTTCAGCATCGAGCCGGGGTCGGCGCTCTGCGCAGCCACGGTCTGCCCGGCCCAGTCGCCGGGCTGGGGCAGCCAGGTCCGCACGGGGTGATCGGCGAAGCCGTACGGCGGAGCGTCACCACTCCATGGCAAGGGCACGCGGCAGCCGTCGCGGCCGAAGATCGCGCCTGCGGTCCTGGTGAAGATCGGGTCCTCGCGCCGGTCAGCGGGGATGTCCAGGACCTCGTGCAGGCCGAGCTCCTGCCCCTGGTAGACATAGGCGGAGCCGGGCAGCGCGAGCTGGATCAGCGCCGCCGCGCGCGCCCTGCGTAAGCCGCGCTCGCGGTCGATGTCGATCTCACCGCGCAGCGCCTCCTCGGTCGGGTTGCGGATGATCGACTGGTCCACGCCGAGCCTGGTCGCCAGCCGGGGAGCGTCGTGGTTCTCCAGCACCCACGGTGCGGTGACCGGCCTGCCCGCGGTGATCGCGACGGACGACTCGATCGCCGCTCGCCAGTCCGCCGCCGACCACGGCGTGCTCATCAGCGTGAAGTTGAAGACCTGCTGGAGCTGTCCGTCGCCGAGGTAGGGCGCCATGGTCTCGGGGTTGTCCGACCACTGCTCGAGGATGGCGACGCGATCACCGTAGGAATCGAGGATCTTGCGCCAGCGGCGGTGCTCGGCCAGGGTCTCCGGCTGGTGCGAGTACGGCGAGGGCTCGGCGTCGGGCGGCGTGCCCGGCGGCAGGTCGGGCAGCGCGGCGTCCTTGAACATCGCACCGGCGACGTCGACCCGGAACCCCGCGACACCGCGATCCAGCCAGAAGCGGAGCACGTCCTCGAACAGCGCGGGCACGTCAGGGTGCCGCCAGTTCCAGTCGGGCTGGGAGGAGTCGAACAGGTGCAGGTACCACTGCCCGTCCTCGACCTGGGTCCAGGCCGGACCGCCGAACATGGACTGCCAGTTGTTCGGCTCGTCGCGGAAGATGAAGCGCTCGCGTGCCGGGCTGCCGGGCTCCGCGGCGAGCGCCTGCTTGAACCACGGGTGTTCGGCCGAGCAGTGGTTCGGCACGATGTCGACGATGACCCGGATGCCGTGCCCGGCCGCGTCGGCGACCAGCGCGTCGAAGTCGGCCAGGGTGCCGAACCGGGGGTCCACGTCGCAGAAGTCGGCTACGTCGTACCCGCCGTCGGCCATCGGCGACGGATAGAACGGCGTCAGCCAGACGGCGTCCACTCCGAGCTCCACCAGGTACGGCAGGCGAGCCCGGATCCCCGCGAGGTCCCCCTGGCCGTCTCCGTCGGCGTCGGCGAAGCTGCGCGGATAGATCTGGTAGACCACCGCGTCACGCCACCACTCCCGGTGTGACATCGAATCAACTCCACTATGAGCACCACGCGGTAAATGTGAGGTTGGCTCAGATTAAAGGCATTCGATCGTTCACACCAGACCCGAAAATCGCCACGACCAGCCCGCCCGGCAGCCCTGTCGACGGCCAGGGCGCGGTCCGATCGGGTCCTGGTTGCCTGGTGACCGTCCTCCTCGGGCCGGCCGGAGTCGGTGTCCCGCTGACGATGGGGCCGACGTGGCCGACCGGACTGCTCGCGCTCGTCGGTGTCCTCTATGTGCGAACCACGACCAAGCTCGCCTTCACCGCCGCTTGTCGGCGGGCGGCCACGCGGGCGTGCCGGTCTCTGATGAAAGGATGGCCATCACCCGGGTCGGCTGTGGTGGCGGTTTCTTCTTCGGAGGTCCTTGTGCTCGTGCTGGCGGTGGCTCAGCCGGAATGCGTGCCGTACGACGTGGAAAAGAACGCGGTACGGCACGCGGAGATGGTGCGCAGGGCGGAGGCCAGGGTGGTGATATTTCCGGAACTGTCGCTTACGGGGTACCACCTGGACGCTCCGGCGATCACCGTGGAAGATTCGAGACTGGGGCCGATCGTGGAGGCTTGCGCGGAGGCGGGCGCGGTGGCCCTGGTGGGGGCACCGGTCAAGGACGAGGGGCTTGAGTACATCGCGACGCTGACGGTGGACGGCGCCGGGGCCAAAGTGGCCTACCGCAAGGTCCACGTGCATGCCAGCGAGGAACGATTCGCCGGCGGGAAGCGGCCCCAGGCGATCGAGGTGGACGGCCTGCGGCTGGGGCTGGCGATCTGCCGGGACATGGCGATCGCGCAGCATGCTGAAGACACCGCCGCGCTGGGAATCGACGTCTATGCGGCTGGAGTGGTTCACCAGGCGGCAGAGGTGGCGACCCAGGAAGAGAGAGCGCGGCGAATCGCCACCGATCACGGTGTCTGGGTGGCGGTGGCAAGCTTCGCGGGCCCGACCGGCGGCGGCTTCGAGCACACGGCCGGACGCTCGGGATTCTGGAGGCCAGGTGGCGACCTGGTCGCCCAGGCAGGACCGGAGCCGGGCGAGATCGTCCGTCTGACAATCGGCTAGCTAGAACAGGGGTGTTCGGGCACGCCAGCTGACAATCGGCTAGCTAGTGCTGTGACCGCACAGGTTCGCCGGGTTGATCAGGTTGCAGGCGCTGCCCCTTCTGGCTGGTCAGTCTGCGCACACGGACAGGTTCAGCCACAGCGCCTCCAGCGGTCGGAACAAACGTCACCGCACATCCAACCGCCACCACCGCCAACCCGGTGAAACTTCCCAGTCAGAGGTCTACCTGTCGCGCAAGGTCTCGATTTCGGCGGCCAGCACGACCATGTCGCGCACGTGCGTGTAGTACTTGGCCCCGTACTCGTCGTCGATCGCTGGGAGAACCTTCTCGAACGCCGCTGTGAGCCTCATCAAGCCTGCGCGGCGCTGCTCATTGAGCGAGCCTTTGAGGACGCCGGAGGCGTAGCCGTAGGCGTCCGCGTCGAGCAGCACCATCTCCTCGCCTTCGATGGCCAGGCCGCGAAAGCCCGGCGGGAACGGCGCGGCCAGGTGCTCGGCCATCAACTGCGCGAGCGCGTCGAGCTTCTCTTCGAACATGCGGGAGATCCTGCCAGGGGCACGCGTGCGCCGGGGCTCGGCTCGACCTCAACCCGGTGAACTTATGAGGTCACTGCTCTAGAACAGGGGTTTTCTGCAACGCCAGGTCCCGCCTCGTCCATTGATCCCTGGGCCAGATGCGCAGACGCGATGCCTTGGAGGGAGTCACAGCTCGTTTGCGGCTGGAGTTCGGGGCGTTGCGCCATTACCTGCCGCGCCACCTCACGAGCTGTACGGCACCGCCGGCGAGACTGCCCGACGCCTGCTCAACCAAGAGTTCTCCGCACCTCGCTACATCGACAGGATGCCCAGAGCGAGCACCGACACCCCCACTACGTCCACAGGAACGAAAGCACAACCACGAACCCAACACGCACAGCGGTCGTACAACCACGAGATCGACACGGCGCAAGCGTGAGATCAAATACGTCCGAGCGAAGCGAAGGCCCTGCAGGGATCGGGGCTGCAGGGATCGGGGCTGCGGCCCCGACTGGAAGCAACGCCTGAGCCGATCGCGCGAAGCGCAAGCGCAGACACGTGACCGATGCGGCGAAGGTGAAGCGCACCCACGAGAACGATGCGGCGCAAGCGTGAGATCAAATACGCCCGAGCGAAGCGAGGCCCTTTGGCCCGACGCTGGGGGTCCGGGGGTTATCCCCCGGGGAAAAATGACGAGGAGACCGTGGGGAAGCGCGAGAAGGCGCGACCACACCTCACCGTACTCCGAGTGGAGCTATGGGGATTCGAACCCCAGACCTCCTCCATGCCATGGAGGCGCGCTACCAACTGCGCTATAGCCCCGTGATGCGTGGATAAGTGTATCGGAATCCGAGGGCGTTCGTGTCACGTCGTGCCCCGTGTGGTACGTCTTAGGTTTCATGTCGACCTTTGAAGAGCACCGAAGCCTGTTGATCGGCGTCGCCTACCGGATCCTCGGGAGTGTGGCCGATGCCGAGGACGTCGTGCAGGAGGCGTGGCTGCGTTGGTCCGGGGTCGACGAGGCGAGCGTGGAGGACGCGAAGGCGTACCTGATCCGGGTGACGTCGCGGTTGGCGATCGACCGGCTGCGGTGGGCGAAGTCGCGCCGCGAGTCGTACGTCGGCCCGTGGCTGCCTGAGCCGATCAGCCTGGCGCCCGACGTGGCCGAGCACGCGGAGCTGGCCGATTCCGTGGAGCTGGCGTTGCTGGTGGTGCTGGAGACGCTGTCGCCGCTGGAGCGGGCGGTGTTCGTTTTGCGGGAGGCGTTCGACCTGCCGTTCTCGGAGATCGCGCAGGTGATCGGGCGGGGCGAGGCGGCGACCAGGCAGCTGGGCAAGCGGGCGCGCGAGCACGTACAGGACAAACGTGCGCGCTTCCAAGTGGACCTGGGGCAGCGGCGGCAGATCACCGAGCGTTTCATGACCGCCGCCTCGGACGGCGACCTCGACGGGCTCATGGAGCTGCTGTCGAGCGAGGTCACGCTGGTCAGCGACGGCGGCGGCAAGGCACGCTCGCCGCTGCGCGCCCTCACCGGCGCGATCAACGTCACCCGCTTCCTCACCTCCATCTCGACGCCGGACGGCATCGCCAAGTTCATGGCCTCGATCAGCGTGACGGACTTCGCCGACATGTCATTCGCCGTAGCCACGGTGAACGACGCGCCCGCCATCGTCTTGTCGGTCGGCGGCCGCGTGGTCGCGGTCATGGCCCTGGACATCAAGGACGGTGCCATCGACACCATCTACCTCCTCGCCAACCCCGACAAACTCTCCCACCTCACCCCCGCTCTCCCCTGAGCCAGCCGTACGGCAGGCCACCCGGTACGGCGAGCTTGGAGAGCGAAGGGCCAGCCCTCGCGAGACGAGACAGCGAGAGAGGGCGGTGTCACGGCGACCAAGCACGTGAGACCGGGACCGCGAGGGCTGTACTCGGGCGAGCGTTCACGACCAGTGCGGGGCGAGGCTGCGCGGGAAGTCGCGGCGAGCATTCACGAGCAGCGCGAGGCGAGAGGCCGCGGCAGGCGTTCACAACCAGGACGAGCTGAGGCTGTATGGAGTGCCGAGGCGAGCGTTCACGGGCAGCGCGGGGCGAGGGTGCCACAGCAAGCGCTCGTGACCAGCATGGGGCGAGGCTGAGGGGCGCCGAGGCGGGTGCTCACGGGCAGCGCGGGGCGAGGGTGCCGCGGCAGGCGCTCTTGACCAGCGTGGGGCGAGGCTGAGGCGGACGTGCCGCGGCGAGCGCTCACGGGCACAACAGGGCGAGGGGGTCGCGGCCAGCGCGGGCCAGGGTGATCGGGGTGTCGTGGCGGGTGTTGGCGACGTGGATGTCGTGATGCAGAGCGGTTGTTATGAGGCGGCGCGGTGGTGGGTCGGGATGGAGGCTTCGGTTACCAGGGATTCGAGGTTCGTCCCCGTGGTGGCGAGGAGGTGGGCGGCGCCGTTGGCGGGGTCGGCGAGGAGGCCCCAGAGGAGGCGTTCACCGGTGACGGGGCCCGGTTTCCAGGTGGCCACCTCGATGACCTTGCGGCTGTGCGCCGCGAGCTGGATGGACCCGAGAGGACCGTGGAGGGTGACGCGGAGGAGGCGGGTTCGTTCGAGCCGCCACTGGCCGGGGGCGTGAAGGCGGGCACGGTGGCGGATCTCGGCGGCGTCGATGCCCAGGGCCGCGAGGAGTTCGTGGTCGCGCCCGGTGTCGACCAGGCGGCGGAGCGCCTCGGGTGTGGAGGCGAAGGACTCCAGGGTGAAGGGCCGCGTCTCGGCCAGGGCGAGGACGAGCAGGTCGGGGTCGAGGGTGCGGCGGCGGGCCTCGAGCGCCAGGGTCCCCGCGTGGATCACGCACTGCCTGGCCTGGTCGGTGAAGCGGGCGAGCATGCGGACTACCTCCCGATACGGCGGGCGTGCTTGCGGTGGACGGTCTGGCGCCGTACGCCGAGGGCTTCGGCGACCTGTTCCCACGACCAGCCGCGGGCGCGGGCGGTCGTGACGTGGATGGATTCCAGCTCTTCCAGCAGCGCGCGCAGCGCGGCGACCGCGGCCAGCCCCGTGCCGGGGTCGTCACGGTCGGCGGCCGCGCGGGCAAGCTCGGCTACGTTCATGCCGTCAGCATATGCTGACAAGCCCGCCACTGTCAGCACATGCTGACACAAACGTCAAAGGACGCGGGTGTGCATCGCGAGGGCGGCATCCTCGAGCTCGAGGGAGACCGTCACCGTGCCGAGCTGGCACGTCCTGGTCACATGCGTGCCACCGCACGGGATGTGGGCCTCGCCTTCCGGCAGTGCGCAATGCCAGGTACGGCGGGCGGTCAGCGTCGGATCGGGCACGTCGACCCAGACGGGGGCGTCGGCGGCCACCCAGTGCTTGAGTCGCTCGTTGACGGCCCCGGCGACCTGCGCGAGGTCCAGGTCTTCCGCGGAGAAGCCCTTCTTGCGCAGCGACTTGCCCAGCCGGTACACGTCCACGCTGCCGTACTCGGTGATGCGCGAGGAGGTGATCGCGGTCTGGTCGAAGTCGGGATTGCCGAGCGCGTCGGTGGCCGTCTCCTTGCGCCAGCGCGGCGCCAGGACCGCGTTGAGCGCGAGGGCGGCCAGGTGGCAGGCGGTGTGCCCGGCCGACAGGGCAGCGCGGTAGTCGGCGTCGACGACCAGGTCCACCTCCTCCCCCACGGGAAGCGGGCTGTCGACGACGTGCACGACGAGCCAGCGCCATCCGTCGGCGCCCCGCCGTACCGGGATGTCGTCGCCCATGAACAGGCCGGCGTCCGACTCGGCGGCCGTCACGCAGTCGACGACGGGCAGCCCGCCGATCGTGCCGCGGTCGGCGGGCTGGTCGGGCCAGGTGTGGTCGAGCGGGTGGAAGGGCGTCTCGGTGGTGACGAGGCCGTGCCGAGCCCCCGCCGGCACGGCCTCGACGATCTGGGAACGGCCGGTGACCTGGCCTTCAGGGAAGGTGACGACGGTGGAGTTCACGCCTCCATCTTCCCAGCCTCGTCCTCGAGGAAGCGGTTGCGCCCCGCGTACAGGCCGGTCAGCAACTGCACGGCGACGACCGCGAGCATCATCGCGTACGGCACGGCCCACCCGCCCGTGGCCTCGTGCAGCAGCCCGACGAGCAGCGGCCCGGCGCCGGCGATGAGGTATCCGGCGCTCTGGCCGAAGGCCGACAGCCCGGCGGTCGCCTCGGGGGTGCGGGTGCGCAGGCCGAGCATCATGAGCGCGAGCGGAAACGAACCCATGCCGATGGCCACGAACACCACCCAGACCAGCGCCGTCGAGGCGGGCGCGAGCCACAGGCCGAGGAAGCCGATCGTGTAGGCGGTGACCAGGCCCACGACCATCGGCCGCTGGTCGCGGAAGCGGGAGGCGACGGCGGGCACCACGATCGACACCGGGATGTTCAGCGCGGTGAAGATGCCCAGCACGAGCCCGGCCTGCCCGGTGGAGAAGCCACTGTCGGTCAGTATCGTGGCTAGCCAGCCGAACATGATGTAAGCGATCATGGACTGGGTGCCGAAGTAGACGGCGACCATCCAGGCGAGTCTGCTCCCGGCGAGGCGGCGGATGCCGGAGTCCTTCTGGCCGGTGTCCCGCTCCGGCTCATTGCGCACCAGCGCAAGCCACGGAATGGCGGCGACGACGGCCAGGAGCGCCCACACGCCGAGCGCGATGTGCCAGTCGCCCGACGCGCGCTCGATCGGCACCGTCGCCGCGGCCGCCAGCATGGTGCCGGCCGCCAGCGCGGTGGTGTAGACGGTGGTCATGATCCCGGTGCGCTTGGGGAAGTGGCGCTTGATGAGGGTGGGGATCAGCACGTTGCCGACCGCGCCGCCCGACAGCGCGAGCGCGCTGCTGAGCAGGAACACGGTCGACGAGCCGACCAGCGAGCGCACCAGCAGGCCCACGCCGAGGGTGACCAGCGCGAGCAGCAGCAGCCGGTGCTCGCCGAGGCGCCTGGCCAGGGTGGGCGTGATCGCGCCGACCGAGGCGAAGGCCAGCACGGGCAGCGTGGTGAGCAGGCCGGTGCCGACGCTGGACATACCGAGCCCGGCAGCGAGCTGGTCGAGCAGGGGACCGACGCTGGTGACGGCGGTCCTGAGGTTGAGCGCGGCCAGGACGATTCCCAGCACGAGCAGCCAGGCAAGGGATCCGGTTCTGGTTCTGGACTCTTGGGCGATGACGCTCATGCGGCCGCGAAACCTCCACTCATCAAATCATGGGACGAATCACCATCCTAACAGGACCGAAATATCCCTTTATTCCTGTCCAGGTGAAAGCCCCCTTTCCCAGATCGGAAAGGGGGCCAGGGGGATGGATCAGTGGAGTGGCGGGACCTCGCCGCGCCAGGCGCCGGTCTCGCCGCCGCGCGGCTCGATGAAGTCCTTGAAGCGGCGCAGGTCGCCCCGCACCCGCATGCGGACCAGCTGCAGCCAGTCGCCCGCAACCTCGACGAAGCCCTCGGGGTCGTACTCCATCTGGAGCGTGACCCGGGTGGTCGTCTCGTCGATCGGGTAGAAGGTGACGACGCCGGCCTGACGCGGCCCATCCACCGACCGCCAGGCGATGCGCCCGTCGGGGCGCTGCTCGGTGATCTCGGTCTCGAACTCCCGCTTGACCCCCGCGATCTCGGCCACCCAGGCGTTGTGGGTGTAGGTGAGCTGCTTGACCGACTCCACCCCTTCCATGAACTCGGGGAAGCTCTCGAACTGCGTCCACTGGTTGTAGGCCACCCTGACGGGGACCATGACGTCTATGGAGTGCTCGATTGTGCTCATGAGGTCGCCTACTGCCCGGTACGGCGGGCGGCTAACGCCTGCGCAGCAGCCAGTACAGGCCGACCAGCGGGAGCACCAGCGGGATGAACACGTATCCCCTGCCGTAGCCGGACCACACGGTGGCGTGGGGGAAGGCCGCGGGGTCCATGAGGCTGGCCGTACCGACGATCAGGACGCCGGCCAGTTCGATGAACAGGGCGCCGAGCGCGATCCGGCGGGCCCCTGCGGCCAGCGCGACGGTGAGCACGATGTAGACGGCGGCGGCGAAGGCCGACAGCGAGTAGGCCAGCGGCGCCTCGGCGAACTTGGTGGCGATCTGCACGCCCGCCCGCGCGGAGGCGGCCAGCGCGAACAGCCCGTAGACGCCGACCAGGACCCGGCCCGGCCCCTTGCCGATCGAGGAGGTCGTCATGCGCCGGTCTGCCAGATCTGCAGCAGCCTGCCCGTCATCACCGCGATCGCGAACCCGGCCACGACCAGGATCGCCGACCCCCACCTGCTGCGCTCGGCCAGCGCCAGGAACACCCCCGCGGGCGGGATGACGGCCTGGCCGCCCAGGTAGCCGTACAGCAGCGCCTTGGCGTCGGGCCCCTCGCCGCGCGCCATGGCCGCGATCACGAACCCGGCCTGCACGAGCACCAGCACCTCGAGTACGGCGAAGCCGACGAGCAGGACCATGCCCATCGCCCGATCGCGGATCGCGGAGACCAGGGCGGCCAGCGCGAGCAGCAACGACCAGACGATGACGATCGTCGCGAGGGTGGAGTTCACCCGGAAAGCGTACTGGTGCATAGGATCGGTCCTGTGGAGAGGATCCTGGTCAGCGCCTGCCTGATGGGCCGCAAGGTCCGCTACGACGGCCGGGCCAAGACCAGCTCGGACGCCCAGCTCGCGGCCTGGCGGGAGGAGGGGCGGCTGGTGCCGTTCTGCCCGGAGGTCGAGGGCGGGCTGCCGACGCCGCGCCCCGCGGCCGAGATCGAGGGCGGCGTGGGCGGCGCCGCCGTGCTGTCGGGCGCCGCCAGGGTGCTGGCCACCGACGGCTCCGACGTGACGGGCGAGTTCCTGGCGGGCGCGCAGGCCGCGCTGGCCGTGGCGAGCTCGTTCGGCATCAGGGTGGCGGTGCTCAAGGAGGGCAGCCCGTCGTGCGGCGCGCTGTCGATCTACGACGGCACGTTCCGCGGCCGGCGCACTCCCGGGCAGGGCGTGACCGCGGCGCTGCTCGAGCTGAACGGCATCCGCGTCTTCACCGAGGACCACGTGGCCGAGGCCGCCGACTACCTGCGCACCCTGGAGACGTAGAGCGCGCCGCTGAGGCCGAGCCCGAGCAGGGCGGCCATGACGCGGTGGTACCAGGTGTTGAGCGTGGTCGCGGGGGTCGCGCCGAGCCCCAGCGAGAGGACCCCGAGCAGCACGCCTCCCAGTGCCAGGGCGTGCGAGTACAGGATGGGGTCCCAGGAGACGCGCGCCCGGTAGGCGCCGCCGAGCAGCGCGAGCCCGCACAGCGTCTCGGCGACGACGGCCGGGATGATCACCGGCTCGCCCAGCGGCCCGAGTGTGATCCCGGTGTGCAGCAGCGCGAACATGAAGAAGATGAGCGCGTAGACCACCGAGAGCGCGCGGAGCGCCTTCCTGAGTGCTTCCATGCGCTCACGCTCGCAGTTTCCCTCTTCGGGGGAATCCTCCCTGGGGAGATGGTCGGGCTACGCCGCGGAGAGCATGCGCCGCACGAGCCTGATCACCTCGTCGATGGTGACCTGGGCCTCCCGGTCGGACTCGCAGGCGGCGACCTCCCTGCCCGACTCGCCCATCACGGTGGTCAGCAGCACGACCAGGACGTGGCTCTCCCTGCTGTCGTCCAGGCCGAGCAGGCGCTTGTTGCCGCCGATCCAGTCCCAGCCGCGCTGCCTGCGCAGCGTGGAGAACTCGGCGGGCCCGTCGTTCTCCAGGAACAACCTGGCCACGTCGCGCTGCTCCCACGACCCCTCCAGGTAGGCGCGGGCCCCGGCCAGGAAGCGCTCGGTGGTGCCGTCGACCGCTTTGGCCGCCCGGTGGGTGCGGTCCTCCTGGTCGCGCATGAACTGCTCCCACAGCGCGAAGAACAGCCCGGGTTTGCCGCCGAAGTGGTGGTAGAGGCTTCCGACGCTGATGCCGGAGGCCTCCACGATGTCGGCCACCGTGGCCTCGCCGTACCCCTTGGCCAGGAAGACCTCGCGGGAGGCGCGCAGCAGCGCCTGCCTGGTGCCGCTCGCCCGTTCCCAGCGCGCCATCAGTACTCCCAGGTGTCGGTGCGCCGTTCGTGGCCGATGCACCACACGCCCGACCCGTGCCCGTCCTTGGCCAGGTCGACGCGGATCCAGCCGTCGTTCCTCGAGACCTTGGCGGTGTAGCCCGCGCGGGGGCTGGCCGACACCAGGCGGCAGCCGTTCGCGTCCAGCCTGAAGGCCACCTCGCCACCCTTCACCTCGATCACCTTCACCGGCCCCGGCTCTCTGGTGGTACGGCGGGGCGTCGGCGTCACCATCGGAGCGCGATGATCGCCGGCCACGGTCTGGGCAAGGAAGGGCTCCACCCGGACATCGTCCACGAACTCGTCCCTGAGCACCCCGCGAACGCCGAACCACGAGACGGACACGGCGACCGCGGTGGCCCCGCACCAGATCGCGATGTAGCGAAGGGCTCGACGCAAAGAGGCTCCCAACAGGAAAGCTACTCATCTGACTGCCGCTCCACTGTAGTGTCCAGTCCCGGTCGTAGCGGCAGTCCCTTTACGGTTGGTGCGCATGGCGACGGTCCTCGTAGTCGAAGACGATGATTTCGTCCGCACGGCGATCATCCACGAGCTGCATCGGCGGCAGCACGCGGTCCGCAGCGCCGGCTGCGCGCTCGACGCGCTGCGCGAGATCTCCCAGCGCCCGCCGGACGCCGTCGTGCTCGACCTCGGGCTCCCGGACCTGGACGGGTCCGAGGCCCTGCGGATGATCAGGGGTGTGTCGCAGGTCCCGGTGATCGTGGCCACGGCCCGCGACGACGAGAGCGAGATCGTCAGGTTGCTGGAGGCGGGGGCCGACGACTACCTGGTCAAGCCGTTCTCCGGCGACCATCTGGGCGCGCGGCTAGAGGCGGTGCTGCGGCGGTCCCGCTCGGCCGCGGCGCCGCGGGTGCACCAGGTCGGCGGGCTCGTGGTGGACGCCGACCGGCGCGAGTCCGTGCTCGACGGCGCGACGCTGTCGCTGACGCGGCGCGAGTTCGACCTGCTCGCCTACCTGGCGGCGCGCGCCGACAGGGTGGTGACCCGCAAGGAGCTGCTGACCGAGGTGTGGCATCAGGCCTACGGCGACGACCAGACCATCGACGTGCACCTGTCGTGGCTGCGCCGCAAGCTCGGCGAGAGCGCCGCGAACCCGCGCTACCTGCACACCGTGCGAGGCGTGGGCGTGATGCTGTCCGCACCGCGATGAGAGGCACGCTGGCGGCCTTGATGGTGGCGGTCACCTCGATGGTCGCGCTCGCCTTCCTCGTGCCGCTGGCGCTGATCGTCAAGGAGACCGCGCAGGCGCGCGCTCTGGCCGAGGCCGAACGGCAGGCGTCGGCGTTGATCCCGGTGCTCGCGCTCACCACCAGGGCGCAGGACCTGGAGCACGCCGTGGCCAGGACCGAGGCGGGCAGGCGCGGGCTGCTGGCGATCCAGGTCGGGGACGGCGCCACCTCGGGACGTTTCCGCGCGCCGGCCGCGGAGGTCGCCAAGGCCGCGACGCAGACCAGGGCGAGCACCATCGAACTGCCCGCCGGGTACGCGCTGCTGCGGCCGGTGGCGCTGGACGGCGGCAAGGGCGCGGTGATCGAGGTGTTCGTCCCTTCCGCGGACCTCAACAGGGGCGTGACCGCCTCGTGGGCGGTGCTGACCGGGGTGGCGGTGGCGCTCGTGGTCGGGTCCGTCCTGGTCGGTGACCGCCTCGGTGCCCGGGTGGTCCGGTCGGCGCGGCGGCTCGGCACGGCGGCGACCGCTTTCGGCGCGGGCGACCTGAGCGAGCGGATCTACCCGGAGGGGCCGCGCGAGCTGGAGCAGGCGGCCACGGCCTTCAACGCGATGGCCAACCGGGTCACGCGGCTGCTCGCGGCCGAGCGGGAGCTGGCGGCGGACCTGTCGCACCGGCTGCGGACGCCGCTGACGGCGTTGCGGCTCAGCCTGGACCAGCTCGGCCCGCCGGCGGAGCAGTCCCGGCAGGCGCTGGCCCGGCTGGAGGGCGAGGTGGACGCGATCATCTCGGCGGCCAGGAGGACCAGCGGCGGGGCGCGTTCGTGCGACGCGGCGCAGGTGCTGCGCGAGCGGCTGGCGTTCTGGTCGGCGCTGGCCGAGGACCAGGAGCGGCCGTGGGAGCTGGCGGGCGCCACGCTTCCCGTGCGGGTGCCGGTGCCCGCGGCCGAGCTCGGCGCGGCCGTGGACGCGCTGCTCGGCAACGTCTTCCGGCACACGCCCGAGGGGACGGCGTTCTCGGTCACGCTGGAGGAGGGCAAGGACTCGGTGGGCGTCCTGTTCGCCGACGCGGGTCCCGGCATCGACGATCCGTGGCTGGCGGTGGAGCGGGGGACGAGCGGGGCCGGGTCCACCGGGCTGGGGCTGGACATCGCGCGGCGGCTGGCCGAGTCGACAGGCGGGTCGCTGCGGGTGGACCGCTCCGCGCTGGGCGGAGCCCACGTCCAGTTATGGCTCCTCCTAAAATGATCTCTAAGTCCACCTTAATGGCCGCTTAAGCACCATTTTTCGGCATACGGCCTGGTCCAGGGTGGTCCGCATGCAGATCAACCGACAGACCATCGCCGCCATCACGCTGACAACCCCCGCCCTGCTCGCGCTCTCCCTGCTGCCCGGCGCGGCCAGCGCCCACGGCACCATGAACAACCCGCCGAGCCGGACCATGGTCTGCTACGCGGAAGGCCCGGAGAACCCGAAGTCGGCCGCCTGCAAGAAGGCCGTGGAGCTGGGCGGGACGCAGCCGCTCTACGACTGGAACGAGGTCAACATCGCCAACGCGGCCGGACGGCACCGCGAGATCATCCCGGACGGCAAGCTGTGCAGCGCGGGGCGCGACAAGTACCGCGGGTTCGACCAGGCGCGCGCCGACTGGCCGGCGACCTCGATGACCTCCGGGGCCGCCTACACCTTCAGGTTCCGCGCGACCGCGCCGCACAAGGGCACCTTCGAGCTGTACCTGACCAAGGACGGCTACGACCCGGCCAAGCCGCTGAAGTGGTCCGACCTGGACGCCAAGCCGTTCGCCACGAAGACCGACCCGGCGCTTTCCGACGGGTCGTACGTCATCGACGCCAAACTGCCCGCCAGGTCCGGACGGCATCTGATCTATGTGATCTGGCAGCGCAGCGACAGTCCCGAGGCGTTCTACTCCTGCTCCGACGTGGCCTTCGGCGGCTCGAACCCCTCTCCCGCACCCACCCCCACGGGCACCCCGACCGCCACCCCGAAGCCGACGCCCACCGGGCAGCCGGCCCCGTCCGGGATCAACGCCGGCATCGGCCTGTCCACCACGACCGCCAAGCTGGGACAGACCGTGACGGTCACCGCGGTCTGCGGCGGCTCACAGGTACGCGCCATCACCTCCAACGCCTTCACCCCCCGCACGAACGCTCCCACCGCACCGGCCGTCACCTGGTCCCCCACCCTCAAACCCACCAGCCCCGGCACCTTCCCCGTAACGATCTCCTGCAAGAACGGCGCCCTGGCCCGCACCACCCTCACCGTCACCTGACTGGTACTTCCCGGTGCTCGACGCGCTCACCCCGCACGTCCTGCCCGAGGTGTCCGGCGTCAGCGCGACGGCGGAACCGCTGAAGATCCCCCGGAGTTGGCGCAACTTTGCCGGGCCCTCAGGAGTCACACACATAGCGATCAGGGGGCCCGGCACGTCGCACACCAACGGGAGGAACCGGCTATGCCTGTGGACCTGAACAACGCACGACCCCTGGCCTGGGATTCGGCCACGCTCGATGCGGACACCCGCGAGATGCTGGACAACCTGCAGCCCAACATCCTGCGGGCGCACGTGCGCGAGCACCTGTCGGTGCTGTTCGTCCGTTTCAACGATGTGGCCGAGGGGCGGCGGTTCCTGCGCGAGGTCGCCACGACCCGGATGAAGTCCGCGCGCAAGCACCTGGAGGAGGTTCGCGACTTCGACCGCGGCGGCCGGCGCGGCACGCCGTACGTCGGGATCGGCCTCAGCAAGGCCGGCTACCGCGACCTGGGGCACTCGGTGGAGGACATGCGGCGCTTCGGCGACAAGGTCTTCCGCGACGGCATGAAGCGGCGCATCGCCGAGGTGAACGACCCGGCCGTGGACCAGTGGGAGAAGGTCTACCAGCGGGAGATCCACGCCGTCGTCCTGATCGGCGACGCCGAGCCGGGGCCGGTCGCCGAGCTGCGCGAGGAGATCGTCGGCAAGCTGCCGCAGAGCGCGCGACTGCTGGGCGAGGAGACCGGTCAGGGCATGCGCAACCCCGACGGCAACGGCATCGAGCACTTCGGATACGTCGACGGCCGCAGCCAGCCGCTGTTCGTCAAGGACGAGGTGGACAAGGAGCCGCACCAGCACTGGAACCCGGCGTTCCCGCTGAGCAACATCCTGGTCGCCGACCCGCTCGCGCCGAACCCGAGCCGTCACTTCGGCAGCTACTTCGTCTTCCGCAAGCTGGAGCAGAACGTGCGCGCGTTCAAGGAGATCGAGCGCGACCTGGCCGACGGCCTGGGCCTGACGGGCGCCGACCGTGACAGGGCGGGCGCCATGCTGATCGGCCGCTTCAAGGACGGCACCCCGCTGACGCTCAAGCCGAAGGCGTCCGGCGGCCCGGTCGTCAACGACTTCACCTTCGACGCCGACACCGGGTCGAAGTGCCCCTTCAGCGGCCACATCCGCAAGACCAACCCGCGCTCGTTCGGCCGCGAGGTGCTCATGGCCCGCCGCGGCCAGACCTACGGCGAGCGGACGGACGACCCGTGGGACGACTCCCCGCCGGAGGTCCGCCCGAGCGGCGAGGTCGGGCTGCTGTTCATGGCGTTCAACGCCAGCCTGCTGAGCCAGTTCGAGTTCACGCAGCAGAGCTGGGCCGACAACCCGAACTTCCAGAACGAGGGCACCGGCCACGACCCGGTCATCGGCCAGGGCAAGCGGGAGGTGAAGGTCACCTACCCCAAGCTCTGGGGCAAGCCGGAGCTGTCGCCGCCGCAGCCGCAGGTAGACCAGACGATCACGATGCTGGGCGGCGAGTACTTCTTCATGCCGTCGCTGGCCTACCTGCGCCACCTCTAGGGGCGGCCGGCGTGCGGCACTGACACCTCCACCGCTTGGACCTGTCCGGTGCGGCCGGGGTCCTTCATCGCCTCCTCCATGCCGGGCCAGACGGCATCGAGCACGTACAGCGTGCCGTCGCCCAGCATGCAGGCGAAGCAGCCCCGGTCGGCCTGGACGGTCTGCAGGACCTGGCCGCCCTCGCGGACGCGCACGCACCGCTGGTTCGGCACGTCGGCGTACCAGACGGCGCCCTCGGCGTCGAGGCAGATCCCGTCGGGGAAGCCGTCGCCGCAGTCGGCCCAGACGCGGCGCCCCGACAGGGTGCCGTCGGCCGCGACGTCGAAGGCGGTGAGCCGGTTGGCGTGCGACTCGGCCACGATCAGAGTGGCGCCGTCGCCGGTGATGGCCATGCCGTTGCCCCAGGCCAGGCCGGCGGCGACCTCGGTGGCCCGGCCGTCGTGGGTGACCAGGACGAGGTTGGCGCCGTTGACGTAGGCGTTGCCGCGGGCGTCGACGACCAGTTCGTTGAACACCTGGCCGAGCGATGTCAGGTCGGCGTGGGT
This sequence comes from Nonomuraea sediminis, assembly GCF_018531495.1. GTDB lineage: Bacteria > Actinomycetota > Actinomycetes > Streptosporangiales > Streptosporangiaceae > Nonomuraea > Nonomuraea sediminis. The sequence goes on from NZ_JAHDTI010000003.1 coordinate 1,200,549, forward strand.
GACCAGCGTGCCGTCGGGCTCGCGGCGCAGCAGCAGCCGCTCCTGCCCGGCGACGACCAGTTCCCGCCCGTCGGGCAGCCAGTCGATGCTGAACGGGATCCAGGTGGGGACGGTGAACTCGACCCGGCTCTCGCCCGCGGGGTCGATGCTGATGATCTCGCCCGCGCCCCAGTTGGCCAGCCAGAGGCGGCCGTCGTGCCAGCGGGGGGATTCCGGCAGTCCCAGTCCGGTGAGCAGCGTCTTCATGATGCGATCCTCTCTCTCACCCGGATATACGAAGCCGCCTGCCGGATTTCGACATGAACTTTCTGTCATGTTCGAGAGTCAAACCGGATATGACAAAAATGCTTGCCGCAGCGGCATTAATCGTGATTTCCGGCTCCATCGTGTCCGTTACCCCGGCCCAGGCCGCGACCGCGCAGTGTCCTGTCGCCTCGAAGGCCGAGGCCAAGCGTTCGTACAAGGCCATGGGCGACACTCCCCCGCGCGGTGCCGACGCCATCAAGGGCGTCCGCGTCGGATACATCCCCACCGGCTTCAGCGGCGGCCAGGTCGTCGTCAACAAGCACCACGGCGTCGCCGAGTACGGCTACCAGTGGACCGACAAGCGCTCCGACACCGACCCCAAGGCCCGCTCCCTGTGGGTGCGGGTGGTCTGCTGGCCCAAGGCGGGCAAGCTCTCCCAGCTCAAGAACGCCCCCTTCGACCTGGGCACGTTCTCGGGCGACACGAAGCAGGCCACGCTCGGTGGGCGCAAGGTGCTGACCATGCAGGGCGACGGCGCCCTCGGCACGGGACTCCTGGTCGGCTGGGTGGAGCGCAAGGGCACGGTCGTCACGGTCATGGCCAGCCAGCCTCTGGTGGGGGACCTCGACAAGATCGTGGCGGGCATCCGGCTATGATCTGCCCGGGGGAGATTCGGGGATGTTTCGGGCGTTCTTCAAGACCGAGGTGGGCAGCACCAGCCTGCTGCTGATCGCCACGGTGCTGGCCATGCTCTGGGCCAACTCGCCGTGGGGGTACACCTACGAGGCGTTCTGGCACATCCAGATGGGCCTGTCCTTCGGCCCGGCCGAATTCTCCCTCGACCTGCGCCACTGGGTGAACGACGGGCTGATGACGATCTTCTTCTTCGTCATCGGCCTGGAGATCTCCTACGAGGTACGGCTCGGCCAGCTGCGTGACCGGCGGCTGATCGCGGTCCCCGCCGTGGCCGCGCTCGGCGGGATGATCGTCCCGGCGGCGCTGTATCTGATGCTGAACGCCGGCGGCCCGGGCGCGGGCGGGTGGGGTGTGCCCATCGCCACCGACACCGCGTTCGTGCTCGGGATGCTGGCCATCGTGGGCGCCCGCTGCCCTGAACCGCTGCGGGCGTTCCTGCTGACGCTGGCCATCGTGGACGACGTGCTGGCGATCATCATCATCGCCGTCTTCTACACGGTCAGCCTGTCGGTGCCCGCGCTAGTCACGGCCGCGGTGCTGATGGCGGCGATCGTGACGCTGCGCTGGCTGAAGATCTGGCGGGCGCCGGCCTACATCGTGCTCGGGTTCGCGCTGTGGGTGGCGACGCTGGAGAGCGGCGTGCACCCGACGCTGGTCGGCATCGCGCTGGGCATGCTGGTGCTGGTGTACGCGCCCAGCGACCACAAGCTGCTGCGGGCCGGCGAGGCCGTGCAGGAGTTCACCAGCGACCCGAGCGCGCAGGCTGCCCGGCAGGCGGCACGCAGCGTCAAGATGGCGGTCTCGGTCAACGAGCGGCTGCAACTGCTGCTGCACCCGTGGAGCAGCTACGTCATCGTGCCGATCTTCGCGCTGGCCAACGCCGGCGTGCGGCTCGACGCCGACACGCTGCGGGCGGCGGCCACCTCGCCCATCGCCATCGGCGTGGCGGCCGGGCTGATACTGGGCAAGTTCATCGGTATCTCGATCGGCACCTGGCTGCCGCTCAGGCTCAACTGGGGCGTCCTGCCCGGCAATCTGGTCTGGGGCCAGCTGCTCGGCGGCGCGGCGGTGTCGGGCATCGGCTTCACCGTGGCGCTGTTCATCGTCGACCTCGCCTTCGACGACCCCGCCGTGCAGAACCAGGCCAAGATCGGCATCCTGGCCGGGTCGCTGCTGTCGGCGCTGCTCGGCTCGTTCATCTTCCGGCTGGCCTGGGACCGGGGCGGCGTGTGCGCGCCGCCCGACGCCGAGCCTGAGGAGGAGCTGCCCGAGCTGCTGTCGGTGCCGGTCGGGCCCGGCGACCACGTGCGCGGCCCGCACGACGCCGGCGTGACGATCGTGGAGTATGGCGACTTCGAGTGCCCGTTCTGCGGGCGGCTGCACCCGATCCTGGAGGAGCTGCGCAAGCGCCACCCCGAGGTGCGGCTCGTGTTCCGGCACTTCCCGCTGCGCACCCTGCACCCGCGGGCGGTGCCCGCGGCGCTGGTGGCCGAGGCGGCCGCAGACGTGGGGCGCTTCTGGGAGATGCACGACATCCTCTTCGACAACCAGCGCTTCCTGACCGACGCCGACCTGGCCCACTACGCCGACGAGCTGGACGTCGAGCCGTGGACCGACGTGCCGGGCCACGCCGCCAGGATCGCCGCCGACGAGCGGTCGGGATACGACAGCGGGGTGCGGGGCACGCCCACGCTGTTCATCAACGGGGTCCGCTACCAGGGCGGGCTGGACCTGGCTTCGATCAGCCGGGCGGTGGAACGGGCAAGCGTTTCCCCGTAGGGTCGCCGCGTGGAAAATTCTCTTTGGATTATCGGTTTCGGTGTCCTCCAGCTCATCGTTCTGATCGCGGGCATCTTCGTGACCGCGTTCGCCAAGAAACACCGCGGCAGGGGCGCGATGCTCGGCATGTTCGGCTGCATCGTCATGTTGGTCGGCGTGCTCTGGCACGTTCTCTACGGCATGTTCCTGCCGGAGCTGGTGCACGAGTTCGAAATCTCGTTCACCTCACCGATCATCTACCTGGGAAGCGGCGTCGGCATCCTGATCGACATCGTGGGGACCCTGTTGCTGGTCTTCGGCGTGGCGGCCCGCTCCAACCCCGCGGAGCAGCCCGCGCCCGCCTACCAGCAGCAGTGGCAGCAGCCGAACCCGGCCTGGCAGCAGCAGCCACCGCAGCCGGGTCAGCCGCAGCCCGGGTGGCCGCCGCAGCAGCCGCCCTACGGCGGTCAGGGTCAGTGACCCGCCAGGTAGTCGCTCCAGGTGATCTTCCCCGTGGGCTGGGCCCTGGTCGTCAGGTGCCCGGCCCTGAAGGCCCGTCCCAGCCTGCCGGGGATCCGGATCCGCAGTACCCGCCCGGTCCTGCCGCGCGCCCGTAGCCACGTCTCCAGCAGGTCGCCCGCGCCGATCACCTCGGGCCCGCCGTACTCGGTGATGCCGCCGAGCGGGCCTCCGCGGATCCGTGAGACCAGCTCGGCGGCCACGTCGCGCACGTCGACGGGCTGCACGGTGATGCCGGGATCGATGACCCGGATACGGAACCGTGTCATCAGCGTGAAGCCCTGGGCCACGAACTCGTGGAACTGCGTCGCGCGCACGATCGTGTACGGAACGCCGCTCGCCTCGATCAGCCGCTCGGCCTTGATCTTGGATCTGTAATAGGCCCACTGCACGCGGTCGACGCCGACGATCGAGACGTAGATCACGTGCCGGTCTCCCGCGGCCCGCAGGAGCCGCTGGGTCCCGCCCAGCTCCACCTGGTCGGTGTAGCGGCCCTTGTAGGGCGCCGTGGCCAGGTGCACGATCACGTCCACCCCGTCCACGGCCGCCGCCAGGCCCTGCCCCGTGGTCAGGTCCACGACCACCCACCGCACGCCGTCCTGCGACGGCCGCGCGGTACGGCTGGCGGCACGCACCTCGAACCCCTCGCGGGCCAGGACGTCGATCAGGACCCGGCCCAGCCGGCCACTGGCTCCTGTCACCAGAACGCTTGTCATGGTGACAGGACGGCGCACCCGCCCGAGATGTGACAATGTCGGGGTAGATTTCCGCGCCGGACGTCCGCTCGAGGGGATCATGACGCCACAGCAGCCCTGGCCTCAGCAGCCCGATCCCAACCGGACCGTGCGCCACCGCTGGCCGCAGCCGCCCCCGCCCCCGCCTGAGCCGCCGGGCACGCGGCGCCTGGAGTACACGCCGGACATGTTCCCCGATGTCCAGCAGTACGAGGCCAAGCCATCCAGGTCCGCCTGGTGGTGGGTGGTCCTCGTAGGCGGGCTGGCGGTGGTCGTGGCCGCCGCCGCGGTCGCCGTCATCCTGTGGTCGCGCGGCGGGCAGCCCGAGCCCCGCAAACCGCGCTCCACCTCCTCCGGCGCCGCGGCGCACGGCGCCGCCCGGGTCACCGACCCGGCGGCGCACCTGTCGTACCCGGTCCCTGCGGGGTGGACGAAGGCCGGGGACGGCCTGGCCCAGCCGTACAGCTCGGGGCTGAAGCGCGACGGCGGGATCGTGATGGCGTTCACGCAGCCGGGCGCGCCCGGTGCCCAGGCCAGCATCGAGCAGTTGCAGGCCCAGGCGCGGGTGGTCGCCGAGCAGCAGGCGCACAGCCTGCTGCCGGGCACCAGCACGGTCCAGGGCGTCGAGACCAAGGCGCTGCAGGTCGGCGGGCGAGCGGCGGCGACGGCCTCGTTCACGCTGGCCTTCCAGCGGCAGGACCCGGCCTACGTGCGCGTGGTGGCGGTGCCGACGGGCGACAACACGATCTCCTACGTGATCGCCGCCCTGTCGCCCGACGGCGACGTGACGCGGCGCGCGGTCGACCAGATCATGGACGGCGTCAGGCCCGCGTGAACTCCATCGTCCAGTTCGTCTCCCACGTCTGCTCGCCGTCGACGGAGAAGGCCTGCTCCCAGCGGCAGGCGTCCGGGCCGTGCACGGTCCAGATGAAGCGGCAGCGCACCGGCGTGCCCTCGTGCTCGTCGTCGGCGTAGAAGACGCCCCTGTTGCCCTCGAAGCTTCCGACGAGCGGTTTGGTGTCCATCTTCGGGTCCAGGCTGCTGATCCAGTAGATCGACCACAGCTCGGTCGCCGGGTCGTACAGGCGCACGGTCAGCCCCCTGGTGCCGGTGGTGGGGAAGGTGATCTCGTCGACGCTGACGCCGCCGTCGAAGATCCGCCAGCTGCGCGAGGTGCCCTCGAACTCGTCCCAGTCGTCGCTGCCCGCCAGGCGCTTCCTGAGCTTGCGGTTGGCCGAGATCCACTCGCCCTCGAAAAAGTCGAAATCGTTCATGGGCGCGACCGTAAGCCGCAGTCACTGACAGGTAGTGTCAGCGATGATGCGCGCATCCCGCCTCGTCTCGATCCTCCTGCTGCTGCAGACGCGTGGCAGGATGACCGCGCGCGAGCTGGCCGACCGGCTCGAGGTGTCCGCGCGCACGATCTACCGCGACATCGAGTCGCTGCACACGGCCGGCATCCCGCTGTACGGCGACGCCGGTCCGAACGGCGGCTACCAGTTGCTCGACGGCTACCGGACCCGGCTGACCGGGCTGACGGGCGACGAGGCCGAGTCGCTGTTCCTGGCCGCGCTGCCTGGCCCGGCGGCCGAGCTCGGGCTGGGCGCGGTGGTGGCGGCGGCGCAGCTCAAGCTGATGGCGGCGCTGCCGGTCGAGCTGCGTGACCGCGCGGGGCGGATCCAGGAGCGCTTCCACCTGGACGCGCCGTCCTGGTACCGCGACCCGGAGCCGGTGACGCACCTGCCCGCGGTGGCCGACGCCGTCTGGGACTCCCACGCCATCCAGATCCGTTACCGGCGCTGGCGCGAGCCGGAGGAGGTCGAGCGGCGCCTGGAGCCCTACGGGCTGGTGCTCAAGGCGGGCCGCTGGTACGTGGTCGCCCGCTGCGGCGAACAGATCCGGACTTATCGTGTTTCGCAGATCTTGGCGCTGCATCCGCTGCCGTCGCGCTTCACCCGGCCCGCCTCCTTCTCCCTGGCCGGCTTCTGGCGCGCCTACACCGAGGAGTTCGAGGCCAGCCTGCGGCGCGGCCAGGCCTGTGTACGGCTGTCGCCCGCCGGGTTCGAGCGGCTGGGGCACCTGATGACGCCTGGCGTGGTGAGCGCGGCGGCGGCCAGCGCCTCGGAGCCTGACGAGGCGGGTTGGGTGCGGGTGACCGTACCGATCGAGTCGGTCTCGCACGCCACCGGCGAGTTCCTGCGGCTGGGCGGGGAGATGGAGATCCTGTCGCCGCCCGAGCTGCGCGAGAGCGTGGCGGCAGCGGCGGCCGAGATCGCGCGGCGGCACGGGTGTTAAGCGGTTCGCAAGTCCCGTCCGTCACGATGGCATCTCGCGACTTCCCGAGGGGATGCGCATGCGGATGACGACGGTGATCGCCGGAGTGCTCGCGGTGTGCCTGGCGGGCGCGGTGCCCGCCGCGGCGCGTGACACGGTCTACAGCCTGCCCAGGACCACGGTCACGGCGACCGTGGCCAAGGACGGGTCGGTCGGCGTGGTGGAGGAGCACACGTTCCACTTCTCCGCCGACGGCCACGGGGCCTACGTGGACCTGCCGGTCACGTACCGCTCGCGGATCGAGGACGTGACGGTGAGCGAGGGCGGCCTGGCCTACCGGGAGGAGGGCACCGCCGAGCTGGGCGTGGACCGCCCGGCGGCCACCTTCGCGCAGCGCGACTGCGGCGGCGTGCACCGGGTCGTGTGGTACTTCGCCGCGACCGGGGGCTCGGATCGGGTCTTCCGGATCGCCTACCGGCTGCGCGGCGCCGTCATCGCCTACGACGACCACGCCTTCCTGCACCTGCCGGTGTGGGGCAGGAACTGGGATCCGTCGCTCGACCGGCTCGAGGTGTCGGTGCGACTGCCGCGGGTGGGCAAGAAGAAGGAGACCTACGCGGCCTTCGGCCGGCCCGGCGAGCTGCTCCAGCCCGCCTTCGCCAAGCAGACCGTGTCGGCCACCGCCACGAACGTGCCCGGCGGGCGATCCGCCGCGCTCGACGTGGCGTTCCCCCGCAAGCAGCTCGCGCTGACGCTGGACACCGCCGAGGACGTGCGCAAGGGCAGCGGCGCGGCCAACCTGCGGACGCTGGGCTCGGGGTCGCTGGTGAGCACCGACTCCGGCACCGGCTGCCCGGCCACGCTGACGTCCTCGTCGGCGTCGTCGTCGTCCGGCGGCGTCCTGTCCGTCCTCGGCCCGATCCTGGCCTCGGTGGCGTTGCTGACCCTGTTGATCATCTTCCGCAGCGCCGGCACCGGCGGCGGATCGCGTTACCGGCGGCACCACCAGACCGGTTTCTCCTCCTCGTCCGGCGGAGACAGCTCCTCGTCGTCGTCCTCCTTCTCCGGGAGCGGTGGAGGCGGAGACGGCGGCGGAGGTGGCGGCGCCTGGTAAAGGGCCTTTCGGCAGGGTATTTCGTGTTCTGAGAACCCTGCCCGGGGAGCCCGGTATGGACCTGCGTGAGCGGCTGCTGATCCAGGTGAGCGCCCGCGACGTCTACGACGCTCCCGCGCTCGCCGCTCACCCGGGTTCCGGGCTGGTGTTCACCGGCCAGGCCGCGCACGACGCGGTCCGGATGGTACGGCGGCGGGGCTACGACGGCCCGCTGCTGGCCGACCGCCGCCGTTACGCCGGGTCCGCCAGGGTCGCGGGGACGGCCGGGCTGTCGGCGGAGTGGATAGCCGACCAGGTGGAGGCGGGCGTGACCGCGCCGCTCACCGACTCGGGCTACATCGGCCGCGGCGACACCGGGTCGTTGCACGCGATCCTGGAGCGGGCGGCCGGCTGGGACGGCGTGATCGCGGTCCTGCCCGTGCACGCCTCGTGGGCGGCGGAGGCCAGGCCCGCCCTGGACACGGCGATCACGACGTTCGGCGGGCCGGTCGCCCTGGTGGTCGAGGACGCCGCCATGCGCCGCGGCCCGCTGCCCTATCCGCTGCTGTCGGCGGGCGTGGAGGCTCTGGGCGCGCTGGCGGCCGGGGCGGACTGGGCCGCCGTCGGCGTGCGGGAGGTGCTGCGGCACCTGTATCCGGAGCCGCACGAGGTGCGCGGCGGCTGGCGGCGCGGCGGCGCCCGCAGCGCGCTGGTGACAGAACCGCTCGCGTTCGTGCCGGTCGAGCGGCTGGGCCGGGAGGCGTGCCCGTGCTCGATCTGCCACGGGCGGCCCTTGGCACGGCTGCGGGACGCGCCGGAGCTGGAGGTCAACCTGCACAACAGCACGGTCCTGCACCGCCTGCACACCCGGCTGCTGCGCTCCACCCACCGGGAACGCTGGTGGCAGGCCCTCACGGGGTGAGCGTGGACTGCGAGACGTGCCAGCAGTTCGTCCAGTGGTCCTCGGCGATCACGGTCCTGTCAGGGACCTCGGTCGAGCAGACCGGCAGCGCGACCGGGCAGCGCGGGTGGAAGCGGCACCCGCTCGGCGGCGCGATCAGGCTGGGCGGCTCGCCGTGCCGCTTGACCTCGGCGGGCGCGACCCGGTCGGGATCCGGCGCCGACTCAAGCAGCAGCCGTGTGTAGGGGTGACGCGGCTCCTGCGTCACGGTCTCCGCGGCGCCGCTCTCGATCATCCGCCCGGCGTACATGACCGTGATGTCCTGGGCGAAGTAGCGGGCGCCGGCGATGTCGTGCGTGATGTAGAGCAGCGCCAGCCCGCTCTCGTCGGCCAGCTTCTCCAGCAGCCGCAGCACGCCGAGCCGGATAGACACGTCCAGCATCGACACCGGCTCGTCCGCGATCAGCGCGACCGGCCGCACCGCCAGTGCCCTGGCGATCGCCACCCGCTGCCGCTGCCCGCCCGACAGCTCGTGCGGCAGCTTGTCCATGAACTGGTCGACCGGGGTGAGGCTGACCCGTTCGAGCAGCTCGGCCACCAGCTCCCGCTCGTGCGCCTCCGAACGGACGTGCCCGTGGATGCGCAGCGGCCTGGCCAGGTGGTAGCGCACCCGGTGGAACGGGTTGAGCGAGGCGAACGGGTCCTGGAAGATCAGCTGCACCTGCCGCCTGAACTCCCTGAACCCCCGCACCCGCTCCCCGCGCAGCAGCACCTGCCCCGAGGTCGGCGGATACACCTGGGCCAGCAGCCGCGCCACGGTGCTCTTGCCGCAGCCGCTCTCGCCGACGAGCGCGCTGACCGTCCCCGCGCGCAACGCGATCGACACGTCGTCCACCGCCTTGAGCACCGGCCGCCGCGCCCCGAGCCGTCCGCGTGCCACGGTGAAGTGCTTGGTCAGATTGCGCCCCTCCAGGATGACCTGCCCGCTCATGACCTCTCCTCCAGCTGTACGGCTCCCGCCCCGTCGTTGAGCAGGCACGCCACCTCCCCTTCCGGGCCCGGCTTCAGTACCGGACGCCGCTCGGCGCACTCCGGCATGGCCAAGCGGCACCGCGGATGGAACGCGCACCCGGGCGGCAGGGACCGCAGGTCGGGCGGCGTGCCGGGGATGCCGAGCAGCTCCTCGCGGGGTCCGTGCAGCCGGGGGAAGGAGCGCAGCAGCCCGAGCGTGTACGGGTGGCGCGGGGCCTGCTTCAGCGACGCGGTGGTGCCCGTCTCCACCAGCCGCCCGCCGTACATGATGGCGATCCTGTCGGAGATCTCCATGAGCAGCGACAGGTCGTGCGTGATGAACACGACGGCGAAGCCGTACTCCGCGCGCAGCGCGCTGATCTCGAGCAGGATGTCGCGCTGCACCACCACGTCGAGCGCGGTGGTCGGCTCGTCCATGATGATGATCTCCGGATTGAGCGCCAGCGCGATGGCGATCGCGGCGCGCTGGCGCATGCCGCCGGAAAGCTCGTGCGGGTAGCCGCGCCGCCGGTCGGCGCTGATGCCGACCCGTTGCAGCAGCTCGACAGCCCGCTCCTGGCGGTCCTTGCGCGCCATGCCGGGGCGGTGGATGCGGAGCACGTCGTCGATCTGGGCGCCGATCGTGCCGACCGGGTTGAGGGAGTTCATGGCGCTCTGGAAGACGACCGCCAGCTCCTTCCACCGGAAGGCCCGCAGGTCCCGCTTGCCGAGCTCGAGCACGTCGACCGGGTCGCCCTCGCGCGGCCGGTAGACCACCGAGCCGGCGGTGATCGCGGCCGGTGGGCGCAGCAGCCTGGCCACCGCGTTGGCCAGCGTCGACTTGCCGCTGCCGCTCTCGCCCGCCAGGCCGAGGATCTCGCCGCGGCGCAGGTCGAGCGACACGTCGTCGACGGCGTGCACGGCTCCGGTGTTCGACAGGTAGTCCACGCCGAGTCCGCGGATCTCCAGCACGTTCATTTCTGCTTCACCTTGATGGTGCGGAGCCGGGGATTGGCCAGCTCGTCGATGCCGAAGTTCACCAGCGCCAGGCCGGTGCCGATGAGCGCGATGCACAGACCTGGCGGCACGAACCACCACCAGCCGCCGCGCAGCAGCGCCTGGCTGGTCTGCGCGAAGTAGAGCATGCTGCCCCAGCTGACCGTGGACAGGTCGGCCAGCCCGAGGAACGACAGCCCCGCCTCGGCCAGGATCGCGCCGACCACGGTGGCCAGGAAGCTGGTGGCGATGACGGGCATCAGGACCGGGAGGATCTCGTAGAAGACGATCCGCAGGGGCTGTTCGCCGCTTGCCCGCGCCGCCTCCACGAAGTCGCGCCGCCGTACGGACAGGGTCTGCGCGCGCAGCACGCGCGCGCCCCACGCCCAGCCGGTGACGGCGATCACCACCGCGACCGAGGCGACGCCGCGCTGCGACAGGTAGCCGGCGAGCACGATGATCAGGGGCAGCGCCGGCAGCACCAGGAAGATGTTGGTCAGCGCCGACAGCACCTCGTCGACGGCGCCGCCGAAGTACCCGCCGACCAGGCCCACCAGGACGGCGAACACGGTCGCGATGACCGCGGACAGCAGCCCGACTCCCATCGAGATCCGCGCGCCGAACACCACCTGCCGCAGGATGTCCTGTCCCGTGTCGGTGGTCCCCAGCCAGTGCGCCGCCGAGGGGCCCTGCATGACGTCGTTGCTGGTGGTGGCCGGGTCACCGCCGACGAGCAGCGGTCCCACGAGCGCCATGAGCGCGAAGAAGGCCAGGATGCCGATACCGATGCGGATCTTCACTGTCGCGTCCTCGGGTCCAGGACCACGTAGGCCAGGTCGGCCAGGAAGTTGGCCACCAGCACCGCCAGCGAGATCACCAGGAAGATGCCCTGCATGAGGGGGAAGTCCTCGTTCTCCACCGCCTTGAGCAGCGCCGAGCCGATCCCCGGGTAGGAGAAGACGATCTCGGTCAGCACCGAGCCGCCCACCACGAAGCCCAGGCTCAGCGCGAAGCTGGTGATGTTGGGCAGGATCGCGTTGCGCGCGGCGTAGGACCACATGACGCGGCGGCTGGTCAGCCCCTTGGCCTCGGCCATCACCACGTAGTCCTCGCCGAGCGTGGTCACCATCACGTTGCGCATGCCGAGGATCCGGTCGGCCATCGAGGCCGCCACGATCGTCACCGCCGGCAGCACCGCGTGGTAGGCCACGCTCCCGGCGAACTCGCCCGTCCAGCCCGGGTCCACGTCCAGCGAGTAGGCCCGGGTCGTCGGGAACCACCCCAGCACCGTGCCGAACCCGAACGCCAGGATCAGCGCCACCCAGAAGTACGGCACGGCGTGCATGAACGTGGCCGCCGGCAGCACCCCGTCGAGCCAGGTGCCCCGCTTCCAGGCCATCAGCACGCCGAGCGAGGTGCCCACCAGGTAGCTGATCAGCGTGGCCACCCCGACCAGCCCGATCGTCCACGGCAGCGCCTCCGCGATGACCGAGGAGACCTCCGTGGGGAAGAACGTGATCGAGCGGCCCAGCTCGCCGTGGAGCAGGTTGCCCAGATAGTGGAAGTACTGCTGCCACAAGCCCGCGTCGCTGAGACCGAAGGCCCGCTTCATCGCGTCGATCGCGGCCGGATCCAGGTTGCCCTTCATCCGCGCCACCAGCAGCTCCACCGGATCCCCCGGCATGAGCCGGGGGATCAGGAAGTTGAGCGTGACCGCGGCCCAGGCCGTCAGCAGGTAGAACCCGAGCCGCCTTGCCAGAAACCTCACGTGCCCGCCGGCTTCAGGTGCAGCAGGACGACCGCCGCGTCGGGCGAGGAGTACGGCGAGGGCATCGCGTACGGGTCCTGCTCGCTGGGCCAGCCGGTGTACTTGCTGGTGCGGAACTCCGCCCAGGAGGGGCTGTAGAACAGCGGCACCACCGGCAGCTTCTCCACCATGATCTTGCCGAGCCCCTGGACGGCCTGCTGCTGCTTGGCCAGATCCTCGGTGGCGGCGTAGTCCGCGATCAGCTTGTCGGTGGCCGCGTCCTTCCAGCGCTCGTAGTTGGCTGAGCCGGCCTTGCCCACCGGCATCGCGAGCGGGCCGTACATGAGGAAGCGCAGCTGCTCGTACGGCGTCGGCCCGACGTCGGCTCCCCTGATCGACAGGTCGTAGTCGCCCTTGTTCACCTTGGACACCCAGTCGGCGAACGCGACGCCCCTGGTCTCGACCTTGATGCCGACCTTGGCCAGGTCCTCCCTGATGAGCTGGGCGCAGTTCACCCAGTCGGTGAACGGCGAGGGCACCAGCAGGGTGAAGCTCAGCTTGGCCGGGTCGACGCCCTTGAGCAGTTCCTTGGCCTTCTCGACGTCGACCTTGAAGGCGGCGTCCTTGTACTCCGGCGGCAGGTAGGCCTCGCCGCCCGGCATCGTCACGGTCGTCGGGTGCGCCACGTGCGTGTATCCGCGTTCGGCGATCTGGACGAGCTTGTCCCTGTCGACGGCCAGGCTGATGGCCTGCCGTACCTCCGGCTTGGCCAGCACCGGGTTGGTCAGGTTCGGCAGCAGGTTGACCACGCCCTCGGGCGGGAAGAAGAACTTGTTCTGGTCCGGCTTGCCCTGGACGAAGATCTTCTGGATGTCCGGCACGAAGGCGCCCGCCCAGTCCAGCTCACCCTGCTGCAGCGCGTTCTGCACGGCGTTGGCGGTGTAGGCGGGGAACTTCAGCGTGGGCACCTGCGGCTTGCCCGGCTGCCAGTAGGCGTCGTTCTTCACCATCTCGTACAGCTGCGCGCTGAACTTCGACAGCTTGTACGGGCCCGTGCCGACCGGCTTGGGATTGGTGAAGGTGACCGGGTTCTCCTTCTCGAACAGGTGCTTGGCCACGATCGCGGAGCTGCCGGCGATGTTGAAGAGCTTGGCGTAGGAGGTGGTGGTGAAGTCGATCCGCACCTTGTCGGGGGCCAGGACCTTGGCGCCGGCGACGTCCAGGGCGCTCTTGTTGAGCTCCGGGTACGTCTTCATCGTGTCGAAGGTGAAGGCGACGTCGTCGGCGGTGAACGGCCGGCCGTCGCTCCACTTGACGCCCTGGCGGAGGGTGAAGGTGAGGGACTTGCCGTCGTTGGACCACTCGTGCTTGGTGGCCAGCCAGGGGGTGACCTCGCCTGGTTTGAGCTTGTTGAAGTACTCCAGGGTCTCGTAGATCATCCCGGTGGTGCCGAAGTTCACGTTCTCCAGGTGGAAGGGGTTGAAATCCTCCTGGAAGGTGCCGGCGTCCACGGCGTGGATGACCAGCGGCTTGCCAGTCGTGTTCGCACCTTGTCCGGATTTTTCACCATTTCCAGATGAGCAGGCGGAAACGGCGAGGAGTAGGGCTGCGGCGGCTACCAGGGCTTTTCTCATGGGGGGTTTGCCTTTCCTGTGCCTGCGGTCCGAGGAGCTCCTCCTGCTTCCCGGTCCGCTCTGTGGTGCTTCACCCGTGCGCCCTCGAGCCCTCCTGGTCTTGGCTCTCGCGCCCGGGCGCGTCAGTTCTCGTTGTTCGGGCCGTTCTCGTTGTTCGGTCCGAAATGTGTGAGGCGGAGGTCGCGGGAGCCCTTGGGGGCGGCGAAGGCCTGGGCGCGGCGGAAACCGGCGGGCGCGCCGCGGACGATCGTCAGCGCGCGGTAGTAGTCCACGTACGGGAAGCCGTAGGTCTCGCCGCGGGCGAAGGCGTAGCCCGTGATCGCCTGCGACCAGACCTCGTAGGCCTCCTCCCGCAGGTCGACGAAGACGTCAGGGGCGAAGCCCTCGGCGTCCTCCCAGTTGTCGGCGTAGTAGAGCTCGCTCGCCCAGTACGCGGGATGCTCGCGCTCCAGCGTCTTCAGCCCGCCGAAGAACCGGGCGTCCTGGACGATGCGGTGCGTGCGGGAGTGGTCCTTGTGGATCGACGCGCTCCAGTGGGTCAGGATGACGTCCGGTCGCAGTTCCCTGATCAGGTCGCCGACGCGCATCTTGACGTCGTCGTCCTCGGGCAGCAGCCCGTCCTCGTAGTCCAGGAACCTCACTCCGGCGCCGATCCTGTCGGCGAACGTCTCGGCCTCCTCCCGCTTCTGCTTGGCGTACTCGGCCACCGGCGTGCGCGGATGCCCCCGCTCCCCCAGCGTCAGGTGCAGCAGCGTCGCCCGGTCTCCGTTCATCACCTGCTGGGCCAGTACGGCTCCCGCGGTCAGGTCGAGGTCGCCCGCGTGCGCCCCGATCGCCAGCACGTGGATCCCGCTCACCCGGTCCTCCTCATCACGTGGAAGCGCCTGGTCACGGTGTAACCGGCCTTCGCGTACAGGTGGCCCGCCGGGCTCTGCTCGCCCGTCCACAGGAACCATGAGGAGTGCAGGCCCTCGGCCCGCATCCGCGTCATCGTCAGGTGCAGCAGGATCTTCCCCAGCCCGGTCCCCTGCAGCTCCGGATCAACCCCGAAGGGCCCAAACCTCTCCCCGACCCCCCGATAGGCCCCATACAACGCAAACCCCACAATCCGCGCGCCACCAGCGTCGTTGCCTTCGGCGGTTTTTGTGGCGTCGGCGACGTTGGCGTCTTCGCTGGCCTTGGCAGCTTCGGCGGCGTTGACAGCTTTGGCGTCTTCGGCGGTTTTGGTGGAGTTGGCGCCTTCGCTGGCCTTGCCTGTTTCGGCGGCGTTGCCGGCCTTGGCAGCTTCGGTGGTCTTGGCGGCGCTGGTGGCGCTGGCGGCGCTGGTGACACTGGCGGCGCTCGCAGCTTCGGTGGCGTTGGCGGCGTTGGTGTCTTTAGTGGCGATGACGATGCGGGCTGGTGTTCTGTGGGCTCGGATGGCCTCGCCCCAGTCGGGGTTGAACCGGTCAGCCGCGAAACGTATGAGCTCGGGCAACTCCCCGTCCCGGGGGCTGCGGAAGCCGTACCCCTCGCTCTCCCGCTGAGCCTGCAGACCGTGCACGTCGTCCGGCGTCACGTAGCCGACCAGCGACCGATCCATCGCCACCGGAGAGTAGAGCGTCGTGAACCCGAGCCGCTCAAGCAGCCGGAACCCCTCCGGGTACGCCTCGGGATCGGCCCCCGGTAACACGTAGTTCGGCGTATACGACGCGAAGTCCACCCGCACCCGCCCCTGCCCCCGCAGGAACGCCACGGCCTCCTCGACCAACCGCCGCCCTAACCCGCTCCCCCGGTACTCGGGCACGACGAAGAAGAACGGAATCCACCCCGCCTCGGGCTCCAGATCAGTGCCGGGCGCCAGCGGGGTAAGCCTCCGCACGCCGTACGCACACCCGACGACCTGCCCGTCGACCACGGCGACCCGCAGCCCCTCGGGATCGAAGTTCGGATCGAGCAACACGCAGTCGCGAAACCATCCGGGAGTGGTGGGGTCGGCCCGCAAGCTGCGATTCCAGGCCTCGACCAGGGAGCCCTCATCTCCTGCGGCAAACGCCCGCACGGCGACCTCGGCCAATGGTGGTCCTCTCACCTTGGTACTTGATGAAAGGCTTTCCCACAGTTGACCCCCGGGTCAATAAGATCCAGGAAGAAATTTTCTCCCCCACCCACCCCCCAGAAACTTTCCTTCGCCCTCACTCCACCCCCCACCAGCCCAAACCCACCCACCCCCAACCGCGACTTCCCAAACACAACCTCCGCCCACCCACCCACTCCCGCCTTGACCCCAGCGCCCACCCCCTCAGCGCGTCCGTCGCTCATCCCACCCCCGCACTCGCCGCAGTCCCCACCCTGCGTGCCTTCCACTCATCCCCCGCCCGCAATGCCCCGCTCTCGTCCCAGCGCGACCTCCCGAGTGCCGCCCTTCACCCACCCCACACCTGCCCACTCCAACCCCACCCTCTCCCGAACGCGCAGGGACTCGAACGTGACCGGCACGCGTTACCTGATCAGCTGCAAGCTCTGGAGGTTCCCGACTGGGTGAGCTCCACGAGGACGTCACGCATGTACCCGAGAGCGGCGCGGTCGTCGATGTGATGCCCGGGTTCCGAGCCCTGCCGCCCACTGGCAGCGACCTTGGCGGCGGCTTCGGAGACGAGCGTCCGCACGGCCAGAGCGCCGAAGTCGTTGACCGCCTCGAGATACCCGAGCATGCGGGCCGCCTCCGCGAGCCGGTCGATCGCGGCCATCATGTTGATGAATTCGATGCACACGACACTGGCGGCGATCACGTTGTCGGTCTCGATCAGCTCGTCGATGTGAGACCGAAGGAGTCGGAAGGCTCGCGGCCGGTCACCGCGCCGGAACACGGATCTGGCCTCGGTGGCCTTGTTGGCCGACAGCGTGCCCAGAGGGATGTCGACCCGGGCCGCCTCGTCGAAACACCGATCGGCCTCGTCCTGCCGCCCCTGGAACGAGGCGGAGTAGCCAAGGGTCTGCAGCGCCCAGTGCAGGAGGGTCGGCGGACCGTTGATCCGGTACCGATCCGCCAGGGCCGAGACCGACGTGTCGACCTGCTCGAAACGCCCGATGCCCAGCAGCGTCCCCGCCGACGTCATCTCCAGGAACGCCGCCAGGTCCTGCTCACCCTGGCGGCGCAGCTCGGCCACGGCGTCCGGCAGGCACCGCAGCAGGCCCTCGCCATCGCCGGTCGCGTAGGCGTGCGCGTAGCGGCTCAGCGCTCGGCGCGGCTCGCCGTACTGGTCCGCCACCTGACGGAAGCCTGCCGGGTTGGCGTTCTGGGTGTGGCGCTCGGCGACCCAGACGAGCCAGAAGGCGCGCAGGTCCTGGTCCTCCGCCGAGGTCGCGGCCAGGAGGTTCTCGGCCCAGCCGCCGAGCTCCTGCCGTCCCCGCAGGGGGAGCTCCGTGACGATCGGACGGATCAGCGCGTCGGCCAGCCGCGGGTCTCCATCCGCGCATGCCCACGTCACGGCCGCCCGCAGGTTCGCCCACAGCTCGCCGAGTCGAGCCACGCCCTCGATCTCGCCCGGGCCCGTAAGCAGGCCGTGGATGTGGGTGACTTCGCGCAGGCACCAGCGCGCGTGGAGTCCGGCGGCCAGGTCGGCATGACCGCGCTCACGCAGGTGCTCGGCTGCGAACTGGCGAACGGGTTCCAGCAGCCGGAAGCGCCGGCCGTACGGTCCGAAATCAACAGTGACAATCGACCGCGCGACCAGGTCGCCCAGCAGGTCGTCGACTTCTTGATCGTCGGCGACCGCCTGCGCGGCGCCGAGGTCGAACGGTGCGGTGAAGACGGACAGGCGCTGGAACAGCGTCTGCTCGGCCTCCGTGAGCAGGTCGTAGGACCATTGAATGGCGGCCCGCAGCGTCCGATGCCGCGCGGCGCCGGTGCGGCGGCCACCGGTCAGCCGGAGACGATCATCGAGCCTGGCGACGAGGTCGACCGGCCGGTGGCTGATCGTCCGGGCAGCGGCCAGCTCGATGGCCAGCGGTATGCCATCGAGGCGCCGGCAGATCTCCTCGACGTGGCGATGGTGCTCCCGCGCGTCGTAGGTCCGATCGGCGGCGAGCGCGCGGGCGTGGAACAGCTCGGCGCCCGCTGTCGGATCCAGCGGTCCCACGACCAGAACCTGTTCGTCCTGTACGGCAAGCCGTTCCCGTGCCGTGGCCAGCACCCGCACCTGCGGGCAGCCCGCCACGACGGCCTGGACGAGACCGGCCGCGCCGTCGAGGACGTGTTCGCAGTTGTCGATGACCAACAGCGCCGGGCGCGAGCGCAGGGCCGCGACGATCGACTGGGTCAGGGTGTGTCCCGGACGCTGCGCCACGCCCAACGCGTCGGCGACCGCGCGGGGCACGTCTTCCGGCGATGTGATCTCCGCCAGCTCGACCAGCCATGCATCCCACCCTCGATGGCCGGACGCCGCGTGAGCCGCCGCCAGCGCTAGCTGGGTCTTGCCGATTCCTCCCGGTCCCACCAGGGTCACGACCCGGGACCGTTCGAGTGCCTCGGCGACAACCGGCATGTCCCCATCACGACCGAAGAGGCGGCCCACACCAAGGGGAAGGTGGCCCTGCCGGATCCCGGGCAACCGTATCGGCGGATACTCACCCTCACCGATCTGGACGATGCGCAGGTCGCCCTCCAGGTGAAACCACCCGAGATCGCGCAGGTCACCCCGCTCAAGAAGCCCCGCCGTAGCCCCCGACGCCAAGATCTGCCCACCACACCCGGCAGCAGCGATCCCCACGGCCACCTGCACCGCAGCACCGCCGTACCCCGCACCCACCTCCTCCGACTGACCGGTATGCAGCCCAACCCGCACCCCCGGCTCCCCAGACCCCCCGGCATGCAAGCCAACCCGCACACCCGACTCCGCACCGACCCCCGCTTCGGCCCCGCCAGTGTGCAAGCCAACCTGCACACCCGACTCCACACTGACGGCCGCGACCTCCTCCTCAGACTCGCCGGTATGCAGCCCGATCCGCACCCCCAACTCGACACCGAACCCCGAAGCCGCCTCCCCAGACCCGCCAGCGCGCTGGTCCATCCGCGCACCCGGCTCGACATCGTCGTGCCAGCGTTCGTCGGCGGCCGATCGTTGCAGCCGGGTCGCCCACGCGGCGGCGTCATCGGCCCGATGGAAGGCCACCCCGACCGACTCGGTGCCGACGGCGAAGACGTAACCGTCGTGCCGGTCTGCCGCCGCCCGGATGAGCTGTTCCAGGCGGGCCGTCGCCACACGAGGCGTCGCCAGGCCCGCGACCTGCGCGAAGCCGAAGGTCACTGTCCCGTTCGGACGGCGGGGCGGCGCGTGCTCCGGTACGGCGGGGCCGCGCAGCCGCTCGTCGTGGTCGAGGATCCGTGACTCGAGCTCGCGCAACCCCGGCCCGGGTTCGACCCCGAGCTGCGTGACGAGCTGGTGCCGGGCCCGCTGGTAGGCCGCGAGGGCGTCGGCCTGGCGGCCAACCCGGTACAAAGCTGTCATCAGCAGGGCCCAGAGACCTTCGCGGAGGGGATGGCGCTCCGCGAGCTCCGCCAACGAGCCGATGACCTCCCGCGGCTCGGACTCTACGCGTCGTTCGAGGTCGGCCTCGACAGCGCTCAGCCACTGCTCGGTCAGACCGGCCACCGCCGCCGCGAGGCCGGGCGCGTCCAGTCCCGCGAGAGGAGTTCCGCCCCACTGCGCGAGTGCCCCGTCGAGATCACCCTCGCGGAGGCAGCGACGAAAGCGCGTCACATCGACCGCGTCAGGCGCCACCTCGAGGCGATAGGCGGCGCCCACCCGCACGATCATGTCGGGACCGAGGCTCTTGCGCAGCTGGGCCACGTGCCATTGCAGAGTCTTGTCCGCGGTTCGCGGGGGCGCGTCACCCCAAACGAGCTCCACCAGGCGCGACACCGGCAGCGGTGTCCCAGGCGACAGGGCCAGCGCCGCAAGCACCGTCTGCGACTTCGCCGAACCTATGTCGACCGGCTCGCCGTCCTCGGTAGCGACACGGACACCACCGAGCAGACCGATCCGCACCACAGGGCTGCTCCAGGATGTCGACCTCCGCCGAGATTGCCACACCCCCGAACACCCGGCAAGCCCACCGCCCCCACACCAGGACCCCACCGTCAGCACACCGGCGTCGGCGACCATTGGCGCGCCGCCATCGATTTCCTGGCTCGCCACCCTCCGGGGCCGGTCGGGAGCCGAATCACGGCGAAGAGCAGCTGACTTACGGAGCGAGAATATGCACAGGCAGACGACAGCACGGGTTACCGGTTCCCTTTTCCTCACCGCGACGGCCACGGGAGTGCTCAGCGCGGTCCTTCTCGGGCCACTCGACACCCTGTACTCACCCCAGTCCATTGCCGACAAGGCACCTGGAATATCGGCGGGCGCCCTCATGGCTTTGGTCATGACCGTCGCGATCGCGCTGATCCCACCGACGCTGTTCCCGGTTCTCAAGAACCACGGCGAGGCACCCGCACTCGGCTATGCCGTCGCCAGAATCCTTGAGGCCGTCCTCCTGCTTCCCGCCGCCATCGGACCTCTCATCCTGGTGGCCCTGGCCACCACTCAACCGGCCGCCAGCGCGCCAGACAACGCGGCCCACCTGGCGACCGTCCAGGCATTAACCCAGACGTACGAAATATGGGGACACGCCAGCAGCGCCGTCTTCTTCTGCATCAGCGTCCTGCTACTCAACTACCTGCTGTACCGGTCGAGGCTCGTCCCCCGCTGGATATCCGCCTGGGCACTCATCGCGGTGGCACCGTACCTGGCCGACAGTTTCCTCGTGATGTTCAACCTGCTGGCCCCGTCCTCGACGATCTACTCCGTTCTCTTCTTCCCGCTGGCGCTGAACGAAATGGTGCTGGCGATCTGGCTACTGGCAAAAGGATTCAGAACGCTGTCGCCGACGCCCACCGCTCATGCCGCCGACACCGCTCATAGCGTCGACGCCGCCCATGCTGTCGACACTGCTCATACCGTCGACACCGCCCATGCTGTCGACGTCGTCACGAACCGCCGAGCACACGAACAGCCGGGCAATTGACGCCTCCTACGTGATGCATTTCGCCGCGACAACGCCCAACCCCGGAACTCCCCAATCCCAGGACATCACGGCTCCCTGAACCCATCCCCTCCCACGACTCCCCTGGGCCCTCTTACAACGTGGGCTAGAAGCCTCGGACTCGGTCGATGTGGACTCGGATGGGGATGGGGTAGCGCTTGGCGAACTCCTCGACCGTGCCGGCGATTCGGGTGATTCCGTCGGCGTACTTCTCCTGGTAGGCATCGCTGGTGGTCGGGTCGCCCTCGACGAACTCCGCCCGGCCGGTGATGACCACGACGTCGCCGCCCGTGGGCGTGCTGTTGAGGTTGAGCGAGACGCGAGGGTCGCGGCCGATGTTGTCCAGTCGGTGTGCGTCCGGCCGGGTGAACAGCAGCACGCTGTCGCCCTCCCAGACGAACCACGCGGGTTCGGCTGAGGAGTGCCGTCAGCCGCCATCGTCGTGAGCCAGATGACCTTCTCCGCCGACATACGGCGCCGGAACTTCTCCCCGAAGGGCGTGGACGCATCAGGAATTCTCGGATCACTCACCTGATCACACTAAGCGTGCAGCACCCTCCTTCCCTGCTTTCCACACCTCACCGCCTGTCGGGCCCAGCATGCCCGGATCTTGCCGTTCTTCCGGACGCGTGGCTGTTTGCCGTGGTCCAGCACTGCTTGCACACCGTGGTTCCGAGCACGTGCCTGCACACCGTGGTTCCGAGCACGTGCCTGCACACCGTGGTTCCGAGCACGTGCCTGCACACCGTGGTTCCAGACGCGTGGATACACACCGTGGTCCCGGGCATGCGGAACGATGGACTCCAACGTCGCGGGCAGCCCACGCTTCTCATCGTGCGCCGGCACGATCACCGTCAACGTCGCACTCATCGCCGACCCCGCCACTTGACCGCGACCCACGCCAGCAGGCCAACCAGGGTGTAGATCGCCATACTGAAACCCAGCATGGGCGGGCCTCCGGGCATCTCGTACTCCTCTCGTACCGGTGTGATGCGCGTACGAGAATGCCCTCGAGAGCGAGCAGGCTACGGAGGCGAACGACGTTCTGTGGACAGCGAGATCACAATCGCCAAGCCTGTGGACAACGACGACCCCCCAAGCACCCACCCTAGGGGCACAACAAACACACCCCCAACCGCAACCCCAAACCTCTGCCGGCCCGCAGAGGAAGCGCTACGCAGCACACGTGTCGCTGTGCCAGCTAATATCCCACGAAGCCCCACGTAGCACGTATGTCGCGTGCCAGCCCATATCCCGAGAAGCGCCACGCAGGACTCGTGTCGCTGTGCGGGCCCGTATCTCGCGAAGTGCCACGCAGCACGCATGTCGCTGTGCCAGCCCCGTATCCCGCGAAGCGCTACGCGGACACGTGTCGCTGTGCGGGCCCGTCCCCACGAAGCGCCACGCAACACGCATGTCCCTGTGGCAGTCCATATCCCGAGAAGCGCCACGCAGGACACGTGTCGCTGTGCGGGCCCGTATCCCGCTCCAAGGCTCTCGCGGAAAGTCCGAGCCCGCACAACGACGGGCCTCCAATTCGGAAGCCCAGCCCCGTGCAGGAAGGGGCTCTGCACGGACCCCTAATCCCCCGCCAAGTCACACAAGTGACGAACCCACTCGCCGCTCACGCCCCCAGCGCCGATACCTCAGCTAACAGCCGAGCCAATCCCCAACTACACACCCAGCGCGACGAGGCACCTAGCCACACCCTTGCCGTAGCTAAGCGCCACCTCAGTCAAAGGCGCACACCCAGCCACGAGACACCAACGTGTCCCAAACCCAGCATCCCGAACCGGCGCAAGCGCATATCAAATACGTCCGAGCGAAGCGAGGCCCATTGGCCAGACGCTGGGGGTCCGGGGGTCATCCCCCGGGACAAAATGACGAGGAGACCATGGGGAAGCGCCCAAAGGCGCGACCACACCTCGCCGTACTCCGAGTGGAGCTATGGGGATTCGAACCCCAGACCTCCTCCATGCCATGGAGGCGCGCTACCAACTGCGCCATAGCCCCTGGTCACCGCTCCGAGTCCTCCCGTTGCGGCGCTCGGAGAGCATATAGCCTTCACGGAGGATTCACCTAATCGCCCGCCCCACCAGTACGGCCAGCCCGTCCAACTGCCGCATCAGCCCGAATTCGAACACCGAGTCAAGATCCACCTCCACCCCGGGCTGCGTCACCACCCTGGCCAGCGTGGGAAACGAACCCGAGCTCAGCATCGAGCCGAGATCCCGCGAGCGGCCGCGCATCCACTCGTCGTCGGTGATGCCCGTGTCGGCCAGCGCCTGCGTCTCCGACTGCAGCGCCGCCGCCGCGCCGCCGACGAACTGCGCCAGCGACATCCCGATGTGCAGTATCGTGCGCGCGTCCAGGCCGAGCCCGTCGACCGCGCGAAGCAGCCACTCGAAGTGCGCCATGCCGTTCGCGATGAACTGCGGCCGCGACAGCGACACGGCCTGCGCCATCCACGGATGCCGCCGATGCACCCGCCACTGCAGCCGCAGCGACAGTTCCACCTGCGCCCGCCAGCCCGGCGGCCGCTCCGCAGGCAGCGGCTCCTCGCCATAGGCGGCATCGGCCATCAGCTGGACCAGTTCCTCCTTGCCCGCCACGTGCCGATAGAGGGACATCGCCGACGAGTCCAGCTCCGCCGCCAGCCGCCGCATCGACACCGCCGCCAGCCCCTCACGGTCGGCCACCCGCATCGCCACCCGCACGATCCGCTGCCTCGTCAGCTCGTCACCGGTACGGCGGGCCCGCAGCGGATCCGTCACCACCGTCCCCACCCCCGGCACCACCCGCACCAGCCCCTCCTCGCGCAGCGCGGCCAGCACCTTCGTCGCCGTCGCCATCGCCACCCCCCACTCCCTGACGATCTGCCGCGTCGACGGCACCGCCTCCCCCGCCCCGAGCTCCCCCTCGACGATCCGCCGCCGCAACTCCTCCACAATCCGCAAATACGGCGCACCCACCACACACACCCCTTCCTGACAAGCCGCTCACACAACCCGACGCCACCCGCCCCGACCAGCCGCCGCATGGCCCGAAGCCGCCCCGCCCTGGCCGACCACCCACACAGCCCAAAGCCACCCGAACGAGCCGAACCAACTCAGGCAGCACGAGACCCGCCCCGAGTCGACCAACCGCCCAGCCCGAGGCGACCGCCCGGAGCCCATCCCGAGACGACCATCCGCCCGACGCAGCGAGAAGTGCACTAGTGCACCCTCCCACGAACCAGGCCGTCACCCTAGGGTTCGCGTACAGCGTATAGACAGGGGGAAACTCACATGAAGACCGTGCTCATCTCAGGCGCCGGCATAGCAGGCCCCGCGCTCGCCTTCTGGCTGCACAGGTACGGCTGGCAGCCCACCATCGTGGAGCGCGCCCCAGTCCTGCGCGTCGGCGGCCAGGCAGTCGACTTCCGCGGCACACCCCAGCTCCAGGTCCTCGACAGAATGGGCCTGCTACCGGCCATCCGCGACGCCCAGACAGGCATGGGCGCCATCGCCATCGTCAACGAGGCAGGCGCCAAGGTGTCCAGCCTGCCGACCGAGGCGTTCAGCGGCGACGTGGAGATCCTGCGCGGCGACCTCGGCCGCATCCTGTACGAGGCGACCCGCGACACCACCGAGTACCTGTTCGGCGACTCCATAGCCGCAATGGAGGAAACGCCGCAGGGCGTCGAGGTCGTCTTCGACAGCGGCGCGACCCGCAGGTTCGACCTCGTGGCGGGCGCCGACGGGACCCGGTCGCGGGTGCGGGCGCTGGCCCTCCGCAGCGAACTGCTGCACCTGGGCATGTCCACCGCGATCTTCACCACGCCCAACACGTTCGGCCTGGACCGCGAGGGCCTGATGTACAGCGCGCCGGGCAGGAGCGCCACGATCCTCGGCCTCGGCGCCGACGCCAAGGTCATGCTCGACTTCGCATCTCCCGAAATATCGCAGGAAGTCGATCACAGGGCGCTGGTGGCCCACCAGTTCTCCTGCGACCGGTGGAAGGTCCCCGGACTGCTCGAGGCCATGTGGCGCGCGGACGACTTCTACTTCGACACCGCCACCCAGGTCGCCGCCGAGCACTACTCGGCGGGCAGAATCGTCCTGGTCGGCGACGCCGGCTACGGCCCCGGCCCGGGCGGCATGGGCACCGGCCTGGCGGTGATCGGCGCCTACACGCTGGCGGGGGAACTGGCCGCGCACGACCACCACACCGCCGCGTTCGAGGCGTACGAGCGCCGCCTGCGCCCCTACGTCCAGATCTGCCACAAGCAGGCCAAAGGCGGCGAGAAGTTCCTGGTCCCGCGCAAACGCTCGCAGATCTGGATGCGGAACCAGACGATGCGGCTCATGCCGTACCTGCCGTTGAAGAAGATGATGGCGAAGGGCGCCAACGCCATCACCCTCGAAAGCTACGGCTAGGCCGAGTCGTCGCTGCTGATCGGCTCGGGCAGGGTGCCCGCGTTGTGCTCGAGCAGACGCCAGCCCTTGCGGCCCTCCTCCAGCACCGACCACGAGCAGTTGCCCAGCCCGCCCAGCGACGGCCACAGCGGCTCCGGCAACCCGAGCAGCTCGCAGATGCCCAGCCGGAGCGCGGCACCATGCGAGGCCACCACCAGCAGCCCCTTCTCGTCGATCTTGGAGGCCCACCGGCGCAACGCGGCCCCCACCCGGCCGGCGACCTCGGTCACCGGCTCGCCGTCGGGAGCCTCCCACGCGGCGTACTCCACCGGCCACCGGGCGGCGATCTCGTCGCGGGTCAGGCCCTCCCACGCGCCGCCGCCGCGTTCACGGAAGTCCTTGTCCACCGACACGTCCAGGCCCACGACCCGGCCGAGCGCCAGCGCGGTGTCGTTGGCCCGCCGTAGATCGGAGGAGACGATCATCGTCGGCCGGAGCGAGGCCAGCAGCGAGGCCGCCCGCGTGGCCTGCGCCAGCCCGGTCTCATCGAGGGGGATGTCGCTGTGGCCCTGGAAGCGGTGCTCGACGTTCCACAGTGTCTGCCCGTGCCGCAGACAGACGATGCGGCGGCTCATGCGGGTGTCTCGCCGAAGGCCGCGCGCCTGAAGGACGGGCGGCTCACGTACGAGCCCGCTGCATGTTGACCTGCGCGACGCTCTCCGGAAGGGGGATCGCCGGGCAGTCCTTCCACAGGCGCTCGAGCGCGTAGAAGACGCGGTCCTCCTCGTGCTGGACGTGCACCACGATGTCGAGGAAGTCGAGGAGCACCCAGCGGCCTTCGCGCTCGCCCTCGCGGCGCACGGGCTTGACGTCGGCCTCGGTGCGCAGCCTGTCCTCGATCTCGTCGACGATGGCGCGGACCTGCCGGTCGTTGGTAGCGGAGCAGAGCAGGAACGCGTCGGTGATGACGAGCTGCTCACTCACGTCGTAGGCGAGGATGTCATCGGCCAGCTTGTCGGCCGCGGCCTCCGCGGCGATCTTGACGAGCTGGACGGCTCTGTCGGAAGCGGTCACGATGCGGGTCTTACCTCCTGAGTTGGCGTCACGGCCCACCTAAGAGACTACCCTTCTCACCCGGTTCACCCCGCTCGGTAGAGTCCACGCTTGTTGATGTACTGCACGATGCCGTCCGGCACGAGGTACCAGATCGGCTCGCCCTTGGCCACACGCTGGCGGCACTCGGAGGAGGAGATGGCCAGCGCCGGGATCTCCAGCAGCGTGACCTTCCCCGCCGGCAGCCCCGGATCGTGCAGCGGATGCCCCGGACGGGTGCAGCCGACGAAGTGCGCCAGCTCGAACAATTCGTCCACGCCCTGCCAGGTCAGGATCGCGCCCAGCGCGTCGGCGCCGGTGATGAAATAGAGGTCGGCGTCCGGCCCATAGACCTCGGAAACATCGCGCAAAGTATCGATGGTGAACGTCGGCCCGGGCCGGTCCACGTCCACCCGCGACACGGAGAAACGCGGATTGGACGCGGTGGCGATCACCGTCATCAGATAGCGGTCCTCGGCCGCCGACACCTCGCGCTCGGCCTTCTGGTACGGCCGGCCAGTCGGGACGAACACCACCTCGTCGAGCTCGAAATGGTGAGCCACCTCGCTGGCGGCGACCAGGTGGCCGTGATGGATGGGATCGAACGTCCCGCCCATGACTCCCACCCGCCGCTCCCCCTGGACAACAGGCGCATTCATCATGAAACGGACCTTACGCGGAACCCGTACCAGAACATGATGGCACCCCCCTCGCAGAGGAACGCGCACCGCACCCGCCGCCGACGTAGCATGCCGGGCATGACGACCACTCCGGATCGCAACCGCGTCCAACTGCCCGGCATCTCGTCTCGTGCCTACGAACACCCCGCAGACCGGTCCGCGCTGGTCGCTCTGCGCAAGTTGAGTGGGTTCGACACCGTTCTTAAGCAGATGTCCGGCCTGATCAGTGAGCGACGGCTGCGCCTGATGTACCTGGCGTCGGCCGTACGGGTCAGCGAGACCCAGTTCCGCTCCATTTACGACATGGGCCGCGACGCCGCCTACACCCTCGACCTGCACCGGATCCCCGAGATCTACATCCAGCAGGACCCGCAGGTCCAGGCCAAGGCCATCGGCTTCGACGACCCCTTCATCGTCGTGACCACCGGCCTGCTCAACCTCATGAACGAGGAGGAGCAGCGCTTCGTCATCGGCCACGAGACCTCGCACATCCTGTCGGGCCATGCGGTCTACCGCACCATGCTCGACATCCTCACCCGCCTGGCGACCCGCGTCGCCTGGATCCCGCTCGGCTACATCGGCCTGCGCGCGATCGTGGCCGGGCTCGAGGAGTGGTACCGCAAGTCCGAGCTGTCCTCCGACCGCGGCGGCCTGCTCGTCGGCCAGGACCCCGAGGCGGCCAAGCGGGCGCTGATGAAGCTGGCCGGCGGCGACTACACCCACGAGATGAACATCGAGGCGTTCCTGGAGCAGTACCAGGAGTACGACACCGCGGGCGACCTGCGCGACGGCTTCCTCAAGGTGCTCAACCTGCTCGGCACCACCCACCCGTTCGCCGTGGTGCGCGTGGCCGAGCTCGACAAGTGGCAGCGCAGCGGCGACTACGAGCGCATCCTCGGCGGCGACTACCCGCGCCGCGAGGACGACCCGAACGCCCGCGTCACCGACGAGGTCAAGGCTGCCGCCGAGTCCTACCGCCAGTCCTGGGCCGAGTCGCAGGACCCGTTCATCGGGGTGCTGCGCGACGTGGCCGAGGGTGCCGTCAGCGCCGGCGAGCGCATCTTCAACCGCTTCTCCCGCCGCGAGGGCGGCCAGGGGTAGGGCCCCGCCACCGGAGGGTCACAGCAGGAGGGCGATCGCGCGCACGGCCGCCGCGCACAGGGCGACGAACCCGCCCAGCACGGCCAGTGCGCGCAGCCGCTCCCTGCGCAGCTCCGGCAGCTTCGCCCCGACCCGCTCGATCTCACGCCCGGTGAACCCGCCGCACAGCACGCCGAACACCACCCCGGCAGCGGTGACGGGCGCGGGCTGCTGCCACCACCAGTCGCTGTGGATCTGCCCGCCGCCGGTCACCCACAGCGCTCCCCCCGCCGCCACCGCGATCGGCACGCCCGGCCACACCGCGGCCGTGGCCGCCCCCGCGACCAGCGCGAACGGGAACAGCGCCACCCGCAACGCCACCCGCACCGGCTTCGAGGCCTGGTTGCGCACCACCCAGTGACTGATCCAGATCGTCCGGATCAGCACCACGAACACCCCGGTGATGCCGATCGTCGCGATCGGCCAGATCACCGACGCGACCACGCACGGCACCGCCAGCACGGCCAGCAGCAGCAGCGCGGCCGTGCCCGCGGGCAGCGCCGTCGGCGCCGGCTCCGCCTGCTCGTCGTTCTTCCGCCTGATCCTGGTACGGCTGCGCGTCCCGGTGCCCTTGGCCTCGGCCCGGACCCGGGGCACCGGCGTCTCCCCCGTCCGGCTGCGCGCGGAAACCCGCCCCGTCACACCCTCCGCCCGCGACCGCGCCGTCACACCCTCACCGCTCCGGCCACGCCCGGAAGCCGCCTCACCGGCCCGTGCACGCCCGGCGGCGTTCTCACCGGTCCGCGACCGTACGGCAGGCGTCTCACTCGCCCGGCCACGCGCCGCCGCCTCACCCGTCCGAGCCCGCGGAGCCGCGGCTTCGCCACCGGTGCGGGGCCGCGGAGCAGCCGCCTCACCTGTCCTGGCGCGCGGGGTGGCCGCCTCGCCGGTGCGGGCTCGCGGAGCCGCGGCCTCTCCGCCGGGACGGGGCCGCGGAGTGGCCGCCTCGCCGCCGGGGCGGGGTCGCGGGGTCGCCTGCTCCTCCGAGCGGTTGCGGGCCGCCGCGTCCTGGGTACGGCTGCGCGGCCCGGTGTTCCTGCCCTCCTCCGCCGCGGGACGGGCAGGACGCTTGCGCTCCAGCGGCTCGGCAGGCGCGGGCACCGCCGCGCCCGTCGCTCTGGCCAGCCGCGACAGCCGGTCGGCCAGCAGCGCCGCCGTGGGCCGCTTGCCCGGCTCCCGGTTCAGCGCCGCCCGCACCAGCGGCAGCAACGCCGCCGGCACGCCCTTCAGATCCGCCTGACCGTTCAGCACCGCGTACATCTGCGCCTCGGCCGTCCCACGCCCGAACGTCGGCCGGCCCGTCGCCGCGAAGGCCACCGTCGCCGCCCACCCGTGCACGTCCGCGGGCGAGTCCACCTGCTCGTCGGCGAAGATCTCCGGCGCCGTGTACCCGGGCGTGCCCAGGAACGTGCCCGTCAACGTCAACCGGGTCGCGTCGTGCACCTGCGCGATGCCGAAATCGATCAGGACCGGCCCCTCGGACCCCATCAGGATGTTGGCCGGCTTCAGATCCCTGTGCACCACCCCGGCCGCGTGGATGATCGCCAGCGCCGTCGCGATCCCCTGGGCCAGCTCCACCAGCTCGGCCACGGCCAGCGGGCCGCTCTGCCGTACGGTCTCCAGCAGCGTCGGGCCCTCGATGTGCTCCATCACCAGATACGGGCGCGCGCAGCCCAGGTCGGCGTCCAGCACGCGCGCCACATAGGGGCTCTCGACACGGCGCAGCGCGCGGACCTCGCGCTCCAGCCGGATACGCGAGGAATCGTCGACGATGTCGTGCAACACCTTGAGCGCGACCCGATCGCCACGGCGGCTGCTGGCGAGGTAGACCTCGCCCATACCGCCACGGCCGAGCCGCTCGAGGAGGTTGTATGGCCCGACCTTGCCGAGCTTGCTCACCATCCCTCCCCGCCCGGCGCGCCCATAAGGGACACAACCCTAGCGCCGGGACGGGAGGTATTGCCCGCGGCGCGCCGGAAGTTACCGCTGCGAAGTATCCGTGAACATGGTGTCCAGCCCCGACGGGGACTCCTCGGACAGATCCCTGCGACCCTTCCTGCGCCAGTTGACGTGGCCACGCTTCTCCAGCCAGAGCAGCAGGCGGTCGGCGCCGAACAGCACGGCCGCGGAGAACAGCAGGGCGATCACGAGCTCCATGCGCCCAAGTCAAGCCCGCTGCGGCGGGCCGCCACGGCAGCGACACGCCGACCTGGGCATGTCATGACGTGCGCAGATGCCCCTCGCCGGTGTAAACCCACTTGGTCGACGTCAACTCCGGCAACCCCATCGGGCCGCGCGCGTGCAGCTTCTGGGTGGAGATCCCGATCTCCGCGCCGAACCCGAACTCGCCCCCGTCGGTGAACCGGGTCGAGGCGTTCACCGCGACCGCCGCCGAGTCGACCAGCGCCACGAAGCGGCGCGCCGCCGCCTGCGAGCGGGTCACGATGGCGTCGGTGTGGCCCGAGCCGTACTTCCTGATGTGGGCGACCGCGTCCTCCAGCGAGTCGACCACCGCCGCGGCGATGTCCAGCGACAGGTACTCGGCGTAGAAGTCGTCGTCGGTGGCCGGCACCACCTGGCCGAGCTCGGCGATCCTGGCATCGCCGTGCACCGTCACCCCGGCCTCGGCCAGCGCCTTCAGCGCCGCCGGCACGAACGCGGCGGCCACGTCGCGGTGCACCAGGAAGGTCTCCGCCGCGTTGCACACCGACGGCCGCTGCGCCTTGGCGTTGACCAGGATGCCGACCGCCAGCTCCAGATCGGCGTCGGCGTCGACGTAGACGTGGCAGTTGCCGACGCCGGTCTCGATCACCGGGACCGTCGACTCCTCCACCACCGAGTTGATCAGGGAGGCGCCGCCGCGCGGGATCAGCACGTCGACCAGGCCGCGGGCGCGCATCAGCTCCTTGACCGAGTCGCGCGTCTGCCCCGGCACCAGCTGCACCGCCGCCGCGGGCACCTCGGTGCCGGCCAGCGCGTCCTGCATGACCCGGACCAGCACCGTGTTGCTCTGGTAGGCGCTGGAGGAACCCCTGAGCAGGACCGCGTTGCCGCTCTTGAGGCACAGCGCCGCCGCGTCCACCGTCACGTTGGGGCGGCCCTCGTAGATGATGCCGATCACGCCCAGCGGCACCCGCAGCTGCCGCAGCTCCAGCCCGTTCGGCAGCGTGCTGCCCCGCAGGACCTCGCCCACCGGGTCGGGCAGGTCGGCCACCTGGCGCACCGCCTCGGCGATCGCCTCCACCCGCCGCTCGTCCAGCCGCAGCCGGTCGATCTGGGCCTCGGCCGTGCCCTGCGCCCTGGCCCGCGCCACGTCCTCGGCGTTCGCCTCGATGATCTCGGTGGACCTGGCCACCAGCGCCTCGGCGATCGCGCGCAACGCCCGGTCCTTCGGCGCCCGCGACAACGGGGCCAGCTCGGCGGCGGCCTGACGCGCCGCCTGGGCCACCTTCAGGAACTCCATCAGTCCAGTATGACGATGTCGTCGCGGTGAATCAGCTCGCGTTCATATTCCGGACCGAGCTCGCTGGCCAGCTCCCGCGTCGAACGCCCCAGCAGGTCGGGGATCTCACCCGCGTCGAAGTTGACCAGCCCGCGCGCCACCACCCGGCCACGCGGCGCGCACAGGTCCACCGGGTCGCCCGCGGCGAACTCGCCCTCCACCGACGTCACCCCGGCAGGCAGCAGCGATTTGCGGCGCCCCACGACCGCCTCGACCGCGCCGTCGTCCAGGTGCAGGCGGCCGCGGCCCGTCGTGGCGTGCGCCAGCCACAGCAGCCTGGTGCCCGGGTGGCGGCCGTCCGGGTGGAAGTAGGTGCCGACGTCGGAGCCCGCCAGCGCGTGCGCGGCGTGCGCGGCCGCGGTCAGCACCACCGGCACGCCCGCGCCGGTGGCGATCCTGGCCGCCTGCACCTTGGTCACCATGCCGCCGGTGCCGACGGCCGCGCCGTTCTTGCCCAGCTCCACGCCCACCAGGTCGGCGGGGCCGCGCACCTCGGCCAGCCTGCGCGAGCCCGGCCTGCTCGGCGGGCCGTCGTAGAGGGCGTCCACATCCGACAGCAGCAGCAGCGCGTCGGCGTGGATCAGGTGCGCCACCAGCGCCGCCAGCCGGTCGTTGTCGCCGAAACGGATCTCGTCGGTGGCGACCGTGTCGTTCTCGTTGACGATCGGCATGATGCCCAGCTCCAGCAGCCGCGACAGGGTGCGCTGGGCGTTGGCGTGGTGGGATCGGCGCATCATGTCGTCGGCCGTCAGCAGCACCTGCCCCACCCGCACGCCGTACCGGGCGAAGGAGGAGGTGTAGCGGGCCACCAGCACGCCCTGGCCGACCGAGGCGGCCGCCTGCTGTGTGGCCAGGTCACGCGGTCGCGCCGGCAGCCCGAGCGGGCCCAGGCCGGCGGCGATCGCGCCGGAGGAGACCAGGACGATCTGCGCCCCGGTCTTGCGGCGCGCGGCCAGCACGTCGACCAGCGCGTCCACGCGGTCGACGTCGATCATGCCTTGGGGGGTGGTCAGCGACGAGGAGCCGACCTTGACGACCACCCGCGACGCTGAGCTGATCCGATCTCGCACCCTAAAACCCTAACCGAGCCGCGCAACCGGCTTTTGTCAGCCCAGCCGGTTGTCGGAGCCGCGCGGGCCCTGGCGGACCGCCTCGGCGTTCAGCGTGGGCTGCCAGTCGAAGATGTAGCCGCCCTCCATCGGCCCGATCACGACCTCGGCGCCCGCGGTTGCGCCGGCCTTGACCAGCTCCTCCTCCACGCCGAGCCGCTCCAGCCTGTCGGCCAGGTAGCCGACCGCCTCGTCGTTGGTGAAGTCGGTCTGCCTGATCCACCGCTCCGGCTTCTCGCCCGTCACCTGGAACAGGTTGTCGTTGACCTTCCGTACGGCGAAGCCCGCCTCACCCAGCTGCTTGGGCCTGATGACGAGCCTGGTGGGCTCCTCCACCGGCTTGGTGGCGCGGGCGGCGGCCACCCACTCGCCCATCGCGTAGGTCAGCTCGCGCAGTCCGTCGTGGGTGGCGGCGGAGATCGTGAACACCTGCAGGCCGCGCTCCTCGAACTCCGGCCTGACCAGGTCGGCCAGCTCGCGGGCGTCGGGCACGTCGGCCTTGTTCAGCACCACCATGCGCGGGCGGCCGTCCAGCTTGCC
Organism: Nonomuraea sediminis; assembly: GCF_018531495.1. Classification (GTDB taxonomy): domain Bacteria; phylum Actinomycetota; class Actinomycetes; order Streptosporangiales; family Streptosporangiaceae; genus Nonomuraea; species Nonomuraea sediminis. The sequence goes on from NZ_JAHDTI010000003.1 coordinate 1,233,686, forward strand.
GTAGGCGGCCAGCTCAGCCTCGATCACCTCGAAGTCGGAGACCGGGTCGCGGCCGGGCTCCATGGTGGCGCAGTCGATGACGTGGACCAGCATGTCGCAGCGCTCCACGTGGCGCAGGAACTCGTGGCCCAGCCCCCTGCCCTCCGAGGCGCCGGGGATCAATCCGGGCACGTCGGCGACGGTGAAGACGGTCTCGCCCGCGGTGACCACGCCCAGGTTCGGGATCAGCGTCGTGAACGGGTAGTCGGCGATCTTGGGGCGGGCGGCGCTCAGCGCGGCGATCAGCGACGACTTGCCGGCGCTGGGGAAGCCGACCAGCGCCACGTCCGCGACGCTCTTCAGCTCCAGCATCACGTCCAGCGCGTCGCCCGGCTCGCCGAGCAGCGCGAACCCGGGCGCCTTGCGCTTGGCGTTGGCCAGCGCCGCGTTGCCCAGCCCGCCGTGGCCGCCCTGCGCGATCACGTACCGGGTGCCGGCGCCCACCAGGTCCACCAGGACCTCTCCCGAGCTCGCGTCCTTGACCACGGTGCCGTTGGGGACCGGCAGGACCACGTCCGGGCCGTTGGCGCCGTCGCGGTTGGAACCCTGGCCCTGCTTGCCGTTGGCCGCCTTGCGATGCGGCCTGCGGTGGTAGTCGAGCAGGGTGGCGGTGTTCGGGTCGACCTCGAGGATCACGTCGCCGCCGCGGCCGCCGTTGCCGCCGTCGGGTCCGCCCAGCGGCTTGAACTTCTCCCTGTGGATGGAGGCACAGCCGTTACCGCCGTCCCCGGCGCCCACATGAAGGACCACCTGGTCCACGAAATCCGGCATGCCCCCTCCTTCGATCACATAACGCGGTGACTGCCCGTTACAGTCCCGCGGCCTGCCGTACACAAAACAAAAAGGGGCGGATCACGAGGATCCACCCCTTTAAGAAGTAACTACTCGGCGACCGGCACGATGCTGACGGCGCGGCGGCCGCGCTTGGTGCCGAACTGCACGTGACCGGCGGTCAGCGCGAACAGCGTGTCGTCGCCGCCGCGGCCGACGTTGTCGCCGGGGTGGAAGTGGGTGCCGCGCTGGCGGACGATGATCTCGCCCGCGTTGACCAGCTGGCCACCGAAGCGCTTGACGCCCAGGCGCTGGGCGTTGGAGTCACGGCCGTTCCGGGTGGACGACGCGCCCTTCTTGTGTGCCATCTCTCTAACTCCCGATCAGGCCTGGTTGATACCGGTGATCTTCACCTGGGTGTACCGCTGGCGGTGACCCTGGCGCTTCTTGTAACCGGTCTTGTTCTTGTACTTGAGGATGCGGATCTTGGGGCCCTTGGTCTCGCCGAGAATCTCGGCGCTGACCGTGAACTTGCCCGCCTCCGTGGTCACATCGCCGTCGTTGACGACGAGCACCGTCGGCAGCGAAACCGAAGAGCCGACCTCGCCGGCGACCTTGTCCACCTCGAGGACGTCACCGACGGAGACCTTCTGCTGCCTGCCGCCGCAACGAACGATCGCGTACACCGCGGAACCCTTCTCCTGACTTCTGAATGCTGCGCCCGGCATTCGGCTGCTGTCTGAAACCGACGAACCGAGTAGGCGCGCGAACAGGGCACGCCACTGGACGCACCGATTCTCAAGGATACCGAATATCGGGACCCCGGTCGAACCGGCGGAACGTCGGGCTGTCCACCGGAGGCGCTCCCTCGCGGGAGCGCCTGTCTAGTCGGCGGACTTGGCTCGGCGGGAGCGTCGCCGCCCCCTGCCAGAAGTTTGACCGGCTTGGTCGTCCTCTTCAGGGACGTCGTCAAGCGCACCGGTCACCGTATCACGCGCGGACGATGCGGCGGACACCTTGTCGTTGACCGCCTTCTCGACCGCCATCTTCGCCTGCGTGCCACGCGGCTCGGGCTTGGACTCGACCGGCTCGGTCGAGACGATCAGGCCGCGCCCGTTGCAGCAGTCGCACGGCGTCGAGAAGGCCTCCAGGAGGCCCTGACCGACCCGCTTACGGGTCATCTGGACCAGACCCAGGGAGGTGACCTCGGCCACCTGGTGCTTGGTCCTGTCGCGCGCCAGGCACTCCAGCATCCGCCGCAGCACCAGGTCACGGTTGGATTCCAGCACCATGTCGATGAAGTCGACGACGATGATGCCGCCGATGTCGCGCAACCGCAGCTGGCGGACGATCTCCTCGGCCGCCTCCAGGTTGTTCCTGGTGACGGTCTCCTCCAGGTTGCCGCCCTGGCCGGTGAACTTGCCGGTGTTGACGTCGACGACCGTCATGGCCTCGGTGCGGTCGATCACCAGCGAGCCGCCGCTGGGCAGCCACACCTTGCGCTCCAGCGCCTTGCCCAGCTGCTCGTCGATGCGGTAGGAGTCGAACACATCGGTGTCCTCCTCCCAGCGGGTGAGCCGGTCGGCCAGGTGCGGGGCGACGTACTTGACGTACTCGTCGACCGTCTCCCAGGCGTCCTCACCCTGCACCACCAGGTTGGTGAAGTCCTCGTTGAACACGTCGCGCACGACCCGGATCGTCAGGTCCGGCTCGGCGCTCAGCAGCTCGGGCGGGCTGGCCGACTTGGCCTTCTTCTGGATGTTCTCCCACTGCGCCGACAGGCGCGCCACGTCGCGGGCCAGCTCCTCCTCCGAGGCGCCCTCCGCGGCTGTGCGGACGATCACGCCCGCGTTCTCCGGCATGACCTTCTTCAGGATGGTCTTGAGCCGGGTGCGCTCCTTGTCGGGCAGCTTGCGGCTGATACCGGTCATCGACCCGTCGGGCACGTAGACCAGGTAGCGTCCCGGCAGGCTGATCTGGCTGGTGAGCCTGGCGCCCTTGTGGCCGATCGGGTCCTTGGTGACCTGCACCAGCACCGACTGGCCCGACTTCAGCGCCGACTCGATCCGCTTGGGCTGCCCCTCGAGGCCGGCGGTGTCGAAGTTGACCTCGCCCGCGTACAGGACGGCGTTGCGGCCCTTGCCGATGTCGACGAAGGCGGCCTCCATCGACGGCAGCACGTTCTGCACCTTGCCCAGGTAGACGTTGCCGACGTAGGACTGGCTCGCCTCGCGGTTGACGTAGTGCTCGACCAGCACGCCGTCCTCGAGCACCGCGATCTGGGTGCGGTCGCCCTGGCGGCGCACCACCATCATCCGGTCGACCGACTCGCGCCTGGCCAGGAACTCCGACTCGGTGATGATCGGCGGGCGGCGGCGGCCCAGCTCGCGCCCCTCGCGGCGGCGCTGCTTCTTGGCCTCCAGCCGGGTCGAGCCGCGCACGCTCTGCACGCCGTCGGCCGAGGTCTCCAGCGTGGAGCTGCGGCCGGAGCGGGGCGCGCGGATGCGCACCACGGTGTTCGGCGGGTCGTCGGTGGACGGCTCGGCGCTCTCGTCACCGCCACGGCGGCGGCGCCTGCGGCGGCGGCGCGAGCTGGAGCCCTCCTCCTGGGAGTCCTCCTCAGCCTGCTCCTCCTCCGCCTCCTCATCGGATTCGTCGGACTCGTCCGCCTCGTCGCGCTCGCGGGTCTTGCCGCGGCCGCGGCCTCCCCTGCGCCGGCGGCGGCGCCTGCCGGCGCCCTCCTCCTCTTCCTGGTCGGAGTCGGCACCCTCGACGTCGGCGTCCTCCTCGGGCTCCACCTCGTCGGCCGGCTCGGCGACCGGCGGCTCGGGCCGGACCGTCTTGGCCTGGCTCGGGTCCGGCGCCTGGAACAGCGGCGCGAAGATCGCGGAGGGGCGCTGGAAGGCGGTGCTCGGCTGGTCGTCCATCCGGGTGTGGCCGAACGGGTCCGACAGCAGGCTCGGCCTGTCCTCGGCCTCGTCCAGGTCCTCACCTGCGGGCTCGTCGTCCAGCGGCTCGTCCACGGGCAGCTCGTCCAGGACGACCTGCGCCTCGGGCTCCTTCTCGACGACCTCGGGCGGCGCCGCGGCCGGCCTCGTGGCGCGACGGCCACGGGTCGCCTTGGGCGGCTCCTGCTCCTGGGCGGCGCTCTCGGGCGCGGCGGCCTCAGGAACGGCCGTCTCCTGGGCGACGACCTCCTCCACGGCGGCCTCGACCGGGCTCTCGACCGGCTCGGCCTTCTTCCTGGTGCGGCGCTTCTTCTCGGGCGCCGGCTCCTCAGCGGCGGGCGCCTCGGAGGCCACCTCCGGGGCCGCCTCGGCTTCCTCGCTCTTCTTGGTACGGCGGCGCGTCGTGGTCGCCGTCGAGCGGGCCCTGCTGGCCCGCTTGGGCTTCTCCTCGGCGACCGCCTCAGCCACGGCCTCAGCCACGGCCTCGGCCACGGCCGTCGCGGTTTCCACCGGGCCGGCTGCCGACTCGTCGGGCAGCTCCGGCGGCGGACCGGCCGGACGGCTCGCGGAGCGGCGGCGAGGGGTCACCTCGGGCTGTTCAGTTGTCTCCCCGTCAGGGCCGATGGCCCCGGCGCTGGGCTCGTTGTCGAGCATGCGGGCGTTCTCCCGTCAGCTCCCGGGCGCGTCGCCGCGCCGCGCAGGAGCCCTCGTGTCTCGTTGTCCGCCGCCCCCTCGGTGAGGGTGCGGCGCCAAGTCCTGTCAGCGGTCGTGTCCCGCTCACGCGGGACGCTTCCTTAATCGGCGTCGTGCTCACCCGCCGGTCCCGCTTCGCCGCCGCGCGTGGTGTCGCGGTCAAGGTCGAACGGGTCGGCAAGCGCACCGGTACGTACGTCAAGCGGCCCCTGCGCCAGCCTGGTCACCTCGGGGGGGACCGGCGGCGCGAAGTCGGCCACAAGGCGCAGCCCTGTGAGCACGTCGTCGGGTCGAACGGCAGGAGTCACGTGCCGAACAACCATGCGCAGTATGACACACGCCTGTCCTTGCACCTGAGCTGCGGTTCTTTCTGTTCCCTCGGGGACCGTGAGGCTCAGCACGGCCTCCCGCGCGTCGAAACGCCGCGGGCCCTTCTTGGTCAGTCTTTCCACTTCAACGGTACCGGCGGCGAGAAACTTCCCCACCGCCGTCTCGGCCGCGCCCCGGTCGGCGCCGGGAAGGCGCACCTCCCACGCCGAGGCCTCCAGACGGTCGGCCAGCCCCCCGGCGCCCGCCTCGACCACCTCGACCACGTCGAGCCCGGGCGGCAGCGAGCCGTCCAGGTCGGCGCGCAGCCGCGCGGGATCACACGGCTCGGTCACGCCGATCTCGAGATATTCGGCCTCGCTGGCGACGCCGGTCGGCGCCGCTCCCGCGTAGGAGATCTTCGGGTGGGGCGAGAAGCCCGCGCTGTAGGCCACCGGAATGCCGGCACGGCGCACCGCTCGTTCGACGGCGCGCGAGATGTCGCGATGGCTGGTGAAGCGCAGACGGCCGCGCTTGGCGTAGCGGACGCGAAGCCGCTGCACCGTCGGCGCGGGCGCAGGCCCGGGAACAGGTTTCAGAGCCTTGTCGTCCTTCCCATGTCAGAGTTTCCCTACGCCCAGAATAATCCGCCCCGGCACCACACTGTGTCACCCCGTGACTCTCCGTCGATCGTCAGCCCCGTTTCCGGTGCCGGTCAAGCCGCTTTTTTTACGCTGATACCAGGCAACACTTGCATGTACGGCAAGCCGCCGCCACCGGCCGCCCACCGCACTTCGGCTGAGGACCCGCGCCCGGCGCTTCCGGCGAGTCGAGGACACTTGCCCGCCGCCACGCCACTCCGATCCCGGGCACCCCGGTCATCGGCCTCCCGGGCGGATTCCGGGTCGGCGAAGTCGGCGCCCTGTACGGCGAGAAACCCCGGCCCCGGGACGTGGGGCCCGTGCGCCGTAACGGCGGGCGACCCCGCATCACCGCAGGAGCGTCTCCCTGGACAGAGGCCGGCCGAAGTACGGCGACTGGCGGCAGGGGCGGCCTGCCGTACAGGAGGCCAGGACAGCGAGCTAGACGACCGTGAGAGGGAGGAGCTTGCGGCCCGTCGGGCCGATCTGGATCTCGGTGCCCATGGTCGGGCAGACGCCGCAGTCGTAGCACGGCGTCCAGCGGCAGTCCTCGACCTCGCCGCCGCCGACGGCCTCCTGCCAGTCCTGCCACAGCCACTCGCGGTCCAGCCCGGCGTCCAGGTGGTCCCAGGGCAGGACCTCGTTCTCCTCGCGGTCGCGGGTGGTGTACCAGTCGACGTCCACCCCTGCCGTGGCCGCGCCCTTCATCCAGCGCTCGAAGGAGAAGTGCTCGCTCCACCCGTCGAAGCGCCCGCCGTCCTCCCAGACGGCGCGGATGACGGCGCCGACCCGCCGGTCGCCCCTGGACAGCAGGCCCTCCACGATGGACGGCTTGCCGTCGTGGTAGCGCATGCCGATCGCCCTGCCGTACTCGCGGTCGCCGCGCAGCGAGTCCTTCAGCGCCTTCAGCCGCCGGTCGACCGTCTCGTGGTCGGCCTGCGCCGCCCACTGGAACGGCGTGTGCGGCTTGGGCACGAACCCGCCGATGGAGACCGTGCACCGGATGTCGCGCGAGCCGGTGATCTCGCGGCCCGCCTTGATGACCTTCTTGGCCAGGTCGGCGATGCCCATCACGTCCTCGTCCTGCTCGGTGGGCAGGCCGCACATGAAGTACAGCTTGACCTGCCGCCAGCCCTGCGAGTAGGCGGTGGTCACGGTGCGGATCAGGTCCTCCTCGGTGACCATCTTGTTGATCACCTTGCGCATCCGCTCGGATCCGCCCTCGGGCGCGAACGTCAGGCCGGAGCGCCGTCCGTTGCGGGAGAACTCGTTGGCCAGGTCGATGTTGAAGGCGTCGACCCGGGTGGAGGGCAGCGACAGCGAGGTGTTGGTGCCCTCGTAGCGGTCGGCCAGGCCCTTGGCGATGTTGCCGATCTCGGAGTGGTCGGCCGACGACAGCGACAGCAGGCCGACCTCGTTGAAGCCGGACTCCTTGATGCCGTTGTCGACCATCGCGCCGATCGTCGTGATCGACCGCTCCCGCACCGGGCGGGTGATCATGCCGGCCTGGCAGAAGCGGCAGCCGCGGGTGCAGCCACGGAAGATCTCCACGCTGAACCGCTCGTGCACGGTCTCGGCCAGCGGCACCAGCGGCTTCTTCGGGTACGGCCACTCGTCCAGGTCCATGACCGTGTGCTTGTGCACGCGCCACGGCACGTCGGGCCGGTTGGGCGCGACCCGCTTGATGCGGCCGTCCGGGTGGTAGTCGACGTCATAGAACTTCGGGACATAGACCCCGCCGGACTCCGCGAGGCGCATGAGCAGCTCGTCGCGGCCGCCGGGCGAGCCCTCGGCCTTCCACTCCCTGATGACCTCGGTGATGGCGATCGCGATCTGCTCGCCGTCGCCCAGCACCGCCGCGTCCAGGAAGTCGGAGATCGGCTCCGGGTTGAAGGCCGCGTGGCCCCCGGCCAGCACGATCGGGTCGTCGTCGCCGCGCTCGGTCGCCAGCAGCGGGATCCCGGCCAGGTCGAGAGCGGTCAGCAGGTTCGTGTAGCCCAGCTCGGTGGAGAACGACACGCCGAGCACGTCGAAGGCGCGCACCGGCCGGTGGGCGTCCACGGTGAACTGCGGGATGCCGTGCTCGCGCATCAGCGCCTCGAGGTCCGGCCAGACCGAGTAGGTCCGCTCGGCCAGGGTACGGGGCAGCTCGTTGAGGATCTCGTAGAGGATCGCCACGCCCTGGTTGGGCAGCCCGACCTCGTAGGCGTCGGGGTACATCAGCGCCCACCGCACGTCGGCGGAGTCCCACTCCTTGACGGTCGAGTTGAGCTCACCTCCGACGTACTGGATCGGCTTCTGCACCTTGGGCAGCAGCCCTTCCAGGCGCGGGAAAATCGACTCGACAGACATACGTACCAGGTTAGCGGCGCTCAGACCGTGGCAGGTCCGGGGATGTCGTTTCCTACCCCGCCCCGCCAAGCCCCGGTGTCATTGCCGGTCAGCACGATGATCCGGTGCCCTTCGTAACAGGTCATCTCCACCGCGATGACCCCGTTCGCCAGATTGTGCACTGCGGTGATGTGACTCGTGGGCAGCAGGAAGCGCTCCTCGCACTCGTCGCAGTAAGCCAGGAACATAGATCTAATTAAACGCCTGTTCCCTGATCCTTATCGCTTGCAGAAGGCCAACGGCCATCAAATTCGCGAACGTCGCCGTGCCGCCGTAGGACACGAACGGCAGCGGCAGCCCGGTGATCGGCATGATGCCCACGGTCATCCCGATGTTGACGAAGGTCTGGAACGCCAGCCAGCACACGATCATCCCCGCCACCATCGTGCCGAACCGGTCCTCGCACTGCCGGGCGATCCGCAGCCCCCGCAGCAGCACCACCCCCAGCAGCGCCACCACCGTCACCGACCCAAGGAAGCCGAACTCCTCCCCCGCCACCGTGAAGATGAAGTCGGTGTGCTGCTCCGGCACGAACCGCCCGGTCGTCTGCCCGCCGTCAAGCAGCCCCTTGCCGAACACCTGGCCCGACCCGATCGCGATCAGCGCCTGCGTGCTGTTGTAGCCGACGCCGCGCGGGTCCACGCTCGGATCCAGGAACGCGGTGAACCGCGCGATCTGGTACGGCTCGAGCAGCTTGAACGCGAACACCGACACCGCGCCCGCGACCCCGACCAGCGCCAGCAGCGCGATCCAGCGTTTGCGCACCCCCGCGATCACCAGCCCGCTGCCGGTGATCACCGCAAGCACCAGCGTCGTGCCGAGGTCGGGCTGCAGCATCACCAGCCCCATCGTCACCAGCGCCGCCAGCAGCGCGAACATCATGTCGATCGTGCGCGGCCTGTCGCTGCCCTCCCCCGGCTGCGCCAGCAGCATCGCGATCATCAGCACCAGCCCGAGCTTGGCGAACTCCGACGGCTGTACGGCGAAGCCGCCCCCCAGCATGATCCACGAGTGCGACCCGTTGACCGTCGACCCCAGCGGCGTGATCACGATCCCGAGCCCGATCAGCGTCACCAGGTACACCACCGGCGCGTACGCCCGCAGCAGCCGGTGGTCGATCATCGACACCACGGCGCACAGCACCGCCCCGATGGCCACGTTCAGCAGGTGCTTCTTGACCAGCCCCGTCGAGCCCGGCGCCCACGTCCTGGTCGACGACCACACCAGCAGCGTCCCGATCACGCTCAGCGCCGCCACCGCGACCAGCATCACCCCGTCCAGCCGCCACACCGTCGACTGCGCGCCCACCGCCCGCCCGGTGAAGGAGCGGCGTCGGGCGTGCAGCGTCCGGTCCATCACCGCGCCACCGTCCCGTCCGGCGCGATCAGCGGCAGCCGCGACACCGGCTTTCCGTCGGTCACCAGCGGCGGCCGGTTGATCCCGAAGATCCCCTCATAGATCTTCCGCGCGGCCGGCGCCGCCGTCTGCGCGCCCATGCCGCCCTGCGACACCATGACGACCACCACGAACCGCGGGTTGTTCGTGGGCGCGAACGAGGCGAACCAGGAGGTGTCCTCCTTGCCCCACACCTGCGCGGTACCGGTCTTGCCGCCGATCCTGACCTTGTCCATCGGGAACCCGGAGAACGCGCCGGCCGCCGTACCGTCGGAGGGCACCTGGCTGAGCGCGTCCTTGATGTAGGCCCGGTCCTTCGGCGAGATCGGCAGCTTGCCCACCACCGGCGGGTCGATCCTCTGCACCAGCGTGCCGTCCGGCCGCACCCGCGCCCAGGCCACCCGTGGGCTGCGCAGCTTGCCGTCGCTGACCAGCGCCGCGTACGCCCTGGCCAGCTGCAGCGGCGTCACCAGCACGTCGCCCTGCCCGATGGAGAAGTTGGCGGCGTCACCCGGCCGCAGCAGGAACCCTTCGACGCAGTTCTCGTAGGCCAGCCGCTTGAGGAAGGCGGCCCTGCTGGCGCTCTTGACCTCCGGGTAGCCGGTGCGTGAGCGCTTGCAGTTCTCGGCGCTGGTCTGCTGCCACATCTCCTTCTTCCAGGTCCTGTCGGGGATGCGGCCCGACGACTCACCCGGAAGGTCGATCCCGGTCGGCTTGCCGAACCCGAACGACCTGGCCATGTTGGCGAAGACCTCCTTCGGCGGCCGCTTGGGGTGCAGCCCGCCGTCCTTCAGCCACTGCTGGTAGGCGGTCTTGTAGAAGATCGTGTCGCACGACTTGACCAGCGCGGTGTGCAGGCTCATCGAGCCCAGCCCGATGCCGTGGAAGTTGTTGAACGGCCGGTCGCCCACCATGTACGAGCCGGGGCAGTCGTAGGTGCCGTGCAGCGGGTACCCGGCGGCCAGCATCGCCGACACCGACGACACCTTGAACGTCGAACCGGGCGCGAACTGCCCGTTGATCGCCCGCGACACCAACGGCTTGCCCGACTTGTCCGACAGCAGCCGCTGGTACTCCGGCTCGGAGATCCCCCCGGTCCAGATCGTCGGGTCGTAGCCGGGCGCGCTGGCCATCGCGATCACCCGCCCGGTCCGCGGGTCGAGCACCACGCCCGCGGCGCCGTCGGCCTTCGGCGCGCTCTTCATCGCCTCCGCCAGCGCCTTCTCCACCACGCTCTGCACGCGCGCGTCGATGCTGGTGATCAGCGTGTCGCCGCTGGTCGGCGGCACCTGCTGCTCCACCCCGAGGACCTTGCCGAGCCGGTCGACCTGCACCTGTCGCAGCCCCGGCTTGCCGCGCAACGCCTCGTCGTAGACGTACTCCAGCCCGTCACGGCCCACCAGGTCGACGCCGGAGAACCCGGCCTTCAGCCCGTCGCGCTTGTCCAGCTCCTCCTGCGTGACCGGCTGCAGGTAGCCGAGCAACTGCGCGGCCGCCTTGCCCTGCGGATACTCCCTGACCGCCTGCACCTCGGCCGTGACCCCGGGGAACTCCTCCTGCCGCTCCAGGATCTGCAGCGCCTCACGCGTCTGCACCCGGTTGTCGATGGGGATCGGCTGGTACGGCGAGCCGGGCCAGCACGGCCGCGTCACCCCGGGACCGCACGACCTGATCCGCTTCTGCAGCTGGTTGACCGGCTTGCCCAGCACCTGCGCCAGCTTGGTCAGCACCTCCGTGCCCCCGTCGGGCATCCGCTGCAGCTGCTGCCTGTCGACCGACACCACCAGCGCCGTCTTGTTGCGCACCAGCGGGCGGCCGGAGGAGTCGAGGATCTGCCCGCGCACCGCGGGCACCATCACGGTGCGCGTCCTGGTCTCGGTGGCCGCGGTCACGAACTCCTTGCCGCGCACCACCTGCACCTGCCACAGCCGCACCCCCAGCACGGCCAGCATCGACAGCACCGCGACCTGGAGCACGACCAACCGCATGCGCATCCGGCTCATGTCACGTACTCCAGCGTTCTCCTCCTGGTCGCCAGCCACACCACGGCCGGCGCCGCGATCAGCGTGTAAACGATCACGATCGGCGCCCTGGCGAACAGCGCGGGCAGCGTCACCCGCGGATCGCCGATCAGCCCGCCCACGGCCGCGGCCACCAGCGGCGCCATCAGCACGCACAGCACCACGGTCGACACAGGGCCGCCCGCGCCGCGCCCCGCCACGTAGCCGACGACCGCCAGCACGAACGCGTACTGCCCGGCGACGTGCGCCACCGGCGGCATGACGTCGATCACCAGCCCGGCGCAGAACCCGATCACCGCGCCCGCCGCCGGGCCGCGCAGCAGCGCCGCCCCGATCACCGCCAGCAGCACCAGGTCGGGCACGCCGCCTCCGGGCAGCGCCAACCGGTTCACCACGACCACCTGCACCAGCACCGCCGCCACCACGACCAGCGCGGCGATCATCGGGCGCCGTCCTTCTGCTGCGGCTGCGCGTCCCTCGGCGGCAGCAGCGCGTCCCTCGGATCGCGCGTCGGCGCCGCCACGACCACGCCGACCACATCCAGCGCCGTCAGATCCGCGTACGGCCTGGCGTAGGCGATCCGTGTCAGCTCACCCGGCGTGGCCTCCACCCGCTCGATCACCCCGACGGGCACCCCCGGCACGTACGGCGTGCCGCGCTGGGAGCCGAAGCTGACGATCCGGCCGCCCCGCTCCAGCGGCGCGGTCGAGTCGAGCAGCTTGAACTGCACCAGCCGGCCGTTCTCCGCCACACCGTGCACGACGCCGATCTCGTTGCCGTTCTCCAGCCTGGCCCCAGCGGAGGAGGCGGGGTCGCTGATCAGCACCACGGTCGCGGTGTCGGCCTCCGCCTGCACCACCCTGCCGACCAGCCCGTCGCCGTTGAGCACGGTCATCTCCGGCTTGATCCCGTCCTCGGTGCCCGCGTCGATCTCCACGGCTTCCTCGAAGCCGGGCATGCCGCGCCTGGCCACCACGTTCGCGGTCACGATCTTGTAGCCGCCCAGCCCCGACAGTCCGAGCAGGCGTTTGAGCTGGGCGGACCTGTTCGCGTCGAGCCTGCCCGCGGCCAAATCTGAGCGGAGCCTGGCGTTCTCGGCCTTGAGGCGCTGGATGTCGCGCTGCGCGCTCGGCGCGTTGACGACGGACCCGAAGAAGCCGCCGACCGGGTTGGTCAAGGTGGTGCCGAACCGCTCCGCCGAACCGAACAGCCAGGCGCCGCCGGCGCGCAGCACGCCCAGCGGCGACCCCTCCCCAGAGCGGTGGTCGATCGTCAGGGTCACCAGCGCCACCGCCAGCAGCACCCCAAGGATCATCCGAGCGCGGTGCGTGTCCCTCATCGCATCCCCACGATCAACCGGGTGCCGAGATCCCCCACCGCACCCACCAGCCGTCCCTCAGCCGCACCCACCGGCACCCTGCTCGCGCTCGAACCTCTGACGGGCGGCCGGATGTGGTGAGCATGGGTCATATCAGCGCCTGGACTCCGGGACCAGCACCTGCTGCAGCGCCTCGAACTCCTCCACGCACTTGCCAGAGCCGAGCGCCACCGAGTCCAGCGCGTTCTCGACGAGGTGGACGGGCATGCCCGTCTCGTTCCTGAGCCGCTCGTCCATGCCCTTGAGCAGGGCGCCGCCGCCCGTCAGCGCGATGCCGCGGTCCATCAGGTCGCCCGACAGCTCGGGCGGGCACTTGTCGAGCGTCGTCTTGACCGCGTCGATGATGGCGTTGACCGGCTCCTCGGTCGCCTTGCGGATCTCCTCCCTGGACACCACGATCGTCTTGGGCAGCCCGCTGACCAGGTCGCGGCCGCGGATCTCGGCGTGGCACTCGTCGTCGGACGGGCAGGCCGAGCCGATCGCCATCTTGATCTCCTCGGCGGTGCGCTCGCCCAGCATCAGCGAGAACTCCTTCTTGGCGAAGGTGATGACCGCCTGGTCGAGCTCGTCGCCGCCGACCCTGATCGACTGGCTGGTGACCACGCCGCCCATCGAGATGATCGCCACCTCGGTCGTGCCGCCGCCGATGTCGACGACCATGTTGCCCGTCGGCTCGTGCACCGGCAGCCCGGCGCCGATCGCCGCCGCCATCGGCTCCTCGACGATGTAGACCTTGCGCGCGCCCGCCTGGTAGCCGGCCTCCTTGACCGCCCGCTGCTCCACGCTGGTGATGCCGCTGGGCACGGCGATGATGATGCGCGGCTTGGCGAAATGGCGGCGTTTGTGCACGCGCTGGATGAAGTACCGCAGCATCCGCTCGGTCACGTCGAAGTCGGCGATCACGCCGTCCTTCAACGGGCGGACGGCCACGATGTTGCCAGGCGTGCGGCCGATCATGCGCTTGGCCTCGATGCCAACCGCCACGATCTTGCCGGTCGCGGTGTTGATCGCGACGACAGACGGCTCGTTGAGCACGATGCCGCGGCCGCGCACGTATACCAACGTGTTCGCGGTGCCGAGGTCGACCGCCATGTCGCGGCCGAGAAAGGCGAGCTTGCTGCCCATGGGGAACGAGGCCTTCCGTCACGTCGTTCGCGTGTCACTACGGATCGCATTCGAATCGTAACGTGACGTACCCACCAGTGAGCGCAATGAGCCCTGGTGCCCCACAAAAATCTTGAGCCCTACGGCTTCCCCCCGCTTTGCCCCATTCCCACCCCGCAACACCCCCCAAAGCCCCCTTGCCCCCCGTTCCCCCTCCTACACCGCACTCCCCGCCCCCACCACGCCGTCAACCCCACCCCCACCAGCCACGCCTGGCAGCGCGAGTCCCAGGCCGTGCGGGTTCCAGGCAGCGCGGATTCCAGGCAGCGCGGATTCCAGGCAGCGCGAGTCCCGAGGCAACGCGAGCCCCAGGGCAGCGCGAGTCCCAGGGCAACACGAGCCCCGAGGCAACGCGGGCTCCGAGGCAACGCGAGTCCCGGAGCAGCACGAGGCCCGGAGCAGCACGAGGCCCAGGGCAGCGCGAATCCCGGGGCAGCGCGAATCCCGGGGCAGCGCGAATCCCGGGGCAGCGCGAATCCTGGGGTGGCGCGGGTGGGTGTCGGTGGGCGTGGCGGCGCGGAGACGAGCGGTCGAATCGCGGCACGCCCCTTGCGCCGGGTCGGCGAGCACCTCAGCGGCCGTGCCCGGCGCAATGCGGACGGCGACCAACCCAAAGAGCCCACGACGACCTGGACACGGCAGGCGTTAGGCGGGAGCTGGGGTTGGTTCGCGCCGCCCCTGCACCTCGTACGGGGGTTGGTTCGCGCCGCCCCCCTGCGCCTCGTACGGGCGTGAGGGAAAGCGAACGCGCCCGTCCAGCCGGTAGGTGGGCTGGACGGGCGCGTCGGAGAAGAGGGGACTAGAAGCGGTCCGGGAAGAAGATCTTGACCTCGCGCGCCGCCGACTCGGGCGAGTCCGAGCCGTGGACGACGTTCTCGCCGATCTCGAGGGCGTGGTCGCCGCGGATCGTGCCGGGGGCGGACTTGACCGGGTCCGTGAGCCCGGCCAGGGCGCGGAACGCCTCGACCGCGCGCGGACCCTCGAGGACCATCGCGACCAGAGGCCCGGAGGTGATGAAGTCGACGAGCTCGCCGAAGAACGGCCGCTCGGAGTGCTCGGCGTAGTGCGTCTTGGCGGTGTCGACGTCGAGGGTACGCAGGTCCATCGCCACGACCTTGAGGCCCTTGCGCTCCACGCGGGCGATCACGTCGCCGATGAGGCCACGCTTCACACCGTCGGGCTTGATCAGGACAAGGGTGCGCTCGGACACGAGAGGTTCTCCTTTGAACAGGTCTTTGGGGCCGCGGAGCCGGCGGCCTGGCTTACGCTCCGCGGGACGCGCCGCGCGAGCGGGGTGCCCGCGCGTCACTAGTGGATGCCGCTCAGCTTACCGTCCCCGTCCCCGTCCCCCTGCGCCCCTGCCTCGGCCTGCGCACGTCACCTGCGCAGGAAGTGAGCCACGGGACTGCCGAGCCACGGATTCGGACGAGTCATCCCGGCCACGCGACGTCACAGCGAGCCGCGGGGCCGGGTGGGGTCACGGATTGCTGCCGTCCTCGGGTGACTGGGTGGGTGGTGGGACGGGCGGGATCGGTCCCGTGGTCTCGGCGGTGCCCGCCTGGTCCGTCACGTCCGGCCCGGACCCGTTGCCCTGGACCCGCGGGATCTCCCCTGTGGGACGATCCTCATCCTCCTGCGGCTTGTCCGGGAGGCGCTCCTCGGCCGCTTGCGGCTCGTCCTTCGAGACCTCCGCACCACCCGACGCGCTTGCCTCTCCGGACTTCACCGGCTCGTCGAAGGCACCCGCACTCCTGGAGGCCCCCTCCGCACCGGAGCGCGTGAAGGCATCCGCCTCGCCACGCCCCGCGCGGGCGCGGACCGACGCCATGACGTCCGCATTGTCATGTTCCTCATCATCGGTACGGCCGGCCTCCGGAGCCCGCGGCCCGGGAACCTCCGCACCCGCGAAACCTCCCACGTCAGCATGACCCACCGAACCAGAGTCCGAGGAGCCCGCCGTACGTGAGTCTGAGAGACCCGCCGAGCCTGGGGCGGAGAGGCCCGCCGTACCAGAGCCTGAGAAACCCGCGGAACCTGAGTCCGAGCGGCCAGCCGTACCAGAGTCTGGGAGGCCCGCGGAACCAGGGTCCGAGCGGCCCGCCGTACCAGGACCAGGGGCGTAAGGCAGGGCGGAGGCCGTGCGGCGGGCGAGGAGTGCGGCCAGGACGATGACCGCGACCACCAGGAAGCCGCCGATGAGCGCCCAGAGGTGGAGAGCCCCGACGAAGCCGTTCACGAGCTCCTGCGCCGATTTGGCGCCCTGCAGCATCATCACCTGGATCCCGGTGCCCAGCAGGTAGCCCGCGAGCACCCCGGGGAAGCACAGCGCCAGGCCGAACAGCGAGGTGCCGAGCCCGGCGGGCCGCATGGCGGCGGTCATCGCCACCGCGGAGCCCACCGCGAGCAGGGTGAACGGGATGACGAGGATCATCCCGCTCTCCGCGGGCACGAGCACCCGCACCGAGCACAGGCCGACGACCACGGCGAGCAGCCCGAGCGGCGTGAGCCACCTGGTGAGCGCGCCGCCGAAGAGCCGTACCAGGATCGCGGCCGCGACCGCGGCTGCGCCGGCGATGCAGAACGGCAGCCACAGCCCCTTGAGCCCGGGCCCGCCGAGACCGCCCATCTCGACGTAGGTGATCTGGGCGACGCTGGGCAGCACGACCGTGCCGACCGCGACCATGGCGTAGGCCCAGGTGCGGCCCTCCGGCGAGCCGATGGACGCCAGCGCCAGCATGGCCGCGATCGCCAGCACGGCGACCAGGACGACCAGGGTAGGGCTCCAGTTCTCGTTGGCGGTGCTGATGGCCACGAACGCGATCACCGCGGCGGGCATAGTGGCCAGCAGCAGGCGGCTGCGTTCCTTGGCGCGCGGGCTCGGCGTGACATGTTCGCCGCGGACGAGCCAGACCAGGAAGTATCCGGCGGCCAGCGCCAGCGAGACGCCGGTCAGCAGCGGGTACGGCTGGAGCGTGATGCGCCAGCTCCTGACGCCGTCGAGCGGCCAGAGCGCCAGCGCCTGCGCCGAGACCAGGCTGAGGGCGAGCATCCCCGTCCAGAGCGCGCGCAGCCACGGCGGCCTCTCCCACGCCGCGACCAGCGTGGCGGGCACGAGGATGCCGGCGCCGATGCCGTGCAGCACCCGCAGGACGCCGACCAGGAACGTCGAGCCCGCGTAGCCGCCCGCGGCGTCGGCCACGGCCAGCAGCGCCAGCCCCGCGACCAGGATGTGCGCCACCTTCATCCGGCGCAGCGCCACCGCGGCCAGCGGGACGGTCAGCATCATCGCGGGCAGCGCCAGCCCGTGGGCGCGCATCAGCCCGAGCCGGTCGATGTCGCCGGGGAGCAGGTCGGCCACGACGGAGACGGTGTTCGGGATCGCCACGATGGCCAGCGGCAGGGCGGCCACGATGAGCAGCCCGAGCACGGCGTCGAGCAGCCAGGGGAGCTTGGCGTCTGATGTCGGACCCGCCTGGGCGGACCGCTCGATTGGGGGGACGGCCATGTAGGCCGACTTTAGCGGGAAGTCACGCCCTCGACACGGCGAGCGACGAATATCGATGTGATCCACAGCGCCGCGAAGATCACCCCGAGGAAGAACATGGTCGGCACCAGGAATCCCGAGCAGATCGCCAGCACCTGCACCACGGTGCCGAGCACGTAGCCGATCGGCCGCTTGAGCAGGCCGGCGGCGACGAGACACAGCACGAGCAGCCCGATGCCGACGGTGACGGCCAGCGCGGGCTTCACGCCGTTGACACTGATCGCCACGGGGGTGATGAGGCCCATGACGATGGCCTCCAGCCCGAGCACGCTGGCGCCCAGGCGCCGCATGCCCGGGGTGACCTGGAAATTCATGACCCATCCGCCTTCAGCAGGAAGCGGGCGTCGCCGGCGGTGACCACCGAACCGGTGATCAGCACGCCGGTGCCGCTGAACTCACCCTCGGCGTCCGCCATCCCGATGCCCCTGTCGATGGCGTCGTCGAGCCGCTCGACGACGTGGACGCGGTCCTCGCCGAAGAAACCGAGCGCGAGCTCGGCCAGTTCCTCGGCCGGCATCGACCGGGGCGAGGAGTTGCGGGTGACCACGATCTCGTCGAGCACCGGCTCGAGCAGCTCGAGCAGCCCGTCGACGTCCTTGTCGCTCATGACGGCGACCACGCCGATCACCTTGGCGAAGTCGAAGGCCTCGTGCAGGCCGTCGAGCGTGGCGATCATGCCGCCGGGATTGTGCGCGGCGTCGACCACGACCGTCGGGTTCCTGCGGATGATCTCCAGCCGTCCCGGGGAGGAGGCCTGCGCGAAGGCCTGCCGTACCAGCTCGATGTCGAGCGGGTCGTCGCCGCCCGTCAGCGCCTCGACGGCGGCCAGCGCGCACGCGGCGTTGCCTGCCTGGTGTGCGCCGTAGAGGGGGAGGTAGACGTCCTCGTAGACGCCCTTGAGCCCGCGCAGCGTGAGCAGTTGCCCGCCCATCGCCACCTCGCGGGCGAGCACGCCGAACTCGATGCCCTCACGCGCCACCACGGCACCCGTATCGGCCACGCGCCGCATCAGCACCTCCGCGGCCTCGATGTCCTGCTGGGCCAGGATCACCGTCGCGCCCGGCTTGATGATGCCCGCCTTCTCGCCCGCGATGGTCGCGATGTCGGGCCCGAGCCGATCGGTGTGATCCAGCGAGATCGGGGTGATGACGTCGACCGTGCCGTCGGCGACGTTCGTGGCGTCCCAGGTGCCGCCCATGCCGGTCTCGATGACGGCCACGTCGACCGGGGTGTCGGCGAACCCCGCGTACGCCATCGCGGTCAGCAGCTCGAAGAACTGGATGCGGCGGCCCTGCGTGTCGTTCAGCTCGACGTACGGCGCGAGCTCCTCGTAGACCTGGGCGAAACGCTCCTCGCTCAGCGGCTCGCCGTCGACGCAGATGCGCTCGCGCATCGACACCAGGTGCGGGCTGGTGAAGCGGCCCACCCGCAGGTTCCGCTCCCGGAGCAGCGCTTCGACCAGACGGGCCGTGCTCGTCTTGCCGTTGGTGCCGGCGATGTGCACGACAGGGTAGGACCGCTGGGGCGAGCCGAGCAGGTCCATGAGGGCCGCGATCCGGTCCAGCGTCGGCTCGAAGTCCCATTCGACGCCGCGCTCCATGATCGCGCGTTCAACCGCTCGATAGTCCACCCCTCAACCCTACTTTCCCCACAGCCCCCTCCCACCGCCCGCCCATCCCCCCTGCAGCCTCCCCTCAGCGCTCCGCACGCGCCCCCGAAGTGCGACTCCAGCCTGTAGGGCCACCAGCCGCGTCAGGCCGTACAGCTCCCCGCCTTGTCCATCACCGGACTGGGAGCCATACAGCCTGGCGCTGTACGCCTTCCCGCCTTGCGCAGCACCAGGCTGTACGGTCACCAGCCTCGTCAGACACCAGGCCGCAAGCGCCCGCGTCGCCAGACACCAGGCTGTAAGGCGCCCGCGTCGTCAGACACCAGGCTGTAAGGCGCCCGCGTCGTCAGACACCAGGTGTACGGCCAGCCGCCTTGTCCCGGCGCTCAGGCTGTACGGTCACCCGCCTCGTCAGCCCCCTCGCAGGCGAGCTGCTCCCACGACTCGTTGACGAACGCGATGAACAGCGCCGGCGCGACGAGGGCGTGCCGACGGATGAAGGGCATCCGGCCGAATCCGCAACCGCCCGGGTCTCCACCGTGCCCGCCCGGCCACACCCACGCGCTGCGGAACGCACTCGAGGAGCCTCGAACCATATCGCTGATCGTATATAATTTTGGAGGGTATTCCATTTGACGATCGGATGCGACGTTGCATCCATGCCCGATATCTCGCGCAAGACCCTGCTCAAGGCAGCCCTGGTCGCGGCTCCTCTTCCCTTCGTGGCCGGCCAGTTCCCGGCGCGCGCAACCGTCACCCCCACCCCGTCGTGCGACGACGGCGACGACCTCACGCCCGACCAGACGGAGGGCCCGTACTTCAAGCCGAACTCCCCCGAGCGCACGGTCCTGACCGGCCCCGGCACACCCCTGACCGTGAGCGGCTTCGTCTTCGGCATGCACTGCCTGCCCCTCGCGAACGTCCTGATGGACTTCTGGCAGGCCGACACCTACGGAAACTACGACAACGTCGGCTACACCTTCCGCGGCCACCAGTACACCAACGCCCAGGGCGCCTTCAACCTCACGACCATCGTGCCCGGCCTCTACCCGGGCAGGACCCGCCACATCCACGTGAAGGTGCAGGCCCCGCACCAGCCCATCCTCACGACCCAGCTCTACTTCCCCGGCGAGCCCCGCAACAACACCGACACCATCTTCAACCCCGCACTCCTGATGAACGTCAGAACCGTTGGCTCGGGAAAGGAGGGGACCTTCGACTTCATCCTCAACGTCCAGGGCACACCGCCCACCACTCCCACCCCGCCACCTGGGGGAACATGGCAGGCGGGCAAGAGCTACCAAACAGGCGACCAGGTCACGTACGGCGGCGCCACCTACCGCTGCCTCCAATCCCACACCGCACAACCAGGCTGGGAACCCCCCAACGTCCCCGCCCTCTGGCAACGCCTGTAACCCGTGGGCCACTCCCCACCCCGGAGTGGCCCCACCCCCACAAACACCCCAGAGCCCACCGCCCAAGCAACGCGCCAGCACGGACGGGAACAACGTGGACAGCCCCACGGGGAACGCTCCCCAACCCACCCCACCACCTGGGCCGACCCCGATGGGAGCACCCTGCCGAAGCGCAGCGGAGGCATGCCCACGGTGGACAGCCCTCAGAACGAACTGCACGCCGACGCCACCACCTGGGATGGCCCGGTGTGAGTACGTCGTGAGACGCGAGCGGTGCCCCGGAAGCACGAAAGGGCCGCCCGCGCGGTGGACGGCCCTCATCGAAACGCGCGAGGGGTCACTCACACCGTGGGCGGCCCCGCGGAAACGCCGCCCGACCCACCCCACCCCCTGGTCTGGCCCCGGTCGGCCGCATGGAGAGCATGCAGCCCGCGACGCGAGCGTTCCCAGAAACGCGGAAGGGCCGCCCATAGTAGACGACCCACCCCACGCCTGAGCTGCCGAAGCACGAGCGGCGCCCCGAAAACAGGAAAAGGCCACCCGCACCCCGGATGGCCCCCTCGAAACACGCGTAGACAGGGCCGGCCCCCGGGTACCTAAGACAACTCCCGGAAACGCGGAGAGGCCCACCCCATACCCAGGGCGGGCCTCTCCGATATGAAAATTTGTGCGGCGGCGACCTACTCTCCCACACCCTCCCGAGTGCAGTACCATCGGCGCAGAGAAGCTTAACTTCCGGGTTCGGAATGTAACCGGGTGTTTCCTTCCCGCCATAACCACCGCAACCCCTCGAAACAGCCATTGCTTGCTGTCTCAGAATTGCGTAGTGGACGCGAGCAAAGACCTTGGTTTCGCGCTGCTCCGGACCCGGCGAAGAGTACAGAACGCTGCAGAAACCAAGCGTTGCTTTGTGGTCAAGTCCTCGGCCTATTAGTACCGGTCAGCTCCACACGTTACCGCGCTTCCA
>NZ_JAHDTI010000043.1 GCF_018531495.1 Nonomuraea sediminis
CCTAGTGCTCTGGCCACACAGGTTCACCGGTTCGGGGGTCGTGGTGGTTGGACTGCCGCTGAGCGACCACGCGGCGCGCAGGCGTGATCCGAGTTATCGGGTGGCCCCTGTCAGCCCCTGAACTGCGTCGATCACGCTGACCACCACCTCAGTCACCGGCTGGGATGCATCGATGATCGTCGCGCCACGGCTTTCGTAGATCGCTCGCATCCGAGGATTCCACTTCAGGGCCGCTGCGAGCTCTTCGGGATGTTGACCGAATGTGTTCGTAGTGCGGGTCGCGAGCCGGTGGCGGAGGGTGTCCTCGTCGATCACCAGGCACACGACGAGGTCGAAAAGATCGCGGACGTCTGCCTCGTTCTCCGCCGACCCACACAAGAACGCGATTCGGAAACGAGACTCCTCGGCGAGGGTCTCAACGCGCTCACGGACGATCGCCCACCCGTATCGGTCGAGCCAGCCCCCAGGAACCGGATACGGAGGATCCACCACAACCTCGCCCTTGGCTCGGTCGATCCAGCGACTGAAGCCGTCCTCGTCGGCGTCGAGCGCAACGTAACCACGCGCTCGCAACACCCCGCAGACCGTGGACTTACCAGTCCCTGAATTGCCCGTCACCCACACCAATGTCACGCCGCCAGCGTAGACATGACCACCCCGGGATAGTGCTGTGACCGCGCAGGTTCGCGGGGTTGCG
>NZ_JAHDTI010000044.1 GCF_018531495.1 Nonomuraea sediminis
TGGCCCAACCAGCTTGCTGGGGGGAGCGGTCGAAGGTGGGGCTGGCGATTGGGACGAAGTCGTAACAAGGTAGCCGTACCGGAAGGTGCGGCTGGATCACCTCCTTTCTAAGGAGCACCCGATCAGGTCTCGGCCTGATCCACGCTGTGACCGTGAGCGAATGTCTCACGCACGGCACGCTCATTAGTGGAGCACTGGCTAGTCAGCTGGACCGGGTTGCCGGGCCGCAAGTACCGCCCTCCTTGTGAGGGAGTGGGAACGGGGTCGTGGGGGCTTGGGCCGGGTCTGAAACACACTGTTGGGTCCTGAGGAAATGGACACCAGCGAGCTCGCCTCTCTTGCGGGGGTGGGCTCGTGGTCTGTGAGACCTCAATGCAGGGCCGTGCCAAGCTGCCTCTTTTGTGGGGTGGTGCGGGCGGTGGGCCTGTTTGTTGTTTGAGATTTGCATAGTGGACGCGAGCATCTTTGTGGCCAAGTTTTTTAGGGCACACGGTGGATGCCTTGGCATCAGGAGCCGATGAAGGACGTGGGAGGCTGCGTTAAG